>CAWITP010000006.1:0-1040086 GCA_963839055.1 uncultured Pseudomonadota bacterium | reverse complement strand
CAGGTGTTCATTGCGCTTGTCGCAACTGTCATCGGCTTTGGCGTCGCGGTCATGCTGCACGACGCATTCAGCTCGCGCAGTGTCGTCGTTGAGCCCTTCGATGCGCCACCTGGACTTGCCGCTCGCGGCCTTACCGGCAAAGTGGTCGCCGGGCGGATCCTCGACGAACTCAATAAACTGCAGAACGCCACCCTGTACCGAGCCGCGACAACGCGACCTGTCTAACGCCTGGGCAGGCGAGGTGAAACTCGCGGTGGCGGAGACCGGTATTTCCCTAGGCGAGCTGTCGCGCCTGCTTAAGGCGCGATTCGGGCATGACGTGCACATCGACGGGGATCTCATCGAGACCGCTGCGGGGGGTCTTGCGCTTACGGTCCGCGGAAACGGTGTGCCACCAAAGACTTTCAGCGGCTCGGCCACGGAGCTAGAGAAGCTCACGGTCGAGTCGGCCGAGTACGTCTACTCGCAATCTCAGCCGGCACGGTGGGCCGCCTATCTCAGAACGTGGAGCGCTACGAGGAGGCGATTGCGTTCTGCCGGACGACGTTCGCGAGCGCCGACCCCGTGGAGCGGCCTGTCTCCTCAGTGCCTGGGCCAATGCGATCGAAAGCACCGGCGGCTCGACACGCGAGGCGCTCGCGCTTCTTCGCGCGGCCGTGAAACTCCAACCGGACTTTTGGATCGCCCACAGCAACGTCATGAATGCCCTCATGATTCTGGGCGACGAGGAGGGCGCCTGGCGGGCCGGTGAGGACATGCGCAAAGTCGCCGGTGGTCGCCCGGGCCGAGCGCCCGATATTCAGTACCAGAACTGGGACTACCTCACGTGGAACCTCCAGGCGTGGATGGATGAGACTGTGGCCGACGCCGAAACCGCTGGCGGGGCGGGAAACGCAGTTGCCACAGCCGGGGCTGTTATCGCCGACATCCAGGCCCGGCTGCATGATCCGGAAGCCGCCGACCTGGCGCTCAAGACGATTAAGGAAGACCCACACGATCCGACCATCGCCGCGATAGCTCACTTTGTGCGCGGCCGGTTGGCGACCGAGGCCGGCGATGCGGCTATAGCTGCGACCGAGATGGAGGCATTCGGTCATGCCTATGCCGATCCCGCGGTGTCCTCCAACAACCCCGGCTATAACTGCTGGGTTGCGCCGGCCGAAGAAGCCGCAGGACATCCCGACAAGGCCGACGCGGTTATCAGGACCGGTGGCACCTTTGTGGACTGCTACCGGTTTCGTGCCGACATTCTCGACGGCCGCGGCGACTGGCCCGGGGCACAGAAGGCGTATGCCGAGGCCGTCGCGCTCGCGCCGGATTTGCCCGCGGCGTACTACTCCTGGGGCGTCGCCTTCCTAAAGCACGGCGATCTCGCGAACGACGGGCGAAGCTCGAGGACGCGAACCGGAGCGGTCCGCACTGGGCCGATCCGCTGAAAGTATGGGGCGATGTGCTCGTGAAGCAGGGTAAGCCTAAAAAGGCGCTCGCGAAGTACGTCGAGGCACTGAAGTACGCGCCGAACTGGAGGCAGCTCGAAGACGCTCGCGAGGCTGCCGAGAAGCAGAAGACCTAATCGGAGCTCCCGGAAGCGCGCGCTCGCGAAAGTTAGTAGAGGGTCAATCTCCGCCGTTCGCAGCCGCGTGTCGGTGGTTCGATTCCGCCCCCTGGCCACTATAAAGCAAGCCGGGTCCCATCGGGCGAAAGCACGATGTCCTCCACAGAAGGCAGCCGACCATATACCTTCAGCGGCACCGTATGCGCGCATCCCAGCGCCAAGAACGCCGTCAGCATTACTAAGAGAACCTGTTGACGCGCTTCACGCCTGGGGTATCCGCATAGCGCATTTGGCGTAGAACATCTTCGTCCTTTACCAAAGATGTAGTTGAGTCGTCAATGCCGCGCTCAGCACACGGTCGCGTGCGACCGTGCGCTGGCCCAGGCTCAATCGACGAAAATGTTGCTTCGCTTGCGCGCCAAATGCGCAGTGGTAGCAACTGTCGCAGTGCGCGCAGCTGGTCGCCGGCACCGATCCCGCGCTCGCACGCCGTGCGATCGAAAATTTGAAGGCGCTGCCGACGATTCAAACGATCGAATGCGTGGCGCGCGAGTAGTATGCCAAGTTCTCCCCGTTTGGGCGGAGAGTCACGGCGGCAAGATCTTAAGGCGCCCGGAGACCTACATCTTCCCCTGGCTCGGCGAGACCCCGATCCCGGGCCTGCAACCGTTGGAACTGCTCGCCTGCGTGGAGTGAGTTTGATTTAGACAAGTGCGAGTGGCGGATCCCGGCCGAGCGCATGAAGGTGACATCCAACCGCTCACCGTTCGCGGCCGATATGTCTTTCCGAGCGAGCGCACGTTCGAGCGGCCGATGAGTGACAACACCCTGAACGCGGCGCTTCGACGCTTGGGTTATCAGAGCCACGTCATCACGCCACATAGGTTCCGCGCTATGGCCTTCACCTTGCTCAATGAGCAGGGTTGAATCGCGATGCCATGGAGCGGCAGCGCGCACATCGAGCAGAACGATGTGCGGCCCGCCTACCACTACGCCGACTACCTCGTCGAGCGTCGGAAGATGGTGCAGGCCTCGGCGGATTATTTGGACACGCTGTTTGAGGCGGCGAAGAGTCTGCCGGGCGCCGGCCCAAACGACGCGGCCGGCCGGCCGAGGTAACGGCCTGAAGACAACGGTGCGGCGTGACCTCGCGGTTGGCCGGATCGCTTCACACATATGGAACGCATTCGGAGGTCAGTATGACCGGTTGTCAACCTCAACCGCTGCGCGATACGATCGCGCAGGCGGCGCAGCTCCTACAGCTGTCTCGATCGACGTTGTACTCACGCATCCAGGAAGGACAGGTCAGTATGCACAAGGACGGCGGCGCACCTTTATTCTGGCCGAGGAGTTGAAGCGTTATTTGAAAGCCCAGACCGGTGGCGGGCGGGCAGGCGCTTTGGCACCGGGGGCCGCGGGCGTAAATGGCGGCGTTGTAATCGGTTAGCCAGTGTGGGGCGCGCGGGTCCACTGCGCGAGCGGCATCAGGAAGGCCTCGAACTCGGCAAGCACCGCCGCGAGATCCGCCGCCACCGCCGATCTCCAGGAAGAAAGCGCCCCACCGAGGGGTCGTACACTCGACCATGACAGCTCGATGCACCTGCTGGTGCATGAACGCTGGGTGCTAGAATCCCTCGGGCGTAGCGGGCAGAGGCCGGCAAGAACATGTCCAACGTCGAAGAATTCCCGATTGGGGCGCGTAAGCTCAGCGAATTCGATGCCCTCGTATCGGCCGCTGCTAGCGCGTTGGACGCCATTCCAGGCGCGGTTTATCTGTGCGATCACGAGGGGTGGCTCATTCGCTACAATTCAGAGGCGGCCGCTCTGTGGGGCCGCACGCCCAACGTAGGCGGGATCAAGGAGCGCTTCTGCGGCTCGCACCGCTTGTTCCTGCTCGACGGAACACCGCTGCGCCACGAGGACTGTCCGATGGCCGATGCGGTCCGCTCCGGCACGGCCACCAGAAATGCCGAAGTGGTGATGGAGCGGCCGGACGGCTCGCGCTTTACGGCGTTAGTGAACATCCGCGCGTTGAAGGATCACCGCGGCAACATCCAGGGGGCGATCAACTGCTTCCAGGACATCTCGGCGCACAAGGCGATGGAACAGGAGATACAGCGCAAGAGCCGGGACTTGGAAGATTTCTTTGAAAACGGCGCCGTTGGTCTTCATATCGTCAGTGGCCAAGGCATCATCCAGCGGGCAAACCAGGCCGAACTTGACCTGCTAGGGCTCAGGTCCGAGGAGTATGTCGGCCGTCACATCGCGGAATTCCATGTGGACGCCCCAGTCATCGGGGATATCCTCCAGAAACTCTCCTGCCGCGAAAAGCTCGATCGCTATCCGGCGCGGCTGCGTGCCAAGGACGGCTCGATCAAGCACGTGCTCATAACGTCGAACGTCCGTTTCGAGGACGGTAGATTCGTCAACACACGCTGTTTCACGATGGATGTAACGCATCTGCATGAAGCCGAGCGCGCGCGTCGGGAGAGTGAAGAACGTTTGGCCGCGACCTATGAGGCGGCCACGGTCGGGATAACCGAGGTCGATGCGACAGGTCGCTTGCTGCGCGTGAACGATGCCTTCTGCAAGATGCTCGGCCGCTCGCGAGAGCAGCTCCTTAACATGACTTTTCACGACTACACCCATGAGCAGGACCGCGGCGAGGACGCAGCGCTTTATGCCCGTCAGATTCGCGGAGAGCTCGGTAATTATTCCATCCGCAAACGAGCCCTCAAGCCCGATGGCACGATTGTTTACCTCGACGTACATGGTTCGGTAGTACGCGATCAAGAGGGACAATTCCTTTATGGTGTGCGCATCCTCCAGGACGTGACCGAGTCCAAACGGATGGAAGATCGCATTCGCGAGAGCGAGCGGCACATGCGCGACCTTCTGGAGGCCATGCCGGCGGCTGTTTACACGACCGACGCGACCGGGCGGATAACCTTTTTCAATAAGGCTTGTATCGACATGGCCGGCCGCATCCCGCAATTGGGCGACGAATGGTGCGTGACCTGGCGGTTATACACGGCCGACGGAGCGCCGCTGCCGCACGATCTATGTCCCATGGCGGTGGCCCTGAAGGAGGCACGGCCGGTGCGCGGGGTCGAGGCCATGGCTGAACGGCCCGATGGCACATTCGTGCCCTTCATCCCGTATCCAACTCCCCTCTACGACGGCTATGGAAAACTGATTGGCGCGATCAACATGCTCGTCGACATCACGGAGCGCAAACAGGCCGAGAATCGCCAGAAAACACTCGTTGACGAGTTGAATCACCGGGTAAAGAACACCCTCGCGACGGTGCAATCGTTGGCGCTGCAGACGGCGCGGCATTCGGGTGACCTGGCGGACTTCAACAAGCGTTATGAGAAGAGACTGCTCGGGCTGGCAAGAGTCCACGATCTGTTGACGAGGCGGAATTGGGAGGACGCTCCCCTCGACTTTCTCGCGCGGGAAGTGGTCTGGTCACTGGCGACGGGTTCGCACGAGAGGCTGCAGATTCATGGGCCGCCGGTGCCGCTGAATCCGCGGGTTGCACTCAGTCTGACCATGGCGTTGAATGAATTGGCAACCAACGCCGCGAAGTACGGCGCATTGTCTGGTGCCGGTGGAGAGCTCTCGCTCGTTTGGCAGGTGCTCGAAGGCAGTGACCGGACATTGCTGGAACTCGTTTGGCAGGAGCGCGGTGGGCCGCCAGTGGAGGCGCCTGCCAGGAGAGGTTTTGGCACGCGCTTCATCGAACGATGTATAGAGCGCGACCTCGGTGGCGAGGTTGACCTGCTCTTCGAGCGGTCTGGCCTGTCCTGCCGGCTGAGCATTCCGCTCAAGGGTATGCCGGTGAATGCCTGAGCTCGCCGGTCTGCGCGCGCTGGTGGTTGAGGATGAGGGCAGCGTCGCCTTGCTCATCGAGGACATGCTCGAGGTACTAGGCTGCGAGGTGGCGGCATCGGTTGCGACCCTCACTGAGGCGTTGACTGCCGCGTCGGATGAATCCTTCGACTTCGCCGTACTGGATGTGAATCTCGCCGGAGAACTGGTCTTCCCGGTTGCTGAGGTCCTGCGGGGACGGCAGTTGCCGTTTCTGTTCAGCACAGGATACGGCCAGACCGGAGTGCCGCCGACGTTCAAAGGCTATGAGGTGCTGAACAAGCCCTTCCTGATGGACGAGCTGGAGCGCAAACTTCGCATTGCCTTGAGTGAGCGAAGCTGAATCGGCAGTACCGGTTCACACCCCTTGGCGATAGCGTCAGCCTGGAGAGCGGCGATGGGCCTGGAAGGCGTACGCATTTTTCTAGTCGAGGACGAAGGCCTGGTTGCGATGTCGGTTGAAGACATGCTCGCGGACTTGGGGTGCGAAGTGACGGCGAGCGCCGACAACCTCGACGTTGCGATGGAGAAGGCGTTGGCGGGAGGGTTCGAGTGTGCTCTGCTCGATGTGAACTTGCGCGGCAAGGAGGTCTTCCGGGTTGCGGAGATTCTGTCCGAGCAGGGGATCCCTTTTGCTTTTTTGAGCGGCTATGGGCGGGCGGGACTACCCGAGAAGTTTCGCGCCAGACCGGTCGCTTCAAAGCCGTTTCAGATCGCGGAACTCGCGTCTGCTCTGTCGGCGGCACTTGCGACTGATCCCTCTGTGCAGGCGCGCGAATGAGCCGTGCAGCTCATGCGCCTGACTTTGGGGCATCAAAGCGCCGCAGTGATACTACATCGCACTCCGGAGATATCGTAGACGAGATTCGCGGTCCCGCCCAAGTCGCGAGTGACGAGTTCCCTGAGCAAGCGGCTGCCGAATCCTTTTTTCGTCGGCGGAGCGACCGGGGGGCCACCGGCTTCTTCCCAATCCAACTGAAGCATTCCGTCCCGTATGTCCCACCGGACATTCACGCGGCCTTCGGAGCAGGAGAGCGCACCGTACTTGGTCGCATTGGTGGCAAGCTCGTGCAGCGCCAGGGACAGCGACAGGGCATGCTTTGGTGAAACCTCGATAGCGGAGCCGGATATCTCGACTTGGGCTGGAGCGAACGCGTCCAAGGCGCGCATCACGACATCCGTCAAGTTCGCACCGCTCCAAGCGCGCACCGTCAGAAGATCGTGGGCGTCGGCGAGCGAGCGGATGCGGCGGTCCAGAGCCTCTTTCGCGGAGGGCAGATCGCGCGCGGCCCGCAAGGTCTGCGCCGTGATCGCCTGAATGGTGGCCAGCGTATTTTTGACGCGATGGTTCAGCTCGTTGAGCAGGAGACGTTGCAGCTCCTCGGCTTTCTTCTGCTCGGTAAGATCTCGGCTGGCGCCGACAATGGCAACCGGCCTTTTTTTCGGGCCCTCACCTTCGAATTCAACCAGCCCCCAGGCGCTCAGCCATTTCCAATGACCGTCGCGCTGTTTGACACGGTATTCCACGTCGTAACGGCCGTCCCCCGCCGGATCGAGCGCTTTCCCGACCCGTGCCCACATGAGCTCAAGGTCGTCGGGGTGAAATTTGGTCTTCACTCCTTGGTCATCGTGCAGGAAGCGCGCTTCGGTCAATCCGTAAAGTCGCTGGGCGTTTTCGTCGTACACGCAAACATTGTCGGCCAGTGTGTAACGCCAGGTCCCCATGTCCGATGCGAGCATCGCCAGCTCGAATGTTTGCTTCTGGCGTTCCAGCGACGCGCGCACATCGAACTCGAGTTCGTCACCAGCAGGGTCATCCGGGGCGTGCAGCCGCGGCAGGGACAGCTTTGTGCTCGCCATGGAGAGATCGTGGCGATCCATCACCTCCAGATGTGAGCCGGCCCCCAACTGGTCCCCGCAATAGCTACACATGCAGATCATCTGCCGGCCGCGAACGACCTTCTGAACCAGCCCTTCGTAATCCAGGAAATCCGCCCATTGGCCGGGTGATACCCAGGAGCAATTGCCGTTGGTACGAAGTCCGGCGTAGCCTCGCGCCAGCGCGTCCTGCTCCCGCTGCACGAGCCCGCTGACCAGCTCATGAGGCCGGAGCTTTTCACGCGCTCCGTACCATTCCTCGCCGTTCGCGATGTCGATCTGCTTATCGCGCTCTCGAGCGTCCAGGTCGGGGACTGCCGTGCGTAGCGCGGATCGAGCCTCCTCTGCATTGAACGCCCGACCCGTCACCCAAAGGCATACCTCGTGATTCTCCAGTCCAGCCTTGAAATAGGGCACCAGGACAGCGCGGAGCTGGTCGCCTGAGTTGAAAAAGTGGGCGAGGTGGCTACCCCACTTAAGGTGAGGAATATTTTTGAGACCCGACGGCGACCAAGACTGCATTTTGCCGATCCGCCCCAAGTTTCAGCCAAGTTTACGCCAAAACCGCTTAAAGGATAAAGGATAGCCAGCCCGCAAGCGCCCGCTGCTTGTCGCTCTCCTGACCCCGCCGCGTTCGAGAGTTGAGAGGAGCAATGTCGATGATTCGTGCGTGGTCCCCTGCCTCGATGACCCCGCGAGGGATGTGCCACATTCTCAGATAGCACGGTCGGGTTGGGACGGCGGCTTTTCGGGAGTGCGCGGTGGGGTATCACCACAGCGGCTCCGAGATTCCCTTGTACTGCCGAACAGCTCTGGGTTTGAAAATAACGTGGGCAGATCAGCGGGATCGGTGCGATGTGGGTCGGAGGTCCCTGCGAGGCGCACCTCGTAACCGGCCTCGGCCAGCCATTCCGCGAGCAGGGCACGCATCAGCGCGTCTTCCTCGTAGACGATCAAAGCCGGAGTCGGTCGATCGGGCGAGCTTCCTGGGACTGGGACGTTCGCGGTTCCATGGCGGCGCAAGTGAGGATGCCGGAAGGCGCGTGCGCGGGCATTTCGCGTCGCCAGGGCTCTGTTTCAATTGAAATGCGTGCTAGCGAAGCTCCTGGTGGAATGTAAGTCGATGGCCGCGGCGTGCGATTTGAGCGGTCTGAGAAGATGAAGAGATCGAGAAAGAAGCCAATCAGCTCGCCGCGGAGATTCTGATCCGGCGCGCGAATTGGAAACGCAGCCGTGCGTACTTGAAGCCCTCGGCCACGGCAATCGAGGAGTTCGCGTTATTGCCTAGTTTCAGATCGCCGGAGCGCTGCCCTCAACCGGGAGGGTGTCGTCCCCGCCCACGTTCGAAAAGCTCGAAAGAAAGAATTCGAATCCTCGTAGCCGAGCAGAAATGCCACTTCCTTGAGATCCATCTCCGGCCGCTTGAGGTACTCGTGCGCCAGTTCCTGCCGCGCCTCGAGAAGCAACTGCCGGAAGCTTGCGCCGTCATCGATGATTCGACGCTGCAAGGTCCGTTCGCTCGACCCGAGCTCGCGAGCCACGGCCGATATCTCGGGCCGGCTTCCCGCAAGCAGGCGCTTGAGAATCCATTTCACCTGCTCACTGATCGAACTTTGCGCACGACGCTCTTCAAGCGCGCGTTCGAGCTGCGGATTCAACATGTCAAGCAACTCGGCGTTGTAGGTATGGAACGGTCGATCGAGATCGGTAGCATGCAGGATGAGCGCATTGCGTCGCGCTCCGAACGTGATCGGGCTCTTGAAATAGGCTTCGTGGAAGGCAGTCGTCTCCGCTCTGCGCTTCAGCTCGACCCTTTTCGCCGTCACCCAATGCCCTGTGCCGCGGCGGCCGAGCTCGACGAAGGAGGCGAAGGCGGCGTCTGTCAACAAAGGCGGCGTTTCCTCTTGCGCGTGAAGCCACACAGGCTCGATCGCGCACTCGTTCTTGCTCATCTTGATTTGCAGTTCCTCGGGCGAACACAGTTGCTTGAAGCGAGCAAGGCGGGTGAGGGCATCCCGGTAGTCACGGGCGTGATAGGCCGCCATAGTTGACGGTGGCCGATTGCCAACGTCGATCTGGGTGGCGATTTTCAGGCCCGCGGCCGGATCCGCGGAGAGCTCGCCCACGGCACGCCAGAGTGCGAAGAATTGCGCCGTTGTGACGAGGTTCTTCTTGCCGTCGTAAACAGTCAGTGGCAAGCGAGCTTGGCTCAGCACCGCTGCTGGCGTGAGTCCGATCTTACCGAGCCCTATCCAAAAGGCATTCGCAGCTTTGAAGCGGTCTGGCACGTGGACGGTCATTTTTTCTCTCGCCCTTGTTTCGTCTGCAGGCAATCACGCTGTCAGAGCGTTCCTCGGTTAGCCGATGATCGCTTTCGGTTCCAGGTATTCCTGCAGGCCGAAGATCCCGCCTTCCCGGCCGATCCCCGATTGTTTGAACCCACCGAAGGGAGCAAACGGATCGTGACTTAATGTGTTGATCAGGACGCGGCCGGCGGCGAGTTTGCGCGCCACACGGGTGGCTCTTTCCGGGTCCGCCGAGCTTACGTAGGCGATGAGGCCGAATTCGGTGTCATTGGCGATTTCAATGGCCTCACCTTCCGTCTTGTACGTCAGTATCGACAGGACCGGCCCGAAGATTTCTTCTTTCGCGATACGCATCTCGCGGGTAACGTTGGCAAACACGGTGGGCTTCACGAAATTCCCACCTTCAAGTCCCTGGGGATGACCTTCCCCGCCGATGACGAGCTCCGCACCTTCCTCGATCCCAGACTTGATGTACTCCTGCACGCGCTTGTACTGCTTTGTGCTTGCCAATGGGCCGAGGGTGACGTCCTTGTCCCTCGGATCGCCCGTTCTGATTTTTTCGACGGCCACCTTGGCCAATCGCTTCACTTCGTCGAGTCGGTCCTCCGGCACGATCAGACGCGAAGCCGCAATGCAGGCCTGCCCATTATTCAGGTAGCAGGCATTGATGGCCATGGGGATCGCCGTGGAGAGGTCGGCGTCGTCCAGGATGATGTTGGGCGACTTGCCCCCGAGCTCGAGCGTCAAGCGCTTCATCGTTTCCAGGGAGTTCTTGGCGACCAGTTTTCCGATCTGTGTCGAACCGGTGAAAGCGATTTTCTGAATGTCGGGACTTTTCGCTAACTCCGTGCCGACGACCTCGCCGAGGCCCGTCACGACATTGATGACGCCAGGAGGCAGCCCGGCTTCATGAAAGGCGTCCATCAACACTTCCGTTTGCATAGCGCTCATCTCGCTTGGCTTGATGACTACCGTGCATCCGGCAGCGATTGCCGGCGCCACCTTGATCGCGATCGAGCCGGCGCTCGAATTCCATGGCGTAAATATGCCCACCACGCCAGCCGGCTCCATCACGACCTTGGATGTGCCGACAGTTTTGACGAGGTCGAAATCTTCGAGGACTTTCTTGAAGTGCAGGAAAATGTTCGCCGCGAGGTTGTTGGAGCCCTTCGCACGGTCTTGCGGTGCGCCGTATTCCACGACCGTCGCTTCAACGAGTTGATCCATTCGCTTGGCCACGGCGTCGTGCAGCCGCTGCAGGAGCTCCATCCGGTATTCCTTGCTACTTTGCGAAAAGGTGTTGAAGGCATCTTTCGCAGCACCGATAGCTTTTCGGGTGTCGATTTCATCTGCCAGGGTGACCTTGCCGATGACCCTGTTGTCGGTCGGGTTCACCAGATCGACGACCTGGGTCCCATGGGGAGTGACGAACTGGCCGTTGATATAGGCGCGATCAAAGGCTCTTACTGGAGTCGTGGTTTCACGTGTTTTCATTTGTGTCACCCTTCATGCGGTTTCGGCTTTGCCGGGTCGCTGTGTCTCTCAGGACCCGAGCTCACAATTTCAGTGTGGCTCAAGAGCGGGTCAGCGTAACTAGCAAAAGACGCCAATGCCCTTGCAGAACGTGCCCACGCGGGCGTGATTGAAGCGATCATCGGGCCTGTGCACCCTGATTGAAGCAAACCTGATCAAGGCCTTCTGCGACTCGACGCCCGCCAGCCGGCGCGCGATCGGGCTGTGGCATCCTTGCGTCGATGTTTAAGTTTCCAAACCGCGGGCGACGCTGGTGGCTTGGAGCGATCGCCACGGCGCTTGTCGCAAGCCTCGCCGCGCCGTTGCTGAGATCCATGCTCGAGGACGCGGTTCGTACGCGAATCGAGTCCGCGGCCGTGCGCCATGGCGTGGTGGCCCGAATCGGGCCGGTCCACGTCGGCGTCTGGCCACCGCTGCGACTGGAGGGATTCGATCTTGACCTCGGTCATGGAGTGCGACTGCATGCCGACATGATTGCAGCCACATGGCGCGGCCGCCTGCGACTCGCAGTTCGCGCCGCCACTCTCACCGGGCCAGCAGGGGTCAGGGTCAGCTCGCCGGCCACTGCCTGGGATATAGCGGGCATTTCCGGCGAGGACCTCCAGCTCACGCTGGCTGAGCCACAGGTCGGCCTGTCAATCCGCAAGCTCGCGGATCCGGTCGGCAGCGCGTGGAACGTCGAGGCACGTGGGCTCGACGTCGGCCGCCTGCTAGACGTGCGGCGCGACGCCCACCCGCTGCTCGATGGTGGTATCGCGGACGGCCGCATGGATATTCAGACCAGCACCAACGCGCTCCGTTTCCGCGTAGACATGGGCGCGCACGGTGCGCGCTTGGGGGCGCTGGCGGATAACGCCGCCGACGAGCCTCTCGGCGATCCGACGGACGTGACCATACAATTTGATGGCGCTTGGCGCCGGGCCGAGGGCACGATAGAGATTCCCGAGGTCCACGCGACGGTGGCCGGTGCGGCCCTGTCGGGCTCGATCGCGCTGCACGGTCTCGACACCGATCCAATTGTCGATCTCGCACTCGGCGTGCGGCATCTAGACTTCGCGCAACTGTTGGGTACATCCGGGCTCGCGCTGCCCGAAAGCTTGGGAATGGCCCCCGGTGCCCGTGATCTTGGCTCGGCCACGATCGACGTGCGTGTACGCGGACGCCCGGCGGACCCTGCCTCGCTCTTGGTGAGCCAAAAGATCGACTTCAGGCCGCCGCGCCAGATGCCGCCGGCGATCGTGCGCCTGCGCGGCGATTTCATCTTCCGCTCCGATGACGGACCTGCGCCGCACCGCCCTATCGACGTCTCGCTCGCATCCCCCGACTTCATCGCCCTGCGCGACGTTCCGCCGCTGTTTGTGCGCACTCTGCTGCTTGCCGAAGACACAGGCTTCTACGGGCATCGCGGCATCGACCTGCGCGAACTACCCGCCGCGCTGCTCACCAACTGGTCGCGCGGCGGCGCTGCGCGCGGCGCGTCGACAATCACTCAGCAGCTGGCCAAGAACCTGTTTCTGTCGCGCGACAAGCAGCTCGGTCGCAAGCTGCGGGAACTGGCGATCACGTTCCTGCTCGAGTCGGCGCTCGGCAAGGATCGTATCCTCGAGATCTACCTGAACATCATCGAATGGGGACCAGACCTGCGTGGCCTGCGGCCCGCGGCCCGCAGCTATTTCGGTTGCGAACCCCGGGCTCTGACGCCGGCCGAAATGGCCTTCCTGGTGGCGGTCATTCCCGGACCCATCAAGTACCAGAGTTCATTCGCGCACGGCACGCCCGGGCCTGGGCTGCGTTCGCTGATCGACGCGCTGCTGGCGAAGTTGCGGTCGGTGAATGCGATCGGCGAGGAGGAATATCTGCAAGCGCTCGGCGAACCCATCGTCGTTGCCGGCGGCAAGCCGCGCGGATGAGCGGTGGCGAATGAAACGGGCGGGAGGGGATCGTCCCCGATTGAAGCTCTCAGACGTTGAATGTCCAGGGCTTCGAGCACCTCGCGGTAACACCTCGGTGTGCAACGATCGAAACCGGTTACATTCTTCATGAGGCAATGCGACAGTGTCCATGCAGTAGCGGCCATAGCTAGAGACCGCATAGCCGCGGCCCACCCTGCGACTTGGGACCTACGGGCGTTTATTGCCGTCACCAAGGGTCCGGTGCATGCTTGCGCGAGCGGCCCAGGGGGCACTGGACGCCATGAGTGCAGAAAAAGACCGCGAACCTTTGTCGAGCGAGGTCTCGCCCCACGAGACTGAAGTCGATCCGCAGTTTTCGGCCTGCGCCAATGAGGGCACACCGAAGGGGTTCCCGGGAACACAGGCCCTGGATCCACGTCAAGGCGCGACGCAGCGAGAGCACGTCTACGAATCATCCAGCACGTCGCGGCTGGCGATCGGTCACCTGCTCGGCGGCCGCTACCGCATCGAGCGCGAGCTCGGTGAGGGGGGCATGGGGGTAGTGTACCTGGCCGCCGATGAGCAGGTACCCGGCGAGAGGTTCGCCATCAAGGTCTTGAAGGACGAGCTGCACCCCGAGGCCTTGGCCCTACTGCGCGAGGAGGTGCGCAAGACACGCAAGCTGAGCCATCCGAACATCGTCGACGTGCATTCGGTGAATGTGGACGGGCAGAGGCTGTACGTGCTGATGGAGTACCTCGAGGGCAAGTCGCTGGATGTGCTGCTGGCAGAGGAGTTTGGCCGCGGTATGTCCTTCAGCCACGCCTGGCCAATCATCGAGGATGTGGGCGCAGCGCTCGGCAACGCACACGATCACAGCGTGATCCATAGCGACTTAAAGCCCGCGAATGTGTTCCTGACGACCTCGGGGAGAACCAAGCTGCTCGACTTCGGCATTGCGCGGGTGTCTCGCGGTCCGCTGCTGCATGCCCGTAGCGGGCCACGCGCGCTCACCCCGGGCTACGCTAGTTGCGAGATGCTCGAGGGAAGGGAGGCAGACCAACGCGATGACATCTACTCTTTCGCCTGTGTGATCTGCGAGATGCTCTGCGGTGAGCGTCCATTTGGGGAACTGACGGCGCTCGAGGCCCGGGAAGCGGGTAGGAAGGTTCCGCGGCTCCAGTCACTGTCGCGGGAGCAGAATGCAGGGCTAGCCCACGCGCTGGCCTTCGATCGCGAGGACCGCACCCCGTCGGTGGAGGTCCTGGTCCGGGCGCTCGGCGGCGGCCATACCCCGCATCGCAGCATCGCGGTCCTTGGAACGGCGATAGTCGCGGCCGTTGCCGCTGTGGGCCTGACCTACTTGATTCTGAAGTTCTGGGTCTCCCCGCATTCGGTAGTGGTTCAGTCCGTGGCCCAGACCGCCGACCAGGCCACCACGCACGCCCCCAAAGGTGTCCCCTTCACTCCGCCAGCGCAGTCCATCGCGGTGCTGCCACTCGCGAACGAGAGCGGCGATTCGAGCCAGCAGTATTTTTCGGATGGGATCTCCGAGGATCTGATCACGGCGCTCTCGCAGTTCCCGGGTCTCAAGGTGATCGGCCGCACTTCCTCCTTCCACTTCCGAGATTCCAAGGAGGATAGCCGCAGCATCGGTGCGAAGCTTGGCGTGGCGCACGTGCTCGAGGGGAGTGTGCGTCGGTCAGGCAATGTGGTGCGCGTGAGTGCCCAGCTCATCAACACCGAGGACGGCAGCGCGCAGTGGTCCGAGCGGTACGATCGCCCTTACAAGGAGCTCTTTGCGCTGCAGGATGAGGTGACGCGCGCGGTCGTGGTCGCCCTGCGGGCGAAGCTTCTGGCAGGTGAGCGCGCGACCGTGCAGACCGAGCGGCCGCCGAGCGGGAGTCTCGAGGCCTACAACGCCCTTCTGCAGGGCCAGTTTTTTGAACGCCGCGGCACGGAAGCCGACTATCGCAAAGCGATCGGGTTCTACAGGCAGGCGACTGAACTCGATCCGCGCTATGCGCGTGCCTGGAGCGGGCTGTCGGGCGCTTGGAGCGGACTTAGTTCGATATTCTTGGAGGGCACATCGGCGCAGGAGGCGTACGCGAAGTCACGTGCAGCGGCGGATCGCGCGCTCATCCTTTCCCCTGAACTCGCCGCTGCACACATTGCCCGGGGTCAGCTGCTGTACATGGCCGATTTCGATTGGCGTGGGTCGGAGGCGGAGTATCGGCGTGCGCTGGAGCTCGCGCCGAGCAATGGCCGGGCTAAGTTTGCACTCGGAATTCAGCTCGCCACTTTCGGTCAGTTAGTGCAGGCGATCGAGCTCACACGGGAGGCGCTGGCCTCAGAGCCGCTGCGGGACGACTGGTACTCCAATCTCGCTGTCTACCTCTCTGGACTCAATCGGCTGGATGACGCGGAGCGGGCGATCCGCAGGGCCATGGACCTGCAGCCTGTTGCACCGCTCTACCATGGGACACTCACGATCATCGAGATCCAGCGCGGCAACGCTGACGCAGCGCTCGCCGCCGCACAGCAAGAGGCTCCTGGAGTCTGGCAGGACATTGCGCTCGCTCTCGCACGGCAGATAGGAGTTGACCGGAGTGCGGCCGATGCGGCAGTCAGGACGTTGATCGCGAAAGATGCCAGCACTTCTGCCTATCAGATCGCCGAGGTCTACGCGCTGCGGGGAGATGCGAACGAGACCTTTGCATGGCTCGAGCGGGCCTGGACCAGCCGCGATCCAGGCATCGCGACCCTCCTCTACGATCCCTTCATGCGTCCCTACAAAGACGATCCGCGCTTCGCCGCGTTGTGCCGGAAAGTTGCATTGCCGGCGCCCGCTGAGATTGAAAAGCGGACATGAACCTGCGAGCTCCCGTTAGATGCTGATGCGGCAGCATGGAGCGATTACTAGTTCTTTACGACGCCGGATCCGTTGCCGTCCTGCGTATCATCGTTCTTGTAGCTGAACGGGTAGCCAGCGGCAGGTCTTATCGGATTGCTGGGATCATAATCGTAAGAAATCGCTGTACCCCCAGACTCGACCACGCGATTCGAAAAACCCGGCGGGTATGGGTTATTCGGTGGGACGAAGCTGACGCCGTCTGGTTCTGTGAATTTGCACCTGCCGTCGGTATGGAAGCGGATTGTTCGGTTCTTATCAATGTGCCATTCCCCAGTCTTCAAATCCTTCCCAGGGCATGGCAGCCGGATGTCCGGCCCTGCACCAATCCCTCCATCGGCACCAACCCCTCCACGGGTACAACCTGACAGTAGCGCAATTGCGCAAAAACCGGTTATAGAGAGTCGTCGCATATGAATTCCCCCGATCCGATATCATTTTCTTTTGCGCGTGGAAAAGACAACAGGTGACGCGATTGTCCTTCGAGATAGCCCGCGGGCCGCTAGCGGGCAAAGATTGCACGCGCCCCTTGCTGTAAATTCTAGTAATTCTCAGATCGGCCAAACTGAGCTAACACCGGTTACAAGCTGGCTGTCAATGGGGTTTGCCCTTTGCTGCAAAGCACGCGGATTGCGCGAACTCGCAAAAAGGTTCATTCGGGGTTCCAGTCTCACCTCATCTAGCTAATCCGCAGCCATCGACCCGGCCAAGTCTAAGGCTCAGTATTTGTCCGCCATGAAGTAAATCTTCCGCCCCAACAGACGGTGTCACTGGAAGAAGGCGCCTGTTGGCTTCGGCGTCGGCGCGCTCAAATGTCGAAGCGATCCAACCCGCGGGGTATTCGGCGGATCTGGGAATTCATCAACAGTCTTGCGCCTTCCGCCGCGACGGCCATTCTGCAGAGCCGCGCTTGGTGGGAATCGGCTTGTGTTACCTGCCTAGGAGACGGCGGCTGAGAAAAAGAGAAGGTCCCGCGGTCGGGACCTTCCACTGCACAGCTGCAGTGCGAAAAGCGATCGTCAGGCTGCGGCTGCCAGAGCTTGCCAGTTCTTGGGCAGGATGACCGCATCGATGGCGTGAACGATGCCGTTCGTTGCCACGATATCTGACTTGGTGACCCGAGCTCCGTTGACGCGCACCTCTGCTGAGGACACCATCGCCGTCAGCGCCGTGCCCTGCAGGGTTTTAACCTCTCCTGACTTCATATCCTTGGCCGCGAAATAGCCCGAAACGACATGATAGTTCAGTACTGACTTGAGCTTGCCCGCGTCCTTGAGGAGTGCGTCATACGCGCCGGCGGGTAGTTTCCTGAAGGCTTCATCGGTAGGCGCGAAAACAGTGAACGGCCCTTTGGCCGCGAGCGCATCGGTCAGACCTGCGCTTTTCACGGCGCCCGCGACAATCGTGAAATGATCGTCTGCGACCAACGTGTCCACGATGTTCTTGGTAGGTGCCGCGGAGCTGTTCCGGGCGGTTTCACCAGTAGAAGTGGTGTTTGATTGATCCATAAATTGAACTCCACATACGGTCAGCGAGGAGTCGCCGACCGGCTCAGCTCGTATGAGATGAGGACGCGGAGTATGCGCCTTAAATAGACCGTGTGCGGGGCATGAGAAAGAGAAACATCCGCTCCGGAAAGAAAGGCTGTTTGACTTGCAATCGGCGCAGAACAGGTGACGGCAACACCTACTTCGGTTCTGGCGGGACCCGCGTGAGGTGACACCCCGCGGTTAGGACCGAACGGGAGTGTTCGCGATATCGCCGTCTACTTGTCGCCGATGGGCAGGGGAAAAGAACAGGAACCACGGCAATGCGAGTGCGGCGAACTTCAGGAGCAGAAGCCACGTGAGCTCCCGTCCGATGGCGCGCGCCAGTTCGCATTATCCGTCGCGGATTGCCGTTGCGACGGCGAGTAGTGCTTTCGGACAGCTTTCATCAAAGGCTCCGGACCGCGCGCTTGAGGAGAAGCGCCGCAAGCCCTTCATCGAGCATCGCGTGGTCGCGGTTGCGGACGGCATTGATCTGCAGCGCGACGGCATCCAACACCACAGCCTGCTGCAACATCAGCAGTATGGACTGACGAGCAGTCCCAGAGCGAGGCTCACCAAAACCATGCCGGCCGCGAAGGCCAGCACCATCCGGTCGCTCGTCATGTTCGCCTCCCTCTGGTTGCGATCCGCAGCCATCACTTTTGGCATCCCGCGCCCGAAATGCATCCGTATGTGCCGCAGAGGATCCTGTGGCAACTACGTATGGGCCGGGCCTCGATGTAATGCAAACTCCGTCACGACCTCGTGACCGCCCGACACGCGCCCGGTTCGCTATGGAGCCCCTGAGGGCAGGTAGAACAATACCGCGCAGAACCCCAACACGCCCAGGACCACCAGCACGAAGGCGGGGCGCCGGCATGCGCGAAACCCGCCGAACATAACGGCATAACCGGCCTTGAGAACGTTGTTTGACGAGGCCGCGATGAGAATCGCAGCACCCACGGTCGTGAGGGACATCCCGGCAATGCTACCCTGCGCCAGATTGAGGACGAACGGATCGATGTCCGTAACACCGGCAATGGCAGCCAGGATATAGACACCCGACTGACCAAAGGCTCCGCGCACCCAACTCGAAGCGACGGCTACAATCACAAACAGGATCGCGAATGACACCGCAGCTGCCAGCTGCAGCGGATTCGTCGGCGCGATCTGCGCCACGGGCGGCGCAGCCGCGCGCGCGATACCCCGCCACTGCCAGACCGCTATCAACCCCGCCAGCACAAACAAACCCCCCATCGCGGGAAGGAGTACCAGAGCAAGACGCCAATTGAAAAGCGCCAGGACGGCATCGATGCGTAGGTACATGACTGCGGTCGCCACGACGATTCCCGCGGACATATCGGAGCGCACCTCGCCGACAAACTTCTGCTGGCGCGCCAACGCGACGGTCGTGGCGGTCGAGGAATACACTCCGCCCAGGATCGCCGGCAATAGGACTCCCGACTTCGCGGGCAGGTAGCGCTGCAAGAGGTAGCTGACGTACGAGAAGGTCGAAACGGCAACAAGTGCGAGCCAGACATTGAAGGGCGTGATCGGTGTCCAGGACACCACCGGATGGTCCGGCAGTAGCGGCAGCACGATGCCGACGAGGATCAGGAATTTACCCAGTGTGAACACTTCAAACGGTGCGACTTGTTGCACCAACCGATGCAGCGCCTCGCGTCCCTCCAACAGCAGCACTGCAACCACCGCTGCCGTTACGACCATCCAGGGCGGTTGAGTGAGCGCGACGGGGCCAAATGTGTAGGCCAGCAGGTTGGCGATCGGGATCATGAGAGTCGCCCGTGCACCGGCTGTACCCGGCGCATTGCACAGATGCGCATATAGCCACAGGGCAACTGAGGCCAGGCCGACCACGTAGGGCAACAGCGAGCTGGCATCGATCAGGTAGAGCATGGCGCCGAGTGCGGCGAGCATGGGAAACGTGCGAATACCACCTGGACTGGTGTGTTCCTCACGTTTGTAGATGCCTTCGAAGGCCAGGCCCATGAAGACAGCCATACCGATCGCCAACCCCAAGCGGCCCGCAAGCGCGATGGAGGTATGTGCGTCGATCATTCGATCCGGCAGCCCTTGGTGCTGACCCGTTGGCAGGGGATGTACTATAGGCGCGAACCGATCGCATTTGTAGCACACCGCTGACCATGAAGATTGAGGCTCCAGAGGCAATGGATGTCCAGACGCGCCAGGACATTCAACACAGGTTGCGGCAAATCGCGCCGCCCCGTTCCGCGACTACTCTGTTGACCGAAGATATGGTGTCACGACAGCTCTCACTTTCAGAGGGACAACCCGGCGCACCGTGCGGGGCGCGACGCAATGAATGAGATAGGCAACCGGTTTCGGGCGCTGGACGTGCTGCGTGGTCTCACGCTCGCGCTGATGATCGTGGTGAACATGCAGATCGGTGTCGGTAAATCCTATCCGCAACTGCTACACGCGCAGTGGGACGGCCTGACGCTGACAGACCTCGTGTTTCCGACGTTTATGTTCGTAGTCGGAACAACGCTCACGTTCACACTCGAGAAGTACGAGCCTCTAGGCGACGCGGCAGTTCTGCGCAAGATCGCGATGCGCACCGCCCTGATATTTCTGTGCGGCTACCTGCTCTATTGGTTTCCATTCTTCAGCGTCGATGGCAGCGGGCATGTCATCGTCGCGCCGATTGCAGACACGCGCATTCTCGGCGTGCTGCAGCGCATCGCCCTCGGCTACGGCGCCGCGGCCCTGATCGTGCACTACGGTGGGCGCGCAGGTGCGATCGGCTTCGGGCTCAGCGCACTGCTTGGCTACTGGTGGATGATGCATGCATTCGGCGACTACTCGCTCGCCGGCAATGCCGCTATCAAGCTCGACAAGTTCGTACTCGGCGAGGCACACATGTACCAGGGTGAGGGCGTGGCCTTCGATCCGGAAGGCATCCTGAGCACCCTCCCTGCCATCGTGAATGTGCTCGCCGGCTATCTGGCCGGTCGTTTCATCCGCGACCATGGGACGAACGGCGGCACGCTCGTCAGGCTGCTGCTGGCCGGGGCTGCCTGCATTGTCCTTTCCCTGTGGTGGAACCCAGTCTTCCCGATCAACAAGAAGCTGTGGACCAGCTCCTATGTGCTGTGCACAGTGGGAATCGACTTCGTCGTTCTCGCGATCATCGTCTACATCGTCCCTCACGTGCACGACCGCCGCTGGACGTATTTCTTCGAAGTGTTCGGGCGCAACACCCTCGCCATTTACCTCCTCAGTGAGGTAGGAGAGAAGTTGTTCCATATCACGCAGGTAGGCCAGCAAAGCCTGTTCGAGAGCCTGTATGAGGTCGCGTTCGCGCCCTGGGCCGGTGACCAGGCCGGCGCGTTGTTGTATGCGGTCGTGTACATGCTGGCTTGCTGGACAGTGGCCTTTGTGATGGATCGCAAAGGTATTTACATCAGGCTCTAGCCAATTTCGGCTTCGGACCGCATGGAACGTTTAAAACTGCGTGGCGCTGCTGCACACGCGTAATCAACCTGCCGTGGCCCCAATATTGGCGGCCAGGGCCGAGGGGAATCGACCAATGCGTTGGTGTCTGAGCTGGCGTTCGCAGACGGGGCGGCAGCCGACGAAGCGTTCCGCTGCCTACGGCTCGCACAGGTGCGCTGTAATCGTGGTACGAGGCGTCCTGTTGTGGCTCGCACTGCTGCAGCATGCCGTGGCCTCTCCGAGCTTTGACAGCCGCGCTGCCGAGCGTGTCCTGCAGCGCCTGCTGCCGCATTACGCCTCGCACTTCGACTTGGGTGCGATCGAACCCAAAGATAGCCGTGAGACATGCCGTATCTCGGGTTCTCACGGACGCGTCAGGGTCGAGGGTAGTACGTCGAGTGCACTGTTGTTCGGTGTGAACTGGTATCTGAAGTACGTCGCCCACGTGCAGATCTCCACTAATGGCGATCAACTCGGCACTGCAAGCGAGTTGCCGGTGCCTGTTACGACCATTGAATTGGAGACACCCTATGGCTACCGCTACGCGCTCAACGAGAACGTGGATGGCTATACCACGGCGTACTGGGACTGGGCGCGCTGGGAGCGTGAGATCGATGTGCTCGCCTTGTCTGGCATCAACGCCATGCTTATCGAGCGCGGTGCCGACCTGGTGCTTTATCGGACATTCCGTGACTTCGGCTACTCGGACCGCGAGATACGCGCCTGGATTACTCAACCGGCGCATCAGAACTGGCAGCTAATGGGCAACTTGTGCTGCTTCAACGGCCCAATCAGCTTTGAACTGTTGCAAAAGCGTGCCGCGTCAGCGCAGAGGATCATCGCCCGACTGCGTGAGCTGGGCATCACCCCGGTGATGCCGGGCTTCTACGGCATCGTGCCGAGCGACTTCCACGGAAAGTTTCCCGACGCTCATATCGTCCCCCAGGGCGAATGGGCTGGCTTCACCCGGCCGGACTGGCTGGATCCGCGCGACCCGATGTTTACACGAGTGGCCAGCGCCTTTTATCGGCATCAACACGAGCTGTTTGGTGACAGCAGCATCTATGACATGGAAGTGTTCCAGGAAGGCGGAAACTCCGGCGACGTCCCTGTGCCGGCAGCTGCCCGCGCCGTGCAGGCTGCCTTGTGGGCAGCACACCCGGGCGCAAGCTGGATGATGCTCGCGTGGCAAGGCAACCCCAGCCAGGATTTGCTCGCGGGCGTAGACCGGCGGCATTTGCTGGTAGTGGACATCGATCACGACCGTGAGCCGCGCGATGATCGCCAAAGGGATTTTCAGGGTGCGCCCTTTCTGTTTGGCGGCATTTGGGAGTTCGGCGGCCGCACTACCCTCGGCGCCAACGTCGCCAACATCACTGACCGCTTACAGCGCCTGGGCCGCACCAACGGTAACATGGCAGGGACTGCGCTCTTCACCGAAGGTCTGGATACCAATCCATTTGCCTTTGACCTGTTCACCGAGATGGCCTGGCGCAGCGCACCGCTCGACATGCCCAGCTGGACCAGCAGCTACGTACAGCGCCGGTATGGCGTGGCGCATCCGGATGCAGTCAAGGCCTGGCAGGTACTGCTGCGCACTGCGTACGACATACGCGTAGATAACGTGGTGTTCAATAGTGAGCGCGATGCACCGCAGGAATCGCTGTTTGCGGCTCGTCCAAGCCTCACAGCGGACCGGGTATCCAACTGGTCTCCTGAGGCGATGCGCTACGACGCCGCAGTCTTCAAGCGTGCGCTGCCGGCGCTGCTGCGAGCTGCGCCGAAGCTGCGCAACCAGTCGTACGATCTGGTCGATGTGGCGCGGCAAACGCTCGCTAATGAGAGTCGAGTGCTCTTGCCGCAGATCAAGGACGCGTATGACTCGAAAAATCGCCCGCTGTTCGAGGCTTTGACGGATCGTTGGCTGAAACTGATGGAGTTGCAGGATCAACTGCTCGCCACCGACCGATCGTTCCTGGTAGGCACCTGGCTTGGCTTTGTCGCGCGCTGGGCATCGACGCCAGCGGAGCTGGCCCGTCTCAACTATGACGCGCGCTCACTCCTGACCACCTGGGGCGACCGGAAGGCCAGCGACGGCGCCCAACTGCATGACTATGGCAACAAGGACTGGGCCGGTCTGACGCGGGACTATTACCGTGTCCGCTGGGCGACCTACTTTCATTCGCTCGACCGCGAGCTGCGCACCGGTCAGCCCGCGGCACCGATCGACTGGTACGCGTTGGGGGAAGCCTGGAACCGCGGCACACAGCACTATCCCGATCAGCCACGCGGCGAAGCCCGCCACGTTGCAGCGCGCATAGCACAAGTGCTCGGCATTCCTCCATAACACGATTAGAGACAATCCGCAGTCATCCGCACGGGATTGTCAAAGATGGATGCGGCTTGCGAAGCTACGGACTCACCCACGTAGAGTCGCTCAAGTGCTCGTCCATGGCTTTGCCAGGCCCGCACTGAGCTGAATAGTACTCGGCTTGCATTCCGCCTATTGTCCCGCGCCGCTGATATTCACCGTTGAAGTAGTCCTGCGCATTGCGTCTGGCGGTCTCAGCAGGGACACCGAGCAGCTTCGCCGCGCGGTAGTTTCGCTGTACCGCCTCGCATTCGGTCAGGGTCTCGTTCATCTGACCTCGTATGTGCATGCTTTCGTGGGTGAACATGTCCAGACTCACCAGCTCTCTGGCCGATGCATGCTGGGGATGCCGCAGGTAGCCCATCAACACGTCACACCATGGCGCCTGAATTCCAATCTCGCCGCTGCGTGGATCGGCATGACCGATGGAGAGCATCATCGGGTCCAGCATCGTGTCGAAAGCGGTGTTGCAATGCACTTTGGCTGGATGACGGTCCGCGAGCTCGGTGGCAGTTGCCGAGAGGAATCGCTCGAAGTGCCAGGTGTGAACCGGCGGCCACGCAAACAGGGCAGCGAGCGTCAGAACGACCGCAAGGTACGAATACGATACGGGTGAGGGAAGGTCATAGCCCGGCGGCGCGACCAAACTCCTGTAGATCTCGCGAGACGCACACCAGACGAATATCAGAGAAGCCAGTATCCACAGCACAATGAGCGATACTCTTGCACTGAATGCAGACAAAATCCGTGAGGTACATTGCGCCTTGGCTCGTGAGGACACCCTCCGACGATAATCGCCCGATGGATAGGCCGCGCGGGTCGGGGAATGGCAGCCCTCACCTCAGGAGCGGGTCTGGAACCTGGCTTTTGCCTTGGCCCGGGCTCGTTGAATCTCGATCTCCCGATCGCGCGGTTCGGCGGAGGTTACGAGCGATGCGATCAGCGTCGTCGCGATGGCGGCGACGTCGTCAATCGCGCGCTCGAATGCCGCTTGATTAGCCTTTGACGGCGCGTTGAAGCCGCTGAGTTTGCGCACGAACTGCAGGGAGGCTGCACGGATCTCCGTCTCGGTGGCCGGCGGCTCGAAATTGAACAACGTTCTGATATTTCTACACATGGCTGCCTCGAACTTACCTTCCAGTGACGCCTGCCGCTGTCCCGATGGTTGCCGAAAGCCCGCGCCTCCGGCGGGTCCCACGTGAGATCATAACCTGGCACAGTTCCGCACAGCCCGAGCGTTCATGACCTCCGATTTCTGCTCGTCTCGACGCTCTCTGTTAGTGCTGCTGCTGATCGTGCTTTTCACTTCGGGTCCGGTGCGCGCGCAGATGCCGTTTTACACGGACGATACCAGGATAGCCGGGCCGCGCAGACTGCATGTGGAGCTGTTTGACGAGATCGACAGGCTGCCACCATCGCAGTATCCGGACCTGCGGCAGAACACGACCAATATAAAGTTGAACTTCAGCCCGCTGCCTCATCTCGAGCTCGATCTCGATGTACCCTACATTCAGATCTACCGCGCGATCGGCTCCGAAACCGCACGCGGCGTCGGGGATACCAATCTGGGTGCGAAGTGGAGCTTGCGTGACCCGCCGCCCGATTCGCTTCAGACATCGTTCGCGGTCAGCCTGTACGTTGAATTTCCGACGGGTAACGAACGACAGGGACTCGGCTCGGGACTGACCGACTACTGGCTGAATTTCATTGTCCAAAAGCCGCTCTCGCCTACGACGCGGTACAACCTCAATCTCGGGATACTGTTTGCCGGCAACACCAGCACCGGCGATGTTGGTATCCAGACCCGACGCGGGCAGGTCTACACCGGCGGCCTCTCGCTGCTGCACGATTTGAGTAGCCGACTCACGCTGGGAGCGGAGCTGAATGGAGGCATTTCCGCTGGCGCCGGCGCTGACCGCGCGCAGTTGCAGGCGCTGCTCGGCGCGCAGTATGCGATTCGCACGGGACTGAGCCTCAGCCTCGCAATTCTCGGCGGCAAGTTCGGCGCGACTCCGCGCATGGGGGGACAGCTCGGTGTTTCCATGGATTTCCCGGGTGCCCTGGGCGCGGATTGAGTCAGGCGAACGCCCGCCCCTGGAGACCGCCATTGCGTTCGATTCCGTGCGACCTGGCTCGTCCCCGCCGCTCATCCGGGTTCATTCCGGGAGTCGCATCTTGCGCAATATGAGCTTGAACCGCGGCTCCGCTCGCAACGATTTCAGCAGAGGGTCGAGCGTCATATCCGAGAGTCCGCCGTCTCGTTGCTGATAGGCCCGCTCCAGCCATGCGTACGCCTGGTCCTTCTCTGCGCGCCAGGCGAATATTTCGGCGATCTGGTAGGCCGCTTCCTGGGCGTGCTTGCTTATGGTCTCCTGTAGCGCCTGCTGCGACTCCTGCTCATGCCCCAAGGTGTGCTCCGCCATCGCGATTCCCGCCGAGCGGAATCCCTCGACATCCCCCATTTGCTGGAAAGCCTTGAGCGCTTCCGGGCCCTTGCCCTGCACCAGGCGCAGAGTGCCCAGATTGTTCAGCGCGAACACTGACGTGGGCTCGAGCTCGATCGCGCGGCCGAGCGCCGTCTCCGCCGAGCCGTAATCCCCGGTTGAAATGTAGTAGCGCCCAAGATTCTCCCAGGCATTGCTCGAGAGCGGGTCGAGCTCGGTCGCTTTCTTCTGGGCCGCAATGGACTTCTGCAGCTTACCTAGCGAAAAGAGCAGGCGCGCATACCGGTGCTGAACCTCACTATTGCGCGGGTCGAGCGACAGAGCCTTCTCCGTATCTGCCTGTGCGCCGGACCAGTCCCAAAGCCAGGTAGTTCGTATGTAGCCACGTGTTGAGTAGCCGGTGGCATCGCCTGGGGCGAGGGTGATCGCCTTGTCGGCATCGTGTCCTGCGACTTCCAGACCGTGAGCATCGCCCACGTAATCGGCGACCGAAGCCTCTGCAACAGCGAGGCCGGCATACGCCGCCGCGTAATTGGGGTCGAGTGCAATGGCTTTGCCGTATGCCTCGACCGCGTGACGATCGGCTTCGAGGCTGTCACGCCGCCCGAGCTGTCTGCCCAGCAGATACTGGTTGTAGGCCTCCGTATTCGTAGTCTCGCGCGATCCTGTCGCCGGCGCACCCGCTGCGAGCTTGACCTGCAGCGCACTCACCACGGCTTTCGCGATGTCATCCTGAACCGCAAAAACGTCCGCGTCTTCCCGGTCGTAAGTCTGCGACCAAAGCTGATAGCCGTTATCGGCGCGGATCAACTGCGCGGTAATGCGCAAACGTTTGCCGGCCTTGCGCACGCTGCCCTCCAGTACGTTCGCAACCTTCAGCTGCTGCGCCATATTCGCGATGGTTTCGCTCTTGCCTTTGAAGTAGAAGCTGGAGGTGCGCGCCGGCACGCGCAGCCCCGGCACCTGACCGAGAAGATCGATCATCTCTTCAGTCAGTCCATCCGAGAAGTATTCCTGCTCCTTATCCGAACTCATGTTGACGAACGGCAGCACGGCGATTGACTTTTCGGGGATGACGCCCGGTTCAAGACCCGCGGATGGACTACCTGGGGTCAAACTCGGGACGCCCTCGGTCGCGCGCTTCGACAGAATGAACTTGTCCACCGCGAGATAGCCCACGCCCAGGAGCGCAGCCGCTGCGATCACCAGCAGTACCGTTTGCCTGGGGCGCGAGGCTGAAGGCGATGCCAAGGCAGTCGGCGGAGTGTCTCGCGCTGCAGTCACGTTGCGGGATGCCGCGACTGGCGCACTGAGAGGCTCAGAATCCGTATCGCGTGACAGCAGGCGCAAGACCCGCTGAACAAAGTTCGGTGGAGTCTCCCCGGCAGGGGCGCGTGTCCACTGCAGCTCGCGGAATCGCTCCGGGATTCGTTCATCCGCCTGCGGCGTATCGTCGATGACCACTGGCAGCAGGAAGGGCTGGTCCGGAGCAATGAGATGCGAGCGGTCGACCGCCAGCTTCCATTCGAGTCGGAAGTATCCCTCGACGCGCGCGTGCGAATTCGTCGAGATGACGGGGATGAACAAGGCGCACGCTTTAATCTGCCGTCGGATCGAGCTGTCCCAAGCCTCGCCGCCGCGCAGAGCGCTTTGATCGAACCAGACCTCGATCCCCGCAGCACTGAGTGCGTCGCAGATTCGCACGGCGGCGCCGGCATCCTGGGAGGCATAGCTCAGAAAGACCGCCTTCTTCGAATCAGTCATGCCGCCGAGGTGCTCGAGTCAGTGGTGAAAGGAATGAGGGCTGATCTTCACGGCCCTAATTCATTCTTATCAAAGAGATTTCCTAGGATGCAGCAAGGGCAGGACGGGCGCAATGCACAGCCCGGGAGCAATGCACAGCCCGGGAGCAATGCACAGCCCGGGAGCAATGCACAGCCCGGGAGCAATGCACAGCCCGGGAGCAATGCACAGCCCGGGAGGCCCGGCCGCCATTTGCGGCGCCGACAATTTTTCGTCAGGTTGCTCGCGCTCGCCAGCTTTTGCCGGATTCGGTCACAGCAATACCGGCCGATTGGGCAGTTCGTCCGTACCCGTACCTGGACCAGGAAAGTGACGCTCCAGCAGATTCCCGATAGCACGCACTCCCGCCACTGAGCCTTGAGCGAATAGGCGTTGGCGGTAATGTGCTTCGATATCCCGGCAGATCTGTGACCACTCAGCGGGGGGCACGCGCGAGGCGATCCCGCGATCTGCGAGTATCTCTACGGCGTGATCCGCAAATAGCACGTAGAGGAGAACACCGTTGTTATGCGCGGTGTCCCACACGCCGAGCTGACCGAAAATCTGCCACGCGCGGGCGCGCGGTGTGATGTCCTTCCAGAGCCCTTGCCCCTCGAGAGCCGTTTCGACAACGAAGCGGATTTCGCCCGAGTGACGCGCCTCCACTTCGCGCACCGCCCTTTCGATCTCGTCCAGCACGGAAGCCGGGAAGTGCCGTCGCACTTGCGAATGAGTCATAAACAGGTGACGCAGGGTGCGATTGAAGCCCATGATGACCGCCTTACCAGCTACCGGAAGCCCCGCCGCCGCCCGACCGGCCGCCGCCCCCGCCCCCGAAGCCACCGCCACCACCGAAACCTCCGCCGCCGAAGCCGCCACCCAATCCCCCGCCCAAGCCACCAAAGCCGCCCCAACCGCCACCTCGAGGCCCGCTCGACCATCCACCGCCGCCACCGAGTCCGACGAGGAGGCTGAACACAAAAGCGCCACCCCCGGCCAATAGTGCGACGGGCAGGAAGTGGCTCCACAACCAGGCGAGTAGTCCGGTCACAGCGCCTGTCGCAACGGCGCCCCCGCCGCGTCCCAGGAACTGACGCAGCACCGACGCGAGTCCAAACGCGACGAAGATGAGAAATGGCAGTTCGTTTCCGATCGAGTGGCTATGGTCAGGCGCTCGTTGGGGTGGCGGAGGCAGCGGCTCACCGTCGATGACTTTCAGGATCTGATCGGTTCCCGCATTGATGCCCCCAGCAAAATCGCCGTTGCGAAAGAAAGGTCTGATGGTCTCATCGATGATGCGTCTGGAGGTGGCATCGGTGAGCGCGCCTTCCAGACCGTAACCCACTTCCAGGTGCATCTTGCGATCGTCCTTGGCGATCAGCAGCAGTGCGCCGTCATCGATCCACTTATCGTTGACCTTGCCCCGACCTGGCTTCCATTGATCAAAGACGCGCGTGGCGAACGGCTCGATCGCCTCGGGCTGCGTAGTTGGCACCATCAGCACCGCGAGTTGCGAGCCCTTGCGCTGCTGAAAGGCGGTGAGCTTCTGGTCCAGGCTGGCCTTTTGGGGTTCGCTGAGCGTGTTCGTGAGATCCACCACCGGTGCCGTAAATGCCGGCACGGGTTGCAGTTCCTGCGCAGCCAGGATCCCGCAGATCCCTGAGAGCAGGGCGAACAGCCACCACCGCTTCAGAGCGCGAACGTACATGCTGTCAGTAAGGCGTGTTGGCTCGCATTCAGTGTGCAGGTTGTGCACCGATCAGTGTCTCGGACGTCGCGGAACCTGCTGCACGCGGCTGCGCTTGAGGCGCCGCGCCGCTGCCGAAGTCCACCTTGGGCGCCGTTTCGATGGCAGATTCATTCGCCACCGAGAAATTAGGCTTTACCGCATACCCGAATAGTTTGGCCGTGAGGTTCGTGGGGAACTCGCGTACCTTCGTGTTGTACTCGCGGACCGCGTCGATATAACGGTTACGTGCCACCGTGATCCGATTTTCGGTGCCCTCGATTTGCGCTTGCAGGTCACGGAAATTCGCATCGGACTTGATGTTCGGATAGGCCTCGGTGACGGCGAACAGGCTCTTCAGCGCTTGCGTAAGCTCGCCCTGTGCCTGCTGAAATTTGGCGAAGGCCACCGGGTCATTGATGAGCTCGGGAGTGAGCTGGATGGAGCTGGCCTTGGCGCGGGCTTCCGTGACGCCGATGAGCACTTGCTGCTCCTGGATGGCGAAGCCCTTGACGGTGGCGACGAGGTTCGGAATCAGGTCGGCGCGCCGCTGGTATTGGTTGACCACTTCGGACCAGGAGGCCTTCACCCCTTCATCGAGCTGCTGCAGGCGGTTATAACCGCATCCGGAAACACCGGTCGCGCTGACAAGCAGTAGTGCGAAAGCCCAGGCACGCATCGATTTCCCCTTTGCTTGGTTGTCGCTCGTGGCGCAGTCCAGCGCTGTGACTCGACTCCTGTTTGGTCTCAGGATGGCCTATCGGGCCCGCCCGCGCAATCGCCGCTCGCCGCACCCGAGTGCGTTGCAAAACTCAGTCTCTATGACAAGAGAGGATGACCGTCCGGCAATTGGTGTGCGTACCAGGCGGCGAGCCGATGGCGGATTGTCTTCTCGCTGACCTGCTCTTCCGGCATGGGTGAGATGACCTTGTCGTGCACGAGCAGGCGATAGATGTACAGCGCCTTGTCGCTCGCTGAGTCGGTCGACTCGAACTCGACGGCCTTACGACCCTCCGCATACTCAACGCCGGCGCGCATCGCGGCCTTGAACAGCTCTGCTTCATGTTTGAGTTTTTTCACACGACGCCTTGTGGATTGCGACCCGCAACCGCAATCTTGTCATCGTCATGCGTCGTCGGGAAGCGTTGCACTACCCCACGGCCACGCCTGCCGCTCGGTTACGCCAGCCGCTGCAACAAGGTATTCAGCGGCACTTCGCCCTCGGTCTCCGCCCACACCGAGAGCCGCTCCTTGGGATCGGCCTCGCGCCGCAGGGTATAGGGCGCACCGGCGTAGAGTCGGTCAAGGAAGACCCGGAGGGAAGGTTCGAGCTCCTCGTAGGCGGCCTCCGTATTCGGGGCAACGAGGCGATCATTGGCGAAAAACTGCAGTCGATTGCCCGGGACCTTCAGTGCGCCTTCGAGCTCGGCGTCGCGACTCATGAGCGCGGCAGCGCTCAGGGCCTTGCGCGCGACCTCTACAAGACGTTCCTGCAGCTCACCGTTGAGCTTGCGCTTGCTGTAGTACAGCACCCCAGGCTGGTGACTGGTCTCATCCAGGGCATAGTTGCCCTCGTGGGCAATGAGCATCACACCCGGCCCCGCTGGCACGTGACTGTAATCAGCCACGTCGATGAGCAGGTCTTCCAGAGCACCCTGTTGGATCCAGCGGTGATAGACCGGGATGAGCCTCAGGATGTCGACCCCGTCTGCGTCCGCAGCGAAGAATTTGATGCCGAACTTGTGCAGGTCCATGGGGGCTTCAGCTCACGGCTGCGAGGGGCCGCTCGGGCACCTCAAAGCTCACCTTTGCAGTCTTGGCTCGCTGTTCGCTCAGGCGCAAATGGCAGCTATAAGCGGCCTCGATGAACAGCTGAGCCTCTTCCACCAGATGGCGCGCCTTGTCGGCAGTGAACACCCGGCCCTTGTCTGCATGTCGGTTGAGCAGATACAGAGCGAATTTGCCGCCGGCGTACTGGCCTGCGTCCGGCGACTGGAAAAGTTGCGTGTCGTAGAAGCGCGTCTTGAACTCGCTGACGATCCGCTCGGCATCCTCCGGAACGTCCCAGAACTGTGTGCGCACCAGTCCTTTGGCCGCGACCAGCATGGACTGGTAAGCCACCTCATCAGCCTTCTGGAATTCGTTCTGCTCCAGATGAATCTGCGCCTCGAAGTTGCGCTGCTCGGCTGCCTGCAGATCGAATTCGATCTGTGGCACGACCTCACCGGCGCATTCCCCGGCCGTGATATCCGAAATGGTGAATTCGCGCGGGTCACGCCAGTCCGAGTACAAGGTCCGATCGACCGCGTACGCCGGCACTGAGGAGTAAGCGTCGACCATCGCCTTGAGCGCTTTCTTGCCGATGCGCGCAACGTAGTCCTTGAAGCGCTCACCCCCGTTGCGCTCGGCGAGGTAGCGCTGCGTAACGTGGTCGATGAACTCGGGAATGCGTTTGGACGGTACGGCACCGATCGTCAGTCCGTAGGTCGCACCGTTGTTCTCCCACTCGCCGCCCATGAGCACCCGGAAGTGCGGCACGGTCGCACCGCCGACCTTGCGCGAAACACCGTAGAAGCCGATGTCGGCGAGGTGGTGCTGCCCGCACGAGTTGAAGCACCCGGACATCTTGATGTGCAGATCGCGAACAGCCGAGTCGATCCCTGCGGTCTTTTGCCGTTCAACCAGTCGCTCATGCAGCTCGGCGGCGAGCCCACGCGAGGCCGCGATGCCTAGCTTGCAGGTGTCGGTGCCGGGACAGCTGACCACGTCCTCAATTTTTCCCGCGCCCGGTAAAGCGAGATCCAGACGTTTCAGTTCCGCGTACAGCGATGGCAGATCGGCCTCGGACACCCAGCGCAGGATCAGGTTCTGTTCGACAGTCGTCCGTACGTTGTCGCCTACGTATCTGCGCCCGACATCGGCCAGCTGACGCAGCTGCGAGGAGGTGATATCTCCGAGCGGCAGAGTGACGGTGGCTGCTACGTAGCCTGATTGCCTCTGGGCGTAGACGTTCGTCGCGCGCCAGGCCTCGAATTCCGCATCGAGATTGGGCAGGGTCAGCGTCGAGGAGGCCTTTGCCGGCTTTTCCTCATACCGCTCGACATCCTGAAGATAATCGGTCCAGCGCGGATCGGGCCGCAGAATCTTGCGCTCTTCGAGCACCAGGCGGCGGAATTCCTCGAGGCCGAGCTTCTCGATGAGGAACTTCATTCGCGCCCGACCGCGGTTGCGCTTCTCGCCCAGACGGGCAAAGACCCGACAGGTGGCTTGCGCAAGCGGCAGGATCTCCTCTTCCGGAACCGCGGCATCAAACAGTTTGGCATCGTAAGGTACGGCACCCAGACCGCCGCCGATCACCACCTCGAATCCGCGGTGCGTCGCGCCATTGCCTTGCCAGGTCTTGGCGATGAACCCGAGATCATGGATGTTGGTCAGACCACAGCTGCTGGTTTTGCAGCCGGAGAAGGCCACCTTGAACTTGCGACCCATATCCTGGGTGTCCGGGTGACCCAACAGGTGATAGGCCATGGCCTTCGCGTAGGGCGTTGTGTCGAAGGCCTCGCAGCGACAGACGCCCGCGAGTGAACAGGCGGTGACATTGCGTACGCTGTTGCCGCAGGCTTCACGGGTGGTGATGCCAGCGGATGCCAGGCGACGCATGATGTCGGGCGTGTCTTCTATGTGAACGTAGTGCAGCTGTATGTCCTGTCGGGTGGTGACATGGCAGATCGCGTCCGAGTACTCCTCGGCCAGATCGGCGAGAACATCCATCTGATCTGGCGTCAAACCCCCGAAAGGAATCTTGATGCGCTGCATTCCCGGCGCATCCCACACCGTGTCGGTGCCTTTGCTGGCGTGTGCCGGAAATGGCAGTGTGCGATGCGTGATGCCATCGTGACGCTGGCCATTGTCATAGCGCTGGCCGTAGGCGCCACGACGCAGCCGGGCTTCCGTAAACAGTTTGTCCTCGATCTTGCCCTGCTTCTTGAGCTCGATCTTGCCTTCGAAGTCGTCGATCTCGCGACCCAGCTCGGCGGGGACCCGATCCGCGAGGTGTTCTTTCCAGCTGGCCGGTGTCGGTGACATTATTCACAAAGGCGTGGCGCCACATACAGGCCAAGCGCGCCTTTTCGTGGCTGGGCCAAGGATCATAGGCCCGGCGATGGCGAGCTCAACATCCCGGCTAGACCGGTTGGGTATATGCATATTTCGTTTCCGCCGGGTAAGGCCGGAACGAGCAGAAACTCAGGTTTGCAGGCCCCGGGCGCGGTGGGCCTGGGACCTCGGAAGCTGTCACGCTTAGAGCGGTTCCCGCGCCGGCCAAGGCCTGCCGTACGGGATCAACCGTCCACGGGATCCGAGTCATCACCTTCGCGGCCACTCACCTTCGCTGTCGCCAATATGCGTCGGAGTTTGATGTCATGCGAGCTCGCCGTCGTATTGGCAAATCGTCAGGTGCAATAAAACACCGTCTGCACCAGGCGACATGTTCTTTATTGAGAAGTGATACACCGTCAGATTTCGCCCGGAAATTTAGGATGCGTAAGGAATATCCGGAGGCGCGGAATGAACGGTATCAGAAGCGCGGCAGCAATCTCTGTGTTGGTTTCCGTCGCGTTATCCGCCTGCGGCGGCGGCGGCAGCAGCGGTAGCAGCACCAACAGCACGAACAGCAGCGGCACGACTACCAACACCGCTCCGAGCACCAGCACTGGCAGCACGACCTCCGGCAGCACGACCTCCGGCAGCACGACCTCCGGCAGCACGAATACCGGCAGCACGAATACCGGCAGCACAACTTCGGGCAACGGCGGCACCGGCACCACGAGCTCCGGCACCGGGTCAAGCAGCACAGCGACCGGCTTCGTGAGCTTCGTGGATAGTCTGCCAGCGGCCGGCTCTACTGGCAGTGATCCCCTGCCGACGGGCGCGGGCCTCGCAGATACCTCAAGTCCCGATCACGTCATTGGCACCGGCACGCCAGCGAGCTGTACGAGTGCTGCGGTTGTGGCGGCTGTGGCTGCTGGCGGTGTCATCACGTTCAACTGCGGCGCAGCGCCGGTCACGATTCAAATGACGGCGACGGCTCAGGTCTTCAATAATGCTGCATCCGTGACAGTGATTGATGGGGGTGCCCGAGTGATGCTGAGCGGGATGGGACAGCGACGCATCCTCTACATGAATACCTGTGATCAGAGTCTGGTCTGGACGACGACTCATTGCCAGAACCAGGAGTACCCGCAGCTGACAGTGCAGAACCTGACTTTCAGCGACGGCAATGCCAGCAACGAGAGGGCGCCAGAGGGCGGCGCCATCTACGCCAGCGGCGGTCGCCTCAAGGTGGTCAATTCGCGCTTCTTCAGTAACGTCTGCGCCGGTACCGGACCCGACACAGCGGGCGGCGCAATCTACTCCACCAATCAGTACCAGGGTCTGCCCGTGTATGTGGTGCACTCAACGTTCGGCGGCCAAACGAGCCTGAGCAATAGCTGCTCGAATGGCGGGGCTCTCGGCAGCATCGGCGTATCGTGGAGCATCATCAACAGCCTGATTTCCTACAACCAGGCTGTAGGCAACGGCGGTAACCCCGCGGCCGGCGGGACGCCCGGCGGCGGAAGCGGTGGTGCCATCTATAATGATGGCAACACGATGGTGCTGACGGTCAGCGGTTCGCAACTGAGCTACAACGGGGTCAATGCCTTCGGTTCAGCCATCATTTTCGTGTCGGACAACAACACGGGCAGCATCGCCATCACCGATTCGACAATCACCGGTAACACCGGCGGTTCGTGGTATCCAACCTACCCGCAGATCTCTACCGCGGCGAGCACGCCCATCACCGTGACCAATTCCGACATCGCCAACTGAGCGGCCGGGCGTCGTCGAGGCGGCTTCCTCAGCGGTGCAGTCTCGCGGCCCACCGGTACATCAAAGCCGCCACCAGGGCGAAGGCGATCGTGCCAAGAACCACGGCGCCACTGTCAGCAAAACGGTCGCTGACCAGAGATAGCGGAAAGTCCCGGCCCGAAAAGGCCACCAGTGCCGCGATCAACACGCCGATCAGACCTTCGCCGACGATCAACCCGGACGCGAGCAAGACTCCGAGCTGCCTGATCGCTGCGGGGTTGGCACGTCGTTCCGCGCGCTGGTCGAAATACCAGCCAGCGAGAGCTCCCACCACGACCATCAGAGTGCTCTGCGTGGGGAGGTAGATTCCCAGGCCGACAGCCAGGGGTGAAAGATGCATGTTATCGGTCGCGCGCCGCAGGATCTCATCGAGGATGATGATCACCACGCCAATGCCGACGCCAGCCTCGATCAGACTCCAGTTCACGTTGTTCTGTAGCACGCCTTGTGCGATCGCGGATATCAGCCCGGCCTGAGGTGCTGGCAGAGGGTGCTCTCGTACCGGACCGGGCGCTCCGGCAAATCCATAGGCGTGATTCAACAGATCGAGTATCGGCGGGATGATGACCGCGCCGGCGATGACCCCGATGATCAGGGCGACCTGTTGCTTCCATGGCGTCGCATCCACCAGTTGACCGGTCTTGAGGTCCTGCAGGTTGTTGTTGGCGATGGTGGCCACGGCGAATATGACGGCGGTGACGAACAAGGCGTAAGCGACCAGGGCCTGTTCTGCGCTCGCAGGCAGTGCGGAGCGCACCCCGAAAACCAGCAGCAGGGAAACCCCGAGGACCGCCAGGATGCCGATGCCGGACAACGGACTGTTGGAAGAGCCAATCAGGCCGGCCATATAACCACAGACCGAGGAGACGAAAAAACTCATCAGGGCGATGTACACCAGTCCGGCGGACACCAACAAGGTCATGTGGGCGTCCAATGCCCCGTGCGAGTCCCAACTGGCCAGGAGTACCGCTATCGGCGCGAGGCACACGAGTGTGAGTATGCCCACGATACCGATCGGAATATCGCGCTCCGTAACCGGCAACGCGCCCTGGTTGCCTGCGCGGCGAGCGCGGGAAGCGGCCATCGCAGAACGCAGCCCGGCGTAGACGGGTCTGACGAGCTTCGCGAGCGTCCAGATCGCAGCGACGAGAATCGTACCTGCGCCCAGGAAGCGGATCTGATGACTCCAGGTGAACTGCGCGAGCGCGGTTACTGCGTCCTGACTGCCGCTGAGCGCAGAGTAGTGCGGCACTCCCCAGGCCCAGCCGATGAGTGCCCCAACCCCCATGGCGACTCCGACCCACAGGCCCACCAGGTGGCCGACGCCAAACAAAGCGAATGAGAACAACAGATCGAAACCGCTGACGCCGCCGCTACCCACCCGGAAATAACGCACCAGGTCACTGGCGAATATCCGCGTCGCCACGACAACTGCGAATACCCCGGAGATGATCGAGCCGCAGAGTACTGCACGCAATCCGGCGCGAGAATCCTCCACCGCCTCGGATTTGGCCTCGGCGCCTCCGCCGACCTTCAGAACTTCAGCGCAGGCGACTCCCTCGGGATAAGGCAGATCCGACTGTGTAACCAGAGCTCGCCGCAACGGAATCGAGTACATGACACCCAATATTCCACCGAGCGCACACACGAGGACGGAGATCCAGTAAGGAAAGCCCGTCCACCAGCCGATGATCACGAGGCCAGGCAGCACGAAGATGATGGAGGACAGGGTGCCGGCGGCAGACGCGACGGTCTGCACGATATTGTTCTCCTGGATGGTCATCCCTTTGAAGCCACGCAGCACAGCCATGGAAATGACAGCTGCCGGGATGGAGGTCGCGAAGGTGAGTCCCGCCTTCAGGCCAAAAAACACGTTTGCCGCTGTAAACACCAGCGTGATGATGACACCCAGGATCAGACCCCGAAGGGTCAGCTCTTTCTGAGACGACGCAGGCACGATCATCGATTTTGCTCCAGGAGAGGTAATGGACGGTTCGCCGCTCTTCTTCTGTGCTGCGTCGGCCGTGGCCGATGGCAAAGACTACACCGCCGGCAGCCTGAATTGCGATGCCCGTACGGGCTGGACGCCTGGATCCAAAGCAGTGCGTTGCCCCGTTGGTCTATGGACCTGCGTCTCTGGACGAGCGAGCGCTAGGGTGATTCAGCAGGCCCAAGCGGAAAGCAATCCAGATCGTTCGCGAATGCAATCGGGCCTGCATAGTTCTGGCGGATAAAGCGCAATGTTTGCTCCTCGCGTCCCAGCGTGCGCAGCATCCGATGGGACAGCAGTAAGCGATGCGCGTGAGCGGCTTGCGCGATAGAGCCAATAAGAGAGGGCGGCACGTGCAGCGCGCGAGGCGGCCCTTCGGTCCCTTCGGGGATTGCGTTATGGACAACGAGCAGGTCTGCGTCGTTGGCGAGCTTCTGCAGATTGCCATTGTCGCCGTTTCCGTCCCCGCTGAAGACGATCGAGCGACCCCCCAGATCAACTCGCCACGCGAGTGCCGGAACGGAACCGTGAATCACCGTGGTGGCAGAAATGCCGATACCTTCCGCTGCGGCCACCTGTCGCCGCTCGTGAGCCGCAAGCTGCACGTCGTGGGGCTGCAGTCTGTAGCCATCGTCGTGGCCGCTCAGGTAACTGCCGAGATAGCGGTACGCACCGCGGGTAGGCTCGAACAGGTCCGCGATGAAGACCGTGGTTGCGGGGAATTGGCCGTTGCCGGCCGGACCAAAGAGGGCGAGGGGTCGCGTGCGCTGACCGAAGTAGGAAGACATGAACAGTGCAGGGAGGTCAGCGGTATGGTCCACATGCAGGTGCGACAGCAGAATGAAGTTGAGATCCTCCATCTGTGCTCCGGATTGGCCGAAGCGCAGCGCGGCGCCCCCTCCGGCATCGATCAGTACGCGCGCCTTGCCGTCCCGCCATATCAGGTAGCTGCTGCTCGCCCTTTTGTCCTGCACCTCCGGTCCGCCGGAGCCGAGCACCTGCAGTTGCAACCCCTGCCGACTGCAAATCGTGTCGGCGTGCGCTGCTTGCAACAGCAAGGCTAGGCCGGCCAGAAACATCGCCGCAACCTTGCTTCGTGTAAGCAACAGCGTGACTAACTTCGTTTCCGGGGTCGCACAACGCCGACCGGTAGCTGCTCGGCCGTGCGCATTTCGGCATCCTGAAATTCCTCCGGGTGGCGCAGGTAATCCAGTGCCATCTCGAAAGCATCGTGACCCCAGAATAGCTCTGTGCCGATGATCAGGGTGGGCACGCCGAATACACCTTGAGAGATTGCCCACTCAGTATTCTTCTTCAACTGTTCCTTGATGAGTGGTTCCTGTACTGCGGCTTGCGGGTCTTTGAGCTTGAGTCGTCTGCCCAGATCGGTGATCACGGCCGGATCGCCCAAATCGCGACCATGCAGAAAAGCTGCCTCGAAGACCGTCTCGATCACGGGTCGCTCCGTTCCGGCTGCCAGGATCAGACGCTGTGCCAGCAGCGGATTGAACGGATGCGAGGGCGGCAGGCGCATGCTGATACCCATCCGCCGCGCCCGCCACAGCGCGAACCGATAGGTGAAGCGTCGTTTGGGCTCGATTTCGGCCGGGCCGATCTGCCCAAAATGATTTAGCAGTCCGGCGAACAGTATCGGCACGTATTCGATACGGACATTCTCAGGCAGCCCTGCCAGTTGCTTCAGTGCAAGGTAAGCGAACGGCGAGATGACATCGAATACCCACTGAATTCTGCTAGTCATGCGCGTGTCCGGTCGCTGCGATTATGCAGGCATGTCAGCTTCTCAGCTCGTTTTGCAACGGTCCAAAGGCCGTGCGCGACCCCCGGAGGTTTTCCTGTGCGGTGATGCCTGCGCTCCGCCACAGATGCATGACCGCGTAGCTGCGCCATGGGCGCCACGCCTGCGACATCTCCTCGGCCGCCTTAGCCGGCACCCCGCCGAGTGCGTTACGGACGACGACGTCCTCCTTGGGGAACGCATCCGGCCAATTCATGGCCCTCATTGCGATGTAATGAGCTGTCCAGGGCCCGATCCCGGGCAGTTCGGCCAGCTGTTGAATCGCCTCATCAGGGTTATGAAGCACGCCGCCATCGAGTGCCAGCGTTCCAGCCACCTGTGCGCTTGCGAGTGCGATGATGGCGCGGGAGCGTGCGCTTAGCACGCCAAGTTTGGCGATCTCATCGATGCTGGCTGCGGCGATTCGTGCAGGCGAGGGCGTCAGTCGACTGAGCTCCGGATACGGCGTCACGCTCGGTTTCCCAAACGCCTTGGCAAGGCGGCAACCAATCTTCGTCGCGGCCTTGACAGTGACCTGCTGACCGATGATAGCGCGTAAGCCGAGCTCAAATCCGACAAAAGCGCCCGGCACACGGATCCCGGGTGTCTGCCGCACGATGGGCGCAAGGCGCCGGTCCTTGCTCAGGTGTTTGCAGATAAGGTCCGGACGCGCATTCAGATCGAACAGCGCACGAACCCGGTTCAAGAGCGGCGGCAGCACATTTGCAAGGCTGTGCGTAAACTCCAGGCCGAGCGCATTCCTGCCCTTCAGGTGGGTCACGCGGATCCAGCCCTCAGCCCCGCCCAGGCGCACGGTCCGGGCGTAGAAATCGTCCGTCACCCACTCCACACCCTCGAGCTCTCGAGCGGCGAGAAATTTCAGCACGCCCTTCCAGTCGTAGGGAGGACGATAGGCCAGCTGTAGTGTGGATGTATCGCCCCCAGCGGGCGGCACCTGCAGGATCTTGGCGTCCCTGCGCAGCCGGGTCGGCGACAGACGGTAGCGCGAGCTGAATGCATCGTTGAAGCGCCTGAGGCTGGAAAATCCACTGGCAAACGCAATCTCTATGACCGGCAGCGAGGTTTCAGTGAGGAGTTGTTTCGCCAGCAATAACCGCCGGGTCAAAAGCAGCTGCACGGGTGAAACTCCCAGCTCCTTCTGCACGATGCGACGGATCTGACGCGAGCTCAGCTCAAACTGGTTGGCGATTGCTTCCAGACCGGCATCATTGCCGATCGTGCCGTCTTCGAGACGCCGCACCATGAGTTGCGCGATGCGCTGCGAGTCATCAACAGGAGCGCTGCCCGGCGCAAGCTCAGGCCGGCAGCGCAGACAAGGGCGGAAACGCGCCTGTTCCGCCTGCTGTGCGCTATCGAAGAACCGGCAGTTCGCTTCCTGCGGCGTTTTTGCAGTGCAGATCGGGCGGCAATAGATACCCGTGGATGTGACGCCGACGAAAAAGATGCCATCGAAGCGCCGATCGCGCGCGGCGAGTGCCCGGTAGAGGATTCCCCGGTCGGGTGTCATGGAGACCGAATATAGAGTGGCAACCTGGCTGGCAGCAGCCATTTTCATTCATCCAAGCGGTGAGATTTCGCTGTCCGAAAATGGCTAGCACCCTGTCCGATTCTGGCTAGTATGCCTCATAGTCCATCGATCGGAGAAGCTCAATGCAACGCTGTGTCAGTAAGCTCATCGAGTCACCCGTTGGGCCGTTGCAGCTGATCGCCAGCGGTGCTGCTTTGACGGCGGTCCTGTGGCAGGACGACAGGCCCGGCCGGGTGCGCCTCGGCGAGCTTGCCGAGGGTCCGGACGAACCGATCCTTGTGGAAACCGAGCGGCAGCTGCAGGAATATTTTGCCGGGCGGCGCCAGAGCTTCTCGTTGCAGCTGCATTTTACGGGCACGCCCTTTCAACAGCGCGTCTGGGCTGCTTTGCTCACCATTCCCTATGGCGAGACCCGTTCATACGGCCAGATTGCCAGACAGATCGGCAATCCAGCGGCGGTGCGCGCGGTCGGCGCCGCAAACGGCCGCAACCCGATTTCCATCATCGCGCCCTGTCATCGGGTAGTGGGCTCGAATGGCGCGCTGACGGGCTTCGCGGGCGGTCTTCCGACCAAGGCTCGACTGCTCGCTCTCGAGCAGGAAGCCTGCGTGCTGCGTTTACCCCTTGAGCACCGCGTACTTGCTAACCCGCGCCTGGACGAGACTCAGACTCTCGTTGCCAACTCTCGCGCTGCTGCAATCAGCGGATGATTTGGATCGAGATTCTGCTGTAGATGGGGTACCGCCTCTTTGGCGCTTGCCTCTGCGGCAAGGCGTTTGCCCTGCGCTGACTCGATGCGAGCGCGCCACACGAGCGCCTCGCCGATCCATGCCGACGACTGGGGATCAACAGCGTCCACACGCGCACGCGCGATAGCGCCATCCGCATCCGCAGCTGCTTGCGGATACTGCCTGAGCTCGTATTCTATTTGCGCTCTCACCAGCAACAACTGCCGCCATTCCGGATCGGTAGCATGCCGGTCCTGCGGGATGAGCGCAGCCGCCTGCGCGATGTGCTGACTCGCTGCGCCCGGATCACGCCGAGCGACATCCAGCCTTGCATGCATCGTCAGCACGCGCACCACGTCCCGCCGCGCCCAGATATCCGCGCCGCGTGTCTCGAGCGCACTGAGCGATGACCAGTATTTTTCCGCGGCAGCGACGTCACCGCGATCGAGCGCCGCGCGCACTGCACCGAGCCGATAGACGGCGACCGCGGTGCCCAGTCCCTGCTGCTCGGCAGTTGCCGCACGCGCCATCAGGCTCTCGTCAACTCTCGCCGATACCCCTGACGCAGCCTCAGCGAGGAGCCGCGTGGCATCCAGGTAAAAAGGCAATGCGGAATCGAGCGACGACTTGCGCAGCACCGCCTCCCTGGCGCCCAGCAGCTCGAGCGCCTTGTGCGGTTGCCCCCCGTTGATCAGCGCCGTAGCCCCGACATTGAGCATCGCGAAGTACGGTGCGCCGTTGTCGCGTCCGGAAGAAACCACCCACGACAGCACGGCCTGTTCGGCCGCCCAGCCGGCACGGTAGTCTCCTGCGAGCACCAGGGAGCGGGCGTGCTCGTGAGCGATGCTCGTGTACCGTGGGGTGCGCTGCAGTCCTGCCTTTTCGAGCACCTGCATGGCCTCCCGAGTCACTGCGATCGCAGCAGGGTATTCACCCTCGCGCTGAGCAATGTAAGCGGTGGCCATGGCGCACTCCGCCATGAGGCCGGTTGGAACCCGTTGCAGGCGCTGCATGTTGCTGCTACCGATTGCCGCCTGGGCGTGCGCCGATGCGAGATCACCCGCATCCACCGCATCCTGAGCCCGGCCACAGGCGATATCGGCATTCAGGTCCGGGTCATCGATCCGGTTTGCGATGTCCTGTGCCTGCCGCAAGAGTGCGGCGCCGCCGCGGGAGTCGCCGATGTCGATGTATCTTCCAGAGAGGTTGATCAGCAGCCGCGCCTGCACCATAGGACTATCGCTGAAGCGTTGAAAGATAAGGCCGCGGGCCCGCTCGAGCCGCTGCGCGGCCACCTCGCGGGGCGCCTGCCCCAGGCTATCGCCCAGCAGGAATTCAGTGAGCTCACTGTGTGCGCTCGCATCCGCGGCTTCGAAATTGGCGAGATCGCGCTGCGCCCGCGCTTCCAGCATCTGCCAGAGCGCAAAGGCCGTCGTGGTCAGCAGCGCAAGCAAAGTCAGTGCCGCGCCGAGTACGCTGCCGCGATGGCGTCGAACGAACTTGGTCATGCGATAGCGGATGGTATCGGCATGGGCGTACACGGGCTCGTGATTGAGCAGACGTCGCAGGTCGTCGGCGAAATCCGTTACCGACAAATAACGCTCGGCCGGTTCTTTCTTGAGCGCCTTGCCGATGATGTTGTCGAGATCTCCCCTGAGGGTGCGTTGTGGAATGCTCTCGATGCGGGCAATCGATGAAGGTCTTGGAGGATCCTGAGTCAAAACCGCCTGTATGAATCTGGACTTCGATGCGCTGTCAGTCGGATAGGGACAGGTTCCCGTCAGCAACGTGTACAGCACCAGGCCCAGAGTGTAGATATCCGTGCCCGTCGTCACCGCCTGACCCATCAACTGCTCGGGTGCGGCGTATTGCGGAGTGAGTGCGATCTGCCCCGATTGCGTGAGCGAGCCGCTGTCCGGATTACTCTGCAACAACTTCGCAATACCGAAATCGAGCAGCTTCACCACGCCATGCTTCGTCACGAAGATGTTTGCCGGCTTCAAGTCCCGGTGCACGATGAGATGACTGTGGGCATGCGCCACTGCCTGGAGTACATCCAGGAACAGCCGGATGCGCGCTTCTAACCCGGGCACGCATCGCAGACAGTACGCATCAATCGGCTCTCCTTCGACGTACTCGAGCACCAGATAGGGCTGCGTGGCGTCGAGTACACCGGCATCGAGCAGGCGTGCTATGTGCGGGTGCTGGAGACGCCCGAGCAGGTGGCCTTCGGTCCGAAAGCGCTCGGCAGCACCCTGTCCCATCCAGGAGGCATGCACGAGCTTGATGGCGACAACCCCCTCATAGCGCCCGTCCACGCGGCGGGCTCGCCACACACTCCCCATTCCGCCCCGGCCGGCTTCCGCTTCGATCTCGTACGGACCTATCCGTCGCCCGATAAGGCTGCCTGACTCGGGCTCGACGGGGGATGGTGCTGGCGAGCTGAGAAACTCCGCGAAGTTCTGGCGTGCACGCACCGCGAAGAGTTCCTCGAGTCGCGCGGCGACCTTGGGCTCCTGCTCACGCAGGTCCATCAGCCAGCTTTCCCGTTGCGCATCGCTGAGATCGAGGGCGCGATCGAGGTACGCGCTCATCGAATCCCAGTCCGCCGGATCGATCGTCATATCAACATGATCGTAATCAGCTGATGGAAAGCGCCGCTGCGTTCATGTGCCTTCACGTCACATCGGAAAGTTGCTGAAACAGGATCATGCGGGCCTTCTCCCAGTCCCGCTGCAGCGTGCGGGCGGATACATCCCACAATGCCGCGATTTCCTCGAAGGTATAGCCGCAAAAGTATTTGAGATCGACGAGCTCAGCCAGGCGCGGATCCTTGTGCGCCAGCTCGTCCAGCGCGTCGGAAAGCCGCGATACCTGCTGCAGCTCCCCCTGCGACTCGGAAATCGCGGTGTTGAGCTGGGTGATGTGAAAGGCCGCTCCGCGCTTCAACGCGCGACGCTCGCGCAGCAGGTCGATCAGTAACCCCCGCATGACCCGCGCCGCGTAACCGATGAAGCGCTGCTTGTCGGGGAACTGTTCCGCCCCGGCGGAGAAACGCAGATAAGACTCGTGCAGTAGTGTCGTCGGACTCACCATCGAGTTAGCGCTACGCTTAAGCTGAAGCTCAGCCAGGCGGTGCAGCTCGGCGTACAGGGCGGTAAAGAGGCGCTCTTTGCCTGCTGCAGAAGCCCTCCCGGACCCCTGAACCAGGGCCTGCCAATCAAGAGTTGTCATGGTTCCTCCGCGCGTCGTGTTTGTCGCGCCGATTCCGATCTCCTCAGTAGCCCCGTCTTTCAGGAGCATAGCCCCTGCTGCAGGGAGGCCAAATGAACAAGAACGTCTCAGCTATTGCGCTTGCTTTTGTCATAACCGGTCCGGCGCTCGCGGATCCTGGCGGAGGGTCCTTACCCGAGCTGCGGCTATCGTCGGATCCGCGCGGCACCCTCGCAACTGTCAATGTGAACGGTCCGACCAGGATGAACGGCGCCTTCTTCCAGAGCCTGGGTACCAACGGACGCAGTTGTGCTTCATGCCACGTAGCCAACCAGGCATTCAGCATCAGTCCCGAAGACATCCGGGATCGCTTCGAGCGAACGCATGGACGCGATCCTCTGTTCGCCGCTGTCGACGGGGCCAACTGCGCGAACGTGGCACAAGGTGATCGCAAAGGACACAGTCTGATTCTTCGCAGCGGCCTCATCCGCATTGCGCTGCCGGTTCCCGATGCGGCGGAATTCACGATTACCACGGTCAACGACCCGTACGGTTGCGCAGTGCAGTTCGATGCGGCGACCGGCAAGGCCATGCTCTCCGTGTACCGGCGGCCGCTGCCGAGTGCCAACCTCAGTTTTCTCAGCGCCATCATGTTCGATGGCCGTGAGACCCTCTCACCGCTGACCGACAGCTCGACGTTCCTTGCCAATCTCGCCTCCAATCTCAAGCATCAGGCGATCGACGCCACGACGGGACATGCGCAGGCGGCACATCGGCCGACCGATGCGCAGGTCGCAGACATCGTGAACTTCGAACTCGGCTTGTTCACGGCGCAATATCGCGACCGCTTCGCTGGGCTGCTGGGGTCCGACGGCGCGCAGGGCGGCCCGGGCCCGCTCTCCAGGGAGATCTACTATCCTGGAATCAATGACTCATTGGGTGGCGATCCGAGCGGCACCGCGTTCGACCCCAACGGAATGAGCCTGTTCGCCGCCTGGGCGTCCTCTCATGACAACAGCGGCAATGAGGGTGGCGACACCGCTGAGGCGCGCCATGCGATCGCCGCGGGCGAGAAGCTGTTCAACACTGCGCCGATGCGCATCGCCAACGTGCGCGGTCTGAACGACAACTCCGCCATTGGGCGACCGGAGTCCTTTGTTGGACATTGCACGAGCTGCCACGATACGCCGAACGTCGGCAACCATTCCCTGCCGTTGCCGCTCGATATCGGCACGAGCCACGCCGGGCTGCCCGGTATGGAAACAGATGCGAAGATCTCCGCAGCACTCGCGCGGCTCGATTCGCCCGAGCTGCCGGTTTTTCTGATCAGCGGCTGTCCCAACCCGTTCGCCGCGAACGACGCTGTGTCTTTCTATACGAGCGACCCGGGCAAGGCGTTGCTCACGGGCAAGTGTGGCGATCTGAACCGCACCAAGGGGCCGGTCCTGCGGGCACTCGCGGCCCGCGCGCCGTACTTCCACAATGGCTCGGCGCCGACTCTCAAGGCGCTGGTCAATTTCTATGACGCGCGGTTCGAAATGAGTTTGAGCGAACGCCAGAAGGCAGAGCTCGTGGCGTTTCTTGATTCGCTTTAGCCCGAAAGCCCGCGCGTCGCGGCCTTCGCGTGGCAGCGCTCGAACAAGGCCTCAGAAAGGCGCAAGATGAGGAAAGCAACTCACTGAAGAGCGATGCCATCACACCAGACAGGCGCAGTTACGCCGCCCCGTGCGCTCGGTGCCCTTGACGTCACGCTCTTCATGATCACCGCGGGCTGCAGTTTGCAGTGGACGGCAACGGCGGCGGCCGCCGGTCCGAGCTCGCTGGTGATCTGGCTGCTGGGCGGCGTCGGTTTCTTTCTGCCCTTATCGTTGAGCGTCATTTTTCTCACTTCACGCTGTCCCGAAGCGGGCGGCCTGTATGGCTGGACGCGGCTGGCCTTCGGGCCGTATGCCGGCTTCATGACCGGATGGACTTACTGGACGGGCACCCTCGCATTTCTCCCCAGCGTGCTGTATTTCACCGCCGGCAGCGCGTTGCTCTCATCGATGCGCATGAATGCCGAGAGTGCCACTCCCGCCTGGTTCATCGGCTTTTCGGTGACCGCACTGATCATGGCCGCCGTATTGAATGTGCGTGGGCTCACCGTCGCGAAGTGGCTCAACAGCGTGGGCGCGGTTGCGCGCTGGATCGGGACCGGGCTGCTCGTTGCGCTGGCGATCGCGAGTTGGTGGCGCTTTGGGCCTGCGACCGATATCAATCGCCATACGATCGTGCCGGCCTTCCGCCTGGCCGACGTCATATTCTGGACGACGCTCGCTTTCTGCTTCACCGGTCCCGAAGCGGCTTCCTTCATGGGTAACGAGATTCGCGATCCCCGGCGCAGCATTCCCCGCGGTCTGATGCTCGCGGCGCCGATGATAGCGGGCATCTACATCATTGGAACGGCGAGCATCCTGCTTTCCATCCCGCCGGAGCGTGCGAGCGGAGTCTATGGAGTGATCGAGTCGGTTCGGGCCGCGGCGGGCCGGCTCGGATTGTGGTGGTTGGTTCCTCTTGGCGCTGCCTGCGTCGTACTTGATCGCATTGGCAGTGTGTGCCTGTGGATTGGTGCTCTGGCCCGCATCCCGGTGTCCGCCGGAATCGACGCTTATCTGCCGGCGAGGCTCACGAGGATCGATCCACGCAACGGGGCCCCTACCACGGCGATCTGGATGCAGGCGCTGATCGTGGCCGTGCTGGTCCTCATCGGCCAGAGCGGAACCTCGGTACGAGGCGCGTACAACGTACTCATCGAAATGATGGTGGTAGCGTCGATGGCGCCCTTCCTTACCCTGTTCGGCGCCGCCATCAAGCTCTCCGCGGGGCCGCGCAGAGCAGGCGAGGTTCGTATTCCCGGGGGACGAGCGCTCATCGTAACCACCGCAGTGCTTGGACTGGCGACCACCGCCGCATCGATCGCAGTCGCGTTCGTTCCGCCACCTGAAGAGCTCAAACCGGCGCTCGCGGTGTTGAAGATTGCCGGTCTCAACGCGGTGTTGATACTTGGTGGCTCGGCGCTTTTTTTGTACGGCAAGGCGCGCGTCCGCCGCGGCAGGGCGTCCCCGGACGTGGCGACCAACACGATCTAAGCGGTTCGACGGGCTCGGCCGACAGCCGGCATCTCGCTCCGTCGGCGGGCTGACCCCTTTGGACGGCGTCCACCCTGACCGCCGCAGCACGAATCGGCTATGAATACCGAGTCGGCGAGCGGGATTTGCCCGCTGTGGCGGGAGGGTATAAAGAGGTGTAACGTCCTGCGCCTTCCACTTCCGGGGTGCAGCATGGCCATCAGCCTGGATCATCTGGCATACGTTCCGAGCACGGGTGTTCGGCAGATTCGCGACACGCCCCTGGTGGTCGCTACGGATACGAGCCTGGAGGGCTACGGCTGTCTCGTCTCCGATCCGAAGACCTTTCGGATCGAGATCGTCCGCTGGCCGGCCCAGGGTTGGCGACCGATCGATGCCCATTCCGGGGACCAGGGCGGGGTAACCGAAGGAATCTTTGAGTTCTGGTGGCGGGGCGACACGCTCTTCGCTCAGAACAATGCGGTCGGTGACAGCTACCTGTTCGCCTGGAGCCGACTACCGGAAGAGGCGAAGTCAGAAGGCGCAGGCGAGCGGCGCCAACGCGCGCTGACCTGGAGGGCCAACTACCATCCCGACGGAGGACAGCTCGTCTATCCGCTTCGCGGGCAGCCTTTTGTCGTGCCGCTGGCGCTGCCCGGTGACGATGTGACCCCGGAACGATTCGTGAGTTTCTGGTGTGATGGCACACGCGGCCTCTACATCCGTCCCAACGTCTGGCATGGCCCGTTTCTGCCGCTGGACGACCACGCCGAGTTCCTGGATCGCCAGGGACGTGTACATGCGCGCGTCTCGGTGGATTTCGTCAAGGAATTTGGCTGCTACGTGGCCGCACCACTGATCCCTCCAGGTGCCTGAGTTCTGGTGTCGGTTCGTGCCGGCGTCCGGGCGAATGCCCGCGTGGCTGGCCGCATGGATCCTGGCGCTCACCCTCCTGGGTGTGATGCCTGCCGCCTTTGCGGGGAAGACGCGCCAGGTCGTCATCGTGACGAGCGATGGCATTCGCTGGCGTGAAGTGTTTCAGGGCGCCGATCCAACTCTGATGACTGCGAAGGACGGCGGGATCTGGGTGCCGGCTGCGCAACTCGAGTTGAAGTATGGGGGTGTCGATTCTGACACGCGACGTCATAAGCTCTTTCCATTCCTGTGGGGTGTGATCGGCGCGCAGGGTCAGCTGTTCGGCAACCAGAATCTGGGTAGCCGCGCCCGGACCAGCAACCACGTCAACGTGTCCTATGCTGGCTATAACGAGATGCTCTCCGGTGTGGCCGATCCGAGCATCAGCAGCAATGAGTTTGGTTTGAATCCCAACGTGACGGTGCTCGAATGGCTGGATCATCAGCCGCAATTTCGTGGCCGTGTCGAAGTCTTCGCGGCCTGGAGCACCTTTCACGAAATCCTCGCGGGATCGCGTAGCGGCCTGCCGATCCGTGCCGGCGCGACCCTCGTGGATCCTGCCGATCACAGCGCCCAGGGGCGGCTGCTGTCAGAGCTATACCGCAAGACCACACGCCTATATGGCGATGATCCCTACGATTCGTTTGTATACGTGGTACTCCGCGAACATCTCAGGAAGGCCCGGCCCCGCGTACTGTACGTCGGCTTTGGCGATACCGATCTGTGGCAGCATCTGGGTCGCTACGATGCGTTCCTGGAATCGGCTCACCTGTACGACGCCTTCGTAGCCGATCTCTGGAACCAGCTGCAATCCATGCCGGAGTATCGCAACCAGACGACATTGATTGTTACCACGGATCACGGACGCGGCAATGGCCTGCAGGAGTGGAAAGAGCATGGCCCAGGGCAGCGCGGTTCGGAGGATATATGGATCGGAGTGCTCGGTCCGGATACACCGCCGCTCGGCGAGCGCCGGGACGTTGCGGATGTGACCCAGGCGCAGATCGCCGCAACGGTGGCCGACCTGTTGGGCGAGGACTTTCGTAAATTCAAACCCGGGGCAGCCCCCCCTCTGGCCGCAGCTCGTCGATCGGTTCAACATTGAGGCAGCACGGCCGATGCGTCCTGGCTCGCTTGCGGCCCAGCTCAAGCCCGGTGTGTAGGACAAACGACTACAACTTAATACAACATGACCGGTATGCGCCGCTGGCACGCTGATCTAAGCTGAGTTGGTGTTCAACTGATGTAGGGGCGCGATATGGGCCAGGATAACCGTAATGACCAAGGGGGCCGCCAGATGGGTGGAGGTTCGCAGGGAACCAACCAGCCTGGTAGCGGTAGCGGCAGCGGCAGCGGCAGCGGTAACCCGAAGCAGCATGAGCAACAGGGCGATCGCTCGAAACAGCCGGGTCAGGGCACTCCGGGTCAAACCGGGGGCTCGAACCCAAGCCGTCCAGGACAGGATAAGCCCGGACAGCGTTAGCCTGTTGCAATGAAGTGCATTGTTTGGAGGGCCGGTGTTGCGCCGGCCCTCTTTATATGCGCAGCCGTGCCCTGTATGCGCAGGTGTCCCCTCAGCTCGGTAGAATAGCCTGACCGATCAACATCACGCCCAGCGTGACTGCAATCACGCCGCTGGCACGCGCCACCTGCTCACCAGCCGGTCCGAACCGTTCCAGGGTGATGGCCCCCGTGATGAGCGCCATCCAGCGTAGCTCCATCATGCCAAGCACGAGCAGGATCACCATCAGTCCTGCACAGCAGCGGGCGCAGAGCACTCCGAGGTGCAAGCCGTGGCACCAGGCTCGTTTCAGGTCCTGACGAGACGCCGGGACTGTTGGCAAGGCATGGCGACAGTGCCTTAGCTGATGCAGCTTGGTAACAGTGAACTGATTGACACCCGCCATCAGAACTACGAGCCCGCCGAGGATCGGCATCTGGCTCGCCAGAACCGGTTGCAACCTTGCCACGGCGGCGAGTGTGAGACCAGTTGCCAGCACGACCAGACCCAACAACAGATAGACACAGAAATAGCCGAGTGCGACGTGCGCCGTGAGGCTGGCGAGCCGGGTGCAACCGGACCGGAGGCCTGCGCCAGCTCGGGATCGGATTGTCTGGCGATAGCGCCACAGCATGGGTAGCAGGCAGGGCAGCATCATCGCCACCATCATCACACACCAGATGCCGAGGAAGCCGGTCGCGACTTCGCTCCACGCCTGACCGGGCATCCGCATCCAGATCATCGACAATGTCCAGCCGCCGGGCATGGGCATGGTCCCCATCGACGCCATGGATGTGCTCCATCGAGTGGTTGCAGCAGCACTGCCAGCAAGCAGGAGCGTACAGATGCCGAGGAACGTCCACTCGCGAGCAATGGGGGTAACCAGGCTCCACGAGCGGACGGTAACTTCGCTCAGCGCACTCCGCAGAAACCTAACACGTGCCACGGCTCAACCGGCGGCGTATTCATCGTGGCGACGCCACCAGACACCGTCCGCCTCGTTACGCCCCTTGGGTGCACGGTCGAGCCATTGGTACGCGCCCCACAGGCTGTCCAGTCCGCGGGCATAGGCGGAATAGGTGTGGTAGACCATGCCGTCCTCCAGGGCGAAGGCACTCATGCCCGGCCGGTCACGCAGATAAGTTGCCGGGTCGGTACCACACATGGCCGCGAACTTGGCTTCGGCGCGTGCGCTGCCGGCTTCCAGCTCCGGACGCCACCTGAATGCGCTCTCGCGTCGATAGTTATATTGAATGCCGCCATCGCGCTGTTGCTCCTCGCTGAACCACACACTGAAATCAGAGTTGAAGTCGGTCCCGGCGGAGGAAGCCCAGGGGAACGTCCAGCCGAGGCGTCGTTGGTAGCCCTGCAGCTTTGCCAGGGGCGCGCGTGATACGGCCCAGAGCATGACATCGTGGTGCGCCAGATGAACGGCAAAGCCGTTGAAGCCGTCGGCGATCATCGAGCATGACGGGCAACCTGCGGTGTAGTCGGGGCCGAACATGAAGTGGTAGACGAGCAGCTGCGAGCGTTCCCGGAACAGATCGGCCAGAGAGGAATCGCCGTCCTCGGTCTGAAATCGATAGGACTTGTCGACTCGGACCCACGGCAGTTGCTGGCGACGCTGCGCCAACTCGTCGCTCTGGTGCGTCAGCTCCTTTTCCGCTGTGAGCAGTTCACGTCGCGCGCTGAGCCACTCTGCACGGGTTCCGGTTGAATGCCTGGTCATGATGCTCGCTCCTTACGTGCGCCACACTCGGCGCCGGTGAGCTACATTTAGCCCCGGGCGACCGCTCGGGTGGGAGTGACAAGTTTGGCGCGATTGCAATGGACTCGCTGATTACCGCTGCGGCACGCGCGCTCGCCGCTGGTGATCCCCTGGGCGCACTGAAGCGGGTAGCGCTGCGCGACGACGCACCGGCGTTGGCGCTGCGCGGTATCGCGATGGCACAGCTCGGAGACCTTGAGCGGGCGAAGGCGCTTCTGAAGCGCGCGATCCGGGCCTTTGCGCCCCGGGAGTCGCTGGCGCGTGCGCGTTGTGTCGTGGCGCAGGCCGAGGTCGCACTCGCAGCGCGTGATTTGCACTGGCCGATGAAAGCGCTGCACAACGCCCGAGGAGTCCTTGAACAGCACGCGGATAGGGCCAATGCTGCGCACGCAAGACATGTCGAGATTCGGCGTCACGTTCTGCTCGGGCAGCTGGGTGAGGCCGAAGCATGCCTCGTTGGCATGGAGCAGCGTTCCCTGCCTCCAGCACTGCAGGCCGCCGCCGAATTGTTGGTCGCCGGTATCGCGATGCGACGCGTGCAGGCGAGGAGGGCACGTGCCGCACTGATGCGCGCGCGGCGCGCCGCGCGGCGGGCCGCCATTGCCTCGCTGATGGCGGAGGTGGACCACGCGTTCCGTCTTCTGAATGCACCAGCAGCCCGTCGTATCCATCGGGGTGAGGCACAGTTGGTCACCCTGGCTGAGGTCGAAGCACTGTACGCCTCGGATGCCTTGCTGGTAGATGAGTGCCGTTACGTCGTGCGGGATGCGCAGTCAACCGTCCTCCTTGCCCGCCGTCCCCTGTTGTTTACGCTGGCGCGCGCACTTGCCGAAGCGTGGCCCGCAGAGGTGCCGCGGCGGGTACTCATCGAGCGTGCCTTTCGAATCAAGCTGCCGGATGAAACGCACCGTGCTCGTCTGCGAGTCGAGATCGGGCGTCTGCGAGCGGCGCTACGGCCGCTCGCCGGCGTCCAGGCCACCCCGCTTGGCTTCGCTTTCACACCGGGCTCCTCACGCGAAGTCGTCGTGCTGGCTCGACCGGTGACAGAAAAACACGCGGAGGTTTTCGCACTGCTCGCCGATGGGGAGTTGTGGGCGACTTCGGCATTGGCCATGGCACTGAGTGCCAGCCAGCGCACCGTGCAACGGGCCATGGAGTCGCTGCTGTCATCCGGCAAGGTCCAATCCATCGGTCGGGGCCGCGCGCTGCGCTGGATGATGCCGCCCGCACCGGGATTCGCGACGAGCTTGTTACTCCCCTCTGCGCTGCCGGAGAGCTAGCATCGGAACATGAAAAGATCAGCAGCCGAAATCGTGCGCGAGTACGGGCCCTTTGTGGATGTCCCACACATCCACGGGGTGAGCTACGATGGCGAGCGGCTCTGGATTGCCGCCGCAGACTCGCTGCACGCCCTTGATCCGGACAGTGGCGCAAGGCTGCGCAGCTTGCAGGTGGCCGCTCACGCCGGCACCGCATTTGACGGCAAGCATCTTTATCAGATAGCCGAGGATCGCATCCAGAAGGTTGATCCGCACACCGGCCGCATTCTGGGCACCATCCCGGCCCCGGGCGGCGGAGGCGATTCGGGGTTGGCCTGGGCGGAAGGCACACTGTGGGTGGGACAATACCGGGCGCGCAAAATACACCAGATTGACCCGCAGACCGGCGCGATCCTGCGATCCATCGAATCCAACCGCTTCGTGACCGGGGTCACCTGGGTGGACGGTGAGCTATGGCACGGCACCTGGGAGGGCGACCAGAGTGAGCTGCACCAGGTTGATCCCGCAAGTGGTCAGGTCGTACAGCGTGTCGAGATGCCGGCGGGTATTGGAGTTTCCGGTCTGGAATCCGATGGCCACGATCGCTTCTTCTGCGGCGGCGGCAACAGCGGCAAGGTTCGCATCGTACGTCGGCCCAGACGCGACTGACATTGCCGTTGCACTTGCTGACAAACCTTAGCCGGCGCGCTGGCGACGGAAACGCCGTGACACGCCGAATGCCAGCAGTGCAACGGCGATTGCGACTGCGCTCGTCCAGAACTCGGCGCGATGAGCTGGCGTCAACGCCATGGCTATCAGCACCAGTACCATTCCGGCAATGGCGAGATAACTCAACCACGGAAACAGCCACATCGGTAGCGCAGCTGGAGGATGACCCGCGCGCTCCCGCGCGCGTCGCGTGCGTACCTGGGATACCGCGATAGCCAGGTAGATTACGGCGATGATCGCGCCAGAAGCATTCACCAGAAAAGCAAACACGACACTTGGTGAAAGTATCGCGGCAATAACTCCGGCGAATCCCACCGCGCTCGCCAATAACACGGCGCGCGTGGGCACGTGACGGGCGTTGGTATGCACCAGCCACCGTGGCGCATCGCCGCGACTGCCGAGGACGAACAGCACTCGGGAAGCGACGTAGAAGGAGGAGTTGAGGCATGACAGCACGGCGGTGAGAATCACTGCAGCCATGATGGTGCTCGCATAGGGAAAGTGGACCTGGTCCAGGGCGAGCGTGAACGGTGACTGCCCGGGCACCACCTGGTTCCAGGGAACTGCACAGACGATGACGAAGATCGAGCCGATATAGAACAGTACGATGCGGCTGATGATCGTCGAGGTCATGCGCGCCACGGCACGAGCCGGTTCAGGGGACTCCGCGGCAGCGATCGTGACCACTTCTGCGCCCATCATCGACCAGATGACGGTCGTCACGGCGGCCGGCACCGCGAAGGCTCCGCGCGGGGCAAAGCCGCCGTAGGCGACTATGTTCGAGAATGTCGCTCCCGTAGCGGAGCGGTATCCACATACGTAGGCACCCACGACCAGAATGAAGCTGATGATGGCTGCCACCTTGATGGACGAGAACCAGAACTCGAACTCGCCGTAGGCCCGTGCGGACATGAGATTTACGCAAGTCATGAGTGCCATCAGCACCGTGCCGATTTCCCACGTCGGCAGCGGCAGCCAGCGCTGGATGACCCCGGCTCCGGCGATGGCTTCCACCGGAATGACCACCACCCAGAAATACCAGTAGAGCCAGCCGACCGCAAAGCCTGCCCAGTTGCCAAGGCCGGCCCGCGTGAACTCGGTAAAGGATCGCACCTGCGGCATCTCGACCGCCATCTCACCCAGCATGCGCATGATGAGTAGGACGAGCGCGCCGGTGAGCGCGTAACTCAGGATGATTGCAGGCCCGGCGGCCGCGATGGCCACACCGCTGCCGACGAACAGGCCTGCGCCGATGATGCCGCCGATGGTGATCATCGAGACATGGCGCGGCCGCAACGAGCGGCTAAGGGTATTGTGCTCTGCTTCGGGGAGGTTCGACTGTGCTAACGAAACGGCGCTCTGCGATATAGTCATCTTGGTAGCCTAGTACAGTTTCACCCGTCCTGCACAGGCCTGATGTTACCCATCTGCCGGCAGTGGGTTGTACCCTATGGCTTTGATCACGCCGGGCTTTCGTGAGGATCTCGTACCATGCCAACAGCATCCGAGCAGCCGTTGTCTGAAGTCGACTTCGCGCGGCTGACTTCGTCAGCACTGGTTGAGCGGCTTCACACCGAGGGTTATGTGATCGTGCGAGAGTTTTTCCCCGCGGATCTCATGAATGACATCCGCAGGGAGAGCGATTGGATCTATCAGCAGGGTCTGAAGCATCACGCCACCTACCGTGACAGGAATCTGCTGTTCGAGGTGCTGGACGACCCTCGGGCGGCTCGGCGCGTCGTGCTTCAGGTGCACTGGATGGCCTGGATCAGTCCGCTTTTCGAGCAGATGCGCCGCGACCGGCGCTACCTGACGATCCTCGAGCCCTTCCTGGGTCGCGATATCAAACAGATCTCGCATCAGCTTCACTGGAAGCCGCCCGGCGCCAAATATACGTTCTATCGCTATCATCAGGATGCGCGCTTTCGCAATCAGGATGCCACGCGCAACTTTCTCGAGGGCAACGTCACCACAGGGCTGGCCATCGATCGACAAACGGTAGCGAACGGAGCGTTGCGCGTGATCCCACGGAGTCATCGGCGCGGATATCTCGGTCTGTCGGAAGATGGCACCATCATGTCGGGCCACACCCCTGACGATGATCTCAGGGAAGTGGGGCTCGATCCGGGGCGCGCCGTCATTTGCGAGATGGAGCCCGGGGATCTGTTGTTGTGGACGCTATATACCGTGCATGGCTCGGCTCCGAACTGCAGTGATTACGACCGGCGCTTCCTCATTAACAGTTATGTTCGGGCTGCCGACAGCAATCGCGGAGAATGGGCTTTTCGGGATGGCATATCCACTCCATTGGGCGCCGAGCCCGAGATCTGCAAATACGAGCAGCTGCGGGAGAAGCCGGGTCCTTTCTATATCGAGCCGACCTGGACTGAGGAGGCACAGGCAGCCAGCAAGCCGCAACCGGCATGAACGAACGACAGAGCAGGGCGGCGGCGCCTGCCGTCGCAGCTCTGGGCACGCAGCGCTACGTGGTGACGCTGCTGCTGATGCTGGCATACACGCTCAACTCGGCTGACCGTCAGCTGCTCGCCATCATCGGTCAGCCCATCAAGCTCGACCTGCAGCTCTCGGATACCCAGTTCGGTTTCCTGGTGGGCACAGCCTTTGCCTCCCTGTACACCTTCAGCGGCATTCCTGTGGCGCGGCTCGCCGAGCGCTTCAAGCGGGTCAACATCCTCTGCACGATGATGATCTTGTGGTCAGGTTTGACCGCGCTGTGCGGGGCGGCGATGCGCTTCTCGCAGCTCCTCGGCTTGCGCATGGCAGTCGGCGTGGCCGAGGCCGGCTGCACGCCCCCCGCTCACTCGATCATTTCCGACTATTTTCCACCGCGTGAGCGCGCCACCGCGCTATCGATCTATTCATGTGGCATCTCACTCGGTTACATCCTGAGCGCAATGCTCGGAGGTTACCTCGCACTGCATTACGGCTGGCGGGTCGCCTGCGTGGCGTTGGGTCTGCCAGGTCTGCTGGTTGCGATCGGGGTCAAGCTGCTCGTGCGCGAGCCTGCGCGCCCGCGACTTCCTGAGCCAGCGGCTCTCACCACTGAGCTACAGCAGTTGGGCCTCGTCTGCCGCACGTTGCTGTTGCGCCGGCCCCTGGCGCACTTCTTCGCGGGGGTGACGATTGCCGCATTTGCATCCCAGGGCTCCTGGGCTTTCATACCTGCGTTCTTCAACCGCGTCTTCGATCTGAACTATGGCACGGTCGGCATCGTGGCGGCCCTGACAGGCGGTGTCGCAGTCGGCGCGGGTCTGGTCAGCGGCGGACCGCTCGCAGACCGGCTCGCTCGCAACAGCCTGCGCTGGTACGCCTACGTCTGCGCGGCGGGGCTCGCGATCTCCACGCCGCTTTTCGTGCTCGCCTTCATACAACGGCAGTGGCTGACGACCGCGGCATTGCTCGGCGTTGCGAGCTTCTTTCAATACCTGTCATTTGGCCCGACATTCGGCGTGATCCAGAACGCCGTCGAGCCGCGCCAGCGCGCCACCGCGACGGCACTTGTCTACGTCGTGCTCAATGTGGTCGCGCTGGGCGGTGGCGCGCTTTTCACCGGATGGCTGATCGATCGATTCGCCGAGATCGATTTCCACAGCGCTGCGGCACATGCCGCTTCGTTCCGTGTGCAGTGTCCTGGCGGGCAGGCCCGGCAATCGGAGCCAGAAGTCATTCGGTGGCTATGCCGCTCGACCCTGGCGCGCGCCTCCAGGGAGGGAATTATCGTGACCGTGCTGCTGTATGCCTGGGCGTCGATTCACTATTTCCTCGGCGCGCGAGGGCTGGAGAACGAACTCGGTGCAGCAGGGTCCTGATCAGCGAAACAGACGCGGGGCCAGCTCGAACAGATCGCGCCGCCAGGTTTGCCATTCGTGGGCGGTACCCTGCGACTCAAAATACACCAGATGTATACCGCTGGCGCGCAGCGCCGTGACAGCTTCCGCGACGCTTGAGTGCAGCGGCTCCTCCTCCGCAGTACCTGCGCCGAGCCACAGCAGGCGCACTCGCTCGTTGAAGTGTCGGGGGTCGGCGAACACTCCGTCGTAAGCGACGTGCACGTCCAGCGGGCCGGTCAGACTGGGGGCGAATTTCGCATCCCGCTCGTTACTGCGAAGCATCGGGCTGCTCAGGGCGGCAATGTAGGCGAACTGCTCGAGGTGGCGAGGGGCTATGAACAGTGTCTGCATACCGCCCATCGACAGTCCCGCCATGCCGCGGTGTTCTCGGTCGGCAATGGTCCGGTAGGAGCCGTCGATCGCCGGAATCAGGTCATCCATGATGACACGCTCGAGCGCGCTGAAAGACGCGCGGATCGCACCAAGGGGAGTCTCATTGGAGAGCTTGAATGGCGTCGCGATGGGGCCGGCGGCCTGGCCGCGATCCATGACGACGATCATCGGCAGCGCCTTGCCCGCGGCGATGAGGTTGTCGAGTATGAATTGCGCGCGGCCCTGACGTGTCCAGCCCGTCTCGTCCTCACCCATGCCGTGAAGCAGGATCAGCATGGGATAGCGGCGCTTGGGATCCCTATCGTATGCCGGCGGTGTGTACACGAGTGCGCGGCGCCATTCTCCTGTTGATTTGGAGCGATACCACTTCTCACGCACCTCACCGTGCGGAACATTCTGGACAGCGTAGAACGGCGCGGCCGCTCCGGGGACTTCAATACCCGAGGTTTCCTTGCCGTAGCCGAAATACGTGCGGCTTGCGGGATCGTTGACGGCGACTCCATCCAGCAAGAACCAGTAGTAGTGAAAGCCTGGCACTGGAGCGGGAATGGTCACGCTCCAGACGCCGGCCGGGTCCTTTGTCAGCGCGAAGGGCCCATGCCCCAGTCCGGCACCGCCGGCTAACTGCACGCTGCGAGCCTCAGGAGCCGCGAGAGTGAAAGTCACGCTGCCATCGCGATGGATTCCGGGGGTCTGCGCACCGGGGACGTTCGATGCCGCAGGAGAGAAATTGTCCGCGGAAGCAGCCATGCCGCTTACGAGGCCAAGCAAACAAGTCAGAGCAACACGCGCAACCGGCATGCTCTCATTAGACTTCAGGACGTGGCACTACCTCAAGGCCGAGCGCCTGCAACACTTGCCGCGACCCTGCCGAGGGCTCATGGTTTCTCGCGATCGTAGTAATCGACCGTCGTTTCTGCCCGAAACATCTTTCGGAGCGCGCGCTGGCCCCGCTTGCCCGCCACGACCAGCACTTTCCGCGAATCCGGATACTCGCATGCCTCGATCTCGACCAGTGTCGAAAGGGCCAGGTAGCGCATCGTAACCTCGCCCGTGTTGATGATCTGGTGGGCAACCGCCGCGCCGCCCGTGGGACATGCGATGACGTCGTGTTTGCGGATCGGGTAGCGCTGCTCGCCGAAGCGCAGCTCACCTTCGCCCTCGAGAATCAGGAACATCTCCTCCTCGCCATGATGGCAATGGAACGGACACTGGGCCTTTCCGGGCGGCAGAACGGTCAGGTTATAGCCGAGTTGCCGCGCGCCGATGTGGTCACTGATCTGTCCGCGGCGCGAGGTATACAGACCGTTGTCCTCGACATCGTCGAACTGCACTTCGTCGAGGTTCATGATGGGCTTTGTCATGGCTTCTCCGGTGCAGAGTCAATCCTCGAAACGCAACGATCAGAGCTTTTTGACGACTACCCGGCCTTGAGCGTCTACGGAGATGTGATAGCGGTTGCCATCCTTACAGGTTGCCGAATAATCGCTGTCGGCATTGCGCTTGGAGTCGATCACCTGATCGCAGGGGAAGCCATGCAGGACTATCGTGGCCTTCAGATCCTCACCTGGATTCGACCCTGCGGCGGTGACGGCGGAACTGGCGCCGAGGAGTGCCAAAGCGGTGAGACCGACAGCGGGACGTGCAGACATGGTGGCTCCTTTGCTTGGTAGTTCAGACGGCGCTGGCGATTGTCACACGGCAGCAAATTTTTCCGGATCGGACAGGATCCCCCAGATGGCCTCGCGCGAGGCGAATACTGCCTTCGAGAGCTCCGGATCGCCGTCCTGAAGCAGACTCACGACCTTCATCAGCAACAGCTCGTACTGTTGACGCAGCTGCGGCAGCGGGGTTCGTGACCTGCCCTGATGAAACGCCCTGAACTGCGCCAGCAAGTCGTCCACCTGGTTCTTTAGAGACAGCTTGGTGAACACGCCGATGGCCGAAGTCTCACGCAGCCTTTGCTCCAGCCCCTTGAGATCCAGCGTCGCCACCGCCGCCGGCGAGGTGGCAACTCCGCGAGCTGTGGTGGCCCCCGGCGAGGCCTTCAGCGGCGGTGTCGCGGGGTGTTTCGCCAGCCGATCATCAGGGGGGCTTTGCCTGGCAGGGGACACAGAACGGTTGCGTGAGGTTGCGGAGCCGGGTTGGGTTGCAGCGGCCGCTGCCGGTGGCGGGTTCTTCGCTCTCGCAGCAGGCGCGCTGGCGCTTGGGGCTGACTCGGCCGCGGCTTCCGGGGCGGTAGGTTCTGTGGCAGCAGACTCCGAGGAGGCCGGCTGCGCAGCGACCTGCACCACAGGCTGCACCGGCAAGTTCGGCGCTGTTTCCCTGCGTGCATGAGTGCCGTGGGTACATGCCGCGAGCAAGCCAATCACGATCCCTGATAGCCGTTGCAGTTTCGACATCCGTACCTGCCCCTTGGGAGCCCCATCGTTGCACCTCAGCAATTGTGCCGCCCGGATCCTTTGGACGCTACTGGGACTTCAGGGGCTGCCCGAACGCTTCCCGCAGCCGGCACGCAATTCGCTCCGCGCCGCAACAACCTCGCCCGGTATGCATCAGGCGGCTGATGCATTCGAACGAGCATGTCTGCGTTGCTGGTTGACAGCAACACCGTGCATTCAGGTGATAAGATCCTGCTCGAATGAAAAATGTCGCACGCGCGGCGCTGCTGGGTTCAGGTGTGTTGCTGACATGCCTGGTGTGCCCTGCGCTGCGCGCCGCGAATCTGTTAGTCTGCCCGAGCAGATGCACCTACACCAAAATTCAGCAAGCGGTCGACGCTGCGGCTTCCGGCGATGTTATTTACGTTTCTGCGGGACGCTATAACGAGAATGTAAAGATCGCGGGCAAAGGGCTGAAACTGCTCGGTGCCTCGAGCAGCGTGGGACCGGCCACTGAGGTGTTCGCTGCCGGTGCCGGGCCGGTATTCACACTGGGCTCAGGGGCCAACGATCCATATGAGCTCATAGAGCTGCATCACCTCACGATCGCACATGGCGACCACGAGGGCGGCAGCGGCATCGGCGGCGGTGTGCAAGTCCGGCTAGGTTCGTATCTGCGCCTGTTTGACAGTGTCGTAACTCAAAACATTGCCCGCTTCGGAGGCGGCGTCGGTGTCAACACGCCGGGTGGTCCGACATCGACCATAACGCGCTGCCTGATTAACAGCAATCGCGCGGTCGTTGACGACCTGCAGAACGGCAGCGACGGCCGCGGCGGCGCCATCGAGGTTGGCCAGGGTTCATCCGTTGTCGTTCAGCACAGCAGCCTCCAGGGCAACTATGCACTTAACGGTGGCGGCCTGTATGCGGAAGTGAACTCACGGCTCACATTAGACACCACGACGGTTTCTGGAAACCAGGCGCAGCAAGTCCACGTGCATCAGGCGTTCGTGGGCGGCTTCGGTGGCGGGCTTGCCGTCAACTCGGATGCGACCATCAGCGATAGTGCGATCGTGGACAATGCCGCGACCGGCCCTGAGGGCGGTATGGGCGGGGGACTCTACTTATTGCTGGGCGGCAAGGACAGCATCGTGGGGACCATCATCGCGCGCAACCTGGCGATCGACGACAGCGGCACCGGCGGAAATGGGGGCGGAATCCTGACCGCCGCGCCGAACCGCTCTGACGCGCTCTTGCTGGACCACCTCTACGTGGTCGAGAACCGCTCCGGAAGCGACGCTGTTGGCGGCATAGCGAACGAGGGTACGCTGCTGCTGAGACATACGGTGATCAAAGATAACAGCGGAGTCGACTGCAGCGGCGGCCTGGGCTGTCCGCCATAGGCCAAGCCTCCGAAGCACGCAGCACCCTCAGTGGACGGGCCCGATGTAGGTATCGAGCCATGTCAGCGTTTCCTTGACGAATTCGGTCGAGGGCACGAGATGGCCGGAGGGATAGACGAGCATCTTCTTCTGTGCCGGATCGGTTCCGAGCAGACGGAACATCGGCTTCTGCGCAGACTCAACCGAAAAATACATATCGTAGCTGCCGTTCAACATCAGCACGGGTTGCGTTACCCGCGGCAGGAAGTTGATCTGATCCACCTCCGGTAATGCGGCTTGCATCTCCATTCCGCCGACATTCAGCACAACCGCCCGGATGCGTTTTTCGACCGCCGGGATGATTCCTCCCATGAATCCACCCCAGCTCCATCCGAGATACGCCACCTGGTCAGACCGCATGTCCTTGCGGGTCTCGAGGTAGTCGAGTGTGCGGGAGTACTCCTTGACCCACATGATGACGTGGTCTTTGTAACGAACCGTGGTGTCCTGCAGATCGGACTTCAGATCGTCCTGCCGCTCGTAGGTGCCTTTGTAGATCGGGTAGATCAATGCCCGCCCGCTCTTGATGATGAAATCCAGGCGTCCATTGACGAACGTCGGATCGAAGGTGCTTTCGTGAATACCATTGGAGCCTGGGAAGAACACCACGGGCTGCAGCGGCTCGTGATAGCTCGTGGGCAGGAACACGTAGAGTATCAGCCGCTCATCATTGTAACCGGCATCGATCGCCACGACTTCCGCCTTCCATGCCTCGTTCGTCAGCGTGCGCAGAGTCCGTGCGCCCGCTGGGGTCTTGTCATAAATGAACTGGCGCGCGAAGGTGGCGAACGTGGCATCGTTGACCGGCGTCTCCCGGGAATAGTCCCTGAAGTCCATCGACAGCGACTGCCGCAGGGCGGGCCTGGATTCGTCCTCAGACAGCTCTGTAATGCAACGCAAGCCGTTCGAGTCGCTGCGATCCAGTGATGGCTGCGAAAAGCTGTCGTTGAAGGCATAGGAGGGATCGCTCCAGCCTCCTCCCAGAATGAAATGCTGATCGGAGTCCCCGCTTTGGTTGTAAGTCCACTCCCGCGCATTGCCCGCGAGATCATAAACGCCAAAGGTGCTGAAGCCGCCGAGGCTGCCCACGGCGATCGGTGCTTTGTGATTGAAATTGCTCAGCGGCAGCAGAAACTCCGACCGGGAGGTATCGGCGACCGCCGCCCAGTGAAACACTGTGGGCAACTGCTTGTGCACAAATGCCGCGTAGGCGGCCGCTTCGTACCAGGAGATACCGGTAACCGGCTGGTCGGCGGTGCCATCCGGGTAGCTACCTGCTTCCCAGGTCGCAGGCCCCGGTCGGTCAGTCCGGTCCCGGAAGCGGGTCAACGCGGTAGTGAGCGGAATGACCTTCCTGCCGTCACGAATAGGAACGGTCCAGTAAGCGGCATTGTGATAGCCATTGGCATCGACGAATGCCTTGAACTGCTTGTTGGTCACCTCGAATTTGTCGATGAGGAATTCAGGAACCTCGCGCGGACCATACTTGTCGATGCCGACGATCTGCACATTCGTGGTGGAGCGTGGGATGCGCACCATGTTGTTCGCCAACCGGCCGACGGGATCGAGTTTCAGCTGTTGCGTGATAGGCACGAGGCGCAGACTGAACATCGGAACCGCGAGCTCAATCGTCTGATAGCCTTCCTTCCTGACCTCCAGGCGCAGGTAATCGCGAGGCACTTTCACATCTTTCAGCGGCGTGGTTCCCGCCAGGCGCCAGGCGGCGGCTGGTGTCTCGTAGTCCTTCCAGAAGACCTGCGCACCGGCGGGCTCGGTTTGGATCGATAGCGTGTTTACGATCGAAGGCAACGCTCGCGCGAGCACCGGATCCTGCGGCAGGTACTTCGCGGCCTCGATCGCTTTATCGAAGATGTGCGCGTCGCTGCGGTACATGTTCGCCGCGCTGCTTTCTATTTCGGGCAGCAGAACGTTGCGCGCGTGCTCCTTTCTTTGCCAGGGCGGTATCGCCAGCAGCGCGATCAGCAGCAGAAGCAGCGCCGCGATTGCTACAGTGAGCCACGTGTAGCGCGACGAGCTATTGCGCCGCTGCGTGCTGAACTCCTGCGCCAGTACAGCCAGCGGTGGGCCGTGCGCTGCGGATGCACGGCTCGCCGAGGTTGTGCTCGCCGGTGCCCCCGCCTGTAGTGGCGCTGTCTTTTCTGCAGCCCGGCCGAACGCCAGCCCCCGCACCCTCTCGACGAAGGCGGCGGGCGTTGCGCCGTCAGGCAGACGTGTCCACTGCACCTCCCGGAACTTTTCCGGTACGCGTGCCTCGACATCGCCGGTTAAATCGATGACCACCGGCAGGAGAAAGGGTGTGTCCTCCGCCATGTCCAGGGTTCTCGCGACCGCCAGATTCCATTCTCTGCGGAAATAGCCCTCTTCCCTGGCTTGCGTGTGGGTCGAGATGATCGCGAGAAACAGTTTGCAGCTCTTGATCTGCCGTCGGATCGAGCTGTCCCAGGCATCCCCGCCGCGCAGCTCACTCTGATCGAACCAGACTTCGATCCCGCCCTCGCGCAGTGCGTCGGCAAGCCGCCGCGCGGACGCGGCATCCTGAGATGCGTAACTTAGAAATACGGCGCGCGGCGGCTCCGTCACGAAGGCTACGCGTGCCGGTTGGCTAGCATGCCGGCCCTTGCGAGGCGCAGCCGCTCGATTTCTGCTTCGCGGCGGCCATATCCTTGCTCTCGCGCGCGATCTCCTTCATCTCATCCGCCGTCCGGCAGGTCAGCGATGTGAATCGCGATCCCAGGTGCTGCTCGCGACGGCAATAGTAGATCTGGCCATCCCGTGACAGGGGTCGGTAGTTCTGTGCCAGCAGCTGCCTGACTTCGTCGTTGGTCAGTGTCTTGTCTTCCAACACCTTGATGGCGGGTTTGGCGGCCGCGGCGGCAGCAGGATCCGTAGCCGGGGCACCAGCAGCGCCAGGGCCCGGCCCGGCAGCCACAGGAGCTGCAGGCGCGGACACCGGGGCGGCGGCTTTTGCGGCCGCCGCGGATTTTGCTGGCTGCTGAGTCGAGCAGGCCTCGAGTATCACGCAGAGAACTGTCAGCAACGATAAGCGCATGATTGACGTCACGGCTGTCCCTAACATGGATGACTCTTTCGGTCAGACTACTATCTTTCCGAGCCGTCTGGCAAAGCGGTCGTCATAAGCGGCACCTGCAACCGCCTGATGTGAATGAGGCGGTTCGGGAGGTGATGGTAAGCTTGCCGCCGCTGCCGCCGCCATCGGAGATCTGAAGCGTGTTCTCACGTCGTACTTTCCTGGCCAGCACTGCGCTGGGCGCCGCTTACGCACGCGGTGCGCGAGCGACAGCGCCCGGCAAACTGTCATCACTCACCACAGACATCACGGGCATCTCGAGCGCGGAGTACCGCCAGCGCCTGATCAAGTTGCAGGGGCTGCTGCAGCAAAGCCAGGTGGCCGCATTGCTGCTGGAGGCAGGCGCGACGCTCGAGTACTTTACCGGCATCCAGTGGTGGCGTTCGGAGCGGACGACCGCAGCGATCATTCCCGCGCTGGGTGATACGGTGGTCGTGACTCCGTATTTCGAGGCTCCCTCTGTCAGCGAATCGCTCAAAATAACCGCGGACGTGCGCACGTGGAAGGAGGACGCCAGTCCCTTTGAGTTGATTGCGGCGGCGCTGCGCGAGCGGGCGAAAGACAATTCCCGGGTGGCGGTGGAGTCCACCACCCGCTATTTCATTGTCGAGGGTGTGCGGGACGCCGCGAACTCGAATTTCGACCTGGTCTCTGGCGAGCCCTACGTGCGCGCCTGTCGCATGAGAAAGTCAGCCGCAGAGCTCGCCCTGATGCAGGCGGCGAACAACGTAACGATCGCGGCCATTCGACACGCGTATGCACATGTCAGTGGCGGCATGCGCAGTGATGACCTGCTCGATCTGATCGTCGCCGCGACGACCCAACTTGGCGGCGCGCATGAATTCACGCTGGTACTGTTGAACGAAGCCAGTGCTTTTCCGCACGGTTCCAGCAAGCCGCAGGTCGTGCGTGATGGCTCTGTGATTCTGGTCGATACCGGTTGCACGGTGCACGGCTATCAATCGGATATCTCACGGACCTGGGTGTACGGCACGCCGTCTGCCCGACAACGCGAACTCTGGAATACCGTGCGCCACGGGCAGGAAATCGCACTGCAGACTGCGAAGCCAGGTGTCGCCGCGGGTGAGCTCGATCGAGCCGTGCGTGCCTATTACGAGCAACAGGGTTGGAGCAAAGACTATCTGCTTCCCGGGCTGTCGCATCGCACCGGTCACGGAATCGGCATGGATGGTCATGAGCCGCCCTATCTGGTACGCAACGACCTGACCCCTCTGGAGGCCGGAATGTGTTTCTCGGATGAGCCCGGCCTGTATATCCCGGGCGAATTCGGTGTGCGGCTGGAGGATTGCTGGTACATGACGGCAACCGGACCTAAGCTCTTCACTGGACTGGCGCAGTCGCTGCAGCACCCCATCTAGCGCGCATGCAGCGTCAAGGCTCGCTGGGTGTGCTGCTCGCCGGTGCACCGGCACCCTGACGTGTCGCCAACGCAGGTGAATTGCAGGAGCTGCCGCCGTTCGCGGGCGCGCGCGGCGCCCCGCCGGCGGGACTGTCCTGAACGGCAGGTACGTTGGGTGCGGACTCACGCAGGACAGTAATGCTGGCGAGGCGCGGTGCGAGCGAGAACGCCTCTATCTGGCGCCGTGCGAGCGCGCGCCTCCGCGCGATAAGCTGATCGCTCCACCGAATCATCGACCAACCGCTTGCTTCGGGATGCTTCGAGCAGCGCTCCCTCATCGACGACCCTACTACCCTCTTCGGTGTTGAGTTCCGAGTCGGTGATGCGTGCCAGGGCACGGGCATACTCCGTCTTCAGGGCGTCGCCCGAGGGCAGCCTGCCGGTCAGCGCCGCGGTAAACAGCGCCGCGCGACGCGCGATGTCATGCAGATCCAGATAAAAAATCCCGGCTGATAGCTGGGCGCCGTCATTGCAGGGTGCATGCGCTGCCCTGGCGAGGGACGGACTGCTACCAAAGCTCGTCAAACGACGCGTAGCTTTTGCCTCGCAGCAGAATGGCGAGATCACAACTTCATCAGAACTCCATAAAGATGTTCGTGCCTTGCATGCCTAACCTCACATCCAAGGCAGACGGGTACCGCAACTGGCCCCCGAACGCCGAACTGACCTACCAACCATTCGGGATGAGGAGATCACCATGAACATCAAGACAAGAGCTCTGGCGCGCAGCCGCGTCGCTTTCCCGGTTGCCGTGCTGCTCGCGTGCGGGTGCAGCATTCTGGCGGCTTCTGCCGAAGAGGTGCGCACCGAGACCGTGAATTTCAAGGATCTGAGTCTGGAGACACCGGCGGGCGTCCAGGCACTGTATAGCCGCATTCATGCCGCCGCACAGCGCGTGTGTTCCGAGAGCGATCCGGTGCAACGGGCAGGTGCCCAGGCCTGTGCGCGGCACGCCGAGTCGAGGGCGGTTGAGAGCGTGAATATCCCTCAGCTCACCGCGTACTTCCGGGCGAAGACCGGGCAGCAGCCCCCGCTCCTGGCAGCGGCGAAACGGTGAAGGGTTGGCAGGGTCCGGCGGCGGGACACGTTCGGACCCTGCTCTCCCACCGTCACGGTCGCAAAAGTCGTCATTGGTGGGAAAGTCCGCAGAGCGGTTGATGACGCCGCGCAGAAGTGCTCAGATCGGGCGCCATGCAGTTAAGGTTCGCCGACTGCGCTTTGGACTTGCGCACCCGACAGCTCGAGCGGCGGGGCAAAATCGTCGCTCTCGAGCCCAAGGTGTACGAGCTGCTCGAAGTGCTCATCAAGCGGCGGCCGGCCGTCGTCACCAACCGCGAGCTCGATGAGCTGCTCTGGCCGCAGGTCTTCGTTGCGCGCACCAGTCTGACCCGCCTCGTCTCTGAGCTGCGCGCGGCACTGGGGGATACGCCGCGGGATCCGCGGATCATCCGCACAATTTATAAGACCGGATATGCCTTCTGTGCGGAGGTGACCTCCCTGTTGCCCGCTGCGGGCTCGCCGGCGGCGATCGAGCTGATCTGGAAGACGCAGTCGCTGCCGCTGACCGAAGGTGAACACCTCGCGGGCCGGGATCCCGAATGCTCATTCGTAATTGAAGCGAGCACCGTGTCCCGGCGGCACGCCAGTATCAAGGTGGCTTCCGGACAGGCAACCATCGAAGATCTCGCCAGCACCAACGGCACACATGTGGATGGCGTGCGCATCGAGGGGCCGACGCCGCTGACCCCCGGTAGCGAAATCCTGCTTGGCAGCGAGCTGCTACAGGTGCGCAAGCGTTCACTGGCGGCTCTCACAGTGAAAGTGGAGCGGGACAAAAAACATTAACGCGCAGCGGATTGGTCAGAAAAAAAGCTCAGACGCGCCAGTGGTGTTGCTCCGCAACCGGCAGATCGTACGCGCTGAGAAAGCTCGCAAGCCGGGCATGCTCGGAGGCAGGGTCGGCATCGGGCCGTAAAATGTGACGCGGCGGCAGGGCAACGGCCCGTTCGCGCAGCAGGCGCGCGAAGCGACGCCAATGAAGTCCGTTGTCCGGCTGACCGCGCACGCCGACAGCCACGACGGCGTAGCCGTGATGAGCATATTCGGCGGTTTGATCGGCGATGACGGGGAGCAGCAGGCCGTGTGCGCCGGACGGTGGCAGCTGCAGGAGGCCGTAACCAACCCGCTCCAGGATTGCGAGCACGTCAGGCAGTGAGTTTCGCAGCGAGGGCAGAGGGTTAATGAGCGCTTCGGCTACCAGCGCTACCCGCCAGCCGCGCGCATCAGCTGTCATGAGGTGAGATCGTTGCGGTCCAGAAACTGTTCCAGGTCGCGGCGCGAACCCTCCTCATCGAAGCGTGCCATGTCCAGGGCCCAACCGGTCGCCGGCAGAGCGGGTAATCCGCGACGCGCCAGTTCGGCTTCCAACTCTTCGATCCAGACGCCCCGTCGCGGGACGATCTCCCAATCGTCCTGCGGGCGGTTCGGACGTCCACCCCAGGCTGGCTGACTGGACGTGAAACGTACGCCGCTGGAAGGACTGCCATCCAGGCCGATCAAAATGACCTCGGCACCCTCGCGCAGATATCCCTCGATCCGCGGCGCGATCGCCTGGGCCAGGCGGCGGCAGTGCGCGCGATAGGCAGGAGTGTCGTATTGCTCATAAACGGCCCACCAGCGCCGCACACCCGCGAAGGCGAGCTCGGGGCAGGGCAGTTGCAGGAGCGTATAACCCCGTGTGCGCAAGGCCTCCACCACGGGACTCACGACACCACGGTAATGGGCACCCTCACAGACCTTGGCATTCTGATTCAACAGGCAGTTGGCGAGCAACGCCACCTTCGGATGCGACGGCGGATTCATGGCGTTCACGCCTCGTTGTGCCAGCAGTAGACCATTCCAGGTGTTGGCCACCTCGACAGTCGGGGAACATTGCGGCTGCTGCACATGCGTTGACCAGTCGCAGGCCTTATGTTTAAGTCGTTATGAGTATGCAGTGGGTGCAATCACGCTGCAACACGGGGGCATTCAGATCACTGACGGGCGCACCGACAAGGATCATCGGGCGCGGCGCGTCAGTGCAACCGATTATTAGTATCAGGGAGCACCTGACCGATGAGTTCGAACCAGAAGTGCGCCCGCGCTGTCGCTACCCTGCTGGCGACACACGCCGGGGCGGCAGCCTTCGCTGCGACACCGGCAGATGAGGCTGCGAGCCCATCGACGGCGTTGACAGAAGTTGTCGTCACGGCACAACGACGCAGCGAAAACATACAAGACGTGCCCATTGCGATCCAGGCTCTGACGGGCGAGACACTGCGCGAGCTCAACGTCGCCAACTTCGATGATTTCATCAAGTACCTGCCCAATGTCTCGGCGTCCACGAGCGCGCCGGGGCAGTCGCAGATTTTCATGCGCGGGCTGGGCGCGGGCGAGCAGGCAACGCAGTCAGGGGGCTCGATTGAGGGGTTTCCCAATGTTGCGGTCTACCTGGACGATCAGTCCGGCCAGCTACCCGGCCGTAATCTGGATGTGTACGCCGCGGACCTGGAGCGCATCGAGATCCTGGAGGGCCCGCAGGGAACCCTGTTCGGCGCCGGCGCGCAGGCGGGCGTGATCCGCTACATCACCAACAAGCCCAAGCTGCATACGACCGAAGGCACCGTCACGGCGAGTTATGGCATTACAGCAGGCGGCGATCCCAACTCAGATGTTACCGCGGTCCTCAATCTGCCGCTGATCGCCGATACTCTGGCAGTACGTGGCGTGATCTACAACGACGCGCGCGGCGGGTATATCAATAACGTCCCGGGTACCTTCACGCGCAAGCCGACGGACATCGGGATTCATTACGCGCACTACCCGGATGGATGCGGCTCGGCGGCGTTGCCGTGCGCTGTGCCGCCGAGTGCGGTTCCCATCGACAACTACAACATCGCGGCACGGGCGATCAATCCGGTCACTTACACAGGTCTACGCGTGTCTGCGCTATGGGAGATTACCCCGGAGTGGAATGCACTGCTCACGCAGAGCTATCAGAACCTTGATGCCCAGGGCGTGTTCTATCAGATGCCGCACAGCTCGGATGGGGTTCCGTTGCCGCCCCAGTCGGTCACACTCTTCAATAACTCCTACAGCAAGGACAAGTTCGAGAACACTGCCTGGACCTTCACTGGGCCTGTAGGACCGCTGAAGGCTGTGTACACCGGCGCTTATCTCGTGCGCAACATCAGCGAGATTCAGGACTACACCAACTATGCGCGCGGCGCCTATGCGGATTATTACCAGTGCCACGGGGCCGAGCCGGCCAATGGGCTGGCGGCGACCTGCGCCTCGCCGGCCACTACCTGGAATGAGACCGAGGTCAATACTCATCAGAGCCACGAGTTCCGGCTGAGCACCCCTGATGACTGGCGCCTGCGTGTCATCTTCGGCGCGTTCTGGGAGCGCCTGGATATCACCGATCGCCTCAACTGGCTGTACAAGACCCTGCCCGCCTGCACGGATACGGTGACCGTAGGGTGTCTGACGAATATCGCGCCGGCAACGGGCTCGAGCGCCACTGATCCGACGACGCGCAATGACAGTGTCGCCTTCTTCAATGACGTCCGTCGCGGCTACAAGCAGCGCGCCCTGTTCACCTCGATCGATTTCGATATTATCCCCAAGGTGCTCACCATCACCGGCGGCACCCGCTTTTACCGATTCGACAATTACGAAAAAGGCGCTTTCACGGGCAGCTTCGGCTGCTACGAGGCAGGGCCGGGCCCCTGCCTGGCCTCGGCATCCAACATCGACGATGCGCGCCTGCGCACGACTTATACCGGCACCCGCAGCCGCGGCAACCTCTCCTGGCACATCTCCCCCGAAGTGCTCGCCTATTACACCTGGTCGCAAGGCTTCCGGCCGGGTGCCTTCAATCGCTTCACCGCCTGTTACGTGCCCGATGCTCAGGGCATCGGTCAGTATTGCTCGCCGTTCGCGTTCACCTCCGACAATCTGACCAACAACGAAGTCGGTTGGAAAACGGAGTGGCTGGACCACCGGCTGCAGTGGAACGGGGCGATCTACCAGGAGAACTGGAGCAATGCGCAGATCGGGCTGTTCAACCCGACGGTTCTGGGCAACATCGGCTTTGAGACGAATGGTCAGAACTTTCGCATCCGCGGCCTCGAGACTTCCTTCCTGGCATCGCTGCTGCCGGGTCTGACCGCACAGGCAGCGGCCTCCTGGAACAGCAGCGAGCAGACCAATTCACCTGCCCTGATCGCCAACAATCCTGCGCTGCTGGCCAATCCCGCGAGCGCGGCGGAGTACGGCAAACCGATCACCGGTATAACCAATCCTTACGGGCCCATTGGCAGCCCGAGCTCGAACTCGCCGCCGATGCAGTTCAATCTGCGCTTGCGCTATCAGCTTAATCTGAACTCGTATGAAACCTACCTGCAGGCCGGTGTGACGCACTCTGCGCATTCGTTCACGCAGTCGAGCGTCAATCCATCGCTGTCGACAGGTGGGAACATCAGTACGACGCTGTTGCGGTTCGAGAATTCGCCGCTGACCGAGTACGACGCCTCGCTTGGCGTGATGAAGGATGTCTGGACGGTTGAGTTATATGGGCAAAATCTGACGAACGTGATCAAGAGCACCTTCACCTCGACCAGCCAGTTCGCGGTCGCAGAGAACATTACGCGCCCCCGGGTGCTGGGACTCAGGATAGGCTACAAATTCCAACCGTGAGCGCCGGGGTCCGCGCAGAGGGACCGGGCTCATCGGGAGATGTAAAGCGTGGGCAGCACGGCGCTCGAGGTAGCTAAGCGGGAGCTCAGCTCCGCGGTCGTGCGCTGGTACGTGTTGATTCTCACGTGCCTCATCTACATGATCAACATCGCGGATCGCTATGTGGTGTCGACGGTGCTCGAGCCCATCCGCATCGAGCTGCACCTGAACGACAGGGGCGCGGCATTCCTGACGGGCGTACCGCTCGGGCTGTTCTATGTAACCCTCGGGATTCCGATTTCGTGGCTGGCCGACCGCTCCAACCGGCGCAATATCCTCGGGGTTTGCGTGCTGATCTGGTCTGGCTTCACGGCAGCCTGCGGGCTGTCGCGCACTTATCTGCAGTTTTTGTTTGCGCGCATTGGCGTAGGTACCGGCGAGGCGGGCGGCACACCCACCTCGAACGCGCTTCTGGCGGATTACTTCCCGGCGGGTCGGCGGCCGATGGCATTCACAATTTTCGCGCTGGGCGCACCGCTGGGAGCCTGGTTGGGCGCGGATATGGCTGGTGCAGTTGCGAACGCCTATGGCTGGCGAGCTGCTTTTCTGGCCCTCGGTGTGCCAGGAGTGCTGATCGGAGCGCTGGTATTGTTGAGTGTCCGTGAGCCGGCTCGTGGCGGGCTGGACGCTGTGGCGGTGGAGCAGCGCGCGTCACTGCTCGAGTCGCTGCGCTTCCTATGGCGTCAGCGTGCGGCCTTTCACGTGATCATGGGCAGCGGCGTCTGTTCGCTCTGGGGCTGGGGACTCATCTGGTGGACCCCCACCTTTCTGATGCGCACCTACGGACTGAATGTCGGACAGGCAGGCGCCGTCACCGGACACATTCACCTGATCGGCGGGGTACTCGCGAGCCTCGGCACAGCATGGCTGTTCGGCCGACCCGCGATGCTGGATCCACGGCGGGTGTGTTGGGTACTGGCTGGCGGAGTGGGCCTGGCCACGATCCCGTCCTTCGTCGCTTACTGGACCCATTCCCTCCTGCTGTCGCGCGTGATGTTCTGGCTGTTCATCCCGGCCATCTACTTCTACATCGGTCCGTGCATGGCGCTCGTACAGAATCTGGCGGCATGTCACATGCGCTCCGTATTCGCGGCCTGGTCCGGATTGTGTGGGAATGTCTTCAACCTGATTGTCGCACCCCAGCTCGTGGGGATCCTGAGTGATGCCTACGCCGGTGGTCATGCAACCGATGCGACCTCGCTGCGGTTCGGGCTGCTGATCCTGGCGCCCACGGGCTTCTGGGCGGCCTATCATCTGTTTCTGGCCAGCAAAACGATCATCGCGGATCAGCAGGCCGCCGGCAGCTACCCAGGAGCGCCTCCCCTGTGAATACTCTATGTGCTGACCGCGGGCTGCTGGTGAGGTATCTGGCGACGGCGGTGGCGGTGGTGGCCGTTAGCGCAGCCCCCGTCAGCGCGGCGGCGGCGGTGCGCACGGTGCCTGCGGCCAGCGCGGCGCAATCCCAAGCCGTGGACGAGACGACGCCCAAAGTGCTGAACGACGACGTGCACTTTGCGGAGGGCCCGATCTGGCACGCGGGCAAGCTCTACTACGTCGAATACGATCGCAACACCATCACCCTGTGGGATGGCAAGAGCAATCACATCTTCGCCGAACTCAAAGGTTGTGGACCATCCGCGGTGTTCGTCACGAAACGCGGCGAGTTCATCACCACCTGCTACGACAGCGGCAGTATCGGCCGGCTTTCGGCTGAGGGAAAACCACTGCCCTCCTGGGACCACGACCGCGATGGCAAGCGCTTCGTCGGTCCCAACGATTTCGCGCCCGATAGCAGGGGCGGCATCTATTTCACCTGCTCCGGGCATCCGGGACAGGCTATCGATGGCAGCGTGTTTTATATCGCAGCGGATGGCACGATCACCCAGGTGGCTCAGGATCTCAACAGTGCCAACGGCATCGTGGTCTCACGCGACGGCGGAACGCTATATGTCATCGAAACCGAGGAGCATCACCTGTTGCGCTACTCGATCGGAACTGCCGGGCAGCTGTCGGATAAGCGTCTGTTCCTCGATCTGGACGCTCTCACCCAGCATGTAGGACACCTCTATCCGGATGGAGTCAAGATTGACTCGCGCGGCCAGCTCTACATCGGCCAGAATCCCCGTGATCCGCACGCGCCGCTGGCCGGTACCCTCTTCGTGGTAAATTCTGCCGGCGAGCTGCTGCGCTCGATCCATTTGCCCTCACCCGGCGTTCCCAATCTGACGTTCAGCCCCGATGAGCGCACGCTCTATGTGACGGCCCTCGATCAACTGGACAAATCGCCTTATCGCGGCAAGATCTACGCCGTGTCCAATCGATGACATGATCTCAGCCGGCCAGCCAGCCCCCGTCCACGACGAGATTCGCGCCAGTGATATAGGTGGCAAGATTGCTGCCCAGGAACAGGGCCGCGTTGGCGATGTCCTGGGGACGACCCAGCCGCGGCCATGGCGTGCGTCGCCGGGCATTCTCCATCAGAGCCGGGTCCTGTCCGACACCGGGCCTGCCCGTTACGATCTTGCCTGGGGAGATGCTGTTGCACACGATGCCGTGCCTGGCGTAATCGGCCGCGATCTGTCGGGTGATATAGATCGCTCCCGCCTTGCTCACGCCATAGGGCGTCTCGCCGGGGCAGTTGACGATCCCTTGCTGGGAGCCGAGATTGATGATGCGGCCCCTCACTTCATCGAGCGGTTGCTGCTGCAGCATCTGCTGAATGGCGCGCTTGCAACCGTGAAAGATCCCTGTGAGGTTGACGCGCAGCACCGCTTCCCACTGCGCCTCGGTGGTTTCCAACAGTCCCGTTTGCGAGGAGATCGCCGCATTGTTGACCATGATATCCACCTGACCGTAGCGGGCTACCGCAGTGCCCACCAGGGTATCGACCTGGTCCCATTGTCCTACGTCAGCCTGTTGGAAAAGCGCATGGCCTCCGGCGTCCCGGATGAGATCGAGTGTGGTGTCTCCGCCCTCGAGCGGCTCCGTGGTAACGTCCGCGAGAACGACCTGAGCGCCTTCGCTGGCGAAGGTCAGCGCGATCGCGCGCCCGATTCCCGAGCTGGAGCCGGTGACAATGGCGACCTTTCCGGTAAGTAGTCTGGACATCCGCAACTCCGATGAATTATCGAGACCTATGCGAGCGCCGCATGCGCCAACTCTGCAAAGACCATAGAGCAGATCGTCTGTGAAGGCCATCCAATCCGACACTCCCGACATCGATCTGCAGCTCGCCGCCACACTGTTTGCCCAACTGGACCAGGCAACCCGGCGCGGTCGCGGCATCCTCAGAGACAGCTACGGTGATGGCGAGCAGGCAGCACATGACATCATGCGGCAGGCAGCTGAGCGCCTCGGGCTGAGGATAGCCATCGATGCCATCGGGAATCTGACCATGACGCTGCCAGGCACTGAGCGGCACGCATCGCTCATCCTGATCGGCTCGCATCTGGACAGTGTTCCGCAGGGCGGCAATTTCGATGGTGCGGCCGGAGTGGTCGCCGGCCTGTGTGCGCTGGCTGCACTGCGCAACTCGGGGTTTGTGCCGCCCTGTGACATGACGGTGATGGCGATCCGTGCCGAGGAATCCTCCTGGTTCGATGTGTCCTATCTCGGCAGCAGCGGCGCATTGGGTTTGCTGGACCCGCAGTGCCTGTCTGTAAGGCGCTCGGACCACGGGCGCACGCTCGAGGAGACCCTGCGGCAGCGAGGGTTCGACCCGCAGCCCATCCGGGAAAGGCGCGCCCTCATCGAGCCGGCGCGCATCCGCGCGTATCTGGAGTTGCACATCGAGCAGGGCCCGCGTCTCGTGGCAGAGGGATTGCCTGCAGCCGTAGTGACAGGCATCCGCGGATGCAAGCGCTTTCGAAACGCGCGCTGCGTCGGAGAGTACGGACACTCCGGTGCACTGCCGCGGCACCTGCGCCGCGATGCGGTGGCAGCCACGGTAGCGTTCCTCCATCACATGGAAGGCGTGTGGTCGGCTCAGGAAGCGCAAGGCGCCGATCTATTGCTGACGAGCGGTGAGTTGTACACGGACGCAACCGTCCATGCGCCGAGCAAGGTTGCTGGAGAAACCCGCTTCGTGCTCGATCTGCGCAGCCTCTCCGCTGAGACGATGGAAAGTGTAGCGCGGGAGGCCCGGCGCAGCGCGCAGCAGATTGGTGCTCAGTATCGGGTTGCGCTGGAGCTGGGTACCGCGACCGACTCGCCGCCGGCGCTGATGGACTCGACCCTGCGGCACTGCCTGCTGGATCTGCTCGATGAGCCTCTTGAGATGCCAAGCGGCGCTGGGCACGATGCGGCCGTGTTTGCCGGCGCCGGGATCCCCTCTGCCATGATCTTCGTGCGCAACGAGCACGGCAGCCATAATCCCGATGAGACCATGGCACTGCAGGACTTTGCGGTCGGCACGCGCGCACTCCTCGGACTGTTGCGTAATTTCCCGCTCTAAAGAGATCGTGGGATATGTCATCGCATAGCGCAGCGGAGCTTCAGATTGCGAAACCGCTAGACGAACTTGCGCAGGCTTCGGGCCCGATAGAAGACATAGCCGAGCAGATTGGTCAGGGCGGTCGTGGAGATGATCTTGGTGGCAAAGCCGAGCGGATCAGGGACGTCCACGAAGGGGTAGGCGCTGGTCGACAGACTGAAAGCGACGGCACAGAAGCCGACGACGCATAGGACCTTGACCCATGTCGGAATGCACGTGCGAAGCAGCTTTGCGCCGATGACGGGGATGGCGAACATCGCAAGATAGGCGAGGCCGTATAGGACGTTCGACGCGTTGTTCAGCACGGCAAAGGCCTCGGCCGCGTGCACACCTGCGGACGCCAGTATGAGCAGCGCCGCGACGAGCAGCGCGGTGACCAGGATGGCGTTGGTGGGCGTGCGGTAACGCGGATGAAGGCGCGAGAACCAGGAGGGGATCAGATGGTCCCAACCAGCGACCATGGGCAGGCGAACCAAGCCCGTGAAGATGAAACTGGCTGCCCCGAGAATTCGCATCTGCAATAGGAGAATGACCAGTCGCGCAAGCATGTTGGCGGGGTCGTTGTTGCCAAACGCGAGGCGCAGCGTCTGCGGAATCGGTGCGATGTAATTTATGGGGGAGCCGTTGAGCTCGTGGAAGGCCAGCACGGAGGCCGTACCAAGGGTGAACATGACAAAGATGATCGGCGAAGCGATGAGAATCGAGCGGCCGATGTCGCAGCTCGGCGTCTTCGATTCACCAGCCATGATGGCCACGTACTCCAGGCCTGCAGCCGCGAACAGCGTCTGACCGATGAGCGCCAGCGAGACAGCGGATGCCGCGGGCAGGTGGAACTCCAAGGGTGTGAAGTGCAGCGGCGTGTGGTGCAGGAGCGCCCATAACGGGGCGAGGATGAGCAGTGCGAAGGCTGTGATCGCAGCGGCGCCGGCGAAGTTGTGGATCCACTTGCCAAGTGCAAGGCCACGAACGGCAGCGAGCGCCAGCGATGCGAGTATCACGGCCAGTGCGCAGAAGACCACCAGGTGATTTTCCGGAATCCATGCCGCGCGCGGGCCGATCATGAAAGCGAACTCGGTCGGAAGCTGGAAGAGAACGGTCGCGATGGTCGACAGACCATAGGCCCAGATGTTCCATGCAACCAGGAAGCCGGCGGTGTCTCCGAAGGCCTGCCGCGTCCACACGTACAGTCCCCCTTCGAGCGGCAGTTCGCGGTTGAGGTAATAGACTGCGGCGCCCATGGGCAGATAGAAGGTGGCAAAGGCGAGCAGCCAGACGAGAGTTTGCGCATGACCGAGCCCGGCGGCTAGTCCCACCCACGAGCTGCCGACGACGGTGAGCACTTGCGACAGAACGAGGTCTCGCAGACCCAGCTGGCGCGACAGATGATGAGCGGCGGCCTGATCTTTGGGGGCAGAGGACGCTGGAGGGTTCACGCGGTCGCACCTTCCTTGCGCTAAGCTGACACCCGGGTTCAGCCGCCGCAGCGGAGGTTGCGGGGCAGGGGCTTTGCGGCTGCGGTCGGTCTGTCTTTGTTGATATCCATAGGATATATCTATAGCCCCTCACAGGGACAAGCACGCATGACGTTGCTCATCACTGGCGGTACCGGCTTCGTCATGAGTGTACTGGCGCGGCATTGGCTCGAGAGCGAGCCGCAGCAGCGGGTGGTCATCCTGGATGCCGCGCCGCCGGATGCTGCAGCGATCCGCTACTTTGCTCCCATTGTCGATCGCCTCTCGATCGTGGTGGCCGATGTCACCCAGCCACATACCTGGCGCGCCGAACTCGCCAGTCGCGACATCACGCGCATCGTCCACGGCGCTACGATCACCCCGATTTCCCGTGGCATGATGCCCGAAGCCCAGCGCGAGCCCGAGGCGGAGCATCCTGGGCGGATCCTCGAAGTGAACCTGATGGGTACGGTTGCCTTGCTCGAGTTCGCTCGGACCGTCTCTGCGCTGCAGCGCTTCATCTACGTGAGTTCCGGAGCGGTTTATAAACACCATGGTCCCGATCGTCCCGGAGAGCCGCTGCCGGAGGATGGCTATGTGATGCCCCGAACGCTCTATGGGGTCTCCAAACTCGCCTCCGAGCTGATTACCGAGCGCTACGCGGATCTGTTCGGACTGTCAGCGACTTCCGTCCGCCTGGCTTCGGTGTACGGCACGATGGATCGGCCGACCGCGACACGCTCCTTCAGGCACGGGCCGAACAGGATTGCCCACCTGGCAGTGACCGGCGTGCAACGCGTGTGTGTCAACACAACCGATGCGGTCGGAGATTATGTGCATGCCGAGGATGTGGCACGTGCCATCGCGGCATTGTTGCGTCTCGAGCGGGTGCGCTACAGCGCCTATAACGTCGCGACTGGGCGGGTCACCCGCCTGGCAGAGATCGTGGAGTGGGCCGCGGAGAAATACCCCGGCTTTCATGCCGAAATCACTGCAGCGGAACAGGCGGACATCGTGCAGGATCCAACGCAGGTCGATGGCATGTGGGGTGCATACGATATTTCGCGCCTCAGCGCGGAAACCGGCTGGAAGCCGCGGCCGGTGCGCGAAGCCCTGCACGCCTACCTGGACTGGATTGCAGCCGAGGCCGAGCGTCCCGCAGCGGATGCACGAGGTGGTTGATGTGAGCGGCGTCGAGCACTATCCCCGTGACCTCGTCGGCTACGCCGGCAGGCCACCTGATCCCAAGTGGCCGGGCAATGCCCGCATCGCGGTCTCGATCGTCCTGAATTACGAGGAGGGCGGTGAGTACAACATCCTGCACGGCGATGCCCACTCCGAGTGGGTGCTGACCGATGTTCCTGCGGAGCCGCTCGCGAACGCTCGCAATCTCAATGTCGAATCGAATTTCGAATACGGCAGCCGCGTGGGTTTCTGGGAAATCATGCACATCCTGCATGAGCGGCGCGTACCGGTCACCATCTACGCGGTCGGCATGGCGCTGGAGCGCAATCCGGCCGCCGCGGCCGCGCTGGCGAGCAGTGGACTCGAGGTGGCGTGTCACGGTCAGCGCTGGATCGATTATCAGCACGTTCCGGAGGCTGAGGAGCGCAGCCACATCGAGAAGAACATCGAGGTTGTGACACGGCTCATCGGGCGCCGCCCTGTGGGGTGGTACACGGGCCGGCCGGGCCCGAACACCCGCCGGCTGGTGGCGGAGGTCGGCGGCTTTCTGTACGACAGCGATGCCTACAACGACGACCTGCCTTACTGGGTGCGCGTCGGGGAGGCGTGGCAACTCATACTGCCGTACTCGTTAGACTGCAACGACAGCCGGCTGCAGCGCGGCGGCGATTTCAGCACCGGCGAGCTGTTCTTCCGCTACTGTTGTGATGCTTTCGAATGGTTGTACCGGCGCGGAGGCGAGGGCAGTGCGCGGATGCTGACTATCGGCTTGCACGGCCGCATCATCGGCCGGCCTGGTCGGATCGCGGCACTGCAGCGGCTGCTCGATCACATCCAGAGACATGATGCGGTGTGGATGTGCGATCGGGCCGCGATAGCACATCACTGGCGCGCCATGTATCCCGCGCCGCGCCGGGCATAAGCCTCGTTAAACACTGCGAATCATACCGCCGTCAACTCTGATGACGCTGCCGGTGATGTAGGAAGCCTGAGTACTCGCCAGGAAGGCGGCCACGGATGCGAACTCCGCATCCTCACCGTAACGACGCAGGGGAATACTTTCGCGCGCCTGGCGCTTGACTTCCTCCACGTCCATCCCCGCGCGCTGCGCGTGGCCCTGATCGAGCTCCGCCACACGGTCCGTCGCGATGCGTCCAGGCGCCAGGCAGTTGACGGTAATGCCATGTTGCGCCACCTCGCCAGCCAGGGTTTTGGCCCAGCCCACCAGAGCCAGACGCACCGCATTGGAGATGGCAAGGTTGGGAATGGGTTGAATCACACCTGATGAGACGATCGCAATGATGCGGCCGAATTCGCGCTCGCGCATGCCCGGGAGAGTCAGCCGTGTGAGTCGCACGGCACTCAGGAACATCGCTTCGAAGTGGGCCATCCAGGAGGCGTCCGGAATCTCCGCAGCCGTGCCGGGCGGTGGGCCGCCGGTATTCAGCACCAGTACGTCCACGTTCCCGAGCTGCCCCGCGAGTGCCTGGATCGCGGCAGGGTCAGCCAGATCACACACTCGTGCAGTGATCGAGCCGGGCCCGTTGGTCGCGGCACTGAGTTGCGCCAGGCGCTCGGCGTTGCGGGCCACCGCGGTGACCGTAGCGCCTTCGGCTGCCAGTGCCAGCGCCGTAGCGCGACCCAGACCACGCGAGGCTCCCGTGACCAACGCACATCGGTTTTCCAGTCCGAGATCCATTCCGATGCCCTCAGCCCATGCGGGCTGGAGATGGTAGCACCCGTTATTCGCAGCACGCACGCACTCGTGCCAGAATGCAAACAGCCAGCATCCGAGCCGGCACGCGGAGTGAGTCGCGCATGGATTACGTCCGCTTCGGACAGACAGGTCTGAGAGTCTCGCGGCTCTGTCTTGGCACCATGTCGATGGGCAGTTCCGCCTGGAAAAGCTGGGTGCTCGATGAAGCCGACTCCGTTCCCATTCTGCAGCGCGCCATCGAGCTCGGCATCACCTTTTATGACATGGCGGACTGGTATTCCAATGGCCGCAACGAGGAGGTCGTGGCGCGCAATCTCCTGAAGATGTGTGACCGCGACGGCCTGGTGCTGGCGACCAAAGTTTACTACCCGATGAGCGACGATCCCAACGATCGTGGCCTGTCCCGCAAGCATATCGCTGCCTCCATCGACCGCTCGCTTGCGCGGATGGGTACCGACTACGTCGACCTTTACGTAATCCATGCCTTCGATGCCGACACGCCGATCGAGGAGACCATGGAGGCTCTGCACGACACGGTACGCGCCGGCAAGGTGCGCTATCTGGGCGCCTCGACGATGTACGCCTGGCAGTTCGCCAAAATGAATCACAGCGCGGCATTGCATGGCTGGACGCCGTTCATCAACATGCAGTGCCAATACAACCTCCTCTATCGCGAGGAGGAGCGAGAGATGTTTCCCTATTGTCGTGATCAGGGTATCGCGGTCACCACGTTCAGTCCGCTGGCGCGTGGCTTTCTGGCGCGTGAGACGCGCACCGTACGAGTTGCTCACGACACGTACCAGGACTTTTATGGTGACGAGATAGACCGCGAAATTGTGCGGCGCGTGCGCGAAGTGGCTCTGCGCCGCGGCGTCAGCGCAGCCCACGTCGCGATGGCATGGGTGGCCGACAGTCCCCATGACAATATCCCGATCGTCGGCGCGGCGAGGACCTCACAGGTGGAAGTTGCCGTCGAGGCGCTGGGCTTGCAGCTCGATGCGACGGAGCGGGCATTTCTCGAGGCGCCATATCGGCCGCGTGATGAGATCAACGACCAGAACCCGCTGCGTCGGCCGCGCGCCCTCCACCAGGACTGAGCGCGGTGATACTGCGGCGCGGCTGACTTCTCAGGATGCAAGCCAGGGACTGTCCTGGCGTACCTCGATGAGCGTCGGACGATCCGCTTCGAATGCATCCCGAACGGATTTTTCGAGATGCTCGGCGCTGCTGGCGTGGCAGGCTCGACAGCCGAGGCTCTCCGCCAGGCGCACAAAGTCCGGGCTGCGGGGCTCAACGCCAATGCGCGGAATCTGCCGCTGGTCCATCTGATCCACGATCTCCTTCAGGGCATCGTTGTTCCAGACGATGATCGGAAGCGGTAGGCGCTCCTCGGCCGCGGTCGCCAGCTCGTTCACCGTGAACATAACGCCACCGTCACCGGCAATCGCGATCACCGGCCGCCGCGGTGCGCCGACCTTGGCTCCGATGGCCATCGGCAAGGCGTTCCCCAGCGCGCAGTAAGTACCCGGGTAAAACCAGCAGCGCTCGGATTCCATCGGCATCGCAAAAGTGCCGCTGTAAACGATCTGCGTCGCATCGCCCATGACGATGGTGTCGGCCGGAAGGGCGGACCGCAGGATTTTCCAGACGCGCGCGTGCAGTTGCTCGAGGTCGCTGCGGCACGCAGCATTGCTGGCGAGAATCTGCCGCACGCGTGCTTCCCCCTGCGAACGCTGACTGCGCGGCGGGTGATTGACGAGCGCCGCCGACAAAGCCTGCATCGCCATGCCCGCATCAGCCTGGATCGGCACGCTCGCCGCGTACATCGATGTCAACTCCGCAGGATCGATGTCGATGCGAATGAGGTCGCCGCGGATCTGCAGCCTGGGGAGGAAATGATCACCGGATGACACTTCCGAACCTACCAGCAGCACGACATCTGCATCCGCGAGCTCCTGTTGGCTTGCCTTCTGCAGAATCGAGCAGCCCAGGGAGAGCGGATGGGATTCCGGCAGAATACCCTTGCCGGCATTGGTGGACAGGACGGCTGCCCCGATGCGCTCAGCGATCTCGGTCAGGGCTTTGCGGCAGCCGATCGCCCCGCCGCCAACCAGAACGAGAGGCCGTTGTGACTGCGCCAACCGTGCGGCGGCCTCCTCGATCAGCGCCGGATCGGGAGCGGGTCGGGACGGAGAGCGGCGCGGCTGCCAGTCGCCCGGCGCAGGGTTGGGCAGAATGTCCCGCGGCAGCGAGAGATGCACGGGGCGCGGGCGGGTACTGCGGAACACTGCATAGGCGCGCGCGATCAGCTCGGGAAGCTCTTCCGGATAGCGGACCATCGCGCTGAAAGCAGTGAAGCCCGCCGTCACCGCTGCCTGGTCATTGAGCTCGTGCACCGCGCCCCAGCCTTTACCGTGGGACAGGGTGGGGGTTCCCCCAGACAGCACGAGCATCGGCTGCGAGTCACAATAAGCCTGGGCAATGCCGGTCGCCGCATTGGTCACGCCGGGTCCGGCGATGAGGGTGCACACGCCCGGTTTGCCGGTTGCGCGCGCATAGCCATCGGCCATGAGGCTGGCACCCTGCTCGTTGCGGCACTGCACGTGTCGGATGCCGGCCTGGTGGATGCCGCGATATAACTCCACGGTCATCGTGCCTGCCATGCCGAAGACCGTATCGACCTCGTAGGCGGCAAGCAGCTTCATTACGGCCTCGCCACATGTCATGCCTTTCATATGTCAGTTCCACAATCGCAGGTTTCGCGGCAGCGTTATCCGCGCAAGTGCGTCCGGGTCACCGGAAGAGGCGCGCGCATCGCCGCCGCCGGGTGCCGCGTCCTCGAATGCCACCGGACCCGGAACGCTCAGCGGCTGCGCGCCATGAGTCTGCAGGGCCTTGTTGATAGTCGCCAGCCGGCTTGTCGTGAGCCGGGCGAACTGCGATTCGATAGCGGTCTGCTCGGCTCGCAGCGCTGCGGTGTTGTCGATTAGGTAAGCGCTCGGTGGACCGTCCCAGGAAATGATCGCGCCATAGAGCTGGTCCGTGTGCTCGCGCAGCCGCTCCTCGCCTGTAATGGCACCGCCTTCCGTCGTTGCCACGATGCGCTTGCGCAATTCGTCGAGCTTGCCATCGAACTCCGCCAGCTGCCGGTGCACGGGATCGTGGTCAGCGCGGCCTTTGTCCGCGGCTTCGATCTGCTCGCGTAAGCCTGCGATACGTGCGAACAGCTGTGACTCGTCATTGAACAGCGTGTAGACCTTCATCGCGGCATCGAACTGCGCGCGCCGCTCAACGAGAGTCCATTTGACACGTCGATCCAGGCCGATGGTCAGCGGCGTCTCATACGTCTTGCCATTCTTCTCGAGCCGGACCGTATAGGTGCCCGGGAGCGTCCTGGGTCCCTCAGCGCCTGACTCCGCAAGTTGCACGGCCGGTGGCACATGCGGAGGCTTCAGGTGCATGGACCAGACGACGCGATTGAGTCCGCGCCGTGTGCTGCCGGCAAGCTCATCGACTACCGCGCCGGTGGAATCCAATATCTCGATTTTGAGTTTGCCGAAGAGATGTCGACGGCTCTGATAGTAGGTGATGACAGCGCCTGCGGGCGGGTTCTCGCCGCTGAAGGCCGCGGCGCCGGCCGGCCAGCCGCCCGTCGCCTCGATGCGCTGCTCCGTGGGACGCGCGGCGATGAACGCAGCCTCCTCGCGAGTCAGATCTGCTGTCAGCTGCCGCAAGGGTGTGATGTCATCGACGATCCAGATACCACGCCCGTGCGTAGCCAGCACCAGATCGTGGTCGCGCGGCTGAATGGCCAGGTCGCGCACCGCCACCGCGGGCATGTGCCCGCCTTTGAACTGTGCCCAGTGCTGACCGCCGTCGACCGATATCCACAGGCCGAATTCGGTGCCGAGAAACAGCAGGGCAGGATCGACGGTATCTTCCTTGATGACATGCGCATAGCCCCGTACGCCCTTCGCATCAGCGGGCGAGGCCAGGGGCGCCCACGTCTTGCCGTAATCGCTGGTCACGTAGATGTAGGGCGCCATATCGCCAAAGGTATGCCGATCGAAGGCCGCGTAGGCGCTGCCGGCAGCAAAGGAGCTCGCCTGTACCCAGCTGACCCAGGAATGCTTCGGCAGTCCGCGCACATTGCCGACGACGTTGCTCCAGTGCGCTCCGCCATCGCGCGTCAGCTGCAGGTTGCCATCATCCGTGCCGACCCAGATGAGTCCGGACTGCAACGGCGACTCGCTGATCGAGTACATCGTGGTGTGCATCTCCGCCGCCGAATTGTCCACGGTGATACCACCAGACTGTTCCTGTTTCTGCTTCTCGGGTCGTTGGTCGTCAGGTCCGGCGAGATCCGCTGCCAGCTTTGACCGTGGTCGCGCGAACGGAACAGGAACTGGGCGCCGATGTAGAGTGTCGCCGGGTCATGCGGCGACAGGGCTATGGGCGTGTTCCAGTTGAACCGCAGCTTGCTGTAGCGCTTGAGGTCTTCCGGGCCGAGTTTCGGCTGGATGTCGCGCGTCTCGTGTGTGCGCATGTTGACGCGTCCGATGTGCCCGCCCTGCGATTCGGCGATAGACGTAGTCCGGATCGGACGGATCGGCGAACATCCAGAAGCCATCGCCTTCGTACATGTTTTCCCAGCGCGAGCTGCGTGATGCCGCCCGGGTACGCTGAGTCGCCAACCCAGGCGCTGTTGTCCTGCAGCCCGCCGTAAACGTGATACGGATCGGCGTTGTCGAGACTGACGTGGTAGAACTGGGAGATCGGCAGGTTGTCGGTCTTCCACCACTTGTTGGCACCGTCGCAGGAAACCCAAAGTCCGCCGTCATCCGCCAGCGAAGACGTGCTGTGAGTTGGCAGGATCGATGAACACATCGTGGACATCGCCGTGCATGCCGACGAAGCCACCGATGGTGCTGAAGCTCTTGCCGCCGTCCTCGCTGAGGATCAGCGCGCCGTCGGTCTTGAATAGGCGCTGCGGATTCTTCGGATCGACGATCAGGTTGGCGAAGTAGAACGGCCGCCAGACCATCCACTCGCTCTTGTCGCCCGCTTCCCACGTCGCACCGCCATCATGGGAGATCACGAGTGTCGAGTCGGTCGCCTCGACGAACGCATAGACGCGTCCTGGCATCTCTCGGGGCATAAGCGAGCGCGATGCGTCCGTAGGGCTTCGGCGGGCAGCCCCTTGTTTGCCGCGGCCGTCAGTTCAGTCCAGGATCGTGCCGCCGTCGGAGCTGCGGAACAGGCCGCTTCCGGATGGCTGCGTTCGGGCCATTGCCGCCGGAGCGGAACGTCCAGCCCTTGCGGCGGAAATCCCACAGGCCGGCGAGCAGCACGTCAGGATTGGGCGGATCCATCGCGAGGCTGCCGCAGCCGGTGGAGAGGTTCGGTCCCTTGAGCACCAGCTGCCAGTTTTTGCCGCCATCGGTGGTCTTGTAGAGGCCGCGCTCGGCGGAGTCGCTCCATAGCTTACCCGGCACGCAGGCATAAACCGTATCCGATGCACGGGGATCGACGATGATCTCGGGCAATCCGCTCCGGATTGCGGCAGTCCTGCGTGTGTCCAGGTCTCGCCGCCATCGGTCGAGCGTAAATGCCATCGCCGATCGAGACGCTGTTGCGCGTCCACGTCTCGCCCGTGCCGACCCAGACGTTCTGGTGATTGGACGGGTCGACGGCGATGGCGCCGATCGATTGTACGGGTTGCTCATCGAACACCGGTTTGAAGGTCGTCGCTCCGTCGGTGGATTTCCACACACCGCCGCTGGCGGAGCCGACAAACAGCACCACTTTGCCCGAGTCATCATCGTAGCCGGCGAGCGCCGCGATCCGGCCACTCATCGCCGCAGAGCCGATGTTGCGCGCCCCGAGGCCGGAGATCGCTCCGGAGTCAAAGACTGCCGTTGCAGCAGCGCGCGGTTGCGCCGCCGTAAGACTGGTGTAAAGCAGCAGACTGGCAGCCACAAGGTTGCCGCGTCGCATAGGCATACTCACTCCTGGCGGTCACTTCGCGGCTGAGTGGCGGGAAAGCGGAACGGGCTACCGTCCGCCTGGGGATTGGCTTCCGCCTTGTCGAACTGCACCTTCTGACGCTTACTGGAACCTTTCCTACCTGTGATCTGGGAGAAAGGCAGAAACACGTCGGCGACCTTCTCGTAATCGCCATAGTCCGTGACTGTTTCGACCGGCACGCCGTGTTCGATGCGCCGATTGATCGTGCGCACCTCGAGAAAATAGTCCGGATCGAGATACACCGTGGTGAGATCACCGTTGCTACGTGTGACGCGAAGCTTATAAGCCTCGGTGCCATCGATGTCCTCGGTGCCGAGCAGCTCGAGCCGGTAGCCCTTCTGCCGATAGTCGACCAGGGGTCCTGCGAAATCGGCCGCGTCCTCTGCCATGCCCTTGGCGTCATCGGCCGAGAGCTTCTCCGGATCCTTGCGGCCCTGGAACGGATTGATCTGCCAGGCCTGCGTGCCGTCGTAAGCCTGTATCTGCGTGAGTCCCTGCAACGCCGCCTCATACCGAATACAACCGGGCTGACGGATCAACTCAACGAAGGTGAGCCGCAGTGCGTCGTTCTGCAGGCGCAGCGTTCCCGAGAGTCGCAGCGACTGGATCGCATGCACCTTCTCGAGGCCTCCCTTTGCCTCAACATTCTTGGCCGCCAACTCGTCCGCCGTGAACGCAAACGCTGCAGGTGCCGTGAGAGCTACGGCGCAGACCAGCAAACACCTCATGCGAATCCCTCCTGAAACCAGGCGCGCTATGATGCACGTGCCTCAATGCGTACACCAGTCGTCGCGGAACGCTATGTTGGAGGGTGTCGGAACCCATGATCATCGGACTTGCTGTCCTCATGACCAGCGGCTGCGCTGTCCTGATGCCCATCGCCTTGCGATGGCAGGGCCGGCGGACGGCCACGCTGCTGTGTGGGTTGTTCGCGGTATGCGGCGCTCGCGCGGTCACCGCGGCGCCTGTGCCGCTCACCGAGCTCCTCGAGAATTCGACGCCGGCAGACTGGCGCCGCCCGGATCCTGAGAATCTGCTGTATCTGCAGCTGCGAGTGGGGCTCGTCATCATCGAGCTTGCGCCGCGTATAGCTCCGGCACATGTGCAGAACATCAAGGAACTCGTCAGGGCACATTATTTTGACGGCCTGGCGATCGTGCGCGTGCAGGACGACTACGTCGTGCAATGGAATGATCCGCGACACCAGCGCGCGCTGCCAGCGGGCATTCACAAGGTCGCCGCCGAATTCACCGCCGACCGGAGTGCGGGCACGGATTTCATGCCGCTGAAGGAACGCGACGTCTATGCAGAGGAGGTTGGTTTCCTGGACGGTTTTCCCGCCGCCCGCGACCCGCAGTCGGGGGCCGTCTGGCTCGCGCATTGCTATGGCATGGTAGGAACAGGCCGCGACGATCCACCGGAAAGCGACGGCACGGAGATGTACGCCGTGATAGGGCAGTCACCACGGCAGCTCGACCGCAATCTCGCGCTGGTCGGACGGGTGGTGAAGGGCATCGCCTTGCTCGCCACGCTGCCCCGAGGCAGCGGCGAGTTGGGCTTCTATCTTCCCACAGAGGCAGTGGTGCCGATCGTCTCGATGCGTGTCGGCGCTGATGTACCGGTTGCCGAGCAGATTCCGATCCAGGTGTTACGCACTGACAGCAGAACATTCCACCGTCTGCTGGAGCAACGCCGCAACCGGCGCGAAGACTGGTTCAAATTCAACCCGGGACACATAGACCTGTGCAATGTGCCGCTGCCGGTGCGCATCCCCGTGCCTCGTCAGCCGAGGCAGCCGAGGCTCAAAGCATCCGCGACCGTGAAGTCGCCGCAGTAGCGCCAGCTCCGTCCAGCCGCATGCTGGACATCTTACCCAACCTAACCCTTGATGTTGTGCAGCTCCCGTGTCAGACGATTCCTACAACACAACTTGCGTTATGAGACTGTAGGCCCAAACCCTGAAGGGGTATTGTCGGACTACGACGCTCAAGCTCGTGTATCAGGGGACCTCGAATGAAATCAGCTCCGATGAGACTGGCGTTTGCGAGCGCATTTCTGCTTGCGACGGTCGTGGGGTTATCCGCGTGCAATAAAGCGGACAAGCCCGAGGACGTGCAGGCCAACGTTGCAAAGGCTCAACAGGAGGCCACCGACAACAACGCCAAGGCAGACCAGAAACGCAAGGACAGTGAGGGTCAGGCGCGCGCCGACCTGGCCAAAGACGAGGCTGCTGCGCGGGCGAAGGCCGCCGACCGCAGCGTCGCTGCGGTCGCCGATGCCGCGGTCACCGAAGCCGAAGGGGCTAACAAGATAGCCCTGGCAAAGTGCGACGCGCTCCAGGGCGACGCGCAGCAGCAGTGCAAGGATGCGGCTAACTCGCACCTGGCAACGGTGAAAGATCGCGCTAAGGCTGCGACCTCCACACAGTAGGGATTCGCGCCGGAATCGCCTCTCGCAGACATAACGCGCTGCCGTGGCTGGCGGTGCGCCGTGTCCTGCGGCCTAGAAGCGGATCTGGATCCCACCGAACAGGCTGCGTGGGGCGGCAAGGCTTGCAAAGCGATTATCGGCACGCGGGTCGTTCGAGACGGCATCCGCAGGTACGCCCGGCGCCCCTATGCCCGTGGGATCAGCGTAGATGCCGTAGGTGGCGTAGCGGCGAGCGGTGACGTTCTGTAGCGCGAGAAAGACTGCCGAATCGTTCCAGAACCGCCAGCTGGCGTGCAGGCCCAGTACGACGAATCCCGGCAGCGCGGCGTTCTGGTTGGATTCATCTCCTTTGTAAAACTGCATGCTCTGGTAGAGCAGAGTGGCTCCAACCGAGCAGCCGGCGATCACTTCGTAGTCAGCACCGGCCTTGATGCGTTGCTGCGGAATGCCCGGCAGATGATCGCCCGGCCGGACCTGAATATTGCCATTCGCATCCTGCGCCGGACTTGAAGGTGAGTTGAGCTCGAACGAGGATTCGAAAGTGGCTGCGACGTAGCTGAAGTTGAGATACGCCGAGCGATGTGCGTCGCGCCAGCTGAGGTTCGCCTGGCCGCCCTCACGCCGCGTGGCGCCGATGTTCTGGAAGAAACCGGTGCTCAGCGAGCTCGCAATGGCATAGATATCGTCATCGAGCTGGGTGCGGAACAATCCCACGTCCCAGCTCAAAGCTCCGGCAACGCCGTTCGGCAGTTGGAGGTGGCCGCGCAGCCCGATCTCGAAGGTATGCGCCACCACCTGGCGCAGACTCGGAGGATCGCCGGCGAGGTTGGCAGGCAGCAGACACGGCAGCAGCGGATCGGAGCACTCGATTTCGCTGGCGGTCGGTGCCCGATTCGTCGTCGAATATCCGCCATAGGCGGTCAGCGCCCGGCTGAGCTTTAAGGTAGCACCCAGCGCCGGGTTGAAATGCGTATAGCGGTTCAGCCCGTTGAGGTTGGTGCCGCGCTGATCGTACAGGTCAATCTGCGCGATATTGAAACGCCCACTGGCAGTCACGGTGAGCACGGATGTCAGGTCCAACGTATCGGTGACATAGAACCCGTAATACCTGTCAGTGGCACGCAGCAGCACCGGAGTGGCGGGAAAGCCGCTACTCTCCGGGGTGTCGACGAACAGCCCTGAAGGCAACACGGTAAGGTTGCGATCGATCGCCCCGAGCTCGCTGATCGAGGAGAAATCGATGTGCGCCAGATCGATAGTGGCGCCAGCGGACAACTTGTTCTCGCGGCCAGCCATCGGTTGCGTCACGTGCAGCTGCCACGACCCTCCCACACCGTGACTGTGAATGTCCTCGAAATCGTTTTCGCCAATGGGCAGTGCGCCACCGGCGGAAAGATCAGGGATCGGCTGGGCCGCGGCATCCTGCACGGCAGTCATGCCGTCGGACTGACACAACTGTCCGCGTAATGTCTTAGGAGTGCAGGCGGCGTAATTGCTGGTATTCCCATTGATGATGAACTGACGATAGTCCCGGTAGTAATAGACGTTCTGGAGGGACAGGTGGTCGGTGAGGCTCCAGGAGGCATCGAGGGTGAGGAAATCCAACCGATCGAGCGTGCCTTGGGGACCTGTGAAGACGCTGCGCGGATCGAGTGCCAGGCTCTGCACCGGAGTCGCGCCGCGCGCATAGAGCGCATTGTCGGCATGCGTGTACGTGAGGTCGAGCGTCGCCGCAGAGAGGTGCGCACTGAGCGCGGAGTAGAACTGCCTGATGCGGTCGTTGGCAAAGAAATGCCAGCCATGTTGATCCAGCACCCGTCCGGCGACATAAATACCCAGCACGCCGTGGCGGGCACCGATCTGGACTGCAGCGGAGCGCTGGTGGAACGAGCCGCCTGAGATCTCGATCTCCCGTCCGTCGTAATTGAAGCCATCCTTCATGACGAGTGAAGCGGCGCCGCCCAGGGCATTCAGGCCGTAAACCGGGTTGGCACTGACGAGCTCGAGTCGATCGATGGCGAGATCCGGGATGAGATCCCAGTTCACCGCATCGCCGAAGGCTTCATTGATCCGCACCCCGTTCTGGTAGACGGCCAGACCCTGCGGCGTGCCGAGTACCGGGGAGGCGTCGAAACCACGATAGAAGATATCCGGCTGAAATGGATCAGCCAGCGTGTCGTTGAGATTGACGCTGCCGAGCTGCGCATTGAGAGCTGCCGTGAGATTTGCGGCCCCCTCACGGCGTAAATCGCCCGCCTGTACCGAGGTCACGTTCGCAGGCACCTTGTCCGCATCGATAGTGGTGCCCGGCAGTGGCGAGGTGCCGATGACCACGATGGTCGCCATCGGCTGTTGGTTCGCGGTCGCAGCGGGTTCGGCGGCAGGCAGCGCCGGGCTGCAACGGAGCAGCAGCGTCAGGACGAGGACATGGGGCAGAGGTATCGCGGTGCTGGGGCGAGTCCCGTAATCAGGCATGAGCTCTTGAGATCAGCGTCCGGTTCACCGCGCATGCGCGTGCTGCCGGCAGCATGGGTCAGCGATGATCGAAACCCAAGGGATTTTCTCCCGACGTTCGCCAGGAGCGGACAAGGCGCCAGGATTGCCGGCAGCAATCCCGGTAGAGATGTGTTATCGAGGCTGCGGCGGCGATGGCGCTGGCGCGGCGCGTGCAGCGCCGCAGCCTCACTGCTCGTCGTGCGCCGAGATGATCTCGTGCATGTGGTCCTCCTGCGCGCTGGAGCACACCCCGAGCACTGTCGCTTCCTCATGACCCGGCGCGACGATGAAAGCATGGCCCATGTTGCTGTCGATGTAGACCGACTGCCCCGGTTCCAGAGTGACCGTGTCGTAATACTCCGTATGCACCTCGACCCGGCCCTGCAGTACGTAAATCCATTCCTCGCCCGAGTGCCTGACCAGTTGACCGAACTCCTTGACGGAGCGCGCCCTGATGCGGGTCAGCACGGGAATGAAGCGCTTGTGCCGCAACTCGGTGCACATGTAGAAATAGTCGTAATTCGGGGTTGTCACCCGCACCGCATTGTCCAGCGTGCCGATGCTGCGTCGGGCCGTGACGGCCTGCGGGTCGTCGGCTGACGTGGATTCGGCAAACAACTCTGACATCTGCAGTCCCAGTCGTTCGGCCAGCTGTAGCAGCTTGTCATAGGTCAGGGTGAGGCGGTCGTTCTCGACTTTCGACAACGTCGAGAAGGGGATGCCAGTGCGCGCGCTCATTTCCTTCAACGTCCAGTGATTCTGGGTGCGCAGCGAGCGCAATAGCGCGCCCAGCGCAGGCTTGCTGGTGCGTTGCGGTGGCCGCCCGGTGCGCTTCGGAACCGCTACCGACCGGTGATCAGCTGGGGGCCGTGTCCTGCTCACGATTCACAAGTTCCGTTTACGAAACTATACTGCATTTAAGCAACGAGTAGGCCCATTATGAAAACAAGCTCAGTGCGTGCTCTGCAAGGGTGCCGGCGGCTGGTGTGGTGCGCGCGATGATCCGTTTCCACGTGCCGTTCGCGGTCTTCCTCGGTGATATCGATGATGAGACCAATGGCAAGACTGCGCTCGGGCTGGTGCAGTGGCGGCGCGAGGACTGCGCAGGTCAGGTCCGCCTGCCCGGCTGCCGCATCGACACCGGCGTTCCCGATCTCACAATCGCACAGGCACGCGCTGCCGGTGTGCGCAGTCTGATCATCGGATCCGCTGCGGTCGGGGGCGGCATTCCCGAGGCCTGGATCCCACCGCTGCGTGAAGCAGCCGCTGTCGGGATAGACATCGTCGCGGGATTGCACGTGCGCCTGAGCAGCCTCGAAGGTCTTGCCGCTGCCGCGCAGGCTGGTCGAGCCCAATTGATCGATGTACGGGTACCCCCGGGTGGGCTGCCGGTTGGAACCGGCGCCAAACGCTCGGGGAGGCGCTTGCTCACCATGGGTACTGACTGCGTCTGCGGCAAGAAATACACGGCCCTGGCCCTCGCCGCCGAGCTGCGACGGCGTGCGATTCCCAGTCACTTTCGCGCGACGGGTCAGACCGGCATCATGATCGCCGGGCAGGGCATACCGCTTGATGCCGTAGTCTCCGACTTTCTGACCGGCGCGGCGGAGTCCCTTTCACCTGCCGCCGATCCTGGACACTGGGATCTCATCGAGGGCCAGGGCAGTCTGTTTCATCCCGGTTACCTGCAGGTCACAGTGGGTCTGCTGGTAGGCTCACAACCCGATGCTTTCGTGGTTTGTCACGATCCCACCCGCAGCGGTATTTCAGGTTGGCCTGAATTCCGTCTTCCCACGGTCAGCGAAGTCATCGCGCGCACGATCGACATCGGACGGCTGACTAACCCGTCCATCCGCTGCGTCGGCGTGTCACTGAATCTCTCCAAGGTGCCGCCCAATGAGCGCGCGAATGTTCTGCAGGAATGTCAGCGGTCGACAGGGCTGCCGTGTGCCGACCCGCTGCAAGACGAGGGTGTGGCGGCGCTGGTGGATCAGCTCCTGCACGTCTACCCGCCTTAAGGGCCGCCGCTGCCCCCTTCGCCTCATCAGCGCCGTGTGCGGCGCCCTTTCGCTGCGGCAACGCTCGCAGCTACGCCTGGCGTGACAGACGCGCGCCGTTCGATCGGGAATGGCAGCGCAGGCTCGGGAGTAGTGCAGACACACAGAATCTTGAGAGGTGTCGCGCCAATGGAAACGTACGCATGACCCATAGTGCTGTCGAAGTACACCGAGCCCCCCTTCTCAACGATCAGCGGCTCGTAGAACTGCGTATGCAACTGCAGCTTTCCTTCCAGCACATACGTGAACTCCTCGCCCTCGTGTTGCAGCAGCCCGTTGGTTTCAGCCAGCGTGCGCGAGCTGATCGTGCCGGTCATCGGCGTCATGCGCTTGCCGGCAAGCTCTGTGCACAGATATTCGTAGGCCTGCTGGCCTACCTGCACCATGCGTCCCGTTCCAGGCGCGCTGAAGGTGCGCCGGGCCGAGGGTGCCGCGGGTTTGCCCGCCGTGCCGCGCGAGAACAGCTGCGCGATGTCGATCTGCAGCCCCTTGCACAGTTGCAGCAATTTCGAATAGGTGAGTGACAGCTGATCGTTCTCCACGCGCGACAAGGTGGATTTGGCGATACCCGTGGCGCTGCTGACCTCCGCAATGGACATTCTTCGTTGGAAGCGCAGCTGGCGCAGACATTCGCCGAGCTTGGGCGATTCGGATGTCGACGCTTGCACCGCACGTGTAAGCGGGTGTGAGAGCTTGCTTCTGGCCATCACCACACTTTAGCAGCCGCGACGATGCTGCGAATGCGTACTGTGATTGACACAACGGAGCCTTCTTCGGCGCGGATGTCGACGCCTGCCACATGCAGTGCGTCCCGGACTGGACAGTGGTCGCTACAGCGCGGAGCTCTTCGCCACCAACCTGACGAACCGCCGCGGCATCAGCGAATATGCCAACAATTTTGGCACCAACCAGACGGGACTGGCGAGCTTCATTCAGCCGCGCACCGTGGGAGTGCAGGTCGGCGTGAGGTTCTGACGAGGTTCTGACGAGGTTCTGACGAAGTTCTGACGAGCGGGCCGCCCGGGTAAATCAACTCTTGTCGGATTGCTGCAGGGTGGCTTCCGAGGCCGGACGGCTTGCGCGCAGCCGCGCGCTGATGCTCTCCACCTGACCCAGCACCCTGAGCAGATTCTCTCCGGCGACCTTCGCGAGCTCATCGTCGCTCCAGCCACGGCGGGCAAGCTCAGCGAGCAGCGCCGGATATTTGTCGACGCCTTCCAGACCCATAGGGACTTCCGGCACACCGTCGAAATCTGAACCGAGACCGACGTGCTCGATGCCCGCGACCTTGCGGATGTGCTCGATGTGGTCAGCAACATCAGCGAGCGTGACCTCCGGCGCCGGGTGGTCCACCTTCCAGGCATTCAGCGCCGCAGCCGCGCGCTCCGGCTGGCCGATGTAAAGGCCGGCGAACGGCGGGGAGTCATAGCGTGCTTTCTCCGCTGTCAGATCCGCATCCCAGCGGTTACGGGCTGCGGAGACATAGCCCGGATAAAAATTCACCATTACCACGCCGCCGTTGCGGGCGACCCGCTGCAGGATGTCGTCGGGCACATTGCGCGGGTGATCAACGAGCGCGCGCGCACTCGAGTGCGAGTAGATGATGGGTGCCTCGGACACCTCGAGCGCCGCGCGCATGGTGCTGGGCGCTACATGACTCAGGTCGACGAGCATGCCGAGGCGGTTCATCTCCCGCACGACCTCGCGGCCAAATGGCGACAGACCATCGTGCTTCGGATGATCGGTGGCGGAGTCCGCCCAGTCCGTGTTGCCAGAGTGGGTCAATGTCATGTAGCGCGCCCCGACCTGATACATCTGCCGCAGTACTGCAAGCGAATTGTCGATCTGATGGCCACCCTCGATGCCGATGAGGGAGGCGATGCGGCCGGAGCGTTTGATGCGGCGGATGTCGGCCGCGGTATAGGCCATTTCCAGGTCGCGGGGGTAACGTTCGACCATCTGTCGCACGATGTCGATCTGCTCTAGGGTGGCCTGCACGGCCGCAGGACCGTGCAGTTCGATCGGCACCCACACCGACCAGAACTGCCCGCCGACCTGACCCTGCCGCAGCCGGGGGATGTCGGTCATCAGCGCTGGCTGGTCTGTCGACCTTGGCAGCTCGGCCGTGTTGCGGGCGAGATCGAGGCTCGACAGCTTGCCGTGGAAGCGGTCGCGGATCTCCCAGGGCAGATCGTTGTGGCCGTCAACGAGCGGCGTGCGCTGCAGGATCCGGCTGACGCGTGCTGCCGCCTCCTCATTGGAGGCTGACAGGCCCAGTCTCGGGAACGCGACCAGGACGAGCGCAAACAGCAGCAAGCAGACACGCATTTCCTTCTCCCGGGCGTCTTCTATTTATTGCGACCGCCACCCCAGAGCTGGGGCGGACAGTCGATCATCCCATCGCGATAGCACACCGGGTGCTCACGATCGCAGCTCAGCAGCGCCGGCCCGTCGAGGTCGACCACGCTGCACAGCTGACCGACCAGGAATGAGGGTGCCATGGCGAGTGAGGTGCCGGTCATGTTGCCGACCATCACCTGCAGTCCCTCCCGGCGAGCCGCGCGCGCGATGGCCAGTCCTTCGGTCAAGCCGCCGCACTTGTCGAGCTTGATATTGACGACCGAGAAGCGCCCGGCGAGTGCCGCCAGATCCTCCAGCCCCTGCAGGCTTTCATCGGCTGCGATGGGTATCGGCGACTGCAGCCCGTCCAGCTCTGATTCACGCCCGACCGCAAAGGGCTGTTCGATGAGTGCCACGCGGGCCGCAACGAGCGCCGGCAGGATCTGCTCGAGGAAAGGCCGGTCGAATCCCTGATTTGCATCGACACCGAGCCAGGCCTGCGGACAGGCAGCGCGCACCGCCCGCACCCGCTCCACATCGAGCGCCTGACCGGTGAGCTTCAGTTTGATGGCGCGGGCACCGCGATACTGCAGGGCCCGAGCGGCCATCACCTCTGGAGATTCCGCGCCGCACGTGAACGTCGTCACGAGCGGGCGGGGCGGGTCGAGACCGGCCAGCTGCCAGGCAGGTATGCCCGCGATCTGCGACTCCAGGTCCCAGAGCGCGCAATCGAGCGCGTTGCGGGCACCACCTGGTGGCAACAGAGTTTGCAGCTGCGCGCGCTCGATGCCCTTCTCGACTGCGCTGCGCACCCCCTCAATCTGAGTCAGGGCGTGCTCGACGGTGTCATTCCGGTAGTAGACGCCGGCTGCCTCGCCGCGCCCGCAATATGCACCCTCTTGCAAGGTGACCAGAACGCAGGGAGATGAGTTGAAGGTGTAGCCGCTGATACGGAAAGGCGCGAGCAGCGGCCAGTCTTCGCGAGTGACGATCAGCTTCAAGATCTGCGTTCCTTATACGGAACTTTTATCCCATATAGGATCAAACCATGGGCACATTCGCGCTGTCAATTCAGCGACGTGCGATGACCTCGATTTCCACCAGCGCGCCCTCCACCACCAGCTCGCTCACGACGGTAGAACGCGCCGGATGGGGCGGAGTGAAGCGTTTGCGATAGACCGCGTTGAAATCTGCGAAGTCTGCGCGCCGTGCGATCCAGGCAGTGACTTTGAAAACATGCCGCAGCGACAGGCCCTCGTGCTTGAGCAGTCGCTCGATGTTGTCGATGGTCGCCTCCGTCTGAGCCGTAATGGTGTCGCCACTCAGTTGTCCGTCGACGAAGCCCATCTGCCCAGAGAAATACAGGGTGCCGCACAATTCCACCGCCGGCGAGAACGGCAGCGCGTTCTGCTCCGTCTTGCCGCACTTCGTGCCTAAAGCTATGAACATGTGAGACCTCGCTTTGCGCAGGCTTTGCAGCCTGCTTCCTCGCCCAATTACGTTGCAGATTGACGGGGGAACCCTGACCCAGACAGGGCGTTCACCCTCATCACACCTATAAAGGGGAATCACGTGAACGCCACCGAACCTCAGACCCTCGTCCTGGCCGCGGTGCTAATCCTCGGCGTCATCGCAGCAGCAGTGCTGATTGTGCGCCAGCAACGTGCGCGGCGCTCGATGCATCTGCAACAGCGATTCGGGCCGGAATATAACCGGGTGTTGCGTACCGCCGGCACTCAGGAGAAGGCTGAGGCTGAGCTGCAGGCGCGTGAGCAACGGGTAGAGCGACTGAAGCTCGTGCCGCTGCCGCCGGCGGAGGCAGCACGCTTCAGCGAGGCCTGGGCGAAGCTGCAAGCCCGCTTCGTCGACAATCCCAACGGCGTCGTCGGTGAAGCCGATCGCCTGATTCGCGAGCTGATGGCGAAACGGGGTTACCCGATGGGCGATTTCGAGCGGCGCGCAGCTGACATTTCGGTGCACCACCCTGCCGTGGTGGAGCACTACCGTGCGGGCCAGGCGATCGCCCTGCGCGACGAGCGTGGCGAGGCGAGTACCGAGGAGCTGCGCAAGGCCGTCGTACATTACCGCGCCCTGTTTGACGATCTGCTCGCTGTCGGTGCTCCGGCGCCATCGACCAACTCGGCAGCCGTCGCCCGTAAAGAGGAGGCCTTGCACTCATGAGCATCACGAGTCGAGAGAATGGCAAACCCCTGTCCACCGCTGATCTTGCACGTGCCGGTCGGCGCGGCGAAGGCACGGCCAATCCGCATACCGATGTGGACTATACGGAAGAGGAGGTAACGCGCCTGGATGTGGCACAGCCACCCGGCTTGGAACGCCCGAAGGCAGCGGCGGACGCTGACGCGGACATGCGGGAACGCGCACCGGCCCGCTCGCGCGAGGCGCGGGATGATGAGCGAAGCACCACCACGTCTTCGGACCCGGCGCCGGCGCGGGCGCGTGCCGATTCGTCAGAGGAGACACTGGAGCCGCTGTTTGCCTCGGGGTTGGCGGAGAGCTTCCGGGAGCGCTGGATCTCCATCCAAAGCGGCTTCGTCGATGATCCGAAGCAAGCGGTACGTCGGGGGGATGAGCTGGTGGCAGAGGTCATGAGTAACCTCGCTCAGGGTTTTGCCACGGAGCGGCAGCGCATGGAAGCGCAGCTCGATGAGACCGGCGAGGGCGCTACGGAGAACCTCCGTGTAGCCCTGCGGCGCTACCGATCCTTCTTCGAGCGATTGTTGTCTCTTTAATCCTCGGCAGCGGTCCGCTGTCGCGATCCGTCCCGGCACGAGTACCGGGACGGATCACCTGTAGTCAGTAGCTCAGGGTGTTGGCACACTGCGGGTGCAACGTCGCTGACGCCCAGATCGCCCTTCACTACTGACTGTCAGGAGATCCCTATGCACACTCTTCGTTCGCTGCTACCCCTGCTGACGCTCCTCGCCGCCGGCAGCGTAACTGCCGAAGTAAAGCATTACCCCGCGAGCCTCCCGCCGTCGTCCTCCGTCCCGCTGCCCGCCGGAGCCGCTCCGCCCTTCAGCGCCGCGGTGCTAGCCAACGACACGCTTTACATCGCGGGGACGATCGATATGGACCCTGCCACCGGCAAGATCGCCGCCACTCCGGAGGAAGGTGCGCGCGTCGTACTCGACAGTATCAAGAAGACGGTGGAGGGTGCCGGCTTCACCATGAACAACCTGGTCTGGGTTCAGGTGTTCTGCGCCGATCTCTCCTGGTATCCGGCGTTCAACAAGGTTTATGTCACCTACTTCAAGGGTCCATTCCCGGCCCGCGCATTCCTTGGCGTCGATCACCTGCTGGCCAATGCGCACTACGAGGTGATGGGTATCGCGGTCAAACCCAGGTAGGGCCGTTGAGGCCGGGCGCCAAGATCTGACCCTCATTATGATGCGAGGTGCATCATAATGAGAGGTGCATCAGTGGCATACGGAGCCCCTCCATGCCGTTCTCGCTCTACGCCGCCACGATTCCGAGCTATCTGCAGGTCCTGAATGCGCTGGTACGGCTGCTGGACACCGCGGAGTCCTTTTGCCGCGAGAAGCAATGGCAGCCGGCTGAGCTGATCCAGGCGCGGCTCGCCGCTGACATGAATCCATTCGCGTATCAGGTGAAGTCGACCGCCGTGCACTCGCTGGGAGCAATCGAGGGCGTACGTCGCGGTCTCTTCAGTCCCGATGACACGACACCGCCAGCCAGCTTTCCAGCTCTCAAGGCACGCATCCAGGAGACTCTCACCGCGCTACAGGGGATCGATGAGGCCGAGATGGATCGATTCATCGGCCGGCCGATGCGCTTTGCCTTCGGCGGTCGCAGCATCGATTTCGCGGCCGAGGATTTCCTCCTGTCGTTTTCACAACCCAACTTTTATTTCCACGCCGCGACCGCCTACGACATCCTGCGCTGGAAAGGCGCGCCGATCGGCAAGCGGGACTTTCTGGGCCGCATGCGCATCAAGCGATGACGCGCGCTGCGTCAGCCCGGATCATCGCGCCGTACGGCGCCTGGCGCTCGCCCCTGAGCGCGCAAGCGCTGGCTGCAGGCCGCGTCAGCTTCGCCGACCTGCGCGCGGCTGCCGGCCGGCTGTACTGGACGGAAACCCTGCCGGCAGAGGGCGGCATCACTGCGCTGTTCTGTGTTCAGGGAGAGCAGCAACCTGCGCGGCTGTCACCTCCGGGCAGCAATGTGCGTACGCGCGTGCATGAGTATGGCGGAGCCCCGTATCTCGCCACCGGCGAAAGTGTCTGTTTCGCGAACTACGAGGACCAGCGGCTCTATCTGCTGCGCGGTGCGGGGCCGCCGGTTGCCCTGACGCCGCCTGGGTATCGCTATGCTGACTGCACGCTGCAACGAAGCGCCGATGGCGGGACCGCGGCACTCATCTGCGTGCGCGAAGACCACACCGATGCGGGGCGGGTATGCAATACCCTCGTACGGATCCCGCTGCCACGAGGCGGTGCCGGCGAAGTCCTGTACGCGGCGAGCGATTTCGTTGCCTACCCCAGGCTGAGTGCCAACGAGCAACAGCTGGCCTTCATCTGCTGGAACCATCCCAACATGCCCTGGGACGGCACGCAGCTCAAGGTCGCACGACTCACGGCTCAGGGGCTCGAGGATGTCAGGACGGTAGCGGGAGGGACCACCGAGTCCGTGATCGACCCCCAGTGGGACGCTGACGGTCAGCTGTACTACATCTCCGACCGCTCCGGATTCTGGAACCTGTACGCGCACGTCGCTGAGGACGCTTCTCGGCCGGTCTGGCCGCGCGCGGCGGAATTCGCAGCCGGGTTGTGGACTTTAGGACAATCCAATTATGCCTTGCTCGGCAAGCACCGCGCCTTGGTGCGCTTCACTGAAGGAGGCTCCGATCAGCTCGCGCTGCTCGATCTGCGCGCGGGTGCGGGACAACCGTTGTATCTGCCGTACGCGGAGTATGCGCAGCTGACACGACTCGATGAGAATCACGTGGCGGCGATCGCCGGCTCAGCTCAGGCGCCGCAACGTATCGTGCGCATCGACGTGCGCAGCGCTACGGCGGAGGTCCTGCGCGAGGCGGGTACGACTCCACTTGAGTCCGCGGCGATCTCGGTTGCGCAGGCCATCGCATTTCCCAGCGCCGGGGGAAGGCTCAGTCACGCCTTTTACTATCCACCTGCGAGTGCTGAATTCTGCGGCCCCGCCGCAGACAGTCCGCCGCTGCTGACTCTGGTGCATGGAGGTCCTACGAGCTACGCGGGTCCCTCTTACGCGCCCCGTACTCAGTTCTGGACCAGTCGCGGCTTCGCGGTCGTGGATGTGAATTACGGCGGCAGCACGGGGTATGGCCGCGCATATCGCGAGGAGCTGAAGGGCAATTGGGGTGTAGTGGATGTGCAGGACGTGGTGGCCGCCGTGCGTTTTCTGTGCGAAGCCGGCAAGGTCGATGCGCAACGCGTAGCGATCAGCGGCGGCAGCGCGGGAGGATATACGGTATTGGCGGCGCTCGCCCTGCATCGGGAATTCCGCGCGGGCGCCGACTACTACGGCGTTTCCGACCTGACTGCGCTCGCCCGGGATACACACAAATTCGAGAGCCGCTATCTGGACAATCTCATTGGCCCCCTGCCCGAGGCACAACCGCTGTACGAGAGCCGCTCCCCGCTGAATCATCTGCAAGGGTTCAGCGCACCGTTGCTGGTGTTGCAGGGGGCGGATGATCCGGTCGTCCCGCCCGCTCAGTCGGAACGGATCGTGGCGGCGCTGCGCTCGCGGCAAATCCCCGTGGCCTATCTGCTGTTCCCTGGGGAGACACACGGCTTTCGCAAGCCGGAGAATGTCACGCGCGCCGTGCAGGCCGAGCTCGCCTTTTATGGCAGGATCTTCGGATTCTCACCGGCGGATTCGCTGCCCGCTCTAGCGATTGAGAACCTGTCCCCGGGACCTCTACGGTCATGACGAGCACCCGGAGCTATCGTATCGCTGCGATCCCCGGCGATGGCATCGGCAAGGAAGTGCTGCCGCAGAGCGTGAAGGTGCTGCGCCGGGCCGCGGACCGCTACGACTTCGCTCTTCAGTTCGATCACTACGATTTCGCCTGTGCCGATTACTACGAGACAGAGGGGCGCATGTTGCCCCAAGACTGGAAAGCGACTCTGGGCTCCTATGATGCGATTCTCTTTGGAGCCGTCGGGTGGCCAGCGAAGGTACCGGACCACATCTCGCTGTGGGGGTCACTGGTACAGTTCCGCCGCGAGTTCGACCAGTACGTCAATCTGCGTCCGGTGCGGCTCATGCCCGGAGTGTTGTGTCCGCTCGCCGGACGCAAGCCCGGTGACATCGATTTCCTGATCGTGCGCGAGAACACCGAAGGGGAATACTCCGAGATCGGCGGACGCGCTTTTGCAGGAACCGAGCGGGAGATCGTGGTCCAGCAGACGCTGATGTCCCGCATCGGGGTCGATCGGGTGCTGCGCTTCGCCTTCGAGGCGAGTCTCAAGCGCAAGCGCCATGTGACCTCGGCCACCAAATCCAACGGCATTGCCATCACCATGCCGTACTGGGACGAGCGCGTGGAGCAGATGTCGCGCGGCTATCCTCAGGTCAGTACCGACAAGTATCACATCGATGCGCTGGCAGCGATGTTCGTGCTGCATCCGGAGCGCTTCGACGTCGTGGTGGGCTCGAACCTGTTCGGTGACATCCTCTCGGATCTGGGTCCTGCCTGCACCGGCACGATTGGCATCGCGCCCTCGGGTAACATCAATCCAGAGCGTCGCTTCCCATCCCTGTTCGAGCCCGTGCACGGGTCGGCACCGGATATTGCGGGGCAGGGAGTCGCCAATCCCGTTGGCATGATCTGGGCAGCGCAGATGATGCTCGAGCACCTGGGTGAGGCGGAAGCGGCCGAAGCCGTGTTACGTGCGGTAGAGCAAGCGCTGGTGTATCCACACACCCGCACGCGTGACCTCGGAGGTTCAGCAGATACCGCCGCGGCGGGCGATGCGATCGCCGCCTTCATCTGAGGATGACGCGGTCGTTGCAAGTTGTGCAGCGCTGTCGCAGCGCCGTCTCGAGCAAAGTCGAAGTTATAGCGATCCCGACGGCGCTTCGACCTCGCACAATTTTGTGTCACGCCTCACACTTCGTGCGCCTGAGTGGTGCGATTCATCAACTGCATGAGCTGATGGGCTTGGCTGCAGTCGCAAGGCGCGGGATGATATCTGGCGCATGCGTGATCACACATTTGCGCAACCCCCGGGAGCTGCCACCTCATGACCTACTGCGTCGGAGTACTGCTGGACGACGGAATCGTGCTGGCTTCGGACTCACGGACCAACGCCGGCGTCGACAACTTTGCCACCTTCTGCAAGATGTCGGTGTTCGAGCGCCCCGGCGACCGCGTGATCGTTTTGTTGAGCTCAGGAAACCTCGCCAGCACTCAGGCAGTGATCAGCAGCCTGCGGCAGCGCGCCCAGGCGGGCGGACCGCCGGGCTCGACCATCTGGACAGCGCGGACCCTGTTCGATGTTGCGCAGCTGGTGGCTGCCGCGGTGCGCGGCATCGAGCGGCGCGACGGGGAGGGCTTGTCGTCGCCCACCGCCTCCTTCAGTGCCTCCTTCATCATCGCCGGGCAGATCAAGGGCGAGCCCATGCGGCTGTTCCGCACTTTCGCCGAAGGCAACTTCATCGAGGCGGGCGCTGAAACCCCGTTCTTTCAGACCGGCGAGGCCAAGTACGGCAAGCCCATCATCGACCGGGTCATCACGACGGCGACGCCGCTCGCGGATGCCATGAAATGTGTGCTGGTGTCTTTCGACTCAACCATGCGCAGCAATCTGTCGGTGGGGATGCCCATCGACCTGATCTGCTACGAACGGGACGCCCTGCGCATCACCGTGCGGCACCGGTTCGGACCGGGAGACGCGTACTTCTCCTCACTCAGCCGCCAGTGGAGTGAAGGGGTGCGATCGGTGTTCCGCGATCTGGCGGCGCCCGCCATGACGCGCCCTGCGGGCGATGCACTGTTAGCGAGCATACCGGCCGTCGTCAACGGCTGAGCCGCCGTCTGAGCGCGGGCGGGAGCCTCCCAGCCCAGGATAGGGGAACGATCGCTGGTGGCAGGTGTTACTCTCGGAAGGGAGTATTCCTGACTTGCAGCGAGGTTCGACGTGCAGATCCGCGTGGGTTACCGCCTGGTGTACCACTGCCTGCAGCCGGTGCCCATGATCCTCAATCTCAACGTGCATGCCTCGCGCAGTGCGGATCTGCTCCGCCCCGACGAGCTGCGGACCGATCCGCAGGTGCCGCGCTCGATGTATCTGGACCTGTTCGGCAACACCTGCACCCGCCTGGTGGCGCCAGCGGGCAGCATTACGATCACCGCCGACGGGCTGGTACGCGATCCGGGTCTTCCTGACCCGGTGATGCCAGCTGCGCAGCAGGCGCAGATCGAGCAGCTCCCTGATGACACGCTTCTCTACCTGCTGGCGAGTCGCTACTGCGACACGGAACATCTGAGCACCGAAGCGTGGCGGCTGTTCGGCAACAGACCTCCCGGCTGGCCGCGGGTGCAGGCCATCTGCGATTTCGTGCACAACCATGTGAAATTCGGCTACGAGTTTGCTCGCGGCACGCGAACCGCGCTGGAGACCTTCCAGGAGCGCCAGGGCGTCTGCCGTGACTTCGCCCACCTTGCCATCACGTTGTGTCGTTGCCTCAACATTCCGGCCCGTTACTGCACCGGGTATCTGGGTGACATCGGCGTTCCGCCAGTGGATGCGCCGATGGATTTTTCCGGCTGGTTCGAGGCGTATGTGGGCGGCGCGTGGTACACCTTCGATGCGCGCCACAACATGCCGCGAATCGGCCGCATCCTCATGGCCCGCGGCCGCGACGCTGCCGATGTGGCCATCAGCATGACTTTCGGACCAGCGTCCCTGCAGGAATTCACCGTGTGGACTGACGAGGTGCGCTGAAGGGACGGCCGGCTCTCACGGCCGCGCCCCGGGCAGCGGTATCGGCTAGCATCAGGCGTTTCCTGCGGGGGCTTCTGATGCGTGGAGTGAAACATTACCTCGGCGGTGCAATGAGCTGCGCGGCGCTGCTCGCAGTGAGCCTGGGAGCGCACGCGGAGCGCGCCCCGGTGCTGCAGCAGATCGATCTTCCGCATCCCTACTACTACCGCGAGATGTACCTCCCGCAGCTCACCAGTGGTCCGGGCAGTCTGTGCTGGCTGCCCGATTCGCAAACGCTCATTTATTCGATGGCGGGATCGCTGTGGCAGCAGCGGCTGGGTACACCCGAGGCGCAGCAGCTGACTGCGGGCCGCAGCTACGACTATCAGCCCGATGCCTCCGCCGACGGGAAGTACGTGGTCTACAGCTCCTATCGGGCGGATGCCATCGATTTGTGGGTACTGGACCGGTCCACGGGCACAACTCATCCCTTGCTACAGAACGGCGCGGTCAATGTTGAGCCCCGTTTTTCCCCTGACGCGCGTCGCATCGCCTTCGTTTCCACGGCAACCCACGGGCACTTTCATATTTTCGTTGCCGATTTCGACCAGGGGCGCCTGGGCGCGGTCGAACAGCTGACCCCCGAGCATGCGAGTGAGCTGCCACGCTATTACTACAGCGCGATCGACCACGAGATCAGCCCGGTGTGGACGCGTGATGGTGCCGAGTTGCTCTACATCAGCAATCGCGGCCACATCTACGGCACCGGCGGGCTGTGGCGCATGCCGGCGCACGCGGGGAGCGAACCTCACGAGATTCATTACGAGGAGACCAACTGGCGGGCGCGACCGGATTTTTCCCCGGAAGGCAATCGCCTGGTGTATGGCTCCTATGCGGGACGCCAGTGGCACAACCTCTGGATTCTGCCCGCAGGCGGCGGCGATCCGCTGCCGCTCGCTTTCGGTGACTATGACCAGGTGAATCCGCGCTGGTCGCCCGATGGCGGCCACATCGCGTTCATCGCCAACCGTGACGGCAACACCGAGCTCGACGTGATGACCCTGCCGGGCGGTGCCTTCTCGCGCCTGCCCGTCACCACACGGCGATACATGGGGCCCACCGGCACCGTGCACCTGATGCTTCGACAGGGCGGGGACGCGGGTGTCGCTCGGATCAGTGTTACCGATGCGAACGGGATGTTTCACGCGCCGCAGGACGTCTGGATCAACGCCGATGACGGCTTCGATCGCCGGGAGCGTGCCTTCGAAGCGCATTACTTTCATCTGCTCGGAGCGGCGGATGTCACCGTGCCAGCGGGCCGCGCGCACGTGGAGATCATGCACGGCTTCACCCGGTCTCTCGAGGCGCATGACATCGAGATCGCAGCCGGCGAGACCCGGGAGCTGCTCGTTGATTTGGATGAGCGCCCACTCACCGTACCGCAGGAGGGGCATTGGGTCAGCGGTGATCTGCACGTGCACATGAACTACGGCGGGGACTACCGCAACACACCCGCGCATCTGGTCACGCAGGCGCGCGGCGAAAGTCTCAACGTGGTGGAATCGCTGATCGTCAACAAGGAGCAGCGCTTCCCGGACATCGCCTGGAACGGTCAGCAGCTCGATGCCGCCTCCCGCAACGACACGCTGGTGGTGCATGGGCAGGAATTCCACACCAGCTACTGGGGACATCTCGGACTGCTCGGCCTCTCAGGCGGCATCATCCTGCCGGGTTACGCCGGCTACCCGCGCACCGCCGCTTCGAGCCTGTTCCCGAGCAACAGCGATGTCGCGAAACTCGCGCACGAGCGCTCGGCCCTGGTGGGATATGTGCATCCGTTTGATACGCCGCCGCATCCGTTTGACGAGCATGAGCGCCTGACGAACGCGTTGCCGGTCGATGCAGCATTGGGTAACGTCGACTACATCGAAGCGCTCGGCTTCAGCGACCACCGCGCGACCAGCGACGTCTGGTATCGGCTGTTGAATCTCGGCTTCCGCCTCCCGGCTGGTGCCGGTACCGATGCAATGGCCAACTTTGCCAGTTTGCGCGGACCGGTAGGTATGAATCGAGTTTATGCGCGCATCGAGGGCGAGCTTACACCCGGCTCGTTCCTGCAGGCCATCAAACAGGGCCGCACCTTCGCCACCAACGGTCCGCTGCTCGGATTCACGCTGGCAGGAGTTGCGCCCGGAGAGGAGCTGCGCTTTGGCACACCGCAGGCATCGCTGGCCTTCAGCGCGCATCTGAAAAGTCTCGTACCGGTAGACCAGCTGGAGCTCGTCTGCAACGGGCACGTTGTCAGGTCGTTCCTGAGCACGCACGCGGCCGCGAGCGGCGATTTCCACGGTACGGTGCCGCTGCGGCAATCCGGCTGGTGCCTGCTGCGGGCTCAGACGCACGGTGCACGCTATCCGGTGCTCGACAACTACGTCTTTGCGACCACGAGTCCGGTCTACGTGACAATTGCCGGGCAGCGGCCGCGCTCGTCCGCGGATGCTGAATATTTCCTGGCCTGGATCGAGCGCATGCGCACCACCACGAACGCGTATCCGGACTGGAACGATGCGAGCGAGAAGACTCACGTGCTGCAGCAGCTGGATGCGGCGCGCGGGGTATTCACATCGTTACGCTGAGCACCATGGTTCAGCGTGCGCTTGGATTCGGATTGCAGCACCTGCCACGCATCGTGCGCGGCGAGGGCAGCTATCTGTTCGATGCTGACGGCAGACGCTATCTGGATGGCTCCGGCGGACCTGCGGCCTTCTGCATCGGGCACGCCCATCCGGAGGTCAATGCGGCGATTGCGGAGCAACTGGCTCGCGTGGCCTGCGCCTATCGCTACCTGTTCACGAGTACACCGCTGGAGGAATTGACCGAGCTGGTCCTGCGTCGATCCGGCGCGACGTTCGGCCATGTCGTGTATTGCTCGAGCGGCTCGGAGGCTGTTGAAGCAGCCCTCAAGATGGCGCTGCAGTATTGGGATGCCCGGGGACAGCCCCAGCGACACCGTTTCATCGCGCGGCAGCGCTCCTATCACGGCAATACCCTCGGCGCCCTGTCGGTTTCCGGCTTTGCCGAGCGCCGCCGGCCGTTCGAGGGCAGCCTGCTGGAGGTCTCGTTTGTCGCTGCGGCCAACAGCTATCGTCCGCCTTCCGGCATGACGGAGGTTGGGCTGGCCGCAGCGCTCGCGGAGGAGCTGGAGCAGGAGATTCAACGCCGCGGCCCCGACACCGTCGCGGCCTTCATCTTCGAACCCGTTGTAGGTGCCGCGGGCGGCGTGGTACCTGCACCGCCGGGATACGCGGCGGCCATCCGGCGTGTGTGTGATCGCCACGGCGTACTGCTAATTGCCGATGAGGTCATGTGTGGTGCCGGCCGCTGTGGGACATGGCGCGCCCTCGAACACGAAAACGTTGCGCCCGACATCATGGCTATCGCGAAGGGCTTCGGTGGGGGATACATTCCGGTCGGCGCTACCGTGTGCAGCGCGGAAGTGGGTAATACCATTCTGCGCGAGCAGGGCTCATTCATGACGGGTCACACCTACTCGGGTCACACTGCCGGCTGCGCGGCGGCGCTGGCTGTGCAGCGCATTATCGAGCGCGACGGCCTGCTGCAACGGGTGCAGGAACGCGGTGCCCTGCTCAAGTCAGCTCTACAGGAGTCGCTCGGCCGCATCGCACAGGTCGGGGATATCCGCGGCCGCGGATACTTCATCGGCATCGAAATCGTGCGTGATCCGCATACCCGTCAGCCGTATGCCCGCGAACTGGCGGTCAGCCACCAGATTGCGCAGCAGGCGTTCGAGGATGGGCTGATCTGTTATCCGTGCGCTGGGCATGTGGGCGAGGGCGCAGGAGACACGCTCATCATTGCCCCACCGTTCAACGCCAGTGATGCGGAGCTGGAGGAACTCGTCGGCAAACTGGGCGGAGCGGTCACTGGGGTGTTGCAACGACTGACCTGATCAGCGGGCCTTGCGGAAGGTCAGATTGATGCGCCGACGACCGAGCAGCCCGTGCTCGCTGTCCTTCAATGGCCGCACGCCGTGGTAGCTCAGCCGGGAGGGGCCACCCCACACCACGACATCCCCGTGCTGCAGAGGTACGGGCCGCACGGGATCAGAGCGCCGCAACCCGCCGAAAAGAAATACGGCGGCAATACCCAGCGAGACCGAGACGATCGGCACGCTCAGATCGAGCTCGTCCTTGTCCTGATGCAGGGACAGGCGCGCCCCCGGTTCAAATGAGTTGATGAGGCACGCATCGGGCGCGAAGCGGGCGAAACCGGCCTGCGCGGCGGCTTGCTGCGCCAGTCGCAGAAACAGCGGCGGCAGGGCCGGCCAGGATCGACCGCTCTCGGGATCCTCGCTCGTGTAGCGGTAGCCGGTGCGATCCGAAACCCAGCCGAGAGAGCCGCAGTTGGTCATGGCGACCGACATGCGGAAGCCCCCTGGAGTGATGAGATGGCGCAGGGGTGCTACGGAGGTGATTTGCTCCACCGCAGTCAGCAGCCGCCGCGCCGGGCGCGCCGCGAAACCGCGCAGCAGCGTAGCGCCCGGGGCCAGCGCGATGCTCGCCGGGACCGGGGCCTCGCCCTCGAACAGATCGCGGGTTGCAGACAGGGAGATTTGATTCACCGCAGGTTTCACAGGCGCAATTCCAGAGCAAGAAGCGGATGGCCGGCGAAGCCCGGCAGAGAGATGATGGGGTCTCATCGGCTCGTGGAAAACCCCTGTGTCATCCTTTTCCGCCCCATTACTGGCCGCCGTCGTCGCCCTCGGTATCACCGGCTCGTGGGGGGCAGATGCACCGCCGGGAGTGGATATGAAACTCCCACCCCGACTGTATGCGCTGACGACCGAAACCCTCATGCCGCACCTGGAAGAGAACTTGCGCTACACCATCACACACGCGCAACGCTGCGTGCAGGAAGACGATCTGCGCCGGCTGTTCCCAGTGCTCGATCATCCTGCACTGCAGGGTTGCACGTTGCAGGACGGACGGCGCGAGCTTGGGACCCGCTCCTACACTCTCGTCTGCACGGCTCGTGACACGCAAGGACATGCGAGCTGGCAGTTGGATAAGCAGCACCTGAGCGGTACGCTGGAGATCCGCCTCGGTGGCAAGAACATGACCTTCTCGCAGCGCATCCACGCACGGGCGCTCGGGCCGTGCAGTCATTAGGGAGCCCTGCGCCATGAGTCGCAACATCCGCTCGGCACCCGATGAGAAGGACTGGCGCTGGCAGGCTATTGTCCGTCGCGACGCAGCGGCGGATGGGAAGTTCTACTACAGCGTCCGGACCACGGGGGTTTATTGCCGGCCATCCTGCCCATCGCGGCAGCCGAAGCCCGGCAATCTCGCCTTTCATCTCTCGCCAGAAGCCGCGGAGGCGCAGGGCTACCGGGCCTGCAAGCGCTGCAAGCCGCGGGACGCCTCGTCCACGGAGCGGCAAACCGCGTTGATTGCCGACATTTGCCGGCGCATCGAGACGTCCGAGCAGGTACCGAAGTTGCAGCAGCTGGCGCAGATGGCACACCTGAGCGCCTACCATTTTCACAGACTGTTCAAACGCGTGACCGGACTAACACCTAAGCGGTACGCCTCCGCCAAGCGGGCCGAGCGGGTGCGCCAGCAACTGGAGCAGGGGCGTCCGGTGACTCAGGCGATCTTCGCTGCGGGATTCAATTCCGGTGCGCGTTTCTATGCCACCTCGCGTGCGGTACTCGGGATGACCGCGTCAGCTTATCGCGGCGGCGGTAAGGATACGGACATCTGCTTCGCCATCGGTATCTCGTCGCTGGGCGCGGTGTTAGTGGCACGCAGTCCCAAGGGAGTGTGCGCAATCCTGCTGGGGGATGATCCCGAGGCGCTCGCACGCGACATCCAGGACCGCTTTCCGCACGCCAATCTGGTGGGCAACGATGCCGGCTTCGAGCAACTGGTGGCGCAGATCGTGGCACTGGTGGAGCAGCCCGGCATTGGCGTGGAGCTGCCACTGGACATCCGCGGCACGGCGTTCCAGCAGCGCGTCTGGGAAGCGCTGCAACAGATCCCCGCCGGATCAACCGCGACTTATGCGCAGATCGCGCAGCGGATCGGAGCGCCGCGCGCGGTGCGTGCCGTTGCACAGGCATGCGCAGCCAATTCACTGGCCGTGGCGGTACCTTGCCATCGCGTGGTGCGCACCGACGGATCCCTTTCGGGCTACCGCTGGGGCGTGCGGCGCAAGCGCACGCTGCTGGAGCGGGAAGCCGGGGGATGAGCTCGAGCGGGCTGGCCGGAAGCGCGCTGGCAGGAAGCGCGCTGACCGACGAACTACAGCGACGGGGCTACGCCGTTGCACAGCGACTGCTGGCATCCGCGGACTGCGCCCAGCTGATCGGGTTATATGCGCAGCAGGAGCACTTCCGCAGCCGCATCGTCATGAGCCGGCACGGCTATGGCCAGGGTGAGTATCAGTATTTCAACTACCCCCTGCCAGCGCTGGTCGCGAAATTGCGGCAAGAGATCTATCCGCAGCTGGTGCCCGTGGCGAACAGCTGGAGCGAGCAGCTGCGCAGCCCGCTGCGCTATCCGCCCGGACACCACGCGTTTCTGCAGACGTGTCGTCGTGCCGGACAGCGTCGGCCGACGCCGCTCTTGTTGAAATACACCGCGGGCGATTACAACTGTCTGCATCAGGACGTGTATGGACAGACCGTGTTCCCGCTGCAGCTGGCCGTGTTGTTGTCACAGCCGCAGACCGATTTCACAGGCGGTGAGTTTGTACTGACTGAGCAGCGCCCGCGCATGCAGTCGCGGGCGGAGGTCGTTCCGCTACAGCAGGGAGATGCCGTAGTGTTCGCCGTGCATCATCGGCCGGTGCAGGGCAAGCGGGGCGCCTACCGCGTCAACATGCGCCATGGCGTCAGCACGTTGCGCAGTGGTCAACGTTATACGCTGGGCGTCATCTTTCACGACGCTAAATGACGCTGCGCGATGCGCTTGTGCGGCTGATTCGGATTGGCCGGTGGATCTTTGACGGGCGTGTTCTCACGCGGGTCTTCGGGCACGGGCTCAGGAGGCGTGATCGGCGGCTCGCGCTCAGGCGGCGGTGGCGCCGGCAATTCGTTGTTGATTCGCGTCCGTGCCTGCACCACTGTCAGCGTAACTTCCATGCGCTATAGCTGAGCAAGCGACGTGCCGCAGGCGCCCTTCAGGGCGCTTTTCTGCCGTAACGTCTGAGGATATGGCGCAGCGCCTCATGTGGGATGCCGTACACGCGCAACCCGTCAGCGCCCGTCATGGTTTGTGCGGCCACCAGCGCATTGGTGATGGCTTCCTCCGTGGCTTCTACGGTCCCCTTGAACAGTGGATCGATCTCGAGGCTCGGTATCTGCTGAATCGGGGTCACCTGCTGAGCGTCGGGATAATTCGCTGTGCCCGCCGTGGTGAAGGATGCGACCAGATCCCCGGAACTGTTGCCTGCATAGGAGCCCATGCGTCCCAGCCCCAGGGCTGCCCGCCGCGCGAGGCGCTGCAATTGCAGCGGAATCAACGGAGCGTCCGTGGCCACGACGATGATGATGGAACCCTGATCCCGCAGGGCAGACGTGCGCGGAGCGTTGCCAGTGCAGCGCGATTCGGTGGCCTTGGGCGGCAGGGTGCCCACGTAACACGGCAACCACTTGGCGGCCAGCTCCTGACCCACGGGGGCGCCCGCAATGCGCAACGTCTGCCGATCGCCCGTGTTGCATTGAACGAGCACGCCCACGGTGTAGCGGGTACTGCCGAGCGTGACCAGGCGTGATGCGGTGCCGATGCCGCCCTTGAAACCGAAGCACACCATCCCGGTGCCACCGCCTACGTTGCCCTCGGCGACTTCGCCTGCGCGCGCAGCTTCGATTGCCGCAATCGCGTGTTGCGGCTCAACATGAAAGCCGCCGATGTCATTGAGGCGTCCGTCCCACGTTTCAGCCACTACCGGATCGGCGGCTTCACCGAATTGCCGCTGGGTCCATTGCTGGATGCCGCTGTACACCTGGCCGATAGCGTTAGTGTTGGAAAGCCCGATGGGCCCGTAGATCACCCCGAAATCCTGCAGGTAGGCTTGGCCTGTCAGCTCGCCGTTACCGTTCATGTTGAAAAAGCCACCGTACACCGTGTCCTGATTGCCGGCGTGCGCACGTCCCCTCGGCAGCACCACGGTGACACCGGTGCGGATCGGCCCTTCACCCACGTGCAGAGGCCCATCGCCATGAATCAAGGTAATGTGCCCGACCTCCACACCGCTCACGTCCGTGATGGCATCCAAAGGACCTGCCTGTCCTTCGAAGGGAACCCCCAGATCGCGGGCACGAGGCGCGGCACCTGCAGAGCCGATGCCGAGCGCGAGCAGCGCCAGGGGCGCCATGATAGACGGCCTCATGTCGGAATTTCGCACCCGAGCCGGGGTACCTCGGGTGGCACCACGCCGGGCAGCTCTCGTGGCAACTCACGTAACTGTTCGCGGTGGCCAGGCTCTTCCAGCTCACGCGCAAATCGGTGCCCGGCATAGACCGCGGCCTGGATGGTCGCAGGCGCGTAACAATCGCCAATGCGTGTCAGCGTGCCGCTTGCATGACCCGTCTGCGCTCGCCGCTGAAGCAGCTCGTGATAAAGCCCATCATTCGGCAGACGCGCGGTGATCGAGATCAAGCCTGCCGCAGGCTGTTCGACTTCGGCGCCGGTGAGGCTGTTTTTCAGCCTGACTATTCCCGCGCAGAAGCTGAGCACACTCGTGTAGACCCGCACCTCAACTTCAAGTCTGGCAAGACGGCTGGCGATCGGAAAAGACTCGAGGGTGTTGGCCGTCCAGGCGCTGACCGTCGGGGCGGGCGTCACCAGGGTGACCGGCAGTCCCGCCGCGCGGCAGCGCTCGGCACAGACTCCACCCAGGTAGTAATGATCGTCGTCGAAAATCACGACGGGCCCGTCCGGCAGGCGGCCGGCCATGATGTCATCCGGTGTATACGTCCCGGGGCTGTCAAAGCCCGGGAGTGCTGCGCCGTGGGCCCGGCCCACGCCATCGCGCCGCCACCGAGCGCCGGTCGCAATGACGACGTGTCCCGCGTCGAATGCTTCGATGTCCGCGGCGGTGAGCAGGTTGTCACGGTAGATCGTGACATTCGCCAGTCGCCCCAGCTGGCCCGCGCGCCAGTCGCGCACCCGGGCCCATTCTGCAAGGCCCGGAAGAGCCGCCTCGAGACTCACCCGACCCCCGAGCAGCGGGCGCGCTTCGGCAAGATGCACCTCGTAACCGCGCCGCGCGCAGGAGAGGGCGGCCTCAAGTCCCGCGGGACCTGCACCCACCACCAGCACGGCGGCTTCCGAGCGTCGCGGCGCAATCCGTTCGGGATGCCAGCCACGGCGATACTCCTCGCCCACGGTGGGATTCTGGGTGCAGCGCAGATTGCTCGAGGTGAAATCGCTCGACACGCAGACGTTGCAGCCAATGCATTCGCGGATGTCTTCCGCACGACCTTCCTGCAGCTTGCGCGGCAGGAATGGATCGGCGATGGAAGGACGCGCCGCGCCGATGAAATCGAGCACACCGCGCCGGATCTGGCTGACCATGGTGTCAGGAGACGTGAAGCGACCGACACCAACCACCGGCCTGGAGGTCACACTTTTCACGAAGCGTACGTATTCTTCCTGAAAGCCTTCCTGCGCAAACCGCGAGGTCTGACTGTCGTGCAGCCACCCTGAGATGTTGACATCCCACAGATCCGGTAGCTCGGCGAGCAACTCCAGCACCTCGCGGCCTTCGCCGTCGTAGGTGAGGCCGCTGGCACCCAGCAGCTCATCGACGGCCAGACGGACGGCCACTGCACAGCGGTCCCCCACGGCCTCCCGGGTGTCTTCTATCAGTTCGCGCAGCAGCCGCGCGCGGTTGACGAGACTGCCGCCGTATTCATCGGTGCGATCGTTCTTGCGCGCCTGCAGAAAGTGTTGCGCGATGCTCAGATCGTGGCTGGCGTACACATACACGATATCGAAACCGGCGCTCCGGGCACGCAGCGCTGCCTCGCGATGCCAGCGGCGCAGGTCGCGAATGTCCTGCTTGTCCATGGCGCGCGCCTGTACCGGACTGTAGTAGACGATCGGCCGGTGCGAGGGCGCGAGCGGCACCTCGCGCGTGCCATGGTTCGCGCAGGAGGCGCCCTGGTGCACGAGTTCGATGGCTGCCAGGGCCCCATGCTCGTGCACGGCATCCGCCATCAGAGCGAGGGCGGGGATATCGGCATCCGACCACAGCCGGCCCTCGTGTGAAGGCTCGCAATCACTGCTTGGATGGACCTCCACCTCCTCGGTGGACACGACGGCCCAGCCCCCTTCAGCCTTTACCCCGCGCAGCGCGGCGAGTGCCCGCGGCTGTGTCCAGCCCATGCCATTGCAGTGCGGAACCTGGAAGAAGCGGTTTTTCGCGATCACCGGTCCGATCGCGAGGGGCTCGAACAGCAGATCGTAACGGGAATCGCGCGTCATGCCGCTGACGCGCTCAGCGCACGTGTGTCTGGGATTGTTCGCGCAGATACTGCGGCAGGTAATAGAAAGAGGCGATCGCCTTGCCCGTCGAGCCGGATCCTTTCCAGCCGCCAAAGGGTTGATATCCCGGCCAGGCGCCCGTGGTCGCACCCTGGGGACGGTTGGCGTAGGTAACACCCGCTTCCACATTGTCGAAGAACCACGGCACCTCCTCCTCTGCTCCGTAGAAGCCGGCTGTCAGGCCGAACGCTGAGGCATTGGTCAGGGCCATGGCCTCGTCCCGGTCCGCGACCCGCCGCAACATGAGGATGGGCACGAACATCTCCTGCTGCCACAAACGATGCGCCGCAGGGGCTTCGGCGAAAGTCGGTGCGCAGTAAAATCCGTGTTCCAGCTCGCGATCACACAACTGCTCCCCGCCGCTGAGGATGCGGGCGCCGTCGCTGCGTAGCTGGTCACAATACTCGCCGAAGCACCGGTAGGCGGACTCGGTAGCCACGGGCCCCATCCAATGCGCGGCGACGGTGGGATCGCCCACCTTGATGTCCCGCATGCGGGCGCAGATCAACTCGCTGAGCGCGTCGGCCACGCTGCGCTCGACATAGAGCCGCGACAGCGCGGAGCACTTCTGGCCCTGCAAGCCAAAGGCCGAACGCACGATTCCCGTCGCGGCGCATTCCAGGTCCGCATGACGGGTGACGATGGTTGCATTCTTGCCGCCCATCTCGGCGATGAACGGTAACAGCCGTCCCGCCGCCGCCTGGGCCTGCGCGATGTGCAGGCCGACGGCATGCGAGCCGGTGAAGGTGATGCCGCAGGTTTGCTCATGGTGCGTGAGTGCCTCCCCCACCTCCTCGCCGCTCCCGTGCAGATAATTGAAGACCCCTGGGGGCAGGCCGGCGTCCCGCAGTACCTCAGCCAGTAACCGGCCGGCCCACGGGGTTTCCTCGGCCCCCTTCAACACGACCGTGTTGCCGGTGACGAGTGCGGCGGCAGTGGGGCCCGCCGCGAGCGCCAGCGGGAAGTTGAAGGGTGCGATCACGACCCAGGCGCCATACGGCTTCAACACACTGCGGTTATGACTGACGCAGCCGGGAATCGGGTCATCGGGCAGGGTTTCCGCGAAGCCCCGGTGCTGCTCGAAGTGATCGGCATAGATGCGGAAGAAATCTGCTACCTCCTGCGCCTCGCCGAGTGCTTCCATGCGGTTCTTGCCCACCTCCAGCGCCAGGGCCGCGGCCAGATCGTAGACGCGCGACTCAATCAGCTCGGCGATGCGCCGTGACAGGTCCACCCGCTCTTGCCACGGTCTGCGGCTCCAGCCGGGAAACGCCTCCGTCGCTGCGCGTAGCGCGCGCTGCACCTGCGCCGGCCCTGCAACCTGGAAACTGCCGAGCAGCACGCGGCGGTCGATGGGAGTGTATTTGAGATCTCGCCGGCCGGTCCTGACATCCTCGCCGCCGATGAACAGCGCATGCTCCGCGCCGAGGTTACTGCGCGCCTTCTGCAAGGCCTGGTCGAAGCGCTCGTGCAGCGCGGCCGGTGGCGCAAACATGGTGGCATAGGTCAGCTTGAAATCAGACATGTTGGGCTCCCCGCCGTATCAGGCCTGCGCGGTCTGCAGCTCCTGCAGGGCGTTCTGCAGCGCAAGCTCGAGCCGCTCGACGATCTCGTCAATCTGGCTACGCTCAACGATGTAAGCGGGTGCCAGCAGTACGTGATCACCGCTCCGGCCATCGATGGTGCCCCCACCAGGATAGACCATCAGACCTTGCTCGAATGCCGCGCGTCTGATACGTGCATGTAAGCGTAGCGTTGGATCGAAAGGCGTCTTGTTCGGACGATCCCGCACCAGCTCTACGGCCTGCAGCAAGCCGCGACCGCGAATCTCACCGACGTGGGGGTGCCCGCCTAGGCGCTCCTGCAGGCAAGCCTGCAGGTACTGACCCTGTCTCACAACTCGTTGCAGCAGGCGTTCCTCGCGGATCACGCGCTGCACGGCGAGCGCTGCCGCGCAGGCGATCGCGTGGGCACTGTAGGTGTGCCCATGTTGAAATGCGCCCGAGCCGTGAGCGAAGGTGTCGTACACCTGATCGCTGCAGAGTGCGGCACCGATGGGCTGGTAGCCCGCCCCGAGGCCTTTAGCGAGCAGGACGATATCAGGTGTGACGCCATCCTGCTCACAAGCCAGAAACGTACCGGTGCGTCCGGCACCGCACATCACTTCATCCAGTACCAACAGCACGCCATAGCGGTCGCAGATGGCGCGAACCTGCCGGAAATAACCCGGCGCGGGTGGTACCGCACCCGCCGTGGCGCCGACCACGGTCTCGGCAATGAATGCCATGACATTCTCGGGCCCGAGTCTCACGATCTCGGCTTCGAGCTCCGCGGCAGCGCGCTCGCCATAGGCGCTTGCCGACTCGCCGGCCCGCGCATAGTGGTAGGCAAAGCAGGGATTGACGAGCGCGACATCCATCAGCAGCGGCTCGTACGGCGCGCGCCGCGTAGCGTTGCCGCCGGCGGCGAGTGCGCCCAGCGTGTTGCCGTGATAACTCTGTCGGCGTGAGATGAGGCGGTGGCGCTGGGTGTCGCCGCGCTCGAGGTGATACTGGCGGCACATCTTCAGGGCCGTCTCGACCGCCTCCGAGCCGCCGCCGACGAAGTACACCCGGTTGAGCGCTCCTGGACTGGCCTGTGCAATGGCTTCGGCCAGCTCTTCCGCGGGCATGTTGGTGAAGAAGCTGGTGTGCGCGTAAGCCAGCCGCTGGGCCTGTTCGATGATCGCCTGAGTGACCGCGGGATGACCATGTCCGAGACACGAAACCGCGGCGCCACCGCAGGCATCCAGGTAGCGCCGCCCATTGGCGGCGAGCAACTCGAGGCCCTGTCCGCCAACCACGAGCGGCAGCTCATCCCTCAGACTGCGGTGGAAAACGTGCTGCCTCATGCGCAATAGGTGCCGGATGCATACAGCGCCCGTTCGACCACACTCACGCGTTGCGCCGCGCGTGGCCCGGCGTGCGACAGCATCGCGGCGGCCAGGCTCTCCACGAGAGCCACCGCGGGGAGGATGGAGGGAAAGAAAGACGGGCTGTCCGCACCAAACAGCAGGATGCAACGCGCGAATGGCGCCACGGGTGTGATCCGGCTGTCGGCGATGGAGATCAGCGGCGCGCGGCAGCGCTCGAGCGCAGCCGCGATGAGGTGAATCTCGCGCGCGTACGGCCTGAAGTTGATCGCCAGCACCGCATCGGAAACGCGGATGTCCTCCAGCTCCGCCACGAGCGCGGAGCCTGCGCTGCCCAGGAGGTGCACATCGGAGCGGAACAGCCCGCAGATGTAGGCGAACGCCAGCGCGGGCGCACGGCAACTCATGAATCCTGCGACGAAGATACGCGGGGCGCGATTCAGCAGGCGAGCAGCCTCATCGATGTCCGTGGCCGCATTGGCTGCCACGCAGTGCTCGAGAGTCTGTCGCTGGGCGCGCTGCACTTCCTGTATCAGCCCGCTGACCCCGCCGCGTTGTACCAGCGAGTCGGCCTTCTGCGCATAGTGCGGCGCCGATTGCCGGAACTGTCCCACGTACGAGTCGCGCAGCTCGGACCAGTCACTGAAATTCAGGGCACGCGCCAGGCGTACGAGCGTCGCGGGCGATACGCCCACCCGCTCCGCGACCTGGCGCATGGATGATGTCGCGACGACATCGGGATGATCGATCAGAAAGCGGGCGCCCTGCAGCAGCTGCGGCGCGAGACCGGGAAGGCGTTGCAGAATCCGCGCGGCAAGCTGATCGGCGCTCATGACTCCAATGAAACAACTTTAGCTATAATCACGTCAAGTGGAACATTTGTTTCGTGAAGATCGCGTGTATCGTGGTGGCTCGGTGCGGCCGCCCGAGGGGCGCGTGCTTGCCACGTCCACCAACACCATGAGGCCTGCATGAGCGACAAGGTGTTTGCCACTGCAGCCGCAGCGCTCGCGGGTCTGTTGTCCGACGGCATGAGCATCATGTCCGGCGGCTTCGGGCTGGTCGGCAACCCGGAGAATCTGATCGGCGCCATCCGCGAGCACGGGGTCCGTAACCTGACTGTCATTTCCAACAACTGCGGCGCGGAGCAGTATGGTTTGTGGTTGCTGCTCGCCAGCGGCCAGATCAGAAAGATGATCAGCTCCTATATCGGCGACAACCGGCTGTTCGAGAAGTTGTGTCTGGCAGGGGAACTCGAGCTCGAGCTCAATCCGCAGGGCACGCTGGCGGAGCGCATCCGCGCCGGCGGCGCTGGTATTCCGGCCTTCTACACCGCGACGGGCGTCGGCACGGTGATCGCAGAGGGCAAGCCCGTGGAGGAGTTTGACGGCAAGCTGTACTTGCGCGAGCGCTGGTTGCGCGCCGACCTTGCGATCGTGAAAGCCTGGCGCGCCGACACGGCAGGCAATCTCGTTTATCGCAAGACGGCGCGAAACTTCAATCCGGTAATGGCGACCGCGGCGAACGTGACGGTCGCGGAAGCCGAGGAGATCGTCGCCGCCGGCGAGCTGGATCCCGATCACATCCATACGCCCGGTGTCTATGTGCAGCGCGTGGTGCGCGGGGCGTACTATTCGCGCCGCATCGAGAAGCGCACGGTGCGTAAGCGGGAGTCAGTCTGATGCCGTGGACGCGCGAGCAGATGGCGCAGCGCGCTGCCCGGGAGCTGCGCCCGGGTTATTACGTGAATCTCGGTATCGGCATCCCGACGCTTGTCTCCAATTACCTCGCGCCGGGATTGCAGATCACGCTGCACGCGGAGAACGGCATGCTCGGGACCGGGCCGTTCCCTTTCGAGGGTGAGGAGGACCCGGATCTGATCAACGCGGGTAAGCAGACCGTAACGGAGTTACCGGGCGCGGCATATTTCTCCTCTGTAGACAGTTTCGCCATGATCCGCGGCGGTCATGTGGATCTGGCCATTCTCGGTGCGATGGAAGTCGGCGCCAACGGCGATCTCGCCAACTGGACGGTTCCGGGGAAATCGGTGAAGGGAATAGGCGGAGCCATGGACCTCGTGGCAGGAACGCGCCGCGTGATCGTGCTGATGGAGCACGTCGCTCGCGATGGCAGCGCCAAGTTCAAGCCGCGCTGCGAGTTGCCGCTGACGGGAGTCAATGTGGTAGATGTCGTTATCACCGACCTCGCAGTATTCGAGCGTCCGGATCGCAAGTCGGCATTTCGCCTCATCGAGCTGGCACCGGGGGTGACGGCAACCGAGCTGCGCCAGCGCACCAGCGCGCATTACATCGAGCAAGCCGAGCAATGTCCGCGAGCCTGACGTCAGCGGGTCTGACGTCCGCGAGCCTGACGCCCGCGGGTCTGACACGCTTGCTGTCGACGGCGGCTCTTGCCTTGTTGCTTTCAGGGTGCTCACTGGTGGCGCTCAAGACACCGGAAAAGCCGTTATCGACCCGTGACCTGAACGCGCGCATCCTCACTCACGAATTCGCGGTGCGCTTCGCTGCGGCCGTGCAACACAGCGCGGACGATATAGCCGCTGCCAGCACGGATCCCGGTGTGCGACTCAATGCGCTGCGCTGGAAAATTGCGGCCACACGCGCCAGCCTGCAGGCAGCCGGCCAGATGGCTCCCATGCTGGCGCTGCTGGATACCTGGGCGCTCACCGAGCAGATGAACGACTATCTGGATGCAGGCGCCGGCCGGGCGCTGTTTGCCACGCAACAGCCGGCGGCCGTGGCCCTGTCGGCCCTGTTGTTTGAAGAGGCCACCGGCCTGGTGCAGCGCGTGACCGGTGAACAGGAATTTGCGCGTGACCGACAGTTCGTGCGCGACTACTCGCAGCTGCATCCGCTGGACAGCCTGGATTTCGCGCGTGCCTCCATGGTGGCGCAATGGAGCACGGAGACTGGCGCGCAGGGCAAGCTCGCTGACTCCCTGGGTACCATCCCGGAGGCGCTCGCGCAGACGGGCGATTTGCTGCGCATGTATGGGGATGCCGCGCCATCCCAGATGTTGTGGAAGGCACAACTTACGGCGCAGCAATCCGGCATCAGCGAACAGGAAGTGCGCGCTGCGTTCGAGCGGATGGACGAGCGTCTCGCGCAGCTTACGACACTTGCAAAATCAACCCCGCAGCTGCTGGATGCTGCGCTGCGCGATTTGCGCACGCAGTTCGATACAGCCTGGGCGCGCATGCTGGGGAGCCTGCACGAGGAGCGCATCGCGCTGGCCGCCTCGGTTGATGTGGAGCGCCAGGCGGCGCTGCAGGCAGTCGATGCGCAACGAGTTGCCCTCGCCGCCGATGCGGACCATCTGGCGCAGCGGATGATCGGCCAGGCAGGCGAGGAGGTGCGCCACCTGGTTCGCCAGGCGCTCGTGCTGGTGGTTCTGCTGCTGCTCATCGTGCTTGGACTGCCCTTTGCAGCGGGTTATCTCGTAGGTCGCGCGCATCGACCCTGAGCGCTGCTGCAGCCGCCGCTCCCCTGGGCAACCCCCTTGCTGCGCCGCTCGCCAGGGCACGAAACCTGCGGTGCGGACCTGCTACAGCAGGAGGATTCACATGTTGAATGAAAGCGCGACGTCGCCGGCGGCTGCTGCCGCGGCCAGTGGCCTGCGCCGCGGCATGCTGTCGTTCATGCTTGCGCATGAGCAGTTCAAGGTGCCGGAGCTGCTGCGCCTCGGTGCGGCAGCGGAGCGGGCTGGCTTCGACATGCTCTCCACCAGCGATCACTTTCAGCCCTGGCAGGCGAATGAGCGCCATGCCGGGGAAGCGTGGGTCACCCTCGGCGCGCTCGGACAGCAGACTCAACATGTCTGGATGGGTCCGACGGTCACCTGCCCGACATTCCGCTATCACCCGGCGGTGGTAGCCCAGGCTTTCGCCACCCTGAGTCAGCTTTATCCGGGCCGGATCTTCCTGGCTCTGGGATCCGGAGAAGCCCTCAACGAGCAGGCGGCGACCGGTCAATGGCCCGCCTGGCGCGAGCGATGGGACCGGCTGATCGAGGCGGTCAGCATCATTCGCGCCCTGTGGAGCGGCGAGCCGGTTCAGCACCAGGGCACGCACTACACGGTCGATGGCAAACTTTACGATCCGCCCGCCAAGCCGGTGCCGCTGCTGCTGGCGGCCAACGGACCCCAGGCCATGAAGCTCGCCGGACAGCACGGTGATGGCCTCGTTACGGATCCGCAGACCTGGCAGCAACACAAGGGCGAGTGGCAGGCCGGTGCACGCGCGGCCGGCAAGGATCCCGCTACGATGCCGGTACTGGTCGAGGCCTTCGTGGTCGTGGGCGACAAGGACGATGCACAGACTGCTGCGAAACTGTGGAATTTCATTCCGAAGGCCTTCAAGGGCTATCACAACATTTCCGACCCGGCGCAGATCGAGCGTCAGGCGGCGGCGGACCTGCCGTTGCCCCAGGTCTACGGCGAGTGGACCGTGAGCGTCGATCCGGCAGAACATCTGCAGCAGATCAAACAGCTTTTCGACAGCGGCGCGACCATCGTGAACATCCACTCCGGGCAGCCCGAGCAGCAGAAAGTCATCGAGTTCTATGGGCAGCACGTGCTGCCAGAGCTGAGAAACCTGCGCAGCCGCGCGTCGTGATGCCGGCACCTCGGGTACCGGCGTCCGTTCGCGCGGGCGCTGCTTTCAGGCGCGCTTGAGGATCACCACCGGGATTTCCCGCTCGGTTTTCTTCTGGTAGTCCGCGTAAGGCCCATAAATGCCGACCATCTGCGGCCACAGTTTGGCGCGCTCGGCGGACGAGGCAGTGACGGCTCGCGCCTTGAACTTGTCGGCTTTAACCTGAACCTGCACATCAGGGTTGGCCTGCAGATTCAGATACCACGCCGGATGTTGCGGCGCGCCGCCCTTGGAAGCCACTACGACGTAGTCGGCGCCAGAGCGGCCAAAGATCAGCGGCAGTGTGAGCTGTTTGCCTGACTTGCGGCCGGTGGTCGTCAACAGCAGCGTGGGAACCATGCCTTTGCCTCCGCCGAGGCTCGCATCCCACAGATAACCGTCCTCGCCGTTGGTTGAGAGGTAGCGCCGCAAATGATCCTGGATCCAGGCGGGAAGCTCCTGCTGCGTGCCTTTGGGTTCAGCCATGGTGTTCTCCTGTGGTGAGTGGTGCGGGAGAGATCGTGCCTGCGGACAGGTTGTCTGCCGCTTGCAGTACCCGCTGCGCGAGCCGCGCCTCATCCTCGAGCGTGCGCATCAACGTTGGCGCGCCGAAGAAGTGCACTGCGCTCGTTGCGGGAATCGCGTCAGCCTCCTCGAGCACGAAGCCATCAATGAGCGGCTCGTAGCGCGTGGCGACGGATGCGGCGCTGGCCTCCAGGCCCAGCTCGCGCATCATTTTGGCCGCCGGACCTTTGACAGCCTGGCCGGCGATGATGGGTGTGACTGCCAACACCGGTGCGGCGCATTGCTCCAGCGCCGCGCGCATTGGCGCAAGAGCCAGAATGGGCTCGATGCTCACGAACGGATTGGAGGGGCAGATGATGACGGCACGCAATCCGGGATCACGCAGCGCGGCCAGCGCCTCGGGCTGCGGGCGTGCCGTGGTCGCGCCCGCAAACGTGATCTGCTGAATGACCGGCTGACAGCGGCGTCGTACGAAATAGTGCTGGAAATCGAGCCAGCCTTCGCTGGTCAGCAGTCGCGTGTGCACAGGGTCGTCGCTCATGGGGAGCACCCGTGCGCCGATGCCGAGCGCTGCGCACAGATGCGCGGTGACCTGACTTAAGCTGGCCCCGGCAGCCAGGCGCCAGCTGCGCTCGATGTGCACCGCCAGGTCGCGATCACCCAGCTGGAACCAGCTCTCACCGTCCAGATCCCGCAGCGCCTCCATGAATATCCAGGTCTCATCGCGCCGACCCCAGCCGCGCACCGGATCCGACAGCCCCGCGAGCGCATACATGACTGAATCCAGGTCCGGCGAGATGTGCAGGCCGAGGTGTTGGAAATCATCGCCCGTGTTGACGATGATGGTGAGCTGTTCCGCTGGCAGCACATGCGCCAGTCCGCGTGCGAGCTTCGCACCGCCGACCCCGCCGCATAACGCTACGACTGCGGCGCCCGAGGTCATCGAAACAGATCCTCGGAGGCCGATCGCAGCAGCGCTGCGGCCGGCTGATGCGGCGGATGCGGACGCAGCCCGCGCAGCAGCACTACCGGCTGACCTTCGTCCGACTGGCCCATCAGTAGCGCTGCGGCCGCGGCGACTTCATCGGCACATCCGACCTGAGTGACTCGCAGCCGTCGGCCGAACAGATCCGTACGGCCGCGCAGGTCGCGAAGCGCAGGAAACCCCGCGCAGCCTATAGCCACGCCGACGCTACCCAGGCGCCACGGCCGGCCAAAGCTGTCGCTGATAATCACCGCCGGCCTGACACCGCTGCGCTGCCCCAGCTGCTCGCGCAACTGAACGGCGCTCGCATCCGGATCTTGCGGGAGCAACAGCGCGTACTCGCCTTCGCCTTCTCTGGCGACGTTCGATTGATCAATGCCGGCGTTAGCCATGATGAACCCCAGCCGATGCTCGGTGATCAGCACATCCGGTGCAGTGCGGACGATGCGCCGCGACTCGCGCAGGATCAGCTCCACCAGGCGCGCGTCCTTGCGTACCGCCTGCGCGAGCTCGAGCGCCCGGGAAGAGGGTGAAATCTCGCGCAGATCAATGCGCCGGCCCTCCGCCTTGGAGACCACCTTCTGTGCATACACCAGAACATCCTCAGCCTGCAGACTGACACTCGCATTCGCAAGCGACGCCAGCGTCAGGGCGGCAAGGTCATCTCCTGCCGCAACAGCTGGAAACTGCGGCAGCGCCTTGAGCCACACATCCTGGATGTTTGTCATACTCAGAAAGACGCCGATGCTGCGTCAGTCGAAGGCAGCGCGCAGTCGCGGCAGCACCTGGTCGGCATACAGATTGAGAAAGCGTGCCTGGTCGGTGCCTGGCGCATGAAACACCAGGTGCCGGAACCCCATCTCCAGGTAAGGGCGAATCTGCTCGAGCTGCTCCTGCGGATCGCTGGCAATCAGCCAGCGTCGGGCGGCATCGGCTGCAGGCAGCTGCCGGGCGAGCCGGTCCATCTCAATGGGATCGTGCACAGCGCTGCGCTGCTCGGGCGGGATCGCCAGCGCTGCCCAGTTGCGGGTGTCCTCGATCGCCCGCTTTCGGTCGGTGTCGAATGAGACTTTCATCTCGATCATCATGCCGAACCCGTCAGGAGCGCGACCCGCCGCACTCACGCCGCTGCGTACATTGGGCAGCAGCGTATCCGTATACAGGCTCGTATCCTTGCCGCTGGTACAGATGAAACCATCGCCGGATTCGCCAGCGTACCGGGCCATCACAGGTCCCGCTGCGGCGATGTAGATCGGTGGCGGCTCCGTCGGCTTGTCGTAGATCGTGGCAAGACGCGTGCGGTAGTACTGACCGCTGAAATCCAGCCGCTCCGTGCTCCACAGCTGTCGGATTAACGCCACCGCCTCTTTCAGGCGCGCGGTGCGCTCTTTCGGCGCGGGCCACTCGATGCCTGAGGCCGGCACCTCGTTGAGCGATTCTCCGGTTCCCACCCCAAGGATCACCCGCTGAGGAAACAGCGTGCCCAGCGTCGCGAATGCCTGCGCAACGATGGCGGGCTGGTAGCGGAAAGTCGGTGTCAACACGCTCGTTCCCATGATCAGGCGCGAGCTGCGCGCGCCGAGCGCGCCGAGCCAGGCGAGTGAGAAGGGCGCATGACCATCGCGGTGCCACCAGGGTTGGAAGTGATCGCTTATGAACACGGAATCAAACCCGCGCCGCTCGGCAAGCAGCGCGAAATCCAGCAACTGGTTGGGTCCGAACTGCTCGGCCGAGGCCTTATAGCCGAGTTGCAACACGCGGCATCTCCGTGCTGGATTCCAGGAATGGACGCGCAGCGCAAGCTGCGATCTGACCATACAATGTCGTGCGCTGGCGCGACGGCCGTCCGATGCTGCGCGCGAGTTCCTGCAATGCCGTGGCATCAAGTTGCTGACCGTGGGCCCCCCCTGCCGCGCGCGTGATGGACTCGTTCATGAGCGTGCCACCCAGATCGTTGGCACCCGACTCCAGGCACACCGCGGCGCCACGCGGGCCCATTTTGACCCAGGAGGTCTGAATGTTCGGGATCAGCGGATGCAGCACCAGCCGGGAGACGGCATGCATCAGCACTGCCTCCCGGAAAGTGGGACCCGAGCGCGTCAGTCCCCTGCGCCACAGGGGTGCCTCCATGTGTACATAGCCAAGCGGTACGAATTCGGTAATGCCACCCGTACGTGCCTGCAAGGCGCGCAGGCGCAACAGGTGCCGTGCCCAGTGGACCGGCTGCTCGACGTGGCCAAACATAATGGTCGCGGTCGTGCGCAGCCCCACCTCATGCGCGGTGCCAATAACTTCGAGCCATTCGTCGGTACTGAGCTTGTCCGGGCAGATGATGGCGCGTATCTCATCATCGAGTATCTCAGCCGCCGTGCCGGGCAGTGTCGACAGACCGGCAGTTCGCAGGCGTTCGAGATAAGTTCCCAGCGACACGCCGAGGGTGCGGGCGCCGTGACTGATCTCCAGCGGCGAGAATGCGTGTACATGCATCCACGGCACCGCATCCTTCACCGCGCGGACGATTTGCAGATAGGTTTCGCCGGTGAAACTCGGATGAATCCCGCCTTGCAGGCACACCTCGGTTGCACCGGCCTCGGCCGCTTCTGCGGTGCGCTGCGCAATCTCCTCCAGCGGCAGGTTGTAGGCCGGTCCGCGTAGATCCGCGGTGCTGCGACCTTTCGAGAATGCGCAGAAGCCGCAGTGATACAGGCAGATGTTGGTGTAATTGATATTCCGGTTGACCACGTAGCTCACGGTGTCGCCGGCCGCGGCCTGGCGCAGCTCGTCTGCGGCCTGGATGACGGCAGCCAAATCTGCCGCCTCGGCGCGGAACAGCCGCTCGATATCAACTTCCCGCAGCGCGTGACCCGCGGCGGCTGCGGTGAGAATGTTTTGCAGCGCCCGGGCGCGCCGCAACGGCACCTGCGGGTGCCCTGGCAGCTCGCAGCGCGATCCGGCGAACCATGCATCGCTGCGCACCAGGCCACGCGCATCAGTCAGCCGGCGCACGCGCGTCGCCATGGCCGGCTCGGTCCAGATACCCGGTTGCACTGCATAGGCGGGAGTCAATGCCAGGCGCTCGACCAAGCTGCGGTCGGCCGCAGCAGTGGCCGCGGCCAGATCGGCCAGATGCGGCCAGGGCGCCTCCGGATTGACATGATCGGGGGTCACCGGTGACACGCCGCCCCAGTCGTTGATGCCGGCGCGGATCAGCTGTTGCAGGGCACCGGGTTGCAGATTGGGCGGCGCCTGAATGGACATCGCAGGTCCGAATACCAGCCGTGCAGCGGCGATACTCCACAGGTGCTCCTGCAGAGCCGGCTCCGCGGCGTGCGCCATCTTCGTGCCGGGCTTCGCCTTGAAGTTCTGGATGATGAGCTCCTGCAGATGGCCGTAGGTTTCCTGCAGCGCACGCAGTTCGAGCAGGGCCGCCAGCCGCTCCTGCCGCGTCTCTCCGATGCCGATCAGCAATCCCGTGGTAGTAGCAATCCGCAGCTTCCCGGCGCAGCGCAGCGTCTCCAGCCGCGCGGCCGGTAGTTTGTCCGGTGAACCGAAGTGCGGTCCGCCGCGCGCACAGAGCCGCTCAGAGGCACTTTCCAACATCAGACCCATCGAGACGCTGACCGCGCGCAAGCGACGCAGCTCCTGCAGGTTCATGACACCGGCATTCAAGTGCGGCAGCAGTCCCGTTTCCTCCAGAACCTGCCGCGCAACCTGCTGCAGGTAGTCGACGGTGCTCGGTGCGCCGAGCGCCTGCAGGGCGGTGCGCGCAGCGGCGTAGCGCGCTTCGGGTTTGTCTCCGAGTGTGAACAGCGCCTCCTTGCAGCCGGCCGCGGCACCCTCACGCGCAATTCTCAGGACCTGCTCAGGCGTGAGGTACGCGGCCGTCAGTCTGCGTGGCGCTTGTGCAAAGGTGCAGTAGTGACAGACATCCCGGCAGAGCTGTGTCAACGGGATGAAAACCTTGCGCGAATAGCTGACGAGATCGCCAAAGCCCTGCAGGGTCAGGGCCGCAGCAAGGGGCATCAGCTCCGAGGCATCCAGTTGTGGCAGCACTGCGAGTGCGGTCGCTGCATCCAATGGGCCGGATGCCAGAACGCGTTTGAGGGTGATCAGGCCTGGATCGCCAGCCATTGGGGTGCCTTGAGTCGTTGCAGGTCTGTCGGTAAATCGACGTCGAACTCCAGACCGGGCAAGCGCACCAGCTGCGGGGTCAGGCCCTTGCGGGCAGCCTCCTGCAGATGACGCCGTCGGCTCTCGAGTCCAAAGCAGAAGGTAAACTCTTCAGCCGTGTCGAGATAGAGCGCGTTGGTTCCGCGTCCGGTGGCATCACTGGCAAGTGCACAGCTACCGGTCCGGCCGTGGCGGATCAGCGCCTCGATGTCACTTGCGCAGAGATGCGGCAGGTCGGCCGGCAGGATGACGGTTTGCCTGCAGCCCAGCCGCAGCAGCATGCGGCGAGCATCCTGCAGGGCGCCGTTCAGATTACCGCCTGTATCGGCGAACACGGGGATGTCCGATGGCACATCGTCTCGCTCGGGACTGACGACGATCACTTGCTGAACCGTACGCGCAGCGCGCCCGGCGGCGATCACTTGCGCCAGCATGCTGCGCGCCAGCTGCATGCGTGCCTCGGGCGTAAGGATAGAGGCGAGTCGCTGCTTGCACCGGGCTCGTGCCTTGATGGCAATCAACACGCATACCGCATCTGATGGGCGTTCAAGTCGCATACTTGAGCTCCGATAGCAAGCGGCGCGCCGTGCTGCCGTCAGCCAGGGCGCATCAGCCTCCGCCGCTCGCAGCCCCTGCGCTCCTCGAGCCGGCTCCGACAGAGTGCTCGTCAGCGAACGCTGTAGTTGCGTCCCTCGAGACAGGCGGCCTGGGCACGCAGATACGCGGCGCGCTGCTCCGTGCTCACGGGATGTTGTGTCTCTGATTGCGATACACCGGGACTCGAGCCGGTCTGTTGCGCCGCCCATTGCCGGCACTCTTCGCGGTCCCGGGCCTGCTGCGCTTCAGACTGATGCGCCTTGGGATAAGCAAACAGCGCGGCATTGGATGCGGGTGCGGCATGCGGATTGGAGCCGGGCGCTGCCATGAGATAAGAGCCGCCGGTGTCCCGATCCCCGCGTGCGGGAGGCGCAACCGCTTCGTATTGCCCGACATCGCCGTTCCAGACGTAGTACGCATTGTCCGCGTAGTAGTAAGGAACACCGTTCCACCAGTAAGTCTGCAAGCCCAGTGGCAGCACCGGCAGATACCAACCGAGTCCCCAGCCCCATCCCCAGCCCCAGCCGCCCCAGCCCCACCCGTAGTGGCGCCAGCCAGAGCCACGCCAGCCTGCAGCACCATGAAAGCCGCCGCCGCCATGAAAGCCACCGCGAAAGCCACCGCCGCCATGAAAGCCACCCGCCACCGCCGCGCCCGTGCCGTGTGCGCTCGGCCCCGCGTTCGCTGCCGAAGCGCCCAGAACTACGGCTAGCGCCGAAATCAGCACTGCGCCGCGACCGGTCAGCTTGCGAATCATGGGTGCCTCCTTCTTTGCGCCGCTAGGAAAGTGGCGATGCGCCGCCTTCGCGGCGCCGACGTTCGACAAATTCAGTGAGAGCCTCCAACCGCCCCGCATCCAGAGCCGGTGGCTGGAAATGCTCGAGCGTCCTGCGCCAGACCGTGTTTGCGCGCTGCGTGGCGGTCTTGGAGCCGTCAGCAACCCATGAGCCGTAATTGCGCCAGTCAGACACGAGCGGCGTGTAGAACGCATCACGGTAACGCTGCATCGTGTGCGCGGCCGCGAAGAAGTGGCCGCCAGGTCCGACCTCGGCAATCGCATCGAGGCCGAGCTCCTCGAGCGAGGCGTCCACGGGTTGGAACAGCTCGGCAAACATCTGCAGCATCTCCACGTCCAGGATGAATTTCTCGCGAGAAGCGGTGAGCCCGCCCTCCAGCCAGCCGGCGGCGTGCAGCACGAAATGACAGCCACCCAGCAGCGCGCCCCACAGACTCATCTGCGATTCATACACGGACTGTGCATCCGCGGCGTTGGCAGCGGTGGCGCTCGAACAGCGCCACGGCGCGTTGATGTAGCGCGCCAGCTGTCCCGCACCGAAGGCCGCCTTGGCGTACTCAGGGGTGCCGAAGGCCGGCGAGCCGGATTTCATGTCGACATTGGAGGTGAAGCTGCCGTACATGACCGGAGTGCCGCGCCGCACGATCTGGGTGAGCGTGATGCCGAACAGCGCCTCGGCATGCGCGAGAGTGAGCGCACCGGAGATCGAAATCGGCGCCATGGCGCCCGCCAGCGTGAACGGCGTGACGATGATCAGCTGGCCGTGCTCAGCGAAACTGATGATCCCCTCCGTCATCGGCACATCGAGCTGCAAAGGCGAGTTGGTATTGCAGATCGAATAGCAGCGCGGCTGACTGCGGAAGGTCGCCTCGTCGATGCCGTGAGCGATCTGCAGCATGCGGAAGCAGTCGCCCAGCTGGCCATCGCCGCGGCAATAGAAATAGGGAGCCTTGTCCCCCAAAGTCAGCTGCGCGAACGAGGTGTCCAGATGCCGCTCGGCCACCGGGGAATCCTGTGGCTCGACCATCTGGCCGAGCACGTGGATCACATCGTAGGCCTGCGAGACCTTCACGAAATCGCGGTAGTCCGCCAGCGTGCCGGTATGTTTGCCTTGCACCTCATCGAGCACGCTCGGCGGGCCTGCCACCGGAGCGAAAACGACATGCGGACCACCGACGCGGCAGGAGCGGGAGGGCTCGCGCGCAATCAACGGAACTTCCGCCGGAATGGAGGCGAGCGCCTCGGTGACCATCGCGGGATCCAGCCGCACCATCGAGGTGGCTTCATCCACGCTGGCGCCCGCATCGCGCAGTATCTGGCGGCCGCGCGCCGACAGAATCCGCATGCCCTGGCGCTCGAGAATGCCGAGCGCGGCGATATGGATGCTGGCGATCTGATCGTCGGAGAAGATCCGGACCGGTGTGAACGGATTGCGCAGATTGCGATAGCGCGCGGTGCGCGGGGGAGCCGGGTTGGCCGCACCGCCGGTCTGATGTTCGCGTCTGCGAGGTCTCATCGCAATCTCACTGCACGGGTGACGGCCAATTATAGACCTCCGGCTGGCATACTTCGGCACCTCAAGGGTTCCCGGAGGCGGCAGCCGCCATGTCACAGTCCGATGCTTCGCAGCCTGATGAGGCAGATCTGCCCCTCGCACGCCTGCTCGAGCTCGCTATCCGTGCGGCCTGCACACCCTCCAGCCTGATCCTCGCCGGCTTTCGTAACCCGTCGCTGACCGTGGAACAGAAAACCGATGGCTCACCCGTCACGCCGCTCGACCGGGAGGCAGAGCAGCAGATCCGCAAAGTTTTGCAGAGCGATGCGCAATATCGCTTTCCGGTGCTCGGTGAGGAATTCGGCGCCGATGCAGAGGACTCGCGCTATCGCTGGGTCGTCGACCCGATCGACGGAACGCTGCCGTTTACCCGCGGCCTGCCCTACTTCGGAACGCTGGTCGCACTCGAGGACGTGCGCCGACGTCGGGCTCTGCTTGGCGTCATTCAGTTGCCCGCACATGGCGAGCTCTACAGCGCCGCACGCGGATGCGGTGCGCACTGCAATGGCCAGCCGATTCATATCGCACCCAGCCGCCCGTTGCGCGACTGCCTGGTGTCTGCGCCCGATGTGGCGAAATTCGCGACCGCCGGGCTTGCCGCGGGCTATGAGCGGCTGTCCGCTGCGCAGCCGTATTTTCGCGGCCTCGGTGACTGCTGGATGCATGCGATGACTGCCCGCGGGGCGGTAGATGTCGCCATTGAATTCCCGCTCAACAGATGGGATATCGCCGCAACGGAAGTCATCGTGGAAGAGGCGGGCGGTCGGTGCGTGACCCGCAGGTCCCGCAGTAACCCGGCGAAATACGACATGGTCTGCGGCAATCCCGGCGCCGTTGCCGAAGTCATCGGGTTGCTCGGATTCGTGCCGGAACAGCTGGCGCGCTGATCTCAGGCGAGGCTGTCGGGGAGCTGCCGCCCCAAGATGCTGTGCATGAGCTGTCGGCCGCAGGTGCCGAAGGCGGCAAAGAACAGACCCACACGCGCCATCTCGAGCAGGCTCATGCCTTGCAGCTGGTCGATGGTTATGAGCGCAATCGCCATGAGCAGGCAATCTCCGAGCAGACCTGCGAGCGCAAAGCGCCGGCTGGTCCTGGCCCAGCGGCTGACGGCCCCGTGAGATACGAGCAGCAAGGCCCAGAGAATCCACATCATCGGAAGGCGCACCTGCGATTGCCAAGCCAGCGAAACGGCAGGGCTTATTGTGAAGCGGAGTCGCCAGCGCTTCAGCAACGCAGTTCTCGGTCTGTGATGGCAATAACCATCCGGCAGCGCGGTCGCAGGGGGTGGGCGCAGGTCTTTCGCAACGCTCACGGGCGGTAGTCTGAAGCGAAAGGTCGGGGCGGCAGCCTGCGCAGGGAGTCGCAGGCTGCCGCGCCTATGGCGTATCGGGCGCGATTCCGAGACGCCAGTTCAAAGGACCAACTTCGTTCCCGTGAAGCCTGTGCCGCACGTTCGAATGCGCGTGCGCACTCTGCTCGCGGCATGCTTGTCGGGGGTTGCGGAGTAGGTCTGTCATCTTCGTTATAAGTTATGAACGCCGCTTATTGTTATGTGGGCGGCGTGTATGAATAGTGTACAGGTTGTTGGTTTTGCAGCCATACCCGTGATTACTGATTGACGCTCATTGAGACCCCACCCATTGTTACGCTAGCCTTGTACGGCAGATGAAGCGCCCAGGGGCGACACGGGTGGAAAACCCGCCAATAAAAATATGACAAATAAAACCGCAGCTACACATTTCTCCTCCAGGACCGCGCGCAGGGCGCGCGCCTTGCGCTCGGCAGGCGCGACGCCGTCGCCGGCCAACCGTCACGCGCTCGCGCTGAAACTGCAGCAGGTCGTGAAGGCGCACGAGTCAGCCCGGCCCGAGGCCGCGCCGCTATCTGCCGCTGCCCCTGCCCGTGTGCCCTTTCCGTACGAGAGTGCGCTGTTGGGCCTGCTGCCGCAGGGTGAGCGCTCGGCGCTGCTGCGCGCCAGTCTTGGCTACGGTCCCCAGGCGCTGCAAGCCTGGCAATCCTTCCAGGACGCAGTGGGCGACGTCGCAAGCTATTTCGAGCAGGATGAGACGGGCAGCAAAGGCCTGTTGCCGCTGCTCGAGGCGAGCTTCGATCGCAACGGCATCAGCGTTGCGCGCTCGCTGCGCACCTACGTGAGAAAGTGTGTGCAGCTTGAGGAGCTGCGCGGTGAGCTGTACGAGTCGGTGCTCGAGGAATGCATGCGCACGCTCAATGCAGCGGGTGTCTATCCGCTGTTGGTGAAATCGGCGGCGCTGGCGCTGACTGTCGGTCCGCAGACTGCGCTACGCGCCGGCCACGCCATCGACCTGCTGCTGCATCCTAACCAGATGGTCGATGCACTCTATGCGCTGCGCGCGGGCGGTTGTTTCGTCGAAGCCACAGGACCGGGATCGGCGGCTCACCGTCAGCTGCGACATCCCAGCGGACTTGCCGTCGGCCTGCATTCGCGCATCTTCATGTTGCCGCAACTCGACATTCGCAGTGCGCAGCTGCGCCAGCGGCGCCGCACGGTAGCGGTGCGTGACCGCGCCATGCTGGTGATCTCGCCGGAAGATTGCCTTCTGCATCTGTGTGGCCATGGACTATACCCACCCGGAGAAGGCAACCTGCGTTGGCTGTGTGAGGCCTACTATCTGTTGCAGCTGACACCGGATCTGCACTGGCGGCAGTTGGTTGCGACAGCCATCGAGGCTCGGCTCGCCGCTCCCTTATTCATTCTGCTGCGTTGGCTACGGGACACGCTGAGCGTCCCTATGCCGCTCGGCTACCTGACGCAGCTGGAGAGCGCGAGCCGGCAGCTGGATGGACTGGCAACTGAAGCCATCTGTCTCAGCCTGGTGAGGTCCACGCGCTGCTGGCGGCGCACCTCGACGGTGCTCTCGGGAGATCTGCGCGAGATGTGGGGCCTGGTGCGCTTCGGAATCCTGCCGTCGGTGGACTATCTGCGTTGGCAGAGCAACCTCGGCACTGCGGTCTCCCCAGCCCGTCTGCATGCCCGACGTCTGTATCGCATCGCGCAACGGCTCGCCGCACGGGGTCGGGCGCGCAGTAGCTCGGGGACGTAGATGCTGAGGGCAGCCCTCGAGTGGGCGGCATTGCAGGTTCAGCGCAGGCAGATCCGGCGCGACTTCCGGCGCTCACTGGGCTATGCGGGAGATTTCGAAAATCCGCGTACCTACCAGGAAAAGATCCAGTTCCGCAAACTCTACGGCAACCATGCGTTCTACGCTCAGGTCGCGGACAAATACCGCGTGCGTGAGTACGTTGCCGCGCGTGTGGGCAGGCAATATCTCATTCCGCTGCTGGGTGTCTACGAGCGCCTGCGAGCTGAGGATTTTGCGACGCTGCCAGAGCGCTTCATCATCAAGGCGAATCATGGCTGCAAGTGGCACGAGGTGGTACGGGACAAAAGCGGTCTCGACATCCCGGCGACTGTGCGCCGCTTCAATCGCTACCTGCGTGCCGTCTATGGACGTAACTCCGGGGAGCGGCACTATGCGTTCATTCCGGCCAGGATCGTGATCGAGGAACTGCTGCAAGGAAACACCGGCGGCTGCCCCTGGGACTACTCCTTCTTCGCCTATCACAGCGCAGCCGGCTTTGATTACAACTACGCCATCTGCGCCCCCGATGGCCGCGGCGCTACGTTCTCACGCCAGGGCGAGTTGCTCGAAAGTCGCTTGAGCCGCGAGGAGCTGGCCCCGCATGTGGCTCCCGCTAACTTCCAGGAGATGGTCGAAGTCGCCCGTCTGCTGTCCGCGGATTTTGATTTCGTGCGGGTCGATCTCTATAGCGTTGCTGAGCGCGTTTACTTCGGCGAGCTGACCTGCACGCCGCACCAGGGTTACGGCAAGATAGCGGATCCGCGGCGTCAGAAGATGCGCGACGAGATGTGGCACCTGGATGGCAATAATCCGCTTCTGTATCGGGCGCCCGCTAGTTACCGCCAGCACCCGCGTCCCCTGCGGCCGCGCCTGCAGATGGCGACCGTGTTGCCGCGTTTGCCCTAAAACCCCTCCCGCGCAGCACTTTGCCGGGCAACGCCTGGGTCGGCTTACCCTGCGAGATGACGGGCACGCCGTTGACCAGCACGTACTGCATACCGGTCGAGAGCTGATTCGGCTGCTCAAAGGTGGCGCGGTCGCTGATCGTCTGCGGATCAAACACATCGATGTCCGCCCACATGCCGACCTTCAGCACGCCGCGATCGGCGAAGCCCATGCGTTGCGCGGGCAGGGCGCTGAACTTGCGGATGGCGTCAGCCAGGCTGAGGCGGTGCTCCTCACGCACGTACTTGCGCAGAATTCGCGGAAAGGTCGCATAGGCGCGCGGGTGAGGATGTTCCTGTCCGAGCAAGCCCGTCGGTGAGGTGCCCTCGGAATCATTGTCGATAGCCACCCAGGGTTGCTGCAGGGCGAGGGTCACATCCGGCTCAGCCATGCCGAAGACCGCCACCGACGTATAGGCGTGATCCTCGATGAGGATATCGAGCAATACCTCCAGCGGATCCTGGCGTCGCTCCTGCGCGACCTGCCGCAACGTTTTTCCCTGCAGGCCATGCAGCGCCGGGTTCTGCACGACGCAGATGAGAATGGCTTCCGGTCCGGGAATCGCAAGCCATTCGTTGTCCCACTGTGTCGTTGCCGTCTCCATGTCTTTGCGGATGCGGGCGCGCTGCGTCGGATCGCGCATGCGCTCGATGAGCTTTTCGTCGCCGCCATCATGAGCCCACGGTGGCACGAACGCCGAAAAGGCGTTGAACCACGCGGTGTAGGCGTACGTATCCGCACTGACATCGATGCCCGCCGCACGGGCCGCTTCGATCTGCGCCACGACCTCGGGCATCCGCCCCCAGTTGGTCCGTCCGGCCGTCTTCAGGTGCCAGATCTCCACCGGGATGTGTGCTTCGCGTCCGATGCGGATCGTCTCATCGAGCGAGGCCTTGATGGCGTTCTGCTCCGAGCGCATATGCGTTGCGTAGATGCCGCCATAACGGGCCGCCTCAGCCGCAAGCGCGATCAGCTCATCGGTACTCGCGTAAGGTGCCGGCGCGTACTGCAATGCGGTCGACAGGCCGACCGCTCCCTGGCGCATGGCCGTCGCAACCAGCTGTCGCATGCGCTGCAGCTCCTGCGCACTTGGGGCGCGGTCCTCATCTCCGAGCACCATGCGGCGCACGCTGGTTGCGCCGACGTAGCTTGCGAAGTTGATGCCGAGGCCCTGGTGCTCGAGGCGACTGAAGTATTGCTCGAGCGTGCGCCAGTCGGGGTTGACATGGTAATGCGCAAAGCCCACGCGGTCCGCGGCAACCATCTGCTCGTTCAATGGAGCCACCGAATTGCCCTCACCGGTCACCTCAGTGGTGATCCCCTGGAAGATTTTTGAGGGCAGGTGCGGCTCGACGAGGATCGTAATCTCGGACTGTCCCAGCATGTCGATGAAGCCAGGTGTGACGAGCAGCTGCCGCGCATCGATCACGGTACGGGCCGTGGCCTCTCCCAGTCGTCCGATCGCCGCGATACGTCCGGCGCGCACGCCGATGTCCGCGGCATACCACGGTGAGCCGGTACCGTCCATGACGTGCCCGTTGCGGATCAACAGGTCAAAGGATTCCGCGCGAGCCCCTGGAAATAGCGATGTGAGCAACAATGCAAACAGCAGACGGTACATGGAGTCCTCCGCGGCGAGAGCTACGCAACCGGGTGTCCTGTGCCAGCAGCGCACTGGGATCGCGCGAGATAATAGAATGTCTGCGACCCGGGCGTAAGTTGTGGCAAAGGTGGGTTCGATGCGGGCAGGAAAGTCACTCACACACGGCACCATCCTCACCGTGCTCTGCCTGCACGTCGCTGCCGCCTGGGCAGTGCCGGGCAGCGCCACACAGTGGCGGGCGCAGGCGGCGCGGGTCACGATCCTCCGCGATGATTGGGGCATCGCGCACGTTCATGGGCATTCGGACGCCGATGCGATCTTCGGGATGATGTATGCACAGGCGGAAGATGACTTCAACAGGGTGGAGAGCAACTACCTCGTGAGCCTCGGCCGGCTGAGCGAGGCGGAGGGAGAAGGAGCGCTGTGGCGGGATCTGCGTCAGCGGCTGTTCGTCGATCCCGAGCAGCTGCAGAGCGAATATGCCCGCTGTCCGGCCTGGCTGCGGCAGTTGCTGCAGGCGTGGGCGGCAGGTCTGAACTACTTCCTCGCCACTCATCCTGAGGTGCATCCGCGGGTGCTGACTCGCTTCGAGCCGTGGATGGCTCTCAGTTTTTCCGAAGGCAGCATCGGCGCAGATATCGAGCGGGCGGCGCTGCCGGCCCTGCAGGAGTTTTACGATAGCCCGCACCCGGGTAGCGCCGCGCCTGCCGCTGCTGCAAGCGCCGAACTTGCTGGCGCGCCGCTCGCCCCGCCTGGGCCGGGACAGCCAGCACGCTCGGCGCAGCAGAGCGTGTCAGAGCGGCGGGAGCCAACAGGCTCCAACGGCTTTGCCATCGCGCCGGCGCGCACCCGTGCCGGCCGTGCGCTGCTGCTCATCAATCCGCATACCACCTTCTACTTCCGCTCTGAGCTTGGCGTGCGCAGCGATGCGGGATTGAACGTGTATGGCGCGGCGACCTGGGGACAGTTCTTCATCTATCAGGGCTTCAATCCACATGTCGGATGGATGCACACCTCGAGCGGTGTGGACAACGTGGACGAGTTTGCCGAGAGCGTCACCGTCGCAGCGGACGGCTCGCGCCGCTACCGTTATGGCGCGGAGCTTCGGCCGGTGACTACCCGCACGGTACGACTCTCGTATCGCATGGCGGACGGGTCACTCGGGTCGCGTACGTTTGCGACCTTCGCGACTCACCACGGTCCCATCGTGCGCGCGGAGAATGGCAGATGGATCGCGCTTGCCCTCATGAACCGGCCGGTTGCAGCCCTGCAGCAGTCCTTCCTGCGCACGCGGGCGACCGACTATGCCTCTTATGATCGGGCGCTGCGCTTCCAGGCCAACTCCTCCAATAACACGATCTTCGCCGATGACCGGGGTGAGATCGCCTACCTGCATCCGCAGTTCGTGCCGCGGCGGGACGGGCGATTCGACTACACCCGCCCGGTCGATGGCAGCGACCCACACACCGACTGGCAAGGCGAGCACTCACTCGACTCGCTGCCGCGCGTGGTCAATCCAGCCAGCGGCTGGGTCATGAATACCAACAACTGGCCCTGGACGGCGGCCGGAGCCGACAGTCCGCGGGCTGCGGACTTCCCGCGCTACATGGACCAGAACGGCGAGAATCCGCGCGGCCCGCACGCGGAACGGGTGTTGAATGCGCGGCGGGACTTCACGCCCGAGATACTGATTGCCGCCGCCTTCGATCCTTACCTCACAGCCTTTGCCCGCTGGATTCCACTCTTGCTGCACGCTTACGACGATCTTCCTGGCGGCGCTGCGGCCCGCGCGCAGCTCGCCGGTCCCGTGGAAATGCTGCGTCACTGGGATTTTCGCTGGGGCCTGCAATCTGCGCCGACCTCACTGGCGGTTTTCTGGGGGGAAGCGTTGTGGACTGCGCTCGCCGATCAGGCGCAGCGGGCGGGCGTGTCAGTATGGGACTACGCGGTGCTGAACGCGACGGATGACCAGCGCCTGGCGGCACTTGCGGAAGCAGTGCGACGCCTGAGGAGAGATTTCGGCAGCTGGCAGGTGCCCTGGGGTGAGATCAACCGCTTGCAGCGCCGGGACGATGCCATCGAGCAGACTTTCAGCGATACCTCTGCGAGCTTTCCGGTGCCTTTCACATCCTCGCGCTGGGGCTCGCTCGCCTCCTTCGGCGCCAGTCCCTATCCAGGCACACGCTGTTACTACGGCTCCAGCGGCAATAGCTTTGTAGCCGTAGTTGAGTTTGGGCCGCGGGTCCGCGCCTGGGCGGTCAGTACAGGAGGGGCCAGCGGCGACGTGCATTCACGGCATTTCTTCGATCAGGCTCAGCGCTATGCAGACGGACGGCTGCGTCGCGTGTATTTTTATCCGGATGAATTGCGGGGGCACATTGAACGACGCTATCACCCGGGAAACTAACCGATGAGAGACCTATGGCGGTTGACCGCAAGGCTCGTCAGGAGAGGTGTTCTTCTCCTGGGGCTGATGACGGCCCTACCGACAGGGGTGAGCGCCGAAGCGCCTCCCGCTGAGTCAACCTATCTACTGCAGCCGGCACGGGTATTCGAGGGTACCGAGCCGAAGATGCACTCCGGCTGGATGGTGTTGGTGCAGGCAGGACGGATCGTTGCGGCGGGTCCGGATGTGACTGCGCCCGCGGGCGTAGCGCGCATCGTGCTCCCTGGCATGACACTTCTGCCCGGACTGATCGAAGGCCACTCACATCTTTTCCTGCATCCTTATAACGAGACCCCGTGGAATGATCAGGTGTTGCATGAGCCGCTGGCGCTGCGCACGGCGCGGGCCGTGGTGGCGGCGCGCGCCACACTGTTGGCCGGCTTTACCCTGGTCCGCGATCTGGGCACCGAAGGTGCCGGCTATGCCGATGTCGGCTTGAAAGAGGCGATCGAGCAGGGAATTGTGCCCGGTCCGCGCATGCTGGTCGCGACACGGGCGCTGGTTGCCACGGGCGCCTACGGGCCCCGGGGTTTTGAGCCCGGAGTCAGCGTACCGCTGGGCGCCGAGGAGGCCGACGGTGCGGCACTGGTTCAGGCAGCAAGGCGTCAGATCGGCTTCGGCGCCGATCTGATCAAACTCTATGCCGATTATCGCTGGCGTGCCGGAGAGCCGAGCCGACCTACATTCACGCAGGCGGAAATGCAGGCGGCCGTGCAAGCGGCGCATAGCGCGGGCCGGCTCGTGGCTGCCCATGCCACGACCGTAGAAGGCATGCGCCGTGCGGTTCTGGCCGGTGTCGATACGATCGAGCATGGGAACGAGGGAACGCCGGAGATTTTCAAGCTGATGCATGCGCGCGGCACCGCCTATTGCCCAACCCTCGCAGCGACCGATGCCATCGCCCGCTATCGCGGGTGGAACGGATCTGAACCTGCGCCACCAGAGGTCAGCACAGCGCGCGCGGCCTTTGCCGCAGCTCGTGCGGCAGGCGTCAACCTGTGCGTGGGCGGGGATGTCGGGGTGTTTCCGCACGGGGACAACGCACGCGAGCTGGAACTCATGGTGGCAGCGGGCATGCCGGCTATACAGGTACTGATGGCGGCCACCTCGGGCAATGCGCACTGGTTCGGCATGGCCGATCGCTTGGGGACTGTTCGTGCCGGTTTGCTGGCAGACCTGGTGGCTGTGGAAGGTGATCCCGCTGCGGATATTCATGCCCTGCGAGCCGTCCGCTTTGTCATGAAGGACGGCAGGATCTTCCTGGCGCCTGCGCAATGAGGCACGGGCCCGTGGTCGGGTTTGTTCCCAACGACAGCGGCAGCAACCCCTACGCCCGGCGCATGCAGGACATCATCGCCGGCTGCGCGCGGCTGGAGAGATTTACGCTGCGGGAGTGCCTGCGCCGCGGCTTGCGCGGCAACTGGTTGCGCTTCGATGTCGTCATCCTCAATTGGGTCGAGAATCGACTCGTCTCGCGTGCCAGCCGCCGTGTCTCTCTGCAGGGCGTCGTGCGCGTCGCTCTGCAGCTGCTGTTGATGCGGATCTTCGCCCGGCGCCTGGTATTCGTCCGTCACAACCTGTATCCGCATCGGACCGCAGCGCGCAGCGCCTTACTGGCGCAGAAGCTGATCGACTACTACGAGCGCTGCTGCGATGTGGCGTTCGTGCATTCCGGCGATGAGCTCACCCTGCGTAACGGTCCCCGCGCCCGACATTACCTGCCGCACCCGCTTTACCAACGGGTGGACAGCGTGGACCCCAGCGCGCTACGAGCCCGCCTGGGTCTGCCGGCACGTTATTTTCTGGTATTCGGTCGCATCGTTCCCTACAAGCGGATCGAGCAGCTCATGGCGAGGTGGCCCGCTGCGGGCCCGGCGCTGGTGGTGTGCGGCGAGGTAGGCGATCAAAGTTATTCGCAGCTGCTCGCTACACGCACGCGTGACAACATCGTGTACCAACCCGGGCTGCTGGCCGAGGAGGAAGCACAGGCACTGGTGTTGGGTGCCGAGGCGGTGATCATTGCGCATGCGGAACCCAATACGCTGGTGAGCGGAACTTTCTTTTACGCGCTGTCGCTGCATCGGCCCGTGGTGGCGCTGCGCACCGCGTTTCTGGAATGGATTGCACCGCGCCTGGGGCAGGACATGGTTGCGCTGGCTGCCGATCTCGATGCGCTGTGCGCCCACATCGGCAGCTGGCAGGGCAGAACGCTCGGTGTTGAACAGCAGCAGCGGCTGCAACGGGAGTTCGGTGATGCCGCGATACGGCGCGCCCTGGCTATCGTCCTGCCTGAGCCGACGTTGACATGAAGGCGGGCAACGCGGAGCATTCGGCCCATGCCCAGTAAAATTCCCGATGGCCACACGCGTGGCTGGATAGTTCCCATCGGGGGAGCGGAAAACAAGGAAAACGACCCCCGCATCCTCGAACGCTTCGTGCAGGTCTCAGGTGGTGCGGCCGCCGACATCGTCGTCATCCCGACGGCCAGCCGCATGCATGAGACCGGTCCACGTTATGAGAAAGTGTTCGGCGAGCTCGGTGCCGCACGGGTCACGGTGATGGACTTCGACACGCGGCGCGACTGCCAGGAAAGCGGCCGCCTGCAACGTCTCGAGAGCGCCACCGGCATATTTTTTACCGGGGGCAACCAGCTGCGGGTAACGACGCTGCTCGGTGGTACGCCGGTGGTGACGCTGATCCGCCGACGCAATGCGCAGGGCGTGACAGTCGGCGGCACTAGCGCTGGAGCAAGCATCCTGAGTGAGCACATGATTGCCTCGGGCGATGAGGGCTCGGCCGCCATCGCCGGCAACGTGCAACTGGCCCCCGGCCTCGGACTGACCAACCGCTTCATCATCGATCAGCATTTCCGCCAGCGCGATCGGCTCGGCCGGCTGCTGACCGCCCTCGCTTTGAACCCCTTCGCCGTTGGAATCGGGCTGGACGAGGATACCGCCGCATTCATCGGTCCGGACGAAGTACTGGAAGTTGAAGGCAGCGGCGGGGTGACCGTGGTCGATGCAGCCGAGGTCAGCTACTCGTCGATTGCGTACGCGAGCGCGGGGCAGCCGGTGTGCGTGTTGGGATTACGCGTGCACTGCCTGATCGCCGGCGCAACCTTCAACCTGGGTAACCGTATTGCTGCGGCCGGCTCCCTGCTCCGACCAAAAGAACGCGAGACGTCATAGAGTCCGGATAAGCGCCGCCGGCCGAGGATCTGCATGCGTATTCTCGATCGTTCCGTGTATGTAGGGCCGTCGCTGCACGCACGCTTCCCGGTCATCCGCCTGGAGCTGGACCTGGGTGAGCTCGAAAAATGGCCCACGGTGCGGCTCGGCTCCGGCTTCATTGATGCTCTGACGACAGCACTTCCCGGACTGGCCGAGCACGGCTGCTCGTACGGCGCGCCCGGTGGTTTCCTGCGGCGCATGCGCGAGGACGAGGGCACCTGGCTCGGGCACGTCCTCGAGCACGTGGCAATCGAGCTGCAGAATACTGCGGGCGAGGATGTCACATTCGGCAAAACCCGTAGCGCGGAGGTACCCGGGGTCTACACCGTCGTGTATGAATACGCGCAGCGCGATGAAGGGATCGCCGCCGGTGAGTTGGGTTTGCGACTGCTGTGCTCGCTGCTGCCGTCCAACCTGCGCCCGGCCGATTCCGTGCCCGAGGGCTGGAGCTGGCCTGAGGCTCGCGACGAATTCATCCGTTTCGCCCAGCGGCGCGCGCTCGGACCCTCCACGGCCTCACTGGTGAAGGCCGCGGAGAGTCGCGGCATTCCGTGGTTGCGCCTGAACGATCAATCGCTGGTGCAGCTGGGACACGGCAAGTTCCAGCAGCGGATCCAGGCGACCATCACGGGCCGGACGCCGCATATCTCCGTCGAGCTCGCAAGCGACAAGGAGGAAACCAACAAGATCCTCGCCACCCTCGGCCTGCCGGTGCCGCGTCAGGAGCTGGTGCAGACCGAGGCGCAGGCGGTACGCGCCGCGCGCCGCATCGGCTTCCCGGTGGTGACCAAGCCTTATAACGGCAATCACGGCCGCGGTATCTCCATCCGCCTGACGAATGATGCGGAAGTCGCGCATGGCTTCGCAGTGGCGCGCGAGCACTCGCGAGCTGTGGTTGTGGAAGGCTTTCTCGAGGGCGAAGACCACCGGCTGCTGGTCGTCAATGGCGAGCTCGTCGCGGCCACGCGGCGCACGCCCGGCCGGGTGATCGGCGATGGCCACCACAGCGTTGCGCAGTTGGTCGAGCAGGTCAATCAGGATCCGCGCCGCGGCGTGGGTCACGAGAAGGTGCTGACGCGGCTCGAGCTGGACGCGCAGGCCCTCAAGATGCTCGCAGCCGCAGGCCTGAATCCCGACTCGATACCTGCGGCACAGCAGATCATCTATCTGCGCTCGACCGCCAATCTGTCAACAGGCGGTACGGCTACGGACGTGACCGACGTGATCCATCCCGACAATCGCGAGATGGCCGAGCGCGCGGTGCGCGCCATCGGCCTGGATGTGGGCGGTGTGGATTTCCTCATCAAGGACATCACCGAGAGCTATCGGACCATCGGCGGCGGCATCTGCGAGGTGAATGCGGCGCCGGGCTTCAGGATGCACGTGGCCCCCAGTGAGGGCACGGCGCGCGATGTTGCCGGGCCGGTGATCGACATGTTGTTTCCCGCCGGAACCGCTGCGCGGGTGCCGATTGCCGCGGTAACCGGCACCAACGGCAAGACCACGACCGCGCGCATGCTGGCGCATATCACCAAAATGGCGGGGTATGTGCCGGGCGTGACGACGACCGATGGGGTCTACATCGATGGACAGCGCACGGTTCAGGGTGACATGACCGGTCCCGTGTCTGCACGCATGGTACTCGCCGATCCACAGATTGACATGGCGGTTCTGGAGACCGCGCGCGGCGGGTTGCTGCGCGCCGGCATGGGAGTCAATGAGGTCAACGTCGGCGCCGTGCTCAACGTGCAGGCGGATCATCTTGGCCTGAAGGGCATCGACACGCTCGAGCAGCTCGCGGAGGTCAAGCGCATTGTCGTGGAGGTGGCGACCGATTGCGCGGTGTTGAATGCCGACGACCCGCACGTGCTGCGTATGGCGGGTCATACCGAAGCGCGCACCATCTGCTACGTCACCATGAATCCTTCGCACGCGCTGGTGCGCGAGCACATCCGCGCCGGCGGTCGCGCTTGCGCACTGGAGGCGGGCGTCAACGGTCAGATGCTGACGCTCTACGACCGGGGCAGCCATATTCCTCTGTTGTGGACCCATCTAATTCCGGCCACGCTGGAAGGACGTGCGACCCACAATGTGCAGAATGCGATGTTTGCAGCCTCCACGGCATTCTCGCTGGGGATCAAGCTGGATGCGATTCGCCAGGGATTGCGTACCTTCGACTCCACTTTCTACCAGGCACCCGGGCGGCTCAATGTGTTCAGCGAGCACCCGTTCAAGGTAGTGTTTGATTATGGCCATAACGCCCACGCGGTTGCGGTGATGGCCGATCTGGCTCAGCGGCTGGACGTTCTCGGGCGACGGATCGTCGTGCTCGCAGGACCAGGTGACCGCCGCGATGCCGACCTGGTGTCGATTGCACGCGCGGTCGCTGGACGCTTCGATCACTACATCTGCCGCAGGGACGACAACCTGCGTGACCGCGGGCCGGACGAAGTACCGAGGTTGCAGGCCGAGGCGTTGCAGGCAGCCGGCGTTCCTGGCAGTGCCATCTCGATCATTCCGGATGAGCAGGAAGCCATCGATGCGGCACTGCGCATGGGTCAGCCCGGGGATCTGCTGTTGATCTTCGCCGATGCGCTGACGCGCTCGTGGAAACAGATTACCAAGTTCAGGCCGCAGGGTGCGCCTGCGACACAGCCGGCGGAGGCATCACGGGCGGCCATGGCCGCGTCCAACGGACTCCACGGCGCCTCGGGCTCGGGCGTCAGCCCACCTCACGGCGGGGCGGCTACTGCCCCGGCGCCCGGCGCGGCGGCGGAGGCGCGGATGCTGGCCAGGGATGATACGGCATACAACATAGAGAGTTTGATCCGCGATGAGCGGGGTGTGCGCCTCGCTCCGGAGGCTGAGGACTGAACGCGCAGCCGCTGCCGTTCGAGGACTCGCGGCGCCTCACGGGCGCCAATCTTTTCTTTGCCGGCCCGGGAGCGGTACTCGAGTCGGCGCTCGTGCCCGATGCGGAGCTCATCGCCAGCTGGCGGGCGCGCATCGCTCGGGCGCAAGCCCACCTGGGTTGGCCCGCTGCCAGGACCGTGGTCCGGGCGCATCCGCGCGGTGCCTCCTTTGCCCTGAGCGCGCCTCCTGATCAGCTGTTCACGGCAACTGACGTGAACGAGTGGGCACTGTGCGCCGCCGTGGCTGAGCGGGATGCAGGCCAGAGGATCCCTGCCCCCCTGTTGGACGAGCAGGCAGCGCTTGGGCGCCTGGAGCAGCTGGCCCGCGGCGAGGCTCGTCCGCGCTTGCCGCTGCTTCTGGCTGCGGCGGACGCTCATGCGCTGCTGAGGTTCGTGGATGATGAACGGGTCACGCTGGGGGCGGGCTGGGGCGCGGCCGAGTTCGGACTCGAGGCGCTGCCGTGCGCCGAGACCGTGCCATGGCAAAGTGTGCACAACATTCCTACCGCACTCGTGACCGGATCCAACGGCAAGACGACCTCGGTGCGGCTGATAGCCGCCTGCCTTGCCGCACAGGGCCTGCGCTGTGGGTACTGCAGCACGGACGGCGTCTTCGTTGGCAGCGATTCTTTGGCGGGCGGGGATTATTCCGGCCCCGCCGGCGCCCGCATGGTGCTGCGCGAGCCAACGTTGCAAGCCGCGGTACTGGAGACGGCCCGCGGCGGCATCCTGCGCCGTGGCATCGCGCCTTCACGGGCGGACGCAGCGCTGGTAACCAACATCAGCGCCGATCATTTCGGCGAGTACGGCATTTTTGACCTGGATGCGCTCGCCGATGTGAAGCTGACAGTGGGCTCGATCCTGACCGCTGAGGGTCTGTTGGTGTTGAATGCCGATGACCCCACACTCACGCGTAAGGCAACGCAGCTGTCGCAGCGATTTGCGCCTGTGCCGCCGCTCGGCTGGTTCGCTCTCGATGCGGACAGCCCCGTGCTGCGCGCGCACCGCAGCCAGGGGGGCTCCACCAGTGGCTTCCGGCAGGGCCGCCTGGTGGTGAGTCATGCCGGCGCGGAATGCGATCTGGGTGCCGGCGCCGAGATGCCGCTCTCGCTGGGCGCCACGGCCAGCTACAACATGGCCAACCTCGCGGGCGCCGCACTGACGGCGCGGGCATTGGGAGTGCAAGCGGCGAGTCTGGCTCAGGCACTGCGCCGGTTTGGCGCCGATCCGCGCGACAACTTTGGACGGCTGATGCGCTTTGAGGTTGGCGGCGCGCAGGTGCTGCTCGACTATGCGCACAATCCCGATGGACTGCGCGCCTTGCTGGGCGTGGCCGAGCGGTTGCGGGCAGGACGCGGGCGGCTGGGTCTGATGCTGGGACACGCGGGCAATCGGCAGGACAGTGAGCTGCAGCAGCTGGCGAGCGTCGCGGCGGAATTTCGGCCCAGCCTCATCGTCGTGAAAGAGAATGAGCGCCACTTGCGCGGACGGCAGCCGGGGGAGGTACCGCGGATCCTGCGTGCGGCGCTGCTGGCGCACGGTCTGCCCGCTGAATCGTTGCCGGTCTGCATGAGCGAGATGGAGGCAGCCCGTCGGGCACTGCAGTGGGCGCATCACGGGGACGTGCTGGTGCTGCCGGTACATGCGTCAGAGGCTCGCACGGAACTGGTCAGCTGGCTGCAGCAGCGCGCCGCGGGCGGCAGCTCGTAGTGCACTGCAGCAGAGCCTTTGTCCCACCGGGAAGGCGCCGTCGCAGCCCTCACGGGCCTAACTGGTATTTCTGAATGCGCTTCACGTAATCCGGCCGCGTTCAACTTTATATTGCGTTGACACGAGTGAGCTCCGCAGCTCGATGCCGCAACAAGGCAAGGCACGCGGCTGACTACGCACAAGGATTGGGAATTTCGCATGGCTTGGAAGCTCTTGGCCGGCCTCATCGGTAAGGTAACGGTGGACGCCGGTGTGCTCGCCGACCTCAAGGGACAATGCGCCGCCATCCAAAGGGTGATGGCCGTGATCGAGTTTGACCCGGCCGGTCGGATTCTGACCGCCAATGGCAACTTCCTGAACGCCATGGGTTATCGGCTGGAGGAGATTCAAGGACAGCACCACGGCATGTTCGTCACGCCGGAGGTGCGCAACAGCGAAGCGTATCGGCGCTTCTGGCAAAAGCTCGGCAACGGCGAGTTCGAGGCCGGCGCGTATCAGCGGCTGGGTAAGGGCGGTCGCGAAGTGTGGATTCAGGCCAGCTACAACCCGATAACCAATGCGGCGGGTAAGCCCTACAAGGTGGTCGAGTACGCCAGCGACATCACCGCGCAGGTGCTGCTCACGCAGCAGATGCAACGCACCCTCACGCAGACCGAGGATGTCATCAAGGCAGCGACCCGCGGCGAGCTCGCACGCCGCATCGAGGTGACGCAGACCAGTGTTGATGTGCATCGCATGGCGGAGGCCATCAACCTTCTGCTCGAGACCGTATCGCAGATGTTTGTCGAGGTGCGCAAGGTCGTGCAGGCGGCCACCGAGGGTGATCTGACCCAGCGCGTACCCACCGCGGGTAAACACGGGGAACTCGCGCGGATCGCCGAGGCCGTCAATCTCGTGGTCGGCAGCATGGCGGACATGGTGCTCACGGTCAAAGCGACATCCGTGGAAGTGCTGCGCGGTGCGGAGGAGATCTCCCAGGGCAACATGAATCTCTCGCAACGCACCGAGCAGCAGTCCTCGTCGCTGGAGGAAACCGCTTCCTCCATGGAGGAGATGACCTCGACGGTGAAGCAGAACGCGGACAACGCCGGCCAGGCGAACCAGCTGGCGACCGCCGCGCGCGATCAGGCGGAAAAGGGCGGCAGCGTGGTCGGTCAGGCGGTGGCCGCCATGTCCAAGATCAATGAGGCCTCCACCCGGATCGCCGACATCATCGGCGTCATCGATGAGATCGCGTTCCAGACCAACCTGCTGGCCTTGAACGCCGCGGTGGAAGCGGCGCGGGCCGGTGAACAGGGCCGCGGCTTTGCGGTGGTGGCTTCGGAAGTACGCAGCCTGGCAGGACGCTCGGCTACTGCGGCCAAGGAGATCAAGGAGCTGATCCAGGACTCGGTGCGGAAAGTGGAGGACGGCTCGTTGCTGGTCACGCAGTCCGGGCAGACCCTCGAGCAGATCGTTGTATCGGTGAAGAAGGTGAGTGACATCGTCGCCGAGATTGCCGCCGCCTCGCGCGAACAATCCTCAGGTATCGAGCAGGTGAACAAAGCGGTCGTGCAGATGGACGAGATGACTCAGCAGAACGCCGCGCTCGTGCAACAGGCGACGGCGGCCTCGCAGTCAATGGCCGAGCAGGCCCGCGAGCTGGCGCGGAGCATGGAGCGCTACCACGCCGGTGAGTCGCCAAACGCCAAGGCTCCCGCGGTGGGCCCATCAGCGGCCGCGCCCGAGCGGCGCGGCGGCAAACGGCCTTGGTCACGCCCCTCCGGCGCCGCAGCTGCCACGACCACTGCGGCTGCCCAACGTCCGGCACGTCAGCCCAATGGTACCGAGAATGATTCCGAGTGGACTGAATTCTGAGGGGCGGCTGCCGGAGCAATCCAACGCCAGTGACGCAGCTTCCGGGCTGGTAGCCGCAGCGGCACAGATCGGAGTCGCGTTGCAGGAGTCACAGCAACCCGTCGCTGAGCTCGGCGCGCTCTTGGGCCAGATTCACCTGACATCGCAGGCGTTGCGCGAGCTCGTCCTGCCGGCGGTCGACGCCGCCTCCGCGACCAGGGCTTGCCGACTCGTCGAACAGCTGCAATCAGATGTGTTTCGCGGTGTGGGCCAGTTGCAGTTCTATGACCGGATGGTGCAGCACCTGCAGCAGCTGCAGGATTACCTGCTGCACGCTGCGGAGCAGATGATGGCGGCGCCACCCGCCATGGATCGCGACTCGTGGCGGCAGTTGAATCTGCGTTTACGCGATCGGCTCATCTCGGACGCACAGCGAGCGCTGCTCGATCTGTATCTGGAGCGCACGCCCGATGGGGGTCCGGTGCGCGCTGGGCCCGCGGCCCAACTTGCGTCGCCGGATAGTCTCGAGCTGTTCTGAGGCGCCTCAGATGACCTCAACGCGTGCCGCCAGACCGAAATCCCGCTGCAGTTGCCGCCGGCACGTCAGTAGAAAAGTTCCGGGTGCACGGGCCGCAATATCTGCCACGAGACGTTGTCCGCGCTCCAGCAGCAAGACGTCCTTGCTGAGTCCGGTGTGCCACTCCGCGGCGCCGCTGACGAGCTCGAAAGGGTGCCCCGTGAGATGCAGGCAGCAGGCGCAGTCGCTGGCGTTGTCGAAGTGCAGCCGGTAGCGCAGTCCGCTTCTGAGCCGAAAGGCCGCCGGAGATTCGGGCGAGAATGAGCGGCCGTTCACGGTAAATCGACTGAAGCCGCGTGCGTTGCCAACTCGGGCGATCACCACGGGCAGCCGCGCGGTCGGGGCGTTGCGCACCGGTTGCGTGGGCGCGGCGCTCAGCTGCAGGTAATTCCAGCGGCTGGTCCGGGGTGGCTGCCAGCGAGGAGCCTCGCGCCGCGCGGCGTACTCGACCACGATGCCGAGCCCGCCGGTGCGATCAGAGTCGTGCAGATCACCCAATACCCACACTCCCGGTGTTCGCATCGTCACTAGCGCGGAGAGCCGTTCGCCCGCTCCGAGCCGCAGGCTACTCACGGCCTGCGGTTCGCAGACCGGATGACCATCCAGCCTGATCACCCGGAAAGCGTGACCGGGCAAGGCCAGATGCCGGGTCTCAGAGGCACTGGCATTCACCACGTGCAGCAACATACGCTCGCCGTGTTTGACTCGCAGCGGCTCACCGAAGCCGAGCATGCGGCCATTCACGGTGCAGGAGGCGTAACGCGCCTCGAACCCTGCGGGTCCCCTCTGCAGGCCGGGCTGGAACTCCTTCAGCACGAGCACGTACTCGCGGTCATAACGGCCCGCTTCGGCGCGCGGTTCGACGAGGATGACGCCAGCCTGGGCGCTGTAGGGTCCTGACTGCAGCAGCGAAGCGCCGAGCTGATCGGACTGATACAGATGCACTCCTAGAGTATCCGTCAGGATCAGCAAGCGCCGCGCGGCAGAGGCGCCCAGCTGACATGCCCCGCCGGCTGGCACAGCCGCGCTGCGCGGTTCGGCGGCTGCACTCCCAGTCTCGCCGGCAAGCATGAGCATACCTGCCGTGCAACGGAAGCTCTCGGCGTGCTGCGTGGCGTTGCATAGATCGATCAGCAGCGGCGCTCCCTGCCGAGCGCGCAGCAGCGGCGGGGGAAACGCGCCGTTGTAGGCCGGCACACTAACCTCACGGTCCGGCGCAAGCTCGATGCGACTCGCACGCACGCACAACTGCACAGCAGCGGCCGCGGCCCCTGACTGCACCCGGGGGCGAGCCTCTGTCAGATTCCAGATCGACGGCGGCGCGAGCGAGGCCAGCGCGCAATATTTCAGAAACGAGCGTCGGTCAGCCATCGGCGCAATTTAAGCACAGCGCCGCAGGTGATGTTTCGGGGTGAACTCAGCACAAATACGCCGTGGCACGTGGCTGCAGGCGCGACCAGACTGCGCGCGCCCGCCGTGTACTAAGCACTTCGTTTCCGCAACCCGGGAATACAAGGAGGTATCTCGATGCGTCAGCTCATGCGTGCGTCGGCTCTTGCCGGCTGTCTGCTCTGCGTTGTCTTCGGTGTATTGCGCTCTCCAGCGGCGATTGCGGCAGCCGCTCCCTACCCACAAAGCCGCTTCATCACCGCGATGAGCTGGGATCTGAGTACCGTGAGGACGCTGCGCAAGGCGCAGGGCAGCGACCTGTGGCCTCTTACCTGGGCGGCAGACGGCAGTCTGTATGGCGCCTGGGGAGACGGGGGCGGCTTTGATGGCGATTCCAACAATGTCGGTCGCGTCAGTCTCGGCTTCGCACGTATCAGTGGTACGCCCAGTGTCGGAGTGCCGGACAGCTATGGCGGACGCAACATCTGGGGCGCGGCGCCGGGCTATGCGCAGTCTGCAGCGACCTTCGGCGGCAAGGTGGACGAGATGCTGTCGGTGCACGGCGTGCTGTACGCGTACGGGGCGCCGTGGACGCAGGCCAACTGCAGTTGCTCCAATCCGGTCGAGAAACCGGGCGATGACCCGCACTTTCACACGGTCATGTGGTCGCAAGATTCAGGCCACAGCTGGCAGATCGCGCCCTGGCGCAGCAGCTCGGGACCGGGTGGGCTGCTGCAATACGGACAGGACTACGCGGGGGCCGTCGATCCGCAGCACGTCTATTTTTATTTTCAGCGCGATCGCAGCGCTGATGCCACTCATCTGTACCTGCGTCGTGTCAGCGTCGCCCGACTCGCCTCCGACCCGACCGCTGCGGGCGTCGCGGAATATTTTCACGGTGTGGATGCCCAGGGAGCTGCACTCTGGACCGCCTCTGTAGCGAGCGCGCAGCCGGTGTACTTCGACCCGGCAGTCCCCACGGGCCTGTTTGCAGGAGCGCACGTCGTCTTCGATCGCCAGTTGCAGCGCTACGTGCTGAGTGCCTTTCATGGCAATAGCGCCGGTCAGATCGGTTTCTTCGAGGCGCCAGCGCCCTGGGGTCCGTGGGCGACCATCGCTTACTACGATGACTGGGGCGGCTTCAACGAGTCCGGTGGAGAGAGTAACGGCCTGCTGTTTCCATCGAAGTGGATCAGCGCGGACGGGAAGAGCCTGTGGGCCGTGCTCTCGGCGGCCAGTAACGGCTTTGACTCGTTCAATGTCGCACACGCGGTGCTCACGGTCGCAGCGCAGGCGCTGCCCACAGCAGCGCCAGTGGCTTCATGGTCCTTCAATGAGGGCAGCGGAAACGCCGTACACGACGACTCTGGGCATGGCAACGGCGGTACGCTGCTGAATGGTGCCCAGTGGACGCACGGCGAGCAGGGTAGCGCCTTGCTGTTTGATGCAGGCCGCACCGCGCTGCTGATCCGCGGCTCTGCAAGTCTTGCCAACCTCTATCGCCACGGCCTGACGATATCAGCGTGGGTGCAACCGCGCGCGGCAGGCGGCGGTCCCCATCTTCTGGACAAGGATGGCAACTCCGTCGGCTGGTTTGTGCGCCTGAATGGCACCACCGTGCAGTTCACCGGCGATCAGTTCGCCGGACGCGCAGTGGTGCGCGAAGCAAGCGCGCCCTTGCAATTGAACAGCTGGCAGCATGTGGTCGTGACCTGGGATGGCTCGCCGGCCGGCTCCGGAGTGCATCTATACATCGACGGCGCGGCCGCTGACGGCAGCTACCTGGACGGGGAGGGAGCCCCGGCAGATGACACGGCAATCCCGCTCACCATCGGCAATCGCGTCGCGGACCTTGCACGCGGCTTTGATGGTGCGCTCGATGAGGTGCGGATATTCGATCGTGCCTTCTCCGCCGCCGAGGTACGGACGCTGAATCAGACTGGCGCACTCTGAGCACGGACTGCAGCTGCCGCGAGTGTGCTCAGCGCACGCCCCGCGGCAAGCTCCAACGTGTGTGCGTTGTCGCTGGATGATCTTTTGCGTATCGTGGCTGCACGATTGTCAGCAGGCAGGTGGCTCGTGCAGTCCACGAACGTGAGTCAACGGCGCATAGCAATGCTGTCGATGTTGGTTACCAGCGTGATGCTGGCGACGGGCTCCGCAGCCGTCACGGCAGCGGAGCCGATAGGGAGCAACGGCGCTCAGCGCGCCGGACAGCACCGCGGACAGGATGGCGGACAGGACGCAGCCGGGCGCGACGAGGCGGCACGGGCCGACAGCGCACAGCTCCCGGCCGGACGAGTGGACGCCGCTCGCCTCGGCAATGCGGCTGCTGAGCCGGATAACTGGTTCACCCCGGGACGTGATCAGGCGGGGTCCTACTATTCGCCCCTGAGCACCATCAACAGTCAGAACGTTGGGCAGCTCGGCTTTGCCTGGCAATACGAGCTGGGTACCTTCCGCGGACAGGAAGCCACACCGGTGGTGGTGGACGGGGTCATGTACACCTCCGGCACTTGGGGCTACGTGTACGCCGTCGATGCGGCCACTGGAAACCAACTCTGGCGTTACGATCCCCATGCTGCACATCTCGCCGCGCGCCACCCATGCTGTGATCTCGTCAACCGCGGAGTTGCTGTGTGGAAGGGCCGGGTGTACGTGGCCTCCGTCGACGGCCGGCTGCATGCGCTCGACGCCGCAAGCGGCAAGCCGCTCTGGGTGGTCGACACTATCATCGATCACAAGCTTCCCTACTCGAGTACGGGGGCCCCACAGATTGCCGGCAAGCTCATCGTTATCGGCAACAGCGGCGCTGACATGGGGCGCGGCGCCGTGCGCGGATACGTGTCGGCCTACGACCTCACCTCCGGCAAGTTGCAATGGCGATTCTTCACGGTGCCCCCGGAGCGCGGTGCCGCCTATGAGAATCCCGAGCTGGCGCAGGCGGATAAAACCTGGGATCCGCAGCGTGGAGCTGAGTTTCGCGGTGGCGGCACGGTGTGGGACGGCTTTGCTTACGATCCCCGGTTGCAGCTGGTCTACTTCGGCACCGCCAATGCTGCCCCCTATGACCCACGCCAGCTTGGATCTGCGGTGCTCGATGAGCTGTTTACCGCCTCGATCATGGCGGTGCATGCAGATACGGGGCGGCTCGCCTGGCATTACCAGACGACACCGCGGGATCGCTGGGACTTCGATGCGACGCAGAAGCTGATCATGGCTGAGCTGCAGATCGGTGGCGGTACGCGCCAGGTGATCATGCAGGCGGCGAAAAATGGCTTCTTTTACGTGCTCGATCGCAAGAGCGGTGAGTTGCTGTCAGCCCGCAGCTACACCTACGTGAACTGGGCCTCCGGAGTTGACATGAAGAGTGGCCGACCGATCCTGACGGCGAGGGCAGACTGGTTCGCCCACCCTCAGAACATCTATCCCTCCTGGGCGGGCGGCCATACCTGGAACCCGATGTCGTACGACCCGCTGACTCACCTGGTGTACATCCCGGCACTGGATGTGCCGAGTGTCTGGGTCGACATGGTTCACAATGGCGGCGCGGTTACCTTCCTGGACGGGTTCTTTACCGTCAACGGTATCATTCCCGATGATAGTTATAACGCGGCTGATCTGCGTCATCTGTTCGGACCGCTGCCGGCGAAGCAGGAGTTGCAAAAGGAGCGCCGTCCCGTGCCGCTGGTGCGCGAGCTGCTGCGCGCCTGGGACCCGGTAGCGGGTAAGGTGGTATGGGAGCGCGAAACCTCCTCCGGCACTCGCGGTTATGACGGCGGGGTACTGAGTACCGCGGGCAATCTCGTCTTCCAGGGACGCGGCAGTGGCGAGCTGTGGGCCTATGCTGCGGACACCGGCAAAGTTCTGCACACCGTGGCGACCGGCAGTCACATCATGGCAGCGCCGATGACGTACCGCGTGCACGAGCAGCAGTTCATCGCCGTGCAGACGGGCTACGGTGGCGCAGCAATTACCGTGGGCAGTATTCCTGCCAGCAGCGCAGCCCTGAAATACAGCAACGTCAATCGCATTGTTGCCTTCAGACTGGGCGGGCCGCCCGTGCCGCCGCCACCGGCTCGCGTGGATGCGCCGATCGCCGCCCCGCCGCCCCGCCAGGGCGATGCCGGCGCGATTCACGACGGCGAAGTCAAATTCGTGCAGGAATGCTCCCGCTGCCACGTGTTGGGGCCCAGCGTGACACCGGATCTGCGCAATCTGGCCCCGGGGCTGCATGCCATGTTCGACGACATAGTGCTGCACGGCGCGGTTGCACCCACTGGCATGGAGCGTTTCGACGATATCCTAACCCCGGCGGATGTCGAGCACATCCATGCGTATCTCATTGATGAGGCCTGGAAGGCCTACGACTCACAACACGCCGCGCATGCTCAGGAGCACAGATCCGCTCAGGCTTCTCAAAGATAGGGCACCATCAGGCGGGCGGCGCTGTCGCGCAGCCGCAGCGGCAGCGGTCGGGCGGCGAGCTGCTCGGCATCCAGTCGGGCGAGCTGCTGGCGGCCGATGAGCTCGTTCACTTCCTGCGCCAGTTGTGAGTGGTAGACCTCCAGATCGAGCTCGAAGTTGAGCCGGAAACTGCGCACGTCCCAGTTGGCGCTGCCGATGAGACACCACAGGCCGTCAACGCTCATCAGCTTAGAATGATTGAACGGCGCCGGGTGGGTCCACAGACGACATCCCGCCTCGAGCAGTGGCGTGACTTGCACGCGCGTGGCCCAGTCAACTGTGGGGTGATTACTGTGCTCGGGCAGTACGAGATCCACCTCGACGCCGCGGAAGGCGGCCAAGGCGAGGGCCGTAATGGTGCGTTCATCCGGCAGGAAATAGGGTGTCATGATCTTGATGGAGGCGCGCGCGCACGCGATCGCCTCCAGAATCACGAACTCGATCTTCTCGATGTCCTGGTCGGGCCCCGAGGTAATCACCCGGGCCACACTGTCGCCCGCCGGCGGCACGCAGGGAAACCAGACCTCCCCGCTCAGTCGCTCGGCAGCGGAGAACTGCCAGTCGGCAGCGAAAACTTCCATCAGCTGGGTCACGATCGGTCCCTGCGCACGGAAGTGCGTGTCGAGCACGGGATGCGGCGGGCCGAGGCGCAGCAGATTTTCGGCGCCGATATTCAGACCGCCGGTGTAGGCGAGCTGACCGTCGACGATGAGCAGCTTGCGATGGCTGCGCAGGTTGAGTACCGGCATGCGCCAGGGCAGGGGCGAATGCAGGAAACGTGCGACTGGCACGCCGCCCTTCCGCAGTCGCCGGTAGGTGGCAGAGGTGAAGTAACCCCCGCCGACGCCATCGATCAGCACGCGCACCTGCACGTTGCGCTCGCGGGCTGCGATCAGCGCGGCGATGAATTCATCCCCTGCTGTGTCTGCGCGGAAGATATAGCTCGAGAGCACCACACTGCGCTGCGCCGCTGCGATGCTGGCGAGCATCTGCGGGTAGGCGCCGTCCCCATTGTGCAGCAGAGCGAACGCATTGCCGGACTCGACACTGCGCCCCGTGATGCGCGCGCCGGCGCATTCCAGCGCCGCCAGGTGGTCATCCCGCCTCTTGCCGGCCGTGGCGCGCCGGTTGTTGGCGGGCGGCCGTGGCCGGCGCAAGCCGAGCGCCCGGCGCTTCACCCGGTTGATGCCCAGGAGCAGGTACAGGATGCTGCCGAGGATGGGTGTCAACCACGCAAGACCTATCCACGCGACGCTCGAGCCGGCATCGCGTTTGTTCAGCAGCACATGCACGCTCACCGCGATCGCGAGTGCGATGTGCAGCAGCGGCACGGTGTAGGAGTAGATCACGATCCGCTGGCTGCCTCGAGTTGCTCGGACGCCTCCAGCCAGACCGATTCCAGCTCTTCGGTCCTGCGACGCATTTCGCCCTGCCCAATGAGCAGCTCGCGCAGGCGCTCGCGGCAATCGCCGCAGTAGATCTCTGGCGTGGCGAGCTCGGCGTCCACGTGTGCAAGTCGTTGTGCGAGGTCTGCCAATTCACGCTCGTACGCTTCGATGCGGCGCTTGAGCGGTGCCAGCCGATTGCGGCGCTCGGCCTCTTCGCGTTTGCGTTGCCGGCGTGCATCGGCACTGTCCCTGCCCACGTCAGCGTCAGTCTCTGCGGCCGTGACGTCGGCGGCTGCTTGCAACGTGTCTACCTGCGCGCTGCTCGTGAGCCACCGTGCATAGTCTTCCAGATCACCGTCGAACAGCTGCACACGCCGCTCGTGCACCAGCAGGAACTCGTCACTTACACTGCGCAGCAGGTGGCGGTCGTGCGATACCAGCACCACGGCTCCGGCATACTCCTGTAACGCCATGGCGAGCGCCTGGCGCATTTCCAGATCCAGATGGTTAGTGGGCTCATCGAGCAACATCAGATTGGGTCTTGCCCAGGCGATCAGCGCCAGTACCAGCCGAGCCTTCTCACCGCCGGAAAAAGGCGCCACCGGGTCAAACACCCGCTCGCCACGGAAGCCGAACCCAGCCAGAAAGTCGCGCAGCTCCTGTTCCGTCGCCCGCTCCGCCGTCACACCGCCCAGCCGGCGCAGATTGCCCAGCGGGCTGCTCGCGCCATCCAGCTGCTCGAGCTGATGTTGGGCGAAGTAGCCGATGCGTAACTCGCGCGCCTCGGTGCGGTTGCCCGCCGTTGCGGTCAACTCTCCCGCCAACAACCTCATGAGCGTCGACTTACCCGCGCCGTTGCGGCCCAGAATGGCGATCCGATCCCCGGGAGCGAGGCTCAGGCTGACCTCGGCGAGGACGATCTCATCAGCGTAGCCCACGGCCTGTTTTTCCACTGCCAGCAGCGGCCGCGGCAACTTCTCGGGCGCTCCGAAGGCGAACTCGAATGGCGAATCGACATGCGCCGGGGCTATGCGCTGCATGCGCTCGAGGGCTTTGAGTCGACTTTGTGCCTGGCGAGCCTTGGTCGCCTGTGCGCGGAAGCGGGCAATGAACGCTTCCATGTGACGGATCTCGCGCACCTGGCGCGAATACAGCGCGGTCTGCTCGGCAAGTTCACTCGCGCGCTGCGCTTCGAAGGACGAATAGTTGCCGCGATACGCACGTGCACGGCCATGTTCCAGATGCACGATGCGCCCAACGATGCGGTCGAGGAACTCCCGGTCATGCGAAATCAGGAGCAGGGTACCCGGATAGCTCTGCAGCCAGCTCTCGAGCCACAGAATGGCATCCAGATCGAGGTGATTCGTGGGCTCATCGAGCAGCAGCAGATCCGAGCGGCACATGAGCGCCTGCGCGAGATTGAGCCGCACGCGCCAGCCCCCGGAGAAAGCGCTGACCGGCCTGGCCTCATCGCCAGCTGCAAATCCCAATCCATGCAGCAGGCGTGCAGCACGGCTGCGGGCGTCATATCCGCCTGCGGCACCATACTGCGCGTGCGCTTCCGCCAGCTGCAGGCCCGCATTTTGCGCCTGTGCGATGCGCGATTCGATCTGACGCAGCCGCTCATCGCCGTCCAGTACAAACTCGATGGCCAGGCGCTCGCTCGATGGCAGCTCCTGTGCCACATAGGCGATCTCGAGATCGGCTGCGATGTCGACCGTCCCGGCGTCGGCGTGCAGTTCCCCACGTACCAGCGCCAGCAGGCTCGATTTGCCGCTGCCGTTCGCCCCGGTGACACCGACTTTCTCACCGCGGAACAGTGCGAAGGTCGCACTCTCAAACAACACGCGGGTTCCGCGCCGGACGGTCACGTCGGTCAGATTAAGCATGTACTTGCCCACAGCTCGCTGCTGCGAGCCGTACCTGTCACCACATCAGGTCGTCTGGGACGATGAAGTCCTTGTAGGCGTCGTCTTGCGGCACAGCCGAGTCCGCCAAGTCCGCTTTCATGTGAGGTACGACCATCTGCTCATCGCGCTGGCGAATGCGTTCGCCTATCTCGGCGGGAACCACGGCGTAGTGACCTTTGTAACGAACGATCGCGACAGCACCGCTGGTCAGCTGGGTGCGCCGTTGTGCATCCACGGACATGCGTCGTACCTTCCTGCCGTCGATGAAACTGTAATGATCATCGGTTTCCAGGCGGGGCAGACGATGCTGCTCGACGAGTTGTTGGATCTCTGCCAGGCGCGCTTTGCGTTGTGCTTTGTCCTGACGGCGCCGATTCAGCTCCTGGTCGCGCGCGCTGCGCGCTGCCAGTTGCTGCCGCACCTGGGGTGCAGCGCGCGGCGTGGGCGCCGGCGGAGCTTTGCTGCGATCCCGAAATTGTCGCTGCTGTTCCTGCTGCGTCACCTGACGCGCCTGCTTCTCCGTCACGAGGCCGAGACTCAGGAGTTGGTCGCGCAATGAGCTGTTCATGCAAGCGGCAGAATGGAAGCGGATCTGCGTATCTTACGCAAGCATCGGCTATGACGCATGAATGGGAAGGGCAGGCACATAAAAAAGGCCCGGGTTTCCCCGGGCCTCGTCGCAGATTACGACTGCAGCAACTTACCAGCGATCCCGACCGCCGCCGCCGCCACCGCCGCCACGGAACCCGCCGCCGCCGCCGCCCGGACGACCGCCGCCACCGGTGCGGGGCTTGTCCTGAGCTTCGTTGACACGCAGCTGGCGACCACCCATATCGTGACCGTTCAGGCTCTGGATGGCACGGGCAGCATCGGCCTGGCTCATCTCAACAAACCCGAACCCGCGTGGGCGACCGGTCTCACGATCGGTCGGCAGCGAAACGGACTCGACCGTACCGTGTTGTGAAAACAACGTACGGACATCCGCCTCGCTTGCGCTGAAAGGCAAATTGCCTACATAGATCTTGGCCATAAATTTAAGCACTCTCCAAACAACTCGAAGAGATCGGGCGCAATAGCTGGCGTCCTGACCCCTTCACACGGCAGGAACATCAGTCAGGTCAGGGAGAGTGTGTCTCACGAGCCCAAAGAACCGTAGATCCTGTCACCTGATCGCCTCGGTTCGGTCCGTGACGGCCTGAGTGGCCGCCGCTGGACTTTGGCGATCGACGCAAAGTATGCCAGAAGCGCAGCTTCAGTACGCCACGTGTTGAACCTATCGCGGTTCCAATGGTCGGGTCCCCGTTTAAGTGCCGGCCAGGCAATCCCCGGATGCCGGGCCGCCGTGCATAGGTCACAGGTCAACGTTGCCGGCCGTGGCGGGATAAAATTGTCATTTATTTCAATATCTTAGAAGCGCTCATGCACACCACGAGGGTATCGGGCAGCCGGGCAGACTCATATATCAGGAAGTTTGAGCATTCGGTTATCGCACCTCCTTGTCGCATCGCTCGTTCCTCGTCCTGTTTTGGACGCAGTCCAAGTCCTACCGTTGCTCGGGTGGCAAATGTAAAAACCCAAGGTCAGCGTCGCCTCGCACATCAAACATTAGCGGCGCATCAAGACAGCAACCGCGCATCGAACTTCGATGCTTCAGGGAGGTTCGGACTCCGCGCCCTCATCCGCGTCGCTGTTTCGCGCGACCATCGATTCAGGTGACGATGTTGGTTTGGAGCCTAAGAAATCTGCGGCCGAGCGGATGAACACCTGCCGCTGTGGCAGCGGCAATTCGATGTTGCGCGCGCGCAGTGCATCGTCCAGTGCCCACAGGTAAGCTGACAATGTGGCCCCCGGCCGATTGACGGCACTCGGCCCGATCCAGACCACCAGGTCGAACTGCAGCGCGTTCTCACCGAATCTCGTGAACCAGACGTCGGTGCGCCGGGTGGCATCGGTGATTGTGTGCGGCACAGCCTGGGCAGCGGCAAGGCCTGCCTGGCGCACGATATTCTTATCGGATCCGTAGGCGACACTGAACGGCACGTTGATCCGGCGGAAGCGGTTGTCGAGAGTCCAGTTGATCACCCGTGCATTGGTGAATTCCGAATTCGGCACGATGACATCAACATCCGAGTTGGTGGTGATGCGTGTGTAACGGACCGCGATCTCCGTCACCGTGCCGCGCACCCCGGAGGCCAGGTCCACGAAGTCGCCGACTTTCAGACTGCGCTCTACCAGCAGAATGATGCCCGACACGAAGTTGCCCACGACATTCTGCATGCCAAAGCCGATGCCGATGCCGAGCGCGCCGCCTACGAGTGCGAAGTTGGAGAGGTTGAGCCCGACCGCCTGCAGGCAGATGAAGCTGCCGAAGATCCACACCGCATAGCGCGCCAGCCGGCCGATGGCATAACCGGCGGAATACGCGCCGGGTGTGGAGATGCGGTGCCGCAGCAGCCGGATCAGCGCGCGCTCGAGCAGCCGCGCTACCCACCAGCTGACGAGCAACAGCAGGATGAGCTCGATGACGCTGTCGGCGCTGACGGTGGTATTACCCAGTTGGATCGAAGCCTGGGTAAAAAAGTTGTGAATCGCACGCAGCCAAGACGTTATCTGTTGCATCCGATCGGCTACCTGTACTCCGATGAGACAAAAAGTATCGAACAGGGCGCGCGTTCCACAATAGCGGTAGCGACATCCCCGAAGAACAGCTGCTCGCCGGGCCGGGCACTGACTCCCATGATGAGGAGGTTATGGCCCCCTGCTACGGCCTCACGAACGATGGCATTGGCGGCAAGCCGGTTGCTGCGCACGAGGCTGCTAACGGTCACGCCGTACAGGCGCCCCAGATCCACGATCTCCTGCAGTGCCGGCGCTGCGCTGTTGACCGGCGCCAGCACCGATCCGAGCCGCGTCCGCCAGGCACGCTCCCCCCGGTCCGGGTTGGTTACGTACAGCGCCGTGACACGCCCGCGAGTTGCCTGGCAGAGAGCGATAGCGAGCTCGGCACCGTCGCGTGACAGTCTGGTGCCGGTGATCGGCACCAGAATGTTCAGCTCCGCATCGGGCGGCCTGCCGCGAGCCGCGGCGATGGCGAACGCGCCCGGGAAGCCGGTCGCCATACGCATCACCGCGGGGTCGAATTCGAAGGAGTTGGCGCGCCGCGCAGCGCGGCCGATGAACAACAGCCCGTAGCCCTTGCGGCTCTCTTCAGCCACCGTCTGCTCCAGCTCACTGATCGCCTGCACGCGGGTGGTGACATCGGCCTCGCCGGTGCGCGGCAGCGCGGACTCGTCCGCTGATTTCGCGGCAGCCTCGTTGGCAGCAGCAGTTTCTCTGGCGTGAGCCCTGCCGGCGGCGAAGTTCTCAGCTGTCGTCGCGGCGGCCGCACGTCCTGCGGCCTCGTGCTCCGCGATCTCATGCTCTGCAGCGGGCATATGCTCTTCCGCCTCGAAGTGCAGCACCGTGGCCGGTGTACTGCGCACACCGGCCACGAGCGAGGTGAGTCGCGCTGCCAGAACGCCATTGGCACTGTCATCCACCGCGGCGAGCAGTCGTTCGATGCGGCCCAGGAATCCCTGTGACTCGAGCGCCTCGCGCTCCAGGCGCGTCTGTTCCGCGAGGCTCATCGGCAACCGCCGCAGCGAGCTGCGCAGCATCGGTGGCATCGCCAGTGTCGTAACCACCGCCATCGCAACGATCGCGCTATACAAGTCACGATTCAGTACCCCCACAGACAGTCCGATCGAGGCGACGACCACTTCCGTGGAGCCGCGCGCATTCATGCCGCAACCCACCGCAAGTGACTCGCGCCAGGTGAGCCCACCGACACGTCCCCCGACAAAGGCGCCACTGAATTTGCCGATACTCGCCACTACGACCAGCACGCCGGTAAGCAGCAGCAGTTCGCGGTGCCCGAGGGAGGCCAGGTCCGTGCCGAGGCCGGCGAGCGCGAAGAACACCGGCATGAACAGAGCAACGATCAACCCGCGCAGCTGCTCGTTGATGCGCTCACTGACGAGCGGTGACTGACCGATCAGAATACCGGCGACGAATGCCCCGAGAATGAGGTGCACACCGAGCGCTTCGGTGGAGAGGGCAAACAGCAGTGTGATGGCCAGAATTGCCGTGATCACCGGCATCTCGCTCAGAAAGTGATCGTTGACCCAGCGGATCACGCTGAACACCACCCTGCGGCCCACGGTGAATGCCAGACCCAGGAACACAGCGGTTCCCACCACGCTGCGCGTGACGGCCACCAGATCAAGGGAGCGGTGCGCTGCCAGGCCGAAGGTCACTGACATGATGATCCACCCGATGGTGTCGTCGATGATCGCGGCGGCGACGATGACCTGGCCCACGGTGCGGCGCAGGAAATTCAGATCCCGCACCACCAGAGCCACGATCTTGACCGAGGAAATGGACAGGGCAGTGCCCAGAAACAGGGTAGTGATCAGTCGCCGGCCCGGGTCAGGAAGCAGGGAGGACGGCAGCCAGCTGCCCAGTGCCAGGCCGCAGGCGAACGGCACGACGATGCCGCCAATCGAGATGCTGAGCGCGGTGCGGCGTGCATCCCGGAATACCGCCAGATCGGTTTCCGTACCGGTCATCAGCAGCAACAGCAGAATGCCCAGCTGCGAGAGCGCGTCCAGCATGGATTTCTGCGCAGCGCCCGGCGGGAACAGCGCCTGCTCAACGCCCGGCAGCAGGGCGCCGAGGACCGAGGGGCCGAGCACGATCCCGGCCAGTATCTGCCCCATGACCGGGGGCTGTCCCAGCCGCTGCAGCAACTCCCCGCAGAGCCGCCCGGCAACGAGTAGCGTCACGAGCTGCGCGATGAATACGGCGACCGACGCGCTTTGCGCCATGAGCCCTGCTACTCCGTGACGCGCACCTCGGTAACAAAATACTCGGTATCACCGAAACAGCGGCTGGGCACCCAGCGATGCTGCCGGTAATGCAGCGCCATGCGCTTGCCCACGTTGGTATTCAGTTTCGTTGCGAGCGCCGGATCACTCACGGTAAAGAAGAATTTCTCAGTGAGTGTGCCGGGCATGGTCACCATGGCCATCTCGCCTTCCCAGGTTTTACAGATCCAGCCACGGCGGCTGAATTTCTGCACGTAACCTGCCCGCTCACCCTCGGAGTACGTCCAATGCAGCGTGAGCCAGGTGTAAGCGGCGAAACCGAGGGCGGCCACGATCAGCAACGCAGCAACAACCTTCAGCAATGTCCCGACTCCGCCTGGGCGTGGCATGGTCGCCTGCAGTCCAGGCCGCTCAGCGCCGGCGCTCCCAGTGTCCGCGGGACATGTGCCAGCCATCGCGCTCATGCATCCAGCGGTGCGGCACCCAGCGCTCGCCCCGATGCTCATGCTCCCAGTGGCCGCCCACCCACTCGTGCCGACCGCCGGCCCACCCCCAGTAACCACCAATCCATACGAATCCCGGTCCCGGAGCTGCCCCGTACTCTTCCACGCGCGGCGGAGGTGGCGCGACGTCGACCACGGGGCCAACATAGTATCGGTGCGGCGGCGGTTCGGCGATGATGCAGCCACCAAGCGTCGTAGTCAGCACAAAAATTGCTAGCAGCTTGGCGATCCGCAGAGCAGGCTCGGTCATAGGCACTCCGATCGGTTCATAGACGGCGCAACCTCATGGCAGAGGCATCCAGCAACATCTTATTCCTGTTTGATGTCGACAACACGCTGCTCGACAACGATGCGGTGCAGGCCGACCTCAGCGAGCATCTGGAGAGTGAGTTCGGGAGCGCCGCGCGCGAGCGCTACTGGCACCTCTTCGAGACCCTGCGCAGCGAGCTGGGTTATGCGGACTATCTGGGCGCGCTGCAGCGCTATCGTCTCGAGGCACCGGATGATCTGCAGCTGCTGCGCATGTCGGCCTTCCTCATTGATTACCCGTTTTCCAGGCGCCTCTATCCGCACGCCCTGGAGGTCCTGGCACACTGCACGCGAAGCGGGCCCGTGGCGATACTGTCAGATGGCGATGTGGTCTTTCAGCCGCGCAAGATCCTGCGCTCTGGCCTGTGGGATGCGGTGCAGGGTCGTGTGATGATCTATCTGCACAAGGAGCAGATGCTGCCCGCAGTAAAGCGGCGCTATCCCGCGAAGCATTACGTGATGATCGATGACAAGCTGCGTATTCTGACGGCCATGAAGCAGACCTGGCTGGATCGGCTCACGACCGTGTTCGTACGCCAGGGACACTATGCACTCGATGTGGCGAGTCTCAGCTCCTATCCCGCTGCTGACCTCACCATCGACCGCATCGGCGAGCTGCGTGGACTGTCGCTGGCTCAACTTTCGGGAGCGTCATGAGCAACGTCAGACTGAACCCGCTGGCAGGCAAGCCCGCACCCGATCGCCTGCTCACCGACGTGCCGCGGCTGGTCACCGCCTACTTCACCTTGCGGCCGGATGTTTCGATTCCTTCTCAGCGGGTAGCCTTTGGCACTTCCGGGCATCGGGGCTCCGCCTTCGAGCATGCCTTCAATGAAGGGCACGTGCTCGCCATCACGCAAGCCATCTGCGAATACCGCAAGGCACAAAGTATCGGGGGCCCGCTGTTCCTGGGCATCGACACGCACGCCTTGTCGGCGCCGGCTGCAGCAAGCGCTCTGGAAGTGCTCGCTGCCAACGGCGTCGATGTCATGCTGGCGGCGAAGGACGAGTACACGCCGACACCGGCGCTGTCGCACGCCATTCTGGTGTACAACGCGGAGCGGCGTACGGCACTGGCGGATGGCATCGTCGTGACGCCCTCGCACAACCCGCCGACTGACGGAGGCTTCAAGTACAACCCTCCCAACGGCGGTCCTGCCGACAAGGACGTTACCGGCTGGATCGAGAAGCGCGCCAATGAGCTGTTAGCCAGCGGCCTGCGCGAAGTGCGCCGCATGGATTACGAGCAGGCGCTGCGCGCCGCCACGACGCATCGCTACGACTTCCTCGGCTCCTACGTCGCCGACCTGCGGCTCGTGATCGATCTGGATGTGATCAGCAAGTCCGGATTGAAGATCGGCGTCGACCCCCTAGGCGGCGCGGGCGTGCATTACTGGGCTGCGATCGCCGACCGCTACAAGCTCAATCTGACTGTTCTGAACACCGCGGTGGATCCTTCGTTTCGCTTCATGACCGTCGACTGGGACGGGCGCATCCGCATGGATCCCTCGTCGGTTTATGCCATGCAGGGCCTCATTCATCTCAAGGACCAGTTCGATATCGCATTCGCCTGCGACACCGACCATGACCGCCACGGCATCGTGGCGCGCAGCGTCGGACTGATGCAGCCTAATCACTATCTCGCGGTGGCAGTGGACTACCTGTTCAAGCATCGGCCCGGATGGCAGGGATCCGCGGCCGTCGGCAAGACGGTCGTCAGCAGCAGGATGATCGATCGGGTTGCCGCCCGGCTCGAGCGCCGCTTGTATGAGGTTCCCGTCGGCTTCAAGTGGTTTGTAAACGGCCTGCTGGACGGATCGCTCGGTTTTGGCGGCGAGGAGAGCGCGGGCGCGGCCTTTCTCAGATTCGACGGCGGTCCCTGGAGCACCGACAAGGACGGTCTCATCCCTGCGCTGCTGTCGGCGGAGATGACCGCACGCACCGGCAGCGATCCCGGCGAGCACTATCAGCTGCTCGCGCGCGATTTCGGCGAGCCTGCTTATCAACGTGTGGATGCGCCGGCCAGCAGCGCGCAGAAGCAGGTGTTGAAACAGCTATCCGCAGACCAGGTGCACTCGAAGGAGCTGGCGGGTGAGCGCATCACGCGCATCCTGAGCGTCGCTCCGGGTAACAATGCGCCTATTGACGGTGTGAAGGTGGAAACGGAGAGCGGCTGGTTCGCGGCACGACCTTCGGGCACGGAGGAGATCTACAAGATCTATGCCGAAAGCTTTCATGGTCCGGAGCACCTGGAGCGCCTGATCGCCGAGGCGCAGAAACTGGTCAGCGACTGTTTCGCTGCGGCCGGTACTGCCTGAGTCAGTCGAGCCGGCCGTCACTGATGCTCATGCTCTTTGGTCAGCTGCCTGGCCAGGGTCAGGTGGTGTTGGAGCGTCGGTAACGTCTGGGTCGCGAAGGCCTTGACGTCGGGATCCTTGGCGGCATGCGCTTCATGCTTGAACTCGCCGACGTCCTCCTCGTGATCGCGCACCATCATCGCAGCGTACGACCGATCGAATTCGGCACCGTTCAGGCTTTCGAGCTTTCCCAGCAGCTTCTGCTGCTCAGGGGTAAGGTCCGAAGGCAGCGGCATCTGTTTGGATGCGGCCAGGGCTCTGAGCTGCTCATTGGCAGCCGAGTGCTCGGTCACCATCCGCTCGCCAAACGACCTGACCGCCGGGGCGGAGGCGCGCTCGCTGGCGAGCTTGCCTGCCTTGACTTCCAGCTCGCCCCCCTGGGCCGCCTTGCCGAGGAAGTCCCGGTCCCGTTGGGTCAGCTCCGGGTCCGACCACGCGGTGGCCGGCGCCAAGGTACCGAGGGCGCCGCTCAGCAGCGCCGCAGCTAAGGCCGTTGCAGCGGCCCGTCCGTGAATGTTACGCATGAGGAATCCTTTGTCTGATGCGGCCTGATCCCGCAGCATGTTATGTGCCGCAGACGAGACTCGCGCGCGGCCTCGCGGGCCGCAAGCTCAGTGCGGAGGCATCAGCGCGCTGTAGCCGTTCCAGACGATCTCGATGCCGATGCACATGAGGATGAATGCTGACAGGCGCACCATCACCTCGACCCCCGTCGCACCCAACAGGCGGGCAAGCGTGCCGGAGAAGCGATAGGCGACGTAGATGCTCGCCCCGATCGCGACCACGCCGAGGAAAGCTCCGATGGCATGCAGCAGCAGCTCGGCATAGTGCAGGCCGTCCGTGGGTTTCTTACTGCCGATCGTCACGGCCACGGACATCGATCCCGGACCTACCGTCAGGGGCATGGTCAGCGGATAGAAGCTGCCGATCCGCCTGCCGCCCGCGGGTGCGACGGCATTGGAGCCGTGATCTGACCAGTCCTCCTCGGTCAACAGCTTCCAGCCCAGCGCGGTGACCACCAACCCGCCCGCGATACGCACCACCGGCAGCTCGATTCCGAAGAACTCCAGCAGCCAGGGACCCAACACCATCGAGCCCAGCAGCAGCGCAAAGCCGTTGACTGCGATGCGGCGGGCGAGCCCGCGGCGCTCGCTCTCGCTCAGACTCGAGGTCAATGCCAGGAAGAAAGGTGCGGCCTCGATCGGATTAACAATGGGAAACAGCCCGGCGAAGGTAAGCAGGAACGCGGTGACTACGGCATTCATGTGCGACGCTCGGCCTCAGCGGCAGCCGGCCGGCACGCTATATCTGCGGTGACCAGGATGAGCACCAGCCTGCGGCTTTCACCAGTTTGCCTGCAAACAGCTGGCACGGACCCGCCACCGAACCTGCGGTTCCCTGGTACAGCGCGCAGCTGGCACAGGTGTTACCCGCCGGAATGCCTTTTACCGTGCGTGCGTCTTCGGTGTATTTGAGCGCCTTAGCAGCCGGATCGTCCGGGCTAAGTGCCGGGGTCGGCGCGCTGCGCCCGCGTGGGGAGAAGAGGGTCGCAAGAGAACCGACGCCCGCAACCGCAAGACTCCGGGTGAGGAACCTGCGTCTGTCCGTGTATCGTGAGCTCGTCATCAGCGCAACCCTCGCCTCGCAACGCAAGGGCGCAGCCTACGTCAACCGCTGCGTGCGGTCGATATATCCCCGCCAGCCGCGACTAGGAAGCAGGCGGGCTATGAGTGCGGCCGATGAAGTCAGCCACGTTGTCGTGCAAACCCTTGAGGTCGGGTTCGTGCGCATACACCATGTGGCCGGAAAAATAGAAGTGCATCTCGATGTTCTTCTGCAGCTCCGATTGCAAAGGCAGGTGCTGCAACTCGTAGATAGCGGCGAAGAACGGCGTGGCCAGATCGTAGTAGCCGCCGTTCATCATCACTTTCAGGCGCGGATTCTGCTTCATCGCCACCGCCAGATCCGGACCCACGTTCGGTGCCAGCGGCTGCTTGTTGCCCGTTCCCGGTGTCTGATGCAGGAAATCCCAGGTCTTCTCCACGTCGATGCTTTCTTTGTAGCTCATCCCCGCGCCGAAATGCAGACTGCGGCGTACGTAGTCATTGAAGGCCGCGACGTAAGCGGATGAGATGGCGGCGGACTGCGGGTCATACTCCGCTTCCTTGCTGAGCGGATCGAGGGTCGGTCCGGCAAAGCGGCTGTCGAGCCGCCCGGTGGTGAGTTCCGCGCCCAGCAGATTCTTCTCGAATTGACCGACGTTGATCCGCAGATCGGAGCGCTCGATGTAGTCTGCGGGCAGGCCGGTGTAGTCGTGCAGTCGGGCGGCGATCTCCGTTTTCTTCTGCGGCGGCAGGACATTGCCCGCCATCAGCGCCGGCCAGTAGTCATTGAGGGCGAAGTGCTCGACCTCGGTCAGCAGCGGCTCGAGCCCCGGCGGCTGATTCGGCAGCTTGTGGTGATACCAGGCGGTGGCGGCAAATGATGGCAGGGAGAGGGCGTAGGGTTGATCGACACCCGGGTTGTACTGCGGGGTGTCGGCATTGTCGTTGTAGTTGAGAATCTGCGACAGGAAAATTACGCCGTTCAGATCGACGGCCTTCTCGGTTTCCAGTACGTGTGCCAGGACTGCCGCGCGCAAGGTGCCGTAGCTCTCGCCGAAAACATACTTCGGTGAATTCCAGCGGTCATGGCGCGACAGGAAGGCGACGATGAAGTTGGCGAACGCATGCGCATCGCCGTCGGTGCCGTAAAACGCCTTTTCCTTGTCAGAGCCGCGCAAATGGCCGAATCCGGTACCGGGAGCATCGATGAACACGAGGTCTGAAGCATCCAGCAGGGTGTACTCGTTATCCACGACACGATAGGGCGCCGCCGCACTGTGGCTGTCATTGGCCGTCACTACGCGCTTCGGCCCGAACGCGCCCATGTGCAGCCATACGGTGGATGAGCCGGGGCCGCCGTTAAACAGAAAGGTAATCGGGCGCCGGCTGTCCTCGCGCTCGCCCTTGAAATACGCCACATAGGACATGCCCGCCTGCTGCGGTGGTACCGGTGGGTTGCCATGCTCATCGTGCGGCGGCGGCGGATCCTCATCCTTAGGATCCTTGAGATAGACGACCTGTATGCCGGCTTCCGCCTGGTAGACCACCCTGCCACCGTGCTGACTGAGCGTGCCTGAGCTCCTCTGGCTCTCATCCTTCAGGGTGCGGGGTGAATCCGTTTCCTCGCCGCCGCTGTCATGGCGCGGTTCAGGCGCGCCGGGCGCCGCGTAGACGCAGCTCAGACCCATAACGCTTAGGGCAGCGAGAATACCGACTGATCGCATGGCCACCTTCCTTTTTGAGAGCCGGCATTATGCTTGATATTGTTGCGCTCCGGCGTGTTCCGCCCGCTCTGTTCGCCTTGCGCACACTGGCTTTGGTCGCAGCGGCGCAGCGCGGGATGTTGACTGGAACCGACGGATCGAAGTCAGCATCGCGCACGCGCAGCAACGCGCGACTTGCTCAGGGCCGAGGGCTCCTGCAACGAATGGCTTAGGGTTTGTGGCTGGTCGCGAGCGAGTGGTTATTCTCGAGATGCCACGCGTCATGACAGAGGCGATGAAAGCGATACACGGTGGCAGGCGCGCTGTTGAATTCAAGCTCGTATTCAACCTGTTCGGGATCGATGGGACGATCGCAGAGCGCACAGCGTGCGCCACTGCCGGCGCCTGCCCACATATACAGCGGTGTGGCACGCGGCAGTCGCCCATCGGCGACACGCCGTTGCGCTTCAATGCGCAGCGCTGCTTCGTCGAATGACATGCTGTCGGGCATGTCATGAGGATTGCAAACGCTGTGCCTGAGCTGACGCGTTGCAGTGCGAGTGCACAATCCGTGTGGCGAGGCAGTTGTGACGGCGTAACGGCGACGGACGAATACCGTCCGCCGCCGCCAACATGTCAGGTGGCAGGAATTACCACCGTTATGAGATCTAACAAATCAGATGCGACCCGCGCCTCAGGTACACGGCTTGTTGTGATCGGGCCGATTGCCGGCGGCCTTCGCGTCCGCTTCGCTCATGTATTGACCGTGCTTGGTCTTACCGTACCAACGGTCTGTAGGACAGTGATACACCTTCGATGAGCTGTTGACCCACACCATGCCAGGTCCACCGCCGGGTGCCGCCGCCTTCTCTGAGGTGCTAGCGGAGCTGCTGCTGCCACGTGACATGGAACCTAAGGACGACGCGGAGGAGGACGGCGACGTGGAGGAGGACGGGGACGTGGAGGATGAGGACGGCATGCTCGAGCTGGAGGACGGCGAGCCGCTCGAGGTGGAGCTGCCGGCGGTTGCACTGCTGGAGGCGCCGTTGCTGCTCGAGCTGCTGCCGCCTGATTTCGACTTGTCCACACCGCCGTGGTGACTGCAAGCGCCACGACCCGTCTTGGTGGCGGTGGTTCCGTCCTTGCACATGACGGGCGCACTGCTCGAGCCGGATGCGCTGCTGGTGTCCTGTGCGTTGACCAGCGGCGCCATCGAGATGAGGGCTCCGAGTGCTGCGATGCGGGTGAATAGTCTGAGACGAGTCACCGCCGCTCGCGGATGACTGCAGGATTGCCAAGATTTCATCAGATTTGCGTTCATGGATGACTCCGATTGTCAGATTGATATCAGCGCGCAAAACGTTGTGCCACTCCGCCCAGCAAGCCGCCCAGATCGCCATGCGGCAGCTGGCCGTTGGGAGAGAGGTGGTCGACGATCTGCGGCAGCAGGGTCGACAGTTGCTGTTCGATCTGTTCTGGCGGCAGCCCGGTTGCCTGGGCGATCCTGGAAATCCAGCCCGCACCCAGCGTGTTGCGCAATTGTTCGGGGCTGACCGGCAGGTTGGGACCGGTGCTGAGCCAGGACTGAAAGATATGACCAAGACCGCTTTGCTGGAATGACTGCAGCAGTCCGCCGAGTCCGCCAGGGTGGCTCTGGATCATGTTGATGATTTGCGTCAGCACTGCTCCGCCAGGTGCCGCAGCTCCCGGGTTGTTTGCCGCAGGTGTCCCTTCCAATGACCCTGCGATGGTGCTCAGGATGCTCATAACGGGCTTCCCCTGTTGTAAGTTGATGGTTTTCGCGACGCGTAAAGCATAGCTCAATTCGGCGGTGCAGCGATCCGGCGCTGCAGGTTGCCGGCCGCCGCTCCGCCGTGCCGCTGCGATATACACGTCCAGCAGGTTGCTGAAGGTGAGTTGTAACGGCTGAACTCAGGCTGAACGCTGAGCGTCATCTGTGCCGGGGCACGCCGACTGCTGCTTGAGGCCGTCGCCGCGGCATCCGTGAGAACTGCTGCGGCAAACGTTCAGACGCTACTGCGAAGGAGAAAAGTATGCCAACACTCAACGGTCGCAAGGTCGCCATCCTGGTTGCCGACGGCTTCGAGCAAGTCGAGATGACGGAGCCGCGCAAGGCGCTGCAGGACGCAGGCGCCGACACGCGCATCGTGTCGCCGGCCCAGGGCCAGGTCCAGGGTTGGAACCACCACGACAAGGCCGACAAATTTACCGTGGACGTGAAGCTCGATCAGGCACAGGCGGACCAGTTTGATGCGCTGCTGCTGCCTGGTGGCGTGGCCAACCCCGACCAGCTGCGCACCCTGCCCGCAGCGGTGGAGTTCGTGCGCTCATTCGTCAAGGCCGGTAAGCCGATCGCCGTGATCTGTCACGGCCCCTGGACTCTGGTGGAGGCCGGCGCAGTCAAGGGCCGCAAGATGACCTCGTGGCCTTCCCTGAAGACCGATCTCGCCAACGCCGGCGCGCAATGGGTCGATCAGGAAGTAGTCGTGGACGATGGCGTCGTATCCAGCCGCAAACCGGCCGACTTACCCGCCTTCAATCGTCGCATGGTGGAGGAATTCGCCAAGGGCGCGGCGGAGCGTCGTGCTGGGTCCCGCACTCAGGAGCAGTCCGCAGCGCGGCACTGATCCGGCTACTGACGTTGGCCGGGTGTCAGATCCTGCCGCTCCAGGAGTCGGATGGGCACCCGGCCGACGCGCCAGATGTCGCGGGCGTACTCGCTGATCGTGCGGTCAGAAGAGAACAGGCCGGAGCGCGCGACATTCAGAATCGACATGCGACTCCAGGAGATGTAGTCCGTGTACATCTCGCCCACGTGCGCCTGACACGCCGCATAGGACGGGTAATCGGCCAGCAGCATGTAGGGATCCCAGTTGAGCAGACTGTCGGTGATCGGGCGGAACAGGTTGCCGTCACCCCGCGAGAAGAATCCTTCGCGAATGACATCGAGAATGCTGCGCAGCTCGGTATTGCTCTCGTAATAGCTGCGCGGCCGATAGCCGGTATCGCGCAGCTGCTGCACCTGTTCGGCCGTCAGCCCGAAGATGAAGCAATTCTCGGCACCCACCTCATTGCTGATCTCGATGTTGGCTCCGTCCTGGGTGCCGATCGTCAGCGCGCCGTTCATGCAGAATTTCATGTTACCGGTACCGGAGGCTTCCTTGCCGGCCGTGGAGATCTGCTCGGAAAGATCGGCAGCCGGATAAACGCGCTGGCCGTTCTTGACGTTGAAGTTCGGCAGGAACACGACTCGCAGCCGATCACGGATCTGCGGATCGCGGTTGACGACTTCTCCCACGGCATTGATGAGTCTGATGATGAGCTTGGCGACGTGATAGCCGGGCGCCGCCTTGCCACCGAAGATGAAGGTGCGTGGCGGCACGTCATAGCTCGGATCACTCTTCAGCCGCTGATAAAGCGCAATCACGTGCAGAATGTTGAGATGCTGGCGTTTGTACTCGTGGATGCGCTTCACCTGCACGTCGAACATCGAGTCCGGATCCAGGCTAATGCCGGTACGTGCCTGGGCGAGCCCGGCGAGCTCGACCTTGTTGGCGCGCTTGATCTCGCGCCACTTGAGCTGGAAGGTGGCATCGTCGGCAAACTTCTCCAGCTCCGCGAGGCGCGACAGATCACGAATCCAGCCATCACCGATGGCCTCGCAGATCAGCGCTGCGAGGCGTGGATTGGTCAGGGCCAGCCAGCGCCTTGGGGTCACTCCATTGGTCTTGTTGCTGAACTTCTCCGGCCACGCATCGTAGAAGTCACGCAGCACGTCCTGTTTCAGCAGCCGGGTATGCAGGTCCGCGACACCGTTGATGGCATGGCTGCCGACGCAGGCCAGATGCGCCATGCGCACGTAGCGCCCGCCGCTCTCATCGATGAGGGATAGCCGGGCGATGCGCGCCTCGTCGCCAAAGAAGCGGATGCGCATCTCGTCCAGAAAGCGCGCATTGATCTCGTAGATGATCTCCAGGTGGCGTGGCAGCACCTTGCCGAACACCGCCAGGGGCCAGCGCTCGAGCGCTTCCGGCAGCAGGGTGTGATTGGTGTAGGCAAACGTGCGGCGCGTGATCGACCAGGCGCCAGACCACTCCATGCCGTGTTCGTCGACCAACAGCCGCATCAGCTCGGCGACCGCGACGGCCGGGTGCGTGTCGTTCAGCTGTACCGCGAACTTCTCATGGAAGCGCGTGAGTGGAATGTGCTGTACGCGCAGGATGCGCAGCATGTCCTGCAGCGAGCAGCACACGAAGAAGTACTGTTGCTCGAGCCGCAACTCCTTGCCCTGAATCGCCTCATCGTTGGGATAGAGGACCTTGCTCAGGTTTTCGGACACCACCTTCTGGTTGACCGCGCCGTAGTAGTCCCCGCGATTGAACACTGAAAAGTCGAAGGACTCCGGGGCTTCCGCGCGCCATAGCCGCAGGGTGTTGGCGGTGTCGACACGGTAGCCGACGATCGGCGTGTCGTAGGGAATGCCGTTGACGATGCGGCTCGGTATCCAGCGGACCTGCAGCCGGCCCTGGTGGTCGGTGAAGTGCTCGGTATGGCCGCCGAGTTTGACCTCGACGGCCCACTCCGGCCGGGGCAGCTCCCAGGCATTGCCGTAGTGCAGCCATTTGTCGGTCTTCTCCGCCTGCCAGCCATCGACGATGTCCTGCTGGAAGATCCCGAACTCGTAGCGGATACCGTAGCCGAGCGAGGGGATCTCCAGGGTCGCCAGTGAATCGAGGAAACAGGCCGCGAGACGGCCCAGGCCGCCATTACCCAGGCCCGGCTCATCCTCGCAGGCCAGCAGCTCGTCCATGTCCAGGCCGAGCTCGGCAACCGCCTCGCGGACCTGGCTGGTAATGCCAAGGTTCAGCAGGTTGTTACCCAAGTGCGGCCCCATGAGGAACTCGGCCGACAGGTAGGCCACGGTACGCGAGCCGTGCCGGGTATAGGTCTCAGCGGTGCTGATCCAGCGGTGCAGCAGCCGGTCGCGAATGACATAGGCGAGCGCGAAATAGTAGTCGTGGCGCGTAGCCAGTGCAGGCATCTTCCCCTGCATGCAGAACAACCGGTCGAAAAAATCCTGCTTGAACTCTTCCTTGCTGATTGCGAAGCGCTCTGCCTCGGTCTTCGGATCGCCCTCGCGGCGGTTCGGAATCTGCGCGCTCACCCGGTCTCCCTGCATTCATCCGCATGACGTTGCCGCCATTATGGAGACTTTGCAGGATTCGTGCGTGCATGCAGCACGCTTCCGGGAGGCTTTTGCGGGGCCGCTAGGACCGGTCCAGCACCTGTTCCATGATGCGGGCCGAGCGCTCTGCGGTCAGTGCGAAGACGCGCTCGCCCTGATCGCGCAGCGTGCGCACGACTTCCGGGCTCATGCGGTGCTGAGCGCGATACAGGCGCGTGCGGACAGTGGTCTCGTGCAGCCCGAGGCACGCGGCCACCTCCACGCCGCTCAGGCCTTCGGCCGTGCGCAGGATCAGCACGGTGCGAAACACCTCTGGCAGCGCATCAATCGCCACTTCCGCCTGTCGTACCGGATCTGTCGGCGCCACTGCCGGATCCACTGCGGCAGAGGCCAGCGGGCCCTCCGCGCTGCGTGGCGGACCTGCGAACAGCAGCTGACGGCGAGCGGCCTGCGCCTGATTGAAGGTCGTTCGCGTCAACCACGCACCGAAACGGCCGGATGGCTCACAGCGATCGAGTTCGTCGATGGCGCGCACATAACTCACGCGCACCACCTCCTCGGCTGAGTCATCCTCACTGAGAATGCTGCGCGCCACCCTGAACAGGCGCCGGTTATAGCGCTCCATCAGCTTCTGGAAAGCCCGCCGGTCGCGGGCGCGCGAGCGCTCGACGAGCAGCAGATCCGGAAGCTCCGTGCGGCCGGCCGGCAGCCTGCCGGAGGAGGCATCGATGATCGAAGTCGTCGTGTGCTCGAGCATAACGGGACCTTTGTTTGTGCAGCGCCAATCGTCGCCGGGTCATGGGGGAGCACGGAGTGAGTCGCCGCAGGCTGCGGCGCGGTTCAATGATCAGGGTGTGACACCGACTGACACCGCTGCTACGGGGGCTTGCGGCGGACGGAGCCATTTCGAAGGCAGGGCGCTGCCTTGCACCCTGACGCCACTGCGGCGGTCCGCTCATACTGAGCGTAGTGGGACCTGTGGTAGGGCTGCGGAGGGGAGCATGCATCGCTGGATCTGTCGTATCGCCTGTGCGGCGTTGGCTGGGATGGCTGTGCAGAGCGCTGCGCAAGCGGCGGAGGGCGAGTCCGCCGCATCGCCTGACAAGGCGGAGGTGCTGATCAGTGCTGCAAAACAGGCGACCGGGGGGGATGCGTGGGACCGGCTGGTCAGCTGGCACGAACTCGGCAAGCTCACCTCAGGCGGTTTGCAAGGACATTACGACAGCTGGATCGATCTGAGCTCGCTGCATAATTCCTCCAGTTTCGAGCTCGGACCCATCAGCGGGGGCAGCGGCTGGGACGGCAAGCAGGCCTGGACGACGGACAGCACGAAAGAAGTGCGTGTTGAGACCAGTGCTGAGGCCAGCGCACAGGCCATACAGGATGCCTATCGCAGTGGGTGGGGACTGTTCTTTCCGTCCCGGTTTCCTGCCAGGCGTGAGTACGTCGGGGCTCGCCGCGTGGATGGCACGAACTATGAGGTGGTCAAGCTCACCCCGGCGCGGGCTGAGCCCTTCGAGGTGTGGTTCGATCCCGGCACGCATCGCGTGGCGCGCGAGGTGCAGCTGACCGGCGGTCAGCCGCACACCTTCATGCTGGAGAACTTCGGCTCGTTCGGCGGGATTCTGGCACCCCGCAGGACGGTGGATCGGGTCGGTAACAATCCAAAATATGACACGGTGACGGAGGTGGGCTCGATCAGCTTCGAGGGCCCGCAGCGGCTGGCGCGCTATGCGCCGCCGCCACCGCCACCCAACACCGCGCAATGGCCTGCCGGGCGCGACTCGGTCAGCCTGCCGTTCCGATTGCTCAACAACCATATCTACGTTGATGCATCCATCAACGGCGCCGCGCCGCGGTCCTTCGTGTTCGACACGGGCGCGACCGACATCCTGCAGATCACCGCAGCGCGCCAGCTCGGGGTGCGCACCGAGGGTGCCCTGGCGGGCGGTGGCTTTGGTGACCAGCTGGAGGACTTCGGTTTCGCGAAGGTGCGCTCGGTGTCATTGGGCGGGCTCACCCTGCCGGATCAGGTCTTCGGCACGGAGAATTCGCCTGGCTGGATGGCTGTTGAGGGTGTCGAGTCGAGCGGCCTGCTGGGTTATGAATTCGTCAAGCGCGCGGTGTTGAGCATCGACTATGCGCATCACACCCTGACGTTCACCCGCCAGGACAAGTTTCACCCACCTACCAGGGTCGCCGGGGTGCCGTTCACTTTCAGCGAGCACGTACCCATGCTTGCCGGCAACCTCGATGGCTACGCCGGCGAATTCGAGCTCGACACCGGCTCGCGCGGTGCGCTCACCGTGATGCATCCGTTTGCCGAGGCGCATGGCCTCGTGGAGAAATACCATGCCACGCGCAGCGCCACAGTTGGCTATGGTGTCGGTGGCCCGTCGAAAGCACTGCTTGCGCGTGCCGGCGAGCTGCATCTGGGCGCGGTGACAATCAAAGCACCCGTCGCCGAGATTGTGACCGACAAAGGGGGCGCTGCGGCTGCCGCGCGCACGGCCGGCAACATCGGCGGCGATCTGTTGAAACGCTATACTGTGACGCTCGATTATGGGCATCAGCTGGTGTGGTTCGAGCCGAATGAGCTCGCGGCGCACCCGGAAGTCTTTGACCGCTCGGGTCTGTGGATCGCGCGCGACCAGGATGGGGGTATTCGCGTGGCGGTGGCGACGCAGAGCGCGGCCGCGAAGATCGGCCTCAGCGATGGCGATGTGATTCAAAGCGTCAACGACAAACCGGCGAGCGATGTTCCCCTGTATGAGTTGCGGGAGCAATTCAAGGGCGCCGTGGGCACGCCGTTTCACCTGCAGGTCAAAGGCAAGGATGGCCACAGCCATGCGGTGACCCTGGTGCTCGCTGACCAGGTCTGAAGGGAGCGTGCGCTGAAGAAAGCGTGCGGCGCGTGCGGGCGTCCGTCAGTCTCCAGAGCCGGCGCCCACGGCGACCCACGCCAGCTCCGAGCTCGATACCGACTCGAGCTTGAAATTCCTGGCGGCCGCAGCCATGCGCGTCAGGGCCTGGGCGAGCGGCATGGGTGGTCGGGACTCGCCTTTTTTCACCTTGTGAAAGCGGACAGGATTGATGCGCGCTACCACGTAGTTGCGCAGGTAGGGCGATTTGAAGCCGCGTGCCTGCAGCGTCGCCGCGATGCGTTTGACCTCCGCGTCGATCTGCAGCAGACGGGCGGCGAAGCTGGCGCGCTCCCGCAGGCTAGCCGTCAGCGTGCGCTCGCTGAAGCGATCCACTTTTTTCAGGAATGCGCTGTAGGCACCGCCCGCAAAGCGCGAGGCCTGTTCGTAGACGATGCCGAGCGTGAGCAACTCCGGTGCTTCGAACTCGGCGACGAACTGCAGCTCCTGCGCGCCACCCTCGCGCTTCGCGAGGCTACGCGCCATGCGGATCACTTCGAGGGCGCGGTCGCGCAGGTTGTGTGCCTTCTCGGTGTTGAGTGCCAGAATGCGATAAGCGAGCCGCTCGTCGGGTGAGATCAGCGCCGTGATCTGTTTCAGCCCGAGCACCTTGGCTGCTGCCAGTCGATGCCGGCCATTGGGGGTCCATAGCCGGCCGTCCGCACCGCGCACGACAATCAGCGGATCGAGAAACGCGGCCGTCTCATCGATCTTGGCGGCCAGCTTCTTCGCGTGAGTGGGTGACAGATCGCGCTGAAACGGTGTCGGTTGCACGGCCGTGAGCGGCAACGAGGCGAGCAGCAGGGGCCGCCCGCCCAGCGGATCGCGGTAGGCACCGAGTGGCGCGCCGCCCGCCGCGTGCACGAGCGCCACGAGCTCTGTGATCTCGGGGCTGTCGAGCGCCAGAGCAACTTCCGCAGCGTCCAGCCCGCGGTCCCTGGCGTGTGGTGCCAGTTTGCCACGCGCCCGGCGCGCTGTTGCTTTGGGTTTGCGGGCAGCGGGTCGGCGTTTGCGGGTGGCCATGACGCTACGTTGCACCCGTGGGGCTGCTGCAGTAAAGCCCGCTGTGCGAGAATGCGCCATTGGGGTCGCATTCGCGGCCCACACCACCTGATTTTATGAGCATCGCCATCGGAACAGGCCTGTTGCCTGCGCAACGTATTGACTCTGCCGGACACGCGCATGTGGACCAGCGCGCGGTGTGGCAGCTGGCGCTGCCGCTCATGGCCAACAGCTCCATACAGATCGTGCTCAATCTGACGGATATGTGGTTCATCGGTCACATCTCGACCGAGGCGCTGGCCGGTGTGGCGGCAGTGCAGTGGCTGGTGCTCGTGGTGGTGTTGGTTTTCGGCGGCGTGTCGATGGCGGTGCAGGCGCTGGCGGCGCAGTTTTACGGCGCGGGGCGCTGGTGCCGCGCCTCGCAGGCGGCGTGGACCGCGCTCTGGGCGACGCTCTGTCTGGCGCCGCTGCTGTTGCTGGTCGGCAGCGCCAGCCATCTGATCCTGGCGCCGTTCGGTTTCAGTGAGCGCATCCAGCAGCTGGCAGGTGACTTCTGGGGACCGCGGGTCAGCGGCTCGGTGTTCGGTATCGCCGTCTGGGGCTTGCTCGGATTCTTCAATGGCATCGGTCGTCCCGGGGTCACGTTCCTGATCTCGCTGTTGACGGCGCTCGCCAATGTCATCGGCAACTTCGTGTTGGTATTCGGACTCGGCCGCGGCGTGAGCGGCTGCGCGTGGGCCACGACCCTCGCGCAGGCGCTCGGACTGGCATTATGCCTGGCGGTTTTTCTGCGCGGGCCCTATCGCGAACGCTTCAAATCGCGGCTGACCTGGCGGCTGCACGCGCGGCAGCTGCGCCAGCAGCTCGCGCTCGGTCTGCCGACCGGACTGCTGCCGGCCGCAGATCTGCTGGGCTTGTCGATCTTCCAGATGATGCAGGTGCGGCTGGGGCTGGTGGACGGCGCGGCGACCCAGCTGGCCATGATCATGACCTCGATTGCCTACATGCCCGGCTACGGCATTGCCTCCTCCGGAACCACGCTGGTGGGTCAGTCGATCGGCGCCAATGACCGCGCCTGGGGCATGCGGGTCGGCTCGCACGTCATTCTGCTGACCGCTGTGTTCATGGGTGGTGTTGGTGTGCTGCTCGCCGCCGCAGGGCCTTTGCTGTTGCCTTGGTTCATCTCGGCCGCCGATCCGGATGCAGCCGCCGTCGTCTCCCTGGGCACGCGACTGTTATGGTTGGCCGCTCTCTACCAGGTGTTTGACGGGCTCAACATGGGCAGCGCCATGAGCCTGCGGGGCGCGGGAGATGTCACCGTGCCCGCCGCGCTCGTCATACCCGTTTCGTGGTTCGTGTTCGTGCCGCTCGCGCACGCCTTCACGTTTGCCCCGGGTGAGGGCTGGGTTGATTTTCTGCCCCAGTTCGGCGGCGGAGCGGTCGGCGGCTGGTTGGCGCTGGTGATTTATGTCTCGTTGCTGGGCACCGCGCTGTTTCTGCGCTGGCGTTCCAGGGCCTGGCAGAAGATCAGGCTATAATCGTCTGCCCATGCAGCCAGATTTTTCCCGAGCGCTCCTCGCAGGAGCCGCGGTCCTCACGCTCAGCGCCTGCGGTGTTGGTCACTTCGATGCCAATGCGCCGCAGGAAGTCGATATGAGTGGCAACTGGGTGCTCGACCGCGCTGCCAGTGACAACCCGCAACCCATTCTCGAGAGATTGCGACCCCGGCCAAGTCGCTATCCTGGCGGCATGGAGGGCGCGCCGGATGACAACAGCGGACCGACTCGCGGCGGTGCAGGGGGCGCCGGCGGGCGCGGCCGCGGTCGCAGCGCTGCTCAGGTCACAGAGCCTGACCTGCGCAGCAACGACATCTATCGGCGCGTCCCGGTGATCCAGATGTTACGCGCCGATGTCGCGCGCGCCGACCACATTACCATCCGCCAGAGCCCCGGACGCTTCACCCTCGACTACGGTGCCGCCGTGCGCAATTTCACGCCCGGGCAGGTCAGCGTTGTCTCCGCCGAATGGGGCGTTGCGGATCAGAGCTCAGGCTGGAAAGGTCGCAGCTATATCATCAAGGTCAAGCCGCAATCCGGTGTCGCCTCCGAGGAGGTCTACGGCCTCTCATCCGACGGCAAGCATCTGACTGAGGATCTGCGCCTGGGTGGCAGTGGTTACGAGTCGGCGAAGTTGCACCGCGTATACGAGCGCACGGACCAGGCCTTGCCGCGCGCCGCGCCCAGTAACGACTGAGTCAGGCCGGACGCAGCGCCGCCGCGGCCTTCGAGGCGAGTGTCTCGATACGCACCCAGTCGCGCGCCGCCAGAGCATCCTCGGGCGTCAGCCAGGAGCCGCCGACGCACAACACGTTAGGCTGCTGCAGATAGCTGCGAGCCGTTTCCGCAGTAATGCCGCCGGTCGGACAGAACCGTGCCTCGGGAAACGGACCGGCAAAAGACTTCAGTAGCGGGATCCCGCCGGCGGCGGCGGCCGGAAACAATTTGAAGCAAGTGTATCCCGAGGCGAGCGCGTTCATCAGCTCCGAGGCGGTGGCTACGGCGGGCAGGTAAGGGATGGTGGCGTGCATGCCGGCGGCCAGCAGACCGGGCGTGGCCCCGGGGGATATGGCAAACGATGCACCTGCCGCGGCTGCAGCGTGCAGGTCTGATAGTGACAACACCGTCCCGGCCCCTACACAGATGTCAGGTTCGTCGCGCGCGATGGCCTCGATGGCGCGCAGCGCCGCCGCCGTGCGCAGGGTCACCTCGACCACGCGAATGCCTCCACGCAGCAGTGCGCGGGCGAGGTCTGGGGCGAGGCCTGCGTCCTCGATGGTTACGACCGGCATGACCGGTGCGAGCCGTAGAAACGGCTCGATCTGCGCCTGTTTCATCAATCCGTCCCGTGCAGTGTTGGCCTATGGGGTACCAGATTCGCTGCCGCGGGTCAAAGGTGTGTGCGGCTACCGTCGACCCGGCGCGCTTCCCGGGCCATCCCGCAGCGCGATTTCGTGCGATCAACAGTCACGCGGCCCGCGTAGAATGGCCCGTGTGACCCGAGGCCCCAAGGTTCCACCGCTGCATTCGCTGACGCAACGACTCGGCGATCTCGATGCGCGCAGCATCGATGTGCTCTACGGACTCGAGCCGGTATACGAGCCGGGAGCTGAGCAGCGGGACCTGACACCCGAGCAGTTCGTAGCCGTACGCTGTCCCTGGTGCGGTGAGCGTCTGGAAACCCGGGTAGACCTGACATGTGATGTGGGGAGCTATATCGAGGACTGCGAAGTGTGTTGCCGCCCCATCGAGTTCACGGTGGAACGGGCCGCCAACGGTGCGCTGGATGCAGTCCGAGTCCAGCGGCTCGACTAGCGCGCGCCCCTGCGTGTCATGAATCAGCGCGCTCTGCGTACCGTGCTGCTCATCCAGGCGATCGAGGAGACCGATCGTACCGGCGAGGTGCTGGCGCTGGCGGACCGGGCGGAAGCCTCGCGCGCCGTGGTGCGTGACAGCCGCTGGTCGGGCGCTGAATCGGGCGCACGCCTGTCGCCAGCGGCGCAGAGTTTCCTGCAGCAGCGGGCACAGCGGCTGATGGAGCGGCTGCGCAATCGCTCACCGGCGGTGGTGCAGGTTCTCGCCCTTTCCGGCAGCCTCTACTGGCTCGGACGCCTGACGCTGTTGCTGGCGTTGCTGATGGGGATTTCGCTGTCGGCACTCGACGGCAGTCGCCGCATCAACATCCTCGCCTTTCCGCTGGTCGGCCTGCTCGCCTGGAACCTGCTCGTGTATGTGCTGCTGCTGCTTCACTGGCTGCGCCGCCGAGGACCCCCGGTGCGCCGTCACCTGTTCAGTGCGGCGCTGTTCGAACGGATCGCGGCAGCCCGCATTGAAACACTGCTGCGGCACGCGACGCGCTTCAACGTCCCTTTAACCAACGGGTTGCGCCGCTTTGCCGCGGACTGGAGCACGGTCGCGCAGCCGATGTTGGTATTTCGTGCCACGCGCCTGATGCACCTGGGGGCAGCATGCGTGGCAATCGGGCTGATCGTCGGCATGTATGTGCGCGGCATCGCGCTGCGTTACGAGGCGGGCTGGGAGAGCACATTTCTCGGAGCGGACGGGGCGCATACCTTGTTGCGAGTGTTGTACGGCCCGGCGGCGGTGTTGTCCGGCATCCCGATCGGCAGCGTCGCGGATATCGCTGTCTTGCGCTGGACCGCGATCGGGGGAGGAGGGGAGGCGGCGCGTTGGATTCATCTGATCGCCCTCACCGCGGTACTGTATATCGTGCTGCCGCGCCTGCTGGCAGCGCTCGCGGCACATCTGGCGTTGTGGCGCTATGTGCGCAACCCGCCGCTGCCGCCGACACTGCTCGGCTACGCCCGCACCCTGCTCATGGGCATCGGCAGTGGGGGGGTACGCGAGACCGCTAATGTCATACCCTATGCATACGAGCCGAAGGAGCTCACGCTTTCGGGGCTGGAATCGCTGCTCACCGCGACGCTGGGAGCCAACCTCAGCATGAAGGTGCAGGCCGCGGTGCGCTATGGGGAGGAAGCCAGCGTGACCACGCGGCTGGCGGAAACCACCACGTGGACCGTACTGCTCATGACTCTCGCAGCCACCCCGGAAGTCGAGAATCATGGCAAGTTGGTCAGCGATGCGCGGGACTGGCTCGCAAGCCACGCCAGCTCAGCGCCGCTGCTGGTGGTGATCGATGAGGCGCCTTATGTCATGCGGATGCGCGGCGATGCCGGGTTCGAGAGCCGTGTGGATGAGCGCCGCAGACTCTGGCGCGAATTCGTTGCCGGCTACGGGCTGCAGGCCTGCTGCGTCGATCTGACGCAGATGCGGCCCGGAAGTGCTGCCGAGCTGCAGGCGCGTGATCGTGCGCGCGCGGCGCTGTGGATGGCCAGTGAGCGCGCGTGAGTGCCACCGTCAACATCAGTCTGTTGTCGCACACCAATGTGGGCAAGACGACGCTGGCGCGCACCCTGCTGCGCCAGGACATCGGCGAGGTCAGTGATCGACCGCACGTGACCGAGATCGCCGCGAGTTACCCGCTCATCGAGTCGCCCGCCGGCGATGTTCTGATGTTGTGGGATACGCCGGGCTTCGGGGACAGCGTGCGCGTGCTGAGTCGCTTGCAGAGCAGCGCCCGTCCGGTCGGCTGGTTTCTGTCGCAGGTCTGGGATCGGTTCGCCGACCGGCCGTTCTGGTGCAGTCAGCAGGCGATGCGTGCCGCGCGCGAGACCAGCGATGTCATCCTGTATGTGGTGAATGCTGGGGAGGAGGCTTGCAGCGCGGGTTATGTCGATGCCGAGTTGCAGATCCTCGGCTGGCTCGGCAAACCGGTCATCCTGCTGCTCAATCAGCTGGGACCTGCGCGCGAGCCGCAGCTCGATGCGCAGGATGTGCTGCATTGGCAGTCACATGTAGCGGGCAGTCCCTGGATCGAGCTGGTACTGCCGTTCGATGCGTTCGCGCGTTGTTGGGTTCAGGAAGGCACGCTGCTTGCGCATGTGCAGCGGCTGCTGCCGCCGGCACAGCAAGCACCTTTCGAGCGCCTGCGCAGCAGCTGGCGGGAGCGCAATCTGGCGGTGTTCGCGCAATCCATGCACGCGCTGGCCGAGCAGCTGGCGCGGGCAGCTACCGACAGTGAGCCGCTCGATGAAGCGGATGTGCCCGGCAAGGCCCGCGCCTGGATCGAGGCGGTGGCGGGTAAAAGCACCGCGGACCGGCACCTGGAACGGGCGCAGAGCGCGCTTGCCCGGCGGCTCGATGCGCAGATCCGCATCACTACGGAAGTGTTGGTACAGCAGCACGGGTTGTCCGGTCGGGCCACCGAGGAGGTATTACAGCGGATGGGCACGGAATTCGCCGTGCAGCGGCCGGCGGATGCGGACAAGGCCAGCGTGTTAGGGGGGCTGCTGTCCGGCGCGCTCGGGGGCCTGGCGGCCGACCTGGGCGCGGGCGGTTTGACCTTTGGCGCGGGAGCCCTGCTGGGCGGAGTGCTGGGCGCGTTCGGTGCCCGGGGTCTTGCCAAAGCCTATAACCTGGCGCGCGGCTCCGGCACCGGCAGCGTGCGCTGGTCCGATGAGTTCCTGCTCGGGCGGGTTGCTGCTGCGTTGTTGCGTTACCTTGCCGTGGCGCACTTTGGCCGCGGTCGGGGAGACTTCACGGCGGGTGTCACTCCGGCACACTGGCAGTCGGCGCTCGGGCAGGTGTTGGAACGGCACCGGCACGAGTTCGATGCGGTCTGGGCCGCGCGAGCCGCGAGCCCCTCAGGGTCAGCGCCCGGCGGCAGTGCCGATACTCAGACGCTCAGTAAGGCTCTGCAGCCGCCCGTCTCGGCCTGTGCGCGCGATGTGCTGCTCCGGCTGTATCCCGACGTAGCGAACGTCTTTCAGTGACGTCAGTCGCTTGCCGTGACGTCAGTCGCCCTGCACCGCGCCTTCAAGAGGGGTCAGCGTTCGGGCATCGGCATCCAGACGTACCCGGCTGCCCAGCGCCAGTGCCTCGTTGCGCTCGCCATGCCCGACCGGAAACCCGCCAGCGCAGGGCAGTCCCGTACCCGTTGCGAGCTCCTGCAGAACCTGCTCGCTGCTGTAGTCGGCCTCACGCTCGCTGCACTCCGTGAACGTGCCGAGTGCGACACCTGCGATCTGCCGGAACACCCCGGCAAGCTCCAGGTGCATCCACATCCGGTCCAGCCGATAGGGGCGCTCACCCACATCCTCCAGCAGCAGGATGGCACCCGCCAGCGGTGGCAGGTAAGGCGTGCCCAGCAAGCGGGTCAGAACCGACAGGTTGCCACCGATGAGCGGCCCTTCGGCTGCACCTGCAACATAGCTGACCGTACCCTGTAGCGCGGGCGCCGGGTGGGGGGACTCCAGCAGGGTGAACAGGCGCTGCGCAGCGGCCGCTCCCAGGCGCCCGAGCTGGGTCAGTACCGGCGCGTGGACACTGACCCGACGTTGACTCTGGTACCACAGGTGCAAAGCCGTGATGTCGGAGAAGCCGATCAACAGCCGGCCATCGCTCGGGAAAGTCAGTCTGGGCAGCAGGCGCATCGCCCCGTAACCACCCCGCGCACAGAACACGGCGCGTATCTGTGGTGACTGCAGCGCGTCGGTCAGCTGTGCAAGCCGCACCGCATCCGTGCCAGCCAGGTAGCGATGCCGCTCAAAGATCGTGGCCTCGTAGCGCACCCGATAGCGGCTCGCGAGCAGTGCCAGGCCGGCATCGAAGGATGCGCGATCAAACGGCCCGGCAGGCGCCACAACCGCGACGGGGTCGCCGGGGCGCAGCGCAGCAGGCTTATGGTAAGCGACGGGTTTCAGTCGGACAGGGCTTTCAGGTCACGCAACAGCGATGCGCGGCCGCGGTCGAGTTGATCGAGCCGCGCTGCTGCATCCCGCAGCGCGATGATGTTCTTCACCGGCGCATCGTGCAGCCGGCGGTAGGTATTGCGGGCAGCCAGCCATTGCCGGGTCGTCGTGGCATAACGTGCGGCGAGCTCGCGTCGCATGGTAATGATGGCTAGAGGGCTGGCGGGCATCTGGTTCTCAGTCCTGTACGGTGGCCCCATCAGGGTAGCGGATGCGCGCAGGATGCCGGGGCGGCATGACATCCATGCGACAGAGCGTAACTCGTGTTGGCCAGCACCGAAAGTCACTCACCTGTTCTGACATCCGCGACAGACTCCGGTGTCACGTCCGGCGGGCGTGATTTATCACACGCGCCTGTCGTGGAAGTGAACACCGGTCACAATCACACGCTCACCTGCGCTCCGTGCCCGTCCCTCAGCTCCGGCCTGTGATCCGTAACCTGAACGGCACATCGTCCCGCGCGGGCCACCATGCCAACAGCTCGTTGTCCGCCGGCTCCTGCGTCGGCTGCGCCGGAAAGGCTCGGCCGCTCACCTCGCAGAAGCTCCGCAGGCTTGCGGTGGCGCGCGGTCCACTCAGCAACAGCAGGTCGGTCGCGGCGAGCCACGCGCGTCCCAGCTGCTCGGCTTCTGTGCCAATGACCAGCCGGCTGGGCAGGCGCTTCAGCAGCGCGCTGTCCGCTTGGAGCGGCGCCATCCGCTCCATCGCATTGAGCGCGAGCCAGTGCGGCAATCCGACCTGCGCCTTCAGCCGCAGCAACTGCGACAGCAGCTCGCTTGCGTAGGCAGCAGCCTGTGTACCTGGAAGCGCGGAAAGATCGATGACGCCACACTGCCCAGGGCTGCGCAGCAGCTTGATGACCTCCTCCAGGGTAGCCACCCGCTCGGCAGAGCCCAGCGTCACGGCCTCGGAAAGCGTCGCGAACTCGCGTGCCGGATCGATGAGGCAGAAAGTGTAGTCACATTCGGCAAGCTGCTGCAGCAGCCGGGTGGCAGCGCCTTGGCGCCGGGTTCCTGCAGCCCCGAGCAGTGTCACGCTCTGTCCATAGGGACTCAAGTCAAGCGACGACCCCTCGGTGCGCATACCCAGCCGCAGATGGTGTCGGGTCAGCTGGGAATCGTGCGACGCCAGATCATCCTTGAGAAGTTCATCGATGAGTTCGGCCACCCCAGCCCCACGCGCACCGTGGGTGACCAGATCCGCCTTCGCCTTCAAAGTCGGCAGCGCATTGGCAACTGCCGCGCCGAATTCGCACAGGCTCAGCAGCGCGTGGTCGTTCTCCGCATCCCCAATCCCCACGGCGTTGTGGGCTGACAGGCAAAGCTTCTCCAGTGCCGCGGCGAGGCCGCTCGCCTTGTTGACACCCGCCGGCAGCACCATGACGGCGCCTTTGTTGAAAATCACCTGCAGTTCGAGCCCCTGATCGCGGATCGTCTCCAGGACCACTGTTTCGTACGGCTCCCAGGTCGCCACGATGACCCGACCCACCGAGACGCGCTCCACGCCGCGCGCTTTCAGCGCCGCGACGAAAGCGTCGGGGGGGCGCTGCGCCAGCGGCGTCTCAGTATCGGTTGCCGGGTGGTAGAGAAGGGCGCCGTTCTCGGCGACGACGTACTCGAAGAGCTGCAGGCAATGACACACGGTCTTGAGCTCGTCGAGCTCGCGGCCGGTGACCAGCACGAGGCGGCGACCGGAGGCCAGCAGGCGTTCGACCGCTGCGGCGGTTTCGGGGAACACCTCGCCTTCGGTTGCGAGCGTGCCATCGTAGTCGCAGCAGAGCACGAGATAGCGCATGCTGTCCTTCCGGTATCGCGAACGGCCATTGGAGGCACAGTCCGCGCTGCCGAGCAAGTTGCATTCCCCGCGACACACCGTCCGCTGCACGTAACGTGGTGAGCGGGGACGAGCGTACGAAGGGCCCCGGGGAAGGAGGATCTCGGAGGCGTCTGGGCGAGCGGAGCCGGCGCAGGCGCAATCAGCGGCGGAGCTGAGTGCGCCTGCCTTTACTCGGGCTTGCGAGTCAGCTGCGGTCCCTTGCGGGTGATTCTGGCGCGTTTGGCCTTGAACTGATCATGCCAGCCGGTGAGCCGGTAGCCGCCCACCATGCCGGCAAGCAGCGCAATCAGCGAGATGCTGCTGTCATCGAATTGCAGCGAACCCAGGAAGCGGGCGCACGCGCCCAGCAACGAAAACAGATCCATTGAGTGTAGAGCCCCCGTCTGGCGAGTCTGAAACATAACAGGCCGCAAGCCCCTTGCGCAGGGGCCGAAGTCGACAGGAAGCGGGTTTTTGTCAAAACCCCGACGGGGTTCACTTGCCTGCCGACCGCCAAGGCCGTGGCAGCGTTTTGCTACGCAGAGGTCCTGCGTTACCTGAGAGATACCACCAGCTTGGCGGAGTGGCTGCGCCAGTTGATCGGGATCACGAAGGAGCGCGATCCGGGAATGACGGGAATATCCGGCGCCTCCCCGGCAAGCACGTTAGGTACCGAGATGACGAAGTCGCGGCCGAAGTCCTTGCGCGCATTGCCCGAGATCGTATTGGCGACCTCGCCCACCAGATCGCGCATGGTCTCGTGACTGAAATCGTTCTCCTGCATTTTCATGAGCAGGACCGTCAGCATGGCACGTGGGGCGGTGAAGTAGACGACGCCCTCGCGCTTGCCCGAGATACTGATGACGCCGGTGTAGTCATGAACCGCCGGAATGCCTTCCATCAGGTACGGGGAACCGATCGAGGCGGGCTGCTGGGCCGCCACCTCGAAGTAGTTCGTCGTGCCCTCGACGAAGGTTTTCAGCTCCTGTTCCTGCAGCATGGCGCCTTAGTCCCGGATCAGCTCTGCGATCGCCTCATTCAGCTGGCGATCCGTGAACGGCTTGTTGAGGAAACCGTTGGCTCCCCGCTCCATGGCCTCCACCGCGGTGGCTTTGTCGGCCAGCGCAGAGATGACCAGGATACGGATCGCTGGCTTCAATTCCACCAGCTTCGAGATGCATTCAATGCCGTCCATCTGCGGCATGGTCAGATCCATGGTCACGACGTCCGGATCCATCCGGTGAAACAGCTCCAGCGCCTCGACGCCGTTACCGGCCGTGCCTACCAGCTCCAGCTCATCGAACTGCTGCGAACGCTCGATCCGACGACGCATGATATTCGAATCATCGACGATCATGAGTCTGAAAGCGCGCCGGCCGTTGACACTCATCGCGGACTGCAGCCTCCGGAACCGTTAGACCGCCACCGCCGCGCTGGAGGATTCGGCGGCGGGCAGCACGATCTTGAAGCGCGTGAACTTGCCCGGGTTGGTACTGACGCCGATCTTACCTCCTAATGCATACACGCTGCGCGCCACGACGTCCATACCAACGCCGCGACCGGCATCCATCGACACATCCTGCTGAGTCGTGAACCCCGGTCTGAAAATGAGCGCCATGGCGGTACGCGTATCGAGGGCAGCCGCCTCATCGGGTGTCAGGATCTGTTTCTGGACCGCGGCCGCCTTGAGCTGCTCGGGCGAGATGCCGGCGCCATCATCTTCGAACACGAGCTCATACCCATCCGCCAGCTTGCGGAAATCGACCCTTACCGTGCCGACGTCCTCTTTCGTCTGTGCGCGGCGCACCTCGCCGGCCTCGATGCCATGCACGGCGGCGTTGCGCAGCATCTGGATGATGCAGTCTTTGATCGTTGCAGCGTAGGGGGAGGGCACCTCGGCCAGGCCCGCCAGAGTCAGTCGGAAACGCTTCTGATGATCCTTGGCCAGGCGCTCGGCCAGCGCATGCAGCGTCGGCGACAGCTCATCCCCCGTACGACCCCCGCGCTCGTTAGTCAGTGCCACCGCAGGGCCTGCGCGTTCGGCGCGAGCGGGCGCGGCGGCCTGCGGAGCGCCATCCTTCAGGGTCGTCAGCCGGTTGGCCATCTCACGTACCCCCTTGAGATGCGCCAGCAGGTCATCGAGCTTGAGCACCATCGGCAGGAAGTCGTTGCCGGAGAGCTCCGCCTTCTTCTTCAGCTCGGAGACCATGTCTTCGAGCGAATGGACCCGTTGCGCGATGCTCATGAGGTTGAGCGCCGAGGCCTCGCCCTTGATGGAGTGCAGCTCGCGGAACAGGCCGTTGAGCTTCTTGCGGAATTCGCCGTCGCTGCGCGCCGGCTCTCTCAGGATGGCATTGATGAGCTGCAGGCCCGTCTCGGTGCTGTCGAGGAAGGAGCTCAGCTGCAGCGGATCCACGTGCATCATGCCGAGCATCATGTCGAGCTGGGCGCTCGCGTTCTGCTGCGACTCCTGCAGCTCCTTGGAGAGCAGCACGCTGGAGGTGATGTCCCCGACCGAGCACAGCACGTGCTTGATGCCCTTCGGCCCCATCACGCGGTGAAAGTCGAACTGCAGGTAGCGGGTCTCTTTGCCGCCGTGGGCACTGTCCATGGTGATCTCGAGCTGCCCCAGGGGGTTGATGCTCTTCATGAGATTCTCGTGGGCACGGTCACCCCACAGCAGCTTGATGTATTTCATCGCCGTGGTGAGGGTGTTCGGCGGCACCAGATTCTTCAGCAGATCCTCGAAGCTAAGACCCGCGAAGTCGCTGCGGCTGAACATGCGGGTCAGCGCCTCGGACCAGACCGCGCCAATGCGATAGTCGGCGTCGAGCAGGAAGAAGCCCTCGCGTACCGTCTTCAGAATGTCGCGGGTCTGCTCCTGGGCCTCACGGGCGGCACGCTCGTGACGCGAGCGAGTGACCTGGAAGTACGCGGCCGTAGCGGCAAGAATCAGCGCGGCCAGCACACCCGCCGAAAGCAGGGTACGCAGCCGTGCGGCCGCATCGGAGGCGGACTGTTGCAGCTGCGTGGCCACGGCGGCGAGCGAGCTTTGCAGCGCCTTCTGATTGTCAGCTGCAAACAGCAGAGCGTGCTTTACATCCGCATAGTGTGCGCGGCCTTCCTTCGAGAACGAGGTGCCCGCATCATCCGAATCAATGTAGGCCTGGCCAGTGAACTGCACCACCGGCGTGAGCGTCGGTGCGTACTGGCGCCACAGTTGCAACGCCTGATTCAGCTCGCGCGATTGCACGTAGCCGCTGCCGGCGAGATGGTTGAGCTGCTGATCGAAATTCTGCACCGTGATCTTAAGATCCGACAGCGCCTGGCCCAGATAGGCGTGCGCTTCGAGCCGATCGCGCAGCGAGGCAATCTGCTGCGACATGGCCGCCGGGTAGGTCTGCAGTACGCTGGCGGTCTGCAGGGCCGCAATGTTGGCGCGCATCTGGGTCGCCAGGCGGAATCCGAGGATGAGCACGGCACCCATGACGAGTGTCAGCACGGTACCGATGCCGACCGTGAGCAGTTGGCGATTCCGATCAACGCCTGCCAGATTCATGCGCGATATCTCCTGGACGTGCGACCCCGGGCGGGCCGTAACCTACTTGGGTAGCTCAAAACGGATTGCCGTACGCATCGGGATCTCCACCGGTGGTGATTCCCAGTGCCAGCGTCTGACGGCATTGAGGGCGGACCGATCAAACACCCCCGGTGGCGTGGACTCCACCACCCGGATGTCACGGGGCTCGCCGCTGGTGGTCACGGTGAACTCGACGGTAACCGCGCCGGCGATCTTGTCTGCGAGCGCCCGCGGCGGGTACTCGGGTGACACATTGCGGGTTTTCTTCAATGTAGCTGCCAGCTTCGCGGGGCTCACCTGTCGGGATGCCGCCGATGACGCGTTGGCAGTTTGCAACGTCTGCACTGCCTGAATGTCCTTCGCATCCGCACCCCAGCGCTTCGCCTGGGTGAGGTCCGCGTCCACCGCCGCAGCCTGGTTGTTCTGCGCCTCCCCCCGGGCACGCTCGATGAAGCGGGCCGCCAGCTCATGGCTCAGCGCGCCGGCCGCGGTGTTGTTGGGATCGTTGCTCTGCAGCTGAGCGAGATACACGACCGCGCTGTCCTGGGCCGGATCCGCCAGATGGCCATCATGCAGGCGCTCGCGCACCAGTTTTTCCAGCCGGTCGGATTCGGCCGCGACCGCACGACTGCGGGTGCCGCTGACTTCACGTTGCAGGGCGCTGACCTCCGCGGCGGTCACACCGGAGGTGCGCGCTTCGTTCAGCCATCGCTCCAGATCCTGAGGGTGATTGGCGAGCGCTGCCTCGCGGGCCCGGCGCAGATAGGCGGCGCCGAGCTCCTTCTCCAGGCGTTGGGTAACGGCGTTCGTGGGAGCAGCCTCGTGCAATTGCTTCATGTAGCTGCGGGCGCTGTCATCCGCCGGATCGCTCAATCGGCCATCCCGCAGCCGGTCGGTGATCAGATTTGCGAGGCGCTGGACCTTGATGTCCTCCTGATGCCGGGCGAGCTCGATGCGCCACTTGGCCACCTGGTCTGCGGAGATGGCGGATGACTGCGCCGCCTGCCGAATGAGCAGCGCAGCGCGATCGAAATTGCCGTCGGCAAAGGCCTTGGAGATCCACGCGCTCAGCAGGCGCACCTCGAACGAGTTGGCGCGCGGATCGTCGGGCAGCGCCAGCTTGAAGTTGCTGAGCGCCTGACTGGCCTCATCCAGGCGACCTGCACCCACGGCATCATCGAAGCGGTTGGCCAGCACGCCCGCAACGCGCTGTAGTCCGTCGGCAGCCTCGCCGTTGCTGGCATCTGCGGCCGCGGCCGAGCGGTAATAAAGGAGTGCATTGTCGCCGGCGGGCTCGGAATAGCGACGCTCACGCATCGCGAGCCGTCCCCGCTCCAGCAGATCGTCCACCTTGCCCTTGAGTAGCAGGGTTTCGGTCGGCGCAGGGGCGCTTGGCGCGAGCGCCGCCGCGGCAGACTTGAGCGCTGACGCCGCTGGAAGTACAGGCGCAGGCTCCATCGCATGAGGCCGCAGGAAGTACACGGCGCCGAGTGCCACCACCGCTACGCCCACGGCAGCGCCAATGAGAACTTTCCGGGAGGGCCATTCCGATCCGCTTCCCGAGCTTCCCGCGCTGGAGGCGCGGCTCTGCGCTCCGGCAGAGGACACAAAGCGGGCCGCCCCGGGGCTGCCCGTGAGAGATTCATTTCCCGACGGCAGGGAGTGGGTTCCGGTCTGGCCCGTAAGCCCGCGAAAGCCGCGTGAGGGTTCCGTGCCCGCGGCAGGTCGCTCTACAGGCCCCTTGCGCGCCACGGCCTCCGCGATCGCCCCTTCAATGAGCGCGGCAGTCTTGCGCGCATCAAGCGGGATGGGCAGGACAGCGAATACGTGACCGCCTTTGAGCGCCGTCGCGACCTCCTTCTCGGATTCGTGGGGCGCAAACACCAGTACGGGTGTTTCCGCCGACTGCGCCTCGATGCGGTCGAGCTCCGCGCGCAGGTCGTTCAGGTCGCGACTGTCGAGCACCAGCACCTGTGCACGACGCGCGCTGGCAAGGTGTTCGAGAGCCGCAGCCATCGTTTCAACCGGGCGCACCGACGCCTGGCCAGCGAGCGCCTCGCCGAGCTCAAGTAAAAAGTCGTCACGTGTTGTAACTGCCGTCAGTTCGACGGCGGGCTTGCTAGCCGCTGCAGAAGCGGCGGAGGAGGATGGGGCAGCGTCGTTCTCAGGTGTCCGTGAACTGTCGGGTGCAGGACTTACCACAGATTATCTCCATCCAGAAAAGGTCCCCCGGGGGCGCGGTGGCGTATGCGGGTCTCTTCTTCGACCCGTGGGATGTGCCCACGCCTTTGAATGCGGTGTCAGGCAGATGGTGCTGCTGCCCAACCGCATACCGCACTTCACAATATGTAGTGTGCGGCGTCTGTACTTGCCGACGCGCGGAACCGCGTCCCACTACGGCAAAACTTTCGTGACGCAGTGCCGATTCCGCGCAATTGGTGTGCATTCCGTAGTTGCGATACGGTCGCGACGCCGGTTTGGCCATAACAATGTCAGCAATTTGCCGCAGGTTTCGACGCACGTCCAGCACTGTATGCGCGCCTGGCCGCGCAGACGGCCCGAGGGACTCGCCGCCGCAACGCGTCATTGGTACGTGACGAACGCGCACGCTACCCTGCGCAGACGCATCTGCAGGGTGCAGTGTGGCGCATCCAGCAGCGGTGTGGAGTGTTCACATGAATAAAAGGGGAAACGCATGCGTCCAGCCAGGCTAGTGATGATTGTCACGGGATGCATCGTCGGCGTCCTCGTCCTCGGCGTGCTGGCCCTGCTTCTGTTCGTGGATCCCAACAAGTACCGTGGGGATATCCAGCAGGCAGTGCAGCAGCACCTGGGGCGTCAGCTGACGATCCAGGGCAAGATCGAGCTGAAAATCCTGCCCTTCCTGGCGGTGGCCCTGCATGACGTGCAGCTGGGCAATCCGCCGGGTTTCGGCCCGCAGCCGTTCGCAACCGTCAGATCGGCAAGCGTCGGCGTAAAGCTGTTGCCGCTTCTGGGTAAACGCATCGAGGTGCGGCGCATCGCCATCGACGGCCTGAGCGCTACGCTCATCAGCCGCGGTGACACCAACAACTGGCAGGACCTCACCGAGTCCAAACAGCCGGCTCCGCCGCCCCAACAGGCTGCGCCCGCTTCGAGTCCCAACGCCTCCGTCGGGGAGGTCAAGATCAGCGACGCGTCCCTGGTCATGCGCGATGAGGTGAAGAAGAGCACCGTGCGCGTGCTGCTGCAAGACCTGGATATCGGTAAGCTCGCCACCGATGCCGCCGGCTCCTCCGTGCAGAATGTGGACGGCAAGGGCACCTATCTCAGCCAGACCGATGCGCAGGAAAAGAGCGGCGCCGAGCAACCGCTGCCGTTCTCAGTGCACACCGCCGGTCTGACACTGGATGCGCGTCAGCACTCCCTTGCGCCAGCGACCATCGAGATGAAGTTCGGCGACCTGGCGCTGATCATCACCGCCAGTGGACAGAAACTGTCTACCGATCGCAACATCGAGGGCACCATCAGCATACCGAAGGTCTCGCTGCGTAAGATGATGCAGGCTCTTGGGATCGTTCCGCCGGTGATGCGGGACGCGCACGCCCTGGAAGCCTTTGCGCTCAAAAGTAACTACCACCTCACCCGCCGGGCGCTGCAGCTGAGCGGCCTGAACCTCGCGCTGGATGACACGCACCTGCAGGGCAGTGCGGCCGTGGAGGACCTGCAGAGCGATGCGCTCGGCTTCGACCTGCGCGTCGATTCAATCGATCTGGATCGCTATCGTGCCCCTGAGACGAAGGCGCTGGCTGCGGCAAAGGATGCGTCCAAGAGCACTGCCCCTGCACCTCCTACGCCGCTACCGCTGGAAACCATCCGCAAGCTGAACCTGCAGGGAACACTGCGTATCGGCACTGCGATCGTGCAGAAGTTGCAATTCACCAACATCGTTCTGCCCCTGACAGCCAAGGACGGACGATTGCGTCTCGGACCCACGTCGGCCGGCCTCTACGGCGGGCAATATAATGGCGACATCGTGCTGGACGCCCATCCGGCCGAAGCGCAGCTCGCAGTCAATGAGCATCTGCACGGCACCGATGTCGGCGCTCTCGTAAAGGCTGCATATGACAGCACGCGCTTGTCCGGTCATGCCGATGCTGAGGTGGCAGCGAGCGGTACCGGCAACACCGACCAGGCACTGATCCACTCATTGAACGGCAAGATCGACGCAGTGGTCAAACAGGGGGCATTGAACGGTATTGACTTCCAGTACGAGCTGCAGCGCGCGGGCATGTTGTTGAAGCGCCAGGTGCCTGCCGCGCACGCTGGCCCCGAGCGCACCGTCTTCAACACCCTGATCGCGCATTGCACGCTCGCTAACGGTATGCTCAAAAATGATGACCTACGTATTGAAACCGACTTTCTCAAAGTGCACGGCAAGGGTACTCTCGACATGGGCTCCGAGGCTGTGAACTATCAGTTGGCCGCCAGCACGCTGAGCGGTGCACAGGGCTCCGCAAACGGACTGGAGGCGTTAAAAGGTATGGAAGTGCCGCTGACGGTCACCGGTACGCTCTCTAACCCGAGCATCCGTCCGGATGTGGAGGCACTGGCCAAGGGGCAGCTGGGGAATATGGCCAAACAGAAAGCGGGTGAGCTGTTGCAGAAAAAGCTCGGGGGGTTGCTGGGCCATTGAACAGGGTAGTTTTGCCGCCCGCGTTGCTGTGGCGACACGCCGGCGTGGCGTCGTGGCCACGGCTGAAGGCGACCAAACAGTGCAGCCTAGGTGCCATTGAACCAAATTGTGACAGGCATGCATATTGCTTTGACTCCGCTACAGTCTTTCCGCGCCTGTGCGCGCCTTCGGCGCGATGCTGCAAGACGGCGCGGCTTTTGCTTGGGCATATGGCACAAGTGAACAATTCAATGTTGTGACCGTCTTAACGTGACAGCGGGTCTGGGAATTGAGGGCCATCACACACCGTGACGAGCGCTGGATCTAAGTTAAGAGCCACGCTGGCATCGCTGGCAGCCCCGCGACCTGCGACGTTTGGTTTCACGGGAGGGAAGGACGATGCGACCGCTCTCTGCTGATACGGATTCAACGCAGCATTCCGCGTTCATCGAGTCTCTGAGCTCTTTCAGCCGGCTGCATCGTGCGCAGCGCTGGGAGGGCACCTTTGGTGACTTTCTGACCACCATCCTGCCGCCCAATCCCGCGGCGATGTCCCGCTCCAGCCATCAATACATCTGGGACATGCTGCGCTGGCATGGCCGGGGCGCGGGGTCCGATATGGCGGACGGCCTGCGTGCCCGCGAGCTGTTCAAGCGCGAGCTGTTCGGAATAGACGAGCCGTTGTCCCGGGTCGTGGATTACTTCAAGGGAGCGGCCGCCGGCTCCGATGTTGGCCGACGGCTGCTGCTGCTGCTAGGGCCGCCTTCCGGCGGCAAATCGACCCTGGCCATCCTGATCAAACGCGGGCTGGAGGAGTACAGCCGCACCGATGAGGGTGCCATGTACGCGATCAAGGGCTCACCGATGCGCGAGAACCCACTCAATCTCGTGCCCTCGACCCTGCGTGCTGAGTTCCGTGAGCGCTATGGCGTCGACATTCAGGGTGAGCTCTCGCCCTGGGCGCGCGAGTACGTGGAACGCGAATTCGATGGTGACTTCGTCAAGGTGCCCGTCGAGCGGGTGTTCCTTTCGGAGTCGGCGCGTACCGGTATCGGCACCTATGCGCCGCATGATCCCACCACGGCGGATATAGCCGATCTGGTGGGCTCGGTCGATCTGGCGAAGGTCGCCCAGGTGGGTGATGAAGGCGATCCGCGCGCCTGGTCCTGGTCAGGCGCGGTCTATGCCGCCAGTCGCGGCATGCTCGAGATGATCGAGATCCTCAAGGTGAAGCGCGAGTTCCTGTATCTGCTGCTGACCATGACGCAGGAAAAGAACGTGAAGGTTTCGCGTTTCCCGCTGATCCACCTGGATGAGACGATTCTCGCGCACACCAACCTGGCTGAGTTTCACAAGTTCCTGCAAGAGAAGGAGAACGAGGCGCTGCTGGATCGCATGGTCATCATCAAGGTGCCGTACGCGTTGTCCTATCGGGATGAGGCGCGCATTTACCAGAAGCTGGTTTCCGGCGCGCCGGCGTTCCGCAACGTGCACCTCGATCCGCACGTCCTCAATCTCGCAGCGGTGTTTGCCATATTGACCCGCCTCACCAAGACCGAGCGTGAGGGGTTGGACATGACGAAGAAACTGCGCCTGTATGCCGGCGAGGCGGTCGAAGGCGTGTCCGAGACTGAGGCCACGCGTCTGCATGCCGAGGCGGCCGACGAGGGATTGACCGGTGTCAGCCCCCGTTTCGTGATCAACGCCATCTCCAACGCCATCACGCGCGGCAATACGCACAGTCTCACCAGCATGGAGCTGCTGCTGGCCATCAAAGACGCTATCGAAAGCGACGCGCGCATGGAGTCCAAGCACAAGAAGTCCTGGGTGGATCATCTGGTGACCGCCCGCAAGGAGTTCTACAACCGCTGGGTCAAGGAAGACGTGCACCGCGCGATGTTTGCCTCGTTTGAAGAGGAGGCGCAGCAGCTGCTCGAGAAATACCTGGACGAGGTCGAGGCTTCATTGGATCACCGGCAGGTCACGGACCCGATCACCAGCGAAACGCGGCCCGCGGATGAACGCTTCCTGCGCTCGGTGGAAGAGAAGATCAAGGTCTCGGACTCCGGCAAGATGTCGTTCCGCCAGGAAGTGGTGCGCAAGGCCATGGTTGCCTTCAAGGCCGGAGAGAAATTCAAGCTCGCCAGCCATGCGCGTATGCGCGAGGCGATCGAGCAATACCTGTTCGAGGAGCGCCGCGACGTACTGCGGCTCGTGACGTCCACCGCGCGCCCCGACGAGGAGGCCCGGCAGAAGATCTCTGTCGTGCAACAGCGGCTGGTGAGCGAATACGGTTACGATGAGCACAGCGCGAAAGAAGCGCTGAGCTATGTCACGACGCTACTTGCACAGGAGTGACGCAGGAGTATCGTAGCAGTCATGTCCGAAGGTAGCGGCACGCCCGGATCGGAAGCCGGTAAGTGGTACGACCTGTTTTCACGCGGCGCGCGTGACTGGTTGCGTCACGATGAGAAGGTGCGCGAATCCGTTCGCAAGCATCTGCCGCAGATCGTTTCCGGTGGCGACGTCATCAATGAGACTGCACGCACCGTGCGTGTGCCGGTGCGCATGCTCGAGCACTATCACTTCCGGCTGCGTCGCCCCGAGGAGCAGCAGGGCGCAGGCCAGGGCAAGGCCAAACCCGGCGATGTTTTCGCGGATCCTGCCAAACAGCGTGGTCCCGGCGAGAAAGGCGCGGGCGGACAGGACGAAGGAGAGGTGCAGCTGCTGTTGGAGTTCAAGGTCGACGACATCGTCGACTGGCTCTGGGAGGAGATGCAGCTGCCGAACCTGAAGGCGCGCGTCGGTCCTTCCGAGGAGTCGGACTGGGTGCGCGAGGGTTGGGACCGGCGCGGCGCACGCTCCCGTCTCGACCGCCGTCGTTCTTTCAAGGAGATGGTAAAGCGGCGCGCCAATCCGGCTGCGCCACACGACCTTCATCGATGATGACCTGCGCTTCCGGCAGCTTTCGCGTCGCAAGCAGCCCGCCATCCATGCAGTCGTGTTCTTCATGCTCGATGTGTCGGGCAGCATGTCCGACCGCGACCGCAAGCTCGCCAAGACTTTTTTCTTCTGGGTCGTGCAGGGACTGCGGCGCGAGTACCGCTCGCTGGAGACGGTGTTCGTGGCGCACACCACCGAGGCGTGGGAGTTCAGCGAGCCGGATTTCTTCCAGGTGAGCGGCACGGGTGGCACCGTGTCCTCGACGGGCTTCCGCAAAGTGCGGGAGATCATCGATGAGCGTTACAACCCGTCCCGCTGCAACATCTACCTGTTTTACGCCTCCGACGGCGACAACTCCGTGAGCGACAGCACCGAGGCGCGCGAGACCCTGCTGTCGATTACCGAGCGATGCCTGTTACACCGGGTATGTGGAAGTCTCCTCCGGGCTTTCCCGTCAGCTCGCGACTGAGACCGGGCGCCTGTTCGCTGAGCTCGCAACGGGTGGTTGCGCCGCGGGCAGTTATGCGCTCAACGACTTCGATGATGTCTGGGGTGCCGTGCGCCATTTCTTCACTGCAGAGAGCCGGGCATTGTCCAGTGACTGATCCGACCCAGGACTGGCGCAGTTATACCCAACGAATCGAGGAGTTGGCCGCGCGCTCCGGGCTGCAGTTCCATCCCGTGGAATTCGAGGCGGTGCCGGACAGCTTCATGATGGAGATCGCCGTCTATGGACTGCCTGTGCGCATGCCGCACTGGTCCTTCGGCGTGCGCTACATCTATCAGTTGATCCAGCGGCACATGGGCAACTCCCGGCTGTTCGAGGTGGTCTTTCCTGGCAACCCCGGACATGCCTACCTGGCATCCAGTAACGGATTGGCCGAGAACATATTGGTCACCGCTCATGTTCTCGGCCACGCGGATTTCTCGCGCAACAACCTGTTATTCCGCCGCTGCCAGGGGCAGGTCAGCGAGCATATCGTCGAGCACGCAGCCACACATGCGCGTCAGATTCAACAGGCGATCGAGACCTACGGCATGCAGCGGGTAGAGACCGTGCTCGATGCCGCATTGGCGCTCGAGCAACACATCGATGTGGATCAGTCACTGCGGCGCGAGCGCTACCCGGAATATGCGCCCGAGAACAAGGCGCTGGTCGATGACGCCTTCCGCAAGCGTTTCGCCTCGCTCGATCCCGCGGCGGCCAGTACCGGCGTCGAGATAAGCAAGCGAGCGCCCGTGCCGCCGCATCCTGAGCGGGATTTGCTTTGGTTCGTCGCCCACTACGCACCGGAGATGGAGAGCTGGGAGCGCGACATTTTTCTCGCGGTGCGTGAGGAGTCGTTCTACTTCTATCCGGTGTTCGCGACGCAGATCATGAATGAAGGCTGGGCCTCCTACTGGCACGCGCGACTGCTGCGCGAGGCGGAGCTTCGTGCCGCAGCATGCCTATGTTGATGCCATCAAGTGCCACTCGGATGTGGTTCGCCCGGTCGCGGCCGACCAGCAGGTCGCGCTCAGCATCAATCCCTACCACCTGGGATTTTCGATGTGGGAGAAGATCGTCGAGCGCGACGGCCTGGAGAGCGCGCGCGACATCATGCAGCAGGATGATGACTTCGGCTTCATCCGCAACCATCTGACCCGTGAGCTGGCCGATGAGCTCGGCCTGTTCCGCTTCAACGCACGCAACGACGGGCATGTCAAAGTGCTGGATCCGGATCTGGGCGCCCTGCACGAGGCGATTCTGAGTCCGAAGTATAATTTTGGCGCGCCCTCAGTCTCAGCGGCCCATGTGCGTACCGACGGGACGCTCGAGCTGACCCACGACAGCAGTGTCGACGGGCGGGGATTGGATCTGGAGAGAAGCCGGCGCGTGCTGGATTACGTACAGCGTGTGTGGCGGCGGCCGATCGTGCTCGCCACAGTCAATCAAGCCGGTTCCACGCTCGAGTTGACGGCGCCCTGAAGAACAAAGTCCGCATGGACAGCAGGCGATAACGCCGGCCGCTCAGCGAGCCGTCTGCTCCTCGTCGAACACGATCGGTCCCGGCTTATCGGGCGATTCCGGCGCTGGCGGATCATGAATGCGCTCATCGGGTGCGGGTTGGGGATCCGCAGGCTGAGGAGGCGGCTGATCCGCTGTGCCGCGCTGGCCGGGATCACCCGCTTGCGGGGCAGGTGAATCATGCGGCTTGCCGGGCCCAGGCATACTGGCGGTGAGGTTGCTCATGCTCAACCACGAGCAATTGCTGGTCCTGACCTGCACCAATCGTAAGTTAGCGAATGGACCGCAGGAACCGCGGCGACCGCCGTGCCTGCGTAGCCTGCTCGAAAGCGTAGGCGTAGCCGATCAGCTTGCCCTCGGTCCAGGCCGTACCCACGAGTGATAAGCCGACAGGCAGTCCCCGCAACTCGCCCATTGGCACCGTGATGTGCGGATATCCCGCGACGGCTGGCGCGCTGGAAATGCCGCCCCCAACGAAGTGATCGCCGTTGACCCAATCGATCACCCAGGCCGCGCCCATCGTCGGTGCGGCGAGCGCGTCCAGGTGTTGGCCGAGTAAAGCGGCATCGATACCCTCGCGCCCCGCGAGGCGCTGCGCGCGCTCGTGGGCATCGATATAGGCGCGCTCATGCAGACCGCCAGTGGCCTCGGCCTGTGTGAACAGCTCCTGACCGAACAGCGCCAGCTCACGCGCCGACTGGCTGCGGTTGTAGTCGATCAATTCGGCAAGTGTGCGTGGTGGACCCGCGCCGCGCTCGCTCAGGTAGCGGTTCAAGCCGTCCTTGAACTCATACAGCAAGGTGGTCTGTTCGTCATCTTCAAACATGCCCTGAGTTGGCAGCGCAACCGGATCGACGATTACCGCGCCCTGTGATCGCAGCACATCGAGCGCGTGTTGTAGCAACTGGTCGACCTCCGCGCTGAAGCCGGCGTCCTGCCGCAGGACGCCGATGCGCGCGCCGTGCAAAGCGCTGCGATTCAGGTATTGGCGATAGTCGAGCGGCCCGCGCTGCTCGAGCGGTTTCGTTGCCGCATCGGCAGCATCGTAGCCTGCGAGGATGTTGAGTAGCGCCGCGGCGTCCGCCACCGATCGGGCCATCGGCCCGGCGGTATCCTGACTCGCTGAAATCGGCACAATGCCGGCGCGCGAGACGAGTCCCACTGTGGGCTTGATACCTACCAGGCCATTCGCACTCGCGGGACAGACGATCGAGCCGTCCGTCTCGGTGCCGACAGCGACCAAGGCCAGATCCGCTGCGACCGCCGCGCCGGAACCGGAACTGGAGCCACAGGGGCTGCGGTTCAGCGCGTAGGGATTGAGAGTCTGGCCGCCGCGGCCGCTCCAGCCACTGGAGGAGTGGCTCGAGCGAAAGTTGGCCCACTCACTGAGATTGGTTTTCCCCAAGATCAGCGCGCCCGCGGCGCGCAGGCGTTGCACGATGAACGCATCATGCGCAGGGCGCGAGCCAGTCAACGCCAGTGAGCCTGCGGTCGTCAGCATCCGGTCGGCCGTATCGATATTGTCCTTGATGAGCACTGGGATGCCGAACAGCGGCTTGCCGGAAGGCCCTTGCACGTCCAGCTCGCGGGCAATGCGAGGAGCGTCGGGATTCACTTCGATGACGGCATGCAGAGCAGGTCCGCTGCGATCGATCTGCTGGATACGATCCCGATAGTGCCGTTGCAACTGCTGCGCGGTGTATGCATGCACCGCGAGGCCGCGAGTCAGGGCATCGATCGTGGGTTCAGGAGGAATCGAGGCGCTGACCGCGGTGCAGGTCCGCAGCAGCACCGTCAGCGCCCCGAACGCTGCAAGACAGCCCCGCAATGCTCTGTTCAGCGTCTCAATGCTCCGTCAGGCGATAGCTCAATTCTACGAAGTATCTGCGTTCGTAATTGTTGAAGTTTTCCAGGTTGAATGGCTGGGAGTAGATTCCCGGGGTGCTGCGATCGATCGGCGGCAGCTCGTTGGTGAGATTCACCACGTTGCCCGAGATGATCAATCGGGGCAGCACCTCATACCTGGCGCTGAAGTTGGCAACGCGCTCGGCGGTCTGCGGCGATGAGCCCCCGGCAAAGTACTGGTCGCTGAGCCCGCGGAGTTGGGACGGATCTCAATGCATTCCATACGCGGATGCCACTACTGCACCAACCTGCTCCCCCATGCGCATGCCGACCTCCGCAGAGTTGCGGTAATGCACGCCGCAATACATGCGCCCCAGGGATACCTCCTGCACCAGATCTTCGGTTTTTTTCCAATGGCGCGTCATCCCCGGCAGGGTGTTGCTGCGTGTACTCAGCTCAGGCAGCGCCTCTTTGCCGATGTCCGCGCGGATCACGTAGGCGATGGTCGCTGCGATCATGCAATGCGCGCACGGATACTCGGGTTGAATCGGGGTTGCGATGAGTGGTGTCCAGTCGGCTTGGCGCTCCGTCGCAGGATTGTTGTCGATGTCGCCATTGCGGATAGCGGTGATCGGTCGCCAGAACTGATAGTGATATTTCGCCTCGAAAACGGAAATCTCCGTGTCATTGAGGGCGCCGGTCACGGCTGCAAACAATCGCGCGTTGCGCGTCAGATCGCGCCCAGGCGCCCGCGCAAGCGAGCTCACCACGCCGATGTGCACATCCGGCAAAGCCGTTGCCCAGAAACGCCCGATGTCAGTTTGCTCCGCGGTACGCGCCGCGCTTTGTACCGCACCCATGGACTTCACCTCGTTGTAGTCGCGCGCCCAGAGCGCACTGCTCAGCGCCGGGGGCGGACCCGGCCGGAATTGCGCGGCGCTCTGCAGAAACCATGGCTTGTGCTGCGCGACGGAATAGCCGAGCGGGAAGGTGGTAGGCACGTAAACACCCGGTGAAGTGAGCGGGCGATAGGGCTCGATGGGGCCGATGTCATCCTTATGCTTCTGCAGTACGTCCTGTGCGGCACGTTCGCCTAGCGCGATCCCCGCGCGACTCGCTTCATTCTCAGGGATTCTGGCGAGCATCTTCTGATATGCCGTTTCGAGTGGCGTGCGCTGCGCGATCGCCTCATGCAGCAGAACGGTATGACTGGCAGCTGCGATCGCGGCATCCACCGCGGCTCCTTTCGTCGGGCCCAGGTCCACCAGATCACGGGGGTAGCGCCGCGTGATGGCATTCACCGCTTCGTAGACGGCGCTCTGTGCCAGGGCAATGGTGCGGATGGTATTGGGCGCATCCGTAGCAATCTCCGTGGTGAGGTCTGCCCAGTCCGCCACGGTGTCGGCATGCGCCGCTGAGCTCAGCACGCTCAGCCAGAGCGCGACACAAAAACTAGCTGCTTTCACGAAAGCTCCACTCGAACGGGATTGAGGGGGGCGGGGACCTGCGTTTGTCAAGATTCATTTTAGCCAATGCGTAGGCCGGAGTGCGCTTCAGCCTGCCAAATGTGCGCTGTTCTGTTGGGAACCCGCAACAGACCTGGTCCGGCGGACTGTGCCGGACGTGTAAAATGTTGTTGCGCCGTGTGAAATACGTATACTTGCGCCACTGACAGCCCGGTAAGGGTGGGGTTTCGTTGCGGATAATCCACAGGTGTCGTCAGCGTACAGGTCGACCTGTTGTTTAGCTGCCGCGGCCCTTCGATAAAGCTTTCTAAGCAATTCTGAGAAATTCGAGGGAGAACACATCACATGATCAAAGTGAACCGCGAGCTAAGCCAAGCGGTGCGAATGGCGCTGTGGGGTGGAGGCGCCTACGCGGCTGCCGTATTTGCAACAGGTGCGGTAGCCCAGGCGCAGCAGGCTCCCGCGGCTGACACGTCTCCGGCACCGTCGTCCCCGGTTGAAGAGGTAGTGGTGACGGGGTCGCGCATCGCCGCCCCGCAGCTCGAATCGGTGAGTCCGGTCACCGCCATCAGCGCGGAGGAGGTTAGAGACACCGGTGTTACCCGCGTCGAGGACCTGCTCAACAGCTTGCCGCAGGTGGTCGCTGATCAGGGCTCGGGTCTCTCCATGGGCTCGACCGGTGTCGCCAATATCAACCTGCGCGGCCTCGGCGTGCAGCGCACGCTGGTGCTGATCAATGGCCGTCGATTGATGGGCGGCGATCCAGGCGGTGGCTCGGGCAATGCCACGAACTTGGGCGGTGCCTCGGCCGGCGACGTCAACCAGATTCCAGTCGCGCTCGTCGACCGCGTGGACGTGCTCACGGGCGGTGCTTCTGCTACCTACGGTGCGGATGCGGTTGCGGGCGTCGTCAATTTCGTGATGAACGATCACTTCGAGGGCGTCCGTCTCGATGCCAACGCCGGTATCTACAATCACCACAACCACAACCCCTTCATCAACGATCTGGAGGCTGCCAAGAACAATCCGGGCCAGTTCCCTCAGGTTACCGGTACGAACTGGGATGGCGCGAACGAGGACATGACTCTCATCATGGGTCACAACTTCGCAGATGGCGCCGGCAACTTCGAAGGCTACCTCGGCTATCGTCACGAGGCCCCGATCACCGCCGATCATCGCGACTTTGCCGCTTGCGTGCTCACGGCATCGCCCGGCTCACCCTTCTCCTGCTCCGGTTCGAGCAACGCAGCTCCGGCCGTCGTTCGCCCGGGAAACCTGCAAGTGTGCGACCCGACACAAGGCTGTCCCACTGGCGCGAGCGGAGATCTGTACCCGGGCCGGTATCGCCGCTTCAACTACGCCGCTTCGCATTACCTGCAGCGCATCGACGAACGCTATACCGCCGGCTTCTTCGGGCACCTGAAGTTCAATGATCACGCCGAAGCGTATACCGAGTTCATGTTCATGGACGATGACACGCGCGGCAACTACGCGCCCGCAGGTATGTTTTTCGGTAGCGGCTTCGCGGTGGATAACAGAGGGATTCGCAACGGCAATTGGTACCTCAATTGCGGCACAGGAGGCTACGGCAACGCGGGGATGAACCCCTTCCTGTCCACGAATGAGTTTTCCACGCTGTGTGCTCCGGGCAACCCGGTCGCGGTGTTTCCGCAACCAAATGGAGATGTGGAGTTGCAGATCGCCCGCCGCAACGTGGAAGGTGGACCTCGGCAGGACGAGTACAACCACTTGGCGTACCGCGGTGTATTCGGGACACGAGGCGAGATCAACTCGGCCTGGAGCTACGATGCGTCCTTTACCTACGGCTTGACCAAGTTCACCGACTTCCACAACAACGACACCTCTTCCTCACGCATGCAGAATGCCTTGCTCGCCGTGCGAGACCCGGTTACGGGTCAGATCGTCTGCCGGGGCGCACAGGCGGGCTGCGTTCCCTGGAATATCTGGAATCCGTCCATCCCGATCGATCCCGCAGCGCTGGCGTACTTCAGCGTGCCGGGGCTGCTGCAGGGTGCCGCTCAGGAGAACGTTTTCACGGCATTCACCACTGGCGATTTCACCCAATCCGGGGTGAAGCTTCCCACGACCGACGAAGGCCTCAAGATCGTGGTCGGCACCGAGTACCGCCGCGAGACAATCCAGTTCCGCCCGGATGCGGAGCAGCTCAGCGGCGATCTGGCGGGATCCGGTTTCGACCTGACCGGTTACGAGGGAGGCTACCACGTCTGGGAAGGCTTCACCGAGTTGCGCATGCCGCTGGCGAAGGATTTGCCGGGTGTCCATTCGCTCGATGTGGAAGGCAAGTACCGGTATTCGAGCTATACGAGCGGGTTCAAGACCAACACCTACGAGTTCGGCATCAACTGGGCCCCGATCGAGGACGTTCGCCTTCGAGCCAGTTACAACCGGGCCGTTCGTGCACCGAACCTGGCGGAGTTGCTCAAAGGTCCGTACGTGTCACTTGACGCCGGAACGGATCTTTGCGCTCCCGGTGGCGCCTACACCGCTGCGCAGTGCGCCCTCACGGGCTTATCTCCCGCCATCTACAACGACCCCACCAAGCGGGCGCTGCTCACCTCCGCGGCCGGTCAGTACAATGGCCAGCTGGGTGGAAACAAAACCCTGCATCCTGAGATCGGCAAGACGACAAATGTCGGTTTGGTGTTCACGCCGACTTTCCTGCCAGGCTTCAGTGCAACGATCGATTACACCGACATCAAGATGACGGATGTCATCACCACCTACGGGCCCAATCTGATCCAGCAGAGCTGCATAGCGAGCGGCGATCCGAACAACTCATTCTGCAAGATGATCCATCGCGATTCGGATGGAACGCTGTGGGAAAGCCCACAGGGTTACACGGCGGATCCTCTGGTGAACCTGGCGGGTCTGCAGAACAAGTCCGTTGATGTGGGCCTGGGCTACCGGCTCGACATGGGGGCGCTCGGCAGGCTGCGCTCGCGCCTGGACGGCAGCTACCTCCTGAAGCTGATCACCACGCCGGGTGCGGGTTCGCCGTATGACTGTGCCGGGCGCTTCGGGCCCTCCTGCGAGCCCGCCACGCCGAAGTGGCGCCATCGGTTTGCCCTGGACTGGGATACGCCGCTCACGGGCTTCTCGGCGGGTGCGACCTGGCGGTACATCGGCCGGGTGACGAACTCGCGGCTTGATCCCAACATTCCCGATTACATCGGTGCGGACAACGCCGCGTTGGGTTTGCCGGACAACCACTTGTCCAGCATCAGCTACCTGGATCTGCGCGTTGCCTACAACTGGAACAAGATCACGGTGCGCGCCGGCGTCAACAACGTGCTCGACAAGGATCCACCGTTGTTCGATACCATCGACACGGGCGGGAACAGCGTCTACGCGGAAAGCAACACCAATTCGTCTCTGTACGATATGGGAGGACGCTTCCTGTTCCTCAACGTGACGATGGATTTCTAAGTCCAGTCAACACTCGTCGCAGGGTGTGTCGAACCTCAGCGGCGGGCTACGGAGCCCGCCGTTTTTTTGCTTCACTCGGCGCTATATCCCCAGCGCTCCATCCAGGGCGCCAGGATCGGCAAAGCTTCGCTGAAGTGCCGTTCGTAGTGCTTCCAGCGACCCACCGAACGGCTGCTGATCGGCTCGATCACCTGAGCGTAGCTGGGCGTGCTGATGAAGCCCTTGGCGCGCGCATGTGCCCCAGGCGCGAGCATCGCGTCGTCCCAGGGTAAGCCGAGAAACGTGCTGAGCTTGTGCACTTCCGAGTCGAAGTCAGCGGTCAGATTCTCGTACCGCAACTCATAGCTTCTGGGACGCAGCAATGGAGCCTGGGCATACCAGAAGCCGAAGGCGCGCGCGTAGACCCGTGCGAGCGTCGTCAGGTCACGGCAGGCGAGTGCCAAGGGCGGCGAGGCGAAGTGCTGCAGGAAGCAGCTGAGCAGCGTGTCACCGGGATGCCGGATGGCGACGACGATCGGTGCATTGGGAAACAGCCGGCGGATCATCGGTACGAAAATCAGGTTCAACGGCACCTTGTCCACCAGGCGCTGGCCTGGCAACAACCGAGCTCGCTTGCGCGCACGGCTCCAATACGCGTCGCGGACCTCGGTCAGGGCGGTCACGCTCAACTTTCCGAGCTCACTCGGATAGTTGATACCCTGCCTGGTAATTTCTGTCACGGCTCTGAGCACCAGGCCCTGCTCGTCCATGGACTGCAGCAGGGGGTGCGAATCGAGTACCTGCTCGAGCAATGTCGTTCCCGAGCGCGGAAATCCGACGATAAAGATAGGACTGTCCTCGACAGCCGGGCCATCAGCGCCCCACCTCGCGACGTCCTGAGGATCGCAGCCGCTCCCGGTCAGCAACCAATACTGCGACTGCTCGATGGTTGTCTTGCCCTGTGCAAGCTCGACGAACTCCACCTGCGAGCGATGCGCTTCTTCGGCGGCTGCAAAGGCTTCCTCGTAGCGCCCCAATGCATCGCAGGTCCGTGCCAGCAGGAACAGCAGCTTATGCCGGTGCGCGGATTCCTTTTGGTACGGCAGCGCCAGCATGAGAGCACGATGAGCCTCATCCTGTCGGCCGCCGCGTGATGCGAGTACGGCCGACATCATCAGCCGGTCCGGATCAGGATCCACTCGGGGATCGCTGCGTTCGAGCTGCTTGAGCGCAGCGCGGGCCTCATCCAGGCGATGCAGACGCTCGAGTATCGTGATGCAGCCGAGTGCAGCCCTTCCGTGGTGCGGAGGGCTTGCCAGCAATCGCTGAACGGCCGGCTCCGCCGGGTTCACAGCGGCGAGCATCCCGAGCAGCTGTATGATCAACACCGAGAATTCGAGGGTCAGCCCCTCGAATTGCTGCCAACCCTCCAGAGCATCCAGAGCCTCTTCGCGGCGCGCTACGTCGAAGCAGCACTGCGCAAATGCCCATCTGAGCCTGCCGTCAGCCGGAGCAAGAGCCAGCCCGTCGCGGAGTGCGAGGTACGCTGCGCGGTAATCGCAGCGGTCCATCTGCAGCACGCCAAGGTTATAAAGAAGTTCCGGAGTCGGAGGTGCGAGCTGCAAGGCGCGCTCGAAGGCGGCGCGGGCTTGCTCACGGCGCGCCGTTGGCCGCATGACGCTGCCGAGGTTCTCCCAGTGCCTGGCGACCTGCGGCTGTATGAGCGTGAGGGCGTTGAAGACGCGCACAGCGTCCTCGTAACGTCCTTGTGAGTTCAGTATGGTCCCAAGTAGTTCGAGTGCGGCCGGGTGATGCTGATGTGAGGAGAGTACCCGCAGGCATTTTTCCTGTGCGTCCTCGAGCTGGCCGGCAGCGATCTCACGCTGCGCAGTTACCAGAAGCGCTTCCGCATCAGTCGGGGGTGGTGAGTAGGTCGACGACATGAGAGGTCGCCCAGGTGTTCACGCGACAATCCAAGTGTGATGATGCAGGATTGCCCTCGCATTGGCGAGCGCGTGGCGGTTGGCCGCCGGACCTGCTGCGGGTATTCTGTCGGGCTGTGCAATTCAGCTGATCTTCGTGAGCGCCGCCGAACAAGCCCATCGCGCGAGCCTCGCAGCCGCCGTGCGCGATCATCACGCGGGACGACTGCGCGAGGCGGTGTCTGCATACCAGGCCCTCTTGAGCCGAGCGCCGAACGACGCCGATTTGCTGCAGCTTTTCGGAGTTGCGCTCGCGCAGCTCGGCAGGGAGGCCGAGGCAGCACGGATGCTCGCCCGCTCATTGGAGATACAGCCCGACCGCCCCGGCGTGCTGCTGAATCTGGCGCGGGCGCTGCACACACTGCGCAACGATAACGAAGCCCTTGGTGCCTGCGAGCGTGCACTCGCTCTGGATCGGTCCTTGGCGCCAGCGTACCGGTTGCGAGCCACGATCCTCACCACGCTCGGGCGGCGTGCAGAGGCGCTGGCGAGCGCCGGCCAGGCGGTGCGCTTTGCCATGCACGATGCTGCTGCGCACGCCGATCTGGGCGTGGCACTCGAGGCGGTGGGTCGCGAACACGACGCGTTGGAGTGCTTCGAGCGCGCAATTGCACTCGATCCGAACCTAACCGCCGCCCATCACAATCGCGCCCTGCTGTTGATGCGCAGAGCAGATCACGAGGGCGCGCTGCAGAGTTTCGATCGAGCCCTCAGCCTGCAGCCGCAACATGCAGCTCTGCACAGCAATCGCGGCAATAGTCTCAGGGAGCTCGGACGCCTGGACGAGGCGCTGCAGTGCTATTCGACCGCGCTCGCCATCGAGCCGGGCAATGCGCAGACTCTGCACAACCGCGCCGTGCTGCACACCTTGCTGGGTAGATACCTCGAGGCGCTGAGAGACTACGACGCGCTGGCCGCGCTCGGCCCGGAGCGCGCGTTGGATCTCATCGGCCGCGCCACGGCGCTCATCGGGGTCGGTCGTTTCAGCGACGCCCTCTCGCCGCTCGACCGAGCGGTCGCTCTCCTGCCTGACGAGCCGGAAGGACATGTGCAGCGCGGCGTCGCGCTGTTGAATCTCGGACGCCATCCCGAAGCCGTGGATAGCTTCGATCGCGCGCTTGCGTTGCGCCCGGACGTCCCTGAGCTGTTGAACAACCGGGCCATCGCTCTGATTGGCGCAGGCAGAATTTCCGAAGCGCTCGCGAGTCTCATCCGCTCTTCGGTCCTCAACAGCATGAATCCCGACACGCTCGTCAACATGGGGATCGTCCTCAAGATACTCGGTCGTCACCGCGAAGCCACCGCGCAGTTCGGCAAGGCGTTGGCGGTGAAGCCCAGACACTCTTCGGCTCGCTTCGGACTCGCATTTCTACAGCTCGCGCTCGGGGAGTTCAACCTCGGCTGGCCGCCATACGAGGCGCGCTTTGAGATTCCGGAGCTGGGCAATCCGCCGCGGCGATTCGACTTCCCGCGCTGGGATGGTACTCAGCCCCTGAGCGGCCGAACCCTGTTGGTTTACGCTGAACAGGGCTTGGGCGATGTCATCCAGTTCTGCCGCTATGTGTCACCGCTGGTCGATCGGGGTGCGAACGTCGTGTTCGAGGTCATGCCTTCCCTGAAGGCACTGCTCAGTACCCTGAGGAACACCTGTCGGATCATCGGTCGTGGTGAAGCATTGCCGGCCGCCGACTACTATTCTCCCCTGTTAAGTCTGCCGCTCGCATTCCGCACCCGACTCGACACGATTCCAGCTGGGGTGCCGTATCTTGCCGCGGATTCCAGACGGATTGCCCAATGGGGCGAGCGACTGCAGAGCCTGTCAGGATTGCGAGTGGGGATTGCGTGGCAGGGAAACCCAGCCCTGGAAAAGCATGTCTGGGCGCGCGGCCGTTCGGTTCCGCTGGCCTCATTCGAGCCCCTCACACGGTTGCCCGGTATCAGCCTTGTGTCCCTGCAGAAAGGCCCCGGCGTTGAGCAGTTGCGCAGCTGCTCGTTCGCCGATCGCATCCTCGATCTGAGTGCGGATCTCGACGCTGGAGCGGATGCCTTCCTGGATACCGCCGCGGTGATGAGCAGTCTCGATCTCGTAATCAGCTCCGATACCGCGATCGCGCATCTGGCCGGAGCGCTCGGACATCGGGCGTGGACGGCTCTGACTTTCTCACCCGAATGGCGCTGGCTGCTCGATCGAGCGGACACGCCATGGTACCCAACCATGCGCCTGTTCCGGCAGCCCACCGACGGGGACTGGACCGCTGTGTTTCAGGCCATGGCGAAAGCGCTTCAGGGGCTCGTTTTGGAGCAAGCGGCCAAAGTTTAACCAGGGTGGGCGCTCAGCACTGGCGCCCGGCGGTCACGTCAGGCGTTTCACCCGGATCTTGCGATGCTTGTCGGCCACGAGCCACAGCGAGCTCATCGCCCCGTGCTCGATGCGCACGTTCTCGCCGACTTGGAACTCGACGCTGGCCTTCGGTTCAACCTGGTGCCATACCTGTTGATTGTCCAGCGTGAAGATCAGCTCGCCACGCGATCCCTGGCGGAGCGCAGCGATCTTTCCGCTCAACATCTCGCTTTTGGCCCGCTGTAAGGCCTCGGGATCGCGCTGGCGTTTGACTTCGGCAGTCATGCCAAAGCGATCGGCCTCGACTTGCGGCAGCGTCGCGACCATGGCATCGAAACAGGCAAGACGTGCGCTCGAATCCGCCTGCTGCGCGCAGCGGCGCAGGCCATCATCGAGGGTTTCGGTCGCCGCTGGAACAGCCGGCCGAGCCGCGGCGAGCCCACACCCGAGCACGAACAGCAGCACTGAGCTGCGGGAGGGCCGGGGACTCATCGCGAGCCCAGCACGGGCGCTGCGTTTCCGTAGTAGCGGCCGATGCCGACGGTGAGCGCGCGGACCAGATCGCGCTCCGCCACCGACAGTAGGGGGTTCCAGATATCGAAAATGAGAATGACGCGGATCTCATCGCTTTCGTTCCACGCCTCGTGCTCGATGGTATCGTCGAACACCCAGGCCTTTCCTTTCTCCCAGGTGCGTACCTCTGACCCGACCCGGAAGGTGCAGCCTTTGGGGACGACGAGCGGCAGATGCACAATGGAGCGCGTATTGGTCGTTCCAGTGTGCGGCGGCAGATGAGTGCGTGGCTTGAGCACCGAGAAGAAAGCGCCGGGTGCATAGCCGGGGACGTCGCAAAGAGGCAGGTCGCGGAGTAGCTGCGCGGTTTTCGGGCACTTTTGCACGTGTGCGTCGATGAGCGCACCGTCGTGCCACAAGGAGTAAACGCTCCAGTCCGTGGAGTGATTGAGCGGACCCCATTGGTCGATGGGGGCGCCGGGAGGAAAGTCGACGTAGGGTCTGAATTCCGAACGATCTTCGTGCAAGGCAGCCAATGCCTCGCCGGCAATGTCGTCCGTGGCGGCTTCGAGCGCATCCAGCCACGGAAAGTCCTCGCGCTTGAAGAATTCCACCGCCGGCAAATAGGGGAACAACACTTCCTTCGGCTCGCTGTGGTAGATGCGGCGCTTGCGCAGATACAGATCCCGGCAGGCCTCATAGCGCTGCTGATCGGCGGCAGCATGCTGCTTGCGGATCGCGGCGACCTCTTGCCCGAGAAATTTCTCGAGCTCCGCGCGGCTGGCGCTCACCACCTGCTGCGCATGCTCAAGTGCCGCCGCTGCTTGCTTTGGAGCCGGCGTACCGGAGGCTACGGAGTCGAGAGCGGCCTCGAACAAAAAGCAGGCGTCCCGCGGCTTGCCGCGCCGCTCGGAGAGCTCGGCTTTTTGCAGAAGTGCCAGCACGTAACGCGGGTCGATCGAGAGCGCCTGCTCCAGCGCAGTTTCTTCGCCTTGGTGATCCCCCAGGGCACGACAGGCATTCGCAAGATTCAGTCGCAGCACTTTAGAGCGAGGATCAAGCGCAATCGCCCGCTCGTAGAGCTCATGAGCCCGCCGGGCATCGCCGCGCCTGAAATGGTGGCCGCCGGCGGCGTTCAGCACCAGCGGGTGCTGCGGCGCACGCGACAGAGCCAGTTCGACCAATTTTGCGGCCTCAGCTACAGGTTGGCTGCTTGAGACCTGGTTTATGGCTTCTGCCAGAGCACGCGCCTCGGGCTCGTTGATGGGTGTCGCATTCACGGAGTAAGGTGTGCGCTAGAGTAGTCGAGTGCAAATTATGGCATGTTCGACGAAGCAGATCCGGTGCCCACCGCCCCGCGGCCAGCCCAGAGCCGTGCGCCGGCGATGGTCAGCCTGGCTGGTGCTGCTCGGGATGCCGTGCGCTTTCGCCTCCACGGCTGAGGCCCCCGTTCTGCAGACCCACTCCGAAGATGAGCAAAGCGGTCTTCTGTTCGCGAGCCCGACGACGCGTGATCACATCGGCCGGGTAGTCGTACCGGTTCGCATCAACGGTCGGGGGCCGTTCCGTTTCATTGTCGACACCGGCGCCAATCACTCCACGATCTCACCCGAAGTCGTGAACACGCTGGGCTTGAAGACTGAGAGCGAGTCCGTACTCCTGCAGGGCATCACGGGATCCGCGCAGGTCGCCTACGTCACGGTCGACAGTATCGAAGCCGGCGAGCTCACTCTTGGACCAACCACCATGCCCGTCGTCTGGGCCCCGGTGATGGCCGGTGCCGACGGCATCTTCGGCGCCGCGGGTCTGACCGAGAAGAGCCTCATGATCGATTTCCTGCGCAATCGGGTCGCGATTTCGCATGGCGTTGAAACTGTGATCCGCTCCGCGGCAACCCGGATTCACGCGGTGCCCGCCACACATGGCCTCATTACTCTGAACACGCGTGTCGGCGGAGTGCGCATGCGCGCCGTGTTGGATACCGGATCTGAGCGAACCCTCGGAAACCTTGCCTTGCGCAACGCGCTCAGGAAGGGCGCTGAACGAGGCTTCGTCGTGAAGATCACATCCGTGTACGGCGCCACCGAAAATGTCGAGACGGGCGAGATCGGACTCGCACCACCGATCGAGATTGACAACCTTCACATTACAGATGTCGCGATCGTGTATGGGGATTTCAACATCTTCAAAGTCTGGGACCTCCAGCGCGAGCCCGCGATGATCATTGGCATGGACGTTCTGGGCACCGTGGCCTCACTCAGCATCGATTTCAAGAATCAAGACGTGTACGTGACCAGCATCCAGGCGCGCAACACTTTGCAGATTTCTCCGGGCGTGCTCGGCAACTCAGATCAGAAGCGCTAGTTCGGATTTGTTTTGATATCTATCGGGGGCTCAATTCGACGGGCAGCCCGGTCAGCACGCCTCCCAATCTACGGCGCTGTCGTCTTAACCGATGATCACGCCCACTGCGCGCATCCTAAAGCCAAGCTACCGACAATGTGGGCTCTCTACAACGCTTGGCTAAACTGGTTCCCATCCCGTGAGTCCTTGACGCAACATCGCCTTTCTTTGCATTTTTCGCATTGAAATCTTGTCGTAGGCCGTAGCAGTGGCTTCTGGGCGCCGCTCGTGTTCGACGACTCCTGTTGCTCCCCGACAACGAACCCTTCCGCATGGCAGCACCCCTTGGTACGATTTGCACCACAGCATCCTTGACCGCTTTCGACCACCGGATCGCCTTTGCGTCAACCGGACCTTCGACAAACTTATGGGGAGCGACGACGATGAGGAAACATCAGGGAATTACGGACGCTGTTGCGCGCGCGACCGCCGCTGCGCTGTGTCTGGCGGGTCTGACTACCGTACACGCGCAAACGCAGAGTCAGACGCAGGCCGCACCGCAGGCGGAACATCTGGAAGAGGTCGTCATAACGGGCTCCATGATTAAACGGGTCAACGCCGAGACCGCGGAGGCCATCACCGTCGTCAAGGCGGACGCCCTCAAAGACCAGGGCATCGAGAATGTCGAGCAGGCGCTTAACACGCTGACCTCCAGCAACCCGTCGATCAACATCGCCTCAGCCGTAGGAACATTTACCGGAGGCGGCACTTACGCCAATTTGCGCGGCTTGGGCAACGGCCGGACTCTGGTGCTCCTCGATGGCGAACGGCTGTCCAATAATGCCAACACCGGCCTTGGGGTCGACCTGAGTGGTATTCCGTTCTCGGCCATCGACAGTGTCCAAGTGCTGCGGGAGGGTGCGTCTGCACTTTACGGCTCGGACGCAATTGCGGGTGTAATCAACTTCATCACCAAAAAAAACTACCAGGGAGCGCAAGTCCAGGCCAATTTCGACCACCCGCAGAAACCCGGCGGCGGGTCGGGTGAGGCAGACTTCACCTTCGGCTACGGGGATCTGGCGAGCGACGGCTACAACTTCATGGTTACGGCAGGTTACAGCAAGCAGCAGGAGCTGCGAGCAACCCAGCGGGCATTTTCAGCCCAGGGTTTCGATCCTGCGAGGGGCGTGACTAATACAAATTACTATGGATCGTGGCCCGGGGTGGTGCTGGATGCCAACGGTAACATCTGGCAATCGGGCTATCCGGCCTGTGCCGGGAATCCGCAACTGACCACATATTTCGGCGACTGCTCGTACCGATATTCCGCCGCGACGGATCTGATACCTGAATCCCGTGAGATGTCTGGGCTGGTGTCCTTCACCAAGGCGCTGCCTGCAAACAACCAGGTGCAGCTGCAGTACTTCTATACCCAGTCCGAATTGAACGGCTACTCCGGTCCTATCTTTTACCAATTCGGAGTCGACCCGGCGAGTCCCTACTTTCCGAAGCCATCGCAGCTGACATGCGACAACAGGGGCGGAAACTGCGGCGGCCTCGCGCCGGATCTGATCGATCCAATCCAGGCGGCCTGGAGCGACCCGAACAACAACCGCTACGCGGGCAACCTCAATGTCGAGCAGCGGGTGCTGCTGACGTTCTCCGGTAGCAACGCCGGCTGGGACTATGCTACAGATTTAAATTACAGCAAGAACCACAACGACAATCGCAATACCGGCGGCTATCCCAATGAAGACGTACTTGCGCCCGGCGGCGTCGTCAGCAACCTGATCAACCCTTTTGGCCCGCAGAGCGCGGCAGGACAAGCGTTGATCGATTCGGCCTATATTAACGGCGTATACCAGATCGGCGAGGATAGACGGTGGAGTGTCGACGCTCATGCCAGCCACCCTCTGGGCGATGCTTTCAATTCAGGCACTCCGGCGACCCTCGCGCTTGGCTTGAGTGTTAACGGCGAACGCTTCACAAACGCTACTACGCCTTATAACGACCTCACGAAAGCTGCAACAGGGCTTACGGACAGTAACGTCGAAGGGAGTCGCCGGGTACAAGCGGCTTTCGTCGAACTGGACGTGCCTATCGCGAAAAGCCTCGATCTCGACATATCGGATCGATATGACCGATACAGCGATTTCGGCACAACCAACAACCCGAAGCTGTCGGTACGCTATCAGCCGCTCGATTTCGTGACCTTCCGAGGAACTGCCTCCACCGGCTTTCGGGCGCCCACGCTCTACAACTTGTTCGCGCCTCCCTTTTTGGCAGCCTCGAGCAGCGGCACCATAGGACAAGGCAATCCCTTCTGCCAGCCGGGCAGCTACAACACTGAGTTCACCCCAAATGTCTGCCAGTCGCAGGGCATCGGCTTATTCGGCGGCAACCGACAGCTGACACCCGAAACATCACAGAACTTCGACCTCGGTGTCATCGTTTCTCCGGTGGAGGATTTGGGAATCACGCTGGATTACTACCGAATCCTGCTCAGGAACCGTATTGGAGGCGTTCCCGCCTCGGCTATCTACGGTGATCCGACCACGTTCTCCAGCTATGTCGTCACGAACTCCAGCGGAACACTCACTCCGTCGGTTGCTGAGGCCACGGATTGCAATCCGTACACGGCACCGACCTGTGGTTACATAAAATTGCAAGATTCGAATACGGGTAGGATCACGACCGACGGCTTCGACCTGAGCATTCAATACTCGCAGCGTACCCCGATCGGGACGTTCCACGAGGATTTGGAAGGGACCTCGGTCACCCAGTTTCGAGAGCAGCAATACACCGGCGGCCGGCTTATCAACCTCGTGGGCAATCTTCAAATTCAAGGAATTAACCCGGCGTTCAGGTGGCAGCATAATGTAAGGGTCGATTGGACGAGTCCGGACAAGATGTGGGGTGGCGGACTGAGCGACCGCTTCTATTCCGGGTATATCGATGAGTACCCCGATGGCAACGGCAACCAGCGGCATGTTGGCAGTTATTCTCTCGTCGATGGTTACGTCAGTGTTAAGCCGATCGAAAAGCTCACTGTGTTGTTTGGAATCAAAAATGTGCTCAACAAAAGTCCGCCTTTCACCAATGCACCGCAAAACAACTTTGCGGCGGGGTACAACGCGCTCATTGCGGACCCGTTGCTGCGGAACTTCTATATCAATCTGAAATACACCTTGTTCTAAATACGCCGTCTGACGAGGCTGCCGTCCAAGGCAGCCCGTCAGTGGCTCCATTGCACTCTGTCCCCCAGCTGCAGATTCAGCCGCTTCGCCTCCCCACCCTTGATTTCCAGCACGGCCGCCACCGGACCCTCGGAATCGATGGTCTCCAGTGAATGCGGCACGGCATGCTCGACGATCCGCGAGATCCGCCCATCAGCACCTACGAACACCATGTCGAGCTCGATGAAAGTGTTCTTCATCCACATCCGCATCTCGCGTGGTGGATTCTCCAGAAACAACATGGCCCGATCTGCGGGCAGCTCGCGCACGAACATCAGCCCCTGCTCGTCACGCGCTGGCGTATCTGCAATCCAGATATCGTAGTGCGCCTTGCGGTGTTTGCCACTGCTGATATCGAGGGTGCCGTGGGGGAAATTTGCCAACTCCTCGAGCGGGGCTGATTGGCCCTTCACATCACGCGCGGCTCCCACAGCCAGGCAAACACTCGCCGTCACTGCAAGCCAGGCTGAGCCGCGCCGGAAACCTGCACTGCGCGCACGGGGGGTGGCGGGCGGGATATTGCGCAGGGGGACGTTGAGCATGCTGTAGCGCCTCTAGTGTCGGGCCGTATGTTGGGCCGCACCTTCGGATGCGGCTGCCTCCGCATGATCTTCGAAGGTCACGTTGCCAGCAAAATCAAAACGGCTGACCACGATCTCGCCGGCGCCTTGCAGCGCGCTGATGGGCACGATGCAAAAGCCGCGGGCAGTCACGCGGTAGGCGCGCCGTGATCCACCCGGCGTGCCGAGACGTTCCTGCGTGAGCTGATCCACCGTGCATTTGTCATCACCGCGCGTGGCAAATACCTTTTGCTCCCCTTCGAGGATCACGGTTAGATTCGTCCGCAAGGCATGGCCCTGCTGACCTTCGGTTGCGGAGGCCACTCCGAATACCATGCGCAGACGTCTTCCATCCGTACGCATCGGCCCCGCGAAGCTCACCCGTATGCCACTGCCGTCAGGGCGCGCACCGCCATCACACTCCAGCTCGGCATTGTGCAGGTTGATATCGAGCTGCAGCGCGCCCCGAATGCGCGCGCGCAAGTAACCGTTGCCATTCGGCAGGCAGCCGTGCTGCCGTTCGGGATTTGTCAGGGGGTTGCCGAATTCAGCGCTGGCCGCAGGAGGCGGATCAGGGGCGGCAGACAGCGCGAGCTGAAGAGGACACAGACATAAGACTGTCGCTGAGAGAAGAAGCGGCCGGCGCATGCGCAGGAGTGTACCGTTCGCCAGAATGTTCGCTAGTCGCCCGCTGCGCAGGCCGCCCGCCGCCCCGCAGTGCTAGACTCCGCCACTTTCGCAAGGAGGGATGCGCGCAGAATCATGAGAAACCCCCTACTTGAAGTGACCCCGGTGCTGCCGGCAAGCCTCGGCCGACTGCCGGAGCTGGCTTCGAACCTGTTCTTCAGCTGGCACCGGCCGGCGCGCGCACTGTTCGAGGATCTGGATCCGGAGTTGTGGAAACAGACCGGGGGCAATCCGCGCCTGCTGCTCCGCTGTGTGAGTCAGCACACGCTGGATGAGGCCGCCGCCAATACGGTTTATCTGGCCCGCTATGGGCAGGCACTGCAGACACTCGATGCCTACCTGTCCGAGTCGCCCGCGACGACTGATGCGCCGCTGGTTGCGTACTTCTGCGCAGAGTACGGCTTTCACGAGAGCTTCCAGATCTATTCGGGTGGCCTCGGGGTGCTGGCGGGAGACTACTGCAAAGCCGCGAGCGATGCGCGCGCCAACTTCGTTGCGGTGGGTCTGCTGTATGAGCAGGGCTACTTCACCCAAACCGTCGACAACGATGGCAATCAACGGGCCCATTACAACGAACGCGATCCTCGCGACCTGCCGGTCGAGCGGGCGTGCAACAGCAGCGGCGAATGGATCCAGGTGCTGGTACGCATCGCCGCGCGCGACGTGCGCGCGCGGCTGTGGAAAGCGAAGGTTGGGCGCGTGCCGGTATATCTGCTGGACACCAATTGTCCGGAGAACGCCCCCTCGGACCGCGACATCACGCATCGGCTCTACGGCGGGGATGAATCGACGCGCATCCGCCAGGAAATGATCCTGGGAATCGGGGGCACGCGGGCGCTGCGGGCGCTGGGCATCGCCCCTGCGGTCTGGCATCTGAATGAGGGTCATGCGGCCTTTCTGATCCTCGAGCTGCTGCGGGAGCGCCTGGGGGAGGGGGTGCCGTTCAATGTCGCAATGGAGGCGGTCGCGGCCGAATGCGTGTTCACCACTCATACGCCGGTAGCGGCCGGACATGATGCGTTCTCGCACGATCTGCTGATCTCCACCTTCGGCGATTTCATCCGGGACATCGGCATCCCGGTCGAGCGCTTTCTGGATCTGGGTCGATCGCCTGCGGTGCCCGGCCTGTTCAACATGACGCGGCTCGCCTTGAACGGTACGCGTCACATCAACGGGGTGAGCCGCATTCATGGCGAGGTGTCCTCGCGGCTGGTCGCGGACCAGTGGCCGGAGATCCGCCCGGAGGAAAACCCTGTGGGTTTCGTGACCAACGGGGTGCACGTGCCCACTTTTCTGCATCAGATCTGGGCCGATTTTTTCGACGAGGAGCTCGGTCGCGACTGGCGCGAGCGCCTGCGCGATCTCGAGTACTGGAATGCGCTCGATCGCATCCCTGATGAGCGTTACTGGAGTGTCTCGCAGTCGGTGAAGGCGCGGATGCTGGCAAGTGTGCGCGAGCGCTTGCAGCGCGAGTACGCCCGCAAAGGGCTGAGTCCCGCGCAATTGCGGCACGTGACGCGGCTGCTCGATCCTGGGCATCCCGATGTCCTCACGATCGGTTTCGCGCGTCGTTTTGCCACCTACAAGCGCGCGACGCTGCTGCTGCGTAATCGCGAGCGGCTGGCGCGCATCTTGAGCCGCCCCGAGCAGCCGGTGGTGCTGCTGTTCGCCGGCAAGGCACATCCGGCGGATGAGCCCGCCAAGCACGTGTTGCGCGAAGTCCGCCAGCTGATGACGACACCTGAGTTCCTGGGTCACGTGATCTTCCTGGAAGATTACGATCTGCAGCTCGCTCGCTGGCTGGTTTCGGGGGTGGATGTCTGGCTCAACAACCCGATTGCGCCGCTCGAGGCCAGCGGCACCTCGGGCATCAAAGCCGCCATCAACGGCAAGCTCAACCTCAGCATCCTGGACGGCTGGTGGGCCGAGGCCTGGATGCAGGACAACGGCTGGGGGATCTCGCCGGCCAATGCCCAGGATCCGGAGCGGCGCGATGCACTGGAAGCCGAGATGATCTACGACACGCTCGAAGAAGAGGTGACGGCGCTGTACTACGATCGCGGCCAGCAGGGCTATTCGCACGAGTGGGTGACGCGCAGCAAGCGTGCCATGAGCACCGTGATCCCGCGTTTCAACATGGACCGGATGCTGTTCGATTACACCCGCGGGCTGTATCAGCCTGCGGCGCGACAATACGCGAAGCTTGCGGCCAATGGTTTTACCGGTGCGCGGCAGCTGGCCGAATGGAAGCAGCGCGTGCGTCAGGCGTGGCCCAAGGTCAGCCTCCGAGTGCTGGAGGACGCCCCACCGGATGTGCCACAGGCACAGCCATTGCGGTTGAAGATCGCGGCGGGCCTGAATGGATTGCTGCCTGGGGATGTGCGCGTCGAGTTTGTCGCGCGTCGCCTGCTGCCGGAAGCAAACCTCGAGCGACCGCCGCTGGCATCCTATGGCCACGAGCCTCCGCAGGGGATCTGGCGCGCGCAGCTGCGCGCCGGCGCCGAAGTGCAGTCCGATGGCGCGGCGGTGTTTGAGCTCGATGCGCAGCCGCAGGAATGCGGCCAGTTCGCCACCGAGGTGCGCATCTACCCCTGGCACGAACTCTTGAGTCATCCGCACGAGCTCGGATTGATGAAATGGCTTTGAGTTGCGGAACAAGATCCTTGCGCGACCGTGTCTCCTGGGGTTAAGTACACTTCATTCCAACCAGCTGCCTGATCGCATGCCCCGACAACCTGCGCGCGCCTCCTCCGGTCGTTATGTGAGCCGCCTCACGGGCGGCACGCTGGCGGTCATCATGGCCGGCGGTCGCGGAGAGCGACTCAGGGACCTCACCGCTCACCGTGCCAAGCCTGCGACCCCCTTCGGTGGCAAGTTCCGCATTATCGACTTCGTGCTGTCGAACTGCGTCAATTCGGGCATCCGCCAGATCTCGATCCTGACGCAGTACAAGGCGCAATCACTGATCCAGCATGTGCAGCGTGGCTGGAGCTACCTGCGCGGCGAGTTCGGTGAGTTCGTGGAGGTCATTCCTGCACAGCAGCAGGTGGGCCCGAGCTGGTACAAGGGCACCTCCGATGCCGTGTACCAGAACATGGAGCTGTTCCTGGCGCACCGGCCGAAGCATGTGCTGGTGCTTGCGGGCGATCATATCTACAAGATGGATTACGGCCCGATGATCGCCTATCACGTGGAGAAGGGTGCCGACATCACGGTGGGCGTGGTGGAGGTGCCGACCAGCGAGTCGCGCCATTTCGGCGTATTGACGGCGACCGAATGGAACCGCGTGACGCGCTTCTCGGAAAAACCAGCCGTGCCGGATACCCTTCCGGGACGCCCCGACTCGATCCTGGCCTCCATGGGCATCTACGTCTTCAACACGCGGCTGCTCGAGAAGCTGCTGATCGATGATTCAGCCGATGACAACTCCTCGCATGACTTTGGCAAGGACGTGCTGCCCAAGGCGATCGGCGATAACCTGCAGGTGTTCGCCTATCCGTTCCAGGATGTGAAGACGCGCGCGCAGAGCTACTGGCGCGATGTCGGTACCATCGATGCGTACTTTGATGCCAACCTCGAGCTGGTGCACGTCAAGCCCGAGCTAAACATCTACGATCAGGACTGGCCGATCTGGACCTATCAGGTTCAGCAGCCGCCGGCGAAGTTCATCCTGGATGAGGAGGGCCGCCGCGGCATGGCCATCAACTCCGTCGTCTCGGGCGGCTGCATCATCTCCGGCGCGGTCGTGCGCTCCTCGCTGCTGTTCTCTGACGTGCGCGTCGACGAGCGTTCGAGCATCGAGCGCTCGGTGATCCTGCCGCACGTGGAGATCGGTACCGGCTGCGTGATCAGCAACGCGATCATCGACGAGGGCTGCGAGATTCCCAGCGGCATGCGCATCGGCACCGATCGCGAATCCGATGCGAAGCGTTTTCTGCTCACCGAGAAAGGTGTCGTGCTGGTCACGGCGGACATGCTGCGCAGACTGCAGTCGCCGCATCAATGACTGCCGCCGTCCGCCTCCCCGTGGTGCTGTTGTGGCACATGCACCAACCCCAGTATCGCGATGCCCTGAGCGGCCAGTACGTGCTGCCCTGGACGTACCTGCACGCGATCAAGGATTACACCGACATGGCCGCGCATCTGGAGGCGGTCCCGGCCGCCCGCGCGGTCGTGAACTTTACTCCGGTGCTGATCGAGCAGCTGCAGGAGATCAGCTCGCGCGTCAACGAGCATCTCAGATCCGGCTCCCCGCTGCCGGATCCGGTGCTTGCCTTGCTGGGCCCGGATCCCATCCCGCGCGATCCCGCCGAGCGGCTCGAGCTGCTGCGCGCCTGCCTGCGCGCGCAGCGCCAGCAGATGATCGAGCGATTCGGTCCCTATCTCGAGCTGGCCACCATTGCCGAGACGCTCGCCACGCCCGAGCGGATCGCCTACGCCTCCAATCAGCTGATCCACGATCTGGCGGTCTGGTACCACCTGGCCTGGCTCGGAGAGACGGTGCGCCGCTTCAATCCCGTGGCCACGGCGTTGACCGATCAGGGCCGGGCCTACACTCCCGAGCAGCGCCGCGAGCTGCTGATGCTCGTTGCGCAACAGCTCAGTGCCATCGTGCCGCGTTACCGGCACCTGAGTGAGCGCGGTCAGTGCGAGCTGTCGGTAACCCCTTACGGCCATCCGATCATGCCGTTGCTGTTGGATTTCCAGGTCGCGCGTCAGGCCGTGCCGCAGATGGCGCTCCCCCAACACGCCAGCTACAGCGGGGGATCAGAGCGGGCGCAGTGGCATGTGGCAGAAGGTCTGCGCGTTTTCGAGCAGGCGTTCGGCGTCCGCCCCGTGGGATGCTGGCCTTCGGAGGGAGCGATCAGCGCGGCTGCCCTCGAAGTTCTCGATCGGGCAGGATTTCGCTGGGCGGCCAGCAGCAGCAACGTGCTGCGTAACAGCCTGACCGCATCCGGCGGACACGCGGACGGTGCCTCACTCAACCGTCCGTACCGGCTTCCAGGGCTGACCCTGAGTACGTTCTTCCGCGACGATGCCTTGTCGGATCTGATCGGCTTCACCTATGCCACATGGCATGGGGATGATGCGGCCAATCACCTGATCGGCGAGCTGGTCCATCTGGCGCGACGCCTTGCTGGCGAACCCAACCGTGCCGTGCTGATCGCCCTCGATGGCGAGAATGCCTGGGAACATTATCCCTTCAACGGCTATTACTTCCTGCGTGCGCTCTACAGCGGGCTGGCCGCTCACCCGATGCTCGAGCTCACCACGTTGTCCGACTGTGTCGCGCGAGGAATGGAACCGACACCGCTCGCCCAGCTGGTCGCGGGAAGTTGGGTCAACGGCACCCTGGCCACCTGGATGGGGGATGCCGCCAAGAACCGGGCGTGGGATCTGCTCTGCGATGCCAAGACCGCGTTTGATCGCGCACTGCGTGCAGGCACGCTGGATGCGGCGCAGCGGACTGCTGCCGAGCGGCAGCTCGCCTTGTGCGAGAGCTCAGATTGGTTCTGGTGGTTTGGAGATTACAACCCGCAGGATGCAGTGACACAGTTCGATCGTCTTTATCGGCGTCAGCTTCTGGTGCTGTACCGCATGCTGGCCCTGGAGTCACCCGCCTCGCTGGCCGAGCCCATCTCGACCGGTCGCGGCACTCCGGAGCATGGCGGGGTCATGCGGCGCGCGAACGCGGGTTGAGCCGCCGCGCGCGGCGATTTTTTCAAAGGATTCGAGCACCGATGCGACAGCTTGTTTTCGACCGGCGGCGCGCCGGCGTCCTGCTGCATATGGGTTCACTCCCGGCAGCGCTGGGACGCGGCGGCCGGGCTTTCATTGACTGGCTGGCGGAGGGTGGCTTCAGCCTGTGGCAGATTCTGCCGCTGGGCCCGACCGGACCGGATGGCTCGCCCTACTGGGTGCGCTCGGACTATGCCGGCCGGTTTGTCTTCGTGGATCAGCAGGAGCTGCCGCCCGCTGCCAGCGGCGAATTCGAGGGCTTCCTGGCGGAGTCTGCCGGCTGGCTGCCGGATTACGCTTTGTTTGAGGCGCTCAACCTCCTGCATCGCGGGCAGCCCTGGTGGGAATGGCCGGTGCCGCTGCGGGATCGACATCCTGAGGCGCTCGAGCGGGTCCGCCAGGAGCTGGCCACCGAGCTGCAGCGCATCGTCTTCGAGCAGTTCGCTTTCGCTTTTCAGTGGCGACGACTGCGCGAGCACGCGCAGTCCCGTGGCATCCGGCTGCTGGGCGATCTGCCGTTCTACGTGGCACCCGATTCCGCCGAGACCTGGGTTCATCGCGAGCAGTTTCAGCTGGATGCGACGGGCCGCCCGCGCGCCGTCGCCGGCGTGCCGCCCGATTATTTCTCCGCAACCGGTCAACTGTGGGGCAATCCGCTGTATGACTGGGAGGCCATCCGTCGCGACGGCTTCGCCTTGTGGCGCTGGCGCGTGATGCGTCAGCTGGAGCGCGTGGACGTGCTGCGCATCGACCATTTTCGGGCGCTCGCGGCTCACTGGGCGGTGCCTGCCGGAGCGCCGGATGCGCGTGGGGGGGAGTGGCGCCCGACCCCGGGCACGGAGTTGCTGCGCCTGTTGCGCCAGGAGCTGGGTGATCTGCCGATCGTGGCCGAGGATCTCGGCGTTATCACCGAAGATGTGGAGGCGCTGCGCAAGGAATTCCGTCTCCCTGGCATGCGCGTACTTCAGTTTGCCTTCGGCGGGGACACCGACAATCCGCACCTGCCTCACATGCACGAGCGCGACGGGGTGATCTACACGGGCACCCATGACAACGACACGACGCTCGGCTGGTTTGCCGGGCTGGACGAGGAGACGGCCCGCAGGGTGTCGTTCTTCCTGCGGCTGAATCCCGGAGCCATGCCTGAGGCGCTGATCCGCGCAGCCCTCGGCTCCGTCGGTAAGCTCGCCGTCATCCCCGTGCAGGATCTGCTGCACCTGGGTTCGGCAGCACGACTCAACACTCCAGGCACCGCTTCGGGCAATTGGACCTGGCAGCTCCGCCCGGAAGAGTTGAGCGGCGAGCTGGCGCGCGAGTGTCGCGCACTCAATAGCGCTTTCGGCCGCGCCTGACGGTAATCGCCACGCACATGATCACATGCCGCTAACCGCCGCGCTCACCATCACATGAGCGTGGCTCGGCCGGTCGCCGCTCTGCTGTTGCTTCTGGGTCTGGCTGGCTGCTCGCTGTTCGCGCCGCATCTCGAGCGGCCTGACATCAGTGTGGTCGGCGTGCAGATGCTCAAGAGCGAGTTGTGGCACCAGGAGCTCAAGGTGCGGCTGCACGTGCACAACCCCAATGATCGGCAGCTCCCCATCAAGCGCCTGTCGTACGCACTCGATCTCGACGGGCAGCAGTTTGCTCGCGGCGAGTCCTACGCCAGTTTCGTGGTCCCGCCTCGGGGCGACGCCGATTTCGACATGAGCGTCTCGGCGAATCTCACCAGTCTGCTGCTGAAGCTCCTCAGCCAGAGTGGCAGTCAGATCGCCTACCACATCAGCGGGACTATCGCGCTGTCCGCAGGACCCTGGCGCTCGATCCCGTTCGATGACCACGGCACCTTCCGCTGGCAGTAGGTCCTCAGTGTAGGCCGAATACCGCCACACTGTTGGTCGTACCGAGGAACACCTTGCCGTTGTTGATCATCGGGGTGATGAACTTATTGCCGGCACCGAACTGATCGCGCGAGCCGCTGGCCTGAGAGCTGTTATACAGCTCATGCGCCAGGTTGCTGGCATCGTAGGCATGCAGCACGGCGGGCGAGCTGTTCTCGTGCGCCCAGACGATCCCATTGCTGCTGCCGTTAGCGGAGATGGCAGGTGAAGTGCCCGGATAGCCGAAGCTGGTACTGCTTTGCGAGGCCGGTGAGCTCGCGAGCTTCGCATTGCTGAGCGCGTAGGCGCGCAGCGTGGCACCCGCACCGGCGTAATACACGGTGTTGTTGAAGTAGCCGGGCGAGGAATAGACCGCCCCGCCGGCCGCACCGTTCAGCTGCTGCCAGATGTTGTTCGTCGTCGCACTGTACTTGCCCATGTTGTCGCGATCGACGACGTAGATGTTCTGGTCTTTGCCGGCTCCCACCATCAGGTGGTGCACGCCGCCACTGGCGTCGGTCACATCGGGCAACAGCATCTCGCCTCCGGAGCCGAGATCGCGGTCCGCAGCGGATTCGGCCACTTCGTTGCTCATGGCAAAGTAGTCGGCCACGGCGAGTCCGCCACTGCCGGAGCTGAGGCGAAGGAAGGAGTTGCCGTAGTCGCCGCCGCTCGGGAATCCCGCCCCATTCAGCGTCGTCTCAAAGGGACCATTGCCGGTCAGCAGATAAATGTTGCCCGCTGCATCTGCCGCCGGCCCATCCCCGCTCATCCAGATGCCAGGTCCCTGGTTGGCAAAGCCGCTGCCGCTCGCTCCGGGTCCAACATTGAGCGTGCCGGTCTGGGCCAGGGTCGCTGCGTCGAACCGCATGATCCAGCCCTGGTAGGGAGCGGCGTCGCAATGTGATGTCCAGGCAGTGTAGAGCGAGCCGCTCACCAGAAGCAGCGCGGCGCGTTCTTCATACATGCCTGGCGCAAACGTCGTCGTGTTCGTACCGGCAGTGTAGGTCGCGCTGATGTCGATCGGCCCGCTGAACAACTCCGCCCCCGTGGTGACATCCAGCGCATGCAGTCGCTGGTGATAGTTTGCCGACTTGTCGATCGACATGGCGACCACGTAGAGTGCGCCGTGCAGTCCCGCCTTGCGATCGATGACCGGTGTCGCGGTAATGCCGATCTCCGGGACCACCTGGCTGCAGCCGTGGTTGTCACTCGGCGTCTCGCCCGTCGACAGCAGGCTGACCTTCCACAGCTGTGCATAGCTGTCTGCATCGAATGCGTACACCGAACCATGCTCGGTGGCCACGAACACCACATTGTGTGCGGCTGTGCCGAGCGTGAGCTGCGACAGGTACAAGGGTTGCGCGTCTACCTTGCCATCCACGCTCAGTGTCTTCAGCAGTCCGAAACTCGCAGAGTTCACGTTCGCGGGCGTGAGTACCGTCTCGGCGAGGTTCTGTCCGGTGCGCAGATTGTCATTCTTGAAAGTCGTAACGTCGCTGCCCGTGGCGCCGGTTCCGGGCCCGCTGGTCACGCTGAGCACGGCGGGATTGCTGTTCACACTGCCCGCAGAGTTACTGACGGTTACGGTAAATTGCGCGCCGTTGTCCGCACTACCGGTTGCAGGCGTGGTGTAGGAGGCGGCGATAGCCCCGGCGATCGCGCTGCCGTTTTTCTGCCATTGATAGCTGAGCGGTGGACTGCCGGTAGCGGTGACCGAAAAACTTGCCATGGCTCCAGCGGCCACCGTGGCATTGACCGGCTGACTCGCGATGGCTGGCGCGGAGGCGCTGGGGGTCGTTGTGCCGCCAGAGGAGCCGCCACCTCCGCAGCCGACCAGCCCTGACAGAATCGCTGCACACGCGGCATGCCAGTAACGCTTCATGTCTCTTCTCATGTCACGAGGCAACGGACCGGCACTGCGCAGGTTCCGCGACTTTCCTTCGAAGTCCGGCATTCCTTCAGGCCAGCAGCCGCTCGTATTGTGCTACGTAGCGGGCGGTCTGACGCTCCCAGGAGAAATCGCAGCTCATGCCATTGCGCATCAGCCGTCGCCAGTGATCCGGCTCGGCATACAGATCGAGCGCCGTATTGACGGCCCACTCGAGCGCTTCCGTGTCGAAGTCGTTGAAGACGATGCCGGTGCCCGTTCCCCGGTCGGGATCGTAGTGCTCTACGGAATCTGCCAGGCCACCGGTACGGCGCACGATCGGCACCGTACCGTAGCGCAGGCTGTACATCTGGTTCAGTCCGCACGGTTCATAGAGCGAGGGCATCAGGAACATGTCACAGGCTGCCTCGATCCAGTGCGCCAGTTCCTCATCGTAGCCTCGACGGAAAACCACCCGCCCCGGATAGCGGTCCTGCAACTCGGCAAAGAATTGCTCGTACTGCGGCTCGCCGCTGCCGAGCGCCACGAAGGCAAACTCACGCCAGTCGAGCACCTGCGGCAGGGAATCGAACATGAGCTCGATGCCCTTCTGCGCTGCGAGCCGCGAAACGATGCCCGCGAGCGGCGTGCTGCGGTCCACTTTCAGGCCGAGCCGGCGTATGAACTCACGCTTGAGTTGCTTTTTGTTCTGCAGTCGCTCGGGGTCGAAGTGACGCGTCAGGAAGTGGTCATGGCGCGGATCCCACTCGCTGTAGTCCACCCCATTCAGAATGCCGGTCAACACATGGCGGCGCGCACGCAGTGAGTCCTGCAGTCCCATGCCATAGCGCTCGGTACAGATCTCCAGGGCATGAGTCGGACTGACAGTGGTGAGGGCATCGGCATACATGATTCCGTGGCGCAGCGGGTTGATGCGTCCGGCGCGCAGCTCATCCTGGTGCAGCAGGTAGGTGTTGGTGCCGAGCGCCAGGTCGGACACGGCCGTTGCAGGAAACACACCCTGGTAGCCGATGTTATGAATGGTGAGTAGCGAGCGAGTGCCTTTGAACAGCGCGTCCCAGCTGTAGCTGGCGCGCAGAAACAACGGCGCGAACGCGGTATGCCAGTCATTGCAATGCATGATCTGTGGCGACCAGCCCAGGTGCTGGCAGCAGACGAACACGGCGCGGGTGAAGGCGATGAAGCGCAGATGCTCATCCGGATCGGTCGTGTAGAGCGAGGCTCGGGCGAACAGCGCAGGACAGTCGAGCAGATACAGTCGCGCTGCAGATCCGGGCAAACGGGTGGTCGCTGCCGAGAAGACATAACTTTGCGTCCCGACCTGCACGGGGATGTGCTGCAACTCCGCGACCGGCTCCATCGGAAAGCGCTGGGGGTCGATGAGCGAGTAGAGCGGCGTGAACAGCCGCACGTCGTGACCTGCGGCGTGCAGGTACTTGGCAAGCGCCGCGGAGACGTCGGCGAGGCCACCGGTTTTGGAGAGCGGGGCGGCCTCCGAGGCGAGCAGGCAGACGCTCAGGGGCATGGCCACAACCGGTATGATGACTGCCCCAAGCGCGGCCTGCGTGTGGGATCACTACAGCAAGACATTCGTCCTTACCTCATGCGCCGTTTTCTCATCGGGCTGGTGCTGACCCTGCTGCTGCTGATCTCCACGGGCATCGGCATCGCCGTTGCGAGATGGCCGGCATGGAAGCACTGCGGGTTCCATCTGTGCCGCGATCACGGGGCGCCGCCGGCCCGTGGCGCACAGCCGGAGCGGCAGTCTAGCTGATGAGCGCCAGCCTCCCACGCCGGTTGATGCACTGCGACGGGCGCGCGATATGTAAAGTTCTGGCTTCCCCTGCCGGTGGCTGTCAACTGCCAAAGCTGATCTTAAGTATTTGTATTTGATTGAATTATTGTCGCAGAAGGCCAGCGTGGCCGTGGCTCGCTGGTAGACTAGCGGCGTGGTTTCCGCTTCCGACTCCCCGCTCCGGGGAGTCGCGACCTGAGTACAGCAGCATGTCAGCCTCGCCTTATAAACAACTCGAGCAGGAGTTCCGTCGTCTTTATGCCTTTCGCGGCGCCTTGTCGCTGCTGCGTTGGGATGCGGCCGTGATGATGCCGCGCGGCAGTGCCGATGTGCGTGGCGAGCAGCTCGCCGCGCTCGAAACGGAGCATCACGCTCTGCTGACGGCGCCGCGCATCACCCGCCTGCTGGATCGGGCCCAGGCGAACAGTCAGCAGCTCATGGACTGGCAGGTTGCCAATCTGCGCGAGATGCGCCGCCAGCGGGATCATGCGATTGCAACGCCCGTGTCGCTGGTGTCGCGCCTGACGAAGGCCGCCTCGCGGGCCGAGGCCCGCTGGCTCGAGGCGCGCCAGCAGGGAAAATTCGCGCTGTTTGCACCGCACCTGGAAGAAGTCGTGCATCTGGTTCGCGATAAGGCGGCGTTACTCGGCCAGGCCCTGAACCTGGCACCCTATGATGCCCTCGTGGATGAGTTCAGCCCTGGCCTCACCACCGCGGACATCGATTCGATGTTCAAAGCGCTCTCGCGACGACTGCCCTCGCTCATCCGCGAAGCGATCGCCCTGCAGGAGACGCGTCCGCTGCTCGAGCTGAACGGCAAGTTCCCGCCGGGCAAGCAACGCGCGCTGATTCTCGAGGTCATGCGGGCAATCGGGTTTCCCTTCGACCGGGGTCGCCTCGATGAAAGCGAGCACCCGTTTACGGAGGGCGTCCCGGGGGACATTCGCGTCACCACTCGCCTGGATCCCAACGAGCCGTTCTCGGGCTTGCTGGGCGCGCTGCACGAGACCGGGCACGCCATGTACGACCTGGGCCTGCCGCAGGACTGGCGTGACCAGCCCGTCGGTCGCGATCGCGGCATGGCGCTCGAGGAGAGCCAGTCGCTGCTGATGGAGATGATCGTCTGCCGCAGCCGGCCCTTCGTGCGTTACCTGCAGCCGCTCCTGGCGCGGCACTTTGGGGTCACCGGTCCGGAGTGGGATTTCGACAATATCTACCAACACCTGACACGGGTGCGTCGTGGGCTGATTCGCGTGGATGCGGATGAGCTCACCTATCCGCTGCACATCATGTTGCGTTACGAGCTCGAGAAGCAGTTGCTGAGCGGGGAGCTCGCCGTGCGCAACCTGCCCGAGGCGTGGAACGAGGGCATGGAGCAGCGCCTCGGGATTCGCCCGGGCAACGATGCCGACGGCTGCCTGCAGGACATTCACTGGGCGGTGGGCTCCTTTGGGTATTTCCCCTCCTACGCGCTCGGGGCGGTCATGGCCGCGCAGCTGTTCGAGACGATGCGTATGGACGTACCGGAGCTTGATGAGCAGCTGGCTGCCGGCAACTTCTCCGGTCTGTTCGGCTGGCTGCGCTCGCAGGTGCACAGTCTGGGTGCCAAGGTCCCGGTGCAGGACTTGCTGCAGAGCGCGACCTCCAAGCCGCTGTCGGCCGTGTCTTTCGTGCGTTATGTTGAGTCGAAGTATCTCGACAGCGCACCGAACAGCGCCGCCGCGTGACACGCTGAATTTTCGTCACTCGTAGCGCGTGATTTTTCGCGCGGCTCGCCATTTACCTCTTGATTCCGCGGCGCGAGTGCTCAACTCTGACGGGCGCCGGCGGCAACCGGTCAAGAATGATTCATCGGGGATCGTGTTTGCGCTCATTTGCAATCTGCCGGACAGCTACGGGCGGTAGGATCGGGACTCATGGCCGAATTCGCCGTTAAACCTTCGCGCACCTTTCTGAAGCTGCAGGCTCATCTGCGCGGTCGCATCGGCAAGGCGATCGAGGATTTCGGCATGATCACTGCGGGCGACCGCGTGATGGTGTGTCTCTCGGGTGGCAAGGATTCCTACACGCTGCTGGACATTCTGCTGTCCCTGCAGCGCAGCGCGCCGGTGCCGTTCGAGTTGCTTGCGGTCAACCTTGACCAGAAGCAGCCCGGATTTCCGCAGCATGTATTGCCTGAGTACTTGCGCCAGCTCGGGGTCGAATTCCACGTCATCGAGCAGGATACCTACCGTGTCGTGAAACGGGTGATTCCCGAGGGACGCACGCTGTGCGGGCTGTGCTCGCGGCTGCGACGCGGCGCCCTGTATCGCTTCGCAAGCGAGCACGGTGTCACCCGGATCGCTCTCGGGCATCATCGCGATGATCTGATCGAGACTCTGTTCCTCAATCTGTTCTTCGGCGGTCGACTGAAGGCGATGGCTCCCAAACTGCTGTCCGAGGATCGGCGGCACGTCGTCATCCGGCCGCTCGCCTACGTTGCCGAACGCGACATCGAGCGCTACGCCCGCGCACGAGCGTTTCCGATCATTCCCTGCAAGCTGTGCGGCTCGCAGGACAATCTGCAGCGCGTCGCCGTCAAGAAGATGCTGCAGGAATGGGAGCAACAATTTCCCGGCCGCACGGAGACGATCTTCTCGGCGCTGCGCCACGTGGAGACCGCGCATCTGGCAGACCCGCGTTGCTTCGACTTTGCCGGCATCGAGGCGCGGCGGCTGCCGGTCATGAGCGCTCAGGAAGAGGCGCTGCTCGAGGGGCAACTCGCCGCGCTCGCCACGGTCGCCTGAGATGCCTGCCGTCACCCACCGTACGGCCGCCGCGCCGCCGCCGCTGAGCAATTCTTACTGGGTGGTTCCCGGACAGGTTCTGGCTGGCGAGTACCCAGCCGGCCCCGATCTGGAAAAGACTCGCGAGCGGCTGCAGCGGCTGCTGGATGCAGGAATCGAGTGCTTCATCGATCTGACTCAGCCGGAGGAGCTGCCGCCGTACCAGGACAGTCTGCCGAGCGGCATCGATTACCTGCGGCGCCCTATTCAGGACCATGCGCTGCCCGGCTCGCCGGAGCAGATGATGCGGGTGCTGGAGAGCATCACGGAATCGCTGCGCGCCGGTCGGCCCGTGTATGTCCATTGCCGCGCCGGCATCGGCCGTACCGGTACCGCCATGGGATGTTTGCTGGTTGAGCGGGGCTTCAACGGCGAGCAGGCCCTGGAGGAACTCAATCATCTCTGGCAGAAGTGTAAACGCTCGCTGAGCTGGCCCTTCGTTCCGGAGACTGACGAGCAGGCAAGTTACGTCCGCAACTGGAGCGCCTCGCTAAGCGCCGCCGTACCTGCGGGCCTGCCCTCATCTTTGTTTCTGGAACCCGTCGCGCCCGCGCATGCGGGTGCCGGACCTCGCGTCCTGAACGGCATTGCGGTGCCCCCGTCTGTGCAGGGGCCGAATCCTGTGATTGCTCAGGGCGATGTCTCCTCGGTGTCGGATGCACCGTCGGTGGAGGCCGGGGTTTCTGGCGTCCCGGGCGTCCAGGGCGTTCCTGAAGTACGTGGCGCGCGTGGGACGCGCTCAGCGCGCAGCAGCGGCGCCCGTGCGGGCTCAGAGCCCAGCCGTAACCTCCGCTCCGCAGGCCGAAAGGCGGGCGGCCAAGCCGGCCAAACCGCGCAACCGGAAGGCGCGTCGGCCCGGACCAAGGTCCGGTCCCCTGCCGTCAGGGCACCGAAGACCACGCAATCGGAATCCGATCCGCTCTTCGAGCCGGCGACGCTGGCCGCCGCCCGGGGTCTGCGCGGACGTTTCCTGGGTACGCTGCTTGGGCTTGCCGTGGGAGATGCCGTGGCGGCCGCCACGCAGTTCAAGCGCCGCAATAGTTTTACCCCCGTCGGGGACATGCTGGGCGGCGGACCGTTCGATCTGCCCCGCGGTGCCTGGAGCGACGATACCGCCATGGCCTTGTGTCTGGCGGAAAGTCTCCTGGCGTGCAACGGCTTTGACGCGCGCGACCAGGTCCAGCGCTACACGCGCTGGCAGCAGAACGGGCACCTGTCAGCCACCGGCCAGTGTCTCGGAATCACCGCGAATACGGCGCGCGCGCTGGCCATGGCCAAGTGGCGTCGCCAGGTGTTTCCCGGCTCGCACGATCCTGACCAGTTGGACATCGAACCGCTGTCACGTATCGCCCCGGCGGTGATGTTCAGCTTTGCCTCGGCAGAAAATGCTTTGCAGTATGCCGCCGATGCAGCCCGCATCACCTGTCAGGCACCGATTGTTCTGGACGCTTGCCGCACTTTGGCCCGCGTGCTGCATGCCGCGCTCGCGGGGCAGCCCAAGACGGTCATCCTGGCGGCGGGTCCGCCACTGGCTGAATCCGCAGGGCGCTCGAACGGTACCGCACCTGCTGCGCTCACGGCGGCCCTCTGGGCTTTCGCCTCCACGGACAATTTTCGCGACGCGGTGCTGCGGGCGGCGAATCTCGGCGGCAATTCGGATGTGGTCACCGCGGTGTGCGGCCAGATAGCCGGCGCCCACTACAGCGTGGGCGCGGTGCCCGGTCCGTGGCGCAATGCGCTGATGCACAAGGACGTCATCGAAAACTTTGCAGATCGTCTGCTGCAGGTGGCGCTCGTCGGATTGAGTGGCTGAGCTTCCCCGCGGGGTTCCCGCGTGGCGGCAGTTGTCACATCGGACGCAGACAGCGCGGCGCCAGTTTGGTAGCTTCCCACCACCGCTGAGCCACCCTTCTGCAGGGTCTGGCGAGGCGAACAACGCAGCCCACGCTGCCCGCCGACTAACCGGGGAAAGGTCTTCAGATGCCATTGGCTCACGCCAATCGCAGCGGCACCATGCTTGCCGCGCATCGCCGCCAGGCACATCGCAGGGTCGATCGCGCGCTGCCCTGGACCCGACTTTCCGATGAGGAGCTGCTGGCGCTGCGGTTCTGCGACCTGGGCCTGTCGCTGCAGCGCTCGCCTCTGCAGTCCCGAGTGGAGCGGCTCTACGGCGAGCTCGAAAGCCGCGGGATCAGGCTGCGGCCGCATGTGTGGCTCGCGGAGGAATGGTTTTCACCCGACGGGGTGCCGGGCATTGCCGTACCTTTTTACCTGGCGCACCCGCGCCTCGAGCGCCTCGAGCGCCGGATCATGCGTGAAGTGGAAGGCGGTAATGCGCGCTGGTTCATGCGGATCCTGCGCCACGAAGCGGGTCATGCGCTGGACAACGCTTACCGCTTGCGACGTCGCAAACGCTGGCGCGAAGTGTTTGGTCCGGCATCCCTGCAGTATCCGCAGCGCTACAAGGCACGCCCCGGTAGTCGCCGCTACGTCCATCACTTGGGCGAATGGTACGCGCAGGCCCACCCCACCGAGGACTTTGCCGAGACGTTCGCCGTCTGGTTGAAGCCGAAATCCGACTGGCGGCGCAGTTATGCGCAATGGCCCGCCTTCCACAAGCTGAGCGCCGTCGAGGAGCTCGTGGCGAGCGTGCGCGGGCAGCGAGCGCCCGTGCGCAATCGCATACGCATCGAGCCATTGGAACTCAATACGCGCACACTCGCAGATCATTACCGGCGCAAGCTGGCGCGCAATCAGCACCTGCAGCGCGGACTGACCGACGAGCTGCTGGTGCGAGTTTTCGCGACCGAGCGGATGCGGCCCGCTGCGCTGCGCGCTGCCACTGTGCTGCGCGCTGAAAAGACTCGCATGGTGGACGCGGTGGCCCGGGAGCTGTGCATGGAGCGCTACAGCGTGCACCAGATCCTGCGAATGTTGATCGAACGCAGCGAGTCACTGCAGTTGTTCGTGCGCGGCAGCCGCCGCGATGCCGTGCGGCATGCGCGCTGGATGCTGGAGCGCATCGCGCGACTCTATGCACAAGGCGAGACACCGCATCTGCCGCTATGAAGAAACAGCGCGCGCTCGTCGTGATGCACGAGAGCCTGGTGCCGCCCGAGCAGCTCGAAGGACATTCGGATAAGGAAATCGAAGAATGGCGCACTGAGTACGATGTCACCACGACCCTGCGCGCCCGCGGTCATGAGGTCCTGAGCCTGGGCGTGCTCGACAGTCTCACCGAACTGCGCAGCGCCATCGCCGACTGGAAACCAGACATCGTTTTCAATCTGCTCGAGGAATTCAATGGCATCGTGACGTACGACCAGCACGTCGTTGCCTTCCTTGAGCTCATGCGTCAGCCCTACACGGGCTGCAATCCCCGCGGCCTGCTACTGTCGCGGGATAAATCGCTGTGCAAACAGCTGCTCACCTTCCACCGTATCCCCACGCCGCAATTCGTGGTGTTTCGTCGCGGCGCGCGCATCCATCTGCCACGCAAACTGCGTTTCCCGCTGTTCGTGAAATCGACCGTGGAGGACGCTTCGCTTGGCATCGCGCAGGCTTCGGTGGTCGAGGACGCGGCGCGCCTGAAGGAGCGCATCGAATTCGTCCAGCAGCAGGTGGGCTCGGATGCGCTGGTGGAGGAATTCATTGAAGGCCGCGAGCTCTATGTGGGCATCATGGGCAATGGCCGCCTGACGCGCTTGCCGGTCTGGGAGATGGTGTTCGGCTCGATGCCCGACTCACAGGCAGCGATTGCGACGCGCAAGGTGAAGTGGGACAAGCGCTACCAATCCAAGTACGGCATCACGACGCGGGCGGCCGAGGACCTGCCCCCGGCAGTGTTGACCAGCCTCGACAAGCTGTCCCGACGGATCTATCGCACCCTCGGTCTGTCAGGCTATGCGCGCATGGATTTCCGCGTGCGCGCGGACGGGCAGGTATTCGTGCTCGAGGCGAACGCCAATCCCAACCTGGAAGCTTCGGAGGACTTCGCCGAATCGGCGCGCGCAGCCGGAGTCAGCTACGATGAGCTGCTGGCAAAGATCATTGCCCTGGGATGCTCATACCAGGCGGAGTGGCGTGCATTCTATGGATAGGCTGAGCTTCGGACTGCTGGGCACATTGCTGCTGCTGCTGGCGGGCGCTGCGTTCGCCAAGTCCAACCCCGAGGCCGATCTGCAGGAGCTGGTCGGCATGTTCGCAGGACATTACAACTCGGTCGCGCAGAACCGTGCGGATGTGGCGCGCGGCGTGCATCCGGCGCATGAGGCGCTGGTGCTGGACATCGTGCAGATCGAGGCACCGATGATCGGCGAGAACGTGTTCTATGTGCAGGAGAGCATCGCCGGAGACCCGCGCCGTGTGACGGCACAGAAGATCGTCATGTTCGGCCTGGTCAAAAAGGAGATCGTGCAGACGGACTACACGCTGCTCGAGCCCAACCGCTGGCGCAACGGACAGCTCAATCCGGATCTGTTTCTGAGTCTCATGACCCCCGACGTGCGCACTGTTCGTGGCTGCAGTCTGCGGTGGAAGCGGGGCGAGGGGCAGTTCCTCGGCAGCAACGACCCGAAGACCTGTCGCGGGCGTACCGCCAACGGCGCCGTCGCCCAGCTGCAGACGCGCGCTGAGCTCAGCCCGGAAGAATATGCCGTCGCGGAACTGACCTCCGATCGCCCTGGCCATCTGGCGGGCGGCCGCGAAGAGGATCTGTTCTACCGCTTCCGCAAGCAGTCGCACGAGGCCCAGGAGGGCGAGAGCAACAGCCCCGAGTAGCCCGACAGCGCCCGTCCCGAGTAGCGCGACAGCGCCTGCCTCGAGTGGCGCAGGCCCGAGCGCGCGGCCGGCCGTGGCCTACTGCTTCGAGTGCTCATCGAGCCAGCCGAGCACGTTCTGATACCACAACACCACGTTGGCCGGCTTCAACACCCAGTGGTTCTCGTCAGGAAACAACAGCAGACGGCTCTCGATGCCGCGGCGTTGCAGGGCCGTGAAGGCACCGATCCCCTGGGTATAGGGAATACGGAAATCCTGCTGGCCGTGCACGATCAGCATCGGCGTGTGCCACTGCGCGACTGAGTTGATGGGATTGAAGCGCTCGTAGGCCTGCGGATTGGCGTACTGCGGCCCGCCGTTCTCCCATTCCTCGAACCACAACTCCTCGGTCGTGTAATACATCATGCGCGCATCGAACACACCGTCATGGTTGACGATGCAGCGGAAAGCATTCGGCCAATGCCCCTCGATCCAGTTCATCATGAAGCCGCCGTAGGAGGCGCCGAGGGCGCAGGCTCGCTGCCCATCGAGCCAACCGTAACGACTCACCGCCGCGGCGAGCCCTTTTTGCAGATCCTCGAGCGGCTTGCCGCCCCAATCCTGGCTGATCGAGTCGGTGAACGCCTGGCCGTAACCGGGGGTGCCGTGAAAATCGATCATCACGACGCCGTACCCTGCGCCGGCGAAGGTCTGGGCATTCCAGCGGTAATGCCAGAGGTTGGCAAACGCGGCCTGCGGTCCGCCATGCACGAGGAAGGCAATCGGGTAGTGACCACCTGCCGTGAAGCCGTAGGGCTTCATGACATAGCCGTACACCTTCTCATCGTGCCAGCCCGCGAAGCTGAACTGCTCGAACTCGCTCAGGCGGCGACGTCCGAGCAGCTCCGCGTTGACCTCAGTGAGCCTTTGCGGGGTTGCACCGCTCAGCCCGACGCTATAGAGGTCTGCGGGCGCGGCAAGGTTCGCCCACGTGATGACGGCGCCGGTGCGCGAAGCGGCGAAGTGTTGCACTTCACCGCTGTTGACGAGTGGGTGGCGTGCGCCGCTGCCCGGATCGATTGCATACAGGGCTTGCTGCCCGAGATCCTGCACCGTTGCGAGCAGGCTGCGGCCATCGAAGGAGGCACTCAACTCGACGATGGAGCGGTCCCAGTTCTGAGTCACGGCACGTACGGCGCCGGTGCGCGCACTGCGCAGCATGATGTGGAAGCGATCCGACTCGAACGTCGGCCGGTCCATGGCCAGCCACGCCAGATCGCCATTACGCAGAAAAACCGGCCGCGCGTCCCACGCCGGGTTGTCGCGGGTCAGGTTCTTCGGCTGTACGGTTCGGTCCACCGGCACCTCGAACAGATCGAAGTTGGTCGACCAGGGCTCGGTGCGGCCGGCGATGCGGGCGGAGAAGACCAGCCGGCTGCTGTCGGGGCTGAAAGCAAAGTCTTCGTCACCCCCGAAAGGCTTCGAGGGAACATCGGCATCCAGGTTCTTCGACAGATCCACCGGGGCATCGGCACGGCCATCGGCATTGATGCGGGCCGCGAACAGATGGGAGCGCGTGCCATCGCTCCAGGTATCCCAATGACGGATGAAAAGCTGGTTATAAAGCCTGCCGGTAGCCTTGGTGCGGGCACGGGCCGCGAGCTGCTCCTGAGTACAGCGCAGATCGGCACAGCCCGGAAACACGGCCATGGTCAGCGCAATGGTGTTGCCGTTGGGTGCGACCTTCAGGGCACCGATGCTGAGCGGATACTCGGTAACGCGCGTGGCCTCACCGCCATCCAGCGACAGCCGCCAGACCTGCGAGGTTCCCGAGCGCGAGGAAAGGAAGTAGATCGTGCGGCTGTCCGGTGCCCAGCGTGGACTGGAGTCGTTGGCCGGATGAGTCGTCAGGCGATGGGGCGTGGACTGCGGGTGTGTCAGATCGAGCAGCCAGATGTCCGTGCGGCCGGTGTCAGCCTCGATGTCGGTCTCGCGCAAGACATAGGCCACGTAGCGACCGTCAGGTGAGACCTGCGGGTCGGTGATGCGCTTCAGGCGCATGAGGTCTTCGGCGGTAAACGGTTGCAGGGCCGCCGGCGGTGCGCTTGCCGGATGCGGCGCATGGTCTGGTGGCGGCGCCCAGGCCGGGGATGCGCCGAGCAGGGTCAGTATGGGGATGAGCAGGCTGAGCTTGCCTCGGCGGGCAGGGAGGATCATCCGCAACTCCGGGAACCCAAAACGCTATTGTAACCTGTGTGGCCGCTGCGGCCCGGCTGGCCGGGCGCAGCGTTTGCTGGCTTACAGTGAGCATGCTGATGCATTTGCAGGCGGTAGCTTTCGATCTGGACAATACGCTCTGGGACGTCGAGCCAATCATCGCGCGCGCCGAAGCGCAGTGGATGCAGTGGCTGCGGGAGAACTGTCCGCGTCTCACGGAGCGGCTGTCGCTCGAGGATCTGCGTCAGGCGCGCACGCAGCTGGCGACGCGGGAGCCGCACCGCGCGCACGACATGACCTATCTGCGGATCGCCTCGCTCGCGGCCCATGCTACCCAATACGGCTATGAGGCCGCGGTGGCGGAGCACGCCTTCGAGGTATTCATCACCGCACGCAATCAACTCGATCCGTATCCGGATGTGCGTCCGGGACTGACGCGCCTGCGGTGTCATTTCCATCTCGCGACGCTCAGCAATGGCAATGCGGATTTGCGGCGTATCGGCATGGATGACCTGTTTGCCGTTTCGCTCAATGCGCGCGACGTCGGCGCGGCAAAACCGGATCGCCGCTGCTTCCAGCGTCTGCTGACTGAGCTCAGGCTGGATGCCGCCGAAGTGCTGTATGTCGGGGATGATCCGTTGCTGGATGTGGCTGCCGCCGCTGCTGCCGGTCTGCATACGGCCTGGATGAACCGCAGTCAGCTCGCCTGGCCTGCCCCGGTGCAGCCGGCCGATATCAACGTAGTTGATTGCCTCGATCTCGCCGCGCGGCTGGAATGCCGCTGAGCGGGCCGATTCGACGCCACATTTGTCAGCACTGTTAGCAGGCCGCTGCTAAGTTTTGCTCGGCCCCCCGCGGGTCGCAAGCCGTCGCCAGGGGGGCAACACCGGGCGGGAGACCCTGCACCTCGGATCACGTACCGGCATGAAATTGCTTCATTTGCCAGCCGCTCTATCGTTTTTGGAGGATTCCGTCACAGTAACGGAACGCGCCGCAAGGTGAACTTTTGGCTGCATGTGCCGTTGTATTTAATACGGGCTTGGCCCGCAGAGCGTCAGGAGGCCTGGAGCAGTCATGCCGGATGGTCAACCTTCGACACGCGTCGTGCCGGTCGCAAATCTGCGTGAGTTCTTCAAGGACGAGTTGCACGGGGCGCTCGAGAAGCACCACGTCGCCGTCGAAGACCAGACCGAGCACTATGTGGTCAACCTGCTGACACTCTTTGCCCGCTCCGAAGCGCTGTACGATGCGGCCTCACCGAGCGGCCTCAAACCCCTGGTCGTCATGCTGGCCGAGGCGCTGGAAGCGCCATCTGCCGGTGACCGCAACCGCGGATTGCAGCGGCTCGGGGACGTATCGCTATTCATAGCAGGCTTTTTCGCGCGCAGCTTCGCGCGCAAGCTCATCGATGTCGACTACCACATCGCCATGGGCGGGCGTGCGTACGCCACGCTCGGTGAGGCGCTCTCCCGCGGCCGCAGCCGCGTGCTCGGTAATGTGTTCGCGGAGCTGGCCCAGAAGTTTCAGCCGATGGTGGATGCCCTCAATGCAGTCAGTGAGAGCTCCTACACGCACACCGACAAGGACATCCTGCGCCTCTACGAGATCTGGCTGAAGACCGGCAGTCGCCGCTGCTATGAGATCCTCAAGCGCCTGGGTGTCGAGCCGACCGCCGCGGGCGGCACGGCATTCGCTCACTGAGCGCATGATCCTCCGGCAGCTGCAGGATCTCATCGGCGGCATCTACGATGTCAGTGTCACGCACGACGTCTATGATTTTCTGATCACCGACCGCCGCCAACTGCCTGCGGCCGCCCGCACCAACGGACCCACCGATGAGGAGCTCATCGTCGCGCAGCCGGCAAGCGGCGCCGACAGCGAGCTCGCCATGTCGCTGTATCTGGACCCCGCTTTACTCGAGCGCCTGCAGCGCGCCGATCCCTTGCAGCGGCTGCACGATGGCAACGTCGCGGATTACTGGACCGCCCTCGAGGGGGTGAGTCACTTCCTGTACCTGGCGTGGAATGCGGGCCACGATCGGCCGGTATCGTTGCTCGAGCTGGAGATGCAGGCTGAGATCGACAAATACGTGGTGAGCTACTGGCTGATGCGCCGGCAGCTGCCGGAGCGCTTCCCGGCGGAGTTGCTGCGGCTGTTGTTCGAGAAGACGCGCATCGATCCTACGCTCGCCGCCGGTCGCGACGGGATGTATCGCGCAGCCAACCGCTATGCGCAGCGTTTCTGTCAGCGGCTGGCGAGCTCCCTGCGCGACTCGCAAGGTGCCGTGGGGCGGGAAGTGCTCGCGGAACTGCGCCGATTCTACCGGCTGACGAACGCGCGCAAGCTTGCGCACATCGAGCGCACCACCTAGGCGCTCTACTCCTCGCTGTCCTCGTCCTCGTCGCGCTTCCGCGCCTGCTCGAGCTCACGCATCATTTTGATCCAGGCCGACAGGCGGCGCAGATCGGTGCGAGTACCGCCGCCGCGCTTGCGTTCCGTCTCGGGTTTGCGGGTGTAGGGATCGAAACTGTCGTCCTCCTTGACGCTCAGGCCACTCGTGTCCAACTTCTGGGCTGCCCTCTGAGCCGAGGCGGTTTTGTCCTCAAGCTCCAGCAGCTGCCGCTCGTAATCCTGCTGGGCGTCGTACCACTGCAGATGAGCGGTACCCTTATGGTCATGCACCACGCCGCGCATGAAGCGGCGCTCGTTATCAGGCGTCGACTCGCCCTCAGGCGCGGACTCGGGAGGTGTGGCGGAGGATCGTTTCATTCGCAACCGGAGGTTACGTCTAAATCATGACGGTTTTATACCCGGCACCCGTACCGTACGCGCGCCGCCGCGGCGCTTCCAAGAGGTCCGTCACGGAACGTCTTTCGTGTCGGCATCCGGCGACGTGACATAGTTAAATGCCCGCAACAGGCCAATGACTGATTTGGCATCGCGGATCGTGCCATCCAGCGACCATCGGACGGCCTCCTCCAACGTGACCCAATGGACCTCGATGACCTCTGCCTGCTCATGAGCCGACCTGGCTGGCTGCAGGTCGCGGGCCAGATAAAGATGCAACACCTCGCCGAACACCCCGGGGGAGCTCAGCACCGAGCCAAGGCTATGCCATTGTCCGGCACCCACGCCCGCTTCCTCGAGCAGCTCCCGCTGCGCGGTGGCGAGCGCGGGTTCGGCCGGTTCCAACTTTCCAGCCGGCAGTTCCCAAAGCCAGCCGCCGGCAACGTAACGATATTGCTTCAGCAGACAGACGCGCCGCTGGGCGTCCAGCGCGACCACCGCAGCGCCACCGGGATGGTGTACGACCTCCAGCACGGTGCGATGGCCATTGGGCAGCACGACCTCATCCGTCGTCACGCAGATCACGCGGCCCCGGAACTGCACGGTCTGCTTTTCGGGTTTCATATGCCCGGCAGAGTACCATTACACTGAGATGATGCCGGAGAGTGTCCTGCCGCCGTGTAAACCGCAGTGGCTGATCGTCATCACCGGTCTGCCCGGAAGCGGCAAGACCACCCTGGCCAGGCAGCTCGCCAGGACTCATCGGTTGGCATTGCTCGCCAAGGACGATATCAAGGAGCCGCTGCTGGAAGTATTGAAGGACGATGCCGGCGATTCCCGGCGCGTGAGTGACGCTGCCTTTAACGTGCTGTTCAACCTCGCGCACCAACTGCTGCATGCGGGTTGCGATCTGCTCATCGAGGGCAACTTCCGCGCCACTGGGCATGCAGCGGCGCTCGGCGCGCTGGCGGCGAGTCGTGCGCTGCGGTGCCTGCAGATCCTCTGTCGCCTGCCCGAGCCGCTGCGCCAGTCTTCTCTGGCGGCACGGGCAGCGGTGCAGCATCAGGACCACGATCCGCAGCAGCAGGCGCGTTACGTGCCCGAATGCGACCAATTCGCCGCGATACCCGGCGCGCGTCTGCTGGCGGATGCAACACCAGGGTTTGCCGATTCGCAACGGCAGGTGCTTGCGCACCTGGGCGCGCTGCTGACCGGCTGCGTCACGCGATGAGCTGCATGCAGCGCAGAAGGCTGGGACAGTTGGTCGCGATCTGCGTGCTCGGCATGTTGCAGGCCGCTGCCGCAGCTGAGGTTCCCGAGGATGCCCTTGCCCGGATCAACATCCCTTATCAGCGGTATGTGCTGCCCAATGGGCTGATCCTCATCGTGCATGAGGATCACAAGAGTCCGCTCGCTGCAGTCAACATCTGGTATCACGTCGGCAGTAAGGATGAGACCCCGGGACGGACGGGTTTTGCACACCTGTTCGAGCATCTGATGTTTGCCGGCTCGGAAAACCATCACGATGAGTATTTCCGGCCGCTGCTGGAGGCCGGCGCGGTTCAGGTCAACGGCAACACCTGGCTCGATCGCACCACCTACTTCGAGACCGTGCCGGTCAATGCACTCGATCGCGCCCTATGGCTCGAATCGGACCGCATGGGACACCTGCTCGGTGCCATCGGTCAGCCCAAGCTCGACGAGCAGCGCGGGGTCGTGCAGAACGAGAAGCGCCAGGGCGAGAACCGTCCCTACGGCAAGGCCGATGAGCTGATCGCCGCGAGCACCTATCCGGCCAACCATCCCTACTCATGGGTGACGAGCGGCGCGCTCGCGGATCTGAATGCAGCGACGCTCGATGATGTGAAGGGCTGGTTCCGCACGTACTACGGCGCGGCTAACGCGGTATTGGTTGTGTGCGGTGACGTTCAGCCCGATGCCGTGCGCGAGAAGGTCGAGCACTACTTCGGCGACATCGCGCCTGGGCCGCCGGTGAAGCATGCGCGCAGCTGGGTGGCGCGGATGAGCGGCACCAAGCGCATTACCCTGCAGGATCGTGTGCCGCAGACGCGGATCTACAAGGTATGGAATATCCCGGGGTACACCGAGCGCGATTTCACGCTGTTGCAGATGGCAGCCGATGTGTTGGCAGACGGCAAGAACAGCCGCCTGTACCGGCGCCTGGTGTACACCAGCCAGGCGGTCAGTGTCGCAGCCAACATCGGACCCTTCGAGCTGGGCTCGCAGCTGCAGCTGACCGTCACGGTGAAACCCGGCGGCAACGCGGCAGCCATCGAGCGCGTAATCGATGAGGAGCTGGCGCGCCTGCTGAAATCGGGACCGACGCGGGCCGAGGTGGCACGCCTGAAAACCACGGCTTATGCCCGTTGGGTGCGCCAACTCGAGCGCATCGGCGGCGCCGGGGGCAAAGCCGCCATTCTCGGCGAAAGCGAGCTGTACGGAGGCTCGCCCGATTTCTATCGACGCGCGCTGGGCTGGCTGCGCGAGGCAAGCCCGGCAGATATCGAGGAAGCCGCGCGGGCCTGGCTGAGCGACGGTGCTTTCGTGCTGACCATCGAGCCGTTCCCCGAGTATCACGCCGCAAGCAGCGGCGCAGACCGCAGCACGCTGCCGGCGCGGGGTGCACCGGCACCCCTGCTGCTGCCACCTCTGCGGCACGCCGCGCTCAGCAACGGTCTGAAGCTCGCCGTCGCGGAACGCCACGAGACGCCGGTTGTGCATCTGCATCTGATAATCGATGCGGGCCATGCGGCCGACAGCGGCGCGAAAGCCGGCACGGCCAATCTGACCCTGGCCATGCTCCATGAGGGCACGCGGCATCGCGATGCGTTGCAGATCGCCGCGCGGGCCGAAGAGCTCGGCGCGGTCATCGACTCGGGCTCGACGCTCGACAGCTCGTACATCTCCCTGAATGCCATCACGTCGAAGCTGCCCGAGTCCCTGGAGCTGTTCAGTGACATGCTGTTGAATTCAATGTTTCCGCCCAACGCGCTGAGCCGTCTCAAGCTGCAGTTGATCGCTGCCATCGGACAGCAGAAGGCGCAACCGCGTGGCATTACCGGACGGCTGTTCCCTGAGCTGCTCTATGGTGTGGAGCATCCTTATGGCAAGCCTTTCTCCGGCAGCGGCTCGGAAGAGAGCGTGCGTGCCATCTCCGACCAGGAGCTGCAGAGCTTCTACCGGCGCTGGATGCGCCCGGACAATGCGACGTTGCTGGTCGTGGGCGACACCACGCTCGCCGCCATCCAGCCGCTGCTGGAGCGGTACCTGGCCTCCTGGCAGGCCCCATCGGAAGCATTGCCAGTCAAACAGCTCGTGAGCGTAGCGCCCCAACCCGCGCCGCGCGTGTTCCTCATCGATCGACCGGGGGCGGAACAGACGCTGCTGATGGCCGCACAGCTGGCGCCGCCACGCGCGGATCCGGACGACATCGCCTACCGTACGGTGAACAACCTGCTGGGCGGCAACTTCGTATCGCGTCTCAACATGAACCTGCGCGAGGACAAACACTGGTCCTATGGCGCCGGCTCGACGCTCGTCGATGCCAAGGGAGAGCGGCCGCTGCTGGTCACCACCACGGTACAGACCGATCGCAGTGCGGAGGCCATGCAGGAGATTACCCGTGAGCTGCGGGACATCAGCGGTGCACGCCCGCCCCGCGAGTCGGAAATCCGGACAGCCCAGGACGCGCTCGTCCTGGCGCTCCCCGGCAATACTGAAACCGCGGAGCAGATCTCAAGCGCCTACGTCGACATTCTCACCTACGGACTTCCGGACACTTATCTCAACGATTTTGCGGCACGCGTACGTGCACTGACTGCAACACAGGTGCAGGCCGCCGCCACGCATCTCATCCAGGCGCAGTCACTCACCTGGATCGTCGTGGGCGACCTGGCATCCATAGAGGCGCCGGTACGCAAGCTGGATATCGGTGCGGTGCAGGTGCTCGACACAGATGGCCGGCGCCTGCGCTGAGCGGCACTGCACATTTTTTTACGTGAGCCGTGACTGTATGCAGTGACAGCCAGCCGGCCGCTTCCGTATATTCGGCTCAACATGCCGACCACGTCACACCTGGAGAAACTGAACGGACCGCAGCGCAAGGCGGTTACGTTCGGCCAGCCCATGGCGGACAACAAGGGCATTCAGTCCGGACCGTTGCTGATCGTGGCGGGGGCGGGCACCGGCAAGACTGACACCCTGGCACATCGCGTGGCGCACCTGGTCATTCACGGTGTGGATCCCGGCCGCATTCTCATGCTGACCTTCACGCGCCGCGCCGCACAGGAGATGCGCCGGCGTGCATTCGAGATCGCGCGCCGTGCACTGAATGACGCCCTGGGAGGTACCAGCCAGACGATCTCGCAACGACTCTCCTGGGCGGGCACCTTTCATTCGATTGGCAACCGGCTGCTGCGGCACTACGCACGCCATCTGCATCTCGACCCGCAGTTCAGCGTCGTCGACCGTGCCGATGCGGCCGACCTGCTCGACAGTCTGCGTCAGGAGCTCGGGCTGGCGGCCAAGGAGCAGCGTTTCCCGCGCAAGGAGACCTGTCTGCAGATTTACTCCTATCGCGTCAACACCCGGCGCTCGCTCAAGGAGACTCTCGAGCTGCAGTACCCCTGGTGCGCGCAGTGGGAAGCTGAGCTGACGCGACTGTTCCGCAGCTACGTGGAACAGAAGCAACGCGCCAGCCTCCTCGACTACGACGATCTGCTGCTGTACTGGCAGGTGATGATGTCCGAGCCACAGCTGGCGCAGCACGTGAGCTCGCATTTCGATCATGTGCTGGTGGATGAATATCAGGACACCAACAAGTTGCAGGCCGAGATCCTGCATGCGCTCAAGCCCGACGGCACGGGGCTCGCGGTGGTCGGCGACGATGCGCAGGCCATCTATTCATTCCGCGCTGCGGCGGTCGACAACATCATCGGTTTTCCGGAACGCTTCTCACCACGCGCCGAGGTCATCACACTGGCGCAGAATTATCGCTCGACGCAACAGGTGCTCGATGTCTCCAACGCTCTGATGGCGGAGGCGCCGCGCCAATATCGCAAGCATCTGCTGGCTACACGCGGGGCGGGTGCGCGGGCGCGGCTCGTGACCGTCGATGCGCTGCAGACGCAGGCCGAATATATCTGCAGCGAGATTCTGAAAAGACGCGAGGCGAATGTGCCGTTGCGCCGCCAGGCGGTGTTGTTCCGCAGCTCCAGTCACAGCGATGTGCTGGAAGTGGAATTGAGCCGACGCAAGATTCCCTACACCAAGTATGGCGGTCTGAAATTCCTCGAGGCCGGGCACATCAAGGATCTGCTGGCGCTGCTGCGCTGGGCGGACAACCCGCGCAACACGCTGGCCGCATTCCGTGCGCTGCAGCTGCTGCCGGGTATGGGACCGGCCAATGCCCGCCGCGCGATCGAGCATCTGCAGGCGGCCAGCTTCGCCTTCACGGCGCTGAAGGCATTCCAGCCGCCACCGGCTGCCGCTTTCGGCTTCGAGAAGCTCAGCGCGCTGCTGCTGTCCCTGGCGGACCCGCAGCGGCCGTGGCCGGGGCAGCTGCACGAGGCGCGCGAGTGGTACCGGCCGCATTTCGAGCGGCTCTATGAGCATTTTCACACCCGCCTCGGGGACCTCGATCAGCTCGAGCTGCTTTCCGGCCAGTATCCCTCACGGGAGCGCTTTCTCACCGAGCTCACGCTCGATCCGCCCAACGCCACCAGCGATCTCGCCGGCACCCCGGTGCTGGATGAGGACTATCTCACGCTGAGCACCATCCATTCGGCGAAAGGCATGGAGTGGGATACGGTCTACCTGCTGAACGTGGTGGATGGCAGCTTCCCCTCGGAGTTTTCCACCGGGCGCACCGAGCTCATCGAGGAGGAGCGACGCCTGCTGTATGTGGGTCTGACGCGGGCGCAGAACGATCTCGTGCTGGTGGCCCCTTTGAAGTTCCATCTCACCAACCAGTCACGCCAGGGCGATGCGCACGTATACGGCGGCCGCAGCCGTTTTCTCACCGAACGGGTGCTGAAGCATCTGGAAGCTACCACGTTCCATGGCAGCAGCGTCGCCGGTCGCGAGGTGGCGCTGCAGGTTGGCGTGGAGACTGCCGTGGACGTGCGTGCCCGCCTGAAGGAAATGTGGTGAGTGACTCGGGCCGCGGCAGCTGCCGGCTCGCCGTTCCCGCTTGAGCCCTTTGCCGCCGGCGCGCACCGCTTAGTGGCGCGGCTTCTCGAATTTCAGGGTAAAGCGATCGCTCTCGCCAATCGCCGCATACCTTTCACGGTCCTTGTCCCCCAGCCGATAGGTGGGCGGTAAGGTCCAGACACCCTGCTCGTAGTCCTTGGTGTCCTGCGGGTTGGCATTGACCTGCGATTTACCGACGAGCCGGAAGCCCTGAGCCTCGATCAGGTGGATCGCGTAGTCCTCGTTGACGTAGCCACTCTTGGCCTGGGGATCCTGCGGCCCTGCTGGATTGCCACGGTGCTCGACCACGCCGAGTACCCCGCCGGGTTTGAGCATGCGGTACATGGTGGCAAAGGCATGCTCGGACTCGCCGCGTGCCATCCAGTTGTGAATGTTGCGAAAAGTGACCACGAGGTCGACCGTCTGGGACGCCACGACGTCGCTGCCGTCGGTCTGAAAAGTGACGACACTTACCCGATCGTAGATATCCGGGCGCGCGGTCAGCCTGTGCTGGTAATCATCCAGCCGCGCATTGACGTAGCGGCTGTTGGCATCGGCCGCGATGACCGCGGCGTAGTACTTGCCTCGTTCGCGCAGCAGCGGTGCAAGGATCGCCGTATACCAACCTGGCTCCGGCCACACCTCGAGCACCGTCATCTCTGGCCGCAGACCGAAGAACAACAGCGTTTCCTTCGGATGGCGATAGACATCGCGTGCCCGCTCCGCGGGCGGCCGCTGCTCACCGGCGAGTACCCCGTCCAGCGCCAGGGCGGTGCTCTCGCGGGTGCTCTGTGTGCTACAGCTGCCCAACAGCAGGGCAGCCGCCAGAGTGAAGGCGCAGACCGGAAAGGCAAGGCGGGACATGGCAATTGTCATAACGCGGAACGGCGCCGGCGGGGAGCCGATGCAGACTAGCGGCGGAAGGGACCCCCTCCCTGGCGCGGCCGCTGCGGACGCTCCTGCGCCTCGTTGACACGCAGGGGACGGCCGTTCATCTGGAAGCCGTTCAGGGCCTGGATCGCCGCCTGCGCCTCGTTGGGCGCCATGTCGACGAAGCCAAAGCCGCGCGGCTTGCCGGTTTCCCGGTCGTTGATCAACTTCACCGAATCCACCTTGCCGTGACGTTCGAACAGAGCTTTTACGTCAGCCTCGGTGGCATTGAAGGGCAGATTGCCCACGTACAGCGTCGTCATCCGGAAGTCTCTCTTGCGAAAGCGTACAGCGGCAGGCCGCGGCTGCGGCCCGCATGTACAGCAGGGTCGGTATGCAACAGGTCGGGGATCTGTGCCGCACGATGGTGAGTTATAACGCTATTGGCAGCGCGGAAGTCCGTAGGCCTGCACCTGAGCCCGGGTTCGTGCACGGCGGAATGCACCCAAACAACAACACCCCGTGGTTGCTCTCGTCCGTGTGAAAATCGAGCCCGAGCGGATGCTACTACCGGCTGTTGTAGGAAGCAAACAGGTAGGCGGGGCCTGCCGGGGTCAGGTGCCGGCGGGCTCCAGGTAGGCATAGCCATCCAGCTCGCTGTCATAGAAGCGCTTCAGCACCTGGCTCTCGGCGATGGTCATGCGACCGTCCCGGATGGCCCGCTCGCAGTCGCGCAGCAGCGCCGGGGCGAGCTCCGCCACGTCGTATTCCATGTACTCCAGCACCCGGTTGGCGGTATCGCCCTTGACGATCTCCTCGATCCACCAACCCCCCTCATCGTGCAAGCGAACATGTACGACATGCGTATCGCCGAAGAGGTTGTGCAGATCACCGAGCGTTTCCTGGTAGGCGCCCACCAGAAAGGCCGCGAGGTAGTATTTCTCCCCAGGCTGCAGTTCGTGCAGCTCCAGGGTGCGTTTCACATCGCGCAGCGAGACGAAGTGATCGATCCTGCCGTCGGAATCGCAGGTGATGTCGGCCAGCACGGCGGTGCGCGTCGGGCGCTCGCCCAGGCGGTGGATCGGCATGATCGGAAACAGCTGATCGATGGCCCAGCTGTCCGGCAACGACTGGAACACCGAGAAGTTGCAGAAGTAGGTGTCCGAGAGAATGCTCTCGAGGTCCTCGAGCTCCTCGGGCAGCCGCTCGAGGCGACGGCAGGCGTCGCGGATGCGCGCAAAGGTCGCCCAGTACAACCGCTCGGCGAGCGCGCGGAACTCGAGCGACATCAGGCCGAGATTGAACATCTGCAGCACCTGCTCGCGCGCCGTCAGCGCATCGTGGTAGCACTCGACCAAGCGCCGCTCGCTCACGGAGCGATAGGCGAGCGACAGATCCTGCACCGGCTGTGGCAGCTCCCGATCGCCGCGGTAGTCGTCAGCCTCCGTACCGGTGACCTGAAACTTGTCGAGTGCCGATGAGCCGACCACGTCGAATATCAACACGCTGTGGTAGGCGGCGATGGCCCGTCCGGACTCGCTGATGATCATCGGATGCGGGATGTCGCGGGCGTTGCATACACTTGCGATCCGGTACACCACGTCGCTCGCGTACTCGTTCAGTGTGTAGTTCATCGAGGAGGAGAAGTTGGTGCCGCTGCCGTCGTAATCGACGCCGAGGCCGCCGCCGACATCAATGTACTGCAGCCCGGCGCCCATGAGTTTCAGCTCCGCATACACGTGTGCCAGCTCGTTGATTGCATCTTTCACACGCCGGATATCCTGCAGCTGACTGCCGGGGTGACAGTGCACCAGCTGCAGGCAATCGAGCATGTCCTGTGCCTTCAGCACATTGAACAGCTCGACGATTTCCGTGATGAACAGGCCGAACTTGGATTTCTCCCCGGCCGACTCGCGCCAGCGCCCCGAGCCTTCGCTGAACAGCTTGACGCGCACGCCGATGCGGGGACGCACGGCGTAGTTGCGCGCATGTTTCAGAATCAGTCCGAGCTCCTCGAAGTTCTCGACCACCGGGATGATGGTGCGACCGAGCTTCGTCGCCAGCGTCACCGCCTCGATGTAACTGTCATCCTTGAAGCCGTTGCAGACGATGAGGCGTTCGGGGGAGTTTTCCGACATCGCCATGACCGCCAGCAGCTCGGGCTTGGAGCCCACTTCCAGGCCAAAACCGAATTCGCGGCCGTAGCGATAGATCTCCTCCACTACCAGTCGTTGCTGATTCACCTTGATCGGAAACACAGCCGCATAACGGTTCTGGTAGTCGTTCTCCGCGATCGCCTGGGCGAAAGCCGTGTGCAGCCGGCGCAGCCGGTGGGCGAGGATGTCGGAGAAGCGGATCACGACCGGAGTACTCAGATCGCGGGCTTTGAGTCCCTCAACGACCTCGTACAGGTCGATCTCGTGGCCCAGCTGCGTGTCCGGACGGACTACGACATGCCCGGCGGCGTTGCTGGAGAAGTAACCCTTGCCCCACGCATTGACGAGATACAGCTCGAGAGAGTCCTCGACGCGCCAGGGCTGGCCGGAGTTGAACTTGCGACTCGCGGCTCCGTTGACCGCGCTTTTGGGTTCGGTTGCCAACAGTGATGTCCTCAGCTGCGCGCGGGGCTAGGTGTCACGCGGGCGAACGATAGCACGCAGTGCTGCGGGCGGGTGTTACACAATGCCGATGGGCGCGGCCGGTTTGGCACGGCCGGTTGGGCGCGGTGTGCTGTGTTCACTGCGTGGAACTTGTGCGCGGTGGCTCCGTCGGCCGTGCCGGATCGCGGATCCATTCGCTCCAGGAGCCGGCATACAGTCGCGCTCCGCTCAGTCCGGCATGCTCGAGCGCCAGCAGATTGTGGCACGCGGTCACTCCGGAACCACACATCGAGATGACATCTGTGGCCGGCGTGGCCTGCAGCCGTTGCTGCCATCTCTCGCGCAGCAGTGCGGCTGGCAGAAAGTGTCCGTGCGGATCGAGGTTGCCCGCGAACGGCACACTGTGCGCTCCCGGGATATGGCCCGCCACGGGATCCAGTGTCTCGTTCTGGCCGGCGAAGCGATCCGCGCCACGCGCATCGATCAACATGCGCGCACCGCCCTGCAGCTCACCGGCATTGACCAGCTGGAGCAGTTCGGCTGTCGAGACAACGCTGCGCTCGTGCACTTGTGGCTCGAATGTTCGCGCGGCACGGCGGGCTACCGTGGTGCTGATTGGCAGGCCGGCTTCTTGCCATGCGGCAAAGCCGCCGTTCAGTACGGCTGCCGCCGCATGGCCCGCCCAGCGCAGGAGCCACCACAGACGTGCCGCGTACATGGAATTGCCCTGGTCATACGCGACCACCTGCACGCGCGAGTCGATACCCCAGCGACCCAGGGCCGCCGCGAACACCGCAATCGGCGGCAGCGGATGTCGTCCGCTGTGCGCCGTCACGGGCGCGGCGAGCTCCTGATCCAAGTGCGCGTACAGCGCACCGGGGATGTGTCCCGCCGCATAAGCCTGCGGACCCCACCGCGGCCGGGCGAGCTCGAAGCGGCAATCGAGCAGCGCCCAGTCCGGGTTGGCGCGATAACCGGCGAGCTCGTGTGCGCCAATGAGGGTCGTAAACATGTGCTGCCTCGCCGCTGGGGGCTCCGATGCAGCGACATTTTCGGCCGTGAGCGCTTGTCGTTACAATCCCTGCGCACACGGTGCAGGTGAGTGACCATGGCGATAGACGTTTATTGGGGCAGCGGCAGTCCTTTCTCCTGGCGCGTCCTGCTGGCGCTGGAGTACAAGCGGCTGCCCTATAACAGTCACGTGTTGCAGTTCTCCAAGCAGGAGCAGAAGTCGCCGCACATGCTGGCGCTCAACTGGCGCGGCAAGGTGCCCGTGATCAAGGACGGCGACTACGTCTGCTTCGAATCGCTGGCGGTGCTCTACTACCTCGATCTGAAATATCCGGAGCCGCCGATTTTCGGCCGTACCCCGGAGGAGGCGGGCACCATTATGCGCGTGATCTGCGAATACCAGGCGTACATCGAGCCGCACGTGAACACCATCGTGCGGGCGGTGTTCAGCAAGGAAGACCTGAGTGCCGATGCGATCACCGATGCCATGCACCATGCGGCGAGCGAGGCCCGTACTATCGAGGCGCGGCTGTCGCGCTCGGACTGGGTGGTCGGGGAGAGCTTCTCGGCGGTGGACATGGTCATCTTCCCCGGCTTTCAGTTACTGCGTCGCGCGCTGCAGCGCACGGAGGCGCGCGAGCTGGCCTCGCGTTTCCTGCCCGTCGAGGTGCATTACCCCGCGCTCGGGCGCTGGGTGGCGCGCGTCGAGGCGCTGCCCGGCTACGAGCGCACCTATCCGCCGCACTGGCGCTGATTCAACCAGGAATGAAATGCGAGCATCATGAGTAGTCACACCGTTCATGTTGATTTCCCCGGCCGGATAGTCATCGTCGGTTTCGGCAGCATCGGGCAGGGCGTCCTGCCGCTGCTGTTGCGGCACATCGGCATTGCGCCGGAGCGCATCACCATCGTCACGGCCGCCGACCGGGGGCGGGCGGAGGCGGATCACTACGGCGTCCGCTTCGTCAAGGAGGCGCTGACCCGCGAGAATCATCGACGTGTGCTGACACCGCTGCTCGGCCGCGGGGATTTCCTGCTCAACGTGTCGGTCGAAGTCGCGAGCATCGCGCTGATCAAGCTGTGCTGGGAGCGTGGCGCGATGTATCTCGACACCTGCATCGAGCCCTGGTCCGGAGGCTACACAGACCCAACGGTGCCGGCGGCGCGGCGCACCAATTACGCCTTGCGCGAGGAAGCGCTGGCGCTGCGCTCATCGGAGGCACGCGCGCCGACGGCGGTGATTACCCACGGCGCGAATCCGGGACTGGTGTCGCACTTCCTCAAGCAGGCGCTCCTCAACGTTGCGGCGGATACGGGTGTGGAGGCAGGCGAGCCCAAGTCCCGCGCCGAATGGGGCACCCTCGCGCGCACGCTGGGCGTGAAGGTGATCCATATCGCCGAGCGCGACACCCAGGTCACGAACGTGCCGAAGCAGCCGGGAGAATTCGTCAACACATGGTCCATCGATGGTTTCGTGGGCGAGGGCTCGCAGCCGAGCGAGATGGGCTGGGGCAGCCACGAGAAGAACTTTCCGCGCGATGGCAAGCGACACGACTTCGGCTGTCTTGCGGCCATCTACCTGATGCAGCCCGGCGCGGCCACGCGCGTCCGGACCTGGACGCCGCGTGCCGGACACTTTCACGGCTACTGCATCACTCATGGCGAGGCGATCTCGATCGCCGACTACTACACCGTGCGCGAGGGCTCGCAGGTGGCCTACCGTCCCACCGTGCACTACGCCTACCATCCGTGCGATTCGGCGGTGGTCTCGGTGCACGAGCTGCTGGGACGCAACTACGTTCAACAGGAGCGGCAGCGCATCCTGATGGACGACATCGCCGATGGCATCGATGAGCTCGGCGTGCTGCTCGCCGGCCACAAGCGCAACGCCTACTGGTATGGCTCGCAGCTCGGCGCCGCCGAGGCACGTAAGCTCGCGCCGTACAACAATGCCACGAGTCTGCAGGTCACGGTCGCGGTGCTCGCAGGGGTCGTCTGGGCGATGGAGAATCCCAACTGCGGACTGGTGGAACCCGATGAGATGGATTTCCGGCGCAACCTCGAGATCTGCCGGCCGTATCTGGGCCCGATGATGGGCGCCTACACCGACTGGACTCCGCTGCACGAGCGTGAACGGTTGTTCCCCGAGGACCTCGACAAGACCGATCCCTGGCAGTTCAAGAATGTCAGGGTGCTGTGGTGAGTGGCGTATCAGGATAGTCGATGGCGATGATGACGTAGCGACGGCTGCCGCCGGGGAGCTCGACCATCAGCTCATCATCGAGCGCGCGGCGCAGCAGGGCGCGGCCGAGGGGTGAATCCATGCTGATGTATGTCGGCGCCATGTCGAACTCATCCGGACCGACGATGCGATAGCGCGTTTGCGCGCCGTGCTCATCCTCAAGCGTGACCCATGCGCCGAAGAACACCCGTGTTGGGTCGGAAGGCGGCGCAGCCACCACCACCATGCCCTCGAGCCGCTTGCGCAGAAAACGCACGCGGCTGTCGATCTCGCGCAGCCGCCGTTTACCGTAGGTGTATTCGGCGTTCTCCGAACGATCTCCCTGTGCCGCCGCTTCCGAGACGGCCTGCGTAACCTGCGGCCGCTCCGCACGCCACAGCTGCTCGAGCTCGGCCTGCAGGCGGCTTGCGCCTTCGGGAGTTATGTATTGTGAGCCGGGTCTCGCCGGTGGCCGGTAGCGGCCCATGCGATGGTTGCCTCCAAATTATGTCCGCGCAGGCAGACGGACGTAATCACGTTGTTTTGTGGGCTATTTCACGGACGACAAGCGGGGTCGCGCCTAATCTCGATCCCATGGCGACCAAGTACTACACGCACTTCGTCACCGGCCGTGCTCCCCTGCGCAGCGCAGCGAGCGGCAACGAGTGGAGCGGTGTAGTCGAGCTGCGGCATCCGCTGGAGCAGCAGAGCTCGGGCACGCGCGAACTGCGCGCGCTGCTGGCGCAGAGTTTCGACCTGGACTCGGATGACATCAAGATTTTGCACTGGGCCCGGTTGCACTGATATCCCCTAGCGGACTTCCTTCCCTTCATCGAAAGTCCGCATTCTGACCCTCAGGGCTCAAACCCTGAGGGTTTTTTTTCGCCTACACCTTGCGCAGCACGCGGCTGATCATGGTGTCCTCCAGGCTCGCCGGCACGAGCTTCGATTCGTCCGTCACCCGCGGCGGCAGGAAGGCGATGAACTCGCCGGCGGGTAACGGCTTGCTGCAGTAGTAGCCCTGGTACTGATCGCAGCCGAGCGAGCGCAGGAAGTTGAGCTGCTCGGCAGTTTCCACACCCTCGGCGATCACTTTCAGATGCAGGTTGTGGGCGAGCGAGACGATGGCGCGCACGATCTCCGCATCATCGCGGCTGCTCACCACCTCGCGGATGAACGAGCGGTCGATCTTCAACTTGTCCAGCGGCAGACGTCGCAGGTAGCTGAGACTCGAGTAACCGGTGCCGAAGTCGTCGACGGAGATGCGCAGCCCCAGATCGCTCAGCCGGCGCATGATCTGCGCCGAGCTCTCCGCATCCTGCATGACCGCGCTTTCGGTGAGCTCCAGCTCCAGATAACGCGGCTCGAGGCGCGCCGTCGCGAGCGCTGCGCGTACGCTCTCAATGAGACTGTCCTGACGGAATTGCCGCGCCGAGAGGTTGACTGCCATGCGCAGATGTACGCCGCCGGCCTGCCAGGTGCGGGCCTGACGACAGGCCTCGCCAAGCGCCCACTCGCCGATCGGCACGATCAATCCGGTCTCCTCGGCAAGCGGAATGAAGCCTGCGGGCGGGATCAGACCGCGCTTCGGGTGGCGCCAGCGGATCAGCGCCTCGGCGCTGTCGATGCGACCGGTGGCGATATCAACTTTGGGCTGGTAGTGCAGCTCGAACTCGCGCTGCTCGATGGCATTGCGCAGACCGCTCTCCAGCTCCAGCCGCTCGCGCGCGAAGGCGTTCATGGCCGGCGCGAAGAACTGGTAGTTGTTGCGGCCCTTTTTCTTCGCGTGGTACATCGCCGCGTCGGCGTGTCGCAACAGTGTCTCGGCGTCGCTGCCATCATCCGGACAGAGGCAGATGCCGACGCTTGGGGAAATGTGTACTTCCATGCCGGCGAGGCAGGTTGGCGCGGCAAGACTGCTGAGTACTTTGTGTGCGACCGTCTCGGCATCCTGCGGCGAGCTGACTTCCTGAACCAACAGTACGAATTCGTCCCCGCCCAGGCGCCCCAGCGTGTCCTCCCGTCGCAGCAATGCGCTCAGCCGCCGGCTCACCTCCTGCAGCAGCTCGTCTCCGGCCATGTGACCGAGGGAGTCGTTGATGGCCTTGAAACGATCCAGGTCCACCAGCAGCAACGCGAAACGCACGCTCTGACGCTCGCTGCGTGCGATCGCCTGCTCCAGCCGGTCGGCCAGCAAGGCGCGGTTGGGAAGGCCCGTGAGCGCATCATGAGTCGCCGCATGACGCAGTTGCGCGTTGGCATTCTCGAGCAACTCGTTATAGCGCCGCGCGCTCGACTCGAGGTGCGCATCGTACACGATCAGCGTGATGGTCATCGCGAGCAGGCCGAGCGCGAGCGTCGCCACCACGAACGCGAGCCAGCGCACATCCATCGCCGCAGCGCTCGGATTGAGACAATAAGAGCCGGCGGCGAAACGAGCCCCGGCCATGGCGGTGAAGTGCATGCCGAGCAGGGCGCCGCCCATGCCGGCTGCCGCTGCGATGCGCCGTAGGCGCATACCCCAGGAACCCCCCGCCGCGAAACCTGAGAACAGCCAGAGGGCACCCAGCGAGGCCATGATGGCGAGGACGACTGAGCCGACCACGAGGTCGCGCTCATAGCGAATGAGGGGCGTGATCTGAGCAGCCGACATACCGACGTAGTGCATGGCTGCGATGCCGCTTCCCATGGTGCCTGCGCCCAGGCCCAGCCGGAGCATGCTGCGACGTGCACGATAGGCGACGGCAAACCCCGCACCCGTGCTGCCGATCGCAAGCAGTAGTGATCCGAGCGTCATGCCGAGCTCATAGGACAGCGGAAAGGGCAGGGAGAAGGCCAGCATGCCGATGAAGTGCATGGACCAGATGCCGATACCGAGGGCGACAGCGCCGCCTGTCAGCCACAGGCGCACGGCCGGGCCCTGCGCGCGGGCCACGCGGGCTGCGAGCTGCAGGGCAGTGTGTGCGACCACGGCAGCCACCAGCACGGACAGCAGCACCAGGCTGTAGTTATAAGTGCCGGTCATCCGGGCACACGCTTCAAATCCTGCAGCTTCGGGAATTCCTTTTTATCGACGCAGCAACAACGCCTCTTGAGGCGGGGCCCACGAGTCTGTGACGCACTCCCGGCATCTGCGCTGCCCGGACCGCGCCGACGGTGCTCGCGGCGCGCTAAGTTAAATGGCCGGGCTGCCGGTTGCGCGGCCCATCGTGCTAACCCACGCCGAGGCCATGTCATAATCGGCCCACCATGAAGTTTTCATCCCGTGCGGCCGGCCTGACTGGCGTGGCCCTTTCCGTGTTGCTCGTTGGTTGTTCACTTCTGCAGGGCCGGCACCGCCAGCCCCCGCCACCGCCGCCCCTACCCCCGCCGGCAGTCCCGCTGCCGATGCAGACCGAGAGGTTCGAGCTCGAGCCGGGCCAGGACCTGGTGGGCGCGGTGCAGATCACCACTGCGACCAAGGAGGACACGCTCACGGACATCGCCCGGCGCTTCAACATCGGCTACGAGGAGATTCTGCGCGCCAACCCGAAGGTGGATCCGTGGCTGCCCGGCGCGGACCGCCAGATCGTCATCCCGACCCAGTTCATCCTGCCGAACGCGCCGCGCGAAGGTATCGTCATCAATATTGCCGCCATGCGGCTGTTTTACTTTCCGCCCCACAAGGGCGGTATGCCCCAGGAGGTCATCACCCACCCGATTGGCATCGGCAAGGTAGGCTGGGCGACTCCGGAGGGTGTCACTCGCATCGTGCGACGGCAGAAGGATCCGACCTGGCGCGTGCCGGTCTCCGTCCTGAAGGAGCACCGCGAGAATGGCGAGGTGCTTGAGCACGTAATCGGTCCCGGCCCCGATAATCCGCTCGGCCGCCACGCCTTTTATCTGGACTGGCCGAGCTATCTCATTCATGGGACTAACAAACCCGCCGGTGTGGGCCTGCGCTCGAGCCATGGCTGCATCCGTCTTTACCCGGAGGACATTGCGCAGCTGTTCGACATGGTGCCGATTGGCACGCACGTGCGCGTCGTCAATCAGCCGTTCGTGTTCGGCTGGCAGGACGGGCAGCTGCTCATGCAGGCGTTCGATGTGCTCGAGGATGACCCGCGCGATTGGAACAAGGCACAGCGCAAGCTGCTGCACAAATCGGTGGCCACGACCTTGCAGAAGCAGCTGAAGAGTCACAACCAGGAGATCAACTGGGAGACGGTGTCGGTGCTCGCCCACGAGCCGCGCGGCCTGCCCGTGGCCGTATCGGTGAGTGAGGCGACCGTCGAGCAGGTGCTTGCGCGGGCGGAGAAGGTGCAGAACCGCATTCCCGAGGGCTCAACCTGGGATGGCACCACGGACCTGCCGATGGACGAGTCCACCTTCCGGCAGGTGATCTCGGACATGCAGCCACCGGATCCAGGGGCGGCGGCCCCCGGTGCACCCGGTACCCAGGGCGACCCGGCACTGACGCGACCGGCGGGCAATGGCAAAGCCGACCCGGCGCTCAGAAGCCCGGCGGAAGGAGCGGCGAGTCCGCCGCCCGCTGCGCCGCCCGCTTCCGAGGGGACCACCTCGGGGCGTGACCCCGCGACCGCTGCTTCCGCCGGCAGCGCCCGCTGAGCCGGACAGGGCCGGACAGGACCGCACAGAGCCTGACATTGACAGCCGGACGATTTCGATCGCAGCGATACCCCGATGGCCGCGTTGACTGAATGGTTGCAGCTGATGCTCGCCGAGATCGCGCGCAAGCGCGAGGAGCGCGAGCGAGCTGGCGAGGAGGAGCTGCGCCGGCGCACGGAAAGCGGTCGCCCTGATGTCACACAGCCGGGAGCGGGTGCAGCGGACACTGACGGCGGCAAGCGCGACTGATCGCAACATACGACTGCAGTCGCAAACCCACCGTTGCCCGCGGCCAGGCCTGTGTTACAGTCACCGGGCTGCGAGAAGGGGATAACAACAGTGGGTGCCCGCTCATCCGGGCTCGAAGACGCACAAAGAAATCCGGCGGATTACGGCATCGCGCGTGCGCCGACCGGAATTGCGGCCTTTGTCGGCCGCACCCTGAAGGGGCCGGTGAACAAGCCGGTCGCGATCTCGAGCTTTGCGGATTTTCAGAACATCTTCGGTGGCCTGTGGCAGCCCTCGACGCTGTCCTATGCCATCGATCATTTCTTCGAGAACGGCGGCCGCCGGGCTCTCGTGGTGCGGGTCGTGAACGGTGCGCGTCCTCCCACCATCACCCTGCCGGCTCGCGGGGGCGCACTGCGTCTCGTTGGTTTGAATCCAGGCACACGCGAGTTTCTGCGCGCCTCCGTGGATTACGACGGCGTGGCCGAGGCTGACACGGAGCATTTCAACCTCGTGGTGCAGCGCGTGCGCTCCGCCGGCTCCGAGCTCATCGAAGATCAGGAAATTTTCCGTCGCCTCAGCGTGACCGCTTCCGCTCGTAGCTTGCAGGACGTGCTGCTCGAATCGAAGCTGGTGCGGGTGTTGTCACCGCTGCCCGCATGCAGGCCGGAGCGCAGCGCGCATGCAAGTCGCGCCGCGATAGGCTACTCGGCGTCGAATCCCGATGGCGACGATGGCGCGCCGCTGACCGACTATGACGTGATCGGCTCGGCCGGCAACAGCACCGGACTGTTTGCACTCAATGCCGCGCCGATCTTCAACATGTTATGTATCCCGCCCCTCGGCCGCGAGCAGGATCTCGGGTTGAGCGCCTTGCTGGTCGCGGCCCGGTTCTGCCGCGAGCGGCTCGCGCTGCTGCTGGTGGATCCGCCCGCGAGCTGGATCTCGCCACGCCTGGCGCTGGACTCGCTGCGCAACTGGCCGTTTCGCAGCGACAACGCAGTGATGTATTTCCCGAGGGTGCAGTCCTTGGACCGGCTGCGGGGCCGGGCAGAAACCTTCGCCTCCTGCGGCGCGGCCGCGGGCATGCTGGCGCGCTCGGATGAGAGTACGCCGGTCTGGATCGCGAGTGAAAGCGATGAGGCGTTGTTGCGACCGGGCATCCGGCCGGCTGCCGTCGTCTCGGAGGCCGAGCGGCTGCGCCTGGCCCAGGCTGGCGTCAGCACGTTGATCTCGAGCCGCACCGGCACCCGCCAGCTGGTCACCGCCAGGACGCTGAGCGGTGGCAGCGGGGTGTCGGACTGGCGTTATCTCACAGCGCGCCGGCTGTCATTGTTCGTGGCGGCGAGCATCGAGCAGAGCACCCGCTGGGTGCTGCTCGAACCCAACATTCCTGCGACCTGGGAACGGGTGCGCGCCATGGTCGATGAGTTCCTGGCGAGTCTTGCGCAACAGGGTGCCTTTGCCGCCGGAGCTCCTGCGCCGGCCTCGCCTGCTGTCGAGGCGCAAGACAGTCATTTCGTGATCACCGACGATCGGGTCAATCGGGATGACACGGTCGCAGAGGGCAAGTTCAACATCCTCTACGGGTTTGCCACCAGTAAGCGCGGCGAGTTCGACACCTGGCTGGTCACTCACCAGGTCGGCTCGAGCCGCGTGCGTCCCGTGTCCGTCAACCGACTGGCGACGGCGAAGAACCGCGTCGATTGGGAAATTCAGACCGCCATCCTGCGCGGTTAGCCGGCGTGCGAACCGTAACCCCCGCCGCCCGGCGTGAGTATCCGCAGCTCATCGCCGGCTGACAGCTCGAAGGAGGCTGTCGCCTCGAGTCGCTCGAGGCTGCCGTCGCGTCTATGTATCCAGGCTTCCCCCGTGGCCGCCGCAGCGCCGCCGTGCAGCCCGAATGGTGGCACTCGCCGATGATTGGCCAGCAGCGCGCCACAAAGCGGTGCGCGGAACAACAGCCGGCGTATGACGCCGTTGCCCCCGGGATGGCGCCCGGCACCGCCGGACCCGTAGCGGATGGCGAATTCGCGCAGCAAAACCGGAAAACGGGCTTCCAGGATCTCCGGATCGGTCAGCCGCGAGTTGGTCATGTGGGTCTGTACCGCATCGCAACCGGCGAAGTCCGGCCCGGCGCCACTGCCACCTGCGATGGTCTCGTAGTACTGCAGCGACGCGTCGCCGAAGGTCAAGTTGTTCATGGTGCCCTGTGAGGCTGCCAGCACGCCGAGCGCCCCGTAAAGCGCATCCACGATGCACTGCGAGGTCTCGACGTTGCCGGCGGCGACGGCAGCCGGCGGCCGTGGATCCAACATCGAGCCGGGCGGGATGAGGATCTCGAGCGGCTCGAGGCAGCCTTCGTTGAGCGGTATAGCCCGGTCGATCAGCGTACGGAACACATATAGTACGGCCGCCACGCACACGGCTCGCGGTGCATTGAAGTTATGCGGACCCTGCGCTGAAGTACCGGCGAAGTCCACTCGCGCCCGACGCTGTGTCGCATCGACGTCGATGCGCACGGCGATGATCTGACCGCCATCCATCTCGTAGCGGAAGTTGCCGGGTGTCAGCTGACCGATCGCGCGGCGTACGCTTGCGGCTGCATTGGCCTGTACCTCGTGCATGAAACGGTGAATCATCGCCAGGGTGTAGCGACGCTGCGCCCGCCCGAGCTCGGCGATGCCGCGAGCATTCGCTGCCAGCTGAGCGCGCAGGTCGGCAACGTTCTGATCGGGATTGCGCGCTGGGTATCTCGCTGTCTGCAAGGCCTGTCGCAGCTCCCGCTCGCGCAGCACACCGGCGCTCACCAGTGGAAAACAGGCGAACAGCACGCCTTCCTCATCGATGCTGCGGCTGAAGGCCGGCATCGAGCCGGGAGTGCTGCCGCCGATGTCGGCATGATGAGCACGCGATGCGACGAAGAAATCGGGCCGTACCGCCCCCGCCATGAACACCGGGGTCACGACAGTCATATCGGGCAGGTGGGTGCCGCCGTGATAGGGGCTGTTGAGCAGCCAGGAGTCACCTGCCGACATCCGGCCACCGGTGGCCTCGATGACGGCGCGTACACAAGCACCCATGGATCCGAGATGCACGGGCATATGCGGCGCATTGGCCACCAGGCCGCCGTCACCAGCGAACAGTGCGCAGGAATAGTCCAGCCGCTCCTTGATGTTTACCGATTGCGCGGTCGCCTTCAGCACCTCGCCCATCTGCTCGGCGATATGCATGAACAGATTGTTGAAGATCTCCAGCCGTGCCGGATCCGCCGGCAGGGCTGCCGGATCGGAGGCCACAGGTTCGGAAGCCATTGCGGCAGGTTTGGAAGACGTAGCGGCGGGCTCGGAAGGCGTAGCGGCGGGCTCGGAAGGCGTAGCGGCTTGTTCGAGAATCAGCTCGCCGCCGGGCAGGCGCTGTACGCTCCAGCCCGACTCCACGACAACTGTTGAGTTGGGTTCCACGATCAGTGCCGGACCTGTGAGTCCCGCGTAAACCGCAGCTGGCGGCAGCATCGGGACCTCGCGCCAGTGGCCAAACCAGGCGCGCACGCTATGCGGCAATGGTGCTGACGCAGTGGCCGTGGGTATCTGCAGCGAGGTGGCATCGATCGACGCGGCGCGCGCCTCAACGCGCACGGCTTCGATAATGAGGTCGGTTGCGCCAGCGAATCCGAAGCGCCGCAGGTGCGCTGCGGCGAACTCCTGACGGGCCATCGCAAGCGAGGTGGCGCTGACGGACAACGTGGTTTCGCTGTCGCCGCCGCGCAGCTCCAGCCAGCGGCTGCAGGATGGGGACGAGATGTCCGCCGCAGCTGTGTCAGGCCCCGCAGCCCCGGGTTCTGCCACGACAGCTGCCCGCGCTTCCCGCTCCAGCTCTGCAAGGCGCGCATGGGCGTTCTCGAGTCCTGCCGCGGTCAGTGGCAGTCGCAGGCTGGCGCGACGCGTCGCCAGCCGATCAGCGACACCGATGCCGAAGGCCGATAAGACACCAGCCAGGGGATGAACGAGGATTCGCGTCATACCCACTGCCTGCGCAACCCTGCAGGCATGTTGGCCAGCAGCTCCGCCAAAGCAGAACAGCGTGAACTCGCGCGCGTCCAGTCCCTGGCGTGTGGATACCTGGTGAATGGCATTCGCCATGGATTCGACTGCGACCTCGAGGAACGATGCGGCGAGGGCTTCCAAAGAATCGTGGGCACTCCCGGAGTCACCGAGCACCTGTTGCAGTCGTTCGAATCCTGCAGTGGTCGCCGCCGTGTCGATGCGACTGTTGCCCTGCGGTCCGAAGACGGCCGGCAGCGTCTCCGGTCGTAGTCTGCCGAGCAGCACCTGCACATCCGTCAGCGTCAGCGGACCACCCAAGCCGTAGCAGGCAGGCCCAGGGCGCGCGCCGGCTGAGTCAGGCCCTACCGCGCAGCGATCTTCCGCAAATTGCAATACGGAGCCGCCGCCTGCGGCAATGGTGTGCACATCCAGCATGGGTGTTTGCAGACGGATGCCGGCGATCTGATGTTCGAAGCGCTGCGGAAGCTCGTCGTCGATCAGGGAGACATCCGTGGAGGTGCCACCCATGTCGAAACCGACCAGCTGCTGCAGCCCGAGCCGTTGCCCGATCCACTGCATGCCGATGAGGCCTCCGGCGGGGCCGGACAGCACGCTGGCCAAGGCATGGAAGCGTTCCGCCGGCGCAAGTCCGCCGTTGCTTTGCATCAGCTCCAGATGGGCGCGCGAATCCAGCGCCTGCAGCGCGCCCTGCAGACTCTGCAGGTAGCCTCGCAGTGGCAAGGCGAGATAGCCATTCAACACCGTCGTGTCGCCGCGGCTGACGTAGCGCACGAGTGGCGCGAGCTCGTGCGACACCGAGACCTCCTCGAAGCCGAGCTCGCGGGCGAGCCGCGCGGCAGCGTGCTCGTGTTGGGAAAAACGCCACCCATGCAGGAACACGATGGCTACCGACCGAAAGCCATCGCGTCGTGCATTGCTCAGCGCTTCACGCAGTTGCGGCGTGTCGAGCGCGGTGACGACGTTCCCGTCGGCATCGATTCGTTCCTGCGCCTCGATGACTTCGCTATAGAGTTGTTCCGGCAAGACGATGTGCCGGGCGAAGATGTCCGGGCGGTTCTGGTAGCCGATGCGCAGCGCATCGCCAAAGCCGCGCGTGGTGACCAGTACGACGGGGGAGCCCTTGCGCTCGAGCAGTGCATTCGTGCCGACGGTGGTGCCGACTTTGACCAGCTGGATGGCGCCAGCGCCTGTGGATTCAGCAGTCGCCGCGACGCTCGCGAGGATATCGGCTATGGCGGCGACCGCAGGGTCCGTTGCATCTGCTGCCGACAGCCGCTTGCGCACGTGCAAGCGCCCCTGCGGCGACAGTCCGATGACATCGGTGAAGGTACCACCCCGATCCACCCAGAACTGCCAGCCGCTGCTCATATATCATTCAGCCCCAATGGCTCTTCGACGCGCGTACGCGATGACTGCATTATTCTTCTCATGATGCCGGCAAGCGAAAGTTCGCAGCAAACGCTGCAGGCCATCTGGGGCGCGGTACGCGCGATTCCGCGTGGCCGGGTGTCAACCTATGGCGCGGTCGCGCAGCGCGTGGGGCTTCCCGGCCGGGGACGGCTGGTCGGCTATGCATTGAAAGTCGCTCCTGCGAAGCTGCAACTGCCCTGGCATCGGGTCGTGGCCGCAGGCGGCCGCATTGCCTTCCCCCTGGCATCCCCTCAGTTCGCCGAACAACAGCGGCGGCTGCGCGCTGAAGGTATCAAACTCGCAAAGGGCAAGGTGGTGCGCGAGCCTGCCCTGAATCTGGATGAGCTGCTGTGGAAGACCCGGTAGTCAATCGTCACGTGGTGTTCTCGCACGGCCAGGAAAGCGGGCCGTGGGGCAAGAAGATTGCCGCGCTTGCCGAGATCGCGCGCCACGAAGGCTATGAGTCTCATTCACTCGACTATCGCGGCATCGATGAGCCGCGCGCGCGCGTCGCGCGGCTGGTGGATTTCTGCAAGGAGCTCTCCGGGGACCTGGTGCTGGTGGGCTCGAGCATGGGCGGATACGTGGCCGTCGCCTCCGCCTCGCTTTTGCATGCGCGCGGACTGTTTCTGATGGCTCCGGCGCTCTACATGGAGGGACTACCGGAGCTGCGTGCCGGCGTACTGGATTGTCCCGCTGCCATCATCCACGGCTGGCAGGACGAAGTCATACCGGTCGAGCACAGCGTGCGCTTTGCTCAGACCTACCGGACAGCCCTGCACGTGGTCGATTCCGATCACCGGCTGCACAATCAGATCCGAGTCATTCAATACCTCTTCGAATATTTTCTGCTCGCTCTCGACCTGCCGGCTATCGCGTTCCAGTAAATGAACTGGCTGTTGCGGCGGCTGCTGGCGCTGTGGGTGCGGTTCAAAGTCCGGCCTGATGATGCCGTCACGCGGCTGCGCGAGCGCGACAAGCCGCTCTGCTACGTGCTCGAGCGCCGCAGCGTGACCGATCTTGCGGTCCTGCAGACCGCCTGCGTGCGCCTGAAGCTGCTGCGCCCGCGCAAGCGCCTCGCGCCGCAGCTGCAGGAATTGCCGTCGGTGCTGTTTCTGAGCCGCCTGCAGGGACCCTGTGGCGAGCGGTTGGATCGGCGGCCGCCTGCCCAACTGAATCGCATGATTGCGGCGCTCAGCGCCGAGCCGCAACTGGATATCGAGCTGGTGCCGGTTGCGGTGTACTGGGGCCGGGCGCCGCAGAAGGAAGCCTCATGGTTCCGTCTGCTGCTGGTCGAGGACTGGGCATTCACCACTCGGGCGCGCAAGTTCCTGCAGGTGTTGGTCAATGGCCGCAACACGCTCATCGAGTTTGACGCGCCGCTCTCGCTACGCACTCTGATGGGCGCTGATGGAGGTGCAGCGGTGCGCGGCCGTCGCGTGACCCGGGCGCTGCGGGGCGGCTATGCACGGCAGCGCGCGGCGCGTATCGGCCCGGACCTTTCGCATCGCCGCACCATCGTCAATCAGGTGTTGCGCACGCGTGCGGTGCGCGCGGTGGTCGCACAGGAAGCGCGCGAAAAGAAGCTGACGCGTCATCAGGCGACCCTCAGGGCTCTCGAGTACGCCGACGAGATTGCCGCCAACTACTCACACGCGTTCGTGCGCTTTCTGGATGCGGCGCTGGCGCGGCTCTGGAACCGGCTGTACGACGGCGTGGTATTCGGCCACGTGCAGACTCTCGAGCAGTGCGCCGAGGGGAACGAGATCATCTACGTGCCCTGCCACCGCAGTCACATGGATTACCTGCTGCTCTCCTATGTCATCTACGTCCACGGTTACGCGATCCCGCACATCGCCGCCGGCATCAACCTGAACCTGCCGGTCATCGGCCGGCTGCTGCGCAAGGGCGGGGCGTTCTTCATCCGCCGCAGCTTTCGCGGCAATGCGCTCTACACCATGGTCTTCATGAAATATCTCGCTGCGATCATGGCGCGCGGCCACTCGCTCGAGTATTTCATCGAGGGCGGACGCAGCCGTACCGGGCGCCTGCTGCAACCCAAGACCGGCATGCTGTCCATGACGGTGCGTAGCTTCCTGCGTGACCCGGCGCGCCCGGTCATCTTCATTCCCGTGTATTTCGGTTACGAGCGCATCGTCGAGGGCAGCACGTACATCAGCGAGCTTTCCGGCAAGCCCAAGGAAAAGGAAAGTGTGCTCGGGCTGCTGCGCACGCTGCGCCGGCTGCGGGAAAAGTTCGGGCAGGTGCACGTCAACCTGGGAGAACCGATCGCGCTCGCGCCACTGCTCGACCGCTACGATCCGCAATGGCGCGGGCGGCGGGTGGAGGACGACGAGCGGCTGCCCTGGATCGCGACAGCGGTCGATGAGCTCGCCGCGCACATCATGTGCAACATCAACGCGGCAGCCGCGGTCACGCCTGTCAATCTGCTCGCGATCACGCTGCTGGCCACGCCGCGCCTGGCGCTGCCGCGCGGTGATCTGCTGCGCCAGTTGGATATGTATCGTGATCTGTTGCAAACCAGCCCCTACAGCGCGCGGGTAACGGTGACCACGCTGTCGGCCCCGGACGTGCTCGCCTATGGCGAATCCATGAAGCTCATCTGGCGCGAGCCGCATGCGCTCGGCGACATCATCCGCATGAGTGATGAAGCGGCGGCGCTCGCCGCGTATTTCCGCAACAATATCCTGCACCTGTTTGCTCTGCCCTCACTGGTGGCGTGTGCATTTCTGAGCAATGCGACGGTGACCACGGATGACATCCAGCGGCTCGTGTGGCGCATCTATCCGTACATAGCGGCCGAGTTGTTCCTGCGCTGGCGCGAGGCAGAGCTGCCGCAGGTGGTGAGCGATGTGCTGACGTGTCTGCAGAAGCACGGGTTGCTCAACAGCGATGCCGCGCGCAATACCTGGCAGCGTCCGCCGCCGGACTCGCCGCATGCGATGCAGCTGTCGCTGCTGGCGCAGGCGACGATCCAGACCATCGAACGTTATTACCTCGCCATCGCGCAGCTGCTGCACGCCGGCAGTGGTCAGATCAGCCAGGGCGCACTCGAGCAGCGCTGCCAGCTCACCGCGCAGCGCATGGCGATGCTGTACGGCCTGAATTCGCCGGAGTTCTTCGATCGGACGATGTTCGAGAACTTTCTCGATCTGCTACGCTCGCGCGGCGTCATTCGCCTGTCCGGCAGTGGCCGGCTGGAATTCGACGAGGTCCTGATGCGGGTTGCCGCCGACGCCCAGTTCGTGCTGAGCGAGCAGATCCGACACAGCATCCTGCAGGTCACGCACAGCTGAGCTCGGCTGCGCGACCGCGGGCGACAGCAGCGAGCGCGTATGAACACCGAAGAATTCCGGCGCCTGGGTCACGAGCTGGTGGATTGGATCGCGAACTACCGCGAACAGGTGTCCTGCGGCGAGCTGCCGGTGATGCCCAACACCTCCCCGGGCTCATTGTTGCGTGCGCTGCCCGCCGCCCCGCCGCTGCAGCCCGAAGCACCGGACCAGCTGCTGGCCGACGTCGACAGGCTGATCCTGCCGGCCTGCTCGCACTGGCTGAGTCCGCGTTTCTTCGGCTATTTCCCTTCCAACAGCTCGCTCGCGGCGGTGCTCGGCGACTTTCTGAGCACGGGCCTCGGACAGCTCGGTCTGAACTGGCAGGCGAGTCCTGCGCTCACTGAGCTCGAGGAGCGGGTGACCGACTGGTTCCGGCAGATGCTGGGTCTCTCCGCGAGCTGGAATGGGGTCATCCAGGACACGGCGTCCACCGGGGCGCTGGTGGCCCTGATCTGTGCGCGGGAACGCACGACCGCTTATGGGGCCACGCGCGGCGGTTTGCAGAGCGAGCGCGCGCCATTGGTGATCTACACCTCCAGCCAAAGTCACAGCTCAGTGGAGAAGGCCGCGCTGTTGGCAGGTTTCGGCCGCGAGTACATCCGGCAGGTGCCCGTGGACGAGCGTTTTGGGATGCGGGCCCCGCTGCTGCAACGGATGGTCAGTGAGGATCGTGCCCGGGGATGGCAACCCTGTGCGGTGGTGGCAACGACCGGCTCGACCTCGGTTACCGCGATCGACCCGCTGGAGGAGCTGAGCGCGGTAGCCCGCGAGCAGCGCTTGTGGCTGCATGTCGATGCTGCCCTCGCCGGCTCGGCGATGATCCTGCCAGAGTGTCGTCATCTCTGGAGTGGCGTCGAATCCGCCGACTCGCTGGTGATCAACCCGCACAAGTGGCTCGGCGCCTCCTTTGACTGCTCGACGTATTACGTGCGTGATCCCGAGCACCTCGTGCGCGTGATGTCGACCAACCCGAGTTACCTGCGTACCGCCGCAGACAGCCAGGCGCGCAGCTACCGCGACTGGGGAATCCCGCTGGGTCGTCGCTTTCGTGCGCTCAAGCTCTGGTTCCTGATCCGCGAGCAGGGCGTAAGGGGTTTGCAGGCAAGGCTGCGCCGGGACCTGGAGCACGCGCAGTGGCTCGCTGCGCGCGTGGACGGGACGCCCCCCTGGAGGCGTGTGGCGCCGGTTCCCTTGCAGACGGTCTGTGTGCGGCATGAGCCGGCGGGCCTGAGCGGCGATGCGCTCGATACCCACACGCTCGCCTGGGTGCGACGCATCAATGAATCCGGGATGGCCTACCTGACACCCGCCCTGCTGGAGGGGCGCTGGATGGTGCGGGTCGCGCTGGGCGGCGAGGCCACCGAGCGCAGGCACGTCGAGCAACTTTGGAAGCTGATGCAGGAGGAGGCGGCGCGCGGTGCGCCCTCGAACTGAGCGGCTAACTCTCCCAACGGACTTTGCTGCGCAGTGACTTGACCCGCTGCTGTCGGGTCTTGCTCTGCAGTCGCCGTTCTCTGGATGCGCGTGTCGGACGCGTCGCTTTGCGCACAATCGGAGCGGGCAGAGCGCGCAATATCAGCTGCCGCAGTCGCTCTGCGGCTTCGCGACGGTTCTGATCCTGGCTGCGATGGCTGCGCGCAATGATGAGAATCGCGCCCTCATCGGTCAGACGCCGGCCCGCGAGCGTGCGCAGCCGTTGTTTGACGGGCTCGGCCAACACCTGTGTGCCGGCGAGATCGAAGCGCAACTGCACGGCGGAGGCGACTTTGTTGACGTTCTGACCGCCCGGTCCGGAGCCGCGCACAAAACTGACCTGCAGATCGGCATCCGGGATCGACAGCGCGTCATGGATCTGCACCGGCATGCATGCTCAGCCGGTGTCGCGCTCGTCGCGCTCAGGCGGCGCAGCGCCCCGCGACGCCAGCCGCGGCTCCGGCGGACCTAACATCCGCAGCTCGCGCTGCGCGACGGGCATCTTGACGCCGTGCTGCTGGAACAGCTTCCAGATACCGCGGTTGACATCCGAGCGGACATTGTTGACGCCGTTCATCGGATCGGCGATCCAGAAGCGCACCTCGAGCTTCATGCCATAGTCTTCGAATGCCATCAGACGCGTGGCCGGCGCGGGATCGCGCAGGATGCGTGGATGATGAGTAACGGCTTCCGCCAGCAGCCGCAGCGCGAATTCCGGATCATCGTCATAGCTGATCATGACCGGCAGGCGGATCCGCACGCGCTGATCCGAGTAGCTCCAGTTGATGACCGAGTTATTGATGAGACTCTGGTTCGGTACCAGGGTCTCGACGCCGTCGCGGTCCCTCACCACCACGTAGCGCCCGCGAAGTTCCTGCACCCAGCCGAAATTCTCGGTGCTGGTGCCGGTGTGCCCGGTGAAACTGATGACATCGCCCGGCTTGATCGACTTATCGATCAGCAGCACGAAGCCGCTGACGAAATTGCTGGCGATCGACTGCATGCCAAAGCCGAGGCCTACACCGATGGCGCCGGTGAGCACGTTCAGCGTCGTGACATCGACGCCCGCCTCGTTGATGCCCAGCATCGCACCGATGGCTACCAGGATGAAGTAGGCGAACTTGGAGATGCCGATGCGCGTGGACACCGCCAGCTGTTGCAGCCGCATCAGGCGCTTCTCGAGCGCACGCGCGATGAGGCTGGTCACGACCACGAATGCCGAGACGACCACCAGTCCCTTCAGCAGCGCCCACAGGCTGAACTGAGTCTTGCCCGGGACCAGGTTGATGTGGTTGAGGGTGCTCTCGATGGAGTCCAGCCACCCCACCAGCGAGAACGACATGCCGAGCCAGAGAAACACCGTCAGCCGGTTTTCCCAGCCGCGTATCCACGAATCCGGCCCCATCATCACGCGCAGCAGGTAGACACCGAGCCGCACCAGCACCAGCGCCGTGGTCAGCTGCAGGGCGGTATCGACCACCGCGGTACGCCCGTGGGCCGAGCCGAGCAGCCAGCGCACCACCAACAACACGATGAGCGCGACCAGATACGGGGCGACGATGATCGCCCCTTCGTGTATGTCGGCCTGCCAGCCCTCGGCGCGGACGGCCCCGCGCCGCCGGTCCCAGGCTTTGAAGAGCTGTGCGCCGGCGAGCGCAATCAGTCCTGCGCAGGCGATCGCAATCGCCTGCGCGAGGGTTTCCGGAGTGGTGAGGCGGGCGAACACACCCATCAGGCCGCCGCTGGCGCTATTCATGTATGGCGCGGTGCACGGCGCCGGTCAGTCGGCGCGCAGCGGACCATCATGCGTTCAAGTCGGGAATGAGCTGGCTTTCCATGCGGGTAATCTGATCCTTCAACATGAGCTTGCGCTTTTTCAGCCGTTTCAGCTGCAGCTCATCGTTGTGCAGGTCCATGGTGAGACGCTCGATGACCTGATCGAGGTCGCGATGCTCAATGCGCAGCTGGCGCAACTTTTCGATGTTGCGAAACAGCTCGCGATCCACGTTGTCTTCGATTTCCGCCATGGCTGCTGCCGCCTGCGGCTCCCATCGGATGGGCCGCTTACGCGCCAGGACCCTTTGCAGGCGCGCGTAGCTTAGCGAACCGGCCTCATCCGCGCCATCACGTCCCGCGGAGGATGCGGGCGGGATCCGTGCGGCATTGCAATCGCGCTCACCGACCTCGACCGCGGCCTCCCCGGGACGAAGAGGACGAGCCCCGGCGGCCCTGTGGCCGCCGCCCGCCGCCGCCATGGCCCGAATGACCCGAATGACCCGAATGACCCGAATGACCGGCGCGTGACCGCGGCCGGTGGCCATGCTCCGGTGGCGGGCCCGCAACGACCTCGGTGGCCAACAGATCCGCGCCGATGGGCGCCGAGGGTATTTTGTGTCCAATGTAGTCTTCGATCTCAGGCAATGACACCGCGAACTCCTCGCAGGCAAAGCTGATGGCGTCGCCATCAGCGCCCGCGCGCGCAGTGCGGCCAATGCGGTGTACGTAGTCAGCAGCGTCCTGGGGCAAATCGAAGTTGAAGACGTGGCTGACGTCCGGGATGTGCAGCCCGCGCGAGGCAACGTCGGTGGCGATCAGCACCGCAAGGTCACCGTTGTGGAAGTCGCGCAGGAATTTCAGGCGTTTGTTCTGCGGCACGTCACCTGAGAGCGCCTGGGCGTGGAAGCCGTTGGCCTTGAGGGTACCCTCGAGGCGCTCCGCGACCCGCTTGGTGTTGACGAAGATCATCGTACGCCGTGCCTCGTACTGACGCAGCAGTCCGACCAACAGCGGCAGCTTTTCCTCCATCGCCGGGTAGTACATGATCTGCCGCACCTGATCGACGGTCATCTTGTCCGGCTCGATGCGGACCAGCTCCGGATTGTTCATGTGCTCGTAGGCGAGCTCGAGCACGCGGTGCGAGAGCGTCGCGGAGAACAGCATCGACTGTCGTTTCTGCGGGTGCGGTAACCGTCGCAACAGGTAGCGGATATCGGCAATGAAACCCAGGTCGAACATGCGATCGGCTTCATCCAGGACCAGCACTTGCGCGTGGCGCATGTCGAACACGTGTTGCTTGAAATAGTCGATCAGCCGTCCCGGCGTGCCGATCAGGACATCGACGCCCTCCTCGAGCTGGCGCCGTTGTTTTTCGTAGTCGACGCCCCCATACACAACGGTCTGGCGAAAACCGGTATGACGTCCGAGTATCTCGGCGTCGTGATGGATCTGTACCGCGAGCTCGCGCGTGGGCGCCACGATCAGGGCCCTTATCGAGGCCGGCTGACGGTGCGCTCCGGCTGAGCGCGTCAGCAGTGCCTGGTACAGGGCGACGAGGAACGCCGCTGTCTTGCCGGTACCGGTCTGGGCCTGACCGGCAACGTCGCGTCCACTGAGCGCGATGGGCAGAGTCTGCGCCTGGATCGGCGTGCAGTAAGTGAAGCCCGCCTCACGGATGCCCTGCATCAGGGGCGCGGCCAGGCCGAGGGATGCGAAGGTTGGGGAACTGGAGTGTGTCTCAGTCATCAAATCGTTCTGCACCGTGGGTAAATTGGGCGATCGGGCCTTGCAAAAGGGCCTCGGAAGCGCTAAAAAGCTCTCCAGACAGCGGGCCTTTGGCATCAACCAGCGAGGTTCCGCACCTGCCCAATCCGATTCCCTGAAAGCCAAGTTTCTTACTCATCTCGCGAGTTAGTGTAACCGTTTGACGGGTATTTCTGGCACGGCTTTTGCGAAAGACACGGCCTGCCAACCCAATCCCAGGTTTTCCCATCCAGACAAATCCTTCCCACACTCTGCATTCGACGGAGGTTGAAACGCGTGAGTAGCCCGCACATTGTGCATACCACGGATGCCACTTTTTCCCAGGATGTCCTGAAGTCCGACAAGCCCGTGCTGCTTGATTTCTGGGCCGAATGGTGTGGCCCCTGCAAGATGATCGCGCCGATTCTCGATGAGATCGCGAGCGAGTATCAGGACCGCATCAGGATCGCCAAGCTGAATATCGATGAGAACCCGCAGACGCCGCCGAAGTTCGGCATCCGCGGCATTCCGACACTGATTCTTTTCAAGAACGGCACGGTCGAGGCCCAGAAGGTCGGCGCCGTGTCCAAATCCCAACTCTCTGCATTTCTGGACAGTAACCTGTGAGAGGCTATCTCGGTAATCAGGGCCGCAACCGGCCCAACAAAGGCCCGCGCCACGGCAATCGTGACGGCAACCGGGGCAACAATGGTAACGGCGGGGGGCGGCCCGATGATCTGATGCACGAGCCGGAGGTGTTCGACGCGGATGACGCGGAGATCATCAGTCCGGCGGAGCTCACGCAGTCGCGCGCCTCGATGAATCTCACCGAGCTGAAGTCGCGGCCGATCCATGAGTTGGTCAAGCTCGCCGAGTCGATGGGGCTGGAGAACCTGGCGCGCTCGCGCAAACAGGACATCATCTTCTCCATCCTCAAGGCGCACGCGCGCAACGGCGAGAACATCTACGGCGATGGCGTGCTCGAGATCCTGCAGGATGGCTTCGGCTTCCTGCGCTCGGCCGACGGCTCCTATCTGGCCGGCCCGGATGACATCTACGTGAGCCCGAGCCAGATCCGTCGCTTCAACCTGCGTACCGGCGACACCATCTCCGGCCTGATCCGCCCGCCGAAGGACGGCGAGCGCTATTTCGCGCTGCTGAAAGTCGGTGAGATCAATTTCGATTCGCCCGACAGCTCGCGCAACAAGGTGCTGTTCGAGAATCTCACACCGTTCCATCCGACCAAGCGCTTGAAGCTCGAGCGCGGCAATGGCTCGACCGAGGATCTGACCGCGCGCACCATCGACCTGGTCGCGCCGATCGGCAAGGGACAGCGCGGCCTGATCGTCTCGCCACCCAAGGCCGGCAAGACGATGCTGCTGCAGAACATCGCCACCGCCATCACCTCGAACCATCCGGAGGTCTATCTGATCGTGCTGCTCATCGATGAGCGGCCGGAAGAAGTCACCGAGATGCAGCGCACGGTGAAGGGTGAGGTCGTATCCAGCACCTTCGACGAGCCCGCTGCCCGCCATGTGCAGGTGGCCGAGATGGTGATCGAGAAGGCGAAGCGGCTGGTCGAGCACAAGAAGGACGTGGTCATCCTGCTCGACTCGATCACGCGCCTGGCGCGCGCCTACAACACCGTCGTGCCCTCGTCGGGCAAGGTACTGACCGGGGGCGTGGACGCCAATGCTCTGCAGCGGCCGAAGCGCTTCTTCGGTGCGGCGCGCAACATCGAGGAGGGCGGCAGTCTCACCATCCTGGCGACGGCCCTGATCGATACGGGCTCGAAGATGGACGACGTTATCTACGAGGAGTTCAAGGGTACCGGTAACAGCGAGATTCACCTCGACCGGCGCATCTCCGAGAAGCGCGTGTTCCCGGCGGTCAACATCAACCGCTCCGGCACGCGCAAGGAAGAGCTGATCACCGATCAGGGCGAGCTCGCCAAGATGTGGATCCTGCGGAAGCTGCTGCATCCGATGGATGAGCTCGCCGCGATTGAATTCCTGCTCGACAAGATGAAAGACACGAAGTCGAACGGCGAATTCTTCGAGGCCATGAAACGCTGAGCGTTGCGGGCGCCCCCGAGGGCGCCCCGCTGCGCCTGTTGCCGACCGGCGACGACCAACGCTGACAGCCCAACCGGGCGCGGATGGATCGGGCACAATCCGTGCCGATCGCCCAAGTTGTGACGCAGCCCACGGACTAATGGGGTCGTGGCCGCGACATTGCGGGCAATTCTCAAGGAGTCGTCCGCCGATGCGTACCTGGCCAGTGCTCGCCGCGATGTCGGTTACGATGCAGGCCGCAGCGGCACTGGCCGATTCCGCCCACGACCCGCTCAGCGGCGCGCCGCTGCCCCCCGGTCAGCAACGGGGCGCGACCAGTCCGATCAGCGATCGCTTCTACGTCATCGGCAGCTTCTACGACCCGGCGGTCGCCACGTCCCTGCGCGTTGATGGCCAAAGTCCCGCGGCCGGCATGCCCGGCCGTACCGGCACGGTCGTGAGCGGCGAGAAGGACATGGGGATGGCGGGCCGCCTGCAGCAGCCGCGCATCGAGCTGATGTTTCGCCTGAAGAAACGCAATCGTCTGCGCCTCAACTATTTCGAAACGAGCCGCCACGGTGACCGCTTGCTGAGCCGCCCGGTGTTCTTCGGCGATCTGGATTTCGACGTGGGCGATCGGGTGACGAGCTATCTGGACTTCCGCTCGTTCGATCTGACATACACCTACTCATTCCTGCGCACTGAGCATTTCGAGCTTGGCACCGGACTTGCGGCGCATTTCATCGAGGCGGTGGGTCACGGTGCCGTCGCGGCCCGGAACGAGCGCAAGGACATCTCCGGCTCCGGAGTCTTTCCGACCGTGCCGCTCGACTTCACCTGGGTCATTTCCCGGCACTTTGCCTTCACGACCCGTGCGCAGTATTTCAAGGCGTCCGTCAGCGGGTTTACCGGCGCACTCGGCCAGTATCACGGCGATCTGCAGTACCGCTGGAAGCCCAACTTCACGCTCGGGGCCGGTTACACGCGCATGAAGTGGTCCCTGGATGTGAATGACGCCAACTTCCCGGGAATCTTCCGCCTCGACGTCCGCGGTCCCGAGGCCTTCTTCAAGGTGTCGTTCTAGGCAGCAACCCGGCGCCGCGGTGGCGCGCTAGCCCTGGGTGACTATGTAAGCGGACACAAAGCGCTCCGGCATGCGCGCGGCGCGGCCGGTCTGCAGATTGATGCAGACATAGGCGATGCGCGCCCGCGCGACGGTGAGTCCATCGGGGAGGCGGCGTATCTGAAAGCGCCGCTCCACACGCAGGCGCTGGTCCGTGGCCACGATCCAGGTGGCGACCTCTACCTCATCCCCCCGTACGAGGGCGCGCAGGTAGTCGATCTCGGTGCGGTGCGCAGCCATGCCGCGGCGCAGGCGCAGGCACTCCTCGAGTGGCACGCCGAGAGCGGCAGAGTGCGACCAGGCCACCCGATCCAGCCACGAGAGATACACCGCGTTGTTGACGTGCTCGTAGGCATCGATGTCCGTCGCAACGACGACGATACGGATCAGATGCGGCGCCGGAGCATCCCAGTCCTCAGCCATGCCTGGCCCGAATTGCTAACGGGCAACTCACGATGCAGTCGTTTCGGGGGACAGGCATTCCCGTGCTACGGCGCGGTACCCGATGTCCTGGCGATATTGCATGCCGCGCCAGCTGATGGCGCTGACGAGCCCATAAGCCTTGTGACGCGCCTCACTCACCGTGGTGCCCAATCCGACCGCACACAACACGCGTCCGCCATGGGTGAGGACTTGTCCCTGCTGCAGGCGCGTGCCGGCATGAAACACCTTGCCCGGTAGTCGTGCCGCTGCATCCAGTCCTTGAATGGGGTCACCCTTGCGCGGCGTGTCCGGATAGCCCTCGGCCGCCATGACCACGCCGAGTGCGGCGCGCGCATCCCATTGTGTTGTGACCGTGTGCAGCCGGCCGGCGACCGCAGCCTCACACAGCAGTGTGAGGTCGGAGGATAACCGACACAGGAGGGGCTGGGCTTCCGGATCACCCAGACGACAATTGAATTCGATGACGTTGGGCGTGCCATCCGGCGCGATCATCAGGCCCGCATAGAGAAAGCCGCAAAAGGGCATGCCATCGGCCCGCAGCCCGCGAATTGTCGGATGGATCACCTCGCGCATGATGCGCGCATGCATTTCGTCCGTGACCACGGGGGCCGGCGAGTACGCGCCCATGCCTCCGGTGTTGGGCCCCTGATCGGCATCGCGCAGTCGCTTGTGGTCTTGGGAGCTCGCGAGGGGCAGCACGTGCTCGCCGTCCGCCATGACGATGAAGCTGACTTCTTCGCCCTGCAGGAACTCCTCGATGACGACCTCACGCCCGGCGGTGCCGAAGCGGCCGCTGAACATCTGCTCTGCAGCTGCCACCGCTTCAGCCGCGGTCGCCGCGATGACCACGCCCTTGCCTGCCGCAAGGCCGCTGGCCTTCACCACGATGGGCGGACGCTGGCGCTCGATCAGCCGAGGATCGAAGGTCTCACGCGTGCAAAGGGCGTAACCGGCCGTGGGGATGCCATGGCGGCGCAGGAACTCCTTGCTGAAGGCCTTGGAGCCCTCCAGTTGCGCGGCGCGCGCGCTGGGACCGAAACACTGCAGGCCTGCAGCCTGGAACCGGTCGACGACGCCGGCAACGAGCGGTGCCTCGGGTCCGACGATCGTCAGATCGATGCGCTCCGCGCGTGCGAGTGCCACCAGCGCCGCAGCGTCTTCCGCGTCCACCGTGACGTTGCGAACCCGCAGCTCGCCGGCGGTACCGGCATTGCCGGGAGCTACCAGAACTTCACTGACGCGCAGCGACTGCGCGCATTTCCACGCAAGCGCATGTTCGCGCCCGCCTGAGCCGATGATCAGTACCTTCACACGCGTCTCAATGACGGAAATGGCGCACACCGGTGAACACCATCGCAAGATCGTGCTCATCGGCCGCCGCGATCACTTCGGCGTCCTTGCGCGAGCCACCTGGCTGGATGACTGAACGGATGCCGTAGCCTGCGGCCACGTCGATGCCGTCACGGAAAGGGAAAAACGCATCCGAAGCCATCGCCGAGCCCTCGACTTCCAGCTGCTCATCCGCAGCCTTCATCGCCGCCACACGCGTGGAGTACACGCGGCTCATCTGCCCCGCACCCACGCCCACGGTGCGGTTCTGGTGTGCGAAGACGATCGCGTTGGATTTGACGAACTTGCACACGCACCATGCGAACAGCAGATCGGCCAGCTCCGCAGGAGTTGGTTTACGGCGGGTCACCACACGCAGCTCGCCGGCCGTGATCCTCGCCTGGTCGCGGGTCTGCACCAGCAGGCCGCCGGTTACGCTACGCAGTTCGGGCTCTACCGACTGCTGCCGCAGGTCGCCCAGCGCGAGCACGCGCACGTTGGGCCTGGCGGCGAGCACACTGACTGGCGTCGCTGGAGATGGCGGTTGCCGCCAGCACTTCGACAAACTGGCGCTCGACGATGGCCGAGGCCGTGAGCGCATCCAGATCGCGATTGAGCGCGATAATGCCACCGAAGGCCGAGGTCGGGTCGGTGCGATAGGCGCGATCATAGGCCTCGAGCGGCGAGGCCGCTACGGCCGCTCCGCAGGGATTGGCGTGTTTGACGATGACACAGGCAGGTTCGGCAAACTGCCGTACACACTCTATGGCCGTGTCCGCGTCGGCAATGTTGTTGAATGAGAGGTCCTTGCCCTGCAGCACCTGAGCTGCGGCAATACCGCTCCCGTGGGCCACGGGATTGCGGTAGAACGCCGCGGCCTGATGCGGATTCTCCCCGTAGCGCAGCTCCTGTGTTTTCTGGAAGACGCATGCCAGCGTTCGCGGGAATGGCGCGGCCGGCAGCTCATGCTGCGCGGCGAGATAACTCGCCACCATCGTGTCGTAAAGGGCGGTATGCGCGAAAGCTTTGGCGGCAAGCTGCGAGCGCGTCGCCAGCGTCGTATGGCCACCATGAGCCGCAAGTTCCTCGAGCAGCACACTGTAGTCCGCCGGATCCACCGCCACGGTGACTGCTGCGTGATTCTTGGCTGCGGCACGCAACATGGCCGGGCCGCCGATGTCGATGTTCTCGATTGCTGCAGCGTAGGTGCAGTCCGGGCGAGCGATCGTCTGCGCGAAGGGATAGAGGTTCACCACGAGCAGATCGATCGGCGCAATCTGATGCTCCGCCATCACGGTCTCGTCGATACCGCGGCGGCCCAGCAGGCCGCCGTGAATCTTCGGATGCAGTGTCTTTACCCGCCCGCCCATGATCTCCGGGAATCCCGTATAGGCGGCGACCTCCAGCGGCTGCAGCCCGCTTGCCGTCAGCAGGCGCGCGGTGCCGCCGGTGGAGATGATCTCAATATTGCGGCTCGCGAGCGCGCGCGCGAGCTCGACGATGCCAGTCTTATCCGAGACGGAAAGCAACGCACGGCGCACCGGCAGCAACATGCTAGGCCTCCTTCAGGGCGCTGCGCGGCGCGGGCAGAGAGCTAGGCGTCCCCCGACAACCCCAGCTGCTTCAGCTTCTTACGCAACGTACCGCGATTGATGCCGAGGATCCCTGCGGCACGGCTCTGATTGCCCTGCGCGTAGTCCAGCACTACGCGGAACAACGGCTCTTCGACCTCACGCAGCACGAGGTCGTACAGATGCGCAGGCCGATGGCCGTTCAGGCTATCAAAGTAGTCGCTCAGCGCGCGCTCGGCATGATTGCGCAACGGCAGTTCTTTGCCGTTCAGACGCGTGCCGGATTCCCCCCGAGACCGAGTCTTCTTTTTTGCCGTCATGTTCCGTCCCCAAAAAACCGATCAATCAGGCTGCATCCGCAACCCAGGTGCACAGCTCATCACGGGCCAGCGCAAACTGTGCCGCAGTTGTCGCCGCCAGCATCAATGTGCGCCGCGCGACCGTCGCGTCAGACAGTAGGTGATCCCAATACCAGCCGAGATGTTTGCGTGCAATCCGCACTCCGGTGTCTTCGCCGTAGAAGGCGTACAGCGAGTCGAGATGCGCGAGAATAATATCACGCACCTCTGCGCGCGAGAGAGCCGGAGCAGCAATTCCCGCACTCAGATACGCGTTGACAGCAGCGAAGATCCATGGGGCACCGTGGCTCGCGCGCCCCAGCATTACTCCGTCTGCCGAGGTGAAATCAAGAACCTCGCGTGCTTTTTCCGGCGTATCGATATCGCCGTTGGCGATCACCGGAATGTCCACCAGCGCCTTGATCTCGCGGATCGTGTCGTATTCCGCGCTGCCAGCATAAAAATCGGCGCGCGTTCGGCCATGAACAGCCAGCGCCTGGACACCTGCGGCGGCGGCGAGCTGCGCGATCCGCACGCCGTTGCGTGAAGCCCGATCCCAGCCGGTGCGGATCTTCAGCGTAACCGGCACATCCACGGCGCGCACTACCGCCTCGAGCAGGCGGGCCACCAGTGGCTCATCCTGCAACAGCGCAGAGCCGCAAAGACGGCCACAAACTTTCTTTGCGGGGCATCCCATATTGACATCGATGATCTGCGCACCGAGAGCGACGTTGAGGCGGGCCGCCTCGGCTAACGCTGCGGGGTCCGCACCGGCGAGCTGCACGACGCGCGGCTCAGGCTCGCCGGCGTGGTCCATCCGCAACCGCGATTTGCGTGAACTCCACAGCCGCGTGTCCGAGGTGAGCATCTCGGAGGCGGCCAGTCCAGCGCCGAATCTGCGGCACAGTATGCGGAACGGCCGGTCGGTCACACCCGCCATGGGGGCGAGTACCACGCGGGCCGGCAGCGTGAAAGATCCGATCCTGAGCATCAGTGACGGGGTACTGAATTTAGATCAGCCGCGCGTTGTCAACGGCTGGTGACATCGTTGGCACAGGTGATACCGCCGCTCGGGGCGGGCAGACAAGCGTCGATCTCAAAGCCCACGGCGTTGGTTCCCGGATCGACGAATACCATTTCTGCATCGATGCGCTGCCCCGGCGCGAGCAGCGTGCTGGCGGGAATGGCCCGCGGCAGGTACGACTGCGGTGGTACATCGCGCGAGGCGATGCGATTGCCGAAGCGGTCCTGCAGGGTCACCCGCAGGAAAGGCAGCGGCTTGGACTGATGAGCGCCGTTCTTGACGCTGGCCCGAACGGTGATGTGACCGGCAGATTCCGCATCGGTGGTCGCCCCAAGCTGGCGTACTTCGTAGCTCGACAGATTCCATTTCGGGATCAGGGTGATGCCGAGCGCCGCATACAGGGAGGTCAGGGGCCCGTGCAACTCGGCACTCGCCGCGAGATCGTTGCGGAAATGATTGATGACTTGCCCCAACAGCAGCAGTCCCATGAGCACGGTGCCGATCGTCCAGGCCAACACCGTCGGGTCCATCCGTGCGGCGCTAGCCGTGGTTGCCTGCGCAGCCGAGGACTTCTTACGGGGCGACAGGGCGCTGCGGATCGCTTCAGCCGTTTCCAGCGGAGATGCGCGTTTTGCGGGAGTCGCTCGCGCCGTGTTGGTGACCGGCGCAACGGGTCTGCCGCCGGCCATGCCTGCAGACAGCCGAAGGAGACGGTCAGCCTCGAGTTGCTCGCCCTGCGGTCGTTTGCCGGCTGAGTCGGCAGTCGGCAGCGGCGCAGCGCCAAGCGGCTCGGCCGCCGTCTTGCCATGCGCGGTCCCCTCCTCGGGGACTTCTGTCGCCGGCGTCTCTTCCGTCTGCAGTCTGGCGCTGTGAATGTGCGCGCTATCCGCATCATGCGTCTCCGCGCTCCGGGCTTCAGAACCCTGGGCCTTGGAATCCTGGGTCGGGGCGTCTCGCGCGCCGGCCCCATGACTGTCAGCGGCCGGCGCCCCCTCCGCGCGTGCGGTTGTCCGCGCATCGGTTGCGGGGCGAGTAGCAGCTGTTGAGTCGAGGCGAGTCAGTCGATTGCCGGTGATCTCGGCAAGCAATTCGGAGTCAAGTTCAATATCGAATTGCACGCCGGCACGCTCGTCGTGCTGCGCTGGCGTGTTCTCTCCCGCGGCAGGATGACCGTGCCCCGCGGCGCGCGCGGACTCGTCTGCTTCATGTCGCAGTGCGCGAAAGGTCCCTGTCGCTGCCCTGAACTCCGCAGTGGGCGGCTGCTCGAAGAACACCTTGCTGACATCGGTTGTCGCCGCATTGAACTCGAGCGCGTCATCGGGAATACCAGCCTCATCTGAGTGCGACTGCGATGGGGAGCGCGGGGGCACGGTCTTCGTCGTGGCCTTTCCCGCAACGGCAGGGGGTTGCCTGACATCGCGCCTCGATGCATCCGCACTACCCGAGCTGCGGCCGGGCTCCTGCAGCGCCCGCGTACGCGAAGTCGTTGCTCCCGAGCCGGATGAGGTCCGCAACCGCGCCGATGTGCTGGTGTCGCGTGCGCTCGACTCGGGCGCCGGCTGAGCGGCACCCCGGCGCTCATCGGACAATCGCGCGAGCGCATTGAACACGTTGGAGCATCGGCCGCAGCGTACGTAGCCCTGCGCGACACGCAGATCCGCCGCTGTGACGACGAGCGTCAGTGCGCATTTAGGACAAACAGTAAACATCAGGCCCTGCCAAGCTCTTGGACTGCCGATCGGGACGCGCAGGAATGACGTCTCCCGGCTAGGCCGGCCCAACCGTCGCGCAGTCCAAAGCAACACATATCAAACCACGCACTGTAAGCCTGTGTCACCTCGGTGATCTCGTGATCCATGAGCCCCGCCAGCACGATCGAGCCGCCGGGGCGCAGCCGAGCGCTCAGAGCGGCTGCCAGCTCGCGCAACGGTCCCGAGAGGATGTTCGCCAGCAGCACATCCACCTGTGCGGGCAGAGCCGCGGATGCCGCCACGATGCGGATACGGTCAGTGATGTCGTTGACTCGGGCATTGTCCGCTGTGGCCAACAGGGCCTGCGGATCGATATCGAAACAGTGCGCCTGCGCAGCACCCAGCTTGACGGCCGCCAGCGCGAGGATTCCGGAGCCGCATCCGTAGTCGATGATTTCCTGTCCGGCCACTACATGCGCATCGAGCCACTGCAGACACAGTGCGGTACTTGGATGCGTACCGGTACCGAATGCGAGGCCTGGATCCATCCGAACGACCACCGCATCCGCAGCCGCGGCCTGCTCGTGGTGGGGGCAGACCCATAGGCGGCGCCCGAAACGCATCGCGTGAAAATCGCGCAGCCACTCCCGCTCCCATGCGCGATCTGCGATGCGCTCGAGACGCAGCGCCAACTGCGGCAGTTGCAGCGTCTGGCCTATGCCTGCAACCAGCACCTCGGGAACGATCTCCCCGGCGAACAGCGCCTGCAGTCTGGTTGCGGACCACAGCCGAAACTCGCCCGGCAACGGCTCGAGCACTGGCGCATCGGCGGCGTCCACGAAGCTCACGGCGATTGCACCCAGGTCCCAGCAGCTCTGCTCGGCGGCGCCCGGCTCGATGCTGCCGAGATCAAAAGACAGCTGCCAGAAGCCGGCCATCGGTGCCGCGGTCAGCGTAAACCCAGGCGACGCTCCAGATAATGGATATCCGTGCCACCTTTCTGATAGGCCGCGTGATTGAAGATCTCCTGGTGCAGCGGCACGTTGGTTCGGATGCCTTCGATCACCATCTCGGCGAGCGCGTTCTTCATGCGCGCGATCGCCGTTTCGCGGTTCTCTCCGAAGGTGATGATCTTGCCGATGAGCGAGTCGTAGTTGGGCGGCACGTTATAACCGGAGTAGATGTGGCTGTCGACGCGCACTCCGGGACCACCCGGGGCGTGCCACAGGCGAATGGGTCCTGGCGAGGGCATGAAGGTCTTGGCATCCTCGGCATTGATGCGGCATTCGATCGCATGGCCCCTGATCTGCACATCGCTCTGCACGTACGGCAGCTTCTCACCGCTGGCGATGAGTAACTGAGCTTTGACCAGATCGATGCCCGTGATGAGCTCGGTGACCGGATGCTCCACCTGGATGCGCGTATTCATCTCGATGAAGTAGAACTCGCCGTCCTGGACCAGAAACTCCAAGGTACCAGCGCTACGGTAGCCAACAGCACGGCACGCCTCGACACAGCGCTCGCCCATCACGCGTCGCTGACGCGTGGTGATGCCGGGGGCCGGCGCCTCCTCGATGACTTTCTGATGGCGTCGCTGCATGGAACAGTCGCGCTCTCCGAGATGCACGACATTGCCGTATCCATCGGCGAGCACCTGGAACTCGATATGCCGCGGCCGTTCCAGGAATTTCTCCATGTAGACCTGGTCATTGCCGAAAGCGGCACGCGCTTCGGCGCGCGTCACGCCGACCGCATTCAACAGCGAGGCTTCGCTGTGTACCACGCGCATCCCGCGCCCACCGCCGCCACCGGAAGCCTTGATGATTACCGGGTAACCGATGTCGCGCGCGATGCGCAGCGTGTCATCGGCGTCCTCGCCCAGGGGACCGTCCGATCCGGGCACACAGGGTACGCCGTGCGACTTCATCACACGGATGGCCGAGACCTTGTCGCCCATGGTGCGGATGGTTTCCGCTTTCGGTCCGACGAACACGAAGCCGCTGTTCTCGACGCGCTCGGCGAAATCGGCATTCTCGGAGAGAAAGCCATAACCGGGATGGATGGCTACCGAATCCGTTACCTCCGCCGCGCTGATGATCGCCGGCATGTTGAGGTAACTCCCGGCGGAGGGCGGTGGTCCGATGCAGACTGACTCGTCCGCGAGCAGCACGTGTTTCAGGCTGTAATCCGCGGTGGAATGCACGGCCACGGTCTTGATACCCAGCTCGCGGCAGGCACGCAGGATCCGCAAAGCGATCTCGCCGCGATTGGCGATGACGACCTTCTCGAGCATGGCGAGGCTATTCGACGACGAACAGCGGCTGACCGAACTCCACCGGATCGCCGTTGCGCGCCATGATCGATGTCACCCGCCCCGCCCGGTCGGCCTCGATCTGATTCATCATCTTCATCGCCTCGATGATGCACAGTACCTGGCCCACCTTGATCTCATCGCCTATTTCGATGAAGGGCTTGGCTCCCGGGGAGGGGGCGCCATAAAAGGTGCCGACCATCGGCGCCGTGATCACGTGCTCATTGGGTTTGGTTGGCTTAGGCGCAGGCACATCGGCGCTTGCCGCGGTGGCGGCTTTCGCGGGCGACGATAAGGGCGGTGCCGTCAACGGCAGACTCGGCACATGCGCAAGTCCCTGGGCCGCGATGCTGCCCGTGGGCATGCGACTGATGCGCAGCGCCTCCTCGCCTTCCTTGATCTCGATTTCCGCGATGCCGGACTCTTCCAGCAGCTCGATCAGCTTTTTGATTTTTCTGATATCCATGCTCAGGACTGCTCCCCTTGAGAATTCGCTTTGTGAGTTACGTGCCGCATGAATCTGTCCAGGCTGCGGCAGGCAGCGCCTCAGCCGCTCTTTCCAAGCCGCTGAGTGGCTGCGGTAACCGCCAGCTCATAACCCAGTGCACCGAACCCGCTGATCACCCCCACCGCCACATCGGAGAAATAGGAGTGGCGGCGGAAGGGCTCGCGCGCGTACACATTCGAGAGATGAATCTCGATGAACGGCAAGCCAACACCGAGCAGCGCATCCCTGAGCGCAATGCTGGTGTGCGAGAAAGCACCGGGATTGAGCAGCACGAAAGTGATCCCCCGGCCCGGTGCGGCGTGAATTTGGCCAATCAATTCGTGCTCGGCGTTGCTCTGGAAGGCGACCAGCTCGTGTCCGGCAGCACGCGTCAGCTCCGCCACGCGTGCTTCGATCGACGCCAGCGTTGCGGTCCCGTAAACCTCAGGCTCGCGGTTACCGAGCAGGTTAAGATTCGGTCCGTTCAGGAGAAGCATTCGCGCCATTATTTGACCCAACCGCTGCGCCCGTGGCGTGCATGCCCGCAGATCGACTCCCGTTCAGGCATCAGAGGTGGTTACCCTGCCTCGGCGCCGAAACGGGGCGAATGTAACCTAATTCCCGGGGATTGGGTGGAATTCTGTTGCGATCGGCACAGATCGGCGCAGCAGGTCGTCAAACGGGCCACCGCGGCTAGCGCGATTTCAACGTACTTTCTGCCTGAGCTCGCTTGAGCGCCAGCGCCGCCATTCCCTGGTCGATCTGCTCGCGGGCTTGCGCCGCAGTCTGCCGCCCCTGATCTACGGCCTCGATATTGGTAAGGATCAGCCGCGCATCCTCGGCGTGCAGCTCGCCAACTTTCAGGGTGATGATACGTCCCGCTCGGTCCACGAATACCGTGAATGGAAACGCTGCATCCATGCCGAAAGCGTTCACGGCATTCAGTCCCTCCTGCTCGCCGATCAGGACGGGGTAATCGATTCCCACCTCGCGCATGTAGCGTTGGACGGCTTCGCGGAAGTCCACCGCGATGCCGACGATCTCGACCCCCTGCGAGGCGTGCTCGCGCCGCAGTCGCTTCAGCAGCGGAATCTCCCGGCGGCACGGCTCGCACCAGGTCGCCCAGAAGTTGACCAGCAGCAGATGACCCTTCCAGTCCTTGAGCGTGTGTGGGGTGCCCGCGAGATCCGGCAGCGTTACATCCGGCAGCTCTTCCGGTACCGGTCTCTTCCCGGCAAGTCCCGGATCTGCCTCTGCCATCCCCGCGCCAGCGGCGGAGCCGGAACCGTCTTGTCGCAATCCCAAGCCCGCGGGGGGCGCGGGGTGCCCAGCATCAGGTTGTGCAACATCGCCGCGGTGACCGATAAGCTCGGCCAGAAGAAAGCCGCTCGCACCGCCCAGGATGATCATCACGGCTGCGAGTGCCGCGGTGCTGCGGCTCACGTTGCGCCGGCCGACGCAGCACCCGCCGTGCTGCCATCGGAAAAAGCGCGCGAGGCAAGGGCTGCAAAATCAGCGGCCTTCATGTAGCCGACGACGCGATAGCGACGGCGCTCCTCACCATCGCTTCCGTAGAAGGCGATCGTGGGCGGGCCGAAGATACCGAAGTGCTGCAACAGCGCCTGATCGAGCGCATCGTTGTGTGTGACGTCCGCGTGCAGGAGGACGGCGTGGGACAGCACTGCCTGTACGGAGCGGTCACTGAAGGTGTACTTCTCCATCTCCTTGCAGGACACACACCAGTCTGCATAGAAATCGAGCATCACCGGTTTACCCGCCGCGCGGGCAGCTGCGACACGTTGATTCAGGTCATCGACTGACTTGATGGTGTCGAAAGCCAGCACGGGCCGCGCTGCAGCGGCGGTCGCTCCGGGTTCCCCGGCCGATGCGCGCAGCGTACCCAGGGGCTGCAGCGGATCGACGCTGCCGGCGGCAAGTCCGATGAGCAGGAGCACACCGTAGACCAGCGTCAGGAGGCCTGCGGCGCGAACCGCTGGCTGAGCCGGCCCGCCATCGTGCGCTTTCAGGGCAAAGATCCAGAAGCCGGCGCTGGCAGCCAGTGCCGACCAGAGCAACATGGCTGCGGCCGGCGCAATCAGCGGCTGCAGGAAATAGATGGCGACCGCAAGAAACAACACCCCGAAAAGGGCCTTGATGGTGTCCATCCAGGGACCCACTCGCGGCAGCAGCGTCCCGGCCGAGGCCCCGACCAACAGCAGCGGCGTGCCCATACCGAGGCCCGTCGCATACAGCGCGCCAGCGCCGCGAGCGATGCGGCCGGTCTGACTGATTACCGACAGTGCGGCGATGAGCGCCGGTGCGACGCAGGCGGTCACGACGAGCGCAGAAAGTGCCCCCATGATGAAAGTGCCGACATAAGTGCCCGAGTGCTGACGATTGCTGACATCGGTCAGGCGTGTCTGAATGAAGCTCGGCATCTGCAGCGTGTAGGCGCCAAACATCGCCAGCGCGAGCGCCACGAACAGCGCCACGAACAGCAGCACGATCCAGGGCTGCTGGAAGAACGCCTGGGGTGCCTGTTTGAACACCAGGACGAAGATCGCGCCGGCGGCGGCATAAGTCATTGCCATGCCCTGCACATAGGTAAACGCCAGCGAGAAGCCGCGACGGGCGGTGACCTGCGCGCCCGCGCCCACGATGATTCCGGACAGGATCGGAATCATCGGCAGCACACAGGGCGTGAGGGAGAGCAATACCCCGACGCCGAAAAAGGTCGCCAGCACGAGGGCAAGGTTGCCATCGCGGATCAGCAGCGCGAGTCGATCTTGCTCGGCGACATAGCCGGCCGCGCCTGCAGATGGCGGCGTGCTCGCGGAACCGGACGCCGCAAAACCGGACGCCGCGGAACCACCCGACCCTGCGGAACCGGCCGGACCGGCACCGCCTGCTGCGGCCGAGGCTGCCGGCAGCAGCACATTGACCGTCTTGGTGATCGGCGGATAACACAATCCGGCCGTCGCGCAGCCCTGGTAGGTCACCTTCAGCGGCACGCTCAGCTCAGCGCTTCCTGGATGCATTACGGGCAGCGTTCCGACCAGCTGGTGGTGGTAGATCTCCTGCTTGCCGAAGTACTCGTCCGTCTTGGTCTCGCCGGTGGGGAGGGCCAGGTCGCCGAGATGTACGCTGTCGCTGCCAGCGGCTACCTTGATGCGAGTGCGGTAAAGGTAGTAGCCGTCAGTGATTTCCCAGACAAGGCGGATGTGGTCGCCCCCATCGGGAAGGGCGGCAAAGCGAAAAGCCTCATCCGCGGGCAAAAAGCCGTCATCGGAGCCACTCGCGGCGCTCAAGGCATCCGCGCACGCCGCATGTCCCGCCAGCAGTCCTATTGCCGCAAGCGCGACCCTTGCAGCGGTTTGCCAGCGGAGCGTGCCCGGGTGATGTCTAGCTGCCTGCCTGCTCATGCGTAGGATTCCATTGAAACGTTAGGTCCGCGGCGAGCGAAAAGGTGCCCGGCTGCCACCGCACGATGATTGCCCCTTATGCGGCAAGGGTGAGTGACTGCAGGCGCATTTTCGAACCCTTGCCGCGCAGCCGCCAGCCCGGCCGCCGCTGCACTGCGGCGGCGGACAGCAAAAAAATAACTGCGCCCGCCTTGAAATTACGCATTCGCTCACTATCATTAGCAGCCGCGGCAGGGGAGTGCTAACAACTTACCTGTTGCAAAATTTTTTATCAATCAAATCAGTAGCTTCCAAAGGAGCGATTTCCCATGAAGATACGTCCTCTTCATGACCGCGTCATCGTGAAGCGCCTGGAAGAGGAGCGTACCTCTCCGGGCGGAATCGTGATTCCCGATACCGCGGCCGAAAAGCCGGTGCAGGGAAAAATCATTGCGGTCGGCAAAGGCAAAATTCTCGAGGACGGCCAGGTCCGTCCCCTCGACGTCAAGATCGGCGACAAGATCCTGTTCGGTAAGTACAGCGGGACTGAAGTACGGGTCGAAGGCGAAGAACTGGTGGTCATGCGCGAAGAAGACGTGATGGCCGTGATCGAATCGAAGTAACCAAGGACCTACGACTATGGCAGCCAAAGAAGTCCGATTCAGCGACGACGCACGCCAGCGCATGTTCAGGGGCGTGAACGTTCTCGCCAATGCCGTCAAGGCAACTCTCGGCCCCAAGGGCCGCAATGCCGTGCTCGAGAAGAGCTTCGGCGCTCCTACCATCACGAAGGATGGTGTCTCGGTCGCGAAAGAGATCGAGCTGAAGGATAAGTTTGAAAACATGGGCGCGCAGATGGTGAAGGAAGTCGCTTCCAACACCTCTGACGAGGCCGGCGACGGCACCACGACGGCGACCGTGCTGGCTCAGGCCATCATCCGCGAGGGTCTCAAGGCCGTCGCTTCGGGCCGCAACCCCATGGATGTGAAGCGCGGTATCGACAAGGCGGTCACCAGCGCGGTGGAGGAGTTGCGCAAGCTCTCCAAGCCCTGCAAGGACTCCAAGGCGATCGCGCAGGTCGGCACGATCTCCGCCAACTCCGACGAGTCGATCGGCAAGACGATTGCCGATGCGATGGAGAAGGTTGGCAAGGAAGGCGTCATCACAGTGGAGGAAGGCTCCGGTCTCGACAACGAGCTGGAAGTCGTCGAGGGCATGCAGTTCGACCGTGGCTACCTGTCGCCCTATTTCATCAACAATCCGCAGAACCAGACGGCTGAGCTGGAAAAGCCGCTGATCCTGCTGGTCGACAAGAAGATCTCCAACATCCGCGAAATGCTGCCGCTGCTGGAAGGCGTCGCCAAGTCGGGTCGTCCGCTGCTGGTCATTGCCGAGGACGTCGAGGGCGAGGCGCTCGCGACCCTGGTGGTGAACAACATTCGTGGCATCCTCAAGGTATCTGCCGTCAAGGCGCCGGGATTCGGCGACCGCCGCAAGGCCATGCTGCAGGACATCGCGATCCTCACGGGCGGCACGGTGATTTCGGATGAAGTCGGTCTGTCGCTCGAGAAGGCGACACTCAACGATCTGGGCGATGCCAAGAAGGTGCTGGTGGAGAAAGAAAACACCACCATCATCGACGGTGCCGGCAAGCAGTCCGACATCAAGGCGCGCATCGAGTCCATCCGTCAGCAGGCCGAGGAAGCGACCTCCGACTATGACAAGGAGAAGCTGCAGGAGCGCGTCGCGAAGCTGTCGGGCGGCGTGGCCGTGATCAAGGTCGGTGCTGCGACCGAAATCGAGATGAAGGAAAAGAAGGCTCGCGTCGAGGATGCACTGCATGCCACGCGTGCGGCGGTGGAAGAGGGCGTGGTGCCGGGCGGCGGTGTTGCCCTGATCCGCGCACAGAAGAGTCTCGACAAGCTCGAGGGTGCGAATGAAGACCAGACGGTCGGCATCCGTATCCTCGCGCGTTCGATCGAGGAGCCGCTGCGTCAGATCGTCGACAACGCCGGCGAGGACGCTGCGGTCATTCTGAATCGCGTCAAGGAAGGACGGGCGGCGTTTGGCTACAACGCAGCCAGCGGCGATTTCGGCGACATGCTGGAAGCCGGCATCCTGGATCCCACCAAGGTCACCCGGCTGGCGCTGCAGAATGCGGCCTCCGTCGCGGGTCTGTTGCTCACGACCGAAGTGATGATCGCCGAGGCTCCGAAGGACGAGGAGCACTCCCATGGCGCCGGCATGCCGCCGGGCGGCATGGGCGGAATGGACATGTAAGGACCTCTCGAAAGAGATATCGATTCCGTAACATAACATCGCTACGATATCGGCAATGGTTAAGAGCTGCTCGCCGCGCCCCTAAACGCGGTGCAGCTCTGAAAGACGCGGAGCAAGACCCCCTATTCCGCGCAATATTGAAACCCCGCCTCGTGCGGGGTTTTTTTTGCCTGCGCTGACGCTGCCATGCGGCCCCATTTGACATTGCGCTGCCCCATCGCGCCTGCGTCGCGGCGTCAGTTGCGCTGCAGCGAGCGCGAACACGGGCGGCGCGACAGGCTCATCCGCAGCTGGTATGTTCAGGTCCGCCCGCATACGCGCGGCGCCCTGTGCACGCGCGGCGCTGAAACCAACGCCGGAGTCACGCTTATGCCGGATATTGTTAAACGACATGCCGCAGCCGTCGCACTGTTGGCGCTGACGGTGACAGCCTGTTCCCGCGGGCCCTCTTCAGGCGAGGATCGTATGGGATGGGCGCGCGCCGCTCTCGAACGCAACGGTGCCATCGCCGTCGTGGCTGCAGATGCGGGCGCGGGCACCTTCACGGTCCGCGTGAAGGAGACCGGTGAGTTGCGCATCGTGCCGCTCGATCAGCTGGTCGCAGGCCCGGTCGGAACCGTGGACCCCGTTCCCAGCGGGAAGCACCGCCACGCAGCGGACGCGGCCTCAGGCAACAGCGCCGCATCGGCTAACACCGATGAACCAGGCAACGCCGCCGAGTCGGTCAACAGCAACGAGTCGGCCAACACCAACGAGTCGGCCAACACGGCTGGATCGGGCAGCACCCCCGCCGCGGGCAGCAGCGGGGCTGCCGTTGACAACAGCACATCTGACACCCCGGCCGGCAGCAGCTCGGCTCGATCCAGCCTCGCGAGCCCGGGCGAGCCGGCGCGCGCAGTGAACCAACAGCCAGCCAACTCCGAGACTGTGGCGCAGCCTTCCGCAGGACCGCATGCCAGCTCGGCTGCCAGTGCACCCGCCGGTCAGGTCCTGGCGTCTGGGCCGGGTTACACGATCAAAGCCAGCGGCGCTCGCGGGGGCGACTCGGGTGCGACCGCAGTACGTACCGCGCGGGGGATTCCGCTTGAGCGGCTGCATGATCCGATCATCTGCCAGGGTGCACGGCTGCTGCACATCGACAATCGCAATCTGCAGTTCGACGGTGATGCCATCAGCGCCGAAAACGGCTGCGAGATTCACATCACCAATAGCCACATCCACGCCCGGGGCGTCGGCGTGCAGGCGCGCGCGGCTAACGTGTATGTCGAGAACAGTGACATCGAGGGCGAGAGCGGCGCAATCGACGCGGCGCAGGGCGCCCAGATCTATGCGGAGGCATCGCGCTTCAAGGGTTTGACGCGCCGCCAGCAGGCTTCCGATTTCCACGACCTGGGTGGTAATGTCTGGAACTGATCGGGCTGTCTGACGACCCGAACGGCAACAACATGAATGCATGGTGGATCTGAGGGCCTGCAGCCCCCCGCTGCAAGCCCTCGTGCAAACCGTCCGGCAAGCTCTGGACGCGAGCCCGGCGGCTGCAAACCTCACCGCCGCTCCGATTGCGGTCCAGCAGTCGTTCGGACCCGTTTGCGCCGGCAGTGACTTTATCGCCCAGTCCTGCCTGCGACAGCCGCGCATCCTGACCGAGCTGCTGCAGAGCGGTGAGCTGCAGCGCGGGCTGTCTGCCGATGAATATCGGACGCGGGCTGCGCACAGCGGTCTGCAGGCGCTGGCCGTCGATGACTATATGGCGCGACTGCGCGGCTGGCGTCAGCGTGAATTGGTGCGCATTGCCTGGCGCGACCTGGCCGGCTGGGCCGAGCTGCCCGAGACCCTGGCAGACCTTTCCAACTTTGCTGACGCAGCCATCAGCAGCGCCGTGCAATTTGCAGCCCGGCCGCTGCAGCAACGCTATGGCACGCCCCGTTCCGCCGACGGTCAGCCCCAGCAGCTGGTGGTGCTCGGTATGGGGAAGCTGGGCGGCGGCGAGCTGAATTTTTCCTCCGATGTGGATCTGTTGTTTCTTTTCCCGGAGCACGGCGAGACCGACGGCGAGCGGCCGATCAGCAACGAGGAGTACTTCACCCGCCTGGGTCAGAGCCTCATCCGACTGCTCGGATCGCGCACCCATGACGGATTCGTGTTGCGGGTTGACCTGCGCCTGCGGCCGTTCGGCGACAGTGGCCCACTGGTCGCCAGCTTTGCGTCCTTCGAGGACTACCTGCCGCGCCACGGACGCGAATGGGAACGCTATGCCTACGTCAAGGCGCGCGCCATCACCGAGCCGCAGCGCTTCGATGAGCTCAATGCCAGCACGATTCGTCCCTTCGTCTATCGGCGCTATCTGGACTTCGGCGTGTTCGAGAGCCTGCGCGGCATGAAGGCGCTGATTGCACGCGAAGTGCAGCGTCGTGAGCTGGCCGATGACATCAAGCTGGGACCCGGCGGTATCCGTGAGATCGAGTTCATCGCGCAATCCTTTCAACTCATCCGGGGCGGCCGCGATCGCAGGCTGCAGACGACTTCGCTGCTGCAGGCGCTGTCCGTGCTGAGCAGCGCACGACTGTTGCCCGAGACGGTCGTGACCGATCTCGAGGCCGCTTACGTTTTCCTGCGCCGCCTGGAGAACCGGCTGCAGATGCTGTCGGATGCACAGACGCACGAGCTGCCGCAGGATCCTCTCAGCCGCGAGCGTATTGCGCTTGCAATGGGCGCCACCGATTGGCAGGCACTGCTCGAGGATCTGAACCGGCATCGCCTGCAGGTGAGCACACATTTCCGTGCGGTGATCTCGGGGCCGGAGACTGAGCGCAGCGCGCTGGCAGTGGATCTCGGACGCTTCTGGGACTCGGCGGCCGAAACCGCATTCGTGACGGACAGTCTGACCAGAGCGGGCTTTGCCGACGCTGCCGAAGTCACCCGCCTGCTGCTGGAGTTGCGGGCCTCCTCGCTGGTGCGCAAGCTCGATGAGCCGGGTCGCAAGCGACTGCAGGCCTTGCTGCCCTCACTGCTCAGTGACATCGGCAGGAGCAGCAGCCAGCTGCCGGTGCTGCGCCGGGTGCTGCAGATCATCGAGGCCATCGGGCAGCGCTCGACCTATTTCGCGCTGCTGCAGGAAAGCGCGACGGCGCGCGCGCGGCTCGTTGATCTGGCCGCGCACGGTGATTTCCTCATCCAACAGATCGCCGCCTACCCGATGCTGCTCGATGAGCTGCTGGATGCGCGCTTGCTCTCGGAACCGCCCACGCGGCGCACGCTGTCACACGATCTGGATCTGCAGCTCGCGCAGGTCCCGCAAGACGATCCGGAGCGGCAGGTCGAAGCGTTGCGTCACTTCCAGCGGGCCGCGATTTTCCGGGTGGCGGTTGCCGATCTCACCGGCCGGTTGCCCCTGATGCGGGTCAGCGACCGGCTCACGGACATAGCCGAGTTGATACTCGAGCGAGCCATGCAGATCGGCTGGCAGCAGATGGTTGCGCTCTACGGTGAGCCGTGCTGCGAGGAGCAGCATGGGTTGCGCACGGTGCGGCTTGCGGCTGCGGGCTACGGCAAGCTGGCAGGGATGGAGCTCGGCTATTCCTCCGATCTGGATCTGGTATTCCTGCATGATTCCCGCGGTGAACGGCAGGAGACCCGCGGCGCAAAGCCCATCGACAACCAGGTGTTCTTCGTCCGTTTCGCGCAGCGCGTCGTGCATCTGCTGACCGTACACACGGCCGCTGGACGGCTGTACGAAGTTGACATGCGGCTGCGTCCAAGCGGCAAGGGGGGCTTGTTGGTCACCAGCATCGACGCCTTCGCAGAATATCAACGGCGCGAGGCCTGGACCTGGGAGCATCAGGCGCTGCTGCATGCGCGCGCGGTGGCCGGCTCCTGCGAGTTGCGCGCCGAGTTCGAGCGCGTGAGGCTTGATGTGCTCGCCAATGCAGTGCGTCGCGAGACGCTGCGCGCGGAGGTGCGGCGCATGCGCGAGCGCATGCGCCGTGAGCTGTCCCAGGCTGGCCCCGGACAATTCGACATCAAACAGGATGCGGGTGGCACGGCCGATATCGAATTCCTGGCGCAGTACTGGGCGCTGCGCTGGGCGCAGGAGCACCCGCCGGTCGCTATGTTTGCCGACACCATCCGGCAGCTGGAATCGGTCGCCTCCGCAGATCTGGTCTCACAGCACACCGTCGACACACTGATCCGCGCTTATTGCGAGTATCGCGGCCGTACGCATCATCTATCACTCCGGGGTGCGAGCCCGCAGGTCTCTGCGGGGGAATTCGCCGCGGCACGCGCAGCGGTGACGCAGATCTGGAAGGCCACCCTCGGCAGCGGCGCCGAGGCTGGATGAGCGGCCGCAGAGCCGTATAATCGCCATCCCCAGGCATGCAAAGGCCCCACGCTCTCATGGCCGCCCGAACGGTTCCGCTGATTCAGCCCAACGCCCAGAATCGCTACGAAGTGACGGCCGAAGACCTGCCACTGTGCTGCCCGATGCCGCAGATGTACCTGTGGAATTCCCACCCGCGCGTCTACCTGCCCATTCAGGCCACGGGCTGGGCCAAGTGTCCCTACTGCGGCGCCGAATACACGTTGAAAGAGGCGTGAGCCGCTGCGCCCTGCGGCGGCTCAGCGCGGCGGCGGCGCGTAGCTCTGATAGGACTTCTCTTCGACGATCCGCGAGCCGAGCTGCAGGTTGATGCGCTTCTTGAGCGCGGCACGCTGGTCGTTCGCCAGGTAGACCGCACGCGCCAGTTCGATGAAATCGCGGTCGAAGCTTTGCGCCGCTTCCTTCTCCCGCAACCGGTCCTCGACTTCCCAGAGCTGCTCGTTCACGGCCTGCAGCGCCTGTTCGTCCTCCTGCCCAGCCGCAGCCGCACAGCCGCTGTTCTGCCAGGTCCGTTCCAACAGCTGCAGCTCGAGACGCACGTTGGCGTTCTTTGCGGGGTCTGAGATGCGCAGCGCCTTGATGCGCAGAATCGTGATCTTATCCAGCAGCTCCCCCGGGGAGACTGGCACCAGCAGCTCGTCCATCACCGTATCGTAGCAATTCATCGAGGCGCGTGATGACTTCATCGACACCGATCAGGTCCATGACCCCGGGCCGCTCGATCTTCATATTCCAGGGTAATTGCTCCGGCGGGCGATGGCAGTATCGCGCCGCGGCGCGCGCATACGCATCCACACACCACTGGCGTGAGAGATACGGGCCGGAGCGCGCCGGGTTGGTGGCGGCATACAGTCCGATGACGGGAGTGCCCACCATGGTGGCCATATGCACCGGACCGGAATCCGGGGCCAGCAGCGCCGTGGACCGGGCGAGCAGCGCCAGCAGCTGCGGCAGCGTGTCCTGACCGATCTGGTTCAGCGCGAGTGTTGGATCGGCGAGCTCGTGATCGATTGCAGCGCCTGCTGCCGCCTCGCTGGGGCTGCGTCCGCCGACCAGAATGACGCGCATGCCATGCGTGCGTGCCGCGTGGCGTGCCACGGCGGCATAGCGCTCCGCGTGCCAGTTACGCAGCTTGTGACTCGAACAGGGGCTGATGAGCAGAGTAGGGCGGGAATCGGGAATGAGACGCTGCGCGTACTCCAGGGCGTCCGCCGGCAGGGCCAGGTCCCAACGCAGTACGCGCTCACGGATTCCCAGCGCCGCCGTGAATCCGAAAAAGCTATCGAGCACGTGTTCTCGGGCGCGGGGCATGATCTGCGCATTGGTGAACAGCCACTGCAGCTCGCGGGCGCGCGCGCGGTCGAAGCCGAGCCGCAGCCGGGCACGTACGGTCCGTGCCAGGAGGCTCGCGCGCAGCGCCAGCTGCATGTGCAGCAGCACCTCGAATTGCCGGCCGCGCAACTGCCGCTGCAGCGCGCGCCAGGCAGCGAGCCCGGTACGCTTGTTGACAGTGATAAACTCAACACCGTCGAGCAGCCTCATGAGGCGCGACTCCGCCTGCCCGATGATCCAGGTGAGTTGCGTCGCAGGCCAGGCCTGCTGCAGCGTGCGCACGAGCGGTACGATATGACAGGTATCCCCGAGTGCCGACAAGCGGAGAATGCAGAGGCTGCGGGGTGCGGCGGCAAGCGGCAACATGACCGGTGTTCTGTCGTGCCCCCGAAGTGATGCGGATGGAGGTAGCGGATGAGTGGGCGCTGGTCGCTCGGTTCGGAGGTCAGGCACAGCGCGCTGCCCGGCGGCGCCATGCTATACGACGGGTCGCGCCTGAGCAATTTGCCGCCCGCCTGGTTCGATGTCCAACACTGGCAGTCCCGTGGCGAGCTCGAAGGGACCGCGCGTGGCCGCGGCACGACTCACTATATCCGCAGCGAAGGCCGCAGGTTCGTGCTGCGGCACTATCGGCGCGGTGGCCTGCCCGCGCACTTCTCCACCGATCGCTATCTGTGGCGCGGTCCGAATGAAACACGACCGTTTGCCGAGTGGCATCTGACCTATCGTTTGCACCGCGCCGGCCTTCCAGTGCCCGCGCCCCTTGCTGCCCGTTACCAGCAGCAGGGCTTGACCTACACGGGTGATATCATCACCGAGCGGCTCAACACCGTGGGCTCGCTGGCGGAATGTCTGGCGACCGGTGCCCTGTCGATCCTCACCTGGATTGCAATCGGGCGCTGCATCCGCCGCTTCCATGACCTCGGCGTCTGCCATGCGGATCTCAATGCCCACAACCTGCTGCTCAACGAGGACGCCAAGGTGTATCTGATCGACTTCGATCAGTGTCAGCTGCGGCGTGCCGGCCTGTGGCGCGACGGCAATCTCGTGCGCCTGCGTCGCTCACTCGAGAAAGTCACCTACAGCCTGCCGGCAGAGCGCTTCACCGAGGCGGACTGGCATGGCCTGCTGGATGGCTACCGCCAGACTTCCGGTGAGCAGCCGCTGTCGGGGCGCGGCTGAGGCGCGGCACGCACCCTTCGTGCGCTTCCTCTACACACTGCTGCTGTATCTCGCCTGCCCCTTGGTGAGCGCCGTGCTGCTGTTGCGAGGCGTGCGCGATCGCAGCTACTGGCGGCATTTTTCCGAGCGATTCGGTTTCGGCGTGCCGGCACCCCAGGGCGGTATCTGGGTACACGCAGTGTCGGTGGGAGAGGTGCAGGCCGCGGCTGCGCTGGTTACCACCATGCGCGAACGGTACCCTGCGATCCCCGTCGTGATTACTACCTTCACGCCGACGGGTGCGGCGCGGGCGCGTGCGTTGTTGCGCGATCAGGCCCAGGTGCGTTACGTGCCGTTCGATCTTCCCGGCGCGGTGCGCCGCTTCTTCCGGCGGGTACGGCCGCGACTCGCGGTGATCTTCGAAACAGAACTGTGGCCCAATCTGTATCACGAGTGCGGCCGTCAGCGCGTGCCGCTGGTGTTGGCGAGCGCCCGCATCTCGATGCGTTCCGTCGCCCGCTACCGCAAGCTGGGGAGCCTGTTTCGCGCAGCGCTCACGCGCGGAGCCATTATTGCCGCGCAGGGTGCCGAGGATGCGGAGCGCTTCCGTTCGCTGGGCGCTGATCCGCAGCGGACGCATGTGACCGGCAACCTCAAGTTCGATGTAGCCGTTCCGGCCGCTATAGCTGCGCAAGCGGCGCGGCTGCGCGAGCAGTACGTGTTGGGACGCCCGGCGTGGGTAGCCGGCAGCACGCATACCGGCGAGGATGAGCAGGTGCTCGAGGCCCATCGGATCGTCCGCGCCACGCACCCGCGCGCGCTGCTGGTTCTGGCACCCCGTCATCCGGCGCGCTTCGCTGAGGTGGCAGAGCGCCTGCAGCGCTCCGCTGTGCGTTTCGTACGACGCTCACAGGTCACCGACGCGGCGGCCAACCAGGAGATGGCGGGCGCCGAGGTGCTGCTGCTCGACTCGCTCGGTGAGCTGCTGGATTTCTATGCCGCCGCTGATGTGGCCTTCGTGGGCGGCAGTCTGGTGCCGATTGGCGGTCACAACCTGCTCGAGCCCGCAGCGCTCGGGCGGCCGGTGCTCACCGGACCCTACAATTCCAACAGTGCGGAAATCGCGCGCTTGCTCACCGAGCAAGGGGCAGCCGAGATCGTGCGTGACAGCCGCCAGCTCGGCGAGCGCGTTGCGGCGTTGCTCTCCGACCCCGCCGAGCGGGAGCGCATTGGCGAGCAGGGCAAAGCTGCGGTGCAGAGCAATCGCGGTGCGCTCGGCAATCTGCTGGCGCTCATCGAGCCGCTGCTGCGGGGTCAGGGATTCTGAGGCGGTGCTTGCAGCGGCTGAGCCGGAACCGTTGGCTCCGCACGTGCGAGCCAGCTGTTGACTTCCACAACGTCGCCGCGCGACAGATTGCCGGCGGCGAGCCGCAACTGCACGATGCTCACGATGTAATCGTAGCGACTGCCGGCGTAATCAGTTTGTGCCTGCACCAGCGTGCGACGGGCATTCAGTACGTCCACGGCGGTCCGCGTGCCGACTTCATAGCCCGCTTCCGTTGCCTTCAGCGCCGTCTGGCTCGATTCGAGCGCCTGATGCAGTGCTCTGACACGCGCGATGCCACTGATCACGCCGAGATAGGCATCGCGCGCCTGACGCTCGGTCGCGCGTGAGCTCTGCACGACCTGCTCCTTCGCCGCAATCCACTGATACTGCGTTTGCCGCACGCGTGACTGCACCAGTCCGCCGCTGAACAGCGGGACTGTGACCTGGAGGGTGTACTGGCGATCATTGACTGCACTGTCCAGGGCGAAGGGATTCGAGCTGGGCTGACCGTCAAAGGGCAGGATGCGTTCATTCGCAGCGGTCGTGGTGCGCGACTTGCTCGCCAGCAGATCGAGGCTCGGCACATGACCGCCGAAGGCGATCCGGACGTTCTCACGGGCGATGTCGGCGGCCAGGCGATTGGACAACAATGCCAGGTTGCGGTCGAGCGAAGCCTGTACCCAGCTTTCCTCATCCGCAGGCTCGGGCGAGGTAAGCGGCATGCTGTTGTCCGGCTTGGACAACAGGTCGTACTTCTGGCCCGTGATCTCGCTCAGCTGATCGCCACTCGTGGCCAGTGAGCGCTTCGCCGCAATCACCGCTGCCGCGGCCGTGTCATGGGCGGCGCGCGCCTCCTGGACGTCGGTGATGGGAATCAGGCCCACCTCGAAGCGCTTCTCCGCCTGCTCGAGCTGGCGCGAGATGGCCTCGAGCGCCGCCTGGTTCGCATCCAGACTGTCCTGCGCTGACAGCACGGCGAAATAGGCCTGTGCAACCCGCAGGATGAGATTCTGCTGCGCCGATTGCCAGCTCGCCTCGGCCTGCGCGACCTGGATGTCAGCCTGTTTGAGGGTCATCCAGTTGGAGTATGAGAACAGGCTCTCGCGCAGATTCAGGCTCCATTGCTGCTGGATGGAGTTGACCGAGTAGGGCTCGGCGATGGCGAAGTACGTATTGGTCGTGGGATCGAAGTTGACCTGTCCCTGACTGCCGTCCTGCTTGTCCTGCGTGCGCGAGAGGGTGCCGGAGATCTGCGGCAGCAACGCGGCCCAAGCCTGGGGGCGCGCCTCGCGCGCGGCTTGCCGGTTAGCTTCGGCCTGATGCAGCTGCGGATCGCTGCGCAGCGCGTCCTCATAAACCCCCACGAGATCGGTGGCCGCAGCCAGTTGCGCCGCGGCGAGCGCGGCGAGGGCGGTAAGCGCGGCACACCCCCTCATCGCGCCGCGCCGCGCCGCGTGGATGAGATGTTGGCGATGCCCGGAAGCACCGACCTGCGGCTCATGCGGGTTCCCTCACGGCCAACACCCAGGCGGAGCTGAGGAGTGCTCAGAAGCTGAACTGCTCGGGATGCCGCGCGTTGATCAACGGATCAACCACGGTCTCGAACAGACTTGCGGAGCTCCAGCTGCTCTCACCGGTGCGGCGCACGAGGAGCGCGGCCATGATAGGTGCCTCGCCGACGATGATGAACAGCCGTCCGCCGATTTCGAGGTGCTTCTGGAAGCGCTCATCGAGTATCGGCACCGAGCCGGTCACGGCGATCACGTCATAGCGGTTGCGGCTCTCGAGTACCGCCTGCATGGCGTCCGCGGTCAGAATCTCGACGTTACCGATACTCACAGCGGCGAGATTGCGCCGTGCCAGCGCTGCGAGCTCCGGGAAAATCTCCACCGCCTCGACGTGCGCGGCACGTGCCGCCAGGCAGGCCGTCAGAAACCCGGAACCGACCCCCACCTGCAGCACCCGCTCGGTTCCTGTGAGCTCGAGCGCCTGCAGCAGCCTGCCAGCTACGCTGGGGCGCAGCATATGTTGTCCCCGGGGCAGCGGTACCTCTGTGTCGGCGAACGCCCGGTAGCGCTGCTCGGCAGGCACGAAGTGCTCCCGCGGCACCGTGCGAAACACGGCCAGCACGCGCTCATCGAGCACCTCCCACGCACGCACCTGCTGCTCAATCATCTGCTCCCGGGCATCAGTGCTCAGCATGCTCAGCTCTCCGATTCGACTTAATGACGTGTCGTTCAGGTGCGGGTGAAGTTACGGGTTTTTACCCCGTTCTGCCAAGCAACGATGCGACGAGATATAGTGAAATACGGCTGGGCCGAGTGCGGGCATACGTTATGCTTTCGATGACGGCAGCCGCGCCAGAATACAAAATGAGAATGCTTCGCGGGTGCGCGTCCCCCAAGCGAGGCGGTGAGATCAGCAGATGTCGATCCTCGGGCTCTTATGCCTTCTGTTTGCGCTCGTGGCGACGTTACTGCTTGTTCTGTACTGGTTCCAGCGTCGCGAGTTGCGCAATCTCGAGCAGCTCTCCGAACAGCTGCAGCGTATCGCGGTGGGCGGGCGCCTCGAGGACAGAGTCGAGCTGCAGAGCGAGCATGCGGAGATCTCGGCGCTCACCACCGCAGTCAATCATCTGCTGGCCCGCGCCGCCACCGGCTTCGAGCGCGACGCGGCCCGCGCTAGTCCCAAGCTGTTCGCCGAGCTGGGCGAGCGCATCCATGAGGCGGTCGTGGTGCATCGTGACGTCATCCTGTACGCGAACCGTCAGTTTGCAAGTCTGGTCGGCGTGGAGCGTGGCGAGCTGCTCGGCCGTCGGCTGGGGGATCTCGTACCGCCGGAATACGCCGAGCTGGTGACCGAGAACATCCGCCGGCGGTTTGCCGGGGAGCCTGCTCCGGAGCGTCTCGAGATCGAGATGCTCGGCCTGCAGGGGCAGGTGGCCCGGCTCGAGATCAGCACTGCACCGATCGATTACGAGGGGGCGCCCGCGCTGCTGGTGACGGGCGTCGAGATGATCCCCACGCAGCAGCAGCCGGCACTGCGCCTGGAGGAGGATTCGCACAACTCCGAGCAGGGCGCTGCCTCCACGCACGCGCTCGCGTTGCAGTCACTCGCTGAGGCCATCATCACCACCGATCCCACCGGGCAGATCACCTATCTCAATCCCGCAGCCGAGCGGCTCACCGGCAGTCAGGCGACGCTGGCCATCGGCCGCCCGCTCGAGGACATCGTCGGCTTCGTAGATGAGACCGACCGGCGACTGTTGGCGGACCCCGTGCGGCAAGCCCTCACTTCCGGTACCCCCGTGAATCTCAGCCGGCGCACGCTGTTGCTCGCGCGCGCCAACGGCAGCGAGCGTTCGATCGAGCTATCGGCCGCGCCGATCCGCAACGAGCGCCGCGAGCTCGTGGGTGCGGTGGTGCTGCTGCACGATGTGACCGAGCTGCGCGGACTTGCCCGGCAGATGTCGTACCAGGCCACGCATGATGCGCTGACCGGCCTGGTGAATCGGCGCGAGTTCGAGAGCCGCCTGGAGGAGGCGGCCGAAAGCGGCCATCGTGGCGATGGCCAGCATGTGTTGTGTTATCTGGACCTCGACCGCTTCAAGGTGGTGAATGACACCAGCGGACACCTGGCCGGGGACAGCATGTTGCGTGAGGTGGCCAAGGTTCTGCGTGATGCAGTGCGCGACAGCGATACCGTGGCGCGCCTGGGCGGTGATGAGTTCGGCATGCTGCTGATCGGCTGCCCGCTCGAGAAGGCGCGGCAGATCGCCGACGATGTCTGCCGCGCGGTAGCCGACTACCGCTTCGTCTGGAAAGACAAGATTTTCAACATCGGGGTGTCGATCGGTCTGGTGGAGATCTCGCGCGAGAGTGGCACGCTCGAGGAACTGCTGGCGGCCGCCGACTCAGCCTGTTATGTGGCGAAAAAGCAGGGCTCGGGGCGGGTCGCGGTCTATTCCGCACGCGATGAGGCGCTGGCGCGCCACAGCGGCGAAATCCAATGGCTGCAGAAGCTGCAGGGCGCACTCAAGGAAAGCCGCTTCCAGCTCTACCATCAGCCCATCGTCGCGGCCGATGCAGATGAGGTGGGTGGACCTGCGATGGAGGTGCTGGTACGACTGCAGGATGAGGCCGGCCATGAAGTGCCGCCATCGGAGTTCGTGCGCGCCGCTGAACGCTACCGACTGATGAGTCTGGTCGATCGCTGGGTGGTGCAGACCACCCTCGCAGCCCTCGGTCGTGGGGCCATCGCCGTTTCCGCCAAACGCAGCGTGGCGATCAATATCTCGGGCCAGACCCTCGGGGACATGCAGTTCCTCGAGTTCGTGGTGGAGTGCCTGGATAGCACCGGCGTGACTCCGTCACAGGTCTGCTTCGAGATCACCGAGTCCGCCGTCGTCGCCAATCTCGAGCATGCGCGGCGCTTCGTCGGCGTGCTGCACGGCATGGGCTGTCAGTTCGCCCTGGATGATTTCGGCTCCGGTGTAGGCTCGTTCTCCAACCTCAAGACGCTGCCGCTGGATTACCTGAAGATCGACGGCTCGTTCATGCGCAACCTGGCGCGTGACCCGGTCAACCAGGCCATGGTGACCGCCATGATCAAACTCGCCCGTACGCTGAATTTCAAGGTGATCGCCGAGCAAGTCGAGGACGAGGCCGCCCTCGAGGCCGTGCGACGCATGGGCGTTGATTATGTCCAAGGCTTTGCCGTCGGCAAACCGCTCCCGCTGCCGCTGGCGGCCTAGGAATGTACGCGCATGACGCCCGCAAGCCCGCATGCGCATCGCGTGCGACATATTGCATCCGGTTGGGCTGCAACTGTGACGTGCGTCAACTCCGGCGGTCTTGCGGCGTGGCTTGCACTTGCAAAGGCACCGCAGGCGCACAAAACTTGCTGGAAGGCAGGCCTCGCTTGAGCTGACACAGAGCGAGAGGAGACCGCAGGGATGAGTGAAGATGTGCCGCACGCCGAGGTTCCGCTTAAGGTTCTGGTAGTCGACGATCAGGCCGATTCGGCCGATGCCGTCGCCTTCATGCTGTCGCTCATGGGCCATGACGTCCATACGGCCTATGGCCCCCGGGAGGCCCTCGAGTTGTTCCGGGAATTACAACCGAGCGTGGTATTTATGGATATCAGCATGCCGGAACTCAGCGGACTCGAGGCGGCTGCGCGCATCCGCTCGATGCCGGAGGGCACCTCGACCACCATCATCGCCCTCACCGGACTCGGTCACGAGCAGGACCGGCGCCGCTCGCGCGAAGCCAGCATCGATCATCACGTGGTGAAGCCTGCGTCCCCCGCCGTGCTGCACCGTTTACTGAGCTCCATTCACCCGGCCTGAGCGCCGTCCGCCGCCGCAGCGCTCCGGCGCGCGCCGATTTGCCGCGCTGCAGAGCTCACAACAGCGTCACGAGCAGCAACGCCACGATGTTGATGATCTTGATCAGGGGGTTGATGGCGGGGCCTGCCGTGTCCTTGTAGGGATCGCCCACGGTGTCGCCGGTCACGGCCGCCTTGTGCGCATCGGACCCCTTGCCGCCGTAGTTGCCTTCTTCGATGTATTTCTTCGCGTTGTCCCAGGCTCCGCCGCCGGTGGTCATGGAGATGGCGACGAACAGTCCGGTGACGATCGTGCCGATCAGCAAGCCGCCCAAAGCGCGAATGCCTGCACCTGGGCCCATGAGCCAGTTCATCACGATCACCAGCACGATGGGTACCAGGATCGGCAGCAGCGAAGGCACGATCATCTCCCTGATGGCCGCGCGCGTCAGCAGGTCGACCGCGCGTGAATAGTCGGGCTTGGCCGTCCCTTCCATGATGCCCTTGATCTCACGGAACTGACGCCGCACTTCATTGACGACCGAGCCGGCGGCGCGCCCCACCGCTTCCATCGCCATGGCACCGAACAGGTAGGGCACCAGGCCGCCGATGAATAGCCCGATGATGACTGCCGGGTCGGACAGGGTGAATTCCACCAGCTTGCCGACTGCTTCGAGGTTGTGCGTGTAATCGGCAAACAGCACCAGCGCAGCGAGGCCTGCGGACCCGATGGCGTAACCTTTGGTGACCGCTTTAGTGGTGTTGCCAACGGCATCCAGCGGATCGGTGATGGCACGCACCGAGTCGGGCAATCCCGCCATCTCGGCGATACCGCCGGCGTTGTCCGTGATCGGCCCGTAGGCATCCAGTGCCACGATCATGCCGGTCATCGACAGCATCGCCGTCGCTGCGATGGCGATGCCGTAGAGCCCGCCAGCGGTGCCGAGCCCGGCGGCGGGCGACTGACCCAGCTGATAGGAGCTCCAGATCGCAAGACACACCGCGATGACCGGCAGTGCGGTGGACTTCATCGACACGCCGAGGCCTGCGATGATGTTGGTGGCATGGCCGGTTTGCGATGCTGCGGCGATGCGCCGCACCGGCGAGTATTCCGTGGCGGTGTAATACTCGGTGATCATGATCAGCGCGGCTGTCAATCCAAGGCCGATCAGCGTGCAGCCATACAACACCCCGGCCTGTGCCGGCATCAGGGTGTGAGTGATGAAGTAGAAAGCGATGGCGGACACGAGGCCGGAAACGACTACCCCTTTGTACAGGGCATTCATGATCTTGCCGCCCTCGCTGGCGGAGACGAAGAACGTGCCGATGATGGACGAGACGATCGACGCGGCGCCCAGCACGAGCGGATAGACGACAGCACGCAGGGTGGCGTCCTCGCCCTGGCTGGCAAACAGCAGCCCACCCAGCAACATCGTCGCAACCAGCGTAACCGCGTAGGTCTCGAACAGGTCGGCCGCCATCCCGGCGCAGTCACCCACGTTGTCGCCCACGTTGTCGGCGATCACTGCAGGGTTGCGCGGATCGTCTTCCGGAATCCCGGCCTCCACCTTGCCGACGAGATCGGCGCCGACGTCGGCGCCCTTGGTGAAGATGCCACCGCCCAGACGCGCGAAGATCGAGATCAGGGAGCCGCCGAAGGCGAGTCCGACCAGCGCATGCAGCGCCTGCTCATCGCCAATGACCGGGCGCAGCAACGCGTAGTAACCGGCTACTCCAATCAGTCCGAGTCCCACCACCAGCATGCCGGTGATCGCACCGCCTCTGAAGGCAACCGTCAGCGCCGCATTCAGTCCGCGGGTCGCCGCTTCGGCGGTGCGCACATTGGCGCGCACCGAGATGTTCATGCCGATATAACCGGTCAGCCCGGACAACACGGCGCCCACGGCAAAGCCGCCGGCGGTCGCCCAGCTGATGGCTACCCCGAGCGCGATGAACAGCACGATGCCGACGATCAGGATCGTGCTGTACTGCCGGTTCAGGTAAGCCTTGGCGCCAGCCTGCACAGCCGCAGCGATCTCCTGCATACGCGCGTTGCCAACCGGCAGGCGCAGGATGGCCATCATGGAGATCACACCATAGAGCACGGCGAGGGCGCCGGCTGCAACGGCAACCCACAGCCAGGTAGCGGCTTGCATCAGAATCTCTCCCCCAGATCAGCGGTAGTTTGCTTGGCGATTGCATACGCACGCGGCTGACGCCGCAAGCCAGGGCAATCGATCATGTAGGCCGTAAAACGGCCGCGGACTATAACATGCCGGCCGCAGCTGCGGACCCGCAGCGCATGCCGCCGCCGCATTACACTTTGAACCCGGTCGTAAGCTTGCGTCGGACCCCGATCCCCTTCAGACGCACGTATTCCGGCAACCCGTCCCGGTAGGGCGGGTAGGCTTCGCCGCCCACCAGTGGAGCCAGGTAGCGCCGAGCGGCCGACGTGATCCCGAAGCCATCCGGCGTGATGTATTGCGGGGGGAGCTTCTTCTCCTGGTTTGCGACCTCAGCGAGCGGCACATGTCCGATCGTCCAGCGGTAGGGGCGCGAGCTTTTGCGCACGATGGTCGGCATTACCGAGTTCACGCCTTGCAGTGCTAATTCGACCGCGGCCTTGCCGACCGCGTAAGCCTGCTCGACATCGACTCGGGAGGCGATGTGGCGCGCCGCGCGCTGCAGATAATCAGCTACCGCCCAGTGGTATTTGTAGCCGTGCGCCTGCCGCACCATGTTGGCGATGAGCGGCCCGACACCACCGAGCTGCGTGTGGCCGAAGGCATCGGTGGTTCCGGCGTCGGCGAGGAATTTGCCGTCCGCATAGGCTGCCCCCTCGGACACGACGATCACGCAATAACCGTATTCCTGCACGCAGCGCTGTACCTTGTCGAGAAAGCGCGGCTGCTCGAACGGCACCTCGGGGAATAGAATGATGTGCGGCGGCTCCTGCGGCTTGTTGCCGGCAAGGCCGGCGGCGGCGGCGATCCAACCTGCATGCCGACCCATGACCTCCAGAACAAACACCTTGGTGGAGGTACGCGCCATCGAGGCAACATCCAGTCCGGCTTCGCGCGTTGACACTGCAACGTATTTCGCCACGGAGCCGAAGCCCGGACAGCAGTCGGTGTGCGGCAGATCGTTGTCGACGGTCTTGGGCACGCCGACACAGATGATCGGATAGCCCATGCCCGCGCCGATCTGTGCCACCTTGAGGGCGGTATCCATCGAGTCGTTGCCGCCGTTATAGAAGAAGTAGCCGATATCATGAGCGCGGAACACTTCGATGAGGCGCTCGTATTCGGCGCGATTCTGCTCGATCCCCTTGAGTTTGAAGCGCGCCGAGCCAAAGGCACCCGCGGGAGTGTGCCGCAGCCCACGCAGAGTTGCCGGCGACTCGCGATACACATCGATCAGGTCCTCAGTCAGCGCCCCGATGATACCGTGACGGCCGGCGTACAGCCGCCCGATGTGCGTGGGATGGCGTCGCGCCGTCTCGATGACCCCACAGGCTGAGGCGTTGATGACAGCGGACACGCCGCCGGACTGCGCATAGAAAGCGTTCTTCTTCGTCGGGTTGGACAGCTTCTTCATGGTGTTGGCACGCGCTGCAGGGGCGCAAAGGATAGCGCAGGAAGCGCCGCGCGCGCTCGGGGGCGGCCCATTTGACCTTGTGCCGAGTGGCCGGTAACGTTGCGGACCTTTCGCGATCAGTCAACCGCAAATACAGCTCACCATGCGCATCGTTCTGTTGGGGGCGCCCGGCTCGGGCAAGGGAACGCAGGCTCAGCGTCTCATCCGCGAGTACCAGATCCCGCAGATCTCGACTGGCGATCTGCTGCGGGCTGCGGTGGCCCGGGGCTCGCCGCTGGGTCTGCGGGCACGCGCGGCGATGGATGCCGGACGGCTGGTGGATGATGAGATCGTGCTCGGCATGATCCGCGAGCGGCTGGCCGAGAGCGATGCCGCGCAAAGTTTCATACTTGATGGATTCCCGCGCAACATCAGGCAGGCAGAGGCACTGAACGGGCTGTTGCGCGAGTTGCACAAGCCATTGGATGTCGTCGTGCAGATGGAAGTGCCCTACGGCGAGCTGATGCGCCGCATCTCGGGGCGCCGTACCTGTTCTGACTGTGGTTCTGTATTCAACGTCTCCGACCCCTCCTCGGCCGAGGCAGCGCAGCTGGCTTGCGGCAGTACCGGTGCGCCGCATCGCCTGTTTCAGCGGCCCGATGACAATGAAGCCACGGTAGCGCAGCGCCTGAAGGTCTATGAGACACAGACCGCGCCCTTGATCGATTACTACCGCAACCATGGCTTGCTGCGGTGGGTCAATGCCGAAGGCGATGTCGAGGAGATCACACGCCGCGTCCGCGAGGTTGTGACGCAGGCCGCTCGTGCTCATGCGGAGCCAGCCATGTCGGCGGCTGAACCAACACCCCCGGGCAACGGCGAACCGGCCGCGACGGCGCGGGAAGGCGCTCCGCGCAACAGTCCGCGGCGCGCAGCACGCGGCCGCCGCAAGAGCTCTGCCCCCGCTGCCCGTCGCAAACCGCCAACGAAATCCGGCGCGCCGCGCAAAACCGGTTCACGGGGTCGCGCAGCGGCCGGCGCTAAGCGTACCAAGGCAGCGGCGAAGGGCGTGATCCGGGCACGGTCGAAGAAGGCCGGCAAGGGCGCGGCAAAGTCCAGGACCTCAGCGCCGGGGAGATCCGGGTCCAGGACATCCGCCAGGTCCGGTAAGGGACGTGCTGCCGGGCGCGGTCGTGGCAAGCGTACGTTTAGTCGACGTTAAAATCCGCCGCATCCAGCAGCGCATCGTATTGCGCCGAATCGAGCAGGTGTGCGGAGGTCTGCGAGGATGGCGGGGCCAGCTGATCTGCGCGCGGCGCGACGCGTGGCAGTCTGACGGTGAAGGTCGCGCCCTGATGGGGCCCGGCGCTGGCGGCGGCGATCGAGCCGCCGTGCAACTCCACCAGTCTCTTGGCCAATGCCAGTCCGAGTCCGAGCCCCGAGTGGCGCTGGTCCGCCGTCGTGTCGGCGCGCCAGAAGCGGTCGAAAACAAAAGGCAACAGCTCGCCGGCGATGCCAGCGCCCGTGTCGGTGATGACGATGTGACAGTCCGAGCCGTCCGAGCGCAGCGCGATCACGGCCAGCCCGCCGCGTGGGGTGAACTTGATCGCGTTGCTCACCAGGTGCCAGATCACCTGCTGCAGGCGGTGCGGGTCGCCGAACACCAGGCAATCGGTGGTCTCGAACTGCTTACGCAGCTGCACACCCTGGCCGCGGGCCGTGGGCTGCAGAATATCGATCGCCGCCTCGACGATGGCGCAGATATCGGTCTCTTCCGATTCGACCCGGATCTTGCCGCTCGTGATGGCGCTCAGATCCAGCAGATCGTCGACCAGGTGCGCGAGATGGCGCGCGTTGCGTGAGATGGTCTGGCCACCCGTCTGGATGTCGTGGGTGTCCAGCCGGCCAAGCTCCATGAGGCGAGACCACCCCAGGATCGAATTCAATGGCGCGCGCAATTCGTGTCCCAGCGCCTCCAGGAATTCGTCCTTCAACCTACCCTTGCGCTCCGCCTCCGCCCGCGCAGCGCGCTCCAACTCGAGCAGCGCACGCAGTTCTTCCGGGGAATCGCTCATGCGTGGCAGTCTACCACTCTCCGCTCACAGCGCAGCCAGCAGCTGCTGCCCGACGGCTTCCCGCCGCCAACCGCGCAGCACGCCGATATCGCGCCGTCCCGCGGCCAGCTGCTCCAGGTCGCGGCGCGTGGCCAACACCTCGGGACTCATGCCGAGCTGCGCTGCGACGGTCTGATTGAGCGCACCCAATTTGCGCACCAGAGCGGCTCGGGAAGGATCCGGACGTGCCCGGATGTTGATTGGCGGCGGCGGGTCAGGCATCTGCGCACGCTGCACGCATTCGAGCAACTCCGCGCCACAATGTCTGAGAAGCGCCGCAGGCAGTTCGGCGATCCCTGCGAGTGCCTCGACGGAGCGCGGCACCTGCATGACGATTTCGCGCAGCACGGCGTCATCGAGAATCCAACCGCGCGGCCGGTTGCGTTCGATCGCGCGACGCTCGCGCCAGGCAGCGACCTCACGCGCGAGGCGCTGGCGCGCTGGATCAAGCCCCTGCAGACCACGCACCCGCAACCAGGCGTCCTCGGGCGCAATGACGCTGGCGTGCTCCACCTCAAGCGCTCGCAGGTCTTCCTGCAGCCATTGCAGCCGTCCGCTACGCTCGAGCTGGTTCTCGAGCGCCTCCTGCAGCGGCAGCAGATAGCGCACGTCATCCAGGGCGTACTCGATCTGCTCGGCCGATAAGGGCCGCCGCGACCAGTCAGTGCGCGTGTGGGCTTTCGGCAGCTCGCGTGCCAGCAGCCGGCGTACGAGCTCGGCGTAACCGATCTGCGCCGGCAGGCCCGCGAGGGCTGCTGCCACCTGCGTATCGAACAGCGGCCGCACCTCTGCTGCAATCGGCAGCAGCACCTCGACATCCTGTCGCGATGCGTGCATGACCTTGGTGATGTGTGAGCTGCTGAGCACGCGCGCCAGCGGCTGCAGATCCGGCAGGCTCAACGGGTCGATGCAGGCGGCTGCCCCTGCTGTAGCAACCTGGATCAGGCACAACTCAGCGCGATAGGTGCGCTCGCGCAGGAACTCGGTGTCCAGGCTGATGCGCGCGCACGACTCCAGGTGTGCGGTCAGCTCCTGGAGAGCGGCAGGTGAGGTGACTATGGATTGCAACTGCGTCGAGGTTGATCTGTACAATCGCCCGATGCGCATTATGCGAGCCGGCCGCCACTACCGAAAGCCATGCAGGAGCTGATCCGGCTTTTCGCTCAGATTGCGCTGCTGCGACGGGGTCCCCAGGACCTGCCGGCTTCCGCGCTGTTGCTGGGCCTCACCATTGCCGGTTACTTCGCGGTGAATTTCCTCATCAGCAGCCTGCTGCCGCCTTTCCAGGGCCCGTGGGTTGCCCATCTGTGCGTGGATGTCGTGTTCATGTTTGCGTGGTACGCGCTGCTGTTGCGGATCGTGGGCAAGCCCGAGCGCTTTCTGCAGACCGCCACGGCCATTTACGGCTTCCAGCTGATCCTCTCGCCGCTGCTGATTGCAGCCGAGGGGCTGACACGGCGCTTCCCGCAGGACTCGCTCGGGCAGTTCGCCATCTCGCTGCTGAGTCTCAGCATGCTCATCTGGATCATCGCCGCCAACAGCCATATCGTGAAAGCGGCGCTCGAATGGTCGCTGCTGCCGAGCGTCGCGCTGGTGATCCTGCAAACCCTTGCGGGCACGCTGCTGATGCTCGAGCTGTTCCCCATCCCAGGCTAGGCTTCTATGCACCTGCACATTCTTGGAATCTGCGGCACTTTCATGGGCGGCATCGCGGCCATCGCGCGCGCCGCCGGCCACCGGGTCACAGGCTCGGATCAGAACGTCTATCCGCCGATGAGCACCCAGCTGGAGGCACTCGGCATCGAGCTGCAAGAGGGCTTCGCGGCCGAGCAGCTGCAGCCGGCTCCCGATGTCGTGGTGGTTGGCAACGTGATGAAGCGGGGGCAGCCGGTCATCGAGGCGCTGCTCGAGCGGGGGCTGCCGTATGCCTCCGGCCCGGAATGGCTGGCGCGTGAAGTGTTGCGTGACCGCTGGGTGCTGGCCGTGGCCGGCACGCATGGCAAGACCACCACCGCGTCGCTGCTCGCCTGGATCCTCGAGCATGCCGGACTTGCGCCCGGCTTTCTGATCGGCGGCGTGCCCGGTAATTTCAACAGCAGCGCGCGCCTGGGCCGCGAGCCGTTCTTCGTGATCGAGGCGGATGAATACGACACCGCATTCTTCGACAAGCGAGCCAAGTTTGTGCACTACCGGCCGCGTACCGCCATCCTCAACAACCTCGAATACGATCACGCTGATATCTATCCGGATGTTGAATCGATACAGCGTCAGTTCCACCATCTGGTGCGGATTGTCCCCGGCGGCGGTCGCATCATCTGGAATGCGGGTGATGAGCGTCTGCGTGCCACGCTCGCCATGGGTTGCTGGACACCGTGCGAGGGCTTCACCGCTGCGAGCGTTACGCCAGCGGATGCGCAGTGGAGCGCGCGCCCCACGGCTGCAGATTTTTCACGCTTCGAGGTGCTGGAGAGCGGGCGCGGCCGCGGTACCGTACAGTGGTCGATGATCGGTGCTCACAACATGGAGAATGCGCTTGCCGCGATTGCGGCTGCCCGCCATGCCGGTGTGCCGGTGGAGCGGGCCATCGAGGCGCTGGAGTCCTTCCAGGGTATCGCGCGGCGCATGCAGCTGCGTGGCGAAGTGCGCAACATCCGCGTCTACGATGATTTTGCCCATCATCCCACCGCCATCGCGACGACCTTGGACGGACTGCGACGCCGCGTGGGCGATGCCCGCATACTCGCGGTGCTCGAGCCCCGCTCCAACACGATGCGCATGGGAGTACATCAGGATACTCTCGCACCCTCGCTGCAGGGCGCGGATCAGGTCTGGCTCTATACCCCCGCCAACCTCGGCTGGGATGCGGCGCCGATCGTCGCGGCGCTTGGTGCGCGCGGTCATGCGAGTCAGAGCGTGTCCGAGCTCGCCGTCGAGTTGGCGCACGCGGCACGAGCGGGCGATCATGTGTTGATCATGAGTAACGGCGGCTTCGAGGGATTGCACGGCAAGCTGCTCGCCGAGCTCCAGAAGATGAGCTAGGCTGCAGGCAAGCTCAGCCGGTCCCGGTGCTTCATGTCTGTTACTGCTCAGCCTACCGCAGCGCCGGGCGACTCGGCTGCCGTACCGCTGTTTCCACTCAGCACCGTGTTGTTTCCCGGCGGCCCGTTGCGACTGCGCATCTTCGAGCCGCGCTACATCGACATGATCGGCGCCTGCATGCGCACGCAGCAGCCTTTCGGTGTGGTGCTGATCCAGGCCGGCGCGGAAGTCGGCGCCGGCGCCGCAACGAGGCTCTGCTCCGTGGGCACTACCGCCCGCGTGATTGATTTCAACTCGCTGCCGGACGGACTGCTCGGTATCAGCTGCACGGGTGAACGCAAGTTCGCGCTGCAGCGGCACTGGCAGCAGGAGGATGGCCTGAATCTCGGCGAAGTCGCGTATGCGGCGGCAGAGCAGCCGGCGCCCCTGCCGGCGCAATGCGCACATCTGGCGCTGCTGTTACGCAAGCTGTTGCCCGAGCTGGGCGAGCTGTATGCCCGCATCCCGGAGCGTTTCGAAGACGCCTCCTGGGTGGGTTTGCGGTTGGCCGAGATCCTGCCGATCGGCCTTGCCCAGAAGCAGGCCTGCCTGGAGCTGCACGATCCCATCGAGCGCATCCAACGATTGAACCAACTCATCCGCCGCGTGGATGAGTGACCGGCGCATACAGCCGGTATAGCGCGAACCCCAGCACGATGGTCCAGCCGAGCACCAGCCAGCCGACGAAGCCATCGAAGCGGCTCAGAAGAAAACTCAGCGGCTGATCGCGCACCGGACTGGTGAGCTCATGTGCCACGAGCATCACCCACACCCAGCCGGCGTGCAGTCCGATACAGGCTGCAATGTTGCCGGTCAGCGCCCGGATGGTGGCCAGCACGGCACCTACCGCGCACAGGCAGAGAAACGCATCGCCGATCGCCAGCGGATTGGCGAAGGCGTGCAGTGTGCCTTGCAGTAACACGAGGCCACTGTAGGGGGTGACCGCCTCGGGCGCGATGTGAAAGCTCGCGAAGAAGTGCGTGGCGGCATAGACGATGGCAGTCAGCACGATCGCGCTGCGCGTGCCCGACTCGCGTGCGATGGCCGTGTACATGGCACCGCGCAACAGGGTCTCTTCGATGAAGCCGACCGCGATGCCGCTCAGCAGACGGTTGCCGATGAGCCGTGCATAGCCCCACGCACCGGCAGGCAACCTGTCAGACCAGCTCAGGAGCCCGAGCGCTGCCATGACGGCCACGACCAGCAGCATGGTCACGACACCGAGCGCCAGAGCTTTGAGCAGCTCGCGGACGAACTGTCGCCGCGGTGCGCCGTAACCGAGACTGGTTTTGTCCCCCAGCCGGGCGCGGGGCGCGAGCAGCAGGAAGCCGATGATCAGTGCGAGCATGCCGATGCGCTCACCGATGCGATGAAAGGGAAAATCAAAGTGCGGATGCAGTAGTAGCCAGGCGGGGTAGGTTAAGACGCCGATTGCCGCCAGCGACAACAGCATCAGCCCGAGGAAGAGTGCAAACGCGCGCATTCAGTCACGGATCCGCGCAACGATGCGAACTGCGGGCAGCTTCGAACGCGCGCTGCGCTGGCCCTGACATTTGTGGCGAAACAGCGCGGTTTCAGCGTCTGGCAACAACACTCCCCGGCAGCGAACACTTACGACACCCCGATCCTCCCCACCCATCGCGACAGAAGGACACCGACCATGCAGGAGCAACGCGCCGGCAAGATACTGAAGGCCTTGATCCAGGGGCTCGACCCGATAACGGGTGAGGAGCTGTGTGATGCACGCGTGTTGCAGCAGGCCGATGTGCTGCGCGCACTGCTGGCTGGCAGCGCGGCGCTCGATCAGGTCGCAGCTCGCGCGCAGCGGCGCGCGCAGCTGCCGGGAAATGTGGGCTTGCAGTGGACGCCGGAGGAGGAGAGCACGCTGGTGGCAGCGTTCCGTTCGGGCGATCCGGTGACCGTCATCGCGGGCAAACACGGCCGCACGCTGCGCGCCATCGAGGCCCGCCTGGAAAGACTCGGCCTGTTGAGTGCGCAACAGCGGCTCACTCATAACAGCTTCACCGGATCCCCAGCAGCGCGCGCCACTGATCCGCAACCACCTGGAGACGGAAGTGCGGGTTGGGAGTGACCACCGGTCGCTCGCCCTGGCGCCAGCGGCGAATCCGCTCGATATAGTCCTCGAACAGACCGAGACGATCGGCAAGGCGCGCAGGACCAGTGCGCCAGCGCGGCGAGAGACTGGACACCATCCTCTCGTAGGCCTTGTGGGCGAAACTGATCGGCAGTACCTGGCGGCTGTCGCCGATAATCTCCGCCGCGGCGCCACAATCGTGCGTCAGAATCGGCGTGCCGACCGCCTGCGATTCGGCGAACACCAGCCCGAAGGTTTCCGGCAGCACGAAGTTGGGAAAGAAGGTGCACAGCGCGGTGCGCACTTCGGCATGGATGCGCTCCTGCGGCTGCGGCCCGAGATACTCGACACCATCCACGTTTGCAGCGCGGCGGATCTTGTAGCCTGGATTGCCCACCTGCAGCCGCAGATCCGGCATCCGCCGCCGCAGCGCACGAAATGCGTCCAGCGTGAAGGCGAGCCCCTTGTTGGGTGAGGAAAAGAACACGAGCTTACGGTCATCAAAGGCCGAGCCATCCGGTTTCAGACTGTCATCTATGGGGTTGTAAATCGTGCGCGCACTGACGCAATCATCGACGCCGATCGCGCGCAGCGTCGCCTCCACGCCGCGGCGCTGGGTGTCGGACACGCAAACGACGTTCACCGCAAGCTCGCGCAACTGGCAGGCCGTGGAGGCGAGACGGCGGCCGCGTTTGGAACCGGGATTGAGCTGGTCGTGCACCCACAGGTAGAAGCGCGCCTGCGGATACAATGCGCGCACCACCGGTAGCGCGCGCGAGTCACGATTCAGAATGACATGCTCGATACCGGCAATACGGCTCGGCGGCAGGTAGGGACCATATGTATCGGTGCGGTTGTGCTGCATGACATAAGCACCCAGCGCATCAGCCACCCGTGTGAGGCTCGCCTCGGTGCCACCGGTGGCTTGCTGACGCAGCGTCCGCGTGTCATACGGTCGCTGACAGGACGGATCAAAGAACAGCACGGAGCTCATTGCGGCTATTCTATTCAATTGGCTGCAAGGGGCTCATGCGTGCTCTGAGCTGGGCGGGACGACAGTGCATTTGTCCGCGTGCATTATTACTTACAACGAAGCTGACCGTATCGAGGCGTGCCTGCGCTCGGTGAGCTTCTGCGATGAGCTGATCGTCGTGGATTCACATTCCAGCGATGCGACACGGGAGCGGGCCGCGGCCCTGGGCGCCCGGGTCATCGAGCGGGACTGGCCCGGATACCGCTCGCAGAAGCAATTCGCGGTGGACGCTGCCGCGAACGACTGGGTGTTGTGCCTGGATGCCGATGAACGGGTCACACCCGAGCTGCGTGCCGAGATCGAAACGCTGCGGGCGCACGATTTCGCCGGCCATGCCGGCTGGTCGGTGCCGCGCATCACCGAGTACTTCGGTCGTTTCCTGCGCCATGGCAACGCCTATCCCGACCGTCTCATCCGACTATTCGACCGCCGCCGCGGTGGCTGGGTCGGAGAGGAGATCCATGAGAACACCCGAGTGCGCGGCCCGGTCGGGCGCTTGCGCGGTCAGCTGCAGCATTACTCCTATCGCAGCCTCGGGGATCACCAGGTGCGTATGGCCCGCTACGCAGATCTCATGGCGCGCGCACTGTATGCGCGCGGGCGCCGCTGCGGCATCGCGACCATTCTGATCAATCCGCAGTGGCGTTTCCTGCGGGGTTACTTTCTGCGCCTCGGACTGCTGGATGGCTGGCGCGGACTGGTGTTCGCGCTGGTGGAGGCCAACTACGTGCGTCGCAAATACCTACAGCTGTATCTGCTGGGCAAGGGCCTGCCGGTGTGACGGGCGGGCCGCGACGCGACCCGCTGCTGTCAGACGCGACCCGCTGCTGTCAGTTGAGATTCTCGGGCCGATAGCCGTCGCGCCGCATGAGCTCCAGCAGCCCGCCCTCACCGACCAGGTGCAGGGCACCCACCACCACGAAATAATCTTCATTCGCGTGCAACAGCCGCTCGATCTGCGCGATCCAGCGGCGGTTGCGATCGCTCACCAGCAGCTGGTAAAGCGCCGGGAAAGACTGGTATTCCTCGCCGAGGAGCGCGGCGAGGCGGGTGACATCGCCGTTCTTCCAGGCGCTGATTACGGTCTGCGTGTCGCTTTCCACATCGCGCATCTCACCCACGATCATGTCGAGGAAACGCGTCTGCTGTGCGTATGACATGGCCTGCAGAATGCCGAGCTGCTGATCGAGTGTTTCCAGCCCGCTGATGCTCTTGCCGTCCTGCTGCGCGCGCTGCTGCAGCTGCTGCTCGACGCCCTGTTGCGGATCGAACCCGAGCTGCTGGTACTGCATCTCGAGCAGCTCAAGTCCGATGACCCACGGCTCGAAGGGATCCAGCGCTTCAGCCGGCAGCTTGAGCCGGCGCGCTTCGGCTGTCACGCGCCGGTAGCGATCCTCTCCGAGAATGCCGCGCAAGGTGGCACCCTCGTGCAGCATGCCGTGCTCCATCATCCAGCCGGCCGCTTCGGTGGGATCGACCTTGTCCATGGCCAGCTCCATCACGAGCTGGCGCGAGGCGCGATACGCGCGATCGAATGCGCCGGGCAGGGCGGCATCAGAGGCTTTCAGCAGGTGCACGGAACCTGCGAGATACACCGTGTTATGTTCGCCGCGGATCGCCCACACCGGGCTCCCCGCATGAGCCGTCAGGCAGCCGAGCAGACAGAGACTGAGGAGCCGGCGGAACGTTTTTCGACCCACACGACCTCCGTGAGCAGACCGCCATCAGATTGCAGCTCGAGCGTACGGTAAGCGGGCGGCCGCCGATCGATAGCGAACTCGTCCGCCTGGGGCACGAACTGCGCGCACGTCGAAGGTGTCGCCAGCAGACGCACCCCCTTGCGCAAGCCGTCATATGCCTGATGTACGTGACCCCAGACGATCGCCCGGACGTTCCGATGCCGATCGACGATGCTGAAGAAATCGGCAGCGTTCTCCAGTCCGACGCGATCGAGCCAGCGGCTACCCATGGGAACGGGGTGATGATGCAGCGTGATCAGGCAATGACGGGTCGGGGCGCTGGCGAGCGCCTCATCGAGCTGCGTCAGCGTGGATGTGCTGAGCCGGCCGCTTGCCATCCCAGGCTTGCAGCTGTCGAGCAGCACGAGGCGCCACGGGCCGATATCGACATGACCGCTGCTGATGAACGGCGGTTCCGACAGCTCGCGACGCAGCGCCTGTGGCTCGTCGTGATTACCCGGAATGCACGCGACCGGTACGTCAAGCGCACCGAACGCGGCGCGCACCTGCGCATAGCCGCCGACATCATCCTGGACGAGATCGCCGCTCAGCAGCACGAGATCCGGGGGCCAGGAACCGGAGCGGGCATCGGCAAGCGCTGCCTTGAGCGCTGGTAAGGTGGCGATACCGCGCAGGGTCTGGTCTGCATCGCGGTACAGGTGCAGATCGGTAAACTGAATCAGGCGCAGCACGCTCATGGCTTCCGTTCGTCCGGGTCCTCTGGGACTGCGGCAGCTCGGATTTGTCCGAGGGCTGGCGCAGGGAGTGTGCCGCAAAGCGTAGCAGAGCGGCCCCCCGTCTCAGCAGTGAACTGCATCAAGCGCAACGTCCCGGTGATCACGAACATGACGCAGTACAGCTGCGCTGTGCGGATAATGTGAAGCCGGCCGTGCGCGTACACTGCGCCGTCGCGAAGTGGCGACCGTACGGTCTTTTTGGACGTGCGCCGCTGCGTGCCCGCACACGCTGGGGTCCGGGCGCGCGGCTGTGGCAGACTTAACGGAACGTCCCCCGCATTTAACGGTGGCTGCCGGACCGGGATGCCTGGCGCGGCGGCTCTTCCATTCACGCAGCCAACAACGAAACGACAATGACTACACGACGTGAACTCGCCAACTGTATTCGTGCTCTGGCCATGGACGCGGTGCAACGCGCCAACTCCGGTCATCCGGGCGCACCGATGGGGATGGCTGACATCGCACAGGTGTTGTGGGGCGACTTTCTCCGCTACAACCCCGGCAATCCTCGCTGGGTCAACCGTGATCGTTTCGTGCTCTCCAACGGGCACGCCTCCATGCTGTTGTATTCAGTGCTGTACCTCACCGGCTATCCACTCGGACTCGAGGAGCTGAAGAACTTCCGTCAGCTCGGCTCGCGCACCGCGGGTCATCCCGAGTACGAGCCGGACATCGGCATCGAATGCACCACCGGGCCGCTGGGCCAGGGGCTCGCGATGTCCGTGGGCATGGCACTCGCGCAGCAGATGCTCGCCGCGCAATTCAACCGGCCGGGTTATGACATCGTCGATCATTACACCTATGTGTTTGCCGGCGATGGCTGTCTGATGGAGGGGGTCTCGCACGAGGCCGCCTCCCTCGCCGGTGCGCTGGGGCTTGGCAAGCTCATCGTGTTCTATGATGACAATGGCATCTCCATCGATGGCAACGTGGAGGGCTGGTTCACCGACGACACTCCGGGGCGCTTTCGGGCCTATCACTGGCATGTGGTGCCCGGCGTCGATGGCCTCAATCCGGATGCCATCGCGGCTGCCATTCGCCAGGCGCAGGCTGAACCGGCGCGTCCTTCGCTGATCTGCTGCAAGACCATCATCGGTTACGGCGCCCCGAACAAACAGGGCACCAAGGCAGTGCACGGCGAGGCGCTGGGCGCCGATGAGGTGGCCGCTGCACGCAAGCAACTGCAATGGTCCTACGAGCCTTTCGTCATCCCCGAGGAACTGCGTGCCGCCTGGGACCACCGCCAGAAGGGCGCCGCGGTGGAAAGCGCCTGGAACGAGCTGTTCGCGCGTTACCGGAATGCGCATCCCGAACTCGCGCGCGAGTTCGAGCGCCGCACCGCGGGCACGCTGCCCCAGAGCTGGCGCGATACGGCCGCAAAACTGCTCGCCTCGGCTGCTACGCAGAGCAAACCCCAGGCCACCCGCCAGTCCTCCCAGGCTGTTCTGGATCAGCTCGCGCCAGCCCTGCCCGAGCTCTTCGGCGGCTCGGCGGATCTCACTCCCTCGAACAACACCCAGTTCAAGGGCGCGCGCACCATCACGCGCGAGGACAAGTCAGGTAACTATCTGCACTACGGTGTGCGCGAGTTCGGCATGACTGCCGCCCTGAATGGCATCGCCGTGCATGGCGGCCTGCTGGGCTACGGCGGCACGTTCCTGGTGTTCTCCGACTACGCGCGCAATGCCATCCGCCTGGCCTGTCTGATGGGTTCCCGCACGATCCTGGTATACACGCATGACTCCATCGGCCTGGGGGAGGACGGGCCCACGCATCAACCGGTCGAGCACCTGACTGCGCTGCGCGCGATTCCGCACATGACGCTCTGGCGTCCCTGCGATGGCACGGAGACCGCGGCTGCCTGGATTGCAGCGATCGAAGCTCAGGCACCTGCTGTACTGGTCTTTACGCGGCAGCCACTGAATCCGCAGCCGCGAACCTCGCAGCAACAGGCGGACATCAGCCGCGGGGGCTATGTGCTGATCGATCCGCAGGGCTCAGCGGAGTGCATCGTCATTGCCACCGGCTCCGAAGTCGGCATCGCCGCGCAGGCGGTTAACAGCCTCAATGCTGCAGGCAGGCGCGTACGACTCGTTTCCATGCCTTGCACCTCGGTTTTCGAGGCACAGGATGAGGATTACCGCGAGGCTGTGCTGCCGCGGGCGGTGACCGCTCGACTGGCCGTAGAGGCCGGAGCCACCCTGGGCTGGTGGAAATATGTCGGCTCGCGCGGCCGGGTATTGGGACTCGATCGCTTCGGCGCTTCCGGCAAGGCTGCGGATCTGTTTCCACACTTCGGCTTCACCGCGGATAATGTCCAGTCCCTGGTCCGGGAGCTGCTGCAGCCGCCGGGCTGAGGCCAGAGGGTTTCTCACGAGGTAAGCAATGGCAATCAAGGTGGGCATCAACGGGTACGGTCGCATCGGCCGCAACGTGCTGCGGGCGTTGTACGAATCAAAGCGCACCGGCGAGATCCAGATCGTAGCCCTGAATGATCTCGGTGACGCCAAGACGAACGCGCATCTGACGCGCTACGACACCGCGCACGGACGCTTCTCCGGCGAAGTCGCCGTGGATGGCGACTCGATGGTCGTCAATGGCGATCGCATCCGGGTGCTCGCGGAGCGCGATCCGGCCAAGCTGCCCTGGGAGGCCCTCGGGGTGGAGTTCGTGCTCGAATGCACCGGTCTGTTCACCTCGAAGGCGAAGGCCGGGGCACATTTGAAGGGTGGCGCGCGCAAGGTCGTCATCTCCGCGCCCGGTGGCGAAGATGTCGACGCCACGATCGTTTACGGCGTCAATCACCAGGTGCTCAAGCGCGATCACACCGTGATTTCCAACGCCTCCTGCACGACCAACTGCCTGGCGCCGGTCGCCAAGGTGCTGCATGACAGGCTGGGCGTCGTGGCCGGCCTGATGACGACCATTCACTCCTATACCAACGATCAGGTGCTGACGGATGTCTATCACTCCGATCTGCGCCGCGCGCGCTCGGCGACCATGTCGCAGATTCCCACCAAGACTGGCGCGGCGGCGGCGGTTGGTCTAGTCATGCCGGAGCTCAAGGGCAAACTGGATGGCTTTGCGGTGCGCGTGCCCACGATCAATGTGTCGCTCGTTGACCTCACTTTCACGGCACGCAAGCCAACCTCCGTCGAGGAGGTGAACCGCATCATGAAGGAAGCCGCCAGCCAGGCCGCCTGGAAGGGCGTGCTCGGCTATACCGATGCGCCGCTGGTATCGGTGGACTTCAACCACGATTCGCATTCATCGATTTTCGATGCGACCCTCACCAAGGTGGTGGACGGCACGCTGGTTAAGGTGTGCTCGTGGTACGACAACGAGTGGGGCTTTTCCAATCGCATGCTCGACACGACGGTGGCCTGGTCGAAGGCGTCATGAAGGTACGCCGACTGGCGGATACGGAGCTGCGCAACAAGCGCGTGCTGATCCGCGAGGATCTCAACGTACCGGTACAGGACGGTAAGGTAACCAGCGACGCCCGCATCCGCGCCGCGCTGCCGACGATCCGCTATGCGCTGGATCAGCATGCCCGCGTGTTCGTCCTGTCACATCTCGGACGACCCGAGGAAGGCAAGTACGACGAGTCGCTTTCGCTGCAACCGGTGGCGGCACGGCTGTCGGAGCTGCTCGGCCGGCCGGTGCCGCTGCGCAAGGAGTGGCTCGATGGCGTCGACTGTCCGCCAGGTCAGGCGGTGCTATGTGAGAACGTGCGCTTCAACAAGGGCGAGAAGAAGGACGACGAGCAGCTGGCGCGCAAGATGGCGTCGCTGTGCGACGTGTTTGTGATGGACGCCTTCGGCACGGCGCATCGCGCGGAGGCCAGTACTCACGGCGTGGCGCGTTTTGCACCGGTGGCCTGCGCCGGGCCGCTGCTTGCAGGAGAATTGCAGGCGCTCGAGACAGCGCTGCTCAATCCACGCCGGCCGCTGGTGGCGATCGTTGGCGGCTCCAAAGTGTCGACCAAGCTCACCGTGCTGGAAGCTCTGCTCGAGAAGGTCGACCAGCTGATCGTCGGCGGCGGCATCGCCAACACGTTCCTTGCGGCGAGCGGGCTCAGTGTCGGCAAATCGTTGCACGAAGCCGAGATGCTCGATGTGGCGCGGCGCCTGATGGCGAAGGCCCAGCAGCGCGGCACGAGCATCCCGCTGCCGACCGATGTGGTAGTTGCCCGGGAGTTTGCAGCGACTGCGCACGCCGATGTACGCAGCGTGCACGAGGTGCAGGCGCAGGAGATGATCCTGGACATCGGACCGGATACCGCCGATCAGTTCAGCGCGCTGCTGCAGGAGGCCGGCACCGTGATCTGGAATGGACCGCTGGGGGTATTCGAATTCGAGCAGTTTGGCGAGGGAACCCGCGCCATTGCGCTCGCCATCGCGCGCAGCAAGGCCTTCTCACTCGCCGGCGGCGGCGATACGCTGGCGGCGATCGAGAAGTACAGCATCGAGGATGGCATTTCGTATATTTCGACCGGCGGTGGAGCTTTTCTCGAGTTCGTCGAGGGCAAGATTCTGCCTGCAGTTGCCGTGCTGGAAGAGCGTGCCTCGAGGTGAGGCCGCCGCACGGCTGAACATACACGGCGAGCATCAAAACTTATGTTGAGACGCACCAAGATCGTTGCGACGGTCGGACCTGCTACGGATGATCCCGGTGTGCTGACCGAGATGTTGCGCGCCGGTCTGGACGTCGTGCGCCTGAATGCCTCCCACGGCACCGTGGCCGACCGCCGCCGGCGTCTGCAGCTGGTGCGTGAAGCCATGAGCTGCGCCGACAAATGCGTCGGCGTGCTGCTCGACCTCGGCGGCCCCAAGATCCGCATCGAATGCTTCCGCGGCGGCCGAGTCACGCTGCAGGAGGGGCAGTCCTTCGTACTGGATACCGAGCTCGATTCCAAAGCCGGTACGCAGGAAGCGGTGGGCGTTGCTTACAAGAACCTGCCAAAGGATGTCTTTGCCGGGGACACGTTGCTGCTCAACGACGGACAGATCGTGTTGGATGTCGATCGTGTCGGCGCTACGCGCATCGACACCCGGGTACGCGTCGGCGGCGAGCTGACGGACCGCAAGGGCGTGAACCGCCAGGGCGGAGGCATCTCGGCGCCCGCCATCTCCGAGCGCGACCTGGAGGATATCCGCTTCGCCGCCGAGGAGGGCATCGACTATCTCTCCGTGTCTTTCGCGCGCGATGCGAGTGATATCGAGCGTGCGCGCAGCTTGCTGCGTGAGGTCGGCGGCGAAGCCCGCATCGTGGCGAAGATCGAACGCCACGAGGCGATTGCGAACCTGCCGGCGATCATCGATGCCTCGGATGTCGTGATGGTGGCGCGCGGCGATCTCGGGGTCGAGATGGGGTATGCCGAGCTGACCGGTCTGCAGAAGACCATCATCCATCAGACTCGCGCCAGAAACCGCATCGTCATCACGGCCACGCAGATGATGGAGTCGATGATCGTCAACCCGGTGCCCACTCGCGCCGAGGTCAGTGATGTGGCGAATGCCGTCATGGACGGGACGGACGCGGTGATGCTGTCGGCCGAGTCCGCCACCGGCCGCTATCCGGTCAAAGCCGTGCAGGCGATGGCGCAGGTCATCGAAGGGGCCGAAAAGTATCAGCTCACCCATACCCGCACGCGCCATCGGGTAGAAGGTCAGTTCAAGGGCAGCGAAGAAGCGATCGCCATGGCCGTGATGTACGCGGCCAACCACATGAAGGTGCGCGCGATCGTGGCTCTGACGGAAACCGGCGCCACTCCGCTGTGGATGTCGCGTATCCGCTCCGACATCCCCATCTATGCCTTTACGCGTCATGAGAGCACACGGCGCCGTGTGACGCTGTTTCGCGGCGTGTACCCCGTGATCTTCGATGTGACGCATCCTGACTCTACCGAGGTGTTGTATAAGGAGCTGTTCACGCGCCTGCTCGATCTGCAGCTGGTGAAGGAAAACGATCTGGTGATCCTCACCAAAGGGGAGCTGTCCGGTGTGCAGGGCGGCACGAACGCCATGCTCATCCTCAAGGTGACGACCGGCCCGTGACTGCACGTGCCGCGGCACCGGGCGTGTGAAGCCCCAGCGCCAGCATGAAGTGGCGGCTCGTCGCGCTTGGGATCGGATTGCTGCTGATCATTCCGCTGGCGGGGGTACACACGCTGCTGCGGGCCAGCCTGCCCAGACTGGACGGCACGATCGTGCAGCCAGGTCTCGTGGCGCCGGTGGTGATTGCACGCGACCAGCTTGGCATTCCGGTCGTCACCGCGAACAACCGCGCCGACCTCGCCTTCGCCACCGGTTTCGTGCACGCCCAGGACCGTTTCTTCCAGATGGATCTGTCGCGCCGTCTGGCGGCGGGTGAGCTCGCAGAGCTCTTCGGGCCCGTCGCCCTGCCACATGACCGCCAGGCACGGCTGTTTGGTTTCCGACAGGTGGCGCGGGTCGCCCTGCAGCAGACGAGCCCCGAGCAACGCGCAGTGCTCGAGGCCTACAGCCGGGGTGTCAATTCAGGACTTGCGGAGCTGCGCAGCCGACCCTGGGAGTACTGGCTGCTGGGTGCCCCCCCGGTCCCATGGCGGCCCGAGGACAGCATGCTGGTCACGTTTGCCATGTGGTGGGACCTGCAGTACTCGAGTATCGAGCGTGACGTCGAGCGCTTGCGTATCAATGCGCGCCTGGAGGGACCTGAGTGTGGCGACGGCTGGAAGTGCGCCCTGCGGTTTTTGTTTCCCGCCCGAACCGAGTGGGATGCTCCGAACGGCGGCGCGCCAGCTGCTGATGGCAGCGCAATGACTGGTGCCCGTGGCGCCGATCCCGCTGCCGCCATCCCTTCGCGGGAGATTCTCGACGTGCGCGCGCGGACACCCCAGACATCGAGCGCGCGGCAACCCCGCAGTGTGACTTTCGGCGAGTGGCTTTCAGCGCGCTCGCCCGTCGACGTCGGCAGCAACAACTGGGCGGTGGCCGGGCGCCTCACGAGCACCGGCGCAGCTCTCATTGCCGACGATATGCACCTGTTCGGTCGCGTGCCGGCGGTGTGGTATCGCGCCCGCCTGCAGGTGACAGCGAGTGCGGCGCAGCCCGCGGTGGATCTGATGGGGGTGACGCTGCCTGGCGCGCCGCTGCTGGTGGCCGGCTCCAACGGCCACATCGCGTGGGGATTCACTAACAGCGACGGCGACTGGACGCAGGTGCGCCAGTTGCCGTGCACGGAAATCTCGGATCATGAGCTGCGCACGCCGGCTGCGGTGATTCCCTTGAGGACGCATCAGGAAGAGATTCGGGTTCATGGGCAGGCGGCTGTGCACCTCTCGGTCAGCAACGCCGACGCGGGGATTCTGCTCGAGGCGCGTCCGGATAAGCAGGCGTGCTGGTTCGCACACTGGCTCGCTACGCGCCCGGAGGCGACCAACATGAATCTCATGACCCTGGAGCACGCCACGTCCGTCGCGCAGGCTGTGGCCGCTGCGCCAGGCTTCGGCATACCGCATCAGAACTTCGTGGTTGGCGATCGTGACGGGCATATCGCCTGGACCATCGGCGGACGCGTGCCGGCGGCAACGGGTGCGAATCGTTTTGATGCTGACGCCGGCTGGACGCAGGGTGAGACCCACCCGGCGATCGTGGATCCGGCACCGGGACGGATCTGGACCGCCAATGCGCTGCCAACCAATGATCCGGCGCAGCAGGCGCTGATCGGCGGGAACAACGCCTGGGTGGATGCCGACTACGATCTGGGCGCGCGCGCCCGTCAGATCCGTGACGACCTGTTAGCCCTGGAGCGCGCCGCGACGCCGCGGGACATGCTGCGTATCCAACTGGATGATCGCGCGGTATTTCTGACTCGCTGGCGTGAGCTGTTGTTACGGCTGCTGGATGAGGCCAGCCTGAGCGGCCATCCTGCGCGCGCCGAGCTGCGAGGGCTGGTAGCGGCCTGGAATAGTCGTGCCGCGGTGGACTCTGCAGGCTACCGCATGGTGCGCGCGTACCATGACATCACACGCGATGCGCTGTGGAGGAGTCTGGTCGGCGCGCTGGGCGTGCCGGCGGATGAGCCGGTCGAGGTGCCGGGCCATTTCGAAGCGGCGCTGTGGCAACTCGTGACCCGGCAGCCGCTGCACATGCTCGCGGCACAGTACGCCGACTGGCGTGAGTTCCTGCTGGCGCAGGTCGATGCTACGGTGGCTGAGCTGCGGCAGAGCTGCCCCGAGCTGGCTGAGTGCCGCTGGGGCTTGCGCAAGCCGGTGCGCATCCGCCATCCCCTCTCAGCCGCGCTGCCCGGCCTGGCCGGCTTCCTCGACATGCCCACCGTCCAGCTTCCAGGCGATCACGACATGCCGCGGGTCCAGGATGGACCGACGGGCGCCTCGGAGCGATTTGCGGTATCGCCCGGTCACGAGGAACAGGGCTATCTGCATATCCCGGGCGGCCAGAGCGGCCATCCGCTCTCACCGTATTACCGGACCGGGTTCATGGATTGGGCAAATGGCACACCGACACCATTCCTTCCCGGACCGGCTCAACATAAGCTGACCCTGCAGCCTCAGTAGTCAGCTCTGCTGTAGCCCGCATCCGCGGTTGCCGCCCGCATACGCGGCAAAGTGGTGCGCGCCTGAGCTGTCCTGCATCGGGCAACCCACACGGAGTACTGATGTCCCAGCGCTTTTCAGGTACCGACCGCTACATCGCCACCGACGATCTGATGATGGCCGTCAATGCAGCGGTCACGCTGGGTCGCCCATTGCTCATCAAGGGCGAGCCTGGCACCGGCAAGACGCAGCTGGCGCAGGAGATCGCGCATTCGCTCGGTCGTCCGCTGTACGAATGGCACGTGAAGTCCACGAGCAAGGCCCAGCAGGGTCTGTACGAATATGACGCCGTGTCGCGCCTGCGTGACTCGCAGCTGGGTGATGCGCGGGTACACGACATCAGCAACTACATCATCAGGGGCAGCCTCTGGGACGCCTTTGAAGCCGACGAGACTCCGGTGCTGCTGATTGATGAGATCGACAAGGCTGACATCGAGTTTCCCAACGACCTGCTGCGCGAGCTGGATCGGATGGAGTTCTATGTCTACGAGACGCGCCAGCTGGTGCGTGCGCGGCACCGTCCCATCATCGTCATCACCAGCAACAATGAGAAAGAGTTGCCGGATGCGTTTCTGCGCCGCTGTTTCTTCCATTACATCCGCTTCCCGGACGAGGCCACCATGAGCCGCATCGTGGAAGTGCACTATCCGGGTCTGAAGCGCGAGTTGCTTGCCGAGGCGCTCGGTACCTTCTTCAAGGTGCGGGAGATGCCGGGACTGAAGAAGAAGCCCTCGACCTCGGAGCTGCTCGACTGGATCAAGCTGCTGGTAGCCGAGGACATCGATCCGGAGGTGCTGCGCTCTCAGGACCCGAAAAAGACCTTGCCCATCCTGCACGGAGCCCTCCTGAAGAACGAGCAGGACGTACACCTGTTCGAGCAGCTGGTGTTCCTCAGCCGCCGGGTGCGCTGACGACCGGCCGTATGCAGGTGAGGTAATGCTCGTCAAATTCCTCTTCGAGCTGCGCGCCGGCGGTGTGCCGGTGACGATCACGGAGTTTCTGACCCTGCTCGAAGGGCTGCATGCACGCGTGGCCTTTGCTTCCGCCCAGGAGTTCTATCACCTGGCACGTACTTGTCTTGTGAAAGACGAGCGCCACTACGATCGCTTCGATCGGGTGTTTGCCCAGGTGTTTGCCGGCGCTGATCAGGCCTTCACCGAGCTGCTGACGAGCGTCCCGGCGCAGTGGCTGCGCGCACTAACCTCGCGAGCCTTCACCGCTGAGGAGAAACGCCAGGTGGAGGCGCTTGGTGGCTGGGAGAAGTTGCTCGAACTGCTGCGCGCACGGCTCGCGGAGCAGCACGAGCGCCATCAGGGTGGCAACAAGTGGCTCGGCACCGGCGGCACCTCGCCATTCGGCGCTTACGGCTACAACCCGGAAGGCATCCGCATCGGTCAGGACGGTTCGCGCCAGCGTCGTGCGGTCAAGGTGTGGGACCGCCGCGAGTTCCGCAACCTGGATGACACGGTGGAGCTGGGCACGCGCCAGCTCAAGCTCGCATTGCGCAAGCTGCGTCAGTTCGCGCGCGAGGGCGCTGCCGACCAGCTGGATCTGGATGGCACGATCGCAGCTACCGCGCGCAACGCCGGCATGCTGGATCTGAAACTGGTGCCGGAGCGGCGTAACGCCGTCAAGGTGTTGCTTTTTCTGGATGTCGGCGGCTCGATGGACGATCACATCCGCAGCTGCGAAGAGTTGTTTTCCGCAGCCCGCAGCGAGTTCAAGCACCTGGAATATTTTTACTTCCACAATTTTCTCTACGAACGGGTATGGCGTGACAACCGGCGCCGCTTTCCGGGCGTGATGTCGACGGCGCAGCTGCTGCGTACTTATGCACACGACTATCGGGTGCTCTTCGTCGGCGATGCCACGATGAGCCCCTACGAGATCACACAGCCCGGCGGCAGCGTGGAACACTGGAACCCAGAGCCCGGCTCTGTCTGGATGCAACGGGTAACTGCAACCTATCCACACCTGGTGTGGCTGAATCCCGAAGAGCCGGCGCGCTGGAAGCACACCGCCTCGGTGCGGCTGACGCGCGAGCTGGTAGGCGAGCGCATGTTCCCGGTCACTCTGCAGGGCCTCGACGCGGCCATCGCGCAGCTGCGTAGGCCGTTGCAGCGACCAGTGACGCCCCGACATGAGGCAGCGGTGTTGAAATGACTGACGGGTCGACGACCGCTTCGCATCGTCAGCAGCGGCCAACGGTGGGCCTGGTGCTGACCGGCGGTGGTTCACGCTCGGCGTACCAGGTGGGCGTATTGGTGGCCCTCGCCGAGCTGATGCCGCGAGCCCGCAATCCGTTCCAGGTCATCGTGGGGACCTCCGCTGGCGCAGTCGCGGCGAGCGTGTTGGCCTCCGAAGCCCATCAATGGCGTCGCGCGGTCGCCGGTCTGGAGCGGGTCTGGGCCAACTTCCGCTCTGAGCAGGTTTTTCACGTCGATCCGGTGCATATGGTGCGCGCCGGACTGCACTGGGTGCTGGCGCTCATGTCCGGAGGCCTGGTGCTGTCGCCGCCGCGCTCGATGCTGAACAACTCACCGCTGCGGCAACTGTTGGGACTCAACGTCGATTTCTCGGGCGTGCGACGCAGCATCGGCCGCGGACACCTGCGTGCCCTGGCGCTGTGTGCAACCAGTTACGCGACGGGGCATTCGGTGGCTTTCTACGATGCGGTGGACAACTGTACCGACTGGTCGCGCGTGCAACGCGTCGGCAGGCGTACGATCTTGACGCTCGATCACCTGATGGCGAGCGCCGCGATTCCCATGCTGTTCCCGCCGATGCGGCTGGGCACAGAATTTTTCGGGGACGGTGCCATGCGGCAGTTGAATCCGCTGAGCCCTGCCATCCACCTTGGAGCGGATCGCCTTCTCATCATCGGCGTGCGCGCACGCCGCGCTGCGGGCGTGCCAACCAGCCGCACGCGGCCGGCGATGCCGAGTCCAGGCGAGATTTTCGGTTACATGCTCGATACGCTGTTCACCGACCAGATCTACGGCGATCTCGAGCAGCTCGACCGCATCAATCAGCTGGTGCGCTTTGCCCCCATGGCGGCGCACGGCTCGCGTTTCGTGGAGACCCTCATGCTGGCGCCCAGCAAGGATCCCAACGAGATCGCGGGACGGCATGACGTCGATCTGCCGCGGACGTTGCGCGCGCTACTGCGGGTGATCGGTGGCCGCGATGTCTCGGGCGATCAGCTCTCCAGCTACCTCATGTTTGAAGGGGCTTACACCCGGGAACTGATCGAGTTAGGTTACCAGGACGCGATGACCGCGCGTGCGCAACTGCTGGCGTTCATGAGCGGTGAGAAAATGCCACCGGCGCAGGCCGTACCCGGTGTGGTCGCGCAGGCCACCTGAGACCGGCCACGCACACGGCTTCGCGCGGCTCCGGATCCGGGACCAGGACGAAGGGCTCAATCGCTGGCGGCGGAAGTCTGCGCAGCCGGGGCAGGCAGAGCATCGGGCCGCAACGCACTGTGGCGCGCCGTAACGGTGTTGAACAGACTCTGGAAGTGATACGCGAGCCGATCGGCGATGTACACCGAGCGGTGTTGGCCTCCAGTGCATCCCACCGCCACGGTCAGGTAGCCGCGGTTGCTGTGCTGGAACTCTGCGATGCGTGCCGTCATGAACTGGGTGATATCAGCGATCAGCTGCGCGACGTTGGACTGTGACTCGAGGAAGTGAATCACCTCCGCGTCGCGCCCGGTCAGATGCCGCAGAGCCGGCTCCCAGTAGGGATTGGGCAGTGAGCGCGCGTCGAAGACGAAATCCGCATCTCCCGGAATGCCATTCTTGAAACCGAAGGATTCAAACGTGATGGCAAGGCGCGCGTACGCGCGCTGTTCCACTCGCTGATGGATGACATCACGCAGCGCGTGCACCCCCATGCGCGAGGTATCGATCACCGCATCGGCAGCGTTCACCAGCGGCTCGAGCAGCTGGCGCTCGAGCGCCATTGCCTCGCGCAGGTCGATGTTGCTGCGACTCAGCGGGTGCTTGCGGCGCGTTTCCGCAAAGCGCCGCAGCAGCTCCTGCTCGTTGGTCACAAGGAAGATGACCTCGCACTGGATGCCGCTGCGCTTCAACTCATCGAGCAGCTGCGGCACCGTAGCGATCTCGGCCGCCGTATTGCGGGCATCGAGTCCGATCGCCGTGCGCTCGTAGCTCGGCTCCGGGCTGCGCACGGTGTGGGAGATGAAGGGTTTGAGCAGCGCTGCGGGAATGTTGTCGATGCAGTAGAACCCCAGATCCTCGAGCATGTGCAGCGCCACACTCTTGCCGGAGCCGGACAGGCCGCTGAGGATGAGGATGCGCACGGCAGCAACTTAGCGCCGCTGCCCCGACGGCCGCAAGCGCTCCCGCAACGAACCCCACTGGCCACAGGCGCCGGTGGATCGCGTGGTTACAACGTGTTCAGTGCTTTGACGGTGCGCCGCCCCTCCGCGGCATGATGGTCGGTAAGCTTTTCTTTGTGTTTCTTGACGCAGCGGTCGAGTTTGTCCATGAGCAGATCGATGGCCGCGTACATGTCTTCTTCGGTGGCATCCGCATGGATGGCGTTGCCGCTTACACGCAGGGTCGCTTCCGCTTTCTGCCGCAGTTTCTCCACGGAGAGGACACAGTGAACGTCGATGACCTGATCGAAGTGCCTGGCGACCCGATCTAGCTTCTTCTCCACATAACCACGCAGTGCCGGGGTAACCTCGATGTGATGGCCGGTGACGTTGAGCTGCATGAGCCGTCTCCTCTGTGGGGTTGATCCACTGCTTACATCTGCTTCAATCCTGCGCGGCGACGTTCATTGGAGGGTGCAATGCCCATCGCCTCACGATACTTGGCCACCGTGCGCCGGGCCACGGGGATGCCTTCGCCAGAGAGCAGCTCGGCAATGCGCCCATCGCTGAGCGGATTCTCCGAGGTCTCCTCCTTGACGAGCTTCCTGATCTTGGCGCGGATGGCGGTCGATGAGGTGCCCGAGCCATCGGCGCCTTCCACCTGGCTCGAGAAGAAATAACGCAACTCGAACACACCCCGCGGGGTGTGCATGTATTTGCCGGAGGTCACGCGCGAGATGGTCGATTCATGCATCCCCACCGCCTCGGCGATGTCCTTGAGGATCATGGGTCGCATGTGCTCATCGCCATGCTCGAGAAACGCCTGCTGCCGCTCAACGATCGAGCGAGCGACCTTGATGAGCGTCTCGTGGCGGATTTCCAGGGACTTCAGCAGCCAACGCGCTTCCTGGAGCTGTGCCCGCATGGTGGCATGGCTGGCGTTCCGGCCGATGAGGCTCGCGTAGCTGCTGTTGAGCCGCACGCGGGGCAGGGTGGCGGAGTTGATCTCTACCGACCAGCCATGATCGGTGCGGCGTACGAACACGTCGGGAACCACATATTCGGCAGCGCCGGTGCTGACCATCGCACCTGGACGCGGGTGACACGATCTGACCAAGGCAAGCGCCGCGGCGATCTCCTCTTCGCTCGCCCGCAGCTCGCGTTTCAGCAGCGACAGTTCCCGTTCGGCGACCAGCTCCAGGTGGTGGCGGGCGATCTCGAGCGCCGTATTGAACCCCGGAGTGGCCGGATCGAGTTGACGTAATTGCAGCTCGATGCACTCCCCGACCGAGCGGGCGCCGACACCGGGCGGATCCAGCGCCTGCACACCGGCGAGCACGGCTTCCACTTCCGTGGATGCGCACTCGATCTCCGGCCGCAGGGTATTGGCGATCTCCTCCAGCGACTCGGTCAGGTAGCCGTCGTCACTGATGGCATCGATGGTGGCGCGCGCAATCGCAAACTCACGCGGCTCGAGGTGGGCCAGCTCCAGCTGCCACAGCAGATGTTCCTGCAGGGATTGTCCGGAGGCGTCGGCAAATTCCTGCTGGCGCTCATCGTCATCGCCACCCCAGGGGGCCTCGGAGCCGCCGACGCTCTGCTCGCCCCAGCCCTCGTCGACCACTTCCACGGAGCTTTCCGCCGCCCGCTCCGCCATCTCCGCCGGCGGCTCCGGGTTCTCGACGGCCTCGAAGGTGCCGGTCCCCTCGGTGTCCTCGGTCGGCTCGAGCATGACATTCGATTCGAGCAGCTCGCGGATGTGCGCCTGCAGCTCGAGCGCCGGCAGCTGTAACAGACGGATCGCCTGCTGCAGCTGCGGGGTCATGGTCAGTTGCTGACCCAGCTTAAGCTGCAGGGATGGTTTGAGCATGGTGCGGGAGGAGTCGGGCGGTGAGGTAAGTATCTAGAATGTTTAGGTTTATTGAGAGTTTCACGGCCGCCGGCCGCCGGGATCTAAAGTCGAAACGACTGGCCCAAGTACACCTCACGCACTTGGGGGTTGGCAAGGATTTCTTCCGCAGTTCCGGCTGCAATTACGGTGCCCTGGTTGACGATATAGGCCCGCCCGCAGACCCCCAGGGTCTCACGCACATTGTGATCGGTAATCAGCACGCCGATGTCCCGGCTGGTGAGCTCGCGGATGATGCGCTGGATATCGAGCACGGACAGCGGATCGACGCCGGCGAAGGGCTCATCGAGGAGCATGAAATGGGGCTCCGCCGCCAGCGCCCTTGCGATCTCGACGCGGCGGCGCTCCCCTCCGGACAGCGACAGACCCAGACTGCGGCGCACGTGCCCGATGCGCAGCTCTTCGATCAGCTCCTCCAGGCGCTGTTCGCGCGCGGCCCGGTCGAGATCGGCGCGGGTCTCGAGAATCGCCAGGATGTTGTTCTCGACCGAGAGCCGGCGGAAAACGGACGCCTCCTGCGGCAGGTACCCCAGACCGAGCTGGGCGCGCCGGTGCACCGGTAACTGGGTGAGATCGGTGTCCCCCAGGTGTATACGACCCGCATCGCACTGCACCAGGCCGACGATCATGTAGAACGCGGTCGTCTTCCCCGCGCCGTTGGGGCCCAGAAGGCCGACCACCTCGCCGTTGGACACCTCGATAGACAGGTCCCGGACGACCTGGCGCGACTGGTAACTCTTGGCCAGGCCGACGGCGCGCAGCGAAGTCATGGATTCTTGCTGTGTTCCTCGTCCGAGTGCGGGGCGAGGATGATGTGCACGCGTTCGTCGCTGCCCTGCTGCGTCGAAGCCTGGATACGCGCCTCGCGGATGTTGTACACGAGCTGCGGCCCGCTGATCTCGTTGTGACCGTCGGAGAGCCACGCATCGCATTTGTCTCTGCCACCCGTGGCAGCTCCGTCGCCGGGGGGCTGTGCGCGGCACGTACCATTCGAGAGCACAACGGTACCATCGCTCAGGTCGTACACGATCTGTTGTGCCCGCCCGCGCGCGGTCTGGTCGTTGTCCGCGCGGCGCTGTTCGAACTCCGCGGGGTTGCCGTTGATCGTCGCCTTGGAGATGTGATTGTTGCGGAACTCGACCACGGCCTGGTCCGAGCGCAGGCTGCCGTGCTGCTCGCCATTGATGCGCACGTTGCCTTCAAAGGTCCAGTGGCTGTTCTGAAAATCATCGATGTCCGTCGCGTGCGCATGATCGGCCTGCACCCGCGTGTCTCCCTGCGTGATCACGATGTTCTGAAACACCACGGTAGCGCCCTTGTAATCAACATGAGAGGAGGCGACATCGATCGGCAACTTCCGGGCGTCACGCGGGATCGGCGGAAGTGCTTCCTTGCCCGCCGCCGCGAAGTGGGTGGCAGGAGGCGCCGCAGCGGCCATTGCGGCAAGAGTGAGGCCGGTGCAGGCGCAGACGGCAGCGCAACACCCTGCCCGCAAGCGACGGCGCAGCGCGCTCATGCCGCGCCCCCGGCCCCGCGGGCGAGAACGCCCGTGCCGCCGGACTCAGGGCAGGAACGTGCCATGTACATTTGATTCCAGCACCAATTGATGTTCCCTGAGCGAGGCGACCATTCCCTGGGACTTGAGGGTATGCGCCTCGGTGGTGACCACCACCGGCTCATCAGTACTGATGACATTCTCACGCGTATCGATGGCGAGGTGATCGCTTGCGAGGTCGGCATCCTGCGCGGAACCCGGCAGGCGACCGTCCACATGGACATCGCCGTTGAGCTCCACTTTGCCGGTCGCTGTCGTCAGTTCGGCGGTGTTGGCACGCCCCGTCCAGGTCTGGCCCTGAGCGTCTCGGAATGTCATGTGCACCTTGTCGAAGTCGACCCCGTCGTTGGGATGCTGGCGGATCACCTCTGCAGCGAGAGTGTACAGGGGATGGCCGTCGGCACCGGTCTCGATGAGCGAGGCGTTCTTTGCAGCGTAGCCGAGATCGCCGATCGATCGATCGACGGTGGTGCGCGCCGCGGGCTCACGTTGCTGGCCGCCAAGCCAGAAGGATCCCGCAATCACCACAATCACCAGCAGCCCGATGAAGACCCGGAAGATCATGAGCTCTGATGCCGCGCAGCCAGCAGGTAATCACACACCTCGCGCACCGCACCTTGTCCTCCGGGCAGAGCCGTTATCACATGCGCCGCGCGTCGCGCGTCGCGATGCGCATCAGCGACGGCGAAGGCGAGCCGCACCTGGTTCATGAGAGGTACGTCTACCACATCATCGGCGACGCAGGCGCACTGGCTGCTCGTGACCTTGAGCCGTACACACAGTTGGCGCAGCGCGGCTACTTTGTCTTCGATGCCCTGTAGCACGTAACGCACACCGAGCTCACGGCAGCGGGTCGCTACCATGCGTGAGCGCCGGCCGGAGATGATGCCCACCTGCACTCCCGCCGCCAGCAACGTTCTGATCCCTTGACCGTCACGCACGTGGAATACCTTCAGCTCCTCGCCACGCGGGCCGTAGTAAAGCCGCCCGTCCGTCAGTACTCCATCTACGTCCAGCAACAAAAGACGAATGCCGGCGGCGGTCCTGCGAATCACGGCGGTGCGGCTCTGTGCAACTCAGACCACGCCGGCACGGAAAAGGTCGTGCACATTCAACGCGCCGATGAGGCGGCCGGTCGAATCGGTCACGGGGACGGCGGTGATGCGGTGAACTTCCATCAGATGTACGGCCTCTGCAGCCAGGGCGCGCGGGCCGATGCTCCTGCACTGCGCGGTCATCACTTCGCGCATGGTCCTGGCATGCACATCGATCTGCCGGTCGATGGCACGACGCAGGTCACCATCAGTAAAGATGCCCAGCAGTTCCTCGTGCGGACCGACCACCGCGGTCATGCCCAGTCCCTTGCGCGACATCTCGAGCAGTCCGGCAGCCAACGTATCCTCGGGTCGGCTGCGCGGGATCGCATCCCCGGTTCGCATGACATCCTCGACGTGCAGCAACAGCTGCCGGCCGAGAGTTCCGCCCGGGTGGGAGAGAGCGAAATCCTGTCGCGTGAAACCCCGAGCCTCGAGGATGGCTACGGCCATGGCGTCGCCCATCGCGAGGGTGGCGGTCGTGCTTGCCGTGGGCGCAAGGTTCAGCGGACAGGCCTCCTCCGGAACACTGATGTCCACCGTCACAGCGGCTGTACGCCCGAGTGTCGAATCAGGCTTGCCTGCCAGCACGACCAGAGGCACGCCCAGGCGTTTCAGATGCGGCAGCAGCGCAAGCAGCTCCGGCGTTTCACCGGAGTTGGAGAGCGCCAGGACCACGTCGGTGCGCGTGATCATCCCGAGGTCGCCGTGCCCGGCTTCGGCCGGGTGCATGAAGAAAGCGGGCGTGCCAGTGCTGGCTAGCGTGGCAGCGATCTTGCGTGCCACATGCCCCGATTTACCCATACCGGTTACGACGACGCGACCCTGACACCCCAGGCAGAGGCGACAGGCCGCGACAAAGCTTCCGTCCAGTCGTGGTGCGAGTGCCGCCACGGCCCGTGCCTCGATCGCCAGGGCGCGCTGGGCGGAGGCGAGCAGCTGGGTACTCTGTGCGGCAGACTCCAGGGCGGTGGCGGTGCTCGAGCTGGACTGCATGGCTCTCCGATCGACTGGCTGCGCCCGGGCTGGCGCCGCCACAGCAGAGGATTATAGGCGCGCCGTGGTCAGTGGCGCGCGCCCGGGCTGCAGGCGCGCGCTCCGGCTGCAGACGCATGCACTGCGCCAGCTGCGCCTGTCATCCGGGCCGGCCGCGGATTTCGTCTCGCTGGCAATCCACATTACTATCGGCGTCCCCACGCCCACCCTGAGCAAGTACCCCGTATGAATGCCGACCAAGTCGCCCAGCTGATCCGTGCCGGTCTTCCCGGAGCCGACGTGCGCGTCGAATCGGAGGACAACACCCACTTTGCCGCGCGTGTGGTCGCCAGTGAGTTCGCCGGCAAGCGCAGCATTGCGCGTCATCAGCTCGTATACCGGGCGCTCGGCGAGCGCATGGGCAATGAGATCCACGCCTTGTCGATCGAGGCGCTGACCCCGGAAGAGTCCACGCAGAGCTAGCGATGGACAAGCTGCAGATCCAAGGCGGACCACCGCTCGAAGGCGAAGTGCGCATCTCCGGCGCGAAGAATGCCACCCTGCCGATCCTGGCTGGCGCGCTGCTGGCTGATGATCCGGTGGTCGTTGCCAACGTGCCGCACCTGAAAGATGTGACCACGACGGTGGAGCTGCTCGGGCGAATGGGCGCCACGGTGACCATCGATGAGCGCATGCGGATCGAGGTCGATGGCTCGACCGTCAAGGAGTGTTTTGCACCCTACGAGCTCGTGAAGACCATGCGCGCATCGATCCTGGTGCTCGGGCCTCTCGTGGCGCGCTTCGGCCGTGCCGATGTGTCCCTGCCGGGCGGCTGCGCGATCGGTGCGCGTCCGGTCAACATCCACGTCGCGGGCCTGCAGGCGATGGGCGCGGATATCACGATCGAAGGCGGCTACATCCGCGCCCGCGCGGATCGGCTGCGCGGCGCGCGGTTGGTGTTGGACACGGTGACGGTCACGGGCACCGAGAACCTGATGATGGCCGCCACCCTGGCTGAAGGTGAAACCATCATCGAGAACGCCGCGCGCGAGCCGGAGGTGGTGGATCTTGCGAACTTTCTGATTGCCATGGGAGCGCGCATCCAGGGCGCCGGCACCGATAAGATTTCCATCGAGGGCGTGCGCAAGCTGCGCGGTACTCACTACGATGTCCTGCCTGACCGCATCGAGGGTGGCACTTATCTGGTGGCCGGCGCGATCACGCGCGGCAACGTGCGCATCAAGAACACCCGTCCGGATCACCTGGATGCCGTGCTGGCCAAGCTCGAGGAGGCCGGAGCCCGGGTCGGAGTCGGCGACACGTGGATCGAAGTGGACATGCGCGGCAAACGTCCGCGTGCGGTGGATGTGCGCACCGCGCCGTATCCGGCATTTCCGACGGACATGCAGGCGCAATTCGCGGCGCTGAACACTGTCGCCGCGGGCGTCGGTACCATCATCGAGACCATCTTCGAGAATCGTTTCATGCATATGCTGGAGATGCGCCGCCTGGGAGCTGAGATTCGTCTCGAAGGCAATACCGCCATCATCCGCGGCGTCGACAAACTAACCGCCGCTCCGGTCATGGCTACCGACCTGCGTGCCTCGGCCAGCCTGGTACTGGCGGGCCTCATCGCGGACGGCCGCACCGACATCGAGCGGATCTATCACATCGACCGCGGCTACGAGGCGATCGAGGAAAAACTCGCACAGCTCGGTGCACAAATCCGACGGGTTCCGAATTAACCAAAGGCCGGGGATCTGCTATGCGAATCGCGATGATCGGTCTGGGGCGCATGGGTGCCAACATGGTGCGGCGGCTCATGCGGGGCGGCCATGAGTGCGTGGCTTTTGACAACTCGGCCGCGGCGGTCAAGGCACTCGCGGCCGAGGGTGCTCAGGGTGTTGGCTCGCTGGCCGAGCTGGCCGGTGCGCTGAAGGCGCCCCGCGTGGTGTGGGTCATGCTGCCCGCCAGCGTGGTCGATACCTTGATCGGCCAGCTGTCCGGATTGTTGCAGGCGGGCGATGTGATCATCGATGGCGGCAATTCGCACTATCACGATGACATCCGACGGGCGGACGAGCTGCGCCCGCGCGGCATTCATTATGTCGATGTCGGCACCAGTGGCGGTGTGCTCGGTCTGGAGAACGGCTTCAGCCTGATGATCGGTGGCGAGCGCGAGGTGGTGAGCTCCATCGAGCCGGTGTTTGCCACGCTCTCCCCGGGAGGCCGGATGCCTCCGGGGGGCGGCACAGAACCGGGCGACGGTCCTGCCGGCATGGGTTATCTGCACTGCGGGCCGGTGGGTGCAGGTCATTTCGTCAAGATGGTGCACAACGGAATCGAGTACGGCCTGATGGCCGCTTATGCCGAGGGCCTCAACCTGCTCAAACATGCGGACGCCGGGCTGCAGACGCGTGAGAGCGATGCGGAAACCGCACCTTTGAGCGACCCCCGTCATTTCCAATATCGGCTGGACATCGCGGCCATCGCCGAGGTCTGGCGCCACGGCAGCATCATCTCCTCGCGACTGCTGGACCTGACTGCGGCGGCACTCGCCGCCAGTCCCGGGCTCGAGCAATTCGGCGGGCGCGTGTCGGATTCCGGCGAGGGACGCTGGACGCTACAGGCGTCGATCGAAGTTGGCGTGCCAGCCTACGTGCTGAGCGCTGCGCTGTTCTCGCGGTTCGAATCGCGCGGGCGCGCGGAATACGCCGACAAGCTGCTGTCGGCGATGCGCCTGGGCTTCGGCGGCCACCAGGAGAAGAAATAGATGGAGCGCCAGGATTGCGATGCGCTGGTGCTGTTCGGCGCCACAGGCGACCTATGTTTCAAGAAGATCTATCCGGCGCTCTACAACCTGGTGCGGCGCGGGCATCTCGACCTTCCCATCATCGGTGTGGCGCGCTCGGGCTGGAGCCTGGATCAGCTGATCGAGCGCGTGCGCGCCAGCGTGCAGAAGGCCGTCAAAGCTGCGGATGGTCAGGTACTGGACCGGCTCACCGGCATGTTGCGCGTGGTGAACGGCGACTACACACAGGCCGAGACCTTCAGCTCATTACGCAAGTGCTTGGCGGCTGCGCAGCGGCCGTTGTACTACCTGGCCATTCCGCCGAGTGTGTTTCCGGCTGTGGTGCAGGCGATCGGCAAATCCGGATCGGTGCAGGGTGCGCGCGTCGTGGTGGAGAAGCCCTTCGGGCGCGATCTGGCTTCGGCACGCAAGCTCAATGCCTGCCTGCTCGAGATCTTTCCGGAGAGCAGCATCTTCCGCATCGATCATTACCTCGGCAAGGAGCCGGTGCAGAACCTGCTGTTCTTTCGTTTTGCCAACTCGTTTCTGGAGCCGGTCTGGAACCGCAATTTCGTGGCGAGCGTGCAGATCACGATGGCGGAGAAATTCGGGGTCGCCGGCCGCGGCAAGTTCTACGAGGAGGTGGGTGCGATCCGCGACGTGGTGCAGAACCACCTGCTGGAGGTCGTGACCCTGCTCACGATGGAGCCGCCGGTCAACGCAGGCGGCGAGGCGCTGCGCGATGAGAAGGTGAAGGTGCTGAAAGCCATCCGCCCGGTTGCGCCGCAGCAGGTAGTGCGCGGGCAGTTCAGCGGTTACCGGCAGGAAGAGGGTGTCGCGCCCGACTCCCGCGTGGAGACCTACGCGGCGCTGCGATTGCAGATCGATTCCTGGCGCTGGAGCGGGGTGCCGTTCTATCTGCGCGCCGGCAAGTCATTGCCGGTCACGGCCACCGAGGTAGTGGTGGATCTGCGCGCGCCGCCTGCACAGGTGTTCGGTGAGCACGGTCCCGAGCAGCCCAACTACCTGCGGTTCCGCCTGAACCCTGACACCTGCATTGCACTCGGTGCGCATAGCAAGCGCCCTGGACCTGCCATGCAGAGCCGTGATGTCGAGTTGTTCGTCGATCAGCAGGATAAGGACGAGGCGGAAGCCTATGAGCGCCTGATTGCCGCGGCGCTGATCGGCGATACCTCGCTGTTTGCACGGCAGGATGAGGTGGAGGCGGCCTGGGCCGTTGTGGACCCCGTCGTCGGCCTGGACAGCAAACCCATCGAGTATGTCGCAGGCTCTTGGGGACCGGCGCAGGCCGACGATCTCATCTCAGGCCCGTGCAACTGGCACAATCCGGGCGCGGATGCGCACAACTGGACGCGCTCCTGCGTCTCCGAGCTGTCTCAGTTCGCTCCTTGAGCTGCGATCCAGAGCTCCACTCGCGCACATCCGGCCAGCGCACGCCGCGCCGTCAGGTTGGAATCCGGGCGCACGAACTGCTCGATCACGGCGTGCTTGTCGGCGCCGGCCACGAGGAACAACGGCTCGGCCACCTGTGACAGCAGCTCCGGCGTGACACTCACGCCCTGCAGGCCATCGGGCCGCTGCACGGCAAGCGCCAGGTGTCCGCGAGCCTGCTCGAGGTGTGCCGGCGTGAACAATGAGGCGGTGTGGCCATCCGTGCCCAGTCCCAGCAGTCCCAGGGTGATGCGCACTCCACGGGCGAGCATCGCCCTGATGCGCTGCTCGAAATCGCGCGTCGCCTCAGCCAACGGCAGCTCGGTGCGCACACGCAGCACGGCTTCCTCCGGAAGCGCCAGGGCGTCGATCAGGGCCCGTGATTGGAAGTAGTTGCTCGAGGTGGAGTCCGCCGGGACGTAGCGGTCATCCGAGTACAGCAGATGCAGTCCCGCGGCGGGGCGGGGCCGCTGCTCGGCAAGTGCACGATAAGCGGGGAGGGGGGTATGGCCACCCGCCAACATCACGGCGGTGCGCGCAGCGGCAGCGTCCGTCAATGCACACCGCAGACGCGTAACCAGCGCGCCATTGAGCTCTTCGGCCGATTCAAACCTGCGCAGGTCGATTGCTGTCATGAGGGCCTCCAGGCTTCATTCACTGTGCGGTTGTTCGCTGACCCGCGTGCGTACGTCCAGCTCCGCACGACCTCTGAGGATATGCACCGCAAGCTTCGCGCCCGGCTTCTCTGCGGCGATCTGCCCGAGCGCATCCTGCGCGCTGGTTACCGCTTTGCCGCCGATGTTGAGAATCAGGTCGCCCTGCTGCAGGCCTGCCTGCTGCGCGGGGCTGTCCCGGTAGAGTTGCGCAATGACCACGCCGCCGCGCGCCAGTCCGAGCGGCAGCGCCTGCTGATCGCTCAGATCCTCCGGCACGATTCCGATCCATCCGCGCACCACGTGCCCGTGCGCAATGATGTCGCTCAGCACGCCCCGCACCATGTTGACCGGAATGGCGAAGCCGATGCCCTCCACGCCGAGATTCTTGGCGACGATGGCCGTGTTGATTCCTACCAGGGCGCCGCGCGAATCCACCAGCGCCCCGCCCGAATTGCCGAAGTTGATCGGCGCATCCGTCTGGATGAAATCCTCCAGCGCGGCGATGCCCAGCTGCTGCCGGCTGGTCGCACTGACGATCCCATGGGTGACCGTCTGCGACAGCCCGAGCGGATTGCCGATGGCGAGCACCACATCACCCACCTTGAGCTCATCGGAGCGTCCCAGGGTCGCGACCGGCAGTCGCTTCAGGTCGATCTTCAATACCGCCAGATCGGTGTCAGGGTCACGCCCGATGATGCGTGCCTCGGCAATGCGGCCGTCAGCAAGCTGTACCCGGACCAGATCGGCTTGGGCGATCACGTGATGATTGGTGACGATGTGGCCTTCGGCATCCACGATCACCCCCGAGCCCAGGCTGCGCTCCACCCGCTGGCGGTAGCGCGGCAGGAAGCCGCCAAACAATTCGCCGAGTGAGGAGGGAGCGACGCGCTCGGTCACCAGCCGCGCCGTGTAGATATTGACGACTGCGGGAGCTGCCCGATCCACCGCCGCCGAGTAGGTTATGCGTGCCGGTGCCGGGATGTCCGCACGGGAGGCGGCTGGGGTTGGATTGGCCGTGGCTGGCGCGTCGGTGGCCATGACGCGGCCATCCGGGCGGATCAGCTCCGGTCGCAGCACAATGAGCACGAAGGCGAGCGCCAGGCCCCCGACGATGGAGCCTGCGATGAAGGTCAGTCCGCGCCCCACGTTTTTCATCAGCCGGCCCGCACAGAAGCCCGTGTACGTTTGTGTATAATGCGCCGCCCCCCGCAAGCCGGAAACTGCACGCGTGCGACGCTCTGATGGCGCACCGGGTACTGTGCGGGCACGAGTGTTACGCCTAGCGGAGAACGGTTGATGGCCGAAAGCGTTGTCGTCGGAGACGACCGAGTCGGAGACGATGGAGTCGACCTGAGTCGACGTAAGTTCCTCACGACCGCCACCGTCGCCACCGGTGCGGTCGGCGCGGCATTTGCCGCCGTGCCCTTCATCGCCTCGTGGCAGCCCTCGGAGCGGGCGCGGGCACTGGGTGCGCCGGCCGAGCTGGACGTCTCGAAGATCGATCCGGGTCAGATGGCCATCATGACCTGGCGGCGCCAGCCGATCTACGTGGTGCGCCGGACGCCTGAGATGGTAAGCCACCTCCAGGGGCACGATCAGCTCCTGAAGGACAAGGATTCGGACTCCTCCGAGCAGCCGTCCTACGCGAAAAATATGTGGCGCGCCCGCACCAAAGAGCTGCTCGTAATCATCGGCACCTGCACGCATCTGGGATGTCTGCCGAAGCAGCGCTTCGAGGCCGCCTCGGCCGAGATGGGCGCGTACTGGCCGGGCGGGTTCTTCTGTCCATGTCATGGATCGCGCTTCGATCTGGCCGGCCGGGTGTTCGACGGCTCCCCGGCTTCAGTGAACCTGCGCATCCCTCCTTATGAATTTCCCAACCCCGATCACCTCGTGGTCGGTCTCGACGAGACGCACAAAGGAACTGCCTAATGGCCTACCTCCCCGGCTCTGACGCTCCGGCCGCGGGTGCAACTGGCTTGCCCGCGGGCCAGCCACCGGTACGCAAGGGCTTTCGCGCCTGGCTGAACAAGCGCATGCCGATCGACGAGTTCATTGCCAGCCAGCTGACCGGCTACTACGCGCCGAAAAACTTCAACATCTGGTACTTCTTCGGCTCGCTGGCGCTGTTGGTGCTCGTGCTGCAGCTCGGGACCGGCATTTTCCTCACCATGTTCTACAAGCCCGGTGAGGCGACGTCCTTCGACTCCGTCGAATACATCATGCGCGAGGTCGATTTCGGCTGGCTGATCCGCTACCTGCACTCTACGGGCGCCTCCGCATTCTTCATCGTCGTCTACCTGCACATGTTCCGGGCTTTTCTCTACGGCTCCTACAAGGCGCCGCGCGAGCTGTTGTGGATTGTCGGCATGCTCGTGTATCTGGCGCTGATGGCCGAGGCCTTCATGGGCTACGTGCTGCCCTGGGGCAACATGTCCTTCTGGGGGGCGCAGGTCATCGTGAACCTCTTCGGCACCATTCCGGTGATCGGGCCCGGCCTGGTCGAGTGGATCCGCGGTGACTATGGCATCGCCGATTCGACCCTGAACCGCTTTTTCTCCCTGCACGTCGTGGCCATTCCACTGGCATTGCTGCTGTTGGTGATGCTGCACCTCGTGGCACTACGGCAGACGGGCTCGAACAATCCCGATGGCATCGAGATCAAGGACAAACTCGGCACCGATGGCAAGCCACTCGATGGCATTCCGTTCCATCCGTACTACACGGTGAAGGATGTCTTCGGAGTCGGCGTATTCTTCGTACTCTTCTGTATCGTGGTGTTCTTCGTGCCGACCTTCGGCGGCTTGTTCCTCGAAGGACCGAACTTCGAGCCCGCCAATCCGATGTCGACCCCGGAGCACATTGCCCCGGTGTGGTACTTCACCCCCTACTACGCCATTCTGCGTGCCGTGCCCAATCAGCGCATGGGCGCGCTGCTCATGGCGCTCGCGGTGCTGCTGTTCCTGTTCGTGCCCTGGCTGGACCGCTCGCCGGTGAAATCCATCCGCTACAAGGGACTGCCCTCGAAGCTGGCGCTCGCGGTGTTTGCGATCTCGTTCGTAAGTCTCGGCTACCTCGGTCTGCAGCCGGCGGAAGGCTCCTATGTGCTGCTCGCACGAATCTTCGCGGTGCTGTATTTCGGCTTCTTCCTGCTCATGCCGTTCTACTCCGCGGTGGGGGCCCGCCGGCCGCCTGACCGGGTGATTTACCATGCGCACTGAGCCTCATCCGGTGCGGACGCGGCTCGCGCAGCTGCTGGCGCTACTGCTGCTCAGTGGCGTCTCGCTGTGGCCGGCGCGGCTGCCGGCGGCCGAGGCCGACGAGGGTGCTGGCGGCGCCACGCACATTGACTGGCAGACGTGGCACGCCGGAAACGATGTGAAGAGCACCGCCTCCCTGCAGCGTGGCGCGCGCAACTTCATGAACTATTGCGTCGGCTGCCACTCGCTCAAGTACGAGCGCTATTCGCGCTTGGGGGCGGACCTGTCCATCCCGCCTGACCTGCTCGAGAAAGACCTGCTGCAGCCCGGAGACAAGGCGACGCAGTACATTCTCACCAGCATGCCGGCGGCTGACGGCGAAGTCTGGTTCGGCAAGACCCCGCCTGACCTGTCACTGATGGCGCGCGCCCGCGGCCCGGACTACATCTATCGCTTTCTGAAGACTTTCTACCTCGATCCGACGCGCCAGACCGGCGTCAACAACCTGCAACTGCCGGCGACGGCCATGCCGGATGTGCTGTCGGCCCTCGAGGGTCTGAAGAAGCCGGTGTACAAGTCGGTGCCGCATCGCGGTGAGGATGGCAAGGTCAGCAACGAGCAGGTGTTCGATCATTTCGAGCAGGTTGCCCCGGGGCAGCTGAAGGCGCAGGAGTACGATGACTTCGTGCGCGATACGGTGAATTTCCTCGACTATGTCGGTGAGCCGACACAGATGCAGCGTCACGCTCTCGGCGTCTGGGTGGTGCTGTTCCTGATCGTGTTTACCTGGCTGGCATACCTGATGAAAAACCAGTTTTGGAAGGACGTTCACTGATCGACGTGCCCGCAAGGGCGTAAAAGGGAGTTTGCCCTCGCCGCAAACTTCCTGGAGCGGAAACTTGTCGAGCCGACGATCCATCATGACGCTCTTTTCCGCGCCGAACGATCCGTGGAGCCACCGGACGCGTATCGTGCTGGCCGAGAAGGGCATCAGCATCGATATCGTCAGCGTCGAGCCGGGAAAGCTGCCCGAGGATCTGCTGGATCTGAATCCCTATCACAGCGTGCCGACGCTCGTGGATCGCGACCTCGTGCTGTATGACTCGCGCGTCATCATGGAATACCTCGATGAGCGCTTTCCCCATCCCCCGCTCATGCCGGTGGATCCGGTCACGCGCGCGCAGTTTCGCCTCGCTCTCTATCGCATCGAACGCGACTGGTATGCCCTGGTGCAGCAGATCGACCACGAGCAGGACAAGAAAGAAGCGCTGCGGCTGAAGAAGATCCTGCGCGATACCATCCTGCAGAGCACCGAGCTGTTCAAGGTCAAGCCTTATTTTCTCTCGGACGAGTTTTCCCTCGTCGATGCTACGATTGCACCGGTGTTGTGGCGCATTCCGCACTATGAGATCGATCTGCCGCCGCAGGCGCAGCCGATCATCAAGTACGCGAGCCTGATCTTCTCCAGACCGGCATTCCGCGAGAGCCTGTCTGATGCCGAACAGGAAATGCGTCTGATCTGAGCCGATCGCCGGTCCGATTCCAGCCGATGCAGTGAGCCATGCCGCCAGTTCCGCCAGCCCCAGCCAAGCGTCCCTACCTGCTGCGTGCCATGCATCAGTGGATGGCGGACAGCGGGCATACCCCGCACGTGATCGTTGACGCCGAGCGCGCCGGTCCCGAAGTGCCCCGGGCCTACGTCAAGGAGGGCAAGATCGTTCTCAATCTCTCCTCGAGCGCGACGCAGCGACTGAAGCTCGGCAACGAGGAGGTTGAGTTCGAGGCGCGCTTTGCGGGGGTGGTGCATCACGTCCGCTTCCCGGTGGCCGCTGTCATGGGCATCTACGCCCGCGAAACTGGCGAGGGCATGGTGTTTTCCGAGCAGGATCTCGGACCCCAGCCGCCCAACGCGCCGTCGAGCACCGATGAAGGCGGTGGAAACACCAGCAGCGGCAGTCGGCGGCCGCAATTGAAGGTGGTCAAGTAGCGCGCGCAGTGAAGGCGTGCTGAATCCACTGCACGCGCTGATTGGCGCTTTCGGGTTCGTGCACCACGATCACATCGAAGCGTGCCGGCAGGCACGCCAGGTCCCGCCGCTGCTGCAGCAGCTGGTGCGCTGCCCTCACTAAACGCCGCTGCTTGCTGCGACCTACGCTTGCGGCAGCGCCGCCGAAGCGCGTACCGGAGCGTGTGCGCACTTCCACGATGACGAGGCTCTCACGCTGCCGGGCGATGATGTCCAACTCGCCCGCGCGGCGGCGATAATTGCGCAGCAGGATCTCGAGGCCCTGTGCGAGGAGAAATGACATCGCGATGTCTTCGGCGATGCGCCCGAGTCGCTGACGGTCCATGTCAGTTTGCGGTGCCTGTCAGTTTGCGCTCGCGAAGATCACCGCAGCGGATGGCTCCGCCCTGCCGCGGCGGTAACTCCGGTGCCGGCGAGCATCTGGATTTCCCCGTTGTGAATCTGGGCCCAGCCGAGCTCGCGGTGAATGCGATGCTCGGTATCGACCGTCAGGCGCCCCGTCAGACCATCCAGTTGCAGGCTGTCGCTGTTGGTACGCAGCGCAGCTGCGAGCCGATAGGCATCGAAGCCGAATGCGAACAGGCGATTACGGCGGGGTCCGCCACTCGGATAGGCATCCCGCAGCGCGGCGCGCACCGCTTCGGCCAGGTCGCTTCCCAACATCCACGGCATGTCGGGAAACATCAATCCCTCCAGATCCTGATTGTTGCGCGGGTCCGGCTCGAAGGCATCGGAGGTGGCGTAGGTGGCGACATCGCCGGCAAAGTGAAAGCGCAGCTGCGGCCGCAGCTGCCGTTCTACACTTGCCTGCGCGGGCGCGAAGATGAACTCCAGATCCCCGCGACGGCGCGGCTCGAATACCAGCTTCGTACCTAACACCGACTCCAGGCGCCGCCGGCGGGCGTTGCTCTCATTGATCCGCAGCGCCTGCGTGATCGCATCCGAGTAATCCGTGAGCGCAGCGTCGATGCTGACCGAGTTGAATAGGCTGCCGCCGCCGGCTTCGAGTTCCTGCGTGAAGGCGGTCAGCACGCGGCTGCCCCAGTCTCCGGAGGGTACGATCGCAATACCATGCCGATGCCCGTCTGCGAGCGCGCGCCGTGCCGCCAGGCGCGCTTCATCCTCGGGCGAGAGCGCGAACTGGTAGAAGCCCTGCGGGGCGGGACGATCAGCTGCGAGAAAATTCAGCGCGAGCAGCGGCGGACGGGGTTCGGTCAGTGCAGCAGCCGCCACCACTTCCTCGCGTGTCAGCGGTCCGACGATGATCTGCGCGCCATCGTGCGCGGCACGCGCAACGACTTCCGCGACACCGGATTCACCCGTGTCATACACGGTCACTGCGCCTCGTTGTTGCGCCGAGGCCTGGTAATAAGCTGTCATGAAGCCATCACGGACACTGGCTGCTGCACTCGCCGTGCGGCCGGTCAGTGGCAGCAACAGCGCGATCTGCGACGCGCCGCCCGCCGCAGTTGTCTCGGCTACGGCAGCCGGCTGTTTTCCGAGAAGCTCCGTACGCACGATGTCCGCAGCGGGATGATTGGGATAGCGCGCTCGCCAGGCATCGACATCTGCCAGCGCGGCGTTGGGATTGCTCGCAGCCGTCGCGACGATGGGCCCCAACTCCAGCCATCCCCGTACAGTGGGATCCTTGCTCGTGCGGGGATCCATGCGCACGCCATGCGCGCTCGCATCCCGCAAGGCATGCAGCAGCTCGATGCGGCTCTGGCGCAGCTCAGCCACACCGGGCAACCGACGCTCGAGGGCAATCTGCGCGGTGACCGACTCGGTTGGGTGACCTGCGGCGAGCGCAGCGCGCTCGCGCAACCGCCAATAACGCACAGCGGTTGCTGCGTCCTGCGGCTCGGCGAGCGCGCTGATGCGCGCCCACGCCTGTTGACTCTGGCCCCGTGCGAGCGCCAACTCGATTTCCAACAGGGGCCGCTCGGCCTGCTGTGCAGCCGTCAGGGGCTCCTCCAGGGTAGCGAGCACCCGGGCAGCATCCTCAGGACGATGCGCGGCAAGGTATGCGTGCGCCGCCTTGAAGACGTAGTCGTTGCGATCCGCGCCGGAATTCTGGGCGGCCAGCTGCTCATACACCCGGGCCGCGCCAGCATCATCACCCTGACGCTCGAAGGACTCGGCCTTGTCAATGGAAGCCGGCGGTTCTCGCGAGGTCAAGCTCTGGCAGCCGGCCAGAATGGCAGCGGTGCTGAGCAGGAGGCCGCTGCGGGCGATCCAGCGCACTGAAAACATCAATCGACCCTCTTCCGGACACCTTGCCCGGGCCCGCCGCGGACCGCGGCAGCCACGCGGATTATAGTGAACACTCCAGATGGATATCGGGGCATTGCGTGGCGCTATGAGTGATCTGACAACCGATCGGCAGGCGGCTGCTGCCACGGCGCGGGGGCCGCACTCGCCAGGGGTGCTGTTCGTGGTTGCGACACCGATCGGCAATCTGAGCGATCTCAGCGAACGAGCGCGTCAAACGCTTGCCAGCGCTGCTGTGATCGCGGCCGAAGACACACGGCATACCGCGCAACTGCTGCAGCACTGCGGGCTGTCGCGGCCCCTCGTGTCTCTGCACGAACACAACGAGGGGGAGCGCGTGGCCGAGCTGCTCGCGAGGCTGCATGGCGGGGCCCAGGTCGTTCTGGTGAGCGATGCCGGGACCCCGCTGCTGTCGGATCCGGGATTTCAACTCGTCAGAGACGCGGCGCGCGCCGGCATCGACGTGCGTCCCATTCCCGGACCCTCGGCGATCACGGCCGCGCTCGCGGTTGCCGGGCTGCCGGTGCAGCGTTTCTGTTTCGAGGGTTTCCTGCCCGTTCGCGCTGGCGAGCGGCGCGCGCGCCTGCAGTCTCTGGCAACGGAGACGCGCACGTTGGTTTTCTTCGAAGCACCGCACCGGATTGTTACATTGCTGGCCGAGCTGACGACGAGTCTCGGCGGCGGCCGCGCGGCCGTCGTGGCGCGCGAGCTGACCAAAGTGCATGAAACTATTTATCGGGGTACATTGGACGAGTTGCTTGTTGCAGCTGAAGCTGACACCAACTTCGCACGCGGCGAGATCACCGTCGTGGTGCAAGGCGCGCAGCCCGCTGCAGGACAGGGCGACCAACAACTGTTGCAGCGCGCGGTGTCATTGTTGCTCGATGAGCTGCCCCCTGGACGCGTCGCCGCGCTGGCGGCGCAACTCAGTGGCGCCTCGCGCGATGAGGCTTACGCTCTGGTACAGGCGGCACGCGGTAAATAACGCCGCATGCGCAAAAGCCCCGGCACGCAAAAGCGTGTAAGGTGACGCCCGGGAGTCGGCCAGGCAATCGCTGCTGCGTGCGTGCTGCGTACGCGGTGGAGGAAAGTCCGGGCTCCGGCAGACCGGGTGCCAGGTAACGCCTGGGGGGCGTGAGCCCACGGAAAGTGCAACAGAAAGCAAACCGCCTAAGCCCGTCACGGGCCGGCAAGGGTGAAACGGTGCGGTAAGAGCGCACCGCGGCCTTGGTAACAAGGACGGCACGGCAAACCCCACCTGGAGCAAGGCCAAATAGGGAGGCAGCGCCCAGCACAGTTCTGCTGTGAGAGGGCGCAGCGCCGGTCTGTGCGCGCCTCCGGGTAGGCCGCTTGAGGTCCGCGGCGACGCGGGTCCCAGAGGAATGATTGCCCTCGACAGAACCCGGCTTATCGGCCGGCTCCCTTTTTGCACCAGGAGGGTGCAGACCGCCACGGCAGGCGACGTCCCATCGCCCTGCACGACCCGCGCAACGCCCACGGAACCCGGCTCCAAGGTCGATACCCGTGGCGTGCTTGCGCTCAGTCGGCAACCTTGTCACGCACTGTATAACGATTGCAGGGCAAGCCGCTGAAATCCCAGTCGAATGCCCCCACGGCACTGTTTGAAAACTGCCCCCTCCTGACATAAGTCGTTGTGACTGCGACGAATTTCTCACTTTTCCAATTGACATATGCGGGCGCGGATTTCATAGTGGCGCCCGGTGGGAGATTGTGGGGGCAAATGGGCGACAGGGCTCGTGATCAAGCATGTTTCGCGGTGCAACAAAGGTCGCCCTCGACGACAAGGGCCGGATGGTCATGCCGACCCGCTATCGGGAGCAGATCGCCGAGCTGTCGCAGGGTCGCCTGGTCGTCACCGTCGATCGCGATCAGTGCCTCCTGATCTATCCCTTGCCTGAGTGGGAACAGATTGAACGCAAGCTGATGAGCCTGCCAAGCCTGCATGCGCAGGCGCGGCGGCTGCAGCGGCTGATGGTGGGTCATGCCACGGACCTCGAGCTTGACGGTTATGGCCGTTTCCTGGTGCCCCCCGAGTTGCGCGAATTCGCGCAGCTGGGACGCCAGGGGATGCTGATCGGCCAGGGCAATCGCTTCGAGCTGTGGGATGAGGCCCGCTGGACGCAACGGCGGGATGAGTGGCTGAAGAGCGAGGAGGCCAGCACAGATCTGCCTTCCGAGCTCGACTCGCTGTCCTTGTAGCGGCGAGGGGGTTTGTTGGGGTGCGCACGATGCTGCGGGGGCTGGAATGGAGATTCCAGGACCGCGGTGCCAGGCGCGAATCACAGTAGGGGATGTGCGCCTTCACCGGTGCGCATCGGGCGATAACGCGGCGTATCAGATCGGGGGGCGGTCGCTACCGCACCAGGCATGGATGAGCACACACCCGTGCTTGTCGCTGAAGCGCTCGCGGCATTGGCCCTCGAAGCGGGCGGTTTCTATGTCGATGCGACGTTCGGGCGCGGCGGTCATACGGCACAAATCCTCCAGGCCGTGGGTCGGCAAGGCCGCGTGCTCGCGATCGACCGCGATCCGCAAGCCATCCAGGCTGGCCAGCGGCGTTTTGCCGACGAAATGCGGCTTACGCTCGTCCATGCGTCGTTTGCCGATCTCGCCACGCTCGTGCCCGCTCACGCGGGCGGTCAACCTTGTCGCGGCGTGCTATTCGACCTCGGTGTCTCATCCCCGCAGCTCGATGATGCGGCGCGCGGCTTCAGCTTCCGCACCGATGGCCCGCTCGACATGCGCATGGACACGACACGCGGCGAGCCCGTCGCAGCGTGGCTCGCTCGGGCGAGCGTCGACGAGATTCGCGAGGTGATTGCAACCTTGGGAGAGGAGCGCTTTGCACGGCGCGTGGCGCAGGCCATCGTCAGCGAGCGCCAGCAGCACGCGCTCGAGAGCACCGCGCAGCTCGCGGCGCTCGTGGCACGCGCGGTTCGCACGCGCGAGCCGGGCAAACATCCGGCCACGCGTACTTTTCAGGCCCTGCGGATGTTCATCAACGACGAACTGCGCCAGATCGAAGTGGGTCTCAATGCGGCGCTCGAGGTTCTCGCTGCCCACGGGCGGCTTGCGGTCATCAGTTTCCATTCGCTGGAAGATCGTCTGGTGAAGCAATTCATCCAGCGGCACTCCGAGCCCGATCCCGCCTTGCGTGCGCTGCCGGCGTTGCCCCCGGGCGCAGCCCCGCGACTGATGCGCGTGGGCCGCAAGTTGCGGCCCACTGCTGCGGAGATCGCCGGCAACCCGCGCGCTCGCAGCGCTCTGCTGCGCGTTGCGGAGAAGGTGCCAGCTGCGGAGCAGCTGCCATGAGCGGCCGCCGACTGTTGCTCATCGCGGTGCCGCTGTTGTGGTTCGCGGTACTGGGCTCGGCCGCAGGCGCCATCTATTGCAAGCATCGCTCGCGCGAGCTGTTCGTGCAGCTGGAGCGGCTGAACGCGCGGCGCGACAACCTGGACATTCAGTGGGGCCAGTTGCAGCTCGAGCAGAGCGCCTGGTCAACGCATGCCTTCGTCGAACGCGTGGCGAGCGCCAAGCTGCACATGGCCATGCCGCCACCCAAAGAAATCGAGATCGTCACACCATGAAGGGCCGCCGACCGCGCACCGCCAGCCCCGTCTCCCTGCGCTGGCGCGCCTATCTGTTGCTCGCGCTGCTGGCCTGCGGCGCGGGCGGCCTTCTGTGGCGCGCCATCGATCTGGCACTGGTAGATCACACGTTCCTTGCCAAGGAAGGGGATGCCCGGTTCTCTCGGGTCGCGCAGATCGCAGCGCACCGCGGCACCGTCACCGATCGCTATGGAGAGCCGCTCGCGGTCAGCACGCCGGTGGACTCGATCTGGGTGAATCCCAAGGAGCTCGCGTTGGCGAGCGATCAGATCCCGCGGCTCGCCACGGCCATGCAGGTGGACCGCCAGGAGCTCGCGCGGCGCATCACCAGCAACCTCGATCGCGAATTCCTCTATCTCGCCCGCGGCCGTCAGCCCAGCGAGGCTGAGCAGGTGAAGGCGCTGGGGATTCCCGGTGTCTACCTCTCGCGCGAGTACCGGCGTTATTACCCCGCAGGCGAAGTAGCCGGCCACATTCTGGGCTTCACGAACGTCGATGACGCAGGTCAGGAGGGGCTCGAGCTTGCGTTCGATCACTGGCTCGCCGGAGAGGACGGCGCGAAGCGCGTGATCCAGGACCGTTATGGCCGCATCGTGCAGGATGTCGAGAGCATTCGCCCAGCCCGTCCGGGTCGCGATCTCGTGCTGTCCATCGACCTGCGCATCCAGTACCTGGCGTACCGCGAGCTGAAGTCGGCCATCCGCGATCAGCGCGCGCGTGCTGGCTCGATCGTCGTGCTCGATGTCAACAGTGGCGAAGTGCTCGCCATGGTAAACCAGCCGGCCTACAACCCGAATGATCGCGAGCAGATGCTGCCCGCGACCTATCGCAATCGGGCCGCCACCGACATCTTCGAGCCCGGTTCCTCAATGAAGCCGTTTTTCGTGGCGGCAGGGCTAGCTTCGGGAAAATACGACGATCACACCATCATCGATACCTCCCCGGGGTTCTACAAGGTCGGCCTGACCATCGTCGAGGACGAGCACAACTATGGCGCACTGAACCTCGCGACGGTGCTCGCCAAGAGCTCGAATGTTGGTATGGCGCGGCTTGCGCTCAGCCTCGAACCGCGGCAGATCTGGACTACCCTCAATCACTTCGGCTTCGGCCAGGTCACAAGCAGCGGCTATCCGGGTGAATCGGCGGGCATCCTGTCCAACTACACGCAGTGGCGGCCGGTCGGCATCGCCACCATGTCGCATGGCTATGGCATCTCGGTTACGCCGCTGCAGCTCGCGCACGCCTACTCGACGGTCGGCAGCTTTGGCGTGTCGCGGCCGGTGTCTTTCCTCCGCGTGGACAATCCACCGGCGGGACAGCGGGTACTTCAGACCAGCACTGCGCATGAGCTCATCACGATGTTGGAATCGGTGGTGGTCGCGGAAGGCGCCACGGGCAAGCGCGCGGCCATTCCCGGCTACACGGTCTCAGGCAAGACGGGCACTGCGTACAAGGCGCTGGCCGGCGGCTATTCGACCGATCGTTACATGGCGGTGTTCGGCGGCATGGCACCGGCGAGCAATCCGCGACTCGCCGCCGTGGTAGTGATCGATGAACCCAGTGCGGGGCAGCACATGGGCGGACAGGTGGCCGCGCCGGTGTTCTCGGCCGTCGTGGGGGGTGCGCTCAGGTTGCTGGCAGTTGCACCGGACCGGCCGGTCAACGCGCCGGACGTGCCGGCCCCGCGCGCTGCGCCAAACGGTGTCCGCACCGCAGCGTTGCAATGATGCCGGCTGTACGTCACACCCTGGATCAGCTCACCGCCGGCATGCTCGCGACGCCGCCCGGAATCGAACTGACCGACATCACCCTCGACAGCCGCAGCGTCTCGCCGGGTTCGCTGTTTCTTGCCTGTGGCGGGCGCAGTACGCATGGCCTGCGCTACGCAAGACAGGCCATCGAGCGCGGTGCGCGCGCGATTCTGTATGACAGGGCTGGGCCGGGTGCGGAGCTCGCCGCGGAAGTTACTGCGGCCGGCGCCGACCGTAACGACTCCGGCACTTTCATCGCCGGCCTGGAGCACCTCGAGCGCCACACGGGCCTGTTAGCAGACCGCTTCTTCGACCACCCTTCACAAGCCCTCACCGTCGCCGGCATCACCGGTACCAACGGCAAGACCACGTGTGCGTGGCTGCTGGCACAGGCTTTACGCGAGCTCGGGCGTCCCGCGGGTTACCTGGGCACTCTCGGCTATGGTATCCCGCCCACCGTCACCCCCACCGGCCACACCACGCCCGATGTGGTCAGCGTGCATCGTCAACTCGCCGAGCTGCGAGAGCTGGGTGCCGAGTGTGTGGGCATGGAAGTGACTTCGCACGCGATGGATCAGGAGCGCGTGGCAGCGGTGCGCTTCAGTACGGCCGCATTCACCAACCTGACACGCGATCACCTGGACTACCACGGCACCATGGAAGCCTACGGTGCTGCCAAGGCGCGGCTGTTGCAGTGGCCGACGCTGCGTTATCGCATTATCAATGTGGATGACGGCTTCGGACGCGAGCTGGCCGCGCAAGCGGCGCTGGGACGGCTGATCATTACCTCCCGCACCACCCTTCCCGCCCAGTCGTTATCCCAGGCGCAGTTCGTTCGGGCCGTGCGCGTGCAGGCGGAACCGACAGGTCTGGTACTGCAGATCGAGTCCAGCTGGGGCAATGCTGCGCTGAACGCTCCACTCGTGGGTGACTTCAACGCCGACAACGTGCTGACCGTACTGGCGGTGTTGCTGGCGTGGGATACGCCATTGCCCCATGCGACCGCGGCGCTGGCGAGCTGTCGTGCGCCCAGTGGACGCATGGAGCTGTTCGGCGGGACGGGCCCGGGGCCCCTGGCCATCGTGGATTTCGCGCACACTCCCGATGGCCTGCAGAAAGCGTTGCGCGCCGCCCGCGCGCACTGCCGCGGTCGTCTGCGGGTGGTGTTTGGCTGCGGTGGGGATCGCGACCTCGGCAAACGCCCTCTGATGGGATCGCTGGCGGTCGAGTTGGCCGACCAGGTCATCCTTACGGACGACAATCCGCGCACGGAGGATCCGGCGCGCATCGTGCATGAGATTCTCGCGGGCGTGCCCAACACCGCAGCCGTAGTCATCGAGCATGATCGCGCGCGCGCCATTCAGCTCGCGCTGCGCGACTCAGGGCCCGGCGATGTCGTGCTGGTCGCAGGCAAAGGCCATGAGGACTACCAGATCTACGGCACCACGCGCCGGCCGTTCAGTGACCAACAGGTCATTGCCGCGCAGCTGCAGCGGGTGGCGCCATGAAGCGCACCTTGGCGGATGTGGCGGCTGCCTGCGGCGGCACGTTGCACGGGACCGACCGGGCCTTCGCCACGGTCTCGAGTGACAGCCGCACGCTATCGCGCGGCGATCTGTTCGTGGCGCTGCGCGGGCCGAGCTTCAATGGCAATGACTTCGTCGCTGCCGCGCTCAGTGCTGGCGCGGTCGGTGCGCTGGTGGATGCCCTGCAGCCCGTAGCCATCGCTCAGATCGTGGTGGCGGACACGCAGGAGGCGCTCGAGCGACTGGCCCAAGCCTGGCGCACGCAGTTCACGATTCCGTTCGTCGGGGTCGCCGGCAGCAACGGCAAGACCACGGCGAAGGAGATGACCGCCGCCATCCTCGGCCAGGTCGGTGAATGCCTCGCCACCCGCGGCAACCTCAACAACCATATCGGCGTGCCGCTGACGCTGCTGCGCGTGGAGGCCCGGCACCGCTCCGCGGTGATCGAGATGGGCGCGAACCGTGCCGGCGAAGTCGCGGCACTGGTCAGGATCGCCACGCCCACGGTGGGACTTATCACGAATGCCGGCGCGGAGCATCTGGAGGGATTCGGCAGTCTGGAAGGGGTGGCACGGGCGGAAGGCGAGATGGTGGCCGGGCTCACACCCGAAGCCACGGCGGTGATCAATGCCGATGACCCGTTCGCGGCCCTGTGGCGCGCCTCGACGCCCGCCAGGGTCGTGACTTTCGGCATCGAGCAGCGCGCCGACTTCATGGCCCAGGGCCTGCAGACACAGGTGGATCAACAGGGGTTTCACACACGCTTCACGCTCAAGTCTCCTGCCGGTGATGCGCCGGTGGAGTTGCAGATCGGTGGGCGCCATAACGTCGCCAACGCGCTCGCCGCGGCTGCCGCGGCCCTGAGCGCCGGTGCGCGCCTCGAGCATGTCGCACCGGGACTACGCACCCTGCGCGCGGTTCCGGGCCGGCTGCAGTTCAAAACCACCACCGGTGGTGCGTGGCTGATCGATGATTCCTACAACGCCAACCCGAGCTCCGTGCGCGCGGGCATCGAGACACTCGCGCAGCTGGACGGGCGCAAGTGGCTGGTGCTCGGCGACATGGCGGAGCTCGGCAGTCATGCCGAGAGCTCGCATGCAGAGATCGGGGCATTTGCGCGCGAGCACGGTGTGGAGCGGCTGTTCGCCATGGGCACACTCGCTGCGCTTGCGGCCGAGAGCTTTGGCAGCGGCGGACAATACTTTGCAGATGCTGCGGCGATCACGGATGCGCTGCGCGATGCGACGCCCGATGTGCGCATGTTGGTCAAAGGCTCGCGCGTAAACCGGCTGGAGCGCGTGGTCGATGCGCTCACCCAGCAAAGCGGGAGGCACTGAATGCTGTACTGGGTTTCACAGCGGCTGCTCGCCTGGCACTCCGGCTTCAACGTCTTTCAGTACCTGACTTTCCGGGCGATCCTCGCCACGGTCTCCGCACTCGTGCTCTCGTTGCTGGTCGGACCCTTTCTGATCGCACGCCTGTCGCGCTACCAGATCGGGCAGGTGGTTCGCGACGACGGGCCGCAGACCCATCTCATGAAGGCCGGCACGCCCACGATGGGCGGCACGCTCATTCTGGTCACCACACTGGTCAGCACGTTGTTGTGGGCCGATCTGTCGAACCGCCTGACCTGGATGGTGCTCGGGGTCACGTTCGCGTTCGGCCTCATCGGCTTCTACGACGACTATCTGAAACTCGTGGTCAGAAACCCCCGCGGCCTGGTAGCGCGCTGGAAATACTTCTATCAATCGGTGGCCGGTCTCGCCACGGCAGCAACGCTCTACTACACGGCGCAAAGCCCGGCCGAGACCACCCTGTTCCTGCCGTTCGTGAAGAGCTTTGCCGAGCCGCTGTCCGCCTTCAGCTATATCGCCTTTGCCTATTTCATGATCGTTGGCATGAGCAATGCGGTGAATCTCACCGACGGTCTCGATGGTCTGGCCATCATGCCGGCCACGCTCGTCGTGGCAGCACTCGGTGTGTTCGCCTACGTCACCGGCAATGCGAAGTTCGCCACTTACCTGCAGATCCCCGAGGTGCGCGGCGCTGGCGAGCTCATCATCTTCTGCGGCGCGCTGGCCGGAGCCGGTCTGGGCTTTCTGTGGTTCAACGCGTACCCGGCGCAGGTATTCATGGGCGATGTGGGTGCGCTGGCGATTGGCGCCAGCATCGGTGTGATTGCGATCGTGGTGCGCCAGGAGCTGGTCACGCTGGTGATGGGCGGCGTGTTCGTGGTTGAAACCGCTTCGGTCATCCTGCAGGTCGGCTCCTACAAGTTGCGCGGCAAACGCATCTTCCGCATGGCGCCCATTCATCATCACTTCGAGCTCAAAGGCTGGGCCGAGCCCAAGGTCATTGTGCGCTTCTGGATCATCTCGCTGATCCTGGTGCTGCTTGGCCTTGCGACCCTGAAACTGCGATGAGTACCTCCGCTGCCAGAACTCCAGCGTGCACCGGCATGGCCGTGATCGCTGGCATCGGTCGCACGGGCCTGTCGTGCGCGCGCTACCTGCGCAGGCTCGGGTGGACGGTGGCGATGACCGACAGCCGTGAGCACCCGCCCGAACTGGCAGCCGTGCGCGCACTGGATGCCGCGATCACCGTGCGCACCGGTGGGCTCGATGCTGGTCTGCTGCAGAATGCCACCTGTGTCGTGGCCTCGCCGGGTGTCGCCCTCTCGCTGCCCTTCTTTGCCGAAGCCCGTCGCCGGGGGCTCGAGATCGTGGGGGACATCGAGCTGTTCGCCCGGTCCGCCAATGCACCGGTGGCGGGCATCACCGGCACGAATGGCAAGAGTACGGTTACTACGCTTGTGGGACTGATGGCTGCGCGTGCCGGCATCAGCGTGCGGGTGGGCGGCAATCTCGGCGAGCCGGCTCTCGAGCTGCTGGAACGCAGTGCGAGCGCGCCCGCACCGGAGTTATACGTGCTCGAGCTGTCGAGCTTCCAGCTGGAAGCCACCAGCTCGCTGGCACTGAAGGCGGCCGCCGTGCTCAACGTAAGCGCGGACCACCTGGATCGCTACGGGAGCGTCGATGAGTATGCCGCAGCCAAGGCGCGCATCTTCGCGCGCTGCGATACCGCTGTGATCAATCTCGATGATCCGCTGGTCATGGCGATGCCCCGGGCAGGCCAGCGCACGCTGAGTTTCTCCCTGCGCGCTGCAATCGGCGCGGACTACGCCGTCGCGCAACGCGAGCCGCACTGGTGGCTGACGCGGCGCGATGAGCCGCTGATGCCGGTCACAGAGCTGAAGATCAAGGGTCTGCACAACGTCGCGAACGCCCTCGCCGCGCTGGCTCTGGGCGAGGCGCTTGGCTTGCCGCTGTCCGCGATGTTGGCCGAGCTCGCGGAGTTTCCGGGCCTGCCCCATCGCTCCCAGTGGGTCGCCGATGTCAAAGGGGTGGCCTTCGTCAACGACTCCAAGGGCACGAACGTCGGCGCCACGATCGCAGCCGTGAGCGGCATGAGCGGCCCGCTGGTGCTGATCGCCGGCGGCGATGGGAAGAATCAGGACTTCGCGCCGCTCGCTGCGGCCTTTCGCGGCAAGGTCCGCCATACGGTGTTGATTGGTCGGGATGCGCCGCGCCTGGCGCTCAGCTTGCGCGGCACCTGCAGCATCGAGATGGCGGCCTCCCTCGAGGAGGCGGTGCAGGCAGCAGCCCGCGCTGCACATCCGGGCGAAACCGTGCTGCTCTCGCCGGCCTGCGCGAGTCTCGACATGTTCCGGGACTATGCCCATCGCGGCGCGGTGTTCACGCAGGCTGTCCGAGGACTGGCGGCATGAGCGGGGCCAGTATCGTCACCAGCCGGACCGAGGCGCTGACGCGTGCCATGCGCGGCCAGACGCCTCTGCATCTCGACCTCATCACCATCGCGCTGGTGCTGGCGATCTCCCTGCTCGGGCTCATCATGGTGACCTCGGCGTCCGTGTCGATCGCCAGTCACGAGAGCGGTGAGGCGTTCTACTTTCTCGAGCGGCAGCTGCTGTTGATGCTGACAGGAGCCGCCTGCGCGGCCGTGCTCTTCTGTATTCACACCGAGCTGCTCGAGCGCGCTTCAGTCGTGCTGCTGGTGATTGCGATTGCGATGCTGCTGCTGGTGTTCGTGCCGGGTCTGGGACATACGGTCAATGGCAGCCGCCGCTGGGTGCATCTGGCCGGCATCAATTTCCAGGCTTCCGAGCTGGCCCGTGTGCTGGTGCTGATCTATCTGGCGAGCTACGCGATTCGCCGCGAGGCGGAGCTGCGCACCACACTCGGCGGGCTCGCCAAACCGTTGGCCCTGTTGATGTGCGTTGGCGCGTTGCTGGTGGCGGAACCGGATCTCGGCGCGGCCACCGTGTTGTTTGCCACCGGTTTTGGGGTGCTGTTTCTCGCCGGCGCGCGGCTGCGCTACGTCGTCGCCATGACCGTGCTGGCAGCCGGCACCTTCGGGGTGCTGGCGGTGACTTCGAGCTACCGCATGCGGCGTCTGACGGCGTTTCTCAATCCATGGGCAGACCCCTACAACAGCGGCTTTCAGCTGACCCAGTCACTGATTGCGATCGGCCGCGGACAGTGGTTCGGCGTCGGCCTGGGTGACAGCGTGCAGAAGCTGTTCTACCTGCCGGAAGCGCACACGGATTTCCTCTTTGCCGTGCTGGCCGAAGAGCTGGGACTGGCGGGCATCGTCCTGACGCTCGCGCTGTTCCTGGCTCTCATCTGGCGCAGCTTCTACATCGCGCGGCTCGCCAGCGCCGCCGGTCTGAAGTTCCAGTCTTACCTGGCTTCGGCCTTCGGACTGTGGGTGGGGATCCAGGCCTTCATCAACATGGGCGTCAACATGGGCGTGCTGCCCACCAAGGGGCTCACGCTGCCGCTCATGAGCTATGGCCGCTCGAGCCTGATCGTCTCGCTCGCCTGGGTTGGACTGCTGCTGCGGGTATATCACGAGGCGATGTTGGAGACGCGCGGCGCGGCCACCGTGCATCGGCGTGCGATTTCTCGGGAGGAGTCATGAGCTCCCTCGCGGCACGGCCTATCCTCATCATGGCGGGCGGCACCGGCGGCCACGTCTTCCCAGCGCTCGCGCTTGCCCGACTGCTGCGCGCCCGCTCGTTCGAAGTGGTGTGGCTCGGCACCCAGCGGGGCCTCGAGGCCCGGGTCGTTCCGGCCGAACGCATTCCGATCGAATGGCTCTCGGTTGGAGGACTGCGGGGCAAGGGTCTCGCAACGCTGCTGGCAGCTCCCTTCCGCCTGGCGCTCGCGCTCATGCAGGCGCTGCAGGTGATGTGGCGTCATCGACCGCTCGTGGTGGTGGGTCTGGGCGGGTTCGTGACGGGTCCCGGCGGCGTTGCCGCCTGGCTGACGCGCCACCCCGTGTTGATCCATGAACAGAATGCCGTCGCGGGCTTTACCAACCGCTGTCTTGCGCATCTGGCGCACGAAGTGCTCGAGGCATTCCCCGGAAGCTTCGGGCGCGGCATCCAGGCGCGCGCCATCGGCAACCCCGTCAGACAAGACATCGTTGCGATCACGGCGCCGGCCCGCCGCTTCGATGGGCGCAGCGGCCCGATACGCATTCTGGTGATCGGCGGCAGTCAGGGCGCGGCGCGCCTGAACGCAGTCGTGCCCTTCGCGCTGGCGCGCCTGAAGGAGACGGCAGGTGCCGGTTTTCCGGCCGTCGATGTACGCCACCAGGCAGGCGAGCGCTGGATCGCGGCGGGGCGGGAAAGCTATGCCAGCGCCGGCGTGCGCGCCGACGTCCGTCCCTTCATCGAGGATATGGCAGAAGCCTACGGGTGGGCCGATCTGGTCATCTGCCGCTCAGGTGCACTTACCGTCTCGGAGCTCGCCGCCGCAGGCATCGGCGCGGTGCTGGTGCCCTTCCCGGCAGCGGTCGACGATCACCAGACGCACAACGCGCAGTATCTGGTGCGGGCCGGTGCCGCCGTGTTGATCGCGGACCGGGAGCTGACCGCCGAGCGGCTCGCAGCCGAGTTGGCTGCACTGTGCTCGCGCGAGCGCTTGCTCGCCATGGCCGAGCGGGCCCGCGGACTCGCCCGGCCCGACGCCGCTGCCGAGCTCGCCGCGTCATGCCTCAAGCTGGCCGAGGCGGTGGCATGAGCGATACGCGCCGCCCGGTTCCTGACCGTCGCACCCAGCTCGAGCGTCCGGCGCTGGAGCGGCGGGCGAGTCCCGATCGTCGCGATCGGATGAGGCGTATCAACACCATACATTTCGTCGGCATCGGCGGCAGCGGCATGGGCGGCATCGCCGAGGTGTTGCTCAACCTGGGTTACGCCGTGCAGGGATCGGACCTCAGAGCGAACGATGTCACGGCGCACCTCGGTCGCCTCGGCGCGCGCATCGCGCTAGGTCATGCCCCCGACAATATCCACGGCGCGGATGTGGTGGTCGTCTCGAGCGCGATAGCCGCCGGTAACCCTGAGATCGAGGCGGCCCTGCAGCAGCGCATCCCGGTGGTGGCGCGCGCGGAGATGCTCGGCGAGCTCATGCGCTTTCGCTACTCGATCGCCGTGGCCGGCACGCATGGCAAGACGACTACGACGAGCCTGGTCGCGAGCATTCTCGCCGAAGGCGGCGAGGATCCGACTTTCGTGATCGGCGGTCGCCTGAAGAGTGCCGGCACCAATGCACGCCTGGGCGCCGGCCGCTTTCTCGTGGCCGAGGCCGACGAGAGCGATGCCTCGTTCACGCATCTGCAGCCGCTGATCGCCGTCATCACCAACATCGACAATGATCATCTGCAGGCGCACGGCGGTGATTTCGAAAACCTGAAGCACAGCTTCGTCGAGTTTCTGCACAACCTGCCGTTCTACGGCCTCGCGGTGCTGTGCCTCGATGATGTGAATGTGCGCAGTGTGATCACCGAGGTGGGCCGTCCGATCGTTTCATACGGACTCGAAGCCACGGATGCCGACGTGCGCGCTGTTAATATTCGCCGCGAAGGCCTGCAAACATCATATGATGTCGTGCGTCCGACGGGAGGATCACTCAACGTTACCGTCAACCTGCCAGGTACGCATAACGTGCTGAACTCGCTGGCTGCCATCGTCGTTGCCAGCGAGATCGGCATCGACGACGCCGCCATCCAGCGCGCCCTCGCGAACTTCCAGGGCATCGACCGGCGCCTGCAGCACATCGCCGACATCGGCAGCGGCACCGGCCGGATCACCATCATCGATGACTACGGTCATCATCCCACCGAGATCGCCGCAACACTCGAGGCCGTGCGCCAGGGCTATCCCGGCCGTCGCGTAGTGCTTGCTTTCCAGCCGCACCGCTATACCCGCACGCGCGATCTGATCGATGACTTCAGCAAAGCGCTGTCCAACGCCGATGCGCTGCTGGTGACCGAGGTCTATGCCGCTGGCGAGGCGCCCATCACCGGCGCCGACGGCCGGGCCATCTGTCGTGCGGTGCGCAGCCGTGGACTGGTGGAACCGGTGTTTGTCGAGGATGCCGAGGAGCTGCCGGCATCGCTCGCCGAGCTGATCCTCGATGGCGATGTGATCGTGATGATGGGAGCAGGGCATATCAGCAGCATCTCGCACCAACTACCCGCGCGGCTGGCCGCCGCATCGCGCGCCGCGGGGCCCGATGCCGCAGGGAAGGCGGGATGACCGTCATGGTTGCACCCGAGTTCGTGTTGCGCGTGAAGCGCAACGAGCCGATGAGCCGACATACCTCCTGGCACGTGGGAGGGCCGGCGGAGGTGTTTTTCAACCCGCGTGATCGCGCGGATCTGGCGACCTTTCTGCGCCAGCTGCCGCGTGAAGTGCCGGTGCACTGGATCGGGCTCGGCAGCAATCTGCTGGTGCGCGACGGCGGTCTGCCGGGTGTCGTAATCAGCACCGTGGGCACTCTCGATCGGCTCGACCGGCTCAATCAGACCAGTGTCTACGTGGAGGCCGGCGTGGCCTGTGCCCGGCTCTCGAGGCAGTGCGTGAAGTGGGGCCTGGGACCTGCGGAATTCTTCTCCGGAATCCCGGGCACGATCGGCGGCGCCCTGGCCATGAACGCGGGTGCCTTTGGCGGGGAGACCTGGCAGCACGTCATCGAACTGCACACGATGGACCGCCATGGCCGTGAGCATGTGCGCACTCCTGCCGAGTACGAGGTCGGCTACCGCACGGTCATCCCGCCGCTAGCGGATGAGTGGTTCGTCGCAGCGAAGCTGCGCTTCGAGCACAAGCCGAGCATCAACGAGGCACGCGTGCGCGAGCTGCTCGAGCGGCGCCGCGCCTCGCAGCCGATCGGGGAGTGGAGCTGCGGCTCGGTGTTCACCAACCCGCCCGGGGATCATGCCGCGCGCCTGGTCGAATCCGCAGGTCTCAAGGGCTATCGCATCGGTGATGCCTCGGTCTCCGAGAAGCACGCCAACTTCATCATCAATCACGGTCATGCCACCTCCGCTGATCTCGAGCAGTTGATCGGCCATGTGCAGGACATGGTCGAGCGTCAGCACGGCGTGCAGCTGCACACCGAGGTGCGCATTCTGGGAGCACCGGGACGATGAGGCTGCAGCACCACAGCGGCGCGCTGCAGGCGGTGCAGGATCCGCGGGCCTTCGGGCGCGTGGCGGTACTGCTTGGCGGGGATTCGAGTGAGCGTGAGATCTCGCTGCGCAGCGGCGCTGCGGTACTCGCCGCACTGGAGCGTCGCGGCGTGGAAGTGCGCGCTTTCGATCCGCGCGAGCGGGCGCTTGGCGACCTGCTGACTGAGAAGTTTGATCGCGTGTGGATCGCGCTGCATGGCCCCGGGGGGGAAGACGGCACCGTGCAGGGCGCCCTGGATTACCTGGGTGTGCCCTACACCGGCAGCGGCGTGCTCGGCTCGGCGATTGGCATGGACAAGCTGCGCACCAAGCGCCTGGCGCTCGCCGTCGGCGTGAGCGTCCCCGACTGCGTGTTGTTGACCGGCCCGTGTGACTTCGATGCGGCGCTCGAGCGCCTGGGCCTGCCGCTGATCGTGAAGCCGGCCTCGCAGGGCTCAAGCGTGGGCATGTCAAAGGTGCAGCACGCACAAGAGTTGCCCGCCGCCTATGAGCTCGCCGCCTCGATCGAGAGCTGCGTGTTTGCCGAGACGTGGATCAGCGGGCGCGAATATACCGTGGCCGTGTTGCAGGGGCGGGCGCTGCCCGCGCTGCGCATCGAGACACCGGCCGCCTTCTACGACTATGCCGCCAAATACGAGCGCAGCGACACGCGCTATCACTGCCCGTGCGGCCTCTCGGGTCCCGCCGAGGAGCACCTGGCAAATCTGGCGCTGGCGGCATTTGCGGCCGTGGACGCCTATGGCTGGGGCCGCGTCGATTTCATGATGGATGTCACCGGGCGGCCACTGCTGCTCGAGATCAACACGGTGCCGGGCATGACCGATCACAGCCTGGTGCCGATGGCGGCGCGCGCCGCCGGCGTCGGCTTCGACGAGCTGGTGTGGCGCGTGCTCGAGACCAGCTTCATCCGCTACCGTCACTGAGGATCAGTGTGATCATGTTGGGTCGCCAGAGAAAAAATTGTCGCAAACAGGCCGAACACCGCTGGCAGCTGCCGGCGCTCAACTGGCGCGCAGTCGGGATGTCGGTGGGCAGTCTCGCGGCGGTGTGCGCGACGGCGCTGCTGGTCACCTGGGGGCTCGATCAACCGATCCGCACCGTCTCGGTCTCGGGCAGCTTCCAGCGCGTGGCGCCGTTGGATGTCGAGCGCGTGGTCAAGCAGCGCGTGCGCGGTACGGGCCTGCTGAGTGTCAATCTCGATGCGGTTCGCAATGCCATCCACACCCTGCCCTGGGTGGATTCCGTCATGGTGCAGCGCCAGTGGCCGCGCGGCCTGCATGTGACGGTCGTCGAGCAGGTCGCGGCCGCACGCTGGGGCGAGGCTGGACTGCTCAATACGCGCGGTGAGCTCTTCTGCAACGACGAGCGCCACATGCCGCCGGAGCTGGCGCAGCTCACCGGTCCCGAGGGCAAGGAATCCGTGGTCGCGCAGCGCTATCTCACCACGCAGGGACGCCTCGTGCCGGCCGGGCTGCGGCTTACGGCCATGCGCCTGGATGCGCGCGGCGCCTGGGAGTTCGATCTGTCGAACGGCGTTACCGTGCGGCTCGGGCGCCGCCAGATCGATGAGCGCTTCGACAAGTTCATGAATGCGGCGCTGAAGCTCGTCAGCCAGCGCGGCAACGACATCTCCTATGTAGACATGCGGTACACGAATGGTTTCGCCATCGGCTGGCGGGGCGGAGCCACACACAGCAGCAACGAAGACGGTGGTCGGGATGCTTAAGCGCTCCGAAAGAAATCTGATTGTCGGCCTGGACATCGGCACCTCCAAGGTCGTCGCGCTCGTAGGGGAGGTGGGCCTGGATGGCTCCATCGAGATGCTGGGCATCGGCTCACAGCCCTCGCGCGGTCTCAAGAAAGGTGTGGTGGTCAACATCGAGTCCACGGTGCAGAGCATCCAGCGCGCCGTGGAGGAAGCCGAGCTCATGGCTGGCTGCGAGATCCACTCGGTGTTCGCCGGCATCGCCGGCAGTCACGTGCGCAGTCTCAACTCCCACGGCGTCGTCGCCATCCGCGACAAGGAAGTGACGCACGGTGATGTCGAGCACGTGATCGATGCCGCCAAGGCAGTGGCGATCCCGGCGGATCAGAAGATCCTGCACGTGCTGCCGCAGGAGTTCATCGTCGACGGCCAGGAGGGCATCCGCGATCCGATCGGCATGTCGGGGGTGCGCCTGGAAGCCAAGGTGCACATCGTGACCGGCGCGGACAGCGCCGCGCAGAACATCGAGAAGTGCATCCAGCGCTGCGGCCTGGAGGTCGACGATGTCGTGCTCGAGCAGCTCGCATCGAGTTTTGCGGTGCTGACCGAGGATGAGAAGGAGCTCGGGGTTTGCCTGGTGGACATCGGTGGGGGCACGACTGATCTGGCGGTGTTCGCCAACGGCGCGATCCGCCACACGGCGGTGATTCCCATTGCCGGCGACCAGGTTACCAACGACATCGCGGTCTCGATGCGCACGCCGACGCAGTACGCCGAGGACATCAAGATCCGTTATGCGTGCGCGCTCTCGCAGCTCGCCAACCCCGATGAGAGCATCGAGGTGCCGAGTGTGGGCGAGCGGCCGGCACGACGCCTGGCCCGCCAGACACTGGCCGAGATCGTCGAGCCGCGCTACGAGGAGCTGTTCGGCCTGGTGCGCGAGGAGCTGCGCCGCAGTGGTTTCGAGGAAGTGATCGCGGCCGGCATCGTGCTCACCGGCGGCAGCGCCAAGATGGAAGGCGCCATCGAGCTCGCCGAGGAAGTGTTTCACGTTCCGGTGCGCCTCGGCGTACCGCAGTCCGTGCGCGGACTGTCCGAGGTGGTCCGCAATCCAACTCTTTCCACCGGCGTGGGGCTGTTGCTCTACGCCCGTGACAACGTCATGCCCGCCCGCCGCGGGCGCTCCCTGGGCGACAACGCCCGATCGGCACTCGATCGGATGCGCTCGTGGTTCCAGGGCAATTTTTGAAGCTGACAGATGACTGACAGGCGAAACGACCCACGTAGACAGGCAATACACAGGCACACACGACCGCGAGGTCAACCAACCATGACTATTCGACAGGAGCGCGCAAATATGTTTGAACTGATGGACGCGTACAGCCAGAGCGCCGTCATCAAGGTGATCGGTGTAGGCGGAGGCGGCGGCAATGCCGTCGCCCACATGGTCACGAGCGGTATCGACGGGGTGGAGTTCATGTGCATCAACACCGATGCACAGGCGCTCAAACACGCCAAGGTGAAAACCGCACTGCAGATCGGCTGCAACATCACCAAGGGACTCGGTGCAGGCGCCGATCCTGAGGTCGGCCGCCAGGCGGCAATGGAGGACCGCGACCGCATCGTCGAGCTCGTCGAGGGCTGCGACATGTTGTTCATCACCTGCGGCATGGGCGGTGGCACCGGAACGGGAGCTGCGCCGGTGGTGGCGCAGGTCGCCAAGGAGCTGGGCATCCTGACCGTGGCGGTAGTCACCAAGCCGTTCGAGATGGAAGGCAACAAGCGCGGTTACGTGGCCGATCACGGCATTGCCGAGCTGGGCAAGTACTGCGATTCGCTGATCACCATTCCCAACCAGAAGCTGCTGACGGTGCTCGGCCCGCAGACCACGCTGCTCGATGCCTTCAAGTCGGCCAACCAGGTGCTGCAGGGTGCCGTTCAGGGCATCGCCGAGCTGATCACCCGGCCGGGCCTGATCAACGTCGATTTCGCCGACGTGCGTACCGTCATGGCGGAAACCGGCATGGCGATGATGGGTTCCGGAGCCGCCAGCGGCGAGGGACGGGCGCGCGAGGCGGCAGAAGCAGCGGTGTCCTCGCCTCTTTTGGAGGATATCAACCTGGCCGGGGCTCATGGCATTCTGGTGAACGTGACCGCGGGCATGGACCTGTCCATCGGCGAGTTCCAGGAAGTCGGGCAAATCGTCAAGCAGTTTGCTTCCGAGGACGCCACGGTCGTGGTTGGAACCGTCATCGACCCGGAGCTGTCGAACATGGTCCGCGTCACCGTGGTGGCCACCGGCCTGGGCCGGCCGGCACCGGCGGTGCGTACGACGCCCGTGCAGCATCGTGACGGGCCGCCCGCCCGCGAGTCGATGAGCGGGAGCGGCTACCGGGACAGCCTCACCAGCCGTGCGGAGCCCGCCATGCGGGTGGTGCGCCGCGGTCCATTGTCGAACAGTGACTATGCGGCCCTGGACAAGCCAACCGTGCAGCGGCAGCGCGCTGTGGGCGATGGCCTGCGTCCGGACAACGAGGCGGAGGATCTGCTGGATATTCCAGCGTTCCTGCGGCGCCAGGCCGACTGAGACCTGGGTCGTAACAAACTGCAATCTTGGAGTGGCGTTTTTGCCTGTGATACGTTATCGCGCTCTCTGCCACCGCTGCAGGCGCCGGGTTTCGCCCCCGGCGTCTGCGCGCGGCGCTTCATCAGCCCTAGTGATCAGGACATGGTCGGACAACGGACGCTGAAGAACTCGATCCGCGCCACCGGTGTGGGCTTGCACACAGGCCGGAAGGTTCTGATGACGCTGCGGCCCGCCTCGGCGGATGCGGGCATCGTGTTTCGGCGTACCGACCTGCCCGAGCAGGTGGACATCCGCGCACATGCGGAGAATGTCAGTGACACCATGTTGGGTACCACGCTCGGTCGGGGTGAAGCGCGGGTCTCCACCGTGGAGCATCTGCTGTCCGCGTTTGCCGGGCTCGGCATCGACAATGCGGTAGTCGAGGTGAGCGCACCGGAAGTGCCGATCATGGACGGCAGCGCCGGCCCGTTCGTCTTCCTGCTGCAGTCCGCCGGCATCGAAGAGCTGCGTCCTGCCAAGCGCTTCATCCGCATCAAGAAACGTTTGCGGGTGGAGGACGGCGGCAAGTGGGCGCAGTTCGATCCGTTCGATGGTTTCAAGGTGAATTTCGAGATCGAATTCAATCATCCGATTTTCAAGCGGCGTGCACAGCGCGCCTCCATGGATTTCTCCACCACCTCGTTTCTGAAGGAAGTCAGCCGCGCGCGCACCTTCGGCTTCATGCGCGATCTCGAGAGCCTGCGTGCCCATAACCTTGCGCTCGGCGGCAATCTCGACAACGCCATCGTGCTCGATGACTTCCGCGTGTTGAATGAGGACGGCCTGCGTTACGAGGACGAGTTCGTCAAACACAAGATTCTCGATGCCATCGGGGATCTGTATCTGCTCGGGCACAGCCTCATCGGCGAGTTCAGCGGCTACAAGTCCGGCCATGCGCTCAACAACAAACTGCTGCGCACGCTGCTGGCAGACACCACCGCCTGGGAAGAAGTGTCCTTCGATTCGCACAAGGATGCGCCGATCTCCTACATCGAGGCGCCGGCGCTGCCCGGCGCTGGCTGAAGCGCCGCAACCGGTGCTCAGCGGTCGCGCGGTAACACCCGTACCTGTACGTGTTGGATCGTCGGACGATGCGCCACGATGCTGGCGTGCACCTCCTGCAGTGCGAAGCGCAGCCGTGCAGACCACGCCGGGGACTGTGCAAACACCACCAACGTATGCTCCCGTTCGACTACCGCGCAGATGTGTGCCGCGAGTGGCGCACCAAGCTCGGCAGCAAGGATCCGGCCCCAAAATTGCTGACGTGCTGATTGATCCGAGACTCGCGTCAAAGTGGGCATTCTGCTGGCGAGCAGGTCTTTGACAGAATCGGGTCGAGGCAAGGAATTTGAGTGGTCGGTCGCTGTTGCATGCCGACGGGTGCGCTTGTTTCGTGTCAGTCTATTGGGCATATTGAAATTGCTGCCAAGGGTGCGGGCGCGGGCCCGAAACCCGGTTGAAACGGCCCCAGAGTGCCGTTTTGACAATGTACACGGCAAACCCGTCGAAAGGCGGGGACGCAAAGCCACCGGTCTAAAGCGAGGAGCCATGACAGCGGGGTTGCCAGCGAGGTGCCAGCTATTTACGTCGATTGAAAAGAAACAGGGCGGTTCACGCCCGGGCTACGGCCGTGCAGAGGTGTGTCATCTGGACAGATGCCGCGGGTATCTGCCAGGGGTGAGCAGGCGAAAGGACTGCTCCCCGATCACCCGGCTACTGCCCGTCGAAACGGGGTAATGCACGGAGTCGGAGCGCGCGTTATGAATATCATTCTGTTATCCAAGCGAGAAGGGCTGGCGCGCCAGCTCAACCTCGCTCATCCGATCACGCTGGGGGTGCTGGCCACCCTCGTGTTGGGCATTCTCGGCACCGCGTTTGCGCTGGGTATGCAGCTGGCCACCGGCAGCGGCGGGCATCTCGCCTCGGGCGATTCCGCGCGCTGGAACGCCATACTCGCCGAGCAGAAACATCAGATCGCAGAATTGCGTGAGCGCATGAACGAGCGCGTGGATGCGATGGCGATGCGCATGGGCGCGGTGAACGCGCATGTGCTGCGGCTGGATGCACTGGGCAAGCGGCTTACGGAGATGGCCGACATCGACAGCCGCGAGTTTGATTTCGACAGCGCCCCGGCGAGCGGCGGTCCTGAGGGTGCGGGCGCCGGCGTCAGCGCAGAGATTCCCGACATCTCGGCGAAGCTCAAAGATCTCGAGGAGCGCGTCGCGCTGCGCGACTCGCAGCTCACGGCGCTTGAGAACGTCATCATCGCGCGCGATCTGAAGCAGCAGACGCATATCGAAGGTCGGCCGGTTTCCTCAGGCTTCATCTCCTCGTACTTTGGGGAGCGCGAGGACCCGTTCTCCGGCGAGGAGGCCTACCACAAGGGCGTCGATTTCGCTGGCACGGCCGGCGCGGAGGTAACCGCCGTGGCCGCCGGTATCGTCACGTGGGCGGGTAATCGCACGGGCTATGGCAACCTCGTCGAGATCAATCACGGCGATGGCTATGTCACCCGCTATGCGCATAACGAGAAAACCCTGGTCAGCGTGGGCCAGACCGTGAAGCGCGGCGATCCCATCGCGCTCATGGGCTCGACCGGCCGCTCGACGGGTCCGCACGTGCACTTTGAGGTCGTGCGCAACGGCCGCCAGGTCAACCCGCTGAGCTTCATCGGCAAGGTCAAGGTCGCCGGAACCACGGCCGGCCTGGCTACCCCGGTGGCGGCCACCTCCGGTTCATCCTCCGCCCTCGGTTCATCTTCCGCCTCAGGCGATTCGCCCCGGTAGGGCTGCTCCGGCGAGCGCCGCAGCGGACTGAACCAATTGGGCGTTGCCGGCGTCGATTGCGTAGAATACGCCGCTTTCGCTTGCACCCCCTGGCCCGCAGCCCCCGCCTCGGCGGCACCGGGCAGAGGCTTGGCCAGGCAGGTTTTTTCCCATCCAGGACGTCAAGTTGCTGCAGTTCCTCACGCGTGTTTTCGGCAGCCGTAATGACCGGCTGGTCCGCAGCTATGGCCGCTACGTGCGCGCCGCCAATGAGTTCGAGTCGCAGACGCAGGCGCTCAGCGATGATGCGCTGCGGGGCAAGACCGACGAGTTTCGCCGTCGGCTGCAGGAAGGCGCCACGCTGGATGAGCTGCTGCCCGAAGCGTTCGCCGTGGTGCGTGAGGCGGCCCGCCGCACGCTGCATATGCGCCATTTCGACGTCCAGCTGATCGGCGGCATCGCATTGCACGAAGGCAAGATCGCCGAGATGCGCACCGGCGAAGGCAAGACGATGATGTCGACCCTGGCGGCATATCTGAATGCGCTGCCTGCCGAGGGCGTGCACGTCGTTACGGTCAATGAGTACCTGGCCGGACGCGATGCCGACTGGATGGGTCCGATCTACCGCTTCCTCGGGCTCACGGTCGGGGTGATCCGCAATGCGCAGAGTCCGCCGGAGAAGCGCGCGGCCTACGCGTGCGACATCACCTACGGCACCAATAACGAGTTTGGTTTTGACTATCTGCGCGACAATCTCGCCTTCCGGCTCGAGGATAAAGTGCAGCGCGGTCTGGCGTTCGCGATCGTGGACGAGGTGGACTCGATCCTGATCGACGAGGCGCGCACGCCGCTCATCATCTCCGGCCCGGCTGAAGAGAGCACCGAGCTTTACCTGCGCATCAATCAGCTGGTGCCGCGGCTGAAACGCCAGCTGGCCGAGGACGGTCCGGGCGATTTCTCCGTGGAGGAGAAGAGCAAGCAGGTGCACATCACCGAGGAGGGCCACGAGCACGTCGAGGCGCTCATGATCGAGCTCGGGCTGCTGCGCGAGGGCGAAAGCCTGTATGACCCCGCGAACATCCGGCTGATGCATCACCTCAACGCCGCGCTGCGCGCCCACGGGCTCTACAAGCGCGATGTGGAGTACATCGTGCGGGGCGGCGAGGTGATCATTGTTGATGAGTTTACCGGCCGCACCATGCCGGGAAGGCGCTGGTCGGACGGGCTGCATCAGGCTGTGGAGGCGAAGGAAGGGGTGCGGGTGCGCGAGGAAAACCAGACCGTCGCCTCGATCACCTTTCAGAATTACTTCCGCCTCTACAAGAAGCTCGCCGGCATGACCGGCACCGCCGATACCGAAGCGCCGGAGTTCCTGCAGATCTACGGACTCGAGGTCGTGGTCATTCCGACCAACCGGCCGATGATCCGCAAGGACAACCCGGACTTCGTCTATCTCACGCAGAGCGACAAGTTCCAGGCGATCATCGAGGACATCAACGACTGTGTGCAGCGCGAGCAGCCGGTGCTGGTAGGCACGACCTCGATCGAGACTTCGGAGTTTCTCGCGGGACTGTTGCAGAAGGAGAAGATTCCGCACGAGGTGCTGAACGCCAAGCAGCACGAGCGCGAGGCGCACATCGTGGCCCAGGCCGGCCGTCCCGGCAGCGTCACCATCGCCACCAACATGGCCGGTCGCGGCACGGACATCGTGCTCGGCGGTAATCTCGAGGCGGAACTGCATGCTCTCGGCGAAACCGACGATGCCACCCGGCAGCAGGTGCGGGAGGCCTGGCAGGCGCGGCACGATAAGGTACTGGCCGCAGGCGGCCTGCACATCGTGGGAACCGAGCGGCATGAGTCGCGGCGCATCGACAATCAGTTACGCGGCCGCTCGGGCCGCCAGGGCGATCCGGGCTCCAGCCGTTTCTACCTGTCGATGGAAGACAACTTGATGCGCATCTTCGGCGATCCGGTGCGCACCAAGCGGCTGCTGCAGATGGCCGGCATGAAGGAAGGCGAGGTCATCGAGAGTGGCATGCTGACCCGCCAGATCGAGAAGGCGCAGCGCAAGGTCGAGTCGCACAACTTCGACATCCGCAAGCAGCTGTTGCTGTTCGATGACGTGGCGAACGATCAGCGCAAGGTCGTCTACCAGCAGCGTACCGAGATCATGGGCACGCAGGATCTTTCCGCTGCCATCCGCGGCATCATCGATGAGTCGGTCGGCACAGTGATCGATCAGTACATGCCGAAGAATGCCTCGCCGGCCGACTGGGATCTGCAGGCACTGGCGGATGCAGTGCAGAAGGATTTCAACACGCGTGTCGAGGTCAGATCCTGGCTCGAGAAGGAACCGGAGATCGAGGAGCCCGCGCTGCGGAAGCGCATCATTGACGCTGTGCTGGAAGGCTACGAAGCCAAGGTGGCCCGTACCGGTACCGCCGAGGATGGCTTGCCCATCATGCGGCACGTCGAGAAGGACGTCATGCTGCGCATGCTGGATCAACACTGGCGCGATCACCTGGGAGCGATGGACTACCTGCGCCAGGGCATTCATCTGCGTGGCTATGCGCAGAAGGACTATCGGTTCGAGTACAAGCGCGAGGCGTTCGAGTTGTTTGCCGCGATGCTCGATCGGGTCAAGTTCGATACGGCTTCCATCGTGGCCAAGATCGAGGTGCGCACCCAGGAAGACCTCGATCGGGAAGCCGAGGAGAGCCGTCAGCGACTGATGCGCCAGCTGCAGGCACAGCATGCGGAAGTGCAGTCCGTGCTCGCACCGGGCGAGGATCTGGCCGCTGCCGCCTCGATTCTGCAGTCCCCGGGCGGCCCTGCCCCGGGGCGTCCGGCGGTCGTGCCGCTGCCCCCACCGCAGGAACCGCAGGGGACCTTCGTGCGCGTTGAGCGCAAGATCGGCCGCAACGAGCCCTGTCCCTGCGGCTCGGGCAAGAAATACAAGAACTGCCACGGGGCGCTGTCCGAAACCGGTTAGTTGCCTTGAGCCGACCCGAAGTGTTGGTCGTGGCGGGTGCGCTCTACGACACCGCCGGCCGCGTGCTGATTACCCAGCGTCCGGCCGGTAAGCCGCTGGAAGGGCGCTGGGAATTCCCGGGTGGCAAGGTGGCACCAGGAGAACCCGAAGCGGGCGCGCTGGATCGCGAGCTGCGCGAAGAGCTCGGCATTAGGGTGGAGGCGTGTGAGCCGCTGATGCGCCTCGTGCATGACTATCCGGAACGGCGCGTGCACCTTTCGCTCTGGATCGTGCAGCGTTATCGCGGCGTGCCCGGCAGTCTGGAAGGTCAGGCCCTGAAGTGGGTGGCGCCGGCCGAACTGGCCGCGCAGGACATTCTGGAGGCGGATCTGCCCTTCATCGCTGCGCTGTGCAAGCTGGGCGCCCCGGGAAGCGCTGTGTAGAATGCAACTCATTACTTACTGACGAATCACGACCATGGCAGCTCAGAACGACTTACCGGACGTCAAGCTCGACGCCGACAGCATGTATCGCGAGGAAGTGTTCACCGACCGGCGTGCCGGCACGATCCGGCGGCTGACGCCCATCAAAATCGATGGCGAGGTCGATCCGGCACGGGCGGTGCTGTTTTCCGGGCAGACGCAGCTGCTGACACCGGCAGGGGTTCTGCCGCTGGTGTTTGAGATCGAGGCCCGCACGCTGCAGGAGGCTCTCGACAAGTTCCCTGACGGCGTCAAGGTGGCGCTGGAGCAGGCCATCGAGGAGGCACGCGAGATCCGGCGCGAGTCGGCCTCCAGGATCGTGGTGCCCGAGGTGGGCGCCGGCCCGCTGGGTCCGTCACCCGGTCAAGGCGGCGGCAAGATCAAGTTCCCCTGAGATTATCAGTCCTGCGGACGTGCCACGCAGGCCAAGCCCATCGATGCCTGTCGGCACGCGAGCAAAGGGCGCGACCTTTGCTCGCGAAAAGATGGCGCGCGTTCCCCGCGCTACTGAGCGTCCGCTCGCCTGAGCGTGCGATCGAAGAATTCCTGAATCATCTGATAGCCATGTGGGCCGGTGTCGGCATGGCGCAGCAGCGCATGCTTGCTGCCCGGATACACCATGATGTCGAAGGTCTTGTGCAGATCCTGGAAGACCTTGTAGAGCGCCGTGCTGTTTGCGAACAGCACGTTGTCATCGGCCATACCGTGCATCATGAGCAGCGGTACGGTGAGATTCTTCGCATAGTGCGTCACGTTGCTGTGGATGTAGCCATCGAGATTCGCCTGCGGTGTGCCCATATACCGCTCGGTGTAATGCGTGTCATATAGCTTCCAGTCGGTGACCGGTGCGCCGGCGACGGCGGCGGCGAAAACGCCAGGGGTGCGCAGCGTGCACATCAGGGCCATGTAACCGCCATAGCTCCAGCCCAATACGCCGATGCGTGTAGGGTCCACGTACGGCAAGCTCTTCAGGAACCTGACACCTGCGACCTGATCATCCACCTCCACCGAGCCGAGGCGCTTGAGGAGGGCGCTTTCGAACTTCTCGCCGCGCCAGCCGCTGCCGCGATTGTCCAGTGAAAACCACACGTAGCCCTGCTGTACGAAGTACTGGCGGATGAAACCCTCGTTGCTGCGCGCATCCGCGTCCCACGCATTGCGCACCAGCTGCACACCTGGACCGCCGTAGACCCGGACGATCACAGGATAACGCCGGCCGGGCTGCAGATCCTTCGGCTTCATGAGCTCGTAATACAGATCCTGGCCATCACCCGCATGCAGCGAGCCGAATTCCACCGGCACATGCTCGGACTGGTAATGGAAGTAGGGGTGCTGCGGCGTGATCGGGTTGGGAATCAGCTCTGCCAGAATGGCGCCGGTCACCGCTCGCAGCCTCACCGTCGGGGGCTGCGTGGTGTTGGAGAACGTATCGAGAAACAGTTGCGCGTTGTCCGACATCGCGACCGAATGCCAGCCCGATTCGGTGGTGAGCTGCTGCATCGGCGCGGCCGGATCGGTCAGTGACACGCTATACAGGTGGCGCTCGAGTGGCGTGGCGGCATTGGCCATGAAATACACCAGGCCGTGCACCTCATCCACACCGCGCATGCCGTGCGAGTTGTTATCGCCGGTGACTTCCCAGTCCCCCCGTGTGAGGGGGCGCAGCAGCTGTCCGTCCCAGTCGTACAGATACAGATGGTGAAAGCCGCTGCGACCGGAGCTCCAGATGAACTGACGGGCACGCGGGAGAAAGGTCAGATTGTCATTCAGTTCGACCCAGCTGTCGCTGTGCTCGGTCAGCAGCTCGCGCGCAGCTCCGGTCGCGGGATCGGCACGCAGCAGCACCAGGGATTTCTGGTCACGACTCTGCCGTTGCACGGCGAGCGCGCTGCTGTCCGGAAACCAGTTGACCCGTGCCAGATAGATATCCGGCTCGGCTCCCAGATCGACTTCGATGCGGGGCGATGCGGCCTCCCCAGGTGCCACACGGGCAACATACAGCTGTACGCGCACGTTGGGGCCACCCGCCGCCGGATAGCGCTGCTTGATCACCGTGGTGCGATTGGCGTAGATCTCAAAGCGCTGCACTTCCGGCACGCCTGACTCATCGACTCGGGTAAAGGCGATGTGCCCTTCATCGGGCGCCCACCAGTAACCGGTGGTACGTCCCATCTCCTCTTGAGCGACGAATTCCGCCACGCCGTAGGAGACCGGGCCTGAGCCATCCTGGGTAATGGCGCGCACCTGACCGCTTGCCAGCTCGAGCACGAACAAGTTCTGCTCGCGGATGAAGCTGACATAGTGTGCGCGAGGCGAAAAGTGCGCATCGGTCACCACACCCGTCCCTTTGGGCAGCTTGCGCACTGCCTTCGCCGGCTGCGCACGCAAGTCGTAGACGTAGAGTTCGCCGTCGAGCGGCACCAACAGGTAGCGCGCGTCCGCAGAGAACTCGTACTCGAGAATGCCGGAGAGCGCCGAGGTGCGCTGGCGCTCACGGCGTTGTGCCTCCTCGAGCGAGAGGGCATGCCGGCCGGGCTCAAGTCGCCGGGAGTCGACCAGCAAGCGGTGCGTGCGCCGCTTCAGATCATAGGCCCACAGATCAAGCCGATCCTTGTCCTGCTCGCTGCCGCGCAGGTACGTCACCAGGTGTCCGTCCGGGGAGATCTGCGCGGAGCGCAGGCTGGGGCCCGAGAGATCAGGCGCGCTGAAGATGCGCTCGATAGTGAGTTTCTCGGCGTGCGCCCCCGTCGTCATAAGGGGGCCGAGGAGCGCGCACAGCACAGCCAGGAAGCGCGCACGGCGCCCGCACCGAGCGGCATGACTTGCACAATCATCCCGAGCCATCATGCTGGGGGCATCGTTTGTTAGACTGAAGCATTGCGATGGCCGATGAGTTTAGAGATGCCGCAACTGAAGCGCTATGGTGCACCGGTGGCCCTGGGCGCGATGGCTGTCCTGGCAGCCTGCGCGGTCGTGAAGTTCCAGGGCGCACGTCCGATGCCGGGTAATGGACCCCATGGCACACCAGTTCGCAGCAGCAGCGATGTGGCGGTCGGTCTGAATCCGGCACCCGAGAATCCGCCGGTATATCCGCTGACCGCGCGCATCAGCCGGGCCGATGCCTATCACGGCGTCACGGTGGAGGATCCCTATCGCTGGCTTGAACAGCTGGATTCGCCCGAGACGCGCAGCTGGGTGGACGCCCAGAATCGCCTGTCGCAACCGCGTCTGGAGTCCATTCCGCAGCGCGCCTGGATCAAACAGCGGCTCACGCGCTTGTGGAACTACGAGCGCTACGGAGTGCCCCGCAAGCAGGGTGCTCATTATTTTTACCTGCATAATGACGGCACCCAGAATCAGAGCGTGCTGTTTGTCACGGAGGCGCTCAGCTCGCCCGGCCGGGTGCTGTTTGATCCGAACACGGTGCGCGCCGATGCCACCGTCGCCCTGGCCGACTACCTTCCCGATCACAGCGGCGAAGTCGTGGCCTATGCGCTATCAGACGGCGGTACCGACTGGCAAACGTGGCACTTTCGCCGCGTGCGCGACGGCCGCGATCTGCCCGACACCCTGCGCTTCACCAAGTTCTGGGGCGTTTCCTGGACGCATGACGGCTCGGGAGTCTATTACAGCCGCTATCCGACGTTGCCCGGCGGCCAGGGTGATGATGCCGGGCGGCCGGCTGTGTACCTGCATCGCCTGGGTGATCCACAGGACCATGACCGGCTCATCTACGAGGTCACCGATCACCCGACGCGGGTGCCCGCGGCGCGGGTGACCGACGACGGCCACTATCTCATCATCAACCTGTTTGATGGCTATGAGCGCAACGGCGTCAGCATCCTGGATCTGCGCACACCCGGTGCCCACGTGCGGCCACTGTTCGATGCCTGGGATGCGTTGTATTCGTTCATGGGCTCCGAGGGGGAGCAGCTGTATTTTCATACGACACGCAATGCCCCGCAGCGGCAGATCATTGCTGTGGATGCGAACCGGCAAACCAGTACGGCGTGGACCACGCTCGTTCCCGAGCAGGATGTTGCCCTCGAGGATGCGAGTTACGTCGGTGGGAAGATAATCGCGACCTACGTCCAGGATGCACACGCCGTGGTGCGTGTGTTCGACCGGCAGGGTCGGCCTGAAGGGCAGGTCGGACTTCCGGGACTCGGGAATGTCGAGGGTTTTCTGGGGGAGGGCGGCGAGCGCGAGACTTTCTTTGCCTACACGGATTACCTGACTCCGAGCCAGATTTATCGGTTCGATGTGGGCTCGGCCAGCACCACCCTCTGGCGCGGTGCGACAATCGCGGCCGATCCGAGCGCCTACGTCACCGAGCAGGTGTTCTATCTGAGCAAGGACGGCACGCGCATTCCGATGTTCATCACCCATCGGCGCGACATGGTAAAGGATGGCAATCAGCCCACGCTGCTATACGGGTATGGAGGGTTCAACGTATCCCTCACTCCCACCTATCGGGCTTCAGTAATGGCATGGCTCGACCTGGGCGGCGTGTACGCGGAGGCGAATCTGCGTGGCGGTGGCGAGTATGGTGAGGTGTGGCACAAGTCCGGCACGCTTAACAATAAACAGAATGTCTTCAATGACTTCATTGCCGCTGCGGAATATCTGATCAGGGAGCGTTATACGCGCACGGCACGGCTCGCCATCCATGGCAGGAGCAACGGGGGTCTGCTGGTAGGGGCGGCTATGACACAGCGTCCTGAGCTGTTTGGCGTGGCCCTGCCCGCAGTCGGCGTGCTGGACATGCTGCGTTATCAGACCGCCAGCGCCAACGCCCGCCAATGGTCATCCGACTATGGGCTGAGTGAGGATGACCGGCAGTTTCAGACCCTGTACGCGTACTCCCCTTACCATAACGTCCGCAAGAACACCTGTTATCCGCCGACCCTCATCACGACCGCCGATCACGACGATCGCGTTGCGCCGTGGCACAGCTACAAGTTTGTGGCGGCGCTGCAAGGCGCCCAGATCTGCGGCAATCCGATCCTGATCCGCATCGAGACGCGCGCGGGCCACGGCGCGGGCAAACCGGTCTGGATGCAGATCGAGGATGTCGCGGACCAGTGGGCGTTCGCCGCGCAGGCGTTGCACATACCGGTGCCGGAGCAGTCGCCCTAGCCGGGCCCTGACGAAGCGGCAACCCTAACGCAACGGCAACCCCAAAGCTGCCACAGCAAGCGGCGCTACGAGTCTTGGTCAGCGGCTGCCGCGGTTCTCAAACCTGCGCAGTCGCCTGTGATGCCGCTCACAGATTCACCGGGTACGGTGCGGCGACCGCTTCCCTGCAAAATGTTGCTTATAGAGAATTCGCAGCATGAGATTCCGGTTGAAAGCGTTTGCGCTACATCTGACTGCAAGTGCGTGCGTCCTGGCTGTCGTGCTGGGCGCACTGTACTTCGGCTGGTATCGCTGGCCCGGCTGGTATCTGACCGGCATGTTTCATCTCGCCGCCATCCTGGCGTCCGTAGATGTAACGTTAGGCCCGCTGATCACACTACTGATTGCCAACCCACGCAAACCCAGGCAGGAACTAGCGCGAGATATCTCAATCATCGCAGCTGTGCAACTCATCGCCCTCGGCTATGGCGTGAATACCCTTTGGCAGGGCCGCCCTCTGTACTACACCTTTTCCGGTAATCTGCTTGAAACCGTGCAGGCATCCGCCATCACTCCAGATGAGGCGCGGCTAGGCAGACAGACCAACCCCGATTTGGCGCCTCACTGGTACAGCGCCCCGAAGTGGGTTTGGGTCCCGCTCACGGATGAGGCCAAAGCCGCGGAAGCTGAAGCCAAGAAGACCTCGCCTGATGCGGACATCACTCGTCTCCCGCGTTTCTTCAGGCATTGGTCAGAAGGTTTGCCGGAGCTTCGGACCAAGTTGGCGCGAGTTGATGAACTTTTTCAGTATACGCCGGAAGAAAAACGTACTTTGAAAAGGAGAATGTCGGAAAAAGGGTTATCAGGGGACCAGCCTGTAGCGATGATGCTGACCGGTGCGCATCTTCCCCTGCTTGCGGTATTCGACCCTAAGACGGCCCAGATGCAAGCGCTGCTGCGGGCCGATTAAGCGATAAAAAGTACTCCGCCAGTGTCGGCAGCGCCGGACCGCTCAGTTCTCCGACTTGCCTTGTTCGGCATTGTGCTGAACGGCCTCACCCGGAATGGAATGCTTCTCGGCCAGCCACGCACCCAGGTCAATCAGCCGGCAACGCTCGCTGCAGAAGGGCCGGAACGGGGATTCCGACCAGTCGATCTCGCGTTTGCAGGTAGGACACTTGACCCGTGGGCCGCCCATTTCAGCCGCAGCAGCTCAGAACGAAAGGCACGTCCGATTCGGTCTGCGTCGGACGCGACCCCAGACCGTTCCACTTCAGGAAACGCACGCTGCAGCGATAATGACTACCGCTGATCTCCGGGTACAGCCCGACACTTGCTGGCAAGGAGATTCTCAGCAGCTGATAAGGCGTGTCGCGCTCGAAGGTGATGTGGAACTGCCCGGCGGTGGCCTTCTCCTCCGAAGTGCGGCCATTCTGGCGGGTCAGCCATAACAGCTCCGCAATCGCATCACACAGCGGCCGCAGCATTCCCAGCCACTGATTGAACGCGCGAATTCGCGGCTCATCGGATTGAGCCAGCCAATAGTAATAATCCGGCAGGTCGAACTCGCAGGTGCCTCCCGGAATGGCGCTGCGGTGTTTGATAGCACTTAGAAACTCTGAGTCTCGCAATGGCTGCAGGAACGCGGAGCCGGCGTTCATGAGCTCACCGCGTAGTCGCTGCAGGTTCGCAACGAGCGTACGCAGCCGCTCGGGATCTACGCCTTTCTTCGATTGAAATTCGCCGAGCACCGTCAGATGGCGTTCGAGCTCCTTCAGTACATCCGAGCGAACATCCCCGCGGGTCGTGATGGCGAGGATATCGAGCAGACTCGACATCGCCGCCCGACTCCCCCACTGACTGGCGATCTCGTTGTGGTACAGCGCCTGGTTGTAGAGGAAGTCCACGCGTAGGAAGGTCCGCATGCGCTCATTCAGCGGCTGCTCGTAAACGAGATTGCCAACGTCCTGCCGCGCATCGGGTTCGGGCGCCAGCTCTTGGGTTTGCGCTTCTGTCATCCGCTTATTGTGCTTGACGCGGATGGCGGACGTAAACGGTACCGGCAAATAGCGGAGGTAGAGGGCACGTGCAAGTGCACAGGGCACCTGCGCGACGGACCGTGCTCAAGTCCGCGCTTGTCGAGCCAGCTCCAAATAGCGGGGGTGCAAGTGGGCGACCTGGTCCCGCACGGCTGCCATGTCACCTTCGTTCTTCAGCACATCATGCGCTGCCCTGAGGCGGGCACTGCGGGAGGCCTGCGCATTGAGAATGGCTCGCGCCTCCTGCATCGTGGAACCATCTCGCGCCTGCAATCGGCGGATCTGCAGCTCCTCGTCGCAGTCCACGACCAGCACGCGATCCAGCTGCGAACCGAGTCCTTTTTCCACCAGCAGCGGTATCACCAGGATCTGGTACTCGCCCCCGACGGCGGCTGACCTGGCTTCCACTGCAGCGCCGATAGCTGGATGCGTGAGCGCCTCCAGGTCAGCACGGGCTTTGGGGTCGGAGAACACGATCGAGCGCAGTGCCGGTCGGTCCAGATGCCCGTCAGGGGTCAGAATCGACGGACCGAAGCGCTCAACCAGGCGTTCCAGAGGAGGCTGTCCCGGCTCCACGACGTCCCGGGCCAGTTGATCGGTGTCGATGATGGGCACCCCCAGGGAGCCGAAAAACCGCGCGGCGGTCGACTTGCCGCTGGCGATTCCACCGGTGAGTCCAACCCGAAACGGGCGAGGAGTCACGAGACTCCCGCAGGGACTTCAGGCGATGAGGGACGCAGACGGGGTGTCGAGCTCATGGATGATGTCCGTAGAGTCCCAGGTAAGTGTGCACGATCTGAGCGCCGAACATCATCATGAGCCAACCTGCGGTGGCAAGGAAGGGGCCAAAAGCGATCGGCACTGATCTGTCCCTGCCGCGGATCAGGATCAAGGCAACTCCGACCACGGCACCGACTCCGGCTGCCAGCAGGATGATCGGCAAGAGCATCTGCCACCCGAGCCACGCACCCAGCGCGGCGAGCAGCTTGAAATCTCCATATCCCATTCCCTCCTTGCCGGTCACGAACCGAAACAGGTGGTAAACACTCCACAGGCTGAGATAACCGGCCAGCGCGCCGATGATGCTGGAACGCATATCTTGAGGTAATGAATCACCGGGCAGGGCCGGCCCCCACAGGCTCAGCGCCAGGCCGAGCCACAGAAGAGGCAACGTCATGCTGTCCGGCAGCAGCTGATGATCGATGTCTATGAATGTCAGCGCGATCAGGAACCAAGTCAGCGCCAGGCCCGCCACAGCGGACCAGCCAAAGCCAAATTTCCAGGCCACCGCGGCCGAAAGTATCGCCGTGAGCGCCTCGACCAGCGGATAACGGATGCTGATGGGGGCACGGCAATTTGCACACCGGCCCCGCAGAAAGAGATAACTCACGACGGGGACGTTTTGCAGGGCGGTGATGGGTGCTTTGCAATGCGGGCATGTGGATCGTGGCACTACCAGATTGAATGGCTCCCTCGCGGCGCGTTGTTGGCGATCCGGCTCAGAGGTTTGCACAGCGGGGGCACCATGGGGGGGCAGTGCCATGCCCCCCGATGACATTAGCTCCGCACATTGGTCACGCCACTGACGATCGAGCATCACTGGCACGCGGTAGATAACCACGTTCAAAAAGCTACCGACCAACAGACCAAGTAGGGATGCGGCGAGTATCAACGCTGTCGGAGAGAGACGCAGGTAGTCAACGGCAGACATGCAGTCGATGCCTCAATGAAAACGCCGCGCATAGCGCGGCGTGCCCAGCCTTGCAACGCAAGTATTAAACCACGGAACCGAGCTTGAAAATCGGCAGGTACATGGCGATGACGAGGCTACCCACAAGAACACCGAGAATCGCCATGATAAGAGGCTCAAGAAGACTCGACATGGAGTCGACCGCATTGTCGACCTCTGCCTCATAAAAGATTGCTACCTTCGCGGACATCGCATCGAGGGAGCCGGATTCCTCGCCGACGGCGATCATCTGAATCACCATGTTTGGAAACAGGCCGGTATTCTCCATTGCGCGCTGCAGCCGCTGTCCGGTGGCGACTTCGTCGCGCATCCTCAATACTGCGTTTTCATAGATGATATTGCCACACGCGCCCGCGACTGATTCGAGTGCTTCGACCAGCGGAACACCCGCGGCGAACATGGTCGAAAGTGTGCGAGCATAGCGCGCGATGGCCGACTTGTTGAGAATGGGGCCAATGACGGGAAATTTCAGAAGCATTCGATCCAGAGTCTCGCGCATCTTCTTGGAGCGCTTCTTGGCGTAAATGAATCCGTAAATTGCTCCGGCGCAGACTAGTCCCAGAAATATTCCCTGATTTTGCACGAATTTGGACAGATTTATGATCATCTGGGTAAACGCGGGCAGATCGGCGCCGAATCCCTTGAACAGGCTTTCAAACTGGGGAATCACAAAAATCAACAGAATGATAGTTACGATGACGGCAACCGCGAGCACCGCAGCGGGATAGAACAATGCCTTCTTGACCTTCTTCTTCAGGGCTTCAGTCTTTTCCTTGTAAGTTGCAACCTTATCAAGCAATGACTCCAGGGCACCTGCCTGTTCACCCGCTTCCACAAGGTTGACGTACAGATCATCGAAGTATAGCGGATGCTTCGCCAAGGCCTCGTGTAGGGACGAACCGCCTTCGACCTCTGCTTTGATATCGAGCACCAGCTTCTGCATTGACGGTTTGTCGCTGCCGTTACCGACGATATCGAACGCCTGCACCATCGGAATGCCTGCGGCCAGCATAGTCGCAAGCTGTCGGCTGAATACTGCGATGTCCTGTGGCTTGACTCCCCCGCCCTTCCTCAAAGCGTTCGATTGTTTCTTAATTTTGGAAGCGGCAATACCCTGCCGACGCAGGTCAGCGCGCAGCGCCGCTGCGTCAGGTGCCAGGCTCTTGCCCTTGACCCGCGTGCCGCGTTTGTCTTTGCCCTCCCAGGCGAAGGCGACGTCACGCTTGAGGGTGCGAACTGTGCTGGTTGCTGTGGCCATGATCGGTTGATCCTAAGGTCATTCAATAGTGACGCTGTTGACTTCCTCTAGACTGGTCAGACCAGACCGCACCTTCTCCAGGCCCGATCTGCGCAGGTCCCACACCCCTTCTTTTTCAGCTTCAGCTCCGATGTCTACCGCACTGCCACCCGCAAGGATGATGCGTGCGATAGCTTCGGTAATCGGCAATACCTGATAGATCCCTACACGTCCCTTGTAGCCGTCCGTGCAGTTCTGGCAGCCCCTAGGCCCGTAGATACGCAAACCTGCGTCGACATCCACTTCGAGGAATCCTTCCTTGAGCAACGCTTCCTTGGGGATATCGATTGGCTGCTTACATGAATTGCACAGCCGGCGTGCCAGGCGCTGGGCAATGATCAGGCTGACCGACGTGGCGATCGCATACGGCTTGACGCCCATATCCACGAGACGGGTCAACGTCTGGGGGGCGTCGTTCGTGTGGAGCGTTGATAACACCAGATGGCCGGTTTGTGCGGCTTTGATGGCGATCTCGGCGGTCTCGAGATCGCGAATTTCGCCGACCATGATGACGTCGGGGTCCTGGCGAAGGAATGCTCGCATCGCCGCTGCGAAGGTCAGACCGACCTTAGGATTGACATTTACCTGATTCACGCCCGGCAGGTTGATTTCTGCCGGATCCTCGGCAGTGGATATGTTGGTATCCTCACGGTTGAGGATGTGCAAACCGGTATAGAGAGAAACGGTCTTGCCGCTGCCGGTCGGGCCGGTAACGAGAATCATACCCTGTGGTTTGGCGAGGTAACGGGTATAGAGCTCTTTTTGAAAAGGCTCGTATCCCAGCGAATCGATCCCCAGTGACGCTTGGGCGGGATCGAGAATACGCATCACGATCTTTTCGCCGAAGAGCGTAGGACAGGAGCTAACCCGAAAATCGATGGCTCGATTCTTGGAAAGCTTCATCTTGATGCGTCCATCCTGGGGGACACGACGCTCCGCGATGTCCAGACGCGCCATCACCTTGAGACGAGCCGACAGTTTTTGTGCCAATTGCACCGGTGGTTGTGCCAGTTCCCTCAACACGCCATCCATGCGCAAACGCACTCGGTAAATCTTCTCGTAGGGTTCAAAGTGAATGTCCGATGCGCCCTTGCGTATAGCATCCAGCATGACTTTATTCACGAATCTGACTATCGGGGCGTCTTCAACATCGTCACGGGTAATCTTGTCTTCGGTGCTCTCATCGCCGGCGGATACCTCGAGGGCATCGAGGTCCATTCCCTCTTCGGAGGTGAGGGCCGACATCTGGTTGTCGACCTGCTCCAATGCCTTATCGATGGCCTTTTGCAGTTTATCGTCTTCGACGACGACTGCCTCGATACCGAGGCTGGTCTGAAACTTGATTTCGTCTATGGCATGCAGATTGGTCGGGTCAGCGACCGCCAGATACAACCGCTTGCCGCGCCTGAAGATCGGCAGGACTCGATGTTTGGCCATCAGTTTGTCGTTGACGAGCCGGACAGTTTCCATATCCAGCTGAATCGCCTCTAAGTCAAAAAGAGGCGTGCCAAACTCGTTGGAGGCGGCGACCGCGATGTCGCGCGCATTCGCTATTCCGCTGGTCACCAGTTGCGTAACGACGTTGGTCTTGCGCTCCCTGGCTGCGCTCAGGGCCTCGACCATCGAAGCTTCTTCCACGACGCCGTCCTGCACCAAGCGCTGGGGTAGGCCACCCAAGCGGGAAACGCTGGGTGCTAAAGCGGCGTTCTCATTCATTGGAGTACCGAACGATCCTCAGTAGGTTTGCCGAGACTACCCTTCGTGATCAATTGTCAAATGCGTTTGCATGCTCGCATAAGCTGCTTACGCCCTGCGTGATTAGCTTCCCAAAAGAAGAAAGCCCCTCCGGAGAGGGGCTTTCACAGCTCGTCAGAACTTACGGACGGCAGTTGGACGGAAGGTACCTCGACGCGACACTGGTGGCATCGGCCGTGGAGGGCGTCGCCGGATCGGTCATATTGGCCGGTGCTGCGTGCTGACCGCACACCCAGACGACATCCTGGTTAGTGCTCAAGCGCGGACGCAGATCAAGCAGCGGACTGGCAATCAGAGCCGCGTTGGCCTGGCCGCCGTACGTGATAATGATCGTGCCTGTGGCAACGTTGACCGAGGCCACGTACTTACCGCTGGGCATGGCGGTGTAACCGAGCGCCGGGGCGTTACCAACCAGACCGACTGGCCACGTACCGTTGTTCGCAAAGTACTCGGCCACGCTGGTCTTGACGGCACCGGCGAGGTTCAGGCCTTCCGTGACCTGCGAGCGGATGGTGTAGTTCTGATAGGCCGGGATCGCGATCGCAGCCAGAATGCCGATGATCGCCACGACGATCATCAACTCGATCAACGTAAAGCCCTTTTCGACTCGGCTCATGGGGATCTTCTCCGTGCGTCTGCGAGTCACCAAAAAGAGGGCCCCGGGCAAACCCGGGGCCCCATCCATCAGCCGCACTTTACGGACGGCAGTTGGACGGCAGGTACTTGGACACAACACTGGTTGCATCGGCCGTCGAGGGCGTCGCCGGATCGGTCATATTGGCAGGTGCTGCGTGCTGACCGCACACCCAGACGACATCCTGGTTAGTGCTCAAGCGCGGACGCAGATCAAGCAGCGGACTGGCGATCAGAGCCGCGTTGGCCTGGCCGCCATACGTGATGATGATCGTGCCAGTGGCAACGTTCACCGAGGCGACGTACTTGCCGCTGGGCATGGCGGTGTAACCGAGCGCCGGGGCGTTACCAACCAGACCGACTGGCCACGTACCGTTGTTCGCAAAGTACTCGGCCACGCTGGTCTTGACGGCACCGGCGAGGTTCAGGCCTTCCGTCACCTGCGAGCGGATCGTGTAGTCCTGATAGGCCGGGATCGCGATTGCAGCCAGAATACCGATGATCGCCACGACGATCATCAACTCAATCAGGGTAAAACCCTTCTGTAAAGACTTCATGACATCTCCTGTGAACTATTGTTTGAAACCAGCGGCGACTTGCGCCTGCGGGGGTATCAGAGCAAGACCTATGCCACTTTCTCGGTTGCTCCTAACCCGCTGATTCCAAACGTCGTCACCAGGTGATGTTGTTATGGATTTAACTTACGACCGTCACTGTAAGACGACATCCTGTCTGGCGACAGGTCAACAACTGACGGACCGCGTCACTTTGCTGACGCGCGTGCTGCCGATCCGGCGAGTTGGTTCCGGTCCCCTGAATGTGAGCGGATTCACACTCTGCGCACCGGCCTCACACTCTGAGCACCGCGCTCTCAGAAGACAGCGGCGGCGGCCGCTCCTGCGACTACTCGATCCCGAGCTTCTTGATGCGATAGCGCAGCGCGCGGAAGCTCATGCCGAGGAGCTTCGCAGCGGCAGTCTTGTTGTAGCGGGTCTTCTCGAGCGCTTTGACGATTGCGTCACGCTCCATCTCCTCGAGCTGCGCGCCGAGCGCGGGAGATCCCTCAGTGACGTTCATTACCGGAACCGGCGGCTGCTGTGGTGCTGGCGCTCGGGAAACGGATCGTAGCTTGATGTGTTCGCTCGTGATCGTCCCGGTGGTGCAGAGGGTGAGAGCGCGCTCCAGAACGTTTTCCAGTTCGCGGACGTTGCCGGGAAACGGATAGCTCTGGAGCAGCTGCAGGGCCTGCTCGTCGATCTGCGGCGGCTCGATGTCGAGGCGCCGTCCCAGCCGTCCGAGGATGGTATTTGCCAGCTCACCAATGTCCTCGGGCCGCTCACGCAGCGAGGGGACACGTAGTTCGATGACATTGATGCGATAGAAGAGATCTTCCCGAAAGCGTCCCTCGCCCACCAGGTCAGTCAAATTTTTGTGAGTGGCTGACAGGATGCGGACATCGATGGGCTCCTCGCGGTTCTCACCGACGGGCCTCACGGTCTTCTCCTGGACCAGGCGCAGCAGCTTGACCTGCATGTGCAGCGGCAGATCGGCTACCTCATCCAGAAACAGCGTTCCGCCCTCCGCGTTCTGCACCAGCCCCTTCTTATCTGCCACAGCGCCGGTGAAGCTGCCGCGCTTGTGACCAAACAGCTCGCTTTCCATCAGCTCGGTGGGGATGGCTCCGCAATTCACGGCGACGAAGGGACCATCGCGCCGCGCGCCGCTTTCGTGCACCAGACGCGCTACCAGCTCTTTGCCCGTGCCGGACTCACCATAGATATGCACCGGCGCCTGACTGCGGGCAACCCGTGCAATCATCTCGCGCAGTTGCTGCATGGTGCCCGAGCTGCCAATGAGTCGCGGGCCGCGCATGGTGCCGGTCACGGCCCCGATGTCGCCGTGCTCGCTGAGCCTGATCGCAGTGCCCACCAGCTTGCGCAGCACACCCAGATCCAGGGGCTTGGAGACGAAATCAAAAGCACCGAGCTTCAGGGCGCGCACCGCGGTCTCGACATTGCCATGTGCGGTGATCACGGCTACCGGCAGTGAGGCGCGGTTTTCCTGTATCCAGGCCACCAGATCTAGACCATCGCCATCCGGCAGCCGCATATCGGTCAAGCACAGATCGATCTGCTCGGTCTTCAGGAGTTTGCGGGCGGTTTCAATGTCTGCAGCCGTCCGCGTCGCGAGGTTCATGCGGCTCAGCGTCAGACTGACGAGCTCGAGCAGGTCCGGTTCGTCATCCACGATCAAGACCACCGGGCGGCTGCCCGCAGTACGATCGCCAGGAGCGCGATCGCCCGCCACGCTCACATTCATCAAGCCTCCCACCGCCGCGGATCAGCGAATACCAGGCGAAAGATGCTACCGCCCCCGGAGCGGGCTTCGTATAGCAGTGTAGCGCCATTGGTTACGGCGAGCTCACGTGCCAGAAAGAGCCCGAGCCCGGTGCCGCGGCCGCCCGAATGAAACGGCTCGAAAATCCGCTCCATCAGCTCGGCCCTGACGCCGGGCCCTCGATCCATCACCTGAAGATACGGTCGCGCCGTCGCCGGCATTCGCCCGAACTGCAGTTCAATGACGTCGTTGGGCGTCTCGGCAGCTCCGTGCTTGAGCGCATTCTCACAGAGATTCCAGACGATCTGCCGCAGTTGCGAGGGATCGGCACGCACCTCGATCTCTGTCGTGCCATCGATGGTGCGCAAGCGCTCGTGCGGCAGCTGCATGGTTTCGCAGAACTCGCCGTGGAAGTCCTCTGCCCAGGCCTGCAGCGACAAGGTCTCGACCCGGGTATCCTCACGTCGCGATAGCCGCAACACATTGTTGATGATGCCGCTGACGCGCTCCGCATTGCTGCTCATGATCTCTGTGAGACGGCGCTCGGAATCGCTCAGGTTGGGCGACTCCGCCAGCAGTTGGCCCGCGTGGCTCATCGCCCCCACGGGATTGCGAATTTCGTGCGCGATGCTGGCACTCAGGCGGCCCAACGCCGCCAGTTTGGATTGTTGGACCCTTTCATTGAGTAGACTCGTGTCTTCGAGGAACACCAGCACGGGTGCCGGCTCGGCGCTGCCCAGCGGTGCGAAGTTTGCCCGGATCAGACGCGCCCCGTCCGCTGCGGCAAACGTCTGCTCCGTAGCGGGGAATGCTACCGGCTTGGTCTGGTTCTGGCGCCAGGTTTCCAGCAGGTACAGCAGCCGTGGTGAGGCTTCCCCGAGCAGGGCGTCCGGATACGCGTTGGAGTCACCGAGGATCTGCGCAGCGGATTCGTTGATGAGCCGGATACGATCCTGCGGGTCCACGACCAGCAGACTCTCGCGCAGGTGCTGCACGATGTACTGTGACAACTGCGCCAGGTTCGCCAGGTCGATCTCCTGGCGTCGCACCAGCGCTTCACTCTCGCGCAATCGGTTCGCCACCGGCCAGGCTGACAGGGCGACGACAAACAGCACGATGCCAATCACACCGGCGGTGAGGTAATCCGCTGACGGAGCTGCATCCAGCCAGTGCACGAACATCTGCTGGACGAGTACGGCGATCGCGGCGACGGCCGCGAACAGGAACGCATCGCGATGCTCCGACAGCACCGCGATGGCCGCCACGGGCAGCACTAACAAGATGCCGAGTCCGCTGCTGACACCCCCGCTCGCATACAGGATGTAGGCGATGGCGGTCGCATCCACCGATGCATTAATGAGTGTGACGATCCGCAGGCTGGACCATTTCAGCCTGCGCGCGATGATGAGCAGCAGTGCAGAAGTCAGGTAGGCGATGCAAGCCGAGAGCAGCAGATGCGGGTGTGGAACCACCAGCATCCACTGTGGACCTGCAAAGATTTGCACGCCCATCAGCACCAGCGGGACGAGAATGCGGTACAGGTTCAGCAGGCCGATGACACGCCAGGCCAAGTCGCTTGGCGCGGAGCTGGATGTCGTGACGGTTACCGGCATGCTGTTCTGACGCTGAAGGCGATGTCAGTCAACGCACACCGCTCGCGGCCGCGACTTTATCACCCCTGTCTCACTTGAAAAGCGATGCGGTTCGCAAGCCCAGGGATCGCTGGTCAGGACAGCACGATTTGCGCGAAAATAGCACTCCTTGATGACCTTGCGGACCTGCTGTGAATGACTCGTTCCGGATTGCTCTGGCGCAGATCGACCTGCTGGTGGGCGATGTGCAGGGGAACGCCGCGCGAGTCATCGAGCGCACGCGACAGGCCCGCGAGAGCCTCAATCCGGATCTGATCCTCTTTCCGGAGCTCACCCTCTCGGGCTATCCGCCGGAGGATCTGCTGTTTCACCGCGGACTGCGGCTGCAGATCGAGGCCGGGCTGCAGACCCTGCGCGAGCAGCTGCCGTCCGCATCGCTCGTGGTGGGGTTCCCGGAGTATGCCGGTGCCGGCATCTACAACTCGGCGGCGCTGTTGAGCGGTGGGCAGATTGCGGCCATTCACCGCAAGTGCGAGCTGCCCAATTACCGGGTATTCGACGAGAAGCGCTACTTCCGCGCGGGCACGCAGCCCACCGTTGTGGATATCAAGGGGGTGCGTTGCGCGCTGCTGATCTGTGAAGACATCTGGCTGCCGCAATCTGCACACCTGGCTCGTGCCGCCGGAGCGGAAGTGCTGCTCGTCATCAACGCCTCGCCCTATGAGCTGCACAAGCAGCGGGAGCGCGAGACGGTGGCGCGCGCTCGGGTGCTGGATGTCGGACTGCCATTGGTCTACGTACACACCGTCGGCGGTCAGGATGAGCTCATCTTCGATGGCAACTCCTTTGTGATGAGCGCCGAAGGTGCCCTGGTGATGCGTGCTCCGGCCTATGTGGAAGGAACATTCACGATCGATCTGGTCCGCCGCGGTACCCGCATGATTCCACAGCCTGGGCATATCGAGCCTGAGCTCAGCGATGAAGGCAGCGTCTATGGCGCGCTGGTGCTGGGGGTCAGGGACTACGTCAACAAACACGGTTTCCCTGGGGTCGTTCTCGGCCTTTCAGGGGGCGTCGATTCGGCGCTGACCCTGGCTATCGCTGTGGATGCGCTCGGCGCCGAACGGGTGCACGCGGTGATGATGCCGTCCCGCTATACCTCCGACATGAGTCTGCACGATGCCCAGGAGCAGGCTCGCCTGCTCGGCGTGACCTACAGCGTGCTCTCGATCGAGAGCATGTTTGAAGCCACTCTTGCGACCCTCAAGGAAGAATTCGCAGGACGCGCCCCGGATGCCACCGAAGAGAACATCCAGTCGCGCTGTCGCATGCTGCTGCTGATGGGTATCTCCAATAAGACGGGTCGCATGCTGCTCACCACCGGTAACAAGAGCGAGATGGCGGTCGGCTACGCCACGCTCTATGGCGACATGGCGGGTGGCTTTGCGCCGATCAAGGATTGCAGTAAACAGCTGGTGTACCGGCTCGCGACCTACCGCAATGCACAGCAGCAGGTCATCCCGCAGCGGGTACTCGACCGGCCACCCTCGGCGGAGCTGCGTCCCGACCAGAAGGATTCCGACTCGCTGCCGCCCTACGAGGTGCTGGACCCGATTCTCGAAGCTTTCATCGAAGAGGATCTGTCGGTAGGGGAGATCGCCGCCCGCGGCTTCGATCGGGCCACCGTCGGTCGCGTCCTCGATCTGGTGAAGCGCAACGAGTACAAGCGTCGGCAGGCGCCTCCTGGCGTCCGTGTCAGCCGCCGGGCGTTCGGGCGCGACTGGCGCTACCCGATCACCAACGGCTACCGGCGCTGAGCGGCTACCAGCGCTTCCACCAGGGACGCTTGGTCTCGGCCTGGCTGAGCCGGACTTCACTCCCGTAGTTGATCTCGTAGACCTGGCGCGTCTGGTCGGCCAATGGCGCCAGACTCAACCGGTCGTACGACTGAATCATGATCTGGAGCGCCTCGCGGATAGACGGCGCGCCATCGAAATTCTCGACGCAGCCCTTCGCCCGCTGGGCGGCGGCGATATAGGCGCCGCGCTTGAAGTAGTAGCGCGCCACGTGCACTTCGTAGTCGGCCAGCCGGTTGCGCAGGTAGATCATCCGCTGCAAGGCGTCGTGCGCGTACTCACTCTTGGGATACTGCTCGACCACGGTGCGGAAGGCGCTGAAAGCCTTGCGGGCCGTGCTGGGAGGCCGCTGCGTCAGATCGACGCGGAAGAGGTGTTCGATGGCATTGGGGGTACGTTCGAAATCCACCAGTCCCTTCACGTACCAGGCATAGTCGACCCGCGGATGGGTCGGATTCTCGCGGATGAAGGTATCGGCCGCATCCGTCGCCGATTCCCCCTCGCCCGCACGGTAATATGCGTAGATGAGATCCAGTCGGGCCTGGCGCGCCTGGTCGGTGAAGGGGAAACGCGCCGTCAGCGCCTCGTACTGCTTGATCGCCCCCTGGTAGTCGTAGGAAGCGAGCGCCTTGTGCGCTTTCTTGTACAGCAGCTCCGGATTGGCTTTGGAGAGATCCTTCGCGCGGTGACTGCGGCAGCCGCTACCTGCGGCCAGGGCGATGAGGCACAGGACCAGCGCACCGGCGCGCACTGACTGGCCGGACAGAGAGAACAATATGAGGACCTTTCTTTGGCTTCGCGCCGAGTGAGTTTGGAAAGTATAGCGAATCCGCCGTCCCGACTTCCGACCGGTGAGGCGGGGCTGGAGTTCCGCGACGGCGAACCCGGGTCTGCAGGCGGTACAGCTGCCGCTGAGCTGCGTACGCATCAGCTGGAGTTGCCGGCGGAGCTCGCCGGTCTGCGCCTGGATCAGGCTCTTGCGCGCCTGCTTCCGCAGTATTCGCGTGCCAGATTGCAGGCGTGGATCGAGGCCGGTGGGGTTCAGGTCGACGGCCGCCAGCCCCGGGTGCGGGACAAGGTGGCCGGCGGGGAGCGGGTGCGAATCGAAGCGCGCCTGCAAGTACAGACGCCGGTCGTGCCGCAGAGCCTGCCACTCGAAGTCATCTACAAGGACCGTGCCTTGTTAGTCATCAACAAGCCTGCAGGTCAGGTCGTGCATCCCGGTGCGGGCAATGCGGTCAACACCCTGCAAAATGCGCTGCTGGCTTTCGATAGCAAACTGTCGCTGGTGCCACGCGCCGGACTGGTACACCGGCTGGACAAAGACACGAGCGGGTTGCTGGTTGTTGCACGGACACCCGAGGCGCATGCCGCGCTGGTGAGTGCAATCGCCGCACACGAGGTTGAGCGCCACTATATCGCGATCTGCACGGGGGTTATGACAGCCGGTGGAACGGTCGATGAGCCGATCGGCCGGCATCGCACCCAGCGCACCAGGATGGCGGTGCGCCGCGATGGCCGCGAGGCGGTATCCCATTACCGCGTGCTGCAGCGGTTTCGGGCGCATACCTTGGTGCGTGTGCAGCTCGAGACCGGCCGCACTCACCAGATCCGTGTGCATTTGGCACACGTTGGGTTTCCGCTGGTCGGCGATCCGCTTTATGGCGGGCGTCGCAGGCTCTCTGCGGGAGCTAGCCCGGAATTGGTAGACGCGCTGAGCCGCTTCAAGCGACAGGCGTTACATGCAGCACGATTGCAGCTCGTGCACCCGGTGAATGGGCGGGAACTGGCGTGGGAGGCCCCGCTGCCGGCAGACATGAGGGCGCTGCTGACGGCCCTGGAATCTGACGCCCGGATGGCTGCAGCTCGGCCGGACGCGCGTAGATGAGCGCAACGAGCGCCGGGTATCTGCTGCCGGATTGGCCAGCCCCAGCTCACATCCGGGCGGCCTGCACCTTGCGCACTGGCGGGGTGAGCCCCGCGCCGTACGACTCCCTGAATCTCGGCGCCGCTGCGGGGGATGCCCGGGAGAGGGTGGCAGAGAACCGGCGCCGGCTCCGTCAGGCCCTGCAGCTGCCTGCGGAGCCAGCCTGGCTGCATCAGGTGCATGGAGCCTCGGTGGTGGATATCGATGCTGCCCAGCTTGATCCGATCTCAGATGCGGCTTTGCCGACCGCGGATGCTTCGGTGGCCAGCCGACCCGGGCGGGTGTGCGTGGTGCGCATCGCCGATTGTCTGCCGGTGCTGTTCAGCACTACAGGTGGCACCAGGGTAGCCGCCGCGCATGCGGGCTGGCGCGGCCTGGCCGGCGGCGTGCTCGAGGCGACTATTGATGCCTTGGGCACGGAACCGGCGCGACTCATGGCGTGGCTCGGTCCGGCCATCGGCCCGCAACATTTCGAGGTGGGTGAGGAGGTGCGCCGAGCCTTCACGGCCAGTGACGAGAGCGCCGCAAGCGCATTCGTGCCGAACGAGCGCGGGCGCTGGCGCTGTGATCTGCGCTCGCTGGCACGCCTCAGGCTGAACCGCGCAGGCGTAGGCCGGATTTTCGGAGGCGACTGGTGTACCTACAGCGATCCGGCGCGCTTTTTCTCCTATCGTCGCGACGGTGAATGCGGGCGCATGGCGGCCCTGATCTGGATGGAGCAGCCATGATCTGGATGGGTGCTTAGGGTGCCGCTGCTGCTCTGGATCGTCGCGTTCACCGCCCTGGGCGGCATTGCGAGTGCGGCTTTCGCCGGTCTGTATCTGCTGCTCCCGGAGCATACCGGTACGCGCCTGCTGCCGCATTTCGTGAGCTTTGCGACGGGCGCGCTGTTGGGCGCGGCATTGCTCGCGTTACTGCCGGAAGCCATTGAAGGTGTGGGTGTGGGACAAGCACACAGCATCGGCGCTGCGCTGCTCCTGGGTCTCGGGATCTTCTTCGTGATCGAGAAGCTGGTGCTATGGAGGCACGGCGCCGGTCATGACCCGCTGGTGCATGAGCACGTCCATGCAGAGGGTGCCGCGGACACCGATTGCGCCCATCCTCACCATGAGCTTGCTGGCCATCATCACAACCATCACGGCCACAGTCACCAGGGTGCTGCCGGGGTCCTGCTGCTCATTGGGGACAGCATTCACAACGTCCTGGATGGTGTGCTTATCGCGGCTGCATTCCTCTCGAACATCCCATTGGGTCTGGTGACGACGCTGGCGGTGGCGGCGCATGAGATCCCGCATCGCGTGGGCGACTTTGCCATCCTGCTCCACACCGGGATGTCTCGCCGGCGGGCCCTCGTGCTGAACATGGCAACCGGACTTGCTTCCGTGCTGGGCGGTATCGTGGCTTATGCCGGACTGCAACGGGCCACCGCCGCGCTGCCGTATGCCCTGGCGCTCGCCGCGGCCGGTTTCCTCTATATCGCGGTTGCCGGGCTGATCCCCGCACTACACCGGCGCGCCGACGCGCGCACCAGCCTGGCCCAGGTGCTGCTGATGGGGCTGGGCGTCGGCGTCGTGGCCTGGGCGGACGCCCTGGCGCACTGAGCAGGGAAAAGGAAAACGGGCTTTGGCCCGCCGTAATCGCTTGAATCTGCAGGACAGGGCCCCATTTCCGATCGCAACCCTCACTTTCTGGTTCCGTCATGCGACAGGACAAACTGACGACCAAATTCCAGCAGGCGCTGGCGGATGCGCAGTCGATTGCGCTCGGCCGCGACCATCAATTCATGGAGCCGGCGCACGTGATGCTCGCGCTGCTCGACAGCCAGGGCGGCAGTGTGCGTCCGCTGCTGCTCAAGGCCGCTGTCGACATCAACAAGCTGCGCACCGAGCTGCTCGCCATGCTGGATCGGCTGCCGAAGGTCGAGGGCACCCCGGGCGAGATCCACATCTCCAACGACCTCAACAAGCTGCTGAACGTCACCGACAAGCTCGCACAGCAGCGCGGCGATCAGTTCATCTCCAGTGAGCTGTTCGTGCTGGCCGCGTTCGAGGATCGCGCAGTCGGCAAGGCTCTGAAGGATGCGCGCGCGGTACGCGGCGCGATCGAGAAGGCGATCGAAGAGGTGCGGGGCGGCGAGAAAGTGAGTGATCCCAATGCCGAGGAAAGCCGCCAGGCCTTGGAGAAATACACAGTCGATCTCACCGCGCGCGCCAGCTCCGGCAAGCTCGATCCGGTGATCGGCAGGGACGATGAGATCCGGCGCACCATCCAGGTGCTGCAACGGCGCACCAAGAACAATCCGGTGCTGATCGGTGATCCGGGTGTTGGCAAGACGGCCATCGTCGAGGGACTGGCGCAACGCATCATCAACGGCGAGGTGCCCGAGGGCTTGAAGAACAAGCGCATCCTGGCGCTCGATATGGGTGCCCTGATTGCCGGTGCGAAGTTTCGCGGCGAATTCGAGGAGCGTCTCAAGGCGGTGTTGAACGATCTCGCCAAGCAGGCGGGGCAGATCATCCTCTTCATCGATGAGCTTCATACGATGGTGGGTGCCGGCAAGGCCGAGGGCTCGATGGATGCCGGCAACATGCTCAAGCCGGCGCTCGCTCGCGGCGAGCTGCATTGCGTCGGCGCCACCACGCTCGATGAGTATCGCAAGTACCTCGAGAAAGATGCCGCGCTCGAGCGGCGGTTCCAGAAGGTGTTGGTGGACGAACCGTCGGTGGAGGACACCATCGCCATTCTGCGGGGTCTGCAGGAGCGCTATGAAGTGCACCACGGCGTCGACATCACGGATCCAGCGATCGTCGCTGCTGCGACTCTGTCGCATCGTTACATTGCCGACCGGCAATTGCCGGACAAGGCGATCGATCTGATCGATGAGGCTGCAGCGCGCATCCGCATGGAGATCGACTCCAAGCCCGAGGCCCTCGACCGGCTCGAGCGGCGCATCATTCAGCTGAAGATCGAGCGCGAGGCGCTCAAAAAGGAGACCGACGAAGCCTCCAGGAAGCGACTAGCCACCTTGCAGGACACCCTCTCGGGGCTCGAGAAGGAATATGCAGATCTCGAGGAAGTCTGGAAGTCGGAAAAGGCGGCGCTGCAGGGCGCAGCTCAAGTGCGTGCGGATCTCGATCGGGTCCGCGGTGAGCTCGAGGCGGCGCGCCGCGCTGGGGATCTGCAGCGCATGGCGGAGCTGCAGTACGGCCGCATCCCCGAGTTGGAAAAGCGTCTGCAGCAGGCTCTGGATGCGGAGAATAAGGCGCCGCAGCTGGTACGCAACCGTGTGACCGAAGAGGAGATTGCGGAGGTCGTCAGCAAATGGACCGGTATTCCGGTTTCCAAAATGCTGGAGGGTGAAAAGGACAAGCTGTTGCGCATGGAGGAGGCGCTCGGTAAGCGCGTCGTGGGTCAGGATGAGGCGCTGCGTATCGTGGCAAATGCCATCCGCCGCTCGCGCGCCGGATTGGCCGACCCGCGCCGGCCCAACGGCTCCTTCCTGTTTCTCGGACCGACCGGCGTCGGCAAGACCGAGCTGTGCAAGGCGCTCGCCGAGTTCCTGTTCGATACCGATGAGGCCATGATCCGCATCGACATGTCGGAATTCATGGAGAAGCACTCCGTGGCGCGCCTGATCGGTGCGCCCCCGGGTTATGTTGGTTACGAGGAGGGGGGTTATCTCACCGAAGCGGTGCGCCGCCGGCCCTACTCCGTCATCCTGCTCGACGAAGTGGAGAAGGCGCACCAGGACGTGTTCAACGTCCTGCTGCAGGTGCTGGATGACGGGCGCCTCACGGACGGGCAGGGCCGTACCGTCGATTTCCGCAATACCGTCATCATCATGACCTCGAACCTCGGCTCGCAGGTCATCCAGGCCTCCTTCGATGAGGGCGGCGGGGAGCAGGGTTACGTGCGCATGAAGTCCGCGGTCATGGAGATCGTGCAACAGAGCTTCCGGCCGGAATTCATCAACCGCATCGATGACATCGTGGTGTTCCATTCGCTCGGCACCGCCCAGATCCGCGCGATCGTCGATATCCAGCTGGGCTACCTGCGGCGGCGACTGCTGGAGCGCAATATGGACCTCGCACTGGATGATGCCGCGCGCGATCTGCTGGGCGAGGCTGGGTTCGACCCGGTGTATGGTGCGCGTCCGCTCAAGCGTGCCATCCAGCAGCAGATCGAAAATCCGCTGGCGCAACGCATTCTGCAGGGGAGCTTCGTGCCGGGCGATCGCGTGCGGGTTACCGCCCGCGATCAGCAGTTGGTGTTCGAGAAGGCTTAAGACCCTATAATCGCACCCTTCACATTGTCAGGTGCTGAAAGTAACGTCATGCCGTTCTATGAATACGAGTGCGCCAGCTGCAAGTTCTACACCGAGGTGATGCAGAAGATCAGCGATGCACCCCTCACCAAGTGTCCGTCCTGCGGCAAGAAGGCGTTGAAGAAGCTGGTATCGGCGCCGAACTTCCGCCTCAAGGGTGCCGGCTGGTACGAGACTGACTTCAAGAGCGACCAGGAGAACAAACGCAACCTGGCTGCTGCGGAGAAGGAAGAGGCCGCCGCGAAACCCGACACCACCGCTGCGGCGGACAAGTCCAAAGCCGAACCCGCTGCCGAATCAGCGAAGGAGACGGCGAGCAAGACTCCGGCGCCCAAACCGGAGGTTAAGCCGGCGGCGGCCAGCTCCGCCGCCCGCGGCTCTAAAACGGTGCGCACCGCAGCCAAGAGCGCCCGGCGGGCCGCCCCTGCGCGCGGCGCGGTGAAGGCTCGCCCCGCCAAGGGCAAGAAGAGCGCGCACCGCAAGAAATCCCGCCGCTAAGTTCCTGCGCCGTGGCAGCCGCCAAAAAACGCGGACTGCGCCGCTATCTGGTGGCGGGAGTACTGGTCTGGCTGCCGATCCTCGCCACCATCTGGGTGGTGACCTTCTTCATCCGCCTGATGGACCGGACGCTGCTGCTGTTGCCTCCGGCCTATCAGCCCCAAGCGCTGCTGGGCTTTGCGCTGCCGGGCTTGGGCGCAGTGTTCGCCTTCCTCGTCGTGCTCGCCACCGGACTGCTGGTCACCAATCTCATCGGCCGGCAGCTGGTCGCCTTCTGGGAGGACCTGCTGAACCGCATACCGGTGGTGCGCAGCGTATACGGTGGCGTAAAGAGCTTCACGGAAAGCGTGTTCTCGCAATCCAACTCCTTCCGCAAGGTGGTCATGATCGAATACCCCCGCACTGGTATCTGGAGCCTGGGATTCATGACGGCGGAGGATGTTGCCGAGGTCAGCGCCCGGACCGGCCGCCAGCACGCCTGCGTCTACATCTCCAATGCCCTGAATGTCACAGCGGGATTCCTCGTGCTCGTGCCGCGCAGCGAAGTGGTGGACCTCGACATGAGCGTCGATGCCGCCATGAAAATGATCATCAGCTGCGGTGTGGTCGTACCCCCACCCCCCGTCAAGTCAGAGATCGCTCTGCCGGCGGCTTGAACGCCTGCTGCCCGTGACCCGGCTGACTGTGGTGCCGGCGGGTGGGCCCCGCCGGTTGCGGGGGTGGCGGGTGCTCCGTAGTATCGCGCGCCTTATGCGCTCACATTATTGCGGACAGGTCAACGATTCGCTCATCGGCCGGGAAGTCACCGTGGCGGGCTGGGTGCATCGGCGTCGCGACCATGGTGGGGTCATTTTCGTAGACGTACGCGACCGCGAAGGGCTGCTGCAGGTCGTGTTCGATCCGGATGCGGCGCAGGTGTTCCGCGAGGCCGAGAGGCTGCGCAACGAGTTCGTGGTGCGCGTCAAGGGACGCGTGCGCGAGCGGCCGGCCGGGACTGTCAATGCCAACCTGGCCTCGGGAAAAGTCGAGCTGCTGGCATCGGAGCTCGAGCTGCTCAACCGCTCCGAGCCCCTGCCGTTCCAACTCGATGAGCAGGTCGGCGAGGAGGTGCGTCTCAAATACCGCTACCTGGACCTGCGACGCGAGGTGATGAATCAGCGCCTGCGGCTGCGGCATCGCATCACCCGTGCCATGCGGGCCTATCTGGATGGCAATGGCTTCATCGATCTCGAGACACCGATGCTCACCAAGGCCACGCCGGAAGGAGCGCGCGACTACCTCGTGCCGAGCCGCACGCACGCCGGTAAATTCTTCGCACTGCCCCAGTCGCCGCAGATCTTCAAGCAGCTGCTGATGATCGCGGGCTTCGACCGGTACTACCAGATCGTCAGATGCTTTCGCGACGAGGACCTGCGTGCCGACCGCCAGCCGGAATTTACACAGCTCGACATCGAGACCTCGTTCCTCAGCCAGGACGCGATCATGCAGCTGATGGAGGGCCTGGTACGTCACGTCTTCAAGGACGTACTCGATGTCAGTCTGCCGAATCCCTTCGCGCGCATGAGCTACGCCGAGGCGATGCGGCGCTATGGCTCGGACAAGCCCGATCTACGCAATCCGCTCGAGCTCACAGACGTTGCAGATCTGGTGCGCGACTGTGACTTCAAGGTGTTTGCGGGACCTGCGAAGGACCCCAAGGGCCGCGTGGCGGCATTGCGCGTGCCGGGCGGCGGCTCGATGCCGCGCTCGCAGATCGACGAGTACACCGCGTATGTTGGTCGCTATGGCGCCCGGGGCCTGGCCTACATCAAAGTCAACGAGCGCGCGAAGGGGCGCGAGGGGCTGCAGTCGCCGATCGTCAAGTTCCTGAGTGAAGCGGCGGTGGCGGGCATTCTCGAGCGCACCGGCGCCGCGGACAACGATCTGGTGTTCTTCGGCGCCGACAGCGCCAAGGTCGTTGGCGACGCGCTCGGAGCACTGCGGCTGAAGGTCGGGCAGGATCTGCGGCTGCTCGAGACGGGTTGGCGGCCACTTTGGGTGATCGACTTTCCGATGTTTGAATGGGATGCGGAGGCCAAACGCTGGGTCGCCATGCATCATCCCTTCACCTCACCGAACAACGCTGACGCGGCTGCGCTGCGTGGCGATCCCGAGGGTGCGCTGGCCAAAGCCTACGACATGGTGCTGAACGGCTCGGAGATCGGCGGTGGCTCGGTGCGTATCCATCGCCAGGAGATGCAGTCTACGGTGTTTGATCTGCTGGGTATCGATGCGGCCGAAGCGCAGAAGAAATTCGGCTTTCTGCTCGATGCGCTCAGATTCGGCGCCCCGCCCCATGGCGGCATCGCCTTCGGCCTGGACCGGCTCGCCATGCTGATGGCGGGCGCCGACAGCATCCGCGAGGTCATTGCTTTCCCGAAGACGCAGACCGCTGCCGATCCGATGACCGATGCGCCCACCGAAGTCAGCGAAGCCCAGCTGCGCGAGCTGCACATCCGGGTGCGCACGCCACCCCCGTCCTGAACGGCGGCTCAGTACTCGAACTGGTACGCAACCCCAACGCTGCTGCCCGGGTCGTTCTCGGGGGTGGTGCCCTGCGTCGAGGCCGTGCCATTACCCAGGCGCGTCTGCAGTTTCAGGTGTTTGGTGAGATCCACATCGACCGCGAGCTGACTCTGGCCGGTCGTGCTCTCCTTGACCGCGACGAACACCCGGCTGCTGACGTAGCGGCCCGCTTCGATGCTGGGGCCGGTGTTCTGCGTGCTGCCGGCGGCACCGCTGCTCGAGCCTCCTGACACGGACAGCCGGTCCAGGCCGAGTGCCTTCTGGAGCTTCGCTACCGGGTTCAGGCTGCTGCCGCCCCCGCCGCCACTCAGGCTGGCGAGTGCGGCACCGATCTGCACGAGCTGCAGCGCCGTCAGCTGCGAGGCCGGTTCGCCGAACAGCAGGCGGGCGAGAATTTCGTCCTGGGGCAGCTCCGGGGTACTGCTGAGCTCGATTTGCGGCGCATCGGCCAGTCCCGTGATCTTTACGGTGGCCGTGATCTCCAGCACCTGACTTTGCGCCACGAAATCCAGCGTCGGATCGATGCGCTTGGCCAGGCCGGCACCATTGAAGGTAACGGTGCCCGAAGAGAAAGTGAGTTTGCTGCTGGCGAGCGTGAAGAAACCGCGTTGCAACTCGAAACCACCGCTCACCACGGGGTCGGCCGTCGTGCCGCGAATGTGTATCTCACCGCCCAGCTCCGCATCGAGCCCGCGGCCCTTGACCAGAATCTGGCGCGGCGCATCCAGCTTCAGATCAAGACCGATGACGAGCGGCTTCTCCTCAGCTGGCGGCGGCGCCTCGCCCGGCCGGCGCACGTCGAGAACCGCGACGTTAGGCGGCAGTCCGCCCGGAATCTCGATGTTGGCCCGATTGACGTGCACCGTGCCCTCAACGTCGAGATGCTCGCGCGCGGTGCCGTGTATCTGGATGTCAGTGTTGACATTGGCCGTGATGATGTTGCTGGCGATGGGCTGCGCCTGTTTGGCGGTGAGCTTCAGATCCACCGGAATCTTCGGCTGCAGGATGCCGATGGTGCCTTCGATGGCCACGGTGCCAGGGGCGGCGCGGGCGGTGAGTGATTCGATGTGCAGCGTGCTGTGATCGCCGCTCAGCAGCCCATTGATGTCGGTGAGGTTGGTACCCTGGGTGTAATCGCGCAGACTGGCTTTGACCAGGCGCACCGTGCCGCCGATCTCCGGATTGCTCACCGAGCCCTTGACGCTGGTATCGATATTGAGCGCGCCGGTGGCATGCCGGCCGCCCGCTTCCAGCAGCGGGTTCGCAAGTGTCACATCGAGGGTGCCGGCGAGCTTCAGATCGAGCGCGCCAGCGGCGCCCAGCGGAGCGCGACCACTGAGGTGCAGGTGCGAGCTCGTGCCGGTGCGGATATCGGTGGTCAGTTCGGCAAAGCTACCGTGCAGTTGTGCCGTGGCATGCACGTCGCTGCCGGGCAGTCCCTGCGCCGCAGCATTGGCGGCGCGCAGTCCGGTTGCATCCAGGTGCACCTCGCCGGTCGGATTGTCGAAACTGCCGCGCACCTGCGCGTCCGCCTGGATCACACCGCTCGCCAGCAGCTTGGGAACGAACGCATCGATCAGCTGCGGCCTGACTTCGCGCAACGAGGCCCGCAAATCCAGAGCCGGCGTCACCCGGCCATTCGCTTCCAACACCGCCTGCTGCGCACCGATCTTGAGGTTAGTGAGCACCACGCCGCTGGCAAAGGACACTCTGCCCGGTGCCAGCAGATGCACGCTCTGGCCATGGTAGTTGACCTCGGTCTTCTCGAGGCGCAGCTCCTGGGCCGGCGCGTTCAGCAGCAAATTTGCGCTGATGCTGGCAGGCTCGCCGCCGATCGCGGGTGACTGGGCATTCAAGCTGGTGTTGAGCGCGTCCATCGGGCCGGTGGCCGTAAGCTGCGCGCTCGCGGTCAGGCTTCCCGTGGAGACATTCTGCGCATCGAGCTGCAGCTTTATACGTCCTTCATTGGTGCTGAGATTGGCGGCTACGCTGCCTTGCAGATGGGTGGCGAGCAGGCGGTCAAGGTCTTGCAGCTGCTGCATTCCCAGCTGCAGCGTGCCGCGCATGCTGGCGAAGTCGCGGCTGCCGGTCAGATCTCCCTCCATGTGAGCGCTCTTCCATCCGGAGCGGTGAATCAGCAGGTGCATGGCGTCACTGTTGCGTTGTTCCACCGACACATTGAGTGCGAGCGGTGCGCCATCCAGAGTGCCATGCGCCTCGGCGGTGCCGCGGGTGGCCTTGGGCAGCCCCTGCACGCGCACGGTCGCCGCCACCGCTCCCGGCGGAGTGCCGTGCACCGACAGATTCGAGCTGACATCGGTGATGGCCGTCAGCGACTGCACCGGACCGTTCACTTTGCTCGTGAGCTTCAGATTGCCCGCCAGTGCTGGTGACAGCTGCGCCAGCTCGGGCAGGTTGAGTTCCAGGCGCGCGTTGAGATCCTGCGTGCCCGTGCGCAGCATCTTCGCAGTCCCTGCCGCGCTGATAAAGCGGCTGGTGAGTTGCACGCGCTCCACGACAATCTGCTCATCGGTGAGATCCCCGGTCAGCTGCAGGCGCGTGTTGCCGTCGCGCACCAGTCCCGCCCAGGCCGCCTGACCGGCATCCAGCACCGCGGTGCTGTCCGTCGCGAGATGCAGAGTTTTCTTGCTCTGGCTGAGGTGCGCCTTGATTTCGGCGCGGCCGGCAATCTGCTGCCCCGCCAGGGCTGCGAGCGGTGTCAGATTGGGAAGGCGCAGTGTGGCCTGAGCGCTCAGCTCTCCTGCCGTCACGGCATCCAGCTTCAGCGACACAAGACTGTGTACTGCGCTGAGCTGCAGCGGACGTTTCTTGTCGTCCAGCCGCATCGCCGCATCGAGCGTGAGTGGCTGATCTGCCAACAGCCGGGAGACCGGTGCGGGCAACACCAGTCCCGCGATCGAGGCCCGCAGCCGCGCGGCACCGGCATTGGCACTCAGGTTGGCATCGAGCGTGTCCAAGCGCGTATCGCCCGGAACCTGCAGCCCTTGGACCTGCAGTCGTCCGTCGGCCGTTGGGGTCTTGAAGGGTCCGTGGAAGCGGCCCTGCAGATCGATGTGTTGCCAGCTGACACCAGGGTAGGGCGTCATCTCCGGCGCGTTCAGGGCGTAATCCAGATCGGCGGAACTCTGCACGAGATTGATCGTACCGTGTGCCTGTCCGCGCAGCGCGCCGGCGTTCAATGTCAGATCGATGCGCTCGGCGGCGCGCGGGCCAGTCAGTTGCGCGAGCAGCGACAGCTCGCCCAGCCCGGGCACCTTGATGAGGTTTTCCAACGGACCGTGGCCCGGTTCCTGCAGCTTGATGGTGGCGTCCATGCGCCGCGGATCGAACTGCAGCTGCACTTCGTAGCTGCCGGCGCCGCCGATCCGCTGCGCCAGCAGGTGGGCTGCAGCGTCCTGCAGCGAGCGCAGATGTACCGAGCCATGCATCGTCAGCGCCACCGGCGCACCGGCGAGCGATGGGCCGAGCTCGAGCGCATCGATGCGCAGATCGTGCAGGTCACTGTGCGGCACGCTGGGCGAGCTGCTCGATGGCTTCTTCTGCCCATCCGGCAGCGGAGCCCGTTCGATGTGCAGCCTCCCGATGCGCAGGCTGTCGACGAGTACATGGCGAAGCAACAGCGCCGAGGGTGACCAGCGCAGGGAGATGTGCTCGGCAGTGAGCCAGACGCCGTCTGCATCGCGCAGATTCAGCTGCGCCAGATCGAGCGCTGCCGGGAAGGAGCCGCCGATACCCGTGAGCTCCACCTTGCCATCGGTCAGCTGCGCGGTCAGACGAGCGATGTAGGCACGGCCGCTTTCAGTGTTGGCAACGACCATCACGGCCAACACCAGCAGCAGCACGAGCCCAAGCAGGGCGGCGGCGCTCCAGAGGGCAATTTTCACCGGCCGGCGCATCAGAAGGCCTGCCCCAGGCCGATATAGACCTCGAAACGGTCGTCGCCGGGGCGCTTGTTGACCGGTACGGCGAAGTCCAACCGTATCGGGCCGATGGGCGTGTAATAGCGCACGCCCGCACCGGTACCGAAGCGGATCGTGGAATTCAGCACATTCAGATTCCTGCTGACCTGGCCGCCATCCAGGAATACTGCAGTACCAAAATTCGTTCCGATGCGCTGACGGTACTCGACGCTGCCGGCCTGCACCGCAGTGCCACCTACAGGGTTGCCGTCCGGGAACACCGGTCCCACCGATTGGTAGCGATAGCCGCGGATGGAACCGCTGCCGCCCGCATAGAAGCGCTGATCCGGCGGCAGACTGAATTCAGAGGCGCCCGCCGCGAGCCCGGCCACGCCACGCACGGCGATGACGCTCCGCCCCGGATCGTGGCTGATGCGCAGATTCTGCAGATCAAAGTAGAAGGAAGCGCTGAACTGGGTGACGAAGAACTGCGTGCTCGGATGGCCCACCGAGAAGGTAGGTCCGATACTGAGCGTGGCGCGCACGCCCTTGCGCGCATCCTGCAGAGGCGAGTCCAGTCCGGTGTTGTTGAACAGTACGTTCAGCGGCAGGGACAGCAGGGTGTAACGGAACGATTGCGACAGGCAGGAGTCAGGCGGTAGCGCCGCGCCCGGCAACACGCATTCGAGATTGAGCGGCTCCACGGCGCACTGCTGCGCGGCGGTGCACTCCTGCTGCACGATGCGCTCCTGCTGCGCGCCGAGCCCGAGGCTGATCGTCCAGAGAGCCGAGAGCTTGCGACTCAGAGCGATGCCGAAGGTGAGCGACTTTTGGTTGTAGGCAATCAGGGACTGACTGAGCGCTCCGAGTGACACCTGCAGGGACTGATCGCGCCGGCCGAAATCGGGAATCAGGTATTTGGCATTCACGTCATAACCGATGCCGTTGGTGGCCGTGCCACCTCCCAGGTTGATGGCGCTTGCGGACAGCGTGAGCGAATCGGCGTGTCCGGAGATATCGCGTTTGGTCCAATTCACACCCGTGCTGCCGCCCAGATCGCTCGAGTAGGCGGCACTCAGCGCTACTCCGTGTTGCTTACGCTCGCGGAACACGAAAGTCACCGGCACACCCTGAGTGCCTTCCTCCGGTTTGCCGAGGGTGACGCTCACTGCAGAGAACACGCCAAGCGCCAGCAGGTCCTTGCGCGCGGCCTCGAGCTGCGTGCCATCGTAGGGCTCTCCGCTGTGCACCAGCAGGCGCCTGCGGATGATCCGGTCCTTCATGTCCTTGAGTCCCTGCAGGTGGATCTCGCCGATGTGGACCCGCTTGCCGGTGGTGACATGAAAGCTGACATCCAGTACCCGCTCCGTGGGAAACTCGTGCGCGATCGGCGGATCCACCTTGGCAAATGCAAAGCCGTCATCCGTCAGCGCCTGCAGCAGCCGCCCGCCGGCCGCGAGCACATCAGCCGCAATGGCCGGCGCACCGGAGTTCAACTGCAGTGCCTGCGCCGCCTTCTCGGGAACCTGCCCGTCGATCTCGATGTTGCGCAGGTGGTATTGGGGGCCGAGACTGAATGTGACCTTCACCTGCGCGTCACTGCCTGCCGCTTTTGCGGTCAGCTCCTCGCCCAGCCCCGGATCATCCAGGGGCAGCCCGTCGATGGTGATACCGACATAGCTTTGGTAAAAACCGGAACTTTCCAACACGGTCTTCAGTCGGTCCAGATCGCCACGGGCCCGACCGATGAGGGCAAAGGGCCCCACCGGGGCGGTAGTCCGCAGGTTGACCAGATCGGAAGTCGCCTTGAGCGTCGCATTCAGCTCGCCGTCGTTGGTGGAACCAAGCTCGACTTTGTAGGGTTGTGGGTCTGCTGCCCAAGCCAGGCCGCTGATGCCAGGTAGGACAGCGATGGCCAGCAAGGGCCACGCGAGCACACCGGACCTGTTACTCACTTGCGCGCCGGTGTCATGCTGCGAACTGCCATTTCAGGTTAATGTGGTCGCCGGATAGGGGTTCCCACGAATGGCGCGGGCAGCGGGGCAAATGGCGGCAACGGTCGTCTACGTGCATGGGCTGTGGATGAGCGGAAGCGAGTCGGTGTTTTTGCGCCGGCGCCTGGCGCGCGAATTCGGGCACGAGGTGCACGCCTTTCGTTACGCAGCTGCCGCCTCCAGCATGACCGAGATTACCTCCAGGCTGCAGAGCTTCGTGCGCGGTCTGGGTGCGCAGCGCCTGCATTTCGTGGGACACAGCCTCGGCGGACTCGTGCTTTACCGTTTTTTCGAGCGTTATCCGGAGCAGCCGCCAGGCAATGTGGTCTTCCTGGGGACTCCCGCGGTCTGCAGTCGCGCGGCCGTTCGTGCCGGACGTCTGCGGCTGGTCGCCTCGCTCATGGGGCAGTCGGTGGCAGAAGAGCTGCTGCGGCCGCGAGAGCGGCGCTGGCAGGCCAATCGACCGCTCGGAATCATCGCTGGCAGTCAGGCACTGGGATTGGGTCAGATCCTCGCGCGCTTCGATGAGCAATGCGATGGCACCATCGGGGTGAGCGAAACGCGCCTCGCAGGCGCGACGGATCACATCACACTGCCGGTCAGTCATCTCGGCATGCTGGTGTCGGCACGAGTTGCCAGACAGACGGGCGCGTTCTTGCAAGATGGACGTTTCTCACTGCAGTAATCTCAGGGCTTCGGTTCGCTCAGCAAACGCCGCAGCTCATATAACGTCTCCAGGGCTGCGCGGGGTGAGAGCTGGTCCGGGTCCACCGCTTCGAGGGCTGCGTGCAGCGCATCGGTCGCGGTCCGACCCGGGTCGTCAGCGACCCCTGTCGGCGGGGATGTCATCGCGAACAGTGGCAACTCCTGTTGCGGGCCGCGACTCGTGATCCCATCGGTCTGGCGATCGCGGCTGGATTCGAGCTTCTCCAAATAGCGTCGCGCCTGGCAGATCACCTCACGCGGTACGCCGGCCAGCTGGGCCACCTGCAGCCCGTAACTGCGATTGGCCGGTCCTTCCTTCACAGCGTGCAGAAATACGATCCCGTCGCCGTGCTCGGTAGCATCCAGATGCACGTTGGCGCAACCCTCGACCTCCGTAGCAAGCGTTGTGAGCTCGAAGTAGTGTGTGGCGAACAGCGTCAAGGCATGAATGCGACTGGCGATGTGATGCGCCATGGCCCAAGCGAGCGATAGTCCATCGAAAGTGCTCGTGCCACGGCCGATCTCATCCATCAGCACCAGGCTGCGCGCACTTGCGTTGTGCAGGATGTTGGCGGCCTCAGTCATCTCCACCATGAAAGTCGAGCGGCCGCCGGCCAGATCATCGCTGGCACCGATGCGCGTGAAGATGCGATCCAGCGGGCCGATCACGGCCCGGTCAGCCGGCACATAGCTGCCGAGGTGTGCCAGCAACACGATGAGCGCCGCCTGGCGCATGTAGGTTGATTTGCCACCCATGTTGGGGCCGGTGATGATGAGCATGCTGCGCCCGGCTTCCAGCCGCAGATCGTTGGGCACGAACGGCGCGCTCGAGAAACGCTCGACGATCGGATGGCGCCCGCACTCGATATGCAGGCAGAGCTCGGTGACGAGCTGCGGCCGGGTCCATTCGAGCACGCAGGCGCGCTCGGCGAGCGCCGCCAACGCATCCAACTCCGCCAGTGCGCCCGCCGTGAGCTGCAAAGTACCTAGCCGGTCGACAAGCTGGGTCAGCACCTGCTCATAAAGCTCCTTCTCGCGCGCGAGCGCACGGTCGCGAGCCCCCAGTACGCGATCTTCGAATTGCTTGAGCTCCGGTGTGATGAAGCGTTCGGCCGACTTGACCGTTTGACGGCGCAAGTACTCCTTGGGTGCGCGCTCGGCATCCTTGCGGGCGAGCTCAATGAAAAATCCCTGCACCCGGTTGTAGCCGAGCTTCAAGGCGGCGATCCCGGTGCGCTCGCGCTCGCGTTTCTCCAGGTCCAGCAGAAATTCGTCGGTGTGGGTGGCGATGCGCCGCAGCTCATCGAGCCCGGCATCGAATCCGCTCGCGATGACATCGCCGTCGCGTAGCGCAGCGGCAGGTTCACTGGCGATTGCCGCTGACAACAGTTGCACCACATCCTCGTGCAGATGAATGCGCGCACACAATTCCCGCAGCAGCGGTGCGTCGATACCCGCGAGGTACGCTCGCAGTGCGGGCAGTACAGCGAGTGAGCTGCGCAGCTGTGTCAGATCGCGCGGCCGCGCCGAACGCAGCGCCACGCGCGACAGGATGCGTTCGATATCACCGATGCCTCTGAGCTGCTCGCGCAGCGGCTCGAAGCGGCGTCTGTCGATGAGTGCGCCCAGGCCGTGATAGCGGCCACGCAACAGTCGTTGATCGGTGATGGGACGATTCAGCCAACGGCGCAGCTGTCTCGAGCCCATGGTCGTGGCGCACTGATCGAGCAGCGCAAACAGCGTCGCTTCCGGATGACCGGACAGGCTGACATCCAACTCCAGGTTGCGGCGCGTGGCGGCATCGAGGACCAGAGCATCGGTCCGCTCTTCGACATTGAGGCTGCGGATGTGCGGCACGGCGGCACGCTGCGTATCGCGCACGTACTGCAGCAAAGCCCCCGCGGCTGATATGGCGAGCGGCAGCTCGTCCGCGCCGAAGCCGCGCAGGTCGAGAGTGCCCAGCTGATCGGTGAGCAGTCGCGAGGCGCTGGAGAGCTCAAAGTACCAGCCGGGGCGTGTGCGCAGGGTGGTCCCCGGACGCCGCAAGCTCTCTTCGTCCACATTTTCCGCCACCAGCAGCTCGGCAGGTTTGAGGCGCTCGAGCTCGGAAGTCAGGCTGGTGCGGTGGTGCGACTCGAGTATGGTGAAGCGGCCTGCAGCAAGATCCAGCCACGCAAGTCCGAACCGCGCACCGTCGAACGCCACGGCTGCGGCGAGGGTCTCCTGACGCTCATCGAGCAGCGCTTCATCCGTCACGGTGCCTGGCGTTATGACGCGGACGACCTGCCGGTCGATGGGTCCTTTTGCAGTGGCGGCCTCGCCGATCTGTTCGCAGATCGCAACGCTCTCGCCTTTGCGTACCAGGCGCGCCAGGTAGCTGTCGACACTATGAAAGGGCACCCCCGCCATCGGAATCGATGCGCCCGCGGACTGACCGCGGGCGGTCAGCGTAATGTCGAGCAGGCTGGCAGCGCGGCGCGCATCCTCGTAGAAGAGCTCGTAGAAGTCGCCCATCCGATAAAACAGCAGCGCATCCGGATGCTGGCGCTTGATGCGCAGATACTGCTGCATCATCGGCGTGTGTTCTAACGTTTTGTTTTCCAAAAGGTTATCGTTTGCGCTAGCGTGCCGGTGCCGGTTCGCGACGGGCCTTGCGGCCACGCGCGGATCGGCAATGTTAGCGAGGTTTCCGGGCCGCTTCTTGGTCGGCGGCTGTGAAGGAGCTACGCTGCGGCAAAAGAACCGAGCGCTGCGAGGCCCGGATGTCCACATCTTGGGTGACGAGCAAAGTACAGATCTTCCAGCTGTTCGCAGCGGGCGTGGCGATTGTCGGCACGGGCGCGGCATTTTACGCCGAGGCGCCGCTATGGGTGGGCGCCGCCTGCGCTGGTTTGAGCGTGGGCCTGATCGTTGGCTGGCTGTGCAGCCGCGCACTGCGTGGTGGCGGTCGCGGAGCTTCGCTGCAGTTGGTGCAGACGGAGTTCGTGAAGGACGATCGCGGCATGACCACCCACAAGCGCAAGCTGTATATCTACATGCGCAACGCCGGCAGGAAAGCGGTGGTGGTCGGGCCAGCGACTGCATGGTCAGAGGGGGAGCTGCCGGTTACCACGGCTCATGATCTGGTCTGGTCGCAGGAGGGTCCCAGAGGGCTGCGCAATAACGACTGGAGCAAGGAAGCCGCGGCCGTCGTCTTGCCTCCCGGAAAGCATGGCAGGACGTGGGTGGGACTGCCCTACGATGCGAAGGAGGACGAGATCCGCTCGTGCACGAAAGCACGGCGGGCCGGAAAACTGATCGTACCCACCTCGTCCGTGCATTCGACCGAGATCTCGGTGTGAGCACTGAGTTCGTGGCCACCGCGGAGCAGGTGGCGCGCTGGGCGCTGGCGCGCGGTCATCGCCTTGCCACCGCGGAGTCCTGCACCGGCGGATGGATCGCCAAGGTCTGTACGGATCTGCCCGGCAGCTCGCGCTGGTTCGAGTGCGGCTTCGTCACCTATTCGAACGCTGCGAAGATCCGCGATCTGGGCGTTGCGGCCCGCACTCTCGAGGAGCATGGCGCCGTCAGCGAAGCAACGGTGCGTGAGATGGCGGCGGGAGCGCTGTGCAGAGCCGCCGTCGATCTGGCCATTGCCGTCAGTGGCGTCGCGGGCCCTGACGGCGGATCCGATGAGAAACCGGTGGGTACCGTGTGGTTCTGCGCCGCGCGCAGGCTCGGGACACTGCCGCTCGAGCTGGTGACAGACGGCCAGCTGTTCGGTGGCGATCGCGATGCCATCCGCAGGCTGTCTGTGGAGCGAGCGCTGCAACTGCTACTGCGCTGGGTCGATGCCTGAGCGCCGACTACGGCTGTTCCTCGCCTTCTGGCCCGATGACCGGCAGCGCGCACAGCTGACCGACTCGCTCCGCGGGATTCTTGATGCGGGCGGGTTTCGCGCCGTGTGCACCGAAAATCTGCACGTCACGATCGTGTTTGTGGGCTCGATTGCGCATACGGCGCTCGCTGAGCTGGTGACGGCAATCGGCAGCGTCGTGCAGCAGCCGCTGCCGGCACCGATCTGCCTGGCTTTTGATCGCATCGAGTATTGGCGAAAGGCCGACGTACTGTGCGCAACGGCGCCGCCTTCAGAGGTCGCGAGCCGGCTCGCGGCGCGCTGCAAGAGTCAGCTTGCGAGCTGCGGATTCTCGTCGGATGAAAAGCCATTCCGCCCGCACGTCACGCTCGGGCGCAAAGTAACGCGACCGATCCGCGCGCGTCGCATCGATCCGGTGCCCTGGTGTTTCAGCGAAGCGGTGCTGGTGGCGAGCACCACCGGCCCGGCGGGCTCTTCGTACAGTATTCTGCAGCGCTGGTCACTGTGCAGCGAACATGCGGAAAACACTTAAAAAAATAGGCAAATACGCGCCTTTGCCGATGCCTCGCGCGGCGTGACTGTGCGATAATCCGGCGCGCACCAAACTCTCTTTCACGCGCGCGTACCCGTAGGAAAACTCAGATGGAAGACAACCGCAAAAAGGCGCTCAACGCAGCATTGGGTCAGATCGAAAAGCAGTTCGGCAAGGGCTCGGTGATGCGCCTTGGAGACGCCGCGGCGACCTTCGACGTCGAAGCAGTTTCCACCGGCTCGCTCGGGCTGGACATCGCGCTCGGCATCGGCGGACTGCCGCGCGGCCGCGTCGTGGAGATCTACGGACCGGAGAGCTCGGGCAAGACGACTCTCACGCTGCAGGTCATTGCCGAAGTGCAGCGCGCCGGCGGCACGGCGGCTTTCGTGGATGCCGAACATGCCCTGGATCCGAGTTATGCGGAGAAGCTCGGCGTCAACATCAATGATCTGCTGGTGTCGCAACCGGATACCGGCGAGCAGGCGCTCGAGATCACGGACATGCTGGTGCGCTCGAGCGCGGTGGACGTGGTGGTGATCGACTCGGTCGCAGCCCTGACGCCCAAGGCGGAGATCGAGGGTGAGATGGGCGAGATGCAGATGGGGTTGCACGCCCGTCTCATGTCGCAGGCGCTGCGCAAGCTGACCGGCAACATCAAGCGCTCCAATACGATCGTGATCTTCATCAACCAGATCCGCATGAAGATCGGTGTCATGTTCGGGAATCCCGAGACCACGACCGGCGGCAACGCGCTGAAGTTCTACGCTTCGGTGCGACTGGATATTCGCCGGATCGGCGCAATCAAGAGCGGCGAGGAAGTCACGGGCAACATGACCCGCGTCAAGGTCGTCAAGAACAAAGTGGCGCCGCCTTTTCGCGAGGCCGAGTTCGAGATCATGTACGGTGCGGGCATCTCCCGCGAGGGTGAGATCATCGACCTTGGCAGTGCGCACGACATCGTCGAGAAGTCCGGAGCCTGGTATTCATATAAGGGCAGCCGCATCGGCCAGGGCAAGGACAATGCGCGTCAGTTCCTGCAGCAGAACAAGGAGGTCGCCCGCGAGATCGAGGAGCAGATTCGCGCGAAGCTGCTGCCGGTGAAGCAGGCGCGTCATGGCAACGGCGCGGTGGATCAAGCTGATTCGGCCTGAGCTCACCCCCAATGGGCGAGACCGCAGGCGACGCTGAGCGAGCGCGCGGCGCCGCGGTTGCACTGCTCGCCCGTCGCGATATCGCCAGTGGCGAGCTGCTGGCGAAGCTTAAGCGTAAGGGTTTCTCCTCCGATGCGGCGCAGAGCGCGGTCGAGGCGCTGCGGGCCGAGCGGCTGCTCAACGACGAGCGTTACGCCGAAAATTACGTGCGTTATCACGCCGGCAGAGGCCAGGGACCGGTGCGGATCGCCCGCGAACTGGGCGGCTTCGGTATTGCGGCAGCAGTGATCGAGGCGGCCGTGGCGGGGGGGCCGGACTGGCGACGGCTGGCGCGCGAGGTCCGGGCACGGAAATTTGGTGGCGAGCTGCCCGGTAGCCTGGCCGAGAAGGCCCGTCAGGGGCGTTTTTTGCAGTATCGGGGGTTTTCAGCGGATCATATCCGTGCGGCCCTCGGCGCCGACTACGATCTGGATTGAAAGTTGACCAAACCCCCCTACATGAGCGCGGCCGATGTGCGCCGCGCGTTCCTGGAATTTTTTCGCGAGCGGGCTCATACCGTGGTTCCCTCCAGCTCGCTTGTACCGGGCAACGACCCGACGCTGCTGTTTACCAATGCGGGGATGGTCCAGTTCAAGGACGTATTCCTGGGCCGCGAGAAGCGCGACTACGCACGCGCGGTCTCAAGTCAGCGCTGCGTGAGGGCCGGGGGTAAGCACAACGATCTGGAGAACGTTGGCTACACGGCTCGGCATCACACATTCTTCGAGATGCTGGGCAACTTCTCCTTTGGCGACTACTTCAAACGCGATGCCATCCGCTTCGCTTGGGATTTGTTGACCGGGACGCTGAAGCTCGACCCGGCGCGTCTGTGGGTCACGGTATTCCGCGACGACGATGAGGCCGCCGACCTCTGGCTGAATGACATCGGCGTACCCGCCGACCGCTTTACGCGCCTGGGCGAGGACTCGAACTTCTGGGCAATGGGCGACACCGGCCCGTGCGGTCCCTGCAGCGAGATCTTTTTCGATCACGGAGCCGCAGTGCCCGGCGGTCCGCCCGGCTCTGCCGAGCAGGAGGGGGATCGCTTCGTCGAGATCTGGAACCTGGTGTTCATGCAATTCGAGCGCTCCGCGCAGGGGGTGCTGACGCCGCTGCCGAAGCCATCGGTGGATACCGGCATGGGACTCGAGCGCATCGCGGCGGTCATGCAGGGTGTGCACTCGAATTACGACATCGACCTATTCGTGAATCTCATCCGCGCCGCGGCCGAGCTGGCTGGCACGCGCACGCTGACTTCCAACTCGCTGCGTGTCATTGCCGATCACATCCGGGCATGCACGTTTCTGATCGTCGACGGTGTGCTGCCCTCGAACGAGGGCCGCGGCTATGTGTTGCGGCGGATCATCCGTCGCGCGATCCGTCACGGCTACAAGCTCGGTATAGTGGAACCCTTCTTTTACAAGCTGGTCGCGGTGCTCGAGCGCGAGATGGGCGCTGCCTACCCGGAGCTGGTGCGCGGACGTGCTCACGCGGAGCGGGTGCTGAAGGTGGAGGAAGAGCGTTTTGCCGAGACCCTCGCCAACGGCATGTCGCTGCTGGAGAGCGCAATCTCCCAGGTTAGCGGCACGATGATCGATGGCGAGACCGTATTCAAACTCTATGATACCTACGGCTTCCCCGCCGACCTGACGGCCGACATCGCGCGCGAGCGCGGTCTCACCATCGACCAGGCAGGATTCGATGCGGCAATGAACGAGCAGCGCAAGCGCTCGCAGGAGGCAAGTCGCTTCGGAGTCGACCTGAGTGCCGGCACCAACATCGACTCGCGCACGCTCTTCCAGGGCTACGAGGGCCTGCAGGCGGAAGGTGAGGTGGTGGCGCTCCTCAAGGGCGGCATACCGGTCGAGGAGCTCAGCGGTAGCGATGAAGGCGAGGTCGTCCTCGACCGCACGCCCTTCTATGCTGAGGCGGGTGGTCAGGTCGGGGATACCGGCGAGCTGCGGGCACCCGGCGTGCTCTTTCGCGTCAGCGATACGCAGCGGCGTGGTCATGCCCATGCGCATCGCGGCACGGTGGAGCAGGGCAAGATTCGCAGGGGTGACCATCTCACCGCGCGTGTCGATGGCGAGCGACGCGGGGCGACGGCGCTGAATCACACCGCGACGCACCTATTGCATGCCGCTTTGCGTCAGGTCCTCGGCGCGCACGTGCAGCAGAAGGGCTCGCTGGTCGCGCCCGACCGGCTGCGATTTGATTTTTCGCATCTGCAGCCGGTATCGCCACAGGAGCTGCGTGAGATCGAGCACCTGGTGAACACCCAAATCCGGCGCAATACGGCTGCGGACACGCAGCTGATGGATTACGACGCCGCCGTGGCCGCGGGTGCCATGGCACTGTTCGGGGAAAAATACGACAAGAACGTGCGTGTGCTGCGCATCGGCGAGTTCTCCATGGAATTGTGCGGCGGCACACATGTGCAGCGCGCCGGAGATATCGGGCTGTTCAAGATCGTGAGCGAGAGTGGCGTGGCTTCCGGTGTGCGTCGCATCGAGGCGATCACCGGCGATGCGGCGCTTGATTATGTCGAACGCAACGACGAGTTGTTGCGCGACCTGTCGCTGCTACTGCGCGGCTCGCGCGATGATGTCAGGGAGAAAGTACGCGACGCGCTGGATCGCATGCGGCAGATGGAGAAGGAAATCCGCACGCTCAAGGACCGGTTGGCTTCCGGCCAGGGGGTCGACCTCATCGCCAACGCCACGGATATCCAGGGAGTCAAGGTCGTCGCGACCCGGGTTGCAGGCGCCGATGCCGGCGCACTGCGCAATGCCGTGGATCAGCTCAAAGGTAAGTTGAAGTCCGCCGTGATCGTGCTGGCGACGGTTGAGGATTCAGACAAGGTAGTGCTGGTCGCAGGCGTAACATCGGATGTAACATCCCGCGTCAAGGCGGGAGAGTTGGTAGGATCGATCGCTGCACAGGTCGGCGGACGCGGGGGCGGTCGCGCGGATTTCGCCCAGGCGGGCGGCAGCAATCCGGCAGCGCTCGATGCGGCGCTGGCCTCGGTCCGCCAGTTCGTACAGGCGAAACTGGCGAGTTGAATCGATCCGACTTGCGGTTTGTATCAAAACGAAGACGTATGTTGTGGCGGGCGTGCGCTGTGGGCTATCGAGTGCCTTAGATTCAGGGTTTCTCTGATGTGTCTGGCGGGAGGGAGTCCGTAGATTTCTGTAGCGGACTCTGGTGGCAGACTATTTGCTGAAGCCCGAGATCATGGAGGAAAGAACAATGCTGATTCTGACGAGAAGGGTGGGCGAGACCGTGATGATTGGCAACGACGTCACGGTCACGGTCCTGGGGGTGAAGGGCAATCAGGTGCGCATCGGCATCAATGCCCCGAAGAACGTTGCCGTGCATCGCGAGGAAATCTTCGAGCGCATCAAACGTGAGCAGGAGGGGGAATCGCCCGACGAGTCCAAGCCCTCCGCCGAATTCGTCACCGTTTGAGCTGATTGCTCCGGGGCACGCGCGGGCCAGGCTCGCGCTGCTCCATGTAGACGGCACCTTACGTGGTAAGCGCGTCGTGGCCGTAATTTTGCCAAGTGCCAGTCAGGTTCCCCCAGTTGGAAATCGCTCGCGTTGACGGGCACTGTGGCCCTCAAGCGCGGACGTAGGTGAATTGAAGTGAGGGGCCTGCGGACAAGCGTTCTTCTCGTCGGCTTGGGCATGCTGGCTGGTTTCTCAACGCTGGCAGCTCAAGTCCCAGCCGATGCAGCGCCGGTGCTGACGCGACTTGCCTGGAGCACCGATTCGACCGAGCCCAGGCGATTCGTCGCGGTACACGGTCGGCGGTCGGCCCTCTTCGGTTATTCCCAGGAGGGCCTGGAAGTCTGGGCGTCCGCGCTGCAAATCCTGACGGGCTACCGCGTGTCCTTTCGCCAGCAAGGCGCCAGCACGGAAGTCGACGGCCAAGTCGCGCTCAGACGCATCGTCTATAGCCCGGAGGCGATCACTCGAATCTACGCTGGACCGGATTTCATCGTGCGCGAGAAACTCTTCGTTGCGCTCGATGTCCCCGGAGCGATCATCAGTTACGAAACAGCGGGCACTCGTCCCGTCGATATTGCGATTCACTTCGTCCCGGAGTTGGATCTGATGTGGCCGGCATCCATTGGAGGTCAGCAAGCCGTATGGACGTCCGCTGCTTCCGCATACTTGCTGTCCGAACCGACCGGACGATTCACAGCTCGTGTAGGCTCTCCCGACATCGTCGCGCACGATGATACTGCCAACCCCACTCTGGCCGCAGGTCGCTCACCTGGTCTAGGCTTCGTCATCCGGGTGGATCACGCACACAGTGCTGCGCGCGTCATTATTGCAGCAGGTCGCTCCGAGTCGGAGTGTGCCTCGATCGCCAGGCAGCTTCTGAACGAGGGAACCTCGTTGGAACAAGCAGCCCTCGATCATTACGCCGGTCTCCTGGATCATGCGCTGCAGATCGAAACGCCGGACTTCGACGTCAATCGCGCCTTGTCCTGGTCCGAGATTGCGCTGGACCAGGCTTGGGCCTGCAACCCTGATTTGGGATGCGCCGAAGTTGCCGGATTTGGTCCCTCGCGCAATGCACGGCGTCCGCAATACGACTGGTTCTTCGCCGGCGATGGCATGGTCGCCGTGCACGCGCTCCTCGCTTCCGGCCAGTATGAGCAGGCCCGCCAAGAGCTCGAGTTCATCCTGAAGTTTCAGGATCGCAAGACCGGAATGATCTGGCATGAGCTTTCGCAAAGTGCCGGTTCCATGGATTGGATGAAGCTGCCCTACATGTACATCCACGTTGATGCGAGCTTCGACTTGCTCGACACCGTGGCCGAGTATGTTTCCACCACCGGTGATCTGGCCTTCGCAAAGGATCATTGGGAATCGCTTCAGGCCGCCTATCACTATTGCCGCTCGGTGCTCGATCCCAAGAGCGGCTTGCCCCGGATCCCGCCGGATAAGGAAGGGGGCAATGAGCAGGATGCCATCAGCGATGATCTGGCGCTGTCGGCAAGTTGGATAAGTGCGTCGGAGTTCTTCGCCAGCCTGGCTGCGGCGGTGGGACACCATGATGTCGCCGATATGGCACGCCGAACTGGGCAGCGGGCGCGGGGAGCCATCGCACAACGATACTGGAGCGAGTCGCAGCATTTCTGGATCAGCGGCTATACGCGATCCGGCGCGCCCATGATCAATCGCGATATCCGCCCAACCCGGGTGCTGCGAATGGGGCTGTTTTCTTCGCAACAGCGCCAGTCCCTCCTCGATCAGCTCGCGTCCTCTGACTTTCAAACCGATTGGGGTACGCGCAGCAAAGCAGCCAGCGACCCGACTTACGATCCCAACCTCTATGCCAGTGGCAGTGTCTGGGCGCTGGGCACCGCAGCAGTCGCCACTGCATTCTGGGCCGAACACCGGCCCGCGACGGCGCTGCCGATCTGGCAGGCGCTCGTGCCTTGGACTTCACTTGACTCACTCGGACACATGCACGAAGTGCTCGCTGGAGACTACTACATGAAGCGGTGGAGTCGGTGCCTGAACAGACCTGGTCGTCCGCCGCGTTGTTTGCGGCGGCTGTCGAAGGGCTGCTGGGATTGAAGATTGAAGGCGCATCGAATCGTGTCACCTTTGCGCCGCACTTGCCGCCAGACTGGGGCGAAATCACGCTGAGGCATGTGCGCGTGGGCAGCTCTGAGATCGCGGTCAGGATGATCGAGACCGAGAATGAAGTGCGGCTGCAGGTGAACAATGACGGCGCACCGGTAACGATGGTATTCGATCCCCAGATCCCCATTGGCGCGGTGGTGCGGTCCGCACACATCGCAGACCGGCTGACGCCTGCGACGCTGGAGCGCAATTCACAGGACACCCATGCGCGGGTTGATTTCCGTCTGCCGCACGGAACTACCATCCTGACCCTGCGCTACACCGGCGGAGTTGCCCTCATCCCGCCCCTCTCCCGGCCATTGATTGGCTTAGGCAGTAACGCGCTCAGGATTGCGGGAGTCGAGCTGCAGGGCCGTGTGTTGTCGATAGACTTCGATCGCTCAGCCGCGGATCCCTCCGCCATCATGTTTCGCACGGCCTGGACACCGATCAGCGCAGAAGGCGCGACATTTGAGGCCACTGCCCCGAACTTCTATCGCCTAACTCTCAAAGCACCTCCGCCGCGCGCCGGCGCGCAAAGACGCGATCAAGTCAGCCTGACCTTTGCGGACGTCGACCAGGATTACCCCGGCGGATCGCGCCAGCCCCTCCCGTGAGCGGCCTGTGCGCTTACCTTTTGCCGGCTGCTTAAGTATCATGGCCGCCCGCATTGACCGGCCAGTGCATTCTCTGGCTGCTTTCAAGTCTTTGAAGCAGAAGGCTTTGTTGCGGAGAGATGGCCGAGTGGTCGAAGGCGCACCCCTGCTAAGGGTGTAAGGGTCAAAAGCCCTTCGAGGGTTCGAATCCCTCTCTCTCCGCCAAATTCAGTAGGTCGGAAAGAACGGTCGGCCCGTGGCAATCCTGGGTCGGTGCTACGACGGAGAGGGATAACACCCGGAGGGCGGCCCAGAAGGGGCGAAGCCCGCAGCGCCAAAACAAGCACTTACAGTTGCTGGGCAAAACGCGGCGAAGTTTTCGTACGGACCCCCGTACGGAGATCAATCGCTCAATCAGCTCCGCTACACGCCACCCCGCCACTGCCTCCTAACATCACACAGCATCCCGCTGTCGCCGAAGCTATCCCGGTACTCCGGGATCTTGGGTCAAGCTCGTGCCTGAATTAAGTCAGAGTGCAGCGGAATTGCTCGCGGGGCCGTACACTTCCGGATTCTGCTCCCGATATGGTTTGGGCAGACGGGGTCACAATGAGCAGTCGCTCAGAAAGCCGCACAGTATGCGTTGAACTCGCCAATCATCTCGGGCGCCGTAGGGAGCCGCTCTTGCAGGCCTGGAGAGCCGCGGTGACAGCGGATAAACAGATTGGCGCCGCCGCGACTCTCGCACGCAGTCAATTTATCGATCATATCCCTCGAGTGCTCGATGCCTTTGAAGCAAAGTTGCGCGCGCGTGCCGAAACGCAAGCGGCGCAAGCCGCCCAGGAGCAACGACAAGGCGCCTCAGCTCACGGCATGCAACGTTGGTTGCACGGCTATCACTATCGCGAGACCATGCGCGAATGGGGGCATCTGCAGCTCTGCCTTGCTGCAGAGGTGGAACGTTTCGCACTTTCCGACACCGATCCGGGCGGGGATGCGATGGCTGGCGCGCGGCACCTGATGATGCAGTTCTTTGTCGACTGTATGGTGGAGAGCGCGGCTAGCCAAGTGCAGCTGGAACAGACTGAAGCGGCTACGCGACTGCGAGATCTGGAGAAAGCGCTCGAGCAATCCAAGGCTCTGGAGCGCGAACGCGCCGAGCTCTGGCGGGAAGCGGCGCACGATCTCAGGGGTAACGTGGGGGCGGTACGGGTCGCTGCGGGCGTCCTGGCCAGGCGAATTTCGCCCGATCCCAGAGCGGTCACCGTAGTCGAGCGTACTACAGGGGCTCTCACCGCTCTGCTGGATGACTTAGTGGCATTGGCTCGTCTCGAGTCCGGTCACGAGCAACGCTGCATAGCCCCATTTGATGCCGGTCAGCTCATCCAGAATGTCTGTGAGGAGTTGCAGCCGATGGCCAGCGCGCGGGACCTGATGCTGCGATCGGAAGTCGCCCCACTCCATGTCGATGGTGATGCGGTCAAAGTAAGACGAATCGCGCAGAATCTAATTCTCAATGCGCTGAAGTTTACCGAACGTGGGGGCGTGCAGATAACCGTGAACGCACTGCAGGTGGGAGCGATCGCCTGCTGGCAATTGAGCGTACAGGACACTGGGATAGGAATCGACGAGCGAGCAAGTCCCGCGATCGCAAAGCTCTTAAGTGCCGCAACGCGAGATGCGGAGCTGCTCGATGCCCGCGATGCTTCACCTGCGTTGCCCCCGATCTCCGTGCTTCGCTCAGAATCCACGGTCTCTCCGCGCAACCGCTCCGGGGAAGGTGTGGGCCTAGCGATCGTCAAGCGACTCTGCGAGCTGCTGGATGCAACGATTCAAGTTGAAACGGCTGTTGGTAGAGGGACGACCTTCCGCCTCGTGTTTCCGGTGCGCTATCCTCAGAGTGAGCCAGCTTAAATAACCTTGCTACGCAACGTGTAGGCCAAGCTGTTGTATGCGGTTATCGCCGGAACTGGGGCTCTGACGATCCGGCTGCGGCTGACGATTCGATTGCTACAGAGTTATCGCGCGCTCGATGGCCGCCCAACCTTCAGGATTGCTCGCTTGGGTTGCAATCAACCGGAACGGAGAATGAGATGAAGAAGTTGGTAACCGCCGCGCTGGCGGCTTCGCTGCTGCCGGCGGCTCATGCGACGGATATCGTGCGCTACCCTCTGGGCGGCGGTAGTACCTTTCCGATCGCCCGGGCGGTGGAGGTTCCGGAGGGCTTCAAGCTCATTTTTCACAGCGGCTTCACACCGCAGCCCGCCGATCCGAAAGCGCAGGAGGGCAGCGCGGCCTATTGGGGCGACACGCGCACCCAGGCCGTTTCGGCCCTGAAGCGGATGGAGGAATCCCTGAAGTCCATGGGACTGGATTTTGGCGATGTCGTGAAAATGAACGTCTTTATCGTTGGCGAACCGGCGTCCGGCAAGATGGACTTCAAGGGTTTCATGGATGCGTACACGCAGTTCTTCGGGACGAAGGAGCAGCCCAATCTGCCGGCACGTTCAGCCGTGCAGGTTGCTGGTCTGGCCGCACCGGGCATGTTGGTCGAAATCGAAGTCGTGCTCGCTAAGAAGGCACACTGACAGCACCACAACGGCGCTGTCAGCGCGAAGCGGTGCAGTCCGTGCGATAGCGTGCGGGCCTATTGGAATGCGCGCACCACTTCAGGCCGCGAATCGTTATTTCCTCACGATCCTCCGCCACGGTAGATGCACGCCGTCCTGCGCACCAACATCTGATACGAGCCGACGCGCGTACGCTGCAGCGTGGTGCCTGCAGGCAAATAAACAACAGGTGATCGCGCTCTTTCCCATCCGTTGCTGATCTGAGAAAACAATTTCCATCAAGCGCTTATGAGTGTTTGGTGGCATCCACGGCAGGCGCGAAGGCTTGCTGGCCGGATTTTCGTGGCAACCAACTCCGCGCGTCATAGCAACGCGGGCTATATCGACCTGGCCGCGACACCCATCCCGGGCCTGAAACTGGACGTCGCCGGACGCTACGAGGAGTATTCGGACTTCGGCAGCGCCACCGTGGGCAAGTTCACGGCCCGGTACGACTTCGACCCGATGCTGGCTTTGCGCGGCACCATCAGCTCCGGCTTTCGCGCACCTACCCTGGTGGAAGAGCATTACGCCAACGTCAATGTGGGCCCCACCACTGCGCTCGTGCAGCTGGCGCCCGATGGCCCGGGTACGACCCTGCTGGGGCTGGGCGGCGGTCTCAAACCCGAGCGCTCCACCAACATCAGCTTCGGTATCGTGATGCGCCCGCTGGACAATCTCACGGCAACACTCGACGCCTACCAGATCCTGGTCACGAATCGCATCGTCGGTAGCGGCAATGTCAACGGGCAAAGCAATGGCGTGGCGTTCCCCGGCGCTGAGAATGTCACGGCAGCCATCGCCGCCAGCGGACTGTCCATTGACCCTGGTGTGCTCGCCACCGGCACGACCGGAATCAACATCTTTGCTAACGGTATCGATACGCGTACGCGCGGCGTGGATCTGACGCTGTCCAGTCCGCAGGAGCTGCCCTATGCACTCGGCCACGTCGACCTGACGCTCGGCGGAACGTATAACTACACGGTAGCTACCCGCGTGCTAAGCGGCACTCCCCAACTGGGAGGCCAGGCGCTGTTTGATGCGCAGGCGGTCACCGCGCTTACAACTCAGTCACCCCGAGCTCAACGCCGGTGCTCACTATGCAGTGAGTCAATACTATGTCGACCTGCACGAGATCCTCTACGGCAAGAGCTCCTCGTGTGAAAACCCTGACAGCGATACATCCGCGACACCTTATGGCACTCCCTGTGCCTCATACGGCGGCGGCTTGTACTATTACAAGGATAAGATCGCCAACATTGGCGTCACGAACCTCGAGCTCGGTGTAAACCTGCACGAGAAGCTGATCCTGGCAATCGGTGCCAACAACCTGTTCAACCGCTATCTCAACCAGGTCAACCGCGGTGTTACCGCTGTGGCCGCGGCGAACTTCGACAACTACGCGGTGGAGAAGTACAGCCCGTTCTCGCCGATTGGGATCGACGGCGGCTTCTACTACGCACGCCTGGGCTTCAAGTTCTAATGAGAGCGAGCAGGGGGTTGGCACCCTCCAGCGGCGCCGGCACGCACCAGGACGATTCTGCGGCCGGTCTGTATCGCAGACTAACCGTGCAGCAGTTCAGGTATCGGCACCTGGCGCACGTCACCGTGCCTTACTCTGGCTCGCCTTCGAGGGGGTGGACTCCGAATCGCCTGCACCGGTGGCAGGCGGTAAAGATGCCGCAGTGGCCGGCGACTGAGCCTCGACAGCCGGCGCGTCAGCTGTGTCCTTCCGAGTGCGCCGTTCTTGCTTGTTCTGCTGACGATGCTTTCGCGCGGCCTCTTTCTGCCGCTTGAGGTTCTGGTAACTGATCCGGCCCATTACGCAGACTCCATTCGCGCTCAGTGCGTACGATGCTTGATGCCGGCGCGCTTCGGATGAACGCCACCCTGCAATCCCGGCCTGAGAACATTCTCTAGGCTGGAGAGCTGCACGGGGATCGTGAGGTATTGCTCAAACCCGGCCTCGAGAGCGCGGCGTCGATCGATGGGAGCTAGATCGCTCGTAAGCGCGATCAGCCGCATCCCCGCCAGCCCTGAGCGCCAGCGAAGCGCCGATGCCAGCTGATAGCCGGCGAGATGGGGCAGGTCAGTATTCAACAGCACAACGTTGGGCAGAAAATCTCCGGCCACCTGAACTGCGGACTCAGCGGTAGACGCCGTGCGCGTCTCAAACGTTCCAATCGCGCGCACCAGCACGAGGATTCGGGTACTCCTGCCAAAATCAGCATCGATCACGAGGACCCGCAGAGGATCAACGGATCTGCGGTAGCTTGACCATTGGTTGGGGTAAAAAGCTCGTTCGGTCCCTCGGTCCCGGCAAAGAGCGGCCACTTTTTCCGCGCGAAGTTCGGATCGCATGAGCTTCTCCTGTGTGCATGGAGCCCAAGGGACTGCCTCGGCAAAAGATTGCCGCGGTTCGAAGTCACTTCTGAGGTGTCAGGCTTTGGCCGGGTGAAGCTGCCGGAAGGCAGGGACCAAGGACGGGCAAGACGAAAGATTCGAGCTTGGCGCAATCTTACACCAGACCGCAGCATTTTGCCGGCCTATCCGTGCAAACGCTGCTGGATCACAAAAGACGATCAGCGCGCGCCATTTTGATGTACCGTGAGGTCGGAGCAGTCTCGCTAGTCTACCCTGCGTGCAACATGAATGAAGTCAACCTCGCGGAAGCGTTCTCGCGCTACAAGGTGAAGCCTCCCAAAAGTGCCCGATCTGCTGTGACGGATGACAGAGCGCTGGTGTTGAGCTGCTCCTACGGGCGATTCCAACCGGCGCAATCGGGCATCATGAAATACGAAGAGGACTTATCAGGCGAAACCGGCTCCGCGGCGAGTCTGCTGCGAACCCACCTTGCCGATGCCTTGACCAACGAGCTCGACATACGCCTGATCGTTGCGGTTCCGGTCCAACACATGCCCGCACCGAATGCCGACCCTGCTCCAGCGCGTCCCGCACGCTCCAGTTTTCATGCGCGCAAGGATCTGGTAGGCCGCGTGACTTTCTTCGACGGTCAGCGCTTCATCGTCGAGTTTCGCAAGGCTTCCTGACTTCGCGTTTGGGACTGCAGGCTGTCGATGCGGTACAGCCCCGTCGCGCCGGATAGTAATCCGCTGAGGTAGATATGAGCGAAGTCGAAGAGCCCGGGGAACGACGCGGCCTGCTGCCGCGGTTCACGCTCAAAGACAACAACACCTTTCTGCTTGCCGACGCGCTGGGGGACATTCAGGGCAGCGACGATGGCCTGTTTACCAATGACACGCGCATGCTATCCCGCTATGAGTTGAAGGTTGCCGGTCGCCGCGCATCCTTGCTGGGCGCTGCAATAAACCAGGACAATACGCGCTTTACGTCTCATCTCACGAACAAGCCCCTGCCTGCTCTGGGTGCAGGGTCGCTCCCTCAGGGTGTCATCCACATCGAGCGCAACCACTTTGTCCTCGACGACTCGCTGCATGAGCAATTGCGGCTCACGAACTTCAGCGAGGACATGGCACGCGTCCCGTTGAAGCTCTGTTTCGCCGCGGATTTCGTTGATATTTTTGAAGTTCAGGGGCAGGTTCGCCAGCGTCGCGGGGATTATCTGCCCGCAACCATCGCAGAGCGGAGTGTGCAGCTCGCTTACCAGGGGCGGGACGACCGACTACGCACAACACAGATCAGATTCTCACAGACTCCCTCCGCGCTCTGCGCCGATGAGGCCGAGTTCATCATCGAGCTCAACCGGGGTGAACTTGCGGAGCTATATATCGAGATTGGCACAGGTACGGCCAATGAGGCGAGCCGTGAGCGATTCGACGCCGCCGCCGAAAAGCTCGACAAGAGTATGGAGCTGCGACTCTCCCAAGGCGCCTCCATCAAGTCATCGGGCCTGCTGTTCAACCAGTGGCTCGATAAATCCCGGTTTGATCTGGCACTGCTGACAACGCCGCTGCCCACGGGCCCGTATCCTTTTGCCGGCATCCCGTGGTTTGCGACCCAGTTTGGTCGCGATGGCATTATCACCGCGCTGCAGACCTTGTGGATCAATCCGCGCCTGGCCGCCGGGGTGCTGTCTTTTCTGGCATCGACGCAGGCACAGGAAGATTCTGCGTTTCGCGATTCGCAACCCGGCAAGATCATGCACGAGACGCGCCGGGGCGAAATGGCAGCGCTGCGCGAGGTTCCCTTCGGCCAATATTACGGAGGTGTCGACACGACGCCCCTGTTCGTGTTGCTCGCGGGCGCGTATGAGAGCCGCACCGGAGATCGGAAAGTCGTTGATCGCATCTGGCAAGCCGTGGTCGCAGCGATCGCCTGGATCGAGCGCCGCATGGATAACAGTCCGACGGGCTTCCTCGATTACGCGCGCGGCGAAAAGACAGGTCTGGTGAACCAATCGTGGAAAGACAGCAACGATTCGATCTTCCACGCGGATGGACGCTTTCCGAAGGGACCGGTTGCGGTCGTGGAGGTACAGGGCTACGCGTTTGCCGCCTTCCAGGCTGCCTCCGAGCTGGCCCGCACCCGAGGTGAGGAGGCGAAGGCGCAGGCCTGGAGCCATCGTGCCCGGATGCTGTGCGAGGCCATTGAACGCCACTTCTGGGTACCCGAGATGAGCTTCTATGCCATCGCACTCGATGGCGACGGCAGTGCGTGCAAGGTGCGAGCTTCGAATGCCGGACACCTGTTGTTTTGCGGAGTGCCGACGCCCGAGCGCGCCGCGCTGGTCAGCAAACAGCTGCTGGCGGCTGACTTCTCCAGCGGCTGGGGGATTCGCACCCTGGCCAAGGGCCAGGCCCGCTTCAACCCCATGTCCTATCACAACGGCTCGATCTGGCCCCACGACGTTGCAATGTGCGCAGCAGGCATGGCTCGCTATGGCGGTGGCCAGCAAGTCATGTCGCTACTGAGTGATCTATTTGAGGCGGCCAGCCACTTCGCCATGCGCCTGCCGGAACTGTATTGCGGATTTACGCGGGTGCGCGGCCAGGGACCGGCGCCGTACCCGGTAGCATGTCTGCCGCAGGCATGGTCCTCGGCGTGCGTGTTTCTGTTATTGCAGGCTGCGTTGGGCGTGCGCATCGATGGCTGGCGCAAGGAGGTTCACATCGAGCATCCATTCCTGCCCGTCGGCATCGAGTCACTGACGATTCGCGATCTGGCGGTCGGTGATACCACCATCGACCTGGAGTTCCATCGCATCGGCGCCGAAGTGACAGCGGTACCGGCCCGGCACATCGAAGGCGACGTGCGCGTGCTGGCCCATCTTTGAGCTGTTTGTGCCGGTTGCGCCGGCGCGGGCTGTGAAATCCCGCCGTGTTTATGCAACGCGAATCCGTGGCGCAGGAGCACGCGCCAGTTGCGCATAAATCTGCAGGTAATCCTCTGCCATGCGCGCGACCGAGAATCGCTGTTCGAATCGGCGCCTGATCTCATGGCGGTCGAGTTCCGGCAAACGTGCGACCGCCTCGACGGCTTCCTCGATACTGCGCACCAGGAATCCGGTCACGCCGTCTTCGATGACTTCCGGTACGGCGCCGTTCGGGAATGCGATGACGGGCGTGCCGCATGCCATCGCCTCGATCATCACCAGCCCAAAGGGCTCGGGCCAATCGATCGGAAACAGTAATGCGCGGGCATTACCGAGAAAGTCGCCCTTTGCCGCATCACCGATCTCACCGATGAAGTCAACCAGTGGATCAGCAAGCAGCTGCTGGATGTGCTGTTCGAAGTACAGCCGATCCGCATTGTCGACCTTCGCGGCGATTCGCAGCGGCACGCCGGCGCGCCGTGCTATCTCAATGGCCCGATCCGGACGTTTCTCGGGCGAGATGCGACCGAGAAACGCCAGATAACCGTCGCGCGCAGCGGCCTTGAAGGGCAACAGCCTGGTCGGCAGGCCATGATGCACCGTACCTACCCAGTTCACCGGTGGCATTGGCAGTCGCTGCGCAGCCGAAATCGAAACTAGAGGAAAGTCCGGGAACTTGCGATAGAAGCTTTGCAGGTCATGCAGGTCGAGCCGGCCGTGCAGCGTGGTAACCGTGCGCGCGGATCTCTCGCGAAATACCGGGAAATGCAGCATGTCCATATGGAAGTGCAGCACGTCGAATTCATCCGCCCTGCGGCGCACATTTTCCAGCATGACCAAGAGATGTGGAACCGTATCTCGTACGGAGGGGTCCATTCTCAGAGCCTGGGGACAGCAGGGCACCAGCTCAGCCGTGGTCTGCGAGTCGCCGCTGGCAAACAACGTGACCTCATTCCCCTGGCGCACCAACTCCTCGGTCAGGTGGGAGACGATGCGTTCGGTGCCGCCATACAATCTTGGCGGCACGGCCTCAGCAAGCGGGGCGATCTGGGCAATTCTCACCGGCCACCCTGTGTATCCATGCCGTTCTGTAGCGTGCAGCGCTGCCCCTTTACATTCCTGGAGAGGCGTTCGCGGGCTGCGTCGCCGAGTCGAACCTGTTTAGCTGCCACCACGGTCGTATCCCTGGATGAATGACTTGGAATCGATGACGGCCATAACTGCCGAGGTTCCGTGCCTCCTCACTTAGCGAGCTACACGCTCTTTACACGCTCTAGCAAGGGACGGACCTTCATAACGAAGCACTGCTTGGAGAAGCGGTGCTGCCGATCAATGGGGTCTCAGGTTTGAATAACAACAGCCGGGAGGGCTTGCCCATCCTGTGGCATGCCTGCGGTGCCCGGTAGCACGTTTTGTCTGGAGCAGCCTGTTCCGATATCCGGACTGTCCGCGATTGCCGCGCGCGAGTGCCTAAAGTCTAACCAGAAGTGTCAGCCGCCCAGTATGAACGGCTGGGCTCAGAGCCTCCGTTCGTCAGCGCACGTAGCGAAAAAAAGCGTCAAGCTGCTGTGTTCGTGACCGCACAGAGATCGGTTGCACGCAAGTCAGACTAAAGCTGTTAGCCTGGAATCCACGGTGAAAGGTCATTGCGACGTAGTACCGACGAGAAAGAAATGACCCGAGTTCCAATCGTAGCGATCGCCTCTTCAGCAGGTGATCTCGACCCCGTGGGCGAACTGTTGAGCGCCTTGCCCTCTACCTGCGGCATGGCGTTCCTCATCGTCCCTCACCTGGACAACTCCACATCGACCGTGATGCCCGGCGAGGCCCTGGCAAACAGAACCCATCGTCCTGTCATGGTTGCGCAGAACGGCGCGATGCCGCAGCGCGAGCATGTCTACGTGGCACGAGCCAACACCACGCTGACACTCATCGCAGGAAGCATGTCAGTGAGCATCGGCACAATCAAAACGCTGCTGCCGGCAGATGCGTTGTTTCGTTCCCTGGCCGCAGAGCGCGGCAGCAATGCCATCGGGGTCGTCCTCTCCGGCGCGGGTTGCGACGGTGCCCTGGGGCTGCAAGCCATCAAAAAAGGCGGAGGCAGCACCTTCGCCCAATATCCAGGGTCTGCCAGATTTCCCAGCATGCCAATCAATGCCATTGAAGCCGGGGGCGTGGGGTTCGTGCTGAGGCCCAATGAGATCGCCCATGAACTGACTCGTCTGATCCGGCTACACGCCGATCTGGATCAGGACCTGCACAGGACAACTCTGGACTCCCGGTTGCGTGCGAGCTGACGCGAACTCAACGCAGCGACCGCGAGCATAACGCGCCGAGTTCTCCGCGACCGTCGCCTTCGGGCGCCTCGCGCCGCTGGAACCAGCGAGTGGCGCATTCTGGCCCTTATGGCGGTGCCGCCGTTCGTGCTACGAATGGGGCTGGATCGCTTGTCCCCCACGGGAAGTCCCAATGAACGCGCAACTTCGCCCCGATGACCTGCGCCACGTGATCGACGCCGATAAGGCGCACGTGTGGCACCACCTCACGCAACATAAGCCTTTCGAGTCCCAGGATCCGCGGGTGTTCGTCGAAGGATGCGGCATGCGGCTGTGGGATGCCGCGGGCCGGGAATACCTGGATGCGGTCTCCGGGGGTGTCTGGACGGTGAACGTCGGTTACGGCCGGCAAAGCATTGCCGATGCCGTGCGCGATCAACTGCTGCGTCTGAATTACTTCGCCGGCTCGGCCGGCTCGATCCCGGGGGCGCTGTTCGCCGATCGCCTCATCGACAAGATGCCAGGCATGAGCCGGCTCTACTACGCCAACTCCGGCTCGGAAGCCAACGAGAAGGTCTTCAAGATGGTGCGCCAGATCGCACACCGTCATCACGGCGGTCGCAAGTTCAAGATCCTCTACCGCGAGCGCGACTACCACGGTACCACCATCACCACGCTGTCGGCGAGCGGGCAGCCGCAGCGCAGCGCCCAGTACGGGCCCTACACGCCCGGCTTCGTCGAGGTGCCGCACTGCCTGGAGTACCGCAGCCAGTATGGCCAGATCGCCAACTACGGCGAGCGGGCCGCCGATGCCATCGAGGAAGTCATCCAGCGCGAGGGAGCCGACACGATCGGCGCGATCTGCCTGGAGCCGGTAACCGCCGGTGGCGGCGTCATCACTCCGCCGCAGGGCTACTGGGAGCGCGTGCAGGAGATCTGCCGTCGTCATAACATCCTGCTGCACATCGACGAGGTGGTGTGTGGGGTGGGGCGCACCGGTAAGTGGTTCGGGTACCAGCACTACGGTATCAAGCCGGACTTCGTCACCATGGCCAAGGGCGTGGCCTCCGGCTATGCCGCGATCTCCTGTGCGGTCGCCACCGAGGCCGTCTTCGACCTGTTCAAGGACGACCCGGGCGATCCCCTGTCCTACTTCCGCGACATCTCCACCTTCGGCGGCTGCGCCGCAGGTCCCGCCGCGGCGCTGGAGAACATGCGCATCATCGAGGACGAGAAGCTCCTGGCCAACACCACGACAATGGGCGAGCGCCTCATCGCTAACCTCCGGGAGCTGCAGGGGCACCACGCCGTCATCGGCGAGGTACGCGGCATCGGCCTGTTCTGCGGCGCGGAGCTGGTACAGGACCGCCAGACGCGCGAGCCCATGGACGAGAAGCGCGTGCAGGCGGTGGTTGCCGAGTGCCTGGCGCAGGGCGTGGTGATCGGGGCCACCAATCGTTCGATTGAGCGCTTCAACAACACGCTGTGCCTGAGCCCCGCGCTGATCGCCACGGCGGCCGATATTGATCACATCACCGGCACCATCGATAAGGCCCTGAGCAAGGTCTTCGGGTCGAAGTAAGCGGACCGGTTCAGCGAAAGAGAAGTTGCCATGAAAATGACCACGGAAGAGGCGTTCGTGAAGGTGCTGCAGATGCACGGCATCGAAAACGCATTCGGCATCATCGGCTCTGCCTTTATGCCGATCTCGGACCTGTTCACCCAGGCGGGCATCAGGTTCTGGGACGTCGCGCACGAGACCAACGGCGGCCTGATCTGCGATGGCTTTACGCGATCGACCGGCAAGATCGCGATGGCGATCGCGCAGAACGGTCCCGGCGTCACCGGCTTTGTCACCGCGGTGAAGACCGCCTACTGGAACCACACACCGCTGTTGCTGGTCACGCCGCAGGCGGCCAACCGCACCATCGGCCAGGGCGGTTTCCAGGAGCTCGAGCAGATGGCCTTGTTCCGCGACATCGTCGCGTACCAGGAGGAGGTGCGCGATGCCACCCGCATCCCGGAGGTGTTGAACCGTGTCATCGGCAAGGCGAAACGCCTCTCGGCCCCGGCCCAGATCAACGTGCCGCGCGACTTCTGGACCCAGCTGATCGATGTGCCGCTGCCGACCCTGATCGAGTTCGAGCGACCGGCCGGCGGGAGCAAGGCGATCGCCGAGGCCGCGCGCCTGCTGTCGCAGGCGAAGTTCCCCGTGATTCTCTCGGGCGCAGGCGTAGTGCTCGGCAACGCGATCCCCGAGTGCGTGAAGCTCGCCGAGCGGCTCGATGCGCCGGTATGCAACAACTACCAGCACAACGACTCCTTCCCCGGGGACCATCCGCTGGCGGTGGGGCCGCTGGGCTATAACGGCTCGCGCGCCGCCATGGAGCTGATCTCTGAAGCCGACGTGGTGCTGGCCTTGGGCACGCGCCTCAATCCGTTCTCGACGCTTCCGTGCTACGGACTGGACTACTGGCCGAAGTCCGCCGCAGTCATCCAGGTCGACATCAACGCCGATCGCATCGGGCTCACCAAGCCCGTGGCGGTGGCGATCTGCGGCGATGCCGCGTTGGTGGCGCAGCAGATCCTGGCCGGGCTGGATGCCCGGGCGGGCGATGCGGGCCGTGCTGAGCGGCGGCGCAAGATAGACGCGCGCAAGCGTAACTGGGCCGATGCGCTCGAGACGCTCGACCACGAACAGGACGACCCAGGCACGGTATGGAACGCCGAATGCCGCGAGCGCGAGCCCAAGCACATGTCCCCGCGCCAGGCGTGGCGCGCCATTATGAAGGGCCTGCCGTCCGAGGCGATCATCTCCAGCGACATCGGCAACAACTGCGCCATCGGCAATGCCTACCCGATGTTCCTGCGCGGCCGCCAATACCTGGCCCCGGGCCTGTTCGGCCCCTGCGGCTACGGCTTCCCCTCGATCATCGGCGCCAAGATCGGCAATCCCAAGGTCCCGGTGGTGGGCTTTGCCGGCGATGGCGCCTTCGGCATCTCGATGAACGAGATGACCTCGATCGGGCGCAACGAATGGCCGCACGTGACCATGGTGATCTTCCGCAATTACCAGTGGGGCGCGGAGAAGCGCAACTCGATCCTGTGGTACGACAATAATTTCGTCGGCACCGAGCTCGATCCCAACTTGAGCTATGCGCGCATCGCCGAAGGCTGCGGCCACCGCGGTGTCACCGTGCGCACGCCGGCGGAGCTCACGCAGGCGCTCAAGACTGCCTGCGCCGCGCAGGCTGACAATGTCACGACCTTCATCGAGGTGATCCTCAACCAGGAGCTCGGTGAGCCCTTCCGGCGTGACGCCATGAAGAAGCCGGTAGTCGTCGCCGGCATCCGCGCCGAGGATATGCGCCCGCAAAAGCTGGCATGACCGATGCCTCCGGGCGTCGCCAGCTGGCGCTCTCCACTTCGGTCATTACCCGGGAGCGTTCCCGTTGCCCGGCCCGGGTCGCGGCCGCAGACGAGGAGCGCGCGATTTTGCGGCACGTGCAGGCTCTGCTGGACTCGCACCTATGAGCCCTGCCACATCCAGCGTGCGAGTCGTCCCCGGGCTACTGCTGAGTGCGGCCATCGGTCTCGTCGGGGTGGAGCTCGCGCAGGTGCCCGCGCTACAGGCGCACGGACTGAGCGCGCTCACCGCGGCGATCATGACCGGTATGCTGCTGGGCAATACGCTCTACCCACGCATCGCCCCATGGACGGGCAAAGGCGTCGCCGTCTCCCGCCAGTCGCTGCTGCGGCTCGGCGTGGTGCTGTACGGGTTTCGGCTGACGCTGCAGGACGTGCACCACGTCGGCGGGGCCGGAGTGGTGATCGATCTGTTCATGGTGGTGAGCACCTTCGTTCTCGCCTACCAAATTGGCACGCGGGTGCTCCTGCTCGATCAGACCACCGCGATGCTAGTCGGCGCCGGCAGCGCCATTTGCGGCGCTGCAGCCGTCCTGGCCACCGAACCGGTCGTGCGCGGTAAGGCGGAGCAGGTGAGCATCGCCGTCGCAGGCGTCGTCATCCTGGGCACCGTCTCGATATTCCTCTATCCGCTCCTCGGGGAGCTGAACACGCTGTGGCACGTGATTCCGGGCGGTCAGGCCGGCTTCGGGGTCTACATCGGTTCCACGGTGCACGAGGTCGCTCAGGTTGTGGCGGCGAGTCGCCAGGTAGGGCCGGAGGCTGCCGGCACCGCAGTGATCGCCAAGATGGTGCGGGTGCTGATGCTCGCCCCGTTCCTCGTCGTACTCGCCGGCTGGTGTCGGGCGCGCGGAACCGCGGACGCGGCCATGCGCGGCAGCTTCGCCGCCGTCCCGCCCTTCGCGTTCGCCTTCATCGGCGTCGTGCTCTTCAATTCGATCGGGCTCCTGTCGCCGGCGCTCCTTGCGCACATCGGTCAGCTCGACACCTTCCTGCTGGCGATGGCAATGGGGGCGCTTGGGCTCGCGACGCACTTTGGCACCCTCAGGCGCGCAGGCGGCGGACCGATGATGCTGGCCCTGCTGCTGTTTGCTTGGCTCGTCATCGGCGGCGCCGCCGTAAATCATCTGGTGGGTGCGCTCGCGCACGCACTCTAAGGCCGCCGCTCGCCCCCCAGCCCCAGCCGTGGAGTGATCTGAACTCCGTGCTAAGGTTGTGCGGGTTGGCGCGGCGATCTACCGGGTGCCGGCCTGCGCCCGCCCATCCGCTGGCGCTCGAACCGGACGTGGAGCGCGTGAGCGGCGGACGACGACAAACCCAGGTGTTGTGGCGGCAAATGCTCACGCTCAAGCAGGATTCCGCGCTCACCCTGCAGGCGCAGCTGCGCGCCCAGCTGATCTCCGCCGTCGGGGCCGGAAGCCTGCCGGCGGACCGCCCGCTCCCCTCGAGCCGCGCGCTCGCCGGCCAGCTGGGAATCGCGCGCAACACCGTGATGATCGTCTACGAGCAGCTCGTGGATGAGGGTTACCTCATCGCGCGCCGCCGACAGGGCTATTACCCCAATGCCGCGGTCATCTCCCCGCGGCCTTCCGCGCATTCACCATCGGCACCCTCGGTCGATGCCCCCGACTGGGCGGCGCGCCTGAAGCTGCGGCCTTCGCTCCAGCGTCACATCTCCAAGCCTCCTGACTGGGAGCAGTACGCATACCCGTTCATCTACGGGCAGCTCGACCGCACATTGTTCCCGGCCGCCGAGTGGCGCGCCTGCTGCCAGCAGGTGCTCTCCGGCACCGAGGCGCTCGAGTGGGCCCAGGACCAGTTCACTCGTGATGATCTGTTCCTCATCGAGCAGATCCGCGACAAGGTGCTGCCGCTGCGCGGAATTTGGGCGAGCGCGGAGGAGATCCTGGTCACCATCGGGGCGCAGCACGCGCTCTACCTCCTGGGCGATTTGCTCATCGATGCGCAGACCGAGGTCGGGATCGAGAACCCGGGATACCCCGATGCGCGGCACATTTTCTCCCGTCGAACACCGCAGCTGCGGCCGCTGCCACTCGATGAGCAGGGACTGAAGGTCGGAGCATCGCTGTCGGGCTGCCAGTTCATCTATGCCACCCCGAGCCATCAGTCACCGACCACCGTGACCATGCCGGTCGACCGTCGCGTGGCTCTGCTGCGTCAGGCGGAGGCGGATGACTTCCTTATCATCGAGGACGACTACGAGACCGAGGTGAGCTTCTCAGGCCTGCCGAACCCCGCGCTCAAGAGCTTGGATCGCAGTCAGCGAGTGCTTTACGTCGGCAGTCTTACGAAGTCGCTGGCGCCGGGACTGAGGCTCGGCTACATCGTGGCCCCGGCGCCGTTGATCGCCGAGCTCAGGACGCTAAGGCGCCTGATGATCCGCCACCCCACGGTTTTCATCGAGCGCAGCTTCGCGCAGTTCCTGGCGCTCGGGTACTACGATGCCTTCAACCGCCGGCTCGCCGCTGCCTACCGCGAACGCGCCCAGGTGCTCGCCGAGGCATTGGCCCGCGACATCCCCGGTCTGCAGCATTCGCCGGTGACCGGAGGGTCTTCGTTCTGGATCTGGGGGCCTGGGTGGCTCGATGCACGACGGCTGGCGGAAGAGGCGCGCGCCGAGCGGGTGCTGATCGAGCCCGGCGACGTGCACTTCGCCGAGGAGACCCCGCCGGTCAACTGCTTCCGGCTGGGCTTCTCGTCCATCGCGAGTGCGGCTATCCCCGAAGGGGTGCGGCGCCTGGGCACGCTCATCGCGCGACAGCGCCCCTAGCGCTCGGAAAGCGAGCTCAAGGTAGGGGCAGGCATGCGGGGGGAACCAAATCCACGCCGGAGTGCGTAGCCGCCGAACATGACAAGTGCGCTCACCAGTCCGAAGAGCAACGGCAGGCGCTGGTCGGGTATGAACGCCATCGCGGCGAGGATCGCCAGCATCAACACGATCGCGACGAGGGTCAGCCCCGGATACCCCCACATGCGCACCCGCAGCCGCTCGGGCGCCTCGCGCTCGAGCTGCCGTCGCAGCCTGAACTCGGCACAAGCGATCAGCAGGTAGACGAAAAGCGCAACTGTGCCGTAGGAGTCCACCAGGAAGGCGAATACGTGCTCGGGAGACACGTAGTTCATGATGACGGCCGCGTAGCCGAAGGCGGTGCTGAGCAAGATGGCGCGCACGGGCACGCCGCGGGCGTTGAGGTGGGCGAACGCACCGGGCGCATCGCCGCGGATCGCCAGTGCCATCACCATGCGCGAGGAAGCGAACAGGCCGCTGTTGAGCGCCGAGAGCACCGCCGTGAGGATGATGCCGTTCATTATCTGGCCGGCGCCCGGCACGCCTACCATGCCGAGTGCCGCCACGTACGGCTGGGCCATGCGCGGGTCGCTCCACGGCACCAACGTCACTACCACGAGAATGGAGCCCACGTAGAACACCAGCACGCGCGAGACCACCGACTGCATGGCGCGCGCCACGGCGCGCTCCGGCTCCGGGGACTCGGCCGCCGCCACCGTCACGATCTCGGAGCCAAAATAAAATCCCGTGGCGGCAACCGCACCGGTGAGCACCGGACCTAAGCCACGCGGCATGAAGCCGCCGTAGGCAGTCAGGTTGGCAAAGCCGCCGGCATGTCCCGGCCACAGAGCGGCGATCACCAACGCGCCCACGACCAGGAACATCGTGATGGCGGCCACCTTGATGAGCGCGAACCAGTACTCGGCCTCGCCCCAGGAGCGTACCGATAGCAGATTCAGCAGCGTGAACAGAGTCATCAAAGCCAGGGTGAACACCCAGCGCGGCGCATTGGGGAACCAGTAGGTCAGGAGCTGCGCTCCGGCGACGGCCTCCAGCGCCACGACGATGATCCAGAAATACCAGTACATCCAGCCGGTCATGAAGCCGGCCAGCGCGCCCAGGGCGATGCGGTTGTACTCGTAGAAGCCGCCGACGGCGGGGTAGGCGGAGGCCATCTCGCCCAGCATGCGCATGACCAGCACCACGAGTGTTCCGGTGAGCGCGAAGGACAGCACCGCGGCGGGGCCGGTGGCCTGGATGACCACGCCGCTGCCGACGAACAGGCCCGCGCCGATCACCCCGCCCAGGGCGATCATGCGCATGTGGCGCGCCCGCAGTGTGCGGCGCAGTCCCGTCGGACCGACCTCGGAGTCAGCGGAGGTGTGCAATGGCAACCCGCGGTTCAACGGCGCTGGATGGAGGATTCCCGATCGGGCGCGATCCGTAAAGCGCCAAATCAGTTGCGGCGATGGTACCAGTGCCGAGCCGATCGCAGGCAAAACACGGTCTCGTTGGACTCCGGCGGGCGATCAGGATCGGGAGCGGCTCGGGTCGTGCCTTACAGCTGTCGGCAAGCGTCCCAGTATCCGCCGGAAGCTCCGGTTCATATGGCTCTGATCACAAAATCCGGCTTCAAGCGCGACGCACGCGCAGGATTGATCCGTCTCACGCAACAGCCGCGATGCGCATTCGATACGAAAGCGTGTCGCCGCTTCCAGCAGTCCTTCTCCCGTGGCTTGTCTATAGGCCGAGCCCAGCCAGGAAGGATGTCGACCCACCTTTCTCGCAAGCTCAGGCACCTTAAGTGAGCTGTCTTCCCGCAGGCGCTGTGAGACAACATCGACCCACGGCGCGTAACTCCGCTCGTGAGCGTCCCGATGCGTCCACATCAATTTGCAAATCGCGGCGCGGATTCCTGCCGCGCCAATGGCTCCGGAGCAGTATTGAGCCAGCGATCGCGCCATGGCGCCCGCATGGCCGCCGATCCAGTGGGAAACGGCTGTGCCGGGAACGGGCGTGTCGCCCAGCCACCCTGGATCGAATTCGATTTCGATCTGTTCGAATCCGGCGGCTAAGGCTGCATTGCGGTGGGCTGAGCCAGCGCGGTAAAAAATGGCCGAAGGCCCATTAATCAGGCGCCGTCCAGTCTCGGTCTCATTGAGATAGCCTCCGAGCACGAAAATCGACAGCACCGGCCAATCATGCGCGTGCTCCGGCACCTCGGTGTTGCTGAGATCGACGACTCTACGGACGATGACGCCGCTGGACTCGTGCAGGATGTTCATGGGTAACGACTGGGCTTAGGAGCCGACCACTGGCAAGCGTACCACTGCGGTGGCGTGGGCAAGTCAACGCTGCCTGTCGGGTCGCATGCACCGACTACCTTGAAAGCGTCCAATACAAGGGCTGCTGCGAAGCCCTATAACGGATCCCAGCATCCGGCAGCTTCAGGTCAACTTCGTATGCCTGCTCTCCACATTTCGACGGGAGGAGGACTGTTGCGCGACGCGCTGCGCTCCATCGGGCTATGGGCGTTCGCGGCTCACTGTTACGCAGCAGCCGTTCCTCCTGCTCCTCACATCACAAACCCGAATGCACCGACGGTGCGTCCATCGCAAGAATGCCACATCGGCGCCTATCACTTATCGAATGGCGATGTCGTTGATATTGCCCAGTCATATGACGACACGTTGCGCTGGCGCCGCTTCGACGGCGCGACCGGCGCGTTGCACAAAACGGCCGGCGGGGTGTGGACCAGCACCTCCGGCTGGACCGACCGGGCCGATGGCAAGTCACTGTCGTTTGGCGAGTGTGAACAGGGTTCGATCGAATTCGGCGGCGTCCGCGGCAAGCGAGTCGATTTCAACATACGCGAGATGAGGTTTTACAGTGGCGGCACGCCATTGACCGGTCGCCTCGTGATGCCGCAGGGAACCAACAAGGTGCCGCTAGTGGTGCTCGTGCACGGTTCAGAACAGGACTCGGCGCTGGATACTTTCTTCTTGCAGCGGCTGTTGCCGGCCTATGGCGTCGGCGCCTTCGTCTATGACAAGCGAGGTACCGGGCGCTCCGCGGGAACCTACACCCAGGATTTCAACATCCTGGCGGACGATGCCGTTGCAGCAATGCGCGCGGCACGGCGCGTCGCTGGCTCGCGCCTCTCTCGGATCGGTTATCACGGTGGCAGTCAAGGTGGCTGGGTGATTCCGCTTGCTGCGAACCGCGCGCGTGTTGATTTTGTCATCGTCTGCTTTGCGCTGGCCGTGTCGGTAATCGACGAGGACCGGCAGGAAGTCGAGATCGAGATGCGTGAAAAAGGGCATTCTCCCGCCGAGATTGCTCAAGCGCTCCAGGTCGCAGGTGCCGCCGAAGCCGTGATTGCCAGCCACTTCACTCAAGGCTTCGCCGAGCTGGATGCCATGCGCGCAAGGTACGGCAGTGCTCCTTGGTACAAGGATCTTCACGGCAACTACACGTATCTGCTGTTACCGTATTCGGAGACGCAACTTCGAGAGTTGGGCGGCACCGAGCTGAGTTGGACCCGCAGTACTCCGTTCCACTACGATCCGCTGCCGACACTGCGGGCCGCAAGGGTGCCGCAGCTATGGATACTGGGCGGCGAGGACTATGAGGCACCCAGCGCCGAGACGAAGCGTAGAATCGAAACGCTCATCGCGACCGATCATCCATTCACTCTGGCTTATTATCCCAAAGCAGAACACGGCATAACCCTGTTCGAGGTGAATGCGGACGGTAGCCGCGTCTCTACCCGGTATGCGCCGGGATATTTCAGGCTGATTCGTGATTTTGCCCGTGACGGTCAGCTTACGGGCAGCTACGGTGATGCAGAACTGACGCAGGCACGCAGGATACCCAGGTCGCAATCGGCTCGATAACGCACATGATGACGCCATAGCACCAATATATCGGTCTGACCTGTTCCCGCCGTTCTCGCATGGAATAAAATTGCGCCCTGCGGTGTCATAGCCTCCAGAGGCTTCAGTTCATCAGGCCGCGGCGAGCCGGGAGGACGATCATCGCACGTGAGGAGCAGCGTGCGCGCTTCGAAAGTGAAGTGCTCGTGCATCTGGACGCGGCCTATCGATTCGCACGATGGCTGTGCCGTGGCGTGGGCGATGCGGACGACATCGTGCAGGAGGCTGTCCTGCGCGCGTTCCGGGTGTATCACACCACCAGGGTCGATGACCCGCGCGCCTGGTTGCTGGCGATCGTACGCAATTGCCAGCTGACTGCAGCAAAACGCAGCCGGCAAGCGGTGGTTGTAGCAACGGGTGAGGAGGGTGAAGGCTGGCTGGCGGCTGTGCCCGATACCTCGCCAGGCCCCGCGGAGGCGACCGCGCAGGCCGAGGTGCGGCGCTCGCTCACGCGCCTGCTTGCGTGTCTGCCCGCGGAGCAGCGCGAAATTCTGGTGCTACGCGAGCTGGAAGAGCTGAGTTATCGGCAGATCGTTACCGTCACATCGCTGCCCATGGGAACTGTCATGTCACGTCTGTCCCGCGCGCGGGCGGCGCTCAAGTCGGAGTGGGACAAGCTCCAGGCACTCAATACCAGCGAGGAGGGCAGTCGTGGAATGCTCTGAGCAGCTGCGATTGCAGGCGTACTTTGATGGCGAGCTGGATGCGCTCGGGATCCTCGCCGTTGAAGGGCATCTGGCTCAATGTGGCGAATGCACACAGCGCCGGGCCGAGTGGGAGCAGCTGCGGACGGCTCTGCGTCAGGCTCTTCCGCCGGAACCCGCACCCACGGCGTTGCGAGTCCGGATAGAGCGCTGCCTCGATCAGGAGACGCGCCAAAAGCCGGCTGCCATGCGTCCAGCCTGGCGAATCCCGTGGCCCACCGGTCTGAGTGTGCTCTTCGGAGGCGTGGCTGGGGCGGTACTAGCGAGCCTTGCTATGCTTGTGTGGTTCGTACCCTCCCGCTCTGATCTTCTGGACCAGCTCCTCAGCGCTCACGTCCGCTCGCTCATGCCCGAGCATCTGATCGATGTTGCCTCGAGCGACCGGCACACCGTGCGGCCCTGGTTTGCCGGGCGTACCGATGTATCGCCCATCGTAGCCGACTTTGCGGCGCAGGGTTATCGGCTCATCGGGGGCAGGCTGGACATCCTCGAGCAGCGGCGTGCCGCCGTGTTGGTGTATCAGCATGGAGCGCACACTGCGAACGTATTCAACTGGCAGCACCAGGGGGCAGTCCTGCCGGTGCAGACGGTTCGCAGTGGCTACCTCGTCAACTGCTGGCAGGATCATGCTCTGCAGTCTTGCGTGGTTTCAGACATGGGCAGGGCAGAGCAGCAGGGGCTGGTTGATCTGCTGCGCGACGCGCACTGACTCGGGCAGCGTTCCCGCGGGAATAAATCCGATCTGTCGCTGGTCTTCATCGAAACCAACCGGATCGGAGAGACCCCATGGCTGCAGTTTCGAAGTCCCTCTCACGCCGCAGTGCTCTGCAGTGCCTGGCTTACGGCGGCGCAGGTACCCTGTTTCTGCTCAGCGGTGGCGTGCTGGCACCCGTGGATCTAGCCGTTGCCGCTGGCAAACCGGATGCGACGCCGCTAACCGGCAAACCCCTGTTCGTGCAGATCAGCGATACACATATTGGCTTTGCCAAGGAGGCCAATCCTGACGTCACAGGCACGCTGCTGCGCACGATCGAGCTCGTCAACGGAATGGCGGAGCTGCCGTCGCTCGTGGTGCACACGGGCGATATCACTCACCTCTCCAAGCCCGCCGAATTCGATACCGCATCAGAGCTCCTGTCTCGGCTCAGAGTGCCGGAGCTGCACACCGTACCGGGCGAGCATGACACGAGCGATGCGGCCGCCACCGAGTACTTCAACCGTTTTGGGAAGGTTTCCAATAACAAGGGGTACTACAGCTTCGATCATGCGGGCGTGCATTTTGTGGCGCTCAACAATGTTATGCAGTTCAAAGCCGGTGGCCTGGGCGCGTTGGGAGATGAGCAGCTCGCCTGGGTCGCTGCCGACCTCAGCAGCCGGACTGCAAGCACACCGATCGTGATCTTCGCGCACATGCCGCTGTGGACCATCTATGAGCCCTGGGGTTGGGGAACCGGGGATGCCGAGGAGCTCCTGAAACTCCTGCGGCGTTTCGGCTCGGTGACCGTTCTGAACGGGCACATCCATCAGATCGTGCAGAAGACCGAGGGTCACATCACCTTTCACACGGCTCGATCAACCGCGTACCCCCAACCCGAACCCGGTGTTGGGGAAGGTCCCGGGCCATTGCGGGTACCTGCCGGCACTCTGCCGGCAATGCTGGGAATAACGCGCATCACCGAGCTCCGACATCCGCGCGCGCTGACGCTACAGGATACATCCCTCGCCTGATCAATTGCGGCTTACCAGCAGGAATACGCCCCATGCCCCTGTCACCTTTGTCCACATCAATCTCGCGCCTGCCGGCACGATCGAGAGCCTCGCCACTGATCGCTGTATTCGCCGGCGCCTGGGTGAGCTGCGCGCACAGTGCGGAAAGCTCCGAGGCGCAGGTAGTCATCCAGAACTTCATGTTCATCCCCGCTTCACTCACGGTGAACGCCGGCGCTACGGTGATCTGGACCAACCAGGATGAGGAACCGCACACGGTGCTGGGCGATGAGCACCTCTTCAGCTCCGGCGCACTCGACACGCATCAAAGCTTCAAGTTCCAGTTCGTGAAGCCCGGAACCTATCATTTCATCTGCACTATCCACCCGCGCATGGTAGGTACCGTCGTGGTGCGGTGAGCGCACCGTCGAAATCCCGCAATCTGTCCGCTACCGCACTGCAGAGCATATAGCGACGTGTGAGCCAGTTCTCACTCGTCGCGGCGGCACGCGGCTAAAGTTATCTTTGTTACAATTTGTCAAAGCAGCAGACGGTGTTCGCTGCGACGCAGCGCGTCGCGCGGATGCAGTCGATGTGCGGGACGACGACCTGCCACATCGTTCGCCTTGGTCGCGCCGGCTTTCCGGATATTTTGCAGGGACCTCGCATTCACTGAGATCGGCATGGCGCCGCCTACCAAACCGGATCAGCAAACGGATCATCTTCCGCCTGCGCGTGTGCAGCAACGCGCGGCCGCCGCCGCGCGCGCGACTGAGCTGCGCGCACGCGCAGATAGCCGCGAATTGCTCGACAGCCTGTCGATCCTGGCTTCGCTGATTGCAGTGGACGGTACGATTCTCGAGGCCAATGAGCTGGCGATGTCGGCTTTTGGTCTGGTGCGCGCCGATGTGGTCGGAAAGCCGTTCGAACAGATCGCAGCGTCGGTGCTGACGCCCGAAGGCCTCCATGCTGCGATTGCGTTGCTGGAGAAGGCGACCAGCGGAGAAACGGCCCGAGGTGAGCTGCACGCGACGTTGGCAGACGGCCGGGGCGCCATACTTGATTGTACGTTTCGTCCTCTGCGCAGTCCGGGCGGACGCATCGCACACATCGCAGCCAGCGGGATCGACATCACACGCCACCGCAAGGCCGAACGAGCACTCGTGAAACTCAATCGCGAGCTGAAGTTGCTGAGTGGCAGCAATCGACTGCTCGTGCGAGGGCAGGACGAACAGGATTTGCTCGATCGCGTATGCGAGCTTATCGTGAACACCGGCGGCTATCGCCTGGCGTGGGTAGGGTTCGCGCAGACTGATGCCGCCAAGACGGTGAAGCCCGTTGCCGTGTGCGGCGCTGCCGCCACCTATGTGGACAGCGGAATCAGTTGGGCAGACTCAGAGCGGGGGCGCGGCCCGACGGGCCGCGCCATCCGCAGTCGTACCATCCAGATCGCACGCAATCTGGAAAGCGATCCCCTCTTCGTCCCCTGGCGGAGCGAAGCCCGGGCGTGCGGCTTTCGCTCCTCGATCGCGCTACCGCTGATCGACGAGCAGGGCGTCCTGGGTGCGCTGAATATCTATAGCGATGCGTCCGATGCATTCGATGCGACCGAAGTGCAGCGTCTGCAAGAGCTCGCCATGGATCTCGCTTTCGGCATCTCCAGCTTACGCACTCGCCGGCAAAAGACGCAGGCATTGCAACGTGTGGAGTTGTTCCGTGAGCTGCTACAGCAAACCAACGACATCATCTGCGTGGTAGATGCGCCCAGTGGGCGCGTGCTGGACGTGAACGAGTCTGGAGCGCGCCGCCTCGGCTACTCGCGTCAGGAGATGCTGCAGCTAACAGTCGAGGATTTCTTCCCGCCAGCTGCATCGCAAGCGTGGAGCGAACGGGTTGCCGCTATCCGCGCTTGCGGCAGCCTCGTGCTGGAGGGCGATTACCGGGCCAAGGATGGCAAGCAGCTGCCGGTCGAGGTCAGTCTCCGTTACATCGAGCGTGGCGATCGACACTACATCATCGGCGTGACGCGCGACGTCACCGAGCGGCGTCGACAACGTGAACAAATCGAACGACTGGCTCGTATCCTGCGGATGCAGAGCGGCGTGAGTGCCGCCGTGCTGCGCATTCGCGATCAGGACGAGCTGCTCCAGGAGGCCTGTCGTCTCGCGGCGGAGGTCGGCGGATACGACCGCGCCGTATTCTCGGTCGTCACCGCGGATGGCAAGTTCGCCGTCCCCCGCTTTCGCGCCGGTCCCAGTACAGATTTCCCTGAGCCCACGATTCTCGAAATCGAGGACGGTACCGGACTCGACGGCAACCTCTCCGGTCGAGCGCTGCGCACCGGGCAGATTGCGGTCAGCACCGATCTGACGCGGGCCGAGCCGCCGGTGGCGATGCGCGAGCTGCTCATCCAGCGCGGTTTCCGGGCCGCGGTGGCTCTGCCCCTGCTCGTGGATGGCCGTCGGGTCGGTGCCCTCATGCTTACCGCGCGAGATTCCAACCTGGTCGCTGACGGCGATCTGCTGGTGCTCCTGCAGGACATGATGTCCAGCCTGTCATTTGCGTTGCGCTCGAAGCAAGACGCCGATGCGGCCCAGTACTACGCCTACTTCGACCCGCTGACCGGACTGGCGCGCCGCGCGATGTTCCTCAAGCGGCTGGAGGAGTTCCTACAGCGCGGGGACGGCCCCTACAGCCAGATGGCAGTGGTAGCGCTCGACATCCGCGGGTTGAACGGCATCAATGACACCTACGGGCGCGTATTCGGCGATGAAGTGCTGCTGAAGATCTCCGATCGTCTGAAATCCCATGCAAGCAACGATGCGCACATCGCCCATTTTGGCGGAGGCGTATTCGCGCTGCTGGAGCCCCCTCTGGCTGCGGGCGATGAAAGCATCCGCTCTGTGCTCAACGCCAGCCTGCTCGCCGAGCCCGTAGAGTTCCAAGGGCAGAGCCTGCGCATTTCCTGCACTTACGGCGTTGCGCATCCACCTCGGGAGATGGCGGACGCCGAGCGGCTGGTGCAGCGTGCAGAAGCAGCCTTGAAGGAAGCCAAGGAAACCGGTGAGCGCTACCTGCACTACCGGCTCGAGATGCACAGCCGCATCACCGAACGGCTGGCGCTGGAGCACAAGCTTGCCGCGGCCCTGGAGGCCCAGCGCTTTCAGTTGTATTACCAGCCGCAGGTGAATTTGCGAACAGGACGCGTCGAGGCCGTGGAGGCACTCCTGCGACTCAAAGACCCTGACGAGGGAGTGCTGACACCCGAGAAGTTCCTTGGCGTGCTCGAGTCGACCGGGATGATCCTGGCCGTAGGCGACTGGGCACTTACGCAGGCGGTTGTCGATTGCGAGCGCTGGCACCAACGGGGAATGGCACCCGTCAGAGTCGCCGTGAATGTCTCGGCAGTGCAGTTGCGCCAGCGTGGCTTTGTACAGAAGGTACTGGCCTGCTGCGAGCGGCTGCGAAAGTGTGCCTGCTTCGGCCTTGATCTGGAGATCACCGAGTCGATCCTGTTGCAGGATCTGGAAGGCACTGGCGGCAAGCTGCGGGAGTTGCGGCCGGCCGGCGTACGAATTGCCCTGGACGACTTCGGCACCGGTTATTCATCGCTTGGTTTGCTGCCGCAGTTGCCGGTTGATCTGTTGAAGATCGACCGATCCTTCGTCAGCGGTCTGCCCGATGAGCCCTCCAGTGTCATCCTCGTGGAAACCGTGTTGCGACTTGCCTCGGCTTTCAAGCTCACCACTGTGGCCGAAGGGGTGGAAACCCCGGCGCAGCTGCAGATCCTGGGCAAAATGCGCTGCGACTCCTGGCAAGGATATCTCGCCTGCATGCCCGTGCCGGCGGATGAGATCGAGCAGAAGCTGACGGCGCAATTTCCGTTGCCGCAGTGAGCGCGGTCCCGGTCGGGCCGGGATCTCAGCGCGCTTCCACGGGCAACTCTGCAAGCAGCAGACGCGCAAACTCCGGGCCCTTGCCGGCTTCTTCGTGCTTGAAGTAAACAAACACGTCGCGCCGGCTGAGCGCCTGCTCGCGAATCACCTGGGCCCAGCGGCTGATGTCGGCGGGCTGATAGCCTTCGTCGCGCAAACGGAAATACGCAAAATCGGCGGTCATGCGCACCGGGGCAGCGACCTTTTCCCCATCGGCAATGCATAAGGCGAGGTTGCGTTGCTGAAGTCTGTCGTATACCTCGTCGTCCATCCAGGAGGCGTGGCGAAACTCGAATGCGGCACGCGTGGTCGCCGGTAGCAAGGCGAGAAAGTCATCCAGCAGCACGATGTCCTTACGCAGGTAGGGCGGTAGCTGAAACAGCAGCGCCCCCAGTTTGGTGCCGAGCGTGCTGGCGACTCCCAGGAAACGCTGCACCGCCTCGGCGCAGTTACGCAGACGCGCATCGTGCGTTATACGTTTCGGCGCCTTCAAAGTCAGCCTGAATCGCTGTGGCGTATCGCTGTTCCAGCCCGCCAGGATCTGCTCGTTGGGCATCCGATAGAACGTGTAGTTGATCTCGACGGTCGCGAAATGCTCGGCATAGAAGCGCAGCATGCGCGCCGGCGGCATTTTCTGCGGGTAGAAGCTGCCCTTCCACTCAGGATACTGGTAACCCGAGGTGCCTACCCAGAGCGTCACTCAGTGACCGGAACTGCTCATAAGCCGCCGGTATTGACCCAGATGGCGGATGGCGTGCTGTGGCTTGCCCATGACCTCGTACAGGCGGGCAAGGTTGTAATGGCAGTCCGCGAGGTTAGGATCCGCTTCGATGGCGGCGTGGTAAGCCTGCAGCGCGAGCGTCGATTTTCCGACGTCCTCGAATAAAACGCCCCGATTAAACAGCAGCAGCGAATCCGGACCGCATGCCTGCAGCGCGCGTGCATACACTTTGTCAGCCTCGCGCGTCGCTCCGTGTTCATGCAGCAGCCGGCCCCAGTTGATCCAGGCAGCCAGATATTGCGGATCAAGCCCGGTTGCCTGTTCGTACGCCGCCCGCGCCGCGGGCGGATCATTCATTTCGAGCTGCAGCGCCTCATCGAACCAGTCTTCGGCACTGCGTGCATCGCTGCCCTGCGGCACATGTTCGCTGGCAGAGACTGTCGCGGAGCGCTCGATCATGTGCAGCATGCCGTTCTCGAGCACGACGTCGAGTCCGAGAAGATATTGTCCGTCATCGGCCTGCCAATGCGTGCCACCATCGCGCACCACCACCCGATCACCCACGGCACAGATGCTCAAGCCCGACATCGGCATGGTTTCCGGCAGGTGGCGGCGCAGCTCCTCCAGTGATCTGCGGATCCGCTTGCGTGGCAGCTTGGCATGGATGAGCGCCCGTGCGGCGCGCAGCACGATGAGATCGCGGAACGAGAAGCGATATTCCCGTCGCGGCCCGCGCTCGGGCTTTACGAAACCAACTTCGATCAGGCCACGGATCGTACTGCGAGACAGCTGGAGCACCCGCTCCACATCGCGCACATTGTAGGAAACCATCAGACTCGCTGCGCTCCGTTAGCGCTTGCCGGCCTTGCGCGCCGTCTTCGCGGGTTGCTCGATGCGCTTCGGCGACTTCCGGGGACCGAGCCGCGCCACCGAAGACTTCGCCGACTCGGTTTTTTCCAGACTCGCGCGCAACGCCTCCATGAGATCGATCACCTTACCCTCGCTGGCAGGAGCCGCCTCCGCGACTGAGATCTCCTGACCTTCCACTTTGCCCTGGATGGCTGCCTCGACCCGCGCACGCACATCGTCACTGTAGGCCGTCGGATCAAACTTAGCCGATGTCTGGCTGTCGATCAGCTGCTGTGCCAGTTTGAGCTCCGCGGGCTTGACGTCCGACTTGGGCACGTCAATTTCCGTCGCATTGCGCACCTCGCCGGCGAAGTGCAGCTGCTGCATGGCGAGCACATCGCCAACCGGTCGCAAGATCACGATGTAGGCCTTGCCGCGGGCCGCCCAACGCCCCACCGCGCACCGCTGTGCCTGACGGAGCGCTTCGGTCAGCAGCCCATAAGGCTTGCCAGCGCCCTTGTCGGGCGACAGGTAGTAAGTCTTGTCGAAGTACACCGGATCGATCGACTCCACCGGCACGAACTCCGAGATCTCCACAGCATGCGTACCGACTTCCTCCAGAGCCTTGATTTCCTCCGGGCTGAAGGTCACATATTGGTCCTTGGCAAACTCGTAACCCTTCACCATGTCGTCGCGTTCGACGATCACACCCTCTTTCTGGCAGATGTACTGCTGTTTGAGGCGGGATCCGCACCCCTTGTGCAGGAGGTTGAAGGAGATGGCACTCCCGGATTGGGTTGCCGAGTAGAGTTTGACCGGTATGGCAACCAGTCCGAAGGAGATGGTCAGCGATCCGATCGAGCGCGCGGCGGCCATGGTTCACCTGCTTCTGAACGGGTTAGGGCCGCCCGCGGGGGCGCCGAATGCCCGGGATAGGTTGTACTTCTCCGTGAGAGCATCTTGCCACCGGTCGCCGCTCTTTTCCAACCTGGCAGGGGCGCTGAGGAGCGTGAAATCCATCACTTCCGCTGCTTCCAGCTCCTCCCAGGTCAGAGGCATGGAAACCGGAGCTCCCGGGACCCCCCGTGGCGAGTAAGCAACATTCAAGGTCTTGCCACGGACGTTCATGTTGTAATCGATGAAGATCCTGTCGGTACGCTTCTCGACCTTCCACTCCATGGTGATCTCCCTGGGATGCGCCTTCATCAGGTGACGGCCCACGGTCTCACAGATGTGCCGGGCCTCATCGAAGGTTACGGTGCGCTCAATCGGTACGAAGATGTGCAACCCGGTCTTGCCGGAGGTCTTGACGATGGCATCCAGGGACATCTGACGCAACAACTGCCGCAGCCAGAAAGCGACGCGACGGCCGACTGCGAATCCGCGGGCATTGAGCTCCGGCTCCGCACCTTTAGCTTCCTTACCCGAATAGATGTAAGGATCGATGTCAAAGACCAGGTAGTCCGGGTAGTTGAGCACTGAAGTTGCGAGGGCTTGGGGTGAGCTCGAAAAATCCGTGACGTCACTGACAGCATCGGGGCCCAGCTCGGTGCGCGAGTGCCAGATATGAAATTCCAGCGTGCCGTTCTGGCCGAGCCACAACAGCGTCGGCAGATTGTTGGCCAGCAGGTAACGGTGCGCGTCCTCGCGATGGCCGGAGTAGACGGTTACGGTTTCCACGAACTCCGGCAGACTCTGCTCCCAGTGCTTCTGGAAGAAGCGCTCACCGTGAATGCCTTCCGGCATTCGGATCATGGTGAGCGGGCGATTGCGCAGATGCGGCAGCATCAGCGGCGCGACCTGTGCCAGGTAGCGGATGAGATCGCGCTTGCACAACGCCGCCGTGCCGCTCAGCGGATCTGCTGGCCAGTACACCCTGTCGAGGTTCGAGAGACGCAGCCGCGTCGAACCCAGGTCGAGGTCGAGGCGTGTGGCCGGATGCTCGAGTTGCTGGAGAATGGCGGCCAGATCGTAGCGATCAACATCTGCTCGTGAGTGCGCAGACCGGGCAGGCAGGGTGGTATCTGCAATTGCCGTCGCGTTGCTGTTCCTGTTGCTGCGACTGACAGGCTTTCCCCTCTCATATTCGGCTCCGGAGGGAACGACGCTGACTGAAGCCGGCGCAACGTCCTCGCGTATGCGTTTGAACACTGGTGCGCGCAGCATGCCGTCGGCTGTCCAATCCGCGTAGGTCACCTCCACCACAAGCTGTGGATCGAGCCAACTGGTCGGGCGATGCAACGGTACTTTCTCAATGAATGGCGAGCCCTTACGCGCAAGCTTGCGGCTCTGCGCACGTAGCTGCGCGATGACCGGTGCCGTCAGGCCGGAGCCTGCGTGACCCGCGTAATGCAGCTGCCCGTCCCGCCAGTACCCCAGTAGCAAGGCCCCGAGCGTCTGCCGTTCTCCCTTGCCATGCGTGAAGCCGCCCACGACGAATTCGGCCGAGCGCACCCGCTTGATTTTCAACCAGGCGCCCGACCGCTTGCCCGGCTGGTAAGTGCCCGTCTTGCGCTTTGCGACGATCCCCTCGAAACCGCTCTGCATGGCGGCAGCGAACAGGGGCTCAGCCTCGGGAGTTACATGGATCAGCTGCAGGCATGCGGTCGGCATGAGACATTGCGACAGGTAGCGACGTCGGTCGACATACGCTGCGCCGCGCAGGCTGAGACCTGCGAAGTGCAACAGGTCAAAACACACCATGACAGCGGGGGCCGCGGCACGCGCCACGGCCACCTCGGCGGGCGTGCGCGCCTGGGCACGGTTCTGCAGCGCGTTGAATGAGGGTCGACCGTCTGCTCCCAGAGCCACCACCTCCCCATCCAGTATCAATCGGGTGTCGGCCTGCTGGTCGAGCGCGGCAACGATTTCCGGAAACGCGCCAGTCAGATCCTGACCACGGCGTGATGTCAGTCGAACGTCCTTGCCGTCCACGAAAGCCAACACGCGATAGCCATCCAGCTTAGGCTCGTACCACCACTCAGGCTGCGAGCGCGCCTCATCTGCCGTCTCCGCCAGCATCGGTTGCAGCTCTACCGGCATTTTCTCGGGCGGCCCGCTTGGAGCGAGCTGCGCAGCCGGCAGACGGGGTGGCAGCTCGTTAACCGCTATGTTTTCCAGGTGCAGGCCCGAGAGCACAGACAGATGATTGGCCAGCAATCCGGGCTGGTTGGCGAATCGGTCCTGGTGTTTCAACAGCAGCCACTGGTTGGTGGTGCGCGTACGCACCAGAGCGAACGAGCCTTTCAGCTTCTCGCCACGCAGGCAGAAGTTCAGTTTGCCTGCAGCAAGACCACTACGGATGCGCTCCTGCGCCTGCACGCGGTCGTTAAAGGCGTATTCACCCTCATCATCTGGCGAGTACACCCCACAGTCCCATACGATGACAGTGCCGGCGCCATATTGTTTCTCAGGGATAACACCTTCGAATGAGGCGTAATCGAAGGGGTGATCCTCGACTTCAACGGCCATGCGCCTGTCACCGATTGTGACTGACGGTCCCTTAGGTACCGCCCAGGATTTCAGTACGCCATCCAGTTCGAGCCTGAAATCGTAGTGCAGCCGGCTGGCTGCATGTTTCTGCACCACAAACAACAGCGGCCCCGCTCGCTCAGGCGCAAGTTGCGGCTGCGGCTCATGCGTGCGCGCAAAAGAGCGCTTGGCGGCATATTCGGCGAGTTTACGTTCCATGTGCGGAACAAGTCAGCGTGCCGCGCATATCTGGCGCATCCAGGTGCTGCAACGGGCCGCAACTTCTGTCCTGACCTGATGATCCGTTCGGCCAGCCGCTCGTGGCAGGTGAAAAGAGTGGTCCGCGCCCTCGATGAGCTCGAGCGTCGCATGCAGCCCGAGCCGCGCTACCGTCGGCTCCAACAGTGCCACTTCGGCTAACGCATCCCTCGTGCCCTGTAGAAACAGCATCGGCAGCTGCAACTTCTCCAGGTGTGCTGCGCGGTCGATGCCAGGCTTGTCGGCCGGGTGCAGTGGGAAAGCAAAGAAGATCAGCCCTATCACCCCTGCCAGCGGCGCTGCCGCCTGGGCCTGGGAAGTCATGCGTCCGCCGAAGGAGCGGCCGCCAGCAAACAGCGGCATCCCGGGAAGCTGGCGGCTCGCCTCAGCTACGGCTGCACGAACCGCGGCGTGACACACAGCCGGCGGGTCAGTTCGCCGCGCGCCCCGTTGCATGTACGGGAACTGAAAGCGCAGCGTGGCGACATCCGTGGCGCACAGCGCGAGCGCTTGGCTCTCCATCGAGGGATGGGTCATGGGGGCCCCGGCGCCGTGGGCAAACACCAGGCACGCGTGGGCGGCCGCGGGCTGCAAGAGCAAAGCCGCCAGCTTCTGTTGCGGGTCGACTGTCACAGTCAGCGGACGAGCAGGCGGATTTGGCACGCATCGAGTGTACGCTGTCGGATCGCCTCGCGGTGTCTCGCTTGAGCACAAGTCTGACTCTCAGTGGGCCTGACGCCAAGGGTCTGCCATGTCGGCAGTTGCTGGCCCGAGATCTGCAGCTTGACTACAATGACCTGATGTCCCAGCCCTCTTCAAGCGGCCCCTCGGGTTCTGCGACGGCCGCCGCCTCATCCGCATCGTTCGAATCTGACAGGAGTCAGACACTGCGCGAGCTCGAACGTGCCCGTGCGCAACTCGCCGCGATAGTTGATGCTTCCGAGGATGGTATCGTCAGCAAGGATCTGCAGGGGACAGTGATCTCCTGGAACAAAGGTGCCGAGCGTCTGTTCGGCTACACCGCCGCCGAGATGGTCGGTGAGTCCATCCTGAAGCTGATACCTCCGGAGCTGCATCACGAGGAAACGGAGATCCTTGCAAAGTTGTACCGTGGGGAGCGGATCGATCGCTATGAGACCGTGCGTGTTCACCGTCTCGGACACAAACTCTACATATCGCTCACGATAGCACCGGTGCGCGATGAGACCGGCCGAGTTATCGGCGCGGCCAAGATTGCGCATGATGTAACCGCCAGGAAACGCGCCGAATCGCGATTCGAGGAGGAAGCGCGAGCTCTGGAGACGCTGCATCACCTGGGTCAAACCATTGCGGCGGAACTCGAGCTCGACAACGTGGTGCAACGCGTGACGGATGTCGCGACTGAGTTGGTGGGAGCTGCCTTTGGCGCATTCTTTTATAACGTCGTCAAGGAGGGCGAGGACGGCTCCTATTGGCTTTACACGCTCTCTGGTGTGCCGCGCTCCGCATTCGCCAGTTTCCCGATGCCGCGTGCCACGCAACTCTTCGGTCCGACATTCCGCGGGGAGGGCATCCTACGCATCCGTGACGTCCGCCAGGATTCGCGCTATGGCAAGAATGCGCCCTACCACGGGATGCCAGCTGGACACCTGCCCGTTACCAGCTACCTCGCAGCTCCGGTAGTCAGTCGTGCTGGCGAAGTGTTGGGCGGCCTGTTCTTCGGACACCCCGAACCCGACAGGTTCAGCGAGCGCTCGGAGCGCCTGATAGGCGGTATTGCCACCCAGGCGGCCATAGCCTTCGACCGCGCGCGTGCCTTCCAGGGGATGCAGCGTGAGCTGCAGGCGCGGCGCACTGCCGAGGAGGCGCTGCGGCATAGCGAGGCAGAATTGCGGCAGGTCGCGGCCGAGCGCGAAGAATTGCTGAAATCGGAACGCTACGCGCGTTCGGAAGCGGAACGCCTCAGTCATCTCAAGGACGAATTTCTGGCGACTTTGTCACATGAGCTGCGCACCCCGCTGAATGCCATCCAGGGGTGGGCCACGCTGTTGCGTCAGCCGGGCGTTGGCGACGTGGATCAGGCACGGGGGCTGCAGGCCATCGAGCGCAACGTGCGGGCACAGGCACAGATCGTGAGCGACCTGCTGGATATGAGCCGCATCATCTCCGGCAAGATCCATCTGGAGGTACAACCGCTATCGCTGCACGAGGTCATCAACAATGCGATCGAGTCGGTACGCACCTCTGCGGAAGCCAAGAATCTGCGCATTCGCACGATGTTGGACACGAACGTGGGGTTTGTGCGCGGCGACCCGAATCGCCTGCAACAAGTACTGTGGAACCTGTTGTCTAACGCCGTGAAGTTCACGCCTGCGGGAGGCCGCATCCAGGTTTTTCTCGAGCGCGTTAACTCGCACGTCGAGATCGTCGTGGAGGACAGCGGCATCGGCATCGATCCGGACTTTTTGCCGTTCGTGTTCGAGCGCTTCCGTCAGGCCGACCCGGCGATGAATCGTCGCCACGGGGGTCTTGGCATCGGGCTGTCGATCGTCAAGACGCTCGTGGAGCTGCACGGCGGCTCCATGCGGGTCAAGAGCGCTGGCGAGAATCTCGGCTCGACTTTCATACTGGCTTTGCCGGTGTCGCATGTATCAGATGAGGAGATCGAGCGCAGCCAGAGACTGCCGGTTTTGTCCGATCCGCTCGAGAAGCTGGAATTACCGCGGCTGGAGAGCGTCGCGGTCCTGATAGTGGATGATGAGCCGGATGGACGGCAGCTCATGGTTCGCATCCTGGAAGGCAGGGGAGCGCAGGTCATTGCCGTAGATAATGGAGTCGAGGCGCTGCGCCAGCTGACGGCCCAGAAGTTCGATGTTCTGGTGAGTGACATAGGGATGCCCGGGCTGGACGGCTATGAGTTGATCCGGCGGGTGCGTACCCAGGGTGCCGATCAAGGCCCGCCGATTCCCGCGATCGCGGTGACGGCGTATGCACGTGCCGAGGATCGACAGCGATCGCTGCTGGCCGGTTATCAGATGCATCTGGCCAAGCCTATCGAAGCGCGGGAGTTGATTGCCGGTATCGCAAGCCTGCTGTCGGTGAGTCGCTGAGACTTTGCGGCCATGACAGCGCGCCACGCTGAGCGGGAAATCGGCCCTGAGGTCCGTCAGGCACAATACTTCTTCTATGTACTCGGAGGCGCTTTCGTAGCGCTGGGGTTCGCGCTGGAGATGGTGCCCGCATTGGCCGCCGTTGCGCCCGCGCTCGCCGGACGTGCAGCTGCGGGCATCGGCGCGCTCATTCTTTCGTTTGGCCGCTTCGGGCCTGATCAGCTCGTACAGCAATTCAGCACCCGGCTGCGGGGTCGCTGAGGGTTGCACCTTGCTCTCAAGCGCGCTCCGGCGCGCTCCACAGGATACTGCGCGATTCTCCGGCGCGCGGCAGAGCTCGTGAGACTTGGAGGACGGTAGCGATGTGCTAATATTGCGGGCCCTCGCGGCGGCAAAACCAATCCGCGCCTGGACCTGCGCGACGCAGCATCTGTCTGGAGCTGCCGCGCAGGCTCCTCGCGACGAGCCGCTACCAGTTTCATCGGCGCGCCCGTAGCTCAGTTGGATAGAGTGCCTCGCTACGAAGAAGTCAAGGCGTGGTTCGAATCGGGCGAAATCCGTCGATGGATGAGGAGCTTAGGAGAATAGGAACTTCTGCAGCGGATGCGGAGTGACCAAGAAGTGACCAGACGCCGATGCGGGCGGGTCCGCCGGTCGAAGACGGATTGGTACAATCGGAAAAACGCGCCCGTAGCTCAGTTGGATAGAGTACTTGGCTACGAACCAAGGGGTCGGGAGTTCGAATCTCTCCGGGCGCGCGATCTCCCTGAAAATAATATATTTCGGCATTTTGGCGCACGCTCCTGCGTGAAACCCGATCCCCTTCTCACTCGGTTCCTTATTCACCGCGTCAAAAAGGGGGAGACAGGGATCCAATTTCGGGCGGGTTTCCGATGAGGGGAGAAGATAAGAAAGCGTGCAAGAGCCTTTGGAGCTTGGAGCTGTGCCAAGACGAGCTGCCAATGCGTTGGGCGTCAGCGCTTCACCTTGCGCAAAATGGGCAAGGGCTGCGGTACAGATCGGTGCCGCGAAGATGCTACTCAAGATGACGCTACTCAAGATAATGAAGCTTGGTTGAAGAAGGCGGTCTTGGTCGCTTGCGAGGGGCTAGTCCCTTCTGCGCGTACGAGCGCTATCGCTCTTGACGCAGTTCCCCTAGCGATTCCCCTCGATGGTTCCAGCGCTTCATCTCCCAATAGCTGGCACCGAATCTCCTCGACCGAAAGCGAATGTTGGAAGAAGTGTGGCCTCGCAGGCATCGCGGGCCAATATCGCCGCGGCGAAACTATCGTCAGTCACTCCCTCTGTGGTGAGTACGGGACGTCGGTGTTCATCGATCAGTCGGAGTCTAGATGCTTTACGAACACAATTCCCATGGTCGCGCCCAAGATGACAACAACGGGCGCGGGGCGCGCCATGCGGCAGCAACACGAAACCTCCTCCCTAACTGAACTCAAATAAGCCCGAGTTGTTGCTTCTGTGTGGGTAGCAACGCGAGATATTTAGCCCAGCAGGGTGGTCAACTCGTCGAAATCGACCGGTTTGCAAATATGATGATCGAAGCCCGCGGCTGCTGATAGAGCACGTGCTTCCGGCGTGTCATATCCCGTAATGGCAATTAGTTTCGTACTCACAAACTGAGGCATCTCTCTTAGACGCCGAGCGACATCGTAGCCGCTCAAGCCCGGCAGGCCCACATCAAGCAACACGACATTAGGACCAAAGGCCGGTGCCTCCTTCAAAGCTTCGGAGCCAGTCGAGACCGCCTTCACTTCAAATCCCGCTGTCGATAGCAGTACGCAGCTGGTCTCCCGGATGTCGCGGTTGTCCTCGACAACGAGCACCCTGCAGTGGCGTGCAATCGGTTGGAGTGACGGGAGCGATGCGTTCGATGTCTCCTTATCGGTAGGCGCATGCGTGAGTGGAAGACGCACCTCAAAAGTGCTGCCGCTACCGCGTCCTTCGCTGCGCATAGTCACCTGGCCACCGTGCAGTTCAACGAGCGTGCGCACGAGGCTCAAGCCAATCCCCAAGCCGCCTTGAGAGTGCGCCAGAGAGCGATCAGCCTGAGCAAATAAGTCAAAGAGTCGGGGTACAAGTTCCGCTTCGATTCCCTCGCCATTATCGACGATCTGCACGACCGCATAGCACGTTGCCTCATCGGTGAGTCCGGCAACCAGATTGATTTCAATCTCGCCTTGCTCTTGCGTGTACTTATTCGCATTGCTTAGAAGGTTTGTAAACACTTGCTCCAGTCGCGTCGCATCACCCTCCACCCAGACAGGTGCTTCAGGCAGAGTCACGCGAAGTCTCTGGTGCTTGCCTTCAAAAACGGGGCGCATCAGATCGACAACGTGCTCGATGGTAGATCGAAGATCTAGTGAGGCCGATTTCAGCTTGATTTGCCCGTTCTGCGCCCTAGCAGCCTCGAGTAAATCACTCACCAGGCGTGACATCTGATGTACCTGTCGGTCGATGAGATCGCGCGCCTTTTCGACTACCGTTGCATCGGCTGAGGAGCGGCGCAGGATCTGCACGGCATTTCTCAAGGGGGTAAGTGGATTGCGGAGTTCGTGCGCCAGAATCGCCAAGAATTCGTTCCGATGACGATCGGCAGCCGCCAATTCGGCCACCCGTTTGTGCAACGCTTCCTGCGTTTGGGCGAGCGCCCGTGTGGCGGTTTCTGCGTCCTTGCGCAATGCTTCCTCCTGCGCCAGGGCCAGCTCGCGTTGGCGATCGCGATTCTTGCGCTCCGTGATGTCATTGAAAACGATACCGACCTGTCGCAGTTCCGGTGGGCCGACCCGGAAAGCGCAGACCTCGAAATAGCGTTGCAGGGCGGCTGCTGGGTTATCGAAACGGAGCGTTTCCCCAGTAATCGCGATGCGTCCGTAAATGTCGAACCAGTCTTGTTCATGGTCGGGCGCAATCTCGCGCATGAGACGACCCCGGGCATCCTTGATCCCTGTCTGCCTTTCGAATGCGGGATTGACTTCCAGGAAACGATAGTCGATGGGGTGGTCGTCCTCATCGAAAATCATTTCGACGACGCAGTAACCCTCATCCATCGATTCAAACAGCGTGCGGAATCGATCATCGCTTTCCCGTCGCGCCTGCTCAGCCTGTTTGCGTTCGGTGATGTCCCGAAACGCTAACAAGATTAGAGCAGTTCCATCACGAGCTAAACGACGAGCATCGAGCAGGATGGTGCGCCGCCCGACGTTTGGAAATGCGCCTTCGAACTCACCGGTCTGGAATTTGCGGTCGTCGGAAAGAGTCGACTTCAGCGATGGCCATAAGCCGGATGCCTTCCACTCGTGATCTCCCAGATCGCACAAGGGAACTCCTCGCGTTTGCTCGCGTGAAGCCCCCAACCAGTCGTAAAAGGCGCGATTGGCCGTCTGTACGCGTAGGCCGTCGTCGAGAACCACCAGAGGATCGATCATCGTGTTGAGGATCGTCTTCGTATATTCCCGCTCGTAGATCGCCTGACCAAGACTTGCGCGGAAAGCGGTGACATTTGTGAAGGTGAGCACCACGCCGCCAACCTGCCGATCGGCACCCGCGTAGGGGGAGATGCGAACGAGGAACCATCTGTCGCCGTCTCGCAAGTCATAGCGAGATGGGACTGCATCGGCCAACACCTGAATGCATAACTGTTCGATCGCCGGAAGATTCGCCAGTGCTTGCATACTGCAAGGCCGGCGGCCGATGTCCGATGGGCCGATGCCAAGTAGGTCCGTCGCAGCTCGATTGAAACGGACCACTCTGCAGTCGCGGTCGACCACTACGATCGGGATATCGATCGAATCAAGGACGCCTACATCCGCGCCTACGCCAGTCGCGGTCGCAGCCTCACCTTGTGCCCCCTCGACCTCGCGAATCGCTGACTCAGATGGGCGTTTTGTGCTCACCCCGTTGGCAGCTTCGAATCATGGTAAAGCTTGCGGCTGCGGGTCAGCACGGAGTCCGCTACATCAGGGAGGCTGTCACGCAATGCCAGCAGCAACGCCTGCGATCGCGGCATCTGAAACTTCTGAGAATAGTTTGCGAGAAGCTGCTGCTCGAGAACGCGGGCATCGTCCGCACCAACGGTCTGTCGCAGCGCATCCCCTACCGCGCGTTCGAGGCGGGCGTAGTCCTCCACAGGAATCAGGTGAGAATGATTCTGCCCCAATCGCGGCAACAAGCGAGAGTGAACTTCGCTATTGAAATTGTCCATGACGAACGAACAGAAGATTGCAATCTCGTGATGCTTGGCGAGGCGGTCGAACTGGTCCTCGAGGCTCATGCTCGCCGCCACGTTTCCCTGCTCCCAAAGCACGTTGACCATCTCGCCCCACCACCGAACCTTGGGATAGCGGTCTTGCCCGCGCGCGTTTGAAATCACCTCTGTCGCCAAACCGAGAAATACCGGCGCATCGGGCATGGCGTTCCGCATAAAACGAGGCAGCAATTCGTCCGCGTCAACGACGGTAAGCTGTCCGCGCGCTTGCGCGTCTTTTGCGTCCACTCCCTCGGCCTCCAGCCGGGGACGGAATGCTTCCCAATGGGCTGCCGTGGGCACGAGGATTACACCCTCCCCATTAGCGATGGCGCCCGCCGCGAAGCGACAAACTGCCCGGTTGAGAAACTGCTGATCCTGATAAAGCTGCACGATGTGATCCCGCGGCCCTGCAGCGGCCAGAAGGCCGTCCCAAGAGTCGCGGGCCATGGAAGCACCATCCGGGTCATGGCTAACAATGTTGTCCATAGATTGCCCTGTTGTATTCGGTGTGGTCTTAAAGGTGCGACGGACATCCGCCGAGAATGCTATCACCGATCTGGGCGCTGAGCTTTTCCAAGAAATTGAGCGAGTCCAACACCCGGAGATGGGCTCCTATGAAGCTGGCGAGCGAATCCTTGAAGGACAGTCATTCGCGATTAACATGCATCGGTTGCGATTGTGAGACTACACCCTCCGACAGTGTATCTCTATCACCACGATGTGCGCGGGACACTGGGGCTGGTCCCGCTCGTTTGTTGCGAATCAGCGACAGAACCTACCAAGGGAGCCTCTGTTTGACGGGCGGAGGGGGCCGCCTTCGCGGCACCGACTACGCGCCGCGCCCCAAAGAGAATGCGCGAAACCGGGATAGCTGCGGAGCGCCAAAGAGTTGCGCAAGCTAGGCGGGCACATGCGAGGGGGCGATGCCCGCAAACGTATTGGAGCGTGCGATCCTAATGGCAGGGTTTGCGTATGAGGTCGATGAGGTGAACCAGTATGCAGCTCCGATCCAACCGGCCACCATCCAGGGAGCGTCTTCCGGTCACCGATGCCAAGGACAACGAGCAATAGTAAATGTAGCAAGAAGCTCAGCCAACCATTGAGCCATGCCAGTCCGAGCATGCACAGAAGACTGTAGCGGCGGCAAAACGAACATCGCGTGCGCCAAGAGCGCTCCCAAACAACAGCCGCCGACTTGTACGATGATATACGCGATCGCTTGCTGAAAGCTCAGCTTGCTGCGGATGGCGTCAACGATCGACACCGCAGGGTTGAAATGTGCGCCGCTGATGGGCCCAGAAGCGCAATCAGTGTGGCAATGGTCCGACGTTCGCACATGCGGTCGTGACCACAGAAGATCTAGTGAGTGCATTAAGGAGATGCGCCATGCCTGACCCTTCGCAGTTCAACATCGAGCGCACCTATCCTGTCCGATGGACGATCACCTTCAGCAACTCACCGATCAACATGTGCGTTCCCGCAACCATCGTCGAATTCGGAACGCTCATGACAGACCTCGAGGCGGACCCGTCTGTGAAGGTCGTAGTGTTTCAGTCGGCGAATCCCGACTTTTTCATTGCCCATCTCGACGTATCCAAAGCCGCTGAACGGCCAGGGTTGCTGGACCTTTGGCGCGCTTTTGTGTTGCGCCTCTCCTGCACGCCAGTCGTGAGTATCGCCAAGATTCGCAACCGCACGCGCGGCATCGGTAAACGAGTTCGTGCTGGCCTGCGACATGCGCTTCGTCGGCCGGCAAAGCGCTCTATTTGGCCAACCCGAGATCGGCGTCGGGCTGGTCCCAGGCGGCGGAGGGCTGGAATGGCTCCCGCGCGTGGTAGGCCGCTCCCGGGCACTTGAGATCGTGCTCAGTGGCGACGATTTCGACGCCGAGATCGCCGAGCGCTATGCCTGGGTGAACCGCACGCTGGACGATGGCGACCTCGACTCGTTCGTCGATTCGCTCGTCCGGCGTCTGGCCTCCTTCGATCGCGAAAGCGCTAGCCGCGGCGAAGACCCAGGTCAATCGGTTCGGTATGCCCACGGCTGCTGAGCTTCAGTCGAGCAATGACTTGTTCTTCCAACTCTGGCCTGGCCCAGTGCGCAGGCGCGCCGTCCTTGACATCGCAACTGGGCGATTTGGATGGACCGGCGCACACGCCAAGCGAGCGCTGATCCGGTGCCACACGCGAAGGACACAGCAATGAGGGGTGGCGGGCGCCCAAGCCCGAATGGATAGGTTCGACATCCGCAGAGGTGATCGTGTTCGCATGTCGTGAGGCGAGTGCCGGCATGATGCACCGCCGCAGAACCGATTCGGCTTCCTTGCAGCGGATGCGTTTGATCTTGACGTATCGCGTTATAAAAGCTTCGCACAGCTCGCCGACCGTCTTTTGGTTTGCCTTCTCGTCGCGTGCAGCCTGTGGGGCTTCGTCTGCGGGGACCTTGCCCAAGTAGCCGATCGCGCGCTCGCGCGCCTGATCGAGCGTGAGCACATCGACGCGCCCCAATGTCGCGAGACGCTTGCGCCCGTGGATGCGATAGGCGCACACATAGGCATGTCGACCACTCGGGTACATCGCATGCCAAAGCACGGGAGCGCCGCATCCCAGTACACGCATTGCGCCGCAGTGTTGCGGAATGGAAGCGTGCGAACCGGGTCTTGTCGGAGTTTAATGTTGGGCATGATGCTGCTTCGGCAAGCTACAAAAAAAGTGACCAACAAGTGACCACGAGCGGTCGTTTTCAGGCAAATTGCAGCGAAGGGAGGCGAAGTGTACTATCGCCGAAATCTCCGAAAAACCAGCCCGAGCGCGCTCTGGCGTATTAGGGCGGATAGTCTAGATGCGACCTACGAACCAGGAGGTCGGGAGTTCGAATCTCTCCGGGCGCGCCAAATTCACGAGTGTCTATACCGATGACATCGGTAACGATTTATACCGGAGACATGGGTGACAGTTTTGCGGCGAAGGGATTCTCCGCACTCTCGATCCGACATGTCTCGTCATCGAAGTAACCCAGATCGTACTGCATAAAGCTGACCAGCCAAATGCGATCAGCGACCTGCTTCACGCCTACCTTCTGACCGGCGAAGGCCTGCGAGAGGTTGATCTTTTGCGCACCCAGGCAGATGCGTCCGCAGCGCGTCACGGTGATGGTGCGATCATGGAAGGGGTACTCGAGCTCGGGTAAGCCCTTGTAAGGCCTGGGGGAGCTGCGATAGACCTCAAGCGGGGTAGCGCATGTTCAGCCCCTGGTGGGGACGCTGCTGGTTGAAGATATCGATGAACTGATCAAAGCGCGCCTGCTGCTGCAGGAAGTTCTTGGCCGCCGGCTTGGTGGCTTCCTTCTTGAGCGTGAGGTGTATGCGCTCGTGGCGGCCGTTTTGCTGAGGATGACCGGGCTTGATGCGCTCGATGGCGATCCCCAGCCGCAGCCACCATACCGACAGTCGCGTGAGGCCAAAGAGCGAGTTGGCGCTGGCAAAGGGGGCGCCGTTGTCGGTGCGAATCGCTCTGGGTAGGCCAAAATCCTTGAAGGTGCGTTCAAACACGGTAAAGGCGTACAGGCTGTGGGTACTGGAGAGTCCCTCGCAGCTCAGCAGATACCGGCTGGCGAAATCGGTGATGGTGAGCGGATAGCAATACCTGCGATCGGCGAGCATGAACTCGCCCTTGTAATCCGCGCACCACAGATCGTTGGGGTGGTGCGGATGGGCCAGCTCTGTTCCCTCGGGCTTGTACACTCGGCGCTTGCGGCGCTTGACCAGACCGTTGCGATCCAGGATCGCATGCACGGTGCTGATCGCCGGACACTGGATCTCAGAGTACTGGCGACGCAGCCGTTCGCGCAGCTTCGGAGCACCCCAGCTGGGGTGCTCCTGCTTAAGCTGCACGATCGCGTTCTCGATCTGGAAGGGCAGCTGTCGGGCGTGGTCTGCGCGAGCGATCAGTCAGCCCCTCCACCCCGCAGTCCTTGAAGCGCTTGTAGATCTTGTAGCCGGTCTTGCGCGAGATCTCGAACTCCCGACACAGCACCGCCATCTTCTCGCCCTCGAGCCGTCGGGCAACGAACTTCAGCCGCTCGTCCATCTGGCAACACTCCCGCCATGGCATCGCGTTCCCCTCCCGCAGATGCCAAAAAGTGTTACCTATGTCTCCGGAATAAACTGTCACCCATCCATCAGGAAGGGCACGAGGAATTTGCTGGTCGGATTCCTATCGGTTCAGCGAGCTGCGAACTCATGCTACCTGAGCGGGCTGTCAGCCCGCCACGCCCAAAGGTGAGCCCGCTTTCACATTTACCCACTCGCGTGTTGACGAGCCGCTGCGTGCCTGCATAAATCTGCGTCGTTGGTTCAGGCAGAGCTGATAGGTATGTCGGTTGCCCTCATTGTCCGCCGGTTCGTTGCAGATCTTGCGGTCTGGTATTGCCTGCCGAGCGCGTTTCTCATTGCCTACGTGGTCTTGCTCCGACAGCCGGAGTCGGCGGCGATTCCGCATATCGTCACCATGGCGCTCCCGTTCGCAGTTTTGGGCATGCTGCGACTCGTCATATCGCGATCGATCTCGCATGTGGGGCTTCGGCTCGCGACCTCGTCACTGGTGTTCGCTTTCTTCGTCGGGGCGATGCTCGTCTACTATGTGCTGGTAGTGATCAGCGTCGGGTACTGGGGCGGCGTGGTCAGCTGGACCGCCATTCCAACTTTCTGCAGACAGGCACCGGATATCATCGATGCGGTCGGTGTACCTCGAATGGCCGCATGCGCCAGCGCAGTTGCGCTCACAGCAACGCTGGTATCAGCGTTCTGGTTTTACCTGAAGCATTTTGACTGGACGACATCCCTTAGCCGGCCGGGTTGGGTAAAGGCGATCTGCACGTTGGCTGGGTTCTGTGTCGTATGGCTGCAGGTCGTCAACCTGACCGGTGCCCCCTGGATCAGCCAGGCGGAGCCTCTAAGCATGACGTTGTTTCCGCTTGCAGGAGCAAGAGATATCGAAGGTCATCGCGTGAGTGCATCTGATGCCGAGGTTCAGGATGCTATGGATGATCGTGCACGCCGTGCTTACACCCCGGTTGACTTCGGAGGTAAGCAGAACCTGATCCTCATCATTGTGGACGCGATGCGTCCTGATCATATGAGCTTGTTTGGCTATCCGCGCAAGACCACGCCGTATCTCGACGGACTGGCGCGCGGCAACAGCGTGCGCAGGGTGATCGCCCACGCCGCTTGTAGCGATACGGTATGTGGGCTACTCAGCCTTACCAGTTCCAAGCTTCCCGGCGAGTTTTCCTTCCATCCTTTCGGAATTCACGAGGTGCTGCGCCGGAACGGCTACCGTATACATATGATCCTTTCGGGCGATCACTCCTACTTCCATCCCATGAAGGCATATTACGGCACCGTCGATTCATGGTTCGACGGCAACTCCGTGCGCTCGAGCTCAATAGATGATGATCAGCCGGTCGTTGACCGATTGGCGGCCATGCCGGACTCCGACGGGACGCCTACGATGTTTCAGTTTCATCTGATGTCAGCGCATGTAACGCGCAAGGACGACGGCAAGAGGGTATTCTCGCCAGCCAGCAGCTATGTTCTGGCACCTCGCATCGACAATGACGGGCCCGACATTTCTCTCCCGACCGCCACGAACTATTATGACAACGGGGTGCTGTCGGCGGATCACGTGATCGAGTCTCTGCTGGATCAACTGCGTCAAAAACGGTATTTGCAGCACGCGCTGGTTGTGATCACCGCGGATCACGGTGAGGCCCTGGGTGAGCATGGACTGTTCACGCATTCCAACAGCGTACGCGAGGAAGTCCTCAAAGTGCCCGTCGTATTCCTGGCCTACGGCTATCAGCCTGAGGGCTCCATATCGACCGCAACATTTCCTCTGCAGATCGATATTGCTCCTACCATCCTCAACGAGTTGAAGATACCGCAGCCGACTACGTGGGAGGGAAGGCCGTGGCAAGTGCAACAGCCGCCGTTCGTAACTTATTTCGAGGAACGAGATTACTCGGGCCTGATCGATATCCGGCAGGGTCGCGAGTGGAAATACTGGTTGGATCGACTGCGCGGCACCGAGTTCGTATTTGATCTGAGCACGGATCCACACGAAACGCACAACGTCATTGCCGCCGTACCTGCGGCGCTCCTGGGCGACTGGCGTAAGCGCGTGGTGTACGCCAAGCGCTCCAGATGACTCGGCGTCATTGCAAAAACCCGCTGCCGGCGGTCCCAACCGGTGTGGAGGACCGTAGATCCGCTTCACCTAAATGCGCATGGTACGATCCGCGGAGCGCGAGCCATCGCCCTGTTCGCACCGGAGCGATTCATAACCGTGAATGTCAAGATTGTAACGGAGCGCGATGAGTTCATGGCGCTGGCGCCTGCGTGGGCTGCGCTGGCCACCGCGGCATGCGTGCGTCCGTTTCAGGAGTTCGGTTGGGCCGAAGCGTGGATCAATACACTTGGTGCAGCCCGCAATGGCGCGCCGCATGTGGTGACGCTTTGGCATAGCGGCAGACTCGCCGGTGCGCTCCCGTTGCATCGCGAGCATCGACGCGGCGTGCGGATGCTCCAGTGGATTGGTGGACGTGTCACTGACTACTGCGACGTGATACTCGATCCGCGCGAGGATCAGACGGAATGCCTCACGCGGATGTGGGCGGCATTGCGTGCCGCTGGTGGCTTTGACGTGCTGCGCCTGGGCCAGGTGCGCAAGGATGCGCTCGTGCGCCCGTTGCTGATGTCGTTGCGACCCTGGATCGAAACCGAGGAGCACACTTTCGCTCTGCCCATTGCGTGGCCTGACAGCGAGGGCTGGTTGAAGACGCTGAGTAAGAAGCGCCGGGCGCGGGTGCGGCGCGGCATGCGCTCGCTCGAGGAGTTGGGTCTGCGGTTTCACATCTGGCAGCCCGGTGAGCCTCTCGAGCCGGCAGTGGAGGCGACCATTCAGCAGAAACTCGCCTGGCTCGCGGCGCGGCAGGCACCAAGCGCCCTCACCGAGCCTGGCGGTGTTGAGTTCATCAGACAGCTCGCCAAACGGCTGGCAGCGTCCGGCAGCCTGCATCTGAGCATGCTGCAATCGGACCAGGGGATCGTCGCAACTCACTTCGGCTTCATGCGCGACCGCGTGCTGTATTACTACATGCCGTCGTACGATGCCGCATGGTCGCGCCACGGCGTGGGAACACTCTTGCTGGAGGCCCTGTTACGCTGGTCATGCGACCACGGCATGCGGCGATTCGATATGTTGCGCGGAGCGCACGATTACAAATCTTTTTATGGTGGTGAGCCCGAGGACCTGCAGACCCTCGTAAAAGGCCGGGGACTTTTCGGCAGAGCAGCCGTCACGTTGTACCGGGCTACGCAGCTACGCAAGTTACCTGCGGTGTCATCCGAGCATCCCGCTAGCGAAGGTGAATTGGCCCCTGAAGGTTAAGCGCAGCCTTCTTCAGGCCGGTTGAGCCTCGATCCTCCTGCTACGTCAGTCAACGCTGGTCCGTCACGGTCGTTGTTCCTGCAGGGCGCAACAACATTTCGAACGGCGATATTAGCGCGCGGCTGTTGTCGCCAACACAGACCGGGCTTCTCGCAATGGAGGTCATCGTGACACGCTTAAAGAGCGTCCGAGTGGAAGGTTGCAGCGTATTGTCAAATCAAGGTTGTTGCTGCCAGTCGCGGTCACGTTACTTGCAGGTGCGATGGCACCCAGCTATGCAGCCGTCGTGGATATCGAGGTCGCCCCGCCAGCGCCGCGCGTCATAGCAGTGCCAGCACCGCGTCCCGATTATGTGTGGGCGCCGGGCTATTACCGTTGGGACGGTCGTGAGCATGTCTGGGTGGAGGGTCGGTGGTTGCGCGAGCGCCGTGGCTTCCAGTGGGTGTCCGAGCACTGGGACGAGCGTCATGGGCGCTATCATTTTATTCCCGGACACTGGGCTCATAACTGAGTCGCACCGCCCGCCGGCACGTGCTGCCGGCGGGCTCAGCTGGCTTGCGAGGTGGGCTCCAGTAGAGGGGAGCTGAGGGCTTTGCACCGAGCCGCCCGGGATCGCCACCCCTGCGGCGCGGCAACGTCGTGCCGCGCTGCAGGCGCCCGGTCCGGTTAGAATGCCGCGATCCGCACTGGTGGAAGTGCTCAGGTGTACCTGCATACCAGACTCTTGCTGGGGATCGGAACCGTCACACTCGTGGCGCTGATCATCAGTATCATGGTGCCGCTGCTATCCGTCCGCGGCGATGTCTCGCGCGAGACAAACGGTTCGATAGAACTGGCGCAGCTGCTGCTCGACGTGCAACGGGCGGTCAATGCGTCACCCAGCAGCGCCGCGGCGCAAGACGCTGCCCGAAGTCAGATCGGTCTGGCACGGCATGTTCGTCACGTCCGGATTACTCTGGTGGATGAGCAGGGCAGGGTACTCGCATCGAGTCCGGTGCAGGAGCGCGAGCCCGCATTTCCGAGTCGCGCACTGCTGCACACTGTGGAGGTTGCACCCCTTACGTATCCACTCGCGTATCACGCCACACCGCTCGCCGAGCTGCGAATCACATCCAACCCGTGGTCGGAGCTCGCGGAGATCGAACAGCGCGTCGCCCGCGATCTCACGTTGCTCGCCTTGACTATCATCGCCATGAGCGCAGCCATCTACTACATCGTGCGGCGTGGCCTGCAACCCATTGCACAGATCCAGAGTGCCCTTACGGGTCTGCAGGCGGGCGCGCTGCAGACGCGGCTGCCGCACTTCCGCCTGCGGGATATGGATGACATTTCGATGCGCTTCAATCAGTGCGCAGCGGCCATGGAAGTCGCTGCCGCGCAACGGCGCGATCTGAACCGCCGCATCATCGAAGCAGAGGAGCAGGAACGACAGCGGCTCGCCCGCGAGCTGCACGATGAGCTCGGACAAAGTCTGACGGCTATCAAGGTTGATGCCGCCTACATAGCGCGCGAGGCTCGTTCGTGCTCCGAGCGCATCGTCGGAATCGCGCAAGGCATTGAGCGGCTTAGCTCAGACATCATGGAACTGATCCGCAGCATGCTGGCGCGGCTGCGACCACATGGGCTGGAGATCGTCGGCTTGCAGGAGAGTCTGCAGGAACTCATCAACGGCTGGCAGGGGCGCGTTGCCGACCGCTTGCAGTGCGACCTCACGATAGAGGGTGACGTGGCTATCCTGCCGGCCGATCTCAACATCACGCTGTACAGGCTGGTGCAGGAATGTCTGACTAACGCTGTGCGGCATTCGCGCGCACGCCGGATCCTGATCCGACTGGCGCTGTCCAGCGTGCCAGCCGGCATCTCAGTCGATGTCACCGAGGACCAGCTAGGCGCCTCCCCGGCCGCTGTCAGGCAGTCGGGCGCGGGATTGCTCGGCATGCGCGAGCGGGTGGAAGCTCATGGCGGTACGCTGCAGGTGACTCTCGATGCGAATGGGGGCCTCGCCCTGCACGCGTGGCTGCCGGTGGTGATCAGCGAGCACCGCAGCGATGCAGGAATGCCCGGGGGGACACAAGATGCACAGCCCGCGATCAATCCGGATTCTGCTGGTTGACGATCATGTCGTGGTGCGCGCCGGATACCGTCGTTTCCTCGAACAGGAACCGGACTGTCAGGTCATTGCCGAAGCTTCGAGCGGCGAGGAAGCGTATGTAACACTGCAGACCCTGTCGCCGGACCTGGTCATCTTGGATCTGAGCATGCCCGGACAGGGCGGCCTTTCCATATTACGACGGATCAAACTGCGCTGGCCACTGCTGCCTGTACTGGTTTTCAGCATGCACGACAGTCTGGCATTCGTCACGCAGGCGCTGCGCTCCGGTGCGACAGGCTACATCAGCAAGAGCAGCGAGCCGGCCTTCATGATTCAGGCGGTGCGTAACGTAGTGCGTGGCGTGCAGACATTCTCTCCGGACATCGCCGCCAAGCTGGCCGCGAGCGCTGCGGATAGCTCCGCGACACTGGGGCTTTCGGCGCGTGAGTTCGATATCTTCCGCTTACTCGCAAGTGGTAAAAGTCACGAGGATATTGCGGCCGTGCTCAATCTCAGCGTGAAAACCGTCGCCAACAATCACTCCCAGATCCGGCAGAAACTCGACATCGGCAGTGACATCGAGCTGTATCGCCTGGCGGCCCAATGCGGGGCCGTAGACCCCCTGCTGCCCGAAAACGAACGCGTCGAGACCCGCTGATAATGCTGTACAAGACAGCAGCGGACCCACCGTGAGTGATGACAGAGCAGCCGACGCCGATCAGTGGGGCGAGCGCCTGCCGCGGCAGATCGGTCTGTTCAACGCGGTGGCGGTGCTGATAGGCGTGACGATCGGCAGCGGCATCTTCCGGGTCCCGGCCACAGTAGCAGCGATGCTGCATGATCCGGGGCCGGTGCTGCTGTGTTGGGTCCTCGGCGGTGTCGTGGCGCTGTGCGGGGCCCTGACGCTCGCCGAGCTGGCCGCAGCGCTGCCACGATCAGGCGGCATTTTTGCCTACCTGCTGGAGAGCTATGGGCCCTTGCCCGCTTTCATGTTCGGCTGGACTGAGCTGGTGGTGATTCGCGCCTCCGCCCTGGGAGCCACGTCGACCATTTTTGCCGAGTACGTCGGTTACTTCGTGCCGCTCACGGGACCGGAGGTGCGTTACGTGGCTGCCATGGCGATCGTCGCGATCGGCGTCCTCAATTATCTGGGCGTGGCGCGCGCTGCACAGGTTATGACTTTTGCGACGGCTGCCAAGTACCTGTCCATCGTGGCGCTGGGGCTGCTGGCGTTCACGGCGGTTCAAGGCGGGGGCGCGCACTTCACGCCTTTGTGGGGCGCTGCGGGCCTGCAGTGGACGATATTGGGCAGTGCCTTGATCTCGGTAATGTGGACCTATGATGGGTGGGCTGACCTTTCCTTCATGGGAGGCGAGGTCAGCGATCCGCAGCGCACTCTGCCTCTGGCGCTGGTGTTCGGGACAATCGGCGTGATGTTCGTATACCTCCTGGTCAACGTCGCCTTCATTTACGTGCTGCCGCTACCACAGATGGCGCAATCGAAACTGATCGCCGCGAGCGTCGCGGAGCACATTCCCGTGTTGCGCGACGTCGGGGCCGCCATCGTGGCGGCGCTCGTTCTGGTATCAACCTTCAGCGGACTGAATGGCTCCATGATGACCGGCCCGCGCATCTTTTTTGCCATGGCCGATCGGCAGCTGTTCTTCCGCGCCCTGGCCCGGGTGTCACCGCGTTTCCGCAGTCCCTCCACGGCAATAGGCCTTGCGACTGTGCTGGGAGTGACCTACGTACTGCTGAACGATTTCGCGCAGCTGGCCGATCGCTTCATCCTGGGCATCTGGCCGTTCTACGCCCTGGCGGTCGCCGGCGTGTTTACCCTGCGGCGCAAGCGCCCCGATCTGCTCAGGCCCTATCGCGTCATTGGTTATCCGCTGGTGCCGGCGCTGTTCCTGCTCGCATCGCTCGGCATGATCGTCAACGCGCTGCTCACTGATCCGACCAACACCGGTGTCACCTTCGGAGTGATCGCTACGGGAGTGCCGCTGTATCTGCTCTGGATGACCCGCAAGCGGGTATGATTCGCGGATGAGAATCTCCCTTCGGACATTGCCAGAACTTTTGCTGGCGTCGATCGGCTTGCTGTCCGCCGCCGTAGCTCAGGCGGCGACTCATACCAACAACCCCACCGTGCCGGCCGCGGGCAGTTCCAACGCTGCAACGCCTTCGGCGCCCATTCGGCATGTCTTCGTGCTGCTGCTGGAAAACCAGGCATATGCCGTGACGTTCGGCGCCCATTCTCCAGCTCCCTATCTGGCCTCGCAGCTTGCCTCCCAAGGGGCACTGCTGAATCAGTATTACGGCATCGGCCACTGGAGTCTGGATAATTACATCGCGCTCATCAGCGGGCAGGCACCTAATCGCCAGACGCAGGCGGACTGCCCGATCGTCAGCGAGTTCGAGCCCGCGCAGCCGCGGATCGATGCAGACGGGCAGGCGCTGGGACATGGCTGCCTGTATCCCGCCAATGTGCAGACGCTTCCTGATCAATTGGAGGCGGCGGGACTGACCTGGAAGGGTTACATGGAGGACATGGGCAACGACCCGAACCGCGAGAGTGCGGCTTGCGGTCATTCGCCAGCCGGCAGCCGCGAGCGCTCCTATCTCGCTACCGTGCACGATAAATACGCCGCTCGGCATAACCCGTTCATTTATTTTCATCGGATTATCGATGATCGTGCGCGCTGCGCGGCGCATGTCGTCAATCTGCGGCAGCTGTCCAATGACCTGCGCAGCGAGCAGACGACACCCAACTACGTGTTCATCACGCCCAATCTTTGTAACGATGGTCACGATGCCAGGTGCATCGATGGTCAACCCGGCGGCTATGGTGGCATCGAGGCATTTCTGCAAAGGTGGGTGCCGGCCATCACTGCCGCACCCGCCTTCAGGCAGGACGGACTGTTGATCATCACGTTCGATGAGTCAGATCAAGGCGGTGCGGAGGCCGCCAGCGCATGCTGTGGTGAACGCGGTTTGCCGGGCGCTCCGGTGCCGCCGGGTGTGCAGGGCCCGGGCGGAGGCCGCGTGGGTGCCGTGCTGCTCTCGCCGCACATCCGGCCGGGTACGGTGTCCTCGGTGCCGTACAACCACTACTCGCTGCTGCGCTCCGTCGAGGACCTCTTCGGGCTCACACATCTGGGCTATGCCGGACAGGCCGGGCTGCAGCCCTTCGGCGTGGACATCTTCAATCGCTGAATAGGACGCGCCCAGCATTGCGCAGCCACCCGAGGGCGAAGTCACTCAAGGGGAAATCACTCAAGGGGAAGATAGTTCAACGGCAATGCCGTGGTGTACTTGATCGTCTCGAGCGCGAATGAGGCGCTGACATCCTGAAACTCGACCGCGGCAATCAAACGTTTGTACACGACATCGTATGCGTCGATGTTTGGTACCACGATGCGCATCAGGTAATCGACATCACCGCTCATGCGGTGTATCTCGGTCACCTCGGGGATATCGCGCACAGCACGCACGAACTTATCGAACCACGCCTCACTATGGTTGCCGGTCTTCAACGTCACAAACACGGTCGTACCGACGTTCATGGCGCGGGCATCCAGCAGGGCGACGGTGTGCTTGATGATGCCCTCGTCCTCGAGACGCTTGATGCGCCGCCAGCACGGCGCCTTGGAGAGGCCGACGCGCTCCGCCACTTCGGCAGCGGTCAGGCTGCCATTCTTCTGCAGCAGTTCCAGTATTTTTCGATCTAGCTTGTCCATGAAATATAATCTCTTGGAATAAGCATATAGCGCAACAGAATTTCGTCTTCGCCCCTCCACGGCCGAAGGTTCGCAACCCTGTAGCGCAGCAATCCAGCTAGGCTGTAGTCATGGATCTACGCCGTCTTTTTACCGAACATCCGGCCAGCGTGGGTGAGAGCTATTGGGGGCATCTGCTGCGCGCGAGTTGGTTCAGCGGCAGGTTGCTGCTGGCTGCAGGAGCCTGTCTGGTGCACGCGTTGCTCCCCTTTCTGTTCGTAAGGACCGGCAGTCAGGCCATTACGGAGCTCTACGGCGCCATGGTGACCGGTCGCCGCGCGGTGCCGCCTCCTCAGCAGCTTACTCCCCGACGGGTCGTGAACTGACCGTGCGCTGGGCCCTGCGCGCCTTGACGCCTGCCTGGGGCTCCATCCGTCACATCTTCCCTGGGGCGCTCGTCGCTGCGATCCTGGCGATCATCGCCCGCAGTCTCGCTGACAGTCTGGCGGCAGGCTCGATCGGTCTGCCTAAGATTCCCTTAAGTCCCGTCCTCTATGCCGTGATCCTGGGCATGCTCTGGCGGAACACGCTGGGCGTACCGGCCTGGACAGGTGAGGGCCTCAATTGGGCGATGCATCGACTGCTACGTACCGGAATTGCACTGGTTGGACTGCGACTCACCGTGGCGGGCGCTTCGACGATTGTCGTAACCGCATTACCGGTCGCCTTGGGCTGCCTGCTTACGGCGCTCGGGGCCGGTTTGCTGATCTCGCGTCTCATGACGGTGCCGCAGCGCCTGGGCGTGCTGCTCGCGATCGGCACCGCCGTGTGCGGTTGCACGGCCGTCGTGGCCATGTCGCCGGTAATACGGGCCCGACACGTCGAGACTGCGTTTGCAGTGACTTGTGTGGTGCTCTTCGGCTGCCTCGCGATGCTGCTCTATCCTTGGATTGCAGCTCATTTCTTTGGAAACTCTCCGGTACACGCCGGGGTGTTCCTCGGTACCGCTATTCATGACACCTCGCAGGTGATCGGTGCTGCGCTCATTTATTCGCAACAGGCCAACGCGCCCGAAGCGCTGGCCGCGGCGAGCGTGGCCAAGCTGCTGCGCAACCTGTCGATCATTGTGTTGATTCCGGTGGCTGCGTGGTTCACGCAGCGCGCCGAGCGCAACGCACCTGCTTTGGAGTCAGAGCCGCATCCTGCACCTGACGGGGCACCGCTGCGTCCGTCGGGCGCTGCGGCGGTGCCGCTGTTCGTATTCGGATTCGTGCTTTGCGTCATCCTGCGCTCAGGTGGGGACGCGCTGTTTGCTACCGCGCCACTGTGGCACGCCGTCATCAACAGCGGGCAAACCGCCTCTGAGCTGTTCCTGGTATGCGGCATGACCGCGGTCGGCCTGAGCGTGCGCTTTACGGATATGTGGCGGATCGGTTGGCGTTCTCTGGCTGCCGGACTGCTGGTCGCCAGTCTTGCCGGCTTGTGCAGCCTCGGGTTGACCAGTTTCATGCAGGCCGTTTTCCCGCTGCACTGAGCTCGCGAGGGCGCGCTCCCTGCCGAATCACGCCGGTTCGGCCGTAGCGTGCACCAGGTAGCCCCCCGACTTGTCGTCACTTTCCAGAGTCAGCAGGCGCCGTTGCGCTGCTTCCTCCAACAGCTTGTTGAAGGAGCGGAATCCGTAATAGTTTTCGCTGAAACCCGGACGGCGCCGCTTCAGCGCCTGCTTCACCATCGAGCCCCAGATCTTATCCGCGCCGCGCTCCGAGACGAGTGCATCCAATGTAGCCATCACCAGGTCAAACGCCTCCTGCTTGCGGTCGTCGTCCTTGATCTGCGCGGCGCGCACGCTTGCACTTTCAGTGCTCTGCGAACCCTCCGAGGCGTGTGCCGGTTTGCGCGGCGCGCGCCGCGTGCGCGGCTGCTCGCGCACGAGATCATCGTAATAGATGAATTCATCACAGTTGGCGATCAGCAGGTCGGAGGTCGAATTCTTCACGCCGACGCCGATGACATCCTTGTTGTTCTCGCGCAGCTTGCTCACCAGAGGGGAGAAATCCGAGTCGCCACTGATGATCACGAACGTGTCGACGTGGGTCTTGGTGTAACAGAGGTCGAGGGCGTCGACGACCATGCGGATATCGGCGGAATTCTTGCCCGACTGCTTTACATGCGGAATCTCGATGAGCTCGAAGCCCGCGTAATGCATGCCGGGCTTGAATTCCTTGTACCGCTCCCAATCGCAGTAAGCCTTCTTGACCACGATCGAACCCTTGAGCAGCAGGCGCTCGAGGATGCGCGTGATGTCGAACTTCTCGTAGCGGGCATCGCGCACCCCCAATGCGATATTTTCGAAATCACAGAAAAGGGCGAGATTGCCGGTATCGGCCCCTGACGGCATGGAAACCCCTGACTGACTGCGCCAGAGCGCATTTTGACAGGACACGGTCGCCCTGCGGCAGCTATTTAGATTTCGACGTGCCAAAATCGCGCGGTCCCGGCCACGGTGCCACGCATGACGGGGATGTAATGGCGGACAAGAACCGAAGAAGAGTGTCCCGTAAAGCGGCCGAAGATGCGGTGCGTGTGCTGCTGCGCTGGGCCGGCGATGACCCGGAGCGGGAGGGGCTGCAGGAGACCCCCAAGCGGGTCGTGAATGCGTACCGCGACTGGTTTTCCGGCTATGAGATCGATCCGGCGGAATACCTGCGCCGCACCTTCGAGGAGGTCGGTGGCTATGACGAGATGATCGTGCTGCGGGACATCTCGTTCGAATCCCACTGCGAGCATCACATGGCGCCGATCATCGGTCGCGTGCACGTCGGCTACCTGCCGACCAACAAGGTGGTCGGGATCAGCAAGATCGCTCGAGTGGTGGAGGGTTATGCGCGTCGCTTCCAGGTGCAGGAGAAGCTCACGGCGCAAATCGCCAACTGCATCAACGACGTTCTCAAACCGCGCGGAGTGGGTGTGGTAATCGAGGCCACACACGAATGCATGACCACGCGCGGCATCCACAAGCGCGGCGTCTCGATGATCACGAGCCGGATGACCGGCACATTCCGCGAAGACGCCCGCACGCGCATGGAGTTCCTGCAGTTTGTGGACATCCATAGCCGCAACGCGGATTGACGCTGCGCGCGCGCTTTGAGCGCGGGGGAGGCCGGCAGGCGCCCCAGCTCATCGTGCAGGCGCCCCCGGGTCATCGTGCAGGCCCTCAGGCGGTAAGGGCAGCGTCGCTACGCGAGGCCCGTTTGCGGTCCTGCTCTTTCAGGTAACGCTTACGGATCCGGATGGAGATCGGAGTCACCTCGACGAGCTCGTCGTCAGCGATGAACTCCACCGCATATTCGAGTGTCAGCTGGATGGGCGGCGTGAGCAGAATGGCATCGTCCTTGCCGGCTGCCCGGATGTTGGTCAGCTTCTTGGTTTTAATGGGATTCACGACCAGATCGTTTTCTCGGCTGTGAATTCCGATGATCATTCCCTCGTAGAGCTTCTCGCCGGGACTGACGAACATCCGGCCACGCTCCTGCAGGTTGAACAACGCGTAGGCGACCGCCTCGCCCTGCTCATTGCTTACCAGCACGCCGTTGTGCCGGTCGGGAATTTCGCCCTTGACCGGGGCAAAGCCATCGAAGATATGACTCATGAGTCCGGTGCCGCGCGTCAGGGTCATGAACTCGCCCTGAAAACCGATCAGGCCACGAGCCGGGACGCGATACTCGAGGCGCGCGCGGCCGCTGTTGCCATCGATTGCCATGTCCGTCAACTCTGCACGCCGCGAGCCGAGCGCCTCCATCACCGCGCCCTGATGGGCATCCTCGATGTCCACTGTGAGTGCTTCGTAAGGCTCGTGTACCTCGCCATTCACGAGCTTGGTCAGCACCTGCGGCCGGGATACCGCCAGCTCGTAGCCCTCGCGGCGCATGTTCTCGATCAGGATCGTGAGGTGCAGCTCACCGCGTCCGGAGACGCGCAGCACATCCGGCTCGTCGGTATCTTCAACACGCAAGGCGACGTTGCTCTGCAGCTCCCGGTACAACCGCTCGCGGATCTGGCGGCTGGTGACATATTTGCCTTCACGCCCGGCCAGTGGCGAGGTGTTCACCTGAAAATTCATCGCGAGAGTCGGTTCGTCCACCCGGATGGGGGGCAGTCCGACCGGCTCCTCGGGTGCACAGATCGTAACTCCGATGTTGACGGCCTCGATTCCTGTCACCGCGACGATGTCCCCCGCGGATGCTTCATCCACCGCGGCGCGCTCCAGGCCCTTGAAGGTGAGCACCTGGCCGACCTTGGCCGGACCGCGGTCCTCAGCACCGAAGCGCAGCGCGACGGCTTGTCCCGGACGGATTGCGCCGCCGCGGATGCGCCCGATGCCGATGCGCCCGACATAGGAGTTGTAATCGAGCGTGGAGATCTGCAGCTGCAGCGGCTTGCCCGCATCGGCCGCCGGCGGCGGTACGTGCGCCAACACCGCTTCGAACAGCGCCGACATGTCGGGCCGCCGCTCGGTGTAATCGGTGCTCGCCCAGCCCTGCAGCGCCGAGCCATAAATCACCGGGAAATCCAGCTGCTCATCGCTCGCGCCCAGCTTGTCGAACAACTCGAACGTCTGGTCGACGACCCAGGCCGGCCGCGCACCGGGACGGTCGATCTTGTTGACCACGACGATCGCCTTGTGCCCCAGGGCGAGAGCCTTGCGGGTGACGAACCGGGTCTGCGGCATCGGCCCCTCGACGGCATCCACCAGCAGCAGCACGCCATCGACCATGGACAGCACGCGCTCGACCTCGCCGCCAAAATCGGCGTGGCCCGGAGTGTCGACGATGTTGATGCGGGTGCCGCCGTACTCGATCGCGCAGTTCTTCGCCAGGATGGTGATGCCGCGCTCGCGTTCGATATCGTTCGAATCCATGATGCGTTCGCCGAGCTTCTCGTGCGCGGCGAAGGTGCCCGACTGTTTGAGCAGGCAGTCCACGAGCGTGGTCTTACCGTGATCGACGTGTGCGATGATGGCGATGTTACGGATGGGACGGTTCATAGGCACAGTGAGGTGAGCGGATCGGTGGCAACTGACGCGGGCGTAACCGCGGCGGTCGTGCGCAGACAGCCTGCTGCGGCACCCAAAAGGACGCGCAGGGTAGCAGATCCGCAATGCTCCCGCCGTAAATTAGTTCCAATACAAGTCACTGATTCACAAGGCGAGACGCCGCCTGGAGCTCTCCGCGGCGCGCCTGGGGACGGTGCGGCCCGATCGCGCCGCGCGCCCAGCTCAGGCGGGTGGGCCGATGCGCAAGGCTCGGGTGGCGAGGTGCACCTCGATGAGGAACGCCAGGTAGGCACCCGTAATGAACAGCATCGCGCCCACGAACAGCAGCGCGATCGTGCGTGCAAACCCGGAGCCGAAGAACGCATTGGCAAACAGTGTTATGACGACCAGGGCGATCAACACTGCCGAGCAGCCGCACATGGTGATAGCGGCATTGATGTAGCGGGCACGGCGCGCCAGCACCTTCAGGTCGTGATGGATCTGTGGGCTGTCACCCGGCCGCTGAGTCAGCCGCTCCTCCAGCAGTCGCGCCCGGTCCACGACCCGCGTCAGCCGGTTGGTCATCACCCCCAGCGTGACGCCCACTCCGGACAACAGAAACACAGGCGCGAGCGCCGATTGAATGAGGTGCGAGATGTCCATGGCCATGGCTGACATTCCGGGAAGGGGCCCCGCTATCATGCCAGCCCATGGCTCCGGTTGAGAGAGTTCGCAAAAGGACGCTGCGCGCGGCAGAGCCGCGGGAACTGCTCGCGCAGTGTCGTCGCCGGGCCATCGAGCTGCTCCGGCGCAACCTGACCCCCGCCGGCATCCTCGCGGCAACTCCCGGTCGACGTGCGGTCCGGCGCGGTTACACCGCCATTTTTGGCCGCGACGCGGCGGTGTGCGCGCTCGGCATGGTGGTGAGCGGCGACTCCGAGCTTAAGGACGCAGCCGTGCAGGCGTTACACACGCTGGCGGCTGCACAGGCGCAGAACGGTCAGATCGCGAAATTCGTCGATGTGGCACAGCAGGAAGCCGATTTCTGGTATCTCGGCTGCATCGACAGCACGCTGTGGTGGCTGATTGCGGTGGCCGTGCTGCACCAGTGCGGCCACCCTGCAGGGCTCAGGCAGCGCTACGCGCGCCGCATCCAGCTGGCGCTGCAGTGGCTGCTGGCGCAGGAGCATCAGCGCTTCTTTCTGCTGCAGCAGAACGAGGCGAGCGACTGGGCAGACATCATGCCGCGCTCGGGCTTCGTGCTCTACACCAATGCGCTGTGGTATCTGGTCAAGCGGTTTTATCGTCTGGGCGATCAGCGCGCGACCTGCGAGAACTTCAACGGATTGTTTCATCCGTTCTCGGCCGGTCTGCAGCAGTACCGCCGGGCGCGCCTGCTGAATGACTATGTGCTGCGCACCGCCCGCGACCGCGATGTGTACCTCAGCTTCGTGAACTTTTCGTTCTACGGCGATGAAGGGGATGTGTTTGGCAATGCGCTCGCGGTACTGGCGGGACTGGCGCAGCCTGCCCAGGCGCTGCGCATCATGGATGCGCTGCAGGGCGCGCACGCAGCGGATGACTACCCGGTGCGTGCCGTGACTCATCCGATCAAGGAGAGCAGCAGGTTGTGGCGGCCTTACATGGCGCGGCACGGCCAGAATCAAGTCTGGCAGTACCACAACGGGGGCATCTGGCCGATGGTCGGCGGCTTCTGGATCGCCGCGCTGCTGCAGGTCGGCCGCCGCGAACGGGCGCAGACAGCGCTGCTGCAGATGGCGCGCGCCTGTGCGCTGCGCAATTGGTCATTCACGGAGTGGCTGCACGGCAAGACTCTCGCACCCCGCGGCATGCCCGGGCAGTCCTGGAACGCGGCCGCCTTTCTGCTGGCGCAACATCTGGTCGATGGAGGCCGCAGCCCCTTGCTCATGTAACGGATCTTCTGTGTTATGGTCCGCTGCCGATGCACGCCTCAGAGTCCGCGCCCGCGTTTCCTGCCTTGCTGAATGTGCGCGATCTGGGGGGCCATCCAACCCGGGACGGCGGGATCACCCGCTGGCGCTCCCTGCTGCGATCGGATGATCTGGCCCAGCTCACCCCGAAGGGTGTGGCAGCGCTGCTGGCCTACGGCATCACAACCGTTATCGACCTGCGTTGGGCTGAAGAGCGTGAACTGGCGCCGACTCCCATCATCGCGGCCGCGCCGCAGATCCGTTACGTGCATCTCTCGTTACTGACCGACACTGCGGCTCAGTGGCGCGAGCTCTGCGGCGAGTGCTCCAAGGAGCAGTGGAAGTGCCTCGTACTGGAGCGCGGCCAACCGCAGCTCACTGCGGTGCTGCGTGTCATCGCCGCGGCTGCGCCGGGCCCGTTGCTGTTTCACTGCGTCGCAGGCAAGGATCGCACCGGGCTGCTGTCAGCGCTGTTGCTGAGCATTGCCGATGTGGAGCCTGCGGCCATCGCCGCTGACTATGCGCGCAGCACTGCAATGCTGAGCACGCCCTACCTGAAGCGCTACCCGGATGCGGATCCGGCCGAGCTGCTCGAAGCGCTGCGCTGCCCGCCGGAAGGTGTCTACAACATGCTGGCCTGGCTCGGGCAACGCGGCGGTACCTGTGCGTGGCTGCAGAGTGTCGGACTGACTGCGGCGGAAATCGATGCGCTGCGGGCGCGATTGCGCCCATGAGAGCTGCGCGCGCGGGTCAGATCGCAAGACGGTGTTGAGCGGTGTACTTCACACTCAAAGCGATTGCCCGCACGCTGGTGTTGCCGCCGGCGGGTCCATTGTTGCTGGCGCTGCTGGGAATGTGGCTGTGGGGGCGGGGCCGCCGCTGGGGACGCGGCATTACCGTCGCAGCGCTGCTTGCGCTGTGGTTGCTATGCACACCGGTGTGTGCCGAATTCGTCAGCCGCCTCGCAGAGCACTATCCGGCGCTCGATCCGGATCAGCCACTCAAGGCTGAGGCCATCATTGTCATCGGTGGCGGCACCTCGCGGGTCGCCGCGCCGGAATATCGTGGACCAGCCGCCGACCTGGTGTTGCTGGATCGGCTTACGTACACCGCCTTTCTGGCGCGGCGCAGCGGGTTGCCCGTGGCCATCAGCGGTGCGCCCGAGGAGACACTCGCGATGGCCGACACGCTGGAGCGTAACTTCAACCTGCGGCCGCGGTGGATCGAGGGGCACTCGCGCGACACGTTTGAGAACGCGCGCTTTTCAGCCAAGTTGCTCGAGCCGCAGGGCATCCGGCAAATCGTCCTCGTGACCAGCAGTACGCACATTTGGCGCGCCACGCACGAGTTCCAGGACGCAGGCTTTGAGGTGGTGCCGGCGCCTGCGGGCATGCGGGGCGCGTACAAGCTCGACGTCTTCTCGTTGTTGCCGTCGCCCTTCGCACTGCTGCGCTCCAACGCGGCCATTTACGAGATGCTCGGTGAGCCGATGCGGCGACTGCAGGAGGCGCTCGGCATCCGCGAGAAGCTCGATCGCAAGGCCGACCTGACGGCCTCCTGAACACTTGCCTTGACGAGCGCTTCCCCTTGACGAGCGCTTGCCTTGACGAGCGCGCGCTTGGCCGGCTCGCCGCTTAGGCACCCTCGAGGCGCTCGACCCAGGCCTCGCATAAGGCGACGGCCTCGGTGGGTTCGAAGATCTCCGGATCCAGACACCACTCGAGCCACAGGCCATCGATGAGTGCCGTCAGGCCGATGGCCGCGAGCCGCAGGTTGAAACGCAGCTTGCCGGTCTCACGCTCCAGGTCGGCCAACATGCTGCGCAGCAGGTCGACGTAACCGTGATAGGTCTCGTTCTGCACGCGCTGAATCTGCTGCGAGTGCCGGTACATGCCCCAGAAGACCACCCACACCGCGAGCACGTCGCTGTCGAGATTGGGGGGTGAGAAGGAGGCACGGAAGAAGGCGCTCAGTTGTTGGCGCGGCGTGCCGGCACTGGCCGCGACGGCCTGACGCAGCTTGTCGACCAGCTCACTGTTGAAGTAGCGGTAGGCCTCGGCAATCAGCGCATCTTTGGTCGGGAAGTGGTGATTGATGAGCCCGATGGAGACTTTTGCCTGCGCACTGATGCGACGGATGGACAGGCCCTCCTGTCCGTAGCGCTTCAGACACTCGATAGTGGCGTGGATCAGCGTGCGGCGCCGCTCCTGCGGCAGCTGGCGCTCGAAACGGGGCTGGCCGTTTCTTTTGCGCTCGCGCTTCAACTCAGGCCGCGCGCTTGAGCCGTCCACGCCGAAAGTCGGCCAGCACTTCGCGGGCCGCATTGTGTCCCGGCGCGCCGGTCACGCCGCCGCCAGGGTGAGTACCGGCGCCGCACATATACAGCCCCGGCAGGGGACCGCGATAGTTGCCATGCCCCAGCATAGGGCGCGCGGAGAACATCTGATCCAGCTGCAGCACACCGTGCATGATATCGCCGCCGATCAGGCCGAAGGTGCGCTCGAGATCGAGCGGGCTCATGATCTGCCGGCCAAGCACCGCACCTTTGAAGTTGGGAGCGTACTGCGTAACGGTATCGATCATGAGATCTGCCACGGTGTCACGGTGATTGTCCCAGGATTCACCATCCGGCAGCTGCGGGGCCACGTGCTGGCAGAAGAGACTGGCCACGTGTTGGCCGCGCGGCGCCAGGCTGTCATCCAGTGTCGAGGGGATCAGCATCTCGACGATCGGCTTGCGCGACCAGCCGCCGATGCGGGCATCGAAGTAAGCCTGCTCCATGTACTGCAGCGTTGGCGCCATGATGATGCCGGCGGTGTGGTGCGGGGCACGCTGGCCGCCGGGCAGACAGGTGAAATCAGGCAGCTCGCTCAGGGCCACGTTCATGCGGAAAGTGCCTGAGCCGCAGCGGTAGTGGCCCATGCGCTCGTGAAATTCCTGCGGCAGCACCGCCGGATCGATGAGTTTCAGATACAACAGGCGCGGATTGAGGTTGGAGATCACGGCAGCCGCATGGAAGGCATCGCCGGCTTCCGTCACAGCTCCGGTGACACGGCCGTTGCTCACCAGGATTTCCCGTACCGGGCTGCCGACGCGAATGTCGACGCCGCGTGCGGTGGCCGATCGGGCCATTGCCTGGGTGATCGCGCCCATGCCTCCGATCGCGTGACCCCACGCGCCCTTCTTGCCGTTGACCTCGCCAAACACGTGATGCAACAGCACGTACGCCGAGCCGGGTGTATACGGACTCGCATAGTTGCCCACGACGCCATCAAAGCCGTACACCGCCTTGATGGGGTCGCTTTCGAACCAGCCATCCAGATAGTCACCCGCCGAAGCTGCGAACATCGTCAGCAGTTCGCGGCGCAGGTTCATGTCCAGCCGGCGCAGCCGTCCGCCGAGTCGGGTGGCGCGCAGCAGTTCTGGAAGCGCCGCGCGCCAATCGCCCGCCACGACATTCGGCGGAGTCTCCAGAACCAGCTCGCGCAACAGGTCAGCGATGTGATCGAGCCGATTGCCGTAAGCCTCCAGGCGGGCCGCATCCCGCGATGAGAATTGCGCCACGTCGGCGTGCGTCCAGTTCCCGCCGGTACGCAGATATCTTCCATCGGCCGTGGGCAGAAAGTTGGACACCTCGCGCTCGACGACGCGCAGGCCGTGTGCGGCAAGGTCCAGATCGCGGATGACCTTGGGATTGAGCAGCGATACGGTATAAGCCGCAACCGAGTTGCGAAATCCCGGATGAAATTCCTCGGTGACCGCCGCACCGCCGACGACGCCGCGTCGTTCCAGCACGGTGACCTTGAGGCCGCCCGCGGCAAGATACGCCGCGCAGACCAGGCCGTTGTGGCCGCCGCCGACGATCAACACGTCAGATTGAGTGGATCGCGCAGTCATGAGACGGTCAGGCGGTTTCGGCCCAGCGCCGCTCGCCCCAGCCCTTGGCCGGCGCGCGCTGCAGGCGGGTCTCGGGAATGAGGTTGCGCATGCGCCGGCCGAAGCTGCGCAGACAGACCTCCTGCTCGCTCAATGGGCCCACGGTGTAGCCACTGGTTCCCATGCCGGACTGCACGCGCTCGATCAGCGCTTTGTCCTCCAGACTCACGCGCCGATTGATACGCCAGTTGAGATAGCGGGTGGCACGCATCTCGCGGCGATCATCCGGGTGCACATAGGCAATCTCACGCACCAGCGTTTCCGTCGGCGAGACGGGCAGGAATTGCATGAAGTCGATCTGGTCCGGATAGATGTCGAAGGCGAGGTTGGGCCAAAGCTTGAAATAGGTCCACAGTCGCTGGCGCTCATCACTCAGATGCGACACGTTCGGCAGCAGCCGCTGATAGAGACGCTCCGACCAGTTGCTCGAGGGGATATCACGCAACGCCCCCCACATCTTGTCGATCCAGGGTTTGGCTTCGATTCCATAGCCGCGACCGAACAGGCGTGTCAGGCCCGGATGCGCGACATTGATGTGCAGACCATCGGAGTAATTGTCGGCCACATTCTTCCAGTTCACGCTGCGGGGGCGCAGCGTGACCCGCCCCTGGGGCACCAACGCTTCCATGCGATACGCCGCGAGCTCCTCCGCATACGGCGCAGCCATGTCGCGCACGCTGGGCAGTCCGGGCGCAAAACGCACGAACACGAAACCCAGGTAGATTTCCTGCTCCAGTGCCACCAGTCCGTGACGACTCAGATCGAGGCCGTGGAAGGCGTCCTTCTGCGGGACGGTCAGCAGCCGCCCGTCCAAGCCGTAGCTCCAGGCATGGTACGGACAGGTGATGCGCCGGCCGCAATGACCGCGGTCGCCATCCAGTAACCGTGCGGCCCGGTGGCGGCAGGCATTGTGAAAGGTGCGAATCCGCCCATCCTCGCCACGCAGCGCAACCACCGATTCGTTCAGAAACTGGAAGGCGTGGTAGTCACCGGGCTTCGGGATGTCGTTCTGGTGGCACACCAGTTGCCATGACTGGCGGAAGATCGCCTCTTTTTCCAGCTCAAAGAACTCCCGATCGTGGTAGATCCACGCAGGCAGGCTGAAGGCATCTTCATCGACGACAGCGACGTCCATGGGTCTCTCATTCGCGCGCGGGATGGCTTGTTGAACGATCGTACAACAACGCAAGGGCCGGGGCAATGCGCTGCTGCGCTTACTCCGCCCGGCGGGGACTGCAGCGGGCGGCCGGGTGTGAAGTGGCGGCACCCAGACTGGCACGACAGCGGCGCGCGGCGCGGCTCAGGTGCTGCTCGACCGTGTTCTCGGAGATGCCGAGTCGCAGCGCGATTTCCCGCTGCGAGTAGCCATAGACCTTGCGCAGGGTGAAGACCAGGCGGCAGCGCGCCGGGAGGGCGGCCATCGCCGCTCTGAGCAGCGCCAGCTCCTGATCGCCGTTCACGATCTCCTCCACCTGCCGACCTTCATCGAGCACGTTCAGCGCTTCGAAATCGGCTACCAAATCGATGGGTGTCAGCTGTTGGTGGCGCAGGTGGTCGCAGGCCAGATTGCGCGCCACGGTCAGGGCAAACGCGCGTACCGAGCGGAGCTGCGGATCGATGTGAGCGGCAGCCTGCAGCAGACGGGCATAGGTTTCCTGCACCAGCTCGTCAACATCCGAACTGTTGCGAGTGTAGCGATACAAACACGCCCGCAGTGCCCCCTCTGAGGCGAGAGCCTGAAGCAGCAAGGGATCGTGGATGCTGGGCACGGGCCAGACCTCGGGTGCCAGAGCTCGGGTGCCAGAGCTCGGTGAAATGCGCGCGTTGGTCAGCTTGCAGCGGTCGATCTTACCCCTGTGGAACGCCGGTCGCGCGTTCATAACCACATTACTACCGCTGTAGGCTGGCTGTAACAAAAGGGGCGCACCGCAGCTGTGCGATTACGGAGCAGCGGGTGGCGCATCAGGCCGCAAACCTTGCTCACTGGCCCGGCCGTCCCCACTCTTAAGCAATAATGACGTGCAGGCCCGGCACGGGCTATCGGAGCAGCTGTTGCAGAGGAAGAAGCGTCCCCGCGTAGTCATCGTCGGATGTGGCTTTGGCGGACTGTTCGCCGCGCGCGCACTTCGCGACGCTGCGGTGGATGTGTTGCTGATCGATCGCACCAATTACCATCTGTTTCAGCCGTTGCTCTACCAGGTGGCCTCGGCTGCCCTGACTCCGGCGGATATCGCCCAGCCGATCCGCCAGATCCTGCGCAAGCAAAGCAATGCTCTGGTGATGCTGGCCGAGGTGACCCGCGTCGATCCCGCCAGTCGCTGCGTTTTCTGCGGCGATCAGCCGGTGTCATACGACTACTTGATCCTCGCCCCGGGCGCGGTCGATAACTATTTCGGGCACGATGACTGGCACCAGAGTGCTCCCGGGATGAAGGAAGTCGGCGATGCCACCCGCATCCGCTCGCGGCTGCTGCTGTCTTTCGAGATCGCCGAGCTGGAACCGGACCCTGAGCAGAAGGCGGCTCACCTGGCGTTCATCATCATCGGCGGCGGCCCCACCGGGGTGGAGCTCGCAGGGGCCATCAAGGAGCTCGCCGTCGATGTCATACCCAAGGATTTCCGGGTCGCCGACACCCGCCGTGCGCGTGTGATCCTCATTGAGGCCGGGCCGCGACTGCTGCCGGCTTTTCATCCAGACTCTTCTGCCCGCGCGTTGCGCCAGCTGCACGATCTGCGGATCGAAGTACTACTCGGCAAACCGGTGACGGCGGTTTACGAGGACGGGGTGGAGGCGGCTGGCGAGCGACTCTACAGTTACAACGTGATCTGGGCGGCAGGGGTGCGCGCCCAGGCGGTCGTCGCGACACTCGGTGCTGAGCTCGGTCCCGGCGGTCGGGTGAAGGTGCAGCCGGACTGCTCATTACCGGGGTATCCGCATACGTTTGTCATCGGCGATGCGGCGTATTTGCTCGATCCGCACACGGGCCAGCAGGTGCCGGGCGTCTCGCAGGGGGCACTGCAGATGGGACGTTACGTCGCAGGCCTTATCCAGCAAGAGGTGCAGTACGGCACCACGAGCGGCAAGCGGCCCTTTCACTACCGGGACTTCGGTTCGATGGCCACCATCGGCAAATCACGCGCGGTGGTGGAGATCGGCCCGCTGCGCTTCGGGGGTCTGCTCGCCTGGTTCGCCTGGCTTACGCTGCACCTGACCGTGCTGATCGGATTCCGCAATCGCGTGGCGGTGTTTCTCTCCTGGGTGTACAGCTATCTGTTTTTTCGCCGCGGCTCGCGCCTGATCACCGGGTTGACTTCCGAACAGATCGCCGCACTCAGCGCCGATGCCATTCGGCGCTCGGCGGCCGCGCAGCGCTTGCCCGCGTCCGAGTGAGATGGCGCGACCTCCGCATCCCGAGATCCGCGGCCGTACCGGCCATGCCGCGGGCCGGCTGACAGCCAGCGGCGCCCAGCCTGGTGCAGCTGGGGCCGCCGCGACGGCGAGCCCAGCCGCAGAGGGCCTGACGCTACAGGGTTTCTTCGGCGTATTCCGCTACAGCCGGCGCGCGGTGGAGTTGGTCTGGAGCACGAGCCCGACTCTGACCGTGAGTCTGGCGCTCCTTACCCTGCTTGCCGGAGTGGTGCCGGCAGGTGTCGCCTATGTTGGTTCGCTGATCGTCGATGCAGTCGTCGCGGCGCTGCGTGGCGCGGCTCAGCCCACGCGTGTCATCGAGCTCGTGTGTCTGGAAGGCGCGTTAATCGCCATCGCCGCGGCGGGTCAACGCGGTATTTCCCTGTGCCAGTCGCTGCTGCGCGCGCAACTCGGTCAGCGCGTCAATGTCATGATTCTCGAGAAGGCGCTGACGCTCGACCTGCAGCACTTCGAGGATTCCGAGTTCTACGACAAGCTCACGCGGGCGCGGCGCGAGGCATCGAGCCGGCCGCTGAGCCTCGTGATGCGCACCTTTGGCCTGGTACAGAATGCCGTGTCGCTCGCCAGTTACGGCACGCTGCTGGCGCATTTCTCGCCCTGGGCGGTGCTGGTGCTGCTGCTCGCAGGGCTGCCGGCGTTCGTCGCGGAAGCCAAATTCTCCGGCGATGCCTTTCGTTTGTTTCGCTGGCGCTCGCCCGAAACACGCATGCAGATCTATCTGGAAACCGTCATCGGCCGGGAAGATTATGCCAAGGAGGTCAAACTCTACGGTCTCGGTCCGCGCCTGTTGGATCGTTACCGGGCGATCTTTGAACGGCTCTACAAGGAGGATCGCGCCCTCACCATCCGCCGCGACGCGTGGGGCTTCGGACTCGGGCTGCTGGCGACTCTCACCCTGTATGCGGCCTACGCCTGGATCGCGCTTACCACGGTGCGAGGGGGTATCACTCTCGGGCAGATGACCATGTACCTGGCGCTATTCAGACAGGGACAGGGCGCGGTGTCGTCGATGTTGTCCGCGGTCGGCGGCATGTACGAGGACAACCTGTATTTATCAACACTGTACGAGTACCTCGAGACTCCGGTGGCCGATCGCAGCGGCGGCGTGATTCACGGACCGGTGCCGCAGGATGGCATCCGTTTCGAGCATGTGGGATTCCGCTACCCGGGCGCCGAGCAACCGGCGCTGCAGGATATCGACCTGCAGCTGCTGCCGGGCCAGAGTCTCGCCTTGGTAGGAGAGAATGGCTCGGGTAAGACCACGCTCATCAAACTCCTCACCCGACTGTATGCGCCCACCACGGGGCGCATTCTGCTCGATGGCCTGGATCTGCAGCAATGGGAGGAGGGTGCCCTTCGCAGCCGCGTGGGCGTGATCTTTCAGGATTTTGCCCGCTACCAGCTGCTGGTGGGAGAGAACGTCGGCGCCGGGGACGAGCGCTACTTCGAGGACGAACCGCGCTGGCGGATCGCAGCTACCAAGGGCCAGGCGAGTGAATTCATCGAGAGCCTGCCGGCGGGGTATCAGACGCAGCTCGGCAAGTGGTTCAAGGACGGCCGTGAGCTCTCAGGTGGCCAGTGGCAGAAGATTGCGCTGTCGCGCGCGTTCATGCGCACGGGCGCAGACATCCTGGTGCTCGATGAGCCGACGGCGGCCATGGATGCCCAAGCCGAGGCGGAGGTATTCGAGCATTTCCGTCAGCTGGCGCGCGGCCGCATCACCATTCTTATTTCACATCGGTTCTCTACCGTGCGCATGGCCGATCGCATCGCGGTGCTCGAGCAGGGTCACCTGGTGGAGTACGGCAGTCATGAGGAGCTCATGAAGCAGAATGGACGCTACGCGCATCTGTTCACTCTGCAGGCTCGCGGCTATCGCTGAGCCACGCGAGTGGCGGCATGCGGCTAACAAATGCACGCGGCTCACGGTAACGCTCGCTGGCTAAGACGCCTCGAGCGCCAGTAATGCCACGGGGAAGGAGCCCAGCACCTGCGCAAGCGGCAGTTGCACTCGATGCGGGCCGCCCGCTGTGCGGATCACGCTGCCATCCAAAACGTTGCGCAGCGTCAGCTCGCCCGAGTAGCCCTTGGGCAATTCAATGTGTGTGTCTTCCCATACCTCGCCGAGCGGCAGGACGTCACGATTGCCCAACAGGCGCAGATACAGACGCGGTACAACCGTCACGGCCAGCGCGTCGCGGCACTTGCGCGCGAAGGCGCACACATTCGCCGCCCACTCACCGCCGGCCCGCAGCGGCAGGTACTCGCCATCGCGAAACAGGGCTTCCTCTGCGGCGCGATATTGCAGGGCTTTCCAGCTGAGGAACAGCTTGGCGCGACCGTCATGCAGGTTTTCCACCAGGGCGCGCACCGCCGCGGGTCCTGCTTCAGCCTGCTGCAGCTCGCGCAGCAGCGCACTGCGGCGCGCGTAATCCACCGGCCGGCGGTTGTCCGGATCGACCAGTGAGAAATCCCAGACTTCGTTGCCCTGGTAGATGTCAGGGACGCCCGGAGCGGTCAGCTTGCACAGGGTCTGTGACAGCGCGTTGTAAAGCCCATAGCGACTGATCCGACGCTGGAATGCCGTGAGGTCTGCCAGGAAGAAATTGCCCTCGCGCAGCTCCAGCGCCGCCCGGATGAATTGCAGCAGCGCCTCCTCGTACTCCGGATTGGGATTGGCCCAGCTAGTGCGTATCTTCGCCTCGCGGGCCGCCTTGATCATGTAGCCCTCGATGCGCTCGCGGTATTCCTGCAGCGCGCCCTCCTGCAGTTCCTCCAGGGGCCAAGTGCCGATGAAGGTCTGGTAGAGCAGATATTCGTCATTGAGCGAGGGCGCCTGTTGACCCTCGACTTCGCGCTTGCGGATGCGATTCATACGGTTCCAGCGCTCGATGGTCTTGCGCCAGACCTGCGTCATCTCCGAGAGCACGTTGATGCGCGCGCGTACGTCCTCCGAACGCTTGGTGTCATGCGTGGAGGTGGCGAGCATCTCGTGCGGCCAAAAGCGGGCACGGTGCTGCGAATCAGCATGGTAGGCGCGCACGCTCGCGCCATAGGCATCGGGCTCACCGCCTACCTCATTCAACGAGCTCAGGCGGTTGAAGCGGTACAGGGAAGTATCCTCGATCCCCTTCGCGGTTACCGGTGCGGTGACCTGCTGGAACTTCATGGCGCAGTCGCGCAGGCGGCGTTTCTGCAGGTCGCTGCTGGCCGGCAGCTCCATCAGCAGCGCGGCGCGCACAAAATCAAACACCGGGGCTTCGCCGGCCGAACGTCGGCGCCGTGCCGTGGTGATCGCCCAATCCACATAACGCCGGTCCGTGTCGGAGACGCTCTCGGACACGTAGGTGCGATACACCGGGAAGCAGGCGATGACCTCTGCCAGCGTCTGGCGCAGGCTGTTCAGCGTGAAATCACGCGTATGCCGATCCGCCTGCGCGATGCGCGCGAGCTGGTTGGCCACCACGTTCAGTTCGGCAGCGAGCGAGCGGCGCAGGATCATGTGCTGCGCCTCGTAGGCGACGTTCTGCCACTCGAGGGTCTGCTCAATGAAAGACTGATAAACGCGGTCCATGCGGACCTTGGTGGCTGCATCCACCAGCAGGCGGTTCACCACGTTGGCGAAGTGATAGCCCGTTTCACCGTGTACCGGCCACCCGGGTGGTATGTGCTCGAAGGCGGCGGTGATCTTTTCAGCCACCAGATAGATCGGCAGCTGCCGCTGCGGGCCCGCCACGCCAAAGTCTGTCGTCATCAGCGCCCGCTGAGTCGCGGGTCGGGCGCCTGCCGCGCCGGGAGTGGTTGTATCCGTGGCGTGAGCTGTTGCGCGTGCGGCCGCCACGTGCGCCTGCAGGCGCTGGAAGTACTGTGCCGGATCGCGCAAGCCATCGGGATGATCGATGCGCAGGCCATCAATCTTGCCGGCGGCAACCAGCTCGAGCACCAGGCGATGCGTCTCCTGAAACACCGTCAGGTTTTCAACGCGCAAAGCGGCAAGGTCGTTGACATCGAAGAAGCGCCGATAGTTGATCTCATCCGAAGCAACCCGCCAGGAGGCGAGGCGGTACGCCTGAGCTTCAAGAAGGCGATGCAGCGGATCGAAGCTCGCCGTGTTACCGGTCTTTCCGGCAAAGCCATGCACTGCATCCTCGATGGCTTGCGCCACCTGCGGCTCGTTGATGCAGAGCGCGTACAGGCGACGCTTCAGCGCCTCCTTGCCCGCGTGGCGCTCGCTGATCTGCTCCTCGGTGGGCTCCTGGCGATCCGGCAGATCGGCGAAGGCCGCGCTCAGGTGCTCGAGCGCCGTGCTGCCACTGATGCGTACGGCTGCGCGCAACACCTGCGGATAAGTCCTCGGCTCCAGTGGCAGTCGATGTTCGTGATAGAACACTGCCAGCGAGCCGAGCTCACGCTCAAATTTCAGCTGCAGCTCACCCTGTTCGAGCACATTGCCGTAGGCATCGCCCAGCACCGGGACGAGCACCTTACCGTGCAGCGCCGGATTGGCAGGCTGCCACTCGATGTCGAAATAGTCCGCGTACGCCGAGCCCTGACCATTCTCGAGAACGTCCATCCACCACTGATTGTCCGCACCCATGATGCCGACATGATTGGGCACGATGTCCAGGACATGGCCCATGCCATGGCTGCGCAGGGTAGCCACGAACTCCTCGAAATCCTCGGGACTGCCGATCTCCGGATTGAACGAGTTGTGATCGACGACATCGTAGCCATGCGTGCTGCCGGCGCGCGCCCGGAAGTAGGGTGAGCAGTACACATGGCTGATGCCGAGCGCGGCGAGATAGGGAACGATCGCCATGGCATCGCGGAACGTGAACGACTTATTGAGCTGGATACGGTAGGTGGCACGGGGTATCTGCGCCCCGGCCAGCGCTTCGGGCTCACGGGCGGCGACCGGTGTGGGCGCCGGGTCTGCTGTCGGCTGTGCGATCCGCTCCGGCACGCCTCCGGCACCCAGGGCTGTTGCATCAGCCTCCATCGCCACCATGCTCCAGCAGCCAGGTGACGCTCCAGGGTGCCAGCTCGTTGGTCGACACCGCGGCGCGGATGTTCGGATGAGTGGAGAAGATCATGCGACCGGCGGCAGTGCCCACGACCGGCGCCGGCTCGGCGGTCAGATTGGCGAGCAGATGCAGCACCGGGCCATCGTGGAGAGGCCAGTCCACCGCAAAGGCGCCTCCTTCGAGGCGCAAACAGCGGCCGGGGCCCATCTGCGGAATGCGCGGGGTGATGTCGCGTTGTCGAATGGCAAGCAACCGTCGGTAATACTCCAGCCAGCGCTCGTGGTCCGGGGTGCGCACGCTCGACCAGTCGAGGCATGCGCTCGTCAACGTATCGGGGCTCGTCGGATCGGGTATCGGTACCTGCGCCGCCGGATCCTCGAAACGCGCGAAACGCGCGAACTCCTTCCTGCGCCCAACGCGCACTTTCTCAGCCAGCTCAGGCTCGAAATCGCAGAAGTAGGGGAACGGCTGGGCCGCATTCCACTCCTCGCCCATGAACAGCATCGGAATCGCCGGTGCCAGCAGCACGATCGCGAGAGCCGCCTGAAGCGCTTGCGCACTCGGGACGAGCTGGCCGATGCGCTCGCCGAGGGCCCGGTTGCCGATCTGATCGTGGTTCTGCAGGAAATTGACGAACGCGGTGGGGGGCAGATGCGCGCTGCGCTCGCCGCGCGGCTCGCCGGCGTGGCGGGACATCTCACCCTGATAAACGAAGCCCTCGGCCAGGCAGCGACATAACTTCTTGAGCGGCTGCTCGGCGAAGTCCTCGTAGTAGCCGTCGGTCTCCCCTGTCAACACCGTGTGCAGGCAATGATGCGCGTCATCGTTCCACTGTGCATCGAACGTGTTGCTGCCTCCCGCCGGTCCGAGCCAGCGCGCGATGTTGGCGCCATTCTCGAGCACCAGCGCAGATCTGTCGGCCGGCGGTACCCTTGCGGGCGGCAGTGGCGATCTCGGTGAGAATATGGCGCGGACCGTCATCTAGGATGGCGTGCACGGCATCGTATCGCAGACCATCGAAGTGGTACTCGTTGAGCCAGTAGAGGGTGTTGTCCACATAGAAATCGCCGCACCCACTCGTTGCCACGATCATCGAAATTGATGGCGGCTCCCCAGGGGGTATGGTGACGTTCGGTGAAGAACTGGGGCGCGTACATCCCCAGGTAATTCCCCTCGGGTCCGAAGTGGTTGTAGACGACGTCGAGCATGATGGCCATGCCGCGGCGGTGCGCGGCGGCGATCAGCGATTTCAACTCAGCCGGCGTGCCGTAGTGTGACTCGGGCGCGAACAGCAGCACCCCGTCGTAACCCCAGCCGCACTTACCGGGAAAATCCGCAATCGGCATGAGCTCGATGACGGTCACGCCGAGCTGCTGCAGGTGCTCGAGTCGGGCTTCGGTCCCTGCGAAGGTACCTTCGGGGCTGAAGGTGCCGACATGCAGCTCATAGATGACCGCTTCATGCCAGGGACGACCGCGCCACTCATCGTCGTCCCACTCGAAAGCTGCGCGGATCGATGACTTCGCTCGGTCCGTGCACATCCTGCGGATTGCAGCGTGAGGCAGGGTCCGGGACCTCCGTGCCACCATCGATGCGATAGCGGTACCTCGAGCCTGCGCGCGCGTGCGCCGTGCGCAGCTCAAACCATCCCTCGGCGACAGCCTGCATGGGATAGCTGCGTGCCCCGGCGGAGTCGAACAGCACGAGCTCGACTTGCCGCGCTGCCGGGGCCCAGAGCCGAAAGCGTACCTCGCCGCTGGCCAACACCTGCGCCCCGAAGGGCATGTCATGTATCGCGTTTACTCATCGGTACGAAGTCTCGCGCAGTAGCGCCAGCGAGCGCCCCTGCAGCGGATAGAGGCTGCCCGCACCGTGACGGCGTTGCTCGAACGGACCGTGTTCGGAAGCGCTGTCCAATACCGTCCACCACGCCTTGTCCGACAGGAACTGCGGCAGCGCGAAGGGGATCGCCTCGTGGTGCGCATTGAACAACAGCATGAAGTTGTTATCCGTGACGGCACGGCCGCGGCGGTCGCGGCGCTCGATCGCTGCGCCTGCGAGATACACGCCGAGACAGCGCGCAAAGTGCTGGTTCCACTGCATCTCGGTCATCTCGGTGCCCTCGGGCGTGAGCCAGACGATCTCCTTGAGCCCTTCGGCATTGATGGCGTCCCTTTGCAGGAAGCGGCGGCGGCTGAAGACCGGATGGCGCCGGCGCAGGTCGACCATGTGCGCCACGAAATCGAAAAACTCCTGCTGTTCGGCATCGAGGTTCCAGTCGAGCCAGGAAATCTCATTGTCCTGGCAGTAGGCGTTGTTGTTGCCCAGTTGGGTGTGGCCGATCTCATCGCCGGCGAGCACCATCGGCACACCCTGGGACAGCAGCAACGTCGCCATGAGGTTGCGCTTCTGGCGCATGCGCAGGCGGTTGATGGCCGGATCCGTGCTGGGTCCCTCAACTCCGCAGTTCCAGGCACGGTTGTCGTTGTTGCCGTCGCGGTTGTCCTCGCCGTTAGCTCTGGTTGTGCTTCTCGTTGTAGCTGACCAGGTCGATCAGGGTGAAGCCATCGTGCGCCGTGATGAAGTTGATGCTGGCGTGCGGCTTGCGCCCGCTTGCCTCGTAGAGGTCGGACGAACCGGTGAAGCGGCGCGCGAAATCGCCAATGAGACCGCCGTCACCCTTCCAGTAGGCGCGCATGGTGTCGCGATACTTGTCGTTCCACTCATTCCAACCGGGTGGAAAGTTGCCGACCTGATAGCCGCCGCTGCCGATGTCCCAGGGCTCCGCGATCAGCTTTACCTGCGATAGCACCGGGTCCTGCCCGATGGTGTCGAAAAAGGAGCCGAGCCGATCGACGTCGAAAAGTTCCCGCGCCAGCGCCGATGCCAGATCGAAACGGAAGCCATCGACGTGCATCTCCAGCACCCAGTAGCGCAGGCTGTCCATGATCAGCTGCAGCACGCGCGGATGCTGCAGGTTGAGCGTGTTGCCGGTGCCGGTGAAGTCCATGTAGTAGCGGTTGTCCTCTGGCAGGAGGCGGTAATACGCCGCATTGTCGATGCCGCGGAACGAGAGCGTCGGCCCCAGCTGATTGCCTTCGGCGGTGTGGTTGTAGACTACATCGAGGATGACCTCGATGCCTGCCGAATGCAGCGCCTTGACCATGGTCTTGAATTCGCTCACCCGGCCGACGGCCGAGTAGCGCAATTCCGGCGCGAAGAAACCGATGGTGTTGTAGCCCCAGTAGTTGCGCAGCTCCTTTTCCAGCAGATGGCGATCATCGAAGAAGGCGTGCACCGGCATGAGCTCGAGTGTGGTGATGCCGAGGCGCTGTCAGGTGTTCGATGACTGGCGCGCGTGCCGATGCCCGCATAGGTGCCGCGCAGCTGCGGCGGCACCTCCGGGTGGCGCATCGTCAGGCCGCGCACATGTGCCTCGTAGATGACCGTGTCATGCCACGGCACGCGCGGTGGGCGGTCGTCACCCCAGGTGAAAGCCGGATCGATGACGCGACACTTCGGTGTGCCGGCAGCACTGTCACGGCGGTCGAAAGACAGATCGGCCTTGGCATGTCCGAGCGCGGTAGCCGAAGTGCGCATCGCTCCAGCTCATGTTGCCCTGCAGGTGCTTGGCGTAGGGCTCGATGAGCAGCTTGTGCGGATTGAAGCGGTGGCCCCGGACCGGGTCGTACGGGCCATAGACACGATAGCCATACAACAGGCCGGGACGCGCCTCGGGCAGATAGCAGTGCCAGACCTCGTCGGTGCGCTCGCGCAGCACGATGCGCTGCAGCTCGTGGCGGCCGCTCGCATCGAAGATGCACAGCTCCACTTTGTCGGCGTTGGCAGAGAACAGCGAGAAATTTACGCCTTCACCATCCCAGGTCGCACCGCGCGGGTAGGGCTGCCCGGGCCATATGGCACGCAGGGACTGGGTTTCCTGCAGCGCCGCGTGGCGCCCGGTGCTGCTCTGCTGGTCCATGCCGTCAGTGCGCAAAGGCGTTCAGGCTGCGCAGCGGAATGCTGGTCCAGTCCGGACGATTACTGAGCTCATAGCGCACCTCGTACAACGCCTTCTCGATTTCGAACAGCGCGAGCAGCGGCGACACTTCTTCCCAGGACCGATACAACCCGGCGGGCCGCGCAATTGCGTCGTAGGTTGCAACGAACATCGCCCGGGTCTGGGCCTCCCACATCTCCAGCATCCGCTCCCAGCGGCTGCAATCCTCGCTCGCCTGCACCACGCACTTCTGCAGCGCCGCCCGCGAGGCGTAGGTAAAGGAGCGCAGCATTCCGGCCACATCGCGCAGCGGCGAATGTTTCACGCGCCGCTCGGCGAGCGGCCGTCCCGGCTCGCCCTCGAAGTCGACGATGAAAAAGTCATTGCGTCGCACGAGCACCTGTCCGAGGTGATAGTCGCCATGGTGACGGATCTTTACACCCTGAGGCACCGCAGACGCCAGCGTCTGCAGCTTGCGCAGCAGCGCCTCGCGTGCCTGCAACAACTCCTCCGCACCCCCGACCACGCTGCCGGGCAATTGCGTGATCCGCTGCGCTAACAATTCCAGGGTCGCCTGCGCCTCGGTCTGCACCTTGTCGCGCCACCCCTGGATATCCGCGCTCGTGATCGGCACCGGTTTGAAGGCTTCATCTTGTGTCGGCGTTGCCAGCGCACGGTGCAGCTCCGCCGTGCGCGTCGCCAGGGTCTTGACCAATTCCAGGTACAGTCCGAAAGCATCCTCCGGTACCGGCGCATCGCCACGATGCTCCTCGAGGAACCGCGCCAGGTAGTTGACGGTGTTGTCCCAGCCATCGCCCTGGTTCATCACGAACGCCTGTAGCAGCGCGAGCGTGACCACCGTGCCGTCGCTGTTGCGGTATTCAGCGGCACCGGCGACCGGCACGATGTTGGGGAAACGCACCACCTCGGTGAGGTAGCGCCCGATTTCCAACTCCGGGTTGATGCCGGACTGCAGGCGGCGGTAGAACTTCAGGAAGAACATGTCCCCGACGCGCACCGTGGTGTTGCTGCTCTGACCTGCGGTGGGTGTGATGTTGAGCGGCGCGCTCGGGTCACCGCGCAGGCGTTCGAACTCGCTGGTGGCAGCCAGGCGCACGACGCCGCGTTGTGTACGGATCTGCGCATCCGTGCCGATCCCTTCCACCACCGAGCGGCAGAAGTTCTCATCGGTAGTGGCATCGGCGAGCACGCCAACGACCGCCTGACGGCGCACGCGCGCCATCGCTCCGGCTTGGAGCTTCTGCCAGCGGCTGTCATCGGTATCCTCGTAGGCGATGGCGAACGGCAGGAAGTAGAGTGCGCGCTCGGCGCCGCTCTCGACTTCGAACACGCCCGCCAGCCAGCGACCCTGTGGGGTTTCCCACTCGCCGTTGTCCCCGAGCCGGGCCACGCGAATCGGCGCGCCTTTGCCGGCATACCAGCGCTGCGCGGCGATGAATCGCGGCGCGACGCGGGTCTCGAGTTGCTCGCGCAGCCGCGTCGCCAGGCCGGTGCGCCAGTTGGCGACACGCTCGGGAAAGAAGCTGGTCCAGCCATCGAACAACACGAGCACCGGCAGGTCCTCGCGCGGCAAGCGCTCGTCGTGCCATCCCGGTGGATGTTCCTCGCGGCTCAGCCGGAACCAATAGAAGCCGTAGCTCGGCAGCGTCAGCAAGTAAGGCAGATCACCTACCGGTGGAAATGGCGTCCGCCCGAGCATCTCGATGGGCACGGTGCCTTTGTATTCAGCCAGGTCGATCTCCACCGGTTGCGCCGAGCGCGCGAGATTGACGACACAGAGGATTGAATCGCCGGTCGTATTCGCGCAGGTACACCAGCACCTTGCGATTGCCCGGCCGGATGAAGCGCAGCGTGCCGCGGCCGAAGGCCTGCGAGGATTTGCGCACCTGCAGCATGCGCTTCATCCAGTTCAGCAACGAGGAGCGGTCGCGGGTCTGCGCCTCCACGTTCACCGCCTCGAAGCCGTAGATCGGATCCATGATCGGCGGCAGATACAGCTGCTGCGGATCGGCGCGTGAGAAGCCGGCGTTGCGATCCGGGCTCCACTGCATGGGCGTGCGTACGCCGTTACGATCGCCGAGGAAGAAGTTGTCGCCCATGCCGATCTCATCACCGTAGTAGATGATCGGCGCGCCCGGCATGGACAGCAGCAGGCTGTTCATCAGCTTGATGCGCTCTGGATCATTCTCCATGAGCGGTGCCAGCCGGCGGCGGATGCCGAGGTTCAGGCGCGCGCGCGGATCTGCGGCGTACATCTTGTACATGTAATCGCGCTCGCGGCTGGTCACCATCTCCAGGGTGAGTTCGTCATGATTGCGCAGGAAGATGGCCCACTGGCAGGTTGTCCGGAATGTCGGGGGTCTGCTCCATGATCTCGACGATCGGATGGCGATCCTCCTGCGCAATCGCCATGTACATGCGCGGCATGAGCGGAAAGTGATAGGCCATGTGGCACTCATCGCCGTCGCCGAAATAGTCGCGCACGTCCTCAGGCCACTGGTTCGCTTCGGCGAGCAACATGCGGTCGGCATAGCGCTCGTTGATCACCGCACGGATGCGTTTGATGACATCGTGCGTCTCACGCAGATTCTCGTTGCTGGTGCCCTCGCGCTCCACCAGGTAGGGGATGGCGTCCAGCCGCAACCCGTCGACTCCCTGATCGAGCCAGTACTTCATGATGTGAATGACTGCCCGCACCACGTGCGGATTGTCGAAGTTCAGGTCCGGCTGGTGACTGAAGAAGCGATGCCAGTAGTATGTTTTCGCGATCGGATCCAGCGACCAGTTGGATGTCTCGGTGTCGCGGAAGATGATGCGGGTGCCGGCGTACTTCTCCGGATCATCACTCCAGACATAGTAGTTGCGCTTGGCTGACGCCGGCGGCGCCCGCCGCGCGATCTGAAACCAGGGATGGTGCGTCGGAGGTGTGATTGATGACCAGCTCGGTGATCACGCGCAGGCCGCGGCGGTGTGCCTCGCGCACGAACGTCCGGAAGTCTTCGCGCGTGCCGTACTGCGGATGGATGTTGTGATAGTCCGACGATATCGTAGCCGTCATCCTTGCCGGGAGAGGGGTAGAAGGGCAGCAGCCAGATGGTGTTGACGCCCAGGTCCTGGATGTAATCGCAGCTTGCTGGCTCAGGCCGCCGAAGTCACCCACAGCCGTCGTTGTTGCTGTCGAAGAAGGCGCGGACGTGCACCTCGTAGATGACTGCGTCCCTGTACCAGAGCGGATCGGCAGCAGGTTGTGGTTCGACCTGTGCGTTCATCTGACTCCCCCGTGCCGTGGTCTCATTTAAAGGAAGTAGTCGAAATCGCGCTCCGAGCGCACGCGGCGACGAATCTGAAAAATGTGTGCCGGAGAACGGTGCGGATCGAGCGACACGAAGTTGCGGGGCCCCTCCCACAGGAAGCGTGCGCCGGAGAGGAGGTCGTGCATCTGGTACGTACCGCTCACCGGTAACCCCAGTGCGTGCAGATCCAGATGCAGCCATCCCGACTGGGTATGGTGCGGGTCGACATTGGCGACGACGAGGATGCTGTCAGTGGCACCGCAGCGCGTTTTGCTGTAGGCCAGCAGCATCTCGTTGTCGGTTTCGTGGAACTGCAGTCCACGATCGCTCTGCAGGGCCGGATGGTTGCGACGGATGCGGTTCACGAGCGCGATGAATTCGCACAGGCTGGCCGGATCCTCGCGATTCCAATGGCGCAGCTGATATTTCTCCGAATCCAGGTATTCCTCACTGCCAGGCTCGCGCGGCCGTGCCTCCATCAGCTCGAAAGCCGGACCGTAGATGCCGTAGCTCGCACCCAGGGTAGCCGCCAGGATCAGGCGGATCATGAATGCCGCCCCGGCCGCCGTACTGCAGATACTCCGGCAGGATGTCCGGGGTGTTCGGCCACAGGTTGGGACGGAAGAAGTCGCTGACCGGCGGGCGGCCGAGCTCGGTGAAATACTCCATCAGCTCACGCTTGGAATTTCGCCAGGGAAAGTAGTTGTATGACTGGGTAAAGCCAAGCTTGGCCAGCCGGTACATGACCTTCGGGCGGGTAAACGCCTCGGCCAGAAAGATGACATCGGGACGCTGGTGGTGGACTGCGGGTGATCAGCCCCTCCCAGAACGAGAACGGCTTGGTGTGCGGATTGTCGACGCGGAAGATCCGTACACCCTGGGCAATCCAGTACTCGATCACGCGGCGCAACTCATCCCACAACGATTGCTGCGCCTCGGACTCGAAGTGGAAGGGATAGATGTCCTGGTATTTCTTCGGCGGATTCTCAGCGTACTGGATCGAGCCATCCGGCCGCTTGAGAAACCATTCCGGATGCTCGCGCACGTACGGATGATCGGGTGTGCTCTGGAAGGCGATGTCCAGGGCGAGCTCGATGCCGTGCTCGCCGGCCGTCGCCAGCAGGCGCTTGAAGTCCGCGAGAGTACCGAGCTGCGGGTGTATGGCCGTGTGGCCCCCTTCAGTGCTACCGATCGCCCAGGGGCTGCCAGGATCGTCGGCCGCGGCCGTCGGGTTGTTATTGGGGCCTTTGCGCTCTGTGAGGCCGATCGGATGGATCGGCGGCAGGTAGAGCACGTCAAATCCCATGGAGGCGACGTAGGGCAGCAGGCGCTCGACGTCTGCGAAAGTGCCGTGCTTGCCGGACTCAGCTGCCGCCGAGCGCGGGAACATCTCGTACCAAGTTGAAAAGCGCGCACGCTCGCGATCGACGCTTACCAGCAGCCGCGATGGCCACTGCAGCGTGATGTCCGGATCAGGATGACGCCACTCGAGCTCGCGCAAAGTGGCGCTCTGTGTCAACGCGACGCGTGCCTCCAGATCGCGTTGCGGATCGACGATGGCGGCGGCCCACTCGCGCACCCGTTGCGCCTCGCCGCCCGTGACGCGCGCTGCCAGCTGTTCGGCCAGAGCCGCGCCGGTACGCAGATCGAGGCTGATGTCCTGCCCGGCTTCGTGCTTCTTGGCGAGCCCGCGTCGCCAGGTTTCCAGGTGATCGACCCAGGCCTTGACCGTGTATTGATAGGTGCCGAGGACCTGCACCGTGAAATGGGCGCGCCAGCGGTCGTTGCCCAGGGGCTCCATGGGCAGGCTATGCCAGTCGTGGGAGCTTTCGTGTCGGTACAACAGCAGTGCGGTCACTGCATCGTGGCCGTCAGTGAAGACGTCGGCCTCGACCCCGACGGTCTCGCCGATGCTGCGCTTGATGGGGAAGCGCCCGCAGTCAATGCTTGGCGCGATGTTCTCGATTACAACACGAACCTTGCTCATGGCGCGGCGCCACGCTCACGCAGGCGTGAGGACCACGATCGCAAGCGGCGGCAGGCGCAGACTGAGGGAGTGAAAATGACCGTGGGAGGGCAGCGGGGCCGCTTCGAGTTGTCCGAAGTTGCCGAGGCCGCTGCCCCAGTAATCGCGGGCATCGCTGTTCAGGCGTTCGCGCCAGCGGCCGCCACGGGGCACGCCGACCTGGTAGTTCTCGCGGGGTACCGGGGTAAAGTTGCACGCTACCAGCGTGCAGTCATCCGGATCACGACCCCGGCGCAGGAACACGAGCACGCTCATGTCGCCATTGTTGCAGTCGATCCACTGAAAGCCTTCGGCGGAAAAATCCTGCTCATACAGCGGCGGATTGTCCCGGTAGAAATGATTCAGATCGCGCATCCAGCGCTGCACGCCCGCGTGCTGCGGATACTGCAGCACATGCCACTCCAGGCTCTGCTCGTGGGTCCACTCGCGTACCTGGCCGAAATCGCAGCCCATGAACAACAGCTTCTTGCCCGGGTGAGTCCACATGTATCCCAGCAGCAGCCGCAGATTTGCGAACCGCTGCCACTCATCGCCCGCCATCTTGCCCAGCAGTGAGCCCTTGCCGTGCACCACCTCGTCATGGGAGATGGGCAGCACGAAATTCTCGGTAAACGCATACCAGATGCTGAAAGTCAGCGCGCCGTGCTGGTACTTGCGGAACATGGGGTTGGTCTGGAAATACTTCAGGGTGTCGTGCATCCACCCCATGTTCCACTTCTCGCCGAAGCCGAGGCCACCCAGATAGGTAGGCCGCGATACCATCGGCCACGCCGTTGACTCCTCCGCCACGGTCTGGGTGTCGGGATAATCACGGAACACCGCCAGATTGAGCTGCTTCAGGAACTCGACCGCATCCAGATTCTCATGCCCGCCGAAGCGGTTGGGAATCCATTCGCCGGCGCGGCGGCCGTAATCCAGGTAGAGCATGGAAGCCACGGCATCCACGCGCAGCCCGTCGATGTGATACTTGTCCAGCCAGAACAGCGCACTGCTGCCGAGGAAGTCGCGCACCTCGGCGCGCCCATAGTTGAAAATCGAGCTGTTCCACTCCGGATGGAATCCCTGCCGCGGATCGGCATGCTCATACAGATGCGTGCCGTCGAAATACGCCAGTCCGTGCTCATCGGACGGAAAGTGCGAGGGCACCCAGTCCAGGATGACGCCGATGCCGCGGCGATGCAGGTAGTCCACGAGGTACATGAAGTCCTGCGGCGTGCCGTAGCGCGAGGTCGGCGCGAAGTAGCCGGTGACCTGGTAACCCCAGGAGCCGTAGAACGGATGCTCCATCACGGGCATCAGCTCGACATGGGTATAGCCCATGTCGATGACGTAGTCGCTGACGGCGTGCGCCAGCTCGCGGTAGTTCAGCGACCGGTTGTGCTCCTCGGGGACGCGCCGCCAGGAGCCGACATGCAGCTCGTAAATCGACTCTGCGGCACATCCAGCGCATTGCGTCGCGCGCGCTGGTGCATCCACTCCTGATCGCCCCATTCGTACGAGAGGTCCCACACCACCGATGCGGTGCGCGGCGGTGGTTCGGCGCGAAAGGCGAACGGATCCGCCTTGTTGACCGTATAACCCCCGTTGCGCGAGACGATGTGGTACTTGTAGAGCGCTCCGGGTCGCACGCCGGGCAGCGAAGCCGGTCCAGATGCCGGAAGAGTCGCCGCGCGCCTCGAGGCGGTTGGAGTTCGGATTCCAACCGTTGAAGTCTCCGACCACCGACACGCTGGCCGCATTCGGCGCCCACACGGCGAAGTGAGTGCCCTGCTCCTCGCTGCCGATGCCAACGGGATGAGCGCCCAGCTTCTCGTACGAACGGAAGTGCGTGCCTTCGCGGAAAAGGTAAATGTCTTGTTCCGTAAGCACCCGCTGAGTCTAGCAAGACCTATGCCCGCCCGTTGCCGCAGGTGCGTGCAAATGCTCAAATATCACAGCACTCGCCGCATCAGCAGCTGCCAGGCGGTGCGCGGCCGGCTCGCCGCCGCGGCAGCATGTTTGCGAAAGGTTGCGCCACAATGCCCGCGCCTGCGAAGAGGTCTGGCACTTCATCTGTGACTTCACGGCCCCTGGTCATCGGCCATCGGGGCGCGTGCGGTTATGTCCCGGAGCACACGCTCACGTCCTACTTCATTGCGATGCAGGCAGGGGTGGACTTCGTCGAGCCTGACCTGGTCATGAGCCGCGATGGCGTGCTGATCGCCCGACATGAGAATGAGATCAGCGCTACCACCGATGTCGCCGCACATCCGCAGTTTGCTGGGCGGCGGACGACCCGCACCATTGATGGTGTCACGCAGACCGGTTGGTTTACTGAGGATTTCACGCTCGCCGAATTGAAGACGCTGCGCGCGCGGGAGCGCATCCCGCAGGTACGGCCGGCGAACGCCCGCTTCGATGGGCAATTCGAGATTCCCACGCTGGATGAGATCCTGGAGCTGATACGCGCAGTGCACCAACAGCGCACGGCGGCAGCGCAGGCGACCAGGGGCGCACCACCGGCGCGCATCGGGATCTATCCGGAGACCAAGCATCCCAGTTATTTCGCCACCCGCAATCTTGCGATGGAGCAGACTCTGGTGAATACCCTGCATCGGCACGGTTATCAGGGGCCTGACGGCAGGGCTTTCATTCAGTGCTTCGAGGTCGGTAATCTCAAGGCCATGCGTGGCATGACCGAACTGCCGATCGTGCAACTGCTGGAGGACGAAGGGGCGCCCTATGATCTGCAGGCGTGTGGCGATCCGCGCACCTACCGCGACCTGTGTACCCCGGCAGGGCTGGCTGAGATTGCCACCTATGCGAATGCAATCGGACCGCACAAGCTGCAGGTGATTCCACTCACGGCCAATGAGGCGACCCTGGCAGAGCCGACACGGCTGGTGCGCGATGCTCATGCGGCGGGGCTCCAGGTGCATGCCTACACCTTTCGCGCGGAAAACCAGTTTCTGCCCCGCGATCTGCGCGCCCCTTGCGGCGACTTCGGCAACCTGCAGGCCGAACTGCATGCCTATCTGTCTGCAGGCGTGGATGGCTTTTTCACTGACCACCCCGACATCGGCGTCGAGGCGAGGGATGCAGCCCTGTGAAGATTGAACTCGAACCGCTGCAGGCGCGCGTCATTGGCGCGCTGATCGAAAAGCAGATCACGACGCCGGATCAGTATCCGCTGTCCCTGAATGCGCTCGTCAACGCCTGCAACCAGAAGAGCAACCGCGATCCGGTGATCTCCGTAGACGAAGCGACGGTGCAGCGCTCGCTCGATGCACTTTCGAAACGCCACCTGGTGACGGAGCGCTCCGGCTTCGGCAGCCGGGTGCCGAAGTACCAGCATCGCTTCTGCAACACCGAGTTCGGTTCTCTGAAGTTTGATGCCCAGGAACTCGCCGTCGTCTGCGAGCTGCTGTTGCGGGGTGCTCAGACGCCCGGTGAGCTGCGCCAGCGCGCAAGCCGCATGGCATCTTTCAGCGACGTCACGCAAGTCGAGGCGCTGTTGGAGCGGCTGGCCACGCGGGAGGACGGCCCTTTCGTGGTGCGGTTGCCTCGTGAGCCAGGACGCCGTGAGGCTCGTTACGCGCATCTTTTTTCCGGTCCGCCAAAGGATGCAGGGGATGCGAATAGCGCGGTCGCTCAGGGTGGCAGCTACCCTGCGAGCGCGGCGGGTGCAGAGGATCCAGGCAGGGCGAGCGCCGTGGCGGCGCCCGAGATGTCATCTCCCGCCTCGCGCACCGAGCAGCGGCTCACCGAGCTCGAGAACGAGATGCGTGCGCTGCGGGCTGAGCTCGAAGATGTGAAGCGCCGCCTGAATTCCTGAGCCGGGCGGGCAGGAGATCAGCCGCGGCTCAGCCGCGCCGGCGACCGCCGGAGCTGACGAACACCAGCGAGCTTTCCGGGCTCTCCAGCGCCTGCGTCTCCGCGATCGTATCCAACACACTGCGGGCGCGGGCGACCGCCGCTTTCACCTCGCGCTCCGCCTCATGGGCTTCGACGGGGTGGGCGAGCAGATATCCCTGCACGCCAATCGGACCACAGCGCGACAGGAAGTCGAGCTGGGAGGCGCGCTCGACGCCCTCCGCAATGACCTGCAATCCCAGCCCATGGCACAACGCGATGATGGAGCGCACGATGGCAGCCGAGCGGGGGTTGGAGTCCACTCCGGCCACCAGACCGCGATCGAGCTTCACGCGCGTGATCGGCAGCTGCTCCAGAGAGGTCAACGACGAATAGCCGATACCGAAGTCATCCAGTGCGATCGACAGGCCCAGCTCGCGCAGGCGCCGCAGCGAGTCGATGGTGTTGCTCCCGGTCTGCAGCACGGTCTCGGTGAGCTCGAGCTCCAGGGCACTGGCGGGCAATTGCCGCGCCTCGAGCGCCTTGCCGATGTGCTCGACGAAGTCGCGTTCGAAGAACTGCGGCGGCGAGACGTTAATGGCAATCGTCGGATGCTGCCATCCCTGCGCGCGCCACGCTGCGGCGGTTGCGGTGGCACTGCGCAGCACCCAGTCAGTCAGCTCGTGGATGAGGCCAGTCTTTTCGGCGATGGGGATGAATTCGGCGGCAGGCACGATCTGGCCGTCGGGCTTGCGCCAGCGCAGTAATGCCTCCAGACCCAGCAGCTCGAAGGTATGCAGTGCCACCTGCGGTTGGAACATCAGCAGCAGCTCGCCGCACTCGACGGCGCGCCGCAGCGACTGCTCGAGACCGAAGCGCTGCGCCGCGGCATCGTAGAACTCGGGCTGATACATCACGAAGCGATTGCGGCCCAGTTCCTTGGCGCGGAACAGCGCCACATCCGCGGCGCGCAGCAGCTGTTCGACATCTGCGGCATGCTCCGGGAACAGGCTGCCACCGACACTTGCGGTAGTGGCCAGTTGCCGCCCGTCTACCGTCAGCGGTTGCTGCAGGGCCGTGACGATCTGCGCTGCCCGCTGACGGACGTCCTCGAGGGATACGACGTTCTCGATCAGTATCGTGAACTCGTCACCTCCGAGCCGGGCGAGCAGTATGCGCTCGTCGGTTTCCCCTCCGAGGCGCGCGGCGATGCCCTGCAGGACGCGATCACCGAAGTTGTGTCCGAGGGTGTCGTTGATCGATTTGAAGTTATCGATATCGACGAACAGCAACGCCACGCGCTCGCCGCGCGCCCGCGCTCCGGCCAGCGCCTCGGTGAGACGCGCCGCCAGCTGCCGGCGGTTGGGCAGCTGCGTCAGCGGATCGTGGTGGGCGAGGTGATGCAGCTGGTCGGTGCGTTCGGCCACGTGCCGTTCCAGTTGCACCTGGTGGGCGCGCAGCTCGCTGTCGGTGCGCTCGATGTGCTCGGCCATGGTGTTGAAGGAGGCTGCGAGGGCATCGATTTCGGCTGAGCCGCCGCGTGCGGCGCGCGCATTGCGCTCGCCGGCAGCCTGACGGCGCGTGACCGCCGTGAGGCGCTTGACCGGCACGCTGATGCTGATCACCAGGAGCACGGAAACGAATACCACGACCAGCAGGACGGCGATGCCGGTCAGGGTCAGCGTGTGTTGGGCCGCAGACGCGGCCGTTGCGGCAGCGGCGGCGCCACTGAGCAGACTGCGGCGCGCGGGCTCCTGCAGCTGCTCCTGAACCGCCGCCATCAGTGCGGCACTTTCCTCGAGGAACTCACGCCGCGCGCTCTCGCCAGTAGTGTCGAACTTCTCCAGTGCCTGGCGCAGATGCACCGCTTTGATGAAATCTTCGTGTTCGAGCTCGAGCCAGGTGCGTCCAGGGGAATGTTGCAATTCCGCTGTGTTGGCCTGCAGGACGGCTTCGAATTCGCGCTCACGACGCGCGACCAGCGGCGAGTTGAGATTGACCCGCACGGCGTTGATTGCCGTAGCGAGCTCCGCCAGCGAGCGGGTCGCGACGACCTGCGTGCCACTGATGGCGAGCCCCATGCCTCCGGCAGAGGCGATGCGCTGTTGCACCCGATCGAGCGCGGCGTAACGCTGCTCCGCCCACTCAGCACGCTGCGCCGCATGCCGCGCCAGATTGCGCCCATGCTCGGCATGGCTGGCGATGTGAGGCCGCAACGCGACGCCAGGCGGCGGCTCATGGTTGCTGTCGGGCGCGGGGCTGGCGAAATAAGTGTTTACCGTTTCATCGAGCGCATCGGCGGCCGCTGCGATGGTTGCAAACCCCGAGGTTCGTCCGGTCTGCAGGTAATCCCCCACCGCGCGGTCGTACGCGGCAAGACTCCCAACCACGGCATTTGCCTGGCGGGCCAGCGGCTCATGCTCGATCTGCATGCCGCGTACCGCCGCCACCGCCGCGCGAGTGGTGCGCTCAGCAAGCAGGTGACCGGCGATGATGACGGCTGCCACGGCCGCAAAACCCAGTGCCAGCTGAGTGGCGATGCCCAGGCGCAGCCGCGCCAGCCGGCGCTGTCTGTTCGCTGCACTGCCTGATGTGATGTAGGGGTCGGTTTCCGACGCGATTGGGTCCATACGACATAAGCCACGGCGTGTTGCTGTTCCGCGTGTGGCCGTTGTGCTTCTCCGTGGCACATCATGCTTGGCCGTATGGACGACTTCCGAGCAGGCTATCGCAGAAGCACATGGGTACCCGTGCTGCGAAGCCGACACAGGTCTCAGCCGCGACGCATGTATCTGAAATGAGAGGCGCTGTTTGTCTTATACTGGGGTCATGACGGGAAGTGACACCCTATGACCGAGATCGCGGATACCTTCGACTCGGCCTTCACGAAAGCCGTCGATCTGGGCAACCGCCTGGCCGACAAGGACAAGGATGCCGATCTGTGGGATATCGCCGATGGGTTGCTCGCCGGCGCGTTGCAGTACTGGCTGTACTCACGCCAACCCTGTGGTGATCCACGTTGTCAGGATTGCATGCCGATCAGCACTGCTGAAGGACGCATGGCGGAACTGAAGCGGCTGATGGAGCAGCTGGCGGCAGAGAGCGAATACTTCCACACGCCAACGGATGCCAACGCCGGTCGTGCCTGATAGGTCGAGCGCTCAGGCGGGCGCTGCGAGCACGGTGTCGGCAACTTCCTGCAGCGTCTGCTCAAACAGATGAAAGCCCTCCTTGAGGAGCGCATCACTGATAGTGAGCGGTGCCAGGAAACGAATCACATTCGCATAGATGCCGCAGGACAGAAGTATGAGTCCCTTGCGGCTCGCCGCCTGCACGAGTGCGCGGGTGAGATCGGCGTCGGGCGCCGCGGCGTTGCCGTTCTTGACCAGCTCGATGGCGACCATCGCGCCCAGCCCGCGTACTTCACCGATCGAGGGGAAGCGAACCTGCAGGCCCTTGAGTCGCGAAGTCATGAAATTTCCGATGTGCGCGGCGCGGTTGAGCAGTTGTTCCTCGCGAATGACTTCCAGCACCGCCAGACCCGCTGCGCAGGCAAGCGGTGAGCCAGCGAAGGTGCCGCCGAGACCGCCCGGTAGCGGCGCATCCATGATCTCGGCCTTACCGATGACTCCAGCAAGTGGCACCCCGCCCGAGACACTCTTGGCGATCGTCATCAGGTCGGGTTCGATGCCAGAGTATTCCACCGCGAACATCCGCCCGGTGCGCGCAAAGCCGGTCTGAATCTCATCCACGATCAGCAGGATCCCGTGCTGATCGCATAACGTGCGCAGCCTGCGCAGCAGCTCCGGGGGCGCGATGTAAAAGCCGCCTTCACCCTGCACCGGCTCGACGATGATGGCAGCCACGCGTGCCGGGTCGACATCCGCCTTGAACAGATGCGCCAGCGCCTCGAATGCATCATCCACCGAGATTCCGTGCAACGCCGACGGGAAAGGGACGTGGTACACCTCGGGCAGCATCGGGCCGAAACCTGCCTTGTAGGGTTGCACCTTACCTGTGAGGCTGATGCAAGCGAGGGTGCGGCCATGGAAGCCGCCCGCAAAGGCGATGATCGCCGAGCGCTGGGTATGGAAGCGCGCAATCTTCACCGCATTCTCGATCGCCTCCGCCCCGGTCGTGAGAAAAATGGTTTTCTTGGCTGTCGGGCCGGGCGCGATCTCATTGAGCCGCTCGGCGAGCTCGATGTAGCTCTCGTAGGGAGTTACCTGGAAGCAAGTGTGCGTGAACTTCTCCAGCTGCGCAGCAACGGCAGCCTTTACGCGGGGGTGCACGTGCCCGGTGTTGAGCACGGCGATGCCGCTGGCGAAGTCGATGTAGCGCTTGCCCTCGACATCCCAAAGCTCGGCGTTTACTGCACGGTCCGCGTAGACGGAGAGTGAGTTGGCCACGCCACGGGGCACCGCCTGTTGACGGCGCTGATGCAGTTCTGCGTTGGACACGGGCTGACTCTCGCTGCCGCTATCGGGGCCGTTACTATACGACCGCCCGCACGCGCAGGCACATCCTTTACAATCAGGGTTTTGACCCTGCGGAAATCAGCTCTTGAGTGCAAATCCCCCCGCTGCGGCCGGTGCGCCGATCAGCGCCGAAGTCCTCATCATTGGTGCCGGGCCCTGTGGGCTCTTCCAGGTCTTCGAGCTCGGACTGTTGGGCATGAGCGCCCACGTTCTGGACTCCCTCGCCATTCCGGGAGGGCAGTGTGCCGAGCTCTACCCCGAGAAACCGATCTACGACATCCCCGCGCTGCCGGTGTGCGGTGCACAGGAGCTGGTCGACCGGCTGCTGAAGCAAATCGAACCCTTTCATCCGGTGTTTCACCTCGGCGACGAAGTCAGCGAGTTTGCCCGCCGTGCCGATGGGCGCTTCCTCGTCGGAACGACGGCGGGCAAGACCTTCGATGCCGGCGCTGTGGTGATTGCTGCCGGGGTGGGCTCCTTCCAGCCGCGCCGCATCGGCGTCGAGGGGGCGGAGCCCTTTGAAGGCAATGCGATTCACTACCGCATCAAGACTGCGGCGCAGTTTGAGGGCAAGCAGCTGGTGATCTTCGGCGGCGGCGACTCGGCACTCGACTGGACCCTCGAGCTGGCTGCCCGCGCGCAAGGGTTGACTCTGGTGCACCGGCGCTCGGAATTCCGCGCCGCTCCAGCCTCGGTGGCCAAAATGAAGCAGCTGGTGGCCGCAGGACGGATGGCCTGCTACGAGGCACTGCCACATTCGCTGATCACCGAGGGTGCGCAGCTGCGCGGGATCAACATCAAGCGGCCCGATGGCAGCCTGCAGGCGCTGCCCGCCGAGCAGCTGCTGGTGTTTTTCGGCTTGCATCCGAAGCTTGGGCCGATTGCGCAATGGGGGCTCGAGCTGGAGAAGCGCGCGCTCAAGGTGGACACGGAGAAATTCCAGACCAACCTGCCGGGTGTGTTTGCCGTCGGCGATATCAACACCTATCCGGGCAAGAAGAAACTGATCCTGTCTGGCTTTCACGAGGCCGCGCTCGCCGCTTTCGCCATCCAGCATCATCTGTATCCGCAGAAAAGGCAGTTCCTGCAATACACGACGACCAGTCCGATCATGCATCAGCGCCTGGGTGTGCCGGACTAGCCATGGACCCCAAGCTGGCCGATCTGCTGAGCCTGCTCGAGCTCGAGCAGCTCGAGTTCAACCTGTTTCGCGGTGAGAGCCGGGACATCGGCAGCCCGCAGGTGTTCGGCGGCCAGGTGCTGGGTCAGGCGCTGACGGCCGCATCCGCGACCGTTGCCGGACGTACGGTGCATTCGCTGCATGCGTATTTCCTGCGCCGCGGCGACTTCAACGCGCCCATCGTCTATCAGGTGGATCGCAGCCTGGACGGACAGAGCTTCTCCAACCGTCGCGTGGTCGCGATCCAGCATGGCGAGCAGATCTTCAACATGGCGGCCTCGTTTCAGATCACCGAGCAGGGGCTCGATCACCAGATCGACATGCCGCAGGTGCCTCCGCCGGAGGACCTGCCGGACTCGAGTCGCCCCGCCCCCGAGCTGCTGGAGAAGATGCCACCGCGGTTGCGGCGCATGCTCGAGCAGCCGCGGCCCTTCGAGTACCGGCTGGCGCAAAGTTCGCCACCGTCAGGCCCCGCCGCAGGTCCCGGGCGGGCGGTCTGGTTCCGCGCGGTCGGGAAGCTGCCCGATGGCGAGCGCCTGCATCGATGTTTGCTCGCCTATGTTTCGGATTATTTCCTGCTCGAGACCGCAATCCTGCCGCACGGTGTGTCCATCACCTCGCTGGTCATGGCGAGTCTCGATCATGCCATGTGGTTTCACCGTCCGTTGCGCGTGGACGACTGGCTGCTGTACAGCATCGAAAGTCCTAGTGCGTCGGGCGCGCGCGGTTTTGCGCGTGCCGGGGTCTTTTCCCGTGATGGCCGGCTGGTCGCCAGCACTGCCCAGGAAGGGCTGGTGCGTACCAGGCGCGAATAGGCGAGGGTATCGACTGACATGGTGTTGCTTTCGGCAGTGGCAGCGGTTGTAGCTGGCGCTGCCGCCGGATCGGATCTGAGCGCGCTCGAGCAGGTCTGGCCGGGGGTGCGCGATTCTGCTGAAACCGTTTTTCTCAGCTCCGGAGCGCACGTCAACCCCTGGGGTGAGGGAGCCGAGCGTCGCGTGCGCACTATCGTTGCCCGGCTCGAAACACCTGCGCTGGGTGCGCACGTGTTGTACATGGAGGAGTTTCTCCATGACGATCCCGAGAATGTGCGCCGCCAGCTGTTGCTGCTGCCCGAGCCGGCCGAGCCTGCCTCAGCCGGCGTGCATGTCAGAGTGTTCACACTGCGCCAGCCCGGCGCCTGGGTGCATCTTGACCGGCGCCCGGCACGCGCCGCCCTGTTGCGGCGCGCCGATCTTGCCGAGGCCGTCGGATGTGACCTGCTGCTGCGGCGCGAAGGCGAACAGTTCATCGGCGGTACGCTCGGCAAGCGCTGTCTGGACATCCGCGAAGGCGGCCGGCGTTACATCGATCTGCAGCTGGTGATCAGCGAGGACCTGTACTGGTACCGCCGCCGCGTGCTGCTGCGGGCCACTGACGATCTGCTGGCAGAGGTTTCGGGCTACAACTGGTTCGAGCTGGATGAGGCGCGGCTCTTCAGCTGCCGCATCGACTGGTCAGCCAGTGGCCGGCGCTCGGAGCTGCGCCCGCTGCTGCGAACCGAACTGCACGATGAGGGCGGGCGTGCGCACTTTGGCACACCCGACGGTCGCAATCTCGAGCTGGTTTTGCACAGCCAGGACTGGCCTTTTATGGCCGATCGGGACGCGCTGATCCTGTTGCTGCAGGATCAGGATGGTAGCCGGCCACTGGCCACCGCCTGGAACGGCATCGATGCGGAGGACATCGGAATCGATCTGGGTTGGTTACGGATCCATTGTGGCTCGCTGCTTCCCAATCCGGATGCCTTGCTGGCCGTGCGCTGATCGAGGCTAACGCGCCGAGCCGGCGCGCTGCTGGAACAGGGCGATGTCCTTGAGCAGCAGCGGATTGAACCGCGCGGCGTCATCCATCATGAGAAAGTGGCTGCTGTGCGGGACGACATCCACCTTGAAATCCGGCACTAGGCGCCGAATGCGGGCAACGTCGGTGGGTTCCATGTCCGAGTTGATCGCCAGCAGCGGCACGTGCAGCGCGCGTAGCAGCGGATTGAGATCCACGGCGAGCAGTGCCTGCAGCGAGGGAATGGCGACCTCCGCCGGCTCCAGCGACATGTCATAGGCGACCTTCTGGCTGAAGGCCGGGTTGGCATCCTTCGGGAAGAGCGACTCGGTGACGTAGCTGCGCGTGCGGCCGATGAAGTCAGCGCGGAAAGGCGCGACCCGCGCATTGATGTCAGCGAGCGGCAAGGGCGGCAAGCCGATGGACTTCAAGGCATCGACGCCGATGATGCCGATGACTCGTGCGCCGATGCGTGCGCTGGCCTCCAGCGCTACCGTAGCCCCCATCGCGTGACCCACGAGCACGAGCTGCCTGTTGGCGAGCTGGCTTGCCACCACAGCCACATCCTCGCCATACGCTGACATCGACCAGTCGCTGCGATTTCTGGTCGACGCGCCGTGCCCGGCGAGATCCAGGGTTACGACCGTGTAGTGCGCCTGCAGCGGCTGCAGCTGCGCGGTCCAGTAATTGGCATCCGTGGCCCAGCCATGAATGAGCATGACGGCTGGCTCGCCGTGGCCATAAGTGTGGTATTCGATGTGTGTGCCGTCTGTCTCGGTTGCGATCTGCGGAGCCGCGCCGGGCGGTTGCGGGGTCGTCTCAGCCGGATTCGGGGCAGCAGCGCGGGGTGCGGACTCTGCCGTGTCTGCGGGTGTCGTGCGCTGACTGCAAGCTGCGATGACGGTCAGCATCGCCAGCGCTAACAGGCAATCAGCGAGTGACCGGTGCGCGAAATTGCCGAACTTAATGTTGCCTTACCCGCTCAGTACTGCTCGCGGTCATCGGCGTCTTCGTCGTCCAGTTCGTCTTCGTCGTCCTCGTCGTCCTCGTCCTCATCATCGTCCCAGTCATCATCGTCATCTTCGTCTTCATCCTCTTCCTGGGCTGCGGCCCAACCCTCCGGCTCCTCGGTCCGCTCCAGGTCCATCTCATGCCAGGTCTCGAGGTCGATCTCCTCGATGTCGCCGTCGAGATACTCAATCTCGACGAGCTCGGAATCCTCATCCATCGAGAGCACCCGGAACGGCTCCTCCTCTTCCAGATTCTCGTACCATTGGCCGGGTACCGGCTCGTAATCTCTGCTCACCGCTTTTAGTCCTCTGAGGATCGGCGGCGGCAATTTTAGGGTCTCCCTGGTCCTTGGGCAACGAGCGCCGCTGCGTCTGCCAGCTCCAGGCTGCGTCATAGTCGCAGCATATATAGCGTTTGCGTATAGTTTTCCCATGAGTTCCGCTTCACAAGCTGCCGGCGCACCGTCTCCTCTGACCAACGCACGGCGCGTGGTGGTCAAGGTGGGCTCCGCGCTGCTGGTCCACACCGCCACCGGACGACTCAATCGTTCCTGGCTGGAGACGCTGGCAGCCGACCTGTTGCATCTGCGCGCACGGGGTCAGCAGGTAATTCTGGTGTCATCCGGAGCGATTGCGCTGGGTAGACGGCAGCTGGGACTGGCTGTGGGAACGTTGCGGCTGGAGGAAAGTCAGGCTGCGGCAGCAGTGGGGCAGATCCGGCTCGCACACGCTTACAAGGAATTGCTGGAAGCGAGCGGCGTCACGGTCGCCCAGATCCTGTTGACGCTGGAGGACACCGAGCGCCGACGCCGCTACCTCAACGCGCGTGCCACCCTCGAGGCGTTGCTTGCGCTTGGGGCACTGCCGGTGATCAACGAGAACGATACCGTGGCGACGTCAGAAATACGTTACGGCGACAATGATCGCCTGGCCGCGCGCGTCGCACAGATGGCGGCTGCCGACTGCCTGGTGCTGCTCTCGGATGTGGACGGTCTTTATACGGCCGATCCCAACAGGGATCCGAACGCGCAATTCATCCCCCGAGTGGCGCAGATCACTCCCGAGATCGAAGCCATGGCAGGTGCTTCAGCTTCCAGCGTCGGCTCCGGCGGTATGACGACCAAGATCATGGCCGCGAAGATTGCCGTGGCCGCCGGCTGTCACATGTGCATCGCCGCAGGCCATGAGAACCATCCCGTGCGCCGCATCGAGGAAACGGCGCGCTGCACATGGTTCCTGCCGCATGCGACTCCGGTTGCAGCCCGCAAGCAGTGGATCGCGGGCATGCTGCGTCCGGCGGGCTCGTTGATGATCGATGCCGGAGCCCTGCGGGCATTGCGCGAGGGAAAGAGCTTGCTGCCCGCCGGTGTGACCGGCACACGCGGCAGCTTCGAACGCGGCGATACCGTGAGCGTAGTCAACCACGAGGGTGTCGAGATCGCGCGTGGCATCAGCGCTTATTCGGATGTTGATGCGGCCCGGATCCTCGGACGCAAGTCCTCTCAGATCGAGGCCATCCTGGGTTTCCGCGGGCGGGATGAGATCATTCACCGCGACGATCTGGTGCTGCTGCAGTCAGAGGCGGAAACCAACAGCGCCATCGCCCAGGTGCTGATATGAATGACCGCGCGGCGGACGGCCTGGCGACAACGATGAATCGGCTGGGAGAGGCCGCGGTGCGCGCCGCAACTGTCCTGGCCCAGGCGTCGTCGGAGAACAAAAATACAGCGCTGCGCCTGATAGCCGCGGCGTTGCGCGAGCGCCGCACAGATATCCTCACGGCGAATGCCTCGGACATGGCGGCGGCCCGGTCCGCGGGCTCGAGTGATCCGCTGCTCGATCGGCTGCACCTCAACGAGGCGCGCATCGAGGCGATGGCCCGGAGTATGGATGACATCATCGCGCTGCCGGACCCGGTGGGTACGATCAGCGCGCAGTGGCAGCGGCCCAACGGACTGCGCATCCAGCGCGTGCGGGTGCCGCTCGGCGTGATTGGAATCATTTACGAGAGCCGCCCGAACGTCACGGCCGACGCGGGCGCGTTGTGTCTGAAGTCAGGGAATGCCGTCATTTTGCGTGGCGGCAGCGAAAGCCGGCTGTCCAACGTGGCGATCCATGCCTGTCTGGCTCAGGGTCTGCATGAGGCCGGCTTGCCCGTCGAGTCTGTACAGCTGGTGCCCACTACCGATCGCGCGGCGGTTGGATACATGTTGGCCGAGATGGGTCGGTATCTGGATGTGATCGTGCCCCGCGGCGGCAAGAGTCTGGTCGCGCGCGTGCAGAGGGAGGCCCGCGTACCCGTCATTGGTCATCTGGAAGGCAACTGTCACGTCTACGTCGATCGCGACGCCGACCTGCGCATGGCCCGGGAGATCGTCTTGAACGCCAAATTGCGGCGGACTGGAGTCTGCGGGGCCGCGGAGACCTTGCTGGTGGATCGCGCCTGTGTCGCCAGCCATCTCGGACCTATCATCCATGATCTGCTGGCAGCCGGTTGCGAGGTGCGCGGAGACGAGAGCGTGCAGCAAGTCGATGGGCGCGTGGTCCCGGCAACGGATGCGGACTGGGGGACGGAGTACCTGGATGCGATCATCGCGGCCCGTGTCGTCGAAGGCGTCGATGCGGCAATCGAGCACATCGCCCGCTATGGCTCCGCTCATACCGAGTCCATCGTGACCAGCAATGAGGCCACCGCCGAGCACTTCCTGCGGCGCGTTGACAGTGCAATCGTGCTGCATAATGCCTCCACTCAGTTCGCCGACGGCGGGGAATTTGGCATGGGCGCTGAGATCGGGATCTCCACCGATCGGTTTCACGCCCGAGGTCCCGTGGGTGTGGAGCAGCTGACCAGCTATAAGTACGTCGCCCGCGGCTCCGGACAAGTACGACCCTGACTTATCGGGTAGCGGTGCAGGTGGCGTCGTGCTGACTCACTGAGCCAGCACGTCAGGATCGGATGGGATGACCGGCGCTGCGCGCCCGATATGCGGCAATTCCGCCGCGCCAGGAATGCACGTTCTGTTGGCCCTGTTCCCGCAGCTTCTGAGCGGCGGCCAAACTGCGGCGTCCTGATGCGCAAACCAGCAAGATGGGTCGCTTGGGTCCGAGCGAGGCGGGAACCGCGAGCAGTTGCGCCATGGGGATGTGCCGCGTGGCGCGGGCCGGGGTGGGAACGTCGGTCAACTCCCGCGGCTCACGGATATCGATGATCTCGAAGCCTGCAGACTGGGCCGAGGGTAGCGATTCGAACTCGAGCTCGATATCGGTCGCATCGGCGTCGGTGCGAGCAACGGCGCGGTTGGCCTGCTCAATGGCGTGCTCGGGACACTTCTCAGACCGTGCGGTGCGCAGATGTGTGGTGGTCAGCGTCAGCAGGTCGAACATCAGCATCTCATCGCGCAGCTGACCGGGCAGGTCCAGGAGGAGTTTCAATACTTCAAGCGCCTGCAGGCTTCCAAGGGTAGCGGGAACGGGACCGAGTACACCGGCCTCGGCACAGTTGCCAACCAGGCCATCGCGCGTTGCCTCCGGCCAGATGCAACGCAGACATGCGCCATCGGGACGCACCACCTGCAGCTGTCCCTCGTACTGGTACACGCTCGCGAAGACAACGGGCTTGCGTAACTTTACGCACAGATCGTTCAGCAGGAACTTGGTGCTGAAGTTGTCGGTACAATCGACGACGACGTCATGCCGAGTGATCAGATCCGGAGCGGAGCGAGCATCGAGCCGTGCTGGGATGGCGCGCACCTCGACTTCCGGGTTGAGAGCGCGCATGCGCTCAGCAGCCAGTTGCGCTTTTGATTGCCCGACTTCGGCCAGCGCATACAGCGTTTGCCGATGCAGGTTGGAAGGCTCGAGCGTATCGGCATCGACCAAAGTCATACGACCGATGCCGGCGCCCGCAAGATAGCTCATCACCGGTACACCCAGGCCGCCGCACCCGACGACCAGTACGCTGCTGGCGCGCAACCTGGCCTGACCTGCGGCGCCGACCTGCCGCAGACTCATCTGGCGCGAGTAGTCCGGGTGCGGCCCCGCTTGGGAGTCGTGTTTGTGGTGATCATGGGCGAGCACGGCTTGGCCGCCCGTGGCGGAGCTGACGGGGGTCGGGGAAGCGCATCGTTCGCAATTCACCCAGCCCGAATCTCCATTCGCGTAGTGCTCTTTCTTCCAGATCGGCACACGATGCTTGACCTCATCGATAATGTAGCGACAGGCAAGAAACGCTTCGTGACGGTGGCGCGAGCTGACTCCAACCCAGACCGCCATGGCGCCGACCTGCAGATCTCCGATCCGGTGCACGCAGGCCGCCTGCTCGATTCCGAAGCGCTCCTTCGCCTCCGCGACGATGCGTGCACCTTCCCTGACCGCCAGCGCCTCGAATGCTTCGTATTCGAGATGGCGGACCGCAAGGCCCTCGTTATGATTGCGCACCCAGCCCTCGAAGGCTGCGTAGCCACCCGCGCTCGGATCGGCAAGTTGCGCGCGCAGCGTCGCCACATCGATGGGTTCACGGGTGAAAAGAAATGTGCTCACGACGCCGCCTGTCAGCCGCCCGCGACCGGCGGAATAAACACGACGGAGTCACCGTCATGGAGCGATCGGGACCACTCTCCGAACTCGGAGTTGATCGCAACACGCAGCATCTCCACCCCCAGCGAGAAGGGATAACGGGCCTGCAATTCGCCGTACAGCTCGCGGGGCGTGCCTGCAGAGGTAATGACCGTTTCATCGCTACGCCCGGCCTGCTCGCGCAGCAGCGCAAAATACTGCACATGAATGTGCTTGTTGCCGCCGGGCTGCAAGGCAGTCACGGCCGCTCCGTACTCATCGGGGGTGTTGACGTTGTCGAGAGCTCGCGCCTGCGGCTGTTGCAGCAGCTCCGTATCGGTCCCCGATAGGAACTTCCGCGGGCAACTCTTGCCGGTCGCAACGTACTGCAGCAGCTGCTGAGCGCTCGCCGGCTCGTAAATCGCGCACAGCGGCTCCGGCAGCCCATCGTGAGAGGATCGGAACGCGGTGGCGGCTCGCCGCGGATTGCGGGAACGGACGAGGTAGCCGAGAGTGTCGCCGTCCAGGAAGGGCAGGTCACACGCCAGCACCAGCCAGGCGACCTGCGGAAAGCGCGCCTGGGCTGCGACGATGCCTGCTGTGGGCCCCAGGTCCGTGCGGGTGTCAACGATCTGCTCGAACTGTGCGCGGACCGCGTCCTGCTGCTGATCCGGCCGCACTGACACGAACACTCGTTCAACGTAGGGCTTCAACCGCTGCACTGCCCATTCGAGCTGTGAGGTGCCGTGATAGGCGAGCGCCGCCTTGTCGCGTTGCATCCGTGCGCTGCGACCTCCCGCCAGCACCAAGCCGAACAGGGGTGTGGCAGCCACATCCTGCGATGCTGGACCTTCTGTTAGCCTGGTGCTCATGCGTCGCCCGTGTGGCGGCGAAAATCGCGCTTGCCGCCGGTCTTTGCCACCAGCCGCAGGCTGGTGATTTCGATATCGTGCGAGAGCGCTTTGCACATGTCATACACCGTCAATGCTGCGACTGCCGCGCCAGTGAGCGCTTCCATCTCGACACCGGTGCGATGTTGAACCGACACCTGGCATCGGATGAGGATCTCACCGCGCTGCTCGTCGATCTCGATCGCACAGTTGTCCAGCGGTAGCGGGTGACAGAAGGGAATCAACTCATGCGTGCGCTTGGCGCCCATCACGCCCGAGACGATTGCGGTGTCGAACACCGGACCTTTCCTGGTGCGGTGTCCGCTCTTGCGCAAGGCTGCTGCGACCTGGACCGGCAGGCGCATGCGCGCCTCCGCAGTGGCAACCCGATGCGTGACCTGCTTGTTGCTGACATCGACCATCGTCGGCCGGTTGTCTGCATCCAGGTGCGAAAGGCCACTGCCTGCTGCGCTAGCGGCTCGTGGCTTGCGCACTGCACGGGCAGTTTTAGCCACGCGCTTCCGGGCGGTTTTAGTCACGCGCTTACGGGCGGCTACACTCATATCAGCCACCGATGTAGAACATCTCGACCTTGCGCTCCTCACCCGAAGCTTCGCGCAACTCGGCGCGCTTCTCGGAGTAGCGATCCCGTCGTTGCGACCAAAGGCCGCCGATCATCTGCAACAACTGCTCATCGCTGGCGCCATGGCGCAGTGCATCGCGCAGGCTGGTGCCGTGCGTGGCAAACAGACAGGTGTAGATCACCCCATCGGAGGACAGGCGTGCGCGCGAGCAGTCACCGCAGAATGGTTGCGTGACTGAAGAGATAAAGCCTACCTGACCGGCGCCATCGACGAACTCATAGCGTTCAGCAACCTCGCCGCGATAATCGCGCTCGAGTGCACGCAGCGGCCAGCGCTCGGCGATGCGCGCCATCAGCTCGGCCGAGGGCACCACCAGCTCGCGCCGCCACTCGTTGCGGTTGCCCACGTCCATATATTCGATGAAGCGTACCGTCACCCCGGTGCCACGGAAACGCTCGACCAGATCGAGCGCCGTATGATCATTCAGTCCGCGCTGAATCACCGCGTTGATCTTGATGGGCTCCAGACCGGCACTGCGCGCGTGCTCGATGCCGTCCAGCACATCGCGGAGGCCACCAAATCCGCCACTCATGTGCGCGAAGACTTCCGGGTCGAGACTGTCCAGGCTGACCGTAATGCGTTTCAGGCCGGCGGCCTTCAGATCCGCGGCATAGCGGGCCAGCAGCACCCCGTTAGTCGTCAGCGCAATGTCGTCGACGCCGGGAATAGCACTCAGATCGCAGATGAGATCGGACAGGTTGTTACGCAGCAGGGGCTCGCCGCCCGTAAGACGCAGCTTGCGCACCCCCTGACGGACGAACAGCCGGGCGAGTCGGACGATCTCCTCGAACGAAAGGCGCTCCACGGAGCGCAGGAACGGGTAGCGCTCATGGTACTTCTCCCGCGGCATACAGTAAGGACAGCGGAAATTGCAGCGGTCCATGACGGAGATCCGCAGGTCGCGCAACGGTCGCGCCAGCGTATCCCGAGGTCCATGCAATCCGTACAGGGGAACGACGACTTCAGAGGCCATGGTCAAGTTCTATGGGGGCGGACGCAGCCGCTGACAAGCGTCACTTACCACCGGTGCAGGCGGGTCACGAAACCCTTTGGATAGGTGTGCGGGCCCGGCGGCAGCTCCACGAAACCATCCGTACCGGCCAGCGCGATAAAGTCGCCCGAGGTATTGGTCGGATGGGGAACCGCCCAGGCACGCCCCCAGTCATCCGTTTCCAGGCTCACGGGTGTGAAGAACGTCAGGCGTGGAGTGACTTCGACCTCGGCTGCCAGGGCGATCTTCTCCGCGGGCTGCGCCGTAAGTCCCATCGCCGCGTACAGACTCGGCAGCACGTAGCGCGCCAGGCAAACAAAAACCGAGACCGGGTTGCCGGGCAGCGCAAAGACCGTGGCGCCCGAGCTTGCGACGCCGAACCACATGGGCTTCCCGGGACGCTGCGAAACGCGGTGAAAGACGGTCCGGACTCCCAGCTCCTCCAGCACGCGGGGCACAAAATCCAGCTTGCCCATTGAGACCCCGCCGCTGAGCACCAGCACGTCATGGGTCTCCAGATGGAATTTCAGCCGCCGTCGGATCTCATCCGGATCATCATGCAGATGATCGTCGGCAACCCGCTGAAATCCGTGCCGGCGTAAAGCCGCGACGATGCCGTAGGCATTGGAGCGCCGCACCTGGTGAGGGAGAATGGGGTCGCCGGGCTCGACCAGCTCATTGCCGGTGGAGATGACTGCTAGCATCGGCTGGCTGCTGACGCGGATGCGTGCCATGCCGGCCGAGGCGGCAATGGCGATCTCCGGTGCCCGCAGCCGCGAGCCAGTGGCGAGGAGCAGGTCACCCTGGCGACTGTCGGTCCCGCGCCGATGTACGTTCTGCCAGGGCGACACGGCAACTTCGGCAGCCAGCTCCGCATCGGCCGTGCTGACCGCGATCTGCTCAAATGGAATCACGCTGTCACAGCCACCTGGAACCACCGCGCCGGTCATGACCTCGATGCAGGATTTCGCAGTGGCCAGCTGCAGCGGCGGATCGCCCGCGGCCTGAGTTGCCTGGATGTGCAGGCGGCGCGTGCCCTGCTGTATCGCAGTGCTATCCACCGCGATGCCATCCATGGTCACGCGGTCGAAGGGTGGCTGGTCGCGCTCGGCATAGATGTTCTCACGCAGCACTGCGCCCTGGCATTGAGCGAGCGGCAATGACTCGATGGGCAGGCACGCCAGGTGTTGCCCGATCAGCTCATCCGCCTGGGCAGGGCTCAGCACCGCAGTCCCTATTTCTTATCGCCGTTCTTGGACTTGTAGACCTTGACCTGTTCATTGAAGCGATCCGCGACGCTCTGCAGTTGGTCAACCGCAGCATTGTGCTTCTGCACTTCCATGCGTTCCATGTCATCCAGCGCTTTCTGCTGCTCCGGGGAGGGCTTCGAGCCGCTCTTGCTGACCTCCTTCACCTTGTCGCTGCGCTCGAGCTGAATGCAGGAGATGTAGGCATTGATGGCTTTGTCGTATTCCTTGACGGCCTTCTGGCCAGCCACCATCTCTTCCATCGTCGCCGTGTTGCCGTCGGGCAGCTTCGCCGGGGGCGCCGGATAGCTGCAGTCGGCGTACGCGGATCCCGCCGCCAGAGCAGCTGTCAATGCCAGACCTGAGAGCGCCTTCATACCGAATCCCCTGAGAAAAAAAGGACCGCTATCTTAGGGTGAGGCTCGGGCCCGAAGCTAGGCGCCCCGAGGCGCGCGGCTCCGATAACAGCTGCGGCTATGGTCATTGACGACGCCCACCGCCTGAAGAAAAGCATAGATGATGGTCGTGCCGACGAAACGAAAGCCGCGTTGGCGCAGATCCCGCGATATCCGATCACTCAGCGCAGTTCGCGCCGGGAGCCGCTGGCTACCCGCGGGGCGGTTCACGATGGGGCGTCCGCCAACGAAGCCCCACAGATAGCGCTCAAATGAGCCGAATTGGCGCTGAATGGCGAGGAACTGGCGGGCGTTGCTTACGGTGGCATCGATCTTCAGGCGATTGCGCACAATGCCTGGGTCGTGCAGCAGAGCGGCGCGGCGGCGCGCATCAAAGCGCGCCACCCGCGCGGGGTTGAAGTTCGCGAACGCCCGACGGTACCCCGTCCGCTTGCGCAGGATGATGGCCCACGACAACCCTGCCTGCGCGCCTTCGAGCGTCAACATCTCGAACAGCAGCCGGTCGTCATGCACCGGGCGTCCCCACTCCTCGTCGTGATAGCGGGTGTATTGCTCATCCAGGCTGCTCGCCCAGGCGCAGCGCTTTCTTGCGGCCAAACGTTTCGCAGTCACACGCCGGAGCGCGTTCTAAGCCGCCTCCGATTTAGGGCTTCGCTTCGGATTTGCTTCAGATTTGCGCATCAGGCCGACCCTCAGGGGTACCGCGCGCCAGAACATCCGGAAGCGGGTGGCCGGCCTCGGTGAAGCTCATCGATACGGAATTCAGACAGTGGCGCTCGCCGGTTGGCGGCGGCCCATCCGGAAAAACATGCCCCAGATGGCTGCCGCAGCGGGCGCAGACTTCCTCAGTGCGGATCATTCCGTAACTGATATCGCGCACCCGGCGGATGTGCGCTTCCGCGTAGGGACGAAAGAAGCTTGGCCAACCGGTGCCCGAGTCGAATTTGGCGTCGGAGCGGAACAGCGGCAAGCCACAGAAGCGGCAGGTGTAGATGCCTGGCTTCTTGTTGTCGAGGAACACGCCACAGAACGCTGCTTCCGTGCCGTGCTCGAGCAGCACCCGACGCTCATCGGTACTGAGGGTCTGGGTGATCTTGCGGCGCTGCTCCGGCGTGGGCGGGGCCAGGTCGAATGTGTTCCTGTCCGGGTCCTGCACATCGATATCCGGCCGGTCTGTGCCCGCTGCGGTCTCATTGTGCCAATGACCCTCGCTATCCTCCCACGAGATGGCGGTGGACTCGCCGGGCTGCGCCTGCTCACGCGCCACCCGCAGCACGGCTTGCCGGGCCGCCTCGTGCGTAGGGAAGGTCTCCGAATAGGTGCCCTCGGCCCGGTATGCCCAGCCGCCATCATGCTGCACGATCTGGTACGTGATTTTGCTCATGAAGCGGTACTCTCGCGGCTGGGGTTGCGGCAGACAGTGCGTCCAGCGATCTATTTTTCAATCGCAGGCCGCCAATCGTAAGACGCGGTGCCCGAGCTCGCCAGGGGATCCGACGTGAGACATTTCGATGCCATCGTAATCGGTGCCGGGCAGGCGGGCCCGTCGCTGACCGCGCGCCTCACCGCCGCGGGCATGTCTGTGGCGCTCATCGAACGGCATCTGTTCGGCGGCACGTGCGTCAATACCGGCTGTACCCCCACCAAGACTTTGGTAGCGAGCGCTGAGTGCGCGCATCGCGCAAGGCACGCTGCAGACTATGGGGTGCAAGCTGGCGCCGTTTCAGTCGACCTGACAGCGGTCATGGCCCGCAAGAGCCAGGTGGTGGGTAAATCCCGCTCCAGTGTAGAGCAATGGCTGCGCAGCATGCCGCGCTGCACCGTGTACCGCGGACACGCATGCTTCACCGCAGCCCACGAAGTGCGCATCGGCAGCGAGACCCTGAGCGCGCCGCGCATCTTCATCAATGTCGGCGGCCGCGCGCTGCTACCGGACATGCCCGGTGTGCGCAATGTGCCGGTCCTGACCAACAGCTCCATTCTCGAGCTGCAGGAGTTGCCTGAACACCTGGTCGTCGTGGGCGGCAGTTATGTCGGGCTCGAGTTCGCGCAGATGTTCCGACGCTTCGGCAGCCGCGTAACGGTGGTCGAGAAAGGGTCGCGGCTGGTGAACCGTGAGGATGCCGATGTTTCGCAAGGAGTTCGTGCCATCCTGGAAGGTGAGGGGATCCAGGTGCGTACCGCTGCTGAGTGCATCCGCTTCTCCCGGCGCGCAGATCGGATTGCGGTGGGCGTCGAGTGCCAGGAAGGCGAGCCGGAAGTGTTGGGTTCGCACGTGCTGCTGGCTGTGGGTCGTCGGCCCAACACCGATGATCTCGGCGCCGCCGCTGCCGGGCTGGCGCTGGATGCGCGTGGGTATATACAGGTGGATGAGCAGCTGCGGACCAGTGTGCCGGGCATCTGGGCGCTCGGCGATTGCAACGGACGCGGTGCTTTCACGCACACTGCTTACAATGATTTCGAGATCGTGGCGGATAATCTGTTGCGAGGAGCTCGTCGCCGGGTGAGTGATCGGATCACCTGCTACGCGTTGTACATCGATCCGCCTCTGGGCCGCGCCGGTGTGACCGAGACGGAGGCGCGCGTCGCAGGGAGAAAGCTGCTGGTGGGCAAGCGCCCGATGACCCGCGTCAGCCGCGCAATCGAAAAAGGTGAGACGCAAGGCTTCATGAAAATTCTGGTCGATGCCGAAAGCGGGCAGATTCTCGGCGCTGCCATCCTTGGCACGGGGGGCGACGAGGTGGTGCACGCCGTTCTGGACACGATGGCAGCGCACAGTCCCTATACGGCCTTGCAGCGTACGATGCACATCCATCCTACCGTCGCCGAGTTGTTGCCGACGATTCTGGGCGAGTTACAGCCGCTCGAAGCGGCGGCTTCAGCATCATGATCAAAGCGTTGATCGTCACGCTGCTGGTGTTCGGCCTGATCGCGGGGCTGATTCTGACATTGCGCCGGACCGCTAGCCTGGGCACGCCACCGAAAGAGGTGCTGGAGCGCGCCCGGCGGCGCGCGCAGGCACAGGCCGCCCAGGAGGATGAGGAGGAATAGTCGCGCGCCCGGAGAGATGCGAACTCCCGACCCTCAGGTTCGAAGAACTGACCGGTAAGTGCGCCTCATTTCGCTCCTGTGCACCACTGTATTCCATTCAACAACTTACGTTGCGGCCGAGCTCTCCGTTATTGTACGGTCTGGCCTGGAGTTTGACCGTCCGTGGTCACTCCCTGGTCACTCCCTGCGACGGAATGGTGCTCATGGGAGGCGAAACTGCGACAGGACAGTGAGATCCCTCAGGTGAGGTGGTGACCTTCAGTACCGCTGCTGTCGCACCTTCTCTTTCAGATTGGGCGGCAGCTCTTCCGGTCTCTTGCCGCTCGCGCGAGATCTTGCGCCCCGGGATGAGATCAATACCTTGATCCTGAAGCGAGCGATGGTCGATTTCGATTTCGATCCCCACACGCCGCAGGTGCTCATTGGTCAGCGCCCCCCAGCGCGCGCGCCATTGCAGGAGCCTCTCCTTGCCATTCCAGTCTCGACGCGGGGCCCCAAATCCATCCGATCCGATCTCCCGGGTCGTCTGCAGCAGATGCGCATGCGGGTTGTCGGGGTTGTCGGTATGGATCGCGACATCCACGACCGTGCCCTGAGAGACGAATTCGCCTTTCGCGAAGGCCCATTACCGTGTAGAGCTCGCTGTCTCTCTACCTCGGTGGACGATCTAACACGTCGCTGATGGAACCAACGGCGCGCACCTGCAAAATATAACCCGATCGAATCACCGCGACGAAGCTGCGTCATCGATCTCACGTTCCGCTAAAAGCCAGTCCTCAAGCTCGCCCCCCGGCTCGAAGCCTCGGGTGTGTGCGCGTTGATATGCGGCTCGCGCGATGCGTTCGTGTCGCTCCGACGCATCCATAGGAAGTCGAACTGCGCGTCCAAAGATTTCTCCTTGACCCTGCACCGCTTTCTTCGCAGTTTCGACCGAATTGTCACCATGAGTCGAGGGCGCGCTACTGGGGCGCTCTCGCTTTTGCTCGCTCATAAGTTGCTCCTTTCATCGGATAGTGTCGCTCGGGCAGTTTAAGGAGCGGCGCGTTGTTAGCAAGCGCCCGACCGTAGGCGAGCTTCGCCGGTTGGATCCGCCTACAGCGACTTGACCGGCGCCGCGCGCCGCGACCAAATCGTGACCTTGAGTATCGATTTGCAGAAACAGTCGCTTGAAACCGAGTTTCGCCTGATATGTAGCAAGCTCAATCGCAAGCGTCGTCGTGCGTATCTGGATTGCGGCGGGCCAACTTGATCTTGTCGTGGAACAGTCGCTCGGCGGCGGCTGAGACAGGATGAGGCGAGCGGCAGCCATCGGCGGCGAGTACGCCCAGGGTAGCGCTACCGTCCACTGCATCGAAGGCCAGCTCTTTTACGTACTGTCTGCTCGGCCGTCCTCACCGGCTCTGCCGCGGAACCTGGAAATCGCACTCGAGAGGTGCTCTCTGCTCAAATCTATCTCAGTCTTTGGCGTGGGGGGGGGGGGCGGCCAACGGTTGCGGCGTCGCATCAAGTGTCCACGGCTGGAACTGAACGGAGATGCGGACGTTCCTGTATCGCCTTGAACGGTAAGGAGTACTCGATGAACCGGAATACCAATGTGCTGCTCGCGCTGGCGGGGGCCGCTACGCTTCTCTTTTGCGCTTCGGCACAAGCCTCGCAAAACGCAAAACACCAGGCCGAGGAGGTACGTAAGGCCAGCGTCTCGCTGATCGAAGCGATTGTGACCGCCGAGAAGCTGGGCGGTGGCAAGGCGCTAAGCGCCGAATACCACTTCAACAAAGGCGATCCGGGTTACTACGTAGTCAAAGTGCTGAGTGCCGACGGCAAGAAACTGACTCGATATGACATCGATCCCAAGAATGGCAAGGTTAAGAACACGAGCAATGAACTGCTGGAGAAACTCATCACGCGGATCACTCCGGAAAAGCTGTTGCGGCCGCCGACGACGCTGACGCATGCGATTGCCCTTGCGCAGGAACACTCTGGCGGTCGGGCAATCCAGGCCGACGTGGATCACAAAGGAGATCAGCTGCAGTACGACATCCAGACAGTCAAGACGGATGGCACCTCGTCCTCGATCACTATCTCAGGCACAGATGGCAAGGTAGTATCGGAGAACACGGAGAAGTGAGGCTCGAGCAGCCTCGGCACATTGAGATGTGAGCGCGAGCTGTCCTCAAGGTGAGCCGCATTCCCCCGGGTTGCTCAGCGGCTTCGCAGGGCAAGCGTGCATCGCTCGGTCAATGGGCACGTCCCTTACCGTACAAACTCTGTGTTCCAACGACTGGTTCAGTCCCCTTATTCCAGCATTGCTAGGGCCTCTTTCGCCCTGCTCACGCGGCTGATCCCTACCGCGGCGCTTTTCAGAAATGCGAGGGTTCAGATCAAGAGCATCAGGTTGATGGTCGACGACAAGCAAACTTTCGCGCGCACTTGCTGTCCGCCGCTTCGACGTGGTCTGAGCGCGCACACGGTGCACAGCCGGGGCGAGCCTCACCCTTGCGGGTGACCGATCGCCGCTGGTGTCGCAGCCTCAGTCGAACCGCTACGAAGCGGCGAACAACGCATTCATGAAGTGAGTGCCACGCGCACAATGTCAGCGGAACGGTGAGCTTAAGGTTGCAACAGGCATCACTTTTATGGCTGAGTTTGACTATCTTGACTGTTTCAACGACGACCTGGTTTGGATCATGGATCGATTGGTTAGCCGTTCAGGCGGTCGCTTCGGCCTGATGACGCGCTACGTGCGAGGCGAGAAACCAGTCGTCCTAGCGATGACGACCGAGATGCCTCAGGTTAGCGAGAGCTTCGTGCACGAGCTAGTCCAACAGGCGGCGTCCACGAGCTGCTCTCAACGCAGGCGGAACGATGATGACGTCTCTATCCGGGAAGAGAGGTGGAGCTCCGCTTCTGACCAAGACAGTCGAATCGAGTTGCGCATTCTGCAGCTGAGGTTTGTTCCAACTCAAAACGTGACGCTGGTCGCAAGCGTCTGCAGGCTAGATGGATCCGCGCCGTACAGTCAGTTTGAGGTCCTCACAGCTTCCAAACTGTATCCCGTCCTCTCCAGATATTTTCGGTTGTGGTGGCTACATCGGATGGAACGTCGGCGAGCCAACTCATTGAGCGCCGCCTTGGATCTATCGGACGTCGGTGTAATGCTGCTCGATCTGCGAGGGAACCTTCTATTTGCCAACGCTCGCGCCATGTCCATTCTCGAGCATCAAGACGGTCTGCGTCGTGACGACAGCTACATCGTCGCGACCGACGCACCCAGCGACATCCCTTGGCAGACCGCGATTCAGCGGGCACTGCACCTCAATCGTAGCGGTACGTCCGAACAGGAGTCGAAGGCACCCCTGGATGTGCCGCTCCTTGTGCTGCAGCGCTCTAGCGAGCGGCGCGCGTTGCTCGCCACGGCGGTCAATGTTCGGCATGCGGCGGTGGACGACCGTGATCCGGCGGCAATCATTTACGTCTTCGATCCGGAGCATGGATCGGAGCAAATGCTGCAGCCTGTTTTCAGGATCTACAAGCTCACGGTCTCCGAAGCCCGCCTGGTCCAGCATCTGATGAACGGTCTGCGAATCACTGAAGCCGCGGCGCATATGCAGATCCAACCTGACACCGTGCGCGCCTATCTCAAGCAGGTCTTCGTGAAAACAGGTACGAATCGACAGGTTGATCTCGTACGTCTCATGTTTACGAGCATGCTGCGCACCAATCCCGAGGCGCGCGCTCATGTGGATCAGGCGCTATCCCCTTTCGACTAGGAATCTGGCTGGACCGGAGCGGAGCCGACAGACCCCCTGTTTGGGGAGGGGCAGCCCTACCTGTTTAAGTAGGCTTCATACATGCAACACTGGCGATTGTACGGTAGCGTACAGACGCTCTGTCACTGAGACGATGCAATCTCTTGCGGTACGAATCGTGCTGTAGACAACTGCCCGCCGTCGTTCGAGTCCGCCTTCCCTACATCAATTCAATTCTTATTGGATCGTTCCCAATTACGCCCCTTGTTTCAGGAGATCGTCAATGAATCGTGCATCTCAACTAACACTCGTCGTCGCCGCCCTGGCGGCGCCCTGGATAGCATCCGCCTCCAGCCATCGAGAGGCGCCTAATATCGCGGGGCTCCCCCGCGTCGATGGCACCGATCTCTATCTCTTCAGAAGCTATGAAGCAGGGCGGGACGGCTATGTCACCGTGCTTGCCAACTACATTCCATTTCAGGATCCGCAGGGCGGCCCTAACTTCTACGAGTTCGACTCGCACGCTCTCTATGCCATCCACATCGATAATGATGGCGATGCGATTCCGGATCTGTCGTTCGTGTTTCGCTTCAAGAACGAGCGTAAGAATCTTGCCGTTCCCGCAGGCGGTCGCGAGGTCCGCGTTCCGCTCTTGAATATCGGTCCGGTGGATAAGCAGGGTAAGACCCTGAACGTCCAGGAGAGCTATTCGGTAACAGTACAACGCGGCTCATCGGATGAGTTTGCGGAGAACGCCACGTCGGGCGGGACCACATTCTGGAAGCCTGTCGATAATATTGGCAAGAAATCCATTCCGGACTACGCCTCTTACGCCGGCAATTTTATCTATGAGATGAGCATCCCGGGATGCAAGACACCTGGGCGTGTGTTCGTCGGACAGCGCAAGGAGGGCTTTGTCATCAACGTCGGGGAGATCTTTGATCTGGTGAACACGAACCCGGTCGGCCCCCGCGACGCAGAGCCCAATGATCTTTCGCACAAAAATGTTACCTCCATTGCGCTTGAGCTTCCGCTCAACTGCGTGACCAATGGCAAGGACCCGGTGATCGGTGCTTACACCACCGCAGCGTTACCACAAGCTCAAGGCGGGAATCTTGGGAACTACCAGCAGGTATCCCGTTTGGGCAATCCGTTAGTCAACGAAGTGGTGATTGGCCTTGCGGACAAGGATAAGTTCAACGCTGACTTTCCGCGCAACGATGCGCAGTTCTTGACCTATGTAACCAATCCCACGCTACCGGTACTGCTAAATGCGCTGTTCGGGGATGCGGCGAAGATTCCGCAGACACCGCGCAATGATCTGGTGGCCGCCTTTCTGACGGGCGTGAAGGGTCTCAATCAGCCCATGAAGGTGACCCCCTCGGAGATGATGCGACTCAACACCTCGATTGCCCCGACGCCACCCGCATCGCAAAATGACTTGGGGGTCTTGGGCGGGGATCTGGCCGGATTTCCCAACGGGCGGCGTCCTTACGATGATGTCGCGGACATCGAGCTGCGGGTGGTCGAAGGCGCCTTGTGCGGCAAGATTGGAAATTGCGGCGCGCAGACCTCCGATCCGAATCACGGAGCTCCTTACACTGATGGCGCGCGAGCGGCCGGACCCGATGCCTCCAACGTGAAGCTATCCGGAGCTGTGAGCGCTGGAGATACATACCTGGATGCGTTCCCGTATCTGAACACGCCGCTTGCAGGCTCTCCGAATGGAGTCGCCGATTGAGGAAGCACGCTAACCGGTCACATGCTTGAAGATAATTTCGACCGGAAGACCTCCGGCCCGACGAATCCCGTAGTTGAGAGCCCGGGATGCGTCGGGCTGGTTCGATTGCTGGCGCTTGGCGCCGCGTTGCTCGTGCTGCGATGTTCTCTGACCTGGGCTGTCCCGCGCATTCCTGACAGTGATGCGACTGTGCTGGAGCACGTCCCGGCAGCATCGGCTGTGCGCTCGCTTGAACCGCTGCGGGCGCGCTTAGCCCGTAACCCTCAGGATGTACCGAGCGCGCTTGCGCTCGCCCAAGGCTATCTCGACCTGGGACGCGCAAATGCCGACCCGCGTTTCGTCTCCTACGCTCAAGCGACGCTCGCTCCCTGGATGAGTCGTCGGAATGCTCCACCGGAGATGCTCATCCTTGAGGCCAGCGCAGCGCAGTACCTACATCGCTTCGATGAGGCGCTGGCAGTGCTCGATCAGGCCCTTCGGCTACAGCCGCAGAATGGGCAGGCGTGGCTCATCAAGGCCACGATTCTTCAGGTACGAGGGCGATTCGACGCTGCTCGTCAGGCCTGCCGCCCCTTGGCTCGCGCCAGCGGACAACTGATTGCGCTCACCTGTTTGACCGGTGTCGACAGTCTCACCGGGCGACTACAGGCCAGTTATAGCGCGCTGCACAGTGTGTTCAGAGACGACGGGCGTATCCCCCTCGGCATCCGGCTTTGGATATTCAATGAACTGGCCGACATGGCAGAGCGCGCTGGGGATGATCGTTCAGCTGAGCTGTATTACACCTCCGCCTTACGAGCCGCCCCACAGGACAGCTATACCAAAGGACAGTACGCAGACCTGCTGCTGCGGCAGCAGCGAAGTGCGCAGGTCGTGCAGTTCTTGCGCGCCGACACACAACAAGACAATCTGCTGCTGCGTCTGGCCATCGCCGGTCACGCGCTTCACGACCCCGAAGCGACCGCGTGGGGTGATGCATTTCAGGCCCGCTTCGAGGCGGCGCGTCGCGACGGCGATGACACCCATCTGCGGGAGCAAGCCCGTTTTCTCCTTGCCGTGCGGGGCCGTGCCCCTGAGGCCCTAGAGCTGGCGCGGCGGAATTGGCAGATACAGAAGGAACCGGCGGACGTGCGCCTGTACGTCGCAGCGGCCCGGGGTGCGGGCAACTCGCAGTCGCTGCAAGAGATTTTGGTTTGGGTCCGACAGACTCATTATGAAGACCGTACGCTTGAGTGGTAAGGGATGACACCGGACTCGGCATTGCCCCCATGATGCGAGCGGTCGGGCTGCTGCTGTTTTCCTGTTTGTGGCTACAGGTGCCGATAGCCGAAGCGCACAAGCCGAGCGACAGTTATCTGACGGTAACCCAGCCAGCGCAGGGGAGTGAGCTTGCCGGCCAATGGGACCTCGCACTTCGGGATCTTGATCATGCCGTGGGGCTTGATAGCAACGCCGATGGCGAGATCACCTGGGGTGAACTCAAAGCGCGACAGGGCGCGGTGAGCCAGTACGCTTTTACGCGCTTGTCGATCGAGGCGATTGCACGCGGCTCGCGAGCCCGATGTCCCTTGCGTTTCCGTGAGCTGCTCTTTGATGAGCACGTGGATGGCGGTTATGCGGTGCTGCGCTTCGAGATCATGTGTCCGTTTCGGCCGGCGCAGCTTAGCGTGCATTATGGACTACTGTTCGATTTGGATCCCAATCACCGCGGTCTGTTGAGCATTCAAGCCAATGGCATCAATCAGGCGTTCGTGCTGGCTCAAAAGCAATCGACAACCACCCTCAATTTGGCCTCTCCCGATCGTGGCCGGCAGTTTTTTGCCTTTGTAGAGGAAGGCATCTGGCACATCTGGACCGGCTACGATCACGTCCTCTTTCTCGTAACGCTACTTCTGCCTGCAGTCGTGGTCTTCAAGCGCGGACGCTGGGAGCCGCGATCCTCGTGGCGCGCGACTCTAGTCGATGTGCTCAAGGTCGTCAGTGCCTTTACGCTGGCCCACTCCCTGACGCTATCACTTGCGGTGAATGGGCTGGTGAATCTGCCAAGTCGCTGGGTTGAGTCAGGTATTGCTCTCACCGTATTGCTGGGTGCGCTCAATAATCTATTTCCAGTGGTGCGTGAGCGCCGCTGGCTAGTCGCATTCGCATTCGGCTTGATACACGGGCTCGGATTCGCCTCGGTGTTGGCGGATCTCGGACTGTCAGGGGTGAGCCTCGCGCTGGCGCTCGTCGGGTTCAATGCTGGGGTGGAAATCGGGCAGCTCGCCATTGTGCTCGCTTTTATGCCGCCCGCGTATGCTCTGCGGGCAACAAGCTTCTATCAGCGCGCGCTCATGCCTGTGGGTGCAGCGGTGATTGGCTGTATCGCGCTGTATTGGTTGGGGATGAGAGTCGCTGGCGTGGGTCTGAATTGAAGGTTCGCTGTGAACCCACCATGCAATTCATTAGCGCTCCAGCCGTCGTAATCGTAAGGAGCCCCAGGACGATCAAAGTCGTGGGCCGAGCGCCGCCGCTTTGCATGGCGAAGCTCCTAAACGTTGCTGACATGGAAACCCCGCAGTAATCGGGCGCGTCGACCCGGCACGCTCTTACTGAGTGCCCGCACGAGGGGTAACCCAGGATGAATCTGCCGCCCGCAGTCCGACTCTTAGTCGCACAAATCGGAAGGTCTGCGCCTGAGGCAGAACACGCAGCTCGCGATGATCACTTCCGCGCCTCAGACGGTCCGGTGGGACACCCGAAGCGGCAGCGACGCAGCGGCGCCGCCTAGATTGAGTGTGAGGCGGTGGTGGTCACTCCCTGGTTACTCCCCACCCTCCAACTCCGGACGTGCGTAAACCCTTGTCACAGCTCGCGCGCCCGGAGAGATTCGAACTCCCGACCCTCAGGTTCGAAGCCTGATGCTCTATCCAACTGAGCTACGGGCGCACCGGGAAGCTGCGCATTCTACACGGCGGCGGACACCGTAGCCGGGCCGGGAGCCGGGCAGGGTTGTCCGCCACAGGAGGCGAATGCCGGTTGATGTGACGCATGGCAAGGGTCAGGCCGCAGGCCGCAAGCTGCAGGCCGCCACGCGGTGGGTGGGTCGATGCCTACCCTTGAAAAAAATCTGCGATCCCACCCTTGAAGGTGTAGCGGCCCTCCCTATATGAGGCTGCAGCGCGGCTGCTGCCGCCCGGTTTACCCATTCAAACTACGGAGATTTGTTATGGCCACCGCACGCTACCAACCCTGGAACGCCCTGTCCCAGCTGCAAAACGAAATCAACCGCGCCTTCGGCTCCTTCAACGAGGGCGACAGCAGTAGCGCCACTGCTGAATGGATTCCCGCCGTGGACGTCGCGGAATACAACGACCGCTTCGAGCTGCTCGTCGACCTGCCCGGGGTGGATGCCCAGGCAGTGGAGATCACGCTCGACAACGGCGTGCTCACCCTCTCCGGCGAGCGACGTGAGGAGAAGAGGGCCAGTGCCTCTGATGAAGTTCAGCATCAGCGCACGGAGCGGCGTCACGGTCGCTTCTATCGGCGCTTTATCCTGCCGGACACCATCGATGCGGAAAATGTGAACGCGACTGGCAACAACGGCGTGCTTGCGATCTCCATTCCGAAGCAGAGCCGGGCACAGCCACGCCGCATCACCGTGCGTTAGCTCTCTTTCGATGGATGCGGATTTCGCGCGAGCTACCGACCCGTAAGTTCGCACCCGGCGGCGGGCTGTGTGACCCGCCGACCGGCCGTGGCCCGGGCACCGCGTCCGGAGCTCGCGCCGCGTTCTCAGGCCATCTCCACCTGGCTCTGGCGCCGCCATTCCGGCCGGGCCGAACGGCGTACTCGCTCATCCGCCTGGGGACTCTTGGCCAGAAACGGTCCGAGCGCGAGCATGTCCAGATGACCCTTCTGGAAAGCCCGCACGGCATCCGCTGGCGAGCAGACGATCGGCTCTTCATGGATGTTGAAACTGGTGTTGACCACCATGGGCAGCCCGGTGCGGTGCATGAATTCATGAATGAGCCGGTGGTATGCTGGGTTGTCCGAACGGTTCACGAGCTGCGGGCGCGCAGTGCCGTCCACGTGTACCACGCCTGCGCACCGCTCCCGCATCTCCTGCGTACAGTCGAAGGTGATCGTCATGAATCGCGCTGCGTCCTGCGCACCTGAGGTGCGGCGGAAGCAACGCGTCGCGTGCTCAGCGAGAGTCGACGGCGCGAACGGCATGAACTCGGTGCGCGACAGGCGCTGGTTCAGCCACTCATTAACCGCTGGATCGTCCGGTCGGTACAGGATCGAGCGATTGCCGAGCGCCCGCGGGCCATACTCCATGCGTCCCGTGCTGCGGGCCACGACGTAACCCTGGGCAAGATGGGCCGCAATGCGCGCCTCCATGTCGGCTGGTCTGGAAAACTCGACGCCGCTTGCCCGCAGATCGCTCTCCATCTGTCGCTCGGAGAACTCCGGCCCCAGGTACACATGGTCGAAAGCCCGCGGGGGCATCGCGCCCGGCGACTGGTCAGCCGAGGCCATCAAGGCCGCTCCGGCCGCGAGACCTTCATCTGACATGGCGGGGTACACGAACAGCTGCTCGACACCCGGCACCTCGTGTATGCGCTGGTTCACCCGCACATTCGCACACACCCCGCCAGCGAGCGCGATTTTGCGCAGCCGGGTGCGTGCCATCCAGTGCGAAACGTAGCGCGTGGAGATCTCTTCAGTCAGTTGCTGGATGCTGGCGGCCATGTCCTCACGCGAGACATCCCGAGGCAGGGTGGCGGCGAGCTTGCGCAAGGCGCCTCGCCGGAACACCCGCCCGACATTGCGCATCGAACCGTTCTCGTAGCGGATGAATCGCTCGAGTATGAATTGGTACCGGTTCCGTCCATGGGCTGCGAGACCTGTGACTTTGCCCTCGTGCTTGCCCATTTTGAAGCCGCAAAGATGGGTGAGATAACCGTAGTAGTTACCCACGCCATCGAACGCGGGGATGGTGTGCAGCAGACGCAGCCGTCCGCCGCGGGCCTCATAGACGTGCGAGGAGTGCCCGTCTCCCGAGCCATCGAGCGTCACCACCAGGCAATCGGCGAAACCGCTGGCGTAATAGGCACCGGCCGCATGCGCTAGGTGATGCCAGACGAACTGTACGGGAGCCTTGATGCCGAAGCGGGAACTCAACATGTGGCGGATGCTCTGACAGCGCCGCGCGTATACCGGTCGGCGCAGGTCGTAGTAGAGCCGCTCCAGTGCCGGCAGCGACTCACGCAGCACTGCCAGCTGGCTGCCCACCTCGAAGAAAGCCGATTTCAGCAGTCCTTCCTTCACGCCAAGCACGCCGGCATCGAAAGCCACGTGCTCCGGCAGAAAGTGACCCCACTTCGATGCCACCGCGACCAGGTCGATCTCCTCCGGTCTGACATTTGCCGCTCGCAGGCATGCCTCGATCGATAGTCGCGGAAATCCCATGACCATCTTCTTGCGTGCCAGACGCTCCTCGTTGATCGCCACACGCACGCGCCCGTCCTCAATGAGGGCGGCGCCGCTCGTGAGATGGTCACTGATGCCGAGAATTCTCATATTCGCTCACTCCAAGTACGCACGCCGAGCTGCCTCGCAGGAATAACTTCCGCGCGAACTGGCCAATGCGTCTGATGCCTGAATGGATGCGGACGCTACTGCTTTGGGTAGCGGCCAGAAGCGCGGAGGAGCGCTCTCAGGTCGGAACGGCGACGGAGGATCTGCAGGTACTCGCACCGCCCCACAGAGCGGTGCAGCCGGTGTTGGATATCATCGAGCCTGCTGCCACCGAGTAGACGTAGGAGGCGATGCGCCGCACGGTGCGCCGGACGTACTTGCCCTTGGTTCGCTGCCAGCTCTCGCGGGCCAACAGCTGAAAATGCGGGGACGATTCGCGACGCGCCCACGGCTGCAAGCCTGCGCCGTCGCTGAGGCATCTGGCTTCCAACCGCCGCGCTGTGGACTTTGGGAACATCATGGGCTGACTCTGGGTGCAGGCGGCCGCAATTCGCATGCCTGCGCGCTGCAGCTATTATGGCCAGGGTGACGAAACCGCTTGATTGCCAGGGTTGCGCTGCCAAGCCACTTTAGGGGCTTTTAGCGCAACGGCGCGGCGTTCGGGGACGGGGCGAACTCGAGCCCCAGCGGTGCGTAAGCAGACGTGACCCCAACCACAGTGCGCAGAGTTTCGTGCAGCCTGCAGAAAAATTTACCTATGTCGAATCGATCCTGCTGCTCACCGCGTTTGCCGCCAGTGCCGTCGATGTCATCGGCTTTGGCGAGCTGGGCAAGGTGTTCGCATCAGCCATGACCGGCAACTTTGCACTGTTGGCATACCATACTGCCGAGCGTGCATGGTCTTCGGCCGCCGGCGCCCTGATCGCGTTGTCAGGTTTTGTTCTGGGCTGCATCGCAGGTTATCTCCTGCGCCGCAATCGCCGCCCACAGCAGGCGCTGCATCTGCTGTTGCAGACGGAGGTTGCGCTGCTCAGCGTATTTGCGGCCTATGCGCTCTGGGCGGCTCAGCGTGAGCCGGCAGTTGCGGACCCTGTACAGATTGCGCTGCTCGCTGTGGCCATGGGCCTGCAATCGGTCATCGGGCAGATCATCAGTCTCACAACCATCGTGTTTACGACTACGCTCACGAAGCTCGTAGGCAATGCTGTCGACTGCCTCTTCGGGCATCGCGAGCAGTTGCGCGAGATGCGAGTACAGGGTGCAGTGGTGATCTAATAGCTGAGCGGCGCTTTGTTATCCGCTTACCGCGTGATCCGGCACCTTGCCGTCGTAGTACTGCTGCCGCTAACCGGTGTGGCGCTGGCCCTGATCTCGCAGCGGCATGCGACCCAGCGCGCGTTGGCGCGCTCACTCACTTAGGCACAGCCCGTTGGTCAACCTCGCAGGAAGAGACCGATCGTCAACGCGCTGCCGATGAGAATGACGAGCACGCGTAACGCGCGCTCGTTGATCCTGCGCAAGAGCAATCCGCCCGAGAAGCCACCGGCTAGGGCGCCGACGCTCGCCAGCGCAGCGGCGTTCCAGTGTGCGTAGGAAGAGAACGCGAAGATGACCACGGCCGAAGCGTTGATGACCGCCACGAGCACATTCTTGGTGAGCGCCGCTGTGCGGGTCGTGAGCCCGGCCGCGCTAAACGTCGCCAGCATGAGAAAGCCGATGCCGCCGCCAAAATAGCCGCCGTAGATGGAGATGACCAGGTGGATCGCGGCGGTAAGAACGGGATGCAGTTGCCGCAGGTGCGCAGGGTGGCGAGTAAAACTTCCCCAGGCAAACACCAGGGTTGCAAATAGCACCAGGTAGGGCAGGAGATGGGCGAAGAACTGCGCCGAAGTGATGAGCAGCAAGGCGGCGCCCAGCGCGCCGCCGACCAAGCTGATGATCATGAGGCTGCGCAAGGACAAACCTGTTGTGCCCGAGGACTGGCGCGCCCCCGTCCAGCCGGCCGCCACCTGGGCCGGGAACAAAGCTAGCGTACAGGTGATATTGGCAGCGCGCGCGTCCATGCCCGTCAACAACATGGCTGGCAGCAGCACGAACGCCCCCCCGCCTGCGAAGGCGTTCTGCATTCCGGCCCAGAGGGATGCTACAAAGAGGAGCCATAGAGTCATTGGCGTCAGCGAGCGAGACTAATGCAGCGCCCGCGCGACGCGCAATGCCAGAGAACTGTCTGTCATGAAGCAAATCGAGCCGATATTACCCCCCGCAGCGTCCACCCCGGCCGCAGGGGCCAGAACCAACTTCGTGCGAGTGCGCGGAGCTCGCGAGCACAACCTGAAGAACATCGACGTCGATATTCCGCGCGATGCGCTCGTGGTGTTCAGCGGGGTTTCAGGCTCCGGCAAGTCCTCGCTCGCCTTCGGTACTCTGTATGCCGAAGCGCAGCGGCGTTACTTCGAATCGGTAGCGCCGTACGCGCGCCGCTTGATCGACCAGGTGGGGGTACCTGCCGTTGATTCGATCGACGGGCTGCCGCCCGCGGTAGCGCTCCAACAGCATCGGGGAGGCTCAAGCGCACGCTCCTCCGTGGGTAGCGTCACGACCATCTCGAACCTGCTGCGCATGCTGTACTCGCGCGCGGGTACCTATCCTCCAGGCAGGCCGCTGCTGTATGCGGAAGACTTCTCCCCGAATACCCCGCAGGGAGCCTGTCCGCGCTGCCATGGGATCGGCCGCGTTTACGATGTCACGGAGAAAACCATGGTGCCTGATGACTCGCTCACGATCCGTGAGCGCGCCATCGCGGCGTGGCCGCCGGCCTGGCATGGTCAAAATCTGCGCGACATCCTGGTGACCCTCGGCTACGACATCGATACACCCTGGCGCGAGTTGCCGCGCAAGGATCGCGACTGGATTCTCTTCACGGAGGAGCAGCCGACCGTGCCGGTGTATGCCGGCTTTACACCTGCCGAGACGCGCAGGGCGTTGCGTCGCAAACTCGAGCCCAGTTACATGGGTACCTTCACCGGCGTGCGCCAGTACGTGCTGCACACCTTTGCGACGACGCATAGTGCGCTCATGAAGAAGCGAGTGGCGCGTTTCATGACCAGCGCGCCCTGTCCGCAATGCCACGGCAAGCGGCTGCGACCCGCAGCGCTCGCGGTGCGCTTCGCGGGTCTGGATATCAGTGAGCTGTCCCAACTGTCCCTGGCACGCCTCGCCACGACACTGCGCACGGCTGTGCAGGGTGCAGGGGTTGCGCATCTGCGCGAGGAGAAACGCATTGCAGCGACACGCATTGCGCACACCGTCCTCGAGCGGCTCGCGACGCTCTCGGAACTCGGTCTGGGTTATCTGGCCCTAGACCGCAGCACACCGACACTGTCTCCCGGGGAGTTGCAGCGGCTGCGGCTTGCCACGCAGATCCGCTCCAACCTGTTCGGAGTGGTCTATGTGCTCGATGAACCTTCTGCCGGTCTGCATCCCGCTGACGGCGAAGCACTGTACGCAGCGCTGCGACAGCTGCAACGCTCCGGCAATTCGGTGTTCGTCATCGAGCACGATCTGCGCATCATGCGCGAGGCGGACTGGATCGTGGATGTCGGACCCGACGCGGGCGAGCATGGGGGCCACATCCTGTACAGCGGTGCACCGGGCGGCCTGCAGCAGGTGTCCGGATCGCACACTGCCCGGCATCTGTTTGGCGCGCCCACACCGCTGCAGCGTGCACGTCGCAGCCCGGGCGGCTGGCTGCAGTTAGCTGAGGTCACGCTCAACAATCTGCATAATCTCGCTGTCGCGTTTCCCTTGGGTGTGCTCACGGTCGTTACCGGCATCTCGGGTTCCGGAAAATCGACGCTCGTGAGCCAGGCGCTGGTACAGCTGATCGCTGCCGAGCTCGGCCACGAGCCGGCAGCGCCGCCTACGGAGAGTGAGGAGGCGGTGGATCTGGAGACCGCCCTGCCGGGCATGGCATCCGGCCGGATCCTCGCGGGCATGTCCGCAATCCGGCGCATGGTACTCGTGGACCAGAAGCCGATCGGCCGCACACCCCGCTCGAATCTGGCCACTTACACCGGGTTATTCGATCACGTGCGACGGCTGTTTGCCGCCACCCCCCTGGCGCGCCGTCGTCGTTACGACGCGGGCCGCTTCTCCTTCAACATGGTGAAAGGCCGGTGTCCGACATGCGCAGGGGAAGGCTTTGTCAGTGTCGAGCTGTTGTTCATGCCAACCGTATTCGCGCCGTGCACGAGCTGTCACGGCGCGCGTTACAACGAGCAGACCCTCGAGGTCGCTCTGCGCGGCCGCAGTATCGCGGCAGTGCTGGGAATGACCGTGTCTGAAGCGCTGGCTTTCTTCAGCGACGAGCCGCCCATCGTGCGCTCGCTGCAGCTGCTCCATGACATCGGCTTGGGTTATCTGCGGCTCGGCCAGCCTGCGACCGAGCTCTCCGGAGGTGAGGCCCAGCGCATCAAGCTTGCAACCGAGCTGCAGCGCGCCCAGCGCGGGGATGCGATCTACATACTGGATGAGCCCACCACCGGCCTGCATGCGGCTGATGTGCAGCGCCTCATGGCGCAGCTGGATGTGCTGATCGAGGCGGGTAACACCGTCGTGCTGGTCGAGCACGACATGGACGTCGCGGCACGCAGCGATTGGATCATTGACATGGGACCCGGGGCCGGCGAGCAGGGAGGGCGAGTGGTCGTGGCCGGAGCTCCGGAAGCGATTGCCGGGACGGGTTCGTCGCACACGGGCGCCTATCTGGCGGCGGCACTGCGGGGCATTCTGCCTGGGCCGATTGCAAGTGGCTGATACAGTTGAGAAAAAGTGTAGTGAAGCGGATCACGGAACCCGGCGCGACACTTGCTGCCAAAGAACAGCGAGGGCTGCGGCCGGGATCCCTTGACGGCGTCGGCGCCGCCCGCATATTGGTCCTGGGCTGAAAGCCCGATACATGAGAGGCCGCCATGTCCAAACGATTTCGACCTCCGGTTTTGATGCTGCTGGCGCTCGCGTGCGCAGCGCCGGTGTTTGCGCAGGCTGATCCGACTGTCCACCAGATCTACGAGGCGGTGCAGGCCGGCAAGCTCGACCAGGCGCAGCAGATGATGAACCAGGTACTGCACGACCATCCGCAAAGCGGCAAGGCGCACTTTGTGGCCGCCGAGCTGTACGCGCGAGAAGGCAACGTCCCGCAAGCCCGACAGGAGCTGAGCAAGGCCGAGACGCTCGAGCCCGGACTGCCGTTTGCCAAGCCGGAATCCGTGCAGAAGCTGCAGCGCGAATTGGCGCAGGGCCAGGCGGGTCGGCCGCACGCTGCGGCACCCACTGCCTATGGAGCTGCCCGCTCCGCCGTGCCGTGGGGATTCATTCTGATCGCCGTGGGCGTGATAGCAGTGCTGTGGGCTGTGATGCGCCGGCGCGCAGCAACGGCTGTTTATCACCCGTATCCGGGGGGCGCCGCGACGGCGGCGGGTGGCCCAGGGTACGGCCCGGTACCGGGCCCGGGCTATGGTCCGGCTTACGGGCCCCCGGGCGTCGGCTCGGGTATTGCAGGTGGCCTTGCCAGTGGTCTCGCCGTAGGCGCCGGCGTTGTGGCTGGCGAGGAACTCGCGCATCGCTTTCTGGATGGCGATCGGCGCGAAGGCTATGTGCCCGTTGAGCCGCAGCAGCCTTACATCGACAATCCCAACGGCGACATGGGCGGCAGCGACTTTGGTGTAAGCGACGGCGGCTCATGGGATGACGGGGGCTCAGCCGGTGGCGATATGGGCGGTGGCGGTGGCGATGGCTGGACCTAGCGACGCCGCCAGCGGATCTGCAAGTGATATGACGTATCGCGGCCCTGCTTTGCGGAGCCGCGTTGTTTAGACAGCTGATGCAGGAACCCGGCGTCAGCTCGATCGTTTGAAGCCGTCATCCCCGGAAAGCTGCCTGCGTGGAGCGACTGTGTCGGTGTGGCCGACACGGGGGCATGATGCCTTGAGTTTGTAAGCAGCGGGTGCAGCATGAGCCGAGTACGGGAGGGAAGTCCGCACGCCCACGGGGCGATCTGGGACGGTAAAGGCACTAACTTCACACTGTTCTCGGCCAACGCGACCCGGGTGGAAGTGTGTCTGTTCGATCCGCAGGGAGTGCGCGAGCTCGAGCGCATCGAGCTGCCTGAATACACCGACCTGATCTGGCACGGCTACTTGCCGGATGTGCATCCCGCGTCCGTGTATGGGTTTCGCGTCCACGGTCCTTACGAGCCGGAAGCAGGCCATCGCTTCAATCCCAACAAGCTGGTACTCGACCCCTATGCCCGCGCGCACATCGGCGAGCTGAAGTGGGACCCCGCGGTCTTCGGTTACACGCTCGGGGCCGAAGGCGATGATCTGACCTTTGATGAACGGGACAGCGCGCCGTTCGTACCGAAGTGCGTCGTGGTTGATCCGAATTTCGACTGGAAGGGCCAGCCGCGTTCCGGCCCGACCTCCTGGGACGGCACCATCGTCTACGAGACGCACGTCCGGGGCTTTACCAAATTACATCCGGCCGTGCCGCCCAAGCAGCGCGGCACATTCGCTGGCTTTACCCGGGAGGTGATTGGTTACGTCAAGTCGCTCGGCGTCACCACCGTCGAGCTGATGCCCGTGCATACCTTCATCAATGACAGCTACCTGCTGGATAAGGGACTGACCAACTACTGGGGCTACAACAGCATCGGGTTCTTTGCGCCGGATCCGCGCTACGCCTCAGAGCCTGAGCAGTGTCTGCGTGAGTTCAAGGAAATGGTGGCGCGGTTCCACGACGCCGGCCTCGAGATTATCCTGGACGTGGTTTACAACCATACCGCGGAGGGTAACGAGCGCGGCCCCACCCTGTCGTTCAAGGGCATCGACAATGTTTCCTACTATCGTCTGCTACCGGATAAGCCGCGCTACTACATCAACGACACCGGTACCGGCAATACGCTCAATCTATCCCATGCGCGCGTGATCCAGATGGTGATGGACAGCCTGCGCTACTGGGTGCAGGAGCTGCACGTCGATGGTTTCCGCTTTGACCTCGGCACGATCCTGGCGCGCGAACAGAGCGGCTTTGACAACCAGGGCGGTTTTCTCAAGGCCTGTGGCCAGGATCCGGTGCTCAGCACCGTGAAACTGATCGCCGAGCCCTGGGACTGCGGGCCCGGCGGCTATCAGGTGGGCGGCTTTCCGCCCGGTTGGTCCGAATGGAACGATCGCTACCGCGACACGGCGCGCGATTTCTGGAAGAGCTCGGCAGCGGCGCGTGATATTGCGCCGCGGTTGTGCGCCTCGGGCGATGTGTTCAACCATCAGGGTCGCCGGCCCTGGGCGTGCGTCAATTTCATCACGGCACACGATGGCTTCACGCTGCATGATCTTGTCACATACAACGACAAGCACAACGAGGCCAATGGGGAAGACAACAAGGACGGCCACAACGACAATCGCTCGTGGAACTGCGGAGCAGAGGGACCGAGCGACGATCCGGCCATCCGCGAGCTGCGCATGCGCCAGATGCGCAATATGCTGGGTACGCTGCTGCTTTCCCAGGGAACTCCGATGCTGTTGGGTGGCGATGAATTCGGCCGCACGCAGCGCGGTAACAACAACGCGTATTGCCAGGACAATGAGATCAGCTGGTTCGACTGGAATCTGCAGGAGCAGGCACAGTCGCTGATCCGCTTCGTGCAGAAGCTCACCTGGATGCGTCACAAGTACCCGATACTGCGTCGCAGTCGCTTTCTCACCGGTGAGCACGACAAAGAGCTGGACGTCAAGGATCTGACCTGGATCAACGCATCGGGCAAGGAGATGCAGCCGGAGAACTGGGACGATGCCGGTATGCGCTGCTTCGGCATGCTCATGGACGGGCGCGCTCAGCCTACCGGGCTGCGTCAGCGCGGCACGGAGGCCACCATGCTGCTGGTGCTCAACGGCCATCATGACCTGGTGAAATTCAGCTTGCCGCACTATGTCACGGGCAGCAAGTGGACACTGCTCATCGATACCAACGTGCCTGAGCGCAGCGAAACGCCGGCGTTCGCTAGCGGCGAGAGCTACGATGTGACGGCACGCTCACTGTTGCTCTTCGCGCTGAGCGACTGAAACCCGCGCCGTGACTGCGGCGCCTCCACGGCAGGACTGACGACCTCAGCCGCCGGATCGAGCGGCGCCACCCGGTTTCTTCAGCAGCGCGTTCAGCAGCGCCTGGCCATTGGGTACACCCAATCCGGTGCAGGCGTTCCAACCGCTGCCGGCCTGGTAGCCGATCCGGCTGCCTCTGGGAATGTTGTTCCCGGAGGTGATCTGACGCATCATCCCCGGATTGGCATACAGAAACGGCAGCAGGAACCCCACGGGTTGTGCCGTGCCCTCATTCAGCAAAGCCGCGAGACCCGCCCATAACGGTGCCACCGCGCTGGTACCGCCCACGATCTGGGCCTGGCCGCCGACTACGATGCGATATCCCGTCTCAGGCGCGGCATCACCTGCGACATCGGGCACGCCGCGGCGTTGTTTGCCGTCATTCACGCTGCGCGGCAGCTGCACCGACTGCTGAAACGCCGGTACGGCGAACAGGTCGCTGATGCCGCCACCACCGCCGCTGCTGCCGTCGTTCCAGACCGACTCAGCGCTGATCAGGGTTCCTGACACGCTGATATGCGTGCCACCGCAACCGATTGCGTCCGGGCTCGAAGCCGGGAAATCGACGTGTGCCTTGCCATCTCCCACACCATCGGTGGCAAGACTGTCGCCGGATGCCACAAACACCGACATATTGAGTCCCGCGGCATCCTGCAGCGCGCTGTTCATGGACTGCACGGCCTGCTGGGTCCAATTGGATTCGGCACTCCCCCAGCTGATGGATATCACTGACGGGGCGTTCTTCTGATCATGCACGGCTGCGCTGATGGCATCGACGAAGCCCGCATCGGTGTTGGGCGCAAAATATACCGCGATGCGCGCGCCCGGAGCCCCGCCTCCCGCCACCTGGATATCCAACGCCACCTCGCCGTCCGCGCCATCATCGGGTGTTGGTTTGTTCGCGCCGCCGTCCACCGGCACCGCGATGACCTGGGGCGTAGCTAGTCCCATGGCCTTGAAAGCCGCATCGCTATCCGCGGCGCGGAATCCGCCGCCGAGCTCGATGAGCGCGATGCACTGCCCTTTGCCGGTGACCCCGGTGGGGAAGGCGTACAGCGCTGCAACCTCGTTGGGCAGAAAAGCATTCTCGGTGGCGGTAGCAGGCCTGAATACCAGGCGCGGCGCGGCAGCGGGGCGGGTGTCCAGACCCAACACCGATTCGACTACCGGCAGCAGCTCGGTGGGCAGACTGAGCGATCCGGTACGCGCCCGTATGGTCTGCTTGCCATCGTGATAATGACTCAGTTGCGTACGGAAGGCGTCCTGCACCTGCGCCGCACTACCGGCGAGGCGGATCAGGCGCTGGCCAGGTTCCTCTGCAGTGACCGTAAGTCCATGGCGAGCTGCGAAATCACGGATCAGCTGAAAGTCGCCCGCGTGTTCCGTGCGGCGCTGCGCAAGCAACTGGCGGCGATCGCCTGCGGAACGCCGCTGGCCCTCGCCGGCGGTGCGCGGCTTCACATACACACTCACCTCGATCCGTTCGTCTGCTGGTACATCCCCCACGCGTTTGAACCGCGGATCCGGCTGTGCTCGCTCGCTGGCTGCAAATTCCTTGTAGCGATAACTCACCATGACAGGTCTCCTGCGGCATCACCGTGCCGGTAAGGGTCGCCTCAGTTCAAGGTCGCGCAGCCCCGGGACCGGGACCGAGCAGAACATAACGACGACCCTCGGGCAGCTCATAACGGTGGGCGACGGCAGCCACACCCGTGTGCACGAGGGTGGTCGCGGGCTCATCATCGGGTGGTGCGATGGGTCGTAGGTGCGCCAGAAAGTGCTCGAGGGCGCCGGGCTGGCGGCCGGGCAGCTTCACCAATACCAGAGCCTGCGCACCGTGTGCACGGAACCAACTGGCCACGAGACTCGCTGGTAGATCGCCAGTCTGCGAGGTGAGGGTGACGAGCGGTGTCTGCAGATGATGATCGAGCATCGCAATCGTGGTCTCATCGGGCTGCAGCACGGCCAGGGGTCGGCCACGCGCATCATCGTGTATGCGCTGTGCGAGGCCAGGCAGGTCCTGCCAGCGATCCATGATCGGAAACAGAGCGAGCGCGGACAGCGTCAGCGCTGCCGCATGCGCCGTGTATGTCCAGGAGAAACTCTGCAGGGTATCGCCTGCCGCCTGGGACTGAGCGGACAAACGCAGGCATAGTATCGCGACAGCCAACACCGCTACCGCGTTCAGCAGCAGGTGCACCGCTGATGAGGCGCTGCCACTCAGCGCCAGGATGAGCATTGCCCCAGCGAGCAGACTGGCGATGAGGAGTACGACCAGTCGCGTGGCGCCATGCGCGAAACGATTCAGGGGTGTCAGCAACGGGCCCTCGCGGCCGAGCGCCGGCTCGGCTAACCACAGACCTACGAGTAACGCGCAGGCTGGGAGCACAGGCGCGGCGTAGACGTCGCGAGCGGTGGCTGCCACGGACAGAAGCACGAGAAATGGCACGATCGCGCTCACCGCAAAGCGCCAGGCTGTGCCCTGTGAACCACGCACGCGAACACGATCCCAGGCGCGCCGCGCCGCGGCGACCACCAACAATGTCCAGGGCAGAAGATACACGGGCAGCTCGAGCAGATACTTGCCGGGCAGGTTGCGATGACCGCGGGTGTAGTCCAGAGCGGCCGGCGCAGAGATGGCCGTGAAGCGTCCCACGACATTGTTCCAAAACAGTGTGCGCAGCGCCGTGGCGCCTTCCGCGGTTCGTGCCACCTCATAGAGCCACGGACCGATGAACAGAGCCTGCACGACCAGACCGACATACAACTCCCAGCGGCCGAGCTCCGCCCAACGGCGCTCCCAGAGGATGAGGGTCAGCAGTGCAAGAGCTGGCACCAGCCAGCCCGGAGCGCTCTTGGCCATGAAGCCAATCGCCGCACCAGCATGCATGAGCGTATAGCCGAATAATTTGCGCCGCCCGGGCGTGCCGGTGTAGCCCAGCCACGCACCCCAGAGCGCGAGCGTACAACCCGCCAGCAGACCGGCATCAGGAGCGAGCCAGATCGTTACCCGCAGCGCGGTGAGCGCCGTACCCGCCACGAGCACGGTGACCACCGCGGCGGTCGCACTTTCCATCGCGAAGGCCAGTGCCCCCAGGGCCAGCGCCCCCACGATGGCGTACCCAATGTTGGGAATGCGGGCGACGGCCGGTGAGTCACCGAGCAGCTCGATTGCCGCGGCCGAGGCCCAGTAGGAAAGGGGCGGCTTCTCCAGAAAAGGGGTGTCCGCAAGATGCGGTAGCGTGCGGTCGCTCTGCAGGCTCATGCGCCAGACGATGTCGGCTTCCCGCGGCTCATCAGGCGTCCACGCACCGCGCCAGAGCATACCGACGAGCCATAAAGGCGCGAGTGCCAGCAGCACAACCAGAGGCCAACGGCGCAAGCAGATCCTACCCTGTGGGGCCGACCGGCCGGAAGCTGCGGATTATGCGCTGATCAGTTGGCGCACTGCACGGCTGTGTGCAGATACTCCTGCAGCCGTGCCAGATCTGCCGTGCCGGCATGCAGTCCGAGTTTGCTTCTGCGCCAGAGGATGTCATCGGCGCTGCGCGCAAACTCCTCCCGGCACAGGTAGTGGATCTCGCGCTCGTGGAGCTGCGGGGCGAGCTCGCGTCCTAAATCCTCATAGGCCCGGGCATCGCCGATCACGCGCTCGATGCGCGTGCCATATGCCTGCGCATAACGACGTCGCAGCGATGCGGGCAACCAGGCGTAACGCCGCTCAACAGTGCGCAGAAACGCGGCAAAACTACCCTCGGGCAAATCTCCGCCCGGTAGCGTGACGGTAGCGGTCCAGGCCGGCGCGCGGTGACCCAACTCCCGCAGCAGCATATTGACCGCGGTCTCGGCGAGCTTGCGGTACGTGGTGATTTTGCCGCCAAACACCGAAAGCAGGGGGGCAGGCTGCCGGTCGAGCTCGAGCGCGTAGTCGCGAGTCACGCTGGAGGCGTTGGCGGCGGCATCGCTCAGCAACGGCCGCACGCCCGAGTACGTCCACACGACGTCGCTGGACGAAGTGGACTTACGGAAGTATTGATTGACGATGCGGCACAGGTACTCGGTTTCCGCCGGCTCGATCGTGACGCCGTCGGCGCTGCCACGGTAGTCAACATCAGTCGTGCCGATCAGCGTGAACCGTTCCTCGTACGGAATGGCAAACACGATACGCCGATCGACGTTCTGGAAAATATAGGCAAACCGATGCGCGAAGATCTGCGGCACGACGATGTGACTGCCCTTTACGAGCCGCACGCTGCGGCGCGCACGCACGGGCGATTGCTCGTGTATGAATTGGCTCACCCACGGACCACTCGCGTTCACGGCGCAGCGCGCCTCGATCTGGTACGAGCGTGCAGCATCGCGCAGCGTCGCAATCCAACCGCCGGCGCGGGCTTCGAGCTTCTCGCAGCGCGTACGCGTCAGGATGGCTGCACCCCGCTGCGCGGCATCGACGGCATTGAGCGTTACCAGGCGAGCATCGTCCGTCCAGCCATCCGAATACACGAAGCCGCGCTGGTAACGCGGCAACAGCGGCTCCCCGGCAATGTGCTGGCGCAGGTCGATGGCAGCAGAGGCCGCCAGCAGCCTGCGGCGCGCCAGGTGATCGTACAGGAACAACCCCGCGCGGATCATCCATGCCGGGCGCAGATGGGCGTCGTGCGGCATCACAAAGCGCAGCGGGCGCATGATGTGCGGAGCGGCGGCCAAAAGAATCTCACGCTCGCGCAGCGCCTTGCGCACCAGCGCAAAGTGCAGGTCTTCCAGATAACGCAGTCCGCCGTGAATCAACTTCGTGCTGGCCGAGGAAGTGTGCGAGGCCAGATCGTCCTTCTCGCACAGCAGGACCGACAGGCCACGTCCGGCGGCATCACGCGCGATGCCTGTCCCGTTGACGCCGCCGCCGACGACCAACAGGTCGTATTTCGCTGGTTGTACGCTCACTCGTCTCCCCCCGCGTGCCAGAATAGCCTATCCATCCAGTGAGTCTCTTGAAGTAATGCGGCGAGCAGCGGGTTTGGCGGCGCGCTACGTGGAGGTGCACCTGAGGCAGGTGCAGCTCTCGCGCGGTGAGCGTCTGATACTGGATGGCATCGACTGGACGATCCGTCCCGGGCAACGCTGGATGCTCGCTGGCGGCAATGGCGCGGGCAAGACGCAGCTGCTCAAGCTGGTGAGCGGAGCGGTATGGCCGACGAGCGCAACCCCTGCACATCCGAAGCACACGCGCGGCATGCGTTGCTACCTGTGGCGCGGTGAGACATTCGACTCGCCATACGGGGTCCAGGAGGAGATCGGCTACATAGGGCCAGAGCGGCAGGACAAGTATGAGCGCTACGGTTGGAACCATACCGTGGAGCAGGTGGTCGGCGCCGGTCTGTATCGCACCGACATCCCGCTGGACCGGCTGGAGGCGAAGGACGTTCGCAGCATCGGCCAGCTGTTGAGAAGGCTCGGCATCGCTGCGCTCGCGCAGCGTCGCTTCCTGTCGTTGTCTTACGGGGAACGCCGTCTCACGCTGCTGGCACGTACGCTGGCATCCCGCCCCGGATTGCTGCTGCTTGATGAGCTCCTCAGCGGACTGGATACCGTGCATCACGGGCGCACGCTGCGGTGGCTGGCGGGCACCGCTCGCTCGCAGCTCCCCTGGGTCCTTGCCACCCATCGTCTGGAGGATGTGCCGGCAGGCGCGACTCATGCGCTGCTCCTTGAGCAAGGGCGAGTCCTGTACAGCGGCCCGCTGCGAAAAGGGACTTTGCGAAGGTGGCTGCCACAGGCTCGCCGTACCCGGGAGCCTGCGGGACCGGCGCACAGAAAGGCAGCGCGATCGCGATCCCGCGACCCTGAGCGTGCTGCTGCGATCGTGCGACTCGAGCGCGCGGCTGTTCATATTGACGGCCATCGCGTGCTGCAGGATCTGAGCGTTACGGTGCGAGCGGGCCAGTGCTGGGTGGTGCATGGTCGCAATGGCGCCGGCAAGACAACATTGCTGCGCACCCTTTACGGTGACTACGGTGTCGCGGTCGGTGGGCACATCCAGCGTCGCGGGATCGTCGCAGGCGTGCCCCTGCAGGAGTTCAAGCGACGCACCGGCATCGTGGCCCCGCACGTGCAGGCCGAGCATCCCCCGTATCTGAACGTTCTGGAGACAGTCGGCTCCGGCAGACACGCCAGCGTCGGCTTGAACGACAGGCTGAGTGCGGCAGATCTCGGGGCAGCGCGAGCCTCGCTGAATTTCTTCGGGCTCGCCCCCCTGGCCCCACGCACTCTGCGGGAGCTGTCCTATGGTCAGCTGCGGCGTGTACTCTTCGCCCGCGCGTGGGCGTGCCGGCCGCGATTGCTGCTGCTGGATGAACCTTTCAGCGGGGTGGATGCTCCCACCCGGGACGAGCTGGTGGGACACATCGCACAGATGCTGAAGAGCGGGACTGCGATAGTGATGAGTAGTCATCGGCGCAGTGAATGGCCGTCATGCGTCACACACGAGCTCGAGCTGGCCCAGGGTCGCATGAGCTACTGCGGCGAGCTGCGCACCAGAGCCAGCGGAGTTGTGGAGTGAAAGATTGCTAAGTTTGAGCAGGTGGATGGTAGCGGGGTTGGTTGTGTTCGCAGCGCTGGTGGTGGCGCGCGATCCCTCGGCCTGGTTCACTTCGATGACGCGGCAACGGCACGCCATGAGGCCGGCGTCGGTGCAGAGCGTTAGGTCCGCGCAGGACCACGGCGCATCGGTGCATCGCGACCAGACGGTGCCTGCGCAAAGCCTGCAGCGGGATGCCGCGTCCTCGCAGTCTGCACCAGCCCTGTCACAGCTGCGCGAGCAGGTGGCCGGTGGAAATCAGCCGGCGGCGCCGCGCGAGTCGCCCGAGAGCGAACTGTTGGACGCGCAGGCGTTGAACGCTGCGGCAGACTATGCGGCGAGCCACCAGAGCCTCGCGCTCATCGTGAGTCGTCATGGTTACCTGGTTTTCGAGCGCTACTGGAGCGGCACCCGCTACGACACTGCCCTGGAATCCGGAGAGCTTGCGCGCATCCTCACGGCGCTGGCTGCAGGTGCGGCCATCTCCCAGCGCAGCATCGGCTGGCCCGATGAGCCTATCGGTTATGTGTTGTCGAACTTGAGTCAGGATCCGCGCGGCACCATCACCGTGCGCAACCTGCTGCAACTCTCAAGTGGATTGTCGCCGCATGCTGAGCCCGAGGATTCCGCAGACCTCATTGCCGCGCATCTGCAACAGCCGCTCGCTGCGAAACCGGGCGAGCGCTGGCAGGATCAGAGTGCCGATGCGGAGCTGCTGGCGCACGTCATCGGGCTTGCCACACACCAGCGCTACGCGCAATTTCTCTCGCAGGCCATCTGGTCGCGCATCGGCGCCGCCGACGCATCGCTGTGGCTCGACCACGAAGCCGGAGCCGCTCACGTGGATCGAGGCTTCATCGCGCAGCAGGGTGACTGGATACGCGTGGGTGAGCTGATCGCGGGTAACGGCCGTTACCAGGGCGACGAGATTCTTTCGCCGCGTTGGATCCCGCAGCTGCTGCAGCCGTGTGCTGCCAACAGCAACTATGGCGCCTATGTTCGCCTGGGGGCGCACGGCGCGCCGGGCACAACGAGCTATGCCGTGGCGGACACGATCATCGTTGAGGGCGGGGGCCATCGGCTGTGGATCATTCCCTCGATGCAGCTGGTCATGCTGCGCACGAGCGCGCGTCCCGATGCGGGGGATTGGGACGATGCGCGGATTCCCAATCTCATCGCGAGCAGCGCGCGGGACTACGTACCTCCTGCGGCGCGCCCTGGCGCAGACCTGCGCCAGCTCGTCCCCAACCACTGAGCATCGGCTTGAAGAGGCGGCTCGGCACGCTGTTCCTGGTCAGCGTCATCGACATCCTGGGGTTCGGGATCGTCATCCCGCTCGTGCCGTACATGGGGATGCGTTTCAACACACCGCCCGAATGGATCACGCCGGTGATGGGTTCGTATTCCCTGTGCCAGCTGCTGGCAGCTCCAGTGTGGGGGCAGCTCAGCGATCGTTATGGTCGCAGGCCCATCCTGCTGAGCAGTTTGGCCGGAGCCTGTATCTCTTATCTCATTCTCGGCTTCGCCGACAGCATCGGGTGGCTGCTGTTATCACGCATACTCGGGGGCTTCATGGCCGGGAACATCTCGGCCGCCTTCGCCTACGCATCCGATGTGAGCGAGCCGCAGCGTCGCGCCGCTGCGCTGGGTCTGATCGGTGCGGCTATCGGCATCGGCTTTACGCTGGGACCTGCGATCGGCGGATTGCTGGCCGGCAACGATCTGCAAACTGCCAATTTCCTGCGTCCTGCTGCGGCAGCCGCGCTGCTCAGCGTGACGGCCATCACCCTGGTCGCCGTGATGCTCCCGGAGAGCAACACTGCACAGCGACACTCCCGTGTGCCGCTGCGCCTGCGCTGGGCACCCCTGCGGCTGCTGAAGGAGCGGCGCGCATTGCGGCTGGTTGCCGGTGCAGCACTGCTGGTCACCGTCGCCCAGTCGATGCTCGATTCGATCCTGGGCATCTGGGCCCTGCACCGTTTTGGCTTCGGGCCCCGCGCATTCGGGGCGCTGATCTTCTGTGTCGCACTGTTCGCCATTCTGACCCAGGGCGTGCTGGTGCGACTGCTGGTGCCGCGATTCGGTGAGGTGCGGCTCGCGCTCGCGGGCGCGCTGATTTTCGTCACCGGCCTGCTGCTCGTCGCCGGCGCACCCGCGCTCGAGTATGCGGTGGCGGGCCTTGCTCTGTGTGGCATCGGCGGCGGCGCCTTCACCCCGAGCAACTCGGCTCTCGCCTCTCAGCAGGCGCATCCGCATGAACGCGGCGCGGTGATGGGAACCTATCAGTCGAGCAGCAGTCTGGCCCGCACGATCGGGCCGTTCCTGTCCGGTCCGGTTTACAGCGCGCTCGGGAGCAGTGCCCCGTTTGCACTGGGTGCCTGTATCGCACTGCCCGCCGCATGGTTGGTATGGCGGTTGCGCGGCCACCAGGCACTGTCCTAGCTGCCGACCGCCACTTCGATACGGTTCTCGACCACGCGCACCGGGAAGCTCTGCAAGGGCAGGATGGCCGGTGGCCCCAACACCCTGCCGTCCCGGATATCAAAGGAGGCGCCGTGCAGCGGGCAGACGATGCGGGTCGCGCGCAGACGTCCCTCGCACATGCGCGCGTGAGCGTGCGAGCAGATGTTCTCCAAGGCGAACACGCCGTCCTGGGTATGACACAGTACGATCTCGCGACCGCGTACGACGACGGCCCGCATGGCACCCTGCGGGATCTCGTCAAGTGACATGACGGGCTCGAACGGGGGATGGCTCATGGATCGCTGAGGTCAATTTCGGTTTCGAAAATCGAAACGGCCTGGCCGATGATCCAGACACCACTCACGGCGTCGTCCGTGAACTCGAGCTCGACGTCAACTCGCCCGGGACGGTGCAGATGCTGACCCTGCACTCCGCTGAAGACTGCCCGATCGCCCTGGCGCTTCAACAGACCGCAGTGCGCAAGGTAGACACCCAGCAGCCCGTGGGCATTGCCGCTGACCGGATCCTCCGCGATACCGAGTGCGGGACAGAACATGCGCGACTGCGTCAGATGATCCTCCGGCGCTGCGGTAACCGTGAATACGAAGTAACCTGCGGCACCGAGCTGTGCTGACAAGGTCGTGAGCCGCGCCAGATCCGGCTTGAGGTAACGCAGCGCATCTTCGCTGCGCACGCCGACCAACAGTCGGGTACTGCCGGCACCGACGATACGCAGCGGGCAGCTCAGGTCGAGGTCATCCGTGGCGAGCGCGAGTGCATCGAGCACGGCAAGGCGCTCGCGATCGTTCAGCCCGCGCCCGATCGGCGGCGCACTCTGGCGGATCGCAATACTGCGCGCCGCATCGACGCCGCGGATCTCAACATCCACCACGCCCGCTTTGGATTTCTGTCGCACCTGTCGGGGCGCACCGTGCCGGCGTGACAGTACATAATGCGCCGCCACGGTTGCGTGGCCGACGAAGCCGACCTCGGTGCGCGGCGTAAAGAATCGCGCACGGATCCCATGATCATCCTTCTCCGGGGACAGGATGAAGGCGGTGTCGGCGTTATTGAGCTCCCGGGCGATGGCGAGCATCTGCGCTTCGGACAGGCCGTCAGCATTCAGAACCACACCCGCAGGATTGCCGGTGAAGCGCTCACGGGTGAACGCATCCACCTGGTGCACCTGAATTCGTCTCCCCATGAGCTCATTGTATCCGGATCGCACTAGCGGAGGGGACCGGCCTCGAGCGCACGGTTCCAGGCTGCAGTCCCGGCGGCGCTCCGGTGTGCGCGGGCAGCAGTCCCGTCTGCGCAAAGCGAGCGGCGTACCGCGGTTTACCCGCAGAGTGTTAACATAGCGGCTCACAAGCCTTGGGGTGGTCCGCAGCAGGACCTGAGATGCCGGTAGTCCGGCAAACCCGTTGAACCTGATCCGGTTAGTACCGGCGTAGGGAGCAGGTAATTTGCAACGCTCAGCTGCCCTCATCCTGTTGACAATGCTCGTGTCGGCGCTTCGCTGGACAGCTGCACGGGCGGATGTTGCGACGGCCTCGCCTCCAGCGCTCGATGAGGTGGTGGTCACCGGGACATGGCAGCCAACCCAGGACATCAATGTGCCGGCAAGCGTCTCGGTGCTCAATGCCGCGACCCTGCAGGATGCCGGCCAACAGCACATCGAGGACGTCGTGGCGCTGGTGCCCAATCTGAATTGGGCGGGCGATACTTCCAGGCCGCGCTACTTTCAGATCCGCGGCATCGGCGAGCTCGCGCAGTACACCGGCGCTCCCAACCCCTCGGTCGGCTTCCTCATCGATGATATCGACTTCAGCGGCCTGGGCAGCGCTGCGACCCTGTTTGATGTCGATCACATCGAGGTGTTGCGTGGCCCGCAGGGAATGCGCTACGGCGCCAATGCGCTCGGCGGGCTGATCTATGCGCAAAGTGCGCAGCCTGCGGACCGCTTCGGTGGCCGTGTCGAGTTAAGCGGCGGCGACTATGGGGAGCGGTCCTACGGCGCGGTGCTGACCGGACCGCTCCCGGAGCTCGACTCCGGTTTTCGCCTGGCCGCACAGCGCTACACGAGTGACGGCTATTACCGCAATGTCTATCTGAACCGTGACACGGACCAGCGGGATGAGCTGACTTTGCGCGCCCGCTGGACCTGGCAACCCGCCACTGCATTGCGGCTCGAGCTGAGCGTGCTGCACGTGCAGATGGATAACGGTTATGACGCCTTCACTCTCGATGGCTCGCGCCGTACGCAGTCGGACAATCCGGGTGTGGATGCACAACACTCGACGGGTGCCTCGATCAAGCTGCTGTGGACGGGTTGGCATGAAGTGGCGGCGACAGTGTTGGGTAGCTATGCGGGCACTAACGTCAAATACGCTTATGATGGCGACTGGGGCAACCCCGCGTTGTGGACGCCTTACACCTACAGCTATACGGACACACAGCTGCGGCAGCGCCAGACGCAGAGTCTCGAGGCGCGGCTCGCCAGCGATCATGCGCATGCTCTGAACTGGCTGCTGGGCGTGTACGGACTGCAGCTGCACGAGAGCCTGTTCGAAGACAGCGCCGGGGTGTTCTTCGACCCTTCCCAGGGTGGCAGTGCGGCGCCAGCTGTGAGCCTGACCATGAGTCATTACCAGTCGCGCACCGGGGCACTGTTCGGCCAGTTGCAGGGTGAGCTGTCAGAGCGCTGGACATGGTCCGCGGGGTTACGTGGCGAGCGCTGGGTAGCCCGCTACGCCGACGTCATCCTCAATCCGGATGCCGTACATGACTTCAGACCCGCCTACAACCTGTGGGGGGGTGCAGCGGCGCTCACACGCCGGCTCGATCCGGATGCGAGCATCTATGCCACGGTGAGTCGCGGCTATAAGGCGGGCGGCTTCAATCTCAGCCAGTACCTGCTGCCCGACCAGCTGCAGTTCGGTCCGGAATCCGATCTCAACTTCGAGCTGGGCTACAAGGCCGGGCTGTACGACCGCCGCATACACCTCAACGCCGATGTGTTCTATATGCGACGCCGCGCACTGCAGGTGATCACCAGCCAGCAGCTGCAACCTGACAACCCCAACACTTTCGTCATGTATACCGGCAACGCCAGCAGCGGCTTCAACTATGGCGCGGAAGCGCAGCTGCAATGGCAGAGCACCACTCAGCTCGCGCTCGGGGCCTCGCTTGGGCTGCTGCAGACGCGTTACCACGGCTTCGTGCAGGACTTCCAGCTGCTACCGGACCGTGCGCTGCCGCATGCCCCGGCGTGGCAGGCGGCGCTGAACGGCACCTGGCGCGATGCACGCGGCCCGTTTGCACGCCTGGATGTCACAGGCATGGGCTCCTATTATTTCGATCTGCCGCCCAACCCCACCACTTCGCATCCCTACGCTGTGGTCAACGGCCGGCTCGGATGGCAGCGGCCGCGCTGGTCCGCCAGCCTCTGGAGTCGCAACCTGCTGAACCGGAACTACGCGGTACGCGGGTTTTATTTCTCCGACACCCCGCAGGATTTTCTGGCGGTGCCGCCGGTCAATCGTCTGTATACCCAGCTCGGCGATCCACGCGCGTGGGGCGTCGATCTGAACTTTTACCTCTGACACTCAACGGGAGCAGTCATGGACATAGGTGTGGACATCAGTATGTATCCGCTGGATGCGCAGTTCATTCCACCCATCAAGGACTTCATCGAGCGGCTGCAGGCGAGTGGCCGCTGCAAGGTCGTCACCAACAGTCTGAGCACCCAGCTGTTCGGAACCTACGAAGAGGTGTTTGCACTGCTGCGCGATCAGCTGCGCATCAGCTGGGAGCAGCAGCAGGAAAACGCTGGTAAAGCGGTGTTCGTAATGAAGTTCGTAGGTCCGATGTCACCCCCATGAGCCACGGGCCGCCGCTGCTGCAGGCTATTGTCAGCGCCTGGGATGCCAGCAGCGCGGCGGAGCGGGCGGCAGTTGCTTTGGGATTGGCCTATTCGCTGCTGGCGGTCTGGCGCAGCCGCTGGTGCTGGATCGCAGGCGGGGTGAGCTCCGCCCTGTTCATCTATCTGGCATTGCGCTCGCGCCTGCCAATGCAGGCGGCACTGCAGGTGTATTACGTCATCATCTCGGCGTACGGCTGGTGGCACTGGTCGCACGAGCAGCAGACGCAAGGGGCGCCGCGGGTCAGCACCTGGGGTCTGGGCCCTCATCTGCTCGCGCTCGCCGGGATCTGTGCGCTGACTGCGCTCAGCGGCTACTGGCTGACCGAGCAGACGAGCGCCGCTTGGCCGCTGCTCGATTCCGCGACCACGTGGGCAAGCCTGCTTGCGACCTGGCTGACGGCGCGGCTGAAGCTCGAGAACTGGCTGTACTGGATAGCCATCGATTCTGTGCTCGCGTTCCTGTTCGGCGCCCAAGGACTCTATCTGGCAGCGCTGCTGTCGGTGGTGTATCTGGGAGTCTCCACTGTTGGATTCGTGCGATGGCTCAGGACCTATCGGACCCCCGCTGCCGCGAGCTGATACTCGCCGAGGCGCTCCCGCACGTGCCGGAATTCGGACCCGCGATACAGCCGGTGCCGATCCCCCATCCTGCCGGTAGCCATTTCAATCAGAGCTTCATGGTGCCCACTGCCGCGGGGCGCTTTGTCGTGCGTCTCAGTCCTGAGGCCGATGCCTGGCTTGCCCCGGACCGCTCGGTAGAGCGGCAGCTGCATGCCGTCGCGGGAGCGGCCGGCATCGCTCCTGAGCTCATCCATGCGGATCCCCGGGATCGCTGGCTCATCACGCGTTTTGTCGACGGAACGCCGTGGATGCCCGCGCAATTTGCCGATCCCGGGGCCCTGATGCGCCTGGGCGACACCTTGCGCCGGCTACATGCGCTCGCCCCGCCTGCCGCTGGGCACTGCAACCTTCTGCAGACACTCGAGGGGTACGTCCGGCGGCTCGAGTCGGCAGGTGCCGTTGCCCCGGGCGGGCTGCGCACGCAGCTGGGGCAGGCCGCCCGTCGCTGGGAGCTCAGCGGCGCTGCGGCACGGTCGCCCAGCGTTCTGCATCACGATCTGAATGCATCGAACATCATCGCCAGCCCCGCCGGCCTGGTATTGCTCGACTGGGAGTGCGCTGCGGTCGGCGATCCGCTACTCGACGTCGCCTGCGTCCTCTCGTACTACGAGGCCAGTCGGCCTCACGCCAGCGTCCTGCTGCGCACTTGCGGGCTGGAGCGCGTCTCGGCGGCACAGCTCGAGGCCGCCGTGTGGCTGTTTGATCTGCATACCTGGCTCTGGTATCGCGAAAGGCGGCTGCGTATGGCTCCCCGTGCGGCGGAGTTGGCCGCCGAGCAGCGGCTGTGGGAGCGCCTGACCCCGGGTTGACTGGCATCAGGACGACCGAATCGGCAAACTAGCTTTGCGGCAGCCGTCCGCATCATTCAATTTCGAGAGGTTAATACATGGCGCTTTTGCGGGTTGTCGACCGCGACGGGGTGGAGCATGAAGTGGAGGCGAGGACCGGTCTGAAAGTCATGGAGACGCTGCGTGAGCTCGACTATGGAGTGGCCGCGATCTGCGGCGGCATGTGCTCCTGCGCGACCTGTCATGTGTATGTGGACCCGCAGTGGGTCGGCAGGTTACCGGCGCCCATGTCCGATGAGCGCGAGCTGCTCACCGAGCTGTCGCATCATCAGGACAACTCGCGCCTGTCGTGTCAGATCGAGTTCACACCCGAACTTGATGGGCTGCTGGTGAGGATTGCGCCGGATGAGTAGTGCAACAGTCTGCGTGTGCCGCGCAACGGTGTGCGTGTGCCGCGCATTCGTGTGCCGCGCAGCAGCTGTCTGAGCCTGCCATGACCTGGGTCATCATCGCCTTCATTGCGGCGTCGGCCATCATCCTGGCGCGCATCTACTTCAAGGTTCGCAGTATCCGCAGTGCCAAGCAGGAGAGTTGGGATGCGCGCATCATCGAGCAGCTGCGCGCCAAGGGTTACGCGCCATTCAACGAGTACAAGGTGGATTTCTTTCTCGCGCTGCCCGATGAGGCGGCCTGCCAGGCGGTGCGTGGCAGCCTCGAGGCCGAAGGCTTCAGCGTCGATGCCAAGCCGATGGCGGAGAAAACCGACCTGTCTTACAGCCTGCATGCCGCGAAATCGATGCGGCTCATCGTGCCGGACATGCAGGACCTGACGCGACGGATGAACGAGCTGGCGGCGCGCTATCAGGGCCGCTATGACGGCTGGACCGCCTGAGCGCGGCCCGCGCGCGCCCGGCTAGCGCTTCTCAGCCTGCCGGCGCACCGCATCGGCGGCGGCCGCGATCGCCGCCGCATCTCCCAGATAGCGCTTGCCGATTGGGCGCAGTTCCGCAGTCAACTCATAAAGCAGCGGCACACCCGTCGGGATGTTGAGCTCCACGATGTCCTGCTCCGGGAGATCGTCGAGCATCTTCACCATCGCCCGCAGGCTATTGCCGTGAGCGGCCACCAGTACATTGCGTCCCAGGCGCAGCTCCGGTGCGATACGGCTGTGCCAGAATGGCAGCACCCGCTGCAGGGTGTCGTGCAGAGATTCTGTGACCGGCAATTGCGCCGGATCGATGTTGGCATAACGGACATCGAAGCGCGGATGGCGAGGGTCATCCTGTGCCAGGGGTGGCGGCGGCACGTCATAGCTGCGGCGCCAGATCCGCACCTGCGCCTCGCCGTGCTCGGCGACCGTCTGCGCCTTGTTCAGCCCCTGCAGGGCACCGTAATGCCGCTCGTTCAAACGCCAGCTGCTCTCGACGGGAATCCACATGCGGTCCATCGCATCGAGCATCAGCCACAATGTACGGATCGCGCGCTTCAACAGCGAGGTGAAGGCGATGTCGATGGCAAACTGCTCGCGCAGCAGCTCCCGGCCGGCCTGCGCCGCCTCCCGGCGGCCCTGTTCGGACAGATCGACGTCATACCAGCCGGTAAAGAGATTTTCGACATTCCAGATGCTCTGGCCGTGGCGGACCAGAATGAGTTTACCGGGCATGGTGCTGGCTATGACCTCGAGGGGCGATCGCTGCCATTATAGCGCAGCGACTATTGCGACTGACTTAACCGCTGTTGCTACTGGAAGATCCCCGCTACCACGCCGACACGCCGGTGTTCAGTCGGCCAATCTGCGCACGGCCTCGACCCCGACGGTGAGCGATGCGAAATCATTCGCTTTGGATGCGCGCATGTCGGCAAGGGTGCGCTGCCAATGGGCCAGCTCCGCGCCGGCTGCGGCAATCCAGGCCCCCACGCGTGTGGCCGCGGATCCCTGGGTGGTGCGCGCCAGAACCCGTTCTGCCAGCCGCCGGTGGATGCGCATGCCGGCATCGCGCAGCCCCGTTCTGGCGATCGCCTGCCAGGGGCCTTCTACGGCAAGCTGCTCGATCTGCTCGCGCAGCCAGTCGATGCCGAGGTGTGTGCCGATGCCGAAATAGACGCGCGCTGCCTCGGTGACGGCGACCCGGTGGCTCGCGGCGATCTCGACGATATCGAGCGCCGCATTCTGCGCATTGACGCTGGCAACACGGGCTGCGAGCCCGGCTGGAACACCGGCTGCGATATGCTCCTGGCGGAGGCGTTCGAAGTGCTCCCGGTCCGAGCCGCTCAGTACGTGCACGATGTCAGCTTCGAGGGCGCGCACGCCCTTGCGGAACTCCCGTACGGCGGCATCGACCTGCAATCCCTTGTGCCGGTGCGTCAGCAGCCAGTAGGTGACGTGGCGCAACAGTCGACTCGTCTGGAACGACATGGAGTACTGTGTCTTCGTGGGCACCCTTGTATCGAGGGCTTCGATCTCCGACCACGTGCGACGCATGTCGAATATCTCGCGCGCCGCGGTGTAAGCACGCGCGATCTGCGCTGGTGTGGCGCCGGTGTCCTCCTGAGCGCGGGGCACGAATGTGGGGCCCATACGATTGACGAGACTGTTGGTCGTGGCAGTGGTCACGATCTCGCGCCGCAGCCGATGCTGGGAGATAGCACGCGCGCAGCGCTGCTGCAGCGGCGCTGGAAAGTAGCGGGTCAGTTCCGTAGCGAGGTAGGGGTCTTCGGGCACATCCGAGGCGAGCAGATGGGTCGTCAGCCAGATCTTGCTGTAGGCAAGCAGGATAGACAGCTCCGGACGGGTGATCCCGCCATTGAGCTTGCGCCGCTCGGCGAGCTCATCATCGGCCGGCAGAAACTCCAGTGCGCGGTTCAGGTCACCTGAGCGCTCGAGCGTACGGATCAGGTGCTGATACTCCGGCAGGCGCGCACGCGCCTGCAGCTCGAGGGTGCTCAGCGCCTGGCTCTGTAAGTAGTTGTTGCGCAACACCAGCGCGGCGACCTCTTCGGTCATGCTGGCAAGCAGCCGATTGCGCTCGGCACGGGTGAGCTTGCCGGCCTGCATGAGCGGATTGAGCAGGATCTTGATGTTGACCTCCACGTCGGAGGTGTTGACGCCGGCGGAGTTGTCGATGAAGTCGGTGTTCAGCCGGCCACCGCCGAGCGCGTACTCGACACGACCGCGTTGCGACAGGCCGAGATTGCCTCCTTCGCCGATGACTTTCGCACGCAGCTCGTTGCCGTTGATCCTGACGGCATCGTTGGTGCGATCGCCGACATCGGCATTCGTCTCATCGCTCGACTTCACATACGTGCCGATGCCGCCGTTCCAGAGCAGGTCTGCCGGCAAGCGCAGGATCGCGCGGATCACCTCGCTGGGCGTGGCGACAGTTGCCGTGGTGCCAAGCAGCGCCGCAGCTTCGGCGGTAAGCGAGATGGACTTGGCGGTGCGCGGATAGACGCCACCGCCGCGGGAGATCTTGCGCCGATCGTAGTCATCCCAGGAGGAGCGGGGCAGGGCGAACAGCCGCTTGCGTTCGGCGAAGGCGCTGGCGGCATCCGCGGAGGGATCGAGGAAGATATGCCGATGGTCGAAGGCGGCCAGCAGCCGGATGTGACGCGATAGCAGCATGCCGTTGCCGAACACGTCCCCTGACATGTCGCCGATGCCGATCACCGTGAAATCATGGCGCTGAATGTCGGTACCGATCTCGCGAAAATGCCGTTTGACGCATTCCCACGCGCCGCGGGCGGTGATACCCATCTTCTTGTGGTCATAGCCCGCCGAGCCGCCCGAGGCGCAGGCATCGCCCAGCCAATAGCCGTACTCGAGCGCGATCGCGTTGGCGATGTCGGAGAAGGTGGCCGTGCCTTTATCCGCAGCGACCACCAGGTAGGCATCGTCGGGGTCGCGGCGCACGACACGCGGCGGCGGTACGATTTTACCGGCGACGATGTTGTCTGTGAGATCCAGCAGCCCGCGAATGAGCGTCTGGTAACACGACACCACTTCCGCCTGCACGTCCTCGCGGCTGCCGCTCGGCAGGCGCTTGCAGACGAAACCCCCCTTGGCGCCCACCGGCACGATGAGCGTGTTCTTGACATTCTGCGCCTTCATGAGGCCGAGAATCTCGGTGCGGAAGTCTTCGCGCCGGTCGGACCAGCGGATGCCGCCGCGGGCTACATACCCCATGCGCAGGTGCACGGCCTCTACCCGCGGACTGTAGACGAACACTTCGAACTTCGGTCGCGGCAAGGGCAGATCCGGCAGACGCGACGGGTCGAGTTTGATGGCAAGGTAACTCTTGCGTTTGGCCGCCGGCGCCGCCGGCGCCGCAGCGACCGCGAGCGGATGGCTCGCATCCTGGTAAAAGTTGGTGCGCAGTGTCGCCTCGATGACGCTGAGGTAGCCGCGCAGAATGCGGTCCTCGTCCAGACTCGTTACTTTGTCCAGATCCGCCCGGATCTGCGCGACCAGCTTCTCGGCATCGCGCTGTACTCCACGGGCCCCTCGCACGGCGTCCGGGTTGAAACGCCGCTCGAACAGGCGCACCAGGTTGCGCGCGATTGATGCATTGGCAGCCAGAGTCCGCTCCATGTAGACCTGGCTGAACGGCACTCCGGTCTGCAGCAGGTAGCGGCAATAGGCGCGCAGTACGACGATCTCGCGCGCGTCCAGGCCTGCGACCAGCAGCAGACGGTTGAACCCATCGTTCTCGATCTCGCCGCTCCAGGCTGCGAGGAATGCCTGTTTGAAAGCGGTCTCGATGCGGGGGATGTCCACCGGCAGCCGGTCGCGATGCTCCACTTCGAAATCCTGGATCCACGCCGAGCCACCTTCGGGCCACGCGAGCTCGTACGGATGCTCGGAGATGACCCGCAGGCCGAAGTTCTCCAGCATCGGCAACAGGTCGGAGATCGGCACCGGATCACCGAGCTTCACCACCTTCAAGCCAACGCGCGCCGCTTGCTGCCCGGCATTGCGATGCAGCCGTAACTGCAATCCGGGGCTGCGTGTGGGATCGGCGCGCAGCGCCTCCAGATCGGCGAGATCATCCAGCGCATCGTCGGGGCTGACCTCCTCCTCATAGGACACCGGGAAAGCGCGCTGATAGCGGGTGGCGAGCGCAAGTCCGGCAGCCTCGCCCTGCCGCGCGATGAGCACAGTACGCAGCCGATCGGACCAGGTCAGAGCGGCATCGGCGATTTGCCGCTCGACCATGCCGATGTCCACTTTCGCCCGACTGTCGCTCTCGGTGTGCACGACCACGTGCAGGCGCGCATGGTTGGAGCCGGAGATCTGCACCTGCGAGTCGACGTTGCGGCCCGCGAAGCCGCGCAGGATGATGTGCTCGATCCGCTGGCGCACCTCCGTGTTGTAGCGATCGCGCGGTACGTAGATCAGACAGGAATAGAAGCGGTGGTAGGGATCGCGGCGTACCATCATGCGGACCGTGCGCCGCTCGTAGAGGTTCACCACCCCGCGTGCGATGCGGATCAGGTCGTCCACACTCGCCTGGAACAGCTCATCTCGCGGATAGGTCTCCAGCACGTTCAGCACCGCTTTGCCGTCGTGACTTTGCGGGTCGACGCCGAAGTACTCGATGACACGGTCGACCTTGCGACGCAGCACCGGTATGTCACGGGGACTGCGGTGATAGGCCGTCGAGGTCCATAGACCCAGGAAGCGGTGCTCGCCCCGTACCTTGCCGTCAGCGCTGAAGTCCTTCACTCCCACGTAATCCAGGTACTCACCGCGATGTACTGTGGCTGCGGAGTTGGCCTTGGTCAGGATCAGCAGCTCGCGCGCACGTGCCTGTGCGCGCAACTCACCGCGGAGCGTCAACGCGCCGCCGCGCGAGCCGCTGCGGGTGCCGCTGCGCAGGATTCCCAGACCACTGCGGCGATCCGGGACGAGGCGGTCCTCGCGTGGGCCGCGCTGCAGCGCGTAGTAGCGATAGCCGAGAAATACGAAATGCCGAACCTCCATCCATTCCAGCAGCCGACGCGCCTCGCTCACCTCGTCGGCAGAGAGCGGTGGCGGATTCGACTCCAGGCCGCCCATGACATCGCGCATGCGCGCGCGCATCGCGTTCCAGTCCTCCACAGCGACCCGGACATCGGCCAGCGCGGCGGCAATCTCCTGGTGCAGCTTCTGCAGCTGCTGCGGATCGGTCTGCCGGTCGATCTCGTACAGCTGCCATGATTCTGTCCTGGTAGCTTGGGCACCGTTGCTACCGATGCCCACGAGCCTGCCGCGCCCGTCGCGCCGCACATCCAACACCGGATGCACGATCAGATGCACGGCGGTCCCGGCGCGCGTAAGCACGATGCCGATGGAGTCGACCAGGAATGGCGCGTCATCGGTTACGAGCATGACCAGGGTATGCGGCGAGTCGAAGCCGTCGCGCTGTGGATCGGGGTTGAATACCCGCACCAGCGAGGCGCCGGCCTTACGGCGCTGCGCCCCGAAATCGAAATGCAACATCGCGGCACGCGCGAGCGCGCCTGCAGCCCGCTCCGCCAGGTCTTCCTCGCCGACGCCGCGAAAGTAGGCGCGCACGAAGCGCTGCTGCAATTCGCGCAGCTCGCGCGGTGACTTGCCGGCTGCCGCCTGTGCAATCCGCTCGATGAGCGCCACGCGTGCCGGCGGAATGCTGTGCAGAAGACGACTGTCTTCGGGAAGGATCTGGCCGTGCATACTCAGCTGCCTTTTCTGTATCTCGAACTCGGCCACCGATCTACCGGGGTCCCCCTCAAAACGGGGCGGATTATACACAAGCAAGGGGCCCGCTATGCGCTGTGCGGCGGCGTTATAATGAGCGCAATCTCACTTTCGCGGACGGACTATGAGTGACTCCCCTGATCGTTCCATGGGAGGCGACAACCCCATGGGCACCGATGGTTTCGAGTTCGTCGAATACACGGCTCCGGATCCACAGTTGCTGCGCGCGCTGTTTGCGCGGCTCGGATTCCCGGTGGTCGCCCGGCACCGCTCCAAGAACGTCACGCTGCATCGGCAGGGTGATGTCAATTTCATCATCAACGCCGAGCAGGACTCGTTCGCGCAGGCGTTCGCGCGCGCGCATGGGCCCTCTGCGTGTGCGATGGCGTTTCGCGTCCGCGATGCCGCGCGCGCCTACCGGCGGGCGCTGGAGCTGGGCGCCAAACCCGGACCCCAGAGTGCCGGGCCCATGGAACTCAACATCCCGAGCATCGAAGGGATCGGCGGCTCACTCATCTATCTGGTCGATCGTTACGGCGATCAGTCCATCTATGATGTTGACTTCCGGCCCGAGGAGGGCCCCTCCGAGAGCGCAGCGACGGGCATCGCCTACATCGATCATCTCACGCACAACGTAATGCGCGGCCGCATGGATGTCTGGTCGGGTTTCTATGAGCGGCTGTTCAACTTCCGCGAGATCCGCTATTTCGACATCGAGGGCAAGCAGACGGGACTGCTGTCGCGGGCGATGACGAGTCCCTGCGGCAAGATCCGCATTCCGATCAATGAGTCACAGGATGACAAGAGTCAGATCGAGGAGTACCTGCGCGAATATCATGGCGAGGGTATTCAGCACATTGCGCTCGGCACGCGCGATATCTATCGGACGGTCGACGTGCTGCGCGCCAGCGGTGTGCAGTTCCAGGATGCCCCGCAGACCTACTACGAGGCCGTGGATGCGCGGGTTGCCGGCCATGGGGAATCGCTCGCCGCCCTGCGCGAGCGAGCCATCCTGATCGACGGCAATCCCGCCAGGGGCGAGGGCGTACTGCTGCAGATCTTTACGCAGAATGTCATCGGACCGATCTTCTTCGAGATCATCCAGCGCAAAGGCAACGAAGGCTTTGGTGAAGGCAATTTCCGCGCATTGTTCGAGTCCATCGAGCTCGATCAGATCCGCCGCGGAGTACTGTAGCGCGGTGCACCCGCAGTACGATGACGCGCTGCCGATCACTGCGCATCGTGCCGAGATCCTCGAGGCTCTGAGCCGGCATCCGGTGCTGGTGGTTTGCGGCGCTACCGGCTCAGGCAAATCCACGCAGCTTCCCAAACTGTGTCTCGAGGCGGGGCGCGGCGTGTCGGGTCTCATCGGGCATACGCAACCACGGCGCATCGCAGCGCGCGCGCTCGCCAGTCGCATCGCGACCGAGCTCGGCACGAGTCTCGCGGTACCTGGCAAGCGCGCAGGCGATGCGGGCATCGTCGGCTACAAGGTGCGCTTCAATGATCGCACGGGACCCAACACCCGCATCAAGCTCATGACCGACGGCATTCTGCTGAAGGAGCTGGAAACTGACCGTGCGCTGCGCCGCTATGACACGCTGATCATCGATGAGGCCCACGAGCGCAGTCTTAACATCGACCTGCTCCTGGGCGTCCTGCGGCAGCTGCAGCCACAACGCCCGGAGCTGCGCATCATCGTCACCTCGGCCACCATCGATCCCGGGCGTTTCGCGGCTTTCTTCAATGGCGCACCCGTCATTGAGGTCTCGGGCCGCAGCTACCCGGTCGAAGTCCGCTATCGGCCCCTCGACCCGGAGGTGGAGGAAGGCACCGGGCTGACGCTGCCGCAGGCCGTGGTGGCCGCCATTCGTGAACTCGACGAGCTCCCCGTGACGCGCGCCGACACGCTGGTGTTTCTTCCGGGTGAGAAAGACATCCGTCTCGTCGCTGCCGAGCTGATGAAGGCGCAGCTGGCCAATACGGAGGTGCTGCCGCTGTTCGCGCGCCTCTCGAGTCGCGAGCAGCAGCGCATTTTCCAGCCCCATACGCGTCGGCGCATCGTGCTCGCAACCAACGTTGCGGAAACCTCTCTCACCGTCCCCGGCATCCGCTGCGTGGTCGACTCCGGACTCGCGCGTCTCAGCCGCTACAGTCCGCGTGCCAAGGTGCAGCGGCTGCCCATCGAGCCGATCTCGCAGGCGAGCGCCGAGCAGCGCAAGGGGCGCTGCGGGCGTGAGGCCCCTGGCGTATGTATTCGCCTGTATCCCGAGGCGGATTTGCTCGAGCGCGAGCCGTTCACGCCCCCGGAGGTTCTGCGTACCAACCTGGCAAGTGTCATTCTGCGCATGGCGGTGCTCGGCCTGGGGGCGCCTGATGAGTTCCCGTTCCTCGATCCACCGGACACCCGACTGGTGAATGATGGCGTGCGGCTGCTGCAGGAACTCAAGGCCATGGACGCCGACGGTCGGGTCACCAGTCTGGGCGCGCGCATCGCCACTCTGCCGGTCGATCCGCGCCTCGGGCGTATGCTGCTGGCCGCAGCGCATCACCATTGCGTGGCCGAGATGTTGGTTCTCGCCGCATTTCTCGAAGCACAGGACCCGCGCGAGCGGCCGGTCGATGCACAGCCGCAAGCGGCGGAAAAACACGCCCTGTTTGCGGATGCGCGCTCGGATTTCGTGACGGTACTCAACCTCTGGCGTGCATGGCGGCAGCATCAGCAGAAGCTGTCCGGTGCCAAGCTGCGCCAGTGGTGCCGCGAGCACTTTCTGTCCTTCATACGGTTGCGCGAGTGGCAGGATCTGCACGAGCAGCTGGCGCAGGCGGTGCGCGCACTGCAGCTGCATCCCAACCAGGTGGAGGCGAGTTACACCGATCTGCACCAGGCGATACTCACCGGTTTTCTTGGCTCCATCGGCCACCTCGACGAGCGCCGCGAGTATGACGGGCCGCGCGGCACGCGCTTTGTCATCGCGCCCGGTACGCCGCTTGCCGCACGACCGCCGAAGTGGATCGTGGCCGGTAGTCTGATCGAGACCGCGCGGCTGTATGCGCGCAGCGTCGCAGCGGTACATCCGGCATGGATCGAGGCGGTGGGCGCTCATCTCATCAAACGAATGTACAGCGAGCCTCATTGGGTTGCCGGCCGCGGTTTTGTCGCCGCGTTCGAGACGGTGACCCTCCACGGCTTGACACTCGTGACGCGCCGCCGCATCAGCTACGGCACCATCGCACCCACTGAGGCGCGCGAGCTGTTCATTCGCGCAGCGCTGCTGGCGCCATCCTCCGGTATTCGCGCGCGCTTCCTGGATGCCAACCGCAAGCTGCAAGCTGAGATCGAGCTGCTGGAGGCCAAAATCCGCAGGCGGGATGTGCTCGTGCAGGAAGATGCTCAGCTAGCCTTCTACGCACAGCGGATACCCGAGCGTGTCAGCTCGGTGTCCGCCTTCGAGCAGTGGCGCATACGGGCCGAACGCCAGTCGCCTGAGCTGCTCTTCATGCAGCGCGCCGACCTCATGCGGCGCGCGGTACCCGAAGCATCGGTCGAACGCTTTCCGGACGAGCTGCATGCCGCGGACAATCAGCTGCCGTTGCGCTACCGGTTCGAGCCGAGTGCGGCGGACGACGGCCTGACTCTGATCGTGCCCGAGGTATTGCTCGATCGGCTGGATGCTGACCGGCTCGCCTGGCTCGTTCCCGGCCTGCAGCTGGAGAAAGTGATCGCGATTCTGCGCGCGTTGCCCAAAGCACTGCGCAAGCAGCTCGTTCCCGTGCCGCAGCACGCGCAGCAGGCGCTGGCAGAGATGGACCGTTTACACGGTTTCCATGCGGAACTGAGCGCCTGGATTACGCGGCGCACCGGGGAAAGCATCGCCGCATCGGAGCTTGCAGCCCTGCCCCTGCCTGCACACCTGCGGCTGAACATCCGCGTGATGGATGCGCGCGATCGCACGCTGGCCGAGGGCCGCAATCTTGCCATATTGCGGCGTCGCCTCGGCGCGCATCGCGAGGCCTACTCGGCTCATGCAACGGCGGCTGCCAGCGAGGCGCTCAGCGTGCATCGCTCCTGGGACTTTGGACCTCTGCCGGAGTGTGCGGAAGTAAAACGCAACGGGCTGCGTTTACGCGTCTATCCGGCGCTCGAGGATCGAGCGTCAGGTGTTGTGTTGACCGAAGCACGCAGCGTACCGGAAGCGGCGGCCCTGACTCGCCGCGCCCTCGTGCGGCTTGCGATGATCACCTTGTCGCAGCAAGCACGCCATCTGAGCAAACGCCTGGCGGATGAGCGCGAGTTGGTGCTGCTGAGCGGCGGGCTGCCGCTCAGCCGGCCGGTGTCGGAAGCGCTTACCTACCGTGCCTTTGCCGAGTGTTTCGTCCCCGACGATGAGTCCGTCCCGCGCAGCGCGGCCGATTTTGCAGCGCGGCTTGAGGCGCGGCGCGCGCAGTTGGACGAGATGGCTGAGCGCCTGGCGAAACAGCTGACGGGTGTGTTGCGCGAGTGGCGTGCGATCCGCAGTGCCCTGCAGAAACTGCCCGCCGGCGCCTTCTCCGCGGCAGTGGCGGACATCAACACGCAGTTACACATTCTCCTGCCGGGAGACTTCATCGAAGCAACACCCCGGCCCTGGTTCGACTACCTGCCGCGCTACCTGCGCGCTATTGTTCGCCGCATCGAGCGGCTGTCGGGCAACGCAGGGCGCGACAGCGAGCTTGCCGCCAAAGTGAAGCCGTTCGTCGCAGGATTGCTGGCGCTTCAGACACAGCCGCGGCATGCAGCAGGGACGCCGGAGCGCACGCAACTGCGCTGGATGATCGAAGAGTATCGCGTTTCACTGTTTGCCCAGGACCTCAAAGCCATGCTGCGCGTTTCGGACAAGCGCCTGGCGCAGCAGCTGGCTGCGGCGCGCAGCGAGGCAGGGGGCTAGCCACCGCGGGTGCGGGAACCGTCGCGCCGCGCGGATAGCCGTCGCCACGCGGATAGCCGTCGCCACGCGGAGCGCCGGCGCAGCCCCGGGGGTTTCAAGGCAGGTGCTCCCGGGCGAGATATTCAGCGCTTTGCATCTCCGTCAGGCGACTCACCGTGCGCTCGAAAGCGGCCGCCAGATGGTTGCCGCGATACAACTCGCGGGGCGAGGCGGCGGCCGAGACGATGAGTTTGACACGGCGATCATAGAGCTCATCCACCAGAGCAATGAAGCGCCGCGCCTCATTCTCGAGCCGCTCGTTGAAAACCGGCACATCTTCCACGATGACCGCCTGGTAGTTGCGGGCAATCTCGATGTAGTCATCCTGACTGCGTGGCCCGGTGCAGATCGCCGCAAATGCAAACCAGACCACGCCTCCGCCCGCGCGCACGACGGGCACGGCACGGTCCGCGACCTCGATCGAGGCGGCGGCATGGCCATTGTCCTGGTTGTCATTCGTGAGCTCGGTAAACAACGTGGCCAGGCGCTGAGAAGTATCGGCCGAATGCACAGGCAGATAGGTACCCGCCTGGGTGAGCCGACGCAGCCGATAGTCAGTGGCGCCCTCGACCGCGACCACCTCGAGGTGTTGCTCGAGCAGCTGGATCGTAGGCAGGAATCGCTGCCGCTGCAGTCCGTCACGGTACAGCTCGTGCGGCGGGCTGTTGGAGGTCGTGACAAGCGTGACCCCACGTCGCAACAGCCCTGCGAACAATCCGCCGAGAATCATCGCATCGGCAATATCCGAGACGAACAGCTCGTCGAAGCACAGCAACTGGGTATCGCGCGCGATGCCCGCGGCGAGCTTCTCGAGCGGTGCGTCCTGCTGCTGCAGGGCCTTGAGTGCGGTATGCACCTCGTGCATGAAGCGATGAAAATGGCGACGGCGGCGCTCGGGGAAGGGCACGCTGCGGTAGAACAGATCCATCATCCAGGTCTTGCCTCGGCCGACACCGCCCCATAGATACAGCCCGCGCGGCGCGTGCGGCGCGCTACCGCGGCCGATTGCCGTGAGCAGCCGCCGCATCGGCCGCATGCGCTGCGTATGTGCTTCGATCAGGCGCGTGCGCAGAGACTCGAGCTTACCGATGACCGCATCCTGAACCGCATCGGACTGGTAGCCGTGCTCGCGCAGCTGTTGTAAGTACAGTTTTCGCAGTTCCATGCGCGAGGCCCGGCTTTGTCAGCTCGCCAGCTCGCTCAGGTTGCGAAAGTGCTCCAGAGCCTGCGGGTTTGCGAGCGCATCGACATTCTTCACGGGCAGCCCGTGAACGACGTTGCGCACCGCGAGCTCCGTCAGCTTGCCGGAAAGGGTGCGCGGAATATCAGGTACGGCAATGATGCGCGCCGGAACGTGACGCGGCGTCGTGCGTGTGCGGATGCAGTCGCGGATGCGCTGACGCAGCGGCTCGTCCAGTTGCTTCGGTGGTCGCAGTCTCACGAACAGCACGACACGCACGTCGCCCTGCCAGTCCTGGCCGATGGCAAGCGCTTCGAGGACTTCATCGAGACTCTCCACTGCGGCGTAGATCTCCGCGGTACCGATGCGCACACCGCCCGGATTGAGCACGGCATCCGAGCGGCCATAGATGACGATGCCGTCATGCTCGGTCAGGGCAGCGTAGTCGCCGTGATGCCAGACGTTGGGGAAGCGTTCGAAATAGGCCGCGTGGTAGCGGGAACCGTGCGGATCATTCCAGAAGCCAAGCGGCATCGACGGAAAGGGGGCCGTGCACACCAGCTCGCCTCTCTCACCTCGCAGCGGGTGTCCGTCTTCATCGTAGATCTCCACGCGCAAGCCAAGCCCACGACACTGAATCTCGCCCCGGTGTACCGGCAGCACCGGGCAGCCGAGCGCGAAACAGGACACGATATCCGTGCCGCCCGATATGGAAGCCAGCTGCAGGTCCTGCTTGATGGCCCGATACACGAAATTGAAGCCGTCCGGCAGCAAGGGCGAGCCCGTCGAGAGCAGGGCGCGCAGCGCGCTGAGATCCACCTGGGCGGCCGGCTCGAAGCCGCTCTTCTCGAGCGCCGACAGGTATTTCGCGCTGGTGCCGAAGACCGTGACACGTTCTTCCGCCGCCATGCGCCACAGGATGCCGGCATCGGGATGAAACGGATTGCCCTCATACAGCAGCAGGGTGGCGCCGCCAGCGAGGCCGCTCACCAGCCAGTTCCACATCATCCAGCCACAGGTGGTGAAATAAAACACCCGATCCTCGCGCCGTACATCCGTATGCAGCAGATGCTCCTTACGATGTTGTAACAGCGTGCCTCCTGCGCCGTGCACGATGCACTTGGGTACTCCAGTCGTACCGGAGGAATACAGGATGTACAGCGGGTGATTGAACGGTAGCAGTTCGAAGCTCAGCGGCTCGGCGCAAGTACCGAACTGCGCGTAGTGCGTGGCTTTGGCCGCGGCGGCGCCCAGACGCTCGAGTGCGGGTGAGCTGTTGACATAGGCAATGACGACCACACGTTCGACGCTCGGCAACTGCGGCAGCACCTCAGCCATTAGCGCCAGGGAATCGAGGCACTTGCCCGAGTAGAAATAGCCGTCCGCCGTGAAGAGCACGCGGGGGGCAATCTGTCCGAACCGATCCAGCACGCCGCCGGCGCCGAAATCAGGTGAGCAGGACGACCAGATCGCACCCAGGCTGCTCGCGGCGAGCATGGCCACCACGGTCTGCGGAAGGTTGGGCACGAACCCGGCCACCCGATCGCCTGCAGTGACGCCCGCGGCGCGCAGGCCCGCGGCCACGCGCGCCACCTCGGCGGCGAGCTCCCGATAGGTCAGCTGCTCGCGCGCGCCCCGCTCATTGCGGAATATCAGTGCCGGCTGCTCATCGCGGAACCGCAGCAGATTTTCAGCGAAATTCAGGCGGGCGCCGGGAAAGAAGCGGGCGCCGGGCATCTTCCCGGGGTTCTCGAGCGCAGGCCCCGTGCCCCACTCGGCGAGCACCCCGGCAAAGCGCGCTAGTTCCATCCAGAAGACTGCCGGCTCATTGATGGACCAGTCGTACAACGCCGCGTAGTTGCCCAGTGACAGCTGTTGGCGCGCGTTGAGCTCTGCCATGAAGCGGGTCAGGTTTGCAGCCGCGACGCGCTGCGCGGACGGCCGCCAGATCTCACTCGTCATGCAGGCTATCGTAGCGCGGAGGGCAGGCGAAGGCGCAAGCCGCGGGCGGCAGGCGCCATCAGAGGGACTGATAGTTGGGTCCGGACCCGCCTTCCGGTGTGGTCCAGTTGATGATCGCGTAGGGATCCTTGATGTCGCACGCCTTGCAGTGCACGCAGTTGGCGGCGTTGATCTGCAGGCGCCGGCCGCCCTGGCCGTCCGCGATCATCTCGTACACGTTCGCGGGACAGAACCGCTCACATGGATTGCCGTACTCGCGCGTGCAGCGCTCGGCGCAGATCGTCGGATCGAGAATCTTCAGATGCGCCGGCTGGTTCTCATCATGAGTCGTGGAGGCGAAGAACACCGAGGCGAGCCGGTCCCGGGGCGGCAGGGTGCGCTCGCTCCAATGCCGGTCGGGTGAGGCGTATTCGGCCAGCTGTTGCATGCGCTCGGAGTCGGCAAGCCGATTCCTGAGCGTCCATGGCGTGCGGCCGCCGGTGATGACTTCCAGCGCCGAGTTGGCCATGCCGAACCACAGGCCGCGCTTGAAGGCCGGCTTGAAGTTGCGAACCGACTTCAATTCCTGACCGCCGGGCGAGGCGCGCCAGCGCGCATCAAATCCGGCCGGCGCACCGGCTTCGGCCAGATGCTCGCCGGCCAGGCTGCCGGAGCGGATGGCCTGGTGGATGCCCTTGATCTTGGGCAGGTTCAGGCTACTGCCGCTGTCCCCGATGAGCATCGCTCCAGCCATCTCCAGTCGCGGGATGGATTGCCAGCCACCCGAGGCGATGGTGCGTGCGCCGGCGGCCAGAATCTCGCCACCCTCGAGCAGGGGCTTGATGCGCGGATGGTTCTTGAACTGCTGGAAGCTCTCGAAAGGTGACAGCCGCGGATCGCGATAGTCCAGACCAACCACGAATCCCACATACAGGCGGTTGTCATTCAGGTGGTAGATGAAGCTGCCGCCATAGGAGCCCGAGTCGAGCGGCCAACCGAGACTGTGTTGAATGAGTCCCGGCTCGACCCGTCCCGCGGGTACCTGCCACAGCTCTTTCATCCCCAACCCATACGTCTGCGGGGCCGAGTCGGCGTCCAATGCGAAGCGTTTGATGAGCTGCTTCGCAAGGCTGCCGCGTGCGCCCTCGGCGATGACCGTCGTGCGCGCGCGGATCTCCGCGCCCGGGGTGTAGTTGGGGCCTGGCTGCCCGTTCTTCTCGATACCCATGTCCCCGAGCCGCACACCCGCGACCGAGCCATCCTCACCGAACAACGGCTCGGCAGCGGCGAAGCCCGCAAACACGTCCACGCCGAGCGCCTCCGCCTTCTGCGCGAGCAAGGGCGTGAGCAGGCCCAGCGAGATGATGAAGTTGCCGTGGTTGTGCAGCTGCGGCGGCAGTGGCAGGCGGAGGCTGCCACGGCGAGTCAGCAGGCGGAACTCATCCCGCTTGGCGGGTACGCAGATCGCCGGCGGCGACTGGCGCCACTCCGGCAGCAGCGCATCCAGCGCCCCGGGCTCCATGACGGCCCCGGAGAGGGAGTGTGCGCCGATGGACGAGGCCTTCTCGAGCACGCAGACATTCAGCTCGGGTTTGAGCTGCTTCAGCCGGATGGCACAGGAGAGCCCCGCAGGCCCGGCACCCACGATGACGATGTCATATTCCATGACATCGCGTTCGACTGCGGCAGTATTCACGACTGGAGCGCTCTCCTACTTCGGCTGCATGCGAATGGCGCCATCGAGGCGGATCGTCTCGCCGTTGAGCATGGTGTTCTCGAAGATCGCGGCGACCAGCTGCGCGAACTCGGCAGGCCGGCCCAGCCGGCTCGGGAACGGAATCTGGCTGGCCAGCGAGGCCTGCAGATCCGGCGTCATGGAGTCGACCATCGGGGTGTGAAAGATGCCCGGCGCAATCGCCACGCAGCGAATGCCGCTACGCGCCAGCTCGCGCGCGATGGGTAAGGTCATTCCGGCCAGCGCAGCCTTGGTGGCCGAGTAGGCGACCTGGCCGATCTGTCCTTCGAAAGCAGCAACGGATGCGGTATGGATCAGCACGCCACGCTCGCCGTCACTCGAGGGCGCGTTGTGCTGCATGAGCGCCGCGGCGGCCTTGTCGCAAAAGAATGTGCCGATCAGGTTGATGTGCACGACCTTGACGAAGAACTCGCCTGCCATCGGCCCATTCTTACCCAGCATGCGACCGGCGCCGACGATGCCGGCACAGTTCACCAGCAGGTTCAGTCCGTCCATCTGACGCTGCGCTGCCGCCATCGCGGCATCGACGTCCGACTCGTTGGTGACATCGCAGCGCAGGAAGTGCGCCTGGGGACCGAGCTTCGCGGCCGCCGCCTGCCCCGGAGCCTCCTGGATGTCGAGCATGACAACCTTGCCACCGCCGGAGGTGATGTAAGCGGCTACTGCCGCACCGAGGCCCGAGGCTCCGCCGGTAACCACTGCCCGCGCATCTGCAATCTTCATTCGACCCCCTGCAGTAAATGATAGCCGCGGCCCATGCCGCAGCCGCGCGCCCCGCCGACATTCATTTTGATTGGGCGCGACAGTTCCGCATGACGTGCTGTCTTTAGACGAGCATCTCGATGGCCACGGCCACCGCTTCACCACCGCCGATACACAGCGATGCGATACCGCGTCGCGCGTGCCGTTGCTGCAGCGCATGCACCAGCGTCGTCAGGATGCGCGCACCGGTCGCCCCGACGGGGTGTCCGAGGGCGCACGCCCCTCCATTGACGTTGACGCGTGCACGATCGATGTCGACATCACGCATGGCTGCCATGGTTACCGCTGCAAACGCCTCGTTGATCTCGTAGAGATCGGCATCGTGAGGACGCCAGCCGAGCTTGGACAATGTCTTCTTAATGGCCCCGACGGGTGCCGTCGTGAACCACTCAGGCTCGTGCGCATGGCTTGCATAGGCGGCGATGCGCGCCAAGGGTTGCAGTCCCCGCGCGCGCGCGGCGGCTGCACTCATCAGGACCAGTGCCGCTGCACCATCCGAGATCGACGAGCTGCTCGCAGCAGTCACGGTGCCGTCTTTGCTGAATGCGGGCTTGAGCGCGGAGATGCGGCTGACATCGCAAGTGCCCGGCGTCTCGTCCTTCGACACCACCGTCTCACCCTTCCTGCTCTTGACGCTCACCGGAGCGATCTCCTTATCAAAGGTGCCGGCCTGCACCGCCTGCTGCGCACGCCGCACCGATTCAGCGGCGAAATCATCCTGCGCGCTACGGCTGAACTCGTAACGGCTGGCCGTCGCATCAGCGAAGCAGCCCATGAGCTTGCCATCGAACGGACTTGCGAGACCGTCGTAAAACATGTGATCCAGCAGCTCGCCGTGCCCCATGCGATAGCCGCCGCGGGCTTTGAGCAGCAGGTAGGGCGCATTGGTCATCGATTCCAGCCCGCCTGCTACCGCGACCTCGGTATCGCCGCTGCGGATCTGATCGCTCGCATACATGACCGCCTTCAGGCCGGAACCGCACATCTTGTTGATCGTGGTCGCCGGTACGCTCGGGGGTAGGCCGGCACCGATGGCCGCCTGCCTCGCAGGGGCCTGGCCGAGGCCTGCCGGCAGCACGCATCCCATGATGACCTCCTGCACCTCGCGACCCTCGATGCCGGCCGCTTCCACCGCACCGCGGATGGCCGCGGCGCCCAGCTGCGTCGCAGATACCGGCGCGAAAATACCCTGGAAGGCGCCAATCGGCGTGCGTCGTGCGGACACAATTACAACATCATGCTCTGACATACTCATCTCCTGCCCGGCCGCCGCCGCGCGCGGTCATTGTTGTCAGCGGCACTGCGCGGCTGCAGGCCGTTATCGAACACGGCAATGAAGGCGGCGGCGACCTCTGCCGCGTTCATCGACTGATCCTCGCGATACCAGTGCGCTATCCAGTTGAGCGAACCGGCCAGCGCGAATGCCGCCATCTTCGGATCACACGGATGGATGGAGCCGTCCTGAATGCCTTCGCGGATGAGACGGCGGATGCCCTGGTCGATCTCCGACTTCATCGCCTTCACGTGGCTGCTCATGTCAGGGGAGAGGTCCTGGTCCTCCACCCGCACCATGCACCAGCCGAACTCGGAGGCCACGGCCTGAGCGTAATCGCGCAGCACCGCATTCAGCCGCTCGCGCGCCGGGGCAGCGGCATTGCGCACCTCGCGCAGCGCCGTACGTATGCGCTCGACACCCGCCACGAAACATTCAAACAACAACTGTTCCTTGTTATTGACGTAGTAGTACACGGTGGGCTTGGTCACCTCGAGCGCTGCGGCGATGTCATCCAGCGAGGTGTTGTGATAGCCCTTGCGGTTGAAAGCATGCGCCGCGGCGCGGATCACCGCCTCGCGCTTGACCTGACGGTCGCGCTGCCGCTCGCGACTGGCCCAGGGCGACCCCTGGTGATTCTTGGGGTAGCTATGGCCATTCAACGCTGAGCGCGCCGTGGACGAGTGCAGCGCGGCAGCCCGCGGCACAGTGGCCCGCGGCGCCGCGACGCGTGCACTGGCAGCACGCACTCTGGCTCGGGAGAGGGTGGAAGGGCTGGCGCGGCGACTGCTCATGAGGTGCGGGCGGGGAAGCTTGAACCGAAGGGGATTATAGGATCATACTCGCCGGTAGTCATCCTACCGGCGCGTAAAGCATGAATGCCAGTACCCACGGCGCGGCGCTCAGGCACGCCGCCCCGGCGTCCGGGAGGGCGCCGCTGCGATTTGTCTCCGCCGCCTCGCTGTTCGACGGCCACGATGCCGCCATCAACATGATACGCCGACTGCTGCAGGCGCATGGTGCCGAGGTGGTGCATCTCGGCCACAACCGCAGTGTGGCCGACATCGTGCGGGCCGCCATCCAGGAGGACGCGGATGGCATCGCGGTCAGCTCCTATCAGGGGGGCCACAACGAGTATTTCCGCTACATGGTGGACATGCTGCGCGAGTTGCAGCGCGCGGATATCCGCATCATCGTCGGCGGCGGTGGCACCATTGCGCCTCATGAGATCCAGATGCTGGAGCAGTATGGCGTCGAGAAGATCTATACGCCCGAGGATGGGCGGCGCCTCGGCCTGAACGGCATGATCGATGATGTCTTCCAGCGTCTGCAGGGCAGCGCCCGGCCGCGCTATGAGCCCGGTCCTTTCAATGTCCGCGATCAGGGTCACATCGCCCGCGCGATCTCCGTTCTCGAAGGTGCCGACGAATCCGAGGGACAGGCCGAGCAGATCCGTCGCGCGGTGGCGCGCTCGCGCCAGCGCGTACCGGTCATCGGCATCACCGGCACGGGAGGCGCGGGCAAGTCCAGTCTGAGCGATGAGCTGCTGGCGCGGCTGCTGCGGCATTTCCCCGGCCGGCCGATTGCCATGGTCGCGATGGATCCGACGCGCCGCCGCAGCGGGGGAGCGCTGCTCGGCGACCGTATCCGCATGAACAGCCTGGACTCCGAGTCGGTGTTCATGCGTTCGCTCGCGACCCGTCGGCAGCATCTGGCTACGGCCGCCGTGCTGAAGGACGTTCTCGATGTGTATCGCGCCGCCGGCTTCGAGCTGATCATCGTGGAGACTGCCGGTATCGGCCAGTCGGACACGGAGATCGTCGACCTGGTCGATCTGTCGCTGTATGTGATGACCAGCGAGTACGGTGCGGCGAGCCAGCTGGAAAAGATCGACATGCTGGACTTCGCTGACTTCATCGTGCTCAACAAGAGCGAGAAGCGCGGCGCCCAGGACAGCCTGCGTGACGTGCGCAAGCAGTGGCGCCGCAATCATCCGCAGCAGGCTTCCCAGCCCGATGCCGCGCTGCCAGTCTTTGCGACGATTGCGAGCCGCTTCAACGATCCGGGCGTCAATGCACTGTTCGCCGCCATCTGCACCGCTCTGCAGCGTAAGCAGCTCAACACGACTTCGTGGCAAGTGCAGGACGTGGGCAGCACCGAGGTCACCTCGCGCGAGCCGCTGATCCCCGGCCAGAGAGTGCGTTATCTTGCGGAGATCGCGCAACACGGGCGCGATGTGCGTGCGCGCAGCGGCATGCAGGCGGAAGCGGCGCGGCGGGCGCACGGGCTCTACGAGTCGCTGCGCACCCTTTCCGATCCGCAATTGCCGCAGCCCCTCGAAACCTATCCGGATGCCGCGTTACATGGCGGCGATGATGCCACTCGCACCCAACTGCGCGCGGCCTATAACCAGGCGCTCGCGCAGATCGGTGCCGAGGCGGTGGCCCAGTTGAAGGCGTGGCCGGCGCGCGCTGCGGCCGCCACGGCGCCGACCTATTCCTACACGGTGCGCGAGCGCCCGGTCACGGGCGAGAACTACACCGAGTCGCTGTCGCGACAGCAGCTGCCGAAGCTCGCCGTTCCGCAGTATCGCGACTGGGGTGAGATCCTCACGTTTCTGGCGAACGAGAATCTGCCCGGGTCCTATCCCTACACCGGCGGGGTCTATCCGTACCGCCGCGAAGAAGAGGATCCGACGCGCATGTTCGCCGGTGAAGGACCGCCCGAGCGGACCAACCGGCGGTTTCACTACCTGGCGGGTGACCACGGCGCCGCGCGTCTGTCCACCGCCTTCGATTCCACGACGCTCTACGGCGAGGATCCGGATCCGCGGCCGGACATCTATGGTCGCACCGGCAACTCGGGTGTATCGGTGGCGACGCTCGATGACATGAAGAAGTTGTATTCGGGGTTTGATCTGTGCGCGCCCTCGACCTCGGTCTCCATGACGATCAATGGACCGGCACCGATGCTGCTGGCGATGTTCATGAACACGGCCGTCGACCAGCGCATCGAGCGCCATCTGAAGTCCGCGGGCCGCTGGGATGAGGCGCAGCGGAGAATCGCGTCCCTGCGCGAGCAGGCCACGGTGGCGGGGGTGGCCCCGGCTGCCTACAAAGGCGAGTTACCGCCCGGTCATGACGGCGGCGGCCTGGCCTTGCTCGGAGTCTCGGGCGATCAGCTGGTCGAGCCCGAGGTGTACCGCCGCATCAGGGCCGAGGCGCTGCAGGCCGTGCGCGGCACGGTGCAGGCCGACATTCTGAAGGAGGACCAGGCACAGAACACCTGCATCTTCTCTACCGAGTTCGCGCTGCGCATGATGGGCGACGTCCAGCAGTACTTCACCGAGCACAAGGTGCGTAACTTCTACTCGGTGTCGATCTCCGGCTACCACATCGCCGAGGCCGGCGCGAATCCCATCTCCCAGCTGGCCTTCACCCTCGCGAACGGATTCACGATCGTCGAGTACTATCTCGCGCGCGGTATGCGCATCGACGACTTCGCACCCAACCTGTCATTCTTTTTCTCGAACGGCATGGACGCGGAGTATGCCGTGATCGGGCGCGTGGCGCGGCGCATCTGGGCGCGCGCCATGCGCGAGCTGTATCGTGCCGACTCGCGCAGTCAGATGCTGAAGTATCACGTCCAGACTTCCGGACGCAGCCTGCATGCGCGCGAGATCGGCTTCAACGACATCCGCACGACGCTGCAGGCGCTGTATGCGCTGTTCGACAACTGCAACAGCCTGCACACCAATGCTTACGACGAGGCGTTGACGACGCCTACCGAGGAGAGTGTGCGTCGCGCGGTCGCCATTCAGCTGATCATCAATCGCGAGTTGGGTCTGAACAAGACACAGAACCCCTGGCAGGGCTCCTTCGCCCTCGCACAGCTGACGGATCTGGTGGAGGAAGCGGTCTACCGGGAATTCGATGCGCTGTCCGAACGCGGCGGTGTACTGGGTGCCATGGAAACCATGTACCAGCGGGGCAAGATCCAGGAGGAGTCGCTCTACTACGAGACGCGCAAGCACGACGGCAGCTTGCCCATCGTGGGGGTCAACACTTTTCTTGCCGGGGGCGATGCCGAAGAGGAACACAAGGGCGCCGAACTCATCCGCTCGACCGAAGAGGAAAAGCAGGACCAGGTCGCGGCGGTCCGCGCCTTTCAGGCGCGCAACGCTGAGCGCAGCGACGCGGCCCTGCAGCGGCTGCAGGCCGTGGCGGCGAGCGGGGGCAATGTGTTCGCGGAACTCATGGAAAGCGTCAAGGTCTGCTCGCTGGGGCAGATCTCGCATGCGCTCTATGCAGTGGGCGGTCAGTATCGGCGCAACATGTAGGATCCAGATCCGGCTCGCCGAGCGCTTCCAGGATCGCACCGCGGGCCCGGGTACGCAGTTCCATCGCGGCTGACTCCGCAGAGTCCGCCGTTGGCTCGATCGAGGGTAGTATGTCGACCTCGATTCGCCCGGGACGTGGCAGTCCGATCCCGGGGGGCAACCTCCGCCGGGTACCGCGCACGGTGGCGGGCACGAGCGGGCACCCGGCACGCGCCGCGGCCGCAAACGCACCCGTATGGAAGCGCAGCACTCCGGGTTGCTGCGGAAAAGTTCCCTCGGGAAAGAACACCAGCGAGCTGCCATTGGCAGCGGTTCGCAGCACGCGTCGCGCGTCCGCCGCGCCGCGGTGGCGATTGACGCGCTCGACAAATTCCGAGCCGAGCTTGCGCAGCAACAGACCCGCGAGCGGCACACGAGCCATCTCGCGCTTGATGACGAAGCCGAAGCGGGGTGGCAGTGCGGCGGTGAATACCACGCCATCGAGATAGCTGGCGTGGTTGGAGACGATCACACATGGCCCGCTCGGCAGGCGCTGCAACGCGTTCACACGCAACGGCATGCCGGCGCACCACAGGAAGGTGCGTGCCATGACCCGAGCGATGCGGCGGCACCGCTGCACACCGGGCAGCAGCAGCATGGCGAGCAATGCCCCGCCCGCGAGAGCGATGAACAGCAGCAGCGCATAGAGCGTGTAGCTCAATAACAGCGCGCTCAGCAAAAGGCGGGCGAGCGCATCTCGTGGTGGATTGGGAGCTGTGAAGGCCATCCGTGTATATCGTTCAATCGTGCGCCCGCAGTATGTGACCTGGTTCTCTTTATGTTAATGCTTCCCAACAGATGTGAAGGTGATCACGCAGGTTGTGCCAGAGCGTCACCATACTGCAGCAGCGACATTGGATGGTCGCCACTTTCATACGGACCTCGTTAGTCCAGTCGCGCCGGGTGGCGCGCCGCGGGTGTCCAGCGAGACGGGATTTTGTCGCATCAGGCTGCTGCAGTCGCCATGAGCTCCAACGCCGATTCCACCGATCCGGCGGTATCCCGGTTTCTCGATGCGGTCTGGATGGAGCGGGGCCTGTCACCCAACACCCTCGCTGCATACCGTGCCGATCTGACCGCACTCTCACGATGGCTCGCCGAGCGTGGCATCCCCATGATGCGCACCTCGCGCGCCGATCTGCAGGATTTCATCGCGTGGCGGGTGCACGCCGGTGCACGACCGCGCTCCACCGCGCGACAGCTCTCGAGCTTCCGCCGTTTCTTCCGTTATCTGGTGCGCGAGGGTGTAATCCGCGAGGATCCCACCGCCCAGATCGCCATGCCGAAGATCGGCCGTTCCCTGCCGAAATCGCTCAGCGAGGAAGAGGTCGAGTCACTGCTGTCGGCTCCGGTGGTGAGTGATCCGCTCGGTAACCGCGACCGGGCGATGCTCGAAGTGTTGTACGCCACGGGACTGCGCGTCTCGGAGCTCGTCAACCTGCGCCATGGCCAGGTCAACATCAATCAGGGCGTGATCCGCATTCTCGGCAAAGGCAATCGCGAGCGCCTGATCCCGCTGGGTGAGGAGGCGATGCGCTGGCTCACGGAGTTTGCCACCGGCGCACGCGGCGAGATTCTGCTCGAGCGGCAGACCGATTATCTGTTTCCGACCCGGCGCGGCGATCGTATGACGCGCCAGGCGTTCTGGCACATCATCAAGCGCTACGCGCGCAAGTCGGGAATCACGAAGGAGCTCTCGCCACACACGCTGCGACACGCCTTCGCGACGCATCTGATCAACCATGGTGCGGACCTGCGTGTCGTACAGATGCTGCTCGGGCACAGCGATCTGTCCACGACTCAGATCTACACACACGTCGCCCGTGAGCGCCTCAAGGAATTGCACAGCCAGCATCATCCGCGTGGCTAAGCTGCGAGCCGTCCAGACGCTGCTGGGGCCGCTGCTGCTGCTGTGCGGCGTGCTGGTCCCTGCGAGCTGCGCTACCGCACCCTCGCAATCCGCGACTTCCCAGCCCGCTGCCGACGCCGATCCGCGTCTGCAGATCATCAGCAAGTTACCCGGCACGCGCCTGGAAGATCTGCAACCGTCCCCCATCGCTGGGATGTACGAGCTTACGCGCGGAGCGAAAATTGCCTACGTGACGGCGGATGGCAAGTACGCCATTAGTGGCGATCTGATCGACATCGCCGCTGATCACAATCTGAGTGAGATTCACCGTCGCGAGTTGCGCGCCCGTCTCATCAATGGCGTGCCTGAGTCGGACATGATCGTGTTCGGTGCTGCCGACGCGCCTTACACCGTCAACGTCTTCACGGATGTTGACTGTGCGTATTGCCGCGAACTGCACCGCCAGATCGCGGACTACAATCGCCTCGGTATCCGCATCCGCTACCTGTCATTCCCGCGCAGCGGACCGAACACTGAATCGTGGCGGAAGGCCGAGGCGGTCTGGTGCGCGAACAACCGCAACCAGGCGTTGACCGCGGCCAAGCAGAACGCCCCGGTGGACTCGAAGATCTGTCCCAACAATCCGGTGGCGCGCGAATACGCGCTCGGCCACGACCTGCGCATCGATGGCACCCCCGCCCTGGTGACCTCCAGCGGCGAGCTGCTGCCCGGCTACATGGCGCCGCTGGATCTCGCCAAGCACCTGCGCCAGGTCAATTGAGCGTGCAGCGCGCCCGGCGGGGCGCCTGCGGGTTCCGACTCAGCGCTCCAGCAGCTTGAGCTTATCGGGTTTGCCTTCCCATTCCTTGGCATCGCCCGGTGGTGCTTTCTTCTCGGTGATCACGGGCCATTGCTTGGCGAGCTCGGCGTTGAGCTGCTTGAAATGTTCCTGACCTGCGGGCAGCTCCTCCTCGGAGAAGATCGCCTCGATGGGACATTCCGGCTCACAGAGGGTGCAGTCGATGCATTCATCCGGATCGATCGTCAGGAAATTCGGACCCTCGTGAAAGCAGTCCACGGGACAGACCTCCACACAGTCCATGTATTTGCACTTGATGCAGTTTTCGGTGACGACGAAAGTCATTCGGAATCCTCGTGAATCGGCGGCTCAACGTGTGAATTGTGCCATGGCCGCCGTCTGCGACACAGTACCTGAGGATCAGAGGTTGAGCCGGCGATCGAAAGTGGTGAAGTAATGGGATTCACGGCCGGCGTCCCGATCCTCCAGGTAGCGCCGCAGCGTGAAATCAGTGCTCGGGAAGGCGATGTCCTGCCACGGAATGTCCCGCGGCGCGACCAGCATGACCTCCAGACTTTCCGGGCCGGCGCCAAAATGCTCACTCTGCAGAGCGGCCCGGAAGAAAACGTGGACCTGGTGGGCATGCAGCACATGGGCCACGCTCAGCAGTGAGCCGATCTGCACCTGGGCCAGGGCCTCCTCATAGCATTCGCGCGCCGCGGCCTGCTGCAGCGTCTCGCCGTTTTCCATGAACCCAGCCGGCACCGTCCAGAAACCGCGCCGCGGCTCGATAGCGCGGCGACACAGCAGGATGCGGCCGTCCAGTTCCGGGACGCAGCCGACCACCAGCCGGGGATTCTCGTAGTGGATGGTGCCGCAGCCCTCGCATACATAGCGGGGCAGCTGGTCCCCGGGGGGAATGCGCCGCGCAACGGCAACGCCGCACTGGTTGCAGAACTTCATGGCTCGATCCGCAGCATAGCATGGCGTCTGCTGACGCCCGGGCGCCTTGCCGACACCCCGCTGCGCCACGCACGAGCACAGGGCAAGCACGACTGACAGCGCTTACGTTAGAGTGGGGCGCGGTCCTGCCGCTCAGTGCCGGCAGGTCTTTGTGGAGGAATGCCCCATGCAGATATTGGTGAACACGGATCATCATCTGACCGGCAGCGAAGACGTTACCGCTCGGGTGGAGTCGGTCATCGGTGACTTCATTGAACGCTTCGCGGACCGCATCACGCGCGTCGAAGTGTTCCTGAGCGACGTGAATGGCCCGAAACACGGCGCCAAGGATAAGCGTTGTGTGATGGAGGCCCGGGTGGCCGGAGCGGCGCCCGTGGCCGCGAGCGATGAGGCTCCCTCGCTCGTGGAAGCAATCGACGGCGCGGGGGCGAAGCTGCAGAGAGCCCTCGATCACGCCTTCGGCCGCCTGCAAGCGGCCCGCAAGAGCTGAGCGGTGCGCGCGCTGCTCGCCGCGCTCGCACTACTTGCTGTTGGTTCCGGCTCAGCGGCCGGTGCCCAGACGCCGCAGCGGGACTACGCATCAGCCGGCACGCGGTGGGTCGCAGCGCCCGCGGATCCGGCAATCGAGACGGCGCTGCAGCAGATCTCGAGCCAGGAGATCCAGCACATCATCGCGACTCTGGTGTCATTTCACACCCGCAGCACGCTCTCGAGCGGGGTCCACGATCTGCCCCAGGGTCAGGGTATCGACGCTGCAGCCGCGTGGCTCGATGCGCAGCTGCGCCAGATCAGCAAGGACTGTCACGGTTGCCTGGAGGTGCACCGCGATACCTTCGTCGAGCAGCCGCAGGATCGCATCCCGCAGCCCACGTCCATCAGCAACGTGTACGCTATCCTGCGCGGCAGCGATCCGGTGCAGGCGCGGCGGCTGTATCTCGTGACGGGTCACTACGACTCGCGCAATTCCGACACTCTGGATGCGCACGGGCCGGCTCCGGGCGCCAATGACGATGCGTCCGGAGTCGCGGTGAGTCTCGAGTGTGCGCGCGTGCTCTCGAAGCTACATCCGCTGGCAAGCGTGGTGTTTGTCGCCGTGGCGGGCGAGGAGCAGGGTCTCAACGGCAGTCGCCACCTGGCCCGGCTTGCCAAGGCGGAAAGCTGGCAGCTCGAGGGCGTGCTGAACAATGACATCGTCGGCGGCAACACGACACCCGGTGATGCGCTGCAGGACAAGTCTCTGGTCAGAGTGTTCTCGGAGGGCCTGCCGGCTGTCGCCACGCCCGAGCAGGCTCGCGCGCTGGATGGGCTCGGCTATGGCAATGATTCTCCGTCGCGTCAGCTTGCGCGGGCGGTGTTGGATGCCGCACAAAGTTACGCAGGCGCCGTGCAGCCGGTAATGGAATTGCGCCTGGACCGCTTTCTGCGCGGGGGAGATCACACCTCGTTCAATCAGGAAGGCTATGCGGCCGTGCGCTTCACCGAGTGGCGCGAGGATTATAACCACCAGCACCAGACGCCCCGCAGCATGGCCGACACCGAATTCGGCGACTTGCTGAAGTTCGTCGACTTCCAGTATGTGGCTCAGGTAGCGCGTCTGAACGCAGCGACGCTGGCAGGTTTGTCGGCGGCACCGCCGCCGCCCCTGCACGTGCGACTGCTCACCAAGGCGCTGGACAACAACAGCGAGATCGCATGGGATGCCGGCACGGGCTCAGCGCCGGCAACCCGCTATGAAGTCGTGTGGCGGGAGACGGCCGCGCCGCAATGGCAATTCGCGCAGCAGGTGAGCGAGACTTCGGTGAGGCTGCCGGTATCCAAGGACAACGTGATATTCGGTGTGCGGGCAGTCGATCCTGCCGGACATCGGAGCCTCACCGTGGTTCCCATGCCCGAGCGCTGAACCGGGCCAACCGCGATGGCTCAGGCTGACAGGCTTATGGGCTCCAGCGGCGGGTAGTCCGTATAGCCTCGCTCACCCGGCGAGTAGAACGTAGTGCTATCCCAGGGCGCAAGCGGTGCTTGCTCACGCAGGCGCCGCGGCAGGTCCGGATTGGCGATGAAGAGTTTGCCGAAGGCGACCGCGTCCGCTTCGCCCGCAGCAAGCACCTGCGCCGCACTCGCAGCGGTGAAGCCCTCGTTGGCAATGTACGCACCGTCGAACAGCTGGCGCAGTACCGGGCCGAGACGCGATCCGGCGAGCGACTCCCGTACGCACACGAAAGCAACCCCACGGCGGCTCAATTGCTCCACGACGTAGGCGAACAATGTTCCGGGATCGCTGTCACCCATGTCATGCGAATCGCAGCGCGGCGCAAGGTGAACGCCCACACGGCCTTTGCCGAATACGCTGATCACCGCATCCGTCACCTCGAGCAGCAACCGAGCGCGGTTCTGAATGGAGCCGCCGTACTCGTCCGTTCTGCGGTTGGTACTGTCCTGCAGGAACTGATCCAATAGATAGCCATTGGCGGCGTGCACTTCGGCGCCATCGAAACCTGCGGCTGCGGCATGGGCCGCGGCACTGCGGAAACCGGCGATGATGCCGGCGATTTCCTCGGTCGCGAGCGCACGAGGAAGCGCGTACGGCCGCTCCGGGCGTAACAGACTGACATGACCCTTCGGCCGGACGGCGCTTGGCGCTACCGGAGCTGAGCCATCGTGATAGCTGGGATCGGAGATGCGGCCGACATGCCAGAGCTGCGAGAGGATGCGGCCGCCCGCGCGGTGCACTTCGCGCACGACGGCGCGCCAGCCCTGGACCTGTTCCTGAGACCAGATCCCCGGCGTATGCGGATAGCCCACGCCAGAGGGCATCACCGAGGTCGCCTCGGAGAGGATGAGGCCGGCTGCGGCGCGCTGGGCGTAGTAGCGCGCCATCATCGGGTTCGGGACGCGACCGGGGCCGCTGCTACGATTGCGCGTCAACGGCGCCATGATGATGCGGTTGGGTAGATGCAGCTCCCCCAATTGCAGCGGGTCGAAAAGAGTCTGCATGTCTGTCATTCCTCGCACGTTGATGTGCCCTTTGGCTCACGCTGTCACGCCCTGCCGCAGCACCGAAAGTCCCGGCAATGACGTGCCACTAACGTAAGCGCGTTGACGATCAAGTGCTCCTCCCTTGATAACGAGTGAGGGATCCCTCCGAAGGGATAGGGTTCTCGGGGCCGGCCCGCAGCACACTGCGATCGCGCCCTGCTGTTGGTTTTTCCAGGGCCGCTTTACCGGTTGCTCTGTCGGACGCAGAATGAGATGCAAACTTCAAGGTAGCGCGCGATGGCACACCCACTCGATGATGCGGCGCTGGACACCCTGTTTCGCGAAGCGCGCTCTTACAACCGCTGGTCGGAGCAGCCTGTCAGTGCCGCGACGCTGCATGAGCTCTACGAGCTGTTGAAGTGGGGACCGACCTCGCTCAATACCTGTCCGGCGAGGTTCACGTTCGTCGTGAGTGCAGCCGCCCGGGAGCGTCTGCTTCGCTGTGTGAGCGCCGGGAACGTCGTCAAAGTACAGCAGGCCCCGGTGACGGTCATTATCGCGATGGATACGCACTTCTACGAGAAGATTCCGCAATTGTTCCCGGCGCGTGCTGCCGCCGTGGAGCGCTACAAGGACCCGGCCGTGGGCGAGATCACCATGATGCGCAACGCCACGCTACAGGGTGCCTACCTGATCCTCGCGGCCCGCGCGCTGGGACTCGACTGTGGGCCCATGTCAGGATTCGACAATGCGAAACTGGACGCCGAGTTCTTTGCCGGCACCAGCGTGCGTTCGAACTTCATCTGCGCGTTGGGGCACGGAACAACAGAGCATCTGCATCCGCGTAACCCGCGGCTGTCTTTCGAGGAAGCCTGCCAGGTCGTCTGACGGGGCCCGACACTTGCTGCGGCACCCACGACCCCATCGATAGGAGAGCCATTATGCAGACACGTGAACTCGGCCGCAGCGGCCTGCAGGTTTCGGCTCTGGGCCTCGGCTGCATGGGAATGAGTTGGGCGTACGGACCGGGCGGGGAGCGGGGTGAGATGATCCGCCTCATCCGCGCCGCGGTCGATCTGGGTGTGAATTTTTTCGATACTGCCGAGGTATACGGCCCGCGGGTCAATGAGGAGTTGGTCGGGGAGGCGCTCGAGCCGCTGCGCGAGCGCGTCATCATCGCCACCAAGTTCGGCTTCGCTCTGGATCCTGCCGGCAGGGGTCCGGTTGGCGTCAACAGCCGCCCCGAGCACATCCGGACCGTTGCCCATGAAGCCTTGCGGCGTCTGCGCACCGATCACATCGACCTGTTTTATCAACACCGAGTCGATCCAGCGGTGCCGATCGAAGATGTGGCGGGCGCGGTGGGTCAACTCATTCAGCAAGGCAAGGTGCGCCACTTCGGCCTGTCGGAGGCAGCCGTGGACACCATTCGCCGCGCTCATGCGGTGCAGAAGGTCACAGCCGTGCAGAACGAATACTCGCTCTGGACGCGCCAGCCCGAGGAGCAGCTGCTGCCGGCACTGCAGGCTCTCGGTATAGGGTTTGTCGCCTACAGTCCGCTGGGTCGTGGGTTTCTCGCGGGCGCGTTCAAAGCGGATACCCCCCTGCAGGCGGGCGACTGGCGCGTGAACAATCCGCGCTTTCAGCCCGCAGCGCTGCAGAACAATGCAGCGCTCGTTGAGGCCTTGACGGCGCTGGCGCAGCGCAAGCGGGCGACCGCCGGACAGCTGGCACTGGCGTGGGTGCTTGCACAGCGACCCTGGATCGTTGCGATTCCCGGAACCCGCAAGCGCGCACGTCTCGAGGAAAATCTGGGTGCTGCGGAACTGGTGCTCACCGCGGAAGACCTGCGGGCCATCGACCAACTGCTGCAGTCGCACCCCGTGCAGGAGCCGCGCTACGCCGAGCGCGAAATGTCCATGGTCAACCTCTAACCGGGTTTGGGTGCGCATCATGTGCAGCCTCCGAATCACCGCAGTTTTCTTCATTTTTCTGGCAACCCCGCTGAGCGCCGCCGAGGCGACCCTGGTGCTGCCGCCACCGATCTGGGACGGGCATACTACCGTGGCTGCCTTCGAGACCCGGGAGTCACAGCAGCTGAGCGCGGCCTCGAGCGCGATTGCCACGCTGACCGCGGCGTCCGCAAAACGCACTGTCGGCAACACGCTCGCACCCTTTGACGAGGCCCTCCGTCAGATCGACAGCGCTGCCTATCTCGCGGGTCTGATGCAGCAGGTGCACCCCGATAAAGCGTTCCGGGACGCTGCAACGGCACAAGCGACCAAGGCGAGCAGCGCCTTGTCAGCGATCCTGCTGGATCCGAAGGTGTATCACGCCTTGCAGGCGCTGGATGGCGGCAGTGCGAATCAGGCCACGCGCTATTACCTGCAGCGCATCCTCCTGGAGTTCAAGCTGGCCGGCGTGGATAAATCCGCGGCGGTGCGGCAGCGGCTCAAACAACTCAACGATCAGTTGACCGAACAGCAGTCGACTTTCGATCGCAACATCTCGGACGACAAGCGCACGGTGACCGCAGACTCACGCGAGGTGGGCGGATTGCCGCCGGATCTGCTGGCGCGTCACAAGCCAGGCGCCGACGGCAAGCTGAGTTTTTCGACCGACTACCCGGATTCGATTCCCGTCATGACATTCGGCCGCGATGCCGGCCTGCGGCACCGCATGCGGGTGGCGTTTCAGAGCCGCGCATACCCTGCGAACGCGGCCGTGCTGAAATCGCTGCTGGCCACGCGCCAGGAGATTGCCACGCTCATCGGTTACCCCGACTGGGCTGACTACAACGCCGCCGACAAGATGATCCGCAACGGGCACAACATCCAGGCATTTATCGATGAGGTGGACAACAGTCTGCGGGACCTGCGTGCCCGTGAGCGGCAGATGCTCATTGCGGCCAAGCGCCGGGACGTGCCGCAGGCGAGCGACATTCTGGATGAGGAGCTCGCGTACTACGAAGAGCAGGTACGGCGTACACAGTTCGACTTCGACTCACAGAGCGTGCGCCCGTACTTCCCCTACGCACAGCTCAAACAGGGCATTCTTGACACTGCCGCGGAGCTTTTCCATGTGCGCTTCGAGCAGGTGCCGGGCGGGCCCGCCTGGGCACCCGATGTCGAGACGTGGCTGGTGCGCAGCGCCGATCAGGGTGCTGGCGGAAAGCTGCTGGGCCGGTTCTACCTGGACATGCATCCGCGTCCCGGCAAATACAGCCATGCCGCGACTTTTCCGCTCACGGACGGCGTGCGCGGCAAGCAACTGCCCGAAGGGGTGTTGGTGTGCAACTTCCAGGCGCCGCAGAAGGATGATCCGGCGCTGATGGACTATTCCGATGCGGTAAGCTTTTTTCACGAGTTCGGCCACCTCATGCACCACATTCTCGGCGGGCAGCAGCCCTGGGCGGGAATCAGCGGCCTCAATCAGTTCAGCCTGGAGAGCGACTTCGTCGAGGCACCGTCGCAGATGCTGGAGGAGTGGATCCGAAGTCCGCAGGTGCTGGCCAGGTTCGCGGTGCACTACCAGACCCATGAGCCCATACCGGCGGCTCTGGTCGCGCGCATGAATCGTGCCACTGCCTTCGGTCGGGCCACCTGGGCCAGTCGTCAGAATGTGTTCAGCGCCATCTCCTACGACATCTACAGCCGCGAGCCCGCGCAGGTGGACTTTGACGGCATCACCGCAGCGGACATGCGCCGCTACCTGCAGATTCCGCCGACGCCGCAGACACACCTGTGGGCTTCATTTACCCATCTGGGCGGATATTCCTCCGCCTATTACACCTACCTCTTCGACAAGGTCATAGCGCTCGATATGTTCGCACAATTCGATCAGAGCAATCTGCTGGCAGGGAACACACCCGAGCGTTATCGCACGCTGGTGCTGGAGCCCGGAGCGTCCATGTCAGCGAATGACCTGGTGAGTCATTTTCTCGGCCGCCCGCAGAATACACGCGCCTTGCAAAAGTGGGCGGGCGCGGAGTTCGAACCGCAGCATTAAAGGCCATCGGCCGCACGGGTCGCCTGGCGATGGCGAGGCACCAATGCGCAATACAGTGCGCCGCCTGCGAGCCACAGGGCAGCCATGCCTTTGGCCACGAGATCCATGCCGTACAGCACATAACCGATGACCAGCAAGCCGCACAGCGGCATGAGCAGGTGACGCACCCAGGCGCCACTGCGTTGTCTGATGAAAAAGTAGTTGATGACGGCGAGATGCAGCAACAGGAAGCCACACAGTGCGCCACAGTTGACGATGCGGGTCAGCTCATCAACGTGCCTCGTGAACAGCAATCCGACCAGCAAGGAGATCAGCGCCACCCATAGCGTGCTGACGTACGGTGTATGAAACCGCGGATGGATGCGCGCCAATGGGGCAGGCAGCCTGCCGTCGCGCGCCATGGCGTACAGCACGCGAGCTACCGCGGCCTGCGCCGCCATGGCATTGGCGATGGCGGAGGCCAGTACGATCATGAGCAGTATTGCGACCCGCAATGCCGGGCCTCCTGCCCGTTGCGCCAGCTCATAGAAGGCCGTCTCAGCTGCGGCAAACACGCTGCCGCGTGCCAGGTCTGCCGCAATCCAGGTCTGCGCGATGAACAGCAGCCCCACCATGCTGAGGGCGAGCAGCGTGGCGCGGCCTACTGAGTTGCGGCCGGCCGCGCTCTCTTCCGCGAGCGTTGAGATGCCGTCGAAACCAAGAAAGGACAGCACCGCGATCGATGTGGCACTCGCGAGCGTATGCAGCGAAAACACCGCCGGATCATAAAGGGGAAGCAACGTCAGCCCGCCCGCGCCCTGACCCCGGTACAGGGCGGCAAGTCCCACCACGATGAATACGGCCAGGATCGCCAGCTCCAGGGCGAGCATCCACAGATTGACGCGTGCACTCAGCTCCACGCCAATGAGATTTACCATCGCATTGAAGCTTACGAATAGCAGCAGCCACAGCCAGTCCGGCATCAGCGGCACCAGGGGCCGCAGTGCGACGATGCTGAAGATGTAGAGCAGTGCGGGCACGAGGATGTAGTCCAGCAGGATCAGCCAACCGGCATAAAAGCCCGCGGTCGGGTGCAAGCCGCGGCCAACGTAGGCGTATACCGAGCCCGCCATCGGGAACGCACGTGACATCGTGGCGTAACTCAACGCGGTGAAGCACATCCCGACCAAGCCGATCAGATACGCGAGCGGAACCATGCCACGAGCGTCATTCCAGACAAAACCGAACACGCCGAAGGGCGCGATCGGCACCATGAAGATCATGCCGTAGATGACGAGATCGCGCGTACCGAGGACGCGCTGCAGCTCCTGGCGGTAGCCGAACGCCTCTACGCTGTTCATCGCAGATCGTTCTCGGGTGCCACGCTGATGGGATGATAGTCCCGGCGCAGGTAGCGATTACCGTGTTTGATCACCATCTCGACGCGCCGCACATTGTCTATCTGCTGCAATGGATTGGCGGTCAAAACCACGAAATTTGCCAGCTTGCCCGCTTCGACCAAACCGATCGCAGATTGCTGGCCGGCGGCACGTGCACCGGTAACGGTGGCTGCACGCAGCGCGTCGGCGGTGCTGAGCCCGATCTTGTTCACCAACAATGACAGCTCGCGGTCCAGGGCACTGTCGGGATCCTTCCAGTCTGCGTCGTCGTCCGTTCCGGCTGAGATCTGCACGCCGGCGCGGTAGGCGCGGCGCGCGAGCTGTTCCGAGATCCGGGCTGTGCAGCTGGGCGCATCCGCAGCTTCATACACCAGCACCGTCGCATCGAGTATCGTGCCCTGCCGGCGCATGGCATCGAGGACCAGGTCAATTTCGTTAGGCGAGTGCAAGGCACGCTGCGCGTCCACGCGGTGCTCGCCGTGGTAAGCGAGCACGGCGGGAGCCGATACCTGGTAGCCGAGCAGGCAGGCATGGCTCACGACATCAACGCCGGCCGCAACGACATCGGCGGGCATCGCGGGAAAAACCGCGGTATGAGCCCACACCAACAAACCTTGCCGATGAGCTTCCAGCGTGATCGCGGACACGAGGTTTGCCGACAGATCTGCATAGAGCTTCAGTGCCGTAGCACCGGTTCCTTTAGCTTCTGCGACGGCCTGCCGCAGATCGGTCTGCGCGCTGATGGCCCGCATCCAGGGCAGCTCCCCGGGGGCCGCGCCGCGTGCGGCGTCATGAGTGCGAGGGTCGCTGAAGAACTCAGGTCCGGCGAACAAAGCCGCATAGAAGATGTCCGGCGAGGGGAACTCATCGAGCTGTGCCTCGCGTTTCAGTTCGGCGAGCAGCCTGACGTCCCCGGCCATGTCGCGTACCGTGGTCACACCGCTAAAGAGTTCGCGGCGCAGGTAGGCGCGGGCGGCCGCGGGATCCGCTGCGGTCGCCAGATGTACGTGGGTATTCACAAGCCCCGCCAGCACGTAGCGGCCAGTCAGATCGACGATCTCCGCATCCTCCGCGCGCGCCTCAGTGGCTGAGCTCACAGCGGTAATTTGGGTGCCTTGGGTGGTGATGGCGACGTCCGGCCGTACGACACCTGCAGCGGTGTCGATCAGGTTGGCGTGCAGATAGGTGATCGGCCGCGCGGGCGCGTCGGCAGGTGCTGCAGAGCCAGGCAGGCTGATGATGAGGAGCAGCGCAAACAGCGCGGGGTGAAGCGGTAAGCACAACGTCATGAGAGCTCTCAGGTGCGCAACAGGAACACGGTCAATGCGGCGAGCAGCGGCAATGGCATGACCACTGCGCCGATGGCAAGAAATCTCCCGGCCGTGATGTCCAGGCCTTCGCGGCGCAGGGCAACGAGCCAGAGGATGGTCGCCAACGACCCGGTGACAGACAGATTGGGCCCGAGATCGACACCGATGAGCCACGCACCGCTGATGCGCGAGGGCACAGCGGTGTGTTGTACGAGTTGTCCAACCAGCAGTCCCAGCGGCAGGTTATTGACGAGGTTGCAGAGCATGCCGACAAAGATGCCTCCCATCAGTGCCGGCGATGCGCTCGGACTCGAGGCATGGCCGGAAAGCCACTGCAGCAGCGGCGCGGTCACGCCGGTGTCTTCGATGCCCTGCACCAGCACGAATAATCCTGCGACGAGGGGCAGTACGCTCCAGGTGATATGACGCAGCCCCCTCCATGGGCGGGCCGCCCGAGCCGAGAGCGCCAGCCATGCGACCAGGGCGCAAAGGCAGGTTGCGAGCCCGAGGGGCCGTCCGAGTGCAGATGCGCTCAGGAGTACGATGCCCGTCAGAACAAGGGTCGCAGCCAGCATGCGGCCGCGCACGGATAACGCAGGCATCGCGGTGGCTGACTGTACCGTCTGCCGCAGGTGCGCACGCTGGTGCCAGTACAACAACCCGCAGCTCGTCAGCACGGCGATGAGCGCAGCCGGCCCGAATTCCGCCAGCCATGCACCCAGAGCTGGCATGGAACCATCGAATACGACGAGGTTGGCGGGGTTGGAAATAGGCAGTACGAAGCTGGCGGCGTTTGCAATGATCGCACACACCAGAAGGTAAGGCAGCGGCTCGACTTCGGCCTGTTGGGTTACGGCGTAGACGGCGGGTGTCAGGACCACGGCGGTGGCGTCATTCGACAGGAATATCGTAACCAGGGTGCCGACCCCGTATATCAACAGGAACAACCGTGGCGCAGAGCCGCGCGCCTGGCGCAGTGCGTGATGCGCCAGCCAGTCGAACAGACCCTGGCGGCGCGCGAGCTCGGCCAGTACCATCATGCCGATCAGAAACAGATAGACATCGGTTCCTTGCAGCGCTGCGTGCACCGCCTCGGCCAGCGGCATCAGCGAAAAACACACGAGCGCGCCGGCACCCAGCACGGCCCAAACGGCCTCCGGCAGCCGAGCTGGTCGCACGATCACTCCCATGACGGCGAGTGCGGCAATGGACCATGTGAGGATGTGCTGGGTCAGCATTGCTAGAGTTTGTGTGTCGAGAGCAGCAGACTCGTCTCGGTGTTGGAGATGCCTTCGATGAGGCGGATTCTGCCGAGCACCTTATCGAAAGCCTCGAGCGAGTCAGCACGCAGCTCGGCCACGATGTCCCAGCGACCATTCGTCGTGTGCAGTGCCGCCACTGCCGGATCGCCGCGCAAGGCGCGGATGACCTCATCAGTACGGTTGCCTTCCACGGCGACCGTGGTGAGCGCGCGGATGCGTTGCGATTCTTCCTGGGGGCGCAGCCGCACCGTGTAGCCGACAATCGTGCCGGAGGCTTCCAATCGCTGCAGCCGGTTCTGGACCGTGCCCCGGGCGACCCGCAGCTTGCGCGCCAGCACGGCCACCGAGGTGCGGGCATTGTCCCGCAGCATGCCCAGCAATTGCCGATCAGTATCGTCCACAGGACTCCCCTTCAGCAGGACTGATCAAAACGCCAGCATACCTTGTCGTTCTGCTCAGTTAAATGGGCGTATTGATCAGTCTATCTGCTATTTTTTGACCTGCCACCCCTGCAGCATGAGCGCTGGTTTAGCGGCTGATCGCAGAGGGGGCGTCATGGTGGACTACATCGGGGTGAATCGTATCCGCGAGCTCGTGAGCCAGATCGGGCTGGCGCGCTTCACCCGCGCCCTCGCAACCGAGATCGAGTCGGATTACCAGCGCTGGAGCGAATTCGATAAATCGCCGCGCCACGCCATTCATTCGCCGGTCGGCGTGATTGAGCTGATGCCGACCAGTGATGGCCGGTTGTATTCCTTCAAGTACGTCAATGGTCACCCCAAGAATACTGCCGAAGGTTTGCTTACGGTAACGGCGTTCGGGGTTCTGGCGGATGTGGCCACGGGGTATCCGCTGGTGCTCGCGGAGCTGACCTTCACGACCGCTTTGCGTACCGCCGCGATGTCGGCGCTCGCGGCGTTGCGCCTGGCCCGACCCGCGAGCCGGGTCATGGCGCTCATCGGCAACGGCGCCCAGGCGGAGTTTCAGGCCGTTGCGTTTCATGCTCTGCTGAATATCCGCGAGCTGCAGCTGTTCGATACCGATCCGGACGCTACCACGAAACTCGAGCGCAACCTGCGGGCGCTGGCTCTGCAGGACTTGCACATCGTGCGCTGTGCCTCGACAGCCGAAGCGGTTCGCGGCGCTGACATCGTCACGACGGTCACGGCCGATAAACGCAACGCGCTCATTCTGACTCCCGAGATGATCGCGCCCGGGATGCATATCAATGCCGTGGGTGGTGACTGTCCCGGAAAGACGGAGTTGCACGCGGATATCCTGCTGCGGCCCGATGCGCGGGTGGTGGTCGAGTTCGAGCCACAGTGTCGCATCGAGGGTGAGATCCAGCAGATGGATGCGTCATTCCCGGTGATCGAGCTGGCCGATGTGTTGGCGGGGCGAGCGAGTGGTCGCAGCAGCGATGCTGAGGTGACCATTTTCGATTCGGTCGGCTTTGCACTGACCGACTTCTCCGCCCTGCGCTATCTGTATCGGGTGAATCGCGAGCAGTGCATCGCCCCACAGGCAATCGATCTGCTGCCGGATCCCGAGGATCCGAAGGATCTGTTCGCAGCGCTGGAATATCAGCGCGCCGCAACTGCGCCGGTGCAGCACCGCGCACCGGCACGTGACTCGCAGCTGCCAGAGCGGGTGCACGCATGAGCGCGGGCAGCGTCGCGCGTACCGCCGCCCTCATCGGTGTGCCGACGGATGTCGGCGCCAGCGATCGTGGCGCCTCGATGGGTCCGGAGGCATTGCGTGTTGCGGGTTTAGCCCCGGCGCTCACGCGGCACGGTCTGCAGGTACTCGATCGCGGCAATCTGAGCGGGCCCCCCAATCCCAATGAGCCCCCGGTCGATGGCTATCGGCATCTTTCGCAGGTGCTCGAGTGGAACCGCAGCCTCCACGAGGCCGTGCTCGGCGAGCTGAGCGAGGGCAACCTGCCCGTGGTGCTGGGCGGCGATCACAGCCTGGGTATCGGCTCGATCAGTGCAGTCGCCCGTCACTGCCGCAATACGGGCGTGAAGCTGCGGATCCTGTGGCTCGATGCGCATGCGGACTTCAACACGCGGGAGTTGTCGCCTACGGGGAACCTGCACGGCATGCCGCTTGCCTGCCTGTGTGGTTTTGGCCCGCTGGAGCTGGTACAGCTCGGCGGCAGCCTGCCCGCTATCCGGCCGGAGTGGATCCGTCAGGTGGGCATCCGCAGTGTGGATGCCGGTGAGAAGCGCTTTGTCCATGAGCAGGGTCTGGAAGTGTTCGACATGCGCTATCTGGATGAGATGGGCGTACGGCGTGCCATGAATGCCGCGCTGGCGGATCTGGATGATGACACGCACCTGCACGTCAGCTTCGATGTGGATTTCCTCGACCCCGAAATCGCTCCCGGCGTTGGCACGACGGTACCGGGCGGTCCCTCCTATCGTGAAGCGCAGCTGTGCATGGAGATGATTGCTGACACCGGATGTCTGCGTTCGCTCGATGTGGTCGAGCTCAATCCAGCCATGGACGTGCGCAACAAGACCGCCGTGCTGGCGGTCGATCTCATCGAGTCGCTGTTCGGCAAGAGCACGCTGATCCGCGAGCGCCTGCAGTCTCCCCGCATTGCCCGCCGGCCGGCGCGCGGCTACTCTCGGCTCGGTGAACCCGCCCATTCCACCGTCTGAGGAGCAGGTCGAAGCGTTTCAACGCGACGGTGCGGCCGTGCTGCGCCAGGTGCTGCAGCCGGATGAAGTGGCCACTCTGAGGGCCGGAATCGATCATAACCTGGCACATCCGAGCGAACGCGCCAAGGTGGCGAGCCGCGCCGACGACCCCGGATTTTTCATCGAGGACTTCTGCACCTGGCAGCAGAACGAAAGCTATCGCCGCCTTATTTTCCACTCGCGGCTCGGCGAGGTCGCCGCCCGGCTGATGCGCAGTCGATCGGCGCGGCTCTATCACGACCACATGCTCACCAAGGAAGCGGGCACGCGACAACGCACGCCGTGGCACCAGGATCAGCCTTACTACAACATTGACGGTGAGCAGAACATCAGTTTCTGGATCCCGGTAGACCCGGTCAGTCGCGCTGCCACACTCGAGCTCATCGCAGGCTCGCACCGCGGTCCGTGGCTCATGCCACGGACGTTCATGGATGCGCAGGCCAGGTGGTTCCCGGAAGGCACGCTTGCCGAGTTGCCGAAGATCGACGCGGACCGCTCCCGCTTCCCGATCCTCGGCTGGGAGCTCGAGCCCGGTGATGCGGTCTGCTTTCACATGCTGACCTTGCACTCCTCGGCCGGAGTCGAGCCGGGCCGGCGGCGACGGGTGTTTTCCGTACGTTTCCTTGGCGATGACATCCGGCATGCACCGCGAGCATGGCCGACCTCGCCGGAATTTCCGGGGCTGACCGCAGTACTGCCTGCGGGTGCTCCGATGGAGCATCCACTGTTTCCGCTGGTCTGGAGTGCGTGAGTTGCGGGCCCCCTGCTGATGGGGCTGTGGTCGCGTAAGACACTGGAGCGCTGCGCCGAGCAGGCTTGCAGTGAGCAGCAGCCACGCCTGCAGCGCTCGCTCGGGATTGTCAGCCTCACCGCATTCGGCGTCGGCTCGACCATCGGGGCAGGAATCTTCTCGTTGACCGGCGAGGTGGCCGCCCGTCACACCGGTCCTGCTATCTCACTGGCCTTCCTGCTGGCGAGTTTCGCCTGTTTCCTCGCGGGCCTGTGTTATGCGGAGCTCGCCACCCTGGTGCCGATCTCCGGCAGCGCGTATTCCTACACCTACGTGGCATTCGGTGAGCTGCCGGCGTGGATCGTGGGCTGGAGTCTGACCCTCGAATGGCTGTTCTCGATATCTGTCGTCGCAGTCAGCTGGTCCGGATACACCACGGCAGCGCTGCACGATGTGGGCATCGGCCTGCCCCCTGCGTTGATCGCCGCGCCTCTCAAGCTGGATCCCCAGGGACACCTCGTCTTCGCAGGAACCTGGTTCGATCTGCCGGCCATGCTGGTGGTGCTGGGCTGCACCTTGTTGTTGCTGATCGGCACTGGTGCCTCGGCACGGATCAACACCGCGATTGTGCTTGCAAAAGTCACGGCCCTGATCCTGTTCATTGTGCTCGGGGCACGGTTAATCCAACCTGGCAACTGGCAGCCCTTCATCCCGGCGAACGCTGGCGGCTTCGGTCAGTTTGGCTGGTCGGGTGTCCTGCAGGGAGCAGCCACGGTGTTCTTTGCGTACCTCGGCTTTGATGGCGTGTCGACGCTGGCGGAGGATGCGCGCGATCCACAGCGCACGGTTCCATGGAGTCTGTTCGCGTCACTTGCGGTCTGCACGCTGGTGTACGTCGGTGTCAGTCTCACCGTAACGGGGCTGGTGGATTACCGGCAGCTGGCCGTGCCCGATCCTCTCTACCGCGCGCTGTCTGCTTCGACGGCTGCTCTTAGTCTGTTCCGCTACGCACTGGCGCTGATTGCCATCGTCGGGCTGGTTTCCGTCATCCTGACCTGCATCCTCGGACAGGTGAGGATCTTCTTTGCGATGGCTCGCGATGGTTTGTTACCAGAGCGCTTCGCACGGCTCGGCGGACGCAACCGCACGCCCAGGGTGGCCACTCTGGTGACCGGCGCAGGTGCAGCTCTGCTCGCCGGTGTCACCCCTCTGGAGGTACTCGGTGAGCTCGTGTCCATCGGCACGCTGCTGGCGTTTGCCGTGGTCTGCATTGCTGTCGTGGCGATGCGCCGGATCGCTCCCACCGCGCCGCGAGCGTTCCGCATACCATGGGTGCCGGCCTTACCCATTGCAGGCGCGCTCACCTGCCTCGGCCTGATGCTCACGTTGCCGGAGTCGACCTGGATTCGGCTGGCGGTGTGGACTGCCGTGGGTCTGCTCATCTATGCGACCTACGGCACGCGGAAATCGCGGCGCTCCGACGCACGCCCGGGTTCTTTGGAGCGCGCCTGAAGAGCGAGCGGCGATGCTTGGTGCCCGAGGTCGGAGTCGAACCGACACGCTTTTAAGGGCGGCGGATTTTGAGTCCGCTGCGTCTACCAGTTCCGCCACTCGGGCCCGAAGTTGTGAGCGCCGGATTATAGCGCACCGGCCTGCGGTCCCGGCGCGGTTGCACTACCATGCAGCCGTGCAGCGTCATGATTTCGCCTACGACCTTCCTGCCGAGCTGATCGCTCAAACGCCGCTGCCGGAGCGTTCGGCGAGTCGCTTGCTGGTCCTGCAGGATGTTCTGCAAGACCAGATGTTCCATGAGCTGCCGCAGCTGCTGCGTGCCGGAGATCTGCTCGTCCTGAATGACACGCGCGTCATTGCAGCGCGGCTGCTAGGCAAGAAGCCCTCCGGCGGACGAGTGGAGATCTTCCTGGAGCGAGTCGTCTCACCCGACACGGTGCTCGCCCAGCTGCGGGCCAGCAAACCTATCCGCGACGGCCTGGAAGTGGCCACGGGAGGTGGCCTAGTGCGGATCCTCGGCCGGGAAGGCGACCTGTGGCGGGTTCAGACTCCGGGCACTGCTCTGGCGTTCTTCGAGCGCTGGGGCCAGGTCCCCCTGCCGCCCTATATACATCGCCTTCCCACCCAGGCGGATCGGGAGCGCTACCAAAGCGTCTTCGCGCGCGATCCGGGCGCCGTGGCGGCACCCACGGCCAGTCTGCATTTTGACGCCGCGCTGTTGGAGCGCCTGGCGGCACGTGGCATTGGCCGTGCCTTCATCACCTTGCATGTCGGCGCCGGTACATTTCAGCCACTGCGCAGCGATGATCTCGACTCGCATGTCATGCACGCCGAGCGTGTATCAGTAAGCGCCGCGACCCGAAGGCAGCTGCGCGCTACCCGAGCAGCGGGCGGGCGGATCGTGGCAGTCGGCACGACCGTCGTGCGTGCCCTGGAGTCCGTGGCGCTACAACCGCCCCGGTCGGATGAGGATAACTTGTCGGGTGATGAGTGGTCGGGTGATGACTGGTCGGGTGAAACCCGGCTGTTCATCACACCCGGGTTTCGTTTCCAGCTCACAGACCTGCTCATCACCAACTTCCATCTGCCTGGGTCAACACTCCTCATGCTGGTATGTGCCTTCGGCGGCCGTCAGCGCGTACTGGCCGCTTATCAGCATGCCGTACGCGAACGGTACCGGTTCTTCAGCTACGGCGATGCGATGCTGCTGACACGCGAGGGGCCGGCGCCGTGAGACCTGCGCCGTGAGGCCCGCATTCGAGTTGCTGCGTCAGGACGGCGCCGCCCGGCTCGGACGGTTGACCCTGGCGCATGGCATCGTGGATACGCCGGCTTTCATGCCGGTGGGCACTTACGGCACGGTGAAGGCGATGACGCCGGAAGAGCTGAAGGAACTCGGCGCGCAAATCGTGTTGGGGAACACGCTGCATCTGCTGTTGCGGCCTGGCAGCGAGGTGATCGCCGCGCACGGTGGCTTGCATCGTTTCATGCACTGGACGCATCCCATACTCACCGATTCGGGCGGTTTCCAGGTGTTCAGCTTGAAGAGCCTGCGCCGGCTCTCGGAGGAGGGCGTGCGTTTTCGTGCGCCGACCGATGGCAGTGAAGTGCGCCTTACCCCTGAGGACTCGATACAGATGCAGTTGCAGCTGCGCTCTGACATCGCCATGGCACTGGATGACTGCACGCCGTATCCGGCCACCGAGGCGCAAGCGCGCAGCTCGATGGAGCGCTCGATGCGTTGGGCTGAGCGTAGCTTCGAGCACTATTATCGGCAGGAGCCGCCCGGCGGCCTGTTTGGCATCATCCAGGGCGGCATGCACGTCAGTTTGCGGCTCGCTTCCCTGCAGAGCCTGACCGCCCGGGACTGGCCGGGCTATGCAGTCGGCGGCCTGGCGGTGGGCGAGCCGGAGGAGGAGCGACTGCGGATCCTGGAGAGCGTGGTGCCGCACATGCCGGCCAACCGACCGCGCTACCTGATGGGTGTGGGACGGCCCGAAGACATCGTGGCTGCAGTGGTGCGCGGCATCGATATGTTCGATTGCGTCATGCCGACCCGGCATGCCCGCAACGGCCACCTGTTTACGGCCACGGGGGTGATCAACATCCGCAATGCGACCCATCAGGATGACCTGGGGCCCATCGAGCCTGACTGCCGCTGCTATACGTGCCGGAACTACACCCGGGCGTACCTGCGTCATCTGGACCGCTGCAACGAGATCCTCGGCTCGCGCCTGAACACCATCCACAACCTGCATTTCTACCTTGAGCTGATGCGCTCACTGCGGGCAGCGATCGGGGCCGGCGAGCTGTCGCAGTGGGCGCAACGCTACCTGACTGCCCGGCGGGGCGCGGGCGACGCTGTGGCATAATGCCGCGCCTTCAACGCCCGGCCGTCATGCCGGGCGGGGCTGTTCCGACAAGGTGATGGCATGAACGCTTTGATACCCGATGCCTTTGCACAGGCAGCGCCGGCAGGCAGCGGCGGTGTGGCGCCGCTGCTGATGATGGTCGTCTTCATCGGCATCTTCTATTTTCTGCTGATCCGTCCACAGCAGAAGAAGGCCAAGGAGCACCAGAATCTGGTCAGCAAGCTCGCAACGGGCGACGAGGTGGTGACGACCGGCGGCCTTCTCGGCAAGGTGGTGGATGTCGGTGACAGTTTCATCACTCTCGAGATCGCCGAGGGCGTGCGCGTCAAAGTTCAGAAATTTCAGATATCCGCCCTGATGCCCAAGGGCACCTGGAAAAGTGTTTGACCCATGCTCGAGTACGCGCGCTGGAAATACATCCTCGTCGTCATCGTGCTGCTGCTCGGGGTGCTGCTGGCGTTGCCGAATGTTTTTGGCGATGACCCGGCGCTGCAGGTCGCTCGCAAGGACCGCACCGCCGTAGCCGCTTCCGCCGCAGCCTCGATTGAGTCGTACCTGAAAGACAAAGGGGTCTCGGTCGAGAAAAGCTACATCGACAATGGGCGGCTCATGCTGCGCTTCGCCAATGTGCCCGAGCAGCTCAAGGCCCGTGACGCCGTCAATGACAGGTTCAAGGACGAATACGTCACCGCTCTGTCGTTTGCCTCCCGCGCTCCGGCTTTTTTCGCCAAGATAGGCTTGCGTCCTATGCCGCTGGGCCTCGATCTGCGTGGCGGCCTGTATCTTCTCTATCAGGTGGACGTAAACGGCGCGGTTAGCCAGCTGCTGGATGGCTATGCCCAGGACGCCCGGCGCACCCTGGCCGCTGCCAACATTCCCTTCCAGGATGTCGCGGTCGTAGCGGTCGGGGGCGAGCGGCAAAACGCGATTCGCATTACGCTGCCACCGGAAGCGGACGCGGCTGCCGTGCGCAGCGCCCTATCCGGCCCGTACCAGGGTCTGCAGATGACGACCGAGAGCCTGCCGAGCGGGTCGGCCGTGCTCGCAACCCTGACTGCACAGCAGATCCGGGAGCGCCAGGACTACGCCATCCAGCAGAACATCACGACGCTGCGCAACCGCGTCAACGAGTTGGGTGTCTCGGAGCCGATCGTGACACGCCAGGGGCTGGACCGTATCAACGTGCAGCTCCCCGGCGTACAGAACTCCGCTGAAGTGAAGGACATCCTCGGCAAGGTGGCAACCCTAGAGTTCCGCCTGGAGGATATGACGAACAACGCATTTGAGGCCGCCACCAGCGGGCATGCGCCGCTCGGCTCGAAGTTGTACACCCATACGCGCGTGGGCCGTCCTCTGCTGCTCAAGCGCGAAGTCATTGCCACGGGCGATCAGCTGACCAACGCCGTCAGCACCCAGCAACAGGAGGGCCCGGCGGTCTCCATCAAGCTGGATGCGCGCGCTGGCGATGCCATGCTCAAGACCACCCGCGCCAACCTCAACAAGCGCATGGCGGTGGTACTGATCGAAAAACGCCGCGAGACCAGCGAGGTGAATGGCAAGAAGGTCACCCGCGACGTTACCGATGAGGAGGTCATCAACGATGCCACCATCCGCGGCGTCTTTTCCAACAGCTTCGTGATCACGGGCCTGGCGGCGGGCGAGGCGCGCGAGCTTGCACTGCTGCTGCGCTCCGGCTCGCTGTCCACGGTCATCTACCTCATCGAAGAACGCGCCGTGGGTCCGAGCCTGGGCAGGGACAACATCGACAAGGGCGTACACGCACTCATCATCGGGATGGCCGGCGTGTTCTTGTTCATGGCGGTCTACTACCGCACGTTCGGACTGGTTGCCGACGCGGTGCTGCTGGGCAATGTCGTGTTACTCGCGGCACTGCTCTCCCTGATGCGTGCCTCGCTCTCGCTGCCCGGTATCGCCGGCATCATTCTGACGGTCGGCATGGCGGTCGATGCCAACGTGCTGATCTACGAACGTATACGCGAGGAGATCCGCAAGGGCGTGTCCCCCCAGGCCGCCATCCGGGCAGGCTTCGAGAAGGCTTTCTCGGCGATCGCGGATTCGAACATCACGACATTGATCGCCGGAGTGGTGTTGTGGGTATTCGGAACCGGACCGATCCGCGGCTTCGCCATCGTGCTGACACTCGGGATCGCGACCTCCCTGTTCACGGCCCTCATGGGCAGCCGTGCCCTTATCACTCTCATGTACGGCGGGCGGCGTAAGCCGGCACGCCTGTCAATCTGAGTCATCGCGCGTGGAATTCTTCAAGCATCAGACCAACTTTCCGTTCATGGCCACCCGCAGGGTATGGTATGCCCTGTCGGCCATCCTCATGATTGCCTCGATCGTGTCGTTCGCCACGCGCGGACTGAATCTGGCGATCGATTTCACGGGCGGTGTCAGCGCCGAGGCGACCTTCACGCAGGCAGCCGATGTCGATGCCGTACGCGCTAAGCTCACTCAGGTGGGGTTCCGCGATCCGCAGGTACAGAGCTTCGGCTCCTCACGCGACATCGCCATCCGGCTGCCGCCGGAGTCAGGTCAGACTGCTGCGGCGGTACGCTCGCGGCTCGAGGCCGCACTGCAGGCGGTCGCACCCGGCGCAGAGGTACGCCAGCTGGATGTAGTCGGACCACAGGTTGGCAACGAGCTCAAGACAAGTGCCACCTGGGCGCTGGTCTTCACGATGCTGCTGATCTTCATCTACATCGCCTTTCGCTTCCATACCTGGCGCTTGTCTTTCGGCGCGATCCTGGCCGTGGTGCACGATCCGATACTGGTGCTCGGTATCTTCTCCGTCACACAGACCTCATTCGATCTGGCGGTCGTCGCGGCGATCCTGGCCGTGGTCGGCTATTCGTTGAATGACACCATCGTGGTATTCGACCGCATCCGTGAGCGGCTCGAGAGCAATCGGCGCGCGCCGACCGACATGGTGCTGGACCAGTCCATCAACCAGACGCTGTCGCGCACCATCATGACCAAGGTGGTCACTTCCATCGTCGTGGTGGCGCTGCTATTCCTCGGGGGCCCGGTGCTGAAGGGCTTCTCGGAGGCGCTGATGATCGGCATCATCGCCGGCACCTATTCCTCGATCTACATCTCCAGTGCCATTGCGCTTGATTGCGGTCTGACCGCCGAGCACGTGTTTCCGTCAGTCAAGAAGACGGCGGTGGACCACCTGCCTTAGCGCGGCTTGCGTGGCTGAGTTCATCGCCGATCCGCAGATTTGGTTGGCGTTGGTGACTCTGTCGCTGCTGGAGATCGTGCTCGGCATCGACAACCTCATCTTCATCGCGCTGCTGGTCAATCGCCTGCCGGCCGCTCGTCGCGAGACGGCGCGCCTCAGTGGTCTGTCGCTGGCGATGCTGACACGCATCGCGCTGTTATATTCGGTCGTCTGGCTCACCCGGCTGGTGAAACCCTGGCTGCAGATCGGCTCGCTGTCGCTGTCGGCGCGCGATGTCATTTTGCTGCTCGGCGGGCTGTTCCTGCTCATGAAGAGCGTGCTCGAGATCCATCGCGCGCTGGAAGGCGCGGAGCGGCTCGCCAACCCCGCGCGCCCGGTCTACCCCGGCTTCGGCATGACGGTCATCCAGATTGCGCTGGTGGACATCGTGTTCTCTTTCGATTCGGTGTTCACCGCGGTGGGGCTGGCGCGCGATCTGCCGATCATGATTGCCGCCATCGTGGTGGCGATTGCGGTGATGCTATGGGTGTCGAAATCCATCAGCGCATTCATCGAGCGCCATCCCACCATCAAGATGCTGGCCTTGTCGTTCCTGATCCTGATCGGGGCTGCGCTGATCGCCGAGGCGCTGCACTTCTCCATCCCGAAGGGTTATCTGTATTTCGCCATGGCCTTTGCCACCCTGGTGGAGATGGCCAACATCCGGCTGCGCCGGCTGCTCGATGCCGCCCGCTCCAAAAGCAGCGGCCGCGGTCGGCCGCCGCGCTGAGTTCTAGCGGGTCGCGCTGACGGGATTGGTGGCGCCTGCGGTGCGATGCAGACGGCTATGGCGGTAGCCGTAGAACACGTAGATCACCGCACCGATAAGAGTCCACACGATCAATCGCGCCCAGGTTCCAACACCCAGCGAGACCATCATCCAGCCGCAGATGATGGCGCCGGCGATACAGGTGAACCACGGCGCCGGAGTCCGGAACGGACGCTCGAGGTCAGGCCGTGTCCGGCGCAGTACTAGCACGCCGATGCATACCGTCACAAACGCCATGAGCGTGCCGATCGACACCAGTTCACCGAGAATCCCCACCGGCAACAGACCGCCCACGATCGCTGCCGCAACGCCGGTAAATACGGTGCCGAAGCTCGGGGTGCGAAAGGTGGGATGCACGCGTGCGAAGGGTTTCCAGATGAGACCGTCGCGTGCCATGGCGAGAAAGATGCGCGCCTGGGCGAGCGTCATGACCAACATGACCGAAGTCATGCCGGCGAGTGCCCCGAACTTGACCGGCAAACCCATCCAGTGCAGCGACGGGTACTTATCGAGGGCGGTGGCCACCGGTGCCGGCACATCCAGCTCCGTGTAATGCACCATACCGGTGAGCACCACCGCGACCACCACGTACAACACCGTACAGACGACCAGGCTTACGAGGATGCCGATGGGCATGTCGCGTTGCGGGTTCTTGGTTTCCTGCGCTGCGGTGGAGATGGCATCGAAACCGATATAGGCGAAGAAGATGACGCCCGAGGCGGCCATGATGCCGCTCCAGCCGAACTTACCCGCGCCAGCGTTGGGCGGGATGAAGGGATGCCAGTTGTCCGTGTTGATATGACCGACACCCAGGAAAATGAACAGCAGCACGACCGTAACCTTGATCGCAACAATCACGCTGTTGAAGGCGGAAGACTGGCGGATGCCCACGTAGCAGATGACAGTCAGCGCGGCGACGATCGCCACCGCGGGCAGGTTGATCAGGGCTCCGGTTCGCACGATGTCGAAGTCGCCACTGCCTTTGGCGAAGGGTGCATTCGATAGCGCCGACGGCAGGTGAATGTTGAACTGATCGAGCAGGCTGACGAGGTAGCCCGACCATCCGACGGAAACCGTGGCCACGGCAAACAGGTACTCGAGCACCAGGTTCCAGCCGATGAACCAGGCGACGCCCTCGCCCAGGGTCGCGTAGGAATAAGAATAGGCGCTGCCGGACACGGGGATCATGGCGGCGAATTCTGCGTAGCAGAAGCCGGCCAGCGTGCAGCCGATGCCCGCGATAATGAATGCGAGGGCGAGCGCGGGACCTGCGTGGTTCGCGGCCGCCGTGCCCGTGAGTACGAAGATACCGGTGCCGATGATGCCGCCCACGCCGAGGGCCGTGAGCGCCGTCGCCGACAGCGCCCTTTTCAGCTGCTGGCCCGCGGTGTCATCTGCATGCAGCGCGGCGATGGACTTGGTCGCAAGCAGCTGATTGGCCATTTAACCCCCGGAATATGTTGCGCGCACAAGTTGAGTCACAGCCGGCAACCCCCAGGCGCGATTTGCGAGCGACTCTACACAAGCGATGTGGGGAAAGCGAGAATGCGCCGGTGCGTCATTTAGCCTTCGCACAAGCTCTCCTAGCCTTCGCGCAAGCTCTCCGGGACGTGCGGTGCCAGCACCTCCAGCAGCGCCTCGTACACTTTGGGCGTGCCGCAGAGGATGTTGCCACCTTGCAGATATTCGCCGCCGGAGAGTGTACCGATGCGCCCGCCGGCCTCCTGGATCAGCAGCGTGCCCGCCGCCGTATCCCAGGCGCTCAGGCCGATCTCCCAGAATGCATCGGCCCGCCCGGCGGCGACATAAGCCAGATCGAGTGCGGCGGCGCCCGGCCGGCGCACGCCCGCTACCTGCTGCATGACATCCTTGAGCATCGCCAGGTAGGCATCGAGGTAGCGCGTGTTGGAACGATAGGGGAAGCCGGTTGAGATCAGCGCGCCCTCGAGGCTACGCTGCTTGCTGACGCGGATACGATGATTGTCGAGGTGAGCGCCGGCACCACGCGTTGCGGTGAAGATCTCCTGGCTGATCGGATCATAGACCACCCCGTGTTCCAGCCGACCCTTCTGCTGACAGGCGATCGAGACGGCGAAGGTGGGAAAGCCGTGCAGGAAGTTCGTCGTGCCATCGAGCGGATCGATGATCCAAACCGTGTCGCTGTCACCGCTGCGGCCACTCTCCTCGGCCAGAAAGGCGTGCTGCGGATAATGACGGCGGACGAGCTTGATGATCTCCTGCTCGGCGGCATGATCCACCTCGCTCACGAAGTCGTTGCGACCTTTGGAGGTGATCTTCAGCGATTCGAGCCGATTGAGGCTACGGATGATGACTTCGCCCGCGGCACGGGCCGCGCGCACCGCGATATTGAGAAGCGCATGCACAGAAAATAAGCTTCCATCAGCTGGCCAGGTGTTTCATCGTATCAGATCGATGTCCGTCAACATCCGTATCGTATTGGTCGAACCCTCGCATCCGGGCAACATCGGAGCCGTGGCGCGCGCCATGAAGAACATGGCGCTCGAGCAGCTGGTCCTGGTGCGACCGAAGCTGTTTCCGCATGCCGAGGCGACGGCCCGCGCCTCGGGCGCCGATGACATCCTGGCGGCAGCCCGTGTCGTCGCAAGCCTGGATGAGGCCCTGGCGAACTGCGGCTTCATAGGTGCCACCACGTCACGGGAGCGTGACCAGAACTTCCGCGTTCTGGATGTGCGCGAGGCGGCGGTGCGGCTCGTCAGCGCAGCGCAGCGGGCGCCGGCGGCGATTCTTTTCGGAGCGGAGCGGACGGGTCTCACCAATGAGGAGCTCGATGCGGCGCACGTCCTGATCCGGATCCCTGCCAATCACGCATACCTTTCGCTGAATCTCGCCATGGCGGTACAGCTGGTGGCTTACGAGCTGTTTCGTGCCTGCAGCGAGGCAGCAGGCACGACCGGGGATCCTGTCCCACCCGCAGTGCCGCTGGCCTCGCCTGCCGAGATGCAACGTCTGTACAGCCACCTGGCAGAGGTCATGCAGGCGGTGGATTTTCGGGACCGCACCCAGGGCGGCACACATCTGATGGCGCGCATCCGTCGTTTTCTGCAGCGCGCCGAGCTGGATCACAACGAGGTCAACATTCTGCGCGGCTTTCTCACCGCGATTCAGAGCCGTCGCCGCCACGCAGGTGAGCCGCACCGCCTGGATATGTCCGGCAGCAGCGACGAGGATAGCGGGGGCTCTGAGTGAGCGCAGGGCGAACTCCTCTGTACCTGGATTACGCGGCAACCACGCCTGTGGACCCACGAGTGGCTGCTGTCATGTCGGAATGCCTCGGCAAAGAGGCTGACTTCGGAAATCCCTCTGCGGTGACGCACGTGTTTGGTCAGCGCGCGGCGGCGCGTATCGATCAGGCCCGTGAGCAGGTCGCGGCGCTGCTCGGGGCCAACCCGGCGGAAATCATCTTCACCTCCGGAGCAACCGAATCCAACAATCTGGCGCTGCTGGGCGTCGCGCGCGCGAACAGCGATCGCGGCCGTCATCTGGTGACCACGCGGATTGAGCACAAGGCCGTGCTCGATCCCTGTCGTTATCTGGAGAAGCAAGGCTTCGAGATCACCTACCTGACGCCGGACCGGCGGGGAGTCATCGTCCCCGAGACGGTGCGCGCCGCGCTGCGTCCCGACACCTTGCTGGTCTCGGTGATGCTCGCCAATAACGAGACCGGTGTGCTGCAGGATGTAGCCACCATCGGCGCCATTTGCCGCGAGCATGAGGTGCTATTCCATACCGACGCGGCGCAGGCCGCTGGCAAGATCCCTTTGAGCCTTCACCAGCTGCCGATTGATCTGTTGTCCTTCACGGCGCACAAGATTTACGGCCCCAAGGGTATCGGTGCCCTGTACGTGCGCAGGCCGATCCAGCCACAGCTGGTGCCCGTCAGCTTTGGCGGTGGACAGGAGCGTGGCCTGCGCCCCGGCACACTGGCTACACACCAGATCGTCGGTTTCGCTGCAGCCTGTGAGCTGGCCGGCGAGACATTGCAGGCAGAATGGGCTCGCTGTGAGAGCTTGCGCTCGCGTCTGTGGGAGGGCCTGCAACCCTTGGGAGGCGTACACCTTAATGGCGGCGATGCGGCACATCTTGCGCAGCTGTTGAATGTTTCCTTCGAGGGGGTTGAAGGGGAGAGCCTGTTGCAGGCTCTGCCGGAGCTGGCGGTGGCGTCCGGTTCAGCCTGCAATTCCGCAAGCGGCGAGCCTTCATACGTGCTGCGCGCCCTGGGGCGCGATACACAGCTCGCCCAGAGTTCCCTGCGCTTCAGCCTCGGACACCAGACGACGGCGGGCGACATCGACTTCACCATTGCCGCGGTGAGCCGTGCCGTCCGACAGCTGCGCGCCCTTTCCCCGGCCCATGATGAGATGGGCGAGGCACCTGGAAGTGCCGCCAAATCGGGGCATTTGCCAGTGCGCAGCGGCCGCTTTGGCGCCGTGGGGGAGCGCGCGCGGCTGCTGACCGGCGAGGCAGGGGCCCAGTCCCAGGGCACCTGGGTGCGCTTCGAGCTGCTCGTGCAAGCAGATGTTGTGAAGGATGCCCGTTTTCAGATCTACGGCTGCCCCCATACTACCGGGGTGGCCGAGTGGATCACCTCGCAGCTGCCGGGTCGCCCCTGCAGCGCACTCGTGCCCGGCTCACCTCGCGAGTGGGCCCGGGAGCGGCAGATTCCAGCCGCCAAGCTCGGGCGCCTGCTGGTAATCGAGGATGCGCTGCAGACTTGCCTTCGGCATTGGCGTCCCGACGAGTAGACTACGACCACCACCTGTAAGCTTTGAAAGCGATGACCATATCCCTGACTGAATCCGCCGCAGACCGCGTCAAATCCTTCCTGATCTCCCGAGGCCGCGGGCTCGGCCTGAGGCTTGGAGTGCGCAAAACCGGCTGTTCCGGTTTCGCCTACGTCATCAACTACGCCGATGAGCCTGTCCCGGGGGATCTCATGTTCGAGGACCGGGGCGTCAAAGTCTTCGTAGATCGCGACAGTCTCTCGCTCATTGACGGCACGATCGTGGATTTTGTGAAGCAGGGCCTCAACGAGGCATTCCGCTTCCGCAATCCCAACGTCAAAGGCGAATGCGGCTGCGGTGAGAGTTTTTCCGTCTGACGAGCTGCGTCGGCTGAGTTACGTCGGCTGAGCTGCAGTCCGCCCGGGCGCGGATGCGGCGAGCCGCGATCCGCCCTAATGCATTGATTCCCCGGGCCCGCCGGCCGGGGTACACTGCCCGGCTAGCTTGCGGCGGGTGACCGCTGGAATTTCACATTTTCCATAAGGATCAAGCGAATGGCGCTCGAGCGCACCCTGTCCATTGTGAAGCCCGACGGTGTCAGCCGGAACCTCATCGGTGAGGTGTACCGTCGTTTCGAGAGCGCCGAGCTGTCGATTATCGCAGCGCGCATGATCCATCTATCCCAGCGCGAGGCGGAAGGCTTTTACGCAGTCCACCGGGAGCGGCCGTTCTTCAAGGATCTGGTGCGGTATATGACTTCAGGCCCGGTCGTAGTGCAGGTGCTGGAGGGTGAGAATGCGATCGCGCGCAACCGCGAAATCATGGGAGCCACCGACCCCAAAAAGGCGGCGCCCGGGACGATCCGCGCCGATCATGCGCTCAGCATCGAGCAGAACGTGGTGCATGGCTCCGATGGGCCGGATACCGCGGTGGTGGAGATCGCCTATTTCTTCCGCACCACCGAGCTGCACTCACGGGGCTGAGGAGCCCGCGGCCGAGGCTGCATGGATATCGCTGCGCCCACCAACCTGCTAGGCCTGACCCGCCCCGAGCTCGAGCACTTCGTCGCGGGGCTGGGCAGCAAGCCGTTTCGCGCCCGCCAGCTCATGAACTGGATCTACAAGCGGGGCGAGCCAGCCTTTGGGCAAATGACCGATCTGGCGAAGGAGCTGCGCACGCAGCTGCAGGGCTGCGCCGAGGTGCGCGCTCCGGAGATTCTTACGCGCCATACCGCGGGCGATGCCACTACCAAGTGGCTGCTGCGCGCCGATGCCTTGCAGGCGTTCGAGATGGTGTTCATCCCGGAGGAGGATCGCGGCACGCTGTGCATTTCCTCCCAGGTCGGTTGCGCACTCGACTGTTCGTTCTGTTCCACGGCGCAACAGGGTTTCAATCGTAATCTCAGTACGGCGGAGATTGTTGGACAGGTATGGCTCGCGAAGCGCGAGCTGGCGGAATTCACGGGGAACCAGCCCGTGGGCGACCGCCGTGTCGTGACCAACGTGGTGCTGATGGGCATGGGTGAACCGCTAGCGAACTTCCGCAATGTCGTGCCGGCGTTGCGGCTGCTGCTGGATGATTACGGCTTCGATCTGTCGCGCCGCCGCGTCACGCTGTCGACCTCAGGTCTGGTGCCGCAGATCTACAAGCTGGCGGAGGAGACTAACGTTGCGTTGGCGGTGTCGTTGCATGCAGCCGATGATGAGTTGCGCAACGAGCTCGTGCCGATCAACCGCAAGCATCCCATCGGCGAGCTGCTCGAGGCGTGCTGGCACTACATCGATGAACAGAATGGTCGCAGTGTCACCTTCGAATATGTGATGCTGAATGGCGTGAACGATTCGATCGCTCAGGCGGGTTCCCTGGCCCGATTGCTGCGCGGCCGACCTGCCAAGGTGAATCTCATTCCGTTCAATCCCTATCCCGGTGCCCGCTATCGGCGCTCATCGGCGGCTGCCGTGCAGGCTTTTCGCGATGAGCTCATCAAGCGCGGGGTGCTTGCTACGGTGCGCCGCACGCGAGGTGACGAGATTGATGCGGCGTGCGGCCAGCTGGCCGGCCGGGTCATCGATCGCACTACCGCACGGCTGGGATCGAAGCACTTTGCGGTGTCGGTGCAAACATGACAGTGAGCACCGTACGGCTGCCAGCCAGTCGATACCTGCAGCTCGGTGTGGCGCTGCTCGGGATGGCATGGATCACCGGCTGCGCCAGCGGTGGCAGCAGCAGCCGCGAGCATCGGCGCGATGACGCTGCCAATTACAACACTCAGCTCGGTATCGACTACATGAAACAGGGCGATCTGCCGCTCGCCAAGGAGAAGCTCGATCGCGCCATGTCGGAGAACCCCAGTGATCCGGGCGTACACAGCGCCATGGCGATGCTCGAGGATCGGCTGGGACATCCCGACAAGGCGGATCAGCAGTTCAAGGACGCGCTGCGCCTCGGACACAACAGTCCGGATACCCTGAACAATTATGCAGTCTACCTGTGCCGCAACGGGCGTACCGATGAAGGGGTGAAGCGATTCGAGGAGGCGGCGCACAACGCCCTCTACCGCACCCCCGAGGCAGCCTATACCAACGCGGGGGTATGCCTGCGGGCGGCCAGGCGCGACACCCAGGCCGCGATGAGTTTTCAGCGTGCCCTGCAAGTGAAACCCGGCTATGCGGAGGCCGCTTTCCAGCTCTCGGAGCTCGATCTGCAGCGCGGTGAGCTCACCGAGGCGCGCGCCGAGCTGGATCGCTATCTGGCCGCTTACGAGGCCACCCCCGATCTGCTGCTCGTGGGTGTACAGATCGCGCAGAAGCAGGGCGATCGCATGGCCGAGGAGCGTTATGCCCGCAGGCTGCGGCTCGATTTCCCCAGCTCCGATCAGGCGCGGGCATTGGCCAGCCTGACTCATCCTACGGGCTGACGCGCATGCATGCGCAGGCAGCAGGAATCGGTATGCGGCTGCGCGCAGCCCGGGACAAGCTCGGACTGACCATCCTGCAGGCCGCCGAGAAGCTGCACACGGATCCGAAGATTCTCGAGGCTCTGGAAGCAGATGATTTCGGGTCGTTGGGAGCGCCGGTCTACGCGCGCGGGCATCTGCGCCATTACGCCGAGTTCGTCGGTGAATCGGTAAGTCAGCTGAGCGAGCTCTATGGCGACACGGTGAAAACGGCGCCGCCGCCCGATCTGACACGCATCGCGCGTGCGCCCTCGGCGGAGGAAAGCAATCGCCTGGTGGCGCCGGCCCTGCTGGTGCTGTCCATATTCGCCGTGGCAGGTGCGGTCTGGTGGGTGCTGACGCTCTCGGGCCAGAAACCACAGCGGGATCAGACGCACATCATCGGGCCGGTCGCACCCGAGAGCGCGGCGACCGCGGCTCCCGCAGGCGTATCTCCGGATGCACGCCCTGGGACGGGCAGCCAGTCACCGGCAGCAGCTCCCGCTGATGCCGCAGGCCCGCACTCCAACTCCACCACACCCGCAGGTGCGGTGCCGACGGCATCGACCCTACCGCCGGTGTCTCGTGCCGGCCCCGGTACACCGGGCACCCGTCTCGCCTCCGCAGCCCCTGGGGCGGCGGATGTCGGTGCTCCTGCCGGTGCTCCCGGAAGCCTCGCCGGCAGTGCTGCCGTGCATGCCGGCAGGGATGGACAGGTGGTGCTGCACTACGGCGCTGATAGTTGGACCGAGGTGTACGATGCCTCGGGTGCCCGGCTGTTCTACGATGTCGGTGCGGCCGATTCCGTGCGGACCGTCAGTGGCACGTTGCCGTTGCGCCTGGTGCTCGGCAATGCCTCCGGCGTCACCATCGAGGTGAACGGTCGCAGTACCCCCGCATCGAGATGGGCGCTGCCCGATGGCAGTGCCCAGCTGCTCATCAACCGTGCTGGTCATGCGGTACGAGCCCATCCCGCGACCGACGGGGGTTAGTGTTGGTCGAGCAGATCCAGCCCATCCGTGGGATGAACGACATTCTGCCCGCGGAGATTGCGGCGTGGCAGCACCTCGAGCAGACCGTGCGCGAGCTGATGCTCGGCTACCACTACGAGGAAATGCGCGTGCCGCTGCTCGAGCAGACCGCGCTCTTCAAACGCTCGATCGGCGAACTCACCGACGTCGTCAGCAAGGAGATGTACACCTTCCAGTCGCAGGGGGGCGAAAGTCTGACTCTGCGCCCGGAGGCCACGGCCGGTATCGTGCGCGCCGTCATCTCCAATCGCATGTTGCGAGGCCAACGTCACAAGCTCTGGTGCATCGGGCCGATGTTCCGCTATGAGGCGCCGCAGGCCGGACGTTTCCGCCAGTTTCACCAGCTCGACGTCGAAGCGGTGGGTTTCGCGGGCCCCGATGTCGATGCCGAGCTCATCGCGCTCACCGCCCGCCTGTGGCGCAAGCTGGGGATCAGCCGCGTGCGTCTGCAGCTCAACTCGCTGGGGACGCCCGAATCGCGCCGTGATTACCGCGAACTGCTGGTCGGGTATTTTCGCGCGCACGAGAAGCAGCTGGACGAGGATAGCCGCAGACGGCTCGAGGGTAATCCGCTGCGCATCCTCGACAGCAAGAATCCTGACATGCAGCAGCTCATCGCCGCCGCCCCCTCGCTCCCTGAGCATCTGGATGCACCGTCACGCAGTCATTTCGAGGCGCTGTGCCAGATGCTGCGCGAGCTGGAGATTCCCTTTGAGATCAACCCGCGCCTGGTGCGCGGGCTGGACTACTACACACGCACAGTGTTCGAGTGGATCAATGACTCCTCCGGCGCACAGAATGCCGTATGCTCAGGCGGGCGCTATGACGGGCTGATTGCGCAGCTCGGCGGGGAGCCGACGCCTGCCATCGGCTTCGCCATGGGAATGGAGCGGGTGGTTGCGCTTGTACAGCAGGCCGAGCACATTCCGCCGCCGGCACATCCGGATGTTTACGTGGTGCTGAACGGCGAGCGCGCCCAGAGTGCGGGGTTGAAGCTGATCGAGCAGCTGCGGGATGCGCTGCCGGGCCGGCGCTTCGAGATCAACCTGGGCGGCGGTACCTTCAAGACCCAGTTTCGTCGTGCCGACCGTAGCGCCGCCCCACTGGCGCTGATCGTGGGCGATGACGAGTTGGCCCGCGGCGTGGTGGGCATGAAACCTTTGCGGCAGGAGGCAGGTCAGAGCGAGTGCGCGATCGCACAGCTGGCCGGTGGAATCGAGACGGCGCTGGCCGCTTTGGGCGCGGCCTGACGGGGAGCGAAGAGTGGACGACTATCTGTCGGAAAAAGAGCAATGGGAAACTCTCAAGGCGTGGGTACGCGAGAACGGCCTGTGGGTGCTGGCGGGCGTGGCGCTTGCCGCTGTCGGCATCTCGGGCTGGCGCTGGTATCAGGGGCACATTGATGCCACTGCGGCGCGCGCGAGCGCACAGTACGAGCAGATGATGCAGGCATTTGCCCGCAATGACACCGCGGCGGCGTTCGTGGCGCTCGGTGCGCTCGAGCGCGACTATCCCGGCTCCCCGTACGTGGATCAGGCAAAGCTGGCGGCAGCCCGTTCCTACGTCGATTCCAATCAGCTGGACAAGGCTGCCAGTGAGCTGCAGACCCTGGCGGCACAGTCACGCGACAAGGATCTGGCCATGGTGGCGCGACTGCGGCTCGCACGCGTGCAGATTGCCCAGAAGCAGGCCGACCGGGCGATCACTACCCTGCAGGCGATGCAGCCGGCTGCCTTTGCTGCGCGTTACCACGAAGTGATGGGCGATGCCTATTACGCCAAGGGCGACAAGGCCAACGCCTTGAAGGAATATCTCAGCGCCCGCACCGCGGATCTGGGCAGCGGCACCGGCGCAGGCGCGGGACTCGAGCTGAAGATTGCCGACCTGACTCCAACATCCAACATGCCCGGCGCCCCGCCGACGGCGGCGACTGCAAAATAGTGATGCACCAACACTTTCGCTGGCTGGCCGCGGCCGCCTTGCTCGTTCTTGCAGCCTGCTCCAAGGACAAGGACATTGATAAGCCGACGCCGCTGGCCACCTTCAACGCAACGCTGCGCGTGGAGCGTGTGTGGAGCGACCAGGTAGCCGACAAAGGCGCTAAACCGCTGCGGCTCGGACTCGGACTCGCCGTTGACGACAATCGCGTGTACGCAGCCGGTCACAAAGGTGAGATCGCCGCGTTCGATCTGAAGACGGGACGACCCGTGTGGCGCATCAAGACCAAACTGGCCCTTTCCGGCGGACCGGGGGTCGGCGCGGGTCTGGTGGTCGCCGGCTCGACCTTCGGCGACATCATTGCGCTGAATGCCGCGGACGGTGCGTTGCGCTGGAAGGTGCGCGTTAACGGTGAGGTGCTGTCTGCTCCTGCGGTGTCCGAGCGCATGGTGGCGCTGCGCACCGTCGATGGCCGGCTGCGTGCGCTGGCAGCGAAGGACGGCCGTGAGCTGTGGGCACAGGAACAGCAGGTGCCGCGGCTCTCGTTGCGCGGCACGTCCTATCCGGTGCTCTCGGGTGATCTCGTCCTGTGCGGTTTCGACAATGGCAAGGTCGCCGCTGTTAACACCAACGACGGCTCCATCCAGTGGGAGACCACCATTGCTCCTCCCCACGGGAAAACCGAGCTGGAGAGACTGGATGATGTGGATGCCGGCGTGCGCGTAGCCGGCTCCGATGTCTACGCAATTGGTTTCCAGGGCCGCATTGCGATGCTGGCGCTGGATACCGGGCAGATCTGGTGGTCGCACGAAGCCTCCAGCTACCGCACGATTGGACTGGATGATGAGGCACTCTACCTCGCCACTGCCGAGGGGGAGGTGGTGGCGTTGCGCCGCCGTACCGGGACGGAAATCTGGCGGCAGAAAGCACTGGCGCACCGACGGCTGTCCGCCGCTGTGGAATCTGACAATGCGATTGTCACGGCCGACTACCAGGGCTACGTGCATTGGCTGGACAAGGCCACGGGTGCCATCGTGGCTCGCTCGTCATCCGGCAAGGTGCGCGTAAGCAATCCGCCGGTCGTAGCAGGCGACCTGGTGTTGGTCGCCAACGATGCTGGCGGCATCAGCGCCTTCAAGGCGACCCCCATCCCCGGGGCGCATCCGGCACCGCTCGCCAGTCCGGCCCCCAGTACGTCCGGCTCGGCGACGCCGTCGACACCTTCGACACCAGCGACGCCGCCGGCTGCCGCGCCTGCTGCTGGCAGCGCGTTCGAGAGCACGACCCCGCCTGCGCCAACCGAGAATGCAGCGCCAGCCGGCGCCAGCCCGGCTGCGCAGCCCAGCTCGCCGCCGCCCCTGGCCAATCCGCCAGCCCTACCGCGCTCTTCGCCGGAGGAGCCACCCTCACAGGCACCGGTTACCCCGCAGACTCAGCCGCTGCCCCCGGGCACGCGACCGCCGCCACTGCCGCCGCAGCAGACGCCGGATCCGGTGCCGCCCGAGCCGCAGACCCAACCGCAACCTCCGCCGAGTTAGCGCCGCACTGAGCGATCGGGAACTCTCATGCTGCCGGTCATCGCGTTGGTGGGCCGCCCGAATGTCGGCAAATCAACACTGTTCAACGTACTGACCGGAACGCGCGATGCCATCGTTGCCGATGTTCCGGGACTCACGCGTGACCGGAAGTACGGCTACGGACGCCTGGGGCCGATTCCCTATGTCGTCATCGACACCGGCGGGCTGATCGAGAATCCGACCGGCATCCAGGCGCAGATGCGCGCGCAGACGGAGCGGGCGGTAGCAGAAGCGGATCGGCTGCTATTCCTGGCCGATGCCCGCGCGGGGCTGCAGCCGCAGGACCACTATGTCGTGCGCGAGTTGCGGCGCTCCGGCAAACCCGTGACGCTGGTGCTCAACAAAGCCGAGGGACTCGATCCTGATGCGGCTGCTGCGGATTTCCACGCCCTGGGACTTGGCGATCCGGTCACCATCTCGGCAAGCCACGGCCAGGGCTGTGAGGACCTGATGACGCAGGTGCTGGCGGGACTGCCGGCGCCGGGCGCTGCCGATGACGCCGGGAATGCCATCCGCATCGCGATCATCGGTCGGCCCAACGTGGGCAAATCAACACTGGTCAACCGCCTGCTGGGTGAAGAGCGCGTGATTGCCAGCGAGATGCCAGGTACGACGCGTGACAGCATCCTCGTGCCTTTCCGGCGTGCCGATCGTGACTTCGTGCTGATCGACACGGCAGGCTTGCGGCGCCGCTCGCGGGTGGAAGACGTGATCGAGCGCGCCAGCGTCGTTAAGACGCTGCAGGCAATCGATGAGGCGCATGTCGTGGTGCTGGTGCTGGATGCGCACGACTCGGTCTCGGAGCAGGATGCGAGCGTCCTCGGCATTGCGTTGCAGCGCGGGCGGGCGCTGATCATCGCGGTCAATAAGTGGGATGGCATCGCGCCGGAGCAGCGCGAAGAGATCCATCGACAGCTGTCTCTGAAGCTCGATTTCGTGCCCTTTGCGCCGCTGCAGTTCATCTCGGCGCGGCATGGCACCGGAGTGGGGGAACTGCTGCAGCTCATCGTCAGGGCTTACGAAGCGGCCATGCGTGAGATGCCCACCCGCGAGCTGACACGTACGCTGGAAAAAGCACTGAGTGTGCATCAACCGCCCATGGTGCACGGACGGCGCATCAAGCTGCGCTATGCACACCAGGGGGGTCGCAACCCGCCGCGAATCATCATCCACGGCAACCAGACCAACGCGGTACCGGATGCCTACAGCCGCTACCTGGCCAACGTGTTTCGCAAGAAGTTCGATCTGTTTGCGACACCCGTGGCGATGGAGTTTCGCACGGACTTGAACCCATACAACAAATCGCCGGGCAGCCGAAGGCCGGGCAGTGGACGGGGCGACAAGCCGACCCGGCGCGGCCCGCTCGGACGCGGCGATGGCACGCATGCCGGCGCACCCCGGCGGCGCGCGCGCTTCAAGGGCTCTGCGGGCAAGAAGCCCAGAGCCTGAGGAATCCGAGAGCCGCCGTCAGTGCGCGCTGTGCCGGTGAGCCGGGCCTGCCTTTGGCGGGGGCAGGAACAGCGCCGGATCAACGAATGTGCCGTTCAATGCCACACCCCAGTGCAGGTGCGCCCCAGTCGCGCGTCCAGTGGCGCCGACCTGACCCAACACATCGCCGGCGCGTAGTTGTTGGCCGGGCTGCACATCCACTTGACTCAAGTGGCAGTACATCGTGATGAACCCGCTGCCATGATCGAGCAGCACGGTGTTGCCGGTGAAGAAAAAATCGCCGCTGTCCAGAACCCGTCCGCTCGCTGCGGCCTTCACGGGCGTGCCACGGGCTGCGGCGATGTCCATGCCGGTATGCGGGTTACGCGGTTGATTGTTGAACACCCGCCGCAGGCCATAGGAACTGGACCGCACGCCGGGCACCGGCTGCAACAGGCGCAGCGTCACCGGTGTTGTTTCCGAATACGTGGCGAGCGCAGTGTGGATGCGGCGGGTATCTGCTTCGGCGCGGGCCAGATCCGGCGGTGATAGATCAACCTTCGCAGGGGCCACCTTGAGCGCCTGCATGGCGTATCGCTTATCCCGGATGGTAAAGGCAAGCGGCGCACCTGCGTGAGCGGAGTCATCCTGCACCAGCAACTCGGCGTGGCCGGGAGTCATATTGAGCGGAATGCCTGCGATGGCCAACCACTGGTCCCGCAGCCGCAACACCATCACGCGATGGCCATCCAGAGTCACGAGCGGGGCCTGCGCGGCGCGTCCAGGCAGCGGGGCCACGAAGACGCCGCCAGGCACCTGACTGTCCTGCGGCAGCTGCAGCACGGAGCCGACACCATCAGTGAGCTGCGCCGCCTGCAGACCCATCGAGCAGACAGCCATCAGGCATGCAGCCGCCAGACAGGCGAGCGCTCGCAGGGTTCGATGCCGCATCCGTGGCATCGACTAGTGCTTGCCCGTGACGCGCGCTGTCAGTGAGCCTTGACCGAGCTCGGCGCGGATCTCATCTCCCACCGCAACATCTGCCGCGGAGCGCAGCAGCGTGCCGTCCTCGCGTTTGACCACTGCATAACCACGAGTCAGCACGGCAAGAGGACTGCAGGCATGCAGTCCTCTTGCCGCCAGACCGAGCCGCTGAGTTACAGCAGCGAGGCGGCGGTCAAAGGCGTAGTGCAGGCGGCTCGCCAGAGCACTCTGTCGCAGCTGTCTTTCCCGTACCAGCTGCGCTGGTGAGTGTTGGACCAACCGTGGCAGCAGCTCACTGATGCAGGCGCGCTGGTGTTGCAAGCGGGTGCGCATCGCTCCCGCAAGGCGTTGCTCGAGGTGATCAAGCCGTTGCGCCTGCTGGCTCAGCCGGACCCCAGGGTGTGCCACGCGCAGTCGAGCCTGCGCGCCTTGGAAACGCGCCAGCAACGCACGCAACTCCCGCCGGGTGCAGGCACTGAGACGACTCAAGGTAAGCGCCAATGCCGCCAGGCACGCCGCGCGGTCGGGGGCCACCAGCTCGGCAGCGCCCGAGGGAGTCGGAGCGCGTGCATCGGCCACCAGATCGGCTATGGTGAAATCGATCTCGTGACCCACACCGGACACGATGGGGACCTGGCAGGCGTGCATCGCGCGAGCGACCCGCTCGCTATTGAAAGCCCAGAGATCCTCGAGTGAGCCGCCGCCTCGCGCCAGTATCAGCACATCGCATTCGGCACGGGCAGAGGCCAGCTGGATGCTCGCAGCGAGTGCGGCGATCGCGGTATCCCCTTGTACAGGTGTCGGGTAGATCAGCACCGTAGCCGGTGGAAATCTGCGGCTGAGGATGTGCAGGATGTCGCGGATCGCCGCGCCAGTAGGCGAGGTGATGACACCGATGCGCCGCGGGAACCGCGGCAGGCTGCGCTTGCGCTCGGCCGCAAACAGTCCTTCGGCGGCCAGCTGCACCTTGAGGCGTTCGAACTGCCGCTGGCGTGCTCCAATGCCCGCTTCTTCGAGATGCTCGATGATGAACTGATACTCGCCGCGGGGTTCGTACAGACTGACCCGCCCCCGAGCGAGCACGTGCTGCCCGGCTCGTGGCGCGAAACCCACCGACTGGTTGCGTTGCCGGAACATGGCGCAGCGCAGTTGCGCATCCCGGTCCTTGAGCGAGAAGTACCAGTGGCCCGAGGCGGGCGCGGAAAAGTTCGACAATTCACCTTCCACCCAGAGCACTCCCAGGCCGCGCTCCAGCAGCACGCGGACTTCGCGATTCAGGCGGGTGACGGTATAGATGTCGCGCGCGGGTGTGCTGCCCGCAGGGAACTGGGTTGCCATGGCGTAGCCTGCAATGAGCCGCGCATGGGTTTACCACGGTTCGGTTCCCGCGTACACTGGCTCGCTTTACTCGACTCCCACGACCATGCGTATCCTCGAAGAAGCTCTGACCTTCGATGATGTTCTCCTCGTTCCGGCTTACTCGGAAATCCTGCCACGCGAGGTCGATCTTTCGACGCAGGTTACCCGCCGCATTCGTGTGAACGTGCCGCTGCTGTCGGCGGCGATGGACACCGTCACCGAGGCACGCCTCGCCATCACGATCGCCCAGGAAGGCGGCATCGGCGTCATTCACAAAAGCATGACGATCGAAGCACAGGCCCAGGAAGTCGGCCGCGTGAAAAAATTCGAGAGCGGCGTGATCAAGGATCCGATAACGGTCTCACCCAACATGTCCATTCGGGAGGTGTTGGACCTTACGCGGGCCCGCGGCATCTCGGGGGTGCCGGTCGTGGTGGGGCGCAAGGCGGTCGGCATCGTCACGCATCGGGATCTGCGCTTCGAGGAAAAGCTCGATGCGCCGGTGTCATCGGTCATGACGCCGCAGGAGCGGCTCATCACGGTGCGCGAGAATGCGCCGAAGGAAGACGTGCTCGCGCTGTTACATCGCCATCGCATCGAGAAGGTGCTGGTGATCAATGGCGATCACGAGCTGGTCGGCATGATCACCGTGAAGGATTTCCAGAAGGCCACTGAATTTCCGCGCGCCTGCAAGGACGAGGGCGGCCGGCTGCGCGTGGGCGCGGCCGTGGGTACGACCCCTGACACGCTGGATCGGGTTGCCGCGCTGCGTGAGGCAGGGGTCGATCTGGTAGTGGTCGATACCGCTCATGGCCACTCGCGCGGCGTGATCAGCACCGTCGAGCGACTCAAGGCGCGCTGGCCCGAGCAACAGGTCATCGCCGGCAACATTGCGACCGCCGAGGCCGCGCGGGCACTGGTCGATGCCGGGGCCGACGCAGTCAAGGTCGGCATCGGTCCGGGCTCGATCTGCACCACGCGCATCGTGGCCGGCGTCGGGGTACCGCAGATTTCCGCCGTGGCGAACGTAGCCGCGGCCCTGAGCGAAACCGATGTGCCGGTCATTTCCGATGGCGGCATTCGCTATTCCGGTGATATTGCGAAGGCGCTGGTTGCCGGCGCCCACGCCGTCATGATCGGCAGTCTGTTCGCAGGTACCGAGGAATCCCCAGGGGAAGTCGAGTTATATCAGGGCGCGTCCTACAAGTCGTATCGCGGCATGGGCTCGCTCGGCGCGATGGGCGAGCGCCACGGCTCCGCCGATCGGTACTTCCAGGATGCGGCCACCGAGCTCGAGAAGCTCGTGCCGGAGGGAGTCGAGGGCCGCGTACCCTACAAGGGCACGGTCGTGCAGATTCTGCACCAACTCAGCGGTGGCTTGCGCGCCGCCATGGGATACACCGGCAGCAGAAACATTACCGAGATGCGCACCCGTCCGGTGTTTGTGCGCATCACCAACGCGGGGGTACGCGAAAGTCACGTACACGATGTCAGCATCACCAAGGAAGCCCCTAATTACCGGGTCTCCTGATTTCACAGCCCCTGCCCCTGGGCGGCAGACGGAGCATCTGCGCATGGCCATTGCTGTTCAGCCGGCGAACACCCACCCACAAGCGGATATTCACGCTCACCGCATCCTGATCCTGGATTTCGGTGCCCAGTACACGCAGCTGATCGCGCGACGCGTGCGCGAGCTCGGTGTCTACTGCGAGATTCACCCCTGGGACATGAGTGATGTTGAAGTGCGCAGTTTCAACCCGCGCGGCATCATCCTCTCCGGTGGCCCCGAGTCGGTGACATCCAGTCAGCCGCCACGCGCACCGGCCAGTGTCTTTGCGCTGAATGTACCCGTGCTGGGCATCTGTTACGGCATGCAGACCATGGCCCAGCAGCTCGGGGGCAAGGTTGCGGGTGCGACCGAGAGAGAGTTCGGCTATGCCGAGGTGACCGTGCAGCGCGCCTCGAAACTGCTGGACGAGATCGAGGATCGCCGCGACAAGGCGGGTAAACCCGTGCTCGATGTCTGGATGAGCCATGGCGATCGGGTCGACACGCTGCCGGAAGGCTTTGAGGCGATCGCCTCGACGGCAACCATTCCCTATGCCGCCATGTGCGATGAGCGACGTCGGTACTATGGCGTGCAGTTCCATCCCGAGGTGACTCACACGCCGCAAGGCGCACGGCTGTTGGAGCGCTTCGTGCGCGAGATCGCCGGTTGCGATGCGCTCTGGAGCACCGGCAACATCATCGAGGATGCCATCGAACGCGTGCGCAACCAGGTGGGCAGTGGAAAGGTACTGCTCGGCCTGTCAGGCGGCGTCGATTCCTCTGTCGTGGCAGCCCTGCTGCATCAGGCCATTGGTGAGCAACTCGTGTGTGTGTTCGTCGATCATGGCCTGCTGCGCCTGGGCGAGGGCGAGCAGGTGATGAGCACCTTCAGCGAGCATCTCGGGGTACGCGTCATCCGTGTCGACGCTGCAGCGCGCTTCCTCGCGGCGCTGACGGGCGTCGCTGATCCGGAGCAGAAGCGCAAGATCATCGGTCGCACGTTCATACAGGTATTCGACGAGGAGGCGCACAAGGTGAGCGGGGTTCGCTTCCTGGCGCAGGGAACGATCTACCCCGACGTCATCGAGTCAGCCGGTGCGCGCACCGGCAAGGCACACGTCATCAAGTCACACCACAACGTCGGCGGACTTCCGCAGGACATGCAGCTCGAACTGGTGGAACCGCTGCGCGAGCTGTTCAAGGACGAGGTGCGCCGACTGGGTGTAGAGCTGGGGTTGCCGCGCGAGATGGTCTACCGACACCCTTTCCCGGGGCCCGGGCTCGGCGTGCGCATCCTGGGTGAGGTCAGGAAGGAATATGCAGATCTGCTGCGCCGTGCCGATGCAGTCTTCATCGACGAGCTGCGCAGACACGAGCTGTACGATCGCGTCAGTCAGGCGTTCGCGGTCTTTCTGCCGGTGCGTTCTGTTGGTGTAATGGGTGACGGCCGCCGCTACGACTACGTGATTGCGTTGCGTGCGGTGGAGACGATCGATTTCATGACGGCCCAGTGGGCCCGCCTGCCGTACGAGTTTCTCGAACACGTTTCGCGGCGCATAGTCAACGAGATCACGGGCATCTCTCGCGTGGTCTATGACATCTCCGGCAAGCCCCCGGCGACGATCGAGTGGGAGTGACCAAATTATATGCAAAAATGCTTGTTTTTTATAGAGTTTTGCGTATGATCGGGGGATGCCTTCTCTAGAGCAATACCTCGATGACAGCCTTGCTCACGGGCGCAGCTATTTTTCTGGAAAGGAAGCCCGCAAGGCATTGGATATTGCGCCGCGCAATTTAGCGGCGGCTGTTACGAGACTGATCAAGAAAGGGCGGCTGGCCATTCCCCGCCACGGCTTCTTCCTCATTCTTCGTCCCGAAGACAAAGTGAGTGGAGCGCCCGATCCGGTGCGATGGATCGATCCGCTCATGAAGTACCAGCGGCTCGACTACCGCATCTCGCTGTTGCGAGCCGCCGCCTTCCACGGCTCATCTCACCAGGCTGCGATGGTCTTCCAGGTAGTCGTCTCCAAACAATTGCGGGATTTCATGCTCGGCCGCCATCGTCTGCAATTCCTCTATCAGGCACCTAGGGCCTTCTCGCGCGTCAATCGACCCGATGCTCTCGACGCGATCAAAAGCGAAGAAGGCTTTGCCAAGGTGGCTGGATTGGAACTGACGCTCCTCGACAGCGCGCGCTATTTTCACAAAGCCGGGGGTATTAATGCAGTGGCTCAGATTGCGAAGGACATCGGAGGCCAGGCGGATCCCGGAAAACTCGCAAAGATTGCCGCACCATACGAAAACTCCTCGGTGCGGCGCCTGGGTTTTCTGCTCGATCTGGCGGGTCACGAGCGACAGGCTCATGCACTGGAGGCCTTCGTGAAGAAGGCGAAGACGGTCGCACCGCTGAATCCCTCAATAAAGCCGCTCGTTGCTTCGCTCGCCGAGGCCTCAGAGAGAAACGCGCGATGGAAGATTCTGATCAATGAGCTGGTGGAAGTCGACCCTTGATTCCTCGTGCATACATTCAGGCGTGGAGCACGAAGGCTCCCTGGCCCGACTTGCGGCAGGTAGAGCAGGATCTGATCATTTCTCGTGCGTTGTGCGACCTTTTCAATGCGGTCGAGTTGCGAGGCAGGATCGCTTTTCGCGGTGGCACAGCGATTCATAAACTGCTCTTCAAGACGCCGCTGCGCTACTCGGAAGACATCGACCTTGTGCAGACGCGCGCTGAACCGATCGGTGCCACGGTCGATGCGATCCGCGACGCCTTGTCCTGGCTCGGAAAGTGCAATCGGGCGCAGGCGGGCCACTCGATGCACCTGATATTCAAATTCGCGCCGGAGATCGATCCGCAGTCGACCCTGAAACTCAAAGTCGAGATCAATACGCGCGAACACGAAGGTCTGAACGGCCAGCGCCGCTATCCGTTCGCCGTTCACAACGACTGGTATGAGGGACACGCGGACATTGTTTCATTCAGCCAGGAGGCGATTTTCGGCACGAAGCTGCGTGCCCTGCTTCAACGACGGAAGGGACGTGATCTCTTCGATCTGTATCACGGCATGACGGCGCTGGCGCTCGATGTCGACCAGCTCATCGCCTGTTTCAACCATTATCTGGCACTTGAGGGGAACCGATTACTCGTGCCATGGCAGAGCAACGAATGCTGCAGAAATTGACGGCAGATCTCACCGAAGACATGGCGCCTCTCCTCCCAGTCGGCATTCGATTCGATGAAGATGATGCCATCGAGGCCTTCGACCAGGTCTGGACGCGACTAGCTGCGTGCCAAAAGGCATCCGTGCTTGCTGGTGGCGCTGCCAGGACGGTAACCAAATGATCCCTTCCTCTATACGAGCCGAGATCCTTCGGCGCATGCGGGTGGCCGAGAAGGAGCATGGGGTGCGCGTGTTGCTGGCCGTTGAATCCGGTAGCAGGGCGTGCGCTTGGGCGCAGTAGCACTATATGAACGACAACTTAGGAACTTAGGAGGAGTCGCATGAACAAACAGAACGACGCGCACGCTACCGCGCAGACGCCACTAATGCGCCGGCTCGCGTCGGTGCTATCCGACGCTTCTTCAATGCGTGGCGACGCTGGGAAGAACTCATGGATAATGGCCCGTATGACTACACGCTCGATCGCATCGGACCTTTAGAAAGTCGGGTGATGGAGCTGGAACGCGCTATGAATGCGACCAATCGCTTACGTAGCGCGGGCGGACGGCATGACGCAGATTGGAATATCGAGAGATCCAATCGATGGAGGGTATGGTGATGGCAAAATTTCCGTATAAGACTGCCCTCATCGTCGGCGCCGGGCCTGGCATCAGTGCCTCACTCGCGCGTCGTTTATCGACGCTTGGGGCGACGGTTGGCCTCGCTGCTCGCGATGTCGAAAAGCTCAAGGGACTGGCCGGTGAGACCGGTGCAAAGATTTTCGCCGTAGATGCCGCCGACCCCGCGGCTGTGGCGAAGCTGTTCCTCGACACCGAGCGGCTACTCGCCGAGCCCGACGTCGTCATCTACAACGTCGGCTCTCGCGTGTCAGGAAAGCTAGCTGACCTCGACCCTGCGGCCGTAGAGAGGTGCGTCGCGGTAAATGCTTTCGGTGCCTTTCTCGTTGCGCAGCAGGCGGCAAAGCGGATGGAGCCGCGCGGACACGGCGCGATTCTATTCACGGGCGCGACGGCCGGCGTGAAGGGTTTTGCTAAGTCGGCCCCCTTTGCCATGGGTAAGTTCGCGTTACGAGGCCTTGCCCAAAGCGCGGCAAGGGAGCTGGGGCCGAAAGGCATTCACGTGGCCCATTTCACCATCGATGGAGGTGTGCGTTCTGCCGGCCGCCCGGAACGTCCCGACCACCCGGATGGCACACTGGACGCGGATGCGATTGCTCAAACCTACATTGACGTGCTGTCGCAACCACGAAGCGCCTGGTCGTTTGATGTTGATCTCCGCCCGTGGACGGAGCCGTTCTGAGATCAATACGAAGACTGCTCGCAGTGCGATGCGGAGTCGCGGCGCAGTTAGCTATTCGCGGTTTGTGCTGGTTTTGTGGAGTTCTGTATGAATGAGCTCGACCTTGTGCGGCGCTCGATACTACTGTCCCTGGGAGCGTTAGGCGTAGGCCCGATTCTGACCCCCCGGATCTCGCGTGCTGCGGACGCGACGCCGGGTGGCTATGTATTGGATGCTTCCCGGGGTGAGCACCTGATACATTTCCGAGACGGTGGCGACATATTCATCATGGCAGGGACGGCCCGCGGATCGGACAACTTTTCGATGGGGACCCAACAGATCAAGGTTGGGGGCGGCATTCCGATCCATCGGCACCTGCACATGGAGGAAGCGTTCTACGTCATAGACGGTAGTGGAGTCTGCACACTGGAGGATGTGCAGCGTCCTGTCAGCCGTGGATCTTCGATCTTCATACCGAGAAATACCTGGCACGGGTTCTCGACTCCAGACCACGAGCTGGTATTGCTCTGGACGATGACCCCGGGCGGCTTGGACAACTTCTTTCGCGAAACCTGCAGCCCACCAGGCGCCCCGCCTAAGACACTCTCACACGAGCAGATCCGGCAGGTCGCCCTCAAGTACGGGACTGAATTCAGGTAGGGTACACGGCGCTATGTCGCTGCTCACAGATTCTAGCCCGTCTGGGAGCATGGTTGCGCCGCCGGTGTCGATGACAGTTGTATCCGCGGGAATTCGCAGAATGCGCAATGTTCTCGGATAGCCGGAGGATTTCATGGAGGGTGGAACTGAACCGCACGTTGCGAAGCTCAATCGACTAAAGACCCTTTCGAAAAGGGTAAATGCACACTTGGGACGATCGCGACAATTCGTTCCGTTCAAACCGTTCAAGTAATGGCCCGGTCTGGTTTGGATTGGATCATCATTGATATGGAACATGGGCCAATTGATTTGACGGCGGCTGATGCGATGATTGCAGCGACGTCGGGCAGGCCGTTGGTTCCTTTGGTTCGAGTGCCCGGCGGTGCGCCTTGGCGTACGATAGAGCATATTGACGCGGTGGATACCGTGGCTGATGTGGTATCGACACAAGGACTGGATTTAGTCTTTATCGGTCCTGGCGATTTGGCCACCAGCATGGGACTCAAGGGGAAAGCCGATCATCCTGCGGTACTTGAGGCCATTGGCAAACTGGAATCGACGATCAAACCGAGTTCTGTGATGCTCGGCGGTGTTGCGAACACGACGGATCAAGCAAATGCCATGATAGGGCGCGGGTACAGAGCACTTGTTGTCGGTTTCGATTGGTCGCTTCTGCAGCGCGGAATTTCCAGTGCCATATCTGGAATCAGCAAGAACGGTTAGTCGCACTTCCGCAAAGCAGACCTTCGTGAACGCCGGTACGGATCAATAATGGCCATTGGCCGCTTCCCACGGCCTCGGAAAACGGGCTTTCTTTCGGATAAATAAGCCTTGTTGATCAATTCCGCTTAGCGTTGGCGCAAGTGTTTGCGGCTGCGAGCTGCTGCGCAGTCGTTACGGCCCGTTGCTGCTTAGCGTTGAAAGCCACGGTCCCTGGCAAACACAATGGCCTCCGCCCGTGAGCGGACGCCCAGTTTGTCGAACAAGTTAGACGCATGGTTACGCGCCGTCTTTTCGCTTATCTGCAATCGCTCCGCGATGCGTGAATTGCTCAATCCATCGGTCATTAGAGCAAGTACCTCGCGCTCGCGCGCCGACAGCGCCGCGAATACCAGGTCCATGGTCGCCCTCTTGGTCGGGACGAAGGACAGCACGGCTTCCTGGAAGCGCTGCCACGCAGGCTCGTTTTCCAATAGCACATGATTGCGAGAGTCCAGCTCCACGTACTCCGCGCCAGCAAGGCCGGCGGCCAATAAACGACCTTCTTCCACCGGTACTACCTCGTCATTGCGCGAATGCAGGACCAGCGTCGGTTGCTGTAGCTGTGCCAGATGCTCAGAAATATCCACGACCGCGCGCGCCTCGAATAGCTTGGCAGCGGCCTCGCCAGTGGTTGATTTACGGCAGAGGTCATTCCACCAGCTCAGTTGCTCGGCGGTTCCACCGGGAATAAACCTGGAGGTATAGATCTGACGGAAAGTTGGATTATCACTGCCCCACGCGACACGGGTTAGATCAATCATCGCCCGGTAGGCAGATTCCGCAGGGGGCTGACCACGCTTCAGTGCGCCGCGCGCATAGCCTCCGTGCAGAATCAACCCCGACACCCGGTCAGGGTGGCGGATCGCGTAGTCGATACAAGTTGCCGCACCTTGGGAGATGCCCAGCAGTATCACAGGACCGGTGGGGCGCGCCGCATCGATGATCGTGCCGAGATCGGCGGACCACTGTTCCAGAGTCAGAGTGCCGGTTTGCGAACCGCTCATTCCGCAGCCGCGCTCGTCGTAGCGCACGAACCGGTAGTTCGAAGAGAAGAAGCGGAGCCAGTGTTTCCACACGGGACTTTCCCACTCGTATTCCAGGTGCGTCAGCCAATTGGCGGCCTTTACGACCGTCAGGCCCGCGCCCGCCTCGGCCCAGGCCAGGCGTGTGCCGTCCGAGGCATGGACGTGGCGAACGTGCTGCTGAAGTTTCATCTGGTCAAGTCGGGCCCATCCGGGACGTTTGTCGGATGTGGACCGTGGAATTCTAGCTCATGCGGGACAAAGTGCTCATGGTGATCTGCGGACGTGGCGCTCACTCTAGGAACCACACAGGGGGTGTCTCATGTTCAAGCACTTGTCATTTTTCGTCTATGGTGTAGTGGCCTACCTCATTTTCCTGGCCACCTTTCTGTACGCAGTGGCCTTCGTCGGCGGCTTTTTCGTATCCAACAGACTTGATGGCCCACCTCAGGCCTCGGTACTCAACGCCATTGTGATCGACGGCGCGCTGCTCGCATTGTTCGCGATTCAACACAGCGTCATGGCGAGACGGTGGTTCAAGGAGCGCTGGACGCAGGTCATCCCCTGGGCCATCGAACGCTCCACCTACGTGCTCTGCGCCAGTCTCGCGTTGGCGCTGCTGATATGGCAGTGGCGGCCGATTGGCGTGCAGATCTGGTCCGCGCAGGATCCGATTGCACGTTTATTTCTGTGGACTCTGTTCGCGTCCGGCTGGGGACTCGTCCTCGTGGTGACCGTTTTGATCAACCACTTCGATCTGTTTGGGCTTCGCCAGGTATGGCTTCCCTTGATCGGCAGGCCGTACACACCAGTGCAGTTCGTGACGCCACTGCCATATCGATTGGTGCGGCACCCGCTTTACTTCGGGTTTCTGCTCGCATTCTGGATGACGCCTCATATGACTCTGGCGCATCTGGGGTTCGCCATTCTAACTACGGCCTACATTCTCGTCGCCATCCAGTTGGAAGAAAGGGACCTGGTCGCCGAGCACGGAACCGCATATGAAGACTATCGGCGTAGCGTTCCCATGCTGTTGCCGGGATTGCGGCGGTAAAGTCGAGCCTGTGGGTTAACCTGAACTCACGTGAACCATCCCCGCCCGGGTCGCGGCGGCAACCCTCACGGTCTGCAGGAAGGTCGGCACGCTGAGGTCGTATAGTGAGGTCACCATCGAATTCCTCTTACTTAAACCGGCCTTCGTTCCGATTGCAGCCTGCCGACGCGGCGGCATGCTCTTTGGTAGCATGGCAGTACTCGCGGTGCCCGGATACGATATGGGTGAGTTGATTCTTGAATCGACGGTTCGCTGCCCGATCTGCGCAACAGAGTCGACGGAACTCATGCCTACCGACGCATGCCAGTTCTTCTACGAGTGTCCTGGCTGTAAGACAGTACTCCGCCCGAAGCCGGGCGACTGCTGCGTGTTTTGCTCGTACGGTACGGTTCCGTGTCCGCCGGAACAGGTGGATGCTGGCAACTGTGGTTGTAGCTGATAGGCGCTGATCGGCAATCAACAGCTGGAAGGGGATGCCGCTTTGATTCGCCGGCTGGAGAAACTCAAAGGCGGACCGCCCGTAATCGCAGGGCGTTGCCGATCACGGACACGGAGCTGAGAGACATGGCGGCCGCCGCAATAACCGGGCTCAAGAGCAATCCGAACACGGGATAGAGAGCGCCGGCAGCAATCGGAATGCCCAGCGCGTTATAGACAAACGCCAGGACGAGGTTCTGCCGGATATTGCGCATGGTGGCCCGACTCAGCGCCCGTGCTCGTGCGATGCCCGCCAAATCCCCTTTTACGAGAGTGACTCCGGCGCTGTGCATTGCGACATCGGTGCCGGTGCCCATCGCGATCCCGATGTCAGCTTCCGCGAGTGCCGGTGCATCGTTGACGCCGTCACCCGCCATCGCCACGACTCGGCCTTCAGCGCGAAGTTTTCTGACGACCGCGTTCTTCTGGTCCGGTAGGACTTCCGCTTCGACCTCCGTCAACCCGAGCTGGTGGGCAACGGCCTCGGCGGTGAGGCGATTGTCTCCCGTCAGCATGACGATCCGCACGCCGTCCTGCGAAAGAGCGGCGAGGGCGGCGGGCGTGGAGGCCTTGATAGGATCGGCGACCGCAATCAGGCCCGCCACCCGACCATCGGTCGCCACGAACATTACCGTCGCACCCTCGGATCGCATCTGATCGGCCACCGCTTCGAGGTGCGTCAGATCTATGCCGGCGTCTGCGAAGAGCCTGCGGTTGCCGATGGCGACGGATTGACCGGCGAGCTTTCCGCGCACGCCCTGACCCGTGACGGATGAGAAGTCCGAAACCGGGCGTGGATCCAGCCCGCGGGAGCGAGCACCGGCAACAATCGCCGCAGCGAGCGGATGCTCGCTCGCCTGCTCCAGACTGGCCCCGAGCGTCAATACCGTCTGCTCGTCGAATCCCGCGCTGGAACGAACGGCGACGACTTGCGGTTTGCCTTCGGTGAGGGTCCCTGTTTTGTCGACCACGAGCGTATCGATCTTTTCGAAACGCTCGAGTGCTTCGGCGTTCTTGATGAGAACACCTGCCGCGGCGCCTTTGCCGACGCCGACCATGATGGACATCGGCGTGGCAAGGCCGAGAGCGCACGGACAGGCAATGATCAGCACGGAGACAGCGGCGACGATCGCATAGGCGAGGGCGGGCGGGGGTCCCCACACGAGCCAGCCGAAGAACGCCAGCAATGCAACAACGATGACAGCTGGGACAAACCAACTCGACACGACATCCGCGAGGCGCTGAATCGGCGCCCGACTCCGCTGGGCTGCGGTGACCATCTGTACTATCCGTGCCAGCATGGTCTCGGTGCCGATTTTGTCGGCGCGAACCACGAGACTGCCGGTGCCGTTGATGGTTCCACCGATGACGCTGGATCCCGATGTCTTCTCGTTGGGCATCGATTCACCGGTGACCATGGACTCATCGACTGCGCTTGCGCCCTCGAGCACAGTGCCATCAACCGGAACCGACTCGCCGGGGCGTACCCGCAAGCGCTCGCCCACGCGGACAGCCTCCACGAGAATGTCTTCATCGCCCTGTCCCTGCCGGAGGCGATGTGCGGTCTGCGGTGCCAGATTGAGAAGCGCGCGGATGGCGCTCCCCGTCTGCTCACGTGCACGTAACTCCAGCACCTGGCCGACCAGCACCAGCACCGTGATTACGGCACCCGCCTCGAAATATGCCGGGATGAGGCCGTGGGCATTCTTGAGACCCGCGGGGAACAGGCCAGGTGCAACGGTTGCCGCAAGGCTGTAGAGATAGGCGGCCCCGACCCCGAGCGCAATGAGGCTGAACATGTTCAGCGATCGATGTCGTACGGAATCGACCGCCCGGACAAAGAAGGGCCAGCCTCCCCAGAGGATCACGGGCGACGCCAGCAGCAGCTGCATCCATTGAGACCACATCGGCGGGATGCTGGTCACAAGGGGTATCCCCGCTATGTGCGCGCCCATTTCCAGGATCACCACCGGCAGCGCCAGAGCCGCGCCGATCCACATGCGGTGAGTCATTGCGACGAGTTCGATGCTGGGAGCGGTCGATGCGGAGACCTTGATGGGTTCGAGCGCCATCCCGCAGATGGGACAACTCCCTGGGCCGACCTGCCGCACCTGTGGGTGCATTGGACAGGTGTAGATTGCGCCCTCGTCGGCGGGTGGCTCGGTCGCAGGGTCGACGCTCATCCCGCAGACCGGGTCAAGCACCGGAGACCCGCTTGCACCGGCCCCGTGCTGCGAGGAATGTCGGACGTGGGCGCCTTGCGGACATTCATGGTACGAGGCCAGCGATGCAACGCAGCTGCGCGGACCGCTGGCCCGCGCAGCTCCTCGTGCTGACCTATTCTGCCGTCGCAGGATCGATCACGGTCACGACCGGTGAAATTTTGTTGGCCGGAAAGCCTCCCAGCTCCGCGTGTCGGCGCACCAACGACTCATCGGTGGCGTGATAGATACAATAGAGCTTGTCGGCCGTGACAAAACTCTGAATCCACTGCACGTTAGGTCCGAGGCTGCTCAGGACCCCACATGACTTCTTCGATACTGTCTTCAGGTCCGTGGGGCTCATCTTTCCGGCACCGGGAATCTCTCGCTCGATCACAAACTTGGGCATGGGTCGATCTCCTGGGTCACTCATATATCTTGCTGGCACACTGCGAGGCCACGACTAATCTCCTGGACCGATGAGCGTGTGCGGCTATGGTGTTGCGCTGCTGCGTTGCGTGTCTTGAAACGCTTATGAAAATATTCTAAATCGGCCGCGCTCCCGTGGGGAGCCCCACGGTTATCAACAGCTTACGTCGATTCCGACGGCGGTTGGGCACGCCACGCGGCCCTGACAACGGATACGTCAGAGCCGCGATTTGTCGCGCTCAGCGATTTTGCGCCAGCTCCACGGGCATTGTCTGCTGCACCACGCCGTGCGCCGCCGCGTAAGTGGTGAGTGCCGGCCGGTCGACCTTCATAACCGCATCGCCGATCGCCTTGCGAACGCAATGGTCATAAGTGCCTCTGAGTTTCTGCGCGCGATCCAGCCCGAGCTCGCGACAGACGCTCTCGGCGGCAAACTTCAGGCGGCCGTAAAGCGCGGCAGCCCCAGGAACGTGGGCGGTGTCCAGGTCGGCGAAACGGACCAGCACCGATTGCGGGGCGGTGTCCGCTTCCGCGGCCGCGGCCACAAAACTGGACGCGGCCAGCAGCGCAAAAGTAGTGAGCCTGATCGGGTTGTTCATGGCGGTCTCCCAGTCGTTGGTTGAGAAAGAGTGTGTTGTTTCCGTCCGGTGGCATTGTTTGCGGGTTAAATCCGCAGCTCGCGGGTGTAAGATCCAGCAACGCCGGGCCCAAGTCTTGAACCGCAGCTGAAACCACTCTGAAATCTTCCTAGAGATCCGCGGGGTCGCATGGATCTGATTCGCGTTGGGGCGTTTGAGCTCTATCCATCGGAACGGATGCTGTGCACTGCAGGCAAGCCTGTGGAGCTGGGCGCGCGCGCTTTCGATTTACTCCTGGTCCTCGTCGAACAACCCGGGCGCCTGGTCACCAAGGCCACCCTGCTCGATCGGGTCTGGCCGCACCTGGTAGTCGATGAGAACAACCTGCCGGCGCAGATCGCGAGTCTGCGGCGCGTGTTGGGCGCGGGTGCGATTCGCACCGTTCCCGGATTTGGCTATCGACTGGAGTTGGAAGTCTCGGGCGGTGAGGCGCCACCGAAACCTGCGCCAGTTACCGCTGCGACCGCAACGTCAGCGGCGCGGTTGAACGTGCCGAGTCGCGTGCGGCCGGAGCGACTCGGGCCGCTGATCGATCGTGATGAGGACCTGCGCGGGGTGCAGCAGGCCTTCACCCGGTCATGCCTGGTGAGCATCGTGGGTCCGGCAGGCGTTGGCAAAACGCGTCTCGCGCAGGAAGTGCTGGCGCGGCAGTCCGACGGTGAGCTGCCTTGCGCCTGGGTCTCGCTCGGTCCCCTCGAGGATGTAGGTCTCGTGCCCTCCGCCATTGCGGTTGCTGTTGGTTTGTCGCTTGCGGACGGTGTGGATGGCTTCGCAGCCCTGGCAGAGGCGTTGGGAAGCGCACCGCTGATGCTCGTCCTGGATTGTGTCGAGCGACTCGCTATCGCCCTCGCAGACCCGCTGTCACAACTGTTATCCCAGACGCAGCGCGTGCGCGCGTTGGTTACGAGCCAGGTCCCGCTGGGCGCGGGAGGCGAGATCGTCTACCGACTGCGTGCGCTTGCCGTTCCCGAGCCGGACGCTTCCCATGAGGACGCCGCAAAGTGTGGTGCCGTGACGCTGTTCGTGCAGAAAGCGGCTGCCGCCGATCGCCGCTTTGCGCTGTCGCCAGGCAACACGCCGCTGGTTGCGGAGATCTGTCGCCGGCTGGATGGCATACCTCTGGCGCTGGAACTGGCGGCGGCACGCGTCCCCGCACTCGGACTGACATCTTTGCTGGACCGCCTCGACGATCGGTTCAGGTTGTTGAAAATGTCGGGCCGCTTAGCCGATCCCCGCCACGCAGCGCTGCACGCAGCTTTCGACTGGAGCTACGGCCTGCTGGCTCCTGCGGAGCAGCGGGTGTTCAACCGGCTGGGCGTCTTTGCGGGCAGTTTTTCGCTCGCGGCCGGCGCGCGGTGTGTAGCCGATGACACGCTCGACATGGCCGAAGCGATTGATCTGATCGGACGCCTCGTGGATCGGTCGCTGGTGACTCTCCTGGGTGCCGATCCTCCCCGCTACGCGCTGAGCGAGACCGCGCGGCAGTACGCCCTGACGCGCCTCACGAGCGGGCAGGAGCTGCAGTTCGCTCGCGAGCGGTTGGCGGTCACGGTGCTCGAGCTGCTGGATCTGGCCTACGACGAGTACTGGTCACTGGATGAGGTGATCTGGCTGCACCGCTATGAGCCCGAGTTGGCCAACGTACGTGCTGCGCTCGAGTGGGCAATCGAACATGATCCGGTACGCGCCGTCGCGCTGTTCGGCTCGGCATGGCCGCTGTTCGTCGAGACTGATCTGCACGCGGAAGGCCGCACCCGCTATGAGCAGGTATTGTCGCTGCTTTCCGACGACCTGCCGCGTGCGCGAATCGGCCGCTTCTGGGAGGCCATTGCCACTTACGATTCGACACGTCAATGCGATCGTGCACGCTATGCGGCAGAGCTGGCTGCGAAGATGCATGCTGCGAGCCGCAATACGCGCTCTCATTACTACGCGCTGATGCTGTTTGCCTTCAACTGGCGAGTCGATACGGCGGCGGCCCGTGATGCTTTTGATGCGGCCAGGCGGCTCGAGGATCCAGCCTGGCCGGCGCGCCTGCTCGCCCACGGCGCTCTGACCGAAGGTGCCCTGTTGACCAGCGGCGCCGAATTTGTCGCGGCTCGTAGCGCCTACCAGCGGGCCACGCGACTTGCCTTGACGACAAGTGAGCGTCAGGCGCTGGGGGCCACGGTCAACATCGTGGAGCTGGATATAGCCTGCGGAGATACGGCTGCTGCCCTGCAGCTCGGTCGTCCGCTGTCGCTCAGCCTGCGTTATCTCGGCCGGCGTGAGACCCGGTTCGAGTTGTTGGCGCTCATCTTCAGCGCGCTGTTGATCGCAGGAGAGATCGATGAGGCTCGAGCCACAGGGGGCGAGCTGTATGAGCTGATAGCTCGACCGGATACCAGCAAGCTGTACACGGTGCTCGATGCGATGGCTTTTCTGGCCTGCTCGGAAGGCCGCTGCGAGCTGGCAGCGCGCATTGCGCTTTATGCCGATGTGGCCCACGAGACCCACGGTCAGCTCCGTCGACGTCCGGCGCAGGAACGAATGCGGGCGGCCGTTATAAGTATTCTTGACCGACGCCTTGGATCCTTGTGGCGCAGTGGCCTCGTCGAGTCGCGTGAGCGCCTCGACGAGGCCACAGCCTGTGAGCTCGCGCTCGGGTTGCGCGCCTGACAGAATGCTGCGACATCTGCGCGCTACGGGTCTCAGTGAGCCTCGATCGTCTTCACCATGCTCACCTTGATTGCCGAGGCCTGCATGACGTTGGCCTGCGATGTCGTGTAAAGAGCACGCAGCAGCGCCTGATCCCACACCGTCAGAGCCTGCGGCGCCGTCTGTGGGTGACGCAGCAGGCTGAGGATGCTAGGCACTTCCTCGTTGTCGGCGTCCGCGCGGATCTGGGCAAGGCCCACCATGCCGATATAGTCCGCGAGCTGCCCGAAGTTCACGTGTTGCAGTTGATTCAGATCGACTACGATGATGACCGTTGATAACGCCTGGATCTGGACGTGTTGCAGACGGGTGCCTGTGGATGTTGTTGCTGTCGGCACCCGCGTCATGACTATGCCGCTGCCGAGCAGACTGGCCACGAGGTTGTCTTGCGAGACCGTAGATCCGTCGCTCGCGCGGAATTCGCTGTTGTACCAACACCTGATGGCAGCTGCGGAATGGATGAAGTGGTTGATCTCGGCGACGCCGTTGGCGGTGTTGTACATGCCGGGATTCCGCCGCCACCAGCGTTGCAGCAGAACCTCGGGCTCGGAAGTAGCGATGACATAGAAGTTGGCACGGCAGTGCTCGCCCGCGAGGGGTGCGGACGCATCGCGTGCAAGCTGCGACACGCGGGCCAGAATGTATTCACCCTGCTCGCGCGGCAGCCCGGCTACCAACGGGCAGATCTGCGTAGCCCAGCGCACCAGCGAATCGGAGAAATAGTGGACGATAACGGAGGAGACGAAATGACTGACACGGCGCTCGAGCTGCCGGTGCCCCTCAACCGTCACCGCCTCCAGTTTGGGCGAGGTGGCATCGGCAGGCGCCTGCGCGTCCGAGGCCCGTGCCGCGGAGGGAGCGGCGATGAGATAAAGCAGCCCAGCGCATGTGAGCGACAGTATATGGTTGCGCGGCCATCACCGTGGCCGCAAATACGTCGCTGTGCCGCTGCCGGACATGTTATGGCTTTCCCAGCAGCCTTTTTCTCACCTTTTACTGGCCCTTGCAACTGGCCAATGGCCATCCTAACGCGCTCGCGTCACGCCCGACCGCTGGTATGCTCGTCGGCAGAGAGATCGAGCGGAGGATTAGCCTTGTCCAGATTGCGGGTGCAGAGTTTTGCGGTCTCTTTGGATGGGTTTGCAGCGGGTCCGGCACAGGATCTGCAGAACCCTCTCGGTGTGCGCGGTCCGGAGTTGATGGAATGGTTCTTCACCACGCGGGCATGGCGCGCGATGCACGGGCAGGCTGACGGCGAGACGGGCGTCGATCACCAGATGGCAGAAGCATCTTTGCAGGGCATCGGCGCCTGGATCATCGGCCGCAACATGTTCGGCCCGGTGCGTGGCCCGTGGCCCGATGAAAGCTGGCGGGGTTGGTGGGGGGATGAGCCGCCTTATCACGTGCCGGTCTTCGTGCTCACTCATTATCCGCGACAATCGTTGCGGATGGCTGGTGGGACGGTGTTTCATTTTGTTACCCAAGGCATACATGAAGCCCTGCGACAGGCGCGCGCGGCCGCCGGTGCTGCTGATGTCCGTCTGGGCGGGGGTGCTGCGACCGTGCGGCAAGGGCTGGCGGCGGGACTGATCGATGAGCTGCATCTGGCGATCCGACCCGTTCTGCTGGGCTCGGGGGAGCCGCTCTTCAGCGGCCTCGACCTGCGCGCGCTCGGCTACGAGTGCACCCGCATGGTTGCCGGCGAGCGCGCTACGCACGCTTTCCTGCACAAGCGGCAGTGATGGCAGTATTATTTGCAGCCCGCCGCCTGTCCGCACACCACCCGGTGTTGCGTGGCATCGGGCACGGAGATCCACTTCATGGCGCACACGCGCGCGCAAGGCCTGGCGGCCGGCAGCGTTGTAATCCCAATTGTGCTGGCTCTGCTGAGTGCGTGCCATTCGCGCGCGCACGCCGGCAGTAACGGAGTGCTCAAGGAGCCTGCAGCACCGCCGGTCGCCGCGCGGCACGCCCATCAGATCGAGTCGCCGCACGGGACACGCGAGGATGATTATTACTGGCTGCGCGATGACACCCGCTCCAACCCCGAGGTGCTCGATTACCTCAAGGCGGAGAACGCCTACACAGATGCGATGCTGGCGCACACCAAGCCGCTGCAGGAGCAGATCTACCAGGAGATCGTGAGCCGTATCAAACAGGATGATGCGACGGTTCCCTACCGGCGCAAAGGCTACTGGTATTACCGTCGCTACGACACCGGCAAGGAGTATCCCATCTACGCGCGCAGGCATAGCGCGCTCGATGCCGCCGAAGAGGTCATGCTCGATGCCAACGAGCTCGGCAAGGGGCTGGGTTTCTACGCGATCGGCGGCTGGGCAGTCAGCCCGGACAATCGGCTGCTCGCCTGGACCGAGGATACGGTCGGGCGTCGTCAGTACACCCTGCGTGTGAAGAATCTTGCCACCGGCGAGCTCTTCGCGGACCAGGTCTCCGGACTGCAGGCGGAAATTGTCTGGGCGGCAGACAATCGCACCCTGGTGTATATCGCCAATGACCCCACGACGCTTCTAGGTGACAAGGTCCGCAAGCATGTGCTCGGCACCCGGGCCAGCGAGGATCCGCTGATCTTCGAGCAAACCGACAAGAGCTTCTATACCCAGGTTGCCGCGACCAAGGACGAGCAGTTCGTGACCATCCTCTCGCACAGCACGGTGTCCGATGAGGTGCAGGTCGCGCGCTCCAGCGACCCGCAGTTACATTTCACGGTGCTGATCCCACGGGAACGCGATCACGAGTACGAGATAGAGCATCGCGGCAACCAATGGCTGATCCGCACCAACTGGCAGGCCAAGAACTTCCGCATCGTCGCCGTAGAGGAAAAGCAGGTTGGCGACCGCAAGGCGTGGCGCGACGTGCTGCCTCACCGGGCTGATGCTTTCATCGATGGGTTTGAGGTATTCAAGGACTTCATCGGGGTCGAAGAGCATTCCAATGGACTTAGCAACATCCGCATCCTGCCATTGCGCGGCGAAGCCTATCTGATCGATTCACCCGAGCCGGCCTATACCACGCGGCTTCGCAACAACGAGGAGTTCGACAGCAGGCTGCTGCGTTACACGTACACCTCGATGACGACGCCGCTGTCGACTTACGATTTCGATGTCACCAGCAATCAGAAGAAATTGCTCAAACAGGAGCCGGTGCTGGGCGGTTTCGATCAGCACAATTATGTGACCGAACATGTCTGGGCAGTGGCGCGCGACGGCGCGCAAGTGCCCATCTCGCTGGTCTACCGCCGCGGGTTCAAACGCGACGGCACCGCCCCCCTGCTGCAGTACGGCTACGGCTCCTATGGCATTTCCACTGATCCGACTTTTTCCTACACCGTCATCTCGCTTCTCGACCGCGGATTCGTCTACGCCATCGGGCATGTTCGCGGCGGTCAGGAGATGGGACGCAGCTGGTACGAGAATGGCAAGCTGCTGAAGAAGCGCAATACCTTCACCGATTTCGTCGATGTCACCCATTTTCTGCTGCAACAGAAGTATGTGGCGGCGGACAAGACATTCGCGCTGGGAGGCAGCGCCGGCGGCCTGCTCATGGGAGCAATCGCCAACATCGCGCCCAGGGACTACCGCGGCATCATCGCCCTGGTACCTTTCGTGGATGTCGTCACGACGATGCTCGATGAGAGCATCCCGCTGACGACCAACGAGTTCGACGAGTGGGGCAATCCCAAACAGCAGCCGTTTTACGATTACATACGGAGCTACTCGCCTTACGACAACGTCGCGGCGCAGGGCTACCCTGCGCTGTTCGTCGGCACCGGCTTATGGGACAGCCAGGTCCAGTACTATGAGCCCGCCAAATGGGTGGCCCGGCTGCGGCAAGTAAAGACGGACCGCAACCCGCTGCTGTTTCGCATCAACATGCAGGCGGGCCACGGTGGCAAGTCAGGGCGTTTCCAGAAATACCATGACATCGCCGAGCAGTACGCCTTCATGGTGGATCTGCTTGGCGCCGCGGCGAAGACGCCATGATCAACGTCGCGCAGACGCTCACCGTGCGCACCCAGCGCCGCGGGCTGTTGGAAATCACCCGTGAAGTGCGCAGCTGGGTCGCCGGGCAGGGCGTCGCGACGGGCTTGCTGACGTTGTTCTGCCGGCACACCTCGGCATCGCTGCTGATTCAGGAAAATGCGGCGCGCGAGGTCAGGTCGGATCTGGAGACGTTCTTCGAGTCGATCGCGCCGGAAGCTCCGGGGCGGTATGCGCATGATGATGAGGGCCCAGATGACATGCCGGCCCATCTGCGTACGGCGCTCACCGGCGTAAATCTTTGCGTACCGGTGATCGCGGGCGAGTTGGCTCTGGGGACCTGGCAGGGGATCTATCTGTTCGAGCATCGGCAGCGACCCCACGAGAGACTGATCGTGTTGCAGCTGCTGGGGAACTAGAATGAGCCAGCGCAGCAACGATTATGGGCAGCCGATCGGTATGCCAGTGCCGGATTGGGCCGAGCGCCCGCGTCCTGCGCGCGTCGTGCTGCAGGGTCAGTACAGCAGGCTCGAGCCGGTGGACGTTGGCCGGCATGCTGCAGATCTGTTTCAGGCCTACATGGAAGCCCCGGACGGGCGATCCTGGACCTACCTGTTCAGCGAGCGCCCGGAATCCGCAGAAAGTTTCACAGCATATCTCAGCACTCTGTCACGCAGTCAGGATCCGTTGCATTACACCATTGTCGATGCGGCTGCCAACCAGGCGGTTGGCACCGCCGCCCTGATGCGCATCGAGCCCGTGCATGGTGTGATCGAAGTCGGTTCCATTACGTTTGCACCGCGAATGCAGGCTACGCGCATCGGCACCGAGGCGATGTACCTGCTGGCCCGTTATGTGTTTGATGAGCTCAGCTATCGACGCTACGAATGGAAGTGCGACAGCCTGAATGCACCGTCCCGACGCGCAGCGCTGCGTTATGGCTTCACCTTCGAAGGAATCTTCCGCCAGGCCATTGTCTACAAGGGGCGCAATCGTGATACCGCCTGGTATTCGATCACCTCTGCGGAGTGGCCGCGGCTGCGCGCGGCATTCGAAAGCTGGCTGCAGCCGGCAAACTTTGATGAGGCCGGCAGGCAAAAGCGCCGCCTGACGGAGATCCGCTCAGCGCTGTGAGTGCGCGCGCTGCAGCGCTGCCCGCGCCAGCAATCGTGTCGAATCGAGCGTTGGCAACGGCGAGTTGTCATCATGCATCAGCAGCGGAATCTCCGTGCAGCCCAACACTACCGCATCGCAGCCCGCTGCCTGCAGCCGGCCGATCACACCCTGCAAGTAACTGACGGCTTCCTTGCGGAAGACTCCGCGCACCAGCTCATCCATGATGATGCGGTTGATTTCAGTCCGCTCGGCAACACTGGGTCGTACGTAGCCGAGCCCGCGTGCCGTGATTTTCTGCGGATACACCTCACTGTCCACCAGCCATTGAGTGCCGGTCAGGCCGAGCCGGCGGAACCCGCGGCGGGCAGCTTCCTCCGCAACAACGGCGGCGATGTGCAGCCACGGCAGCGGCGAGCGCGCTTCGATGAAGGGCAACGCCTGGTGGATGGTGTTGTCCGGGCAGATGCAGAAATTGGCGCCACTGGCCGCCAGCTTGTGAGCCGAGGCCAGCATGAGCTCAGCGACGCCTGTCCAGTCGCCTCTGTAGATGCATTGCATGTAGTGCGCAAACGGATGGGTATGCATCGATATTTCGGGATGATTCTGCGCACCAAACAGGCCTTCGCCCTCGAGGCAGAGGGTGCGATAGCACAGCGCGGCGCCTTCGGCGGAGCAAGCCACGATGCCGATATGCTGACTCATGATGCTACTGTACGTGCTACGGTAACGTGTGTGAACCGCCAGTGGTCAGACGTCGATTTCATGCAGCGTGCCCTGGAGAAGGCGCGCGGCGCTGAAGCCTGCGGGGAAGTGCCCGTGGGTGCCGTGCTGGTGAAGGACGGCCAGCTCATCGCCGAGGCCGCAAATACTCCCATCGCCTCGCATGACCCCACGGCGCACGCCGAGATCGAAGCCTTGCGAGCAGGTGGGCGCGCTCTGGGCAGCTATCGCCTGACTGACACGACCCTGTATGTAACGCTGGAGCCGTGTGCCATGTGTGCGGCAGCCATCGTCCATGCACGCATCCGCCGCCTGGTGTTTGGCGCCTGGGATCCGCGCGCCGGGGCGGCGGGCAGCGTGCTTGATGTGTTCGCGCTGCCTCATCTGAATCACCGCGTGGATGTCTTCGGCGGGGTGCTCGCCGAGGAGTGCAGCGCCGAGCTGCAGCAGTTTTTTGCGCGGCGTCGTTAGGCTCCGGGCTCGGGCCGTACGTCCGGCACATAGACGGGAGTAGCGGCAATGCCATCTCCCGGCTGCCACTCCAGCAGCGTCAGGTAGCGCTGTACACGCTCCACGAATTGCACCGGCTCCCAACCGCGCGCGTAACCCCGCTTGGCCTGCATGTACCAGCGCTCCTCACCGAGCAGCGGCAACTGCTCGCGCACGTCAGCCCACGAATCCGGATTCTTGCCGCGCGATTGCGCGAGGACGCGCGCATCCTCCAGATGCCCGAAGCCCACGTTGTATGCGGCCAGGGCGAGCCAGGTGCGATCCGGCTCCGGGATACGATCGGGAATCTTGGTACGCACCTGCGCGAAGTACTCCGCGCCCGCGCCGATGTTCTGCGCCGGATCGTTGCGGTCGGCGATACCCATGGCGCTGGCTGTGTCCGCAGTCAGCATCATGACACCGGCCGCGCCGTCGCTGGACTGCGCGACGGGATTCCACTTGGATTCCTGATACCCGATCGCTGCCAGCAGGCGCCAGTCGAGACCTGCCTTGGCCCCTGCCGCCTGGAAGAGTGACTGATAGTGCGGCAGCCGCTCGAGCATGTGGGTCTGGAACTCGCGGGACTCTTCATAGGCAAACGGCCGGCTGTCGCCCGTTTCCCGCAACTTGAGCCGCGCCAGCCGGCCGGCCTCGGCCATGTAGAGGAAGTAGCGGTTGACGGCGAGTACCAGGTCGTGCGCACCCCGGCGCACGATCCACTGCACGGGCCGCAGCTCCGGCAGCGAGAAGCCCTCCAGCACGTTCGGATACAGATGATGGGCGAAAGAGTATTCGCGTTCATCCACCAGCGCGTACTGCGCCTCCCCCGAGTCCACATCGGCCATGGGATCGGCATTGTTAGGCGCCGCTTCCACCCACTGCAGCGTTGGGGCGACGGTGTGTTTCAGCTTCTCGAGCTGCAGTTCCTGGGCACTGCCGGCGCGCACGGCGAGTTTCGCCGACTCGAGTTGCAAGGTGCTGCGCGGCCGCGCGCCATCGCGCCGGTAGACAACGACCTGAGCAATCTGCGCGTAGGGTGCTGCAGCCTCACCGACGCGTTGCCAATCGCGCGTGGCCGTGAGCTGCGCGGCGGCGATATCGGCCCGTCCGGCCTCCAGCTCCGCCTGCATGGCCCGCTCGTTCGCGACCGGGTAGATTACCAGGCGCACGCCGAGCTCATAGGCGAATGCACGCGTTAGCTGATACTCCAGTCCCTCGATGCCCTGAGCCCCATAGTAGAAGCAGGTGGGGCTGTTGAGGGTCACGACCCGAAGCTCATTGCGTGCGCGAATCGCTTCCAGCGTCGAGGGTTGCGGCCTGCACCCGGCCAACAGGATGGCGGCAGCGACGATCGAGGCGACTCCTCTGGCAGTCAATGTGAACCTCACCTCGAGCCGGTACGTTCCGCTAGAATAGCAGCCCCCGGCTGAAGGGCTCCGAGAGCGGGACCCTGCTTTGGGAATCCGCCTGTGCGGCGGCTCCAGCGCATCCGGAGAGGTACCGAAGTGGTCATAACGGCGCCGACTCGAAATCGGATGGTCGGGTAATTCCGGCACGTGGGTTCGAATCCCACCCTCTCCGCCAGTCCTGTCGCACTACCGCCCGCAGCGACCGCCCTGGCGGCAAGGCAGTCTCAGGTCGGCTGGTGGGCTTTGCGGACATGTTCGCGGTAAGCCGCCGCAAAGGCTTCCACGAACGTATGGGGCAGGTGATCCGCGGGCATCTCGATCAGATTGCGATAGAACGTCGTAAACATTTCCCAGTACTGCGCTTTGTCCGCCGAGCGCTTGCCGCGTCGAGCAGCGCGCTCGAAGCGCGCTTCGAGCTCGGCAGGATCGAGCCGATCCAGAAATTCGACGAAGGCGGCGCGCGTGGCCCGGGCGGCGGCGGCTTCATGGGTCTTACCGTCGCTGATTGCATCGCGCAGCCACCCGACGGCATCCAGACGACGACTCTCGTGCTGCAGGAACAGATCCATGAGCAGCTCCTCAACCGTGGAGCGCGCCAGCGAGGGTCGCGGGTCCTCGGGATCTGCCGGCAACTCGATGCGATAGCGATTGCGCGTCTCGCCGCGCGAGCGTTCCAGATCCTTGAGGCCCACCAGCGCTTCGCGGAACAGCTGTCCAGCCAGATGCAACATGCGTGTCTGCGCATCGACCGGCAGTTTGTCCGCGTCGATACCTGCGCCCCGGCAGAATGCCTGCAGACCCGTCTGGACATCGTACAGGGCCGCATTAGCGGCGCTCGCACGCGGTTCACGGGCGGCTGCGCGTGCAAGCCGCGCAACTCGCCGATCCATCACTTCGCCCTCGCTCAGCTGTGTGGCAGCGACCGGGGGACGGGCAGCCGGTGCCGCGCGGATGGACGCCTCAGCCGGCACCTGTGAGATCGCCTGACCATAAGCGTTCACCGGGTGATAGACCTCGACCTCGCTGTTTGGAACCAGCAGGTCATCGAGATTGAGCATCGCGCCGATGTCGGTTTGCGCTGGCGAGCGACCCAGCGCACGCAATGCGTGAATGCTGGTTGGAACATCACCGCCGGCAACCTGGGGCTCGGGGGTCGCGGGCTCCGCCTCGGTTGCCGCCTGTTCCAGGGTGGCGACAATGTGGTAGTCGCCCATGCGGATGACATCGCCGCTTTTCAGCTGATGGCCGTGGGGATGAGCTTTGGCAAGTGGCGTTTCGGAGTCGTTGACGAAGACTCCGTTGGTACTGACATCCTGAAGGTAGAACTGTCCGTCACGATGCTGCACGCGCGCGTGATGCGCCGAGACGTAGCGGATGGGGTCGGGGAGGACCCAGTCATTGTCGGCCGAGCGGCCGATGCTGCCGCCCTCCACGCCAAAGCTGATGCTGGCGCGCTCACCCAGCTGGCGCCGATGATCGCTGACGATACGCAACCGAAGAGTCATGGTTCCCGCAGCTTCCCCGCCCCGCGCAGACATATAATGCCACCTTCAAATTAGCAGTGGCCCGCAGCTCCTCTATGGCAATCAGTCACATTTTCCGCATTATGTTCGTGAATCAGGGCAAGGTTTATGAGGTCTACGCGCGGCGCGTCAGCCATGGCGAGCTGTTTGGCTTCATCGAAGTCGAGGAGCTGGTGTTCGGCGAGCGGGCCACCGTGGTGGTCGATCCGGCCGAGGAGCGCATCAAGAGCGAATTCGACGGCGTGAAGCGTACCTACCTGCCGCTGCATTCGATCCTGCGCATCGATGAGGTCAAGAAGCAGGGCGTGAGCAAGATTACGACGTTCGAGGGGGGCAGCAACGTCTCGCAGTTTCCGATGCCCATGTACTCAACACCTCCTCCGGATAAGAAATAGGCGCATCCAGGCTCATGCTGCAGCTCTCCGGCGCCCCGGCACTCTCCGCCTTCCGTCTCGCCAAACTGCTGGCAAAGCTCGTAGCGCTGGAATCGGGCGTGCGCGGCCTCGACTCGCGCTTTGTGCATTTCATCGACCTCGCACAGTCGCTCACGCCGCAGCAGGAGCAGATCCTGCGGACATTGCTGACCTACGGGCCGCACCTGGAGCCGCTCGCAGAGCAACCGGGCGAGAGGCTGTGGGTCGTGCCGCGGGCCGGTACGATCTCCTCCTGGTCGAGCAAGGCTACGGATATCGCCCATGTCTGTGGCTTGCACTCGATCCGGCGCATCGAGCGGGGCATCGAGTATCGGGTATTTACTGCGCAGCCCCTCGGGCCTGAGCGCCTGGCACAGCTAGCCAACGTGTTGTTCGATCGCATGACGGAGATGCCGTTGTTCAATGCTGCGCATGCTGTGCGGCTGTTCGAGCATCAGCCGCCGCGGCCGTTGCGCCGGATTGCGCTCGACGGCGGGGTGGCGGCATTGCAGCACGCCAACCGCGAATTGGGACTGGCGCTGTCGACTGACGAAATCGAGTACCTGCTGGCCCATTTCGCCCGTCTCGGGCGCGACCCCACGGACGTCGAGCTCATGATGTTTGCCCAGGCAAACTCGGAGCACTGTCGTCACAAGATCTTCAACGCCGACTGGGTCATCGACGGTGAGCCGCGTAGTGAATCACTGTTCGCGATGATCCGTCACACTTACGCATGCTCGCCGCAGGGCATCCTGTCAGCTTACCGCGACAATGCCGCCGTCATCGAAGGCGCGGAGGCGATGCGTTATTTCGCCGACCCGGGCAGCCGCGTATATGCGGGTCATTCCGAGCCGGCCGACATTCTGATGAAGGTGGAGACACATAACCACCCCACCGCCATCTCACCGTTTCCGGGCGCCGCGACCGGCTCGGGCGGTGAGATCCGCGATGAGGGCGCCACCGGGCGCGGCGCCAAGCCCAAAGCCGGTCTCACCGGCTTCTCGGTCTCCAATCTGCGCATCCCCGGTCACGAGCGTCCCTGGGAGGCGGACCGCGGGCGGCCGGAGCGCATCGCCTCCGCGCTCGAGATCATGCTCGATGGGCCAATTGGCGCTGCAGCTTTCAACAACGAGTTCGGGCGGCCGGCGATCTGCGGCTATTTCCGTACCTTCGAGCAACCGGCTGCGGCGGGTTCTGACAGCCGCATTTACGGCTATCACAAGCCCATCATGCTGGCCGGCGGCCTTGGCAACATCCGCCGTGGTCACGTCGAGAAGGCTGATGTTCCGCTCGGGGCGCGGATTGTCGTGCTGGGCGGACCTGCGATGTTGATTGGGCTGGGGGGCGGCGCAGCCTCATCCGTAGGCAGCGGTGCTTCCAGCGCCGATCTGGACTTCGCGTCCGTACAACGCGGCAATGCTGAGATCCAGCGGCGCGCGCAGGAAGTTATCGATGCCTGCTGGGCGCTTGGCGCAGATAACCCCATTCTGTTGATTCACGACGTTGGAGCAGGCGGGCTCTCCAATGCGGTACCGGAAGCGGTCGCACACAGCAATCGGGGTGCACGGATCGATCTGCGTGCCATCGATAGTGCCGAAAGCGGTATGTCACCGCTGGAGTTGTGGTGCAATGAGGCGCAGGAGCGCTACGTTCTCATCATCGATCCGCAGCAGCTGCAGAGATTTGCTGGGCTGGCGAAGCGGGAGCGCTGTCCGTTTGCCGTCATTGGCGACATCGACGATTCCGGTCGTCTGGTCGTGCACGATCAGCTGTTCGGCAATGACCCCGTCGACATGCCCATCGAGGTGTTGCTTGGCAAGCCTCCACGGCTGCAGCGCGAGGTGCGCACGCATCAGCTGCCGCGCGCTGAGCTCGACACCGCGGCACTCGATCTGCGCGACTCGCTGTATCGCGTATTGCACCTGCCGGCGGTGGCTGACAAGACATTTCTCATCACCATCGGTGATCGGACGGTGGGCGGCCTCATCCATCGGGATTCACTGGTCGGCCCCTGGCAGGTGCCTGTTGGCGACGTTGCGGTGACGCTCGCTGACTATCGTGGCTTTGCGGGGGAAGCGATGGCTGTGGGCGAGCGCACTCCGGTTGCCGTGCTCGATGCGCCTGCGGCTGCACGGCTCGCGGTCGCCGAGTCGATCACCAACCTGCTGGCCGCAGATGTCAGCACGCTGGGCTCGATCCGCTTGTCTGCCAACTGGATGGCTGCCTGCGGTGAGCCGGGTGAGGACGCCGCGCTGTATGCCTCCGTGCAGGCGGTAGGCAAGGAGCTTTGCCCGGCGTTGGGTATCGCCATCCCGGTCGGCAAGGACTCGCTGTCCATGAAGACCACCTGGCGTACAGGCGAGCAGGTGCGCAGCGTGATCGCGCCGGTCTCACTGATCGTGTCCGCCTTCGCACCCGTCACAGACGTGCGGCGCACCCTGACACCCGTGCTGGAACTGCAGTCGGAGCCGACGCGCTTATGGCTGATTGACCTGGGCGCCGGACGCAACCGCATGGGCGGCTCGGCACTGGCGCAGGTCCATGGCGTGCTCGGCGCGCAGCCGCCGGACCTGGATGATCCGGCGCGCCTGGTGGCATTTGCTCGGCTGATCGCAGAACTGCGCACGGAAGGGCTACTGCTGGCCTACCACGATCGCTCCGATGGCGGACTGCTCGTTACCCTGCTGGAGATGGCTTTTGCGGCTCACTGTGGGCTCGATGTGAGTCTGCCGGCGGGACGCGGCCCGGCGCTGCAGCAGCTGTTTGCCGAGGAGCTCGGCGCGGTGCTGCAGATTCGGAGCAGCGATGAGCCACGCCTGCAGGTCCTGCTGCGCCGGCATGACCTGAGCGAGCTTGCAGTGCCGCTCGGTGCGCCGCTTGAGCAGCTGCGCGTTCGTATCCGGATTGGCGAGACCCGGTTGGATGAGTCCTGGGTCGAGCTGCGTCGCGCCTGGTCGGAGACCTCTCATCTGTTGCGTCGCATGCGCGATGACCCGGTTTGTGCTCAGGAGGAGTTCGCAGTGCAGTGCGACCCGGAAGATCCGGGTTTGAGCCTGCAGCTGAGCTTCGATCCTGAGGAGGACATCACCGCGCCCTTCGTGGCGCAGCGCAAGCGGCCGGCCGTGGCGATTCTGCGTGAGCAGGGAGTGAACAGTCAGATCGAGACCGCCGCGTTCTTCGAGCGTGCCGGTTTTGAGCCGCACGATGTGCACATGACCGAGCTGCTGAGCGGAGAGCGCAAGCTGAGTGAGTTCCGCGGGCTGGTGGCGTGTGGCGGTTTCTCTTACGGGGATGTGCTCGGCGCCGGCGAGGGGTGGGCAAAGTCCATCCTGTTCCACGAGCGGCTGCGCGAGCAGTTTCAGGATTTCTTCGTGCGCGACGATCGGTTTGCGCTGGGCATCTGCAACGGCTGTCAGATGTTCGCCGCGTTAAAATCCCTGATCCCCGGAGCCGACCCCTGGCCGCGCTTCGTGCGTAACCGCAGCGAGCAGTACGAATCCCGCTTCACACTGGTAGAGGTGCGAGACTCGCCATCGGTACTGCTCAGCGGGATGTCCGGTTCGTTCCTGCCGATCGCCGTGGCACATGGCGAAGGTCGCGCAGAATTCACCAACGCGGCGGCGGCGCAAGCGTGCGCGGCCAGCGGGCTGGTAGGATTCCGTTATGTTGACCACCACCGCCGCTCGACGGCTACTTACCCGTATAACCCGAACGGCTCGCCCTTTGGCATCGCCGCCCTGACTAACTCCGACGGACGCATCACGATCACCATGCCGCACCCGGAGCGTTCGACACGCTTCGTGCAGAACTCCTGGCGGCCGCGCGATGTCGGTGAGTTCAGCGGCTGGATGCGTTTGTTCCGTAACGCGCGGCGCTTCGTGGGTTGAGGCGCGTCTCGCCGGTGAGGCGCGTGGGAAGGCGACGTCGCGATTGGCTGGTGCCTCACAGGGCAGCAGCGTGCAACCAATCGCGGCGCCGCGCGAGACTAGCCCGGCACTGCGCTCAGGCGATCAGATCCAACAGCAGGTGCTTGCCAGGGGACCATTTCGCCAGCATCTGCGCCAGTGCGATGATGTCGGCACCCGGAATCTGCTGCACGAGGGCACCGGTCTGGGCGTTGCGGACGATGGCGATGGTGAGTCCCGTAGCGGCATCGACGCGATAGTCCAGCACTCGGTTGGAGCTGGCGAGGTTGGCGTTCGCGCGCGCTACGGCAGCCTGCACGTCGGCCGCGGCAGGCTGCTTTACAGGCGCTGCCGTCGATTGCGTAGGGGTCGCAGGCGCGTTGACCTCGGCTGCTGCCGGTGCGGCAGAGCCGGCAGGGGCGGCGTGGCCCGACGACGCTGGCGTCGGCGAGCGTGGCACGATCGGGTGGTGAGTCAGATCGCTCGTAAAAGCGCTCTGCAGGTATCCGGCATCAACGGATTGCTCAGCCATGGCGTGCTCCCGCGAAGCCGGCGGCCGCGGCAGGCGGGGGAGCAGGCTGCGCTTTCACCTGCGCGGCCTTGCGCACTTCCGGTCCGATCGCAATCCAGGCGCTGCGAATCTCTTCGAGCAGCCCTGCGACCTCCGCAATACCGGTCGCCTCGCCCCTGGAATTGGCTAACACCAGGCGCCGGATCATGTAGTCGTACAGCTCATTGAGGTTGTGGCCGAGCGGTCCACCCTGGGCCAGGTTCAGGCTGCCGCGCAGTTCAGTGATGATCTGCACGCAGCTGTGCAGCAGCGCTGCCTGTCGCTTGAGCTCGCGCCGCTCCGCGCATCCCCGGGCGATCGCCAGGCGCTCCATACCTGCATCCAGCAGCATCAGCACCATGGTGTGCGGATCGGCATTGGCCACTCCGCCGTGCACGGCGACAGTCTGATAAGCCGCAAGCTTGGAAGGACGCGCGTAACTGGACACCGGCGGGCTCCGTCTGAACCGATACTCCTGTAACGGCCCTGCGAAGCAGAACTTGAGCTGGGCCCAGGTTGACATAAGCCCGCGAGAGCACGGGCTGGACATCAAGGGGCGCCGCGCCGCAGCCCGGTGGATCCTGCCTTACCCTTTGCTGCTCTGGACCTGTGGCAGCGCTGCGAACTGCTGTGTGAGATACGCGGAGGTCGTCTGTAGCGAGGACAGCAGCGCGTTCAGCTGAGAATATTGCCGGGTCAGCGAGGTGGTGAGCGCCGACATTTGCGTATTCAGCTGATCGGTCTGCTGGGTCAGCGCATTCTCCTGCTTGACGAGCGACTGGCTGCGCGAGGTGATGGCGCCTCCTGCACCCAGCTCGTCGGTGATCCGCGTGTTCAGGGTAGCAGCCACCCCGCCGGTGCCACTGAACAAGGCGCTGACGGCGCCAGGGGAGGCGCTCAGCGCAGCAGCGAACGTGCTGCTATTGAGCTTGAGTGTCCCATCACTGTTGGTGGTGATGCCGACGCTGGCGAGAGAATTGTAGGTGGACGAGCCGGTATTCACGACGCTGTACAGCGCACTGCGGATGCCGTTCTGGATGCCCGACAACATCGCATCCCCCAGCATCGGGCCCGCCGTGCCGCTGGCGGAGTCATAGCTGTTGAGCGAGCCAATCGATCCGACCAGAGTGTTGTAGGCCTTGACGAAGGCGGAGACGTTGTTCTGGATGGTCGCGCTGTCAGCGCTGATGGTTAGCGTGGCCGGCGCGTTGCTGGAGCCGCTGCCGCTCGTGCCGCCGGTCGTGCCGAGCAGCGTCAGCGTGACGCCATTGAGTGCATCGCTGACTGTGTTGCTGGCGCTCGTATAGGGAATGCCGGAGATGCTGAACTGTGCATCCCGTGCGGCGGCGTCCTGCGTGTAGTTCGCGGTGTTGCCGCTGCCGTAGGTGAGGGCGGATAAGGCGCTGCCACCGTCGGTTTCCGTGACCTGGATGCTGTTGGCGGCGCCGGTCAGCGAGGAGGACAGCAACAGGTGCGCTCCGTCGGTGCCGTTGATGACCGTCGCGGTGACACCCGGATTGCCGGGCGCTGCATTGATCGCGGCAGCGAGGCCGGTCAGCGTGTTGTGAGTGCTGTCCACCTGGACACTGAAACGGCTGGCACCAAGGGACAGTTGCAGGGTGCCGCTGGCGAGCGTCGCTGCTGCACCGGTGAAGGCCGTGGAAACCAGCTGCTGCGCCTGAGCGAGCTGTGAGACGGCCACGCTGTAGGATCCGGGAACCGCGCCGTTGCTGGTGCTCGCGCTGAATACCGCGCTGTTGCTGGAGCTCGCACTCAGTGCATCGAAAGCGGTCGGGGTATCAATCGCCGACAGTGCGGACTGAAACGTGGAGAGCGCGCCTTTGAGCGTGCCCACCGCGGAGATCTGCGTGGTGACGGTCTGAGTCTGAGTGGAAATCAGCGAATCCTGTGGCGCGCGGGTGGCCGCCACGAGCTGCGAAACCAGCGAGCTGACATTGATTACCGAGCCACCTGCGGACGCTGCGCTGCTGCTGCTGGCGATCGAGACCGGTGTTGACGTGCTGGTACTGTTACTGGTGCTGGTGATTGCAGTGGCCATGGGTCCTCAGCTGCTGGAAAGACGTCCTGTCAGAAAAGCCGCAGGGCGGGCGCCTTACGGCGCCCACCCCGCGTTACCAGTTGCTTTGACCCGGAGGTCATCAACTTACGGCAGTTTCTGCAGAAGCGTCAGAATGTTCTGCGGAATCGTGTTGGCCTGAGCCACCATCGCCGTGCTGGCCTGCTGCAGGATCTGGGCCTTGGACAGCGCCGCAGTGGCCTGCGCGTAGTCCGTGTCCTGGATCTGGCTGCGAGCGCTGGACAGGTTGGTCGAGTTGGTCGTCAAGCCCGTGATGGCAGCCTGGAAGCGGTTCTGATACGCACCCAGCTGCGCACCGGTGGTGGCGAGCTGCTGCAGAGCCGCGTCGATCTGCACGAGCACCTTGTTGGAGTTGTCCACCGAGGTGACACTGGCCTTGTCCACGTAGCTTGAGGTCGCCGTGGCGCTGGCGCTGGTCAGGTCGTAGCTGGCGTTGAGACCGAGGTTGGCAACCGTGGCAGCCGTCGAGGTCGCGCCGGTCGAATCCACATCGCTCGCGACCGAGAGGGCCGTGGCGGCTGAGGCGTTCGAGGTGCTGCTCAGGTCGATGCCCGTGCCGGCGGCATTGACCGTCGCGATCAGACCGCCGTCGGTCTGCGAGCCCTGGTTGATGGCAGCCGCAATGTTCTTCAGGTCCACCGCGGCAGTGCCCGTCAACGTGATGGCGTCGGTCGTGTACGAACCGACCTTCAGGGTGACCGTGTCGCCCTTACCGGTGGCAGTGCTGACCACGCCGAAGGTGGCAGTGCCTGCGTCCGTGTACAGCTTGCCGAGGTTGCTGGAGGCCGTGCTGGAGACCGAGGCGACCGAGATCGTCTGGCCGGCGTTGGCGCCCACCTGGAAGGTCGCACCCTGGAAGCTGCCGTCGAGCAGGTTCACGCCGTTGAACTGCGTCTGCGACGAGACCGCGTTGATGTCGGCCTTCAGCTGCTGGAACTGCGCATCGAGGTCGGCACGGTCCTGGGAGCTGTTGCTCGCGTTGAGCGACTGCACGGCCAGGTCACGCATCGTCTGCAGGTCGTTCGTGACTTCCTGCAAGGCACCCGAGGCGGTCTGGGCCAGCGACACGCCGTCATTGGCGTTGCGCACGGCCTGGTTGATGCCATTAATCTGCGAAGTCATACCCTGGGTGATGGCGTAACCGGCGGCGTCGTCAGCCGCCGTGTTGATGCGCATTCCCGAGGACAACTGCTGCAGGGCGGAGGAGAGCTTACTGCCCGAGGCCGTCAGACTGTTCTGCGCGACCAACGAGCTGTAGTTCGTGTTGAGGACAAGTGTCATGTCTGAGACTCCTGATATTTCCGTCAGGCGCCGGACACCTGTCCGTCGCTCTGTGTGCGCAGCTGGCTCGTATCCACGCTGCGTTCAGGGAAGTTATCGGTGCGGGTGTCGCGAACTTGAGCCGCCGGCAGGGGAGGAAGTGGAACTGGCGAGCGCATCACAATCACACCGATACGACATAAGCTGTGCGCGCATCAGCCGTGCAGGTAGTTGAACAGCGAGAGTTTCGCGATCGAGGCGTACGACTCCTGCGCCGCCTGCAGGCTCATCTCTTCGGTATTCAGCTGGGTAATGGCGGCGGCGTAATCCACATCGGAGAGGCTCGACACTTGCCCCTGCAGGTTCACCTGGTTGGCCTGCTCGGAGCTCTTGGCTGAGCTGATCGCATTCACCCGAGCGCCGGCAGAGGCCGACACATTGCTGAGATTCGTGATGGCATTGTCGATCTGCTGCAGCGCCCCGCCGACCTGCGTGGCGAGCTGCGCCTGGCCGAGGTTCGGGTTGTTGAGCGTGTTGATCAGATTCTGCAGCGTGCTGAACGCGCTGGCGGTGCCGGCCTTGGCGACCGTAAATGTGTCGCCGGCGGCCACCGTGCCGGACAGGCTGACCTGCACGCCGTTAAAGGAGATCGCCGCGCCGCTGGCGAGACCGGTACCGCTGGCGACAGTGGTCCCCGAGCTGTTGGTTACCGTGTAGGAACCGGGCGCCGTGAACTTGATGGTATAAGTGTCGGGCACCCACGCCGCCGCGTTTACCACGGTACCCGGAGAGATCGAGGCGGTGCCGGTATTCGTCGCCGCAGCCGCCGTCGTAAAGGTGCCATTGCCCGCCGGCACGTTCATGAACACGGTCGCGCCGGTGTCTCCGGCCGAGATGCGCTGGCTCGGCCCGATCTGGACCTGGTGCACGGTATCGGCCCCGGAGTAGCTGACCGCGCCGTTGCCGAGCGCGAACGGCTGTGTGCCGCTGGCGTTCCCTGCGAACAGGTAGTTGCCGTTGCTGTCGGTGCGATTGCCGATGGCGATCAGGTCCTGCAGCTGCTGCGCCAGCTGCGTCGCGATGTTGGCCCGATCGGCGGCATTGATCGAGGTGTTATTGGCCTGCACGGCCAGATCGCGCGCGCTCTGCAGCGTATTGGTGGCATCGGACATCGCCTGCTCTTCGAGCTGCAGGTTGGCAGCGGCGGCATTGCCGTTGGTCACGTACTGCTGGGAGGCAGACAGCGTGTCGTTCAGCTGATCCAGCTGTGACATGGCTGCCGGGTCGTCGGCGCCCGTCTGGACTTTCTTGCCCGTCGACAGCTGATTCTGCGTTTTGGCCAGGTCGGCCTGCAGCTGCTGCATCTGACTCAGGGCATCCTGCTGGAAGGTCACGGTGGAGATTCGCATGATTAGCGCGCCTGGATGGCCGTGATGAGCGAGTTGAACATGACGCCGGCGGTCTGAATCATCTGGGCACAGGCCTGATAGGCCTGCTGGTACTGCACCATCTTGGCCGCCTCCTCATCGAGGTTGACGCCGGAGAGATTGTTGCGCGTGTCCGAGGCGGACTGATTGACGGACTTCTGCGCGGACGCGTTGGCCTGCGCCTGCTGCGTCAGAACACCGACCTGGCTGACGAGATTATTCGCCACACTGCTCAAGGAGCTGGTGCCACCGTTCAGGGTGTTGGCCTTGAGCGCGTCGATGAGCGCGAACGCGTTGCTGTTGTCGCCGCTATTGGCAGCGCTCGCCGCGCCGACCGTGAAGCGGTCGCCCGCAGCCGGGGAACCGTTCAGGATCACCTGCTGGCCGTTGAAGCTGATGGGCGTGCCACTCGTATACGTGCCCGAGGTCACGGGGTTGTTGGCGCTGTCAGTAATCTGGTACTGCGTAGCGCTCGTAAACGAGAGGGTGTACGGCCCGGCGATGTAGCTGGCGGGCGCGGTTATCGCCGTACCGCCGACCACGGCCGTGCCGGTGTTGGCGGCGGCCGGGGAGGTGGTAATGGCTGCGGCGGCGGCGATCTGCGCCGGACTGGTCAGCAGGACCGACAGCCCGCTGATTGCACCGGCCGTCGGACGGATCTGAATGCTGTCGCCGGTGTTGGGTGAGCCCGAGACGACAATCGACAAACCGGCTGCCTGAAAGGGACTGCCTGCCGTACCCGACCCGCTCAGGGTCACCGCCTGGCCGGTGGTGGTATCGGTGAGGTGCCAGGCGCCGCCGTTGAAGGCCAGCCGGTAGTCATCCGGGCTGAGCGCAGCGAGGTTGGTACGGCTCACCGTCGCAGCCGCCGTGCCGGAGTTGGTCGATGCGGGTGCGGTGATGACTCCCCCGATGGCGAACATCGGCTGGCCCGCAGCGCCGCTCAGGTCCATGCCGGACTGCTGTGCCTGGTTGACGATCGAAGCCAGGCCGACGCTGAACTGTCCCAGGGCATTTTCCGCCGGACTCAACACCTGGGCACGTGCGCTCAGCAGGCCACCGAGCGAGCCGCCGGTGATCTCCCCGGTGATGTCCGCGGTGCTGCTGCCGCTCGTCAGGCCGATATCGTGTTGCGAGGCGTTATATGGATCTGCGAACGCTTTGAGCGTCGCGCCGGAAGAGCCGGTCACCAGCGGCTGACCACTGCCGATGTAGACATTCATCGCCCCATCGCTCTGCGCGGCCGTGTTGACCGTGACGTACTGGCTCAGCTGGTCGATCATGGTGTCGCGCTGATCGAGCAGGCTGTTGGGCGTCTGTCCGGTGGCATTCAGTGCCGCGGTGATCTGCGCATTCAGGTTGGCGATGCCCGTGGACAACTGATTGATGCTATCTACAGTCGTGGAAATGTTGCTCTCGAGCCCGGCGCTGTAGGTCGAGATCTGCGCGCCGTAATTCTGCAGCTGCTGGGTGAGCGACTGTGCCTGGCTCAGCAGCACCTGCCGCTGGGCGGTGGAGGCCGGCGCGTTGGCCACCGTCTGCAGGGCGTTGACGAAGCCCTGTAGCGCCGCGCTGATGCCGGTGTTCGAATCACTCAGCATGTTGTCAATCTGCGCCGCCTGGCTGGCAAAGGTATTGAAGCCCGAATAGCTGCTCTGCGAGGAGCGCACCTGGCCGGCAAGCAACTCATCATAAGCGCGGGTGATGCTCTGCACCTGCACGCCGCTGCCGAGGTAGCCGGCGGAGGTGGGCTGGGCCGGCTGCGGCGTGAGATTGATCTTCTCGACGCTGTACCCAGGGGTGGCGGCGTTCGCGACGTTGTTGCTCGTGACGTCCAGGGCGCGCTGGAAGGCGAGGAGGCCGGTCACGCTGGTTGAAAAAACGTCAGACATCCGTCATAGCCTCTAAAGCGTCCCGGTCGTCGGGGTTATCGGCAGCGTGGCTGCCAACTTGAGATCGGGCGACCGGCTGTTGTCCGCAACCAGCGTCGCGGCAGGGGCGGGCAGCCGGATTCCGTGCGCGATCGCGCTGAGCTTGTGGACATAATCCGGGTCGGTTGCGTAGCCCCCTCTCTGCAGCGCGCTTGCAAAAGCGTGAATGTCGCTGCCCGTGTTGAGCGCCGCGGCATAGCGGGGATTACCGCGCAACAGTGCGACATAATCCTGGAAGCTCTGTCCGGGGCTCGCATAGGCGCGGAAGGCTGCGGTGGTGCGGCCGGCCGCGCCGCCGCTGAACTCCCGGGTCGCGGCAGCAACGGCGGCGCCATTCCAGTCGGCGCCTGCCTTGATACCAAAGAGGTTGTGGCTCGAGCGTCCGGCGCCATCGTGCGGCAAATGTCGACCCCAGTTGGTTTCGAGCGCCGCCTGCGCGATCAGCGCGCGCGGATCGGTACCCAGTTGTGCCGCGGCCTGTTGTGCGTGCGGCAGCATTCGGTTGATGAAGTCGGACTTGAGCGCCGAGACACTGCTCGCGGCACCCATGTCCTGCGCGGCAGAGTAAGCCGATACCGAGGTCGGCATGGGTTGCGCGCTGGCGGCGGAATGTCTGCTGGCTGCTGCCGCGTCCGCGCCTTGCACGCCCATCTTCTGCAGCTGACGCATCAGCATGTCCGCAAGCCCCAGTCCCTTGCCTTTGGAGAGCTGCACCGACAGCTGGTCGTCGGCCATCTCCTGATACATCTTCTGCTGGTCACTGCCGAATACCGGATCGGTGCCGACCGCATCGCGCATGCTCTTCAGCATCATGCGCGTGAACATGCTCTCGAACTGCTCGGCCACCTTGCGGATCGCCGCCGGATCGCGCTGCGCGGCACCGCGCTTGAGGGTGGTCAGCGCGTTCAGGTCGGTGTAGACCGGCGTATCAGCAGGGCCGATGGACATGTGGCACGCGCCTGTCAGATCACGACGAGTTCAGCGCGCAGGGCGCCGGCCTGTTTGAGTGCTTCGAGGATGGCCACCAGGTCCCCTGGGGCAGCACCGACCTGATTGACTGCGCGCACGATCTCATCCAGGTTCACGCCGGCCTGAAATTTGAACAGGCGCTGATCAGCCTGTGCAACTTCGAATGAGCTGCGCGGCGTCACGGTGGTCGTGCCGTTGCTCAAAGGGGCCGGCTGACTGACATCGGAATGCTCGGTGATGGTCACCGACAGCGAGCCGTGTGCGACTGCCGCCGACTGCACCTGCACGTGTGAGCTGATCACGACGGTGCCGGTGCGCGAGTTGATGATCACTCGCGCGGGTGCCTCGCCCGGCTGGACCTCCAGCGACTCGAGCGTCGCCAGGTAGCCGATACGTTGGTCGGGCTCCGGGGGAGCGACGACGCGGATCGAGACCGCATCGATGGCCTCGGCAGTGTTGTCTCCCAGGGTCTTGTTGATCGTGGTGACGACTCGCGCGGCGGTCGTGAAGTCAGGCGTATTCAGGTTGAGAACGACGTGCGCATCGCTGCCGAACTGGACGGGCACCTCTTTCTCCACCGTGGCGCCGCCGGGCACACGCCCGCTGCTGGGCACATTGAGCGAGATGCGCGAGCCATCCTTGCCGCTGATGCCAAAACCGCTGACGAGCACGTTGCCCTGGGCGAATGCGTACACCTGCCCGTCGACACCGCGCAACGGTGTCATGAGCAGGTTCCCGCCCCGCAGGCTGCTGGCGTTACCGATGGTGCCCACGGTCACATCGATGAGCTGGCCACCCTTGGCAAACGCCGGCAGATCGGCGGTGACGGTCACCGCGGCGACGTTCTTCAGCTGCGGATTGGCGTTGGCCGGCACGGTAATGCCGAACTTCGCCAGCATGTTGGTGATGCTCTGCACCGTGAAGGGAGCCTGCGTGGTCTGATCGCCGGTGCCATCCAGTCCGACGACCAGGCCGTAACCCACCAGCTGGTTCGAGCGCACGCCGGCAACGGTGGCGATATCCTTGATCCGCTCGGCGTGCGCAGCGGGCGCACAGCACAGCCCGGCGAGTTGCAGGATTGCGCAGCCCACTGCCAGGCGGCGCGCCGCTTGCATCATGGCGCGCATCAGAACGGCGTCCAGGGTGAGTTGAAGAAGCGCGAGAGCCAGCCCTGCGCGTTCACGTCCGCCAGCGCCCCCCTGCCGCCGTAGGAGATGTTGGCGCTGGCCACTTTCTGTGAGGGAATGGAGTTGTCGGGCGCGAGGTCGATCGGCCGGATCACGCCGCTCACGCGCACATATTCCGAACCCTGGTTGATACCGATCCACTTCTCACCCTTGATGAACAGGTTACCGTTGGGGAGCACCTTAGCCACCGTGGCCGTGATATAGCCGTTCAGACTGTTGCTCTGAGTGCTGCCGCCGGTACCGTTGAACTTCGAGGCGTCGCTGATGTTGTTGCTGAGGATCGGATTGCCGTGCACCGTCACCGACTTGCCGAGCAGGGTCATGCCAGGCAGATCCTCGCTCGTGCTCTTGGCGGTCGTGGTCGTGGCGCTCTTCTGCGCATTGGTCGATTCGTTGAGCACGATCGTGACGATGTCACCCACATGATGGGCAATGGGGTTCTCGAACAGCGCCATCTCCCGGCCTGCCTGGTAGATCGCGCCGTTGTTCGCAGGCGCGATGGGTTCCTGCGCCCAGCTGAGCGCGTCACTTTCCTTGGGCGGCTTCGCAGTCTGACAGCCGGCCATGAGCGCCAGCAACGCGAGCGCGAACAGGCAGTAAAATTGATGCATCACTTACATGTTCTCGGCGGCGTACTGCAGCATCTGGTCAGTGGTCTGCACGGCCTTGGAATTCATCTCGTAGGCGCGCTGGGTCTGGATCATGTCGACCATCTCCTGCACGACATCGACGTTCGAGGCTTCGACTGATCCTTGCACCAGGGTGCCCAGCCCGGTGAGTCCCGGGTTGCCCGTGGTCGGTGAGCCGCTCGAGGCCGACTCGACCAGCAGGTTGCCACCCACGGCCTGCAATCCTGGCGGATTGATGAAGTCCGCCAGCTGCACCGTGCCCACCGTCGTGGGCGCCGCCTGGCCTGCGATCTGCACACTCACCGTGCCATCGGTACCGATGGTGATGCTCTGTGCGCCGGTGGGGATGGTGATTGCCGGCTGGACCGCATAGCCGCTGGAGTTGACGAGCTGACCCTGCGCATTGGTCTGAAAGCTGCCATCGCGCGTATAGCCGAGCGTGCCGTCGGGCCGCAGGACCTGGAAGAAGCCGCGTCCCTGGATTGCCAGATCGAGGGCGTTGCCGGTGGTGTTGAGGCTGCCCTGTGTGTAGCTGCGCTCAGTCGAGACCACGCGCACGCCCGTGCCCAGCTGCAGACCCGTCGGCGACTGTGTCGTCTGCGAGGTTGAGGCGCCTACCTGCGAGACGTTCTGATAAAGCAGGTCATCGAACACGGCACGGCTGCGCTTGAAGCCGTTGGTGGAGACGTTGGCGAGATTGTTGGCCGTGACCGACATCTGCGTCTGTTGTGCGTCGAGCCCGGTTTTGGCGGCCCAGAGTGCAGGTTCCATGAGCGTTTACCTGTAGTGAGGTGAGGGGTGCGCTGCGCCTAACCGGCCTGCAGCAGCTTCGAGGAGGCAGCGCCGTTGTCATCGGCTGCCTTGAGGGCTTTGACCTGCAGGTCAAAGCGACGCGCGAGCTCGATCATGTTGACCATGCAGCTCGCCAGATCCACGTTGCTCGATTCGAGGGTGCCGGAGGTCACGGTAACGGCCGCATCGGCGACCGCCGGCGTGCCGTCTGCGGTGCGGAACAGTCCGTCCGCACCCCGCGTGACGCTGTCGAGCGGGGGATTGACCAACTTGATGCGCCCCACCACGGAGCTCGTCTGCGGCGTTTGACCGAGCGGAATGATGGAGATGGTGCCATCCGCCGCCACCGTCACCGCATTCGAAGGCGGAACGCTGATGGGCCCGTTGTCGCCGAGGACCGGCAGTCCGGTTGCGCTAAGCAGCTGACCGGCCGGGTCGACATGCAGGTCGCCGGCACGGCTGTAGGCCTCGTTGCCACTGGAGTCCTGAACTGCGATGAAGCCCTGGCCCTGAATGGAGAGGTCCAGCGGGTTGGCCGTCGCCTGCTGCGAGCCCAGGCCGCTGTCCCAGCCGACGCTGCCATCGGTGGCGTACACGCGCGAGGCGTAGCCGGGTCCGCTGACTGCGCGGCTCTGGAATGCGCTCAGGTCGGCCTTGAAACCGGTCGTACTGGCATTCGCCAGGTTGTGGTTGTTGGCCGCCTGGGCGCGTAAGGTCTCCTTCGCTCCCGACATCGCCACGTACAACGACTTGTCCATTGCTTACGTCCTGCCGCTGCCTGCAGTTACTGCCGCATGTTGATCACGGTCTGCGTGATCTGGTTGTCGGTCTGAATCATTTGCGCATTCGCCTGGAAATTGCGCTGCGCCTTGATCATGTCGACCAGCGCGGCGGTGGTATCGACATTGGAATTTTCCAGCGAGCCGGACTGAATCGTGCCAAAGCCGGAATTGCCGGCGACGCCGTTGACCACGGCACCCGAGGCGTTGGTTTGCGCCCAGCTGGCATTGCCGAGCTGCTGCAGTCCCTGCGGGTTGGCAAAGTTCGCCATGGCAACCTGACCGAGGTTGATCGAGCGACCGTTAGTGAAGCGGGCCTGCACCACGCCGGTGCTGTCGATGCTGACGCCGGTGAGCTTGCCGGTCGTGAAGCCATCCTGCTGCACGGCGGTCACCCCGAAAGTGTCGCCATACTGCGTGGTCTTGCTGAAATCGAAGGTCATGTTCATCGCCGCCGCGCCCGTCGCCGGGGTATAGGCGGGGAAGGTCACGTTACCGTTGGCGGGCGCCGTCAAGGCGCCGGTATTGGAATAGGTCAGGTTCTGCGCGGTACCGACGGCATTACCATCGACATACAGCTGCGTGCTCCACGCGTTGGGCGTCGCCGCCTTGACGAAATACATCGTGGCCGTGTGTGCGGCGCCCAGTGAGTCGTAAACGGTCAGCGACGTGGTGTTGTTGTAGCTGGTCGGATCGGTGGGCGAGAAGGTTGCCGTAGTCGGCTGCGCGGCGTTGGCCGGCAGATTCGCGGTGATCTGGGCAGAGCTGGTGGCCTGGGGCGCACTCTCGCTGGTTGTCAGCTGCAGATTCTGCAGGCCGCCGGTATTGAAGCCGCCGGTGGCGAGCGGTGGGTAGACCTGCAGGTTCGCACCGCTGGCGGTGGTCACATAGCCGTTCTGGTCCGTCTGGAACTGGCCGTCGCGGGTGTAGGCCAGCGCACCCTTCTGGCTCAGCGTGAAGAAGCCATTGCCACTGATGGCCAGATCGAGATTGTTGCCGGTCGTCTCGACGTTGCCCTGGGTGAACTGCTGGGCCATCTCGGTGACCGCGACGCCATTGCCGACGGCGGTGGCGCTGACACCAGCCTGCGTCGAGGCAAACAGGTCGCCGAATTCCGCGCGCGAGCCCTTGAAGCCGGTCGTGGCGACATTCGCCAGGTTGTTGGAAGTCACGGACAGATCCTGATTGGCAGCATCCAGTCCGGTGAGCGCGATGTTGAAAGACATGGAAAGATCTCCTTGGGGAATTCTGTTGGGTGGGTGACTTACATCACCGAGACCACGGAGCTCAGCGGCACGGTGCCCGAATCGGTATCCAGGCTGATCGCCTGGGTCGAGGGATCCACCAGCACGCTGTCGACCTTGGTGACCACGAGCGGGGAAACGGGCTGCGTCTTACCGCCGACCGTGGCATTCACCGACACCGTATAGTTCCCGGCAGGCACTGCGGCGCCAGCTGCCGTCTTACCGTTCCAGCTGAAGTTGGTCATGCCGCTGGCAGCGGGTGTCACCTTGAAGGTCGTGACAGGCGTGCCGGTCGAGTCGAGAATGGTGACGCTGAGATTCGAAGTGCCAGCCGGGGCATTCACCGCGCCGCTGATACTGCCTCCGCTGGCGAGCGTGGCGCTGCTGGCAGGGGCCAGCACCGACTTGCCGATCAGCGAGCTGCCATTCATGAGCGCGGAGGACTGCAGCGAGTTCTGCATGGTCTGCATGCTCGACACCTCGCTCATACCCTCGAGCTGCGACACGAACTGCGTCGGATCGGCAGGTGACAGCGGGTTCTGGTCGGTCAGCTGCGTCGTGATCAGCTTGAGGAAATCGGTCTGGTTGATCTGCATGTTGGCCGGCGTGTTGCTGAGTCCTGCTGCCGGGACATTGGAGCTGCCGTTCACGGGAGTGGTTGACATGCGATTCCTTAAGGGTGTGCGGCATCAGCTGCCGAGCTTCAAAGTTGCGAGCATCAGGTCCTTGGAGGTGTTGAGCACCTCAACATTGTCCTGATAGGCCCGTGAGGCGGAGATCATGTCGGTCATCTCCTCGATGACGTTGACATTCGGTGCGTACACGTTGCCGTGCTCATCGGCGAGCGGATTGCCGGGGTCGTATCGCTCGGTCGGCGCAGCGTTGCTCTGCACGATTCCCGCGACGCGCACGCTGGCGCCGCTCGCGCTCTCGGTGGCATTAGCGCCTTGGCTGATAGCCGCCTGCACGGCCTGGAACACGGGGTGGCGTGCTTTGTAAACCGTTGCCGGATCGCCGCTGACACTGTCGGCGTTGGCAAGGTTGCTGGCCACCGTGTTGAGTCTGACCGACTGCGCGCTCAGTCCCGAGCCCACGATGTCGAATACCTTGAAAGATGTCATGCCGGACGCTCCGCGGCTCAGGAGCCGGTAATGGCCGTCAGCAGACCCTTGAAGCGTGCCGACAGAAAGGTGAGAGTGGCCTGATAGCGCACGGTGTTTTCGGCGAACGCTGCCTGCTCCTGCTGCGCATCGACCGTGTTGCCATCGAGCGCCGGAGCGAGTGGCACCCGGTATTTGAGCTGCGCGGCGTCGCCGCCGTTCGCATCGACACGGAGATGACGGGAGTCAGTGACGGCGAGCTTCACCGGCGCATCCGTATTACCGGCCTGCGCGAGGGCTGCGCGAAAATCCAGATCGCGCGCCTTGTAGTTAGGCGTGTCGACATTGGCGAGATTGTTCGCCAGCACTTCCATGCGCTTCGACTGCACCTTCAGGGCGTCAGGTTGTACGCCGAGATAGCTGTCCAGGTTCAGAGCCATGAGCACGACCCGTCAAAAAGATGACCTGACGGGGGGGAGTGCAATACGCATGCCACGGAGCGGGAGCCACTCGTGGCGGCATCAGGGGGGTCGGGCGCGTGCGTTGGATCACGTGAGCGGCAAGAGGTTGCCGTCCGACGCGGGGCGAGCACGCCACCTGCTGTCGGCAGCTCACAGTGGCGGCCTACGCCGTTCGCAACAACATTAGCGGCCGCCTCGTTGCACACTTGAGTCGGGGTCAACCTCGCAGGTCTGGCCTGGCACTTGCAAGCTACCGGCCATGATGAAGAGAACGACGGTGTGCCGACGCATGCACAGCGGGACGGGTGGTGATGCAGAGACCCTGGTGCTCGCTGGCAACCTGCGTAATCGATTAGGGGCTGCGCTACTCAGGCTGACTATGGCTCTCGTGTCAGTGTGTGCGCACGCTCAGGTCACTGCAGGGGTTGCGACGGTGAACTCAGCGATCGAGCCCCTAGCCGATATCCGCAACGCCGCGCACGCCTACGTGCAATCGCTCGTTCCAGCGAGCGCGCGCGAGGTGAGCGTCGCAGTGGGCGCCCTTGACGGCCGCCTGCGGCTGGCTCCCTGTGCATCACGTCAGCTCAGCGCCTCGCTGCCTGCGGGCATGTCATTACAGTCGCGGGTGACAGTAGGGGTCAGCTGTGCCGGCCCGACGCAGTGGACGGTATACGTGCCCGTTAGTGTGGAAAGCACGGTCGATGTACTCGTACTGACGCATGCTGTAGCACGGGACGCGCGCCTTACTCCAGCGGATGTTGCCGTCGAGAGCCGCAGGACCTCGGGGGGCGGGCTGGCTTTGCTCGGCTCGGCAGGCGAGTTACAGGGGCGCACGGTGCGCCGGCCGCTGCCTGCGGGCAGCGTACTCGCTGTCGATATGTTCAACGTGGACTACGTCGTGCACCGCGGCCAGCAAGTCACCCTGCTGTCCTCCGGGGGCTCGATCGAGGTGCGTGCTGCAGGTCGCGCCATGGCGGATGCCGGCGCAGGCGCGCGCATCCAGGTCCAGAATCTCAGCTCGCAACGCATCGTCGAAGGTGTAGTGGAGAGCCCCGATCTGGTACGGATCGCCCGCCAGTGAGAGAAATGTGTGAATCAGCCCTCAAGTTCGTGCCGCCACGGCCGATAAGCCGGTTATGCAGACAGGAGCGCCCCTATGGCCGTCAAACTGAATGGAATTGACCTTACTGGCGGCGCGCCGCTCGGCCCCACCCGCAGGTCGCAGCCCACGGCTTCCGGCTCGGCAGGCGCTGAATCGGCAGCCCCTGAAACCGCAGCCGCAGCCCCGAATGTGAACATCACGAGCACCGCGGAGCTCCTCGCGCGCGTGCAGCAGTCCCTCAGCAGCCGTCCGGCCGTGGATCAGAGCCGCGTCGAGGCCGTCAGCCGCGCGCTCGCCGACGGCAGCTACCGGATTGACGCCGAGCGCATCGCCTCCGGCCTGATGCAGGCCGAGCGGGATCTGGGCAAGCTGGCCGCGAAGTGAAGCCTTGATGCAAGCCGCAGACTGTCGCGGGCAGCTGGCCCGCTTGATGACGGACGAGAGCAGCGCGTTGCAGGAGCTCGCAGGTCTGCTCGACCGGGAGCATCGGTTTCTGCAGGATAACGATGTCGCCTCGCTGGAGGGCGCCGCACGCGAGCGCCAGCGCTGCGTGGCTCGCATCGTCCGTATCGATGAGACGCGGCGTGAGCTGTGTACCCGCATGGGCAAGTCTGCTGATCCCCAGGGGCTGGAACAGCTGCTGCGCTGGTGTGATCCGCAGCACGAGCTGGCGAGCGGCTGGGCACAATGCTGCGAGGCGGCAGCACGCTGTCGCCTGGCGAACGATCGCAACGGTGCCCTGGTTGCCGCGCGTTTGAAGCATGTGCAGGCTCGCCTGGGCACGCTGCTCGAGGGACGTCGGGATGCGGTGACCTATGGGCCGCGGGGCGCTTACTCCCCGGCATCCTCAGGCCGGGTGCTGACGACGCAGGTCTGAGTTCGAGGTCAATCTGACATAACCTCAACAGCGGGGCGGACGCCGGGCAGATGAGGACTCCCTCCTAAAGTTTGCCGCGGGACGGCCGCTAGACTGGACAGACTCTCAGGAGACCGCTCCCGTGGCGAAAATCAGCGGAATCGACGCAAGCCGGGTCGCATCCATCGATGCGGGCCGCGCGATCACGCGTCCCTCCGACGCTGCCGCAGGTCCGTCTCAGGGAGGCACCGATCGCGCCGCCGGCAACGTGCAGATCACCGGGACGGCCCGCAGTCTCGCCCGTCTCGAGCAGACCGTGCGTGACCTCCCGGTAGTGGATGAGACGCGGGTCGGACACATCCGCAGCCAGATCGAGCAGGGAACCTACTCGGTGCGACCACAGCACGTGGCCGATCAACTGCTGGCTCTGGAGCGTGTATTGCGCTCGCTGCCTCATACAACAGACGGCGAGCCCAGCGACGACGCGCCGCCGCAACCCGGCAGCTAGCCCATGCGTAACTCGGTTCATGGCGCGGACGCGCAACTCTGCCACGACAGCCTCGCTTCGCTGCTCGCCCAGGAGTCCCGCATGCTCGCCGATCTGCAGGATCTGCTGCAGCGTGAGGGCGAGGTGCTGGGCACCCATCAGGTGGCTGCGGTGGAGCGTATGGCCCCGGTTCGTCAACAGATGATGGGCGCGCTGGCGCGTACCGAGGAGCAGCGCCGTACCCTGTGCACTCTGCACGGCTACTCACCGGATTGGATCGGGCTTGAGCAGTTGCTGCAGTGGTGCGATCCCAGCGGCTCTCTGCTCCCCAGCCTGCGCGATTGTGCACAGCGAGCCTTGCGCTGCCGGGATCTGAACAGCCGCAACGGTGAGATGGTCAGCGCCCACCTGAAGCACGTGGAAGCCCGCCTCGCGGCGCTCGCCCGCGACACGCTCAAACCGATGACCTACGGGCCGAAGGGTGCCGAGCCGCTGTTACATCCGAAACGCGAGCTGGGAGCAGCGTAGCGTCTCGCGCAGCGCCGGTTCAGCCCAGCGCCTCGCGCAGCGAATCGATGTCCCGGGACGATTCCGTAATGAAGGTTTCACAGGTGGCCGCATCGAGCTTCAGTCTCAGCAGGGGACGCGAGCTGGCCACATGCGCACTCAAGGTTTGCGGGGCCTTATGATGCTCGGCGAGGATGGTACCCACCACCACTACATCGGTCAGTGACAGGATGCCGCGTGCATCGCGCTCCAGGTTTTCCGACTCGTGTACGGCCTGGACGATCTCCTCGGAGATGCCCCAGTTCTCGAGCAGCGCGGCGGCGATCGACAGGTGCCAGTCCTGTTCGATGGCGCGATAGCTGTCCTGATCGGCAAACAGCGCGCGATAACTGCCGGCGCGAGTCAGGATGTAGAGCCGGCCAATGCCCTGCAGCAGCCCGGCCAGTAAGGCCGTATCGGGATTCACCGCGGTCAGACGGCGCGCGATCACGCAGCTCAAGCTGGCCGTCAGCACGCTTCTCTGCCAAAGCTCACCGAGCGGTGCCTCCATACCCTTCAGAAGCGGTGCATCGCGTAGTTGACGCACGGCAAAAGCGATCGTCGCTGAGCGTACGGTATCCAGCCCGACGCGCGACACCGCCGCGCGCAGGTCCGACACGGGCGCGCCTGCCGGATTGAGCGCCGCCGAGTTCGCCATCCGCACGATCTGCGACGCCAGGATCGGCTCGCCGCCCAGCACCCGCACGATCCGGTTCACGTCGGCGTGCTCGTCCGCGAGTACCTTCTGCACCCGCATGACGATGTGGGGGAAGCCAGGCAACTCGATCTTGCCCGTAGACAGCTCGCTGGCCAGTGCCTGCACAAAGGAGAACGCGACGTCGTGCTCGCGTTCACCGGCGGCGGGCTGCGTGGTTTTCGACGCCGTGCTCATGGTACGGTCCGCTCAGGCCCCGAGTGCCTGGTTCAGAGTCTCGATCTCCTGTGAACATTCCTGGATCAGCTGCGCGTAACTGTCGCGATCCATCTTCATGCGATTGCACGCAGCGACATCCTGCATGTTGAGCTCGATCGATTCAGGATGATCCTTATAGGATGCCAGCAGGTAACCGACGGTCACCACATCCGTCAGGTCCACGGCCCCCGTATGCACCCGCTCCAGGTCCTCGTAGTTGCTGACCGCCTGGATCACCTCTTCAGTCATTTCCCAGTTCTCCAGCAGCGCCTTGGCGATCGCGGCATGCCAGTCGCGTACGATCGCGTTGTAGGCGGCATGGTCCGCAAACAGCGCACGATGCCGACTCACTCGGGTAAGGATGTACAGCTGGCCGATGCCGTGCAGCAGTCCGGCCAGCAGCGCCGTGTCAGGGTTGACCTTGCTGTAGCGGCGCGCGACCGCATACGACATGGCCGCAACGCTGGCGCTGCGCTTCCACAGCTGGTCGAGGGCCTTCTCCAGACCCTTGAGGGCATCGACTTTCTTCAACTGGGACATCGCGAAGGCGATCGCGGCGCTGCGCACCATGTTGAATCCCATGCGGGCAATGGCGGTGCGCAGCTCGGTGATCGGCTTGCCGCTGAAGTTGATGGCGGCCGAGTTGCCGATCTGCATCAGGCGCGCGGCCAGGGCAGGCTCGGAGCCGACCACCCGCACGATCATGTCCGGGGAGACATTCTCATCGCCGAGCACCTTGCGGATGCGCATGGCGATATTGGGGAAGCTCGGCAGGTCGGCCTTGCCTTTGGACAGCTCGGCGGCGAGTGACTGCACGAAAGCGAACGCCTCCGCATCGCTGGGGCCGGATTCGAGTCTGCGTCAGGGGCTGGTTCATCGCGGGATATTCCGGTGCCGTAACGACCCATAGTCGCGGGACTTGCGCCTACTGTCCGCAAAATGCATCACGCCTCCTGCGCTTTACGCGTGATGTCCATCGAATCGGCCAAAGAGCGTATCTTCCCAGCGACACTGTCCAGCGCTACGACATGCTGCGCGGCACCCAGACTGACGGCTTCGCCCGGCATTCCCCAAACCACGCTGCGTCGCCTCGTCCTGCGCAATGGTGTGGCCGCCCGCATCGAGCATCTCCCTTAGGCCGCGCGCCCCGTCCTTGCCCATGCCGGTGAGCATGCACGCCGATGGCATTGCGGCCGGCATTCTGCGCGACCGAGCGGAACAGCACATCGACTGAGGGCTTGTGTCGGTTGACCGGCAGCCCGTCATCCAGGTGCAGGACATAGCGCGAGCCGTCGCGGACCACCATCAGATGGCGGTCGCCGGGTGCGATATAGGCATGGCCCGCCAGGAGCTGCTGACCGTCCTCGGCCTCGTATACCGTGACCTGGCAGCACTCGTTCATGCGGCGGGCAAAGGGGGCGCTGAAGGCTTTGGGGATGTGTTGAGCGATCACCACGCCCGGCGCATCCGCTGGCAGGCGCGTCAGGACCTCCTTGATGGCCTCGGTGCCTCCCGTGGAGGCGCCGATGGCGATGATCCGATCGGTGGTGCGCAGAGGACGTGGCGCGCTCGCCTTGGGTAACACCGCATCAGCGCTGTGACTGGAGCGCGCGCCGCTCGCCGCCCGCTGCGGATCCAAAGCGCGCACGCTCGCCCGTGCGGCGATGTGGATCTTCTCGATCAGCTCGTCACCGTAATCCCTGAACGTCGCCGCGAGATCGATCTTGGGCTTGGAGAGGTAGTCGACCGCACCGAGCGCGAGTGCATCGAGGGTGACATCGGCGCCGCGCTCGGTCAGCGAGGACACCATGACAACCGGCATCGGGCGCAGCCGCATCAGATTGCGCAGGAAGGTGAGCCCGTCCATCTTGGGCATCTCGACATCGAGAGTCAGTACATCAGGATTGAGCTGTTTGATTTTTTCCCGCGCCACATGCGCATCGCTCGCCACGCCGACCACCTCGATGCCCGCATCGGCGCGCAGGATGTCGCTCACCAGGCTGCGCACCAGTGCGGAGTCGTCCACGATCAGTACGCGGATGCGCCGACGCGGCATCGGTGGCGGTTGCGGATTGACAGAATGCTTCATGGTGGACTCTGTTGCGGTGCGCGTATCGATACGGTGCTTCAGTCGAACAGCTCGACATCGCCGCCGGCAGCCCGACTGCCGATGCTGGCCAGATACAACTGCTCCTGGTGACTGACCGCAGAAGTCTCGACCGGGCGCAGACGTCTGACCTTGACCCGGCCGGTTGTCGGGAAATACACCACTTTGCGCGGGTAGGTGCTGCCCAGGTCCTCAGCGGACAGCCGATAGCCCTCGAGCTGGATAAAACTGCGGATGAAGGCGATGTTGCGGGCGCCGATATCGGTGATGCCCGCGAGCACCCGGCCGCCCCCGAACACTTTGATCTCCAGGCGCTCGCGGGCGGCGCCGAGCTTCAGCAGATCGTTGATGAGGCTTTCCATTGCGTACGAGCCGTAGCGGGTGGCGAGGCCGGCGATGGGATCGAGCCAGTCGTTGCTGCCGGCAGATGCGTCCGCGGGCAGCATGAAATGGTTCATGCCGCCAACCTTGAGCACGGGATCTCTGATGCAGGCCGAGATGCATGAACCCAACACCGTCGAGACCGCCTCGTTGTGGCGTGTGACGTAGTATTCCCCAGGCAGGATCTTGACGTTCCAGTGCTCCAGCGCCGGGTCCCAGAAGCGCTGCACGTGAGCGAACTGCGGCAGGGCCGGCTGCACGCTGCGCACCGGGCGCGGTGCCTCAGAGCTCATCCGACCCTCCGGTACATCGTTCTGCCGAGCAGCGCATAACTGTCGGTGACCTTGAAAAGACTCTCCGAGTGCCCGAGGAACAGCAGGTCGCCGGGTCGCTGCAGCAGCGCGATGCGAGCGAACAGGTCACGTTGGGTGTCCTTGTCGAAATAGATCACCACGTTGCGGCAGAAGATCGCCTGTAGCGGCCCGCGCATCGGCAGGGGGTGCATGAGATTGAGCTGCTTGAAGGTGACGAGCGCCCGCAGCTCATCGGTCACCTCGTAAGAGATGCCATCGATGCCGCGCTGCTCGCGAAAGAAGCGGGCGCGCCGCTGCGGCTCGATCCCCTTCAGCCGTTCTGCGGCATACAGGCCGCGGCGGCCTTGCTCGAGCACGGCCGAGTCCAGGTCGGTGGCGAGGATGCGGATGTCCCAGCCACGCAGATCAGACAGGCTCTCGCGGATGGTCATCGCGATCGAGTACGGTTCCTCGCCGGTCGAGCAGGCTGCCGACCAGATCCGCACGCGTCGGGCGCCCGTGGGTGCCGCCACGGATTTCAGCAGATGCTCGCGTAGAAAGTCGAAGTGGTGCGCTTCGCGAAAAAAAGCAGTGAGGTTGGTGGTGAGCGCGTTACAGAATTCGACGATCTCGCGGCCATTGTCCTCGGCGAGCAGACGGCGGTATTCCGCGAAGCTGGTCAGTTGCAGCGCGCGCAGGCGCCTCGCCAGGCGACCGTAGACGAGCTCGCGTTTCTGCTCCGACAAATGAATGCCGGTGATCTGTTTGACCAGCCGGCGCAGTGCATCAAAATCCTCATCCGCGAAATCAAACTCGCGTGTGCGGCCTGGCAGCCCGTCTGCCAGGGGTGGCGGCGAACAGGCGTTCAGGTGAGTACCTTGTCGATCGTGGCCAGCAGTCGCTCCGGATTGAAGGGCTTCACCAGCCAGCCGGTTGCACCGGCCGCCTTGCCGGCTTGCTTGCGCTCGGCGGTTGCCTCGGTAGTGAGTACCAGTAACGGCACGTACTTGTAGGCGCCGAGGGTGCGCAACTCGCGCACCAGGGTGATGCCATCCATGCGTGGCATGTTGACATCGGTGATGATGAGGTCGAACTTGCTGCGGCCGGCGATCTGCAGGGCCTCGCAGCCATCCGCGGCGTGTTCTACCTCGTGACCCGCGCTGCGTAGGGTGAGGCCCACCATCTGACGCATCGCGGGCGAGTCATCCACAGCTAGTATTCGTGCCATTTGTGCACTCCTGAATCCGGGCTGCGCATCTTCAAAACTCCTGCCACTCGGAGTCTTCAGGCGCAGCTGCAATCGCTGCCGATGCAGTCTTGGTTGCCGTATGCGCGACGGCTGTGGCACGCGGTCGCGTCCACGGCCGGTTGGGCTTACGACGCTCGGTGCGGGCGGGCGTCGCCGCCGCGGAGTTTGCAGGAGCAGGTTTCACTGCAGCGCGCGGCAAACCCGGCGACGTGGCGTGATGGGTATTCTCGCTGCGATAGTGATCCAACAGTTGCTGCAGGCCCTGCACCTGTGCAGCCAACTGCTGCGATGCTGCCGTCGCCTCTTCGACCAGAGCAGCGTCCTGTTGCGTGAGCTCGTCCATCTGCACCACTGCGCGATTCACCTGTTCGATGCCGGCGGACTGCTCGCGCGAGGCCGCAGCTATCTCCGCGACGATGTCCGACACTTTGGTCACCGACAATACGATCTGCGTGAGCGCCTGACCGGACTGCGTGACCAGCTTCGCGCCGTCCTGCACCTTGCGCACCGAGTCCTGGATCAGCTCCTTGATTTCGCGCGCTGCGCTCGCCGAGCGTCCGGCGAGGTTGCGCACTTCACTGGCTACTACCGCGAAGCCGCGCCCCTGTTCCCCGGCGCGCGCGGCTTCGACCGCAGCGTTCAGGGCCAGCAGGTTGGTCTGGAAAGCGATGTCATCTATGACACCGATGATGTCGGCAATCCTGGAGGAAGCGCTGGCAATGTCATTCATCGCCGCCACCGCCTGATTGACCACCCGTCCGCCCTGCTGGGCTTGATCGCGCGCCGCCACCGCCAGCTGATTTGCTTGTCCGGCGTTGTCGGCATTCTGTTTGACGGTACCGGTCATCTCCTCCATTGACGAGGCGGTCTGCTGCAGCGAGGCGGACTGATTTGCGGTGCGCTGCGACAGATTGACGTTGCCCGCGGCAATTTCCTGCGCGGCGCCCTGCACCTGCGCCGTAACCGCCTTCAGGCTCGTGACGGTCTCGCTGATGTTGTCTGCGAGCTGGTTGAAGCCCTGTGCCATCGCTTCATGGAAGCCGGATTTTCCCGCTGGCTCGATACGGCCGGCGAGATTACCCTCGGCAATGGCTGCCAGCATCGAGCGGATCTCGCTTTCGATGGCCCGCTCATCGGTGCGATCGAGCCACTCGACTACCGTGCCGATCCGCTCGCCGGCTGCATCGCGTACTGCGCTGCTGATCGTGCGGAAACAGCAACGGCCCCACTGCAGATCGTGTGTGTGCGACCCGGAAAGACGCTCGAGAAACTGTCGGTAACGAGCCGAGTCGCTGCTCAGCGCTTCCAGTTTCAATCCCTCCAGCTGCGCGGCCTCGAATGAGGGCAGCGAGCGGCGAATCTCCGCCTGGGCCCGCGCGAAGGTGGCCCGAGCCGCATCATTGAGATAAACGATGCGATGGCCGGCATCGGCGAGCATGACACTGGTGGAAACCTTGTCGAGTGCCTGACGGATGCGGCGGTTGGCGGCGGCACTGATTCGCTCGGCTTCGAGCTGAGCGCCCAGCCGGCCTTGCATGTCACGTAAGGCGATGAGCACCTGCGCGGGCTCATCGCTACCGCGTACCTGGATCTCGCTGTCATAGCGACCCTTCGCGATCTGCTCGAATACCCGGATCGCCTGCTGCAGCGGTTGCGACAGGGAGTGGCTGATGAGCCAGGAGAGCAGCAAGGCCAGCGCCACCGAACCCACCGCTACACTGATAGTCAGCGCACGGCGGTGCTCGACTTGCCGCAGCCGATTCTGCAGCGCGTTCTCCGTGCTGGCGTAGGCGGCGTTGGATAGGTCCTGCAGCGCGGTGCTCAGCGGCACAGAGGTGTTCAAGATGTCGGCTGGGCTCAGCAGCGGCTTGGGCACCTCGAGCAACTGGCTCTCGAGCAGCTGCGCGAAACGGGCGCTCGCTGCCCGCACTGCATCGGCCTTGGGAGCGAGCAGGGCGGCAGCCTCAGCGGAGGTGAGCTGCAGCGCGCGGTTAACCTCGGCAAACTCTGCATCGAATGCCTGCTGCTGCAGCTTGATGCCGATGCGGTCATCCGGCCCGACCGAGCCCTTGAGAGCGCCGTGCATGGCATACCCGCGCGCCTCAGCGGCAGCCGCGATGCTGCCCGGAGCGCCCCGTACGGCAATCTGCACGAGCATTGCCGTCTGAGCTGTCGTCTCGCTCTGCAAGCCTGCGCGGCTCGCGACCTGGTCGCTCAACTGCCGGATGCGTTCCAGCAGAGCCTGGTGGTGTGCCACCGTCGCGGCAGCATCCAGCGGAGCGGTCGGTGCTTGTAACTGCTGCCATTCTGACTGGATCGCCTGCCACTGCGCTGCGGAGTGCAGCGCGTTGACACCGGCGCCGGCGGTTTTAGCAAGCGCCATCAGCTGCGCCTGAAACGCATCACGCGATGCCTGCACCGCTGCGGCTGCGGCGCGATCGCCGGAGAGTTCTACCAACTGCTGGTCGCGATGTCTGTCCAGCTCAGTGGCAAGGCTCCCGAGCTTCTGGATAAAACGCGCACCCCGCAACTCCTGCTGCGCCTGTGCGACCTGGGCGTCCTCCTCATGCGCACAGATGCCACCCAGAATCGCGGCCGGGATGACCAGTGCGACGACCACGAGCAGCAGCTTCTGCCAGAGCAGCAGATGACTCAGGAGCTTCATGCCAGCGCCCGTTCCGGGGAGCTCGTCGCACCGGTCAGGCGATAGCGCTCGAGCAGGGCACGTAGCGACTGCGCCTGTTGCGCCATGGACTCGGCGACCTGTCCTGCCTGATTGACGAGGGCCGCATTCTGCTGGGTCATCGCGTCCATCTGGCCGACAGCGGTATTGACCTGGCCGATGCCGGAAGACTGCTCACGCGAGGCCGCCGCGATCTCGGCAACTATGTCCGAGACGCGCTTCACCGCCATCACGATCTGCTGCAGCGTCTCTCCCGACTGAGTCACGAGCATCGAGCCATCTTCAACCTTGCGGACACTGTCCGCGATCAGCTCCTTGATCTCGCGCGCAGCCGTAGCGGAGCGGCCCGCGAGATTGCGCACCTCGCTTGCGACCACGGCGAATCCCCGACCTTGCTCGCCGGCGCGGGCCGCTTCCACGGCGGCATTCAACGCCAGCAGGTTGGTCTGAAAGGCGATCTCATCGATCGTGCCAATGATGTCGGCAATGCGCCGCGAGGCGTCGTTGATGGTACTCATCGCCTGCACCGCGCGTCCTACTATGGCACCGCCGTCTTCGGCCTGGTTGCGGGCGGTGCGCGCCAACTGATTGGCCTGCGCTGCGTTATCAGCATTCTGCTTGACCGTGCCGGTCATCTCCTCCATGGAAGAGGCGGTCTGTTCGAGCGATGCGGACTGCTGCTGCGTGCGCTGCTGCAGATTCGCATTGCCGCTGGCGATCTCGCGCGCTGCACGATGGATGTCATCTGCCGACACCTGTGCCTGTCCAACGAGCTGCGCCAGCCCTTCGGCGAGTTGGTTGACGCCGCTCCCCAGCATGGCGGCCAGACCCGCGCGGCCGTGCAGCTCGAGGCGCCGCGACAAGTCCCCCTCGATCACCGCGGCGAGCATGTTGTGCATCTCGGTCTCGATGCGAGTTTCCTCGCTGCGCTCGCTCCACTCCATTACGGTACCCAGACGCGTGCCATCACTCGCCAGCACCGGGCTGGTCACCGTGCGGAACACGAGCTTCCCGAAGCGCCGATCTTCGGTGCTGACCGCCTGCAGATTCTCGAGCTGTGCGCGCGCACGGGCTGCATCTGCAAACATTGACTCGAGCTCGCGGCCCCGCAGCTGCTGGCTGTCGAAACCGGTCAGCACTTTGCGAATCTCCTGCTGATGCTGCCGGAGGAGGGTCAACATGCTGTCGTTCAGGTAGATGATTCGCAGCTGCCGGTCTGCCAATATGACGCCCACTGTCGCCCGGTCCAGTGCCTCGCGGACGCGGGCATTCTCGGCTGCGGCACTACGTGCTGCCCCGATCTGCGCTTGCAGATGGCCCTGCATACGGTGCAAGACGCGCAGCACCTGTGCCGCCTCATCGGTGCCTTGCAACCGGATCAGGCTGTCATACTTGCCGGCGGCGATGTGGCCGAACACACTGACCGCGTGCCGCAACGGCCGCGCCATCGAACGGTTGATGACCCAAATCAGCAGCACCGCCACTGCAAGCAATGACCACAGCAGCGTGGCACCCATCAGGCGCTCGTGCTTCAGTACTGCCAGTCGCGCCGCGAGGGCGCCCGTTAGAGCCTCATAGCAGCTCAACGAGACCTGCTTCAGGGCGCGATTGGCCGCCACGCCCGCATCGTAGATCGCTCCTGATGCCACGTTGACCGTTGGCGCCATCAGCTTGCTGTTGACTACTGCATAGAAATCGTTGGTCGCCGAGGTGGCACTCTCGACCAGCGGCTGTAGCAGCGCGCGGCTTGCCACGGAGGTTTCGGCCAACGCATTCTGCATATCGGCAACAAGCGCCAGCTGACGGGCGCGCAGGATGCCGATGGCCATTCGGTCATCAGCGGCCACGTTACCTAGTGCGCTTGCATGAACGGCATAGCGGCGCATCTCTGCGGCAGCGAGCCGGAGCTTCGGTGCGGTGTCGGATGCGATCTGCACCAGTACACGGGTCTGCGCTTCCGGATCGAAGCTCATTCCGGATTGGATACCGACGGCTTCGGCGAGTCGGCCGACCTGCGCAGCCAGTGCGGCATGCGCCACATCATTTTCCCCAGCGGTCTGTTGCTCTGTTTGCGTCTTCAGACGGTCCCACTGCGACTTGATCTGCTGCCACTCGGGAGCGAAGGCATACGATCCGGCCACCTCGTGGGCGACCGTGTCCATGAGCGCAATCTGATGATCGACCTGGGCGGCCTGGGCGCTTACATCGCCGCGACGGGCGCGATCCCCGCTCAGGAAAGCGTAGGCGCGCTCCCTGTGGGCGACCATCTCGGCGGCCACTCCCCCAAGGGCTTGCAGATAGCGCGTGCCCTCGAGCTCATTGCGCGCCTGGTGTGCGGCAGCGCTGATCCGCATCGCGAGAAATGCCGCCAGCAGCAGGGCAGGGACCGACATCGCCGCAAACAGCAGCGCGAGCTTCTGCCACAGGCGCAGGTGCGCCAGCGAATCGAGCAGTACTGAGCGGGCACGCATGACAAGCAGGCTCGACGCTCAGGCGGCGACGGATGTTTCGGCTTGACTGCCCGTACCCGCGGCAGCGTCCTTGGAGGCTGCCGCGGCGCCCTCTGCGCCGACTCCCGGCTCATTGCGCAGACGGGCGATGTCGGTACCGATCAACTGATCGATATCGAGCAGCACGACCATCTTGTCGTTGATCGGCACCAGACCGCGTATGAAAGCGGTTGCCTCCTGCAGTCCGATCTCCGGGGCAGCCTTGATGCGGCTGACGTCCACGGTGACGACGTCGGAGACTCCATCCACTACCAATCCGAAGTCGCGACGGCCGGCGGCGGACATCACCGCGACCACGATGATTACCGTAACCGGCGAATAGGCGACTTCCTGCAGCGCGAAACGCATGCGCAGATCGACCACCGGGACGATGGAGCCGCGCAGGTTGAGAACGCCCAGGACGTGCGGTGGCGCGTGCGGCAAGCGGGTTACCGCGGACCAGCCGCGAATTTCCTGCACCCGCAGGATGTCGATCCCATAGGTTTCGCTGCCCAGCACGAAAGTCAGCGCCTGCGAGTCTGCACCGGCTGCCGTGGATCGTTGCTCGTTAGCCATGAGATAGTTCCTGCGAAGTTTCAGGCGGCCGCGCGCAGCGACAGCTTGCGGATCAGACCGGGGATATCGAGAATCAGCGCCACCGAGCCATCTCCCAGGATGGTGGCGCCCGAGACGCCATCGATGCGGCCGAAGTTGGCTTCCAGCGACTTGATGACGACCTGCTGCTGTCCGAGCAGGTCATCGACGAACAGGCCAATGCGCTGATGGCCTTCGCCTTCGGCCACCACTACCAGTCCCTCATCGAGCACTCGCGTGCGCGGCTCCACCGCGAACAGGTCGTGCATCCGCACGATCGGCAGGTAGTAACCGCGGAAACAGAACACCTCTCCGCGACCGGAGATGCGGCTGACGTCGGCGGACTTGAGCTGCATGGATTCCACGATGGACACGAGCGGTACGATGTAGGTTTCGCTGCCGACGGCGACTGACTGTCCGTCAACGATCGCGAGAGTCAGCGGCAGCGTGATGGTGAACTTCGAGCCCTTGCCGCGCTCGCTTCGCAGCTGGATCGAGCCACCCAGCGACTTGACGTTGCGACGCACGACATCCATGCCGACGCCGCGTCCGGAGAGATCAGTAGTCTTCTCGGCCGTGGTAAAGCCCGGCATGAAGATCAGGTCGTAGACCTGCTCATCGGTCAATTCCTCGCTGCCGTTCACGAGGCCGCGGTCGCGTGCCTTGGCGAGAATGCGCTCCTTGTCGAGTCCGCCGCCGTCGTCACTGACTTCGACTGCGATGTTACCGCCGCGGTGGCAGGCATCGAGGTGCACAGTGCCGGCGGCGGTCTTGCCTGCGGCCGTGCGCGCGGCCGGTAGCTCGATGCCATGATCGATGCTGTTGCGAACCAGATGCACCAGCGGGTCGCCGATCTTCTCCAGCACGGTCTTGTCGAGCTCCGTCTGCTCGCCCGTCAGTTTGAGCTCGATCTGTTTGCCGAGCTTCTGCGCCAGATCTCGGACCATGCGCGGGAAGCGGCTGAAGACGACATTGATGGGCAGCATGCGCACGCGCATAACCGTTTCCTGCAGCTCGCGCATGTTGCGTTCCAACTGCACCAGCCCGCTGCGCATCTTTTCGGCGACGGGTCCTTCAAGCTGCGCACCGAGCTCACTGAGCATCGCCTGCGTGATCACCAGCTCGCCCACGGTATTCATCAGCTCGTCGATTTTCTCCACGCTGACCCGGATCGATCCCGAATCGCCGGCTGGGACCAACGCCGTACTGACCGCACCGACCGGCTGGGCCGGATGGGCTGCCTGGGCTGGCTGGGCTGGCTGGGCCGGACCTGCGCTTTCGCTGCTGCCCGCTGGTCCGACATGGCACGGCGCACTCGCGCCGACAGCCGGCTGCGGGCGCGTCACGGCCAGATCGCAGTCACCTTCGGCCCACTCGAAAACCTGACGGATCGCCTCCTCCGTCACGTTACCCCGCAACTGCAGGCTCCAGGCCATGAAGCAGGATTGCGGATCCAGCTGCTCCCACGAGGGCAGACGGCTCAGGTCCGGCAGCGCCTCGAGCTCGCCCAATTCGGCCAGCTCGCGCAGGATGCGCAACGGATCGTTGCCACGCGCAAACAACTGCGGATAGGGCCGGAAACCGATTTCATATGAAGCGACCGCCGGCGTCGATGCGGAGCTGCGATCCCCGGGAGGTACCGACAGCAGGGTGGAACCCGGTTGTGCGCACGGCGCGCTGGAGCTGGATTGTGCGGCTGGCGGGGTTGAGGCGGGCGCTGCTGCAGCCTTCTGGGCAATCACCAGCTCCAGGTCGAACTGCAGGTCTGACACGCGCTGTGCATCGATCGGCTGTTTGGCCTGCACGGCGCGCAGCATGGCACGCATGACATCGACTGATTTCAGCAGCAGATCCGAGATGACAACGCTCACCTGCATGCCGCCGCTGCGCAGCTCATCGAGCAGCGTCTCGAGACTGTGGGTAAAGGAGGCGATGTCGCTGAAGCCGAAAGTGGCACTACCCCCCTTGATAGAGTGCGCCACGCGAAAGATGGTGTTGATCAGCTCCTTGTCCGGCGCGCCCACATCGAGCTTCAGGAGCGAGGCCTCCATGGTGTCGAGTGCTTCGAAGCTTTCTTCGAAGAACGCGTCATGGAACTGGGCCAGATCCAGTGTCATGCGCCTTCCTGTGGGGGCAATCCGAGTGCAGCGGCCAGGCCGAGCAGGCCCGCGGCCTGACGCAGCGCTGCAGGCACTCCGCGCCATTCGGTGCCGCGTCCCTGGGAGCGGCGCTCGCGCAGAAAAGCGCAGAGGATCTGCAGAGCCGCGCTGTCGATGCGCTGCAGTGCTGACACATCCAGCATGACGACAGCTCCAGCGCTCACGAGCGGCGTCAGAGCGCTTTTCAATTGGGCGGCGTCGCTGATCAGCGCCTCGGGCGCGAAGACGTACTGGCGGGCAACCGCCGCACTGTCGGACGCGCTGACTTTCCGAGAGCGGTTGCGACGGACGGTGCGACGTGTCCCGGAGCCGGCAGGATTCTGGCGTTTGGTCATAGCAACGTAACTACTCAGGCAGCATGCGCGCGCCTCGTGCCGCGCCGTGGTTCGGCCGGACCATGCAGACGCTGAATCAACTCCGCCTCCGTGCTGGAGAGTCCGCAACCAGCGATCAGCTCCTGTTGGCAGGCGCCGCTGCGCGCGAGACGAATGGCAGCCTGGTAGCCCGCAGCCGCGGCGGTCAGCGGAGATGTTACTTGTGGGACCTGCGCAAAGCGCTCACCCAACTCGGAAATGGAGAGTTTCGTCGCATCAATACGCGCCTCCAGCGCCGCGAGACGCTGCGCAAGGTCAGCGAGAGCGGCGAGCAGTTGCGCGTTCTGAACCGCCGTCGCGCGCCGCCACAGCGTAAAAGCGACCGTGGCCGCGAGGAAGGACAGGACCAGGAACACACCGCGCCCGAGCAGAAGCAAGGTTTCAAACGAGGGCGTCGTCATAGGTATCTCCGTGAACCGATTCACACTCGTAGCTGCGGGAGCTGGCAACGTCGGATTTCCGGCATGCCGCTCGCCGTTTCCCTAAAATGCAGAATCTGTGCCAGCCTGCTCCGCAGAGGTGGAGGGCAAAACGGCCACGGCTGCGGCTGTCAGGGAAGCGACTGGAGGGGATGCAGCGGCGAGCGGCGCAGCGACGACGGGCACAGCGTCGGTGGGCACAGCGTCGGTGGGCACAGCGTCGGCGGGCGCGGCGTCGGCGGGCGCGGTAACTGGCGGCGCAAGCGCCGGGGCCACGGCTTGCGTCGTCGCCGGGATCACTTCGGGGGCCGAGGGGCCGGTTGCATTGTCGGGAGGCTGCGGCACTTGCGCAGGATCTGGCTGGCGCATGAGCTCGGTGGAGAGGATCACCACAACCACGCGACGGTTCGCGTCGCGCCCCTGCGGGGTATCGTTGCCCTTCAGCGGGCGCTGCTCGCCGTAACCAACTACGGCAAGACGCGCGGGGCCGACACCGTGGTCGGACAACACGCGTACCACGCTGGCGGCGCGAGCGGCGGAAAGCTCCCAGTTTGAATAGAACAGCGCGGTCCGGATCGGCTTGTTGTCGGTGTGACCCTCAACCCGGATCGGATTGGGAAAGGGTGCCAGCACGCTTCCCAGCTTCTGGATGACATCGCTCGCGCTGTCGGCGAGTTTGGCGCTGCCGCTGGGGAAGAGAATATCCGTGCGCATCTCCACTTCGATCCAGAAATCCGTGCGCCGGATCGTCACCAGGTTCTTCTTCACCAGATCGCTCATCGCTCCCTCGACCTGGTCCGCAAGGCGCGACAGCGCTGCGGCTGCAGCCGCAGCCTGCGGCGGCAACGGCCCGGAGAGTGCATCACCCCCGGAGGTTTTCTGCAGAGCCAACTCGATAGGCGCGGCATCCAGCCGCGTCGCCCCCTGCGGGTTCAGCGGCGGTTTGTCGGTCTCGAGGTGGTGATCCGGACTGCCGGCGGGCTGCTGGGTTCCTACCTGCACGGCCTGCATGCTGCGCGGCTCGCCGTGAAAGGCTGCGAACAGAGAGTCGGACACGACGCGGTACTTGCCGGCGTTGACCGAGGAGATGGCATACATGACCACGAAGAACGCGAGCAGCAGTGTCAGCAGATCTCCATAGGGGATGGCCCACGCTTCGTGGTTCGTGTGCTCCTCGGGCTTCCTGCGCCGCCTGGCGACAAAGTGACGCATGGCGGTCAGTGCAGATAGCCCTGCAGCTTCGCCTCGATGGCGCGCGGATTTTCGCCTTGCGCGATGCACAGCATGCCATCGACCACCATCTCGCGGAATTGCGTCTGGCGCGCAATGATGTTTTTCAGCTTGGCAGCGACCGGCAGGAAGAACAGATTGGCCAGCCCGATGCCGTATACCGTCGCCGTGAAGGCGGCGGCGATGCCGTGACCCAGTTTGCTGGGATCGGCAAGATTCTGTAGTACTGCCATCAGGCCCAGCACCGCGCCGATGATGCCCAGGGTCGGCGAATACACGCCCATACCTTCGAACACCTTCGCCGCCGAGGTATCGGCATGCTCGCGCATATTGAGATCGACATACATGACGCTGCTGATGTTGTCCGGCTCCGTGCCGTCCACCACCAGCTGCAGCGCCTTCTGCACGAACTCATCCGGTTCGCGCTCGATCATCAGCTCGAGTCCGAGCAGTCCCTGGCGGCGAGCGATGTTGCTCCACTCCACGATCTTCGCGACTAGCAGGCGGCCATCGCCCAGCGGCGGCCGCATGACCCATGGAAAGATGCGCAGCGCACGCCGCATCACCGGCAGCGGCGTCTGGATGAAAATGGCCGCGAGCGTCCCGACCACCACGATCATGAAGGCGGCCGCCGAGACCAGCGCCATGAGGCCTGCGCCCTTGAGCACGGCACCCACGAGCAAGGCGTTCAGTGCGAGCACCAGACCGATGACGCTCAGAATATCCAAGCGGCAGCCCTACATTCCAAGGTCAGACAGCAGCGCGTCCACGTCGGTCTGCCCGGCCGCGACCTCGCCCTTGCTCACGCCCGGTACCGTCGGGCCCTGCGCTCCGGCCGAACCATCACCCAGCGTCGCATGTTCCACGATGTCGTTGGACAGGCTTGCGAGCTTGGCGAGCGCCGTCTCGAGCTCCTCCACGAGCGTCATGACGTTACGGATGATCTGACCGGTAAGATCCTGGTAACCCTGGGCGAGCAGCACCTCACCGAGATTCTTGCGGATGCGTTCGGCGTCGCTGCCCACTTCCGGCAGGAAAGTATCCAGCGAGCGCAGCAGCGGGGCGATGCTCGTGGCCGAGAGCGCATCGTCAGCAGCAGCGCCCGAAGCATCGCTGCGGCGTTGGGAAACCAGATGCGCACGGGATCGCACCAGCAGCGCACTCAGATCACGCGCCTGCTGCGCCAGATGGTCGGCCAGCGGGCAGGATTTCTCAACGAGGTCGAGGGTGCGGTGCGCAGCCTGGTCGGTCATGCTGATGACGTGACGCAAACGCGCGCGGGCGTCCGGGATCTCGTTGGTCGCGATGTCCTGCAGGCGCGATTCGACGCTGAAGCGCTCGAGCGCCTGCTGCAGATCACCGGTGACACTGCGCAGCTGATTAAGTACGCCGGGCTCACGCATGTGCACCATATGATCGACGGCGGCAAAAAAAGCTTGTTCGTCCTCGGCGCGCAGCGCCCCCGCCAGCTCCTCCACGCAGGCGCTGTATTCCAGCTTCAGAATGGCAAAACTCGACATGCTGACTCACTTTCTCGCGGCAAGAATCTTGTCGAGTTTCTCTTTGAGGGTTTCTGCGGTAAACGGCTTGATGACATAGCCGTTCACGCCAGCCTGCGCCGCCTCGATGATCTGCTCGCGCTTGGCTTCGGCGGTCAGCATCAACACCGGCATCTGCGCCAGCTTGGCGTCCGAGCGCACCGCCTTGATGAGATCCAGACCTGACATGCCGGGCATGTTCCAGTCGGATATCAGGAAATCGAAGCCACCGCCTTGCAGCATGGGCAGCGCGGTCTTGCCGTCATCAGCTTCCGTGACGTTCGGATAGCCCAGATCATGCAACAGGTTCTTGATGATCCTGCGCATGGTCGAGAAATCGTCCACGACCAGGAATCTCAGCTCTTTGCTCACAACTGTCTCCCTCTCGAGGCGCTTACGCCTGCTCGTCCACGCCGTCTTCACGCCAGTCGGCGAGGCGCGCCTTCAGGCGTATCAGTGCCTGTCCATGCAGCTGACAGACGCGTGATTCAGTCACGTTCAGCACCGCACCGATCTCTTTCAGGTTGAGTCCATCGCTGTAGTACAGCGACATCACCAGCCGCTCGCGCTCGGGCAGTCCTGCGATCGCCGCCGTCAGCGCCGCCCGGAAACGCTCGTCCGCAGCCTCACCGAACGGGTCGGCTGCCCCAGCAGCAGCCGCTGCAGTCGCATCATCCAGACTTGCAAGGCGGCAGCTCGCAGCGTCCTGCACGATTGAGTGGTAGTCATCCAGTGTCACTCCCATGGCAGCGGCGATCTCGACGTCGCGCGCCTCGCGCCCGGTACGTCGCTCGATCTGCTGCATCGCTGCGCTGACAGCGCGCGCCTTGCGATGCACAGAGCGCGGGGCCCAGTCCAGCTTGCGCAGCGCGTCGATCATGGCGCCGCGGATGCGGATGCCGGCGTACGTCTCGAAGCTCGCGCCGCGGTTGGCGGCATAGTTCGAAGCCGCTTCCAGCAAACCCAGCATGCCGGCCTGTATCAGATCGTCCACTTCCACCGACGGCGGCAGCCGGCCCGCCAGGTGATAGGCGATGCGCTTGACGAGCTCGGCATGCTGCAGCACCAGCAGGTCGGCTTCGCCCGCTCCGCGCATCGCGCCGTAGGCACTGGCCGCGTTCATTGCAGCACTTCCAGGCGGGTCACATTCCTTCGCACCAGACGCTCCACGAAAAACTCGATGTTGCCGCGCGGGCCGGAGGGTACCGGCCACTTGTCAGTGCGCGCCGCAAGCTTCCTGAAGGCGCGCGCTGCCGGACTGGATGGATAGGCATCACAGACCGGACGCTGCTCCCGCACCGCGCGCCGAAGGTACTCGTCTTCGGGAATTTCGCCTGCGAACTCCAGCACTACATCGAGGAATCGCCCGGTAACGAGCTCGAAACGCTGGAACAGCTCCGCGCCTGCACCGGCAATGCGTATCTGATTGGCGACGACACGGAAGCGGCTGACGCCGTGATTGCGACTCAGCACCTTGACCAGCGCGTAGGCATCAGTTAACGACGCCGGCTCATCGCAGATCACGACCACCACGTGCTGGGCCGCCTGTGAGAACTGCAGCACACTGTGCGAAATCCCGGCGGCCGTATCCACGATCATCACATCAACACGCGCCGCGAGGGTGCTGAAAGCCTGTACCAGTCCCAGGTGCTCGCGCTCGCTCATGTTGGCCATATCAGCGGCGCCCGAGGCGGCAGGCACGACCTGGAAACCTTGCGGCGCGGCCACCAGTACCTCATCGAGCGTGCGCTCACCGCTGAGCACGTGTGCCAGCGTGTAGCGGGGCGACAGACCCAGGAATACGTCCGCGTTGGCCAGTCCGAGATCGCCATCGAGCAGCACGACACGCCTGCCCGAGGTAGCGAGCGCGGTAGCGAGGTTGACCGCCACACTGGTCTTGCCGACGCCACCCTTGCCGCCGGTGACCGCAATCACCTGCACCGGCTGCGACAGCCCCTCGAGCCGGGCATTCATTACATTGAACTCAGGCGAAGCCATGCGCAGTCTTTCCGAAGCGGCGTCGCAGCAGATCTTCATCAGCGGCCGCGCCGCTGTCTTTCGCCAGCCGCACGGCGGCGGAAACCAACTCGAGAGCGCGCGCGGGGCGCAGATCCTCGGGTACGCGTTGTCCTTCGGACGTATAGGCGACTGGCAGGCGTGCCTGTATGAGCGCGGACAGCAACCCGCCAAGACTCGCCGCCTCGTCGAGCTTGGTGAGGACACAGCAGGCCGGGCGGGCGGCGGCAAAGTGATGCACGCATTCCTCGATCGCACCGGTCTGGGTACTGGCCGCGAGCACCACGGCAGTTTCCAGCTCCGGAACGCTCTGCAGCTGCGCAAGCCGGCTGCGCAACTGCGGATCGCGGCTGCTCGCTCCCGGGGTGTCAACCAGTACGAGCCGCTCGGTGAGCCGCTGCAGCAGCGCGGGGAGCTCCTCGAACTTGTCAGGCGCGTACACGGGAACACCGAGCATCTGGGCGAGCGCGCGCAGCTGCTCCTGTGCCCCGATGCGCACTGAGTCACCGGCGACCAGCGCCACGTTGCGCGGACCGTGACGCAATACCCAACGCACGGCGATCTTGGCGATCGTCGTCGTCTTGCCGACACCGGTCGCGCCGATGAACGCCACGCGGCCGCCTGCATCCAGCCAGCGATCACCGGTCGTCCGCAGATACTGCGACAGTCCCGCAATCGCAAAGCGCCGTGCGAAGGTCAGATCCTGATCTTCCGGCACTTGCCTCACGAGGTGCTCGGCGAGGTCGCGCGTGATGCCCATCTCAGCCAACTCTCGCAGCATCTCCACCCGTACCGGTGCGCGACGTGCCATGTCGTTCCAGGCGAGGTGCGCCAGCTGCGCCTCCAGCATCTGGCGTAACGTCCTCAGCTCGTTGTTCATGGCCTCGCTGGCCGCGGTGGTCGGCGAGATCGTCGGCACATCCGTCGGCAGGGCTTGATCCGGTGCGGCATCGAGTGTGTCGAAGTTCACATCGATCCGGGTCCGGGCCATCCGGATCGCCGCACCGGTGTCGGTTTCCGTTGCAGCGGCAAGGGTCGGTGCCGCGGCGCTGTACATCGGTTCGTCAGCTGGTTGCAGGATGGCCGGATCGGGTTCGCCATGAATGACGCTCGAGACGGGCTCGTCGGTGACGGCTGTCAACGCCGGCTGCGTGACCGTGGCGGCTGTGCGCGAGCTTGCGACCGAAGAGCGCGAGGCAGGACCGGGGGCAAACGTTGCCGTGCGCGCGCGCGCCTCGGTAATGACCTGCCATTTCGCGGCGCTCACGGCGGCTTCGCTCGGCATGTTGGCCGCAGCTGCGACCTCTTCGGCATAAGCCATGACGGCTTCCCGCGCAGCGAGCGAGATCCACTCGGCATCATTTGCGACCTGGCGGCTCGGGGCATCGGGCGCGAGCGCGGGTGTGTTCTGCGGGACTGAGGGCGTTCCAACCGGCGTGACCGTCTCTGTGGTGATGGGAGCATTTGCGGTCGAGAGAGCGTGCGCCGGGGAAAGGGTGCTTGCCAAAGCGACGGCGTTTGCCGTGGGGGCCGGGCTGACCGGGGTGCCAGCCGGTGAGCAGTCAACGGCCAGGGAGAGTGGCGGTGCCTCCGCGGTACCGAGAGCCGCGACAAAGCCGCCGGCCTCCAGCGTGGCGGCCTCAAAATCGACAGCAGCGGTGACTTCAACGCCCGCAGCGGTCCGGCGCGACGCCAGGATGACGGCGTCCTCACCGAGCTGCTCGCGAACGGCGCGCATGGCCTGGCGCATGTCCCGAGCGGTGTGTCGAACGATTTTCATGCAGCTTCTCCGCGCACCTTATCCAACTTATTTCCCGACTGCTGTGACCAGTCGAACCTTTCGGTTATCCGGTATTTCGTTCCAGGCCAGTACGTGCAGACTCGGCAGACTCGAGCGCATGAAGCGCGCCAGGGTGTGCCGCAGCGGCGGTGGCACGAGCAACACCGCCGGTTCACCGACGCTTTCCTGACGCCGCGCCGACTCCGCCACCCGTTGTTGCAAGCGCTCTGCCAGCCCGGGCTCCAGCCCGGGATTCGCGGCGTTGCCGTGCAGCGAGCTTTGCAGCAGCCGCTCGAGATCCGCCTCGAGCGTGATGACCGGCAGCTCCGCACCCACGCCTGCGATGTCCTGCACGATCTGCCGGCCGAGCGCGACGCGCACGTAGCCGAGCAATTGCGCCGTGTCCTGAACCTTCGGCGCGTGCTCCGCCAGGCACTCGACGATCGTGCGGATATTGCGGATCGGTACCCGCTCTGCCAGCAGACCCTGCAGTACCCGCACCAGGATCGAGAGCGGCAGCACGCGCGGCACCAGATCCTCGACCAGTTTCGGAGCCGTCTTGGCGAGCGCGTTGAGGAGGTGCTGCACCTCCTCGTGACCGAGAATCTCGTGCGCGTGCGACTGGACGATGAAACTCAGATGCGTCGCAATCACCGTGCTCGGATCGACGACGGTGTAGCCGAGCGTCTGCGCGTGGTCGCGCGCCGCAGGCTCGATCCAGATCGCATCCATGCCGAAGGCCGGATCGCGCGTGGCAATGCCCTGCACCGGACCGAAGACTCGCCCCGGATTGATGGCGAGCTCGCGATCGGGATAGATGATCGCCTCACCAACAGGCACGCCCGCGAGGTTGATGCGATAAACGTTCGGCGCGAGATCCAGATTGTCGCGGATGTGCACCGCCGGAATGAGAAATCCCAGATCCTGTGAAAGCTTGCGGCGCACGCCCCGCACTCTGGCGAGCAGATCGCCGTTCTGCTTCTTGTCCACCAGCGGCACCAGGCGATAACCCACTTCGAGCCCGATGAGATCGACCGCCTGCACGTCATCCCAACTCAATTCGCGGCTCTCCGGCGCGATGGGGGCAGGTGCGGCGACGGGCTCTGGTGGGGGCGCTGCGCGGCGGCGTGCGAGCACATACGCCGCCGCACCACAGCCGGCTGACATCAGCAGGAAAACGAAGTTGGGCATCCCCGGCACCAGACCGATCGTGCCAAGCAGGCCGGCGGCGACCCCGAGTGCCTTCGGATGACCAAACAGTTGCCGACGCATCTCACCGCCCATGTCCTGGGCGCGGGACACGCGCGTCACGAGCAGTGCCACCGCTGTCGAAAGCAGCAGCGCCGGGATTTGCGTAACCAGACCGTCACCGATGGTCAGCAGCGTGTAAGTACGTCCTGCCTCAGCGATCGCCAGCCCGTGGCCGATCGTGCCGATGGCGAGGCCACCGATGATGTTGATGAACAGAATCAAAATGCCGGCGATGGCGTCGCCACGGACGAACTTGCTGGCACCGTCCATGGAGCCGTAGAAATCGGCCTCGGAGCGTACTTCCAGGCGGCGTGCGCGCGCCTCGTCCTGGGTGATCAGACCGGCATTCAGATCGGCGTCGATGGCCATCTGCTTACCGGGCATGGCATCGAAAGTGAACCGCGCGCTCACCTCGGAGATGCGGCCGGCGCCCTTGGTGACCACCACGAAGTTGATGATGGTCAGAATGATGAACACCACGACACCGACTGCGAAGTTGCCGCCGATGACGAACTCACCGAAGGACTGGATGACATGGCCGGCGGCTTGCGGCCCACTGTGTCCGTTGAGCAGCACGACGCGCGTTGAGGCGACGTTCAGAGCCAGCCGCAGCAGGGTCGCGAGCAGCAGGATGGTCGGGAAGACACCGAACTCCACCGGTCGCGCCACGTAGAAGACTGCCATCACGATCACGAGCGACAGCGCGATGTTGAATGTGAACAGCATGTCGAGGATGACCGGCGGGAGCGGCAACACCACCATCGCCAGCACCGCGAGCACGCCCACGGGCACACCCACGCCCGTGCGAATCAGCTCGCGCAGCGGGGGTAGCGGACGGGTTGCGGGTAATGTGGCCATCTCAATGACGCGGCGGCTCGTCGTCCAGGTCGATATCGGGGCGCTGCGGCGGGACCATTCCGGCGCGCCGTGCGGTGCGCAGCTGATAGATGTAAGTCAGAACCTGCGCCACGGCTACATACAGGGAGGCCGGAACCTCAGCGCCGATATCGCTGCGGAACAGGGCGCGCGCAAGCGGCGGTGCCTCGAAGATCGGCACCAGGCTCTCGGTGGCGACGCTACGGATACGCGCGGCCACGAGATCCGCGCCCTTGGCGACCACGATCGGTGCGCGCATGCGTTTCTCGTCATAACGCAGCGCGACGGCGAAGTGGGTCGGGTTGGTGATGACCACGTCGGCCTTCGGCACTTCCTGCATCATGCGGCGGCGCGAGACCTCGCGCTGCAGGGAGCGGAAACGCCCCTTGATCTCGGGCGAGCCCTCGGACTCCTTCATCTCCTCGCGCACTTCCTCGCGCGTCATGCGCAAGCGGCGCGAGTGTTGCCACAATTGGTAGGGGACATCCGCGGCGGCGATCAAACCCAGCGCGCCTGCCAGCACCAGCAGTGCATAACCGGTGAGCGAGGCGGCGTGCGCGATGGCAAGCTGGATCGGCTCGGTCCCGAGAGCGAGGAGCTCGGCTGACTTCTGCTGCAGAATCAGGATCGCAACAAGCGCCAGCGCTGCGAATTTGGCAAAGGCCTTGGCGAGATCGACGAGGCCGCGCACCGCGAACATGCGCGCGAAACCCTCGGCGGGGTTCAGCCGTGCGAGATTGGGCGCCAGCGCGGTGAAACTCAGGTTCCAGCCGCCGAGCAGCATCGGCGCGCTCAGCGCTGCCAGCAGCGTCAGTCCCAGCAGGGGCGCGCACGCGATGAGCGCGTGCAGCAACTCCTGGGCAAGCGTTGCCAGCGCCAGTGATTCATCGGTCGCCTGTTCGCGGCTCAGCGTGAGGCTGGCACGCATCAGTCCATGCAGCTGGCCGCCCATGTAGCCGCCGAGGAAGTGCAGGCCCGCCCCCACAGCGAGAATGACCGCTGCCGCGCTGAGTTCGCTGGAACGCGGCACCTGTCCCTCCTGGCGCGCCTTTTCCAGACGCTTCGGAGTCGGTTGTTCGGTGCGTTCCGGTTCATTGCCCGCCATGCTCAGTGCTCCGCCAGCAGTTGCTGCAACAGGCCGAAGCCCTCAGTCAGCAGTCGCGTGAACGTGCTCTGCACGGCCGGCAGGCCGGCCCATATGATCAGCAGACCGAAGACGAGTGAGATCGGCAGACCAACGGCGAACAGATTCAACTGGGGAGCGGCGCGGCTCATGACGCCGAAGGCGACGTTGACGATGAGCAAGGCCGTCACGCCAGGCAGGGCGACCGCCAGGGCACCAGCAAACAGCTGGCTACCCCACTGCACGACCGTCCACAGGCCATCCGCACCCAAGCCGTCCACGCCGACCGGCAAGGTCCGGAACCCATCGACCAGCACTTCGATGAGGGCCAGGTGTCCGTTCAGGGCGAGGAAGGTGAGCAGCACGAGCAGCGAATAGAGCTGGCCGACTACCGGAGTCTCGATGCCGTGCTGCGGATCGGCGTTGAAGGCGAATGACAGGCCCATGCTGTTGGCCAGCAGCTGGCCCCCCAGGGTCACGGCATCGAACAACAGTTGTAGCGAGAAGCCGATGGCGACGCCGATGATGAGCTGCTGCACGGTAATGAGCAGACCTGCGGCCGAGAACGGTACAAGGCCTGCGGGTGCTGGCACCAGCGGCGCAATGATGAGTGCAATGGCGCCGGCGAGCACGATACGAATGCGCGGTGGAACATACACCGCGCTGAAGGTCGGTGCGACCATCAGGCAGGCTCCCACCCGCACGAACGGCCAGAGCAGCTGGGTGAGCCACGCTGCGAGCTGTCCTGTCGTGAGGGTGAGCATGAGTGCCTGCCGAGATGCCGCTCAGCCGATCAGGCCGGGGATGCTCTCGAACAGCTCGCGCGTGTAGCTGATCAGCACCTTGAGCATCCAGGGACCCGCCACCACGATGGTCAGCGCCAGTGCCAGGACCTTGGGAATGAATGACAGGGTCATCTCGTTGATCTGGGTGGCGGCCTGAAAGGCGCCGATGATCAGTCCGGTCACGAGCGCTACCAGCAGCAGCGGCGCCGCCAGCAACAGGGTGATCTCCAGCGCGCGGCTACCGATGGTCATTACAGCTTCGGGACTCATGTTGTTTCTCAGGCAAAAAAGCTCGAGGCCAGCGTGCCCATGACCAGCGACCAGCCGTCCACCAGCACGAACAGCATCAGCTTGAAGGGCAGCGAGATGAGCACCGGCGAGAGCATCATCATTCCCATCGACATCAACACGCTGGCAACCACCAGATCGATGATCACGAACGGAATGAAGATGAGAAAGCCGATGAGAAAGGCGGTCTTCAACTCGCTGGTGACGAAAGCCGGTACCAGCAGCGTCAGCGGCACGTCCTGCGGCGCTGCGAACCCATGGCCGCCGGAGATGCGCACGAAGGTTGCGATGTCGCTTTCGCGAGTCTGGTCGAGCATGAATTTCTTCACCGGCACGATGGCGCGGTCGAGCGCGACGGTCGCATCGATGGTGCCGGCGGAGTAGGGCCTGAAGGCATCCTGGTTGATGCGATCGATCACCGGCGACATCACGAAGCATGTCAGGAACAGCGCAAGTCCCAGTAGCACCTGGTTGGGTGGGGTCTGGCCGGCGCCCAGCGCCTGGCGCAGGATGCCGAGCACGATGATGATGCGCGTGAACGCCGTCATCATCAGCAGTATCGCCGGCAGCAGTGTCAGCGCCGTCATCAGCGCCAGCACCTGCAGAGTCAGGCTGTAGGTCTGACCGCCATTGGCGGCGGTCTGCACGGCAAGCGCGGGCAGCCCGGGCTCGGCAGCGGCGCTCGCGCAGCTCAGCAAAGCGATCGGCAAGGCGGCCGTGGCAAGGATGCCCGGCACCGGTACGCGGCTCATTTGCCCAGACTCCTGAGCATCAGTGCCTTGAAACTGGGACGCACATCGGCGGTCGCCGCTGCCTTGAGCTCGATGGGTTCGGCGAGCACATGCAAGGTGTTGACCTGACCGGGCGCGACGCCGACCAGGATCTGCGTTTGGCCGACTTTCAGCAGCACGGCACGCTCTTTCTGACCGAGCGGAATCTCGGCGATTACATCGAGAGCCGTGCCGACACGACTGCCAAAGCTGCGTACGCGACGCACCAGCCAGGCGACCACGAACACCGCCGCCAACACGACGAGCAGCGCGAAGGTGACCTGACCCAGACCGCTGAAGCTCGGCGCACTCGAAGGCGCGGAGGTCTGCGGAGCGGCGAAGGCATGCGCCGGCGCGGCCGTTTGCGCCAGCGCGGCCGTTTGCGCCAGTACCGGCGTAATGCCGGCACAGATACACAGGAGCGCCCGCCGCAGGCTGTGAGGAATGCGCGTCACGCCGTCTACTTCAGTTTGCGGATGCGCTCGGCGGGGCTGATGACATCTGTGAGGCGGATGCCGAATTTCTCATTCACCACGACCACTTCGCCGTGTGCGACCAGCGTGCCGTTCACAAACACATCCAGCGCCTCACCGGCCGCGCGATCCAGTTCCACCACCGAGCCCTGATTGAGCTGCAGCAGGTTGCGGATCGGAATGCGGGTGCGGCCCACCTCCATGGAGAGCGTCACCGGCACATCCAGGATGACCTCCAGGTTGACTTCGCCGGAGCTCGGGGTCGCCTCCTGCTGCAGATTCTCGAACTCCGCGGCGCGCGGTTCGGCGATGTTGGCACTCATCGGGACTTCCTCAATTGCGTCTGACGGGCCTGCCGTCAGCAACGAATGGCGGGGTGCGACGCACGCGCTCTTCGATCTTCACGGCCTGTGAGCCGTGCGAGACACCGAAGGTGCCGCGGAACAGCGGCACATCCTCGGCAAGAACGGTGACCTTGCCAGCGAAGTCGCAGGGGACGACATCGCCGGGCTTCAGATTCAACAGGGTTTCAAGGGTGATGGATGAGGAGCCGAGACGTGTCGTCAGCTGTACTTCGGCATCCTCGATCTCCTCGCGCATGGTGGTCACCCAGCGCTCGTCCTTCTCGGCGCGATCACTGGCGACACCCGCATCGAGGATCTCGCGCAGCGGCTCGATCATCGAATACGGCATGGTGACGTGCAGCGCACCGCCGCCGCCTTCCAGCTCGATACGGAAGCTCGTGACCACCACGACTTCCGAGGGCGAGACGATGTTGGCGAAATGCGGATTCATCTCCGACTGCTGAAACTCGATCTCGATCGGCGCGATCGGGCTCCAGGCTTCCTGCAGGTTGGCGAACACGTTACGCAGCACCATGTGGATGATGCGCTGCTCAGTGGCGGTAAACTCGCGCCCCTCGATCTTGGCGTGCCGGCCGACGCCGCCGAAGAAGTTGTCCACCGTGGCAAACACGAGTTTCGGCTCGAGTACCACCAGTGCGGTGCCGCGCAGCGGACTGATCTTCACCAGATTGAGGCTGGTAGGCACATGCAGCGAATGCACGTACTCGCTGAACTTCTTCACCTCGATGGGTTGAATGGCGATCTCGGGTGAGCGCCGCAGCAGGTTGTAGAGACTTATACGGAAGATGCGCGTGAATCGCTCATTGATCATCTCGAGCGTGGGCATGCGCCCGCGCACGATCCGCATTTCGCTGTTGAAGTCGTAGGCACGCACCATGCCACTGGGTTCCGCAGCGTCGGTGGTGTTGACTTTGCCGGAGTCGACGCCGTGAATCAGCGCGTCGATCTCTTCCTGGTCGAGAACTTTTTCGGAGCTCACGGGCGACCTACTGCATGACGAAGCTGGTGAACAGCACCTGCTCCACGGACTCGGGCTGGCCGCCGGCGCTGTCGACGACGTGCCGCACGGCGCGCAGGGCATCCGCACGCAGATGCTCTTTGCCTTCGCGCGTGGAGACGTCGGCATATTTCTGGTTGCTGAGGAGCATCAGCAGATCGTTGCGCACTACCGGATCGTTGGCCTTCAACTGCTCCACGGTCGCCGCACTGCGGGTCATGATCTGCACGGATACCGACAGGAAGCGCACCGCACCGTCGCCCTCGAAATTGACCACGAAGGGGGGATCGAGCGGCACGTACTGCGCCGGCCCGGCCGGCTCCTTAGGCTGCTGTGCCTGTGGCACCGGCGTGCCGCCGTGGCCGAAAAAAAACCAGGCGCCGGCACCGCCGGCGGCCAACACCACGGCGGCCGCTATGCCGATGAACAGCCACTTCCTGCTCTTGCCGGGGAGCGCCGCGGCATCCGCCGGCTCGAGAACGGGTACTTCCGCCATTAGCTTCACTCACTCCTGTGCGGCAAGCTTTTGCCGTGTGCGCAGGTGGGTGCAACGCCCATGCCACTACTGTTGGAACGCACGTAAGTGGCGCAACCAGAAGGGATTTGTGACTGATACGGGAGTGTGAAGCAGGTCGCACGTGCCGGATTATTGGCGGCTGTGGAGCAGCCCGCGGCCCGGATCAGGCGTAGATGTCGATGAGCCCGAGGGTGATTACGGCTGGCGCTGCGCTGCCTGCAGCCGGGGCACCCACAGCGCTCACCCCGGCGATGCCGTGCGTGGCGTGGGCTCCGGCGGAGTTGCGTGGCGGCTCGCGCGAGACACCCGAGTCGGTGAGCGCGAGTCCCTGACTTGCGAACATCTGTCGCAACTGCGGCAAGGCGCGCTCGAGCGCGGCGCGCGTATCGGCATGGCTCGCGCCGAACCAGACACTCGCGGCCCCGTTTTGCACCGAGATCTGCACTTCCAGCGGGCCCAGATGTGCGGGTGAGAGTCGCAGGGAAGCCGAGTCGATGCCTTTATGACTCATCCAGGTGAGCTGCTGGCCGAGCTCGTTATTCCAGTCCGGTGTGCCGACCGGCGCGCGCAGCTCGCTGCGCGGCAGATCGCTGTCCCGGCCGCTGGCGTGCGTTGCGGCGGCCAGGTGTGCAAGGGCCGCGGCAGCACTCGCAGTGGCATCGGGCGCAGAGGTCGCGGAAGTCGCAGAACCTGCGGAGTCGGCGGTCGCGGCGTCAGCGGCAGTCCCGCCGTCAGGGCTTGCCGCGCCGGCGGTTGTCAGAGCTGTCTGCGCAGCATCGCTTTGAGCATGTGCCGTGTTAGTCAGTAATGCCGTAAGGCCCGGGGCGCTGCTGCCTGTCGCTGCAGCAGTCACGGCACCCAGCGGCCTGCCTGCGTTACTGCCTGATCCCGGGGTGTCGTCCGTAAGGGCAACCGGGCGTGCCGTTGCAGGAGTCGGTGCCGCCAGGAAAAGCGCCGCAACGGGTGCAGCATTGAGTGATGCGGAAATCGCCGAGCTGGCGGGATCAGTGGAGCCATCATCGCTGGCCGGGCTGGTACTGCCGATAGTGCTGCCCGACGCGTCCGCTTCTGCGCGGTTGGGCGCGGCATCCCCCGTGAGCAACGTCACCCGATCCAGCGCCTGTTCCTGGGCTCCCGGTGTTTTGGGCGTTGCAGGGTGTGCCGCGTCGCTGTCAGCCGCCGCCACCGATCCCGCATTGGGGGCGGGATCTGCGAGAGCCAGAGTAGCGGGCGCCTTGCGTGCGGCCCGGGTAGTGATGCGTGCCTCGTTGGGCCGCTGCAGCGACGTTGCTTCGGCAGCGGTCTGCGATGCGGTGCCAGCCGCAGGCATGGCCTCGATGGTCCCATCCGTGGCCTCCACGCCGGACGGGCTGTGGTCCGGCGCACGACGCCGCGACTGGCCGCCGCTGCCATCGGTGTTACGTTTATCTTCGGTCCGCTGCGGCGACGCAGATGGGGTCCGTGCGGGGTTTGTCTTCGCATGCGATGGCCCCGCACTTCGCTGCACGCTCGCTGCAGGGGCCGATGAGGACTGCGCACCGCCGTGCTCCGGGTGTGCCTCGCTCGTGGCGCGCTGGCTCGCACGCGCACTCGCGCCGGCTGCAGAGAGTTGTAGCGCGAAGGGCTGCGCAGCTGCGGAACTGCGCGTCGGGCTCGGTGATGCGCTGCCTGAGCTCGTGCCGGCCGATTTGACTTCACGTACCACGGAAAATCATTCCATAGGCCCACAGACGCTGGGCCCGCTCGTCGCTATCGTGCTGCTCGCGGCGTTGCTGGATGAGCTCTTCTTCAGACTGGAAGCGCCGTACCATCTGACCGACCGCCTCGGCACGCTGCGCTGCGCCCTGCCAGCTCTTCAACTCGCCATCGCGCTGCGCGCGGGCTTGCGTCACCGCCAGACTCTGCTGGCGCAGAGCCTCTTCCAGCCGCGCAAGAAATGCCTGGTAGTCGCGTGCCATCACGCCATCCATGCCCGATTCGGCGCGGATGTTGAAGTCACGCAGATAACCCGCCTGGTAGTTCTGCAGCTCAGCGAGCTTCGCCTCGCTCTCTGCTACGCGACGCTCGCTCACGGCGAGCGCCTCCGCACGGTGACGCTTCTGATCGTCGACGACGTTCTGAACTATCTGCAGTCGGTCTGCCCGTTTCACGGCGTCTCCTTGCGAGTGCCGTCACTCTCGTCCAGAACGCGCTGCAGTGCTGTGAGGCTTGCCGCGAAATCCACGCGCTGATTCATGTCCTGCTGCAGAAATTTCTGCATGTGTGGCCATAGCAGCAGCGCTGCATCGACGCGCGGGTCGCTGCCGCGCTGATAGGCGCCGATGGCAATCAGATCGCGGTGGTGCTGATAAGTGGCCAGGGTCTGGCGGAACAGGCGTGCTGCCTGCAATTGTCCGGCCGCGGCGATCTCGTGCATCGCGCGGCTGACCGAAGCTTCAACGTCGATGGCAGGGTAATGACCGCTTTCGGCAATGCGGCGTGACAGCACGATGTGACCATCGAGAATCGCCCGGGCTGCATCGGCCACCGGATCGTTGCTGTCATCGCCTTCCGTGAGCACGGTATAAAAAGCGGTGATCGAGCCTGAGCCCTGCGCACCGTTGCCGGCACGCTCCACCAGCTGCGGCAGCCGGGCAAATACCGAGGGCGGATAGCCCTTCGTGGCCGGTGCTTCGCCAATCGCCAGCGCAATCTCGCGCTGCGCCTGCGCGAAGCGGGTCAGGGAATCCATCAGCAGCAGCACGTTCAGGCCCTGATCGCGGAAATATTCGGCGATGGCCGTGGCCAGCCAGGCGCCGTGCAGCCGCATCAGGGGAGGGTGATCGGCCGGGGTCGCAACCACCACTGCCCGCGTGCGATCCTGCGGACCCAGGATGCGCTCCACGAACTCCTTCACCTCGCGACCGCGCTCACCAATCAATGCCACGACGATGACGTCGGCACTCGTGTAGCGCGCCATCATCCCCAGAAGCACGCTCTTGCCGACACCGCTGCCCGCGAACAGCCCGACTCGCTGCCCGCGACCGATGGTCAGCAGCGCGTTGATGCTGCGGATACCGACATCCAGCGGTTCTGAGATGGGCTGCCTCGAGAGCGGATTGATGGGACGGCCGGTGAGCCGCACGCGCTGTTCACACTCCAATGGACCCAGGTCATCCAGAGGCTGCGCCGCGCCATCGATGATGCGTCCGAGCAATTGGTGCCCGACACCGACGGTGCCCGCAGCATTGCGTGGGATGACGCGCGCTCCGGGTCGCAACCCATGCGCATCGGTCGTGGGCATCAGATACAGACTCTCGCCCGAGAACCCTACGACCTCGGATTCAACTCGCGTCCCGCCAGGGCCGAGGACGTCGCAATAATCCCCGACGGCGGCCTCGCAGCCAGCCGCTTCCAGAGTGAGACCGACCATGCGGGTGAGTGAGCCTTCGACCGCTGGCGCAGGAGTCTGCGTGACCCGGCGCAGGCGCCGCGCCAGCCGCTGACTCCAGAGCGCACTGCGTTGGATATCGGAGTCGAGGCTAGTCACGGCCCGACTCCGTGGAGGCGGCCCGCACGGCAGCCCGCTCCTCACCCAACGCACTGGCGATCACGGCGCTGATGCGGCTTTCCAGCCGCACGTCGATCTGCGAGGTGTCCGTGCGCACGAGGCAGCCGCCGCGCGTCAGCGTCGGATCCTCAACGATGCTCCAGGCTCGTCCGTTGGTTGTGGCAGGCAGACGCTCGCGTACCATCGTTGCGTCTTCCGGATGCAGGTGTACGCGGATTTCACGGGCCGCGATCGGCAGCTGTGTGAGTGACTCGCGGATGATGCCGATGATCTGGGTGGGATCGATGCGCAGCTCGCGGCGTGCCAGCTGCTTACCCACCGCGAGGGTCAGCTGCAGCAACTCGCTTTCCACCTCGGCATCCAGCTGCTGCAGGGGAGCGGCCAGCAACTGCAGGATGGAGTCGAGGTGCTGCACGCGCGCGGTCTGAGCATTTGCGGCCGCCTGCGTTTCCGCCTGCGCGCGCGCCATGCCCGCTTCATAGCCCCGCGCTTCTGCCTGTTGCAGTGCCGAGCGCAGCGCATCGCTCGCCTGTTGCGTAGCGGCGCGTGCATCAATGCGTTTGCCGATGATCGGACCACCGACTTCCGGTAACGACCAGCGCTGCACCAGCGCGGCCGGCGCAGGCCGCTGCGGATCAGACATATTCTTCGCCCTTGCCAGCGAGCTGGATCGTGCCGGCCTCGGCAAGTTTTCTGGCGCTCTGCAGGATCTCCTTCTGCGCCGCCTCCACTTCGGAGATGCGTACCGGGCCTTTGGACTCGAGGTCATCCTTGAGCATCTCGGCGGCGCGCTGCGACATGTTCTTGAAGATCTTGCCTTTCATCGAATCGTCGCAGCCCTTCAGGGCGAGCAGCAGCTTGTCGCTGGGTACCTGGCGCAGCAGCTCCTGCATGCTGCGATCATCGATCTCGAGCAGATTGTCGAATACGAAGATCAGATCCTGGATGCGCGCGGCGAGCGCATCATCGACCCCCGAGATCTCTTCCATGAGCGCGCCCTCCTGGCTGGGATCGAGGTTGTTGATAATGTTGGCTGCGGCCTTGGCGCCGCCCATGGTGGAGGTGCGGGTGCTGGATTTGCCCGCAAACTGCTTCTCCATGATGTCATCCAGCTCGCTCAGCGCACTGGGCTGCACGCCATCGAGAGTGGCCACGCGCACCATGACTTCCGAGCGTATGTTGGTCGGTAGATTCGCGAGCACGTCGGCGGCCTGATCGGCTTCGAGGTAGGCGAGCACGATGGCAATGATCTGCGGATGCTCGAGGCGGATCAGCTCGGCCACCGCGCGCGCCTCCATCCACTTGAGCGCCTCCAGCCCCTTGGTGGAGCGGCCTATACTGATGCGATCGATGATGCCGGCGGCTTTCTCCTGACCGAGCGCATCGATCAGCACTTTGCGCAGGAAGTCCTCGGCACCCACGCCCACCGAGGTCTGAGTCTCCACCGAGGAGGCGAAATCGGTTACCACGCCGCGCACCTCCTCGCGCGATACGTTGGAGAGCTTGGCCATGGCGAGGCCGATACGCTGTACCTCCTTCGCGCTCATGTGCTTCAGCACCTGAGCTGCTTCCTGCTCGCCCAGAGTGAGCAGCAGGATGGCCGCGCGCTCCGTGCCGCTGCGTGCGGATTCTTTGCGCTCACTCATCGTTGGCGACCCAGCCGCGCACCACTTGTGCGACTCGCTTGGGGTCCTGGTTTACCAGGCCACGTGCCTGCACGATCTGCTGTTCGTGCGCCGCCTCGGCCGACTGCGCGGCCGCCAGCGGTGTGGCCTGCGTGGCCGGGACCGTCTCCGCCACAACCCGCGCACTCATCTGAGGCGTGCCGCGCACGGGCTCGAGCAGTGTTTTCACCAGTGGTTTGAGAACCGCGAGCACCAGTACCAGCAGTACCACGAGACCTGCGACAATCTTGGCAAGGTCGCGCGCGAAGGGTGATTCCCAGATCTTCGCCTTCTCGAGCTCGCCGCCGGCGGCATTGGCAGCAGGCGTTTCCTGCGTGAACGAGGCGTTCACCACGTTCAGGTTATCGCCGCGGCTCTCATCGAAGCCCACTGCGTCCTTGACCAGCTGATTCACGCGCTCGAGCTGCTCACTGGAGAGCGGCGTTTCGGTCACCTTACCGTCCTTGCCGACGCTGCGTACGTTGTCTATCAGCACCGCGACCGTGAGACGCCGCAGACGACCTGCAGGCTGTCGGCTATAGGCGAGCGTCCGGTCGATCTCGTAGTTACGAGTGGTGGAGCGTGAGCTGCTGTCGGTGCTCGCGGCTCCAGCGGAGCCAGCCACGGGCGAGGTCGCTGCTGCCGCTGCTGCCGCGGCCCCAGCCGGTGCCGGGGCGGCCGGGCTGTTAGGTTTGGCCTGCGCAGCGGTGGCATTCGCCGGTGGTTGCGCCACGCCGGCTGCGGGGGGCTGGTTCGTCAGCGCACCCGGCACGCCCTGTACGCCGCTGCCGTCCTTGGAGATTTGCTCGGAGCTCTGCTCGCTGCGCACGATCTGGCTGTCGGGCCGGTATTGCTCGTGTGCTTCCTCGCTCGTCGTCATGTCCATCTGCGCGACAACCTGCGCGCGTACCCGGCCGGGACCTACGAGCGGTGCGAGCAGTGCCTCGATGCGCTGTGCGTAGTCATCCTCCAGGCGATGAATCATGTCGTACTGCTGCTCGCGGATGGCGAACTGATCGTGACCTTCGGGCGAGGAGAGCAGTCTTCCCTGTTGGTCCACCACGGTGACCTGGTTGGCATCCAGATCCGGGATGCTGGAGGCGACGAGGTTCACGATCGCCTGGATCTGCTCCTGCTCGAGCCGGCGGCCCTGTTTGAGCTGCAGGAACACCGAAGCGCTCGCGCCCTTGCGGTCGCGTACGAAGGCCGTCTGCCGCGGCACGGCGAGATGCACCCGCGCGCCTTCGACCGGGCGCAACGCGGCGATCGTGCGCGCCAGCTCCGCTTCCAGGGCATGCTGGTAGCGGGCGTTTTCCATGAACTGACTGACGCCGAAGCCCGGATCCTTGTCCATCATCGCAAAGCCGCCGCCGCCCTGCGGCAGACCCTGTCCGGCGAGTTTCAAGCGTGCATCGTTGAGCCGCTCGGAGGGCACCTCGATCGTGCTCGAGCCCGGCGCCATGCGATAAGGGATCTGTGCGGCATCCAGTGCCTGGGTGATTTGTGCCTGATCCTCCGCGCCAAGGTTCGCATACAGCAGACTGTAGGTCGGCCCGCGGGACCACAACACAACCGTGACACCGGCAGCGACGGCCATCGCGATGCCGATCAGCAGCAGCAGCGGTTTGAGGCTCGCGGGCAGGCCTCCGGGATTGGGCAGCTGTACGACTTCAGCGTTCAAGACAGGCTCCGACTACAGCTTACGCATCACAGCTGCATGTTCATGATTTCCTGGTATGCAGAAACCAGGCGGTTGCGCACCTCGGTGAGGGCGCGGAACGAGACACTCGCTTTCTGCATCTCCAGCATGACCTGCGGCAGCTCCACGCCCGGCGTGCCGCGTTGAAACGCATCGGCCAGCTGGCTGGCGCGCAGGTCGGTCTGGTTCACCTGCGCGATGCCTTTGCTCAGGAGGTTGGCGAACTCGCTCGGTCCCTTGCCCTGCACATCCGCTGCCGGCGCGCCCGGGCGTGTTTGCGCCGATAGCGAGCGGATCTGGGCAAGCACGGCGTCGATTTCCATCTGGCTCATAGCGCTTCTCCGACAGGTGTGTCAGGCGGCCGGTACGTCGATGCCCGCCTCGCGCAGGCGTGCCAACTTGTAACGCAGCGTGCGCTGGCTGATTCCGAGACGCTCGGCCGCCTCACGCCGGCTGCCCTGGCCGCTGCGCAGCGCATCCAGAATGAGATCGCGTTCGGTCTGATCGAGCGACGAGGCCAGCGAGCCGCTGCCGGCTGCGGTCGCCGTGGCGGAGGCAGAATGCGCATTGCCTGCGCAATGCGGGCTGAGCGCCGACGGTGAGTGGGCCGCCGGCTGTAAGTGCAGCGCCGATGCGCCGCCGGCAGAGTTGCCGGATGCAGTGGCCGCGCTTCGGGATGGATGAGTCGGGAGTGGGCCGGCAGGCTCGTTCGCGAGCTCGAACTGGATGTGTTCGCTGCGGATGACGGGCCCATTCACGAGGATGAGTGCCCGCTGCAGCAGATTGTCGAGCTCGCGCACATTGCCGGGCCACGGATAGGTGAGCAGCAGATGCGCAGCGTCGGCGCTCAGCGCAGGGATCTGCTCTCCCGGGCGGCAGCGAGCGCTCAGCAGTTGCATCGCAAGCGGCAGCACATCGTCGCGCCGCAGCCGCAGTGGCACGATCGCGAGCGGAAAAACGTTCAGGCGGTAGTACAGGTCTTCGCGGAAGCGGCCGGCGGCGACCTCTTCGCGCAGGCGTCTGTTGGTGGTGCCGAGCACGCGAACGTCCAGCGGCAACGGGGTGCGGCCGCCGAGCCGCTCCACCTCGCGCTCCTGCAGTACGCGCAGCAGCTTCGCCTGCAGTCCCAGAGGCATCTCGGTCACTTCATCCAACAGCAGCGTGCCACCCTGGGCCTGCTCGAACTTGCCGGCGTGCGCAGCATGGGCACCGGTGAAAGCCCCGCGTTCATAACCGAACAGCATGGCTTCGAGCATGTTCTCGGGAATCGCGGCGCAATTGACAGCCACGAACGGCTGGGCGTGGCGCGTTGAGCAGCGGTGAATGAAGCGCGCCAGCACCTCCTTGCCAGTGCCGGACTCGCCAACGATCAGCACGGTGCAGTCGCTCGCTGCGACGCGCCGCGCCAACTCGATGAGACGCTGCGACGCGGCGGCGCATGCGACGGGCTCCGCTTCGGGGCGGGTTGCACCCACTGCGGCCGTCTGCTTTTCGATGGAGTCTGCGGTCATCCAACCTCCGAGCACGGAGTACCTGCTCTGGCAGCAGAAGGTGCAAGAGCCGTGCCGGAGGCGCGGGGCAGATAAAGCGTGAAGGCAATCACAACCGCGGCATGGGACTGCCGCGTGAGCGTCAAACTTCCGGCGGAAAGCTACTGCCGCTGCCGCGGCCGATCAGAGGGCATCGTCGCCGCTCGCATCCATGCCGAGCTTGCGCATTTTTTCTACGAGTGTGGTGCGGCGCAGATTCAACAGCCGCGCAGCCTGCGCCACCGTGCCGTGCGAGCGCTGCAGGGCCTGCTCGATGAGCTGCCGCTCAATGCCGAGCAGGTGCGCACGCAGATCAAGACCCGCTTCCGGCAGAACGGCAAGCGAGGCACTCGCCAGCTGCGTCGGCTGCTGCGCACCGAGGACAGAGAGGGCAGCAGCATCACTGATCAGGGAGTTTTCATCATCGGCGGCTGATACCAACTCGGCGGCCGCTGGCAACGACGCGGTGTGCGGTGTGCCAGCCAGCAACTCAGTGGCGCTATCGGCTACCGGACGATACTTCGTGGGCAGGTCGCGCACCTCGACCACGCGACCGGCACACACGATCGAGAGGCGCTCGATGAGATTCGCGAGCTCGCGCACGTTGCCCGTCCACGAACAGCGCGCCAGCGCACCCAGAGCACGGGGTGAGAGCTGCACGCGGCTGCGACCTTCGCTCATGTTGGTCGCAATGCAGTCGCGCACCAGGAGTGGCAGGTCCTCGATGCGCTCGCGCAGCGCCGGCATTTCAATCGGGAACACGTTGAGGCGGTGAAACAGGTCTTCGCGGAACGTGCCCTGGGAAATGGAATCTTCCAGATTGCGGTGCGTGGCGGCGATGATGCGCACGTTGCAGCGCATGGGCATGTGATTGCCGACGCGCTCGAATACCCGCTCCTGCAACACCCGCAGCAGCTTCACCTGCATGGTCGGGCTCATGTCCCCGATCTCATCCAGGAACAGCGTGCCGCCCTCGGCAATCTCGAAGCGTCCCTTGCGCGCGGCCACTGCGCCGGTGAATGCGCCGCGCTCGTGGCCGAACAGCTCCGATTCGAGCAGGTCGGCGGGAATGGCGCCGCAGTTCACCGCGACGAAGGGCCGGTTGCGGCGCGGACTCAGATCGTGGATGGCGCGGGCACACACTTCCTTGCCGGTTCCCGACTCACCGAGCACCAGCACCGTGGAATCGTGGTCCGCCACCTGGCGGATCAGGGAGATCACCTCCCGGATGAGGGAGGAGGTGCCGGTCGGCAGTCGCACGCGGCGCTCATCCAGATTGATCCCGGCAGCTGCCAGGGCGCCGGTCTCGTGCGGCAGGCTGCTCAACCCTGTGCTCTCACTGCGGAGCAGTTCCGGGACGAGGCTCGATTCCGCTGCCGACATTCCAACTCCAGACCTGCTTCAGCGCTGCGCGCATGGATTGCATTGACCAGCACAAGGACCGCGACCCGCCCGGTGCGGCCGATTGTTTCTTCGCCAGTCGCGAACGCCGGTGCATCTTATGTTGATGCCTCGGTGCGGCTAAAGATGTGAAGCGCTACCGGTTTGGGAGGTACCTGCAGCGCACGCGCGTGATTCGGGTCACGCGTGCCGCAACTCACAGCGGCACAACAGATTGCCGCGACGAAGAGCCACCGCAGCTGTCGGTGAACAGCGACGCGATGGACGTTCAGAGCCGCTGCGGATCGAGGCTCAGGGCCGTCGCGGTTGGCGCGTGCCCGCTACCTGGCGACGGTGGCGGCGAAAGGCCAGCTTCTCGATGAGCTCGGACACGGTTTCACCCAGCGGCAGGAATCTCACTTTGATCTGTCCGTCCGGGGACACATTGGTGACCCGTCCCGGCAGCCGCAGCGGCTCGGCAAGGCAATCGCGCAGGTAGATCTCGGTGATTCCCTGCTCGCCGGCTGGCGGCAGCTGACCTGTGAGGCGGAAGCTGGCGCCCAGGGCATTGAACCGGATTGACGTTGGGGCGGGGCGCGGCCGGTTGGCCGACAGCAGCTGACCCACCAGATCCAGCAGCAGGTTGACCTTCAAATCCAGACGCTGGATCTCGGCGGAGTGCGGCGCGTCCTCGGGTTTCTCGAGTGACACATGCTCTTCCATGGCATCCCAGGCCTGCAGCAACCGGATGTTGCGCTCGTCGAAGCCGGCGGTAGCCTCCCGATCGAGCGGGGTATTCACGGCATGCCATGACACCGGCAGTACCCCCTGGAAGGCCAGTTCCTCGTACAGCACTAACGTATCCGCACCGTCATACATGGCTGAGGGTAACCCAAGCAGCGCGCACTTCGTGCAGCAAACCGTAAACTTCGAGCAGCGGTTCCCGGCGGCACTGCCGCCGGGCCACGCCCAACAATCGGGTCACATATTCACACAGGTCATCCAGGTGAGCGGTGACGGGGTTAGCGCTGTGCAGGTCAAGGTCCGCACGGAACTCGCGGATCGTAAAGACCGCTGCCGCGATGTGCGCTGCAGCCTGAGAATCCTCCCCACATTCCAGACATTCCTCCGCAACCGCCAGGCATTCCAACGCCGTAGCGAGCAGCTGCAGGTCCACTCCGTGTGGTGCGCGCACGCGCCACCGCAGGGTGCTGCCCGAGGCGCGGGACATAGCCGAATTGTGCGGCAGGAGCATGCGATGCCATGGGTGATGGTGACAGCAGGTTAACGGCGCCGCAGCCGCCAACTTGAGGCTCCCCCCGGGGTCGTTACGGCGTTTAGCCGTTGGCGCGCAGTCCCGGCATCATCGGGCAAAGAGCTCCTTCATCCCCCCGGCGATCAGCACCGAGACATCCACCAATACCCGCGGCAGCGTCAGGCCGCCACGCGCTACCAGGTATTTCGGCTCCCACACGGGCTCGAATTTGCTCTTGTAGCGGCGCAGTCCGTCGAAGTTATAAAAGTGCTCGCCGTGGCGGAAGACGAAATTGCCGACCCGATGCCAGGCCGGAGCGAGCGGGTGGCGCTCGAGTCCTGCAAGGGGCGCCATGCCGAGATTGAACCACTGGTAGCCCTGCGCGCGGCCCCACTTCATCAGCTCGATGAACAGGTAATCCATGGCGCCGCGCGGCGCCGCATTGCCAAAGCGCATCAGGTCCACCGACAGCTCATCGCGGGTGCCGGCCGTCCAGAGATTGGCAAATGCCGTCGGTGTACCTTCGCTGCGCACCAGCGCCAGTGGGAATTGCCGCAGGTACTCGGGCGAGAATGCCCCCACCGAGAAGCGCTTCTCTCCGGTTGACTTGCTGGCAAGCCAGGAGTTGGAAATCATCTCGAGGATCGGCATCAGCTCCATCACGCGCTCGGGAGCCACCACTTCGAAGCTGGCACCATCACGCTCGGCACGCCGATGGGCCTGGCGCAGATCCGCGCGCGCCGAACCCTCCAGCGAGAACTCCGGCAATGCCACGCGGGCCTCTTCGCCGATCTTCAGAGCCGCAAGACCCAGGTCGACGTACAACGGTAGCCGGTCGCCGCTGGCCTGATAGAAGACCGTCTGGCCGCCGTGACGGTCGGAGATTTCCCGGAAGCGCCATACCAACTCCTCGGCACCCTCGGCGGTGCCCACCGGATCACCGAGGGCGATCCAGCTGCGTCCGGACACCTGGTACATGACGAAGGAATCGCCGGAATCGCTGAACAGCAGACGTTTGTCCCCGGTGAGCGCCGCGTTCGACATGGTGAGCGGACTGCGCGCAATGATGCCGCGTGCCCGCTCCAGATCGGCTGGCCCGGCCACGGCTGGTGCCGGCTGCGCAGGCCGCAACATCGTCAGCAGCAGGTATGCCACGAGGAGGATGACCACGACCAGCGAGGCGCGCAGCATGCGCGGCGCATTGCCATCGACCGCAAAGGTCCACCAGAGCTCATCGGTGTATTCCACGTGCCGATAGGCGATGAAGCCGATCCACACCGCCATCGCGATCGCACCGATGATGCTCACGACCCATACCGGTGTAATGCGCTCGGACAAAATAGCGGTGGGCCGGTGGAAAGCATTGCGGCCGAGCGTGAGCACGCCGAGCACCAGGGCGAGAATGATGGCTTCTTCGAAGTCCAGGCCCTTCAGCAGCGATGCGAAAATGCCGGCAGTGAGCAACCAGAAGGTGATGTGATATGCGGCGTGCACGCGCCGAAACAGCGCGCGTGCGAGGATCAGCAGCCCAAGCCCGATCACACTACCCGCCAGATGTGACACCTCCACGACCACCAGCGGCAGAACCTGATACAGCACGTACAGCCGATCGTTCACGCCCGGTGTGGCGCCCGACAACAGCAGCAGGATGCCGGCGAGAAACGTGAGTGCCCCGGCGATCTGCGGCACCACGGGCGCAACGTAGATGGAGGCCAGCTCGCGTGCACGGGCCAGACGGCCGCGCTGCATGCTCACTTCCTTGGTGCCGAACAGCAGAGTCCCAAAAAGCAGCGGCACCAGGTAATACACCACGCGGTACGCGAGCAGTGAGCCGAGCAGCGCATCGCGCGGCACTTCGGGCAAGGCGTAGAGGATGATCGTCTCGAAAACGCCGAGGCCTCCCGGCACATGACTGATGATGCCCGCGATCACCGCCGCGGCGTAAGCGCCGACGAAGGCAATGAAGCTGACATTCGCCTCCGGCGGTAACAGCCACCACAGCACGGCACTGGAGAGACTGAGGTCGATGACACTCAGCCCGATCTGCACCAGGCCTACGAAGGGCCCGGGCGGGCGCAGCGCCCAGCCGCGGATCTCCAGCACGCTGTGCGAGACTGAAGACCAGATGGCGTAGCTCGCCACCAGGCACAGCAGCAGCGTGCCAACCAACATCGCCCAGGCAGGCTGCAGGTGCAGTACATGCGCGGCCTGTTCGGGCTGCAGCAGCAGCGACAGGCCAGCCAGGGTAGACAGTCCAATGCCGATCGACAGACTGCAGAATGCCGATATGGTGGCGACATCGACGGCGGTTACCCCATCGCTGGAATACAGGCGGAAGCGGATGGCGGCGCCAGTGAAGGCTGCAAAACCCAGCGTATGGCCAAAGGAATAGGCGATGAAGGAGGTGAACAGGACCTTGCCGTAGCCGATCAGACGCCGCAGGTAGCGCAGCGCCAGCGCGTCATAGGTACTCAGCAGCACATAACTGGCTGCCGTGAAGAGCAGCGCCGCGAGCACATTACCCCGCGGTATGGCATGCAGGTGCTGGAAGACGCTGCGGATGTGCAACTGCGCCAGTTCATGGTGCAGGACGGCGACCACGCCGCCGAACACCAACAGGGCGAGCAGCGGCGCGATCCAGCGCAGGCCACTGCGATCCTGATCGACACTGATGGCCGAGGGCGAATCCAAGCTGCGCGGACCCTTAGCGGGTAAGAGGCTTGTAGCGGATGCGATGCGGTTGAGCGGCGTCTTCGCCCTTGCGCCGTTTGTAGTCTTCCATGTACTCCTGATAGTTACCTTCGAACCAGATCACCTGCGAGTCGCCCTCGAAGGCGAGCATGTGCGTGGCAATGCGGTCGAGGAACCAGCGGTCGTGCGAGATCACCACCGCACAGCCGGGGAAATTCAGCAGCGCATCCTCGAGAGCTCGTAACGTTTCGATGTCCAGATCGTTGGTCGGCTCGTCCAGCAGCAGCACGTTGCCGCCGGACTTGAGTACTTTGGCAAGGTGCACGCGATTGCGTTCCCCGCCCGAGAGGTCCCCGATCAGTTGCTGCTGCTGCGTTCCCTTGAAGTTGAAGCGTCCGACGTAGCCGCGTGAGGAGGTCTCATAATTGCCAACCTTGAGCATGTCGAGCCCGCCGGAGATTTCCTGCCAGACGGTCTTGCGGTCATCGAGCGCGTGGCGCGACTGATCAACATAGGCGAGTTTTGTCGAGGGCCCAAACCGGATCTGCCCCGCGTCCGGCTGCTCGGCGCCGGTGAGCATCCGGAACAGCGTCGTTTTGCCGGCGCCGTTCGGGCCGATGATGCCGACGATGCCGCCGCGCGGCAGATTGAAGGAGAGATCGTCGATGAGCAGGCGTTCGCCGTAAGCCTTGCGCAGACCGCTCGCTTCGATCACGAGCTCGCCCAGGCGCTCACCGGGCGGAATATAGATTTCATTCGTCTCATTGCGTTCCTGGTATTCGCGCGAAGCCAGCTCCTCGTAGCGTTGCAGGCGCGCCTTGCTCTTGGCCTGGCGCGCCTTCGGGTTCTGGCGTACCCACTCGAGCTCGCGCTCAAGGGTCTTGCGCAAGGATTCGCGCTCGCGCTCCTCCAGGGCCAGCCGCTGCTCCTTCTGCTCCAGCCAGGAGGAGTAGTTGCCATGCCAGGGAATCCCATGGCCGCGGTCGAGCTCGAGGATCCATTCAGCGACGTTGTCCAGGAAATAGCGGTCGTGCGTGACGGCAATGACCGTGCTGGGATATTCCTCCAGATAGCGCTCGAGCCAGGCAATTGACTGCGCATCAAGGTGGTTGGTCGGCTCATCCAGCAGCAGCATGTCGGGAGCCGAGAGCAGCAGCCGGCAAAGGGCTACCCGGCGTTTTTCACCGCCGGAAAGTGGAGCGATCTTCGCTTCCCAGGAGGGTAACCTGAGGGCATCAGCTGCGATCTCCAGCTTTCGCTCCAATTCCCAGCCGCCGGAGGCATCAATCGCATCCTGCAGTTGCGCCTGCTCCTCCAGGAGCGCATTCATCTCCTCATCCGACAAGGGCTCGGCGAAGCGATCGCTGATCTCGTTGAAGCGCTGCACGTGGCGGAAAGTCTCCCCGACCCCCTCCATCACCGTGGCTCGCACGTCCTTGCCAGGGTCGAGCTCGGGCTCCTGGGGCAGGTAGCCGATGCGGATTCCGCTCTGCGGCCGGGCCTCCCCGTCGATCGAGGTATCCATTCCGGCCATGATCTTCAACAGCGTCGACTTGCCGGCGCCGTTCAGGCCCAGCACGCCGATCTTGGCGCCCGGAAAAAAGGAGAGACTGATATCGCGCAGGATGACCCGCTTGGGCGGTACCACCTTGGAGACGCGATTCATGGTGTAAATGTATTGAGCCATGCGATGAGACAGCTGAGCTGTGGGGTCGATTGGGAGCCCGCCATTATCATCGAGTCGGCCGCACTTGGCGATTGCAGTCCGTCGCGCCAGCCATGATTTCCGCTCGTCGCGGGGCAGCCGCCGAACTGCTCCGTGAGCGTGACAAGTCTATGCTGCGGGGGGCATTTTCCCTGCGCGGGGGGCGACCCTCAGGCCCATCCGCTACAATCGGGGGTCCCACTGTGCCGCCGGTAAAAGGCCTCCGTCATCATGAAGCAGACTGCCGATATCGCCGATTTCGATCCTGAGCTGGCCAATGCGATCCAAGGCGAACGGCGGCGTCAGGAAGAGCACGTCGAGCTCATCGCCTCCGAGAACTACGCCAGTACGCGCGTCATGGAAGCGCAGGGCTCCGTGCTCACCAACAAGTACGCGGAGGGCTATCCCGGCCGGCGCTACTACGGTGGTTGCGAGTACGTGGATATTGCCGAGCAGCTCGCTATCGATCGTGCCAAGAAGCTCTTCGGCGCCGACTATGCAAACGTGCAGCCGCACTCCGGCTCACAGGCCAACGCTGCTGCGTATTTCGCGCTCATTCAACCGGGTGACACGCTGCTCGGCATGAGCCTCGACCACGGCGGCCATCTCACGCACGGCGCCAAGGTTAACTTCTCCGGCAAGTTCTTCAAAGCGGTCCAGTACGGTATCCGCCCGGACACCGGCGAGATCGACTACGAGCAGGTGAGAAGGCTCGCCGAGGAGCATCGCCCGAAGCTCATCGTGGCCGGTTTTTCCGCCTACTCGCGCGTGGTTGACTGGGCAAAATTCGCCGCCATCGCCAAGAGCGTCGGCGCGTTTTTTGTCGTGGACATGGCGCACGTGGCAGGGCTGATCGCCGCCGGACTGTATCCGAATCCCATCCCGCACGCCGATGTGGTTACGACCACCACGCACAAGACACTGCGCGGACCGCGCGGGGGTCTGATCCTTGCCAAGGCCAACGACGAGATCACCAGGAAGCTCAATTCGCTGGTGTTTCCGGGCACCCAGGGCGGTCCGCTGATGCACGTGATCGCCGCCAAGGCGGTGGCCTTCCTCGAAGCACTGCAGCCGCAGTTCAAGGACTATCAGCGGCAGGTACTGGCCAACTCCCGGGCCATGGCGGCGCGGCTGGCGAAGAAGGGTTACCAGATCGTCTCAGGCGGTACCGACAATCACCTGTTCCTGATGAGCCTTGCGGATCGCAACATCACCGGCAAGGATGCGGATGCCGCGCTCGGCCGCGCCAACATCACGGTGAACAAGAACGCGGTTCCCAACGATCCACGGCCGCCAATGGTCACGAGCGGCTTGCGCATCGGCACACCGGCCTCCACGACGCGCGGCTTCAAGGAGCGGGAGATCGAACAGGTGGCCGATTTCATCGCCGAAGTGTTGGATGCCGAAGGCGCGCAAGCGGCCATCGACCGGGTAAAACCACAGGTCGTCGAACTGTGTCGGCGCTTCCCGGTGTACGCGCGCTGAGGTTGGCCGGAGCGCTGCGTGTACTGTCCCTTTTGCGGGCACGTCGAGACCAAAGTGAACGACTCGCGTCTGGCTGGGGAAGGCCGCCAGATTCGGCGCCGGCGCGAGTGTCTCTCCTGCGGCGAGCGCTTTACTACCTTTGAGACAGCTGAGCTTGTCATGCCGCTGGTCGTCAAATCGGACGATGCGCGGGAGAGCTATGACGAAGCCAAGCTGCGCGCGGGCATGGAGAAGGCGCTGGAAAAGCGCCCGGTGGCGCGTGAAGCGATCGACGAGGCGGTCAGCCGCATCACCCACAAAGTCCGGCTGCAGGGAGAGCGCGAAGTATCCTCGCGTATCGTGGGCGAGTTCGTGATGGACGAGCTGCGTCAGCTCGATGAGGTGGCCTACGTGCGCTTCGCCTCGGTATACCGGCGTTTCCAGGATGTCGAGGCGTTTCACGAAGAGATCCGCAGGTTACGCAGTCAGCGTCCTGCGGATAGCGGCCGCGAGGGCAAGCGCGCCTCGAAGCGCGAGCCTGCGCGGGAGGCCAACCGCGATCAGCTGCCGTTATTGCCAACTGATGCCGGAGTTGCCACGCGCGGCAAGTAACCCGCTGCTGCCGCAGCGGTTCCGGCCTACGGAGTAGTTCATGTTCAGTGACTTCGACCGCTTCTGCATGACGCGTGCCCTGAAGCTCGCCGAGCGTGGCTTCGAGACCACTCATCCCAATCCGCGTGTGGGCTGCGTGATTGCGCGCAATGGCCAGATCATTGCCGAGGGCTGGCACCAGCAGCCCGGCGAGGCGCATGCCGAGATCAACGCCTTGCGCGCGGCGAATGAGTCGGTCGCCGGAGCGACGGCCTACGTCACGCTGGAACCGTGCAGTCATCAGGGGCGCACGCCGCCTTGCACCGATGCATTGATCCAGGCGCGATTGGGCCGGGTGGTTTTCGCGGTGCAGGACCCGAACCCGCAGGTAAGCGGCGCGGGCGCGAGTGCTTTGCGGCAGGCCGGCATCCAGCTGGAGTCCGGCCTCATGGAGGCTGAAGCCATCGATCTGAATGTCGGCTTCATGAAGCGCATGCGTCAGGGGTTGCCCTGGGTGCGGGTGAAGCTCGCCATGAGTCTTGACGGACGCACCGCGCTGGCCGGTGGCGCAAGTCGCTGGATCACGGGCGAGGCGGCGCGCCTCGATGTGCAGAGCTGGCGTGCGCGCAGCTCAGCCGTGTTGACGGGAATTGGCACGGTGCTGGTCGATGATCCGCAACTGAACGTGCGTATCGGCGGAGGGGACCGCCGGCAGCCGGTGCGTATCGTTCTCGACAGCAAATTGCGCACCCCTCCGGCCGCGCAGCTGTTCGCCTCTGCGGGCGAGGTGTTGGTGCTCACTTCTGCGGATGCGACCGCAGAACGCGCTGAAGCGCTGGCCGCACGCGGCGCCCAGGTGGAAATCATTCCGGGACAACGCGGCATGCTGGACCTTGCCGCGGTGCTGGCCCGGCTGGGAGAGCTGGAGATGAACGAGGTGTTGGTCGAGGCCGGCTCGAGCCTCGCTGGCGCGCTGCTCGTGCAACGCCTCGTGGATGAGTTGCTGTTGTATGTCGCGCCGAAGCTGCTCGGACCCCAGGCGCGACCGCTGGTACTGACGCCGGAACTCAGTTCACTGCAGGACGCCTGGGGTTTCTCGTTGATCGAGAACCGCATGTTGGGCGCCGATCTGCGCCTGCGGCTGATTGCGCTGTCGGCCTAGGAGCACCCCATGTTCACCGGCATCGTTCAGGACATCGGCCGCGTGCGGGCGCTCGAGCCGCGCGGCGGCGATATGCGTATGGTCATCGAGTTCGGCCAGCTCTGCGCGCAGCGCTTCTCGATTGGCGACAGCATCTGCGTACAGGGCTGCTGCCTCACCGCCGTTGCGTTCCCGGGTAATGCCTTTGCCGTCGATGTATCACGGGAGACGCTCACCCTGACTACCTTGGGTGATCTGCGGCCAGGTACTGCGGTCAATCTGGAGCCCTCGCTGCGGGCCGGCGATTCGCTCGGGGGTCATCTGCTGTCGGGTCACATCGACGGAATTGCGCAGGTGAGCTCGCTCGAGGCGGATGCGCGCTCCACTCGGCTGTCCATCACGGTGCCCGAGGCACTCGCGCGCTACATCGCGCGCAAGGGATCGGTAGCAGTAGATGGCGTCAGCTTGACGGTCAATGAGGTCGCCGGGAATGTATTCGGCGTCAACATCATTCCGCACACGCAGACCGTGACAACCCTGGGACGGCTCAGCGCAGGCGATCGGGTGAATTTAGAGGTCGATCAGGTAGCGCGCTACATCGAGCGGCTTGCCGGTTTCGTTATGCCCGCCCCGGTCGCTTCTGCAGTTGAGCAGTGACTCGCCCCGCACCACGACCGTCTGGCTATGCGCAGAGTATGCCTGAGCCGCTATCGTGCCACCGCCTTGCGGTACTCGAACTGCACGGTGCCGCGCATCACCGCGGCGTGTCCCGGTGAGGTACAGAAAAACGCATAGCGCGTGCCATCCTGCAGAGCGCTGGTGCTGAAGGTGGCGGTGCTGCTCTCACCACCGCCGACGACGTGCGTTGCCGCAATGATGCGCGCATCGCCGCGTGGCAGAAAATCGTTCTGACTGCCCGCAGTCAGGCCGGCATTGACGATCGCCGACATGTCTGTAGCCCGCGCCAGCACCCAGTTGTGTCCCATGACCTTCGCGGACAGCTTGCCGGAGTGACGCAGCGTGAGCTCAACCTCGCTGCAGGCAGAGGGAATGGTCAGCTGCTGCGTGTTATAGCGCATCTGATCGGTTGCCTCGATCGTGAGTTTGCACGGCTCGGCGAGCACAGCGCGCGTGCCCAGCAGTAACAGCAGCGCGCCAAGGTAACGTACGGATGTCATCGAAGCGATCTCCTCAAGTGCCGGTTACAAAGCCAGCCAGGCAAACAGGAACACGGAGTTGTTCTGGCTCGCCGAGCGCCCATTGGCGTCGTAATTGGCGCTGCCGCCATTGAAGCGCCAGAAGCCGGTGTACTGCAGACCAACGCGCAGGTTGACCCAGGGATTTCCCCAGGAATCCGCTTTGCCAAAAGGCACACACTCGAGCTGCACGAGATAGCCGTCGCTGTTGGGCGAGCCGTTTGCGCTGCCGGTGAACGCGCCGGGACCGTACAGCAGCGGGTCGGATGCAGCGCTGATATCGAACAAACCCAGTCCCACGCTCCAGGTTTGCCGGTACATATAGGAGGCATCGATCCGCGCGGTGTTCAGATGATGCGTACTGCCGGTTGCGCCACCGGCATTGAAGGTCGCGGCCAGGTCCTGGGTCTCATGGATGTAGGCGGAGTTCACCGTGATCCCATGCGGACCCTCATTCGCGAACTGATAGGTCGCATCGAATCCGAAGTCGGTATAGCGGTCCTGGTCCGGTACCGTCGGGTCCGGCTGCAGCTTCGCCTGCATGCCGAAGGCGCCCGCCGAGAAATAATGCGACCCTGCCGTAACCTGATAAGCGAGCCGCCAGTACGGTGCGATGCCATTGATGTGCGGGTTGTTGTCGGCCGACAAGCCGACGTTGCGCAACCATCGATCGGAGAGGTTGCGGTAACCACCGCCTTCCAGGTACAGATGGTCGTGAATCATCGCGTAGGCGGTGATGCCCAAAACCTCCTGGGCCAGCCCGCCTTCGATCAGCGTGGCGGCTCCGGGAGCGGGTACCAGCGGCGATGAGATGTACGGGAAGGCCCACGCTGGTGTGGAATTCCACAAGTCCTGTACGGTCGGATTGTTGTTGAGCGACAGGCCGATCACTGCATCGGTCGCTCCCAGGCTGATAGCACGGGCGTAGCGCACGTCGGTGTTGTCCCAGGTGGTGTTGCGGTCCGGACCGCTGTAGGTCACCTGCACGAAAGCGCCGGAATGCTCCGTGATGCGTCCGCCGTAGAACACCGAGACCTGATCGACGGAGATGTTGTCGTTGGTTGAGTAGTGCGCAGCAGGCGGCTCCGGTTGGTCTTTGTCCGTGTGACTGAAACCCCCCTGCACCATCAGGGCCAACGGCAGCGGGTGCTCGCCATCCCCGAAGGTGTAGCCATTGAGCTTGAATTGACGCCCATAAGCTGTGAGCCCTGGCCCGAAGGACAGCGTGTGGCATTGTGAGCACGGCATGCCGGTCTGCCGCGCGAAACTCGGTAGTGCGGCAGCATCCGGCGAGTGCGCGTACAGCAGCAACGTGAGCGCACAGAGCGCGAGGGTCCGAAGTCCAGGAGTTCGAAGGTGCATAGCCGCCGTGTGTTGTGTATTTGTTGGCGGCCCATTGATAGCGCTCGCGCCGCGCGGCCGGTATGCGCACGGCTGCGTAACACCATGGGTTCAAGTCCCCGCAGGCACTCAGGTGAATGTCCCCCCACAGGCGCGAGCCACAATTCGCTAAGTCGTTGGTTTTGTTAGAAGCGCGGGCGAACCGGACTGCGCAGAAGTGCCCAGTTCCCGGCAGGCACGCTCATGAGGTGCCACAATTTCAGGGAACGCTGAGTTGATGATGCACTGCGATCGGGCGCGGTCAGCGCAATGGCCGCCGCTCAGACGAATGGATTGACGCCAATCCAGCGCTGGTGCAGCCAGAAGGCAAACACAGCCCAGGTGATGACGCCGACCAGCACCGTAATCAGATCGCCACCTGCCGTGCCGGCGGGATAGCCGACACCCTCGGTGCGGTCGCGGCGGCGCGAGATGACAAAGTCAATCACCGCCCAGAGGAGGAAGGAGCCGAACAGAATCACATCCTGCAGCATGCCGGTGGCCAGCAGATGTCCGAATGCCCAGCTCTTGACGCCCGCGACCATCGGGTGTCCCACGTAAGCCTTCAGATGGTTGCGCGGCACATATGCCGCGCTGACGAGAAGAAACGCGAGCAAGGTGAAAAGAGCGTTCAGATGCCGCAAGGCTGCCGGCGGCGTGTACAACACTATCGCCTGCTGGCGCGCGCTGGCGAAGCCCCAGATGATCAGCACGAAGCCGACGATCGATACGAGCGAGCCGAGCAGTTTCCAGGGGCCGGCGCCGATACGGGCCACCATGCCGGCGCGCCAGTCAGGGGCAACAATGCGCGCGGAATGTGCGCCCAGGAACAGGATCAGTCCGAGGATCATCAATGACATGGCCTGCTCTCCCGGCTACCTCGATTCGCGGGGAGTATACGGTCGGCGCCGTACAGTGGCTCACAAGTTCGCTTGCTGAGGACGTGCCTGCATTCGGTACGCTCATCCGATGCGTACGCTGCCGAATGTCTTGCGCCTGGGTGACCAGGGCGGCCGGTTCTTGATCGATGTGCGCTGCCGATGCGGTTACGCCTGTTGGCTCAGGCCGAAGCAGCTGGCCGAGCGGTTGGGATGGAATGTCACCATCGGATCGCTGCGACCGCGGCTGCGCTGTTCCAAGTGCGGCAGTCGCGAGCCGCAGATCCGGGCGGTCGCCGAACCCCGGCCGCGCGGGGTGCCGAAGAACCCGCACTGAGTGCTTGCAGCGGAGCAGACCGTTGCGATCGTCCCGCCACCGCGCGGGAAATTCGCCCTGCGTTGGGATTCACGCGCGGGCTGCGGACTCCAGCATCGGAAGGGCTGAAGCCAGTTCCGCCTCGGAAGTGCGGGCGACCAATTGGCGGATAAGGGTTTCCACCGCAGATGACACGGCGTGCACAGTCTGCGGCACGGCAGCGGCGTTGACCGGCTGCGACAGCAGAAAGCCCTGGGCGTGCAATCCTGGATAGCCGAGCAACGGTAGCAGCTGCTCGGGCCGCTCGATCCCCTCAGCGGTAATCGTCAGTCCCAGCCCCTGGCACAGGGCGATCGTCGCGCGCGCGATGGCGGCGGAGCGCGAACTGTTGTCGATGGAGGAGACGAGACTGCGATCGAGTTTGACGCGGGTGAGCGGCAGCAGGTCGAGCGACGAGAGCGAGGAGAAGCCAGTGCCGAAGTCATCCAATGCGATCGCTGTGCCCAGTGCACGCAGGCGGCGCAGCGCATCGATGGTCGCCTGGCCGGTCTGCAACACATTCTCGGTCAGCTCGATTTCGATGCACTCCGGCGGCAGCCGGTGTTGCTGCAGCAGTGCCTGGACGCGCTCGACGAAGGTGTCATCGAACAGCTGTCGCGAGGAGACGTTGATCGCCACCCGCGCCTCACGCCAGCTGTCGTGGTGCCAGCGCGCTGCAGTCTCAATGGCCTTGCGCAGCACCCAATCGTTGATCTGCAGGATCAGACCCGACTCCTCGGCTACCGGCAGGAAATCTCCCGGCAGTGCGATGCGCCCATCGGGCGTGCGCCAGCGCAGCAGCGCCTCGACCATCTCCACGCGGCAGTTCTGCAGGTTGACTTCCGGTTGGAAGGCGAGCTCGAACTCGTCGCGTTCCATGGCGCGGCGCAGACCCTGCTCGATGGTGAATTTCACCCGCGCAGCTTCCAGCAACTCGGGCGAGAACAATGCCAGCTGGTTGCGACCCAGAGTCTTCGCTTTGAACAGTGCGGCATCGGCAGCGCGCAGCAACGACTCCGCATCGTCGGCGTGCTCCGGGAACACGCTCGCTCCCACACTCACGCTGATCACAAGATCACGATCGGCACAGGCCAATGCCTCATGAAAGGCCGCGACCAGGCGCGCGCCGGCCGCGCGGAGGTCATCCATCGTCGCGATGCGATTGCACAGTACTGTGAACTCATCGCCGCCGAGGCGCGCGGCAATGCCAAAGGGTTGCGTGACCTCCTCGAGCCGCCTGGCGATCGCCTGCAGCACCTGGTCGCCAAAGGCGTGCCCCAGGCTGTCATTCATGTTCTTGAAGTTATCGATATCGATGAACAGCACGCCCACGATCCGGCCAGTGCGGCGCGCCTGCGCGATGGCGGAATTCAACATCGTGAAAAAGTGCCGGCGATTGCCGAGGCGCGTCAGCGGATCCGCTTCGGCGAGCTCGCGCAGCTGGCGAGTGCGCTCGAGCACCTTGGCCTCGAGCTGCGTCTGCTGATCGCGTGCCGCATCCTGGGCGATGGCTAGCTGCTCGGCCATGTGATTGAAGGCCAGCGCCAGGGTGTCCAGCTCCTTCACACCGCCACGAGGCACGCGCGCCGCAGAGTTGCCGCGGGCAATCTGTACGCTGGCACGCAGCAGCCGACGCACCGGTGTGACGATACTCATCACGGTGCCGGCGGAAATGATCACCACGGCCAGGAGCACGCAGGCGGTAATCCACGCAATCACGCTGCGGCGATGGCGGTTACCGGGATCATCGAATGTTGCCTGCGACGTCGAGCTACTCTCCGCGGCTTTCTCGTCAGTGCTCGGCAAATCGGGATTCGCAGCGAGGGGTAGGGGGCTCGCACTCGACGGAACGGTCGCCGCCGCCGGAGCTGCCGCATCCGGCCCATTCCCCTGGGTCGCTTCGGCTACCTTGTGCAGACTGGCTTCGCGGGCCGCAGCTTCTGCGGCGGCCTGGACTGAACGCTGGCGAGCGGCATGAGCGCGCTCCAACCGCGTGATGGTCTGAGTCAGTCGATTGGCGTCGTCGAGAAACTTGCGATTTTCCTCGGCGCGCTCCTGGTCAATGCGCTGCAGCCGGATGCGGGCGGCTGACATGGCATCGAGGTCCGTGCGCGACAATGCATACCATCCCGCCCCGTCGCTACGTGCCGAGGTTCCGCGATCCTGTACCAATGCTGCGGACAGTGCCTGTTCGCTTGTCTCCAGAGCCTCATAGGTCAGCGCCTCCGCGGGTAGTTGCGCGCTGAAATCCGTGTAGGCCCGCCGCAGCTCATCGAGGCTGTTCGATACTGACACGAGCGACTGGCGTGTCACGACCCGTCCGAAGATCTTCCAGGCCCGGTCCAGGGCCTCCTTCACTCGCGCATTGAGCTGCTCGAAGTGACTGGCATAAGTTCCCATCAGCTCATGCCGGGTCTGCGCAAGTTGCAGCAGACCCGCGCCACGCTGACGATAGGACTGAAGCGACTGAGCGAAGCTCGCCGGTGGCGGATCACCTGCCGCGCTGGCGCCGGCGGAGTAGGCGCTCGCCTGTCGGGCCAGCTCGGCGCTGAGTCGCTCATAGCGGCCCGCAGCGGCGTCGTTGGTTTCGGCAGCGGGGTTCACGAGCGCATTCAGGCGCTCGAGCAGTCGCAACAGCGGATCGCTGTTCGGCAGAGGGCGCAGGGTGACGGCTGGCGCCGGATGCGCCTCTTGCTCAGTCCGCCCGACTATCGGCGGCGCTTCGATCCGGGTTATCACCGGTATGCGCACGACTGCAGTCGTGCGCATGACCGACACCTGGCCTTCGACCAGCAGGTTGGCGGTGACCGCCAGAACCGCCACTGCAATGAAGGTCAACGCGAGCCGCGTGGCAATGCCGAGCCGGAATCGGGAACCGGAGTGTCCGACCAGGGCGCCGAATGCCTCGTATGCCTTTGTTGTAAGAGCGCTTTTCACATGCGTCGTCGTGGTAACCCGACGATCGCAGGGTGCCTCGCCTGCCAGTGCCGCAGCGAGCCCGGCGCGAGCAAAATGTGAATCGTGCCGCGGGCACCTTCACGAAGTGTGACCTCGCTGCAGGTGCGACCGCCCTCGTATGGTCAAGCTTAGGAAGCAACGGGACTTGTATCCTTCTGGAACGCCGACCGGTCACGCTTGGAACGCCCGACGGGTACGCTGCCGCCGTACTGGCATGATTCGTAAGGGGTCCAGCGCGTATACTGACCCGCTGCACCCACGCCACCGCGGCCCGGTTACCCGCATGTCCAAGGTCTACCCCTTCTCCGGCAAGCCCTCTGCCGCTACCTCGCTCAATTCGGTCGAGGAGCTGCTCGAGGAGCTGCGCGCCGGTCGCATGGTGGTCGTCATGGATGACGAAGACCGCGAGAACGAGGGTGACCTGCTGATGCCCGCCAGCCTGGTGCGGCCCGAAGACATCAATTTCATGGCGCGCTACGGCCGCGGACTGATTTGCCTCACCTTGACGCGCGAGCGCTGTCGTCAGCTGCGTCTGCCGCTGATGGTGAGCGAGACCGACAGGGACCGCCGCACGAATTTCACGCTTTCGATCGAAGCGGCGCAGGGTGTTACCACCGGCATCTCCGCGTATGACCGTGCGCATACCGTGCGTACCGCGGTGCATCCGAACGCCCGGCCGGAGGATCTGCGCCAGCCCGGACATATCTTCCCGATCATGGCGCAGCCCGGCGGAGTGCTGACCCGTGCAGGCCATACCGAGGCCGGCTGTGACCTGGCACGCCTTGCAGGCTTCGAGCCGGCAGCGGTCATCGTCGAGATCATGAATGATGACGGCACCATGGCGCGGCGGCCGGATCTGGAAACCTTTGCGCGCACACACAATCTGAAGATCGGCACGATTGCCGAGCTCATCCGTTACCGGTTGCGCAACGAGCGCTCGGTCGAGCGTATCTCCGAGCAGGCGGTGCAGACTGAATTTGGCGAATTCCGCCTGTTCCTGTACGAGGATCATGTGCACCGTGATGTGCACCTCGCGCTCACGCACGGGGCGGTGAGCGACTCGAGCGTGCCTCTGGTGCGTGTACACATCGCCGACACGCTGCGCGATCTGGTTGGCGTCAGAGGGCCGACGCGCGCCTGGACGTTGCGAGATGCGCTGCAGCGTATCGCGCAGGAAGGCAGCGGGGTGATCGTGATCCTGCGGGCCCGCGAGGAGCCGCGGGAGCTGGTGCAGGCGATGCAGGCGCTGGCGATCAGCGGCGGGCAGACGATTCCAGCCGGTCAGAGCATCACGGGCCTCTTGGAGCCGCGGCCTCCGGGAGGGGTGTTGCGCACCTACGGCGTCGGCGCGCAGATCCTGAAGGATCTGGGTGTACGGCGCATGCGGGTGCTGTCTGCCCCGAAGCAGCTGCATGGCATCTCCGCATTCGATCTCGAGATCGAAGGGTATGTCGACGAGGAGAGTTGAGCCGTGCCCGCTGCTGAAATCCCCCGGGTCCTGGAGGGCGTGGTCGGCGCACGTGGCTTGCGCGTCGCGATCGTCGCGGCGCGCTTCAATGACTTCATCGTCTCGAGCCTGCTCAAGGGCGCGACCGCCGCCTGGTCCGAGTACGGCGGTGCCGCGGAGAATCTGCTGGTCGCCCGCGTGCCGGGCGCCTTCGAGCTGCCGCTCGTGGCGCGCAAACTCGCCACGAGCGGCCAGTATGCCGCCGTGGTCGCTCTCGGGTGCGTGATCCGCGGTGACACGCCGCACTTTGAGTATGTCGCCGGGGAATGCGCGCGCGGCCTGACTCTCGTTGCGCTGGAAACCGCAGTGCCGGTGATCTTCGGCGTGCTCACGGTCGACACCGTCGAGCAGGCACTGGAGCGCGCCGCCACCACCGCAGGCAACAAGGGCGGTGAGGCGATGACCACGGCCCTGGAGATGGCCGCTCTGATGGCGCGCCTTTGAGCTCCGCGGCCTCCATGGCGGCGACTCGTTCTGTGGCGCGCAAACTGGCACTGCAGGCGCTGTATCGCTGGCAGCTCAACGCCGGTCCCTGGCAGGACCTCGTGCAGGAATTTCGTGAGGCCGAGGACATGCCGCGGGCCGACCCTGACTACTTCCGCGAGCTGATCGAGGGCGTGTGGGGCGCGCGGGAGTCGCTGGATGCGCATCTGGCCTCACTGATGGACCGCAAGCCCGAGCTGCTCGACCCGGTTGAGCACGCCGCCTTGCTGATCGGTCTCTACGAGCTCACGTCCCGCCCGGACGTGCCCTACCGGGTGTCGATCAACGAAGCCGTAAACCTTGCGCGCCGCTTTGGCGCGACCGACGGACACAAGTTTGTGAATGCCGTGCTCGACCGGGCGGCGCGTGCCCTGCGGCCTCACGAGCACTGAGGCGGTCGTGCCGGCGGGCGAGTTCGGGCTGATCGAGCGGTACTTCCGTAACGCCGGCGCGCTGCGCGCCGATGTGCGCCTTGGCGTGGGAGATGATGCGGCCCTGTTGGAGAGCCCGGCAGCCTGCGAGCTGGTGGCTGCGATCGACACCCTGGTGGAGGGTGTGCATTTCCCCCCGGGCTCTGCGGCTGCCTCGATCGGACACCGCGTGTTGGCCGTGAACCTGAGCGACCTTGCCGCGATGGGAGCCCGACCGGCCTGGGCGTTGCTTGCGTTGACATTGCCCCGCGTGGATGAGGCGTGGCTCGCGGAATTCTCGGCAGCTTTCGCCTCGCTCGCGCGTGCTCACGATGTAGCGCTCGTGGGCGGTGACACCACCGCAGGTCCGCTCTGTATGACCGTCCAGGTTCTGGGCCACGTGCCACGCGCGACGGCGCTGCTGCGCAGTGGCGCATCTGCGGGGGACCTGTTGTTCGTCTCCGGTACCCCCGGCGATGCGGCCGCGGGACTTGCGATCGAGCAGTCGCAACTGTCGGTGCCGGAATCGGCGAGCGGATACCTGCGCAGCCGCTTCCTGTACCCCGCGCCGCGCCTGGCATTGGGCAGCGCCTTGCGCGATTACGCCAGTGCCTGCATCGATGTCTCCGATGGGCTGCTGGGGGATGCGGGCAAACTGGCGCACGCCAGCGGCTGTGGGCTGCGAATCGAATGGCACGATCTGCCGCTGTCTGCACAGTTGCTTGCGGCAGTCGGCGAGCAGCGCGCGCACGAGCTGGCTCTGACCGGGGGCGATGATTACGAGTTGTGCTTTGCGGTGCCGGCGGCCCGCGCCGGGCTATTGCAACATAATCTGCCGCCCGAGCGCTGGGGCTATAGTCGCATCGGGGTGATGGAGGAGGAGCGCGGCGCGCGCGTGACCCGGGCCGGCAACGTGATTGAGTTCTCGCATTCGGGACACGATCACTTCGGCGTTTGACGCTCCCCCGCCGCGGCGGCAGTCGGCGGCTGCAGCGCGGGGACCTCTGTGGTCTGCATCACGGTGCACGCGCGAGGCAGAAAGTATGCTTTTCGCTGTCTCTTGCCGCAGCCGGCGTCATGTCAACAGCGACCTCCAGATTTCCAGGCCACTCCAGACCCTCCGCACCGCGGCGCATCCCCGAGAAGATCGGCAAGTACGTCGTGATCAAAGAGGTCGGGCGCGGCAGCACGGGCATCGTGTATCTCTCGCATGATGCCTACTACGGCCGCGACGTTGCCATCAAGGTCTACAACATCGACACCAGTGGTGATGAGGAGCGCGCGCGCATCGCCCGCAAGATGTTCCTCTCGGAAGCGCACCTGGTCGGCATGTTGCAGCATCCGCACATTCTGCCGATTTACGATGCCGGTGAAGAGAACGGGCACTGTTATATCGTGACCGAGCATGTGCATGGTGCGCGCACCCTCGCTGCCTATTGCCGTCCCGATAATCTGCTGCGCATCGACGACACGGTGGGGATCATCTTCAAATGTGCGAAGGCGCTGCACTACGCGCACTCGCGCGGTGTGATTCATCGCGACATCAAGCCATCCAACATCATGCTGACGCAGGACAGCGATGTGCGCATCATCGATTTCGGCATCGCACTGGTCTCCGACTCGGACATCTCGCGCATCGAGGGAATCGCCGGCAGTCCCTCCTATATGTCCCCGGAGCAGGTGCAGAGTCTGGAACTGACCAACCGCTCCGACCTGTATTCGCTCGGCGCCGTCATGTACGAGCTGTTGACCGGCTCGCGGCCGTTTCGCGCCGGCAATCTGCAGAAGCTGCTGCACCAGATCGTGTACGCCACCCCGCCGCCGATTCATACGCTGCGCAAGGAGGTGCCCGAGGAGCTGGAGAACGTAGTGGCGATGGCGTTGCAGAAAGACCCGGAGAAACGCTACAAGAGCGGCCTCGATTTCGCCGCGGAGCTCACCCGCGTGCACCAGCATCTGCGGGAAGCCAATGCGCGCATCGATCGCCAGGAACAGTTTGGTGTGCTGCGGCGCCTGAAATTCTTTCACGAGTTCTCGCACGCGGAGATCTGGGAAGTGCTGCGTGCCAGCAGCTGGCAGGACTACGATGCGGGCGAGGACATCGTCAAGGAAGGCGAGATGGATGATCGCTTCTACATCATCGTGTCAGGCAGCTGCACGGTGGAGCGTCATGGCAGCCGCCTGGGCACGCTTGACACCGGCGACTGCTTCGGTGAGGCGAGCTACGTGCCGGGAGCGAAACGCACCGCGACCATCTGCTCCGCTACCGATGTCACCGTGCTGAAGGTGAGCTCGACATTGCTCGAGCAGGTGTCCGCATCGTGCCAGCTGCGCTTCAATCGCGTCTTTCTGAGCGCCCTCATCAGCCGCCTGCAGAACGCCGAGGCTCCCGCCAGCTCCCGCGACTGAACCCGCCGCTTGCCGCTAGGGCGGGCTGTCCTTGTCGCGCTCGATCAGCGCATATGCGGAATGATTGTGGATCGACTCGAAGTTCTCCGCCTCGACCGAGTAGGCCGCGACGCGCTCATCCTTGTTGAGGCGGGTCGCCACATCGCGCACCATGTCCTCGACGAACTTCGGATTGTCGTAGGCGCGCTCCGTCACGTATTTCTCATCGACGCGCTTCAACATTCCGTACAGCTCGCAGGAGGCTTCCTTCTCCGCGATCTCGATGAGCTCCTCGATCCACATGTGCGTGCGCAGCTTGGCCTTGATCGTCACATGTGAGCGCTGATTGTGCGCGCCGTAATCGGAGATCTTCTTCGAGCACGGACACAGGCTCGTCACCGGTACCACGACGCGCACCCACATCTCGGCGTGCCCGTCGCGCTGCTCGCCGATGAGGCTGGCCTGGTAGCTCATGAGACTCTCGACGCCCGACACCGGCGCCTTCTTCAGCATGAAGAAGGGGAACGTCATCTCCACATGGCCGGCGTCGGCCTCCAGCCGCTGCGTCATGGTGCCGAGCATGGCGCGAAAGGAATCGACCGAGATCTCGCGCTCGGAATGCAGGATCTCCACGAATCGTGACATATGCGTGCCCTTGAAGTTGTGGGGCAGGCTCACGTACATATTGAATGTCGCGACAGTGTGCTGCTCACCCGCAGAGCGGTCCCGCAGGCGCACCGGATGACTGATCTCCTTGATACCCACCCGATTGATGGGCAGCCGGCGGTTGTCCGCGCGCCCCTGCACGTCCTCGATCTCGGTGACGACGGGCCGCGGGATTTTGATCGGAGCGGGTGCAGTCATGAGTCCAAGCCTACCTGAATGTCGCCGGGAGCAAGAAATCCGTTAGGGGGAAGGGGCGGTCTGCGTAACCGGAGGTGGGGCTATCCCCCCCGGAGCCACTCCCGCGTTAGTGGCTTGCCCGCGACGCGCGGTTCAGCTGTGCCCGTCAGTCAGCGGCGTTGGGCCGACCTCAGCCGCCGCCAGCCGACCGTATCCGTTCCTGGGACTGCAGGGCCCACCAGCGCTCGATGCTGGCGCTGATGCCCGCGAGGTCGAGCCCCGCCGCAGCCAGACAGCTCTCGCGCGAGCCGTGCTCAATGAAACGATCCGGGATACCCAGCTGCAGCAGCGGGGTCAGCAGGCCATCCGAAGCCAGCAATTCCGCAACCGCGGAGCCGACGCCGCCCTGTGTGGCGTTCTCCTCGATCGTTACGAGGGCACGATGGCGCGCGGCCACAGCGATCAGCAGATCTTCGTCCAGCGGTTTGATGAAGCGCAGGTTCACGAGCGTGGCATCCAGCCGCTCGGCGACCTTCTGGGCTGAATCCACCATGACTCCGGCGGCAAAAATGGCCAGACCGCTGCGGCCCTCGCGGCGAATCTGCGCCCGTCCGACCGGTAGCGCCGTCATCTCGGTGACCAGCGGTACTCCTGGCCCGGTGCCGCGCGGAAAGCGGACCACGGCGGGTCCGTTCAGGGTGGCCGCCGTGTACAGCATCTGACGGCATTCGTTTTCGTCTGCCGGGGCCATGACCACCATGTTCGGAATGCAGCGCAGGAAGGTGAGGTCATAGGCGCCCTGATGCGTCGCCCCGTCGCTGCCGACGAGACCTGCCCGGTCGACCGCGAACACCACCGGCAGATTCTGCAGCGCCACGTCATGAATCAGCTGATCGTAGGCGCGCTGCAGGAAGGTCGAATAGATCGCCACGACCGGTTTGTAGCCTTCGGCTGCAAGTCCGGCCGCGAAAGTCACCGCATGCTGCTCGGCGATGGCGACATCGAAATAGCGCTCGGGGAACCGCTTCGAATACTCCACCATGCCGGAGCCTTCGCGCATGGCAGGGGTGATGCCGATAATCAGCGGGTCGCGCTCGGCCATGTCGCACAGCCACTGACCGAAGATCTGCGAGTAGGTCGGACCACTGCTCTTTTCCTTGAAGATCGTGCCGCTCTTCGGATCGAACGGCCCAGGCCCGTGCCACTTGATCGGGTCGGCTTCCGCCGGGGCGTAACCCTTGCCCTTGCGGGTCACCACGTGCAGGAACTGCGGGCCCCGCAGCTTCTTCAGATTGCGCAGGGTCGTGGCCACCGCCTTCACGTCATGGCCGTCCATCGGACCGATGTAGTTGAAGCCGAGCTCCTCGAAGAGCGTACCCGGCAGGACCATCCCTTTGATGTGCTCCTCGGAGCGGCGCGCCAGCTCCCAGACCGTCGGCATCTGCCGCAGCACCTTCTTGCCGCCCTCGCGCAGATGCGCGTACACCCGACCCGAAAGGGCGCGTGCAAACGTATTGGAAAGCGCACCGACATTCTCGGAGATCGACATGTCATTGTCGTTGAGAACCACGAGCAGATCAGTCGTCAGTGAGCCGGCGTGATTCAGGGCTTCGAAGGCCATACCCGCGGTGATCGCGCCGTCGCCGATGACGGCCACGACGCTGCGCTCTTCCTTGCGTTGCGCCGCTGCGACAGCCATTCCCAGCGCTGCACTGATGGACGTGCTGGAATGGCCCACGCCGAAAGTGTCGTAGTCACTTTCCGCGCGGCTCGGAAAGGGCGCCAGACCACCGGGCTGTTTGATGGTGTGGAGCTGCTCGCGGCGGCCGGTCAGCACCTTGTGCGGGTATGCCTGGTGGCCAACGTCCCAGACGAGACGATCATGCGGGGTGTTATAGACGTAGTGCAAGGCAACGGTGAGCTCGACTGTGCCAAGACCCGCAGCGAAGTGACCGCCGCGCGTGCTCACGCTCTGAATCAGGAATTCGCGTAGCTCGTTGGCGAGTTGCGGCAACTGCGTCAGCGCGAGGCGGCGGACATCCTCAGGGCTCTTGATCGTGTCCAGCAGGGGGTATTGAGGGGCGGTCATTCGGGCAAGTGTACACCGCGGCAGCTGTGGCCCAGAAACCTCATGCGGCAGTTCAGCGGATCCGGTTGACCACGAATTGAGCGAGCTCGACCAGTGGCGCAGCTCGGGATCCCAGCGGCGCCAGCGCAGCAATCGCGCCATCCCGTAGCGCACGGGCGCGCTCCCGTGCAGCATCCAGTCCGACCGTGCTCGGATAGGTCGGTTTGCTGTGCGCGGCATCCGCGCCTGTCTGCTTGCCGAGAACCGCAGTGTCACCTTCGACGTCCAGGATGTCGTCCTGGATCTGGAACGCAAGCCCAATCTCGGCGCCGAAGCGCTCGAGGGCTGCGAACTCCGGCCCGCTGGTAATCCCGGCACCAATCGCTCCCAGCAGCACACTGCCCTCGATCAGGGCGCCGGTTTTGCGCCGATGCATGTTCTCGATGGCCTCCACGCTCAGCTTGGCGCCGACTGCAGCCAGGTCCACGGCCTGGCCGCCGGCCATTCCTTGCGTGCCGGCGGCTCGCGCCAGGGTGCGAATCATGGACAGGCGAACTGCGGCCCGCGGGATACAGCTCATCGGCACTGCGGCTGACGCGTTCTCTTCCGAAAGCGTGTCATCGGCAAGCACGGAGAAAGCCAGCGCCTGCAGAGCATCGCCCACGAGAATAGCGGTGGCCTCATCATAGGCACGATGGCAGGTGGGCCGCCCGCGACGCAGATCATCGTCGTCCATGGCTGGCAGATCGTCATGGACCAGACTGTAGACGTGTATCAGCTCGACTGCCGCGGCCGGCGCATCCAGATCACGCAGACCCGCACCGAGCGACTCGCCCGTCAGATAAACCAGGGCAGGCCGCAAGCGCTTGCCGCCGCCCAGCGTGCTGTAACGCATCGCCTCGCGCAGGCGTGGGGTACCGGCGTCGGGAAGCGCAAGAACACGATCCAGCACCCGTTCGATACGGGTGCGATACGACTCGATCCGCGCCGGCAGCGAACTCACCCCATCACTCCGGTGGTAAACCGTTTTCGTCACTGACACTGAAGGGCTCGATGCTATTGCGGTCGCCCCGCTGCAGCAGGATCTCGACCTTCTGCTGCGCGGCGCGCAGCGAGCTCTGGCACTGGCGCGTCAGCTCGACGCCCCGCTCGAAGGTACGCAACGCCTCCTCGAGCGGCAGATCGCCGCGCTCCAGGCGCTCGACGAGCGCTTCCAGTTCATGCAGGGCGCGCTCGAAATCGAGCTGCGGCGGCGGCGTAGACTCAGAGGACAAAAGCGAAGCACTCCCGGTGCGCATCACACCGGGTGATGCCTGCCGCCGCAACGTTACACAGCGCAGCTGAACCCGGCAAATCCGCGGCGGGTTGACGTCCAAAGTGCGTGAGAATACAGTCCCCGAACGTTGTTAGACCCAGTCTAATTGAGGAAGGAGAGCGTCGTGAATCTCAAAGGTAGCAAGACGGAGAAGAACCTCAAGGATGCGTTCGCGGGTGAGTCCCAGGCGAACCGCCGGTATCTGTATTTCGCAGCCAAAGCGGATGTCGAAGGATTCAATGATGTCTCGGCGGTATTCCGCTCGACCGCGGAAGGCGAGACCGGTCATGCGCATGGACATCTCGAATATCTCGAGGTTGTAGGTGACCCCGCCACCGGTCTGCCGATCGGTGAGACCAAGCTGAATCTCAAGGCTGCCATCGCCGGTGAAACTCACGAATACACTGACATGTATCCTGGCATGGCTAAGGCGGCGCGCGACGAGGGATTCGGCGAGATCGCCGACTGGTTCGAGACGCTGGCAAAGGCCGAGCGTTCGCACGCGAACCGCTTCCAGAAAGCGCTGGACGGCCTGTAAGGTCGCGCGTTCCGCTTCTTATCGCCTGACTCCCGGCACGCTCCGGTGCCGGGAGAGCGGGGTTGATTTTCTGCGCAGGCTATCGGCATGAGCACACCCGGCCCGCCGTCCGCGTCCGAAGGCGGACGCGAAGGCAGTCTCGAAGCACCCACTCGTCACCCGCTCGACTGGCAGAACCCGAACTTCTACGACGAGGCGGCACTCGAGAAGGAGCTCGAGCGGATCTTCGATATCTGCCATGGCTGCCGCCGCTGCTTCAGCCTGTGCAACTCCTTTCCGACCCTGTTCGATGCCATCGATGCCTCAGCGACGCTGGAGTTGGATGGCGTCGACAAGAAGGTGTACTGGAAAGTCGTCGACAACTGCTACCTGTGCGACATGTGCTTCATGACGAAGTGTCCGTACGTGCCGCCGCATCCCTGGAACGTCGACTTCCCGCACCTGATGCTGCGGGCGAAGGCAACTCACGCCCGCAAGGGCGAGGGTCTGAGCGTGCGCGACCGGCTGCTGTCCGCGACTGAGACGGTCGGCAATCTGGCCGGGATTCCGGTCGTCGCGCAGATCGTAAACGCCGTGAACCGCTCGAGCACGGGTCGCGCGCTGCTGGAGAAGACGCTCGGTGTTGCGCGGGATGCGCCGATTCCAACATACCACTCGCGCACTGCCCGCAAGCGGCTGCAGCGGCTGGGTACGCACACCGAGCCGCGCGTGCAGGCCACCAAATCACAGCCAACCGATCAAACCACCGGACGGGTTGCGCTGTTCACCACCTGTTATGGCAATCGAAATGAGCCGGAGCTGGCCGAGGATCTGGCTGCAGTCCTCGAGCACAACGGCGTGCCTGTGGTGCTGCTGGCGCAGGAGCACTGCTGCGGCATGCCCAGGCTGGAACTGGGTGATCTGCAGGCGGTCGCGCAGCTGAAGGAAGCGAACATCCCGCAGCTCCGGCAGGCCGTCGCGAACGGCTACGACATCATCGCGCCGATTCCGTCCTGCGTGCTGATGTTCAAGCAGGAGCTGCCGCTGATGTTCCCCGATGATCCGGATGTACAGGCGGTGCGCGCGCGCATCTTCGACCCCTTCGAGTACCTCATGCTGCGACATCGTGCGGGCCTGTTGCGCACCGATTTTCAGCAGTCGCTGGGCCGGATCAGCTATCACGTTCCCTGTCACCTGCGTGTGCAGAATCTTGGCCTGAAGACGCGCGACGTGTTGAAACTCGTCCCCGATACCACTATCGAGGTCATCGAGCGCTGCTCGGGGCATAACGGCACGTACGCGGTGAAACGCGAGTTCCGCGCCGCTTCCGTCAAGATCGGCCGTCCCGTGATGACGCGCGTGGAAAAGAGCAATCCGGATCATTACAGCAGTGACTGCCCGATGGCCGGTCACCAGATCCAGAGCGGTCTGCAGGGGCACGCAGAGCCCGAGCACCCCCTCAAGCTGCTGCGCCGGGCTTATGGATTGTGAATGCACCGGCACGCTGGGCTGCAATACAGGTAAGCAACATGGCGCAACAGTCATTACCCCCGACAGGCAGGTCAGCAATGCGTGGCAAGCTTGCGCTCGAGGATCTTTTGTCCCTCGAGCGTTACGCCCGCGAGCGCCCGGCGTTCCGCGCACGGGTGCTGCAGCACAAACGCGAGCGGCAGCTCGCGGTGGGTCCGAACCTGACGTGGCTGTTCGAGGATCGCCTCACCATCCAGTATCAGATTCAGGAGATGCTGCGGGTGGAGCGCATCTTCGAACCCGAAGGCATCGCCGCGGAGCTCGAGTCCTACAATCCGTTGATTCCCGACGGGCAGAACTGGAAGGTCACCCTGCTGATCGAGTTTGCGGATGCCGCCGAGCGGCGGCAGGCCCTCGCGCAGTTCCGGCAGATCGAGGACTCCTGCTGGATCCGCGTCGCAGGTCACGAGCCGGTGTTTGCGGTGGCCGACGAGGACCTGGAGCGCGAAAACGACGAGAAGACCTCCGCGGTCCACTTTCTGCGTTTTGAGCTTACGACGCCCATGATTGCCGCGCTGCGCAGCGGCGCGGAACTCACCGCGGGAGTGGAGCACGAGCATTATCGGCACACCGTGACGGTGGCGGCGCCCGTGCGCCAGTCATTGCTCGGCGATTTCATCTGAATCTGGCCGCGCCGCGTGTCCCCATCGCCAAAACTCCCCCAGGGGCGCTGACATTTTGTAAGATTCGGCGCCCAACGCGCCTGACAGCGCGCTGGGGCATCCCGCCTGTCGCGCACCCGGGTATAACTGTCCGCGGCGCTGTTTACCGGGCCCGATCCGGAGAGGTCCTTGAGCCAGTCATACACTGCTTCCGACATCGAGGTGCTGAGCGGTCTCGAGCCCGTGCGCCGCCGGCCGGGCATGTACACCCACACCTCGCGACCCAATCACCTCGCACACGAGGTTATCGACAACAGCGTCGATGAGGCGCTCGCCGGCTACTGCAAGCAGATCGACGTGACGCTATTCAAGGATGGCTCGCTGCAGGTGGCCGATGACGGCCGCGGCATGCCAGTGGATATTCATCCGAAGGAGAAGGTGAGTGGCGTCGAGCTGATCCTGACGCGACTGCATGCCGGCGGCAAATTCTCCGATCAGACCTACAAGTTCTCCGGCGGCTTGCACGGCGTAGGCGTCTCGGTCGTCAACGCGCTGTCGAAGCATCTGGAATGCTGGATCAAGCGTGGGGCCAAGGAATACAACATCGGCTTCAAGGATGGCAAGGTCAGCTCGAAGCTCGAGGTCATCGGCACCGTCGGCCAGCGCAATACCGGTACCACCGTGCGCTTCTGGCCTGATCCGCAGTTCTTCGACTCCGACAAGTTCTCGATTGCACCGCTGAAACACACCCTGAAGGCGAAGGCGGTACTGTGTCCGGGACTGCGCATCAGCTTCACCAATGAGCCAACGGGCGAGCAGGAAGAGTGGTTCTTCACCGGGGATCTGGGCGCCTATCTGCTCGAGGAGCTCGGCAAGACTGACACCCTGCCTGCCGAGCCGATCGTCAGCCCCGCTGCCGAGGAGACTGCGGCGGTCAGCTACGCGCTGCTGTGGGCGCCGGACGCGCCGCTCACGGTAGCTGAAAGTTACGTGAACCTGATACCGACCATCGAAGGCGGCACGCACGTGAACGGTCTGCGTTCCGGTGTGGCGCAGGCGCTGCGCGAGTTCTGCGAGTTCCGCAACCTCGTGCCGCGCGGCATCAAGCTCACGCCGGAGGACATCTGGGACAAGGCGTGCTTCGTGCTGTCGGTGAAATTCAAGGAGCCGCAGTTCGCCGGGCAGATGAAGGAGCGGCTCGCCTCGCGCGATGCGGCGCCCCTGGTTGAGGGCGTGGTACGTGACTCAGTCGCGCTGTGGCTGAACCGCCATCCGGATGCGGGTGAGCGCATTGCGCAGTTCGCGATCGCCAATGCCCAGGAGCGTATCAAGGCTGCGCAGCGCGTGGTGCGCAAGCGCATCGCGGCAGGTCCGGCTCTACCTGGCAAGCTGGCGGATTGTGCGACCCAGGAGCCGCGCCGCTCGGAGCTGTTTCTTGTCGAAGGCGACAGTGCGGGCGGTTCTGCCAAGCAGGCGCGGGAGAAGGATTTTCAGGCGATCATGCCGCTGCGCGGCAAGATTCTGAACACCTGGGAGCTGGAATCAGCTGCCATCGCCGCGTCCGAGGAAGTCCACAACATCTCCATTGCCCTCGGCGTCGAGCCCGGCTCGAGCGACCTCTCGCAGCTGCGCTATCACAAGATCTGCATCCTTGCGGACGCCGACTCGGATGGTCAGCACATCGCCACGCTGCTGTGCGCGCTGTTTCTGCGGCACTTCCGGCCCCTGGTGACCAACGGGCACGTGTATGTCGCCATGCCGCCGCTGTACCGCATCGATGCCGGCAAGCAGGTGCACTATGCCCTCGATGAGGTGGAGCGCGACCAGATTCTCAAGCGCATCGCGCAGGAGAGTCCGCGCACGAAGCCGGCCGTCACCCGTTTCAAGGGTCTGGGCGAGATGAATCCCGCGCAATTGCGTGAGACCACGATCGATCCACGCACGCGCCGCCTGGTGCAGCTCACCGTGGACGGCAAGGACGACACCGATCAGCTCATGGACATGCTGCTCGCCAAGAAGCGCGCGGCAGATCGGCGCGAGTGGCTGGAGCTGAAGGGCAACCTCGCTGAGGTGCAGGTGTAGCGATGGACAATCAGGAACTGAACTTCGAAGGGATCGAGAAACAACCGCTGCGTGCCTTCACCGAGAAGGCCTATCTCGATTATTCGATGTACGTCATCCTCGATCGCGCTCTGCCGGCGCTCGGGGACGGCCTGAAACCGGTACAGCGGCGCATCATCTATGCGATGAGCGAGCTCAGCCTGGCCGCTGCCAACAAACACAAGAAATCGGCGCGCACCGTCGGCGATGTCATCGGCAAGTTCCATCCGCATGGCGACAGCGCCTGCTACGAAGCGATGGTACTGATGGCGCAGTCCTTTGCGTATCGCTATCCAATCGTCGACGGGCAGGGCAACTGGGGTTCGCAGGACGATCCAAAGTCCTTCGCGGCCATGCGCTATACCGAGGCCAAGCTGACGCGCTACGCCGATGTGCTGCTCGGAGAGCTGGCACACGGCACGGTGGACTGGCAAGCCAACTTCGATGGCACGCTGGAGGAGCCGATAATCCTGCCGGCGCGGCTGCCCAACCTGCTGCTGAATGGCACGCAGGGCATTGCGGTCGGCATGGCTACCGATATTCCACCGCACAACCTGCGTGAAGTGGCCGCAGCCTGCATTCAGCTGCTGGACGATCCGGAAGCCACCACGGCGGCGCTGATGAAGCACGTCAAGGGGCCGGACCTGCCGACCGGCGCTGAGATCATCTCAGCGCGCGCGGAGCTCAAGGAGTTCTATGAGAAGGGAGTAGGGGGCTTCAAGGCGCGCGCCATCTACGAGATCGAGGAGGGCAGCATCGTAATTACCGCCTTTCCCTACCAGGTCTCCGGCTCGAAGGTGCAGGAGCAGATCGCCGAGCAGATTCGCGCCAAGAAGCTGCCGATGGTCGATGACATCCGCGATGAGTCCGATCACGAGAACCCGACGCGCCTCGTCATCGTACCGCGATCCAACCGGGTCGATCTGGTGGAGCTGATGAACCACCTGTTCGCGACCACTGACCTGGAACGCAACTACCGCGTCAATCTCAATGTCATCGCTCTCGATGGCCGTCCGCGTGTCATGGGGTTGAAGGGGATTCTCAGCGAGTGGCTGGAATTCCGCATCGCCACCGTGACGCGCCGGCTCGAGCACCGGCTGGGCAAGGTGACGCAGCGGCTGCACATCCTGGCCGGGCTGCTGATCGCATTTCTCAATCTGGACGAAGTCATCCGCATCATCCGCCGCGAGGATGAACCCAAGCCGGTGTTGATGAAGCGCTTCAAGCTTGCGGATGAGCAGGCGGAGGAAATCCTCAATACGCGTCTGCGTCACCTGGCGAAACTCGAGGAGATGAAGATCCGCGAGGAGCAGCGCGAGCTGAAGACCGAACAGGAGGAGCTCGAGGGATATCTCAAGAGCAAGGCCAGACTCAAGAAACTGGTCGCGCGGGAGATCGAAGCCGACGCGGAGCGCCATGGCGATGCTCGCCGCACTCGCATCGTCGAGCGTGAGGCCGCACAGGCAATCGACGCCACGACCCTGATCCCGAACGAGCCGGTGACCGTAGTGTTGTCGACCGGCGGCTGGGTACGCTCGGCGAAGGGTCACGAGATCGATGCGCGTACGCTTTCATATAAAGGTGGGGATGCGTATCAGGCTGCCGTCCGCGGCCGCAGCCTGCAGCCTGCCATCTTCGTCGACAGCACCGGACGCAGCTACACCCTTCCAGCTCACTCGCTGCCTTCCGCGCGCGGCAATGGCGAGCCGTTGTCAGGTCGTCTGAACCCACCGGACGGCGCTAAATTCGCCGGCGTCATCATGGGCGAGCCGGAAGATCTCTGGTTGCTCGCCACCGATGCCGGTTATGGGTTCACGATCCGCATCAAGGAGTTGCTCACCGATCGGCGCGCGGGTAAGACCGTACTGACCGTGCCTGACAATGCGCACGTGCTGCCGCCGGCGTTCGTGCCCTCGGCGGAGTCGCTGCTGGTGACAGTGAGCAGCGAAGGCAAGATGCTCGCCTTCAAAGTCACGGACGTACCCGAGATGCCGCGCGGTAAGGGCAACAAGTTGTATGACATCCCTGGAAAGAAAGCGGCGAGTCGCGCGGAAGTGCTGGCCGGTATCACCGTGGTGCCACCGGACGGCAAGCTCATCCTCTGGTCTGGCGACAAGCAGAAGCTGTTGAGCTGGAACGATCTCAAGGACTACCGCGGACAACGGGCGCAGCGCGGCGCAGTACTGCCGCGCGGTTGGCGCGAGGTCGATCGGATCGAAGTGCAACTGCCAGCTGCCGCGCCTGTTTAATCGCTTGCGCTGACGCGCGCCCCCCGTGCGGGCGCTGTCCGGACATCCTGGACCTCATTTTGCCAATGCGAATCGTTCTCGTTACGATTTGCATTCTGAATTCGAGCTTCTGTACAAGGAGTCAACACCGCCATGGTCCTGAGGATGCGAGCCGACATCTGCAGCCCGATGCTGAGGGTAGGTTGGCTGATTACCTTCGCCGTGCTGTCCGCCGCGGCGTCCCTGCCCGCGCGCGCAGACGAGCCGCAGCAAATCAAGGCACTGCAGCGGCAGCTGCAGGCTGTGCAGCAGCAATTGCAGCAGCTCGCGGAGCAGAATGCAGCCTTGCTGCAGCACCAACAGCAGATGGACGCGCAGCTGGCGCAGCAACAGCGTTTATTGCAGCAGCAGGCAAGCTTGTCCTCTGCTCAGGCCGCGCACGAGCAGAGCGCACTGCCTGAGCAGGCTGCAGCGTCCAGCCAGAGCGCGCAGCCTGTTGGAAGTGTCAGACCTGAGCAAGCTGCGTCGAGCGGCAGTGCTGCGAATGCCGCGGCCGCCGGCTCCGCTGTCGGCGGCACATGGCCCGGCGGCGCCGCCCCCGCTGGCGTGCGCTTGTGGGGATACGGAGAGTTGTACTACACGCGGCCGACGCGGGATACCCACCGGACGCAGGCTGACCTCGCGCGTGCGGTGTTCGGCATAGGCTATCGCTTCGACGATCGCACGGAATTCAACTCCGAGTACGAGGTCGAGCACGCCGTTGCATCCGCAAGTGACCCGGGCGAGTTCGAGGTGGAGCAGTTCTACGTCGATCGTCAGCTGGCCGATCCGGTCGCCGTGCGCGCTGGTTTGTTCCTCATGCCCTTTGGCTTGCTCAATGAGCATCATGAGCCGACGAATTTCTATGGAGTGCAGCGCAATTTCATCGAAACGCTCATCATCCCGAGCACCTGGCGCGAGGGTGGCGTGAGTTTCCATGGCGACACCGCGGCAGGTTTCGCCTGGAGCCTGGGGGTGACCACCGGTTTCGATCTGAGTAAGTGGCAGTTCGCACCGCAGTTTCCGCTATTCACGACAGCGCTGGATCTGGAAGACCACAACAGTGCGCCGCTGCAGGCCACCCACCAGGAGCTTGCGCTCGCGAACGGACGACATCTCTCGCAGTATGTGGCGCTCAATTATTTCGGCCTGCCGGGAGTGGCTGTGGGGGGCGCTGCCTTTACCGGCAAGGCGGTACCCGCTGCGGGCATTGGCGGCGATTCGCGCGTAACGCTCTGGGAGGGACATGCGCGCTGGAGCCCGGGGCGCGCCGAGCTGTCGGCGCTGTATGCGCACGGCGCAATCAGTAATGTCGCCAGCGCTAATCTGCTCAACCCCGGTGCCAATCCGATCCCCGCGGCTTTTGATGGCTACTACCTGCAGGGTGCCTACAATCTCTGGCAGCGCGGCGACTATCGGCTTGCGCCTTTCATACGCTGGGAAAACTTCAACCTGGGCGCGGAATACTCGGGTACGCTGCCGCAGATACCGGCCGGCCTGGTGCCGCGCTCGGCAAGCCCTGGCGACCTGGGCCTCTGGCCGCAGAACCGCGATCGGGTGTGGACGGCGGGCGCCAACCTGTATGTGACACCTCACGTCGTCTTCAAGGCAGACTACCAGGGGTATCAACTCAACAGCGCGTTCAACCGGTTCGATCTGGGACTGGGTGTGAATTTCTGACGCCGGCGGCGGCGGATCGGCTGCGCCGCGGCCAGTCCGAGCCGCGTGTGGCGATTGGCTGCAGCGCTACTTGTCCGCGCGCAACACGACCTGTTCGGGCTCGTTGACGAAATAGCCCTGGATGTATTGCACCCCGATCTGCCACAGCACGGCCATCGTGTTGGCATCCTCCACGCGCTCAGCGATCGTCTGGATCTTCTTGCGCGTGGCCGCCTCCACCAGCTGGCGCACGCGCAGCTGCAGCTGGTTGTCGCCCGTCAGTCCCTGCACCAGCGCACCATCGATCTTCACGAAGTCGAGAGGCACGGCCTCGAGCATGCCGTGCGGGTCGCGACCGGAGCCAAAGCTGTCGAGCGCGAAGCGGAAGCCCCGCGCGCGCAGTTGCCCGGCGAGCTCCTGGATCTGGGTGATCTGGCTGGTGCAGATGCCTTCGGTTACCTGGAAGCACAGCCGCTGGGGGTCGGCACGGCTGCTGCGAATGTGATTGTCGAGCCAGTCGACGAACGTGGCATCCTTCGCCGTGTCGCGCGACAGACGCACGAACAGACATGCCGGCTTGCGCTGTGCCGCGAACGACAACGACGCGCCCACCACCCAGCGGTCGATATTCTTCAGCAACTCATTGCGCTCGGCCGCCGCCATGAACTCCGCCGGCAGCACTTCTTTGCCCTGCGGGTCGATCATGCGCACCAGCACATCGAACATGCCGGGGTCATCACCTTGCAGGCTCGCCACCGGCTGTTGTACCAGGCGGAAGCGATTCTCCATCAGCGCAGCTTTGATGTGCTTGACCCAGACCTGGTCGTACGATTGCACGCGGGTGTCAGCATCGGCTTTGTCTGATGTGACCGACTGATTGCCACCGCGACCCTTGCCCTTGTTGCAGGCATCGAGCGCATCCGCAATGGTGGCATCCAGGTCGACCTCACCCGGGGTGACGACGGATAGTCCCACCGTGCAGGTGAGTGTCAGGGTCTTGTCGCGGCTACGAAAGCCATGTTTCTGTACACGAGCGAGCAGCTGCTGTCCCCAGGCTTCCACGTCGTGCTCGTTGCCGCGTTCCAGCAGCACTACGAATCTCACGCCGCCGAAGCGGCCGACGATCTCCTTCGGGTGCAGTGCCTCCTTCAGCAGCTTGGCGAATTCGATCAGTACCTCCTCGCTGGCGAGCGCGCCCACATCCCGCTCGACGCTGCTGAAACGGTCAATGCGCACCACAGCGAGACAGCGCATACCGCCGAGCGAGGGCGTGACCAGTCGCTGCAGCAGGGCCTCGAGCAGCTCCCGCCGGTGCAGAAACCCGGTGGCCGAGTCCGAGCGGACCACCTCAGTCAGATGTTCAGCGAGTTTGCGTTCGTCCCTCTGAGTGGAAGGTACGATCAGGCGGACGCAGGGTTCGCCATCGTGCTCGCCAAGAGTCAGAATGACATCGATCGGCAGTGTCGAGCCATCCGCGAGCAGCGCATTGACGCGCAATGGACGGTCCTGCCAGCGTCCCTGCAGGCAGGCGGCCAGAGCACCCTTGAGCGGCGAGTGCGTCCCTTCATCGAACAGATCCATCAGAGGCTGGCCCACCACCGTTTCCTCGAAGCCGAACAGCTCCAGCCACGAGGCATTGGCATCGATGACGATGCCCTCCTGGACCTGCACGATGGCATCGTTCGAACGCTGCAGCACCGTTTCCAGCTGGCGGCGGGCATCGTGGGCGGTTTTCAATGTCGTGTTGAGAGCGCGCTCCAGACGATAGGCACGCAGCTCGCGCAACACCACCGCCTGCAGTCGCGTCGAGTTGCTCAGCGAGACCACGTCACGCGCACCAACCTTCATGGCCTCGCCGATCGTGGTTTCATCGATGCCATCAGCAATGCCCACCAGAGGCAGCGTCGGCACCACCTGGTCGCGGACTGCGACGACGGCGCTCAGCTTGTCGGTACCGGCGACGTGCAGCAGCAGTTCGGGGTTGATCTGCACGAGTGCGTCTGCCAGATCGCGCAGCGCGGGAATCCAGGTGCAATGCACGGGATGGCCGGCGCGACGCAGGCTGCTGTTGATCGCCTCGACTGGATCACGTGCCGTACTCAAGACTATGAGCGGCACCGCGTTCTGCTCAGCCAATTCACTCTCCATGACAGGCGCCCTAAGCGGGGCAATACTAGCATTCGCATCCGATGCCGCATTGCGCGCCAGTTCACGGGGGGACTACCCCAGGCGCTGGCCTGAGTCAACCGATGCCGCTATCATACGCGGCCCTCTACGGGACGTCCTCTTGCTTTCCACCCTGCGAGATAACCTGATGTCCAGCTACACGACCAGTGAGATCCGCGGCGGCATGAAGCTGCTGCTCGATGGCGATCCGTATGCGGTGATCGAGAACGAGTTCGTCAAGCCGGGTAAGGGTCAGGCTTTCAACCGTATCAAGGTGCGCAATCTCAAAACCGGCCGCACCATCGAACGGACCTTCCGCTCCGGCGAATCCATCGAGGCGGCGGATGTTCAGGACACCGAGATGCAGTACCTGTATCAGGACGGGGACTTCTGGCACTTCATGGTGCCGGACAATTTCGAGCAGTACACCGCGGAGAAGGCAGCGGTCGGTGACAACGCCCAGTGGCTCAAGGACGGCATCGTCTGCATCGTTACGCTCTGGAATGGCAAGCCTCTCGTGGTGACCCCCCCGCCGCATATCGATCTGAAGGTGGTCGAGACTGACCCGGGCCTGCGCGGCGATACCGCCACGGGCGGTCAGAAGCCAGCCAAACTCGAGACGGGAGCGACGGTGCGCGTGCCGCTGTTCATCAATGAAGGTGACGTGCTGCGCATCGATACGCGCAGCGGTGAGTACGTTTCCCGCGCGAAGCAATAAGCGCGGCACATCCGGCGCCGCGTTCCGCAGTCTCCATCAAGCCGATTGACTGCCTGGCGTTGCGGTAGCCGTGGCGTGCTGCTGACGCGCCAGCCGCAGGCCATCCGCGGCATACACCAGCAACGCAAGCCAGATGAACGCAAATCCGACCAGCCGCGTGCGATCGAACGGCTCGTGTATCACGAAGACCCCGCAGGCGAACTGCAGACTCGGCGTGAGGTACTGCAGCACCCCGACCGTGGAGTACGGCAGCAGTCGCGTGCCATAGGCAAACAGAAACAGCGGGATCGCGGTCAGTGGGCCGCTGGCGATCAGCAGCAGCTGCAGGAACGGGGCGCCACGGCTGAGCGCTCCCGTGCCGTGAAGCTCGCACCACACCAGGTACCCTGCGGCAAGCGGCGCCAGCACCAGGGTTTCGGTGGCCAGCCCTGGCAGTGCCTCGACCTTCACGACCTTGCGCACAAAACCGTACGTGGCGAACGAGACGGCAAGGGTCAATGCGAGCCACGGCAGTGAGCCTGTCATCACGGTGAGATAGGTGACGCCCAGCGCCGCGATCCCCACGGCAGACCACTGAGCGACCGTGAGTCTCTCCGCCAGCAGCACCACACCCAGCAGCACATTCACCAGCGGCCCGATGAAATAGCCGAGACTGGTTTCCACCACGCGTCCATGCGAGACACCCCAGACGTAGGCGAGCCAGTTGGTGGTGATGAGGGCCGCGGAGCAGGTCAGCCGCAGCAGTACCTGCGGATCGGCGCAGGTGCGCCACAGAGACTGGAGCTCGCGCCGGAACACCAGCGCTGCGAGGACGAAAAGGCATGACCAGACGATGCGGTGGCAGATGACCTGCAGGGCATCGAACTGCCGCAAGGGATAAAAATAGAGCGGAAAGATGCCCCAGATTGCGAACGCTGCAATGGCGGGCAGCATGCCGCGACGCGCATCGCTCATCGAGCGTTGCGCACGAAGATGGCGGCGAGCTCTTCCAGTCCGGACTGGTCTGCGGCATCGAAGCGAGCGGGACGCGGGCTGTCGATGTCCAGGACTCCCAGCAAGCGCTCCGCGCTCAGCAGCGGAATCACGATTTCCGAGCGCGAATCGGCATCACAGGCAATGTGGCCGGGGAACGCGTGGACGTCTGGCACGACGAGCGTCGTACGTTGCGCGGCGGCGCTGCCGCAGACACCTTTACCCAGGGGTATGCGCACGCAGGCCGGTTTCCCCTGAAAGGGTCCAACGACCAGCTCCTCGCGCGCAGCACCGTGCCGCAGAAAGTAGAATCCGGCCCAGTTGATATCCGGCAAAGCGTGAAAGAGGAGCGCGACTGTGTTGGCCGCATTGGCGATGACATCGGGCTCGTCATGCAAAAGCCCGCGCAGCTCGCCGGCGAGCTGCCGATACACGGCTTCCTTGTTGCTGAAGTCGTAGTGCTGCGGGACGAATTCCATGCTCAGGCGCGCTCGGTGGGGAACGCGAGCACGTCCGAGATGGTAGCAGCCCCGGCTGCCAGCATCACGACCCGATCAAATCCCAGGGCCACACCTGCGCAGTCGGGCAGTCCGGCGGCGAGCGCCGCCAGCATCCGCTCATCCGGCGGGTACGCCGGTAGGCCGCGCGCCCGTCGCATCTCATTATCGAGTTGGAAGCGCTGACGCTGCGCGGCGGGCGAGGCGAGCTCGTGGAATCCGTTCGCGAGCTCGACGCCACGGTAATAGAGCTCGAAGCGCAGCGCCGTGCGCGGCTCGCGCGGATCGAGGCGCGCGAGGGCAGCCTGGCTAGCCGGATACCCCTGTACAAAACACAACGCGTCTGCCCCGAGGCGTGGACCGATCAGATTGCCCATGAGCATCTGCAACAGCTCGTCGCGCAGCTCCGCTGGCTCTGCACGGGAGGTATCGCTCGCATAACCCGTGCGCCGCGCCGCTTCCAGGAGTGCCGGTACGTCGGCGGTGAGCGGGTCGAGTTGGATTTCTTCGCGAAATACATCCCGGTAGCTGCGCTTCTGGACGCGCAGCGCGTGCGGGCCCGCAGGCAGCAGCTGACCCAGCAGCGCAGCGACCTCATCCATCAGAGCATCGAGTGAGAAGTCGAGGCGATACCACTCGATCAGTGTGAACTCGCTATTGTGGTGGCGCCCGCGCTCGAGGCCGCGTACGACATGACAGATCTGAAAGATATCGCCGCTGCCTGCTGCCAGCAGCCGCTTCATCGCATATTCCGGTGAGGTATGCAGGAACCGCGGTTGCACATTGCCGGGAAAGAGCACCTGCGCCGATTCGATATGCACATCGCTGACGGGCGCGTTGATCACAAGCGGAGTGTCCACCTCGAGTACCGTGCGTGCAGCGAAGAAGGCCCGCGCACGGTTGAGCAGTGCGGCCCGCAGACGCAGCGTGGCGAGATCCGCGGTCGGCCGCCAATCCTGCGACGTGGCCGTATCAGCGGCCGACACGCAGCAACCCGAGTGGTCGGCCGACGCTGACTTCCTGGCCGGCCGCGACATCGGGCAGCCACCCGCCAAGCTCGCTGGGAATCAGTACGATCACAGTGGATCCCATGTTGAATCGTCCCATCTCGGCGCCTTTTTCCAGCCACAACGGCGCGCGACTTTCATCCAGTGGCAGCCTCAGGGGCCGGCGCGGGCTGCGCGGAGTAATCTCCCCATGCCATACCGTCGCCATGCTGCCGACGAACAGTGCCCCGACGAGCACCAGCCCGAACGAGCTGCCGGCGTGCTCAAAAATACAGACGATGCGTTCGTTGCGCGCGAACAGACCGGGCACCGCAGCTGCCGTGACGGCGTTGACGCTGAACAGCCTGCCCGGAACATACCATGCTGCGCGCAGCTTTCCCGCCAGCGGCATGTGGATGCGGTGATAGTTGAACGGTGCGAGGTAGAGCGTGGCAAAGCAGCCGTTGCGAAAGCCTTGCAGATACTCGCGATCGGCGAGCAGGGCCTCCAATGAATACTCATGACCTTTCGCCTGCAGCAGTTGCGAGTCGCGCATCACGCCGATCTGGCTGATGGCACCATCGACCGGCGAGATGATCGTCTGCGCATCCGCTGGCAGCGATCGCGCGCCTGCGCGCAGTGCCCGCGTGAAGAACGTGTTGAAGGAGTCATAGCGCAGCGGATCGGGCTGTGCAGCATCGCTCATATCGGGCCGGTAATGATGAACGAAGCTGCGAATCAGCGTGTTCTTGATCCCTGGCGTACGCACGCGTGTGAGGTGATAAATCAGCCGGGAGAACAGATGCTGCGGCAGGAGATGCTGCAGCAGGATGAACAGCCGAGCTCCAGGACCGGACTGCGTGGTAACCATTAAGAGGAGGCGCCGAGGAATGGCGCCGCCTTACGCAGATCCTGAGCGAGCGTGCGGCTATCAAAGGGTGGCGTAAACACCGCAGCGATATGCCCCTGCCGATCGGTGAGGAATACGGCGGCGGTATGATCCATGGTGTAGTCCCCGCCGGGCAGATCCACCCGCTGCATGGCGACGCCAAAATCCGTGGCGACTTTGCGGATCTCCGCCACCGTGCCGGTGACCCCGATGAAGTCCGGATCGAAGGAACGCACGTATGTCGCCAGCGCCTGCGGCGTATCGCGCTGCGGATCCACGCTGATGAGAGCGATCTGCAGCCCGGGCAGCGCCGCGGCTTGCTTCGCCTGTGCCAGTTTGAACAGGGTGGTGGGGCAGACATCCGGACAATGGGTGAAACCAAAGAACAGCAGACTGGGCTTGCCGCGCAGACTCTGGAGCGTGAAAGGCCGGCCGTGCTGATCCTCGAGTTGGAACTCAGCCACCCCGCGCGCCTGCGCAAGCCAGGTGCCGCTTGCAAGTTGCGGGGCGCTGCTGTCAAGTTCGCGCGCGATCCAGTAGCCCGCGATACCTGCGATGCAGGCCGCCGCTGCGATCATTAACCAGGATGTACGTTGCAGCATGCCCGAATTATCCCATACCGCCCGGCGTCGCCGCGGTTCGCAGCGCAACGCGATACCGACTCAGCGCGGCGCGACAGCGACTCGCGCCCCGGGCGAGACGGTCGGCGCGCTGGTGCGCGAGGGCGCCCGCCGCTTTGAGCGAGCCAGGTTGTTCTACGGCCACGGCACTGATAATGCTCGGGACGAGGCTGCGGCACTGGTGCGGCATGGGGCAAAACTCGGCTCGCTGGACGATCCCGAGATTCTCAAGCGCCGCCTCAGCGCGCGCGCCGCGCGTCGCATCAGCGAGCTGTTCCAGCGTCGCATCCGGGAGCGCATCCCGGCGGTTTATCTGACCGGTGAGACCTGGTTTGCAGGCCTGCCCTTCAGAGTCGATCCGCGAGTGCTGATCCCGCGCTCGGCGATTGCCGAGCTGATCGAAGCGCGCTTTCAGCCGTGGATTGCTCGGCAGCGGGTAAGGCGGATTCTGGATATGGGTACCGGCTCCGGCTGCATCGCCATTGCCTGTGCGAAAGCATTTCCCCGTGCGCGCGTCACTGGGGTCGACATCTCCGCCGCAGCCCTCGAGGTGGCACGCCTGAACGTACGCCGGCACCGCCTGAGTCGGCGTATCGAGCTGATCGAGTCAGATCATTTCAACTCACTGCCGGCGCCACGCGCTCGCCAGCGGTACGATATCATCGTGTCCAATCCGCCCTATGTCGGGATGCGCGAGCTGCGAACGCTTCCTGCTGAGTATCGGCATGAGCCGCGCATCGCGCTCGCCGCGGGCGCGAGCGGGCTGGACTCCGTACGGGTGCTGCTGCAGGAAGCGGCTCGCTTTCTGCAGCCGCGCGGGCTTCTGGTTGTGGAGGTGGGCAACACGGAACGCGCCACCCGTCGCGCCTTTCCGCACTTGCCCTTTCTGTGGCTGCAGTTCCAACGGGGCGGAGGAGGGGTCTTCATGCTGACACGCGAGCAACTACAGGCCGGCTGAGGCTCATCTCGGGCACTGATCATGTCAGGTAACACCATCGGCAAGCTGTTTACGGTCACCACCTTCGGTGAGAGCCATGGGCCGGCTCTGGGCTGCATCGTCGATGGCTGTCCCCCCGGCCTTGCGCTCAGCGAAGCGGATCTGCAGCAGGATGTGGATCGCCGTCGTACCGGTACTTCGCAGTTCGTCAGCCAGCGACGCGAGGGCGACCAGGTCCGCATCCTCTCGGGAGTGTTCGAAGGTCGTACGACCGGAACACCCATTGGCGTGCTGGTGCAGAACACCGATGCCCGATCCAGGGATTACGAGAAGATCAAGGACCGCTTTCGCCCTGGACATGCCGACTACACGTATCAGTTGAAATACGGGCTGCGCGACTATCGCGGGGGCGGACGCTCCTCGGCGCGCGAGACCGTCATGCGGGTCGCCGCAGGCGCGATAGCGCGCAAGTACCTGGCCGACCGCCTCGGCGTGCGCATTCGCGGCTATCTCAGCCGTATTGGCGCACTGGAGCTGGCGGCGACCGATCCGGACTTTGCGTATCAGAATCCCTTCTTCTGCGCAGATCCAACGCGCGTTGCGGAGCTCGAGGCGCTGCTGTGGGAGATCCGCGCCGCCGGGGACTCCATCGGGGCGCGCGTCACGGTAGTCGCCAGCGGTGTGCCGGCGGGACTCGGGGAGCCGGTTTTCGATCGTCTGGATGCAGATATCGCCCATGCTCTGATGGGCATCAACGCGGTTAAGGCTGTCGAGATCGGCGCGGGCGTGCAGGCGGGTCGGCAGCGAGGCAGCGAACATCGCGATGAGCTCAGGCCCAGCGGGTTTACCACCAACAACGCCGGGGGCGTGTTGGGCGGAATCTCATCGGGGCAGGATGTGATCGCGCACCTGACACTCAAGCCGACTTCGAGTATCCAGGTCCCCGGTGCGACGATCGATGTGGACGGCAATGCAGTCGAAGTCGTGACCACCGGGCGTCACGATCCCTGCGTGGGATTGCGCGCGACGCCGATCGCCGAGGCAATGCTCGCGATCGTGCTGCTGGATCACTACTTGCGCCACCGCGGCCAGAATGCCGATGTGCGCAGCAGGACTCCGGATATCTCCCGCCGTGACCCATGAGCCCTAGCTCCGAAAAGGAATACAACGTCGCCGTCATCGGTGCCAGCGGGCTCGTTGGTGAGACGCTGATCAACGTACTGGAGGAGCGCTCTTTTCCGGTCGGCCGCCTGCATGCGCTGGCGAGTAATCGCTCGCTTGGCAGCTCTGTGTCCTTCCGCGGCCAGCAAGTCGCCGTGCGGGAGCTTGCGGAGTTTGATTTTGGCTTGGTGGATTTCGCGCTGTTTTCCGCCGGAGCTTCCGTATCAAAGGAGTACGCTCCACGGGCCGCCGCGGCGGGTTGCGTGGTCATCGACAACACCTCGGCGTTCCGGCTGGAGGCGGACGTGCCGCTGGTGGTCCCGGAGGTTAATGCGCAGGCGCTGGCTCAGTACCGCGCGCGCCGCATCATCGCCAATCCCAACTGCTCGACCATCCAGCTCGTGGTGGCACTGGCGCCCATCCATGCTGCCGTGGGCATCACGCGCATTTCGGTTGCGACCTACCAGTCGGTTTCGGGAGCCGGGCGGGCGGCGGTGGAGGAACTCGCGCAGCAGTCGATCCAGTTGCTCAGTGGCAAGGGGCCGGTGACCCCGGGGATCATTCCCAAACAGATCGCCTTCAATTGTGTGCCGCAGATCGATGATTTTGAGGACGATGGCTACACGCGGGAGGAAATGAAGATCGTGCGGGAGACCCGCAGGATCCTCGACGACCCCGGGATCCGCATCTCGGCCACGGCCGTACGGGTCCCGGTATTCTACGGTCACTCCCAGGTGGTCAGCATCGAAACCCGCGAACCGCTGAGTGCCTCCGAGGCCCGTGCACTGCTCACAAAAGCCCCTGGAATCCAGCTCTTGGACGAGCCGCGGGCAGGCGGATACCCCACGGCCGCTACCGAGGCAGCGAACCGCGACACAGTTTATGTTGGGAGAATACGTGAAGATCTGGCCTCCCAACGGGGACTTAACTTATGGGTGGTCGCTGATAATGTCCGCAAGGGTGCTGCAACGAACAGCGTGCAGATCGCCGAGATTTTGGTGCGGCAGCATATGTAATGTATATTGCCCGCCGCCGGGCGGCCTGGGCAAAGCCGGTCCACTCAGTTGTTTTTTCAAGACTTTTACTTACCGATACCTCTCGGGGTGTCTTAATGTTTGCTAAATCAGTCGGCCGCGCACTCGCCTTGCTGACGGTACTGCCGTCGGCCTCCTTTGCTCTGGGTCTGGGAGACCTGCATCTGCAGTCTGCTCTCAATGCGCCACTCGATGCCGAGATCGAGCTCGTGGATGTCACCCCCGAGGAAATGCAGAGCCTCAAGGCGCAGATTGCCTCGCGGGATACCTTTGCGCGTTACGGGCTGGACTGGCCGGTGTTCCTCAGTGGCGTGCAAGTCCGGACGCAGCGCGGGCCCGACGGTCGCGAATACATCAAGCTCAAGTCTAACGACGCCATCACCGAACCCTTTATTACCCTGCTGGTTGAAATCAACTGGGCACGCGGGCGCCTGGTGCGTGAATACACCATGCTGTTGGATCCGCCGGTGTACACCCCGGGCCAGGGCCAGGGCGCCTCAGCGCCGGTGACGGCGCCAAGCTCGGGCACGGGCGCTCACGAAGGGGCGATTGCGCGCAACGAGACGGTTGCACCGGTCAATCCGGCGCCCGCCGTCGCGGGTGGTGCTGCGGCCGCGGGTGGTGCTGCGGCGGCGGGTGGTGCTGCGGCGGCGGGTGGTGCTGCGGCGGCGGGTGCACACCACGGTCACGCAAGCTCTGCAGCTCCGGTCTCCGATGCTACCGAAGGCTCGAGTCATGTGGTCAAGCGCGGTGAAACACTTTCCTCCATAGCTGCTGCTGCGGCGGGCTCAGCTCCCAACGCCGCGCAGACGCACAGCTGGATGCTGGCCATCTACCAGTCCAACCCGGCTGCCTTCCAGAAGAATATGAATCTGCTGCGTTCCGGGGCCGTACTGCGGATTCCCGAGAGCTCCGCGATCAGTGCTATCTCGCCGGCTGAGGCCAATGGCGAAATCCGCCGGCAGTACGCTGCATGGCGCTCGAACAGTCCTGCTGCAACCCCTGCGGCCAATGAGCCGGGTCACCTGCGTCTGGTGACGCCATCCGAGACCGGAGGCGTCGGCGCGGGAAACAGCCCGGATGTACAGGCCTTGCAGGGCCGGATCAAAGATCTCGAAGGGCAGTTGGGCGAGTCCAAACGGCTGCTGGAACTGCGTAATGCCGAACTCGCGCGCCTGCAGGCTCAGGTCGCGAAGATCCCACGCGCGGCCGAAGCCGCACCGGTCACTCCGCCGGCCGCTGCGCCCGCTGGCGTACCACCGGCAGCCACCGCGCCGGTTCCGAGCGAACAACCTCCGGCACAGGCGCAAAGCAACCCCACGCCGCCGGCCGAGCAGGCACCGCCGCCGGCCGCCGAGCCTGCGCCCACACCGGCGCAAGCGGATACGGGGCGCGTCCGTCGCCCGCATGCCGCGCCGGCCGCTGCGGCTGCCGAGGGCGGCTCGATTTTCGACACGTTGAAAGAGTACTGGTGGGCGCTTGCGCTGCTGGTGGTCGGCGCACTCGCTTTCTTCGGTGTGCGCACCTGGCGGTCCCGACGGCAGTCGGAGTTTGATGACTCGCTGGGCCGTCTGGCGGTGGCGGGAGCCCACACGCTGGATCGCGATGCCTCCGGTGATACCTCTCCCGTGCGTCCGTTGCCCGACCACAATGCCGATGCATTCGTGGTTGAAGAATCCGGCTCCCATGAACGGCCGCGGATTCCGATGGGCGCTCCCGGCGCGGCCCGTCACGTGGCCGCGGATGAGACGATCAGCAGCGAGACCGCGATCAACCTGGACCAGGGCGATCCTCTGGCCGAGGCTGATTTCCACATGGCCTACGGGCTGTACGACCAGGCCGCGGATCTCATCCGGATCGCCATCAGCCGCGAGCCCAATCGTCGCGACCTGAAACTGAAGCTGCTGGAAGTCTTCTTCGTCTGGGGCAACCGCGAGCAGTTCCTGCAGAGCGCGCGCGAGCTGGCCGAGAGTCGCGATCAGGCGGCGCCCGGGGAGTGGGAAAAGATCGTCATCATGGGCAAGCAGCTTGCCCCGGATGACCCGCTGTTCGCCGGCGGCAGTGCCGTCAGTGGCGCAACCGCAGGGGGTGTGGACCTGGATCTGGAAGGCGGCGAGAGCCGTGTTGACTTCGACCTGCTGGGCGAGCCGGTGCCGGGTCATGCTCCGGGCGATGTCGATCTTGACATCGGCTCTGCACTCGGAGCGGAGGCGCATGACACTCACACCGGCAACACCGATCGCAATCTCCATATCAATGACGAGTTCGAAGGCGTAGCGCACGGGGCAACCTCGCGACAACTGACGCAGAAAATGCCGGCCGACGAGCCGGTCATGCCGGAATACGGCGCCGAGTCCGAAGGCGAAGGTCCAACGATCGAGCAGCCCGCCATCGGCGCGACTCCTGAAACGACCGCGCGCCAGAAGGTGGCAGTGGCGCTCAAGCAGGGCAACGCCTCCGAGCAGACCGCTGAGCTCGCCATAGATGATCTGGGCTTGGATCTGGGTGCGCTCGATACCGTCGATCAGCCGGGACTGGCGGCCTCATCCGAGGCACCGACGCTGGTTGCGGGCATGGATGAGCGTTCTCGGCGGGTGATGGAGCAAGCGCAGCGGCGAGCCGCGGCGGAGGATCACGACACGGCGGCGACGGCCGCCTTCCGCATGGATGACAGTGAGCTGCATACGGTGCTCGCCAAGGCTAACGGCCATGCCGGGGAAGCGAGCCAGTTCGATGCCTCATCCACGGCACGGCTCAAGTCGCTGAGCACCCATGACGTGGATTTCGATCTGGGCGAGAGCGAAGCGGACGCTGATGGCATGCATCGGCGTGTCGCCAACGGCGGTTCCGTCGATCTGGATGTCGGCACCACCACGTTACCGGAAGGCACCTACACCTCTACGCAGAAGCTGCCCTCGGAAGATCTCGCGCTGCCCGATCTGGAGCCGGTAACCATGAGCGAAGTCGGCACCAAGCTCGACCTCGCCCGGGCCTACATGGACATGGGCGATCCCGAAGGCGCACGCAACATCCTGGATGAGGTGCTGCATGAAGGTTCCGTCGCCCAGAAACAGGAAGCGCAGCGGCTGATTGAATCACTGCCCGGTTGAGAGACTGACGCACCGCATCGCCATAGCCATCGAATATGACGGCTCCGCGTACTGCGGATGGCAGACGCAACAGTCCGGGGCGAGCATTCAGCAGCAGGTTGAAAGTGCGCTAAGTGGTGTGGCGGCGGAAGCGCTCGCTGTCATCTGCGCGGGACGCACCGATGCCGGCGTTCATGCCCGCTGGCAGGTGGCGCACTTCGAGACACATGCGGCACGCCCTGCTCGGGGCTGGGTACTCGGGGCCAACACGGCATTGCCACCTGACATCAGCCTCGTGTGGGCGCGCGCGGTTCCCGCTCACTTTCACGCGCGCTATACAGCCGAGGCGCGCACGTACCGCTACCTCATTCTGAATCGCAACGCGCGCAGCGCGCTGGCCGCTCGGCGCGCGATGCTGGTGCACAAGCCTCTGGACCAGCTGCGCATGGCGGAAGCCGCGAGCGTCCTGTGCGGGCGGCACGACTTCAGCGCGTTCCGCGCGGCCGAATGCCAATCGCACTCTCCGGTACGTCATATGGAGAGCCTGACGGTCAACCGCGCCGGGGATTGGCTCGTCATCGAGGCGACGGCGAACGCCTTCCTGCACCACATGATGCGCAACATCGCGGGCCTGCTGGTCAGCATCGGACGCGGCGATGCCCCGCCGTCCTGGGCCGCCGAGGTGCTCGCCGGGCGCGACCGTGCCCGGGGCGCCCCCACAGCTCCCGCGGATGGCCTTTATCTCTGGGCGGTACGCTACCCCGCAGCCTTCGGCCTTCCCCATCCGCTCGCAACGCGAGCCCCAGGTTCCGCATGGGCTGACGGGCAATCCATTATCATCCCGCAACTGCCTTGAAGGCCGACTGCCCACCGGGGGAGCCATGTCCTGGTTTGAGAAGATCATGCCCTCGCGCATCAAGACGGAGCGGCGTACGCGTTCGGTACCCGAGGGGTTATGGATCAAGTGCCCCGCGTGCGACTCCGTGTTGTATCGCGCCGAACTCGAACGCAACCTGTATGTTTGTCCGAAGTGCAGTCATCACATGCGCATCGGTGCGCGCGAGCGTCTGGAGAGCTTCCTGGACCCCGGGGAGACGCAGGAGATCGGGGCCCAGGTCAGCCCCGAGGATCCGCTCAAGTTCCGTGACACCAAGCGCTACAAGGAGCGGCTGACGCAGGCGCAGAAGACCACCGGTGAGCGCGATGCGCTGGTGGTGCTCGCCGGCAAGCTGCATGGGCTGCCACTCGTCGCCTGCGCCTTCGAATTCCAGTTTCTCGGCGGCTCGATGGGTTCCGTCGTCGGTGAGCGTTTCAAACGCGCCGTAGATCACTGTATCGAGCAGCGCGAGCCTTTTGTGTGCTTCTGCTCCAGCGGCGGCGCGCGCATGCAGGAGGCCCTGTACTCGCTGATGCAGATGGCGAAGACCGCGGCGGCGCTGTCGCGTCTGGCACAGGCGCATCTGCCGTACATTTCGGTCATGACCGATCCGACCACCGGCGGAGTGTCTGCGAGCCTGGCGATGCTCGGTGATCTCAACCTCGCCGAGCCGCGCGCCCTCATCGGCTTCGCCGGTCCGCGTGTCATCCAGCAGACGGTGCGTGAGACGCTGCCAGAGGGCTTCCAGCGCAGCGAGTTTCTGCTCGATCACGGTGCGCTGGATATGATCGTCGACCGTCGCGACATGCGCGATCGCATTGCCACGCTGTTACGGCTGTTACTGAAGCAACCCACGGCCGCGGCAGCCTGATATTGCGCACGCTCGAGCAGTGGCTGGCGCTGCAGGAGTCGGTGCACCCCCAGGCGATCGACATGGGCCTGGAACGCGTCACCCGGGTGGCGCGCGCGCTGGGCGTGCAGCAGCTGTCCTGTCCGGTTATCACGGTCGCCGGCACCAACGGTAAGGGAGCTACCTGCGCCCACCTCGAGGCGTTTTTGCGTGCAGCAGGCCTCGCGACGGGGCTGTTCACCTCGCCGCACCTGCATCGCTACAACGAGCGCATCCGTATCAACGGCCGGGAGGTGGCTGATGCCGAGCTGCTGCAGGTGTTCGAGCAGATCGAGCAGGCCCGCGCGGCGACCACACTGACTTTCTTCGAATACAACACGCTGGCGGCGCTGCTGCTGTTTCGCGCGCAGGCGGTGCAGGTGGCCATCCTGGAGGTCGGGCTCGGGGGGCGCCTGGACGCCACCAACCTGATCGACGCCGATGTGGCGATTGTCTGTTCGATCGGCTTCGACCATCGCGACTGGTTGGGCGACACGCTCGAGCAGATCGGTGCAGAGAAAGCCGGTATTTTTCGCAGCGCGCGCCCGGCATTGCTTAGCACCGCGCACATGCCGCGCAGCGTATGGGCTGCCATCGAGCAGACCCGAGCGCGAGCCGTGGTAGCCGAGCGCGACTTTCACTGGCAACAGGACCCGGGCGCAGCAAGCTGGAGTTATCAGGGTCTGCAGCTGCGCCTGAAGGGTTTGCCACCCTCGGCACTGGCGGGATCGATCCAATATCGCAATGCCGCCACGGCTCTGGCAGCCATCGAGTGTCTGTCGATCGCGCTGACTCGGGAGCAGGCCACGACCGGCCTGCAGCAGGTGCATCTGCCGGGACGTTTCCAGATTGTGCCGGGACAGATCGAATGGATTCTCGATATCGCCCATAACGAGCCCGCGGCGCAGCTGTTCGCCGCGCATGTGCGCGAGCACCGCGGCGGCCGCGGCGGCCGTCTGCTGGCGGTCAGCGGCATCCTGTCGGACAAAGATGCGCCGGCCATCGGGCGCGCGCTGCAACCGCTCGTCGATCAGTGGATTCTCTGCAGTCTGCCGGGCCCGCGGGGCATGACTGCCGAGCAGCTGGCCGCGCGACTGCGATTGCCGCCCTCTCAGGTCAGTCTTGCGGCCTCGGTGGCGGACGGCTGCGAGCTCGCGGCCAAGCTGGGCCGTCCAGGCGACTGCGTCCTCGTCTTTGGCTCCGTGTATACGGTAGCGCCGGCACTGCAGTGGCTTGGGATATACTGAGGACTGCTGCAACGACCGCGAGTGCCCACTCGCCGCGCTTGATCGCGGCGTTTTCAGCCCCATTGTGGATTACCTGGTGAAAGACCGTCTGACCGGCGCAATCATCCTCGTGGTGTTGATTGTGCTGTTGGTCCCTGAGCTTCTCTCAGGACCCAAGGGGCCCGCGCGTACGCTGGGTGCGTCCAACTCCGCCGAGGAGCAGCAATTAAGGTCCTACACGATCACGCTCGGCGACGATGCGCGCCCGCATGCGGATACCGCCAGCGGGCCGGCAATGCCGCAGGCGCCGCAGACGGAGTCGGCCTCGGGGAGCGTGGCGGCCATGCCGGACAGCCGCAATGCGGCGGACCCAGCTGCCCCGACGCCGGACCCGGCCACCTCCTCGGGAACTGCGGCGCCCGCCGTGGCAAACGCGGCACCGGCGGCCGTCCCGACCTCGAAATCCACCGAGCATTCCGCGCCGACCTCATCGGGGCGCACTGTCAATCCGAATCACGGTTCGGGGACTGCACACAGTTCCGGGCCGGCCGTCTCCCGCAGCACCTCCGGCAGTACGCGTTCGAGCCCGGCGGGGACCGCCAACGGCGGCTGGACGGTGCAGCTTGGGGTGTTTGCCAGCCGGGAGAACGCAGAGCGACTGGCCGTGGAGATGCGCACGAAGGGCATGCACGCCGCTGTGTCGGATGTCTCAAGTTCGGGCCGCAGGCTCTATCGTGTTCGCGTTGGTCCGGTCGTCGATCGCGCCTCAGCCCAGGACCTGCAGTCACGCCTGAAAGCCAGCGGGCATTCCTCCGGCACGCTGATCCCGCCGTCTTGACAGAAGCGGTCCGGCTGCGGATGCGTGGCAGGCATGCGCGCAGGCGACCTAACGCTCTTGTACAATCCGCGCCGCAACATTGCGGCAGGACCCGGGCCCCTGATGAATGCTACCGATTATCTGGTGATCGCCGGAATCCTGATCTCGGCGCTCGCCGGAACGATGCGCGGTTTTTTACGCGAGGCGGTGAGTCTCGCCGCGTGGCTGATCGCGCTGTTCGTGGCCTGGCATTTTTCGGATCTGATCGAGCCGCATCTGGGCGGTCTGCTGGCTGGCTCGGCCGTCAAGCCGTGGGCAGCCCGGGTGATCATCGTCCTGCTGATCGTGTTGTTAGGTACGGCGACCGGGGCGCTGCTCAACCACTTCGTGCGCCTGTCGATCTTCAGCGGCGTGGATCGCTTTCTGGGTTTTGTTTTCGGGCTGCTGCGGGGCGTGTTGCTGCTCGGGGTTTTTACCCTGCTCGGGCAGGTACTGCGTCTCGATGACGAGCGCTGGTGGAAACGCTCGCTGCTGATGCCTTATGGCGAGACAGTGGCCAACGGTCTGCGCACCCTGGTGGGCGAGCAGCGCATTCCGCATCGGGCGAGTCAGGGAATCCTGGGGTGAGGACAGTCGGCAATGTGCGGCATCGTAGGTATCGTCGGCAATAGCGCGGTCAACCAGCGCATCTATGATGCGTTGACCGTGCTTCAGCACCGCGGGCAGGACGCGGCGGGCATCGCGACCTCGGTGGATGGCGAGCTGTACACTCGCAAGGGCAGTGGCCTGGTGCGAGATGTTTTCCAACAGCATCATATGCTCGAGTTGCGTGGCAACTACGGTATCGGCCACGTGCGCTATCCCACTGCCGGATGTGACAGCGCCTCCGAGGCGCAGCCCTTCTATGTCAATGCACCCTATGGAATCTGTCTTGCCCATAACGGCAATCTGACCAATGCGCAGGAGCTGGCCGAGGTCATCACCCGCGAGGACCGCCGCCACCTGAACACCACTTCCGACTCGGAGGTGCTGCTGAACGTGTTTGCCTCCGAGCTGCAGCGCATCGGTACGCCGCGCGTGACGCCCGCCGATGTGTTTGCGGCGCTCAATGCGGTCTATCGCCGCTGTCGCGGTGGCTACGCGGTGGTCGCCATGATCATCGGACATGGCGTGCTCGGATTTCGCGATCCCCACGGCATCCGCCCGCTGGTGCTCGGGCAGCGGGACACTCCGCGCGGCACCGAGTGGATGCTCGCATCCGAAAGCGTCGCACTCGACATGTTGACTTTCCGCTTCGTGCGCGACATCGGTCCCGGCGAGGCGGTGTTCATCGACGAGCAGGGCCGACTGTATTCGCAGCAGCTGGTGCCGACGGTGCGGCATACGCCGTGTATCTTCGAGTATGTCTATTTCGCGCGTCCGGACTCGAAGATCGACAACATTTCTGTATACCGCGCCCGCATGCGCATGGGCGATCGCCTGGCGGAGAAGATCCTGCACGAGCGGCCGCGCCATGACATCGATGTGGTGATTCCGATTCCCGATACCAGCCGCACCAGTGCGCTGCAGCTCGCGCAGCGGCTGGGACTGAAGTATCGCGAGGGCTTCATCAAGAACCGCTACATCGGCCGCACCTTCATCATGCCGGGTCAGGAGCAGCGCGAGAAATCCGTGCGTGGCAAGCTCAACGCCATAGACCTCGAGTTCCGCGGCAAGAATGTGCTGCTGGTGGATGACTCGATCGTGCGCGGTACCACCTCAGCGCAGATCATCGAGCTCGCCCGCGAAGCCGGCGCCCGCAAGGTGTACTTCGCCTCGGCTGCGCCACCGGTGCGCTTCCCAAATGTCTATGGGATCGACATGCCTGCGACCAGCGAGCTGGTGGCCGCCAACCGCAGCGTCGAGGAGGTGGCGCGGCTGATCGGTGCGGACTGGCTCGTGTACCAGGATCTGGATGATCTGGTGGCCGCCTGCCAGCACGATGATGCTCCGGTGGCGGAGTTCGACACCTCGTGTTTCTCCGGTGAGTACGTCACCGGCGATGTCACGCCGGCTTATCTCGAGCGACTGCAGATCGAGCGCTCCGATGCGGCGAAAACCCTCAGGCGTGGCCGCAGCCCGCTGAAGCTCATCAAGGGCAGCTAGACTCGTTTGGACGCGCGAGATCCCCGTCGGCGGCTGCTGCTCTCGCTCTTCCAGGCAGGCCTCGATCGGGTGTCCGGCCGGGCGGCTGTAGCGAGCGCACTCGAGAGCACCTCCGGGGAGGTGTGGCTTGCCGCCGTCGGCAAGGCCGCCTCGGCCATGGCCCTCGGAGCGCACGATGTGCTCGGCGCCGCCGTGCAGCGCGTGCTGTTGATCACCAAGTACGGCCACGTCGCGCCGCAAGCACAGTTGCTGCCCGCAGTCGAAGTGATCGAGAGCGCCCACCCGCTGCCGGATGCGCGCTCGCTGGCCGCCGGCGCGAGCCTGCTGCGCTTCATCGCCGAGTTGCCGGAGCACGTCAGTCCGTTGTTTCTGATCTCCGGTGGCGCTTCGAGTCTGGTGGAGGTGTTGCAGGAGGGTGTCAGCTTCGCCCAGCTGGCGCAGTTGAATGCCGAGTGCCTCGCGAGCGGCATCGATATCACGGAGCTCAATGCCCGCCGGGCGCGGCTCTCGCGTATCAAGGGTGGCGGACTGGCGCGGCTGTTGCGTGGCCGCGCGGCGCGTGCACTGTTCATTTCGGATGTCCCTGGCGATGACCCGGCGGTGATCGGTTCGGGGCTCATGGGACCCGCCGGCAACGGCCCCGACCACGTCGAGCGGCGGGTCGTGGCCACGGTCAACGATGCAGTGGAGGCAGCCTGCGAGGCCGCACGCCGCTGCGCGTTGGATGTAATGAAACTGCCGGGGCGCTTCGATGGGGATGCGGCGCGCCTGGCGGTGCGCTTTGCCCATGAGCTGCACCTGCATCCCGCCCAGGTCTGCGTCTGGGGCGGTGAGTCCACGGTGCAGCTGCCCGCAGAGGCGGGACGCGGCGGCCGCAATCAACACCTGGCGCTCGCTGCAGCGCGATTGTTGGCGGGTCAGCCGCAGCTCATGGTGTTGGCTGCCGGCACCGACGGCACCGACGGTCCCACCGAGGATGCGGGGGCGCTCGTGGATAGCGGCTCGTGGGAGCGTGTGGCCGCCGCGGGGCTCGATCCCGAGAGTTGCCTGCGACGCGCCGATGCCGGCACCGCGCTCGCGGCAAGCGGTGATCTGGTGCATACCGGTCCTACGGGTACCAACGTGGGTGACCTGCTCATTGGGCTGAAGCTGTCGGCGGCCGCCGCCCAGCTGCTCTGCGAGGGCGGTGACGCACCCGACACTCACGTGCTGTAATCGAGCACATGCGCGTGCTGCTGATCGACGACGATGCCCCCCGCTCGGAGGTTCTCAGCCAGCAACTGACGGCACGGCAGCCGCAGCTGCAGATCACGGTGCGCAACCCGCAGCTGCAGGGCGAGCTGGCGCCGGAATTTCTCGCGCAGGGATTTGATACCGTGTTGGTACCACGACGCGCCGTCGAGGAGCAGGCGTTCGGCCGATTGCGCAGTCTCACCGCGCGCGCCGGTTTCGCTCCAGTGATCTATCTCGGTAATGACTCTGCTGGCGCCGAAGCGCGTCAGGCAGTGACCTTCGGTGCCTTTGCGGCGCTCGGGGTGGATGCCGTGGATTCCGAGCAGATGGTGCAGATCCTGTCACGCGCGCAGCAGCAGCAGTCCCAGGCGCGCGCCCAGTGGCGTAGCGGCGCCGCGGGTCGCGATACGCAGCGGTTCGGCGGCGCGTTCATCCGCGGCTATCGACGCATCCAGCAGATCGCAGCCGGTCCCGTCTCCGACCTGTTTCTGGCGGAGAGCGAATCGGCCGGCACGCTGGTGGCCATCAAAGTGGCCCGCGACCAGCACCGCGAGCAAAGCGATCTGGATCACACGTTCCGTCGCTTCCTGCAGGAATACCAGATCGTCGAGCGTATCCGCCATCCGAGCGTCGTGCATCTGTACGATCTGGGGATCAGTGATGAGCACGCCTGGCTCGTCATGGAATACTTCCGGGCCGGCGATCTGCGCCGCCGAATGCGCGCCGGGATGCGGCCGCGCCCGGCACTGCGCATCGCCGTGGCGATCGCGCGGGCGCTGCACGCCATCCATGCCGCCGGGGTGCTGCACCGGGATCTGAAGCCGGGCAACGTCATGTTGCGCGAGGATGGCTCCATGGCGCTCATCGACTTCGGCATGTCGAAGGATGCCGCGCTCGCCCAGGACGTTACCGATGCCGGCATGATCTTCGGCACGCCGCACTATATGAGCCCGGAGCAGGGTCACGGGGAGCCGATCGATGCGCGCAGTGATCTGTACAGCCTGGGTGTCATCGTGTTCGAGATGTTGGCGCGCGCCAAGCCTTTCGTTGCCGAGAATCCGATGGCGATCATCTACAAGCACCGCAAGGAACCGGTGCCGCAGCTACCGGCGCGCTTTGCCGAGCTGCAACCGCTCATCGAACGGCTGCTTGCGAAGCAGCCATGCGATCGTTATGCCGATGCGGAGCAGGCTGCCACCGCACTCGAAGATGCGCAACGGCTGCTGCGTAAGGATGGCGATGAATGAGCGGCGTCATCCTGTGTGAGCCGACGCCGGAGAGTTGGTTGCGCGCTGCGACCATCCGCTGGCAGGAGTTGCTTGTCGATCATGTCAACTGCGAGAAGAAGGCGGCCTCCAGCGCCGTGGCGCTGATCTTTGCGTACCCGGAGGACCCGGCGCTGACACTGGCGATGTCACGACTGGCGCGAGAGGAATTGCGGCATTTCGAGCAGGTGCAGAAGCTGATGCTGAGCCTCGGGGTGTGCTTCGAGCGCCAGCAACCCGGGCGCTATGCCAGTGGGCTGCGCAAGCAGCTGCGCAGTGCGGAACCGGGCCGTAAGTTGGATCTGCTGCTCGCCGGTGCCCTGATCGAGGCGCGCTCGGCGGAGCGTTTCCGCCTGCTCGCGCCTCGATTGCCCGCGCCGCTGGGCGAATTCTATGCACAGCTCGAGCGTTCCGAGAGCCGCCATCATCATCTCTACCTGGAGCTTGCGGAGCTGACCGCGCCGGCCGCCTGGCAGAGCCGCCTGGCGCAGCTGGCTGTGCACGAATCGCAGCTGGCCACGCGGCCGGATCCCGTGTTCCGTTTCCATTCCGGCCCGCCACCAGTAAAGTAGGCGCCAGCCGTGAACGCTGCGTGTCAGCTCCTGACACGGCTGTTAACAGTTGGTTACAACACGGTCGGTTACAACACAGTTCGTTACAAGCCGAGGTCCGATGAGCGATCGCCCGCATCTTGTGATCGTTGACGACGATCGCGAAATCCGCACCCTGCTGAGTCAGTATCTGGATAAGCACGACTTTCGTACCACCGCCGTGGCGGAAGGCAAGGAAATGCGCCGCGTGATGGAGCGCTCACGTGTTGATCTGGTCGTGCTGGATCTGATGTTGCCCGGGGAGGACGGCCTGTCGATCTGTCGCGAGCTGCGCACGCGCTCGCAGGTGCCGATCATCATGCTGACGGCGCGCGGCGAGGATGTTGATCGCATCGTGGGACTCGAGCTTGGTGCCGACGACTATCTGCCCAAGCCATTCAATCCGCGTGAGCTGCTGGGTCGCATCCGCGCCGTGTTACGCCGCGCTGCGCACGCGCCGCGCGACCCGAGTCCCGAATCGGTGCGGGCCTTCACTTTCAACGGCTGGAAACTCGACACGACCAGCCGCGTGTTGACGGATGCGGAGGGCAAGGAGGTGGCACTGAGCGGCGCGGAGTACCGCCTGCTGGCCGTACTGCTGGGAGCGGGCAACCGCGTGCTCAGCCGGTCGCAGCTCACGGAGCTGTTGCGCGGGCGTGAGGCGGATCCATTTGATCGCAGCATCGATGTGCGGGTGAGCCGGCTGCGGCAGATTCTCGGTGACGACGCCCGCGCGCCACAGATCATCAAGACGGTCTATGGCGAAGGCTATGTCATCGGAGTTGCGGTTCAGACGCACTAAGTGACGCATGCCATCATGCGCCTGACGTTCTGGCCACGTTCACTGTTCGGACGGTTGCTGGCAGCCTCGGTGCTGGCCTTGCTGGTCGCCCAGGTGGTCAGTCTCATGCTCGTCGCTCGCGAGCGCGAGCGTTTCATGATGCAGACCAGTGTGCGCGAGTGGTCGCGACGCATCGCGGAGGTGACCACGATGCTGCAGACACTGAAGGAGCCGGAGCGGGATCTGACCGCGGCACGTCTGAGCAAGCGGCCCTGGCACCTTGGCCGACATCCACCGCCGGATGTGCTCCTTCCCCGCGAGGGTCTGCCGCCCGTCGGCGACCTGCGGCACTTCCCCGCCGGCGGCCCGCGCGGCCCTGATCGACCGGGTGGCCCGGGTGACCCGCCGGTGCCGCCCGGGTGGCCCGGGTGGCCCCGGTGGGCCTGACGGCGCTCATGGCCCGGATCAGGGTTTGCCGCCACCCGATGCTCTGGCAGCGGACCCCGGGCCTCAGGGCGCGCCGTCATCGCACGGGCCTGGTGCCGCAATGCGTGCGGCGTCTCGCGATGACAACCGCGACCTGCTGACGCGCCTGACTGGTGGCCAAAGCATCGTGCTGCCCGTGCCCCTGGCCGGTGACTTCGACTTCGAAGAGGCGCTGCGCGAGCAGCTGAAAAGCGCGCTCGGCGGCGGATTCCAGATCGCCGTAACACCGGTGACAGATCCTGCACGCCGCGCGATCGCCATCGGCGGTCCGCTCTTTACTGAAGGCCGGGAGGTGAGCCTGCAATGGTATGACACGACCGTAACCTTCCCGGACGGGTATCAGACCCTGTTCCGGGTTGCACGCCAGGCGCGCGGCGTGCCGTTGCCGCGCGGACTCTTCATGAACCTGACGCTGTTGGTGATCGTGATGGTCATCGTCTTATTTGTCACGGCGCGTAGCATCACGCAGCCTCTGTCAGATCTGGCGCGCGCCGCGGATCGCGTCGGCCGTGAGCTCAGGCAGCCGAAGCTTGCCGAGCGGGGCGCGCGCGAGCTGCGTGATGCCGCACGCGCTTTCAACACCATGCAGGACCGCTTGCAGCGCTATCTCGACAGCCGCAGCCGCGTGTTGGCCGCGATGTCACACGATCTGAAGACACCGCTCACGCGCCTGCGGCTGCAGGTCGAGATCCTGGAGGATCAGGCTGCCCAGGAGCGCATCGGGCGGCAGCTCGATGAGATGGAGGGCATGGTGCACGGCGCGCTGGCGCTGTTTCGCGGCCTGGATGACAACGAGGCGCCGATAGCGATCGACATCAATGATCTTCTGGCGACGCTGCGCGCGGAATTCGCGGAGATGAACGCCGTGGTCTGTATCGAAGGACGGGCGCTGCGGCCCCTGCCGGGTAAGCCACAGGCCTTGCGAAGGTGCCTGACCAACCTCATTGCCAACGCGGTCAAATTCGGCTCGCGCGCGGACATCCTGGTGGAGGATGGGCAGGCGCTCACGCTGCGCATCCGTGATGAAGGCCCCGGTATCCCGGTGGAGGAGCTGGAGAAAGTCTTCGAGCCGTTTTACCGGGTCGAATCCTCGCGCAACCGGGATACCGGCGGCACCGGTCTGGGTCTGAGCATTGCCCGCGACGTGATGCAAGCCCATGGCGGTACCCTCCAGCTGCGCAATCGCCCGGTGCGCGGCCTCGAGGCGATACTCACCATCCCGCGCAGCTAGCGAGCGCGGCCGTCCCGTGCTGCGGCGGTCAGCTCACAGATTGTCACGATTGCTTACGCTGGCCGCTCAGGCTGCTCGCTAGTTTCGCGGCTACGAGGGTCGGGCGAAGTCAAATCAATGAAAGCGCTGAGCAGCATTTTTCTTGGCCTATGGTCAATCGCGGTACTGGCACAGAGCAGCGACCCCGCTGCGCCTCCACCCCCGCCACGACAGCACCTCACCCCCGAGCAGCACATGGCGAATCTGGCGGTACTGCTGGATCTGACCGCTGAGCAGAAGCCGAAGTTCGCAGCCGTGTTGCAGCAGCAGCACGCCAAGATGAAAGCCTTGTTCGAGCAGGCGCGTGCTTCCGGCACGCGACCCTCGTTCGAGCAGATGCGAGCCCAGCATCAGCAGATCGAGCAGGAGTCAATGACGCAGCTGACGCCGCTGCTGACTGCTGCGCAGCTCAACAAATTCAAGATTCTGCTGCAGGAGCGAGCCTCGCTGGGTATGCATCCTCTCGGGGGCCCGCATGGCGGCCCTCACGGCCGGAATCACGAAGACGCTCCGACGCCGCAATAGCACACGCGGGCCGTGCCGGGATTCTGACAGCGCCGATGATTAACTTGCGTGTCAGGCCGCGCGCGGCAGCGTGTGCAGCTGATACCGTCCATCGTCATAGCTGAGATAACTACCCTGCTCATACCAGGCGCCGAGCACAATGCGGTGCGCGCTTTGGCCATCAACAACGTACTCGTGCGTGCCCGGTCTGTGGGTGTGCCCGTGAATGATTCGTCGCACGTGCGTGGCGCGAAATGCGCGCAAGACTGCTTCCGCGTTCACATCCATGATCTGCGGTACGATGCGCGCCGTGTGATCGCGGCTGCCGGCTCGTGCCTGGTCTGCCAGTAGTTGCCGAACACCCAGCTGCAAGGCGAGAAAGCGCGCTTGCCACTGAGGGGTGCGCACGGTACTGCGTAACTCCTGGTAGGCGCGATCGTCCGTGCAGAGCGCATCGCCGTGCGTAACCAGCACGCGCTCGCCATCGAGTTCCGTGACGATCGGGTCGGTCAGCAGCTGGCAACCGGTCTGCTCGCAGAAGCGATTGCCCAACAGGAAGTCGCGATTGCCGTGCAGGATGAAACACGCAACACCGCGAGCCGTCAGTCCCTGCAGGCCGGCACGCACACAGGTTTTCACCTCGTCAATATCGTCATCGCCGACCCAGGTCTCGAACAGATCCCCGAGAATGTACAGCGCCTCGGCCTGCGCTGCATGGGATGCGAGAAACTGCAGGAATTGCGCCACCGCGTCCGGGCTCGCCGTATCCAGGTGAACGTCGGAGACGAACAGCACGCTCATGACAGCGGTCGCCCGCAGCGCGTTGCTGCCGCTACTTCGGCGACAGGATGGAGTCCTGCGACGCCGGGTTCATGGGAGTGGGTGTGCGCGGCGGCGCTGCCGCGCTGGCTTTATCGCTGATCTCAATCTTCTCGATGATCACTGGTTTCAGGGGGGCGTCCGACTTGAACGGTCCCATGGCGCCCGTGGGGGTGACCCCGATCCGCTCGACCACATCCATGCCCTGGATCACGCGGCCGAAGACGGCATAACCCCAGCGGGTGGGGAGGGGATCCAGGTCGGGATTGTCGACGAGGTTGACATAGAACTGCGCATTGCCTGAGTGCGCGACATCACCGCGCGCCAGGCCGACCATGGTGCGTTTGTTCTGCAAGCCGTTACCCGATTCGTTGACGACCGGATCATGCACGGATTTGAGCTTGTAATCAGTGGCGGAGTGCCCCCCGCCCTGAATCACGAAATTGGAGACGACCCGGTGGAAGAGAGTGCCGTTGTAGAAGCCTTCGCGCACATAACGCAGGAAGTTAGCCACGGTGAGCGGCGCCCGGTCCGGCAGCAGCTCGATCACGAATTCGCCCATGCTGGTCGTCACTCGGACCTGGGTGGGTACCGAGCTCGTCGTGGCGGCAGACACGGCAGGCGAGATCGCGGTGGCGGTGGCGGGTGCCGCAGCTGGGGCGGGTGTCGCGGCTGTGGCAGCGGGACTGCCAGATCCCGCTGGCGTTGCAGAATTGCCCGAGACCGGGGCATTTCCCGCTGGCGGCGTGGCAGGCAGGTCGCCGGGCGCACCGGTCGCCGCCGCACTCGTTGAGCGGCTCCCCGGGCTATTGACCTGATCGGCCGCTGCAGGATTCGCCGCTGGCGCGGGAGATTGCAGCAGAAAACCCATGCCGGCCAGCATAACCGGCCACAGCCAGCTGCGAGTCCGCTCCCGGTAGCGTGTGGTCATCGAACCTCCATCGGTGATGGGAAAATCGTAACATGCGGCAGATGAGTGCAATGGACACTTCAGCGCAGCAGGCGTTCGCCCCGAAGGTCACGCGCTTCGCCCCGAGCCCCAGCGGCGAGCTGCACGTCGGCAATGCGCGCACGGCGCTATTCAACCTGCTGCTCGCGCGACAAAGCGGTGGGCGGCTCCTGTTGCGCATCGAGGATACCGATGCTGCTCGCAGTAGCGAGCAGCACACTCAGGGGCTGCTGGCGGATCTGCGGTGGCTCGGAATCGAATGGGATGCCGGCCCGGACCGGGAGGACGCCGCCGGCCCCTATCGTCAGTCGCGGCGGGGTGCGAACTACGACCGTTATTTCCAGACACTGCGCGAGCGCGGGCTCACCTATCCGTGCTTCTGCTCGGCTCTGGAGCTGGAAGCCTCGCGGCGCTCGCAGCTGGCAGCGGGCAGGCCGCCGCGTTATGCCGGCACTTGCCGCACTCTCACGCCCGCACAGCAGGCGGAACGGCGCGCGCGCGGCGAGCCGGCCGTCACCCGCTTCCGGGTGCCTCATGGGCGGCAGATCGAGTTTGCCGATTTCGTGCACGGGCCACAGCGTTTCCTGTCCGATGACATCGGCGATTTCGTCATTCAGCGCACCGAGGGCACGGCGGCCTTTTTCTTCTCCAACGCCGTGGATGATGTCGACATGGGCGTCACACACGTGCTGCGCGGTGAAGACCATCTGACCAACACGCCGCGGCAACTGTTGATACTCGAGGCGCTGCAGTTGCGCGCCCCGAGTTACGGTCACGTATCACTGCTCGTCGGGGCCGATGGAGCGCCCCTCTCCAAGCGACACGGTGCGACCAGCGTGCGTGAGTATCGCGAGCGCGGCATATTGCCGGTGGCGTTGCGTAACCACCTGTTCCGGCTTGGCCATTCCAGCAGTGAGCATGGCCTGTTGTGCTCTGATGAGATGGCGCAGGCATTCGACTTGCGCCACCTGGGGCGGGCGCCCGCACGCTTTGATGAGCAGCAGCTGTTGGTGTGGCAGAAAGAGGCGGTGCATCGCCTGAGCATCGAGCAGGCGCTCGAGTGGCTCGGCCCGATCCTGCCAGGCGCGGTGGCACCGGCCCGCATCGCCGCGTTCATCAGTGCAGTATTGCCCAATCTGCTCTTCCCAGAAGATGCGCGCGTCTGGGTGGAGATCGTGTTTGGCGAGCCGCCGCCGCTGAATGCGGCCGATGCCGAGGTCGTGAAAGCGGCTGGCAGCAGCTACTTCAGTGCCGCTGCCGCTGCTGCTGTGGACGAGGGGGATCTGCCGGCGATTGCCGGTGCGGTGCGCGCGGCGACCGGAAAGAAGGGCGCTGCACTATACATGCCGCTGCGACTGGCCCTCACCGGCCGTGCGCATGGCCCGGAGCTCGCGCCGCTGCTGAAAGCCATGCCGCCTGGCAAGGCGCGCGAGCGCCTGCAGCGTTTCACCTGAAGGCCAGCCATGATCCGTATTTTCAACTCCATGACCGGCGCCAAGGAGCCGTTGCAACCCATCATCCCCGGGCATTTGCGCATGTACGTCTGCGGTATCACCGTATACGACTACATTCACATCGGCCACGCCCGCATGCTGACCGTGTTCGATGTGGTGAGCCGCTACCTGCGCCAGCGGGGCTTCGAGCTCACTTACGTCCGCAACATCACCGACATCGAAGACAAGATCATCCGGCGTGCTGCGGAGCAGGGTGAGAGCATCGATGCGGTCACCGCGCGCTTCATCACCGCGATGGATGAAGACTGCGCTCAGCTCGGACTGGCGCGCCCGGATTTCGAGCCGCGCGCTACGCAGCACATCCCCGGCATCATCGAAATGACCGCGCGGCTCATCGAGCGCGGCTACGCCTATGTCGGCTCGAATGGGGACGTGTTGTATGCGGTGGCGAAGTTTCCGGCCTATGGCCGGCTGTCCGGCAAGCGTCTCGCCGACCTGCGTGCCGGCGCACGCGTGGAGGTCGATGAGGCCAAGCGCGACCCGCTGGATTTCGTGCTGTGGAAGCGCGCCAAACCCGGCGAGCCGGCCTGGGAGTCGCCCTGGGGAAGCGGACGGCCCGGTTGGCATATCGAATGCTCGGTGATGTCCACTGCGCTGCTCGGCACGCATTTTGACATCCACGGCGGTGGCATGGACCTGAAGTTTCCCCACCACGAGAACGAGATCGCGCAGAGCTGCGCCGCGACCGGCGATCGCTTTGCCAACCTGTGGATGCACAATGGCTTCGTCAACATCGACAACGAGAAGATGTCGAAGTCGCTGGGCAACTTCTTCACCGTGCGCGACATTCTTCCCAGGCTGCGACATCCCGAGGTGTTGCGTTACTTCATCCTCGCGAGCCACTACCGTGGCCCGATCAATTTTTCCCTGGAGCAGCTGCAACAGGCCGAGGCGGCTCTCGAACGGATCTATACCGCGCTGCGCGATGTCCCGGGCGCAATGCTGCCCGCGGCGGACAGCCCCTATGGCGCGCAGTTCCAGTCGGTCATGGATGATGATTTCAACACCCCGGAAGCCATTGCCGTGCTGCAGAACCTGACACGCGAGCTCAACTCAGCGAAAGCCTCGGGAGCGGAGCTGCGCGCAGCGGCGCTGGCTGGCGAGCTGCGCACGCTGGGACAGACCTTGGGAATTGCCCAGCTCGAGCCTGCTGCATGGTTTCGCCGGGGCGGCAGCGGCAGCCTCTCCGATGAGCAGATTGAGGAGCGGATCGCCGCGCGCCATGCCGCGCGCAAGGCGCGCAACTGGGCGGAGTCCGATCGCATCCGTGATGAGCTCGCCAGCCTCGGCGTTATTCTCGAAGACAAGCCCGGCCACAGTACGTGGCGACGCGCTTAGCAGCCTTCTGAACACGGAGCTTGCGGGCCGCTCACGCCCGGCGCGCATCCATCGTCCTGCCCCAACCGTAGAGGACTGGTGAGGCGGCCATTCCAGGTGTCTTCAGCGCGAATCGGCGGGATTTGCGGAGGGGGCGCCGCGGAGTGGTCGCCCGCTCTTTCGCTCCGTGCGCACCAGGTGCGTCTGAACCGAACGCGTGTGTAAAACATCACTCACGGAGCGGTGCGGCGTGCTGAGCTCGGACTGCGGCGGGCCATGACGGGCGAGGAGTGCGGCCGTCTGCGTCGCCCACACCGGATGAACTACGAGAATGGCGCCGGCCAGAGCGCCAAGTGCTGCCAACCCAAAGCAGATCTGTCGCAAAAGCTGCGCCATCGGACAGCCTACCGAAAGTGCGGAGTGCGTTCCGCGGTCAGAATCATACAGATTTTACAAATAATTGTAATGTTATTGTAAGACTTGTCATTCAGTCGGTTAGACCTTGCGTTGCAGTGGGGCCCGACTCACAGGCCGCGGGCGATCACCTCTTTCATGATCTCGTTCGTGCCCCCGTAGATGCGCTGCACGCGGGCATCGGCAAACAGCCGGCAGACGAGATACTCGTTCATGTAGCCGTAGCCACCGTGCAGTTGCACGCAGCCATCCAGAACCTGCTGCTGCGTGTCCGTGATCCACCACTTCGCCATCGCCGCCGTCTCGGTATCCAGCGTGCCGGCAAGGCGCCGGGCAATGCAGTCGTCCACGAACACCCGCGCGATCCGTACCAGTGAGGCCAGCTCGGCGAGCCTGAAGCGGCTGTTCTGGAAATCGGCGATGGCTTGGCCGAAGGCCCGGCGACTGCGGGTGTACTCGAGAGTGGCCGCCAGCCCGCCTTCCATGCAGGCCACCCCGACGAGCGCCACAATGAGACGCTCATAGGGCAGATCGGCCATGAGCTGATGCAGGCCGCTGCCTTCCTGCCCACCGAGCAGACAGTCGGCAGAGACCCGGACGTCGTCGAAGAACAGCTCCGCGGTGTCCTGCGCGGCGAGACCCATCTTGTCCAGCACCCGGCCGACCCGGTATCCCCCCAGCCCGCCGGTCTCGATCATGAACAGCGACATCCCTGCCTTGCTCGCCGCAGGATCCGTCCTGGCGAGCAGCATCACGAGCGATGCTTGCCCACCGTTGGTAATGAAGATCTTCGAGCCGTTGATGAGATAGCTGTCCTGCTCGCGCACCGCGCGCGTGCGCACGCCGCGCAGGTCGGAGCCCGCCGCGGGTTCCGTCATTGCGATGGCGCCGATCAGCTCGCCGGCAGCCAGTCGCGGCAGCCAGCGCTGCTTCTGAGCTTCACTGCCGTGATTGAGAACGTAATGCGCACAGATGCTGTGCACGCCCTGTCCGAAACCACTGAGCCCCCGGCGGTTGAGCTCCTCGTAAAGCACCGCCTCGTGGCGGAAATCGCCACCGCCCCCGCCATACGCGGCTGGGATATCCAGACAAAGCAGACCCATCTGCCCGATGCGCTGCCACATCTCGCGGTCTACGTGATGCTGGGCACGCCAGCGCGCATCGAGCGGCAGCATCTCCGTCTCGACGAAGCGGCTTACCGTTTCGCGGAAGGTCTGCAGCTCCTCGTCTTCCCAGGCCGAGCGGTAAGGCAACATGCGGATTTACCGTGCCAGTAGCAGCCAGAGGCGTCGTGTCCGATCGGTCATGGAGTATCGCAAAGCCCGCGGTGTCAGTGACGATACTCCGGTTCCTCCCGGTCCAGAATGCTCTTCACGGCATTGAGATGATCGCTGGCGAAACCGGTGTACTCGAGCCACTGCCGCTGGGTCAGAGCGGCGATCTCATCGGGCATGAAGCGCAACGGCTTACCGCTCGCATAGCAGGTGAGCAGCATCTCCGCGGCGCGCTCGAAGTAGTAGAGCTCGTCGAAAGTCTGGGCGATGGTCGGGCCGACCACGAGCACACCATGATTGGCCATCACCAACACGCTTTTGCCCGGGCCCAAGAGGTGCGCCTGGCGCGCGGCTTCGTCCTGGGACAGCGCCATGCCGGCAAAGTCGGCATCGAGAGCGACGCGGCTGAAGAAGCGCGCGGCATTGATGTCGATGGGATACAGCGTGCTGTCCTGCAAGCAGCCGAGAGCGGTGGCGTACCTGGAGTGCAGATGCATGATGCAGCGGGCATGTGGCACCAGCGCATGCAGACCGGCGTGCAGATACCAGGCGGTGGCATCCGGTGCATCCGGCTGGCTGAGGGTCGAGGCATGCTGTGCCTCCAGCAACAGCAGGTCGCTGGCGCGTAGCTGTGAGAAGTGCCGCCGGCACGGATTCATCAGGAAGCGCTGACCGTCGGCGGATACCGCCACGCTGAAATGGTTGGCGACCGACTCCGCCATCCCTAAGCGGGCGAACCAGCGGAAGGCGGCTGCGAGCTCGATGCGTTGCTCCGCAAAGTCCATCGCGGCTGCCGCTGCGGGCGCGGTCCGGGCATGTGGGGAAGACATGCGGTTTCTCCTTGGGTTCAACGTTGCGCAAGCTGCCAGCGCGGGTGTATCCACACCGGAGCGTCGGAGGGTGCGAGGGGAGTCTTGCCGAGAATGAGGTCACTGGCCCGCTCTGCAATCATGATGGTTGGTGCGTTGGTGTTGCCGCTCACGATCGCCGGCATGATGGCGGCATCCACGACCCGCAGCCCCTCGACACCGTGTACCCGGCATTGCGCATCCACCACGCTGTCCGCGCCGCTTCCCATACGACACGTACCTACCGGGTGATAACAGGTTTCGATGCCTTGGCGCACGAACGCATCGATGTCGGCATCGCTTTGCACTTGCCCTCCCGGAGACAGCTCGGGCCCGCGGAAGGGCGCCAGCGCAGGCTGTGCGAGGATTTCCCGCGTCAGCCGCACCGAGGCCCGCAGATCAGCGCGGTCCTGGGGATCCTGGAGGTAATTGAAGAGGATCGAAGGTGGCGCCGCCGGATCCGCGCAACGGATCCGCACCCGGCCGAGGCTGCGCGGGCGCATGAGATCGATGTGTACCTGATACGAATGGCTGCCGACGTCGTGTACGGTGCCCGGCTGGATCGCGAGCGGCATGAAGGTGAGCTGCAGGTCCGGAAACTCGATGCCCGCACGGCTGCGGATGAAGCCCCCGGCCTCGAAGTGATTGGATGCTGCCAGGCCCTTGTGACTGACAAACCAGCGCACGCCGGTCCACAATCGTCCGACTCCGCGATTGATTCCGTACAGCGACACGGGCTTCAGACAACGATGTTGGATGACGAGGTCTGGATGGTCGTTCAGATGAGAACCAACGGCCGGCATGTCCAGCACGGGGTGCACGCCCGCGCGCCGCAGCTCATCTGCCGGGCCAATCCCTGAGAGCTGCAGGATCTGGGGAGAGTTAATTGCGCCACCGCTCACGATGACTTCCTCGTTGGCATAGACACGCCTCCGGCTCCCGCTGAGGACGTATTCGACCCCAACGGCGCGGCCTTTCTCCATGAGCACGCGATGGACCAGGGCGCCGGTGCGGACCGTGAGCCCGCTGCGCCGGCGTGCCGGGTGGAGATAGGCGCGCGCCGCACTCCAGCGCCTGCCCTTGAGCGTCGTGCGATCGATACGACCGAAGCCCTCCTGCTGTGCGCCATTGACGTCCGCTGTCAGGGGATACCCAGCCTCACTCGCCGCGCGCAAAAACGCTGCCGCAAGCGAGTGCTCTGCAAGCTGCGGTGCATAGACTGCCAGTGGACCTTCGGCGCCGTGATATGAATCGCCGCCGTGCAGATGGCCCTCGGCACGTCTGAAGTAAGGCAGTACCGCTGCGTAATCCCAGCCGGCGGCGCCGGCCTGCGCCCAGTAGTCGTAGTCGCGCGCATGGCCGCGGATATAGACCATGCCATTGATCGAGGAGGATCCACCCAGCACCCGACCTCGTGGATGAGTGAGCCTGCGGCCATCGAGATAGGGCTCGGGCTCGGACACATAGTTCCAGTTGAAGCGATCGGAGCACAGCAGGCGTCCCACCGCCGAGGGCATATCGATGGTCCAGCTGCTATCGGGCGGTCCCGCTTCCAGCAGCAGTACCCGCAGCTCCGGGCTCTCGGTCAGACGCGCCGCCAGCACACAGCCCGCCGAGCCGGCGCCCACAATGACGTAGTCGTACTGCTCTGGATGCTGCGCGCTCATGCTTTGCGGCTGATCGCCTCGTGGCACAGCTGGTGGAAATGCCGCACGAGATGCTCGCTGCGATTTTCGAGCCCTGCGCCGATCAGATAGCGACCGCGCTCGAAGCCCAGTGAGCGCAGGCCTTTCTGGTTCGAGACATTGAGACGGATGTCCTCCGGGCCGAGCTCCTCATTCATCCAGCGGATGCAGGCCTTGGTCAGCGCGGGCAGTTCGCGTCCTTCCACGCCGTAGTATCCAAAGCGCAGCAGGGAGGTCTCCGCGCCGGTGGGATTCATGATGAACGTGCCCACCACATCGGCGTACGGGAAAGCATAGATGGTGGCGTTCGGCCACAGTCCGATGTTGAAGAACCCGTCGGTCTGCCAGTGAGCGCCGGCGAGCGGCACGCCGTAGGCTTCGGTCACACCTTGCTTCGGCGGCCCGATGTAGGTCCAGTACCGGTCATAGGCCTCGAGCCGATAGCCCTCGAAATCGATCAGTCCCACCAGCTGCTTGTGTACCGGACCGGAATAATCGAAGTGATAACCCTCGATGGCGTTTTCCTGGATGACCTTCCAGTTGGCGGCCACCGGCACATCCACCTGCTCGATGAGGGTCAGGCGATCGAGGTCGGGCAGGTAGCGTCGCATCTGCGCTTCCGCGCCCGGAGCCATCTCCGCCACTGACTGCGCCTCGGCATCGAGGTTGACGTATACGAATGCGGCAAAGACCTCCACGCGCAGCGGTTTCAGGCTATGCCGGCTCTTGTCGAAGTCCGCGACACATTCCGTTCGCGGCGCTCCCCGCAGGCGACCGTCAAGGGTGTACGTCCAGGCGTGATACCCGCAGGTGATCGCCGGCACGTGGCCGCGGGGCATCTCCAGCAGGCGGTTGCCGCGATGCTGACAGACGTTGTGAAAGGCACGTATCGGTCCTTCCTTGCTGCGAATGACAATGACGCTCTGCTCGAGGATGTTGTAAGTCACGAAATCGCCCGGGTTGCGCAGCTCATTCACGTGTCCTACCAGGTGCCAGCTGCGGTGAAAGATGTGCTCGCGCTCACACCGGAACACGCCTTCATCGTAGAAATACGGCGCCGGCAGGGCCCAGCCGGCTTGCTGATCGGCAGCGCTCCACTCGATGGACATGTGGAAACCTCATCAGGCGATCGCAGGATTGCTGGGCCGCATTTAAGGCTGACGCCCGCGCCGGTATGTGTAAAAATGCGACATCAGCATGACGATTATTTACCCCCAGGCGGCTGGAGTGCGACGCATCAGCCTGTTGCTGCTACCGCAGTTCGCCCACCTCACCCTGGCCGCCGTCATTGAGCCTCTGTTCGTCGCCAACTGGCTGAGCCAGCAGCCGCGCTTTCACTGGCAGACGGTGTCCGTGAATGGCGCCTCGGTGCCTGCCAGCAATGGCATCAGCGTGCCGGTCAGCGGCGATCTGACTGCGGCACGCGGCAGCCACGCGGTGTTTGTGCTGTCGAGTTTTGAGCCGTCGCGTCACATTGCGCAGCGCGCGCTGTTGCGCTGGTTGCGCCAGGCCGCGCGCGCCGGGATTGAGCTGGCAGGGGTGGAGAATGGCAGCCTGGCCCTCGCGGCCGCCGGGCTTCTGCAGGAACACGAGGCGGCGGTGCACTGGGACAATCGCGCGGGTTTCCAGGAGCTGTTTCCTCGCGTGCGGCTCTCCGCGGCGCCCTACTCGTTTTCCAGGAATCGAGCGAGCTGTGCAGGCGGCGCGGCCGTACTGGAGATGATGATCGCCTGGCTCGAGCGTTCCGATGCGGCCATGGCGCAGGAAGTTGCCCAACATCTGCTGCTGCGCGAACGCAATGCCGCCCGCGCCTCCGTTGCTACCCGGGCAGCCCCTGTGGATGCTGCCCATGGCAGAGGCGGGCGGACCGATGAGATCGCCACAGCGCACGCCATCATGCAGCGGACGATCGATGATCCGCTGTCCTGCGCAGAGATCGCGCGCCGGCTCAAGCTGTCATTGCGGCAACTGGAGCGACGCTTCCAGCAACACCTCGGTCACTCGGTGCATGCCGAATACCGCCTGGTCCGGTTGGAGCAGGCGCATCAGTATCTGCAGCAGACCGATCTCACGGTGACCGAGGTTGCAGCCCTGACCGGTTTCAGCTCGGCGGGCTATTTCTCCAAGGTGTACCGCGGTGCCTTCGGCGTGCTGCCCAGTACCGATCGCAGCCAGTCGACACAGGCTCCGGTTTTCAGAGCTAACGCGCCACGTCCCGGGCGTCGCTAACTTGCGGTCAGTCAATCTCGTCGTGCAGGTAGCCGTTGGCGATCGCATAGGCCGCAACCGCGGTCGCGGTACGCAAGCCGAGCTTGCGCATCAGGGTGCTGCGATGTTTTTCGATGGTCTTGTAGCTGAGTGACAGTTCGGCAGCTATCTCCCGGGTGCGCAATCCCTGACCGATGCGCTTCATGACCGCGCGCTCCCGCTGACTGAGGCCATCTCCCTGCCCGTCGACCTGCACATGTTTGCGCACATAACCGCTGACGACACGATCAAAGATCGCCGGACTGATGTAGCGGGTGCCTTCCAGCACCGCGCCCAGGGCGTGCAGAAACTCGATACGACTGTCCGTCTTGAGCAGATAGCCATCGACGCCGGCACGCAGCGCTGCCTCGATGATCGCATCCTCACGACGCTGCGTGAGCACCAGGATGCGCACATCGGGCCAGCGCGTGCGCAAGGCCTGTACGGTCTCGGGCCCTCGCAACTCGCCGAGCCCGAACTCCATGACGACGATCTCAGGTGCAGCGGATGTCGGATGGCCACTTAGTAGCTGGGCGGTGGTGCCGGTACCCACCACGGCGTAGTTCTCTTCGCTGTCGATCAAAGTGCACAGCGCATCCCGCAACAAACCTTCCTCGTCAATCAACAGGATGGCGTGTTTTCGGTTTGCAATGAGGGTGGGGCGGGTGCGCTGCATTCGCTGTGCTCAGCAAAGGCTGCAGGATAAGCGCAAGCTCGGCAGAATGCTTCAAGGGGAATCACCCATCATGGGGCGGGTAAACCCCCTACCTCGTGCCTGCCGATGAGCGGGTACTAGATACTGGAATCCGTGGTGGTGGGCGGCCAAAGCAGTTGCGCGCGCGTGCCGCCGTGCTGATCGTCCGTCAACGTCATCCTGCCACCGGTCATCTGTGCGCGCTCGCGCAGGTTGCGGATGCCGTGGCCACGACCGAAGGAACCGGAGGCATCCGCTGGCGGCAGACCAACACCATCGTCACAGACCAGCAGCGTCACGCCATTCTCGTCCTTGCACAGGCCGATCGACACGTGCCGGGCGCGTGCGTGTTTGGCGACGTTGTTCAGCAGTTCCTGGGCGCAACGGAATACCGTCGTCACCAGGCGCCGCGGAATGTCGCTGTCCGCAGCCGAGATGTCAGTGGTGACATCGATGTGCCCATAGGTGTCAGCGAATTCGCGACACAGCCACTCCAGCGCAGAGGCGACCCCCAGATCATCCAGCACCGAAGGCCGCAGGTTCATTGCAATAGAACGGATTTCCTTGATGGTGTCACGCACCCGGCCGATGCTTCGTGTCAACAGCGGCTGCGCGTCCGGCGATCGACCCTTGCGCAGCAGCTCCTCGGTACGCTCGAGCGAGTACTTGATGGCAGTCAGCGACTGCCCGATGGAATCGTGCAGCTCCTGCGCGATACGGTGACGCTCGCTCTCCTGTACCTGAATGAGCTGTTGCGACAGCAGCTCCTGCTCATTGCGTGACAGTCGTAATGCCGCTTCCGCCGCTTCGCGCCGCGCCACCTCGTTCTGCAAGCCGCGATTGGCGTTCTGCAGCTCTGTGGTCCGCTCGCGTACCCGCGTTTCCAGGCTGTCGTTCAGTCTCTCAAGTGCCAGCCTTGCCAGTCGCAGCGGCGTGACGTCCGTGACCACCATGACAGCACGCGGCTGCTCGTCGCTCGCGCGCTGTCCCTCATCGGCAATGGGCCGCAAGGCCACTGCGATGGTGCGCTCCAGCTGGTTATCGAACAGCTCGAACTCATCGGGGATGCCAAGCTCGGTTGAGGTCCAGGCGTTCTTCAGGAAACCCGCCAGGGTGCAGCCGCCGAGACAGCGCCGTGTATGCAGCAGGGTGTGCAGATCGCTTCCCAGCACTTCGTCGATGACTCCCAGCTGCCAGGTTTGTACAGCGCGATTGACGCGCAGCACGCGCCCATCTGCGCCCACCAGGCAAACCAGCTGCGAGAGCGAATCAGCCGTCGTCTCCCAATCGCGGTGCGCGCGCGCGATGGCCTCGCGAGGATCGGCGACGGCCTCGCGCGAACCGGTTACGGCCGCGGGCGAATCCACTGTTGCTTTGGGGCTCGGCCGCGACGCTGCCGCGTCCCGCCCGTATTCGCGCGTCTCTTCGGCCATGATTATTGCACCGACGCTGCGAGTAACTGGTTATAGAGCTGCATTACACGCGGGACGTAGTCGAGGGTCTCCTTGATCTGCGGTATGGCGCCATGCTGGTCCACCGCGGCGGGCCCGGCATTGTAGGCCGCCAGCATCAGCTTCAGGTCATTGCGATAGCGTGTCGCAAGATCGCGCAGGTAATGCGTCCCCGCACGGATGTTCTGCTCCGGATCAAACAGATCACTGACACCGTACTGTTTGGCGGTGCCTGGCATCAGTTGCATCAAGCCGCGTGCACCCTTCTGCGAGACCGCCTTGGGATCGCCGCCGGATTCTACCAGCAACACGGCGCGAACCAGCGCAGGATGTACACCATCGGCGCGAGCCGCTCCTTCGATCAGATCCGCGAAGCGATCCGAGCGATGCAACAGTGGGATACGCTGCTCCGGGGCAGAGTCGTCCTTGATCTCATCGACGCGCTTGAAGCGCTCATCGACCGGTACGTTGGAATAGTGGGCCACGCCATTCTCATCGGTGAAAACATAAACCGCCGCCTGAGCGACGTGAACCGCGGCCAACGGCAGCAGGAAAGCAGACAGGACGGCGGCCGCAGTGCGCATGCGCTGAGTATGCACGGCGCGGCGCTGCCGGTAGGGTAGGTAAATTCAGTAGCCCGTCGTACGCCTTTGCTGTGGGTATCCGCATGAGCCGTATTGCGCCGATTGGACAATAGCGCGCGCTCGCTGTGACCCAGCTCTCACTGCCAAGAATTGTCAGTCTTTTAAGTCAAAGTGGCGCGCCGTAGCGCTCGCGCTGTGGGTACTCTCGCTACCCAGAAGCAATAAAAACGAGCACGCGCGGATACGCACTCACGGCTCGCACGCCAGCGTAGTTCCGATCCGTGGCTCCGAATGGGGTTTACCTGTGATCAGTGAGTCGAATCAACATCCTGAGCCCGCCCAGGGCGGATTGCGCCGGCGTCTGGTACTGGTCGAGGAGCATGCGATCCTGCGCGAAGGCTTACGGGCACTGCTCGAGCTCGAATCCGATCTGAGTATCGTCGGCGAGGCCACCAACGTGAGCGAAGCGCTGGAAACGGTGCAGCGGCTATCGCCCGACCTCGTGCTGACCGACGTGGCGCTGGCGGGCCGCTCGGGCATCGAGCTGATCTGCGGGCTGCGCGAACGTCGTACCGAGGCCAGGTTGCTGATCCTCACGGCGCACAATTCCGAAGAACACATCCGCGCGGCCTTGAACGCCGGCGCTCATGGCTATGTGCTCAAGGATGCCAGCCGCAAGGAGTTGCTGCAGGCCATCCGCATGGTGCTGTCAGGTCAGACCTACTTGTGCGCTTCGGTGACCGCGAAGGTGGTGCATGGCTACCTGCGCCCCAAGAACGAAGAGTCTGGTGTCTCGCCCACTTCGCTCGTCACGGAGCGTGAGCGCGAGGTATTGACACGGGTGGCGCTGGGGCGCTCCAACAAGTTGATCGCGCGGGAACTGGCGCTGAGTGTGAAGACGGTGGAGAAGCATCGGGCCAATCTGATGCGCAAGCTCACCCTGCATAACACCGCGGCCGTGACCCGTTTCGCGATTCGCAACGGTATGGTAACTGCGGCCGACCTGGAGAGTGCACCTACCGAGTAGCAGGTGGCGAGCTGAGGATATTGCCCTACCGCAGTTATCAGGCCAACTACCCAAAGTGGATCAGGCTTTCACTAGCAACCCTCCGACTGGCGCACGGCGCACAGGTGGCTGGAACATGAGTTTGAAGATAAGAAAAACAACAACGAGCGGGGTCGAGATGCATGTATCCATGGGCCGAAGCGCAACGGCGGCAAGCGCCAGGGGCTTCACCCTTCTGGAGCTGCTTGTGGTCATGGTTATCATCGGTCTGCTGGCGGGTTTTGTGGCGCCCCGTTATTTCTCTCAGGTGGGCAAGTCCCGCATCAAGGCGGCCAGTGCGCAAATCGACGCGCTCGACAAGGCACTCGAGCAGTTCCGTCTGGATGTCGGCCGGTTACCGACGACGGAGGAAGGTCTCGCGGCGCTGAATGTCGCTCCACCAGGCATGACCAACTGGGAAGGTCCGTATCTGAAGAAGGCCGTGCCGCTGGATCCGTGGGGGCATGCGTACATCTATGCGCAGCCCGGCACACATCAGAATGACTTCGACCTCGCCTCCTACGGGCGCGACGGTCAGCCCGGCGGCAGCGGCGAAGACGCCGATCTTACGAACTGGTAGCGCGGCGCATGGAATTTCGTATCAAAGCGCTCGATCAGGCCCAGGGTGTCGTCTCGTGCGTCATTGACGCCGTGGATGAGGCAGACCTGCGCCGGCAGCTGGCGCTGAAAGATCTGAAAGTCATCTCGCTGTCACGTCAGCGGCGCCTGCGCATGGCCGCGCGCAAAAGCAAACTCAACCTGACCGTCTTCAGCCAACAACTGACCTCGTTGCTGGATGCCGGCCTTTCGCTGGTGGAAGCGCTGGAAGCGCTGGCGGAACGGGAATCGGGCAACGGCTCAGTGCTGGAGCGTGTCCTGGCGCGGCTCTATGAGGGGCAGACACTGGCGACGGCGTTCGGTGAGCACCCCGCCGTGTTTCCGCCACTGTACGTCGCCTCCGTTCGCGCCAGCGAGAAGACCGGCGCGCTGCAGGAAGCCCTGAAACGCTATATCGCCTATGCGGAACAGGCCGATGCCCTGCGCAAGACGCTGGTGAATGCCTGCATTTATCCGGCAGTGCTGCTCGGTGCCGGGCTGCTGGTGACGCTCTTCCTCATGGGTTATGTGGTGCCGCGCTTCAGCAGCATTTACGAGGATGTTGGCACGGATCTGCCGGTAGCCTCCCGCCTGCTGCTGCAGTGGGGACAGCTGATCGATGCACATGCCGGAATCGTGGGGCTGCTGGCCGCCGCCGCCCTGGCCGGCGCGATCTATGGCCTCAGTCAACCGGCCACCCGCGCCACAATGACAAAATGGTTGTGCCGAATTCCCTCCATCGGTCGGCAGCTGCAAGTCTACCAGCTCGCCCGGCTTTATCGGACGACAGGAATGTTGTTACGCGGTGGCATGCCCGCGGTGTCTGCATTGCAGATGTCATCCGGTTTGCTGCGCAGCGCCTCGCAGGCGGCGTTCGCGGCTGCGACACAGGAGGTGCGTGAAGGTCAGTCGCTGGCAAGCGCGATGGAGCGTAACGGACTGACCACTGCCGTCGCGGCGCGCATGCTCCGGGTCGGTGAGCGCAGCGGCAACATGGGTGAAATGATGGAACGCATCGCCGCCTTCTGTGATGAGGAGCTGGCGCGTTGGGTGGCGGTAGTCACCCGTCTGATTGAACCTGTCCTGATGACGGTGATCGGATTGATCATCGGAGTAATCGTCGTGCTCATGTATTTCCCGATATTCCAACTCGCAGGGAGCATCCGATGAGCGCCGTTGCCGAAGAAGTCCCTGTGGTGGATGCAGCGGCTGTCAAAGCAACAGCGGCAGCCCGCGGCCACAAACAGGAGTTGGCCGTGACGCTCGATGATGCCGTGATCGCACGCGCGATGCAGGAGAGCCAGGAGAGCGAGGGCGGCGAGGGCGGCGCAGGGGTCTATGAGCGCGTCGCCCGGCTGGCGGGAGTGTCGGGGTCGGCTTTGGCGCAGGCGCTCGCCACATCGCTGGACTATCGCTTCATCCCCGATGCGGCGCTGGCCGACCTCGAGCCTGATTTTGCATTGCTGGCGCCGGCTGAGGCGACCCGTCGCCACTGCATCGTCATCCACGAAGAGGACCAGCTGACCGCGGTGTTCGCGGACCCCTTCGATATGGCGCTGCGCGGCTGGTTGGAGATGAAGGTTGCCGCGCCGCTCGAATGGGCACTCGCTTCCCGCGAAGAGCTTGCCAATCTCATTGCACGGCGTGCCGAGGCGCTGCGAGCCATCGATGCGGTGTTGCCGGCCACCCAACGCGATGGGCGCCGCGAGCAGCGCATCGATACGTTGTCCTACCTCTCGATCAGTGAAGATGCCAGTCCGGTCGTGCGCCTGGTGCATTCCACGGTTTACGACGCCTTGCGCGCCGGTGCCAGCGATATCCATCTGGAGAGCACCGCGGCCGGCCTGGTGGTGCGTTATCGGCTGGATGGCGTACTGGTCAACATTGCCTCGGTGGCCGGCGCCGAGCTTGCGGAACAGGTGATCTCGCGCATCAAGGTCATGTCCGAGCTGGACATCGCCGAGCGGCGCGTGCCGCAGGACGGCCGCTTCAAGATCGCTTTCGAAGCTCGACCGATTGATTTCCGTGTGTCGATCATTCCGAGCATCTTTGGTGAGGACGCCGTTCTGCGCGTGCTCGACAAGAAGGCACTGACGCAGCAGATGAGCGGGCTGCGGCTCGATGTGCTGGGCTTCGATGCGCGCGTGATCAACGAGGTGCGCAGGCTGAGCGCGCTCCCCTACGGCATGCTGCTCGTCACCGGACCCACCGGCAGCGGCAAGACCACGACGCTGTATGCCGCGATCTCCGAGACGCAGACGGGGCGCGACAAGATCGTGACGATCGAGGACCCGGTGGAGTACCAGCTGGCCGGAGTGCTGCAGATCCCCGTCAACGAGAAGAAGGGCCTGACCTTCGCCCGCGGCTTGCGCTCCATCCTGCGCCACGATCCGGACAAGATCATGGTCGGTGAAATTCGTGATCCGGAGACCGCGCAGATCGCGATCCAGTCGGCACTCACCGGCCATCTGGTGTTCACGACCGTACACGCCAACAACGTATTCGATGTGGTGAGCCGGTTCGTGCACATGGGCGTGGATACCTACAGCTTCGTGTCGGCGCTCTCAGGTGTGCTCGCGCAGCGTCTGGTGCGTGTGATCTGCGCGCAGTGCTGTCAGTCCTATCATCCATCCACCGAGCTGCTGGAGCAGTCCAATGTCTCGGTCATCTCCAGTGCCTCCTTTCGCTTTCGCAAGGGCGTCGGCTGCAAGCATTGCCGCGGCACGGGCTACCGTGGTCGCAAAGCGGTCGGCGAGCTGCTGGTACTGAATGATGAGATGCGCGAGGCGATCGTGAATCGGGCGCCGGTGCGCCAGCTGAAGGCACTGGCTGCTCAGGCCGGCGTCCGGCTGCTGCGCGCCGCCGCTCTGGAGCTGGTGCGACATGGCGAAACCACACTCGAGGAGGTCAATCGTGTCACCGTTATGGCGTGATGAGATTGGCATCCATCTGTCCCCGACACGGGTCTGCATGGTGCGTTTGCGCCGGGGCCTGCGACCGTCAGTGGCCGCGGAATACGAACATGCGCTCACGGAGAAAGGGGCGGCGGACTGGAGCGCAGCGCTCAACCATGCGGCGAGCCTGCTCGCCACGGCCGGGTGGCAGCAGGCGGCGGCGCGGGTTGTGGTCGCGGACAGCTGGGTGCGCTATGCCATCGTGCCCTGGGCAGCTGCTCTGAATTCGGCTGCCGAGCGCACCGCACATGCGCGGCAGCTGCTGGTGAGTGCCTACGGCGAGGCCGTTCAGGACTGGGAGCTGCGACTGTCGGATGCGCCGCCGGAGACGCCCCGGGTGGCCTGCGCGATTCCCACGGAGCTGCTGCTGCAGATCCGTACGCTGCTGATGAGTCACCGTATTCGCCTCGTGAGTTTGCAGTCGCAGCTGACGTTCGCCTACGAGAACTGGCGTCATTGTTTGCCCGCTTCGGGGGCCTGGTTCGTGACGATTGGCGAGGGCACGCTGGCAGCCGCGCGGCTGCATCAGCGTTGTTGGGACCGCGTTCACACGGTGCGCATCGGACAGGACTGGGCGCGGGAGCTGCGGCGGCTGCAGACCTTCGGACGCCTGGCAAGTGTGAATCCGGCAGAGGGTGCCGTGTACGTGGATGCACCGCAGGCCTGGCGTGAGGTGGCTGGCGATGCCGTGCAGAACCTGCATTGGCTGGAGACGGATGACAGCCGCATCAGCACGCTGCCGCGGCTCGGTCGGGTGAGGAGGCTCGCGGCATGAAGGCTCCAGTCGTCGCGATGGATTTTGCCGCCCCGCGAGTACGCAACGGCGTTCCCGGCGTGCTGCTGCTGGTGTTGGGACTCGCAGCGCTGACAACAGTGGGCGCGGAGTATCGGCATGAGACCCAGAAGCGGGCGGGGCTCGAGCTCAAACTCGCAGCCGCTACGCAGGCCGTTGCCCATGATCCGGCCGCCGCCGCTCGCAGAGCCCGTCTCAATGAGCAGGCAGCAGGCGTCGCCCGCGAGCTGGCGGCACCCTGGACGCGGATGCTCGCCGAGCTGGAGGTGGCCAGCCGCGACACCAGGGAGAACATCGCCGTGCTCTCGGTGGAGCCGGATCTGGAAAAACACCGCGTGCGCATCAGTGGCGAATCCAAGGACCTGCAGACCGCGCTGACCTATCTGCAGAAATTGCAGGGCAGCCATTCGCTACGGAACCCGATGTTGGACAGCCACGAAGTGATAGCAGACAACAACGAGCACCCGGTGCGCTTTGCCATGACTGCCGACTGGCGGGAGCAACCATGACAGCCGCAACTTCCGATGACCGTGCTGTGCTGGACGTCGTTCCAGAAAACACCGGCACGGCCATAGTCGTGGCACCCGAAGTGTCGGAGCCGGGACGGGCACCTGTCGCCTCTCAAGCAGGTACAGTCACAGAGCGCGTCAGTGCAACGATCCCGCTGGCCAAGCGGGTGCAGCCTTCGGCAACGCTGCTCAAAGCGCAGACCGCCCTGGCACGTGCGGTTCCAGCCGGTACGTACTACGTCACGCGCTTGGGCCCGGCCGGGGTGTCTGGACTGACTGCACTCGTCGCCGCCATCATCATCGGGGCAACTGTGGTACTCGCCGCCCATTCGGCCGCGGACGATCTCACCGCGAGAATCGCCGCCATTCAGCATCAGCACGTGACCGCAACTCCCGAGCAGGAGCTGGCCCGGGTCGTCACAACCCTTCCGGGGCGCGAGCGGATGCCGGCCATTGTCAGCGAGGTGCTGCAGCAGGCCACCGCCGCAGGGGTTCCGCTCAGCGCCGGTCATTATTCCTACAGCCCGCCGACCGCAGGTCGCGTGGCGCGCTATGAGCTCGACTTCCCGGTGACTGCCGAGTACCCGAAGGTGCGGGATTTCATCAATCGCACGCTGCAGGAGGTCCCGTATGCCACTCTGGACAAGCTGCACATCGAGCGCAAAGTCGTCGGCGATGCGGTAGTGAAGGCTGACGTGCGCTTCGTCGTGTTCGTGAATGATGGAGTCGCGCCGTGAGGCATATAACGCGCTCCCGCGTCTTGGTTGCCCTGGCGCTCGGTATCGGCGCTTATGTAGTGGTTTCCGGTGGGGATGACGAGGCTGCACCGGCAGCGCACCCCAAGAGCACCGCGCGGCAGGTTCGCGAGGCCGGTGAACATCACAGCCAGGCCTCATTCGCCGTCCCCACGCTTGCGATGTTGCAGCATCGGGTCGACGCAGGAACCGCGCCCCAGGCGCTGTTCGCATCGCATTCCTGGTACAAACCGCCGCCGCCACCGCCACCCGCGCCCGCTCCGAGTATCTCGCAGAAGCAGGCCGAGGTCATCCCAACGGCCCCCCCGCTGCCTTATGCCTTCATGGGAAGTTATGCCCCCGCCGGCCAGCCGCCGGTGTTCTTCCTTACCAAGGCAGACCGCGTATACGACGTCCACATTGGCGATGTCATCGACTCGATCTACAGCATCGACAGTTTCAATGGCAAGCAGCTGTTTCTGACCTACAAGCCTCTCAACATACAACAACAACTCAATGCAGAGGGACCTCAGTGAAGACCTTCCGTTGGTGCCATCTTGGCGCATCCTTGATGTTAACGCTCCTGGCAGGCTGTGCCGCTGACCGCCTGCACCGCGAGGGGCTGGAGGCGATCGACCACGAGCAATACGAGGTCGGCGTGTCAGATCTTGCGCAGGCCGTGGCGAAAGATCCGCATAACATGGCGTTCCGCCTGGATTTCCAGGCGCGACGCGAGGCGGCCGTGCAGAAACTGATTGCGCAGGCCGATGCCGCGCGCGGCGCCATGCAGCTCGATGCGGCCGCACAGCTGTTCCGGCGTGCGCTTGCGATCGATCCCAACAATGACCGCGCGCAGCGCAGTCTCGAGGCCATCGAAGGCGACAAGCGCCACGGTGCGGCGTTCGCTGAGGCGCGTAAAGATTTCGATCGCAAGGACCTGGATGCCGCCGAAGGTAAGGTGCGGCTGATCCTGCACGAGGATCCGGGCTACGTTCCCGCGCAGCAACTCGCGGCAGAGATCAACGTCGCGCGCGGCCCGCAGACCGTGGCGCCGCGACTGCAGACACGCGACAACCGCAAGGTCACCCTGCAGCTGCGCGATGCTCCGACCAAGATGGTGTTCGAAGTATTGCAGCGCGAGACCGGCATCAACTTCATCCTGGACAAGGACATCAAGAGCGACGGCAAGACGACGATCTTCGTCCAGGACGTGCCCGTCGAAGAGGCGATCGACCTGGTACTCGATCAGAACGCTCTCGCACGGCAGGTGCTGTCCTCCAACATGGTGATGATCTACTCGAACACCTCCGCCAAGCAGAAGGAGTACGAGCAGCAGATCGTGCGCACCTTCTATCTCACCAATGCGGAGCCGAAGGAAGTCGAGTCGATGCTGAAGTCGGTACTCGGCGCCAAGAACATGTTCATCGACGAGCGCTCGGGCTCGATCATTGTCCGCGATACGCCGGACGCCGTCCGCATGGCAGAAAAGCTGGTGGCCTCACTCGATGTGGCCGAGCCGGAGGTCATGTTGGAACTGGAGGTCCTGGAGATCTCCTCCAGCAAGCTGCAGGACCTGGGCATCCTGTATCCGAGCTCAGCGACGCTGTCCGCCACGTCGATTGGGACTGGCGCTGCTGGCGCAGCGGGGTCGCTGGTGTTGTCCGACCTCGCGCATCAAAGCTCGCACACCGTCACGGTCTCGCCCCTGAGTGTTACCCTGAATGCGATGAAGCAGGCGGGGCTCACCAACACGCTGGCCAGCCCACGCGTGCGGGCGCGCAACAAGGAGAAAGCCAAGATCCTCATCGGCAGTCGGCTGCCGGTGATCACAAACAGTGTGACCCCGACGGCAGCGGGTGCACCCGTGGTCACGGGCAGTGTGCAGTACCTGGATGTGGGCCTGACTCTGGAAGTCCAACCCACGGTGCATCTGGACAGCGATGTGGCCATCAAGCTCAATCTGGAAGTGAGCTCGCTGCTGAAGCAGATCCAGACCGCCTCCGGAACCATTGCGTATGAGATCGGGACCCGCAATGCCAACACGACCTTGCGCCTCCACGATGGCGAGACGCAGATCCTGGCAGGACTCATCCAGGACTCGGACACTCATACTGCCAACACGATCCCGGGACTGGGTGACATCCCGATTCTGAACCACTTGTTCGGCACGCATCATACGGACCGGGAGAAGGACGAGATCGTTCTGTCCGTGACACCTCGCATCATCCGCTCGCAGGCGCGGCCCTCGAGCGATAACACCGAGTTCTGGTATGGCAGCGAGACACGCACGCGCTCGGCACCCTACAGTGGTGATCTGGCGGCACCGGCGCGTTCGGGCAGCTCCAGCAGCAGCAGCTCGGGGAGCAGCAGCTCCGGTAGCCCGGTCGGCGGCGCCGACGGACAGCAGCTGCCGCCCGCGGGCGCGCCCATTCCCAACTATGGCGGCCCGCAGCCAGTGAGTCCGTCGCTCTCCCCCGGTGAGGTCTCGGCGCCGCTCGGGTTGCCCGTGCCTCCTGCGAGCCCCGGGACGGCAGCCGCGAAACCCGCTGCGGCGCCGGCTGAACCGACGCAACGACTTGCCGTTACTGCACCTCCTACCGCGATTGCCCCGCAGGGGGAGCCCGAAGCCACCGCTGCCCAGGCGGGCGGCGCGGATGCGGCGGAGGCACCCGCTGCTCAGCATGCGAGCGGAGGCACGGCGCGCTCGGCTTTGACCCTGAATGGTCCCACGGAGGCCAAAGTGGGTGATGAGTTCCAAGTGGCCGTGTTGCTATCCAGCGAGCAGGCCATTACGCGACTGCGCTCACAGCTGCGCTTTGACGCCACGGCGTTGCAGTTGGTGAGCGCAGACGCGGGCGACATGGTTCCGAGCGGAGGTCCCGCGGTGAACGTCAGGGGTGGAAATGCGCAGCTCGATGTGGTGACGACGCCAGAGGCGCCCGTGCAGGGCAGCGGATCTCTGATGGTGCTGCGCTTCAAGGCGGTAGCGCCACGGTCGACGAATATCGCTGCCATGCTGAATGTGCTGGGAGGGACCGGAGCTGCCGTGGGCAGCAGTTCGGCCCCACCCCTCCAAGTTGCCATCCGCCAGTAATGAACCGCCAGGAGCCAGTCGGAGCGCGCATGCGCGGTTTCACGCTTATCGAGCTGGTCATTACGCTGGCGATCATTGCGCTGCTGGCGACGGCGGCCCTGCCACTGGCGCAGCTAGTGGCGCAGCGTGAGAAGGAAGCGGAACTGCGCATCGCGCTGCGCGACCTGCGCGATGCTATCGATGCCTACCACCGTGCAACCCAGACGGGGCACATCAAACTCGAGCTCGGGCAGTCGGGCTATCCACCGGACCTGCAGTCCCTCTACATGGGCGTAGAAGATGCCGGTAGCGAGGACAAGAAGAACCTGTATTTCCTGCGACGGATTCCGCGCGATCCGTTCTTCCCGGATGGATCGGTGCCCGCCGAGCAGACCTGGGGACTGCGCAGCTACCAGAGCTCCCCCGATGACCCCCAGCCGGGCGACGACGTCTACGACGTTTATTCGCTGTCCAATGCCAAGGGCCTCAACGGTGTTCCGCATCGCCAATGGTGAGCTGACAGGAAGTAATGCAAGTATGAGTCGATTCACACGCGGCCGCCGCTGCCGGGGGTTTACCCTGATCGAGTTGCTGGTCGTGCTGGCCATCATCGGCACGCTGCTGGCGCTCGCCGTGCCGCGGTATTTCCACACACTGGCACGCGCCCGTGAAACCGTTTTGCGGCACGATCTGGCGACGCTGCGCGAGGCGATCGACAAGCACTACGCTGACCTCAATGAGTATCCCGACACGCTCGCAGCATTGGTGGACAAACATTACGTTCGTTCCGTACCGATCGATCCCTTCACGAAGCTCGCCGACAGCTGGACCGTGGTGCCGTCGGACGACCCGGATCACGCTGGTATTCGCGACGTCCACAGTGGTTCCCCGGAGAGCGGTTCAGATGGCACTGCACTGGCAAGCTGGTGAGATGCCCCATCGGTGCTGGCGGGAAGGCGGCTTCACGTATGTCGGGCTGCTCGTGATCGTCGTGATCGCTGGTCTGATGCTGACCATGGCGAGCCGTGTCTGGAGCACGACGGAGCAGCGCGAGCGCGAAACACAGTTGCTCTTCATCGGGCATGCCTATCGCACGGCGATCGCCTCCTACTTCGCGACGGGTCATCGCTATCCGGCCGCCCTCGAGGATCTGGTGCTGGATCAGCGATTTCCCGAGCCGAAGCGACACTTGCGCCGGCTTTATGCCGATCCTATGACCGGCCAGGTCGACTGGAGCCTGGTCATGACACCCGACGGTCAGGGCATCATGGGCGTGGTGAGCAACTCGCAGTCCAAGCCCATTAAAGTGGCAGGCTTCGAACCGATCGATGATGCCTTCAAGGACAGCGATTGTTACTGTAACTGGCAGTTCGTCTACTATTCGAACCGCTACAGCCGCTGGCGAGGGCAGGTGAGCCCGGGTGCGGGCAGCGATCCCAAAGCGTCCGGGTCTCTGGGGACCTTCAAGCCGGGATCGCTGAACGCATTGCCCTCAAGTAGTGGTGGCCTCTCACCTCGCAACGGGCTGGGCGGCAGCACTACCGGCGATCTGCAGCTGAACGGGGGACCGACGCCGGATTCCGCCTCCGATCCGAACTAACACGACGTTGGGCTGGGAGGCGCCGCTCGGCTCGGCTACGTGTTGCGACGTTGTTCCAGGACGCGAGTGATACTTGCCAGAAGCTCGTCGCGCTCGAAGGGCTTGGTCAGCACCTCGTCCGCGCCGGCCTCGCGCGCGGCAACGAGATAGGCGGAGGTGGTGAGCGCCTCAGGCTCATAACGCAGTCGGCCGAAGTTACCTCCACCGGAGATCGCGATCACGCATGTCCGGGGCGCCAACTGGCGCACATGGCGAATGAGGTCGATGCCGTGCAACTTCGGCATCAGGATGTCAGTGATCACCACCTCATGCGGCGCACGCTGGAACGTCTCCAAACCCTCGATCCCTGAGGTGGTGACAGTGACGGTATGACCTGCGCGCTCCAGCGTGCGACGCAGTGAGAGTCCGACAGCGGGCTCGTCATCGATAATGAGGATGGATGCTGTCGGACCCTGGCGTCGACTACCGGATCTGGATGCACCCACGACTGGTTCGTCTGTCATAGACTCACCCTTGTTGTCTCAGGGCTGGATTGCGCGAGCAAAGGCTGCGGGGTTCGCGGGAAATATACACGGAACCGGGTTCCCTGGCCGACTTTGCTATCGACCGTGATCGTCGCGCCCATGGCGGTTGCGACGCCATGCACAACGAACAAACCGAGGCCCGTGCCTTCGCCGATGTCGCGGGTGGTGAAAAAAGGTTCGAAGATGCGGGGCAGGGCCGCCTCGTTGATCCCATGCCCCGTATCGCTGACCTCCAATACGACATAGTCGCCTGGTGTAACCCTGATATCAGGTACATCAGCCTGTCTCGTCAGGGAAATTCGCAGCAGCCCACCGTTGTCGCGCATGGCCTGGTAAGCATTCGTGCAGAGGTTCATGACGAGCTGGCTGGTCAGATCCGGATCTCCATTGATATCGGGAAGGTCTGGCTCCAGCGCCCGTTGAACCTCGACGTTACCCGGTACCGCCACGCGCACGAGCTGCAAAACCTCTTCGGTCAAAGCTGCCAGCTTGATTGGAGCACGCGCGCCATCGCCAATCTCGCGGCTGAACGTCAGGATTCGGCTCACCAGTTGGCGCGCACGCCGGCTCGCGCTCAGCACATGATGCAGATCCTCGGCAGCGGCCGAACCCGCCGGTAACTCATCGCTGGCGGACTGTGTGTACAGCAGGATAGGGGTGAGGATATTGTTGAACTCGTGTGCAATGCCGCTGGCCAGCGTACCAATCGAGGCGATGCGCTCCTGTTGGCGTAAACGCTCCGCCAGCTCCTGCCGCTGCCCTTCGGTGGCTGCGTGTTCCTTGATTTTCTGCTCGAGACGGGCGTTCATGCCGACGAGCTGGCTGCGCATGTATTCCAGATGCTCCGTCAGTGCGCGCACCTCGTGCAGTGAACTGGTCGAAGTAAGCTGCGAAGTCACGTCCCCATCGGCGATACGCCGCGCCGCTTCTTGCAGCCGGCTCATCGGGCGCGCCATGCGCGTCGCGAGCCAGATGCCAAGCACGATCGAGGCCAGCAGGAAGAGCAGCACCGCAAGCTCGATCTCGTGGCGCGCATGCTGAATGTGCTCGAGTGTGCTTGAGGTGTCGAACCCAAGCCGCAGCACGATTTGCCGCTCGTTTTTGTTGATCAGCATCGACAGGAAGTACGTATGATCCTGGCGCTCATCCAGACGCAGATCGTCCTGACCCGGATAACCCAGGCCGGGCGCGTTCAGGCTGCTACGAATTACTTTGCCCCCCTCGACGACCTCGGCGAATACGCCGCGGCCACTCAGGATGACGCTGTCCAGTAACATCATGGTGCGATCCGGCGAACTCAGCACATCACCGAGCTCGAGCTCGTCGGCCAACAGCCGGCCGTAGGTGCGCACTTCGTCCAGCAGCGCATCCTCGAGCCCATGCTGCATGATCAGCAGCAGCCCGCCGAACAGCACAGGTAACAGCAGTGCGTGGATGGCTGCCAACAGCAGCGCCAGGCGAAACCAGAGGCGATCGACTACTCGTGCCATAGGACGCGCAGGACCTTGATCCGGGGATCGGTCACAACATCCTCCTTCCAGGCATAGCTGACAGCCCGGGGATCGTTTTCCAGATGTGCGAGCAGCATCGGGACCGAGCTGAACTGCGGCGGCCGCGGCTGCCCGCGGGTGTTGAACAGGGACAGGATGTGGCGGTCGTAAGCGGACTCCGACATCGACACGACATACTGCAGGAATGCATCATCGATGGTCGGCTCACTGACATTGAGCAGTGGATGCAGCGCCGCTCCTTCGATGCTCACCGGCAGCCCCAGGAACAGCTTGCGCATGGCAAGCGCATCGAGTGACTGCTCAGGAGCGGCCGAGCCGGCAATCAGCACCAGCGTGCGGGCGCGGCTCTCCGGTGACACTGCCACCAGTGACAGCAGCAGCGCCAGGTGCAGCCAGCGCTTCACAGCAGGGCTGCGCTCCATTGCAGACGCAGCTCCCCGAAGTGGTTCGTGAGGGTGTGAGTGTCGGAAATCTCGACGGTCAGCGCCTGGTGCCGCGTGAAGTCCCAGCGAGCGCCGAGGCTGGTGCGGGCAATGGCAAAGCTGGGAAAAAGCCGCAGGTACTGAGCTTTACTGGCATTGACAGTGAACTCGTGGCGCGCGAAGGCGCGAACATCGTAGGTCAGCTGCAGTTCCCCCTGCAGGTACCCTGCCGCGAATTGTGTCCGATCTTCCCCGGGGTGCAGCACGTCGGTCACATCGATGCCATACAGTGAGCTCACCATGCTGCAGCGCTCCGCCGCATAGATGCCGTAGATGCCGAGCACGTGCTGGTCCACGTGATCCAGAGCCGCTATGGCGAGCGGGCCGTCCATCGCATCAGCGTTGATGTGGCTGGCCGCGAACAGCAGTCCGACACCGCTGTCGTTCAGTTCGTTCGGCAACCACGCGAGCCGCGCCTGCACCCCGAAGCGATGATCAGTGCCGTCGAACGGCTCGAGCCCATCCTTCTTGACTATCGCTGTGTAGCCGCCGGAAATTCCGGTGAGAATCGTGTGACTCGCGGGCAGATGCCAGCGGTTCTCCAGCAGCACACCCACGTGATGCTGCGGGATGATGCCGTCGTCGTCTTCCCAATTCTCGACCGCGGGCCGGGTGATGCTCGTCTGCAGAAACTGGCCATGATGATGTTCGTGATTCCAGACGCTCGCCAGCTGGTGATAGCGGCCGACCCACAGGGTCGTGTCGGCCGACGGAGTCCAGCCGAACTGCAGTCGCTCGAGATCGTGCTCGTGGTTGGTGGCGAAGTACTCGCCGAACACCCGGAATTGCTCGTACTGCAGGGTAAGCAGGATATCGGCGCTCACCAGCAGTCCGTCGCCGAGCTGGGAGGTATCGCCGTAGCCCGGTGTTCCGGCAAGCTGTGCGCTGCCGAAAATCAACAGTTCCTTGGCGAGCGGCTCTGCGCGCGCTACCGGCTGGCAGCAGAGCGCCAGGAGCGCCAGTGCGCGCAGCAGGCGGTGTCCGGAGCGGGGAATCAGGACGTCCCTTCCTCGCCGGCGGTGCTATCGAAGGTTTTGGGCGGCAGCAGGCCGCTGCGCACGGCAAATACAGTGATGGCAGAGGTGTCACGCAGATCGAGCTTGCGCATCAGGCTGGCGCGGTGCTTCTCGACCGTCTTGATGCTGATGCTCAAGGTATTCGCGATCTGCTGGTTGGACTCACCGGCGGCCACCCGTCGCAGCACGTCCGATTCCTTCGGGGTGAGCCCGCCGCCACGTCCGCGGTTCTTGTTTGGCTGCAGATAACCTTCCAGCACGAGGGCAGCGACGGCCTTGGAGAAATAGCGCTGGCCGGCCGCCACGGTTCGTACCGCGCTCAGCAGCTCCTCACGTGGCGAATCCTTCAGAACGTATCCCACGGCCCCAGCAGTCAAGGCCGCGCGCACGCACTTGTTGGTGCAGAAGGAGGTAAGGATCAGAGCCCGCGCCTGCGGCGACAATCGATGCAGATCAGCCAGCCACTCGAGACCCAGGCCGTCAGCGGAGGCGAGATCGGCGATCACGACGTCCGGTCGGAACTCGCTCAGTCCCTCGAGGCAAATTGTCCCCGTACGCACGGCGGTGACCAGCTCGAAATCCGCCTCGAGCTGTATGACAGCACGCAACGCTTCACGCAACAGCGTGTCGCTTTCGACCAGCACTATCCGTGAACGCATGAACAGCGTTACTCCGTAAGGTTGAGCATCGAGCGATTGCCGATGCAAGAGCCGGCAAGCGCCTGTTCGCGAAGACAACGTGGCCGGTCCGGGACCGGGACTGCGGCCCGCGGTCGATACACTTAACCTGGATCATAACGGGCAGGGCATGTCGGAAATCCGATGCAACCGCCATTCTGCAGACCTCGTCTTCCATAACACCGCTCGAAGTGTGCACTCGCGCACACTTCAGACGACTTGTCATCATTGCGGCGGCGTGCCACCCCGGCGGCGCTGGGGAGCGCGCAGGCGTGCGCTAAGCCAGCGCGTGCATCTTAATATGCGTCAAACCGCTACCCACATTGCGCGGCACGTGAATCGGTAGGGTATTTCAGTAGACGGTCAACCGGCGGCGGTCGGGTTAGCTGCTGCTCATGCCCGTAGTTCACGTAGCTGAGCCAACGGTGTCACGCCGGTATTGTAGACGCCTGGGTTAAACCGCGCGTGATCAGCAGTCAGCTCCAGTGTTTGTTCGACATCGATAGCGACGTTGACTTGTTTCTCAGCTTGGCGTGTGTCGGCGATGTACACGGGGCAGATCGCGCGGAGCCCTCGGCAAGCGGGCGTAAGGTCATACCGGGTGTAGCCGCCGCGGCGAGCGTACTTCGCACCCGTCGTCGCGAGAATATATATAGAAATCCCCGCGTTGCCTGCATACCCACCCCTCCCATACGACCTTACCCGCGGGCGCCGAGTACACGGTCCTACCTCGGACCTTTCTGCATCCTACCGATAGTTCCTGGCGAGCAGTCCCCGCAGGATTGGATCGCCTCATAACAAGCAAAGTCGCGGCGCATGACGTCGCACAGGCATAAATGTACGGATGGTGTGTCAACCTTGGTTTGTTCGCCGGGTACGGTGCAGTCCCGGCGTCTCTAAGTGGGATGGCCTGGGCGCAGAGCGCCGCGCCGTCGCTGGTCACGCTTGCCGATCCGCATGCCATGCACGAGCACGCCCCGGGCTCCGGCGCAATCCAACAGGACACGCCAGCGCGCCGTAACGGCTTACTCCAAACTCAAATCGCTGGAAGGATTGCCCAATGAGGTTCGGTGACATGAGATGGGCAGAGATGGTTCGACATAATAAAACTTGCGACATGGGCGAGTTGCAAATATGCGGTGCTCTAGACATCGCACCTGCAACTGCTTCCCTAAAATTTCTTCTTCGAAGAAGGGCAACCTCGCGCCGAAAGGGGGCTCTTGCTTCCATAGCGTACGGCTTGGGCGAGTTGGGGCAAACGATCAACGCGCGCCCGGAAAAAGGTGCGCAACGGGCTGGGGAGAGAGAACCAATGAAAAATGTTCGCTGGGCGGTGGTATTAAGTCTTCTGGTGGCTGGGCTCGTGCCGGCATTTCCCGCGGCGGCGCAGTCGTTTCGTGTGCAATGTCCGAGCAGTACGGTGACGCACCCAGACCCGAAAAATACAGGCGTCAACAACAGCGAGCCTCTGTATACCGGTCCAACGTACAACGCTGTTGGCACGGATTACAGCAAAGGTACGACCGGCACGGTGAACGGCGCCATCAAGTGCCAAACGGTGGCCGGTGGCGACGGTTATGCCTCGATGGGCGACGGCAGCCAGATCTACATGTTCTCGTTCGGCCCCCTGTCGGGACTGGCCAATATCGCGAACGGGCTGCCTGGCACAGATTTTCCGTCCGAATTTAACAGCTTGATCAATCCGACCGACATCGTACCGGGCTACCCGCAGGCGTTGGGCAGCCCATCGAAGGTATCCAATGGTGCCATTGGCCTGGTCGGCAACAATGTCAACTACACGTCCATCATCTACGACATCCTGGAAGGCTACTCCGCCACGCTGGCGCCTCCAGCCACCAGGCAAAACACCTCCGTCAACACGGTGACGGTTATCCTGAATGAGCCCTCGCCCTTCAAGATCGGCGATCAGGTCCTGATCGGGCAGGGGACGACTGGCACTGATTTGACCGGCTACGCGGGCGGTCCGTACACGGTCACCGCCGTCAGTATTCCCAACACCCTCGGGCTCCCCGCCTCCTTCGGATTCCAGTTCAAGCTGAATGGGCCAACAGGGCTGCCCGAAGTGAATGCATCTCCTGATGCCACTGCCTCCTCGGTGCCGGTTGTCGACGGTCACGTCGATGCGCGCCAGATCATGGACGTGGGCATCATGAACGGCAACATCCCTGCTCCGCTGATGGCGATCGACGAAGACGACGAATTTTTTCTGACGCTGACCAACGTCGGCATGATCATGCGCCCGGACCTGTTCGAGCAGCACACCATCCACTTCCACGGTTACCCGAATGCCTCGTCATTCTACGACGGCGTTCCCGATGCCTCGGTTGCGATCAACATCGGTGGCAGCTTCACCTACTACTACCTGGCGCCGGATGCGGGAACCTACTTCTATCACTGCCATATCTCACCGCCGGAGCACTTGCAGATGGGCATGGTGGGGCAGCTGTATGTAAGGCCCCGCCAGAACCGCGTGCCGTCAGGGACCAGCCTGTTCACGGCGCTCCAAACCCAGCAGGGTGACCTCCGCACGGCTTGCAACACGGGCGATGTGCTGTGCAGCAACCCGGTGCCTGCTGTGAACACCGGCGCGGTCGCTCCCTCCACGACCGTCTCGACGGATACGACCAAGGTAGCCACGAATGGCTACGCATACAACGACGGTGACGGTTCTAGCTACTACGACGTCGAAGTGCCGCTGCAGATGCACGGGTTCGACCCGAATTTCCACTTTGTCGGTATGACCTTCAATCCCGAGGGGTTCGCCGACATGAAAGACAAGTACTTCCTGCTCAACGGCCGCAGCTATCCCGACACCGTGACCAGCGGCCCCCTGTCGACGCCCTCGGCCGACGGCGTGAACCACTTCTCGCAGCCGATCAGCTCGATCGTCAGCATGAAGGCTGGCCAGCGCGCGCTGCTGCGTATTTCGCACCTCGGCGTTAGCGAGTACCACACTCTCGCGTCGGTCGGTATTCGGATGCATGTGATCGGCTGGAACGCCAAGCTGCTGCGCGACCAGACCGGGCACAACATGGACTACTTCACGAATTCGATAACGCTCGGCGGTGGTGAATCGGCGGATGTGATCCTCGACAGCTGCCTGGTGCGCTCCAACCCCCAAGATCCGTCTTCGGCGTGCACCACGCCGGTACCGGCGGGCACGTACTACCTGTACACGTCCAACCTGGACCATCTGTCCAATGACGCGGAGAACTTCGGTGGCCAAATGACCGAAGTTCGCGTCGCGGCAAATTAAAGAGGCAAGCCATGTTCGCCACAACAATCAAAAAGACGATTTCGCTGAAGCGATTGCTGCCTCTTGGGCTGCTGCTGACTGCCTCGATGGCGCAGGCTGCCGCACCCGGTATCAGCGGCAATTCCGTTGCCAATAGCACGAGTACATTCAATCTGACGGCGCAAACTGCGCGCCTGACGCAGCCCGACGGACAGAGTATCTATTCCTGGGGCTACGGGTGCGTGGCGAACAGCGCTCCGACTTTCATGCCCAAGGCCATCGCGACGGGTTTCTGCAGCACCATGCAGGTGCCCGGCCCGACCCTTATCGTGACAGAAGGGGATACCGTAACTGTAAGCCTGACCAACAACCTGCCAGCGGCGGCCGGCAACACGTCGATTCTATTCCCCGGTTTCACGGTGACTGCAGTCAACGGTGTGCAGGGCCTGCTGACTCAGGAAGCCGCGCCCGGCACGACCATCACCTACACATTCACCGCTACTTCGCCTGGGACCCGCGCTTACTACAGCGGTACTCAGAGCGACCTGCAGATCGAGATGGGGTTGTATGGCGCCATCATCGTGTTGCCGAAAACTCCGGTTGCCGATGGGCGCTGCAAGGACACGCTCGCTCCCGTCGGAGCCAATGCCGCTGCACAGGCATTCTGGCAAGAAAGCGACTTCCGCCTCTCAACATCGGCCTATGACCATCCTTCGACCTGTTATGACCGCGAGTATCTCTTTCAGTTCTCCGAGATCGATCCGGCTATCCACATCGCGGCGGATGCACAGATCAGCGCGAAGGCCACAGTCCTCAATGTTCCGACTGAGCCCTATCACCCCGCTTATTACCTGATCAACGGCCGCTCGATGCCGGATGACATGGATCCGAATTACGCACCGATGTATCCGAACCAGCCGTACAACGGCAATCCGCACATGCATCCGGGTGAAATCACGCTGCTTCGAATCATCGGACAGGGCCGCTGGCAGCATCCCTTCCACGAACATGCCAACCACGTGCGCATCCTGGCGCGCGACGGAAACCTGTTGCTGACGCAAGCCGATGACAAGGGCATCACCCAGCTGGCGGGTCCTTTGATGTTCACGACCACGACCACGCCGGGAGTGGCGATGGACGGCTTGTTCTACTACACCGGCAGGGGTCTCAACTGGGACATGTATGGCCACAATCCTGCATCAACCAATTCGAGTGACACCAACGCGAAACTGCCGTGTACGCCGGACGCCAACGGGTACAACACCGGCGCACCCACCGCGATCAACTATTTCGAGTGGTGCCAGGACCATAACAAGCCGATGCAGGCCGCGCCGTTTGGCGATGTCCCCTCCGGCGGTCCCGTGACCCTGCCCGACCCGAACATCTTCGTCAACGGCGCGTGGTTTGGCGGCAGCCCCTATCTGGGCCCCGACGCAACCATCCGGGCAACCTCCGGCAATGGCACCTGTACACCCATTCCGCCGGCGACCACCTGCGCCACGGCGCCCACTTCAGGAACCACCGGCACCACGCCGCCGTCAGGAACCATCGCCAACAATCCTTCTACGGAAGCCGGCTTTGCGTTCATGTGGCATTCGCATAACGAACGAGAAATCACCACCAACAACATCTTCCCCGGGGGCATGTTGATGATGATGCTGGTCGATTCACGTGAATTCGTGATCGACGAGTCTCTGTAAGGCAGAAGAGAGCAAGTAAATGAGAACTCATCAAATAAAGTCCGCCCTGGTCAAATCGACGCTGGCGGCCACATTCTTTCTCTCCGCGAGCGGCGCAGCCCTCGCGCAGCAGGTGATCAACCTGACTGCCGCACCGGCGAGCGCCGCGCTGTCGGACGGCTCAAGCGTGCCGATGTGGGGCTACAGCTGCGGCGCGCTGACGGGCGGGACGGCGACATGCGCTGCCTTGAACCAGTCGGTGGTAAAAACGCCCGCGACCGCAACGGCAGGCGATATGACGACCGGGTGGTCGCCGATCGTGATCACCGTGCCGAGTGGCCAGGACCTGCAGATCAATCTGACCAACAACCTGAAATTCGCTAATGGCAACAGCGTTCCGACCTCGCTGGTCATTGTGGGTCAGATCGGCGGCGGCCTGGGCACGGGTGCGACCTCGAAGACGAGCCCGGATCACAGCACGGTCCGTTCGCAAACCTGGCCGATTGCCAGCAACACGCCGGTGACCGATCCCTCGCAGCTGCCGCCCGCTCAGGGTACTCGCGTGCAGTCCTTCGCGACCGAAGTAGCCGCTGGTGGCACGCAGTCGCTGTGCTGGGGCACCTCCTGCGCGACGAAATCATCCCCGCCGCTGTTGCCGGGCACCTACCTGATCGAATCGGGCACGCATCCCTCGATCCAGGGGCCGATGGGCCTGTACGGAATCTTGGTAGTCACCGACGCGGCGAGCGGCACCGCTTATCCGGCCGCAGGATCCAGCGCGGCGGTCAAGTACAACGCCGACGTGCCGATGCTGTTCAGCGAAATCGACCCCGTGCAGAACACAGCAGTGAGTCAGGCCGTCAACACGGCCGGGTTCAGTGAAACGGCGGTTTGGTCGGGACAGCCCAACGGCTGCGGCAATCCGACCTCGGCGACCTACATGACCTGTTATCCGCCGGCGGTCAATTACACGCCGCTCTACTACTTGATCAACGGTCGCACGTTCGATACGACCAACACTTCCGCGTCCCTGTATCCGGTCAATGTGGTCGGAACGGCGAGCCCTGTCACCGGGACCGTCCTGGTCCGACTGGTCAATGCGGGTCTGAGGATGCACGTGCCCTCGATCGTCGGTTCGACCACGCTCAACGCTGCGCAGGCGACTGTTCCTGGCATGACGCTCGTGGCGGAAGACGGCAACGTGCTTCCCGGCCAGGCTCGTATTCAAAACGAAGTCTTCCTGGCAGCCGGTAAGACCTATGACGTGTCGATCAATGTGCCGACCACGAATACGGCGGCTTTGCCGATCTACGATCGGCAATTGAGTCTGTCCGCCAACGCCATCGGCCGCAACGCCGGCATGTTGGCTTATATCGGGGTCAACGGCGCATCCGCTCCGCAGAGCAGCGGAACCCCTGCAAGCGCGGCCGTGGCCAATCCGGATTCTTACGCGCTCTTCCCCGGGCAGATGCTCCGGGTGTCGGATCAAAGCAGGGGCGTGATCGCCAACGATAAGGGTGTATACGCCGTCCAATTGCTTGCAGCCCCCGCGAGTGGCACCGTCACGCTGTTTCCGAACGGCACATTCGATTACTACCCGAATCCCGGCAGTACCGCGAAGACGGATTCATTCACCTATTGCGCCAACGGCTCGGTGTCGGGAGGGACCTGTTCCTCGGGAATTTCGACGACGGTAACCCTGGGCGCATCAACGGTCGCAGATACGAACGGCATTACCTGCAACGTGCCTGCTGATCCCGCCTACACCGCCACGTCGAATTCCCTATCGATCCATACGCCCGGCGTACTCGCCTTCTGTACGGATGGCGCCAATCTGCCGATGACGGTAGTTGCCTCGAGCGCCACCGCTACCAATGGCGCTACGGTGATAGCCGACGCCAATGGTGGATTCACCACCAACGCGCCGGGAGCGGGTACCTATACATATACTTTCACGGTACAGAGTGCCTCGCAAAAGACGGCGAGCGTGTCCGTGAACGTGAGGTTTCCGGCACCCAGCGGCCTGCAGGTCAGCGTGGTGGATGGTGCCGATCACACGACGAAGATCACCGATTACCGCTGGATCATTGAGGAAGATCGCACCTTCTACGTCGACCCGGCCTGTACGACCAATCCGTTGCCGGCGGGTTGCCCGACGATCGCGGGACCGCAAGCCGCCGGTGCGACCACTTCGGCGCCGGTCAATTACGGCACCAACTTCCATACGAGCTCGATGCCTGTCGTGGCGGCGGGTTGCACAGGCACCTTGTCCTGCGAAGGTGGCCAGACCATGCAGGGCCAGAATGTCGTCTGCGACGTCGGCAACGGCGCATGCCGTCCTGACCCCAGCGGTCATGGCTTTGCCCCGTCGTTGCCGAGCTCGGTCGTTTTGGACCCGAGCAAGCGCTACTACATCTCGGTTCTTCCGGGCGATGCCGCGAATCCGTTCGACAACGCCTACAGCTCCGCTCCGGCATGCACCGCCGATGCCCAGGGAAACAGCACGCCGAATGGGAGCTGCGGCCACGGCATGGGGGGCGCCCCGATCCCGGCCGCTTGCGGCCCGCAGTCGGCCCTTAAAACACCGTGCGGCACCGGTGCTGTCTTCGCGCCGGTGAAAGTGCTGACGATGCCCACGCCGTTCAAGCCGGCGACGCTCTCCGTAATTGTGTACGAAGACGACTATCCGCTAAATGGCGAACAGGATCCGGGCGGTGGCGTTGATGTGCTGGCTACCCAGGAGCAAGGCCTCGGCGGGTTCCAGATTACCATTTTCGATCAGGCCGGCGGCACCGGTGATTCGACCGGCCAGCCTACCTACGACATGTTCAACCAGCCGCTGTCCAATTCGCTGGCGGGAACAATCGACCCCGTGACGGGACTGGATGCTTGCCCGGTCTCGGCGCTGGCATCGGCGAATGCCGCAACCAATGCGGCCAACGCGTCAGATCCTAACTTCTCGCCGCTTTCGACCTCCACCGGCATGATCATCACCTGTCCTAAATACGAGTCGGACGGCAGGACCCTGTCGCCGATGGTGGGCCAGGCGGTCATCAAGAACATGTATCCGGGCCGTTACGGCGTCTCAGCGCTGCCCGGTGCGAGCCGCATCGCGCTGGGCGAAGAGTGGGTTCAGACCAACACCCTCGACGGCCAGAAGGCGCACGATTCCTTCCTGCGCGTCGGCGAGCCGGGCTACTTCCAGGAGTTCGGCCCCGCTGGTTTCCACGTGTCGATCGGTTTCGCCAACCCGAAGATCATCAACGATCGCCGCTACAACGACACGCATTCGGGGCTGTGCGATCCGCTGCCCCAGGGTGGCGCGCTCAAGTGCACGTATGAGGTCAAGGGCAAGGTCACCGGCTCGCGGCTGAGCCGCACGCCGGATCAGCGCCTGTACAGCAGCGGCAGCCGCGCCGCTCTCGCATTTACGCAGTGCTACGTCAGCCTGGGCGATCCGGACGGTGCCGATATCGCCTTCGCCAAGTGCGATGCCGACGGCAACTTCGACTTCAAGGGCATCCCCGCGGGCAACTGGAAGATCACCACGTTCGACCAGTGGAATGACCAGATCATCGACGGCATCACCCAGCCGGTCGCTGTAGGCTGCAGCAACAACGTTGGCGGGCAATGCACGGTCGCGGCCGGCCCCACCAATACCACGGGCAACCAGACCTGCGTCACCAAGACCTCCACGGCCAGCATCTGCGACATGGGTGATATTGGCGTGCATCAGTGGCAGGCCAACATCTACACGCGCAGCTTCATCGACACGACCCGGACCGGCGTATCCGATGACTCCAAGCCGGGCTTGGCGTTCGCATCGACCAACGTCCGCTTTCGCGATGGCAGCTACTCGAACTTCAACAACACGGACCTGGATGGCAACGCGGGCTTCAACGAAGTCTTCCCGCTGTTCAACTGGTACGTCATCGAGACCGACAGCACACGTTATAAGAACACCGGCGTGCACGTGATCTACGATGCCGGCGGTCCCGCCGACGGCTCCGTGGCTTGCAACAACAGCCCCTCAAATGGCGCCGGCAGCCCTCTGATCAGCCCCTGCGGCCAGCTGAATGGCGCGAACAATCCCAACGGCATCGCCCAGGGCATGGCTAATACTTATGAGAAGTGGCCGTTGCCGGCGGATCTGTCCGTACCCGGCGCGGTGTATTGCGCCGACGCCGATTGCACGGCCGAAGTAGCTAACGGCGGCATCGCCGCTGGTCCGGTGCCGAGCTCAGTCAACAATCACTCTACCGGCCGCATCGACCCGCCGTTCTGGTTCGGTTCCTACGGCTGGCAGGGCTACATTGGCCAGGGCAATTTCCTTGAGTGGGGCAAGACCCCATACGCCCCGAATGAGACCGGCCCGATCCACGGCCACGTCGTGTATGCATCGACCCGTCCGTTCGATGACCCGCAGCTGCTTCTGCAGTTGAGCTGGGAGCCGTTGATCGCGCACGTCCATGTCAACCTGTACCGGGAAGATGTGGCGGCCGACGGCGTGACGCAGACGCTGACCCTGGTAGACCAGACTGATACGACCAGCTGGGACGATTGGGCGCAGGGTGTGCGCACGGACGGCCAGCCCAACATGAGCTGCCCCGGCCAGCAACCCGGGCCGACGTCCACGACCAGCGGCGATCCGTTCTTCTATGCCCTGCAAAACCAGCCGCAGTACCTTGACTGGTACAACGCACAGCACGGCGGTCCGGCGGCGCACACGATTCCGTACCAGTCGCAGTACAAGTGCTACGACGGCATGCATACCTGGAACCAGCTGCAGCCGGCGCCGTATGACGGCATGTACAACTTCCCGAGCGTGACCTCGTTTGATCCGACGACCGGCAAACCGGTCGGCACCAATTGCACCGGCTGCGTGAACAATCCGGACTCCAGCGACCCGTATCGCGTCAACACGCCGATGCTGCCGCCCGGCAAGTACGTCGTGGAAGTGGTCGTGCCGCCCGGTTACGAGCTGGTCAAGGAAGAGGACAAGAACATTCTGATCGGCGACAACTACATCGCGCCCGCCGCGGTGCAGATCCCGAACCTCGCGTCGGCGGTGTACATCCTGCCTGATCAGGCGATGCTCGCTCAGGCCTACAATCAGCTCAACCCGCAGAACGCGACTACGAACCTGGGCCGCAACTCGGCACTGCCCAGCCACGAAGGCGACACCGGCAGCGATGAGAGCTACTGGCCCTGCGTCGGCGAGATCCGCCAGGTCCCTGACTTCATCAGCCTGTTCCCGCAGTCGGGAGAGGTCGCGCCGTTCGCCGGTGCGATGCGCCCGCTGTGTGATCGCAAGGAAGTCTCGCTCGATCTGCAGACCTCCGTGCTGACCAAGTTCTACCTGTTCAGCTCCACGCACGTGTCCTCGCACTTCACGGGCATCATCCTGGATGACTTCGCAGCCGAGTTCGATCCGTTCTCCCCGCAGTTCGGCGAGAAGTTTGCCCCGGCCTACGTGCCGGTCGGTGTGAAGGACTGGAGCGGCAACCCGGTGAATACCGTGTATACCGACCAGTTCGGTCTCTACAACGGCCTCAATTACTCGACCTGGGAAGTCAATCCGCCCAATCCGACGGGTTACGCCCCGACGATGATGGTCATTTGCATGAACGATGCGGGTCTTGGCAAGACGCCTGATCCACTGTTCCAGCCAGGCTACAGCCAGTTCTGCTACGAACTGCCGTTCATGCCGGGCCAGACCGGGTATTTCGACACCCCGGTAGTGCCGGTGCAGGCATTCGCCTCGGGCAGTTACAACACGCCGGATTGCAACTACCCGGATGCGACGCCGGCCATTTCGAGCGTCACCGGTGATGTTGCCGGCCCGTGGGTCAGCGCTCCGCTGAAGACGATCACCGTCAAGGCGCTCGGTGATCAGCAGATCAACTGGTATGGCTACAGCGGACCTTCGCAGTCGAAGGCGCCCTATAACCAGCAGAAGATCACCCGCCACTATGGCTTCGGCAGCACTCAGGGCACAGGAAAAGTCACGATCGGTGGCATCCAGGCGACGGTCCTGAGCTGGAGCGACAGCCAGATTCAGGTGCAGGTACCGAAGGGCGTACCCAACTGCGCCGTCCAGCAGCAGGCCATCTATGGGGGCTCGCAGGCCCAGTGCGGTGAGCTGGTGGTCACGACCGGTGCGGGCAAGCAGTCCGTTGACACGGTGACCGTGACGGTTGGTGGCAAGATGCCGACCGTGGTCTCCGGCACGACCATTCAGGCGGCGATCGACGCCGCGCAGCCGGGTGACATGATCATTGTCCCCGCGGGTACCTACAATGAGATGGTGGTGATGTGGAAGCCGGTTCGCCTGCAGGGCGTCGGCGCGGCCACCACGGTCGTGGATGCCAATACGCAGCCCTCCGGCAACCTGCTTGACCCCTGGCGCGTGAAGCTTGTGGGCTTGTTCGGCCTGACGACGGACGGCCGTCCGGACCCGGCCGGTGGCACGTGCACAGCCGATGGAAGTCGGGGCGGGTGGTGCAACTTCCCGACCATGACTGTCGATCGTCTGCCATTCGAAGCCACCCTTGGCTGGGACGCGAGTCTGAACGGCAATCTGGCCGAACAGCTGATCGAGCCCAGCCTGCTGGGCGCCTACGAGGGCGCAGCCATCACGGTTCTCGGCAAGGGCGTGAAGTTCCCGAGCGGCACCCCGATCCTGGATGCCTTCGGTGCGACCACCGGTACGCCCGGCGCCTCGTTCCCGAACAACACTGTCCTGCTGTCGAAGAACGACTGTCTGATCAACGGTAGCAACCCCTATCCGTCGAACTTCTACTGCAACCCATCGAGCATCGATGGCCTTGGAGTCCGCGACAGCTCGCAGGGCGGCGGCGGCATCTTCGTGCATGCCTATGCGCACAACCTGCAGATCGCCAACAACCGCGTGAGCAACAACACGGGCACGATGTCCGGCGGCCTGACGATCGGCACGGGCGAACATCCAGATGTCGCCCTGGGCGGAGCCGGACAGATTGTCACGTCCTACCCGACCTCGTGCGAAACCAGCAACGTGCAGAACCTGGGTCTGCCGTTCTGCTTCAACCAGTTCATCAACATTCACAACAATTCGGTGGTCGGCAATTCGTCGATGGGCGACGAGCTCTTCTCCTCGACGCCTGCCGGCGCCGGTGGTGTCAGCATCAATACGGGTGCCGACTACTACAAGTTCACCAACAACTGGGTGTGCGGCAACCTGAGCTCCGGTGACGGCGGCGGCTTCTCGCACATCGGCTTCATCAAGAACGGTGACATCGAGCACAACACCATCATCTTCAACCAGAGCACCAACCCTTCGATCACGACCAATGGTGGCGGCTTGCTGGTGATGGGTGCGCCGGATGCGGATCCGACCACCTGCGGTGTTTCTACCGACCTCGACTGCCTGCCGCCGCCGGCCACGATCACGCCGAGCGACGGTTCCGGCCCTGGGCTCAAGATCAACGCGAACCTGATCCTCGGCAACGCGGCCGACTCCGGTAGCGGTGGTGGCCTGCGCCTGCAGCACGTCAACGGCACGGATGTTCTGAACATCCCGAGCCTGGGCGGTGGCAGGAACGGACCCAGCCCCGCCTGTTCGGCCGACCTCGGCGCCACTGGCACCTGCTACTGGAACTCGGTCAACGTGACGAACAACATCATCGTCAACAACGTGGCCGGCTGGGACGGTGGTGGTGTGTCAATGGTCGATGCGCTGGCAGTCAACGTGGTAAACAACACGATCGCCTCCAACGACTCGACCGCCTCCTCGGGCACGCTGCTCCAGTCGCTGTTTGCGCCGCTGGCGAGCGCGACCGGGCCGACCACCAACGTGACCTGCAACGGTGGCGGTCAGTCCTGTCCGCAGATCGCAGGTCTGGTCAGCGTGACTAATAGCCCGGTATTGCAGGCCAACATCAACCTGCTGGCACCGACCGACAACAGGGGGCGCCCGCTACCGGCTAACAACCCGTTCCGTTGCCCGACCGCCCACGGCACCGGTAACTGGACCACTACGGCTGCACCTTCGTGCTACAGCTACTCGATCCCGGTGCTGGATAACGACGTGTTCTGGCAGAATCGCTCGTTCTACATCGGTGTGGGTGGCCTGGGATCGGCCGCGGCCAACCAGAACCAGCAGAACCAAGTGACGCTGTATCCGAAGGGCTCGACGACGGCGGCTGCCAGCCAGCCGCAGACGGATGCGGCCCAGACGACCGGTGCCGCCTCGGTCATCACCGGCGGTACGGGTGCCTGCGTCGGCGGATCGAGCTACTGGGATATCGGCTTCCGCGGCGATGCGGACGTCACGAACCACTCCACATCCGGATTCGTGCCCAACTACTCGGTCTTCTCGAATTCGACGATCACAGCGAATGCGCCGAAGACGATCGCTGCCACCTTCTATGGAGGCAGCAATGACCGGAACACGACCCCGGCCTTCGCGAGCCAGTACTGCAACGGCTCGAAGCAGCCGCCAGAGCTCGGTGCGGGTGGCTATTCTGTTCCGCCCGGCGTGAACGAGTTCAATGCCTTCCCGAACCCGGTATTCACGCTTACAGCGGCCGGTGTGGTCGATGAAGGCAACAACTGGATCAATGTGAGCTGGGGCCCCCTGGCCCTGACCTCTCCCGTGAACAACGCCGTCCTGGGCAACTATGCACCCACGGGCAACTCGACGACGTCGTCGGCGATTGATCATGGTTCCGCCACGCCGCCTGCGGGTACGTCGACCACGAACATCGCGGCGCCGAAGGATGACTTCTTCGGCAACATCCGTCCGGCTCCGACGAACGGTGTGTACGACATCGGCGCCATCGAAGTCGGTGCGTTGCCCCCGGCGCCGGTTCTCAGCGTCACGGGCGGACCGTTGGCTTTCGGCAACCAGGCCGACGGCACCACGAGTGCGGCGAAGATACTCACGCTGCACAACACGGGCAACGCCCCGTCCAATTTGGGCGGTGTGACCTTCTCGAGCACGGCGTTCACGCAGTCGGGCGGCAGCTGCGGTGCGACGCTGAATAACGGTGCGACCTGCACGATCAACGTGGTGTTCACTCCGACCACCCCGGGTGCTGTGAACGCCACGGCGACAATAGCCGCCGATGTGGCGGTTGCCGGTTCGCCGGTCCAACTCAGCGGTACCGGTGTCGTTCCTGTGATCAGTGCCACGTTGATGCCCAATCCGTGGGCGCCGAAGGTGACGGTGCCGTGCACGGTCGGACTGTTTGGTCTCGGCGGCACGTGCCCGGCGCAGGCATTCACGTTGACCAATACGGGCAATGTGCAGATTACGGGCATTGCGCAAGGAGCACTGAGCGGAGCAAACGCCAACCAGTACTCTGTCACACGCTTGCTGTCTACTTGCGGCCCTGGCGGCAACGGTCAGCTGCTTGGTCTTCAGGCGCTGGATCCGAATGCAACTTGCACGGTCTATCTGCGATTTGCACCGACGTCGACTGGGACCAAATCGGCGACGTTAACGGTCAACTACGCGGCAGGAACGCAGACGGGAACGGCGGCGGCGACGTTGCAGGGTACCCGCTAGTAGTAGACGCAGAATCACGGACGGCTGCTCGCGGTAAGTCCGCAAGCAGCCGTCCGTAAGCTCCGACCGTAAGACGGATGGAATGTTAGAATTACATGCTGCCATCGGGCAGCATGTTGTTTTCAAGGAGGCGTCCCATGTCCACGACCTTGCTGAAACAGGCCTGCCTGCTCGCCGCAATCATCGCGCCGGGTCTCGCGCTGCCAGCCGACCCGGCACCGCAAGCCACGGCCCTCGCTAGCATGGAAGCCATTCTGGATCACTGCGCCAGGATCAACCCGTCTGCCGCGGACCAATATCGCGAGCAGCGCAAGGCGCTGGCGCAGGGTGCCAGCGAAGAGACGCTCGATAAGATCCGTAAGAGCGAGGAGTATCAGAAGGCCCGGGACGCGGCGCTCGAATCGCTCGCCAAAGTCGATGATGAGAACGCCAAGAAAGCCTGCACAGAGAGCGGCACTCAGCGCAAGTAACACAGTCGACACAGGCGCATTCGATGGCTCACAACACGACAATGTGGCTCCTCGCAGCGACGTTGGTCCTCGCCGGCACCTGCCGTGCCGACGAGCCTCCGACGGGCAGCGATGTCAGGCCTACGGCGCCGACAGCCGATGAAGTGCCTGCCACGGAGGCGGCAGCTCCCGCGGCACCTCGCCGATACACTCACAACCACACGGCTCGGCACCTGACGATTGCCCAGAGCATCGAGGAGAGCGTTCAGCGGCTCACGCGCGGCCTGGATCTGAATCCGGACCAGCAGGAGCGTCTGCGCGAGATCCTGATGGATCAGCACCGGCAGATGATGCGGCTGCGCAAGGGTGGATTTGGAGCATCGGACGATGCAACCGGGGCGATGCTGTCGATCTACGATCAGACCCGGGCCCGGATCCGCGCCATGCTCACCGAGGAGCAGCTCAAGAAGTATCCGGCGGCTGTGCCGCGTGACCAGACCGCGGCCGGGCAGGCCGACCTTCAAAGCTGGTTGAAAATGCAAGAAGACAAGCGAAAGCAAGACAGCGGATCACGGCAGTGAGACGTGGCCGATCTTTCACCCGCGAGCAGATTGCTAGCATTCGGCCCATGGTTAAGATGCCAAAACCGTCTCTCGGGCTCACAGGGCTCCTGTTCCTGGCGTGCCTCAGTGCAGCAGGAGTGCGGGCGGGCGATACGCCTCCCGCGTCGGCGCCTGCGCCCGCGACGGTGCCAACCCCGGCTCCCGATACGGCTCCAACGGTATCGACAGCGGCCAGTGCGCCCGCCGGGACGCCAGCGCCCGCCAAAGCGGCCACCTCAGCTACCCCTAATGGCAGCAGGCCCCATCCCAAGCCATCGCACTATGCGCCGGACCGGTTCGCCGGGCGGGCGGGCCTCAATTACCGCCTGGTCTGGGGTATTGATTCGCTGGTCGTGAGGCTCGTTGAATCCAACGAATTGGTGCGTTTTACCTACCGCGTCCTTGACCCCGCGAAGGCGCAGGTGCTGAACGACAAACAAGCCCAGGCCGCCATGAACGATCCGCAGGCGGGCGTCAGCCTGGTGGTGCCCACCATGGAGAAGGTCGGCCCGCTACGCCAGACCCCGACCCCCGAAGCCGGACGCTCCTACTGGGTAACGTTCTCGAACAAGGGTCGCCGCGTAAAGCGCGGCGATCGCGTCGACGTGGTCATAGGCCAGTTCAAGGCCAACAACCTGGTTGTGGATTGAAATCGAATTTGCTCAGGAGCGCAGGCAATGCTTGAAAATCGATCCTGTTTCATGGCCGCGATGAGCAGCGCCGCGTCGGTATTGATACTGACCCTCGCCGCTGCAGCGGCCAACGCTGCCGCCCCGGATGCAAAAACTCAGGCAGTCCCGGCCGCGAAACCCAAGGCCGCCGCTGCCGAGCCGCAGGTGCCCAGGATGACGCCGGCGCAGATCGTGGAAAAGCACGTCGCTGCCCGCGGAGGCGCGCAGGCGTGGAAGTCGGTGAAGACCATCCAAATGACTGGAAAGATGGAAGCGGGCAAAGCCGACAGCATCCAGCGCGCCGAAAAAATGGCCAAGGCTTCCCGGGTGCAGGCAGGCAAGGCCAGGAACTCGGAGGTGACCGCGGCCAACGCGACGCCGGAGTCGGACAAGCAGATCCAGCTGCCCTTCACGCTCGATTTGAAACGCCCCAACCTGATGCGGTTGGAAATCCAGTTTGACGGCAAGACGGCCGTGCAGGTCTACGACGGTCAGCATGGCTGGAAATACCGCCCCTTCCTCAACCGCAAGACGCCCGAGCCATACACGTCGGACGAACTCAGCGCGGAAGCGGCCCGCGGTGATCTGGACGGCCCACTGATCGATTATGCCTCCAAGGGCACCAAGGTCGAACTCGAGGGATCCGATCTGGTGGACTCTCAGCCGGCATACCGGCTGAAGGTGACGGCCAAGGGAGCCCCGGCCAAGCATATCTGGATCGACGCCAAGACCTTCCTGGATGTGAAAGTGGAGGGCGCCGCCAAGCGCATGGATGGCAAGATGCATCCGGTCTACACCTACCAGCGCGACTTCCGCTCTGTGCAAGGCATACTCCTGCCGTTCGCGTTGGAGACCCAGGTTGATGGCTATCCCGACACTCACAAGACACTGATCGAAAAGGCAGCGGTCAATCCTAGGCTGGATGCCGCCGCCTTCTCGGAACCGCATGCGTAGTGCCGGACCTCGAGTCGGCGGTCTGCCGCTCTCCGGCGGCGCCTCAGCCCAACTGGCCTTCCGGCTCATGAAACGCGCGCGGGCTGCAATGTGGAGCGCTGCATGCTGTGCAGCATTGACCACGACCCATGCCGGCGCGCAGCAACCGGGTGCACCTGCGCGGGCCGGGATGACCGCCGAGCAGATCGTCGAACGCAATATCGAAGTGCGGGGAGGACTCGCAGCCTGGGGCAAGATCGAGACGATCATCTGGGCCGGACATCTCGAAAGCGAGCGCTCTCCCGTGCCAACTCTGCCTTTTCAGCTGGAGGAGAAGCGCCCAGATAAATCGCGCTTCGAAATCACCGAGCCCAGCCAGCGCAGCCTGCGGGTGTTCAACGGTGTGGGTGGATGGAAGATGAAGCTCGGCCAGGATGGCAAGCCCGAGGTGAAGCCGCTCAGCGCGCAGGAAATCAAATTCGCGCGTGCCGCCCCCGGACTCGAGGGACCGCTGGTTGACTATCGCGCGCGCGGCAGCACGGTTGAGCTCGAAGGCAGCGAGGAGATCGACGGGCGAAAAAACTACCGCATCGGTGTCACGCTTGCCTCCGGGGAACATCAGACCGTCTGGATCGATGCAGAAACCTTTCTCGACACGCGATTTGACCGCACCACCTACAGTCAAGGCGGCTCCAAGGGAAAGGTCTCGGTGCGCTATCGTGACTTCAAGGAAGTTGCAGGCTTGGCGCTGCCCTCGGTGCTTGAGATCGGCGGGTCACTCACCAGCAAGCCGGATCGCATGGTGATCGAGCGGGTGGCGCTCAATCAGGCCATCCCTGAGCGAGAGTTTGCGGGGGCCGACAGTCCGCGCGATCAACTCCCGACGCAATCCAGGTCGATAACGCAGTGATTCGCAGCGCATGCGCGGCGGCGCTGCTGTGGTGGGGCGTTTCAGCATTTCTGCCGGCGCCGGCACCGGCGCACGCCGTGGCCAGAGGCGCGACGCCAGCTCCCGATTGGGCCGCGGTGCGGACTGGCGAAGAAATCTATTTGCACGGCGTTTTGGCGTCGGGCGCTCCGTTGCAGGCGGTGCGTGCCGGCGGCGTGCCTGGAGCCATGGGCGCACAGGCCGCTTGCGTCAACTGCCATAGGCGCAGCGGACTCGGGTCTCCCCATCAGACCAGCGGCACCGGCGCCAGCAGCAGCGCCGTGTTCAACCGCATTCCGCCGGTGGCGGGACGCTATCTGTTCCAGCAGAGCGCCGGACACGCGGAGGAGAACCTGCCGTACGTTCCAGGCATGCGCAGCAACCGCTCGCCGTATACGCCCGAGACATTGGCGCGCGCCCTGCGCGAGGGCATTGATTCCGATGGTCGCGTGCTCAACAACGTGATGCCGCACTTCGCGCTCGACGGTGCCAACATGGCCGCGTTGATTGCCTATCTCAACACGCTGTTTCCAGCCCGCGTACCCGGGGTGACACACGGCGTGCTGCACTTCGCCACCATCATCACGCCGGAGGCAGAGCCTGCACGACGCCAGGCCATGCTGGATGAGATGGAGAAATACTTCGCGGAGCGAAATTCGCGTCAGATGGTGCCGAGCGCCTCCATGCGCGCCTCCGGCAAGACCCAGTACGGCCGCTCCATGTTCATGGTTCATCGACAATGGCAGCTGCACGTCTGGGATGTCAGCGGGCCCGCTTCGAGCTGGGGCGAGCAGCTGGACCGCGACCTCGCCAGGGAGCCGGTGCTGGCAGTGATGTCCGGCCTAGGCCGCAACTGGGCGCCCATCCATGCGTTCTGCGAGCGCCAGCGCCTGGCGTGCCTGTTTCCGAACGCCGAGGTGCCGGTCGATGCGCCAAACGATTTCTTCGAACTTTACCTGTCGCGCGGGGTGCTGCTCGAGGCGGATCTCATCGCGTCCGGTCTGAGTTCAGGGTCTGCGCCGGTGAAGACGGTGCAGCAGATCTACCGCGAGGGCGACAGCGGTGAGGCTGCCGCTCATGCGCTGACGGACCTGCTCAAGGGAAAGGGCATCAGCGTGCGTGACTCGGCCGTGGGCCGCGATGACCGCCGCGGCGTGGCCGATGCGCTGAAGAGCTCTACCGGGTTCGATGCACTGGTGCTGTGGTTGCGGCCCGCAGACCTTACGGCACTGGATGAGGCGAAGGCTGCCCCACCGGTCGTTTACATGTCCGGCGTGCTCGGTGGACTGGAGAACTCAACGCTGCCAGCCTCCTGGCGGGAGCGGACCCGGATGGCCTATCCGTTCGACCTGCCGCAGAACCGGACCGTGCGCGTCGACTATCCGCTCGGGTGGTTCCGGATCCGCCAGATTTCCGTCGTGGATGAGCAGATGCAGGCCGATACCTATCTGACGCTGGGTCTGGTCTCAGAAGGACTCAAAGAATTGGTCGACACGTTCTACGGCCCCTACTTGATCGAATACCTGCAATCGATGGTCGAGCACCGGATCGTAACCGGTTACTACCCAAGGCTTACCCTCGCGGAGAATCAGCACTTCGCATCCAAGGGCGGTTACCTGGTGAAATTCGCGCAGCCCACCGGCACCAAGCTGATCGCCGACAGCGAGTGGATAGTGCCTTAGGTTCTAGCGTGCCACCAAAGTGGCCGGCGCCATGGACCAGCTCGCGCGTTCTGCCAACAAATCCTCGGAGCGCGCAAACCCATCGAACCTCACCCACGGTTTTCCTGGCGCCTCACGCAGCAGAGTGAGCGGGACGTGCGCCATCTTGTCGCCACGATAAGCGTTGAAGGTGCGCTGCACGGTCACGCTCGACTCGAGGCTGCCGGAGTAGTGATTCCAGGCCTTGCCAGCATGAAACTGCGCTGCATAGGCACGCAGTCGGGCCGGCGTATCCTGTTCGGGGTCGATGGAAATGGAGACCAGATGGACCGAATCCCGGGCATCGCCTAATTTGTCCTGGAACTGCTCGAACACCGCGCTGCTCATGGGACAAATCGTGGTGCAGCTGGTGTAGATGAAGTTCAGCACGACCGGACGGCCGTCGTTCAATTCGGTGGCCAGATCCACCCGCTTGCCGTCCTCGCGCGTCAAGGTCACCCGCGGGAGTGCGTACTGCGTCACCGAGCGATGCACATCCGAGCTGCTTGATGTTTCGGCAGCGGTGCGCGCGGAGGCGTGGCTCGACTCGTGCGCCGCGGGGTCGCCCAAGGCGATGGCCCCGAGACCTAAGAAACTCAAGGCGCCGAATAGCGCCGCACTTGTCCGGCCTCTGTGAACGGTCGCTGGCATCGATATATCCCCTGCACCTGCTGAGTTGAGAGATTATTGCAACGCTGTCCTCGGCCGCCTATGGGGGAAAAGCAGGGGCCGGCGACTCGTGTCGCGCTCGCCGCGTCTTTATGTTGGAGCCCTGGTTCGTGCACATGTCCCGGACCGCACTCAGCTGGATAAGCTGAGTGCGGTCCTGCCGCTGGCGGCCAACCGGCATCTGTCGAAGAACCGAACGCTCTTCCCCCTCTGGTTGGCCAGGACGCGAAACGTTGTTGTCTTGTCGAACCTTGTTTACACCGCGCGCCGGCGGCCCCGAATCACCGCCAGGCATCCCGCCAGGAAAGAAAGCGCCGTCAGTCCGGAGCCCGGGTCAATTTCCGGGGCAGCGGTCGCTTTGATCCGCACCTTGTCGAGCGAATACTGACCGGCATAGCCGCTGCCGGCGTCCGTCACATTGATAAAGGTGCCGCCGCCGCCGACCGAGCTCGTGCCATAGCCCAGAAGATCGAAGGTGAAGATCGAAGTGTGGCTCGTGCCGTGACGATCTGTGTAGGTATCCTGCGCAGTGAGCTCTAATTCATTTGCGCCTGAATCGTACAACACGAGGTCCGAGCCCGATCCGGCCTTGGAAAGGCCTCCGTCCCAATGGAACGAGGACTGGAACAAATCGCTCCCCGAGTAGGAGGTAACGCCGGGCGGATTGCCGAGATCAGCTGCCGGGAACAGGCTGGTGTCAAAGCTGATCTTTCCCCAGATGTCATTGTTATCGAGGGTCTGGGGAGCATGGCTGTCGGGGGTCGCAGCATAATCGTAGATGTCGCCGCTCCAGTTGATGCTGACCTGCTCGGCGAAAGCTGCTGGCGTTGCCAGCAGCAAGCTCAGAGCAGCTATTGTTGCTTTTGTCATATTGGCCTTCCGATGCGTTTGGTAACAGATGCAGCGAAGGAGGATGCAACTCGCAGGCCAGCCGCCACACAATCTTATGGATCAGTGTTTTATTCCCACGCCGGGGTTATGACAGAGCATTCTTGTAAAGGTGCTCGACAGCCGCGGTTGCTTAGAGAGGCTGGGCGGCGAGGGCAGTAACGCGCGCGCGACGCGACCTGCAGTCTTCACTCCTCGCCGCTGAGCTGGCGCACGAGACCCGCCAGAGCCCCTCTGCGGTCATCCCAGAGCTCGTAGCGGCTGTCCGCATCAGAGCGGCGCAGAAGCGCCAGGTGGCGTGCCGAGGCCATATAGCGCAGCGTGGCGAGATCAGTGCGATAGACGTTAGGAGCCGACGCATGCGCTGGCGCGTGCACCGGTACGCCAACCCCGGCCTCGCTCGGGGAGTGTCCGGCGAGAGGTAACTTAATCACGCGATCATCCGCGACAAACACCACATCGTCGCCTCTCTCGCGTTCGAGGCGGTCCCCGGAGCTGCGCACCTCATCATGCGGATCCAGAGTTGACCAGAAGTAGGCGATCAATACGTAGTCGGTCTTGCCTTGCATGTTCACCGCAGCTGCGGCAATCGTCGCGTAATCGCGCGCATGAGCGGCGCGCTCGGGCCGCTCCCGGGCGAACACGAGCGGCTTATCCACCACGCTGATCGTGGCGGCCGTCTCTTTGTCCAGATATTCCTGCGGATGATCCGCAGGTGGCGTCGCAGCGCAGGCCGCCAGTGCGGCCATAGCCAGCATCGCCGTGAAGCGCGGTGAACGCATCAAGCCGATCCGCAGGGCGCGCATCAGGTCCATCTACGCTTCAGGTCCATCTAGAAGTTGAGCCGGTAGGCTGCACTGATGTAGTAGCGCTTTGTGTCCTGGCTCTGCACGAGCGCATCGCGCTTGCCCAGCTCGCCACCCAACTCAATCTGCAGCAGCGAGCGATTGTGCTGGTAGTCGAACAGCATGGAAGGAATGTAGGTGATCTCGGTGCTGCTGTCTGCCACGATCGTGTTGCGCTCGATGGTGAGCCGCGGACCCATGCGCCAGCTGGCACCGACGGGGAAACGGCTGCTCGCCCCCACAGACTCGAGCTTGCCGACCTCGGTGTTGCCGTAGCCGACGGTCAGCAGGTGAAAATCCCCTGCGCGCCACAGGCTCGTGGCATACAGCTGCGCCTGATAGAGAAGATCCAGGCCAGTTCCCGGCTGGGCCGGTACGCCTCCCGAGGCGGGCATCGCGCCAATCTCCGTTGCCGCCACGATCGCCGCAAACTGAAAACGCTCCCCCAGCGGGTGGGTGGCTGTGACACTGTAGTTGCTCGTAACCGGTGTGCGATCCTCGGCCAGTTGACGGATCTGCTGCTGGCTGAAGAGCTGCTCCAGCTGGGTCAGTGAAGTGAAGGGCTGACCGATCAGAGCGTTGTACAGGGTCAGCACGGGTGAGTTGCGGCGCTCCGCATCAAAGCTCACATTCCAGCGTGCTGGCAGTTGCCAGGAGCCCATGAGGGCGGCCGCGTTGATGGAATGGAATGTCGTGTCGTAGTCCAGCAGTCCGATCAAGGACAACCAGGTGGTGAGGAAGCGCGCATCCATGCCGACGGCCTGCCGGTCGCGGAAACCATCAAACTGCTGGGTACTGGCAAAGACGTCACCGTCCCAGTGTGAGCCAGGTCGTGCATAGGCCAGGGCCACCGTCTCGAAGTGCCGATCGGTCTGCGGGGTCTGGTTGGTCTGCAGAACCGGATAGCCCGCCGCCACATTCACGGACCAGGCGGGCCGAAACTGATAGGAAGCGAACAGCCCGTCGAAGGCGCCGAGGATGCCTTCCTGCGAGCTGATCTGACGGCCAAAGCGGGCGAGCAGGCCGAGCGGATGATCGATCAGCTCCACCGAGGCGAGACTTACGCGGGTGAAACTCCCGGGTGTGCCCGTGCCATCGTTGCTAGCTCCAAAATCGCGGGCATAGCCGGCGCTGACGCGGGACAGGAAGTCGAGGCTCTCACCGCGCCGTCGGGCGAAGAGGTCTACGTCCGTGTAAGAGGCGTTGGTCCTGGTCGTCTGCGAAGCATTGAACACCGATGGTACCAATGGCACCGGCGTTTGCGATGTCGTCGTGGTGCTGTTGACACGCGTGCCATCGTAGCGCAGCAGTTCCGCCACCCCTCCGTTCACCTGCCACGGTGATTCGGGCTTGATCTCGGCGATGGGGCCGCCGTGGGCCTGTGCCGAGGCCTGTCGCAGGATCCGCAGGCGCGTCGCGACGCGGTCGGCCCCTTCCCCCTGAGGATAGTGCCGCAGGTACTCCTGGTACTCCGCCTTGGCATGCGCCAATTGTCCGGAGCGCTCGCGCGCCAGGCCCAGCAGCTCCTGCGCGGACGCCCGACCCGGGAACTCCGGCTGCCGCTGCAGTTTGGTCAGTAGTCCGATCGCCCTGGGATAATCCTTGCTCGTCATGGCGCTGCGCGCTTCTGCCAGCAGGCCCTTCAGTGTCTGCGCATCCAAAGGCGGATCGCTTCCCATGGATTGCACCGGGGGTAGCGCGCCCTCGGCCGCGCCCGCATCGCTGGTGGCTTCATCATCACCCATGGCAATCCAGGCGCGCGGATAGTTCTGCAGAGCGCGATCCAACAGATGCTGCGCATCGGACTGACGCTGGATCGGACCTGCACGCAGTCGATACCATTTCTGACCTTCGACGCTGGCCTCGGAGACGAACACCGGTGCCTGCAATCTCTCATGTGCAAGTTGCAGGGTCTGCTCGTCGAACGGTTCGGTTTGCGAGTCGAGATTGATGGCAAAGTTGCTCACCGTGTCGGGACTTTCGTTGACCATAACCTTGGCGCGGGATGGCGCGCGGTCCAGCAGGCGGATGCGCAACCCGCGGGGATCGACACCCTGTGCCATCACAAAACGCTCGCTCTTCCTGAAGCGCACCACGAGAGTGACCTGTGCGGGAGCATCCTGCTCTATACGCACCGAGTTCAGGATGGCGCCGCCGCCGGAGATCGGCGCCGTTTCTCCGCTGATCTGAGTGAGGGGGTTCACGCCGCAGTCGGGCAGCGGCTGCAACTGGATGCGCACCTCGGAGCCCTCACTCGCCGGCAGGTGCGTGAGGTAGTGCATCGAGCAGGTGAACTGAACGGTGATGTCAGCCTGAGCCTCGCGATCGGACACATCGACGACATCCACGAAGCGCCCGGGAGGCTGTAAGCCTCCCAGTTGCGCCCACGCCGTCCCGCAGAGCAGCGCGCTTGCCGGAAGCACGCTGCAGCAGAGACGCCACAGCAGGGCAGGGATGCGTCTAATGCCGGAACGTCGCATCGGAAACCCGGTGACGCGGGCCGGGCTGACTGTGGACCACGGCGCTCTGAGTTGAGTCGCTGTAGATGTGGCATGCGCCGCTGCAGTTGCTCAGCTCACTGGCCGTATAGAAGAGTCCTTTGGACGTCTTGGGATGTGCCGCGGGCTTGAAGTCGCGTGCATGGCAGCCACCACACGTTCCGGCGTTCGCGGGCGCCACGTAGGCCACCTGTTCGGTGCCGGACTTGTGGCAGCTCGCACAGCTCAACGCGGCCCGGTGCGGTCCCGGGTAGGCGGCGGACACATGGCGATAGGCGACCACGCTCCACGCAACCGGGGTATGACAGCTCGCGCAGTCGCGTTGCGTCACCATGTGGTTGACCGACTTGCCCATCGCGCCTGCATTGTTGTGGCAGCTGGCGCAGGCCCCTGAGATGGCGGCGTGATCGAACACCACCGGCAGCCATGCGAGGGTGCCGTGGCAGCTGTCGCACTGCTGCGCCGTCGCCACATGGCCTCGAGGTTTCCCAATCGCGTGCACCGAGTCATGACAGGTCGTGCAGGTATGGGGCATCAGCGCGGAGTGCTCGAAGCGTGCCGGGATCCAGCCGTTCGTGGTATGGCAGTTCTCGCATTGACTGTTGCTGGCCACGTGCATGCGGGGCTTGCCCGCTGCCGTCACGCCGTTGTGGCACGTGACGCAGCTAGTCATGAGTCGCGAGTGATCGACCGCACGTGGAACAGACGACGGCGCAGTTGTTACGCTCCCCGGGGAGGCGAGCGTCGCCCGGCCGGGGCTGGCAAAGGCCGCAGCGGCTGCGGCCAGGCCGGCCGGTGTGGACAACGGATTAGGGTGCGGGGCCGCAGCAGCAAGACCGAACGTTGAGGCTCGCCCCGGGCCGCTGGCTGTGGCGGGCGTCTGCGCTGTAGCCGCATTCTTGCCCTGAACGATTGACTTGGTTGTGGGGCCGCCCGGCTGCACCGCAAATCCGCCCTTGGGACTGTGGCAGCCCTTGCAGTCCGTCGGGTAATGGTGCCCGTTCGGCGGCTGACCGGGGCGCACGGTGATGTTGGTAACGCCGTACCACATGTTCGCCATGTTGTACTCGTGACAGCCATCGCAGGCGAGTACCGCGACCGCAGTATGGTTGACCTGCGTGCCCGGCCCAAAGGAAATGAAGTTGCTGTTGGAGTGACAGCTTTCGCACGCGGCACTGCCGTAGGGAACGTGGTTGCCTGGTGTCGTCTTGATGCTGATGTTGGCAAAGGTGTTCGCCACAGTGGGCCCGTGGCAGGTGGCGCAGCCGCTGGTGATGCCGGTATGTCCGGTGGCGCCCATGACATAGACCGAGTAATTGCCGGGCGTCGTATGGCACAGCGAGCAGGGCTGTGAGGTCGGAATGTGATTGGCAGGTTTGGTCACCCCCGAGGCATTACTCGCAAACGTTGGGGTGGTGGTGTGGCAGCCGCTACAATCGCCGCTGCCGGGGTGATTCTTGTCCAGAGTTGCATTGGGACGCGAGTCACCGGCAGCACTGGATGTGCTGGCCACCATGCCGAGATACGGTGCCGACTGATGGCAGGTCTGGCAGCTACCGACCGCAGCCAGCACGGTCGTATGGCCGGCGGTGGTCAGTGTCGGATTGGTGATGCTGGCCGACCCGAGGTGGAAACCGCCCGGATTGACGTTACTCGTGCTATGACAGCCCGAGCCTTTGCAATCCAGGCTGCCGATGGGAATGTGATTGCCGGGGGTGGTGGTGATCGTGACATTGGCGAAAGTATTGGCCACGGCCGGCGCGTGGCAGGTGAGACAGCTCGTTACTCCCTGATGGGTTCCGGTAACGGAGTACACCGCATAGTTGCCCGCTGTGGTGTGGCACTGAGCACAGGCCGCTGTGGTCGGGATGTGGTTCGCGGGCTTGGTGGCACCCGAAGCATTACTCGTGAACGTAGGCGTCGTGCTATGACATCCGCTGCAATCGCCGCTGCTCGGGTGATTCTTGTCCAGCGTCGCATTGGGCCGGGAGTCACCTGCCGCCGTCGACGTGCTTGCTACCATGCCGAGGTAAGGTGCGCTCTCGTGGCAGCTCTGGCAGCTGGCGACGGCCGAGGCCACCGTCGTGTGACCGGTAGTCGTCAGGGTCGGAGAGTTGATGTTTGCGGAACCCAGATGGAAGCCACCCGAATTGACGTTGCTGGTGCTGTGGCACCCGGAGCCGTTGCAATCCAGGCTGCCGATCGGGATGTGATTACCGGGCGTAGAGGTGATGGTGATGTTGGCAAAAGTGTTGGCTACCGCCGGGGCGTGACAGCTGAGGCAATTGCTCACGCCCTGGTGGGTACCGGTGACCGAATAGACTGCGTAGTTTCCGGCAGTGGTATGGCACTGCGCGCACGGCGCGTTCGTCGGAATGTGGTTGGCAGGCTTGGCACCGCCTGAGACATCAGATGAGAACGTCGGTGTGGTGGTGTGACAGCCGCTGCAGTCGCCGCTCGTGGGATGACTCTTGTCCAGTGTGGCGTTGGGTCGGGAGTCGCCCGCGGTGGTCGACGTGCTGGCCATCATCCCCAGATAGGGTGCGCTCTCATGACAGCTCTGACAGCTCGCCACCGCGGAAGCCACCGTCGTGTGACCAGCAGTCGTGAGCGTTGGTGTATTGATGTTCGCCGATCCGAGGTGGAAACCCCCGGCATTGACATTGTTCGTGGTGTGACAACCCGAGCCGTTGCAATCCAGGCTGCCGATCGGGATGTGATTACCGGGCGTAGAGGTGATGGTGATGTTGGCAAAGGTATTGGCTACCGCCGGGGCGTGACAGCTGAGGCAATTGCTCACGCCCTGATGCACGCCCGTCACCGAGTACACGGCGTAGTTGCCAGCGGTGGTATGACACTGCGCGCAGGGGGCATTGGTGGGGATGTGGTTCGCCGGCTTGTTGCCGCCGTTGGCATCGCTTGCGAAGGTCGGTGTCGTGGTATGGCATCCGCTACAGTCGCCACTGGTCGGGTGCGCGTTGTCGAGTGTGGCGTTAGGTCGCGAGTCACCTGCGGTGGAGGACGTGCTCGCCACCATGCCAAGGTAGGGGGCGCTCTCATGACAGCTCTGACAGCTCGCCACCGCGGAAGCCACCGTCGTGTGACCGGCAGTCGTGAGCGTTGGCGTATTGATGTTCGCCGATCCGAGGTGGAAACCTCCGGCATTGACATTGCTCGTGGTGTGACAACCCGAGCCGTTGCAATCCAGGCTACCGATCGGAATGTGGTTGCCCGGAGTGGAAGTGATGGTGACGTTGGCAAAGGTATTGGCTACCGCCGGGGCGTGACAGCTGAGGCAATTGCTCACGCCCTGATGCACGCCCGTCACCGAGTACACGGCGTAGTTGCCAGCGGTGGTATGACACTGCGCACACGGCGCGGTGGTCGGAATATGATTCGCCGGCTTGTTGCCGCCGTTCGCATCGCTTGCGAAGGTCGGTGTCGTGGTATGGCAGCCGCTGCAGTCGCCACTCGTGGGGTGACTCTTGTCCAGTGTGGCATTGGGGCGCGAGTCGCCTGCGGTGGAGGACGTGCTCGCCACCATGCCGAGATACGGGGCGCTCTCATGACAGCTCTGACAGCTCGCCACCGCGGAAGCCACCGTCGTGTGACCGGCAGTCGTGAGCGTTGGCGTATTGATGTTCGCCGATCCGAGGTGGAAACCCCCGGCATTGACATTGCTGGTGGTGTGACAACCCGAGCCGTTGCAATCCAGGCTACCGATCGGAATGTGGTTGCCCGGCGTGGAAGTGATGGTGACGTTGGCAAAGGTATTGGCCACTGCGGGCGCATGGCAGCTCAGGCAGTTGGTCACACCCTGGTGGGTGCCGGTAACCGAGTACACCGCGTAGTTGCCCGCCGTGGTATGACACTGCGCGCAGGGGGCATTGGTGGGGATGTGATTGGCAGGTTTCGCACCAGCAGAAGCATCCGTCGCGAAGGTCGGTGTGGTGGTGTGACAGCCACCACAGTCGCCGCTTGTGGGATGAGCCTTATCGAGAGTCGCGTTGGGCCGCGAATCACCCGCCGTGCTCGAGGTGCTGGCCACCATTCCCAGATACTGGGCGCTCTCGTGACAACTCTGGCAACTCGCTACGGCGGAGGCGACCGTCGCATGCCCGCTCGTCGTCAAGGTGGGCGTGTTGATATTGGCCGCGCCGATGTGAAATCCGCCGCTGCCCACATTGTTGGCGGTGTGACATCCCGAGCCATTGCAGTCGAGGGTGCCGACCGGAATGTGGTTACTGGGATTCGTCGTGATGGTGATGTTGGCAAAAGTATTGGCTACCGCCGGGGCGTGACAGCTGAGGCAGTTGGTCACTCCCTGATGGGTGCCAATCACCGAGTACACGGCGTAGTTGCCGGCGGTCGTATGGCACTGCGCGCAGGGCGCATTCGTCGGTATATGGTTAGGTGGCTTACCCCCGCCGGTTGAGTCCGCGGCGAAAGTTGGCGTGGTCGTATGACATCCGTTGCAGTCTCCCGTCGTCGGGTGATTCTTATCGAGTGTGGCCGAAGGACGGGAATCGCCCGCCGCCGTAGCGCTGCTTGCGACCATGCCGAGATACGGGGCAGTTTCGTGGCAGCTCTGACACCCAGCGACCACGGAGGCGACGGAGGTGTGTCCAACCGTAGTCAAAGTCGGCGTGCTGATGTTCGCAGAGCCGAGAAAGAAACCCCCCGGGTTGACATTCACCGTGCTGTGACAGCCCGCGGCATTGCAATCCAGATTAGCTGTGGGGATGTGATTGGCCGCAAGGCCGGTCGCGGTTTTGCCGTCGTGACACTTGGCGCAGCCGCTGGTGATCCCCGCGTGACTGAAGGTTGCTGCGCCCCAACCGACCGTTGAATGACAGACATCGCATTGCTGCGTGGTGGGCGGGTGATTCGCAGGCTTGCCCGGCGCCTGTACGCCGTTGTGGCAAGTGGAGCAGCTGCCCATGGTCTGTGCGTGATCGAAATTGACGGCCGGCTTCCACGCGTTGGGCGTATGGCAGACCTCGCAACGGTTGGTCGACTGGATGTGGTCCTTGCTCTTGGCGGTGGCGCGCACCAGGGTGCCTATGCCATGGCAGCCGTCGCAACTGCGCGGCGTACCCTTGAAGACCGCATTGACATGGCAGGACTCGCAGGGCAGGTCGCGATGCTCGCCCAGAAGCTCGAAGCCCGTGGTCAGGTGGTCAAACTCGGTACGCTGCTGGGCCGCGTGGGCAGCAGGTGACCACAGCAACACACCCCAGAGCGCAAGCAGGGCGAGCAGCCAGCCGCCGGCTCGGGTGAGACGCTGAATGTGGTTGCTCCCTTGCATGCGGCGCTACTGCAGGCGTGCGCCTTTGAAAGTAGAGGTGGAGTGACAGCGCTGGCACTGGCGGCCGTACTGCCCGAGGTGCACGTCGTCATTGCCGTGGCAAGCAATGCAATCGGCGCTGAGTTTGACCTGGTCAGCGGGTTGCTTGTGACAGCCGTTACATGCCAGCGGGCGGTGCGCGCCGCTCAACGCAAAGCCGGTTTCCTTGCCGTGGTCGAACTCCCAGATGCCCCAGCCATTGGGGGAATGACACTTGGCGCACTCCTTGCCGAGCGAGCCCTTGTGCACGTCGGCCCGTTCGTGACAGGCGAAGCAATCCGTGGCCACCTCGCGGTAGTTGCGAGACACGTGACACTGTTCGCAAGGAACTGCCACGTGCAGGCCCAGCAGTGGAAAGCGCGTCAGGTCATGGTCGAAGTTGGCGACCTGGCTCCAGCTATCCTCGGAGTGGCACTGGTCGCATTGACGCCCCAGCTTGCCGCTGTGCACGTCACTGGCGCGATGGCAGCTGTTGCATTCGTGGCTGAGCTTCTGCGTCGCGACGGGGGCGGTATGACAGGCATGACAATCGACCTTGGCGTGCCGCCCATTCAGAGCCCAGTGGCCATCCCGGGCATGATCAAAGGAGGTCTGCTGCCACTTGTCGTTACCGTGGCAGCTGCCGCAATCCTGTCCCAGCCGCCCCGCATGGCTGTCCTGTCCCTGATGGCAACCGAAGCAGTCCTTGGGAATCTTCGCCTTCAGATCGCCGCTGCGATGACAGTCGCGGCAATCGATGTCGGCGTGCACCCCTTCCAGGGCGAAGCCGGTCTCCTTCTCGTGATTGAATTTGCTGGTCTTCCAGCCCGTGGTCGCATGACACTCGCCGCATTTCGGGCCGCGCTCGCCACGATGCACATCATCGGGTGCGTGGCAGGCGGCACAGGTCTTCGGCGTGTCCTTGTAGTGGTTGCCGAAATGGCAGCCCAGGCAGGGTACCTCGACGTGTTTGTCGTGCAGCGCGAAACCCGTCTTGTCATGGTCGAAACGGACTTGCTGCCAGCTCGCGGCGTCGTGACAGGAGGCGCAATCGCGCCCGAGCTTGCCGTCGTGGGGATCTACCTTGCTGTGGCAGTCCACGCACGCCGTCGGCGTCTTGCGGTACGGCTTGTCCGCCGCGTGACAAGCGCCGCAAGCGACCGCAGCGTGCGCGCCTTGCAAAGGAAACTCGGTTGCAGCGTGATCGAGTTGGTCGCGATTGAGTTTGACGATGTCGCCATCGCGACCGAGATGCTCGCTGTGGCAGGCCCGGCACTGCGCGCGCGCAATTCCCGGCAGCTTGCCGTGAAAGCCGCGCGTGCTGTGAATATCCGCAGCGATGTCCTTGTGACAGTCCAGGCACAGCTGATTCTGCCGGTCACGATTGCTGCGATCGTGACAGCGGGAGCACTCCTCCTCGTATTTCTGATGGGCCGTGGTTACCTTGCCAGGCATGAGCAGGGTCTCCGGGTTCACGCCGTAACTGCGAGATACCGGAAGCAGCAGCAACACGAGTGCGAGCAACAGCGCATGAGCTTTTCCCTCCCGCATGAAATACCGATCGAGCTGTCAGTAGACGTTCACTGCAATGACGTGCACGACAGCGGCGGCCACGAGAATGAAGATCAAGGGTAGATGCAGTGCATGCCAGAGCGAGAACAGGCGCTCGTAAGCCTGGAAGCTCGCCACCTTGCGTACCGCGGTCAACCGACGGTCCACATACTGATTGACATTCTTTCTCACGGTCCGTGACTGCGTGACAGAGCCCGCTGCGGCAGTGCGCAGCGTGCGCCGGGTATAGCGATGCAGCGTGAATCGCGCGCCAGCCACCACCGCGCTTACTACCAGAAGTTTGGCGATGCCCAACAGCGGCAGCCGTGGGGCCACCGCGAGGACGCGGGTCTCAGCTGCCTGCAGCCGGCTCATCAATTCAGGCAGGAAGGCAAAGGCGTCCGAAGTGCTTCGCAGGGTCGCGGCGTTCTGCTGCAACTCGCGCAATGTGAGTTTGCTGCCATACAGCCCGTGATGGATGTGCGCATAGATGTAGCGCCCGATCAGACCGCTGCCTGATACGGCGAGCATGCTGAACAAGGCGACATTGCTGTTGGCCGCGCCGAGGTTGAAGTTGGCGTGATAGAGGATACACAGCGGGCCCAGTACTCCCAGCAGCATGTGTGTCCGGAACCAGCCAACGGTGGGCCCGAGGAAACGCAGCCACCGCAAGCGCTTACGCGCCGAATACACCAGCAGCAACAGCATGAGCGAGCCGCCGATGATGCCGAGCGCATAGCCGAGCCCACGGCGCGGGGTGATGTAGCGCTCAGTTGGAAAGGTGAATCCTATGTAGAGGAGCACTGCGAACGTCACTGCCAGTAAGCTCGTCGGACTCAGCCGGCGGGCTTTGCGGCGAGTGTGCGAGGTGCGCCGTGATTGCGGCAGCGGCGCGGAGATTCCGCCACGAGCTGTGTCGGCTAGTGGAGTGTTTGGCGCCCGCGCGTCGAGCAGCGGCGCATCGAGCAGCGCCGGCTCGAACACTGGCGTATCGCTCAGCGACGCATCCAGCGGCCTGACTGTGAGCGTCGCGCTCAGCACGGCATTGGTCTGCAGCGGGATGCGGGGAGACTCGATCTCCGCTAGCAGCGCCAACCGCGCGCGCACGATGGCCGGATCTGCGACATCCTTGGCCGCATCGCTGCCCGCAACTGGGGGTGTCGTCGCCACGATCAGTGAATCTCCCGATTGATGACGAGAGCCAGTTGCCTGGCGTTAGCCGGATGCACGACTTCACTGGTGACGTACAGATCACCCGGGCTCGGTTGCGCCTGCCCCATCTGCGAGATTCGCGCCTCGACGATCACATCCTTGGATTGCGACAACCGTCGGCCAGGGACCATCGCCATCGAGTCATCCAGATGGAAGGCCACCGGCCATCCCTGGGGGGCCGTACGCATCACGGCGAGAGGAGGTCCGGGGGAGTCGGGGGCCTTCGCATATATAAAGAGAGTGGAGTTCTTGCCTACCCGGGCTGCGAGGCGGCTGTCGATCGACACCGTCCCGGACAGCTGCCCGCCGGCACTCTGCTCCGTGCCAGCGGATGAGGTCGCGGGCTGCGGTGCCGCAGCCGGCACCCCGGCGAGTTGACTGGCCTCGGCAATGTTGGCGTCCACGAGCTGTAGATCCGGGGAGTCTGGCGGTAGCGCCGCTCGCAGCCGCTGCCAGTCGGCCAGGGATTGCCGATAGTGATGGTCCTGCAGCTCGCGGCTCGCCTCGAGCCACAGCGCCTTGGCGTTGTTGGGATCAAGTGCCAGGGCCTGCCGTATGGCTTCCCCGGCATCCACGCCGATGTGTCCTTTAGAGAGCGAGCCCAGTGTATCGGCGTAGTCCGCCCAGGACTGGGCGGTCATTCCGTGCAAGGCAATCGCTTTTACATAAGCTGCCCGCGCCTTGTCGTAGGCGTGTTGGGTGCGCTGCAGCGACGCCAACGCCAGCCAGTTTTGCGGATCGTCAGGATGAGCGCGCGTGCGCTGTTCCGCCTCTGAGAGGGTCAGCTCGCCCGCCGGGTTGAGAGAAGCGGCGGTTACTGCGGTCGGCGCGGCAACCCTCTGGTCAAGAGAGGCGGCGGCGGTAGCCAGCCCGGCCGCTAGAGACGCCTCCCCGGTCGCGGCAGAGGAGCCTTTGCCTGAACCCTTGAGAGCCGCGGCGCGAGTTCGTGCGCGATCTGCGTCCGCGCTGCGCCCCATGAAATCATAAGACTGCGCGAGCAGGAGCCACTCCTGCTCGGTACCCCCGTCACGATTCAAACGAGCCTCGAGGCCTGCGGTGGCGCTCTCGAGTGACTGGGCCTTGCCTGAGGTGTTCGTCGTGCCGGCGTGGGGCTTGCCGGGGGTTGTCAGCGCTGCAGACGTGGCCCCGGGGGAGCGGATCGCATAATAAATGAGAGTGGCCGATAGCGCGAAGATGCCAAGGAGGACCGACGCATACAAAGCGTACTGCGCACTGGGCCGCTGCAAACGCATGGAGCGCGCGCGGTACAGCATGCTTGCGAGCAGCGTCGTCGCTACTCCAGTCAACAAGCCGGAGATGAAGCTGATCGATGAGCTCATTTGAACCTGCGGTACCGTTGAAACGCCGCGAGCCGCCCGCGTGCAGGAAGAGGGCAATTCTAACTACGTAAAGGATAGAGTTAGCATTGTCGCGACGTGCAGACAACACGTCGCCACATGCCGACAAAAACAGGCGAAAGAACTCACACTCCACACAAAGAGACTTGACGTTAGGGTGCTCACCGCACATCGTCATGACAAGTAGGGAAAAGCCCCATTCCTATCGACTGCGTCGCAGAGTTAGCCTGAAACTCGCTTGTTGTTGTGTCATGACTCTGGTGGGACGCTGCACTGCGCACTCGTCCTGGCACAGGGAGCATTGCTATCGATGGATTCGCTGATCTACCTGTTCTACGGCATCCCGTCGCTGATCGTGTTGGCCTGGTTCATGTACCGCCGCGGCCGCCTGGAGCGCCGGAGCACCCGGATGCAGGAGGAAGCGCGCTCTGCGGGCGCGCAGGAGCCGGCGACCTTGCATCCTGTGATCGATCCGGCGCGCTGTATTGGCTGCGGCTCCTGTGTGAAGGCCTGCCCCGAGGCGCCGCAACATCACGTGCTCGGCATCGTCGGCGGGCGGGCGCACCTGGTCAGTCCCGGTGACTGCATCGGCCATGGAGCCTGCAAAGCTGCCTGTCCTGTCGAGGCGATCTCGCTGGTGTTCGGCACGGCAACACGGGGCGCTGACATCCCCGTACTGACACCGAAATTCGAAAGCAGCGTGCCCGGGGTTTTCATCGCCGGTGAGTTGGGTGGCATGGGCCTGATCCGCAATGCGCTCGAGCAGGGTCGCCAGGCCGCGGAGGCGGTGCACGCACTACGGCCCAAGGGCGGCGATCGGCTGGATCTGGTGATCGTGGGGGCAGGGCCCGCCGGTTTCGCGGCATCGCTCACCGCGCTCTCGAAACGCATGAAGTTCGTTACCCTGGAGCAGGAATCCCTTGGCGGGTGCGTCTTTCAGTACCCGCGCGGCAAACTGGTGATGACTGCTCCTGCGATCGTGCCGCTGGTCGGCAGGATAGCTCTTGGCCACACGAGCAAGGAGTCGCTGCTGAGTTTCTGGCGTGAAGCCGAGCGCAAGACAGGCGTCAAAATCAACTATCACGAACGCGTTGATGACATAACACGAGATGGCACAGGGTTTATTGTCAAATCATCGCGGGGCACTTACCGCACGCACAGCGTGCTGCTGGCCATCGGCCGTCGTGGCACACCACGCAAGCTGGGAGTACCCGGCGAGGAATTGCCGAAGGTCGTCTACCAGCTCATCGATCCCGAGCAGTACGCCGGTCAGCATGTACTCGTCGTTGGGGGCGGCGATAGTGCGCTGGAGGCCGCGGCGAGCATAGCCGAGGCCGGCAGTTCCAGCGTCGTTCTGTCCTATCGCGGGGCTGCCTTCGATCGCGCCCGGGAGCGCAATCGCGAGCGGGTGAAAAGCGCTGCGCACGAGGGGGTGCTGAAGGTCCTATTGAATTCCAACGTCCGTCAGATCGCGGTCGATTGCGTAGCGATCGAGCAGACCGGCCGCACTGTGAGCGTCCGCAATGATGCCGTGATCGTGAACGCCGGAGGGATTCTGCCGTCGGATTTCCTGCGCCGGGTGGGTGTCCACGTCGAGACGAAGTATGGCACTGCCTGAGCGCGCGATTGCTGGCGCAAGCCGGCAGCGCGTGCGCAGACCGGGCTGGATGGCCCGCATACTGTGCGCGACTCTGGGCACGATGATCTGCATCGCCGCGGCTGGGGCCGGTCGCGAGCGCGCAAGCACGGACAAGTCACGACAGTCCGACTTGCGGCGCCAAGCCGATCCGTTGGAATCCGCAAAGGCCCATATCCGGCTGAAGGAGTTCGCCGCTGCTCAGGCTGAGCTGCAGCGTTTGAGTGAGTCGGGTAATGCTCAGGCGGAATACCTGCTTGGCGTCTTCTACCTGAATGGAATTGCCGGTAAGCGCGAGCCCGCCCTGGCGCGTGTCTGGTTGGAGAAGGCCGCGGATCAGGGCGAGGGCAGCGCGGCTTACAGCCTGGCCGCGTTGGCTGCCGGTTCGCAGCCGCGCGATGAGGCGGCAGTGCAGCGCTGGGCGGCGCGTGCGCGCCAGCTCGGGTTTGAGCCTCCCGCCGGCGCTCGGCAGCCCGGGCAGACCGTCTCGCCTGCAGAATTTTCGGCGTATTCCAGTGAGGCGCAGTCGGCTATCGAAGCTCTGTGGCTGGCTGCGAGCCGCGGTGACCTCCCCGCGTTACGGCATTTCGCAACTCCTGCCAGCCTCAAGGCGCGCGATGAATTCGGCAGAGGGGCCCTGGCTCGCGCCGCCCAGAGTGGTAATGCCGAGGCGGTGGAGCTGCTCCTGACCCAGACGCGGGAAAGAGAGGCAGCAGATCTGCACGGAACCACACCGCTGATGCTCGCGGCCGCGAGTGGCAGCGCGTCAGTGACCGCGGCGCTGCTGAAGGCCGGCGCTGACCCGAACGCCACCGATCAGAGTCACAACAGCGTTCTGATGTATGCGGCCACGGTTGATCAACCTGAAGTGACCGAGCAGCTGTTACGCGCCGGGGCCCGGGTTGACGCACGCAATGTGCAGGACTGGTCGGCGCTCGACTTCGCGACAAATCGCAGTCTGCCGAGCGTGGCAGCGCGGCTGCGCGCCGCCGGCGCCACCGCGCTTCATCACAATTCCGCCCGCAGTGGCGAGTTGACGAGCGTCCAGCACCCGCGACCACCGGAGCGGGATCTGTACGCAGGCTGGCCGGATATCGCGGTTGCGGCGGCGCTGCATAACACCACGGTCCTGGAAACGCTGCTGCAGCACGGCGCCGATCCTAACGTTGATGCTGACCGCGAGCCGGTACTCGCAGTGGCGGCGCTCGTTGGCCGGCCGGCTGCAGTGGATGAGCTGCTGTCGGCACATGCGGATCCGGCGCGCACTGACCCTCATGGTGATTCCGCATTGCTTATCGCCGTCCGCTCCGGAAGAGCGGATGTGGTGCACTCCTTGCTCGCGCACGCAGTGCCTGCGGACGAGCGGGGCGGCGCTACGGAGCCGCCCTTGATTGCTGCGGTCAGCAGCGGCAGGGTGCCTATTGTTCATGAACTGATCGCAGCCCATGCACACGTTGACTGGCAGGATGCACGCGGCGAAAACGCGCTCATGATCGCGGCCCGGTCGGCCGATACCGAGATGTTGCGCGAGCTCATGACGGCGCGCCCCACACTCGAGCTCGAAGACAAAGCGGGTCGCACGGCTTTGTGGTATGCCGCCCAATCGGGCTCGCGGGAGAAAACCCAGCTGCTGGTCGCGCAAGGGGCCAAGCTCGACCATAGCGACACCCTGGGGCTCAGCCCGCTGCAGATTGCCTGTGCGGCCGGCCACAGCGGCGTCATTGGTTATCTGTTGACTCAGGGCGCGCGCATCGATGCGCGCTCGCGCGCCGGCGATACCCCGCTGCACATTGCCGTGGGAATTGGCCACGGCGCATCGGTCGAGCAGTTGCTTGCTGCTCATGCCGATCTCGATGCGCAGAACGTTTTCGGCGACACCCCGCTGATCATTGCCAGCCGCAGAGGAGATGTGGCGCTGGTGAAGCGTCTGCTCACCGCCGGCGCCAGCAGTCGACTGCGCAATCACGACCGGCTGACGGCCGCCGATGTGGCCGAAGCCCGCTCGTTCCATGAGGTGGCGGCCCTGCTCAACGGCGCCTGAGAGGCGCTAAGCACTGGCGGCTTACATATTCGCGGGCGTTCCCGCGACTACATGATCGCCCTGCTTGCGTCGCTTGAAACAGCACGGCAGGCTGTGGGCAGTGATGCGTATAGAAACCAAAAAGTCGCTGCGACGACCTCTGCATCGGGGAGGGTGCTTCCTGCTCCTGATGCTGTGCCTGCGCGCCCTAGTGCCGGCTGGGTTCATGCTGGCCGAGGTCGACGGCACGGTGCGGGTCGTCCTCTGTGACACTGACGCGCCCGGCATCCGCGGGCATCAACACCACGGTGATCACCAAAATCACCACCACACGCGCCTGGATTCCTCGTGTCCCTATGCACAGAGTGCAGGCCCGGCTCCGCTCTCGGCCCCACCCGCTATTGCGGACATCCGGCTTGCCGTTCTGCAACCGCTGCCGCAAGCATCCTCGCAACTTGAAGCCCAGTTCGGCCCCTCTCGCGAGCAGCAACCCCGCGCCCCTCCGCTTAGCTGACTGCGCCCAGTCGGCTGGTCACGTATGGCTGATGTCGAAAGCGGCATCGCCCGCGTCCGACCTTGTTCAGGTTGCTTCATTGCGGAGGTCACATGTTATTGCAGAGAGGGCGGGCACGGCGCGTGGCGCGTGCCTTGGGTTGGGTCGCCGGCGTTCCGCGCTGCGCATTGCTGCTGGGCTGCTCTGGCCTGGGGCTGACGTCTCCCGCCGCGTACGCGTGTGCAAGTTGCGGCTGCAGCCTCAGCTCGGATGCCGCGCTCGGTTATACGAACAGGCCAGGGTGGCGGCTGAGCCTGCAGTACGACTACATCAATCAGGATGAATTGCGCAGCGGCACGCATCGGATCTCCGCCGTGCCCGATGGCGCAGAGCTCGAGCGCGATACCCTGAATCGTTACGTGACGGCAGGGCTCGCCTACAGCCCGAGCGCCGCGTGGGACTTGCAGGTGCAGGTGCCGTACGTCATGCGCACCCATCAGACCTACGGAGAGTTTGACTCGACTCAGCCCTTACCGCCGACGAGCAACTCGCGCAGCTCCAGTCTCGGCGACCTGCGCCTGCTGGCGGACTATCAGGGATTCCTTCCCACACACAATCTGGGCGTGCGAATAGGTGTGAAGCTGCCGACGGGCCATTACGGTACTGCAGTGGATTTCAACTCAGGTCCTGCGGCCGGCGAGCCCCTGGATGCGAGCTTGCAGCCTGGCACCGGCAGCACCGATCTGATCGTCGGCGCCTACTACTACCAGGCCGTCAGTCAGAACTTCGACGTGGTCGCGAACGCTCAGTTTCAGAGCGCGCTGGCACATCACCTTAATCAGCCGGGCGAGGACTATCGTCCAGGCAACTCGACCACGGTCAGTCTGGGCATCCGCTATGCTGGTTACGCACAGCGGTGGACCCCGCAGCTGCAGTTGAATCTGCTGCGCAAAGCGCCTGATCAGGGCGCGCTCGCGGATGTGCAGAACACGGCGGGCACGGTTGCGTATGTCAGTCCGGGCGCAAGAATCAATGTGATGAAGAGATTGCAGCTGTTTGGTTTCGTGCAGGTGCCGGTTTACAGCAACCTGTATGGTGATCAGCTGTTTCCTCGCTACACCGTGAGCGCCGGGCTGAGCTATGCCTTCTGATCCCATCCGGCTGCCCGGGCTCAATCGCCGACGGCTGCTGCTGCATGGAATGCTGGCGCTTGCCGGCCTGCAGAGCCTCGTGGTGCCCGCTGCGCGTGCCAAAGGGTTGCGGGTCGGCGCAGCGGCGCCGCCGGCGACGCTCGTGACCCTCGATGGCCGTCGTATCGGCACAGCCGATCTTCTCGGACAGGTGGTGCTGCTCACCTTCTGGGCAACCTGGTGCACACCCTGTCGGAAGGAATTGCCAGCTCTGTCCGCGTATGCACAACGAGCACGGCCCGGCTCGTTCCAGGTGCTGGGTTTCAGTCTCGACGGCGCTGATCAGCTTCGCCAGGTCCGGGAGGTGGCTAAGGAACTGTCATTCCCGGTCGGTTTGCTGGAGCAGTCGGACGCGGCAGGCTATGGTCGCATCTGGCGGCTGCCCGTCAGCTTTCTCATCGATCAGCGCGGATACCTGCTCGATGATGGCTGGCATGATCCGGATCCGGTCTGGACTGCGGAGCGTCTGGAGCGCAGCGTCACGCCGTTGTTGCCGCCGGCGTGAGTCAAGTTACGCACGCTGCTTGGTGCTCAGCCGGCTGCGATCGCTCCATGCAGCTGCGCTACGCGTCCGCTCAACTGGGACAGGATGGCGCTCCCGTCTGCCGCCGGCAGACCCAGCTGCTGCACCAGCTCCGGGGCACTCTCCGTCGGCGCGGGCTCCAGTGAGAACGTGTGACCGCAGGTGAGTGCCAGGCAGGCGCCAGCATGCACGAAGGTCGTGAGTTGCCGGTGAGCAGCCGGAGCCTGCCACGGCCGGTGGTGATGCGCGGCTGCTGCGACCAGTGGGGCGGGCAGATTCCAGCTTTCAAACACCATTGCTGCGCAATCCTCGTGAGGGAGGGATGCGCACTGAACCTCGAGCGTGCGTATGTCTGCCTCGCTGTTGTGCCTGCGCGCATCCAGCATGGCGAGGATGCCGCTTTCATCCACGCAAGCCTGAATGGCGACGCCCAGGTTGTGCATGAGTCCCGCCATGAAGGCCACTGGAGCCGACTCGGGCCGGGTGGCGCGCGCCAGGCATTCCGCGGCGACTGCCGTGGCAAGGCTATGGCGCAGCAGGGCGGACATGTCGTTGAGCGCAGCGCCCGCTCGACGTGGCAGGGCGCGACTCATGCAAACCGCCGCGGCAATGCCACGGATAGAATCCAACCCCAGCAGCAGCATGGCCTGCTGGATCGTAGTGGTGGCGCGCACCTGTCCGTAGTAGGCCGAATTGGCGACGCGCAGTACACGGGCACTGAGTACCGGGTGGCGCTCGATCGCCGCACTGATCTCAGCACCGCTTGCATCCGCCGCACACAACCTCTGCAGGATCTGACCGAGCTCGGCCGGCTCGGTGCCGGCGAGGCCCATCGTCGCGGCCGCATCCAGAATGCGAGCTCGAGCGAGCTTGAGCGCGCTAGCGGAAGAGCTGTCCATCGTGCCACTTATGGTCCGCGCCTGCCGCAGCAGACGTGACCGGAGTCGCAAAAAAGCAGTCTCGCGGCGGCGAGGCTTTAAAAGCACCGGCCAGGTCTCTGAGCGGGGGTGCCGGCTAGCCAACAATCCCGCGGTCTACCACGGGGCGAGTGTTCGAGTGCAGGAGCTACGACGGTCCGTCTACCGCAAACTGATCGGCAGTGACGGTGGGCAGAAACAGGCATTGCGGGAGGCCGTCGGGGTGGCGCTGATCACCCTCATTCTGGTGGCTGCCGCGATCCTGGGTCTGTGGACTACATCGCGCAACTCCATTACCGACAATTTCAGGCATTACGTGATGGGTCTCGCCCAGGTCGGGGCCACTCTCATCGATCCGCAGCTGCACAATTCCATCCGCCGTCCCGAACAGCTGAATGATGCCGATTACACGCGCGCCGTGGAGCCCCTGCGGCGTATGTGTAAGGCGGTAGCTGACATCCACTACGTCTACACACTGGTGCGCGATGGCGACACAGTTCACTTCGTACTGGATGCCGCCGATCCCAAGGCGCGCAATATCCACGGCTTAGCCGATCAGTCCGGAGTGTGGCAGCCGTATCTCTATGTGGACGATGCGACCGACATGTTTGAGGCGCTGGGCACGCCCGACAGGCACGGCAGACCGAGCGCCACGCTCGAGCCGATCTCGGACGAATGGGGTACGTTCATGACCGGCTTTGCGCCGATCTTTGACTCAAGTCACCAGCAGATCGGCATCGTCGGCGTCGATGTGGATGCGACCGTGTATGTTGCGCGCCTGGCGCAATCGCGCAACCGCGCACTGTTGGGACTCGCTCCGGCCGGATTGCTCATTGTCGTGTTCGGCGTCGGTTATTACCGGGTGCGGCTGCGAGGCCTGAGCGATGCGAACGCGGTACTGCGCGGAGTCGAGGAAGCCAAGCAAACCGCTGAACGACTGGCGCAAGAGCGCTGGCGCCTGAGCGCTGTCATCGAGGGAACCAATGTCGGTACTTGGGAATGGCATGCGCATACCCGCTTGCTCTCGATCAACGAACGCTGGGCCGGGATGCTGGGATATTCGCTGGAAGAGCTGATGCCGTGCACCTCGGCCACGTGGCGCGGTCTCGCCCATCCTGACGATCTGCTCATCCTGCGGCGCGCAATCGCCGGCTCCGTGCAGAGCGCGGAGCGGATGTTCGTCGTCGAGTTTCGCATGCGTCACCGTGATGGTCGCTGGCTGTGGGTTCTGGCGCGCGGCAAGATCACCCTGAGCGATGCTCGGGGTCGGCCGCGACATGTGGTGGGCATCGTGATGGACGTCTCCACGCGCAAGGCGATGGAATCGGCGCTGATGGAAGCAGCGCAACGCGATCGCCTGACCGGCCTGCCGAATCGCACGGTGTTCATGGAGCACCTGGAGCGCACGCTGATGCGGCTGCGCGCGGGGACGCAGCGGCGTTTCGCCGTGCTGTTTCTGGATTTCGACCGTTTCAAACTCGTCAATGACACCCTGGGACACGAGGCGGGGGATGAGTTGCTGCGGCAGATCGGCGTGCGCCTGCAGAGCGCAGCCCGCTTTGCCCCGGGCTCGGCGCACGGCAACCTCATCTGTCGTTTCGGTGGCGATGAGTTCCTGGTACTCATCAATGACCTTCGGGACGAAGCCGACGCCGTGTTGGCCGCGCAGCAGCTGCTGAAGCTGCTGGCACCTGCCTACCGGGTCTTCGGACGCGAGGTGCATTCGCTCGCCAGCATCGGCATCGTGAGCAGTGATCAGGCACTGCAAAGCGCCGAGGAGATCGTTCGCAACGCTGATGTGGCCATGTACGAGGCGAAACGCTTCGGACGCGGCCGCGCGGTGGTGTTCAATGACGCCATGCATGCGCGGCTGACACGCCATGTCACGATCGAAAACGACTTGCGCAAGGCGTTGGGTACCCCGGAGCTGTACCTCGAATATCAGCCGATCGTGGCTCTGGATACCGGCCAGCGCACGTATGTGGAGGCCCTGCTGCGTTGGAAGCATCCGACGATGGGAATGATCTCACCGTCCGAATTCACACCGATCGCGGAGGAATCAGGATTGATCGTGGCTGTCGGTCAGTGGGTGCTCGAGGAGGCCTGCCGTGCCATGGTGCGCTGGCGCGCTGCCGATCCCGAGCATGCACCGCGCATGATGAGCGTAAACGTCTCGCGTGCTGAGATCGCCTTGGGTGCGCAGCTGCTGGAGCGGGTACGTCGTACCCTGGAAGCCACGGAGCTGCCGCCGGGTAGTCTGCAGCTGGAGGTGACCGAGCGCGAGGTTATGCGCGATCCGGAAGCCGCTCGCGAGGTGTTGGGCAAGCTGCGCGAGCTCGGCGTGCGTCTCGCCATGGACGATTTTGGCACCGGCACCTCCTCGCTGTCGCTGCTGCGGGGTTATCCGTTCGATACGATCAAGATCGATCGCTCGTTCCTGCAGGACCTGCACAGCAGCCGCGAGGTGCTCGCCGTCATTCATGCAACCGTCAACCTGATTCAGAATCTCTCGATGGTGAGCCTCGCAGAAGGCGTAGAGGATGCGACCCAAGTGGCTATCCTGCAGTCCCTCGGCTGTCACTTCGCACAGGGGTATTTCTTCAGCAGGCCCGTGTCGGAAGCAGCGATTGCGGCTGCCATGGCCGCTGAGCGTGACAGGCTGGCGCAACATGAGGCGACGGCCGCCGCCGTCGGATAGTGGCTTCGCAGGCGAGCGTGGTGCCGCCATCGCCGCCGGTGCGGATGCAGCAACGCTGGGTGGTCCCACCACCGCTTACCGCAACCCGGGCGCCTGGCGGCTCGCTGTCACATGCCGGTGCTAATATGCAAGGTATGGCTTATGTAACGTGTGGCGAGCCTTTGCTGCACCAGAGACCCCACACCACCGAGGCGCCATGGTATTCACATCGGCAGGTGACTCCCGCATGCGTGTACCGCTGGAGGGGGTCACCAGTGAATGGAGCGGAGCCTACGGCTCGAAGGCTTGCGTCGAGACTCTCGCGGCGGAGCACAATCCGCTGCTCCTCGCAGCTGCCCTCGAGGCGCGGGCAATACAGATCGCAGCCATTGAATCGCTGCTGGACGCCGGGCTGTTGTCAAGTTGCCTGGGGTGAGGCGGCGTCCATTACCGACTGGCAGCTAGCGTGATGCCGGAATCTGCAGGGGCACGCGCGGGCAGCTCGAACGCACCCTGCGACCGCAGGTGCGTATCAACAGATCCCGGGTCAGACAGACGCGCACTTCTGAGAAAGAGGCCCGGCTGCAGGCCACGGTAATCGCGTCTTGAGGCATCTCGGGGTTTGCCCGCTTGAACAGGTTCTCGATCTGATCCGCTGTCAGCGAGCGCTCGTCACGCGGCGCCTCCAGTGCCGCCGGTATTTTCATGACGGCCATGGCGCGATCCGCCGCCTCGAAATAAGCGAGCGCCTGCAGACCGCTGCAGGTGCCGTGTTCGCGCCACTCATGCTGCATGAGTCGCTCACTGGGGTAGATAGTTCGCCCCTTGTCGCGCGCTGCTGCGGAGAGTTCGAACTGGCTCGGGCAGTTCTGCGGGTAGCCGCCGACTTCGTATTGGGGCCACAGGCCATGCAATACGAAACCGTAGCCCTTGCCCGAACACTCCTCACCATCGTCTGAATGCGTCAGACAATAGGTCGGCGCCCAGGACAGGCTCAGTACGTAGTAATCAAAGTAACCGGCCTCACTTGCACTCCGAGCAGAGGAGTGCGGGTGACGCGCCTGGGCTACGGCAGCAACGCAGGCCATCAGCAGCATGGCGATCCTGACACGCCTGGGGATCACGCCACGGCGAGTGGTCGTTTGTTTTTGGTTTTCCATGACAGCCCCTTGCAATGATTCAGGCTTTACAACTGCGCGCTGGAAATGTCTTCCGGTTCTTCATTATTGCCAACTCCGATGAGCAATGCGCCGTCAGGGGTGTGAAAGCGCACGGGACTTGCGCAAACCGCCGGCCATGCAGCCGCCGGTAGAGTTCGGTTTCGCCCGCTGTCGCATGCCGTTGCGGTGACAGCCGAAGCTGCTACCATGCCGCCGCCTGCGTCGGGGCGTAGCTCAGCCTGGTAGAGCATCTGCTTTGGGAGCAGAGGGTCGGAGGTTCGAATCCTCTCGCCCCGACCAACGAACCGGGGGCTGCACCGCGCCCGTAGCTCAGCTGGATAGAGCACCGGCCTTCTAAGCCGGTGGTCGTGGGTTCGAGTCCCGCCGGGCGCGCCATTGAACCGCTTTCGACACGTAGGCTTAAGCTTAACCTTCGTGGCAGAATCGGTTTTTCCACAGCGTGCCGGCAGGCGCCGGGATGCAGGCCGCGCTCGTTCGTATATACTCTCGCCGCCCCGCGGGGCGGCATGCAGTGGGCGCGTTCCGATCGGACTTGCAGACCGCGCGATCGGCGGTAAGCTTTTGATCTGAATCGAGCGATGAGACGATGGTGGACGTAGCTCAGTTGGTAGAGCCCCGGGTTGTGATCCCGGCCGTCGTGGGTTCGAGTCCCATCGTCCACCCCAATTAACCCAGTTCCATATCCCGGGCCATTCGCTCGGATGATCGCGGGCCGTTAGCTCAGTTGGTAGAGCAGGAGACTCTTAATCTCTTGGTCGAAGGTTCGAGTCCTTCACGGCCCACCAATCCATCCGGATCCCATCGAACGGGTCTTCGCCACTTGTCGTCGGCTTCGCAACGCACCCCATCGCGGCGTTGATTTGGGCAACGAACACATGCGTGGTCTGTGAGGAACTTCTCGCGCAGCCGAAGCATGTTTGAATCGGCGGATCGCGAGCGCAATCAGCACCAACGACTTTCGGAGAGACTCAGGCTTCGGTTCCTGGCGCTCGCTTTCGGTCGGCATGACCTCAGCCTTCGCTGCCCTACGTTCCTCGAAGTGCTGCTCGCGCGCCACGTCCCTCTGCACGCCCGAGGTTGGAGTTTTGCTCTTGTGTTCCCGCACGCCCTACATGGCAGTTGCACTTCCCCTCACGACATATATGATATACTAGGAAAGAATAAGAACAGACTGCGGGCGAGATTGAACCGGCTCGGAGTGAAGAGGGGGTACGGTGAGAAATTCGTTGGCCTGTTCATGTTGTGTACGAAGTGGCGCTCGTACCGCGTATGGACATATTGTCTCCGCCGCGACCGCGGCCGACACCTCCGTGGACACCTGCTTTTTTTCACATGTCAATGCATCGCAAGCAATGTCGCCATAAGGCGCGCTTTGGGCGGCCGGTTTAATCTCTCAACCTCACTTGAGTGAAGAACAAAGGGGAAGGATATGAGCGTCGACGTGAAAGCAATTGAGGCGCATGACCCAATGCAGAACACCGGGTTGCGGAGCCGGTGGTCCCAACTCGTCATGGGCATCATCTGCATGGCGATGGTCGCCAACCTACAATACGGCTGGACGTTGTTCGTCAATCCGATGCATGACAAATTCGGCTGGTCGAAGGCCGCGATCCAAGTCGCCTTTTCGGTATTCGTACTGTGCGAAACCTGGCTCGTGCCGGTTGAAGGTTGGTTGATGGACCGGTACGGCCCGCGGCCCGTGGTGCTGGTCGGAGGGATCCTGGCGGGGCTGTCCTGGATCATCAATTCTTACGCGACAACGCTCGGCGTTCTGTATTTCGCCGCAGTCGTCGGTGGGGTTGGCGCAGGCGCCGTGTACGGTACCTGCGTGGGCAACGCGCTCAAATGGTTTCCTGACAAGCGCGGATTGGCGGCAGGACTGACCGCGGCCGGCTTCGGGGCGGGCGCCGCGCTGACGGTTATTCCGATCGCCAATATGGTGAAATCCGGTGGCTACGACCGGGCGTTCTTCGACTTTGGACTCATCCAGGGCATAGTGGTCCTCGTCCTGGCGCTGTTTCTGATCCGGCCGCCAACGACTGCCATCGTCGCTGCCAGGAAGGGTGCAGCGAATCTCCTGAGCCGGCGTAATTTCGCTCCGGGAGAGATGTTGAAAACCCCTGTGTTCTGGATGCTCTATCTGTGCATGGTGCTGGTGGCATCGGGCGGCCTGATGGCGGCGGCGGAGGTAGCCCCGATCGCCAAGGATTATGGGGTGGACAAGATTCCCGTCAACTACTTCGGCGCAGTACTGCCCCTGCTTACTGTCGCGCTGTCAATTGACAGCCTGGTCAATGGCCTGACGCGACCCCTGACCGGCTGGATTTCCGATCACCTGGGCCGAGAGAACACCATGGTGTTGGTTTTCATCGTGGAAGGTGTGGCCATCTGGGGCCTGATGAAATTTGGTCACAGCGCGAGCGGCTTCCTGATCTTTGCGCCGCTGATCTTCCTGGGCTATGGCGAGATCTTCTCGTTGTTTCCAGCGGCTAGCGGTGACACGTTCGGGCCGAAATACGCTGCAGCAAACAACGGCTTCCTATACACCGCCAAAGGCACCTCCTCCCTGCTCATCCCGCTTTCCGCTGTTCTCAAGGCATCGGCCGGCAGCTGGGTACCGGTGCTATGGATTGCCGGCGCTCTGCCGATCCTGGCGGCTTTTCTGGCCAAGTTCGTACTGTCGCCGATGCGCCGGCGCATGCTCGAGCGAGTGGCTGCCGAGGAGCCGGAGCGCAAGGTCGGACAACCGGCCTGACGGATCGAACAGCCGGTCTGACGGCGCAACACTATAAGTGCACGGGGCGGAATGGATCCGCCCCGTTTTTTTGGTGCTCAGTTCGGGCCGAAGTCAATTACCAGCTGTGCGCAGCCCGGCTCATGCGCCTCCGCAACATCTTGCCGGGAGTAGTAAGGCGCTCCGAGACGTGCGATTTGCAACGCAGCTTCGTCCAGCTGCGGCTTTCCGGAGGAGTGCACGATCACCGGACCTTGTGACAGCTTGCCGTCTTGATCGGCGCAAGCACGCACGGTCACTCGCCGCTCGCCCTTCGGCTCCGTCCTCAGTGGTGTCTCCAGCGACGGCGCATTGCTGGTGCCGTTTACGTTCCCTCGCGGCTGCGCAGCCCGTACCCAGGCCATTTGCTGCCAGGAATCGATCGGCTCGCCATCCCCTAGTCGGGTGGCGGGTTGAAAGCGCATCCGCCGAACGCACTGCAGTGCGGCTTCATCGAGTTCGGCCGACTGTGACGAGGACTTGATGGCAGCGTGTGACGGCGACCCGGTACGTCCAACCCTGAACAGAACCACCGCACCGCTGCCGTCGTCCGAGATCTGCAGGGCAGGACACAGCCGCGCTGCGTTGAAAGTCCACGCGATGCGTGCCTGTGAAATGTTCCCGGCGGGAGGCGCATCCTGCGGCGGCGCGGCGCGAGCATCCACCACGAACAGTCCGCCCAGCAATACCGCGACATGCACCTGACGCATCACAAACTCCCCGGTCCACAACGCGGGAATTTTACAGCCAGCGCAGGATGGCGGCACTGATACTGGGATGATCCCCGCTCACGGGGTTCGGCTGAAATGCACTCCCAGGAAGATGATGGTCGAAAGGGCCACCAGAAACCACACTGCGGCGAGCAGGCGCGTGCCCGCAGTCACCGGCGCAGTTTCCGTCTCAACGATGGAGTTGCCAGGGGCAGTCTTGGAATGCTGCATTGTTATATTTCTTGTTGTTGTTGCCAGCTGACCATAGCAGAACCTGAGGGCGCTCAGGTGCAGTTCAGTCATAATCCCCCGGCTTGCGCGCAATCTGTTAACTCTCGTGTCGCTGTTTTGTCGCCGAGCGGTTGCAGCCCGAATATAACATCCGGCAACCAACATCAGCGCTGCTCAAGGCGTCATTTGAATTGTGGGGCGGGAGGGGGGCATTGCAGCCGCAATGACCGCGCCGCCTAGAGCTCGCTGTCGATCGGAAGCAACATCAACAGCCGTGCCTCGAGACGCTGCGCGGCACTGCGCGCCGGCTCGCGGGTGAGCAGCACGTCTGCATTGTTCTCGCGCGTCTTCCAAACCAGCTGCGGGTGTTTGCCCTCGGGCGACTGCAGTTGCACCTCGTAGGCATTTTCCGGGGAGGTCAGCTTGTTGAAGCGACTGACTACCTCTGCTGCCATCGTGCTGCTCTCGATGATCAGACCCATCTCCGTATTGATACGCGCCGAGCGCTGATCCAGATTCATGGATCCGACGAACAGCGAGCTGCCGTCGTACACGAACAGCTTCGCATGCAGCGCGTAGGTGCCGTAGCGTGTCATACGACGGCTCTGGCCACTGCCGGCAGTGCGGCCCAGATCCGCACGGATCTCATACAGCTTCACGCCCTCCTCGAGCAGCTCCTTGCGATACTTCATGTATCCCGCTTGCGCCAGGATGTCCGGTGCGGCGGGCAGCGAATTGGTAAGCAGGCGTACCTGCACCTTCTTCTCGTGCTGCTGCTTGAGGATGCGCCTCTCGTCCGGGATTGGCACAAAATAGGGAGTGATGATCAGCAGCTCAGAGCGGGTGGCCTCCATCCGTTGTGCGACCGGTACATAGATCAGCTGTCCGAAGCGCGCGCCGTCGCGTACCGCCTTCTTGTCGGGGCTGTCGTAGACCAGTGTCGCCGTCGCCCAGGTCAGGGCCCGATCGTCAGCCAGCAAGGAGTGCAACGGCTCGCCCGTGGCGATTCGCTTGTCGAAGTCTGCGGTAAAGGTATTGGCGTGGCGGTAGGCGGCGCGCAACTCGGTGCGATAGTTCTGCAGGGCGGCAGCGGTCAGCTTTCCTGGCATGAGATCCTGTGCCGCAGTCACCTGCCCGCTGTGCCAGTACTGGCTGAACTCGACGTGCAGATCTTTGACGACCGGACCTACCGCCAGAACATCATCGTCGCCGAATTGGGAATCCGCATTCACCTGAAAGTATTGATCGCCGATGTTGCGCCCGCCGGTGAGCGCGAGCGCACTATCGGCCACCAGCAGCTTGTTATGCATGCGGTAATCGAGCCGCGACTTGTGGAACGTGTAATCCAGGCCACGCAGAAAGCCGTTGTGACCGCGATATTCGAAGGCATTGAAGATGCGCACCTCGATGTTCGGATGCGCGGCCAGCAGCAGCAGCTTCTCGTCGCCAGCAACCGTCTCGCCGTCGTCGGTGATGATGCGCACGTGGACGCCACGATCCGCTGCACGCAATAGTGCGTTTTGGATGACCCGTCCCGTATCGTCGCAGCGAAAGATGTAATACTGCAGATCGACGCTCCGCTGTGCATTGTCGATGAGCTCGACCCGAAGCAGCAGACCCTCGACACCAATGGAGATCATGCGCAATCCCGAAGCCTGCTCGTTGGGTCGTTTGACTTGCGACCAAGCGTGACCAATGACCGAGTCCGCAGGTGTCATGGACGCGGCGGTGTCCGGCGCCTCCGCAGCGCGATGCGGGATGCTCATGCATCCGCTGAGCAGAGCCATCAAAAGTACGAGCGCGAGGCCACGCGGGCCCGCGCCGCGGTGGATGTGCCCGGCGCAGGATGTTGGTGTCATTGTTGATGTGCTCAGCTGCGTTGCGATGATCACGTTATTCGGGTGATGGGGACCGCTCGGATTATGCTACCGCTTTTTTCAGCAAGGCACCCAGCCGCCGCTTGACATAACAGCTGCAAATCGCGCGCAGTCGATTGCCAGGCGCGCTTGTCTGCCGCCTCGACTGCTGCGCAGGTCTATGAGGGGCCACCCTGCGCCGCGTTCTGCTCATGCGAGCGCTGCAAATCCCGCACCATGTAGTTGATGGCGTGTGTCCACGCAGCGTCATTGTCGCCTCGAAAATCGTAAGACTTGCGAGCGACGATCTGCCCGGTGGCCACATCGTGGAATTCGTAAGTCAGGGAAAGGATGAGGCCACTCACCCGATCCACCCAGGTGACCAGCGTCTGATCTGCGCCCAGCTGCCGCCCGACATCAAGATCGCAGCCGTTGCAGTCATGCAGGAAGCGCTGCTGCGACCTGAGCGTCTGAATCTGATCTCGCGCAGCAGCGGTGTCGATCAGCTGATACAGGCCACTGTGTGCGAGCTGCTCGCGTAAGGTCGCACTCTCCATGCGTAAACGCGCCGCGTGCTCGGCGGCGAATTGCGGGCCGCCCAGATCGCCGGTCAGTTCGATATCCAGCACGGCCAGCTTGGGTTTGTCGCCCCTGGCGGCAACGCTCTGCGGAGCGAGAGCCGCTACGAAATTCGCGCCAGCGGCTGCCGCCGAGCCGGCCGACGCCGATATAGCTAGCAGGCATGTTACAGCGGCAAGTAACGCGGTCCTGGCATGGTTCGTTGTATTCATGCCAGGCCATGCCAGCAACCATCAGACCTGACCCGCAGCGCGGCCGTGACGGAGGCCACGCCCAATCTGGCGTAGGACTTATCTGACACGCTTTTGCGCCCGACGCCGCTGGGGTGCCGCTGCAGTTCCCATCCAGCATCATCCGTCCGCCCGGAGATGTGACGCATGATCAAGGCGCTGGGCTACGCCGCGCGACACTCCTTCAGCAGTCTGCGGCCGTTCGAATTCGAGCGGCAGGAAGCCGGGCCGTTTGAGGTCGAGATCGAGGTGCTGTACTGCGGCGTCTGTCATTCCGACATCCATCAGGTGCAGAACGAGTGGGCTAACACCGTGTACCCGTGTTTGCCCGGCCACGAAGTCGTCGGCCGGGTTACCCGGTGTGGTACGGGTGTGACGCGTCACCGGGTAGGTGAGCTCGTCGGGGTCGGCTGCATGATTGACAGCTGCCGCCGCTGTGAGGCGTGTCAGTCGGGCGATCAGAATTATTGCCAGGGTCCCAACGGTTTTCTCGCGACCTATAACGGTCCCATGATTCCGGCTGTGAAGGCGCCCGACAGCGGCAACATGTACGGCCGCGACAATACCTTCGGCGGTTATTCCAACATTGTCGTCGTTCATCAGGATTTCGTCCTGAAGATCCCACCGCAGTTGCCGGCTGCGCAGGCCGCCCCGCTGCTGTGCGCAGGAGTCACCACATTTTCGACGCTGCGCCATTGGGGCATCGGCACCGGCGACCGCGTCGGCATCATCGGTCTGGGCGGCCTTGGGCACATCGCGGTCAAACTTGCACGGGCACTGGGCGCGGAGGTGACGGCGCTGACCAGTACGGAGAAGAAGTTCACCGCGGCAGAGCAGCTGGGTGTGCCGGTCATGCTCGCGCACGACGCCGATGCCCTGAAGCGGGCGCGTGCCAGCTTTGACTTTCTGCTCTCGACCATCCCGCGGCGCCACGACCTGAATCCGTTCCTGGAACTGCTCAAACGCGACAGCACCCTGTGTGTCGTCGGAGCGCTGGAACCCATGGCCCCAGTCAAAAACCAGGAACTCGCGACGCAACGCAAGCACATCGCCGGGTCTCTCATCGGCAACCTGGCCGAAACCCAGGCGGTGCTCGACTTCTGTGCGGCCCGACAGCTCACCGCTGATGTGGAGATGATCGGGATTCAGGATGTGAATGAGGCCTACCACCATGTGGTCCGTGGCGAGGTCCGGTTCCGCTACGTCATCGATATGGCATCGCTGACACGGAGCTCGGGTTGACGCACCGCACAACGCCTGGAGTGCCGCTGTCACGGCTCGTGTGACGGGAGCAGCGGCCGCCGCAGGTAGCTTGCCCAGGAGAGGCCAGGCTCCCCAGCGAAGCGGGGAGTGGCCCGATTCGAGCTGGCGGCGGGTATAATGCGGGCGCCCGCATCACGGCCAGCACCAGTCGAATAGCGCAGCTTTTCGCATGTTCGGTGCGTGCACTGCACGAGCGATGCGCCCCGGGCGAAAGTGGCGGAACTGGTAGACGCGCTGGATTTAGGTTCCAGTGGGGCAACCCGTGAGAGTTCGAGTCTCTCCTTTCGCATGCCCGCCGGTCCTCGCGCCGGCCGTTGTGATGAGCAAGCCCTGTAAAGGCATCTGTTTGAGGAAACCTGCATGCAAGTGTCCCTGACTACCACCGGCGGCCTTGGGCGTCGCCTCGAGGTGGCCGTTCCGGCTGACGAGGTGAGCACGGAGGTAGAGCAGCGCCTGAAAACGATCTCACGCACCGCCCGCCTCAAAGGCTTCCGGCCGGGCAAGGCACCCCTGACGGTGGTACGCAAGCAATTCGGCCCCCAGGTGCATACGGAAGTGGTCACCGACCTGATGCGCAGCTCTTTCGCGCAGGCGCTGTCGCAGGAGAAGCTCACCCCCGCCGGCGGTCCGCGCATCGAGCCGATCGCCATGGGCCCGGGAACCGAGTTGCGCTACGCAGCGCTCTTCGAAGTTCTTCCTGAGATCAGCCTCAAGCCCTTCGAGTCCATAGCGCTTGAGCGGCCGACCGCTGGAGTCACTGAGGACGATGTCAGTGCGATGGTTGAGAGTATGCGACGGCAGCGGGCGGTCTTTACGCCGGTCGAGCGGCCGGCCCGGGATTCGGATCGCGTCACGTTTGATTTCGACGGAACGGTGAATGGTCAGCCCTTTGACGGGGGTCAGGGGCGGGATGTAACGATCATCTTGGGGAGTCCCCAGACGCTGCCGGAAATGGAGCACGCTCTGCTTGGCGGTAGTGCGGGAGAGACGCGGCCGGCGCGGCTTTCTTTTCCCGCCGATCACCCCAACAAAGCCATTGCGGGTCAGACCGGCGAGCTGCAAGTCACCATAAAGCGGGTCGAGGAGCAGAGTATTCCCCCCGTAGACGAGGAGTTCTGCCGCGCGTACGGTGTCGAGGAAGGCGGCGTCGAGGCCCTGCGTCTCGAGGTGCGCAAGAGCATGGAGCGCGAGTTGAGCGATGTCATACGCAACCGCCTGCGTGGGCAGGTGATGGATGCCCTGTATCGCGAGAACACACTGGATGTGCCGCGCGCGCTCATCGACGAGCAGATTCAGCGTCTGCAGCTGGATGCGGCGCGACGCATGGGAGTGAAGGATCCGGCTCAGCTGCCACCGCGGGAGACTTTCGAGGAGCCGGCGCGCCGGCGTGCCGCGCTGGGACTGCTGATGGGACAGATCGTGCAGGCGCACAATGTAAAAGTGGATCGGGACCGGGTACTTTCACGATTGAGCGATGTGGTCGCCAGCTATCCGAATCCGGATGAGGTGCGCCGCGCGTATCTGCAGAACGCCGATGCCATGAGTCAGATCGAGTCCAGCGTGCTGGAGGAGCAGGTCGTAGAACACGTGGTCGCCCACGCCCGCGTGACCGATCGGCCGATGACCTTCAAGGAGCTGACCGGATTTGGACAGACGGCTGCGAGCGCGCAGCCTGGTTGATCAAGCGTGCGCATAGCGCATGAGGAAGCACACATGATTGAGCGAGGATTGAATCTGGTACCGATGGTGGTCGAGCAGACTGCCCGGGGCGAGCGGGCCTATGACATCTATTCGCGCCTGCTGAAGGAGCGGCTGATCTTCATCGTCGGCCCGGTCGACGATCACATGGCAAATATCGTCGTGGCGCAGATGCTGTTCCTGGAATCCGAGAACCCGGAAAAGGACATTTCGCTGTACATCAATTCGCCCGGCGGAGTCGTGACCTCAGGCTTGGCGATTTACGACACCATGCAGTTCGTAAAGCCGGATGTGAGCACCATCTGCATCGGCCAGGCGGCGAGCATGGGAGCGGTGCTGCTGGCGGCGGGCGCGGCCGGCAAGCGGTACTGTCTGCCGCATGCGCGGGTGATGATCCATCAGCCACTCGGCGGCTTCCAGGGTCAGGCAGCGGACATGGAGATCCACGCCAAAGAGATGCTCGAGACGCGGGACCGACTCAACAAAATACTGGCGAAGCACACCGGTCAGAGCGTGGACCGCATCAAGCAGGACACCGATCGCGATCGTTTCATGGATTACAACGAAGCCATTAAGTACGGTCTGATCGATCGGGTGCTGGAGAAACGCGGCGAAGTCATTGCCACATCCGCCAAGTAGCCCTACACCGTGCAGGCCAAGCGCTGCAAGCTGTGGTCTGCCCCTAAAGAGGCAGGTCTCGCCGCTGGAAAGCGGCAGTATTTGACCCCAGACACGTAAGGTCGATACCGGAACAGTGAAGCCCGTCTTACATTTCCCGTTGGCACAACGGGTTAGGTGTGCTGCGGTACTTTGCTTCATGGCCGGACGCCATGCTATAAGAAACTGCGCGCTGTTTATTGGAGCGCGCCCATGAGGACCCTCGATGAGTGAAGATTCCCGCGGCCGCCACGACGACGGAAAACTTCTCTACTGCTCCTTCTGCGGGAAAAGTCAGCACGAAGTCCGTAAGTTGATTGCCGGCCCGTCCGTATTCGTCTGTGACGAGTGCGTCGAGCTCTGCAACGACATCATTCGCGAGGAGCTGGAGGATCGCGCCGAGCGGGCGCGTGACAAGCTTCCCAAGCCGCACGAGATCAAGAAGGTTCTGGACGAGTATGTGATCGGCCAGGAGCGCGCCAAGAAGGTGCTGTCCGTCGCGGTCTACAACCATTACAAGCGTCTGCAGACCCGCACGGCGGGCACCCGTACCAAGGACGATGTTGAGATCGCGAAGAGCAACATCCTGCTGATCGGGCCCACCGGCTGTGGCAAGACGCTGCTCGCCGAGACGCTGGCGCGTCTGCTCAATGTTCCGTTCACCATCGCCGACGCGACGACGCTGACCGAGGCCGGTTACGTTGGTGAAGACGTCGAGAACATCATCCAGAAGTTACTGCAGAAGTGCGACTACGACGTCGAGAAGGCGCAGACGGGCATCGTCTACATCGACGAAATCGATAAGATCTCGCGCAAATCGGACAACCCCTCCATCACCCGCGATGTCTCCGGTGAGGGCGTGCAGCAGGCGCTGCTGAAGCTCATTGAGGGCACGATCGCCTCGGTGCCGCCGCAGGGTGGCCGTAAGCATCCGCAGCAGGAGTTCCTGCAGGTGGACACGTCCAATATCCTTTTCATCTGCGGTGGCGCCTTTGCGGGGCTTGAGAAGATCATCCTGAATCGCACCCAGAAGGGTGGTATCGGCTTCACCTCGGAGGTGCGGGATGTCAACCTGCGGCCACACGGCAGCGATCTGTTCCACGATGTGGAACCCGAAGATCTGATCAAGTATGGGCTGATCCCCGAGTTCGTCGGCCGCCTGCCGGTGGTCGCGACCCTGGATGAGCTCGATGAGGTGGCACTCATTTCGATTCTGACCGAGCCGAAGAATGCGCTGACCAAGCAGTACCGGCGGCTGTTCGAGATGGAAGGCGCGGAGCTGGAGTTCCGTGACGAGGCGCTCAAGGCGGTGGCTCACCGCGCGATGCAGCGCAAAACCGGTGCGCGCGGCCTGCGTACCATTCTCGAGACAGTGCTGCTCGATACCATGTATGAGTTACCGTCGATGCGCAACGTGTCCAAGGTCGTGATCGATGAGACCGTGATTGAAGGGCAGATGAAGCCCTACGTGGTCTATGGCTCAGATGAGGGCAGGCTCGCCAGTGTGGATGAGCCGCGCCGCGCTTCCGGATCGAACCATCACTGAGTTCGCTTCTGCACGGGCTTTGGCACGACCGTTGAAACGCCGTGCCTGGACCACATTTCCCGTTAGACTAGTCTCGTCGCCAAAAAGCGGCCGTAGGTCCTTTCGGCGCGCCGGGCGGAAGGGTTAACTTCGGCCCGTGATTCCGTTACGAACTGCCGTCGGCTTCCGTCCGCACCGGGAGCTGTTCCGCAGGTTATCGAGGGCTTGAGCATGTCCGAACCATCCAGTACGACCCCCACCACCACCGCCATCCAGAGTGTCCCAGTGCTGCCGCTACGCGACGTGGTCGTCTATCCGCACATGGTGATTCCGCTGTTCGTCGGCCGTGAGAAGTCGATACAGGCGCTCGATGTCGCCATGCGTACCGACAAACGCATCATGCTGGTCGCGCAGAAGCAGGCTGATGTCGATGATCCGAAAGCCGACGATCTCTATCGCATCGGTACCGTCGCGACCATCCTGCAGCTGCTGAAGTTGCCGGACGGCACGGTCAAGGTGTTGGTCGAGGGAGTGGACCGGGCCCGTATCGAGAAGCTGCACCCGGGCGAATACTACTCCTCGGATGTGACTCTACTGCCGGACACCGAGACCTACGACGAGCGTGAGATGGACGTGCTGGCCCGCTCGGTCATCTCGCAGTTCGAACAGTATGTGAAGCTGAACAAGAAGGTGCCGCCGGAGGTACTCACGGCCTTGGCGGGCATCGAACATGCCGGGCGGTTGGCCGACACGGTGGCGGCGCACATGTCGCTGAAGCTGGCCGAAAAGCAGAAGGTGCTCGAAATACTCGACGTCAGGAAGCGCCTCGAGCACATCCTGGTCGCCATCGAAGGCGAGATGGATGTGCTGCAGATCGAGAAGCGCATCCGCGGCCGCGTCAAGGCACAGATGGAGAAGAGTCAGCGCGAGTACTACCTGAATGAGCAGATGAAGGCCATTCAGAAAGAACTCGGCGAGATGGACGAGGGCGGTAACGAGATCACGGAGCTCGAGCAGAAGATCGCCAAGGCCGGCATGCCCAAGGAAGCGCGGGAGAAGGCCACCGGCGAGCTGAACAAGCTGAAGATGATGTCGCCGATGTCAGCCGAGGCGACTGTGGTACGCAACTACATCGACTGGCTGGTCAAGGTACCCTGGAAGAAGCGCACCAAGATCATCAAGGATATTGCACGCGCCGAGAAGGTGCTGGACGAAGATCACTACGGGCTCGAGAAGGTCAAGGAACGCATCATCGAGTACCTGGCCGTGCAGCAGCGCGTCGACAAGCTGCGTGGCCCGATCCTGTGTCTCGTCGGGCCCCCGGGCGTGGGTAAAACCTCACTCGGCCAGAGCATCGCGCGTGCCACTAACCGCAAGTTCGTGCGGATGTCACTTGGCGGAGTACGCGATGAGGCGGAAATCCGCGGTCATCGCCGCACCTACATCGGCTCGATGCCCGGCAAGATCGTGCAGAACATGTCCAAGGCCAGCGTGCACAATCCGCTGTTCCTGCTCGATGAGGTCGACAAGATGTCGATGGACTTTCGCGGCGATCCATCCTCGGCGCTGCTCGAAGTGCTCGATCCGGAGCAGAACAGCTCGTTCAACGACCATTACCTCGAGGTCGATCTCGACCTCTCCGAGGTGATGTTTGTGTGCACGGCCAACAGCCTCAACATTCCTGCGCCGCTGCTCGATCGCATGGAGGTCATCCGTCTGCCCGGTTACACGGAAGACGAGAAGATGAACATCGCGCGCCGCTATCTCGTGCCGAAGCAGATGAAGAACAATGGTTTGAAGGAAGACGAGCTGAAAGTTTCCGATGCAGCATTACTCGACATCGTGCGTTACTACACGCGCGAGGCGGGTGTGCGCAACCTCGAGCGCGAGATCGCCAAGATCTGCCGCAAGGCCGTCAAGCAGATGTTGCTGCACAAGAAGGAGCAGAAGTCGGTGGCGGTGACCCCGCGTAACCTCGACAAATTCCTGGGCGTGCGCCGCTTCCGCTACGGCAAGGCGGAGGATCTGGACCGCGTGGGGCAGGTGACAGGCCTTGCCTGGACCGAGGTCGGTGGCGAGCTGCTCACCATCGAAGCTGCGGTCGTGCCTGGCAAGGGCAAGCTGCAGCACACCGGTCAGTTGGGCGAGGTGATGCAGGAGTCGATTCAGGCCGCCATGACTGTGGTACGCAGCCGAGCCTCGGTACTGGGTCTGGAATCCGAGTTCTACCAGAAGCTCGATCTGCACCTGCATATACCCGAGGGCGCCACGCCCAAGGACGGCCCGAGTGCTGGAATTGGCATGTGTACCGCGCTGGTCTCGGCGCTTACCAAGGTGCCCGTGCGCTCGGATGTCGCCATGACTGGCGAGATCACGTTGCGGGGGGAGGTCCTGCCCATCGGTGGCCTGAAAGAGAAACTGCTCGCAGCCCATCGCGGCGGCATCAAGACCGTGTTGATTCCCGATGAGAACCAGAAGGACCTGGTGGAGATTCCCGATAACATCAAGGGGAATCTGGAGATCAGAGCGGTCAAGTGGATCGACGAGGTGCTGGAAGTGGCTCTCACCCGGCAACCGGGTCTGAGTGCAGTTGAGCCACCCCCGCCGGCTGCCGATCCGACGGACGTGAAGCGTGCGCCACGGCGCAATGGGCGGCGATCCATCAAGACACCGGTGCCCGCACACTGAGAACTGGAGGCTGGACTGACACTCAGATCAACAACCCAAGCGGGTGCTTAGCTCAGCTGGTAGAGCGTCGCCCTTACAAGGCGAATGTCGGCGGTTCGATCCCGTCAGCACCCATCAAATCAAATCAACAAGTTAACCCTGTCCCGCAAAAAGGCACTTCGGTCCCTTGCGGGACTTTTGCGGGACTCTTCTCCCGTGCACCTCACGCCACGAGCCGCAAGACCGTCAGAGTTGGGCTGTCCTTGGATCGCACGAGAAGATTGGCAGCTTTGATCAGGTTCATGAGCTCGGCTGCACTGTAGTCGCTCGTCACGTCCCGAGACTTGTGCCCCAGCAGATCCTTGCGATCCTCCTTGCTGACCCCCGCTGCGCGCAGTCGTCGGCCGAAGGTGTGACGCAGGTCGTGCGCCCGCAGATCCCGAAATCCCGCAGGCGCTTCCTTGCCGAAAACCACTGGATACTCGTCTGCAGCCCGATGGCGTGCATTGACCCACCCTGAGTTGCGCATCCTGCCCGTCCGATCGCGCAACCCATCGTCGTTCACCCATGTGAATACGTAGGTGGGGTGCTGGCCGCGCTTGCGCTCGATGATCGCCTGCGCTGCATCGTTCAGGACCACCACACGAGCTTGCCGATTCTTGTTGATCGCCGGGAGCACGAAGACGGTGCGCTGAAAGCCGGCCGAATCGAGTTCGGGAACCCGATGCTCCCAAGCCCATTTCAGTCCGCACAGCTCCTGATCGCGTAATCTCGTGTTGACGTCGAACTCGGCCATGTCCCGCGCTGATCGAGCAGCGCTTTGCGGTAAAGCTCACCGAGCCTTCGGTGTGGCGCTTGCTGCAAGCGCTCGGTTGGAGCGTGCAGCGGCCCACGGGCCAAGCCCGGCAGCGCGACGAGAGGGCGATCCGCACGTGGAAGGCGCGGAGGTGGCCGGAGTTAAAAAAATAGCGGCGCGACAAGGCCGGGTCATCGTCTTTATCGATGAGTCGGGACTGTCTGAGAGACCTTGTCGCGCACGAACCTGGGCCCCTCGAGGCCAAACTCCGGTCCTGCAATACAGCTTCAGCTGGAAGCAGCTCTCGGTGATTGCTGGAGTGTCTTTCTGGCGCTTTTACTTTCGCCTGCACGGCGGCACGATCCGCACGCCCTAGGTGATCGAGTTCTTGAAGGCTCTGCAGGCGACGATCGGCAAGAGGATGCTGATCATCTGGGATCGCCTTCAGGCACACCGATCCAAGCTCGTGCGTGCGCACGTTGAGGCCCAGCGCGGTGCCATCGCACTTAAATATCTGCCCGCCTATGCACCCGAGCTCAATCCCGTCGAGTACATCTGGGGTTATCTCAAGCACCACGCGATGCCGAACTTCTGCGCACGCGATCTGGGAGATCTGGCTCACCGCGCACGAGGCCAACTGCGCTCGATGCAGCGCCGCTCCACTCTCGTGTGTGCCTTCTGGCGTCAGGCGGAGCTGTTCTGAAACTGTCATGTACTTACGCAAGACTCAATAAAACACCGCTACGCGATGGCATTGCATACCGATGACGATCATCCGCACGTGCATGTACTGCTCAAGGCGCTGGGCGAAGATGGCATGCGGCTGAACGTACGAAAGGCGACCCTGCGCTCCTGGCGAGCACAGTTCGCCGAGAACTTGCGCCAACTAGGTGTCGCGGCCAATGCCACCGAACGGACGGTTCGCGGGCAAGTACTCGCCAGTAAACGGGACCGAATCTGCCGAGCTGCGAAGCGTGGCGAGTCCACCTACGGGGCAGCTCAAGAGCGTCGGGCTGTCGGTAACCGGGGCGGCAACGGGGCCCATCTACCTTTCGCATGGAAGAGATGCAGCGCACCCGTGCAGCCGTCGTCGAGGGCTGGAAGCAAACCGCCACCAACTTAAGGGCGACCGGTGACCATGAGCTTGCGGATCAAATCCGGACATTTAGGGAGAGTTTGCCGCCTATGATGCTGGAGCGCGTTTGGTTGACAGAGCAGATGCCACAGAGAGCGCGACCAACGTCCCGCGATCCGGAGCGCACGCGGTAATGACGGGTGACTTGCACCGTCAACCGCGGGTTTGATGTGAAGGGTGATCTCAAGAGCTAAAGCAGTTTCGACAAGACTCCGTCATCGGCTTTAGTCGCTCCATAAGCCTCGGCATCTGGCCGCACAAGAGGACCTGGTTGCAGGTCAGTCAAGAGCTTTAGCGTGGTGAGGAGGGCGAAGACTTCGGGAGCACTGAACCAGAAAACCGAAAAGCTAGAGAGCATCACGCATATACCCCTCGTTGGATCATTGGTTCGGCATCTCGAACTCTGATGAACCAACAATTTGAAAGCCGGTGCGATTGAGCGGCACCTGCAAGCTTGCTCAAGGTGAGCAGGGTCGTTCATAACTACCGCGTCGGCGTTCATTAGAGCGGCGATTTCTGAGGCTTCGCCAACTCAGCCGATGTTAGAAGCGGAAGCGTAGACTTCCCGATTATCAAGTTAGCTGGAGAAAGTGACTTCACACCGTCTGACGACTACGGTTGTTCGCGTTAACTACATTTTCCGTCGGCAAACTCTAATTGTCGGCAGACAGAAGCCGTGCCGATCGTATTGCATACGGCCGTCGGACTCCGTCACGACGAGAGCGACGCCCAGATAATCGCACTTGCGATTTGACACGATGATGGAGCTGTTGTTCTCATCTTGCGTCGGGCTCGCTGGCCTGGGCCAGCCCACCGGGATCCCGATCATTCTGCGTTCGATGTAGGAATCGCACGTGGACCTCGACAACCTGCTGCAAGACGCCGGCTATGTCGAGCATATCCACGCTGCCGGCGATCAGCAGACGCACAGATCATGGAGGCGGCTGGCGCGTGACATGCACGGTGCGTTCAAGGTGCCGGCGCCCGAAATCAATGAACTCGGCGTGAAGCTCGAACGGAGCAAAGTAGACCGTGCCCAGCCCGCAGCCCTATCTTGACCCTACGGCGAAGCCACACGCAGATAGGACGCGGGCCCGACATCACGTGGCAAGACATCCCCGTCGGCTCTTCATTGAACGGGGCTGACGCGAGCTCCTATTGTCTCGCCTCAGCAAATGACCCGCTGTAGCACGTATCCAGGGGCCCATCCGCACCGCCCGATTTGTCACAAAAGATCGCGATGCTACTAACGGTTCGTCGCCGCGGCAGTCGCATCCGACACCGTCGCCAGCGTTCAAATCCCCATGCGCTTCGCCGCGACCGACCCTCATCAGCACGTTCCCGCGGTTTCCTCCTTTGGGGCTCGTTCGTCGCCTACCCTCACATGTCGCCAGGTATGGCAAGCTCACCTCGCACGGGCAGGCATCGGACAACCTTAACAACAGCGGAATCTCAGACCGGCGACTGCAGCCGCCGAAAAGCCGACATTCGCGCGATGTCTGTCCGAGCAATTCAAAGTTCTTGTCTATGCCGCAAGCATCCGTAAATATGGTGAAAACGGCGGGGGGTGTGACCATGGCGGAAGGTTTGCTCGGCGGAGTGCTGGGGCAAGAGGAAGAGAAGTCCGATGGGGACGTTGTTGAGGCTGCCGCTAGTGCCGCGACTGGCGCGGAGGCGTTTGCGGCGGCTGTAGCCGCCATAGCGTCGCGACAGGATCCGGCTGTCGCCCGCGACACGTCGGCATTTTTACAAGAGCAGACGCAACTCCTGAAAGTGCAAAAGGAGCATCTCAAGGACGAGCACGCGCTGCGTATGTCTCACTTGCATAATGTGCTGCGCGAAGAAAAGGTCCGGCGCCTTGCGTTGCGTCTCAGGGTCTGCTTCCAGATTTTCATCGCCCTGGTCTTGTGCTTGCTCGGCCTCGGTGTATTCCTGATGCTGCATGATGCGTTCATGTCAAAAAGCGTAGTCGTCGAGCCATTCGAGTCTCCCGCCGACCTCGTCGCGCGTGGTTTGACCGGCAAGGTTGTGGCGAGCGGCTTGCTGGACGAGCTCAACCGGCTACAAGCTGCGACGCGTACGATTTTGGCCAAGCCAAGTCTCTCGAATGCCTGGGCGAGCGATGTGAAACTTGCGCTGCCCGAGGCTGGCATTTCGATTGGTGAGGTGTCGCAGCTTCTAAAGGCGAGGTTCGGTCACGACGTGCACATCGACGGTGAGCTCGTCGCGATGGACGGAGGCGGCCTCGCGCTGACCGTACGCGGGGACGGCGTGCCGCCCATAACGTTTAGCAGTGCAGCTGGCGACCTCGCGAAACTCACGAGTCAGGCAGCCGAACATGTCTATGCGTCATCGCAGCCGGCAGTGTGGGCGATCTATCTTAGTAATACGGGACGCTTTGCGGAGGCAATAGCATTTTGCCAGGCTGCTTTCGCGGCGGCCGACAAGGCTGATCGGCCGTATCTGCTCAATGCGTGGGCCAATTCTCTGACCAACAGCGGCGGATCGCGACGCGAGGCGCTGGACCTCTTTCGCACCGCTGTCAAGCTCAAGCCCGATTTTTGGATCGGCTACAACAACATCATGAATGGGCTGTGGGGGTTAGGCGATGAGGAAGGTGCCTGGAAGGTCGGGGAGGACATGCGCCGGCTGGCGGGCGGTCGTCCCGGCCGCGCGGCGGAGATCTATTTTGAGAATTGGGACACGCTGACCTGGAATCTGCCGGCGTGGTTGGAATCTACCATCGCGGATGTGGAACGGAATGGGGGGGTTGGCACCCAGCTCACATCTTCGGCAGTCGGTGTCGCCGAAATTTATGCGCGAATGCACGATGACGCGGCCGCGACGCTGACGATGAAAACGATCAAGGCCGACCCCCATGATGCGACGATTCCCGCCCAGCAGCACTTCATACGCGCGTTGCTGGCGAGCGACGCTGGTGATTGGCAGGCTGCTGCTGCCGAAATGACTGCCTACAGGACTGCGTTCGAGAATCCGGCGGTGTCGTCCAACTTTCCGGGCTACAACTGCTGGGTCGCACCTGCGCTGGAGGCGGCGGGTCATCCAGACGATGCCGACTCCGTGCTCAAGTCAGCCGGCTCGTATGTGGATTGCTACCGTTTCCGGGCTGACATCCTGGATCGACGCGGCGACTGGCGTGGTGCCCAGAAGGGATACGCCGATGCGGTAGCACTGGCGCCCCATCTGCCCGCGGGGTACTACTCCTGGGGAGTCGCCTTGGAGCGCCACGGAAATCTATCGGAAGCTGAAACCAAGCTCAAGGCAGCAAACCAGCGCGGGCCGCATTGGGCCGATCCACTCAAAGCGTGGGGCGATGTACTTCTAAAGGAGGGACATCAAAAGGACGGTCTCACGAAGTACGACGAGGCGCTCAAGTACGCACCCAATTGGGCAGTCCTCGAAGAAGCGCGCGAGGCGACGGCGAAACTGAAGGACTAGATTGGACTGCCAGTTGTCGTCAGCGTGAGATAAAGCGGCGCTCGCACTGAACCATGGCAAATTGGCCATAATTCTTCTATCCCGAAAACCTGAAAGATTTCAGAGGTCGCGGTGACAGGATTTAAACCTCCAACACCGTGAGGGCAAGAGTTCGAGGAGTGTGAAAGAATCCTTTGGCTGGTGCACGCGGTGGAGAGCGCTTTTTGCCGAGTCTCGCCGTGCAATGACCGATTCAGCGCGTGCGGGTGGCGGTGAGTATCGCCGTCCCGCAAAAGGCACACCAGTAGTCCCGCGGGAATTTTGCGGGACTCTTCGGTGCCTTTCCATGCTCTCCTGGGCTTGTCGTCTGCAACGGCGGCTCCACCCGGTTTGTGATACTCAGCAAATCAAAGACTTCCGACTGCTCAATTCGCTCATCGAGACCGTCGTGACGACTCCGCCGCTCTTACAAGGCGAATGTCGGCGGTTCGATCCCGTCAGCACCCATAAAATCAATCAGTTACAGCGATGCGCGGTGCGCGTGTCCGCTTTGTGTCCACTATTTTTGAGCAACACGGGGACCCTAAAGTACGCACCGTCGCTCGCGTTGAGCACGCCTCATTCCAACTCGTGGATTGCAAGCCAAAAGGATTTGCAATCTTTGCTTTGCGACGTCAGGGTGAGGCTATTGAGATCTCACACCGCTGCTCCCTGTGCGTTTTCGCCGCCGCGCGCAAACACACTTCGATCGCTCCCCGATTCGACTGCCACAGCGATGTGGCGCGATCCAGGTCATTCCAGCTCTCAGGATTTCCCGCTTGCGTCAATCGGGCGCCCGCCTGCCAGCGATCGGCGCATTGCCTCACTAATAAGTTACCGAAGAGGGATCGTTGCCTCACAGTAATTGTTACCGCACCGGTAGCGATGGGAGGCGACCATGGGAGGATACTTAGCGGCTCGGCGCGACGCGAACTGATTGATGCCGTTCGAGCGCGATGTCGAAGCAGCGAGCCGATGGCGAAGCAGCGAGCCGATGGCGAAGCGGCTCATTCTGCGGGAGTTCGGGAGTTCGCAGCTCTTACCGGATATCACCGCAAATCGGCAACCCGCGTGCTCAATGGCGATGCGGGGAGAGAAGTACTGTCACCCGCCACCGCCGTACACGCGTATACGACGATGCATTCTGTCGGACACTGGTGGTGCTGTGGGAAGCCTCCGATCGCGTCTGCAGTAAACGCCCGCGCTGCTGCCCTCGCTGGTCCCGGCGCTCGAGCGTCATGGCCACTTGGTGCTCGAACCCATAGTGCGTGAGAGTTGCTCGGGGTGAGTGCCACAACGATTGATCGACTTCTGTCGAGGCGCGAGGGTAGCGATCGGCGGCAAGCCCGACGCGTACCGAGCGCTCTTCGGCGCAGTGTTCTGATCCGCACCTATGCCGATTGGAACGCGCCCAAGCCGGGTTTTATGGAGATCGATCTCGTCGCGCATTGCGGGGATCGGTTGGCGGGTGGCTTCGTCCACACGCTCACCCTCACGGACATTGCAAGCACCTGGACTGAGTGCGTCCCGCTACTCGTGCGTGAGGGATCGCTCGTAGTTGAGACCATCGACCAGCGTCGCGCCGCACTGCCTTTGTGCTGCAAGGTGTTGATATCGACAACGTACTAAGAAAGAAAGCAAGTTATTACGCATGCAGCAGTCACCCTCGAGTGCAACGCTATTGTCGTTGCACCCTATATCCTCCGCGCTTCGCGCGTCTTCCCTACGGTCTTTTGCAATAGTGAGGATCCCTGCTGACCATAATGAACACACAGCACCGCGTAGCCGCGCATTACCGCGTTTGGACAGTGCGATGCGGCATGGCTGGGCGCAAGTCCGCAGAAGCCCGACCAGGCGATCGTAGTCATCTCGCTGATGCACGAACCGGAATCGCTGCTGACGGCGGTCTTCATGCTCGATCACGGCGACGTTAACGCCTTTGGCAATGTCGATCGCGACCCACGTCCGTGGTGCGATAGGATCAGTCCCGCTAGTCATCGTCGGTGTCCTCCGAAGGTCCTAGAGAAACCCAAGGATGTCGCGCGCCGGCGGTGGCTGGCTACTGCGTATGTACTACGGCGCGGAGTTCCTCAATGAGACGCTCGTGCGCTACTGTGTCAGGCACGGGATCGAGCTCACGCGTTCGCGTCCTTACCGCAATGGAGACTGAGCCCGGTTGAGCTTCGGGGATGGCCGCTTCGAGCCACACACTCGAAAGACCGTTGATTGAGGCGATCGTAGCGCCGCTCGATACCGACATGCCTTCTCGAGCGTCGAGTGTCTGAACGACGCCCGCAGTCGGGCTGCGAATGGTGACCGAGGTCCGTGGTTGCCGGTTCGATTCAACGCTGGCGATCAATTCCGCCGGCATCCCCAGCAGCACCAATCGTTGTCGGGAAGCGTCATCCTCATCGCGACCGGTGCGCGCCCGATCACGCTCGGAATCCCCGGCGAAGCACATGGTATCGGCCGACGCGCATTGCGATGGTCTCGCTGGACGCGGGGTCCCGACTTCGCAACCGGTGCGGTCTGGAAAGCGAGGTTCTGTGAAATCCGATGAGAGGCCGTTTTCGCGCTGTAGCAGCGCTATCCTGAAGCTGGCGATCGAGTATCGCGAGCCGCTGATCAGCAAGTGCTCGGGGGGTTTCTAGCGCCGAGGATCGCACGCCAGCTGAACGTCTCGCAAACTGAGGCTGTTTCGGGGCACGAAATAATCTTCGAGACGTATGCCGTCCGAGCACGATACAGCTGCGATACGGCCTAACATTTGACTCTCCATCTGGTGCGACGTCATGCTACGGAGATGAGCGCTGGTAGTTAAATACTGCATTTTTCCCATTCAGGAAGGGCGCGATGAAATCCTCTCCTGCCATTGTGGCGTTTGACATCATCGAGACTGTCTTCTCGCTGGAGCCGCTGCGAACAGCCATGATCAGCCTCGGGCTGCCCCACTTCGCGCTCGAGCTTTGGTTTGCGCAAACGCTGCGTGATGGCATGGCACTGGATGCGGCGGGCGACTACAAACCCTTCCAAGAGGTGGCGCGAGCAGCGCTGGAGGTGCTGCTTGCGCAGCATGGCTGCACACATGAGCCCGGTCGCATCGAGACTGTCCTACAGGAAGTGTCCCGACTACCTTGCTACCCCGACGCGCAGCCGGCCTTCAGACAATTGCGCGAGGCCGGAATACGCATCGTCGCCCTCACCAACGGCAGTGCTCAGACAACACAGAAGCTTCTGCAAGGTGGGGCGCTCGAGACCTTTGTTGAGCGTGTAATTTCCGCTGAAGAGGTCAGGCACTGGAAGCCGCGACCCGAAGTTTACCGATACGCCGCGCGGATCTTGCAGGTGGAGACCCATCGGCTGGCGCTGGTCGCTACGCATCCCTGGGATATTCAGGGGGCGGCCCGGGCAGGACTCACTACGACCTTTGTGGCGAGAGGTAAAGCGTATCCCACAACCATGATGCCACCAGATTTCGTGGCCGACGAGCTGGCGGGCGTAGCAGAGAGGTTGCGAAGCGTTGGAGCGTAACGCTCCTCTCATCCGGCACATTTGCGGCGAACGGTGACTCCGCAGATACCTTGACTGAGCCGGAGGCGAAGGCGGCGGCAACTAGAACAGGCCGCACGAGATGGAAGCCGCCCCCTCACGCTTAATCTCAGGCTGGACCGTTGACTCACGTGTCGCTACGACCGAGGCCTTCCCAAACCCGAAAGGTTGGGAGGAACTGAGCAGCGAGCATCTCACCGAGGAGCATGATGGCTGAATCCAAGGACCGGTCAGATGCCGTACAGCGTATGGAGCACCGCGCCATAGATCCAGTGCATGAAGTGGTCCCTATGCAGCGGACCTCATGAAAGTGGGTTCAGACGTCTTCATTCTCCGGGCATATTCGTTGGGCGACAATGTAGCCCAGTGAGGAATGCAGTCTCACTGGGTTGTAGAAGCCGTGGATGTAGCTGGCGATGCCACGGTACGCATGCTGCCGCGTCTCATACGGCTGCGTGATCTCTTCGGCCTTGGGTGCACTGAGCATGGTGGCCAGCATGAGTCGCAAAGGCAACTGTTGGGATTAACGCCGTGGCTGAAAACTTCTTTGCCACCCCGCCTTGCATACCCGGCAGGTGCTCGGCTACAGCCTGGCAGAGCATATGCCTGATGACCTGGTACTCAGCGCTTTGCGTAATGCCTGCCATGCGCACTCTCCGGCTGCCAAAACCGTATTTCACTCCGTTCGCGCAGTCAATACGCCAGTGATGCATTTCGTGAGGTCATGTGATCATGGCCAGATAAAGCCAGCCTTCCCGCGTGGGGCACGTAGGTGATATTGCTGACCCAGCCGCGGATGTCAGAGGCGACGCTGAAGCGTCTGGCCAGGACATTGTCAGACACGCCCCGAGCATGTTGGCTGTCGGTGGTGCGAGGTGCGGCGGCGCTTCTCCTCTGTGGCGCTCATCGGGGCCCGGCCGCCCGAGTTGGTGCGGGGATCGTGGTCAAAGGCCCATTGCGACCAGCTCTTAAAATCGGCGGGTGTGAGCGAGCTCAGGGATCGGCTGCCAAAGTAGGGAATGACATAGGCCGTGCGTCGCGAGCGCGCATCGACCGCGGATTTGCGGTGTTGCGCCATATATTCGAGGTATGCCGAGACCGCGTCTGCGGCACTGTAAGTGTGGTATGGCGCACCTCAGGGGCAACGCCTGCCAGCCGCTGGCTGGCTTGGTTGCTTAACTCCAAAAAACCCGTCCCGAAAAAGGCGTTGACCGCGTCTGCGGGACTTTTGCGGGACTCTTTGGGGATTTTCCCCACGCCACCAACCTCAGCACCGTCAATGTAGGGCTGTCCTTCGCCCGCACGAGGCGGTTGGCGGCGCTGATTTGGTGCATCAGTTCCGCCGCACTGTAGTTGCTCGTCACATCCTTTAACTTGTGCCCCAACAGATCCTTGCGATCCTTCGTTGCTCACGCCCGCGGCGCGCAATCGCCGACCAAATGTGTGACGTAGATCGTGCGCCGGCAGGTCGCGAAACCCCGAGTGGCGAGCGAGTGACCCGGCGCATGCGTACGCTGGAAGAGAAGCTCGCGATCATCAACGAGACCGCCGCGCCCGGAGCTTCCGTTGCAGCCGTGGCACGCAAGTACGGCATGAACGCGAACCTGCTCTTTGGATGGCGGCGGTTGCAGCAGAGTGGGTTGCTTGAGAGCAAGCGACATGCGAAGGCTCCGGCGCTTCTGCCGGTAAAGCTTAGCACCCCGACACTCACGCCCACTGAACGCGCTGGTCACTCGCAGGCCGTGCAGGGCTCTGGGATGCCGGAGCGAGTGACTCAGCGCAGCAGCTCATGCGTCGAGATTGAGCTATCCGGGAAGCTGCGCGTGCGCATCTACGGTGACGCGCAGCGCGCGATCGTGTCGGGGCTACTCGAGCTTCTCTCGAAACGATGATCGCGTGGCCCATTTCAGGCCGCGCAATTCCTGATCGCGCAGTTCGGTGTTGACATCGAACTCGGCCATATCCCGCAGGTGCTCGGTGAGCTGCCCGAAGAACAGACGGATCTTCCAGCAGCGCGTTCACGCGTCTCCGTGCGTCGATGTACGGCTTGAAGGTCTCGTTGTGGATCTGATCGATGCATTTATCGCCAATGAACTTGTCCATGTCCTTCAAAGCTGTCGCGGCCCGGCCTATCCCAGGCTTGTGCGCGAAGTCCCGCAGATACTTGGTCGCTGCTTCTCGAAAGGTCCGTCGCGGCCGAAGACCAAAGATTTGATACCGGCATCCAGGCCGATCGTGGAGTCTCCGTTCAAAGGGATAGCGGAGGAAGAGCGCCCGCGCTGGTCTTTGCTGAGCCAGGTAGGCGTTGCCCGGCGTTACCTGACAACGGGTGTTGAGCTCGTCCAGGGAGGCGCTGTTGCACACCAGGATCTGAAACCCGTCTGCGAACGTCAGTGGCGGAGGAGCAAGGCCGGCATAAGCTGAGTTTGCCAGGCGATTAGGTGTTTCCGGTACGCGGACCAACCGCGCGGACACACCGAGCAGAGAGCTGATCCACGCCCTGGCTGCCAGCCCCTGGTCAATTCCGCAACAGCGATCCCCCCAGACCTGCACTTCGAGCGTCTGCCCTACGTAGTTCAGAGGCAGCACGAGCGATTGCACATTTCAGCGGATAGACATGCAGTGCGCGCACCGTCACCTGAGCCGGATCGCCTGATCGCATCGCATTTCAGAGGAGCTCCTCGGCACTGCGGTTGCCCGCGGCTCTCTGCATGTGAGCCGCATCGTTGATCAGCAGTTGCAGCGCAGTGGCGGTCGGCAGCGCTGTGCAGAATTCGCCGTGCATGTTTGCTACGGACAGAGCATGAACCAGTGCGGCCTCGTAGTTGCGGCCATCGTAGCCGGCGCGATCGGTCGTCGCGCAGGCGTCCTCTGCGAGGTAAATGTCATAACCCATATTGCCGCCCTGTCGTACGGTCGTCTCGACACACATGTTCGTGAAGAAGCCGACCGTGACCAGGCGCGTGATGCCGGCGCGACGCAGCCGGATCTCGAGATCCGTGCCGATGAAGCCACCGTTTACGTCCTTCCTGATGACTGTCTCGCCGCGGCGCGGCTCCAGGCCCGGCAGAAAGGCTCCTGAAGGTAAGGAGAGCTTCAGGGGCGAGTGCGGCTCGCGGGAATCGTGGGCGGTATAGAAGACGGCGCGACGCGCATCGCGCCACGCCTGTAAAAGCCTACCGATGCGCATCTCGGCCTCGAGGTTGTTGCGTCGCGCGCCATGTCCCCCCCAGTGCTCGAGAGCGTTTACCCCCACCTGGGCGTCAATGATCAGCAATGCCGTGTCATCGCCAAACCGTCGAATCATGCTCAGTCCTCGCATTCACATCGGACGCGATCCTGGAAGATCCCGCAACGGCTCGGATGATGGAGCGGCCGCCGTCACCTCGCATAGGCTCAGGATCGTCTTTAGGTTCTCAGCGCCAGGCGTCTACTTGGTGGCGCGTCCCGCGATCCGTTATCTTACGCTCAGACGGACTTGCTGCAATCGGGCACTCTCTCGGCTCAGTGGGATGGACGATCGCGAGGGCGCTGGCGATCTTTCTGTTGCAACTCGCCTCAAAAACTGGTTGGACAGCGCGGACTTTCTGCAGTGAGCCGTCACTTCCCGAACAGTCTTAGTGAGCTATGCCTCGCCGGGCTTGCAAGCCACGAGACGGTCTATACCGGTTTACATGACGCTGGTATTGCCATCTGGTTCGATCAAAATGAACTCCGCGGTGGGGAAGTCTGGGATCGCCAGATCCGCGATCGCATCGATGCCTGCAGTCTCTTCATTGCCGTCGTTTCTGCATACACGCAGGCCCGGGACCAAGGCTACTTCCGACGGGAGCGGAAGCTGGCGGTCGATCGGACCGAAGACCTGGCGGACGGCGGCACATTCGTGCGAGGCATTAGCCTGGCGACGGGCGGCTTTTTGTAACTAACTCAGGTTAGTAATCCGACGAACCGCTTACCGCTCACCGCCCTACGCCAGTGGTCGGCAGGCCGGCGCTACAGCCATCATTGCACCTGACCTGCGGCGTGGACTGTCTGCCTGTTGAATCAGCCCACCCGAACACCACCAGCACTGCAGTCGGGATTACTAAGCGGCAGTCATAACGTTGATTATTCTGCCCATACGTCCTTGGACCGCCACGTGCTCGTCAAGGAGCGCCACTTGCAACGGATATCGCGCGTGCTCATCCCACGGTCATACGTCGAGATGATCTTGTCGTCGAATCCGGGAAAGCGCCTCTGGTACTTGGCGATCAGCTGCGCATCGAAGATGCCGCGACGATCCCGTGGAATATCCAGATCAACCTGGCCGGGTATCGGTGATGACCCTCTTCTTGCCGTAGCCGCTGCGGTGGTTCGCTGCAGGCGCGACACTACCCTCGGCGACCGTCGCCTCGTTCTGTAGGTGCTCGTCCAGCTCTGCGTTCAGCATCCGCTCGGCGAGCGCCTTCTTGATCTCATCCAGCAAACCGTCAGAGGTAAGGACCTTCTTCGGGTCCGCTCCCTTCAGCAGCTCCTCTACAATCCTGGGCGTGTGTCATGCCTGCGAGGAGCGAAAACGTCTCTCCTGTCTTGACCTATCGCAACGGGCGCTACCGGACGCGGACGCGTGCCGACCGTCAGCGCACCGCCAGGTGATAGACCGATAGGTTATTTGTTACATCGTCGATTACGGCATAGTTAAAGTTTTCCTCGCGGTCACGGAGCGTGTCCAGGCCAAATGCCCCACCCTGACTGGCATCGACGTTGTACTCCCTGACGAAGCGACCGTGCGTTGTGAATTCCACGATCTCGCTGGGATGCAGCAGGTCTCCGTTAATCGCATCTCCGTTCGCGGCGATGAGATGTCCGTTGGGAGCAAAACGTAATGCCAGCGGACCACGCAGGTGGGGATCTGCGAATACCAATTGACCCCTGGTAACAGCCGCACCCCTCTGGCTGGCGTGGCTGACCGAGTACACCGCGTTATCGGCTGTCGAGGCGACGAACAGCGTGTCTCCGGTCTCGTCAAACGCGAGACCTGTTGGTCCGAGCACCAGCGCCGCCGGATCCCCGCGATGTGCATAGCCGACTGCGATGATCGACTTGTGTTGCAGCGCCAGGGTACCGCCCGCAACCGCCACATCCAGGCGCGACACGGTGCCTGTCAGGACATTGGAGACGAAGATGTGGGCGTGCGATCCATCGTCATCGAGGGCTAGATCCCAGGGTCCATTCAGGAAGACGGCGTCGGTCCACGTGTGCAGCAGCTTGCCGTGGCGATCAATCACCTGCAGGGCTCCCTGCCCTACAGTCGCGGAAGTCCCGTCGGTGGTTGGCAGGTTTCCCACGATGATGAAGCCGGACCGCAGGACGCCCAGGGCCGTGCTAAGTCCAGGTAGCGGGCTCGTGAAGAACACGTCCGCGGTTCCCGGAGGCGCGAGAGTTCCGCCGGGCGTCAGTTTGACGATCGTAGTGCCGGTGCCCTGAAGATTAGCGGCACTGTTGAAGTTGCTGACGAGCACGTCGTGCGCTGCAAGCGTTCCGCCGGCAGGAAAACCCTCGGGCACGAAGGCGACCCCGTAGGGATTTACGTCGCCATTGGCCGGAATGGTCGACGAGTTGACGAGCTGCGGTATGAACGCGGCATCTTCGCCAGCCCACGCGCATAGAGCCGTCAGGCCAAGCGCTGTCAGAAGGGCTTGGGCGATTCCGTCTGCTCTGCGTGCGTTCGTTGATTGCATAGCTGAAATCTCCCGCAGCGACGTCGACTGTAGGTATCGCCCCGCGCTCCACCGGGTTCTGGCTGTCGAGTTGATTTCGAGTGAATGACGTTCCCCTCCGGGGGAACGCGGTTTCGAGTAATATTTACAGGATGCTCATGCCGCCGTCCTGCACACCAGGACGTTTTCTCGCCGGCCGGGTGCGTCAAGGCGCGGCGCTCGGCGGGCTGCTCTTGCTCGCCGTGGGAGTCTCTCCTGCTGCGCGCGCGACCTGCACGCTCTCGCGGCTGGCAGAAGCGCCAGTCGTGATGGTGAATATGCGCCCGACGGTGTCGGCGCGCATCAACGGTGCGGATGCGAGCTTCCTCATCGATAGCGGGGCTTTTTTCAGCACGCTGAGTCGGGCAACTGTCGCGCAGTTCAATTTGCGCCGGTCGCCTGCGCCACCGCAGTTGCGAGTTCGCGGCGTCGGCGGTGAAACCACCGACCTGGCGCTCACCACCGTCAAAGACTTCATGCTGTTCGGCGTCCACGTACCGAACGTCGAGTTTCTGGTTGGCGGCAGTGAGGTGGGCGCCGATGTGGTCGGTATTCTGGGCCAAAACATCCTGCGCATTGCCGATGTCGAGTACGACCTGGCAAACGGCGTCATCCGCCTGATGCGGGTCAAGGGTTGTGAAAAGTCAGCGCTGGCATACTGGGCCGGGAACCAGCCATTCTCCGAGATGGACATCGACTGGGCGACGGCGCTACACCCCCATACCACCGGCGTCGCTTATCTCAATGGCGTGAAGATCCACGTGATGTTCGATAGTGGTGCCGCCACCAGTGTGGTCACGCTGCGCGGTGCGCGGCGAGCCGGGGTGAAAACCGATGGAGCGGATGTGGTGTCTGCAGGTTATGGCTATGGCATCGGGCGGCAGGCCGTGAGGAACTGGCTGGCGCCGGTGGAGAGCTTCAAGATCGGCGCCGAGGAGATCAAGCACACGCACCTGCGGCTCGCGGATTTCGAGCTCGGAACGGCCGACATGCTGATCGGAGCGGATTTCTTCCTGTCGCATCGGATCTATGTAGCGAGCAGCCAGCGCAAGCTTTACTTCACGTACAACAGCGGCCCCGTGTTCGATCTGCGCAGGCTTGCGGACCCCGCATTGGTCTCCTCCACGGCTGCTGCGGACAGCAAGCCCGCCGAGCCTCGCCAGCCTGAAGACAGCGAGGCGCTGCGCACGACGGCGCCGGGCACGGAGCCAAGTAGCGCCGCTGATGCGGGGGCTGTCGCTCCGTCGGGCGCAACGCGCAAGGCGGATGGGGCTGCCGAGGTGCCCAAAGGCGGCGGCGCGAGTGAGCCCGCAGATGCGGCAGCATTCAGCCGTCGCGGCGCAGCCTTTGCCGCGAGGCGCGACTACCGGCGCGCGATCGCGGATCTCACGCAGGCCTGCGAGCTGGATCCGCATGAGCCCGGCTACTTCTTCCAGCGCGGGCAGGTGCATCGTCAGAACGGCGAACCGGCTCTGGCGCTGGCGGACTACGATCAGGCCTTGAAGCTGGATGCCGATCATCTGCTGGCTCGGGTGGCGCGAGCGGAGCTTCACCTCGCGGCGCATGCAGTGCCGAGGGCGCGCAGCGATCTGGAGGATGCCGAGCGGGTCGCGCCCCGGCAGGCCAACATGCGGCTGCACCTGGGCGACCTGTATGCGGCAGCCGGGCAGTTCGACTCTGCCATCCGACAATACGGTGTGTGGCTGGAGTTCCATCGGGCGGATGCCAGGGTGGCCGACGCGCTCGCCGCGCGCTGCAGCGCGCAGGCCTCCCTCAACACCGAGTTGGACAAGGCGCTGGCGGATTGCGAGGCGGCCCTGCGGCGCCGGCCGGACAGCATGGCTTTCCTGAGCGAGCGTGCGCTCGTCGAGCTGCGGTTGCACCGCCTGGATCGCGCCATCACCGACCTGGACCGTGTAGTGCATTCGGAACCCCAGAATCCCTGGGCGCTGTATTGCCGGGGCGTCGCGCGGGCAGAGAAGGGCGACAGCACCGGTGCTCAGGCGGATATCGGTGCCGCACGCGCGCTGCAGCCGGATATTCTCGAGGTAGGCGCGCAGCGCCGCTTGCCGGCACCTCCCTGAAGCAGCCCGCGGCCGTTGCGAACTTCCGGCGGCGATGATTGTTGTATCTTTGCCAGCTCCGTCCACAGGGAATTTCCGATGAGTCAGCCCGCCATCGTCGTCACGCAGAACGCCGATGTCCGTTATCTCGGCAAGCTGCTGGGCGATGTGATCCGCAGTCAGGGCGGTGACGCGCTTTTTCAGCGTATCGAGGCGATCCGGGCTGAATCCGTGGATCGTCATCGCGCCATCGAGAATCCCCGCGTTCCGAGCGTGCGGCTCGAGAGCCTGACGCTCGATGAAGCGGTCGCGTTCGTGCGCAGTTTCATGCTGTTTTCCATGCTGGCGAACCTTGCAGAGGATCGCCAGGGAGTTTCCGTCGGTAATCAGAGTACGCTGGCCTCGGCGATGCACACTTTGAGTGCGGCAGGCATCGGTACCGACAAAGTGCGCGCCGTTCTGGAGAGTGCACTCATCGTTCCAGTCCTGACGGCGCATCCCACCGAGGTGATACGCAAGAGCATGCTGGACCATCGCAATCGCATCGCGGAGCTGCTGCGACTGCGGGATGCAGGAGGTACCGAGTCGGCTGATGGTGAGCTGCTGGAGGCGGCGATCGGGCGACAAATCACGCTCCTCTGGCAGACACGGGCACTGCGCCGGGAGCGCATCTATGTAGCCGATGAGGTTGACATAGCGCTTGCCTATCTGCGCGAGGTGTTCCTGCCCGAGATGCCCATTCTGTATGCACGCTGGGAGCGTCAGCTGGGGCAGCGCATTCCCTGTTTCCTGCGGCCTGGCAGCTGGATCGGCGGCGATCGTGACGGCAACCCCCACGTGACAGCTGACTCACTGCGCCTTGCGCTGGGGCGAGCCTCGCAGACCCTGTTGATGGATTACCTGACACAGCTGCATGGCATCGGCGCCGAGCTCTCCATCTCCAGCGAGCTGGCGCAGGTGTCGGCCGGTGTGGCCACACTCGCCGCGCACAGTGGCGATACGAATCCGGTGCGCGCCGATGAGCCGTACCGCAGGGCGATCACAGGCATTTATGCGCGCCTTGCAGCCACGTATCGCAAACTCACTGGTGCCACTCCACCACGACCCGCGTCGGTTGAGGGTGAAGCCTATCCTGAGGCCAGTCATTTTGCGGCGGATCTGCGTACCCTGGAAAGCTCCCTGGGGCTCAGCGACTGTGGGGCGCTGACGCGTCTGATCCGTGCCGTGGAGACTTTCGGTTTTCACCTGGCGACGCTCGATCTGCGGCAGAACTCTGACGTGCACGCGCGGGCGCTCGCGGAGCTGCTCAAAGTGGCTGGCGTGGCGGAGAACTACGAGGCCATGCCGGAAGCCGAGCGAATTGTATTGTTGCGCCGAGAACTGGCCAGTCAGCGCCTGCTCGCCAGTCCCTACGCTCAGTACTCCGCGGAAACCGTCTCCGAGCTCGCGATCATGGCCGCGGCGGCCGAAGCGCAGCGACTGTATGGAGCAGGCTGCATTACCAGCTATGTCATCTCCAAGAGCACGAGCGTCTCGGATCTGCTCGAGGTGTATGTGCTGCTAAAGGAAGCAGGCCTGTACAGCGCTCAGCGACAGCCCGCAGCCGCCATCATGGCCGTGCCGTTGTTCGAGACGATCGAGGACCTGCAGCGTGCCGCAGGTGTCATGGCGGACTGGCTGGCGCTGCCGGAGGCGGCGGCACTGGTTGCGGCCTTTGGCTTTCAGGAGGTCATGGTCGGCTATTCGGATTCCAACAAGGACGGTGGCTATCTCACTTCCGTATGGAGTCTGCAACAGGCTACGCAGGCCCTTGCGCAGGCCTTTGCAGCGGCCGGCACCCGCTTACAGGTGTTCCACGGCCGCGGTGGTGCCGTCGGCCGCGGTGGCGGCTCCTCCTTCGATGCCATTCGCGCGCAGCCTCCTGGAACCGTACGGGGACGCATCCGCATCACTGAGCAAGGCGAGATCATCGCGGCGAAATACGGCACGCGCGAGAGTGCTGCCGCGAACCTGGAGTCCATTACGGCCGCCACCGTGCTCACTTCACTGGAACACGCACCACTTCCGAGCGGCAAGCGCCAGAAGTTTGCCGACGCCATGGACGTGCTGTCGCGCCAGGCGTTCCGCTCCTATCGGTCGCTGGTGTATGAGACCCAGGGCTTTGCGCAGTTTTTCCGCCAGTCGACACCGGTGCGGGAAATCTCCGAGCTGAAGATCGGCTCGCGCCCCGCCTCGCGTACCGCTTCCGAGCGGATCGAGGACCTGAGAGCCATTCCCTGGGTGTTCAGCTGGGCGCAGGCCCGGGTGATGTTGCCAGGCTGGTACGGCGTCGGCCATGCGCTTCGGGAGTTTGCCGACAGCGGGCTGTTGCAGCAGATGTGGGCGGAATGGCCGTTTTTCCGCGCCACCCTGGACAACCTCGAGATGGTATTGTCCAAGTCCGATATGAGCATCGCCGCCCTGTATGCCACGTTGGTGGAAGATCGCGCGATGGCCGATGCATTCTACAATCGCATTCGCGAGCAGTGGCTTCTGACTCAGGAGTCGCTGCTGTCCGTGACGGGACAGAGCCGGCTCCTTGAGCGGCATCCGGCGCTCGAGACCTCGATCCGGCTGCGCCTGCCTTATCTCGAGCCACTCAACCTGCTGCAGGTCGAGCTGTTGAAGCGCCATCGCGCCGGAGAGCGCGAGCCCCAGGTGCGCGAGGGGATTCAGCTTTCCATCAATGCCATCGCCACGGCGTTGCGCAATAGCGGCTGAGCGCATGGACATCGCGGCAGCTCCCCGGCGCTCGAGCTCTCAGGTTGAGAAAACCTACGAGCTGCTGCGCAGTTGTCCGAGCGAGGCTGAGCGCGTCACCAAGATGGCAAAGCTTATCCTGGCCATCTACGATGAGTTCTACGCGCAGTTGTGTGAGTATCCGTATCGCGCCAAGCGCGCCTTCGAAACCATGGATACCCATACCTCGATCCGCATCAGCAAGGAGCGCCTGGAACTCTACAGCCGGTACATCGCAGAGCACGGTCCGCGCATCCTTGCAGCCTGGCCGGCGCTGGCCAACAACGCGACGTTCTGGGAGGCGTTCGACCGCGTGTTTGTCGCGATGATCGTCGATCGCTACGAGGCGGATATCGCCTTCGGCTTTGCACATTCATTGCGCCGTAACATCGATCAGAGCCTGTGGCAGCCGGTGGCCTATTCCTGGCCGCCCCCGAGCAAGCGGCGTGCGTATTCAACTGCAGCCGTGCATCGGCGCCTGCCGGTGAACGGCGCAATCGACATCGAGCTGATCATCATCGCGCTGCAGTTCCCGCATTTCTCGATCCCGTTCCGCGACCTCAAAGGTGACGCGCAGCGCATCGTGACGCGTCTGCAGGAGCAGTTCGCAGCCTCAGGCGATGGCCTGCCGGTGGCGCTGGATGTGGTGGAAGCGGGGTTTTTCCGCGACCGCATGGCCGTGCTCGTGGGCCGCTGGGTGATGCCGGACGGTCGCTTCGTTGCCTTCGTGGTCGCCTTGCTCAACAGCCCCGAGGGGATCTACGTCGATGCGCTGTTACATCGGGTGGAGGACATCCATGACCTGTTCAGCTCGGCGCTAGCCAACTTTCACGTCACCACCCGACTCTACTACCAGACCTGCGTTTTTCTTTTCAGTCTCATGCCGCGACGCCCCTTCGGGCATCACTATTCCACGATCGGCTTCAATCATGTTGGCAAGGTCGCGATACTCAACGAGATCATCGACAGTGTGCGCGCCTCGGGTCAGCGCCTGCGGCGCTCGCCCGGAGCTGCAGGCACCGTAGCACTCGGATTCACCCTGGATGCGTGCCAGTATCACCTGAAGGTCATCCGTGATCACCCCACGACCTCCTACAAGTGGGGTGAGTTCCCTGGCGTCGCCGCGGTGCTGGAGAAATACCGCGCGGTGCACGAAATCAATCGTGCGGGCAGCATGCTCGACAATGTGATGTATTTCAATCTGCGACTCGATGGCGAGCTGTTCGAGCCGGAGCTCCTGGAGGAGCTCGGCCGCGAAGCGGCCGGCACTGTGCAGGTCAACAGCGATGGTGTTTTCATCCGCTCGCTGATCGTGCAGATGAAGATCACGCCCCTGCCGGTGTACCTCGCCACGGCGAGCGAAGACCAGATCGAGCTGGTGATCCGCAGCCTGGGTCATTGCATCCGCAATAATGCTGCCACCGACATCTTCAACAAGGACCTCGACTCGCGCAATTACGGCGTCGGCCGCTACGGCCGCGTGTTCCTGTTCGACTACGATGCCGTCGAGCGACTTACCGAGGTCAAGATACGCACCAATTCCGAGCGCGAGCCTGGTGAAGAGACGGTTCCGGAGTGGTTCTTCGAGGAGGGCGTGATCTTCCTGCCCGAGGAGCTCGAATACGGCATGCAGCTCGGTAACGATTATGCGCGGCGCTGTTTTCGCAGGCTGAATGCCGATCTGCTCACCGTGGAGTATTGGCAGGACATCCAGGGGAAGCTGCAGCGCGGCGAGGTGCCGGAGCTGCGGATGTATCCACGGACGACCCGATTCAACAGCGACGGTAGCTGAGCATGGCGGCCCAGGTGCAACCTGGATTCGGTCCCTGGAATCCCGGCATCCAATCGCAGCTGCCGGCGCAGCTGCAGCATCTGTGCACCATCTTCCGGCCGGAGAATGTGCGCACCTCGGTGGCGGAGGCGCACGAGTTGCAACTGCTGACCGGGTTGCCGGAGGCAGACTTGGTCGCTTTCAGGCCGCAGCGGCTGGTGCTGCACGAGCTGCTGATCCGCGTGACCGCGAACCTCTCGGTTCCCGATGGCGAGCGCATCGAGGATCTCGGCATCAATTTCCGCGAGATGACGGCCTTGCTGCTGCAGCGCTATCTCGAGCCCGAGATGGCTGCAATCGTGAGTGAATTCGACCGCGTGCACGCTCAGCTGCGCACGATCATCAGCGAGGTCCTGCAGACACTGTGGTCGCCTGGAGGCTCAGGCGTGGGCGTCCGGGTCCGGCCGCCGGGGCTCTTCTGCCGACTGCTGCGGCGCCGCGCCCCCGCGACCCGACCTCCACCGGTCGCGGGCCGCACCTGGGGTGCGGAGGAGATCCTGCGCTGCCGGCAGCTCGCAAGCACGAGCACCGATCCGCTGCGGCGCGCCGCGTGCAGCGCGCTGGCACGGCTGCTGTCGGCTCTGTTCACCACCAACGGGCGAGCCTGGGGTACGCACGAGCTGATCGTTGCCGTGGCCAGCGATCTGGCTGCCAACACCTATGGCAGCGATGTGATCGGAGCAATGGTGGGGCCGATCGTGCGCCGTGCCGCGCAACTGGAGGACTACAGCGTCCTGCCCCGTCAGCCATGGCCGATCGTCATCAATACCAAAGGGCCATCGGCCTCGGGCAAGAGCACCCTGCGACCCTTGCAGAAGAAGCTTGCGGGTGCACTGGGGGTGCGCTGGCGCGATTTCGCTCTGATCAGCCCTGATATCTGGCGCAAGCAACTGCTCGATTACGCGACGCTGGGCGCTGCCTACAAGTATGCCGGCGCCTTCACCTCGCAGGAGCTGCAGATCATCGATCAAAAGCTCGACCGCTATATGGCCCTGAAGCAATCACGGGGGGACATGGCCCACCTTCTCATCGATCGTTTCCGTTTCGACAGCTTTGCACCGGACTCGGATGAGGCCGGCAGCAATCTGCTGACGCGATTCGGACACTCTGTGTATCTGTTTTTCGTGATTACCCCGCCGGAGCAACTGGTTGAGCGGGCCTGGAAGCGCGGTCTGGAGGTCGGGCGATACAAGGCCGTCGATGACACGCTTGCCCACAGCGTCGAGGCCTACAGAGGCATGCCCGACGTTTTCTTCACGTGGGTGCGGCGCACTGACAAACACATTCAAATTGAGCTGCTTGATAACAGCGTACCGTTCGGTGCACTGCCGCGCACAGTGGCTTTCGGTACCAACTATACGTTCAACATCCTTGATGTGGCGCAGTTGCTGGATATCGTCCGCTTCGGACGAGTAGATGTGAACGCGACCGGTCCGGCGCAGCTATATCCCAACCCCGCACTGCAGGACGCCGCGCACAACAGCGCCTTCCTGCAACGCTGTGTGACTTCATTCCGGACGGTCAATTTCGCCCGCCAGGACAGCGGGCTCGTGTATCTGCAGGTGGAGGCCGGCGTGGCCCGCGCAGCCGACCGCGCAGCGCTGGCCGAAGCATTGCGCGACCCGCAGCTCGCAGCGGCATTGCATTCCGTGCTGCCCGGGTTACAGCCTACCGAGCTGACCTCACTCGGCCAGCCCCGTTATCTACAACAGATCGATCTGGTTCTGGCGCACTCCACACTCGGCCAGTGGGGTACCGCCGGGCCACCGACATCCTAAAGCTGCAGCCGCTGCGCGGGCGTCTGGCTATCACCCCAGAAAGTCGCAGGTACGCTCCACGTGCGCGGCCAGATCGAGGGTGTGCTGGCGCGTGAGGCGCTCGGCAAGCTCCGTGTCACGCCGCTCCAGAGCCTCGATGATGCGCAGATGGTCGATGATGGAACGCGCGGCCCGATCGCTCTGACTGATCGTCGCGCGGCGTACCGCGCGCACATGGAGCAACAGGTTGCGTGTGGCATCGATGATGGTCTGGGAGCCGCCGAGCCGGATCACCTCCGTGTGGAAGGCAATGTTGGCATCGGAGTACTCGTCCAGATGTTCCGACGGCGGCGAATTCTGGAAATGATCGAAAAGATGGCGCAGCTTGGCGATCTCCTCATCGGAGGCCGAGATCGTGGCCAGCCGCGCAGCCATCGATTCGAGGGCAGCCCACATCTGGATCATCTCGATGATCTGCCGCTGCGACTTGCGGATGATGTAGATGCCGCGTCGGGGGATGGTGCGAATAAACCCCTCCTGCTCCAGCAACGACAGGGCCTCGCGAATCGGCGTGCGGCTCACGCCCATGGCAGCAATCAGCTGCCGCTCGTCGAGCCGCAGCTCCTGCTGCGGGTTGTAAATGTCAGTATCGGCAATCGCCGATTTCAGCAAGGTGTAGGCCTGATCCCGCAGGCTGGTGGCATTCAGCGGTGTAAGGGATAGGGAGGTGGTAGCGGATGCTCGCTCGATGATGCTGGCTGTAGTGTTCATGCCCCTGTCAATGCGCTCTGGTTACTGACCCAAATCACTGTGACCCAATCCAACGCAGACGCCGTCGCGCCCGCTCCAGGCAAGGCAGTCAGGCCGCCGAAACAGTCAGGCCGCCGAAACGGTTTGATGCGGCGATCCGGCACGGACTCCGAAACGTCCGGGTCGGAGCCCTGGTGCAGCGACCCGTCGCCGCAGCATGTTTAAGATATATAAGATTATAGTTCCGTCCAAGCCAACCGTGCATTGCAAAAATTGCACCATCGCTGCAGGGTGGAATGCACGTCACAAAATACTAGCGCCTCCCGCCTCCAGGCGCAGCTTTGAGTTGCCTTGTAACACATTGTTATGCATGTGAATTTATTCTGCGGCGCAGCGGGGATGAGGGTGCCCGCCGAAGTCTGCGGCGGACCCTTGAAATAGCGCGGGTGTTCAGAAAACGATACACGTACACGGAGCGTCTGTTGACACCGTCAAAATTAAAAATATATGATATACCACGAGAATAAGTAGACAGCTCTCATCCACATATCCGGTGTGGGGTCGGACCGGATCGAGGGGTTATCTGGTGATCAAAGCTCTCGAGTTGCGCGTGGTTCGCGCTGCTTGGATACCCGCCGCGCCTCGTGCGGCCCTTTCGATCGCCTGATGCCGCATGCCGCTGCCAAACTTTCAGGCGCCCCGCCTTCGCTCAGCTTCGACCCTTAGGTCAACGCCGCTTTGGGGCGCAGGTGCCGGGCGCACCGCGTACAGCATGCACACCGATTGCAACATCGCCGCGGTCATCCGCCCGTTGCGAACCCTCGGGATCACCTGAGGTAACGGCGGCGATCCGGGCAACTGGCCCCCGGATGCGCCTCAGCCGACTTGATTAAGGGTCAGGTGACTTGGCTGTCGCAGAGACTGCGGCAGTAGCGCGATCCATTTCATGAGCTGGAGGCAGTATGGCAACCGTAAATCCCGTACCGGCGCAGGCGAAGTCCACGACGGCCGACGATACCCTGCAGAAGAAAAGCCGCGATGCGGGCGTGGTCTCGGGCGGCCACCTGGTGGCGAAAGCCCTGAAGAATGAAGGTGTTGATACCATCTTCACGCTGTGCGGCGGCCACATCATCGATATCTACGATGGTTGCGTGGATGAAGGCATCCGCATCATCGACGTGCGCCATGAACAGGTTGCCGCACACGCGGCCGACGGCTATGCGCGTCAGACCGGCAAACTCGGCTGCGTCGTAACGACCGCAGGCCCGGGCTGCACGAATGCGGTGACCGGTGTCGCCACCGCATTTCGCTCCGAGAGCCCGATCATTCACATCGGCGGTCAGGGCGCACTCACGCAGCATAAAATGGGCTCGCTGCAGGATCTGCCGCACGTCGACATGATGAGCCCCATCACCAAGTTCGCCGCGACGGTGCCGAGCACCGAGCGCGTGGCCGACATGATCTCCATGGCTGCGCGCGAGGCCTACAACGGCGCGCCCGGGCCGGTGTATCTGGAAATTCCCCGCGACGTGTTGGACCGTGAGGTGGATCTCACCAAGGCGGTGGTGCCCAAGCCCGGACAGTATCGCGCCTCCACCCGTTCCATCGGTGACCCGCGCGATATTGAGAAGCTCGCCGATTTGCTGGTCAATTCCGAGCGCCCGGCGGTTCTGTTCGGCCAGCAGGTCTGGACGGCACGCGGTCAGGAAGAGGCGATCGCCCTGCTGCGTGGCCTCGACATTCCGGGCTACTTCAATGGTGGCAGCCGCGGCCTGCTTCCCCCCGGTGATCCGCATCACTTTGACCGCACTCGTGGCAATGCGTTTGCCGAGGCGGACGTTATCGTCATCGTCGGTACCCCGTTTGATTTCCGCATGGGCTACGGTCGGCGTATCAGCAACAAGCTGAAGCTGATACAGATCGACATGGACTACCGCACCGTCGGCAAGAATCGCGACATCGATCTGGGACTGGTCGGACATCCTGGCGCCATTCTCGGCGCGGTGCTGCAGGCCGCCTCGGGTCGCATCAAGCAGGACAAGCGCCAGGCGCGCCAACAGTGGATGAAGAAGCTGACCGATGCCGAAGCGACGGCTACCGAGAAGCTGATGCCGCTGTTCAAGTCCAACAACACGCCGATCCACCCGTATCGGGTTGCATACGAACTGAACGAGTTCCTCGCAGACAACACCATCTATATCGGTGACGGTGGCGATGTGGTGACCATCTCCGCTCAGGCGGTACGCCCGCGCCGCCCCGGCCAGTGGATGGATCCGGGAGCGCTCGGCTCGCTGGGCGTCGGCACCGGCTTTGCGATCGCCGCTGGACTCGCCAACCCCAACAAGGAAGTGCTGTGTTACTACGGCGACGGCTCTTTCGGTATGACGGCGTTCGACATGGAGACCGCCAACCGCTTTGGTGTGCCTTACATCGCGGTGATCGGCAATAACTCAGCCATGAACCAGATCCGCTACGGTCAGCTGGCCAAGTACGGTGAGCAGCGCGGCAACGTCGGCAACCTGCTGAGCGATGTGCCATTCAGCAAGTTTGCCGAGATGCTGGGCGGTTATGGCGAGGAAGTGCGGGACCCGGCGCAGATTGCAGCTGCGCTGCGACGTGCCCGCGAGTCGGTGCAGAAGACGAAGCGCTCGGCCGTCATCAACATATGGGTCGATCCGCGCGAATACGCACCGGGTACCAAGAACCAGACAATGTACAAATAACTACAACCGGAGACGCACATGACTAAGGCGTTAGACGGAGTCCGTATCCTCGATTTCACGCATGTGCAATCAGGACCCACCTGCACGCAGCTGCTGGCCTGGTTCGGCGCTGATGTCATCAAGGTGGAGCGCGCAGGCGTGGGCGATGTCACCCGCGAGCAGCTGCGTGACATTCCCGATGTCGACAGCCTGTATTTCACGATGCTCAATCACAACAAGCGTTCGATCACGCTCGATACCAAGAGCGAGGACGGCAAGCGGATCCTCGAGAAGCTGGTCCGCAACTGTGATGTGCTGGTGGAGAACTTCGCACCGGGCGCGCTCGATCGCATGGGCTTCAACTGGCAGCGCATCCAGGAGCTCAATCCGAAGATGATCGTCGCCTCGGTGAAGGGCTTCGGCCCCGGGCCTTACGAGCAGTGCAAGGTCTACGAGAACGTGGCTCAGTGCGCAGGCGGTTCGGCCTCCACTACGGGCTTCGATGACGGTCCACCGCTGGTGACCGGCGCGCAGATCGGTGACAGCGGCACGGGGCTGCACCTGGCCCTCGGCATCGTCGCGGCGCTCTATCAACGCAAGACGACCGGTCGCGGGCAGAAGGTGCTCGCCGCCATGCAGGACGGCGTACTCAACCTGTGCCGGGTGAAGCTACGTGACCAGCAGCGCATCGAGCGTACCGGTGTCATGAAGGAGTACCCGCAGTATCCGCACGGCAAGTTCGGCGATGCGGTGCCGCGCGCTGGCAATGCCTCCGGCGGTGGCCAGCCGGGCTCGATCGTGAAGTGCAAGGGCTGGGAGAACGATCCCAACGCCTACCTGTACTTCATCGCGCAGGCCCCCGTGTGGAAAGAGATCTGCCAGGTCATCGGCAAGGAGCAGTGGATCAGCGATCCGGACTACGCAACGCCTAACGCGCGCCTGCCCCGACTGAAGCAGGTCTTCGAGGCCATCGAGGCCTGGACGGTCACGAAAACCAAATTCGAAGCCATGGACGAGCTCAACGAGCACGACATTCCCTGTGGACCCATTCTCTCGATGAAGGAGCTGGCGCACGAGCCGTCGCTGCGCCAGACCGGAACGGTGGTGGAAGTCGACCATCCGAAACGCGGCAAGTACCTCACGGTGGGCAATCCAATCAAGCTCAGCGACAGCCCGACCGAGGTCAAGCGCTCGCCGCTGCTGGGTGAGCACACCGATGAAGTGCTCGCCGAGCTCGGTTACGCGGGCGAGGAGATCGCCGCGTTCCGCAGCAAGAAGGTGGTCTGAGGCCAAGCAACGAGGCATTCCATGGCAAACGACAAGAACGCAGTTCGTAAGATTCTCGAGCAGGCCAAGGCGGGCAACCGTACATCGTTGACCGCGCCCGAAGCGCGCGGGTTATGCGAGGCCTACGGCATCAACATTCCGAAGGAGGGCGTGGCGAAGACCGCCGAGGAAGCCGTCAAGCTTGCCAATGACATCGGTTTCCCGGTGGTGATGAAGATTGTCTCGCCACAGATCCTGCACAAGACCGAGGCGGGTGGCGTGCTCGTCGGTATGAAGAATGCCGAAGCCGTTTCCGCAGGCTTTGCCACCATCGTCGGCAATGCGCGCAAGTACGATCCCAAGGCGGACATCCAGGGCGTGCAGGTGCAGCAGATGCTCGCGGGCGGCCAGGAAGTCATCATCGGTGCCGTCACGGATCCGGCCTTCGGCAAGCTCGTCGCTTTCGGGCTGGGCGGCATCCTGGTCGAGGTGCTGAAGGATATTACCTTCCGGCTCGCGCCCGCGACCAACGAGGATGCGCTGTCGATGCTCGACAGCATCCAGGCTGCGGAGATTCTGCGTGGCGTGCGCGGTGCCAAACCGGTGGACCGCACCGCGCTTGCCGCGATGATCGAGAAGGTCTCCAGCCTCGTTGCCGATTTCCCCGAGATCTCGGAAATGGATCTCAATCCGGTGTTTGCCACCGAGAGTGGCGCCACCGCGGCCGACGTGCGCATCGTGCTCGATTTCAAGCCGCAGGTACAACGCAGTCGACCCAGCACGGCCGAGATCGTTGCCAAGATGAATCGCATCATGAAGCCCGATGCAGTGGCGGTCATCGGCGCCTCGGCCGAGAACGGCAAGATCGGCAACTCGGTGATGAAGAATCTGATCAACGGCGGCTACCAGGGAGCGATCTATCCCATCCATCCCTCCGCCTCGGAGATCATGGGCAAGAAGGCTTATAAGAGCGTCAAGGACGTTCCCGGCGAGATCGATGTGGCGGTGTTCGCCATTCCGGCGAAGTTTGTCGCGCAGGCCCTCACCGAGGTCGGCGAGAAGAAGATTCCCGGGGCCGTGCTGATACCCTCCGGGTTTGCCGAGACGGGCAATGTCGAGGGGCAGCAGCAGCTGCAGGAAATCGGCCGCAAGTACGGCGTGCGGCTCATGGGACCCAACATCTACGGCTTTTACTACACGCCGAAGAATCTCTGCGCCACCTTCTGCACCGCCTTCGATGTCAAGGGCAAGGCGGCGCTGTCCTCGCAGTCCGGCGGCATCGGCATGGCCATTATCGGCTTTTCGCGCTCCGCCAAGATGGGCGTATCCGCGATCGTGGGCCTTGGCAACAAGGCCGACATCGACGAAGACGATCTGCTGGCATTCTTCGAGCAGGACGACAATACCCAGATCATCGCGCAGCACTGCGAGGATCTGAAGGATGGCCGTGCCTTCGCGGAAGTGGCGCGGCGTGTCTCGAAAAAGAAACCGGTGGTGGTGCTGAAGGCCGGGCGCACCAGCCTCGGTGCGCGCGCGGCGAGCTCCCACACCGGTGCGCTCGCGGGCAATGACAAGATCTACGATGACGTTTTCAAACAGTCCGGCGTGATCCGGGCGCGCTCGCTGCGCGACCTGCTGGAGTTCGCTCGCGGCATTCCGGTATTGCCGACGCCCAAGGGTAACAACGTCGTCATCATTACCGGCGCCGGCGGCTCCGGCGTGTTGCTCTCGGATGCCTGCGTCGATAACGGCCTGTCACTCATGGCCATGCCGGCGGATCTGGACGCCGCGTTCCGCAAATTCATTCCGCCCTTCGGTGCTGCCGGTAACCCGGTGGACATCACCGGCGGCGAGCCGCCCTCGACGTATCAGAACACGGTGCGCCTGGGACTGCAGGATCCGCGCATCCACGCGCTGATTCTGGGCTATTGGCACACGATCATCACCCCGCCGATGGTGTTCGCGAAACTGATGGTAGAAGTCGTGCAGGAGATGCGTGGCAAGGGTTTCGAAAAGCCCGTGGTCGCATCGCTGGCCGGCGATGTGGAGGTGGAGGAGGCGTCCGAGTACCTCTACCAACATGGCATTCCGGCGTATGCATATTCCACGGAAATACCGGTGGCGGTGTTGGGTGCCAAGTACAGGTGGGCGCGCGGTGCGGGACTGATACCCTCAGTGTGAGCTCGCAGCGGAGCTCGCACCCGCGGGTTGTCACGAATCCGGCAGTAGGTGTGCTGGAAACGCACCACTTGCGCAGACGCGATGATGCTGAGCGGATGCCCATGAGGCATAGTGTGCATCCGATCCGCCTCGTGAGTCGTCCGAGATGAAAATAGCAATCATTGGTGTCGGTGCCATCGGCGGCTATATCGGTACCCGGCTCGCGCTCGCCGGTGAGGATGTCACGTTCATTGCCCGTGGTGCCACGCTGGAGGCTCTGCAGAGCTGTGGCATCCGCCTCATCATGGCGGACGGCAGTGAGCAGGTCGTGCCCGGGGTCAAGGCCACCGACGACTACGGCAGCGCTGGCGCGCAGGACCTGGTGATTCTCGCCATGAAGGCGCATCAGCTGGCTGCGGTGGCGCCGCGCGTGCCGCAGCTGTTTGGCGAGCAGACGGTGGTGCTGCCGCTGCAGAATGGCATCCCCTACTGGTACTTCCATCGCCATGAGGGACGCTGGGCGGACTCGAGTATTACCAGCGTCGACCCGAGCGGCGAGATTGCGCGACATATTCCCGCCGCGCGGGTGATCGGCTGCGTTGTTTATCCCGCCACTGAGCTGGTGGCGCCGGCGGTGATTCGGCATGTCGAGGGCAATCGCTTCCCGGTCGGAGAACCCGACGGCAGCTCGAGCGAGCGTGCCAACCGGGTGTCACAGTGCCTCACGGCTGCGGGTTTGAAGGCGCCGGTTCTCGAGGACATCCGTGCCGAGATCTGGCTGAAACTCTGGGGCAACATGACTTTCAACCCCATCAGTGCGCTGACGCGGGCGACGCTCGCGGGCATCTGCCAGTATCCGCCGAGCCGCGCCATCGCGGCAGCGATGATGACCGAGGCCCAGGAAGTTGCGCACAAGCTGGGCATCAGCTTCCGGGTACCTTTGGAGAAGCGCATCGCCGGCGCCGAGAAGGTCGGACACCACAAGACTTCAATGTTGCAGGACGTCGAGGCGGGGAAGGAGCTGGAGGTGGACGCGCTGCTGGGCTCGGTGGTCGAGCTGGCGCGGCTGACGGAAACACCCACGCCGCATCTGGACACCGTCTATGCGCTGACGAAGCTGCTCGCCAGGACCCTCGATGAGGACCGTGGCAATTGAACAGGCATTGAGCATGCAGGGGTGCACGTGCGGTGCACCGGAGAAGTTGCGATGAATGTGCATGAGTATCAGGGCAAGGAGATCCTGCGCAAATACGGCGTGGCCACGCCGCGCGGGATCGCGTGCTTCTCGGTTGCCGACGCCGACGCCGCGGCGCGCAAGCTCGGCGGCAAGGTGTGGGTGGTCAAAGCGCAGATTCACGCCGGTGGCCGCGGCAAGGGCGGCGGTGTCAAAGTGGCGAAGTCGCTCGAGGAAGTGCACCAGTATGCAGCGCAGATCCTCGGCATGACGCTGGTGACTCACCAGACCGGACCTGAGGGTCGCGTGGTCAAGCGCCTGTTGGTCGAAGAGGGTGCCGACATCCGCAAGGAGTTGTATGTCGGCATGGTGGTGGATCGCAAGGCGCAGCGCGTGACGCTGATGGCGAGCTCCGAAGGGGGCATGGAGATCGAGCAGGTCGCCGAGCACTCGCCTGAGAAGATTCACAAGGTGGCGATCGATCCGGTCGCCGGATTGACCGACACCCAGGCCGATGAGATCGCCGAAAAGATCGGCGTGCCCGAGGCCTCGGTGCCGCAAGCGCGCAAGTTGATGCAGGGGCTGTACCGCGCGTTCGTGGAGTGCGATGCCTCGCTCGCCGAGATCAATCCCCTGGTGCTGACCGGCGACGGCCGCGTGTTGGCCCTCGACGCCAAGCTGAATTTCGATTCCAACGCGTTATTCCGCCATCCGGAGATCGTCGCGATGCGCGATCTCGACGAAGAGGACCCCGCGGAGATCGAGGCCTCGAAGCACGACCTTTCCTACATCTCCCTGGGCGGTAACATCGGCTGCCTCGTCAATGGTGCGGGTCTTGCCATGGCCACCATGGACACCATCAAGCTCTACGGTGCCGAGCCCGCTAATTTTCTCGATGTGGGCGGCGGCGCCACCCCGCAGAAGGTGACCGAGGCGTTCAAGCTGATGCTGAAGAATCCAGCCGTGAAGGGCATCCTCGTCAACATCTTCGGCGGCATCATGCGGTGTGACACCATCGCCGAAGGCGTCATCACGGCAGCGCGCCAGGTCAATTTGCGCGTGCCACTCGTAGTGCGCATGAAAGGCACCAACGAGGACGTCGGACGTCAGATGCTGAAAAACTCCGGCTTGCCGATCATCTCCGCAGACGACATGGCGGATGCCGCACAGAAGATTGTCGCCGCAGTAGCTGCGAAATAGGGCTGCACTCATGAGTATCCTGATCGACCGCAACACCCGGGTGATGACCCAGGGCATCACCGGCAAGACCGGAGCTTTCCATACCCGACTGTGTCGCGACTACGCCAACGGCAAGGCGTGCTTCGTGGCCGGGGTCAACCCCAACAAGGCGGGCGAGGATTTCGAAGGCATTCCCATCTTCGGCACAGTTGAGGAAGCCAAGGAGCAGACCGGTGCCACGGTGTCGGTGATCTACGTGCCGCCCGCCTTTGCCGCGCGCGCAATCGATGAAGCCGTCGATGCCGGGCTGGAGCTGGTCATCTGCATCACCGAAGGGGTGCCGGTGCGTGACATGATCGCGACGCGTGAGCGCATGCGCGGTCGCCAGACGCTGCTCATCGGTCCGAACTGTCCGGGCGTCATCACTCCGGATGAGATCAAGATCGGCATCATGCCCGGGCATATCCACAAGAAGGGTCCGGTAGGCGTCGTGTCGCGTTCGGGCACGCTGACTTACGAGGCCGTGGGACAGCTCGGGGATATCGGCGAATCGACCTGTGTTGGTATCGGCGGCGATCCGGTCAACGGCCTGAAGCACATCGATGTCATGAAGATGTTCAACGACGACCCGGAAACGCACGCGGTGATCATGGTGGGGGAGATCGGTGGCGATGACGAGGAAACCTGTGCGCGCTGGATCAAGGACCACATGCGCAAGCCGGTGGTCGGTTTCATCGCGGGGGTAACCGCACCCCCTGGAAAGCGCATGGGGCATGCCGGCGCGATCATCTCCGGAGGCAAGGGCACCGCGCAGGAAAAGCTGGCCGTCATGGAGGAGTGCGGCATCAAGGTCACGCGCAATCCTGCCGAGATGGGCAAGTTGCTGCGTTCCGTTCTGCGTTGATCTGCAGGTCCCGGACGAGATGACGCTCTGGGCCCGATTCCGTACCCGCGAGGGGCGTGAGGGCTTCGGTCAGCTCGCCGAGGGTGAGATAGACGAGCACGCGGGGGACCTGTTCGCGACAGCGCAGTCAATCGGCACGCGCGTCGCGCTGCACGATGTGACATTGCTCGTCCCCTGCCGTCCGAGCAAGATCATCGCGCTGTGGAATAACTTTTACGCGCTCGCCGCAAAGCTGGGCAAAGCGGCCCCGGCCCATCCGTTGTTTCTGCTGAAGCCGGCCAGCTGTGTGATCGGCCCGGATGAGCCGATCCACCGCCCCCGCAGCTATCACGGCAAGATCGCCTACGAAGGCGAGCTGGGCATCGTGATTGGCAGGCAGTGTAAGGACATCGGCGTCGAGCAGGCGCGCGCCGCTATCTTCGGCTACACCTGCGTGAACGATGTGACCGCAGCGCAGGTCCTCAATGAGAATGCCGATTTCACGCAGTGGTGTCGCGCCAAGGGCTATGACAGCTTCGGTGCCATCGGCCCCGTCATCAGCTCGGACGTGGACCTCTCGAGTGCGCATGTCACGACGCGCTTGGATGGACTCGAGCGGCAGAATTACCCGCTGTCAGACATGATCTGCCCGCCTGAACAGTTGGTGAGCAGTCTTTCCCAGGACATGACACTGTATCCCGGCGACGTCATTGCCTGCGGCACTTCGCTGGGTGTGGGTTCCGTGCCCGATGGCAGCAGCGTGGAAGTGAGCATCGCAGGCATCGGCACCCTGCGCAATCGGCTGGCTGCGCCGGATACCTGAGGCGAGCGGCGCCCTCAGCTCACCAGGTGCTGCGGCGTGCCGGCACACCACTTTTCGATGTTGTCGATCAGCTGGTCTGCCAGGAACTGCATCGCCCCATCGGAAGCCCAGGCGATGTGCGGTGTCAGAATGAAATTGGGCCGGCGGACATCCAGGAGCGGATGACCGTCACGCGGCGGCTCGACCGTCAGCACATCAAATCCGGCGCCCGCGATCAGTCCTTCATCGAGCGCCTGGATGAGCGCCGACTCATCGACCAGCCCGCCGCGGGCGGTGTTGATGAGCAGTGCGCTGCGTTTCATTTGGCGAAACGCGTCCAGATTGATGAGATTGCGTGTCGCCGGCATCAGCGGGCAATGCAGCGAGATCACGTCGGATTGCGCCAGCACCTGCTCGTGAGGGGTGAACGTGACGCCTTCCATCTTCGGTGGCGGATGGTCTGCAAACAGCACGCGCATGCCGAAGGCGCGACCGATCGCCGCCGTCGCCTGACCGATGGCGCCCTCGCCGATGATCCCGAGGGTTGACCCGTGCAGATCCCCGATGTCATGGGTAAAGAAGCAGAACTGGTCCGAGCGGTTCCACACGCCGTTCTCGACATCCTGACGATAGGCCAGCAGGTTACGCCGCAGTGCCAGGATCAGCGCAAAGGCATGCTCGGGGACCGTGTGCACCGCGTAATTGCGGATGTTGGCTACGGCGATGCCGCGATCGCGGCAGTAGCCGACGTCGACCACGTCATAGCCTGTGGCAGCCACCGCGATCATCTTCAACTGTGGCAGCTGTTGCAGCGTCGCGGCGCGCAGCGGCACCTTGTTGATGATGGCGACCGTTGCGTTCTGCAGACGCGGCACGATCTCCTCGGCCGAGGTCTTCTGGTGCTCAACGTACTCGGATGCGCAATCCGGCCGGCGCACTTTGGCCTTCAGAGAGGCCCGGTCCAGGAAAACAACGCGCTGCTTGGCGGCGTTGCCCGGGGCGCTCATGCGGCGATGCTCGCCTTCGCGCCGGTCCTGGCTTCGGTCAGCGGATTCTTGCGCCAGAAGGTCTGCGCGGCCGCGACACCGCTGCCGGGTTCGATCTTGACGCCCACATCCAGCATGGCCATCTCGGCGCCGGCAATGGCGCCGAGCAACATCAGCTCGTTCAGATCGCCGAGGTGGCCGATGCGGAACAGCTTGCCGGCCACTTTCGCAAGTCCCGCACCGAGCGCAAGGTTGTAGCGCTTGAATGCGCGTGAGATGACCTCGGCCCCGTTGATGCCTTCCGGCACCATGATTGCGGAGACGGTATCCGAATACCACTTGGGTTCGACGGCGCACAGTTTCAGTTTCCAGCCGTCGAACACGGCCGCGCGCACGCCGCTGGCCAGATAGGTATGCCGCCGGAAAATGTTCTCGAGCCCTTCCTCCGCGATCATCGCCAGCGACTCGCGCAGGCCATAGAGCATCGGCACGGATGGTGTGTATGGGAAGTAGCCGGTGGCGTTGGCCGTCACCATGTCGTTGTAATCGAAGTAGCAACGCGGCGATTTGGCCGTCTTGGCTGCGGCGAGCGCTTTCTGACTGACGCACGTCACCCCGAGTCCCGCGGGCAGCATGAGCCCCTTCTGCGAGCCACTGACGCAGACGTCCACGCCCCAGTCATCCATTCGGAAGTCGATGCTGCACAGTGCGCTCACCGAATCCACAAACAGCAGCGCGGGGTGCTTCACGCTGTCCATGGCCTTGCGCACGGCCGCGACGTCACTGGTGACTCCCGTGGCGGTCTCGTTCTGGCACACCAGCACCGCCTTGATGCGATGTTGTTTGTCAGCGCTCAGCGAGGCGAGGTAGCGCTCGACGGGCGCGCCTTCGCCCCACGGGGTCTCCAGAATCTCCACCTCGTAGCCCAGCCGCTGACACATATCCACCCACAGGTGACTGAACTGACCGAAGCGGGAAGTGAGCACCTTGTCACCCGGATTGAGCGTGTTGGTGAGCGCTGCCTCCCAACAGCCGGTTCCCGAGGATGGATAAACGATCGGGGTACCGCTCGTGGTCTTGAATATGGGCTTCAGTCCGCTCAGCACCGCGCGCGTCAGCTCCGGAAAGCTCGGCGAGCGGTGGTCCTCCTGGGAGACCGTCATCGCGCGCAGCACACGGTCCGGAACGTTGGTCGGTCCAGGAACGAAGAGAAAATTTCGGCCAGCCATGGGAGAGCCCCTCTGTTAACAATTCCGTCATTGCTCCACTGCACAACATATATGATATATGAGGCGGAGTACATATCATCCAGCCGTTGCTGCAGCCGGGTCGGACCTGCGGTTGCGCTGCGGCAAGGATTCATAGGGCCGCGCTTGCCGGAGCCGACGGTCGACTGTAGCCGATCCTTTTTGGCGGGCGGAAGCGGCTTGCGGCCGGGCGGCGCGGCAGCCATTGACTGTGCCGGCCGCGGCGCACGTGTGACGGGCTCCGCCGGCACGGCAGCCTGCGCCTGGAGTGCATTTTGCGTAGGATTCTCTTCCCGCTCTGACCAGCCAGCAACATGCGCATTGCCATCATCGGACAACAGGACTTCGGCAAGGCGGCGCTGGACGCCTTTTGCAAGCGCGGCGACGAGGTGGCTGCGGTGTTCTGCGCGCCGGAGAAGGCCGATGCCAGGCCTGATCCGTTGCGGCTGGCTGCCCAGCAGCAAGGCATTGCCGTGCATCAGCTGCCGTCGCTGAAGACGGCGGCGGCGCGGGAAGTGCTGCAGAGTCTGAACGTGCAGCTCGGAGTCATGGCATACGTGTTGCAATTTGTGCCGCAGGATTTTGTAGCGATTCCACGCTACGGCATGATTCAGTATCACCCCTCGCTGTTGCCGCGCTATCGGGGCCCCAGCTCCATAAACTGGCCCATCATCCGCGGCGACCGGCGCACCGGGCTTACGATTTTCCGGCCGACGGACGGCCTCGATGAGGGGCCGGTCATCCTGCAGAAGGAAACCCCGATTGGCCCGGATGACACGCTGGCCAGTGTTTATTTCGAGCGACTGTTTCCGATGGGCATCAGCGCGCTGCTCGAGGCGGCTGACCTGGCCGCATCCGGCCGCGCCGCCGGTACGCCACAGGATGAGTCACAGGCGAGCTACGAAGGCTGGTGCCGCAGCGCCGAGGGCCAGATCAACTGGCACCAACACGTCGATTTTGTCTATAACCTGATCCGCGGCTGCAATCCTGCACCGGGGGCGTGGACGCGCTGGCAGGGCAGGAAGCTGCAGATCTTCGACGCGCGCAAGCACCTCAGCCGGCGCTTTGCCGAGGTGGCCGGTGCCGTGGGAACCGTCACGGCGGTGGGTGAGGAGAGTATCTCGATCATGGCGCAAGGTGGGCAGATCGAGGTGCTGAAGCTGCGTTACGAGGACGGCAAGAAGATCGGCGCGGCGCAGTTCGCCAGCGAATCAGGGCTGGGCGTGGGCCAAGCTCTCGGCGCCTAGTCTGCGAGGAGTTGCTCATGACAACGGCATACATCACGCATCCCGACTGTCTGCGCCACGAGATGGGCGCAGGCCATCCGGAGTGCCCCGAGCGCCTGGGCGCGGTGAACGAGCACCTGCGCAATTCCGGGTTGCTCGAGCAGCTGCGTCGGCTGGAGGCGCCGCTTGCCGTGCCTGAAGACCTGAAGCGCGTGCATCGCGCCAGCTACGTGGATCTGATTTTCGAGCACGCCCCGACCGAGGGCTATGTTCAGCTGGACCCGGATACCGCGATGAATCCCTACAGCCTTGCGGCGGCCCGCCGCGCTGCCGGGGCCGGCGTACTCGCGGTGGATGAGCTGCTGGCCGGCAATGCGGCCAATGCGTTTTGCGCGGTGCGACCGTGCGGCCATCACGCCACCCCGAACCGCTCGATGGGCTTCTGCATCTTCAACAACGTGGCAGTAGCGGCGGCGTATGCGCTGCAGAACAAGGGCCTGGAGCGGGTTGCCATCGTCGATTTCGATGTGCATCACGGTAATGGGACCGAGGACATGTTCAGCGCGCCGCAATGGCGGGATCGGGTGCTGATGGTGAGCTTCTTTCAGCATCCTTTCTATCCGGGCAGCGGTGTCGATGATCCGGCTCCGAACATGGTGAACGTGCCGCTCGCCGCCGGCAGCGGCGGCGCGGTGGCGCGGCGGGTGCTGGAGAGCAAATGGCTGCCGGCACTGGATGCGTTTCGGCCCCAGATGATCTTCATTTCGGCGGGCTTCGATGCACACCGCGAAGACCTGCTGGGTGGCCTGGCGCTGCTCGAGACCGATTACGAATGGATGACAAGTGAGCTCATGGCGATTGCGAATCGGCATGCCGCCGGACGCATCGTCTCGATGCTCGAAGGGGGTTACAACCTCGCGGCCCTGGGGCGCAGCGCCGTCGCGCATGTGCGCACTCTGACGCGCCACTGACCAGCCATCACAGCGTGGCGACATCCAGCATGATCTTGCCGATGTGCTGCGAGGATTCCATGAGGCGGTGCGCATCGGCTGCCTGCGCGAGCGGAAAAGTGCGGTAAATCACCGGCTTCGCGCGTCCTTGTTCCAGTAGCGGCCAGATGTGGTTGCGCACTCCGTCGGCCACGGCAGCCTTTTGAGCGAGTGTGCGCGAGCGCAGGGTAGAAGCGGTCAGTGTCAGGCGCTTCACCATCAACTTCGTCATGTTGAATTCGGCACGGGCACCGCCGAGGGTGGCGATGACGACGATGCGTCCATCGAGGGCGCAGGCATCGATGTTCCGTGGCACATAGCTGCCCGCCACCATGTCGAGGATGATGTCGACGCCTTTTCCCTCGGTTTCCTGCTTGACGACCGCGACGAAATCCTCGTTGCGGTAGTCGATGCCGCGCATTGCACCCAGACGTACACAGGCCTGCACTTTCTCCGGGGATCCCGCCGTGGCAAACACCCGCGCACCGAAGGCGTGTGCGAGTTGGATGGCCGTCGTGCCGATGCCACTCGTGCCGCCATGAATCAGTACGCTGTCGCCCGCTTTACAGCCGCCGCGTTCAAACAGGTTGGTCCAGACCGTGAAATAGGTTTCCGGGATCGCGGCCGCCTCCGTCAGGCTCAGGGTGGGGGGCACTGGCAGGCACAAGGGTGCTTGCGCAAGCGCGTACTCGGCATAGCCACCGCCGGGCAACAGCGCGGTGACTTTCTGCCCGAGCGCAAGTCCAGAGACCTTCGGGTCGAGCGCGACGATTTCACCGGCCACTTCCATCCCGGGCAGATCCGACGCGCCGGGAGGCGGGGGATAATGACCCTCCCGCTGCACGACATCGGGACGATTGACGCCGGCCGCTGCAACGCGGATGAGTACCTCGCCATCACGGGGTTTCGGTACGGGACGCACGGCGGGCTTGAGCTGCTCCGGGCCGCCCGGAGAGGCAATCTCGACGACATTCATCGTGGCGGGCAAGGTTGGAATGACGGCTCTCCGCGAATGCAGCAAAGTGCGATCTTACCGCTGCACTGGGCAGGCCGCACCTGCATGCGCGGCATGCTCGCGGCTACGGTTGTGAGAGCGCAAGCGGTGGCCGGCGCAACCGCTCTGCAGTACGCTTGGCATGAAGCTATGAAGTTTTGTGTATTCGGTGCCGGCGCAATTGGTGGTTACCTGGCCGTCGAGTTGGCGCTGGCCGGACACGAGGTGTGTGTAATCGCCCGTGGTGCGCACTTGCGGGCGATACGTGAGCAGGGACTGAAGCTGCGAATCGGCGGTACGGAAAAAACGGTGCGCGTCGCCGCCTCCGACCGGCCGGCTGACTTTGGTGCGCAGGATTACATCCTCTGTACGTTGAAGACACACCAGGCGTATGCGGCGGCCGAATCATTCGCACCGCTCCTTGGCCCAGACACGGCCGTGGTGACTGCCATGAACGGCATTCCCTGGTGGTATTTCTATCGGCACGGGGGTGCCCTGGAAGGGCGGCATCTGCAGTCAGTTGATCCCGGCGGCCGGCAGTGGCAACAGATCGGACCTGAGCGTGCGATTGGAGCGGTCGTCGATCCCGCCTGCACGCTCGTGACGCCAGGTGTGATCGTGCATGAAGAATTCAACCGCTTTACACTGGGTGAACCGGACCGGAGCCGCTCGGCGCGCGTGCTGGCCTTGAGCGAGGCGCTGCAGGGTGCGCAGCTGGATGCACCGATTCGCGACGAGCTGCGCTGGAACATCTGGCTCAAGCTCTGGGGCAATGTCTGTTTCAACCCCATCAGCGCGCTCACCGGGAAGACACTTGATCAGATGATCACAGATCCGGGCCTGCGCTCGCTGTGCCTGACGATGATGCGCGAGGCAAGCGCGGTAAATGAAGCACTCGGCATCCACATTCCTGTCGGGATGGTGCAGCGACGGCTGGATGCCGCAGGCCAGGTGCGCGGACACCGGATGTCGATGCTGCAGGATCTGGAGCGCGGTCGTTCACTTGAGATCGATGCCATCGTGACCGTTGTGCACGAGCTCGGGCATCTGACGGGAGTAGCGACGCCTGCGATTGACGCGGTGCTCGCTTTGATTCAGGGGCGGGCTCGCGCAGCAGGTTTATATCGACCGCTGCACGAGGTTGAGTGACCGCGTGGGGACGGTCGCCGCCGCGCGCGGCAGCCGTCGCAAACACACTGCTCCCGCTCATGCCACCGCCGCCGGCAAATCGGCTATGATGACGCCGCACGCGCTCAACTCGAAATCATGATTGCCGCAACATGGCCGCTGCTTCTCGGAATGGGCGTGCTCATGTTGGGCGCGGGCCTGCAGAGCACGCTGCTCGGCGTGCGCGCCACGCTCGAAGGATTTCCCACGCCGATCATCGGCGTGATCATGTCCTGTTATTACGTGGGCTATCTGGTCGGCACCCAGGCGGCCAGTCGCCTCGTGCGGCGTATCGGCCACGTGCGCGTGTTTGCCGCGCTGGCTTCGGTCGCTTCAGCGGCCATTCTCGTGCAGGGCGTGTTCGTCCATCCCCTCATCTGGGCCGTCATGCGATTGACCACCGGCATGTGTTTCGCCGGCATCTACGTGGTGGCCGAGAGCTGGCTCAACGATCGCGCCAGCCGGACCAACCGCGGCGCGTTGCTGGCGGTGTACATGCTGATTCTTTACACGGGGCTCGGTGCGGCGCAGTTTCTGCTCGTTCTGAGTAATCCGCGCACGGTCAATGGTTTCATGCTGGTCTCCGTGCTCATATCGCTGGCGGTGGTGCCGATCGTCGCCTCGGCACAGCATCCGCCGCAGCATGCGGCGCGTTTGAAAGTTCGTTACCGGGATCTGTTCCGCAACTCACCCCTCGGGGTGGTTGCGGTGACCTTCTCGGGCATGATTTCCTCCATCATCTTCTCCATGGGTCCGGTATATGCCCGCCTGAACGGGCTCGGCAATGCCGCGGTGGCCAATTTCATGGCGGTCAGCATCTTTGCGGCCGTGCTATCGCAGTATCCGGTGGGCCGCCTGTCCGATCGCCTCGACCGTCGCACCGTCATCGCATTCGTGTGTACCGCCGCGACCATCGTGGCCGGGCTGCTCGTCGCCTTCCCTGGGCTACCCAATGCGCTGTTCCTCACACTCGCGGCACTGTTCAGCGGTTTCGCCCTGACGCTGTATTCACTCGCGGTCTCGCACGTGAATGACAAGCTGGAAGCCGGACAGCTGGTGGGTGCGAGCAGCGCGCTGCTGACATTGAATGGCACCTCAGCGGCATTCGGTCCGGTACTCGCCGGCGGCCTGATGGCTGGGTTCGGCCCGCCGGCGTACTACACGACTCTGGCCGCGCTCACCGGTACCCTCACCGTATACGATCTGTGGCGGAAGACCCGCCGCGAGCCGGTGCCTGCGGCACAGAAGGGCCCCTTCATCAGTGTGCAGCCCCAGGGTATGGCCGGTCGCATTCTGGAAATGTCCGCAACGCCTGCCGGGCCTGCGGCACCGGCCGTCACGGCACCGGCTGCCACGGCGCCCCCCGGACGAAGCTCGCTGCCAACGCATCAATAAATTCAAACCGCCTGCAACTTCTGCGCAGGATCGGTGTATTGGGGCTGAGACGCTGATACGCCAGTGGCTACAGATACGACCCCGGTGGCCGATTTCACGACGTTCATGCACGCCTATCAGGACATGGTATTCACGACTTGTGCCCGCATCACCGGCAATGATGCGCAGGCTGAGGACATTGCCCAGGATGTATTCCTCAAGGCCTATGCCCACTTCGAGCAGCTGCGCAGCAGCGCTACTGCCGGCGGCTGGCTGAAGACCGTCGCCACGCGGCTGAGCCTCAATCACCTGAGTCGCTATCGGCGTCGCTGGCGTTTTTTCTCCGAGCTGGGCTCAGCCGCTGAGTCGCACGCCGATGCAGAGCACACCGACTCTGCAACCCAGGTGGATTTCCCGTCGGCTGACACCTCGGCGCAGAGTATCGATGCCTCGATCCGCCAGGGGATCATCGAGCAGGAATTACGCGCGCTGCCGGAACATCAGCGGGTGCCTCTCGTGCTGTTTCATTTCGAGGAGATGTCTTACCAGCAGATCGCGGCGCAGCTGCGTATCTCTTTGGCAAAAGTCAAAACGGACATACAGCGCGCCCGCATCGCATTGTGCGTTCGTCTCGGCCGACGCGGCATTGGCCCGGAGAGTCTGGAGGGCGGCGCATGAACGATCAGACAACCGATCGTGAGCGGCTCGAGCGCTATGTCGGCACCCTGCTGCGTGCGCAGCCCCTGCGCCGGGCTCCGCCGGGCCTGGCAGGCGCCGTACTCGAGAAGATCAGCGCGACACCGTGGTGGCAGCGCAGCTACGGTCATTGGCCGCGGTCCCTGCAGATGGGTTTCCTGGTTCTCTGCATGGGATTGATCTGCGTGACACTTGCAGCAGGCGGCTCGGCGACGATGAGCTCCGGGCAACTGGCGCGTTCCTTGAGTCCCATTGCCATCTGGGCCCACGCGTATGCACAGGTGCTGGGTGCCGCCCGAGCGACTGGTTGGACGGTGCTACAGGCGATACCGAGCTTCTGGCTTTACGGCGGTGCCGCGCTTGCGGTGGGGTTTTATCTGGTGCTGTTTGCGCTCGGAACGGTTGCATACCGCACTTTGTATAGAGATTGCCCATGAACAGGTTGGACAAACCGATGCGTCTGTTGAGCGCTGTGTTGTGCGGACTGTTGATTGGCATGGCTTGCGCTCAGGAACCTGACACCGGGGATGCCCAGCCGCCGGCGGGCAGCGCAGCTGAGCAGGACTGGGATACGAAGGGCGGCACGCTCCATCACCGCCACACCCGCCGCGGCGACAATGTCGTCACGATCGGGCACGACGCCGAGCTCGCCGCCGACCGCCATGCCGAGGCGGTGGTCGCGGTGTTTGGCTCCGCCACCAGCGCAGGTCAAGTGGATAGCAGCGTGGTGGCAGTGTTCGGAGACGCCCATGTCAGCGGCTCCGTGGGGGACGGCGTCGTGGCGGTCATCGGCGACAGCTATATCAACGGCACAGTCACCGGGGATGTCGTCAGCGTCCTGGGCGATATCGAGCTAGGTCCTCAGGCTGAGGTAAAGGGCGATGTCGTTGTGGTCGGTGGCACTCTGACACGCGACCCGGCAGCCACAGTCGGGGGTGACATTCAGACCATCCTCACCGGCACCCTGCAACATTTTCACTGGTTGAGACCCTGGGTACGGCACTGTCTGCTGTTTGGTCGACCCCTTGCGTTTGCATCCGACGTGGGATGGGCATGGTTTTTAGCGCTGGGCTTTCTGGCGCTTTATCTGTTTCTGGCCCTGGCATTCCGCGCACCCCTCGAGCGCTCGGTGCAGACACTCGAGACGCACTTTGGCCAGGTGGTCCTCGCAGCATTTCTGACGATCCTGCTCACGCCGGTGGCCGTGGTGTTGCTCACCATCACGGTGGTCGGCATTGCAGCCATTCCTTTCCTGCTGCTGCTGCTGTTCTGCGCCACGTTGTTCGGCAAGGCTGCAATGCTCGCTGCCCTCGGGCGCAAGATGGTTCGCGGCGGCCCGGACCCGCAGAGGCATCTGCTGCTGTGCGTAGCGGTCGGAGGGGGGCTCGTCCTGCTGCTGTACACCATTCCGATCCTCGGCTTCATTGTCTACAGCGTCCTCGGTCTACTCGCGTTGGGCGTCGTGATCTGTACGCTGCTGCTCACTGCGCGCGCAGCACGCCAGTCGCGGGCGGCGAACGCTGGCGGGTCCATGCGTGCGGCCGACGGATCAGAACCTGCGGGCATGGCACAAGAGGATCTTCGTGCAACAGCGGGGTCACGCACCGGTGCCGCGTCAGCGGCATCACAGGGCGGTGCTGCATCGGAGGCGCCAGGCAGCGGTGCTGCGTCAGCGGCACCAGCGGCGGGTACAGGTGGCCCTGCGGCCTCGCATTCGGTATCGGGTATTTCTGCTGCGAGTCACCCGTATGCAGGCTTCTGGATCAGGATGGCGGCGCTGTTGATCGACGCACTGTTGGTCTCGATCGTGCTGCACGAGCTGTCGCACACAACGGATTTATCACTGATCATCCTCGCCGCCTATGGGGCGGTGATGTGGAAGATGAAGTCCGCCACCATTGGCGGAATCATCTTCGGGTGTCAGGTGGTGCGCGCCGACGGCCGGGCTCTGGACTGGACGACGGCGATCGTCCGTGCCCTGGCATGCTTCCTCTCACTGATCGTCGTGGGGCTCGGCTTTATCTGGATCGCGATCGACGAGGACCGACAGGCCTGGCACGACAAGATCGCCGGCACGCTCGTGGTGCGTCCGCCTAAGGGCGCATCGCTCCTGTAGGAGCGTAACGGCGCTTCATCCGCAGTGCCGTCAGCGCAGCCAGCATCAGCAGAGTCAACTCGCTGATCGCGCCACCGCCACCTCCCGAAGGCGGGGGCATCGATCCGCCGCCGCCACCCCCACTGCTGGGCGAGGAGCTGGCAATGTTGAGCGTGACTGAGGAGGCCGCGGAGGTGCCGGCGGCATTGCTGCACGTCAAAGAGTAGGTTGCGGTGCCCGCAGTCGAGGGGGCGGTCACGGCTACAGCACCGCTCGCCTTCTGACTACCACTCCACCCGCCGGAAGCGACGCAGCTGCTGGCGTTGACGGAAGACCAGGTGAGGGTGGTCTGGGCGCCCGGCATTACGGTTTCAGGTCCGATCGACAGGGCAGGAGGGCCGGGAGGCAACAGCTGCAACGCCGCGTCAGCCTGCACGAAGCCATAACCTGTAACCGGATCCGGGATGCTGCCGCTCATGGGTGCCGCGCTGTTCTGCAGGGCACTGTAGATCTGATCCGGCGTCAGCCCCGGGTTGGCCTGCATCAGCAACGCCGCAATCGCAGCGGCATGCGGGGTGGCCGCCGAGGTGCCAAAGAAGCTCGGGTAGTAGTTGGCCCCGCTCTTGGCGTCCGCGCAGGGGCCGCTCAGACCCTGCACTTGCATGGCGGGCAGCACGTTGCCGAAATAGGTCGTGTTGACACCATCGGGACCCACGAAATCAGGTTTGTGGCGCACCACGGGTGGGGCGAGCGGATCGCCGGCCGTATCAAACAGGATGGGCGCACCACCCTTGGCGGAGAAGCTCTCAATCACGGCCGGCGTGCTGCCGCACAGCGGACTGTTGGCATAGTAGGCAGCGCCGACCGCCGCACCGCCCTGCGCGCCCGCGTGACCCTGAAGCGTTGCACTGTGGGTGGCAAAACTGTCAATGCTGGCACCGGCACCATTATCTTCGACAGAGAGGATGACTCGTGTCGGAGGGGTGGTGCCGTTGGTCACGCCGATCATCACGTTCAGGTGCGCGGTGGCGGTATTGGCCGCAGCATTGGCGGGATTGCTGAGCAGCAGAATCTGCAACGGATCGCTGGCGCTGGCGTTCGCACCGGTGCAGGCCACGGCGTTGCCATCCAGATCGGTGATGAAATCCCCGCCGCTTGCGCCAGTCACGCACAGGTCGATGCGGCTGCTGGCGCCCGGGCTGCTCGCGCCCGCGCCGGTCACATAAGGCTGATCCCACTGCAGCACCAGCGCGAGAAACTCACCCGGAAACAACGGCGGAATGGTCAGGGGGAGCGAAGTTGCCGTGGTCGCACCCGTCGTATCGAAGTTCAGCAGAAATTCGCCAGTGTTCGGCGGGCTGGCGGACAGCGTCGCAAAGCTCGGCATCGTATTCTCGTAGGCGTTGCTGCCGTTGTTGCCCGCCGCAGAGAAATAACTGACACCCTTGGCATTGACCTGATCGATCGCCTGGGCGATCAGACCATCCTGGTAGAACGGCTCGTCGTAATAACCGACATCGTCCGCGATGACTTTGGCGCCTGCATTGGCCAGTGCCACGATGCCATTGGCAAAATCGGCCTCGCTATTCTCGGCGGTGTAGAAGGATAGGGCTGCCCCGGGCGCCACGTCATGGACGATCTGCGCCATGGCGCGCCCCTCGTCGGTGAACGGCAGGAAAACGGGCGCTCCGTAATTCATGCAATTAGCTTCGCTCGCGACCTTGACACTCATCGGCAGATCGCCACTGGTTGCATCATCGGCGGCGGTATTGAGGAAGCCGTTGGGCGCATAGCCGGCGGAGCCGGAGGCGGGCACGCCGTTGGTGGCATACACGCTGTAACAGTCGAAACTGTCGGACAGCAGGCCCACGGTGACGCCCGCGCCGGTGAGAGTCGGGTTCGCCGTGCGCAACACATTACTGCGTTGGGCATAATCGCCCTGAGAGCTCACCGCGCCAACGCGAGTGTGGGCCATGGAGGCACGCATGCTGTGCAGCCCGGTGAGAGCGGCGGCCGCATCGAGCTGATTGACCGGCAGCCAACCGCCGACGTCATTGCGAAATACCGCAGCTTTGATCAGGCCCAACGAGATGAGATTCGCTTTGAGTTGCTGCGGATCGCCGCGGGTGACCGCATCGACCAGGACATAGGGCGTGCGCAGCGGCGAGCGCAAGGTAAAGTGCGCCGCCGGATGCAGCGCGCGCAGCGCGGGAATGCTGCCCATCGCCGCCGGCGTGAGGTGCCGGGCCAGATCTGCGAGCGTCGTATCGAGCTTGGCACGCGGAGCGCTTTGCCCCTGAGCGCCACGGGTGCCGAAGGCCACCAGATGAGCTCCTGAGGAGGCACTGGGCGGTGAGGCGTGGCGCACCGAGGAGGGGCTGAAAGGCGCGGACGCTGCGACAGCTGCGAGGCTGCCGAGTACGGCCCACGTGCCGATCAATAGCTGCTGCGGTCTCATCGTACGTTCCTGATTTTGCGTGATCCCCGGGTAGCGTTTAGATTGTCACGGGGGACGGGCCAAATCCGTGGCTCAGTTCGCGGTTGTGGCTGGCGTGCGCCAGGGCAGCCCGGATCGACTCCGCAGGAGGCGCGAGGCCATGGCCCGAAGCCGCGAACACGGAATCTCTCCCGTGATCGATGTGACCGGGTTCACAGCCGCAGTTAACATTGCAGCGACAGGCCGACCGAAAGCGCGGAGCAACCCATGAACGCCAAGCTGAAAGCGATGACGCCACGCGCGGGTGATGCCGAGCGGCAGGCTCGGATCGATCTTGCGGCCTGCCACAGGCTTGCCGCGCGTTTCGGTCTGAACGAGGGCATCGACAATCACCTGACACTGCTGCTTCCGGGCAGCGCCGATCACTTTCTGCTCGCGCCCTTTGGTCTGCTGTGGTCGGAGGTGAAAGCCAGCGATTTCATGGTGCTGGACTTCGGGGGACGGGTGGTCACGGGCTCAGGTCCGGTCGAGGACACGGCACGCTTCATCCATCTGCCGGTGCATCGACTGGCGCCCCATGCGCGCTGCGCACTGCACACGCACATGCCCTACGCCACGGCAATGTCCATGTTGGAAAATCCCCGCCTGGAAATGGCAGTGCAGAGCGCCGTCGGCTTCTATGGCGACATCTCCTACGATGCCGAGTACAACGGGCTTGCGTTCGATGCGACCGAAGGAGAGCGACTCGCGCGGGCGCTCGGGGCGAAATCGGTACTGATGATGCGCAACCACGGCGTGCTGGTGGTGGGCCAGTCCCCCGCGCAGGCCTTCGAGCGGCTGTATTTTCTCGAGCGTGCCTGTCAGGCGCAGGTCCTGGCGCTCTCGACCGGCCGCAGCCTGCATCTGCTGGCAGACGAGGTCGTGCGCGCGACTCATCGGCAGTTCAGCGCCGGCACGAGCGTCGACGGTCGCGATCGGACCGAGCTGCACTTTGCTGCCCTGAAGCGACTGCTGGATCGCACTGAACCGGACTACGTCAATTGAGGCGCCGCACGGTGGACGACTGCGACTGATCCGCAGCCCCGGACGACCGCAATTGATCCGCACCAAGCGGGATGCCAGCAACTGATTCCCAACGCAAAAGCAACCTGGCCGAGTGCGCGCATTGCCGGAAACCCGGTCGTGCTGCTGCTCGCCCTCATGCTGTTCATCAACTACGTCGATCGCGGCGCGCTGCCTACAGCGGCGAGCTACATCCAGGACGATCTGCATCTGAGCGAACGCCAGCTGGGGATTCTGCTTTCCGCCTTCTTCTACACGTATGCCCTGGTACAGGTGCCCATCGGGTGGCTGGCGGAACGTTTCGGGGCGCACCGGGTGCTCGCCTGCGGGTTGGCGCTCTGGGCCGTGTCAACCATGCTGGTCGGAGTGGTGTACAGCTTTGCAACGCTGCTCACCTTGCGGTTGTCGCTGGGCATCGGCGAAAGCGTTGGTTTCCCGTGCAGCTCGAAGCTGTTGGCATTGACGGTCCCTGCCTCAGGCCTGGGTACCGCCAACGGCATCACCGCATTTGCTTATCTGCTGGGTCCCGCAGTGGGAACCTATGCGGGTGGGCTGCTGATCGCACATTACGGCTGGCGCGCGAGCTTTTTCATCTTCGGAGGTGCATCGCTGCTGTGGCTGTTGCCCTGGTCCCGTTGTGCGGTTCCGCAGCACACTTACAGCGCGGATGCGCCGGACAACACGCCTACACTTGCGATGATCCTGCGCCAGCGCGCGCTATGGGGCACTGCTCTCGGACACTTTGCCACCAACTACACTTTTTATTTCATGCTGTCCTGGTTGCCATTTTATCTGGTCAGGGAGCGCGGCTTTTCGGTCACCGACATGGCGCAGCTTGCCGGCACGGCCTATCTCATCAATGCGCTGGCGGCGGTCGTTGGCGGCTGGGCCATCGATCGCCACATCGCACGCGGCGGCTCGACCAATCTGGCTTACAAGCTGCTGATGGCCGTGTCGCAGCTGGGCGCGCTCGGCTGCATGCTTGGCATGGCGCTCGGCCCGCGACCGGTCGCGCTCGGCTGTATTTTCCTGTACCAGGCCTTATGCGGCGCCCAGTCGCCGGCCGTATTTGCCATCCCGCAGATTCTTGCCGGTGCTTCCGCCACGGGCCGCTGGGTGGGAGTACAAAACAGTCTGGGCAATGTGGCCGGAATCCTCGCGCCACTGCTGACCGGATTTATCGTCCAGGCGACGCGGGAATTCACTGGCGCGTTTCTGCTCGGAGCCGCCGTGAGCGTCCTCGGCTTCGTGGGCTGGGTGCTCATGATTCCGCGCATGCAACCTTTGCAGTGGCCAGCCACCCCCGCAACGCGCAGCGCAACGGTTTCCAGCCGGTGACGGCCGTGCTAGCGTACCGCGCCCTCGCGCACCTTGCAGGCCATGACCATCGCAACTTCGATCCGGAACTGTTGGCTGATTGCCGCGCTCGGACTGCCGCTGATGTCGGCCGCTGAGGAAGCCCCGCTGCATGAAGTAGTGGTGACTGCGACTCGCCTGGCAGCGGATCCCTTCAATCTGCCGGCAGGCATCAGTAGTGTTTCCGGTGAGCAGCTGCGCCAGGATGCTCTGGGAGTCAACCTTGCCGATGACATCGGCATGGTGCCGGGCCTGCTGGCGCGCAACCGCTACAACTACGCTCAGGATCAGCAGGTTTCCATCCGCGGCATCGGCGCCAACTCCACCTTCGGTATCCGCGGTGTACGTGTCTACCAGGACGGTATCCCCGCCACCGGTCCCGACGGCCAGGGCCAGATTTCCCAGTTCAACCTGGATTCCGCCAGCCGCGTCGAGGTGTTGCGCGGTCCGTTCTCGGCGCTCTACGGCAACTCCTCGGGCGGAGTGATCCAGATCTTCACCGCCGACGGACAGGGGCCGCTACAGGCCCGTCCTTCTTTCGTTTATGGCAGCTTCGACAATCTGCGTGCCGGTCTGAATCTCCTGGGCAGTACCGGCGCTCTGGGCTACAACCTGGACTACACGCATTTCCAGGTCGATGGCTTTCGCGAACACAGCGCAGCGCAGAATGATTCCTTCAACAGCAAGCTGAACTATTCGTTCAACGATGCCAATCGACTGGCGCTCATTGCCAACCTGGTGGCTCGACCCGATGCGCGAGATCCCCTGGGGCTGACGCCCGTTGAATATGCGGCCGATCCGGCTTCCACCGATCCGGCGGCTACGCTGTATGACACGCGCAAGAGCCTGCAGCAGCAGCAGGCAGGCCTCATTTATGACCTGGATATCAGCCCGAGTCAGTCCGTGCGTCTGCTGGGTTATGGTGGACACCGCATCGTGCAGCAGTTTCTCGCCATCCCGGCGAGCACGCAGCGTGCGCCCACCAGCGCCGGTGGGGTGGTGGGCCTGAACCGCCAGTACGGCGGCAGCGATGCACGCTGGTCGTGGAAGAGCGAAGTGCTGGGTGGGCCCATGTCATGGGTTGCCGGTGTGAGTTTCGATCGGCAGAACGAGCTGCGCCGGGGATATAACAACTTCGTCGGCGCGACGCTCGGCGTGCAGGGTACCCTGCGCCGCAATGAGAATGATATTGCGCGCAACTTGGACGAGTACCTGCAGGGCAGCTGGGATTTTCTGCCTGACTGGTCGCTGATGACCGGTGCGCGCCATAGTGACGTGCGTTTCGACTCCGTCGACCACTACATTACGGCCACCAACGGCGATGACAGCGGCAGCATCCGCTACCAGGCGACCTCTCCCGTGGCGGGCCTCGTATACAAGGCGCTTCCCTGGCTCAACCTGTACAGCTCGTACGGTCAGGGCTTTCAGACCCCCATCGGATCGGAACTGGCCTATCGTCCCGATGGCTCCGCCGGACTCAATTTCGACTTGCGCCCGGCGCGGAGTGACAATACGGAGCTGGGCGCGAAAATCCAACTCGATCCAGGACTCACGGCGGAGCTCGCGGTGTTCCAGGCGCTGACCCGCAATGAGATCGTGGTGGATACCAACGTTGGCGGACGCTCGACTTACCAGAACAGCGGCAGGACGCGCCGGCAGGGCGCAGAGGCGTCCCTCAACTACCGGTGGACACCCGAGTGGCAACTACAGTTGGCCTACACCTATGTAAATGCCTTCTACAGCGATGCGTATCACACCTGCGTCGCGGCCCCGTGCCGTGCGCCATCGCTTTTAGTGAGCGCCGGAAATCGTTTGCCGGGGGTACCGAAAAGCAATTTATTCGGCCTCGTCCACTGGGGCGGCGAGTTCGGGCCGCATGCGAGCGTGAGCGCGCAATATGTGAGTGCGATTGCAGTCAATGACGCCAACACGGTGTTTACTCCCTCCTACGCGCTGGCAGGTATCGATGGCGGTTACAGCTTCGATCTGAGTGCGATCCGCCTCAATGTGTTCCTGCGACTCAACAACCTGATGGATCGGCACTATGTAGGCTCTGTCATCGTCGATGACGGCAACAGTCGGTACTTCGAGCCCGGCCCCGGCTTCAATCTGCTCGGAGGCTTCTCGGCGCTCTGGAAGTAGCTCAGGCGACAAACCGCGGACGTACGGCCGGGTCTTCAGTCGGGCAGCGCAAGTCCCGAGATGCGGGCGCATTCGGCGATGAAGCGCTCCTGGATGGCCTGCTGGGCAGCCTGCGGGTTCGGTGAGCGCGGCTTCAAATGGTAGAAGTAGCCGCCGGTCACCTGTGCCCGCGGATCGTCACTGGTGGCAAGCCACACTTGAGTGCGTGGCGCGGCATCCAGGTCACCCGGAGCTCCCGGGCCGCCCATCCGGGTTGCCACCCATCCCGGCTCGAGCGCGTTGGAGCGCACCTCGGGCCAGCGTCGCGCCATGGCAAACGCGAGGATGACGTTGTGCAGCTTCGATTCTGCGTACGCCCGCGATCCGCTCCAGGGACGGCGCGTCCAGGTCAGATCCTCCAGGCCGGCGTCCGCGCTCTGGTGCAGGCCGGAGCTGATGTACACCAGGCGGCGCGGCCGGCTGATGAGCGCCGTCAGAATGTATGGCGCAAGGGAATTGACAGCGAATACCAGCGGCAACCCATCCGCGGTCGCGCCACGCTGTTTTTCCCGATAACCGACACCCGCGTTGTGAATGACCGCATCGAAGGCTCCCAGCTGATTGACTTGCGCGGCCACCCCGCGCGTGGCCTCGATGCTGGAGAGATCTCCAATAACAACGCCCGCGGCACCGGGTACCTGCGCTCGCGCTTCCGCGGCTCGTTCTGCGCTGCGGGCATGCAACAGGACCTCGTGCCCTGCCTCGACCATCAGTGCGGCGGCCATCCGCCCGAGACCATCCGCAGAGCCGGTAATAAAGACTCTGGCCATCAGTCATTCTCGTCAGCAGGACACGGGCCTGCAATCCGCAACGGGCGGCTGGCCAGGAAGCGCACCTTAGGCTTATCGTGTTCAGGGCGCATCACCGGGAGCGAGCACGTGAAGGCAGCGCGGGCTGCGGCGCTGACCATCGCGTTATGGGTGAAGCCCCGGATCAGGTCCCGCATCGAGAATATGGTCTATATTCCCATGGATCCTCACGCCTCTGTCCCTGAGTCCCCCCGCAAGGCAGTGGTGCTGTTGAGCGGTGGTCTCGATTCCACCACCACGCTGGCGATAGCGCGCGCGCAAGGCTTCCAGCTGCATGCGATGTCATTTCGCTACGGGCAGCGGCATCTGATCGAGCTGCAGTGCGCGCAACAGGTCGCAGCGGCGATGCAGGTAGTGCGCCACCTCATTGTGGACATCGACTTGCGGCAATTCGGTGGTTCGGCCCTCACGGCGGACATCCCGGTGCCGAAGACACGCCAGCCCGCAGGTGGCATACCGATTACCTATGTTCCCGCGCGTAACACCGTGTTTCTGTCCTTCGCGCTGGCGTGGGCCGAGACGCTTGACTGTCAGGACATCTTCATCGGTGTGAATGCCCTGGACTACAGCGGCTATCCGGATTGCCGACCGGAGTACATCGCTGCTTATGAGGCCATGGCCAACCTCGCAACGCGCGCGGGAATCGAGGGACGACAGCGCCTGACGATTCACACTCCACTGATTCAGTGGTCGAAAGCGCAGATCATCGCTGCGGGGCGCGCGCTTGGCGCTCCCTACGAGCAGACCAGCAGTTGCTACGACCCGGGCGAGGATGGGCGGCCCTGCGGCGCCTGCGACTCATGTGTGTTGCGTGCCAAGGGATTCAGCGAGCTGGGTGAGACTGACCCTTTGTTGAGGCGCTTCGGCGGGGGCTCGTGACTTACGCCGTCAAGGAAATCTTCTATACGCTGCAGGGCGAGGGCGCGCAGAGCGGACGTCCTGCAGTTTTCCTGCGCTTCGCGGGTTGCAACCTGTGGAGCGGGCTCGAACGGGACCGCGACAAGGGCCCAGGCGGCTGCTCGCGCTGGTGCGATACGGACTTTGTCGGAACTGATGGAGCCCGTGGCGGTCGATTCAACCACGCCGCGGATGTGCTGCGCGCGGCGACCCGATGCTGGCCGGACCGGGCACAGAAGGTGCGGCCGTTCGTCGTATGCACCGGGGGTGAGCCGCTGTTGCAACTCGATCAGGAGCTGCTAGTGACGTTCAACGATGCAGGCTGGGATGTAGCCGTCGAGACCAACGGTACGCTGCTGCCCCCGGACGGAGCTCTATGGGTCACGGTAAGTCCGAAGGCGCAGGCGCCCCTGCGGCTTCGGCAGGGAGATGAGCTCAAGCTGATATTTCCTCAATCGGGCGCGGAACCTGAGCGTTTCGAGAATCTGCCGTTCCGGCACTTTTTCCTGCAGCCCCTCGATGGACCTGACCGCAGTGCTCATACCCAGAGCGCGTTGCGTTATTGCCTGAGTCATCCGCAATGGCGCCTCAGCCTGCAGACTCACAAGCTTCTCGGAATTCCCTAGCGATGCAGATCGTCGATCCAGTGCACCAGCTCAGGCACCTCCACGGGCTCGATGTCCAGATTCACGACCAGGCCCTGCTGACCGCTGCGCGCCAGCACGCAATGGAGCACTGACTCACCCGCGTTGATTTCCTGATGCGGCACGTACGGCGGGACATAGATGAAATCACCGGCCTGCGCCTCGGCGACGAATTCCAGATGATCGCCCCAGCGCAGCCGGGCCACGCCATTCACTACGTAGATGACGCTTTCCAAATCGCCGTGATGGTGGGCGCCGGTCCTGGCGTGCGGATCGATGGTCACGGTGCCGGCCCACAGTTTGCTCGCTCCCGTGCGTTCGGTGGTTACTGCGGCGCGCCGATGCATCCCCAGCGTTTGCGCGGTCCGGTCATCAAGCTCATTGGGACGGATGATGCGCACGCCATTGGTACGCCATCGTGCTGCTGTTGCCATCGGCTGCCCCCTATCAGTCAGTACGGTGTCGCAATCGGATTGCAACGATGGCGATGAGACTCATGAGCGAGGCAGCCGACAAGTAATAACCCACATAGGGCAGGCCATACTGCTTTGCCAGCGCCGTGGCAACGTAGGGCGTGATCGAGGCGCCCAGGATACCGGCGAGATTGAATGTCAGCGAGGCACCGGTATAGCGAACCGAGGTCCTGAACAGCTCCGCAAGGCCAGTCCCCAAGGGTCCATAGGTGAGGCCTATGAGCGCCATGCCGAGCGACAGGTACACAAGCACACGCAACGGCGAGCCTGAGGAGAACAGCGGCGCGAATACCAGACCGAATAACAGCAGCGCGAAGGCTGCCACAGCGAGCATCTCGAGGCGTCCGTACCGATCCGCCAGCAGCGCGGACACCGGAATGAACAGCGCAAACATCAGCACCGCCGCCATTTGCAGCAGCAGGAACTCGGTACGAGGATAACCCAGCGCCGTGGTGCCCCAACTGAGTGAGAATACCGTCATCAGATAGAAGGACAGGAAAGTCGTCGTAGCGGCCAGCGTGCCCACCAGGATGGTGCCGGGATAATCACGCCAGACCGCCAGCATCGGTACCCGCACCCGTTCGTTGTTGGCTACCGCTTGCTGAAACGCCGGCGTCTCCGCGAGCCGCAGCCGTACGTACAGCCCCAGGAACACCAATAAGGCGCTCGCCAGAAAGGGGATGCGCCAGCCCCAGGCAAACAGCTCGGTGTCATTCAACAGCGTGGTCAGCAGCAGGAACGTCCCGGATGAGAAGATGAAGCCGAGCGGTGCGCCCAGCTGCGGATACATGCCGTACAACGCCTGCTTGCCGCGCGGTGCATGCTCGGTGGCGAGCAGCACGGCTCCGCCCCATTCGCCCCCCAGACCCAGGCCCTGTCCGAAACGCAACGTGGCGAGCAGCACCGGCGCCAGGATGCCGATGCGCGCATAGGTTGGCAGCACTCCGATCAGAATAGTCGACAATCCCATCGTAAGAAGCGCGGCGACGAGCGTGGCCTTGCGACCGATCCGATCGCCAAAGTGTCCGAACAACACCGAGCCGATCGGCCGTGCGAAGAAAGCAAGGGCGAACGTCGCGAATGACTGCAGGCGTGCCGAGGCAGGATCGGCCGCCGGGAAGAACAGTCGTGGGAAGATGATGACCGCGGCAGTGGCGTAGATGTAGAAGTCGTAGAACTCGATCGTGGTGCCGACGAGGCTCGCAACCAGCACGCGCGCCGTTGAGGTGGGCTTGGATGCGCTGAGGGCAACGGGGGGTGTAACGGCGGCCGTGTGCAAATCACCTTGTGACATGCGCAGGCATTATATAGCGCTGTGTAGGCTATCCCGAGACTTTCTTACCGAGAAGAGGTTAAATTCATGAGCTTCGCAACCGTTGATCTGGTGGATGCGTACAGTGATGTGCTGCGCAGCTGTACGACGCAGTTTCGCCAGTTCGGCGCACAGCTGCGTTTTTGCGGACCCATCCGCACGATTCGCACACTGGAGGACAACGCGCTGATCAAACAGGTGCTGAGCTCCCCAGGTCAGAACGCGGTCCTGGTGATCGATGGAGGCGCCTCGCTGCGTACGGCGCTGCTCGGGGACCTGATTGCCGGCATGGGGCAGACAAATGGATGGTCCGGCATCGTGGTCTATGGCGCGGTCCGTGATACGCACGCGCTCGCACAGCTGGCAATCGGCATCAAAGCGCTGGGCTCCAATCCCTGGCGCAGCGCGAAGCGCGGTGCGGGCGAGTTGGACGTGCCTGTCAGTTTTGGCGAAGTCGAGTTTCATCCCGGCCACTGGTTGTACAGTGACGAGGACGGCATCGTCGTCAGTCCGCACGCCCTTCAGTGTCGATCGTAAACGCTGCGGCCGTCATACTCGCGGCTTCGGGCGCGTTCGCCGGCGACAAACTGCTCGAAGGAGGGGCCGCCACTCAGCCGCTCGAGCGTACGCGCGTGCCGATCGAGATTGCGGATTGCATGCAGCCGATCGGATTGCCCCAGTCTCGACCGTGTAATGGCGCTCTTGAGTACTGCGATGGTTTGATCATAAACGCGCAGCGGCACGGGAAAAGGTTGTCCGTCCTTTCCACCCAATGCCAACGAGAAGCGTGCGGGATCACTAAAGCGCGCCGGCGCGCCGTGCACGACTTCCGCCACCATCGCCAGCGCGGCCACCGTCCGGGCTCCGACACCGGGGGTCAGTAACAGGTCGGCGAAATCCTCAGGTCCGCGTTCCGCCGCGGCGGCCAGGACGCCATGTAAGCGCCTGAGCATGACATCGGAGGCATGCACTGCATGGTGCGCGGGCATCTGCAGACGAGGTCGCAGCGCAGACTCAGTGCGCGCCGCGAGCGAGGCGATCTCGGGATCACGGCAGGTGTCGAATTCCTCTGCAGGCAAGGTTTCTGGAAACAGCGGCAGGGTTGCGCTGCGCAGCTGTCTAAGCAAGCGGATGGCCCGATCAGGGCCAGCTCGCGCGATCTCCAGCTCTGCGCTGCGGTTGCGGCTGGCCCGCGCATCGGCGAGATTCACGATAACTCCGCCGTGCCGTCCTGCAATGGCTGCGTGCGGCGATTCGAAAAACCCGGGCAGATTCTCTGAGAGCCAATGGTAGCGCCGCGCTTCGCGACGCCGATCATTCATGCCCTGCTGCACGACGCACCAGTCCCCATGACGTGTCACGATGAACGCATGCAGATAGAGATCGTAACCATCCTGTACGGCCGCGCTATCCACCTTGGCGACCAGGCGACTGGCGCGCGTGAGTGCGGTCGCATCGAGCCCGGTCTTCTCGGCAATCTGCAGCAACTCCGTCGGTGTCTGGCGAGAATGCCGGCCGCGGCCGCCGCAGACGTAAATCCCAAGCTCGTCGCGGACCGGTGCCAACCCTCGTTTGAGTGCGCCGACGACGCTGGTTGTGATCCCGGAGGAGTGCCAGTCCATGCCCATTACCGCTCCGAAGCATTGAAACCAGAATGGATGCGACAGGCGGCGCAGCAGCTCCTCCCTGCCGTATTCCTGGACGATGGCTTCGACAATGACGCGACCCAGCGTGGCCATGCGGCTAGCCAGCCAGCTCGGTACGCGGCCCGAGTGCAACGGCAGGTCCGCGCTGCCGGTTCGGTTAGGCATAGGGCAGCGTGGCGCGGTAAAGCATGCGGCAGTGTGGCTTGGGCGTCGCTCGAGTCAAGTGCGAGCGGCCCCGGAACTCGAGGCCAGCGCCGGGTCCATTCGAGGCCGAGCTGACGATCGAGCCGAAATGGCTTGAAGCGCCCTTCACCTACGGCTAGCATTCGCCCCCTGCCGAATACGGCCGGATTGCCGGTAGCCGCGTTCTTGCGCCAACCGGGTTTTGCCTTCAAACGGAGCGGTAGTTCAGCTGGTTAGAATACCGGCCTGTCACGCCGGGGGTCGCGGGTTCGAGTCCCGTCCGCTCCGCCATCTTAGACTGATAGCATCTGCTTCAAGGAGATCGGCCTAACCAGCGGATCGCTTTGGGCAAGCTGCATCAGCTGTGGGCTGAAACCGCTTCGCGAAAAGAGGAAGAGGTACTTGCGCGCCGAATCCTTCAGGTAGTTGACTCGAGCGATCCTGCTTTGCAGCTCACTGACCTGGTTCAGTCCCACATGTTTGACAGACCATTTCGCCTCCCCGAATACGGCGCTGCCGTCCAGTAGCCTCCCGGCTACATCGACGTCAAAGTCGGATCCATAAAGTTTGCCGACTTCGCGCGCGGCGCTAGGGAGCACCTCGCGACCATAACGGCGAACGTATTCTCGAGCCATCTCTTCGAAAGGGCCGCTCGTGTACTCATCCAGGTAGGGGGCGATCAATGCCTCATAAAACTCCCTGGGCGGTGCGGTCTCCAGCGCGGAGAGATTAGGTGTGACGAACCGGTAATGAAAGGCGAGAAAGGGGTCCGCCACTCGATAGCGGATGTTGCGAGTACGAGCCCGGTCGGCGTCGATTGAGGACTCCGCAGTCAGGAGCCGTAGTGCAATGAGCCGCTCGAAATAGGGGCTGATGGAGTCAGAAGTATCGGACGGGCCGAAAATCCGGTTGATGATCTCGCCGCGCTTGTTGGCGCCGCCAGCAACAGCGTGGAGTATGCTGGCGTAGCGGCCGACATTCTGCAGCTCGGCTTCCAGCAGATGTTGAGGTTCCTCGCGCAGTGGAGCGGCTTCGGAAGCAAGTAGCAGATGCTCGATGTTCTGCGCGAGGGTTTCGCGCGAGTCAAGGAGCGAGAGGTAATAAGGCATGCCGCCGAAGACGGCATACCCGCGTATACGATCTTGTAGCCCCCAGTCACGGAAAAATTGCGCCGCATCGCGGAAGGGCAGAGGCTTGAGATCCATCACAGAGGATTGCCGACCGTAAAGGGGGTTGCGCTCGGCGAGCAGCTCGCTCATGAATGCGACGCGCGATCCGCAGAGGATGAGATTGAAGGGGATCCCCTCGTGGGTGACTTCGTCGCGGATCTTCTGTAGGACAGAAGGCAATCCCGGATTGGACTCACAAAGGTAAGGGAATTCATCGAGCACCAGCGTGAGTCCGGGTGTTGCTCTCGCACGCTCGCGAATTGCGGTGATGAGATGCTCCCAGCCGGAGAGCCCTGGAAACGTCGGGCCCAGATCGAGCTGACGGGCGATTTGTTCTTTGAAGGTCGCCTGGTTGTCGGCATCGGTGAGGCGGGTAGCCTGGAAGGAGACGTGCGGAATTTCTTTCAATGCCTCTCGCAGGAGTGCGGATTTCCCGACCCGGCGACGACCATAGAGGATGACCAAGGCCGGGGGGCGACCCAGGCCGCCGCGGAGCGCTTCGAGCTCATGCTGACGAGCGATAAACATAGAGGGAAAAATCGTAATCTAACTTACCGTAATTCAGATTACCGTAATATAATTTACCGATCAAGGGAAGAATTGGGACCGCTGGGGGCAGTCGACGTCCGCCACCTGAGTGTCATGGTCTACACAATGGAGACGCATCTGACTTAGCTCCCGGTACGATCGTAATACGCTAAATCATGAGCCGGCGGCTCATATCCCTCGGGCAACGGAAGATGCGACAGGGATGGAAAGTAGGCGATGCTGGCGTCACGCCACCATCGTGCTTCTTTCTCCTGGATGACCAAGAAAGTCCGCACCTGCGCGAAGCGTTCGGGGTCTACGTAGTCCGATAGAGCAGACCAAGTCTCCGCCATGCTTTCCACGACGCGCACCCCTTGCGTATATTTTTCCACGAGCTCGTCCCACAGCCTCCGATGAGAATGCATTTCGTAGTCCCACGGCAGATGATGAAACCACAACAGCAGCGAATTCGCCGTCCGCGCAGGGTCCGCAAGCTCAGAGGCAAGGGGCAGGTGCGTACTGCACGATGGCGTTACTGCCTGTGGGCCGTTCGATCAAACCCAATTCGCCAAGGCATCCGCCAACATGTCAGCTCCGTCGGCATGCGTGCGTCCATAATCCTGCGGGCCCGGTATGGCCCTCGGAGTTTGCCTTGACTAAAAAGCCACCGAAGTCGGGAATGAGGCCGTAAATTTGCACTACCTTGCGGCGCCACCAGTACGCACGGCAGGATTCAGGGGATCTGCCGTCGCTGAACCACCGAATTCGACGGGCGCGCTGAACCTGGCGCTCAAATGAATGCGGATTCCGTAAGGGCGCAGCACGTCCGCCAGCGCAGCAAGCTTGCGCAGGTAGGGGTCCGTTAAACCTACCGAACTCGCGTTAACGTTGTTCGGAAACCGTCCCGTTGATTCCAACAGATGCGCATGCGCGTGCGTAATCGATATAACGCGGATCCAGGTAATCGGGTAGTTTGTGCCAATCCCATATTGACTCCCCTGCGTAGCCTCGTTCGACAGTCCGATCCAAATTGTCCCAGTGGTCTAAAAGACGGTAACGAATTCGAGGCGTCGAACGAAGGCTGGCTGTCTGTAGCGGCTAAGTTTGCAGCAAACGAAGAAAGGCGAATGTGCCATAAAGAGCGCCAAGGTCGCTGTTTCCAGCGATCACGATGGCAGCGTGGCCGTCAATTGTGGCACGTCTGATAACGTAACCCTCGGCACCCAACTCATGCCATTTGACATCCAAACGACGAATTACCGGTAACGAATTGGGAGTTCCGACGACGATCGAGGCGTCCGTCGTAACCGCGGGTACTGTGGTCGGTGACGTCTGCAGGAGTCCTTGCAGACCGCGCTTCAATTCGGATACTGCGACTGTCAGGGTCGGGGAGGATGTTACGGCGACTATTTCGTGGCCGACGTTATGCTAGGCCTCTTGCGCGCGGGATCCGAGGGGCTTGTATCGGAGCCACAGATCATATCCGTCTTCAGTCATGGAGGGCGACGCCGGCGAGACCAACACGAGCAGCGCGGCGGTGCATGTGACCCGCAACAGGTACTTTATAACCTTCATAGCACTCCAAGCTACGATCCCACTGCGGCGCAACGCTGCCGGCGGGGAGTGGTGGCAGCGCCACCAGTTTTCACATTGTATCGTCAGCGGCGCCGAGGAGTGCTGGCGCAGTCGAAGGGCTCGTTAGTCGAGCGTCTTGAGGAGCGCCGCGAATTTCCTTCGCAGTGACTCGGCTCGAGGAACGACCCCTTGCCATTCGTTTCTGATGAAACGCGCTGAGCGCTTGCGTCGGTTCTCAACGCGTACTGCGCGCAGGTACCTGAAGGTGTCGTGTCTCGGCGCAAAACTTCCGCTCAGCGCCTTCAACCAGGAGAGAATTGGTGTGGATGTTTCCATTTCGTGGCCCTGTCGATGAGAGAAGTCACAGCCTGGCTGTTGGGCGAATGTCGCCAGGTAGGAAGCCGGGCGTGGGCCCGACTTCTTCCAATCGTGCTTCACGATCCGCATGCTACTTGAGGTCAAGCTCCTGTCCGGTCCACGATCCCAGGACTCGTCGGATCTTGCCGCGGTCGACCGCGCCCTGGTTCGACGTCGACAAACTTCCTTCCACTTGTTTTGCTATCGCATCGGCCCTGGCGGTTGCGCCGTCGAAAGCCGCCCAGTTCTTGTAGTTGATCACCAGATAAATGTCCGGATCATTCTCGCCACGGGCCTCTACCGTGATCACCCTGTAGCTGATGATATGTCCGGCCTTCTTGGCCGCTTCCTGCTCCCCCTTCCATGTGGTGTCGAGGTACCTCACGTAGTCATCGAACTTCCCATACTCAGTCCGGATCGCCGCCACATTTACAACCGGTCCTTCAGTGTATGCATGATCATCCGCGATCGCGGCGCCGCTCGTAGCTGCTAAGCCAACGAGCATCGTACACGCGATCACCTGACCCTTCGTATTCATTAAAATTCTCCTTGATTGACTGACCATCGTGGCACGCGCCTCTGACGGGGTCTGTACGCCAGCGCACATGGGTCCGTCGCGCAGGCGGCGAGACAAGTGCCGGGCGCGCAGCTCTCAGTTTGCCGGTGAAGGGGAGGGACTCGCCGTGTGAAGATGGACGTCGAGCGATATCGCCAACCGCAGGCGGCTGCACAGCGCCAACGCTTCCGCTGGCAGGTCCAAATGGAAGTCGCCACGGGCAAATAGGCTGACGTGCATTTCTGCGACGCCCCCTCCGGTGCTCAGTAGTTCCAGAAAATCGTGCGACCGGTGCAGCAGAGAAACAGTCTGCATTAACACACTCTCCACCGAGACGCGCTCGGCTGAGAGCTTCGGATCCTCCATCAAGCGTGCGGTCCAATAACTCTCGCGATAGACGCCATCCAGTTCTTCGCCGGCAGGACCGTGGCGCGGAGCACCCGCCCGCCACGTGTGCTGGGGCTCGATGCCTAGCATCTGTGTGATCCTGCGCGGGTCCATCGTCGGGTGGCGGATGTACAGCGAAATCGTGAATTCGTATGTGCTCATCGGATCCTCGATATCAGCTTGAATGCTGCAACGCCGCGTCTACGGCGTCGCATCGCCCGCAGTCGCGTGTTTGAGCGTCCGCGCATACCCAGGCCGTGACCGACAGTTGCTATGTTGTCGAGGCATAGCCCTCACAATTGAAATGGCTTAATTGCCTTCTTTTGCTTCTTCGCCGCCCGCTTTTCCAGCAGGGTCTTTGCCGGCTTCTTCTTCGAGTCCTTCTTTCTGTCCATGCCCTTGCTCATGTATGTTTCCTCGACCGCGAGAGCGAGTCATCAACGACAGCCCGCGAGTCCGCGCCCAGGCGTATTAGCGCGAGGCCATCGCGACACTCTCCGCCTTCGCTCGATACATCGCCGAGTCGGCTGCGCCGATCAGCTCAGCGCAGCTCATTGCACCCGCCACGAAAACCGCCGCACCGATGCTCACACCAACTGCGACCGGATGGTCGCCCAGCCGAAACGGCTCCGAGAGGTGAGCACGGACTTTTTCCTTTACCGCTTCGACGTCTTCCGCACCTCGTGCCTCCGGGAGCATGATCAAAAATTCGTCGCCGCCGTAACGACATGCCGTGTCACACCTGCGTATGCAGTGCAGCAAGCGGGCCGCCACCTGCTGCAGAAGCAGATCTCCCGCGTTATGGCCGAATTGGTCGTTCACCGCCTTGAAGCGATCGAGATCAAGCAACAGCAAGCCAACTGCCTTGTTCTGTCGCGTAGCCTGCACCATCGCCTGCTCGAGCCGGTCGAACAGTAGAACGCGATTGGGAAGCCCGGTGAGCGAGTCGTGGTAGGCGAGGTAACGCGCCTGCGTCGCCTCCGCCTGCAGTTGTGCCACCTTCCGCTGCAGTCGCGCATTGCTTTCGGCGAGCGTCTCAACGGCTCGCATTGGCCCTTCAATCGTATGTTCACTCATACCCGCATCTTACCGGATCGCCGTGCTGCATCTGTGCGGTAGCTAACTCAGGACCCTGATGTAGGTTTCCTTGGCCGACGTGTAACACCCGCACGCCGCAACTTGCAGACCGCGCCCGTCCAGAATCGTGAGCTTGCCGCGGCTATAGCGAATCAGCCTGCGCTTGCGCAGGGAACCGGCGGCCCGTGTAACCCCGGCGCGGCGCACACCCAGCATGTAGGCCATGAATTGATGGGTGATCTGGAATTCGTCGGCGTGGGCCCGATCGCGAGTCATCAAGAGCCAGCGCGCGAGCCGCGCCTCCACGAGATGGAAGTGCGTGCAGCCGGCCGTCTGTGCCAATTGGGCCAGCATCACATAAAGGTAGCGGTTCAGAAGCTGTCGCAGAGCCGCGCTGCGTTTGAGCTCCTGACAAAACACCGCGGCCTCCATTTGCCAGGCGGCCCCCGCGCCCTGCACCAGGGCCCGCATGGGTGACGTGTCTACTCCCAACAGCAACGAGATTCCGAGCATGCCTTCGTCGCCGACGAGGCCGACTTCGAGATTGGCGTGGCTGTGGCTCGGCGTAATCAGAGAGATGAAGCTTCGGGTGGGGAAGTACACGTGGCGCATGGGCTCGCCGGGCACGTAGAGCACGTCTGCAAAGAGGAGTTCAACCTGTTTGCAGCGGGCCAGCAGATGTCGCCGATCCTGGCTTGGAAGTGCGGCGAGTAGGCGATTCTTCGCTGTGGGCCGCGAAGGTTCTGACACGAGAGTCTCCGGAGAGTGTGGACTGCCCGCTTGGAGCGGTCGGAGATGTTATAAACAAAACGGACGCGTCGTATGTGCGTTCGCGCACCGAGGACGGAGTCCGCAGCGAGCACACTCGGCCTCCTGATGGGCTCCGGCAGAGCCGCACCCCACCTCCACCAGTAGAGAATGGACATGAATGCAACATCGCAAGCGCCCCATGGCTCGCGCGTGCAGATGACGCTCGGGTTCGCGTGCGTGCTCCTCGCGGCCTGCGCAGCAACGCCACCAGCCCCCAGAGCAAATCTGCAGGCGGCGCAGCAGGCCATCGCCGCCGCTGAACGCGGCGAAGCCGCGCGCTATGCGCCGGGAGAGTTGAGCGAAGCCCACACCAAGCTCGCTGCGGCCGAAACTGCCGTTACGGAGAAGAGAATGATGGTGGCAGAGCAGTTTGCCGATCAGTCACGAGCCGAGGCTGAATTGGCCTCCGCCAGGACGGCGGCCGCCAAAGCAAATGCCGTCAACGATGAAATGAGACGTAGCAACGGCGTGCTCGTCGATGAAATGAAACGCGGCTCGGGAGACAAACCATGAACACGACGAAATTCGGTGCTGTGATTGCTCGCAACACACTGATCGGCGCGGCCGTGGCATCCATCTTACTCGTGGCCTGTACAACCGCTCCGGTCAAGCCGGACGGCGCTGCTGAAGCGCGCGTTAAGTTGACTCAGCTGCAGTCCGATCCGAATCTTGCGAGTCGCGCAGCGGCCGCAATCAAGGACGCTGACATTGCGGTACGCGCTGCCGAGCAGCCGGAGGCCGACAAAGAGTTGGCAGCGAATCGAGTCTATCTGGCCGACCGTAAGGTCGATACTGCCCGGGCCCTGGCTGAGACTCGCCTCTCCGAGGATCAGCGTGCGCTAATCAGCGCACAGCGCGATAGTGCTCGGCTCGATGCCCGCACGCGCGAAGCGAACGCCGCTGAGAGTCAGGTCGCCACGGAGCGAGCCGAGAATGCCGCACAAAGAGTGGCAGCGGATCGAGCGCGCGATGATGCCGCCAATGCCGCGGAGGTCGCTGCGGCCAGCTCCGGACAACAAGCCGCGGAACTGCAGCGACAGATCGACGTGCTGCAGGCGAAGCCAACTGATCACGGGTTGGTATTGACTCTCGGTGATGTACTGTTCACCAGCGGAAGGGCCGATCTGAAGGCCGGTGCCGCCGGCAATCTGAACAAGCTGGTCGCCTTCCTGGACGAATATCCGGATCGCGGTGTCAGCATCCAGGGCTACACAGACAGCGTGGGACGTGAGGACTACAACCAGGGGCTGTCCGAACGCCGCGCCGGTTCGGTGAAATCGTATCTGGCGGGACAGGGCATCAGCTCATCCCGGCTCTCGGCGTTGGGCAAGGGTCAAAGTGACCCCGTGGCAGACAACGATTCCGCAGCCGGCCGCCAGCAGAATCGTCGCGTCGAGGTGATCATCAGTGATCCGACGGCCTTGAAGTGACGGTACGACAGGAGAATTGACAGGGACCTCGGTTGTACATGCCGCAAGCCCGGGATGGCTGCCGACGCGGCGCCGATTCCTGGCTGAAGGGGGCAGGGGCCGCGGGGGCAGGGGCCGCGGGGGCAGGGGCCGCGGGGCAGCGGCCGCGTGGCAGGGGCTTGGGGCAGGGTCTGTGGGCTTGGGGGGCAGAGGCTGGGTGGCTGGCCCCACGACGGTTCAGGCAGCCAACCCGGGTGTGCAGCCTGGGTGGGTAGACTGCCACAGACTGGGTCAGTAGTGTCCATTACACTTTGGTAGCCGCAGCGCGCGATCGCAATCCGTTCCCAGAGTTTTCAATTCACATCGAAAATCGTTTAGCGACACTCATCGCCCGATGCAACGCCACATTCTGCGCGCTGCAGCGCGCGGCTTGAGGATTGGGTCGCAGGGGACCACGATGACGCATTCAGAGGAGCCGTTTTTCGGGCCGGAAACGGCAGGTCCTGGTGGCGAACTCCGACTTTGCTGGGATAAGTCCAATCGGATAAGTCGAACCATGTTGGATCTGGACGCAATCAACCGCCGCACCTGGAAGACTCGCACGGTTCTTCGGCAGTACCGCAACCTCGAGGGCTATATCGATCCGGGCGAGCGCGCCGCGACCGAATATCTTGCCGCCGAATGTCGCGGTAAGCCGATTCTCGACATCGGGGTAGGCTGCGGACGTACTACATCGCTATTGCTGCCTATCAGCTCCAATTACATCGGCGTCGATTACACGCCTGAGCTGCTTGAGGTCGCCGCGCGGAAAAATCCGCAGGTGCGCTATCAATTCATGGACGCGCGCGACTTGCGCCAGTTCGCGGATGCCTCGTTCTATCTCGTCAACTTCAGCTTCAATGCGATCGATGCTGTGAACTACCAGGATCGCCTGCGCATCCTGGACGAGGTGCATCGTGTGTTGCAGCCGGGAGGTTTGTATCTTTTCTCGGGGCACAACGCGACCGGACCGGGTGCGAGTGAGCGTGTGCGGACCCTGCTGCCGCGATTGTCACCCAATCCCTTGCGGCTGGGCTGGCGGATCGCCCGCTTCGTCGCCGCCCTGCCCACCATTATCCGCAACCGCCGCCGCTATCGCCGGCTGCGTCTGGAGCGCGACGGCTACGTCGTCTCGAATGCGGCCGCGCATAATTTCGGCCTCGTGCTGGTGTACACGACTCTCACCGAGCAGAAGCGCCAGCTCGCCGTCACCGGCTTCAAGACCGAGGTCGTGTTCGACAGCGAGCAGGGGCGCGCGGTGTCGGATACCGATGACTTGAGTGGGGTGCGGTGGCTGCATTACCTCGCGCGCAAATTGTAGGGTCTCTGGAGCGGAAGTGCGACCGGACCCCCTGCCCGCCTTGCGGGCGGTCCTGCAACCTTTAAGTTAAGCTGGACATAAAGAACTTCCCGGCGTGGCCTGCGAGACAGCAGGCGGGCAAATTGCTCTTCTTATTCACTTGCAGGCGCCCCATTGTGTCTGAAGCTGCGAATACCTGTCTCGAGGCGCGCGGTTTTGCCGCAACGCCCGAAGCCAGCTCGCGCGGCACCCTGAAATCACCTTTGCGGGGCACTCCTGCACTTATTTAGGTGCGCCGCGTTCGAGCAGACAGTAACCTTGATATATGAGCAACCCTGACGCCCCGGTCGATGTCACGAAGGTCCGTAAGTTCGAGCATCCCGGCAAAGGTCGCGTCCGCGCTCGATCTGTGCCCAAAGGTCGACAGGTGGACCCCCACGCCCTGGCCACCATCCAGGTCCTGCTTGGCGACCGACCGCGCGAACGGCACCTGCTGATCGAATATCTGCATCTCATACAGGATGAGTTCGGGCAGATTTCTGCAGCCCACCTCGGGGCTTTAGCGGAGGAGCTGCGGCTGTCGCTCGCGGAGGTCTTCGAGACCGCCACCTTCTACGCGCATTTCGACGTCATCCGGGAGGGCGAAAAGCCCATTCCCGCCTTGACGGTGCGGGTATGCGACAGCCTCACCTGCGCCCTGTTCGGCGGGGAAGCGCTCCTGGCCGCCTTGCAGAAGGAGCTGGGCCCCGGCGTACGCGTTGTTCGGGCACCCTGTGTCGGTTTGTGCGATCAGGCGCCGGCGGTGGAAGTTGGGCATAACTTCCTCAAGCGGACCAACGTGGCCGGCGTCAAGCATGCTGTCCATCACGGGGACACCCATCCGCATATACCGGATTATGTCGATTACGATGCGTATCGCGAGGCGGGTGGCTATCAGACACTCGCACGCGTGCGTTCCGGAGAGCTGTCCATAGATCAGATCCTCAAGGTGCTCGATGATGGTGCGCTGCGCGGTCTGGGAGGAGCCGGATTTCCGACGGGACGCAAGTGGCGCTCGGTGCGTGGTGAGCCGGGGCCGCGCCTGATGGCCGTAAATGGCGATGAGGGTGAGCCGGGCACCTTCAAGGATCAATATTTCCTCAACAGCGATCCGCATCGCTTCCTGGAGGGAACCCTCATTGGCGCCCACGTGGTCGAGGCGTCGGAAGTCTATATATACATCCGTGACGAGTATCCAATCGCGCGTGAGATCCTCGCCAACGAGATACCGAAACTGCCGCCCGGAGGGCCGACGCTGCATTTGCGTCGCGGCGCCGGGGCCTATATCTGCGGGGAAGAATCCTCACTCATCGAATCCATCGAGGGTAAGCGGGGTTACCCGCGGCACAAGCCGCCATACCCTTTTCAGGTGGGTTTATTCGGTCGTCCTACGCTGATCAACAACGTGGAGACGCTCTTCTGGATACGGGACTTACTCGAGCGCGGTGCCGATTGGTGGAAGGGGCAGGGGCGTAATGGCCGCTCGGGTCTGCGCTCCTACTCGGTTTCCGGACGCGTACGCGAGCCGGGGGTGAAACTCGCGCCTGCGGGAGTGACCATCCAAGAGCTGATCGATGAGTTCTGTGGCGGTATGGCTGAGGGGCACACCTTTACGGCGTATCTGCCCGGGGGTGCATCCGGCGGCATTCTGCCGGCGAGCATGAATGACATCCCGCTCGATTTCGGCACGCTGGAGAAGTACGGGTGCTTCATTGGTTCGGCGGCGGTGATCGTGCTGTCACAGCAGGATGATGTGCGGGCGGCCGCCCTCAACTTGATGCGCTTCTTCGAAGATGAATCCTGCGGACAATGTACACCGTGCCGCATCGGTACCCAGAAAGCGCGCATGCTGATGGAGCGCAAGGACTGGGACACAGGCTTGCTCGATGAGCTCTCGCAGTGCATGCGCGATGCATCGATCTGCGGTCTGGGTCAGGCTGCATCCAACCCGCTGACGACTGTGATCAAATTTTTTCCTGAGCTTTTTGCTTCTCCGCAGCCGTCGGCCGCGAAGTAGGATGTATGAGCAGCAACCCGATTGATCGTTCAGCGCCCGAAGAGCCGAAGACGGTACGGGCGCCTAGCCGTCAGGATGCCGGCGGACCCACATCCCAGGCCAAGCCGGCGGCCGGAGGCACGTATTCCCAGGGCAGCAAGTCCGGCGGCGAGGCGGGTATTCAGCCGAGCGGCCGTATCAACGGCGGCAACCTCGCGAAGCCCTCCGCAATCGCTTTCGAGCTGGATGGCGCGCAGGTCGAGGCCGGGGCCGGTGAGACGATTTGGGAAGTGGCACAGCGCATGGGCACTCACATCCCGCATCTGTGCCACAAGCCCGCGGTCGGCTACCGACCCGATGGCAACTGCCGTGCGTGCATGGTGGAGATCGAGGGCGAGCGGGTACTCGCAGCCTCCTGTAAGCGCGTCCCCGCAGTTGGCATGAAGGTGCGCACGGCGACCGATCGTGCCGTGCAGGCACGCGCTATGGTCATGGAGCTGCTGCTTGCGGACCAGCCGGAACGGACCGTGGCGCACGACCCGCAGTCGCACTTCTGGGGCCAGGCTGAGTTTGTCGGCATCGACAGCAGCCGCTTTCCGGCCGAGGAGCGCTGGCGCGCGGATGTCAGTCATCCGGCGATGCGCGTCAACCTGGATGCCTGCATCCACTGCAACCTGTGCGTGCGGGCATGTCGCGAAGTGCAGGTCAACGATGTCATCGGCATGGCGTATCGCTCGCATGGCGCGAAAGTGGTGTTTGATTTCGACGACCCGATGGGCTCCTCGACCTGTGTCGCCTGCGGTGAATGCGTGCAGGCGTGTCCCACAGGCGCGCTCATGCCTTCTGCCTATCTGGACGAGCAGCAGATCCGCACTGTCTATCCAGATCGCGAAGTCAACTCGCTGTGTCCCTATTGCGGCGTCGGCTGCCAGGTCTCCTACAAGGTAAAGAACGAGAAGATCATCTACGCCGAGGGGCGTGATGGTCCGGCAAATCACAATCGTCTCTGCGTCAAAGGGCGCTTTGGTTTTGACTACGTGCACCATCCGCACCGGCTTACCCAGCCTCTCGTGCGGCTGGAGAATGCGCCGAAGGATCCCAATGACCAGGTCGACCCGGCCAACCCGTGGACGCACTTCCGCGAGGCAACCTGGGAGGAGGCACTGGATCGCGCCGGCCTGGGGCTGAGGGCGATTCGGGAAAAGTACGGCAAGAAGGCGCTGGCCGGGTTCGGTTCGGCGAAGGGCTCAAACGAGGAGGCCTACCTGTTCCAGAAGCTGGTCCGTACCGGCTTTGGATCAAACAATGTTGACCACTGTACGCGCCTGTGCCATGCCTCCTCGGTAGCGGCGCTCATGGAGGGCTTGAACTCGGGTGCGGTTTCGGCGCCCTTCGAGGCGGCTCTGGATGCTGAGGTGATCATCGTCATCGGCGCCAATCCGACCGTGAACCATCCGGTGGCGGCGACCTTCATCAAGAATGCAGTCAAGCAGAAAGGCGCCAAGCTCATCGTGATCGATCCGCGACGGCAGTCGCTGTCACGACATGCCTACCGTCACCTGTCCTTCAAACCCGGCTCGGATGTATCGCTGCTGAATGCGATGTTGAACGTCATCATCACGGAGAAGCTCTATGATGAGAGCTACATCGACGAGCACACCGAGAATTTCGAGGCGTTGAAGGCGAACATCGCCGGCTTCACGCCTGAGAAGATGGCTTCGGTCTGTGACGTCGATGCGCAGACACTGCGCGAGGTGGCACGCCTCTACGCCAAGGCCAAAGCCTCGATCATCTTCTGGGGCATGGGCATCAGTCAGCACGTGCATGGCACCGACAACTCGCGCTGCCTGATCGCACTTGCCCTGATCACAGGACAGATCGGCCGCAAGGGCACCGGTCTGCATCCGCTGCGCGGTCAGAACAACGTGCAGGGCGCTTCGGATGCCGGACTTATTCCGATGGTGTACCCGGATTACCAGCCGGTGGACTCGACGGAGGTGCGCCAGCTGTTCGAGAAGCTCTGGGGACAGCCGCTCGATCCGCAGAAAGGGCTCACCGTCGTCGAGATCATGAAAGCGGTGCATGCCGGACAGATCCGCGGCATGTATATCGAGGGCGAGAATCCGGCGATGTCCGATCCGGACCTCAATCATGCGCGCCAGGCCCTTGCGATGCTCGATCACCTCGTCGTCCAGGACCTGTTCCTGACCGAGACCGCCTTTCATGCGGATGTCGTTCTGCCTGCCTCGGCCTTTGCCGAGAAATTCGGAACGTTCACTAACACGGATCGGCGGGTGCAGATGAGCCGACCCGTGGTTGCGCCTCCAGGCGATGCGCGGCAGGACTGGTGGATCATCCAGGAGATTGCGCGGCGTCTGGATCTCGACTGGAAGTATGGCGGACCGCCCGATATCTTCGCGGAGATGGCGCAGACCATGCCATCGTTCAACAACATCACCTGGGAGCGCGTGGAGCGCGAAGGTTCGGTGACCTACCCGGTGGATGGCCCCGATCAGCCCGGTAACGACATCATCTTCAATGATCGCTTCCCGACTGCGAATGGTCGGGCCAGGATTGTTCCGGCCAACATCCGCCCGCCCGATGAAGTGCCGGATCTGGATTATCCGATGATTCTATCGACGGGACGGGTGCTGGAACACTGGCACACCGGTTCCATGACACGGCGCGCGGGCGTGCTCGATGAGCTCGAGCCCGAGGCGGTAGCATTCCTCGCGCCGCGCGAGTTGCAGCGCTTGAACCTGCGGCCGGGAGGAAAGTTGCGACTGGAAACTCGTCGTGGCGCCGTGGAGGTCACGGTGCGCGCCGACAGCGACGTTCCGGTCGGCATGGTCTTCATGCCGTTCTGCTATGCGGAGGCTGCCGCCAATCTGCTGACCAACCCGGCACTCGATCCCACCGGCAAGATTCCCGAGTTCAAGTTCTGTGCGGCGCGGATCGCGCCGATCGAGGAGACGGCGGAGGTGGTCTGAGGGATCAGCTCAGCCTGTTCAACACCTGGTCCAGCGGCTCGGAGCGGCTGCTGACCAGATCGGCAATCGCAGGCAGATTGTCGAGATCGACGACGGGTACGCTGCAGCCAGGAAACGGCAGATCGCTCGCGACGCCGACGATGCGATTATCGTCCGGGTGCAGCGGCGGTTTGCCGTTGGCACCTCTGAACACCTCCAGTTTCGGATGGCGCTCGGTCTTGTACCCCTCGATGAGCACGAGCTCGCAGGGCGAGAGTCGCTGCAGCAGCTCCGCGAGAGTGGCCTCGGTGCCATTCCCCACCTCGTGCATCTGCACCCAGCGCCGCGCGGAGGACACGATGACCTCGCCGGCGCCGGCCTTGCGATGTTCATACGAATCCTTGCCTGGCTGATCGACATCGAAGGCGTGATGAGCGTGTTTGAGCGTTGCGATGCGTAACCCGCGTTGCGCGAGAATTGGGATGAGATTGACGATGAGTGTCGTCTTGCCCGATCCGCTCCAACCGGTGATCCCGATTACCTTCGCCGCGCTCATCGGTGGGGTGCCGCAGGAGGCGTCAGAAGCGGCAGCAAACCTGCGTGCGCAATGACGCCTTGTCCCTGCTCGGACAGCAGTACCAGCAGCAAGCGCATCGCCTCGGGCCGCTCCGAAAGCAGCGCTGCACCATAGACTGGATGGGGGTCCAGCTCGGCAGGCACCGCCAGGCTGGCCAGATCCGGCAGCGCCTGCAGCACCTCCGGCGCCGCGCTGCAGTAAGTGATCGCCAGATCAATCTGTTTGCCGGCGAACAGCGCAGCGGTCGGATTCTGAGCGGTGGTCGTCGGAGCGGTCAGACTCATCGAGCGCTGCGCCTTTTCCTTGAGTACGGCGCCCGCGCCGGGATGCTTGCCATCGAGGCGATCGAAAATTGCCCAGGCGTAATCCCCGGCAGGATCGGCGATAGGCTTCGAGGTCTTGAGCCGCAGGTTTTCCTGCAGCATGCGTTTGACGAGATTGTCGGCCGTAAGTCCCGCCGAGCGGTACGAGATGACGCACATGGCGTTGCGCGCGAACGCCACCACGGGCAACACCGTGCGCCCGGATGATGCGAGCTGGCGGGGGGAACCCAGATCCGCTGATAACAGCAGATCCGCATGCTCGCCCTGCTCGATACGCTCGCGTAGTCCGCCGGAAGGTCCGAAATTCAACTTGACCGGGAGGTGGTATTGCGCGCTGAGTACTTCCGCCATTGCCGTCAGCGTGTTGCGCAGGCTGCCGGCGGCATAAACGGTGACAGGCTCAGCGGCGCACGCCGGCGGGGCAGGTGCAGCTGCAGCGAAGGCGAGCCAGGCGGCGACGCCCCAACCCGCTCGCGCACGTATTCGGGCCCGGCGGTCGCACGCAGGTATTTGCATGCGCACCGAGGGCGTGTTTGTTTCGGTGGATGTGCGCGCCATATAGTGATGCCATGATCTCACAGATTCAGCCACCGAAGTCCACGACACGCGTTGCGGGTGTCGTAATCGCCGGCGGGCGATCTACGCGTTTTGGAGGTGAGAAAGCCGCAGCGCTGCTTGCTGGCAAACCGCTGTTGGTGTGGGCCGCAGATCGGCTGCGCACAAGTTGTGAGCAGGTCGCGGTCAACGCGCGCTCAGGAACCGAGGCGGAGGCGCTGGCGCGGGCGCAGGGCCTGGCGGTGCTGTACGACGCGGTGGGGGATCCTGCAGGTCCACTCTCGGGAGTGCGGGCGGCTCTGGAGTGGGCACGTGATATCGGCGCTGCGCAACTGGCCGTCAGCCCCTGTGATGTGCCTTTGCTGCCGGAAGATGTCTTCGTACGGCTGCTGCAGGAGGCGAATGGAGGGGCGGCACTTGCCGAGACGAACGAAGGTCTGCAACCGCTTTGCTCTATCTGGCCGACGAAATCTCTCGAGCTTCTAAGGGCGGCACTCGCCGGCGGAAGTCATCCAGCCATCTGGCGTCAGCTTGCGGCACTCGGCGCTCGGCGTGTGCGCTTCGATCCGCCTGCCGCTTTCACCAACGTTAATACACGTGAGGACCTTGACCTGATCGCCGCACGGCTCGCGCAACGAGCCTGATCACCAGCGGTGCAGCGGCGCAATGAAACCTTCCGGAAAGCCTTGAGGAGTCGGCGGCAGCTCAACAAACCCATCCGTCCCGGTCAGCCCCAGAAAATCTCCCGGGCCATTGGTGGGCTTGGGCTGGGCTGCGGAACGGCCGTCGGCATCGAGCGTGATGGCGACCGGCAGATAGTAAGTCATGGGGCGTCCCCGACCGACGGCTGCCGCGAGCGCGATGTGCTCCGGACTCGCTGGGTGCGTGCCCATGGAACGGAACGCAGCGGGCAAGACATAGCGGATCAGACACACGAGGGTGGCTACCGGGTTACCGGGCAGACCAAACACCAACTGCTGCGCGGGGCCTGTGCCGAACCACATGGGCATGCCAGGACGCTGCGCCACCTGGTAGAACACCTCGCGCACTCCAATCTGCTTGAGGACCTTGGGCACCAGATCAAACTTGCCTTTTGAGACGCCGCCGCTGAGCACCAGCACGTCGCGCTGCGCCAGATGTGCGCTCAAGCGCTCGCTCAGTACGGACTCCGCATCGGCCAGATGATCGTTGCCGGTGTCCTGAAATCCCCGCGTTCGCAACGCTGCAACGATGGCGTACGCATTTGAGCGTCGCACCTGATGCGCGGCGATCGGTTGGCCCGGCTCAACCAGCTCATCGCCGGTCGAGATCACGATGAAGCGTGGCTGGCGGCTCACCTCGACGGCAGCGAGACCCGCTGAGGCAACCACCGCAATCTCTGGCGCACCCAGGCGCACGCCGGCTCGTAGCATGGGCACGCCGCGTTCGCTGTCTTCGCCGCGTCGCTGAACGTTGCGATAGGGCGCGCCGCGAGCCGAATCCTTCAGCACTGCGATGCCTCCCTCGAGGTCATATTCCTCCAACGGGATGATGCAGTCCGTGCCCTGCGGCAGAATCGCGCCCGTCGTGACCTCCAGCGCGTGAGTGGGAGCTTGCAGCGCAACTGCGGGTGCTCCCGCTGCATGCATGGCCTCGACAGGAAAGCGGCGTACGCCACCCCCCACGATGGCGCTGCTCACGGCGATGCCATCCATGCACACCCGGTCAAATGGCGGGTTGTCACGTTCGGCGTACACATCCTGCCGGAGCGTGAGCCCGACGCAGTCCGTAAGCGGCAGTCGCTGGGTCGTGAGCAGCGGCGTTTCGGCCTCGATGGCTCGTTGAGCTGCAGCGGGATTCAGCGGAGCCGGGCGTGGTGTCATGGCCATCTGCGACAGTCGGATTGCGAGCATTTTATACGACGCGCGACTTATGCATGCGTGTGCATATTCAGGGTCGCGCGCCACGCGTGCTAGCGTGCAGCGTTTGTTAAGGGAAGGAAGCCGCGCAGTGCGGCTCGAAAGCCGATGAAAACTGCCCCCCACGTTTTTCTGTTCGCTGTGCCGGCCTTGGTCATGCTCAGCGCGCCACTACATGCTGATGACGCCGCACCTGCGGCGAATACGACATCCTCCAGCTTGCCGCGCGTGGTCATCACGGGCACGCGCGAGGAGAGCGACTATCGCATCGAGCGGCCCGACTCCCTCGGACCGCTCGGCACCACCCCGATCCTGGATACCCCGTATTCCATCGGCGTACTGCCCGAGGAGCTGATCAAGAACTCGCAGGCGGTCAACTTCAAGGAGGTATCGAAATACCTGCCGCTGGTGGCCTACCAGGAGCAGCAGGGTCCGGACATCCTGCGTCCGCAGACGCGCGGCATGCAGGGCGGCAATTTTCAGAACAGCCGGCTCGATGGCATGATGATGTTCGTCACGGTTGCGAACGCGATGGAGCAGTTCCAGCGCATCGAGGTCGTCAACGGACTGTCTGCCTCCCTCTATGGTCCGGCCAATCCTTCGGGCATGTTCAACTTCGTGTCCAAGCGGCCCACCGACTATGAGCTGCGCGAAGCCAGCGTCACCTACAACAGCGACAGTATCGGCACGGCGCATATCGACCTGGGTGGTCATCTCGATCGCAACGGGATCTTCGGCTACCGCTTGAATGCGCTGTTCGGCGAAGGTGATGGCTATGTCACACACAGCCATCAGCGCCGCGTGCTGGGGGACCTGGGTATCGATATCCGCCCATGGGAGCACTCGGTGCTGGAGCTCAATTACAGCGATTACTCGCTGCTCAACCGCGGCTTCCCCGGCTGGTTCAGCTACAGTGAAAAGCGGTTGTTACCGCCTGCGCCTGATCCGACCCGAGTCGGCTATGGACAGCCCTATGCGGGGATCGATCTGCGTACCCGTACCGCGAGCGCGCGTATCAAGCACGACTTCAGCGAGCAGTGGCATTTCCTGGTCGGGGTGCTCAATCAGGATGGCTTCCGCGTAATCAACACGCCGGTCAACAACCTGACATCCGACTTCGGAGCTTATACCTCATCTTTCGCTAACGGCTTTGCGCCCCGTTTCATCATGGCCAGCGACACCGCATACCTCAACGGTAACTTCGCTACCTTCGGCTGGCGTCATGACCTCACTTTGGGAACGGCAGGCTACAAATCGCAGAGTTATGCGGTAGCTAAAGCCGCCAGCGCAACCAGCGTGCTGCTGGGCAAGGCGAGCATTGCCGATCCCCTGATCTTTCCGGAGCCGCCGGCAGGTCCGCCTAATGTGCTCGCCAACTACAACTCATCCAATGTGTATCAGCAGGGCGTGAACCTCAACGATGCGATCTGGTTCGATGAAAGCTGGGGCGTGCGCGGCGGGGTCAGCCAGGACTGGTTTCATGTCGACAACTACAACTCCAAGAGCGTTGCCACTGCCGGCTACCAGAATCATGGTGTGAGCCCGACGGGCAGCCTGCTGTTCAAGCCATCCCCCAGCATGACGACTTACTTCACCTATGCGAGCAGTCTGCAGGCCGGCGACACGGCTCCGTCCGGGGTCGCCAACGCCGGCCAGAGCCTGCAACCCTACCGCAGCAAGGAATACGAGTTGGGCTATAAAGCGCGCGTAGCCCAGATCGATTTGACGGCCGCACTGTTCCGCATCGAGCGCCCCTTTGCGACCATCGACGCCGCGGAGAACCTCTTCAGGATCACCGGTCAGCAGGTGAACCGCGGCTTCGAGTTGTCCGCGGTGGGCGAGATCGTCGACCGCCTGACGGTGTACGGCGGTGTGCAGCTGCTCAACGCTCGCATGGAGCATACCCCGTTGACAGCGACCAACGACCGCATCTACGTCGGGGCACCGAAAGTGAAGGGCAACGCGCTGTTTGAATACCGGGTGGCGGCGCTGCCGGGCCTGGTGGCGATCTTCAACTATCAGTTCTCCGGTCCGCGCGCTGCCAACGACACCAACTCGTTCTACGCGGCCGGTTACAATCTGTTCGATCTCGGGGCGCGTTATACCGCGCAGATGCTGAGCAAACCGGTCACCGTGCGGCTGGCCGTGGACAACGTGACCGACCGGCATTACTGGTCGACCGTCGCGCCCAGCAATCTCACCGGCGCAAATACCGGCAGCCTGCTCGCGCATCTGGGCGCCCCGCGCACGGTGCTGGCAGCGATCAGCGTCGATCTGTAGATCCGTAAGCGATATTTGTGACACGCCTGTGGGTTTGGTCCCGCAAGGCGTTAACATCAGGCGGGTGCAGCAAACCAAGAACAGCAAAGCGCGTGGCGCCGGCACCGCCAGGGCGGCAGTTGCGCCAGCAATCCAGGGTGCTACCCGTACGCCGCCCGTCCGGCTGTCTTACTCATTTGCTGTCGAGGAGCAGGGTGGCGCCACACTCGACAATCCACTTTTCGAGCTGTTGGCGGCGGTCGCGGAGGCGGGCTCGATCCGCCACGCCGCGCAGCAGCTGGGGGCCTCCTATCGATATGTCTGGGGTGCCCTGCGCAAGTGGGAGCGCGTGCTCGGCTCGCCACTCATGACGTGGTCCCAGGGGCAGCGCGCCCGCCTTACCGAGTTTGCGGAACGGTTGCTGTGGACGGAGAAATCCGTGCGTGTCCGCATGCAGCCTTACCTGGAGACCTTACGGTCTGACCTGGCTGGGGTCGTCATGGAGGCTCTCGATGCAAGCCAACAGCTGCTGCGGATCGAGGCAAGCCATGACCTGGCATTGCCGATACTGCAGCAGCATCTGGCTCAGGAAGCGCAGCTGCATCTGAATCTCGGTTTTCGGGGCAGTGCAGCGGCTTTGCGCGCCCTCAACCAGCAGCAGTGCGTGCTGGCCGGCTTTCACGTGCCGGTGGCGCAGACGCCCGATAATGCCTATGCGCATATCCTGCAGCCGCTGCTGCACCCGCGTGAGCATGCGCTGATCCCCTACGCCCGCCGGCTGCAAGGACTCATGGTGCGCAAGGAGCAGGCCACGAGCGTCCGTGGCCTCGCGGACGTAGCCGCGCTACAGCTGCGTTTCGTCAATCGACAGCCCGGCTCCGGCACGCGGCTCCTGATCGACCACCTGCTGCAGACTGCCGGAATCGCCCCGGCCACGTTGCAGGGCTACGACTGCCATGTCGAACAAAGCCATCTTGCGGTGGCGTTGTGCGTCGCGAGTGGCGTGGCGGATGTGGGTATCGGCGTGCAGGCAGCCGCCCTGCAATATGGCCTGCAGTTTGTGCCGATCCTGCAGGAGCATTACTTCCTTGCCTGCCACGTTGCGGTGGCCACGCGGCCGGCGGTGTCGCGGCTGTGCGCGGTGCTGGCCGGCCCGCGCTGGGGACAGATCCTCGCGAATCTGCCGGGATATGAGCCGGCGAGCGCTGCCGGAGCAATCCTCCCGGTCGCAGAGGTCTTGCCGTGGTGGCTCCGCTGACCAGGTTGCATCAGGACCGCCTGCAGCGTGTTGAGTTAAATCCCCAGCGGTGAGGCGCCGTCGGCCCCGTGCGGGGCCGCTTTGCTATGATTGCCCCCCTTTTTTCGGTTGACGGGCATCGGCCATGCTGCAAGCGATCCGGGACGGTCTGCAAAGCCGTAAGTGGCTCACCTATGTCGTGCTGGGGGCGCTGGCGCTGGTGTTTGCCGCCTGGGGCGCTTATGGCCTGGTGAATCTGAACGCCGGCGCCACGACGTACGCGGCCGAGGCGGACGGGCAGAAGGTGTCGGTGGAGTCCGCCCGCAATGCCTGGCTGCAGGAGCAATCGCAATATCAGCAGCGACTGGGTGGAGAGATTCCGCCGGCGCAGAAGGCGCTTCTGCAGGATCGGCTCCTGGAAACCATGATCCGCGAGACACTGCTGACCGCCCGCGCCCATGACATGGGCTATCGGGTCAGTGAGACCGAAGTGTTGCAGGCCATCCGGGAGGAGCCCGCCTTCCAGGTCAACGGTCAATTCAACAGCCAGGTGGCACGCGATCGCCTGGCGCAGGCGGGGATCACGCTGGATGCTTTCGAGACCGAGCTGCGTGGCGCTCTGCAACGTGCCCAGCTGCAGAACGGCATTGCGGTGTCGGATTTCCAGACCCCGACTGAGGTGCAGCGTGCCCGGGCGTTGCAGGATGAGGAGCGGGAAGTGCAGTACGTGCTGCTGCCGCCTGAGAAGTACTCCTTGGATGCGCAGGTGGATGATGCTGCCGTGCAGACCTATTACCAGGCGCACCAGTCCCAGTACCTGATTCCCGAGCGGGCCAACCTGCAGTATGCGCAGCTGCGCCTGGCGCAGCTTGCGGCGCAGATCACGCCGAGCGAGGCGGAGCTGAAGGCGGCTTATGAGAAGAACAAGGACCGCTATGTCGAGCCGGAGAAGCGCAAGGCACGGCACATCCTGATACCGGCGGGCAAGGACGATGCGGCAGCCCGCAAGCAGGCCGAGGACGTACTGGCGCAGGCGAAGAGCGGCAAGGATTTCGCAGCCCTTGCGAAACAATATTCCCAGGATCCGGGCTCGGCGCAGAAGGGCGGCGATCTGGGCTGGGCGGATCGCAACCAGTTCGTCGGACCCTTCGCCGACGCCTTGTTCAGCATGTCGCCCGGTGAAATACGCGGACCGGTGAAGACTCAGTTCGGCTATCACATCATCCGGCTGGATGAGGTGCAGGCCACCAAGGGCAAGAGCTTCGAGGAAGTGCGTGGCGATCTGGAGGCCGAGCTGAAACGCAATGCGGCCGCGGATCGTTTCGGCGAAATCCAGGAGAAGCTGCAGGCGCGACTGGAGCAGCCGAACGCCGACCTCGATACGCTGGCAAAGGAATTCAAGCTGGAAACCGGTGACGTGCCCAAGTTCCTGCAGGGCGCGGGCGGCGAGCCGCTTGGGCCAGCGAAGCCGGTGCAGGATCTGGTGTTTGGTGAGAATCCGCTGCCGGTCGGGCGTCTCGGCGGTCCGGTGTTGGTTGGCGATGACCGCCTGGTACTGATCAAGGTCGTTTCCCGGGATAAGGCCCAGCCGCAGCCGCTCGCCGAGGTGCGTGACAGCATCGTCGCGGCCATCCGCAAGGAGCGCGGCTCACAGGCCGCGTTGCAGGCCGCCCAGCAGGCTCAAGGCAAGCTCGCCGGAGGTGACGGTTTTGACAGCGTTGCCAAGGGGCTGGGTGTCTCGGCGCCGCCGCCGCGCTTCATAGGACGGACCGATCCGTCTATTCCCGCACCGCTGCGCGAGGCGGCCTTCAACAGCGCCAAGCCGGAAGGCAAGCCCGTCTATAAGGCAATGGTGTTGCCGACCGGTGGGGCCGCCGTGCTCGCTGTCACGAAGGTGCGGACCGAGCCTGCTGATGTGCCCCCGGAGCAGCAGGCTGCCCGCGTGCAGCAGCAGCTGATGCAGGCGAAGCAGGATGCCATGCGGCATGGCCAGGAAGATGCGCTGATTTATGCGGAAGAAGTCCGCCGCGATGCCAAGGTGCGCAAGAACCTCAAGGTGTTTGAATAGCTTTACGACAGCGCAATGGCCAGCGCGCATCGCTCCGTTTCCGCGACGCCCATTCTCATAGCGATGCTTGCGGGGGCCATCGCCGGCTGGCTCGTCGGCCCGCGTGGCACGGTGGCGGGCATCGATGTGCTGAGTTTGTTCGGCTTTCTCGGCACCCTGTTCATCAATCTGCTGAAGATGGTGGTGGTGCCCCTGGTGTCCGCATCCATCATCAACGGCGTGGTCAGCGCCGGCTCTGCCCGGGACCTGGGACGCCTCGGTATGCGCACCCTGGCCTTCTATGTAGGCACGACGCTGCTTGCAGTGCTGATTGCGCTCACCCTCGTCGACCTCATCAGACCGGGCATCGTCAACGGCGCGCCGGCGCGCGAGCTTCTGGCGTTGGAATCCTCGCAGGAAATCGTGGCTGCGAGCGTACAGCAGCGTACCTCAGCCACCGTTTACGACACCTTGCTGAGCATCGTTCCCACCAACATCGTCGAGGCCGCGGCGGGCAACAAACTGCTGGGGGTAATGTTCTTCAGCGTGCTCTTCGGCTTCTTCCTGGCGCGCATCGAGCTGCCATACCGGCAAGTGGTGATGGATTTCTGGCAGGGCGTGTTCCGGGTCATGATGCGCATGACGGTCTGGGTCATGCGGCTTGCGCCCGCCGGCATTTTTGGCCTGACCGCGCGCGTCGTGGCGAAATCGGGCGTCAATGCGGCGGGGCCGATACTCGCCTTCGGTGCCTGCGTCGTCCTCGGCCTGGGGATATATGCATTCATAGCGCTGCCCCTCATGTTGCGCAGCGCCGGGCTGACGCGCCCGTGGCGGCTGTTCTCTGCAATGGGGCCCGCACTGTTGACTTCGTTCTCGACCGCCTCCTCGGCGGCTGCACTGCCGCTGAGTCTGGAATGTCTCGAGCTGCGTGCCGGGGTCTCAGAACGTATCGCAGGCTTCGTGATGCCACTGGGCACCTCGATCAATCATGCCGGCAGTGCGTTGTATGAATGTGCCGGCGCCATGTTCATCGCGCAGGCCTATGGGCTCGAGCTCACCTTCGGCCAACAGTTCACGGTGGTGATTCTCGCGCTGCTCACCTCGATGGGCATCGCCAGCATCCCCGCCGCCTCATTGGTCGCCATCTCCGTGATACTGGGTGCCGTGGGTCTGCCGCCGGAGGGTATCGGCGCGCTGTTGGTGCTCGACCGGCTGCTGGATATGGCCCGTACCTCCATCAATGTGTTTGCCGACTCGGTCTGCACGGTGATCGTCGCCCGCTTCGAGGGCGAGACGGGCGTCCTCGCCCTCACTCCGCCGTCTCGGCCGGAAAGCTCATCCCCACCGTACTGAATCCGCCATCGACATAAAGAATCTCACCGGTGATTCCGGCTGCCAGGTCCGAGCACAGAAAGGCCGCCGCGTTGCCGACGTCTTCCTGAGATACGTTGCGCCGTAGCGGTGCCACCTGCGCGACCTGCGCCAGCATCTTGCGGAAGCCGGCGATACCGGCAGCGGCCAATGTCTTGATGGGCCCGGCCGAGATGCCGTTGACCCGGAGGCCCTCCGGTCCCAGGTCGGCGGCCAGAAAACGCACGTTGGCCTCGAGGCTCGCTTTGGCGAGTCCCATCACGTTGTAGCTCGGAATGGAGCGCACGGCGCCCAGGTAAGACAGGGTCAACAACGCCCCCTGTCGGCCGCGCATCAGCGGTCGGGCCGCGCGTGCGAGTAAGGTGAAACTGTAGCTCGAGATGTCGTGCGCCACGCGAAACGCCTCGCGGCTGGTGTTCTCGACAAAGCTGCCGGCGATCGCTTCGCGCGGGGCATAGGCGACGCAGTGGATGACCGCATCGAGATGGCCCCATTCACGCTTGAGAGTGTCAAATGCCGCATCGACCTGACCGTCTTCGGCGACATCCAGTGGCATCGTGAGATGCGAGCCCAGCGACTCGGCGAGCGGTACCACGCGCTCCTTCATACGGTCATTGACGTAAGAGAACGCGAGTTCGGCGCCCTCCCGGTGCATCGCCTGCGCGATCCCCCAGGCAATGGAACGGTCAGTCGCGACGCCTACGATCAAGGCGCGTTTGCCAGCGAGAAATCCCATTGGATGGTCTCCGAAGCCGATGGGCGGGGAGACGCAGTGTACCGAGTTTGCGTACGTGAGCGGATGAGGGCGCTAACCGCGCTTCACCACATGAATAGTCAGTTTCTGGCCGGGCGAGATGCCGGAGCGGGGCGCGATGCCATTCCAGGCCATGATTTGATTGACCGATACCTGGAACAGCCGCGCAATCGCCGCGAGCGTATCGCCATGCCGCACGGTGTAGGTCACGCGACGGGGACCCGCGGACGCGTTGCCTGAACCCGCACGCGTGCCGCTCGATGAAACGCGAAGCCGCTGCCCCGCGCGCAAAGGATCGCCGGGCCGCAAATTATTCAGCATGGCGAGCTGTTGGACGTTCATGCCGGTGCGGCGCGCGATGCTGTACATGGTGTCACCGCGATGCACGATATGAACGTGCGGTCGCCGTGACTGACGATCGCGGCCATCGACGCGCGCGGCTGCCAGCAGCACCTTGGAGGGCAGCGCAGCCGAGCTGGAAGGTACCCGCAGGTCGGTGCCCAGCGTCAGAGGTCCCGTCGGCAGATCGTTCATCTCACGGATCACCGCGGGGGTCGTGTTGAAACGCTTCGCGACCGAAGCTACTGAGTCGCCCCGGCCGACGGTATAGAGGGTCGAACGCATCCGCTGCTCGTCGGTGAGCTGCGCCACGTTCTGCGTAAACACCTGCGCACCATCGACCGGCAGCAGCAGGTAGTGCGGACCTGCCGGATCCGTGGCCCAGCGGTGAAAGGCCGGGTTCAGCTCGTAGAGCTCATCATCCGTGCAACCGGCAATCTCTGCGGCCAGCTTCAGATCGATCTGCCCGTGCGTCTCGACCCGCGCGAAGTAGGGCTGATTCGGGATGGGACTGATGGCGATGCCATAAGTTTCCGGACTCACCATGAGGCGGCGCATGGCGAGCAGCTTGGGCACGTACGCCTGCGTTTCCTTCGGCAGTTTCAAGCTCCAGAAATCAAGCGGCCTGCCCTTCTGACGATTGGCCTCGAGTGCGCGCTCCACGTTGAGCTCGCCACAGTTGTAGGCGGCGATGGCCAACAGCCAGTCGCCGTTGAACTCATCATGCAGGGACTGCAGATAGTCCAGCGCAGCGCGGGTGGATTCCACCACGTCACGGCGTCCGTCATACCACCAGTCCTGCTTCAGTCCGTAGCGGCTGCCGGTACCGGGGATGAACTGCCACAGGCCCGAGGCGCGTGCCCGCGAATAGGCATACGGCTCAAAGGCACTCTCCACGACGGGCAGCAGGGCGATCTCGAGCGGCATGCCGCGCGCTTCGAGCTCGGTCACGATGTGGTAGAGGTACAACTCGGCGCGGCCGAAGGCGCGCTCGAGATAGGCCGGGTGCGAGGCATACCAGTTCACCTGCTGATCCACGGCGGCGCGCTCGACCTCATCGAGTTTGAAGCCGCTGCGCAGGCGATCGAAGAGATCCGAATACTGGGTGGGGGTGAGGCCTGCAACCTGGGTCGGGGTCTCAGTCAGCGTGGCATCGGCAGGCTCGGTGGCCTGCGCGGCAGGCGGCACGAGCCCCTCAGGATAGGTGCTGCTCGGCTCCGCCGGTGGCACCACACCCAGCGGGGGTTCGATGGGTGCGCTCGGGAGGGGATGCCCTGCCGGGGCATGGGCGCAGGCTGCGAGGATGAGCGTGCCGGTGCAGATCAGCAGCGCTCTGAGCTTCGGCATGGCGTGGTTCGCTGGGGCTGTCGGCAACAAGCTTCGTGTCCTCGGTTTCCACAGCCACAGCAGGCCCGTGGGCGCCGCGGCGCGATCTGACAAAATGCCCGGCTTTTTCCTGCTCCATTGCCGTGCTAAGTTTCCCGCGCTCAGGCGGGCACTTTAGGATGTGACGCTATCCGCTCTGACCGCTGAATTTAACCGGGAACTTCTCACTATTGCCAGCCCCAGGATCGTGCCAGTTCGCACTTCACGCATGACAGATCGGGACGCCGCGCTCGCCGGCTGGTGGTCGGAGTCCCTGGCGCGTGCCCTGCTCGCTGCCGAAGCGGAGCTGCTCGGCGAGGCGCTCGAGGACGTTTTCGGCTGGGAATTATTACAAATCGGGGCCTGGGGCGGCTCGCGCGAGCTGCTTGCGTGCAGCCGCACTCGGCGCCAGACGGTCGTGGCCGCGCCGGGTTTCCCACTTGGCGCCGACATCATCGGCCGACCGTCACTGCTGCCGGTGGTGAGTGACTCGGTGGATGCCGTGCTTTTGCCGCACACCCTGGAGTTTGCCTCCGATCCCTACGCGATCGTTCGTGAGGTCGACCGCGTGCTGGTTGCGGAAGGGCAGCTGCTCGTACTGGGATTTCGTCCCTGGAGCCTGTGGGGAATCCGCGCACGCGCCAGCCGCACCGGCTTTCCTCCGGGCATGCGGCGCGTGCTGTCCGAAAGGCGAATCCGCGACTGGCTGGTGCTGCTCGGCTACGAGATCGTGGCCGCCCGGCGTTACCTGTACTGCACTCCCTGGAGTTCCGGACTGTCGCCGCGCGAGGGCACGGGACGCATTCTCAATCGCGGTATCACCCATCCTTTCCCGGCCAGTGCCTATCTGCTCAAGGCGCGCAAGCGAGTCTATACGCTGACACCCGTGCGGCCGCGATTGCGCGAGAAGCCGGCAGTACTCGGCGGGCTGGTCAAACCGACGACGCGATCACAGCCGACCACGCGCTCTCCATCGTGAAGGTGGTGGAGATCTACACCGACGGCGCCTGCCGCGGCAATCCCGGACCGGGAGGTTGGGCCGCGACGCTCAGCTTCGGCGACAGTCACAAGGAGCTCGCCGGAGCGGAGGCGAGTACCACCAACAATCGGATGGAGCTGACCGCAGTGATTCGCGCACTGGAAGCGCTCAAGCGGCCCGTGCAGGCCCGCCTCTACACGGACTCGGAGTATGTGCGCCGCGGAATACTCGAATGGGTGCATGACTGGAAAGCGCGGGGCTGGCGTACCTCGGCCAGAAAGCCGGTCAAGAATCAGGATCTGTGGGAGCGGCTCGATGCGCTCGCCGCCGGGCATCAGATCGAGTGGCACTGGGTGAAAGGGCACTCCGGAATTGAGGGCAACGAGCGGGTCGATCTGCTCGCCAATCAAGCCATCGACGCCATGCTCCGGTAGACTCGCGCCCCATGCGGCAGATCGTGCTCGACACAGAGACCACCGGACTCGAGCCCGAGCTCGGTCATCGCATCATCGAGATCGGCTGCGTGGAGCTCATGAACCGCCGGCCGACCGGCCGCACCTTTCACAAGTATCTGAATCCCGAGCGCGACGTCGATGAGGGTGCGCTTTCCGTGCACGGCATCTCACGCGTGGACCTGGAAGGCAAGCCGCGTTTTGTCGATATCGTGGAGGAGCTGCGCGCTTTCATCAGCGGCGCCGAGCTGGTCATTCACAATGCCGCCTTTGATGTGGCTTTTCTGGATGCGGAATTTGCGCGGCTCAGCGGCGCGACGCTGAATGTCGCGGGCCTGTGTCGCGTGCTCGACACGCTTGCGCTGGCTCGCGGCATGCATCCCGGACAGCGCAACAGCCTGGATGCATTGTGCAGGCGCTACAGCGTCGATAACTCGCGACGCGAGCTCCACGGCGCGCTCCTGGATGCGCGCATTCTCGCCGATGTCTATCTGGCGATGACCGGTGGTCAGGGCGCTTTGGCTCTGACGGCTGCCGATCTGACCCTGGGCGTTTTGGACGGCGACACCACGGTACGAGCACTGGTACGCCCGCTGGTGCCGCTGCGAGTGATTGCCGCAACGGCAGCCGAACTTGCAGCGCACGAAGCCATGCTCGCGCTCATCAGCAAGGCGAGCGGTGGCCGCTGCCTGTGGAGCGCGCGTCTGTCCGCGGTCGCGGGGCAGAGCTCGGTCGCCGGACAGACCCTGTCCAGTGCGTGAATCGGGCACAGTGCGGATCGCATCTTGAAGCTACTGCTTACCGGCGCAGCCGGCTTTATCGGCTACCACACGACGCTGCGCCTGCTCGCGCAGGGACACGATGTAGTCGGACTCGACAATCTGAATCCGTATTACGACGTGACTCTCAAGCAGGCGCGTCTGAACCTGCTACGGCAGCAAGCGCGCTTTCGCTTCGTGCAGCTGGACCTCACTGAGGGTGCAGCGATCGCCGATCTGTTCAAGCAGGAAAAATTCGCGCGGGTCGTGCACCTCGCTGCACAGGCCGGAGTGCGCTACTCCCTGGAGGCGCCGCACGAGTACGTGAACAGCAATGTCACCGGGACACTGAACATCCTCGAAGGCTGCCGACATCACGCCGTCGAGCACCTCGTATACGCCTCCACCAGCTCGGTCTATGGCGCCAATACGCGTATGCCGTTTTCAGAACACGCGGGCGCCGACCACCCGGTGTCGCTCTACGCGGCCACCAAGCGCGCCAACGAGCTCATGGCGCACAATTACTCGCTGTTGTTCAAGCTCCCGACGACCGGGCTGCGGTTTTTTACCGTCTACGGACCGTGGGGCCGTCCCGACATGGCGCTGTTTCTGTTCACGCGCAACATCCTCGAGGGCAAACCCATCGATGTCTTCAATCACGGGCATCACAAGCGCGATTTCACGTTCGTCACGGATATCGCCGAGGGCGTCGCGCGGGTCTGTGAGCACGTCGCTCAGCCCAACGCCGCCTGGAACAGCGATGCGCCGGATCCTGCCAGCAGCACGGCGCCCTTTCGCATCTACAACATCGGCAACAATCAGCCCGTGCCGCTGCTGCGTTACATCGAGGTGCTCGAGGACTGCCTCGGGCGCAAGGCGCAGAAGAATTTCCTGCCGCTGCAGCCCGGTGATGTCCCCGAAACCTTTGCGGATATCGATGACCTGGTCCGGGATGTCGGTTACCGGCCGGCGACTCCGATCGAGGAGGGGGTGCGGCAGTTCGTCGATTGGTTCTGCGAATACTATGGGTATCCTCGCGGAGCCGCCGACCCGGCCGATCCCTGAGGCTATGACTCGGCTGCAATTCAATAAATTCCCTTAAGAAAACTACGGGCAACCGCGGCTTGCCGCAGCGCGACCCCGCGGGTTAAAGTCGCCGGTCACCACGATCAGACAGGTTGATGAAAGGTGCAGAACCCGCCACTTCTGGCCTACCCAACGGCCATTGTTTGCTGCACGCACGCTGATTGCTGCACGCACCTCCTTCGCGGTTTTCGCAGTCTTCGCGAGGTGCACGCATGAGCTCTGGGAGCGGTCGGCGCTATGCCCTGTTTCTCCTGCTGACAGGTCTGACTGCAACCGCCCCGGCACTGGCCTACATCGATCCCAACGCCGGCGGACTGCTCTTCCAGGTGCTTACACCTATCCTGGCATTGCTTGCGGCCGCAGCCACCTTTGCTCGTCGCCAGATCGCTCTTTTCTGGCTGCTGCTGACGCGCGCCTTCCGCACGGCCCTCGCCCGCCTGTCCCGCGACGATCGCACTGAGCTGGAATAGGCTGCGACTTGCCTAGATGTCGCTAAAGTTAGCGGGGGAGCTATGGACGCGTCTCACCTGCTTTGCCTGCGTAGCGGCTCTGCTCATCCAGGGTCTTTGCATCCTCGCCGAGATAGATGGCTGGCTCGCCTATGAGACCGCGCGACAGATCAGTGAAGAGATAGGCGCGCGGGTTGCGATAGGTCTAACCGCCGCTCTGGTGGCGAGCACAGCGGTCACGCTGCTCGCCTTGCCCTATCTGTTCTGGAATCGGGCTGACGCCGCCCGACGGCTCGCCCGAATCGCCACCGTGACGGCGGTGAGCTTTACGCTAATCTGCGTTTGCATCCTGCTGGGCATTGCCATCCTCTGGGCTCAGGCGGTGCATCTGTTGACGCTCACCAATCGGGGCGCCATCCGATTGTGGGCTCTGCTCGCGCTCGTTCTGCTTGCAACCATCCTGGCTGTGTGCCTCACCGCGCGTCGCAGAGTGTTGACACACCGCTTGACGCAGACCATCTCTGGCTCCGCCACGCGTCGCCTGTTGCTGCTGGCCGGTATCGCGGGCTTGCTCACGGGCCTCTCCAGCGAAGTCTTCCCGCGCCCATCGTTCCCCCGACCCCGTCGGACGGGAGCCGCGCGAGGACGGCCCAACCTGCTGCTGGTGACCTTTGATGCTTTGTGCGCCGAGGACATGTCGTGCTACGGCTATCACCTTCCGACCACCCCTAACATTGATGCCCTGGCGCGTTCCAGCTGCTTATTCTCGAATTACTACTCTGCCTCGACATTCACCACGCCGAGCGTGGTCGCGATGCTCACGGGCCGCTATCCCACCACGACGCATGTGTACCACTACGGCGGTAATCTGCGCGGTGCCGACGTGGAGCGGACCTTGCCACGCATGCTGCGCGACGCTGGCTACGCCACCGCGGCGTCGGTCGGCAATCCCGGCGCACATCCCGGTTGTCTTGGATTTGGTCACCAGTTCGATGTGTTGCCGTCGTGCCCGCTCCGTGATTTCCCGACACGCGAAGCGGCTGCGCTGTTCCACTCTGCTCAGCTCGCTGCCGACGTCGGCCGCGGCGGCAACTTCGTGCCGTACATGCTCGAACAGCTCTCGCCGAAGCTCTTTGGGCAAGTGCATTCCAGGTTTCCGCCCGCTGCCAGCTTCGCGCAGGCCGAGCAGATCCTGCAGAACCTGCCGCGCCCGTATTTCCTCTGGGTGCACGTGTTTGCGCCACACTTTCCGTATTTGCCGGAACCGCCGTGGCTGCATCGGTTCCTGGCGAGCGATGAGCTGCGTACCCACGCCGAGTTCGCGGACATGGTGGATCGCACCGGCTATCTCTATAGCCCTGCCAAGCAGCCGGCTGTCGACAAGGGTCGCCTGCGCTATGACGAATGGGTTGCGCAAGCCGATGCGGCTTTTGGCGAGTTTCTGACCCGCCTGCAGCGTCGCGACGGCCTTGCGGATACGGCGCTCATCGTTTCGGCCGACCATGGCGAGAGCTTCCAGGGCGGATTTCTCGGTCATGGCGGTGCGGAGCAGTTGCGGCCGATCCTGCACATACCTCTCATCGTGAAGCTGCCGGGGCAGAATCAACATCGGGACATCGCGCTGAGCGCCGATCAGACCGCGCTCGCGCCCGCGATGCTGCAGCTCGCCGGCCTTGCCCGCCCCGAATGGATGGATGGCCGCTCATTGCTGATCGGGAACGAGGGCGAGTCAGGCGCCGCCGGCGGCCATGCATTCAGTCAGTTCCTGGTCCCCAACAGCTCATTCAAGCCGGTGAGTCACGGCAGCATCGGCGTCATCGATGGCCAGCACCAGTATGTCTATAACTTCGATCGACGCGCCGGTGCGCTGTTCGATCTGGCCGAGGCGCATGAGCAGAAACACGAGCTCGCGGCGCAGCAGCCGGAACTGACGCGCGGCCTGCACGAGCGCCTGCTCGCGCAATTCCCGAACGTGTTCGGGGCCGACTCTGGCCGCGCGTAGATACCTCAACCTGACGGCCGCGGCGTGGCGCAGCCTGCGGCACAACTGGCAACTGCCCCCGACCCCCGGGGTGCTCTGGCAGAGTTACGGTGCCGGCTCGCTCTTTAGCGTCCTCGAGCGCCTGCAGCGCCCGATCGCGCGCAGCCAGCGACACACGGCCTCGGTGTCCGGCTGTGTGGTGGTGCTGGGGTACTGGCGCTCGGGCACCACCCTGCTGCATGAGTATCTGAGTCTGGATCGCCGCTACGCTTTTCCGCGTACCTATGCGTGCATGCATCCGCACCACTTCGTGCTCACACAGGCCGGCGCCCTCAAGCGTTCAGGACCGAGCCAACAGCGACCCATGGATGAGCTGTACGTCTCCGCGCAATCCCCGCAGGAAGATGAATTCGCACTGCTCGGATTGGGGGCGCGCTCACCTTACGAGGCGCTGCTCTGCCCAGCGCATCTGCCCGAGGCGCTGCTGCTAGCGGACCCGGAAGATCTCTCATGCACCGAGCGGGAGCAATGGCGCCAGATCTTCAGCGCTTTCATTGCCGATGTCTCCAGCGTCGAAGGCGGACGACCGCTGCTGTTGAAATCACCGCCACACGGGTATCGGATCACGACCTTGCGGCAACTGTTGCCCGATGTGCGCTTTATCGTCATCGTCCGCTCCCCGGGTGTCGTGTTTGAGTCCGCGGTGCGAATGTGGCGCAGTCTGTTCGAGCTGTATGCGCTGACAGCGATTCCTCCTGAGGATGAGACGCGCCGCACGGTGATGCAGGATCGACCGCGGTTCGAGGCGAAGCTGACACAAGGCCTCGCCGGTATGCCGGCAAACCGGGTGGCAGTCGTGCGCTACGAGGAGTTGGTGCGCGATCCGCTGCAGGTCATTCGCAGCGTGTATGAGCGGCTCGAGCTCGGGGATTTCGCCAGCCTCGAGACGGCAATCTGCGCCGAGCACGCCCAGCGCAAGAGCTACCTGGCGCGCAATGCGCAGCCTCCGGGCCCATGGGCCGAGGCGCTGCGCTCGGCGTGGGCGCCGATCTTCAGACACTACGGCTACGAGCCCGACTGCTAATATTCTTGCGGGAATCGTTGCCGGAGCATCCGCTGTGTCTTCATCGCAAGTTGCCGTGCAGGTGCCGTTACTCGACCTGAAGCTGCAGTACGCGCCGCTGGCCGAGGAGATTCAAGCGGTTATCGGCAAAGTCTGTGCAAGTCAGGCGTTCATACTCGGCTCCGAGGTGCGGGCGCTCGAGGCAAGCGTAGCCGCCTATTGCCAGTGCCGGTTCGGCCTCGGCGTGTCCTCCGGCACCGATGCGCTGCTGCTGGCACTCATGGCGCTGGAGATCGGGCCGGGCGATGCGGTACTCACCACGCCGTACACTTTTTTCGCCACGGCAGGCACGATAGCGCGCACCGGCGCTACTCCGCTGTTCTGCGATATCGATCCGGTCACCTTCAATCTCTCGCCTGCGGCGGTGCGTGCGTTCATCGAGCAGCGCTGCGAGCGGCAGCGCGGCCAGCTGCGCACGCGATCGGGATTGCGTGTCAAGGCGATCATGCCAGTGCACCTCTATGGGCAGATGGCTGACATGCCGTCATTGATGCAACTGGCGCAGGCAAACGATCTGCGGGTCATCGAGGACGCCGCACAGGCCATCGGCTCGCAGAACCTGCAGGGAAGGCGGGCCTGCAGCTACGGCGATGTCGGTTGCCTATCATTCTTTCCGACCAAGAATCTGGGCGCCTTCGGCGATGCCGGCATGTGCGTGGCGCACGATCCGGCCCTGACCGAGCGCATGGAAATCCTGCGCGTGCATGGGGGCAAGCCGAAGTACTTTCACGCCTTCATTGGCGGCAACTTCCGCATCGATGAGCTGCAGGCGGCGGTGCTCAACGTCAAGTTCCGGCACCTGGACGCCTGGACCAGTGCACGACAGCGCAATGCTGCCTTTTACGATGGCGCCTTCGCTGCGGCCGATCTCGGACGCGCGGTGCAGACACCGGTCGCCGTCAGCGGCGCGCGTCATATCTACAACCAGTACATCATCCGGGTGCGCGATCGGGATCGACTGCGGCAGCATCTCACCGCCCACGGCGTGGGCACCGAGATTTACTACCCGGTGGCTTTGCATCAACAGAAGTGCTTCGCTTATCTCGGACACCGCTCGGGCGAGTTCCCGGAGTCCGAGCGCGCAGCGGAGGAAACGCTGGCGCTGCCGATCTTTCCCGAACTGACCACGACACAATTACAATACGTCGTGGATTCAATCGCGGCGTTCTACCGGGACGCCTGAGCGCGAGTTTCCCATTACAATCAACCCGACGGGCCGCGTCCGGCCCGGCAGGTGCAGTGGTGGCTGTTGCAGTGACAGGATGCGCAAGCGTAGGCAGCGAACTCGAGCAGCATCTCGAGTTGTTCCGGCGCCTCGATACGCTGACCCCGGCCATTGAATCAGCCGCCCGGCTGATGGCCGAGACGCTGCTTCAAGGGCACAAACTGCTGTTTTGCGGTAACGGCGGCTCGGCCGCTGACAGCCAGCACCTGGCTTCCGAGTTCAGCGGTCGCTTCGTCCGCGACCGACGACCGCTCGCGGCCATCGCTCTGACCACGGATTCCTCGGCGCTCACCTGTATCGCCAACGACTACAGCTTCGATGAGGTGTTCGCGCGTCAGCTGCTGGCGTTGGGCCACCGCGGTGACTGTCTGATCGCCATCTCAACCTCCGGCAACTCCCGCAATGTCGTTCGGGCGGCGCAGACGGCGCGGGATAGCGGCGTGCGCACCATTGGCATGCTGGGTCGTGACGGCGGCGCCCTTGGGGCGCTGGTCGAGCTCGCAATCGTTGTCCCCAGCCAGAGCACCGCCCGCATCCAGGAAGCGCACAGCTTCATCGGCCACACGCTGTGCGGGCTCATCGAACACACGCTGGGGCTGGCCTGAGCGCGTGAGCGGGCTGCGCACACGCCTGCAGAAGGCTCGCGTCCTGGTCGTCGGGGATGCCATGCTGGATCGCTACCTGTTCGGTGACGTCGAGCGCATCTCACCGGAAGCGCCGGTGCCGGTGGTCAAGGTGACCCGCGAGGAGGCGCGGCTGGGAGGCGCGGCCAACGTCGCTTTGAACGTCAAATCACTCGGAGCTCACGCCACGCTGCTCACCGTGGTGGGCAACGATGAGCCGGCCACCAAGCTGCAGCACCTGCTGCAAAGTCACGGCATCGAGTCGATCGTCGGCCGGGACGCAAAGCTGTATACCTGTGTGAAGCTGCGGGTCATCGGGCGGGCTCAGCAGCTGGTGCGCGTGGATTTCGAGAACCTGCCCGACCATGAAATTCTGGCCGACATGCTGAGCGACTTCGCACGGGTGGTCGGACAGTTCGATGCGGTGCTGTTCTCCGACTACGGCAAAGGCGGCCTGGCGCACATCCCGCGCATGATCGAGCTGGCGCGCGCAGCGGGTAAACACGTGCTGATCGACCCGAAGGGCAATGACTACAGCCGTTATGCAGGCGCCACGGCCATCACGCCCAACCGGGCAGAGCTGACCCAGGTGATTGGCGGCTGGAGCTCCGCCGCCCAACTCAGCGAGAAAGTGCAGGCGCTGCGCCGCGAGCTACGCCTGGATGCGCTGCTGCTCACGCGCAGCGAGGAAGGCATGTCGTTGTTCGATGCTGCCGGCGAGCTGCATGTGCCGGCACAGACGCGCGAGGTGTTTGATGTGACCGGCGCCGGCGACACGGTGATTGCCACCATGGCGAGCATGCTGGCGGCCGGCCTGGACCTGCGCGCTGCACTGCCGGTCGCCAATCGGGCCGGCGGCATCGTGGTGGGGAAGTTCGGTACTGCCACCGTGAGTTATGCCGAGTTGTTTCCATGAGGGTGGTGGTCACCGGAGCTGCGGGTTTCATCGGCAGCAACCTGGTTCACGGGCTGAATGCCCTGGGCGTCGACGATGTCATTGCGGTGGACGATCTCACCGAGGGCGCGAAATTCCGCAACCTGCTTGGCGCCCGGCTCAGTGACTACTTCGACAAGGAGGAATTCTACCGGCGCTTTCGCGCAGGCGAGCTCGGCAGAATCGATACTGTGCTGCACCAGGGGGCCTGCTCGGACACCATGGAGCACAACGGCCGCTTCATGTTGCAGAACAACTACCGCAACTCGAAGGACCTGCTGGATGCCTGTCAGGCGCAGGACACGCGATTGTTGTATGCATCCTCGGCCGCCACCTACGGCGGCGGAGACGTATTCATCGAGCAGCCGCGCTACGAGCAGCCGCTGAACGTCTACGGTTACTCCAAGCTGCTATTCGATAATATCGTCCGTCGCATGCTGCACGGCAGCGCAACGCAGGTGGTTGGTCTGCGCTATTTCAACGTGTATGGACCGCGTGAGCAGCATAAGGGGCGCATGGCCTCAGTGGCCTATCATCACTTCGGGCAGTTCAAGAAGGCCGGCAAGGTGCAGCTGTTCGGCGAATATGCGGGTTATCCTGGGGGCACTCAGACGCGCGACTTTGTGTATGTCGACGATGTCGTGGGGGTGAATTTGTGGTTCCTGCAGCATCCCCATTGCAGCGGCATCTACAACGTCGGCAGCGGGCGTGCGCAGCCGTTCAATGACGTCGCTCATGCTTCGGTCAACGCCCTGCGCCGACAATCCGGCGAGCCTGAGCTCACGCTGGCACAACAGGTGGCCGCCGGCCTCATCGAATACATTCCCTTCCCGCCAGCGCTGATCGGCAAGTATCAATGCCGCACCCTTGCGGATCTCAGTGCGCTGCGCGCCGCCGGCTGCGAGCTGCCTTTCCTCGATGTGGCGGCCGGCGTGTCGCGCTATATGGACTGGCTCAGCTGGAATGCGGGCGAGTGAGGGATGAACCACGAGTGCAAGGCGTGCGGTGAGGCGTGACGGTGACTGAGATCCCCGCTGCTCTGTCACACAAGATTCTGCGAGGCGAAGCTGCACTCAGCGCTTTGCAGCTGCTGCCCCGGCCGCTGGTGTTCACCAATGGCGTATTCGATGTGCTGCATCCAGGCCATGTGGTTTACCTGGCGCGCGCACGCGCGCTCGGAGCGGCACTGCTGGTGGGTCTCAACAGCGACAGCTCCGCGCGCACTCAGGGCAAGGGACCCGCGCGTCCTCTCAACAATGAGTTGGATCGGGCACTGGTGCTCGCCGGCCTCGCGAGCGTTTCCGGCATCATCCTGTTCGATGAGCCGACTCCGGTTGCGCTCTTGTCCCGCTGCCGCCCGGATCTGTATGTGAAGGGCGGCGACTACGACATTGAGAAGCTCGAAGAGACGCGTCTGGTACGCAGCTGGGGCGGCCAGGCCCAGGCGATCGAGTTCCTGCCGGGCTATTCGACGACGTCTCTGGTGAAGCGCATCCGCGCGCGGTCGTGAGGAGCCGTGGTGGGCCGCAAAGCCGCCTTCATCGACCGTGACGGTGTGATCAACGAGGAACGCGCCTACGTCGGTCGTCCCCGGGACTTTGTGCTGCTGCCCGGCGCGCTGGCGGGGTTGCAACGCCTGCAGGCTGCAGGCTATCGGCTGATCGTCATCACCAACCAGTCCGGCATTGCACGTGGGTTTTATACCGAAGAGGATTACCTGGAGCTGGAAGTCCACATGCGAGAGCTGCTCGGCCAGGCGGGCGTCACTCTCGACCTGGTGCAGTATTGCCCGCACCTTCCCGATGCGCCGCTCGAGCGCTATCGCGTGGATTGTGAGTGTCGCAAGCCGAGGCCCGGCATGTTGCGGCGTGCAGCAGAGGTGTTGCACCTCGACCTGCCGCGGTCGTTCCTGGTCGGCGATCGCCTTGCAGATATCCTGGCGGGTCGAGCCGCCGGGGTGGGCCAATGTTATCTGGTGCGCTCAGGTCAGGCGTTAAGCGCCGGGGATATCGCCGCGGCTGATGACGTGTTCGCGGATCTGGACGCGTGCGTGGCCTGCGTATTGTCCTCCGCTGCAGGGACAGGCAGTACCGCCTAGCCGCGCTTGCCGAGCACTTTGCCTGCGCGTGCGCTGCAGCACTGCCGTGCTGAGAAGCTGGTGGCACGGTGCAAGGCCGAGACGGCGGCGCTGCTGGTGATGGGTGTTTCCGGACCGGCCGCTGCGGTAATGGTATTGCCGCTGCCCTATGCGTCGCGGTTCCTGCTGGCGACCGCTCGTGGCGCTGAAGCCGGCGGGCGAGGCCCCCGCGCGCGCCCGGTGCGCGGCGGCGAATGCTATAGAATGCCGCAGATGCTAAGCGCCCGGACTTCGCGGTTGGAACCCATCGTGGTGAATCTGGACGGAGCGCTGCTGCGGACCGACCTGTTGCTCGAGTCGACGCTGCGGCTGCTGCGGGATCGCCCCATGGAGGTGTTGAAGATCCCTCTGTGGCTGCCCGAGGGGCGGAACGCCCTGCGACGACGCTTGGCGGCGCTGGCCCAGCTCGATCCGCGCTCGCTTCCCTACAACGAAGCGCTGCTCGATTGGTTGCGGCAGCAAAAGGCGCAGGGCCGACGAACGATCCTGTGCAGCACCACAGATCCGGCGCTGGCCGTGTCGGTCGCCGCCTTCCTCGAACTCTTCGATGAGGTCGTCACCGACGAAGGCGCAGCCGGCGGCAATGTAGGGTCGGAGAATCTCGAGGGTGTATTCCCCGTCGATCGAGCCGGCCTCACCGTCTGGCTGCGGGCGCTGCGCGTCCATCAGTGGCTCAAGAATCTGCTGCTGTTCGTCCCGATCTTTGCGGCGCATCAGTTGACCAACCTGGCCATCTGGCGCTCGTTGAGCTGCGCATTTCTCTCGTTCAGTCTGTGCGCGTCTTCCGTCTACATCGCGAACGATTTGCTCGACCTCGAAAACGACCGACGACATCTGCGCAAGCGCAGGCGTCCGTTCGCCTGTGGCCAGCTCAGCATTTCGACCGGAATCGTATCGGCGTGCGTCCTCCTCTGCGCCTCCCTGCTGGTGGCCGCATTCGTGGGCGGGACCTTCATGCCGGCGCTGCTTTGCTACTTTCTGCTGACCTGCGCGTACTCCTGCTGGCTCAAGCGGCTTACGCTGGTTGACTGCCTGACGCTTGCGATGCTGTACACCTTGCGCATTCTCGCTGGTGCCGCGGCGGCCAAGCTCGCCATGTCCTTCTGGCTGCTTGCCTTCTCCGTGTTCCTGTTCCTGTCGCTCGCGTTCGTCAAGCGCTATGCGGAGATGGAGGTGCGGTCGCTGCTTGTCGAAACGAGGATTCAGGGCCGCGGCTACTACGCTTCCGATGCGCCGCTCATCCAGAATCTCGGGGTGACCTCCGGTTACGGCGCGGTCCTGGTGCTCGCGCTGTATCTCAACAGCGATGCCGTCGTGAAGCTCTACCGCACTCCGGGCGTGATCTGGGGAACGGTGCCCATCATGCTGTTCTGGCTCAACTGGATCTGGATGCAGGCGCACCGTGGCCGAATGCACGACGACCCGCTGGTATTCGCGATCACCGACAAGGCCAGCCTGCTTTGCGGGGTCGCGTTCGCCGCAGTTCTCAGCATCGCCGCGCTCGGCTGGCCATGGTGATGGTTTCCTCGTGGGGGAGGCTATGGCGGTGGGAGCACGACGTTCGGGTCCTGAGCGACCGGAAAATGGCCGCAGAGACGGTGCGCTCGGCGTCGTCAGGCATCGCGCACGGCATGGGACGCAGCTACGGCGACGTGGCCCTCAATCCGAACGGATTTCTTTGGAAAACCACCGGTCTGGATCGCTTCATCAGCTTCGATGAGCGTACCGGCGTCCTCAACTGCGAAGCCGGCGTGCTGCTCCGGGACATCCAGACCTTGATCATGCCGCGCGGGTGGGCGCTGCCCGTGACGCCGGGCACGCAGCTCGTCACGGTCGGTGGCGCCATCGCCAACGACGTCCACGGCAAGAACCATCACGCGTTCGGCTCCTTCGGCGACCACGTTCGCCGCTTGACGCTGATCCGCACTGGCGGCGAGGTAGTGGAATGTGGGCCGCAGCTGCGAGAGGACTGGTTCGCAGCGACGGTCGGTGGCTTGGGCTTGACCGGTCTCATCCTCGATGCGGATCTTCAGCTTCGACCGGTACCGGGCCCCTGGCTCACTTGCGAGACGACACCGTATTTCAGTCTCGAGGAGTTCTTTCATCTATCGGACGAGGCCGAGAGCAACTGGGAGCACACGGTATCCTGGATCGACTGCACCCATTCGGGCAGGCCCCGCGGCATTTTCATGCGGGCGCGGCCCGCTGAGGAGCAGCGTCGCGGCGAGCCCTCGGCAAGCAAGTTCATCATGCCCTTCGTGCCGCCGGTCTCGCTGGTCAATCGACTGTCATTGCCGGTCGCCAACGCGGCCATCTTCCGGCGCGGCGCAAGGCGTTCCGGACGGTCGATCGTGCACTACCGGCGGTTCTTCTATCCGCTTGACGACATCCTGGAATGGAATCGAATGTATGGCCCCAACGGGTTCTATCAATATCAAGCGGCGATTCCGCGTCGAGAGGGGCCCGCCGCGATCCGGGCCATGCTCGCCGAAATCCGCCGCTCGGGACAGGGTTCCTTTCTGACGGTGCTCAAGACCTTCGGTGACCGCGAAGCCGTGGGACTGCTGAGCTTTGCGCTTCATGGCGTAACGCTCGCCATCGATTTCGCCAACCGCGGCCCCGCGACCCTCGATCTGTTCGCGAGGCTCGACGGCATCGTTAGAGAGACGGGCGGGCGCATCTATCCTGCCAAGGATGCGCGCATGCCGCGTGAGCTGTTCGAGATGGGCTATCCCAAGCTGGCGCAATTCCTGCCGTACAAGGATCCCGGCATGAGCTCCGCCATGTCGCGCAGGCTCATGGGACATTAGCGTGATGAGCGCAACGAAGCGCATCGTCGTGGTCGGCGCGACCTCTTCGATCGCCGAGCATTGCGCCCGCCTCTGGCTGGACCGCTTCCCCGCCGAGCTGGTCCTGGTCGGACGCGACGCGGTCAAGACCGGGCAGGTCGCGGATGATCTGCGCGTACGCAATCCGCAGGCTTCGATCCGGTGCCTGCAAGCGGATTTCGTCGAGCCAAGGAAAATAGCGGCGCTCGTGGACGATATCGTCCGCGAGGGTCGGGTCGACAGCGTGCTGATCGCCCACGGAACCTTGCCCGATCAGGCAAGGTGCGAGCAGGACCTTGAAGCCTGTCTTGAAGCTTTGACCATCAACGGCACCTCCGCGGCGCTGTTCGCGGAAGCCTTCGCCGGGCACATGCAGAAGGCCGATGCGGGGACGTTGGCTGTCATCGGCTCGGTTGCGGGGGATCGAGGCCGCAAGTCGAATTATGCATACGGTGCGGCGAAGGGCCTGCTCGCACGCTATCTCGAGGGATTGCAGCATCGGCTGGCCGGGAGCCGGGTGAAGGTCGTGCTGATCAAGCCGGGCCCGACCGACACCCCAATGACCGCGCGTATGAAGCAGAAGGGCATGAAGCTTGCGAGCGTCCAGAGCGTCGCGCGCCGGATCGTGAGCGCAATGGAGAGGGGCACGCCGGTGGTGTACGCGCCGCCGCGGTGGGGGCTCATCATGACGGTCATCCGTCATCTGCCCGCGTTCGTATTCAACAGGCTCGACATCTGACGGCAGACAGGCCTGTCCCAACGTTTTCATAGGAGAATAGGCTCCGGCAATGCTCTGCTTGCGGGGATCCGGCGCTGTGGACATTGGGGTCGAAAGCTCCACATCGTATGCCTGTCTGCCGGCCACATACGCTACGCCCGTCTCAGGTCTGGATTGGATCCGGACGGCGGCGCAAGTTGCGTTCGCCTCAACGGCCGGCAAACGGATCAGTGCCGCGGTGAAATCTCGCTTGTCGTTTGCCACGCAGCTTGTTACGTGTGCGTGACTTACAAACGTCGGGACAGGCCTGGATTGCGGAGAATGTCTTGAGCGACAAAGTTTCACGGACGTTCCTGGTCATGGCTGCCGTCTTCGTGGCGTTGGCGGTAGCCGGTACTGTGCGGCATTACTCACCGGTTCCCTACTGGGACATGTGGGACGGCTACCTCGGTTTTTTCGTGACGGCGAGCGATGGTGATGTTGGCGCGTGGTGGGCGTTGCACAACGAACATCGAATCTATCTGGGCCGGCTGCTCTTCTGGATAGACATCGCATGGTTTAAGGGCCTTGCGTGGTTCCTTCTCATCGTCGTTTACATCTGCCTCGCACTTACCTGGTGGATATTCGAGCGGATGCGCCGCGAGCTCGCGCCACGCGCACTGAGCGCCTTCCTGCCCTTCTTTCTGGCGGCGTGGCTGTTCTCTTGGCGGCAGTGGGAGAACCTGGAATGGGGATTCCAGTCCGCCTTTCTGTTGTCCCAGCTGCTGCCGCTCACCGCTTTTTACCTGATGCATCGGGCGACCGGGCCGCAGTCCCATTCGGGGCTGCCGTTCGCGGGCGCCCTGCTGTGTGGCCTGCTGTCCCCCGGCGGCACCGCGGCCGGTCTCGCGGCGCTTCCCCTGATGACTTTCTACGCGATCCTGGTGCGCATGAGATGGTGGCGGGTGGCACTGCTTGCCATCCTGACATTGTCTTTCACCTGGCTGTATTTCCGCGGCTATCAAACTCCGCACGAGCACAGCTCGGTCGACGACAGCGCGCGCCACCATCCGCTCAGCATGGTCGCCTTTTTCTTGCTGTACATGGGCGGGCCATTTCGCGCGTTCGGCAACCACGACTCCTCGCATCTGCTCGTCGCACTGGTCGGGGGCGTGGTGCTATGTGCCGGCATCTTTTGGACGGCGAGCGCCGCACGATTTGCCTGGCTCATCGTGCCGGATGCGCGCCGCTCCACCTTGCGCACGGCGATGCTGGCATTCCTCGCATACGTTGCCGTGGGTGCCGTCGGGACGGCGGGAGGACGCCTCAGCTTAGGTTTGACGGCGGCGGTGTCGAGCCGGTATAGCACCCCCGTCCTGTCGGCTTGGGCGGCGCTGATTCTGCTCTACCTGCCCTCGCTCGAATCGCTCGATCGGCGGATGCACGGCAGGTTGTGGATGGCCTTCCTGGTGCTGTTGGTCGCACTGCTGCCGCAGCAATTGACCGCGCTCGATTCGCAGGCGGACGTGCGCTTCGAGCGCCGCGTCGCGGCCCTCGCCCTGACGCTCGGCGTCCGCGATGCGGCCCAGATTGAGAATATCTACCCCCGCGCCGATGAGGCGCTGGCCGTGGCCAAGGAAGCCGTCAAGCGGCATCTGTCGGTGTTCGGCCTGCCCCCGTTCTTGGGAGCCCGCGAGAGCATGGGCACGCCTGCGGCGGTACAGTCCACCGAACACGTGTGCCGCGCCGAGTTGACGGCACTCGAAAAGATCGACGGCGAGTCCGACTACGTGCGCGTGACGGGACAACTGGATGGCTGGCCGAGCTCCAAGACCGCAGCGGTGCGCTTGCTGGACGCGAGTCGACGGGTGATCGGCATTGCGTTGGATGTGCCTGCGTCCGCGTTACCCGGCGGCGACTCTGGGCGCGCTGACCTGGAGTTCAAGGGCTACCTGCACCATCCGACCGGGGAGGACAGCATTCAGATGCTGGATCCGGACTCCGGTTGTCACGCCACCCTGGCATTGCCGAACCCCCCGAGCCTGACGCTTGATCGATAGCCGAGCCAAGATCGTGCTGCCCGGTGGCGCGGGCCTCGTGGGGCAGAATCTCGTCGCCCGGCTTCGTGCCAAGGGCTATGCGAACATCGTCGTGCTCGACAAGCACGCGGCCAACGTCGCCGTGCTGCGAAGTCTGCAACCCGATATCACGGCGAAAACCGTCGATCTATCCGCTCCGGGCGAGTGGCTGAGCCATTTAAGGGACGCGCGCGTCGTGGTCATGTTGCAGGCGCAAATCGGGGGCAACGACTACCAGGAATTCGTGCGCAACAACATCGACTCCACCCGCGTGATTCTCGATGCCGTCAAGCGATACGATGTCCCGTACCTGCTGCATGTCAGTTCCTCGGTCATCGAGTCAAAGGCCAATGACTTTTACACCAACACCAAATCGGACCAGGAGCGAATGGTGATCGACAGTGGGACCGGCTGCACGATCCTGCGGCCCACTCTCATGTTCGGATGGTTCGATCGCAAGCATCTGGGTTGGTTGTCACGATTCATGAAACGTGCGCCGGTTTTCCCGATTCCGGGCCACGGACGTTACATGCGACAGCCGCTGTACGTCGGGGACTTTTGCAATATCATCATCGCGTGCATCGAGAGAGACATCCGTACCGGGATCTACAACATCTCGGGGCAAGAGAAGGTCGATTACATCGACATCATCCGTGAGATCAAGCGCGCAACGCACAGCGGCACGCCGATCGTGCGCATTCCCTACCGGCTTTTCTACGCGCTGCTCTGGGCCTGGAGCCTCGTCGACAAGGACCCGCCTTTCACCACCCAGCAGCTCGCCGCGCTGGTGGCGAAGGACGAGTTCGAAGTGATCGACTGGCCGCGCTTGTTCGGCGTGAGGAGCACCCCGTTCAGAGAGGCCATCCATGAGACGTTCAACGACCCCCGTTACTCCGACGTGGTGCTGAAATTTTGAGCGGGCAGCGCATCGCCGTGCTCGGCGCCGGGCCGATGGGGCTCGCCGTGGGCTATCAGCTCGCATCCGACGGGCACCGGCCGGTGCTGTTCGAGGCCGACGATCGGGTGGGCGGCATGGCGGCCTGCTTCGATTTCCACGGGCTTCAGATCGAGCGCTACTACCATTTCCATTGCACGTCGGATCACGCCTTCATGCGCGTGCTCGAGGAGCTCGGCATCGCCGACAAACTCCGGTGGGTCGAGACCCGGATGGCCTATTGGTATCAGGGGCGGGTGCAGCCCTGGGGTAATCCGCTGGCGCTGCTCAAGTTCGGCGGTTTGAGCATGACCGCGAAATTTCGCTATGGGCTGCATGCGTTCCTCAGTACCCGACGCAATGACTGGCGCTCGCTCGATGATGTGGAGGCCTCGGGATGGCTGAGGCGCTGGGTGGGAAGGGAAGCCTACGATGTTTTGTGGCGCAAGCTTCTCGAATACAAGTTCTACGAATACGCCTCGCGCCTCTCGGCGGCGTGGATCTGGAGCAGAATCCGGCGCATCGGCCGCTCCCGTTACAGCCTGTTTCGCGAGAAGCTCGGATACCTGGAAGGCGGCTCGGACACTCTGCTGCAGGCCATGCGGGCCGCCATTCTCGCGCGAGGCGGCGAGATCCGACTGCGCTCACCGGTCGGTAGGGTACGTATCGAATCCGGTCGCGTCCGAGGGGTCGAGGTCGGCGGTCAGTTCGAGGCCTTCGACAAGGTGGTGAGCACAGTGCCGCTGCCCTATGTCCCGCGGCTGATGCCGGATCTTCCAGTCGATATCCTCGACAAGTTCCGCGCATTGCACAACATCGCCGTGGTGTGCGTGATCGCGAAGCTACGGCTGCCTGTGACCGACAGCTTCTGGCTGAACACGAATGATCCGGAGATGGACATTCCGGGTCTTGTGGAGTATTCGAACCTGCGGCCGCTCGAGCATCACGTCGTGTACGTGCCATTCTACATGCCCGGCGAGAATCCAAAGTTCGCCGAGCCCGACCAGGTATTCATCGACAAGGTCAGACGCTACTTGAGGAGGATCAACCCGAATTTGACGGAGGAGGATTTCATCGATGTTCGCGCAAGCCGCTACCGTCACGCGCAGCCGATATGTGAGCCCTGCCATCTGAGCAGGCTGCCTCCGGTGGCGCTACCAGTCAAAGGACTCTGGGTAGCCGACACCTCGTACTACTACCCGGAGGATCGAGGCATCTCCGAGAGCATCGACTTCGGCCGCAAGATGGCCAAGCAAGCCGCCGAGACCCAGCCTGAATAGACTCAGCGGACAGTTCACACAATTTCTGCTGTCGGGGGGCGCTGCCGCCCTCATAAATCTGGGATCGCGATTCGCCTTCAGCAAATACCTGTCCTACACGGCGTCGGTGGTGCTTGCCTACATGGTGGGTATGACAACAGCCTTCCTCCTAATGAGGCTGTTCGTCTTCGATCGATCACGACAGTCGCTGCCTCGACAGATGTCATATTTCGTCGCTGTGAACGTTGTGGGACTGCTCGTCACCGTGGGCACGAGCGTGATGGTTTCCCGTCTGGCTCATTCGCTGACGCCGGATCGGACCATCGACGAGATGGTGGGTCACTTCGTGGGAGTCTGCGCGCCGGTCATGTTGAGTTTCTTTGCCCACAAGTATGTGACTTTTCGGTAGCCGTGCCTTCCTGCAGCGGACTTCGTTCTCCGATGCGGATCTTGAGGTCACCGCCGCCAGGGGCAGTAGCTTAGAAGCCCCTTAAGCAGCCGACCCCGGGTCGTGACCGATCCTGTCGAGAAGTCATTGCGCGCTTGCCATGCAGGGGGGCCTATATCAGGGCTAGTTGGGCACGTCAGCCTGTGTGCGTCCGACCTCGACCCAATGGTGCCCGTCGTAGCGGAAGGTGATGGAGCGTGAGAAACCCGGTGCTGGATCAATCCAGGGCGCAAGTCTGTAGCCTCCCGACCATTGCGTAGCTGCAAGCGGCGTCGGACCCTGATTACGCAAGGTGAGGGTGATCCGCCGCCCCGCATGGGGCGACTGATTCGCGGGAATTGCGATTGTCAGGGTGCCTCCGCTGACGACCGATATCTCGAATTCATCTCCGGCAGACAGGTCGATGGCAACGGTTGGAGCGGATGGCGAGTGGGTGATGGGTGGCCGCTCGAGACCCAACTCGCGCGAGCGGGCACCAAAACCCCAGAGCGGCAGTTGCTCGGGGCTGTATCCCGCGCGCTGCAGGTCGCTGAGCAGCATCCTGTGGCGCACGCCGCCGTGCGTCCATATAGCTGCCGCTCCCTCGGTACGCACCGCCGCGTCGTAACCCGCCACGACGCTGAAAGTGTGCTCCGATGCGAGCACGACCCGCCGGTCGTACATCACACCGATCGCACCCTCGTGATCGAGTCCATATTCGATGTAGAAGGGTTCGCCGCTGCGCTCGTCAATGAGAAACAGACCTGTGAGATTCCGCATGGGTACTTCGGCAGCCATCAGCCGAAACAGTGTCGTGCCATAGGCGGGGTGCCGGGGATCGAAAATGTACTGCGGCTCACTGCCGATGCGTACACCCGCAAGGAGTACGCTGAACAGCGAACAGCTGCGAAGTACGACATTGGCGCACTGCAGGGGCGTGCAGTGACCGGCACAGTACTCAATCGACCATTCATCATCCAGCCGCACGGGCTCGACTCCCCGAAGCAGCAGATTGCCGCCGATGAAGGAATCCAATATGGGGCGCCGCGCACCATCTGAATCGCTGCAGACGGTGCCGCTGCGGTTGTGCACCAGATAGCAGCCCTTGAACTGATGATTCTGCGTGCTTGCCGCGTTGGTGCCCACCAGCCGGCTATCCTCGGTGTGGGTACCGTTCGCCACCGTCCTGAGATTTCGCACCTGCCGGATCGGATGAATGCGGCTGAAGACCGCTGCGGGAGTCTCGGACTCGACGCTGGGGTGGAAGCGATGAAATTCCGCCACTCCCAGGTCGAGGAGCGGTAACAGCGGCCCGATCCAGGCCGTAGAAGGGTGCTCGAAGTGGGCTGGACCGCGATGACGCCAGTTCCTGCGGTCATTGATGGCCGCAGGTGTAGCAGTGCCGCCATCCAGGGTTACGCGGCCAAGCCGCAGCGCTCCTTGCGAATCGATGGAAAACTGTTCGCGCATGCCCCCCAAATAAAAGTTGTCCAGACTTAGAAAACCATTCGCGTCGATGGTGATCGCTGCGGCGGATTGCGGGCCGCCAAACCCGTTGTCGATCTTGCCTTCTACGACATAGATCGGGCCCTCTTCGAGGTAGAGGCCCCCGCTGAGTGCCCCTTCTACGCGCAGGCCCCGGAAGTAGATGTTGCCGGCACCCTTGCGGCACATAACCGACGCGCCCTGATCCGCCGGCGCGCCAGCAATGAAATGCGCGAAAATATCGATGTTGGTGTAGTTCGAATCCCAGCAGTTGTCCACTACCAGTGCCGGGCAGCGGCCGCCGCTGAAGATGAGCTCGTTGAGCAGCCACATGTGGCTGAGTTGATTGAGGTGCACGCAGCCGTGACTTCCCTCCCGGCCATAGAATCGCAAGCGATGAAGCGCCCCGGCGTTTGGCCCCTGATGACCATCGCCTATCTCAATCACATAATCGGCGTCGGTTCCCAGACGTAGCACGGTGTTGTTACGGGAGCTGCCCGCAAGAGTGATCTGGAACAGGATCAGCAACTTGTCCGTCAGGACATAGTCACCATCGTCCAGCGCGATGCTCACATGTTCCCGCCCGGCTGCGCGCAGCTTCTCGCCATCATTCGGACCAAAACGCAACGGGGCCGCGGCTTCTGGCGGCGTAGGACTAACAGGCTTCAGCAGAGGGGAGGCGGCGGTGGTGGCAAGCAGCTTGCCGGTGAGCTCGCGGCGATTCATTCCCTGCACTCAGAAATTGCGGGTAATGGACAAAGTCACGCTGGTTATATCGTAGAAGCTGTCGATGCGATGTATCGGGCTGATGGGATCGCTGGGCAGCAGGTTGTCACGTGCAACACTGTCGGCGTAGCGGAAGGCGCCGGTCAGATCCCAGCCCGGAAGCACGTTGCGCCAGCTCGCCTCCACCCCGTAGTAGATGCCGTACGCCGGTAGCCGCAGCGCATAGCGATCGGCACCCAGAAACACTCCCAGCGCCAGCGGAGAATTGAAGCGATAGCGATAGTCCAGGGCGCGAAAGCCGAGCAGCTTATAACCCTGCACGTCGTCGAACTCGAGTCGCGCACCGAGATCGCTGTGCTGGCTGACGAAGCGCCGCGCCCCGAGTCCGAAATGGTAGCTCTCCGCGACCCGCGTATAGGTTTTGTCCGCAGCATCCACCAGATCGATACGCACCCTGTTGGCATTGGCACCCACGTCCACGAATACTTCGCCCTTCTTGTCGTCCTGCTTCTCCGGCGTATCCGATTCGTAGGCGTCGCCCAGGAAATGGCTCAGATGGGGATTCGCGTCTCCATAGCGGAAGAATCCCTCCAGGCGCGAGAAGCTGCTGCCGTAGACATCGCGTCCAACGTGCAGTTCTCCTCCGATGGTGTGCTGACGCCACGGGTGAGAATAGGCCAGCGTGAGATCCTGATAGCGCTTGTAGGGAATTACACCGTAGCTTTGGTTCTGCAGTGCTCGGTACCGCACATCGATCATGCCGCCGAACAGGTCATCCCAGCCCACCCGCACCATGCCGCTGCGAGCGCCGACGATGTCGCGAAAAACACGCTGATCGGCGCCCCAGTTGCCCGTCACATCCCCATAGTTGGTCATGCCATCGAGGTAGACCTCGTGCGTATACCAGACGTCCTGCCACTCAGAGGCCTCGATGGTCAAATCCAGGTGCTCGATGAGTCGTGGAAAGTGCACTCCGATGGAAAGTGCGGAATTGCCCAACAGATAATTCTTGCCGCGCGAAGTGTCCTCGCCGGCGTATTCGGCATATATCGCGAAAGGGATCTTCGCCGGGAACAGCAGAGTGCTGGTAAAGGATGCTTCCTGGTTCTCCACCTTGTTGGGGTTGGTCGGATCGTTGAAATTGGCGTACTTCGAGGGATTGAAGAAAGCCTGAAAGAGGTCGGTAAAAGAGGTGTTCTTGCGCGCCCCGCCTCCGAACTGCACCAGGCGGCTGACGCCCAGCGACCAGCCGCTCACCGGCTCGATCGACAGATGTATGCCGCCCAACTCCGGATGCCCCGCCGTGAAGCCTTTCAGGTAGACAATGTCGTCCGAATAGGACATGCGGGCGAGGAAAAGCTCGTACTTCAGTCCCAGACCGGTCAGCGGCTTGTAGTTCGACAGCGTCAGCGAAGGCATCGTCGGCGCCTCGGTGCTGATGAGCATGCTGCTATCGCTCATGGGAGAGAACCAATGAGGTCGGAATCCGAAATCCAGCTGCAGGGCACTTCCGCCAAGGCTGATCATGGAGCCGGTCCAGTCCGTATGGCCCTGGTAAGCCACCGCGCCCGCATCGATGAGGAGGTAGTCATTCGGCTGGACGTAGGCCTGGCCGGCCAACTCCCAGTGGCTTTGGTCCCGCATGCCATAACTGTTCGGAACCACCGGATCAGAGCCGGTGCTGGAGGCTGCGGCTGCCGTGGCATAGGTGATGCCTGAATCGGCGGTATAGCGCGAAAGGTAGCGCTCCACCCGGTGACACAGGGGGGGATCAACCCTGCAGGCCTTGGGTAGAGCCGCCACGACGTTCGCGGCCGGGATGGGTCGGGTGAGTACAGGCTGGTCCCCGAGAATGAGCACCCGCTCGATCTGCGCCTCGATTTCCGGCTCGATGTTCAGCGGTAGATAGGGGCTCACCCCGAGCGCGAAGGCAGCATCCGCGGCCACCAGCAGGCTGAGGACTGAAAGTCCGACTCTCTTCATGCATCTCCCGGTCGTCGCGGCGGCCGCCTTCCGCAAACGGGGCTGAGCGAGGTCGGTCCGACGGCGATTATGGCACGCCCTCAGGGCGTGGCGTGCTCGCGCGCCGCGCACGTGGCCGAACTCCAGCCGGCGAGCTTTGCTCAAAGTAAGGTCGACCTCCAGTACAATTGCGGCTTCCCGTTAGGGGTCGAGCGCTACGGATGCCGCGCGGGCGCTTATCCGGAGGCGGCACCGGATGCCGGCCCGCGAGCTCGATGCCCCTAAATGCACTGAAGAAAAGGGTGTACATGCGTCGAATGCCATGCCGGCTGCTGTGGTCGGTGCTGATTCTCCTTGCAGCAAGCTTTCTGCCCCAAGTGTCGGGTGTCGCCCAGATTGCCGGCGCGGGCGCTGACCAGATCGACATGTTTCGGAACCTGACACCGGAGCAGCAGGACGCGCTGCTGCAGCAAATGGGAGGCGGCAATGGCGGTTCATCCGGAATGGGCAGTTCCGGAATGGGATTTGGAACCAGCGGCTTCGGCATCTCGACACTCGATCGGCAGGGCATCAACTCACAGCGCGACAACCAGAGCACCTACCGCAACCGCCTGCCGATGACGAGCGGTACCGAGGAGGACCAGGAAGACCTCAAGCCCCCTGCGCTGCAGGTCATGAAGCCCTTCGACTCGGTCATCGTGGAGATCGATTACAAGCTTGGCCCCCGCGCAGTGTCGCAGTCTACGCAGGCCTATTACCTGGCTCAGGGAATGTCCCCGGCGCAGATCCAGTCGCTCGCGCAGAGTGCCGCCGGTGGTGCCGCCGGTGCGACGCCATCGCCCGCTGCGGCTGCCGCCTTTAGCAGCGCTGCGGGACAGACAGCCACTGCCAACCCCGATGAGATCACCGACGATGACCGCAAGGTACTCGACAATCTGATCGTGCAGATCCGGGCCAAGAACCCCTACGTGCTCGATGCCTACGCACAGATCGTTCTGCCCGGCTTTCCAGCCATTTCCCTGAGTGGCTTGAACGATGAGCAGGCCACCATGCGGCTGAAAGCGGAACCGGCCTTTTCCAAGCTGGATATACGCGTCACGCGACTGCCGCTGAAGAAAACCGGCGCGAAGGGCCTCAAGCCCTTTGGCTACGATCTTTTCGACCGTTCTCCCTCGACCTTTGCGCCAGTGACCAACGTGCCGGTTCCGGCCGACTACATTCTCGGTCCGGGCGATGAGCTCGATGTTCAGCTGTTCGGCAACCAGAACCGGAACTACAGAATTACCGTCGGCCGTGACGGGCGCATCAACTTCCCGGAGCTGGGACCCATCGAGGTCAGTGGCAAGCTCTTCAGCGCTGCCAAGGCCGAAATCGAGGAGCGCGTTTCGCGGCAGATCATCGGCGTGCGGGCGGCAGTATCGCTGGGCGACACGCGCGCGATCCGTGTGTTCGTGCTGGGCGAGGCGCGCGCTCCCGGCTCGTTCACCATCAGCGGCCTGGGAACTATCACCTCCGCGCTGTTTGCCGCTGGCGGTGTCAAGCGCATCGGATCGTTACGCAACATCCAGCTCAAGCGTCAGGGCACGATGGTGCGGCAGTTCGATCTGTATGATCTTCTCATCCACGGAGACACATCGGCAGACGCCAAGCTCCTGCCCGGAGATGTGATTTTCATTCCGCCCGTGAAGGCAACGGTAGCCATCGACGGGGAAGTGCGGCGGCCTGCGATCTACGAGATCAAGAACGAATCCAGCGTCGAGGACCTGATCCATCTCGCCGGCGGGCTGACTGCCGACTCCGATCGCACGCGCGTAACGCTCACACGCATAGACGAGAATCAACACCGGATCGCGCTGCGCATCGACCCGCAGTCGCTGAATGCGAAGTCCACGCTGCGCGACGGCGACCTGCTGCTCGTGCCGCGGCTGCGACCGACGCTGGATTCCGGGGTACAGGTCTCGGGTTTCGTATATACGCCGGGCATTAGCGCCTATCATCCCGGTCTGCGGCTCTCCGATGTTGTCCAGTCAGTGGATGATCTGCAGCCGAACGCGGATCAGCACTATGTGCTGATCCGCCGCGAGCTGCCACCGAATCGCCGCATCACGGTGCTCTCCGCCGATCTCGACGCGGCGCTCCATGCACCGGGATCAGCTGCCGATGTCATGCTGATGCCACGCGACCGGATCACGGTATTCGATCTGTCCTCGACTCGGGATCATGTCATCCAGCCCCTCATGGATGAGTTGCGCGTGCAGTCCTCGCTTCGACAGCCCACGCAAGTCGTGCACATCGATGGGCGCGTGAAGGTTCCGGGGGACTATCCGCTCGAGACGGATATGCGGGTCAGCGATCTGATCAGGGCGGGCGGCGGCCTGGCGGATGCAGCTTACGGCAACAAGGCGGAATTGACTCGCTACGAAGTGGCGAACGGCGAGACTCGCCGCACTCAGCTGATCAACATCGACCTGGATGCTGCGCTGCGCGGCGATGCGGGCGCCAACGTCAAATTGCAGCCCTACGATAATCTGAGTGTCAAGGAAGTCTCGGAGTGGCGCGCACAGGAAACGGTGACGCTATCGGGCGAAGTGCGCTTCCCGGGGCGCTATTCGATCCGTCGCGGCGAGACGCTCAAGTCCGTGATCAATCGCGCCGGCGGGCTGACCGAATTCGCTTTTCCGGATGGCGCAGTATTCACCCGTACCGATCTGAAGCGACGCGAGCAGGAGCAGATGGACCAGCTCGCCTCACGGATGCAGAAGGATCTGACCATACTGGCGGTACAGGCAACGGCGACGAGTCAAAATGGGGGTGCGAATGCAGGCACTGCGCTCGCGCTGGGGCAGCAGCTGTTTGCGCAACTGAGGTCTGCCAAAGCAGTTGGTCGACTGGTCATCGAACTCAATCGCGTCATCAAAGGAGCGCCGGGCTCGAATGCGGATGTGAGCCTGCGCAATGATGATGAGTTGCACGTGCCGCGGGTGCAGCAGGAGGTCTCGGTGATCGGTGAGGTGCAGAATGCGACCTCGCACCTGTACAACGCGGATCTATCGCGGGACGACTATATTGCAATGAGCGGCGGCGTCACCCGGCGGGCCGACCACCGCAGCATCTACGTCGTGCATGCAAACGGCAGTGTCGTCTCGAACTCCGGAAGTCGCTGGTTCGAGCAGTCGAACGTACGGATCAAGCCCGGAGACACGATTGTCGTACCGCTGGATGCGGAACGCCTGCCGTCGCTGCCGTACTGGCAGGCCGTCACGCAGATTTTGTACAACGTGGCGATCGCGGTGGCGGCGGTCCATGCGCTCTGACAGCCCGGATCATTGAGGGCCGTAATGATCGGCAGAACGAGACCCGGTTGAGTCTGCAACAGCCTACCAATGGCCCATGAGACTGGCCCGCAATATGGTATGGAATGCTGCGGGACTCATCCTACCCCTTGTCGTAGGACTGATTTCCGTGCCGATCATTCTGCGTGGTCTGGGGACCGCGCGCTTCGGCTTTCTATCGATCATCTGGATGTTGATCGGCTATTTCAGCGTGTTCGATCTCGGGCTGAGCCGCACCTTAACTAAATGGGTCGCGGATGCGCTCTCGGCTGGACACCACGCCGAGGTGGCCAAAGCCACAAGCACAACGCTCTACATCATTGTGACCACTAGCCTTTCTCTGGGTATCGTGCTTGCTTTGTCCGCTCACTGGATAGCTGCTCACTTTCTTAGCACAACCAGCGATCTGCAGGGGGAAGCAACGTCGGCGATCCGATGGCTGAGCCTGAGTCTGCCGTTCGTGCTTGTCGCCACATTATGGACCGGCCTTCTGGAGGGCTATCAGAAATTCCGGTTGATCAACATGGTTCGTGTTCCCATGGGCTGTGTCCTGTTGGCCGCGCCTTTGGCGGTCCTGCCGTTCAGCAACAGCATCGCCCCGACAACGGCCATGCTAGCTCTGTTGCGGATCCTGAATGCGCTGATACTCACATGGTTGGCGGTCCGTGAGGTCCCGGCACTCCGGCAGCACGGCTTCACGTATCATCGCGAGTTGGTGCAGCCGCTCCTGACCTACGGAGGATGGCTCACGGTGAGCAACGTTGTTGGGCCGGTCATGGTGTACTTCGACCGCTTCGTAATCGCTGCGCTACTGGGCAGCGCAGCCGTCGCTTATTACACCGTGCCGTACGATGTCCTAAATCGTTTACTGCTGTTGCCAACCGCCATTCAGGGCGTATTGTTTCCAGCTTTCGCGCTGCTGCATGGACAACAACCGGCAAGAGTTAAGTCTGTGTTTGGTCGCTCGTCGATGGCAACGCTCACCATGATGCTACCTGGCTTGCTTGCCACCATGCTGATGGCAAACGAGGGACTAAGGATCTGGGTTGGCGGCAATGTTGCCAATGCCAGCGCGGGTATAGCTCGGATTCTGGTAGTGGGAGTCATCTACAACGCCATAGCCAGAACTCCTTTCGTGTTTGTGCAAGGGACGGGACATGCGAAATGGACTGCCATCCTGCATCTTATGGAGTTTCCTTTCTACGTACTGGCGCTATGGTTGTTGCTGAGCACGAGTGGCTTGGTGGAAAACGCGGCTTACGTATGGACTGCGCGAGTCATCGTGGATGCCGTGGCGCTTTACGTCATGAGTGCGAAAATCGATTCCGGATTGAAAGGTACCGCCGCTCGCGACATAGCTGCTGCATCGGGCGCATGCGCGTTTGCTGTGCTGTTGGATCAAACTCTGTCCGGTCAGCTGGAAAGACTGCTGATAACGCTGCTTGCGACGCTTGTCTGCGGCATGATACTACTGAGGCAGTTTACGAAATCAACTCCATCGCCGGTGCGCAACCGTGCTGCTGAGCCGTGAAGATGCAGGCGCCCATAATCTACGAAAGCACTTTACCTTCTCAGTGGCCAGGTGCACTTCAACGTCTCGACTGTTGTCCTGTGTGCACAGGGACGCATCGGGAGCTGGAGCTGAATCAGCTCAGCGATGTCACATTCGGCGTCGCGCCGGGCGTTTGGACGCTGTGGCGATGCGGCGATTGCGGCGTATTTTATCTCGACCCGCGCCCAGATGAAGATTCAATACAACTTGCCTACGCCGATTACTACACTCATATGCCTTCAGCCGAGCCACAACCCAAGGACAGGACGGCTTGGTGGCGGAGCGCGATCGGAAATTCCTATCGAAACTGGGCCTTCGGTACGAATCGTCGCCCGGCATTGCCACTGGGGTACCTGATTGCGATGTTGTCACCTCATCATGCGCATCGAATCGGCCGGGAGCGTCGGGGTCTCGACAGAGTGCAGTCAGGATTGCACAGGCTGCTTGATGTTGGTTGCGGAAATGGTGAATTTCTGCAGCTCGCCCGACAGCTCGGTTGGCGCGGGTATGGCATCGATTCTGATCCTGTGGCCCGCGTCCTGGCCAGAGAGCATGGGGTGATATTGGGTTCAAGGATACAGGAGCTCGGAGAATCCTATAATGGGGTCTTCGACGCCGTGACCTTGAGCCACGTCATTGAGCACGTTCACCAACCTTCTGATGTGCTCAGCCATTGCTACCGCGTTCTGCGACCAGGCGGTTATCTGTGGCTCGAAACACCAAACGGAAAAAGCGTCGGGTATGCGGTGTACGGCCGTTATTGGCGCGGGTTGGAATGCCCAAGACATCTGGTCTTATTCAACCGCGGAGCGCTCCATGCGTGTTTGGAGAAAGCTGGCTTCGTTGATATCAAGATTCGGTCCACCAATGATGTGACGGCCCCAATGTTTTACAGAAGTGAATTAGCACGGTCCGGCGACGTTGCCGAACGGCCAACCCGGCAGTTGTCGAGCGAGGCTGTTCTAAAGTTAAGGGCTGCAATCCGGGACGCTCGGGGGATTGTGAGAGCAGATCCTGGTCGCTCGGAGTTTCTATGCATTGTGGGTGTGCGTCCACCAGGCTGATCGTCAGGCTTGCGGATCGCTTGAGCCGTCAGTCACGGAAAGATGGCGGGACTTTGCCAAAATCCGGCCAACCGGCGCCTGGTGTATGCCGCAGGGACGCGCTTGAGATGCCACAAATCAAGAGGACTTGGGTCCGTCTATCATGAATGATCCGGGCCATCTCACCGTTGCGGTATTACTCGCAACTTACAATGGGTTCCGCTACATCGAGGCACAATTAGCGTCACTCAAGCAGAACCGCACGCCGTTCACATTGCATTGGCTCGACGACCATTCTACCGATGGTACTCGAGAGGCGGTGCGAGGGCTGGCGCGCCGCCTTGGGATCCCATTGGTGGAGTGCCACCAGGAAGCGCGCCAGGGTGTACCTGGTGCCTTTTTCCGTCTGCTGGAACACGTTACGGCCGATGCCTACCTTTTTTGCGACCAGGACGATATTTGGCAACCCGGCAAGCTTGATGTCACCGTGGCCGACATTGCGAGTCGAGCAGAGGCTCCTTATCTCTGCTTCTCCGAACCACTTTTGTTTACCGACAAAACTGGCTGCGAGCTGCGGCGTTACTTCGAGGTAATCGGCGTTTCGTCCGTAGTAGCCCAGGAACGATCACGCGCTTTTATCATCAATCCGTCGGTGGGAAATACTGTCGGTTTCAATCGATCGCTACGGCAGGTGTTCTTGCAGACTACGGAGTTCGCGTATCGCTATGCAACCATGCACGATTGGTGGCTATACTTGCTGGCGAGGGCTACGGGAACAATCAACTTGATGCGTGCCGTCCCGACTACGCTATATCGGCAGCATGCGACCAACACTGCCGGTGTGTTGATGCACAAGGGAGCCATCGCTTCGCGGTACATCCGGGGCGCCATTCGGCGCTGCCAGACCCACCGGCGAGCCGTAGCGATACAAGCACACGGATTTCTACAGGCTGCGAAAATTCTGCCTGCGAGTTCAGAACTCGACGCGCTCATAGCCTTAGCACAAGGTTCGGCAGTACTTTGCCGGCGACAATCACTGCATGCAGTTTACCGACTCGCAGCCAATGCGATGCTCCCACCGCATCCGAGGCGCGCCGTCTGGTTTGCACTATGTTGTCTGCTCAGCGACATCGAGGACAGGGAAAAAGCTCTGGGTGATAAGGTTGCAATATAAACCCAGGTGCACGCGATGGGAGGCATACGAGGTCGTAGTCACGTTCTATCTCGGAGCGGACTGCGCCGGTATTGTGGAAGCCTTGAGTTTGCAGGATCAAAAGGTGCTGATTGTCGAAAACGGTTCAGACAGGGACCTATCTTGCAAGCCCTGGTGACCCTGCTGGCAGGCCGTGAGCCATATTCTCATACAACGTGACAATTGGGCTGGCGCCAGCCAACTCCCTGTACGGAACGGTGTCCACGAATAGCGTGGACAAGCAGTACGAGGCAGCGCATATCTGCGCGGTGGTAGTGACCTACCATCCGCTCGCTCGGTATGCGGACAACATCCTGGCGCTGGCTCAGCAAGTCGGCAAGGTGCTGGTCGTCGACAATGGCTCCGATGAGGACAGCCTCGCTTCCATTCGACACGCGCTGGCACGTATCGATGGCGTGCTGATGTCCATGGGGCGCAATGTGGGCATCGGAGCCGCGCTCAATGCGGGATTGAGGTTCGCGCAGCAGCAGGGCTTTACATGGCTGGCGACCTTCGATCAGGATAGTCGCGTCACCGAAGGCATGATCGCAACCATGCTCAGTACCTTGGACGAATATGCGTACCGCGAGCGAGTTGCCATCATCACCCCGCGGCACGTCGACCAGGGACTGAGAAAAATCATCCAGGATCGCGCATTTGCCGGCGCAGGACACGGGTGGCGACTGCTGATCACGACGCTGACATCCGGGAACCTCGTGCGTGTACAGGCCGCTCTGCTCGCCGGTGGATTCGACGAGGGATTGTTCATCGACTACGTCGATCACGAGTTCTGCCTCCGCCTGCGGCGCTCCGGCCAGCAGGTTCTGGAAGCAAGTAACGCCACGCTGCTGCATTCGCTGGGCCGGATGCAGTGGCGCGGAATTCTGGGCTTGAGAGTCGCCGTGGTGAATCAGCCGAGCACGCGGCGCTATTACATCAGCCGTAATCGTGTGATCGTGTGGCGAAACTACTGGCGCAGCGTCCCCTTTTGGGTCATGCGAGATGTACGGCGGTTTTTCTCCGAGGCACTGCTGATTCTGTTGTTCGAGAGCGATGCCATAGACAAGCTTGGTATGACTCTGAAAGGGATCAAAGACGCGCTGGCTGGCATCCGCGGCCCGTTCGACCCGTCTCGCTAGGTCTGCAGCGACCGTGTTCGCTGTCAGGCGAAACCTCAGGCATTTTTGCTAAAACCCCGGACGCTCACGCCTCCATCCCACGCGATACCGCGCATCGGGGCCGCCTGCGGCAGCTGAAGCCAGTTCGGTTTTGAGGTCACGATCTGGACATAGGTAGTTATAGCCCGTCCTGACCAATGGCCGCATCAGGCAAGGCCGGCTGCTGATTGCCACGTCAGCATGGGCCTGGTCGCTGCGAGAATGGCTCAGATACTGTAAATTCCTGATCGCAACAACGGCCAACGCAGGTGTGTATGCGTCTCTCCATAGACCGGCAGGTCGAACGCCGCGCGCTGGTCTGCCCCCAAACCAAGGAAGAGCTTGTGCGGGTCGGAGATTCCTTGCGTGGGGCTAGTTACAGCTATCCTGTGATTCGAGGTGTTTCCCTCCTCGTGGCCGATCAAGGTTGGGCGGAACAGTATGCTGCCTCCTCCAATCAGATGACTCGGGACTACACGGCTACCAGAACGCTGGCCGCATTCACCGGCTGGTTGCTGCGGGACTACCGCACCACGAGGAGCCAGCGGGCCCTCGCCTCAGTCTGCGACGTGCCGCCCGATTCGTTGGGTTTGTCGATCGGCGGTGGACCAGGTCGCGCGCACGCTCAATTGGTGAATCTGAACATCGGCATTCAGAAGCCGAACGGCTTCAGGCCCGTGTCATTCGGGCATGCGTAGCCCGTCCATCAGACTGTTGTCGCTGCTGGGCCTGCTGGCGTTTCTCAACTACGCCACGATGGGTCTGGGCACGCCCATCACCGGTGAGGATGGCAAGCTGTCCATCTCGAACATCACGCCGCTGCTCTTCATGATCATCGCGGGTAGCTGGTATCTGCTCGCGGTGAGAGCTGTGCCGCGCTCGGTGGTCGCCTTCCTGGGCGCATTCAACGTTTGTGCGCTGATCAGCTTCGGCATTTACATGTTGCGCTATGGATGGGCACCCAACGTCATGGTATGGCTGTTCCAGGATGTTGAAATCATCTCTTCATTGTTGCTGTTTCAATATGCGCGCGACAATCCGCAGGAGTTTTTGCGCATCGTAAGAAGCGGTATTTTCTGCTCGGCGGCGATATCCGCCGCGTACGGGTTGCATCATTTCATCTACGAAGCCGCCGACTTCAGACGATTTCATATATTGAACTTCAGTATGGACGATAAGTCCCAGGCAGCTGTGCTGTTCTGTTGCCAGGCCTACCTGCTCCTGCGACTGTATCGCGGCAAGCTCGAGCGGTTGGTGGCGGGTGGGCTCCTGGCGATGTCACTGATGACTCTGTCGCGCTTGCCACTGGCCTTTGTTCCAGTCCTGTGCGTGGCGCTAGCCGTCCGCACGCGCTATGGTTGGCTGCTCATCGCCACATCGGTGTGCGCGATAGCGGGACTGCTGGTGATCGCCGGCGATGAGATCGTGGACGTGTTCAAGATCGTTGATCGCCTCTCGTCGGTAACGTCCGCCACCGGTGATCAATCGACCTCTGCACACCTGTTGCTGATTGAAACCGCCTTGCAGATGAAGTTCTCAAGTTTGACGGCGCTCATTTTCGGCATCGGGCCCGGGAATTTTTCACACGCGCTGACCAGTTTCTCCGTGGATCTGACCCGCCTGGAAGCAGTGGATCCGCAGTTGGTCGTCGAGGCTCGGATCGGGCGCGCGCCAATGCATTCGACGCCGGTCTCACTGCTTCTCGACTACAACATCGCGATCCTCTTCCTGCTCTTCTTTCTGTTTCTGCGTGCGCTGCGATTTTTACTGGCGCAACGCAACTACCTCGACTTCACCTTCGTCATGAGCTTGGTTGCCGCATCGATGTTCTACAGTGTGCACAACAAGCCGTACGTTTTCCTGACGGTCGCCACTCTGGCAGCTGTTCTGGCGCCGAAAGGAGCTGCGCACGCGAAGGAGGCAACCGGCGGAATGGTGGCCGCGCCCGCGACTTAGATTGGTGTCTAACCCTTCTGCCAGGCCACGTGGCAGAATGCGATGAAGACGGCGAGCAGACAGCTGCCCAGAAAGGCTCCCAGAATCCAGATGAGTCTTTGGGGATAGGCGGCACGCTCGGGCACCACTGCGGGGTCGATGACCCGGAATGCATACTCCGCCGTGCCTCTGGCGATCATGGCCTTGCTGAGCTCGCTCTGCAGCAGGATGTAGGTTGCCTGTTTGACTTCCACCGCGTCCGTTTTGCCCGCCTGTTCCGTCAGATAAGCGATGTTGCGGTCAGCCTCGGCGAGCGCGGCTTCACGCAGATAGTCATTGGTCATCTTGACCAGTCCGTTGGCCCACTGCGCAGCGGTTGCGGGATCCGTCCAGCGGATTGTGAGCGTGACCATGCTGGTCTTGGCATCCAGACTGATCGTGCGCACTGAGCGCTTGAAGTACTGATTGGCCTTCCAGAGCGTCGGTATCTTCTCCGGATCGGGCGTCTTCCAGGCCTTGCGGGTTGCATCCCACTGGTCCGAGTACAATACCGGCAGCAGGTTGTTGTCCCGGATATAGCGCTCAGTGAGTGCCTCGGACTGCAGAGTCGCCATCGACTCCGCCTTCTTCGAATCGGCACCCACGTTCAATCCTGCAAGCGCCGCCAGTCCGCTCAGTGCACCTCCCATCATGCTGCCGGAGCCTCCGAAGTTGTGCTCCGCGGTGCTTGAAACAGGCGAGATCATAATTATGGCGTCGTACTTGCGCGGCAGTACGAAGGCGAGCACGCCTACGATTGCCGTGCAGACCACCACCAACAGTGCCGCACTGACACGATGCTCCTTCAGCGACCGGACCAGGTCCTTGATCCGGATCTCATCCTGATAGGGACTGCTTACCTCAGTGTCCATCAGCCAGTCTCCGGGCAGGTCGCTGCTGCCGCAAGCGATGCCGCAACAATGCCGCGGCGAGTCGCAGCCGTTCGGCGAGGATGGTACCGGGCTGGCGCCGCTGGTCGGTCGCCGAAACCGAGTGCGCATGCCCGTGGCGGCGATACAGGATCAGCGGACGCGGAATCACCTCCAGCGTGTCGTCGAGTATCCCGTTCAGGCTGAGCCAGAAATCGTGCGGGACGCCGGCCGGGAAGGGTAGCCGGCTCTGTAGCCAGGTGCGCCGACAGGCCATGGTGGCCCCGATGATGGAGGGCTTTAAGTACACCGGCCAGGCCTCGAACCGGGTTGCACCGCGCAGGGCGAACCAGGAGTCATGCAGCTTTTGAAGCTCCTCATTGACCACGATCGCATCCGAGGCCACGACGGCGCAACGGCGCAGAGCGCCACTGATGGTCGCGACCTTGTCCGGCATCCAGACATCGTCCTGATCGGCGAAATAGATGTCATCTCCGCGGCAGCCATCCAGGGCCCGCTGGAAATTGGCCACGTACCCCACGCGGGACCGGTGCGCGAGGACCCGCACCCGGGGATCATCGCGCTGCGCGACGACCTCGAGGGTGCGATCGGTGGAGGCGTCATCCGAGATGACGACCTCGTCCTCAGCGCCCAGCTGCGGCAGGATGCTGTCGAGCTGGTCACCGATGAACTTTTCCCCCTGATAACTGGCGAGTGCGATGCTGCGCATTGCGTCAATTGTAGCGTACCCGCGCGATAGACCCCGTAACGCTTCCGCTGCGCTGCGGAGCGTCAGATCCAGCCCGCAAGGGCGGCCAGAACCAGCACGGCCTTGTCACTCGAGCGCCGCCGCCCGTTCATCAGGCAGAAGCGCACGACCTGCAGGCGGCGCGACCAACCATCAGGTCGCGCCAGGAGTTGTCGCCATTGCTCGATGAGCGCAGTGCCCGGCGCTGAGCGGTGGCACAACTCCGCCACGTGGCCCAACTGAGCGCGATACCAGCCCGTGCGAATCAGGGAAAGGCGCTTACTCAGGCTTCCGTAAGTCCCCCGCGCGCCCGTGTCGTTGCCTGCATGCTGTCGATAATCCACGAATGAACGGGGGTCGAAATGCCATTTCATTCCCCAGGCCCGGCTCGCAGCATAGATGGCCCAGTCGTGATAGTGCAGGTTGGCCGTGAGCGCGGGGTGCCGCATGGCAAGCTCGCGAAAGCGACCATACAGGGCAGCCGAAAGCATGAACGTGCAGCCCTGACCTGCGCCCTCGAAGAGAAAGTCCCCTCGGGTCGGGTTCGGGTTCTGACGCAGCAGCACTCGCCGACCGTCCGGCCAGAAGGCGGTGGTTGCGCAGGAGTAACCGGCGCAGTTGCTCTGGTTGAGCATGCCGACCGCCCGGCTGAGCTTCTGCGAATGCCACACGTCGTCTTGGTCGGAAAAAGCCACATACTCGAATTCATCCGCGGGGCTCTGTCGGATCAGGTTAAAGAAGTTCTGCGCGGCCGATCCGCTCGGCGGTCCGGGCGCGCTGAGGGTCAGCCGTGGGTCGCGCGCCGCCACGGCAAGTCGTGCCGCAGTTTCATCCGCGGAGCCATCATCGCGCGCAACGATGTGCACCTGGACTGCCTGCTGGGCGAGTATTGAAGCGAGCTGCTCTGCGATCCACTGCGCGCCGTTGTAGGCAGCCAGCAGCACGAGCACTCGAGGCGACGAGTCACTGATCAAGGGTGCGACCGACACGCAAGGCCAGCAGCGTCCACGCAGCCGTTGAGGCCCTCGCCCCAGCAGAGCGATTGTTAGTACGCGCCCTTACCGCCCAGGACGACGCCCGTGGTCTTGAAGAGAATGTACAGATCGAGCGCCAGGTTCTGGTTGCGAACATAGTAGGTGTCCAGAACGACGCGACGGCGATAGTCAGTATTGTTGCGCCCGGTGACCTGCCACAGACCGGTGATGCCCGGTTTGGCGGCGAGATACGCACCGACATTACGTCCATAACGCAGCAGCTCTTCGCGCATGACCGGACGGGGCCCGACGAGACTCATCTCGCCGCGCGCCACGTTCCACAGCTGCGGCAACTCATCGAGACTGGTGCGCCGAAGGAAGCGACCCAGCCGCGTGATGCGCGGATCATTGCGCAGCTTGTGGTCGCGCACCCACTCCGCCTTGAGTGCCGGATCACACTCGAGCAGATCGCGCAGCGCCTGATCGGCGTTGGGAACCATGGTGCGGAACTTGAGGCACTCGAAAAACTTGCCGTCGCGTCCCACGCGACGATGCTTGTAGATCACGGCACCGCCACTGCGGTGCATCAGTACCCCGATGACCAGCATCAACGGCGCGAAGACGATGGCGAGCACGACCGCGCCCAACAGATCCAGTACGCGCTTCACCGCGGCGCGCAGCGAGGTCCGCGAGGTTGCCAGTCCCGCGAAGCGCCGGATCGAATCAGCCCAGGCGCCAATATCGATGTCGCGCTCGCTACCGCGGCTCAGCGCCGCTTCGCCTTCCATGCTCAGCTCGATAGCTTCCGCAAAGATTCTTCTCTCGCTGCTGGCGACGAGGTGCGGACGCGGGTGATAGACGCGGGGGGCGCTCGGACGGGCAATAACTGATTCATTAGCCGGTTGCGTCGACAACTCGAGGCTCCTTACCGATTCTGGGCGAACGCAAGATGTCGCGAACAGGCGACAGTGAGTGTCCAGTGTTCCTCGATATTCACAGAGCAGGCTCGTTCATTCAAGAATTGTTCGTGCAATTCAATGCCTAACGGCCACCTCAGCTGCGAGTTGACTCGCTGGCCGAGGCGGATGAAGTGAGACGATGCTGGCGTCTGTCCCATGTCCGGCACAACAGGGTGCCCGACGCCTGGCGGCTCGCCAGTTTCGACAGCAAGTGCCGGACCTGCGAAATCACATGCGTTTGCAGCCCACGCCTGCGAGTGATCCGCTCCTCGAACACCAGCGCGCTTCTTGTCAGGGCGCGAAGTATAGCGGGAGCTCGACAGAAGTCAGTCTTCTTTTGTAAGCGTCCGCGCTGCACCAGCAAAAGTGCGAACTGCGCACGTGGCACTTGAGGGGCGTGGACCCTTCGGCTAGGCTGCACCGCTTTCCCTAATAGGTTCAGTGATTTAGATGCGCGTTACGATATTTGGCTCGGGTTATGTTGGCCTGGTCACCGGAGCTTGTCTGGCCGATGCCGGCAACCATGTTATCTGCGTTGATGTGGATGCCGGAAAGATTGAAAGACTGAAGCGCGGCGAGATTCCCATCCACGAGCCGGGGCTGGATGCGCTCATCAAGCACAATGCCGAGGCGGGGCGCATCGAGTTCACTACCGACGCCGCCAAGGGCGTCGAGCACGGTCTATTCCAGCTCATAGCCGTGGGTACACCCCCGGACGAGGACGGTTCTGCGGATCTGCGCTACGTGCTCGCAGCCGCGCGCACGATTGCGACTCACCTGAACCGCTATTGCGTCGTGGTCACCAAGTCGACCGTTCCGGTGGGAACGGCCGACAAGGTACGTCAGGAGATTACGGCTACTCTGAGTCGGCGCGGCGCGCCGATCGAATTCGACGTGGTGTCGAATCCGGAGTTTCTGAAGGAAGGCGCCGCCATTGCCGACTTCATGAAACCTGATCGCGTCGTGATCGGCACCGACAACCCGCGGACGACTGAGCTGATGCGCGCACTGTACGAGCCCTTTACGCGCAATCACGATCGACTGATCGTCATGGACATCCGTTCCTCCGAGCTCACCAAGTACGCCGCCAACGCGATGCTGGCCACCAAGATCAGCTTCATGAATGAGCTCGCCAACATCGCCGAGCGACTCGGCGCGGATATCGAGCGCGTGCGTGTGGGCATCGGCTCGGATCCGCGCATTGGCTACAGCTTCATCTACCCGGGCACGGGCTACGGTGGCTCGTGTTTTCCGAAGGACGTACAGGCGTTGATCCGCTCGGCGCAGGAGGTCGGGCATCCCGCCGGCATCCTCAATGCCGTGGAATCGGTCAACAAGCGCCAGAAAGAGGTGCTGGTGCAGAAGATGACGCGCCATTTCGGTCAGCAGCTGGCTGGCCGCACCCTGGCGCTGTGGGGACTGGCTTTCAAGCCCAACACGGATGACATGCGCGAGGCCCCGGCGCGGGCGATTATCGATCTGTTGCTGGCCGCCGGGGCGCGGGTGCGTGCGTATGATCCGGTAGCGCACAATGAAGCACGGCGTGTCTATGGCGAGCGCGATGACTTTGTGCTGACCAAGAACGCGTACGAGGCCGCCGAGGGTGCTGATGGCCTGTGTATCGTGACGGAGTGGCAAGAGTTCCGCAGCCCGGATTTCGATCGGCTCAAGCAGATCATGAAGGCGCCCCTGATTTTCGATGGCCGCAATCTCTATGATCCGAACATGGTCGCGCGCTTCGGGTTCACCTACTACGCTATCGGTCGGGGAACCCAGGCGCCTTCCGCCCAACAGGTGCATCCGAGCTGACAGGCTCACGGGGCGTTGCGATGTTCACTCCAGTCATCCTCTCAGGTGGGGCGGGCACGCGCCTTTGGCCCCTGTCGCGCGAGCTGTATCCGAAGCAACTGCTGGCGCTGACCGGCGAGCGCACCATGCTGCAGCAGACGGTGCTGCGCCTCGCGGGGCTCCCTGCAAGCGGTCCCGTGGTGGTCTGCAATGAAGCGCACCGCTTCCTGGTCGCCGAGCAGCTGCGGCAGCTGAAGATCGAGCCACGGGCGGTAGTGCTCGAGCCGGTTGGACGCAACACGGCACCCGCCATCGCGCTCGCAGCCTGGGCGGCGATGAAGGCTGGACCCGAAGCGGGGGGTGCCGATCCGGCGTTACTGGTGTTGCCCGCCGATCATGTCATCCGGGACATAGCGGCCTTTCAGCAGGCAGTGCGAGTGGCGCTGCCCGCGGTGCAGGAGGGCAAGCTGGTCGCCTTCGGAATCGTGCCTACCGCGCCCGAAACGGGCTATGGCTATATCCAGCGCAGCGCCCCCGGCGATGCCGCGGCTGGGGTGCACCGCATTGTGCGATTCATCGAGAAGCCGGCGCGCGAGCGGGCGGAGGAGTTGCTGCGCAGCGGGGATTACTTCTGGAACAGTGGCATGTTCATGTTCCGGGCCGCACGCTATCTGCAGGAGTTGCAGCGCTTCGCTCCACAGATCCACGAGGTGTGCAGACGCGCTTTCGAAAGCGCCCATTCCGATCTGGACTTTACCCGCATCGATGCGGCGATTTTCGAGCAGTGCCCGAGCGATTCGATCGATTATGCGGTCATGGAGAAGACCTCGGATGCGGTCGTGGTACCGCTCGCTGCGGGCTGGAGCGATGTGGGTTCCTGGTCCGCACTGCACGAAGCCAGCGAGGCCGACAGCAGCGGCAATGTCTTCCATGGTGATGTTATCGCCGAGGGCTCGCGCGGCTGCTATCTGCACGCGGAGAGCCGTCTGCTGGCCGCCGTGGGACTGACCGATCACGTGGTGGTGGAGACCAAGGATGCCGTACTGGTGGCTGCCAAGGACCGGGTACAGGATGTGAAGAAACTCGTGGCGCGGCTGAAGGAGGCCGGCCGTTACGAGCATTCTCTGCATCGCGAGGTGTTCCGGCCCTGGGGCAGCTACGACAGCATCGAGAATGGCAGCCGCTTCCAGGTGAAGCGTCTGAAGGTCAAACCAGGGGCCACGCTGTCCCTGCAGATGCATCATCACCGGGCGGAGCACTGGATCGTAGTTTCCGGCACCGCGCGCATCACCCGCGGCGAGGAAGTCTTCCTGCTGGAAGAAAATCAATCGACTTACATCCCCGTCGGCGTCAAACACCGTATCGAGAATCCCGGCATGATTCCGCTGCACATCATCGAGGTACAGTCCGGCTCCTACCTCGGTGAGGACGACATCGTACGCTTCGATGACCGCTACGGGCGCCGAGGCACTACCACCTGATGCCCAACCTGAACGCCTTCAAGGCCTATGACATCCGCGGGCGGATCCCCGATGAGATCAACGAAGAGCTCGCTTACCTCGTCGGGCGCGCGTACGCGGGCTTCGTAAAACCAACACAGGTTGCCGTAGGCCATGACATCCGTCTGTCGAGCCCCGCACTCGCGGCGGCGTTGAAACGCGGGCTGCTGGAAAGCGGCTGCAACGTGCGTGACATCGGATTGTGGGGTACGGAGGGAGCGTACTTCGCCACGTTCGCTGAACAGCTCGATGGCGGCATCATGGTGACCGCAAGCCATAACCCGCCGGACTACAACGGCATGAAGTTCGTGCGTGAGCAGGCGCGACCGGTCAGCGCCGACACGGGCCTGCTGCAAATGCGCGCTCTGATCGAGTCCGGAACACTGCCGTCGCGGGCCGCAGTCGCCGGCCGCGAACAGCCGCTTGATCTGCGTGCCCGGTATCTGCAGCACCTGTTGAGTTATATCGAGCCTGCGCAGCTGCGGCGCCTGAAGGTGGTTGTGAATGCGGGCAACGGTGGCGCCGGCCTGATCATCGATCAGCTCGAGGGCTCGCTGCCATTCGAGTTCATCAAGGTCAACCACGAGCCCGATGGCACCTTCCCGCACGGGGTGCCCAATCCCATGCTGGCAGAGAATCAGGCAGCGACCGCGGATGTGGTGCGCCGCTGCGGCGCCGACCTTGGGCTTGCATGGGATGGCGACTACGACCGCTGCTTTTTCTTCGACGAGCACGGTCAGTTCATCGACGGCTATTATTTGGTGGGTCTGCTGGCTCAGACCTTCCTGGCCCGTGAGCCGGGTGCGCGCATCGTGCATGATCCCCGGCTGACCTGGAACACCATCGATATCGTGCGGGCTCAGGGTGGAGTGCCGGTGCTGTGCAAATCCGGCCATGCATTTATCAAGCAGAAGATGCGCGAGGTGGACGGCGCCTATGGCGGCGAGATGAGCGCGCATCATTACTTCCGGCGCTTTGCCTACTGTGACAGCGGCATGATCCCCTGGCTGCTGGTGCTACAGGTGATCTGCGCAAGCGGCAGCAGCCTCTCGGAACTGGTCGGCGAGCGCATGCGCCGCTTCCCGGCGAGCGGGGAGATCAATCGCCGCCTGACGGGCGATCCCCGGGACCTGCTGGCGCGGATCCGGGCACGTTATGAGCGGGAGGCGGTCGCGCAGGACGCCACCGACGGGCTGTCGCTGGAGTTCGCGCAGTGGCGTTTCAATCTGCGCAGCTCGAACACGGAGCCCCTGGTGCGCCTGAATGTGGAATCGCGCGGCAGCGTCGCGCTCATGCAGGACAAAACGGCCGAAATCCTGGCACTGCTGGACGCCTAGCTTCCGGGAACGGGACTTGCGACTGCCGTCCGGCAGTCATCCGACTCCTACATCCGGAGAGGCCTTGCAGGAACAAAAGCCATTGCGGGTGCTGATTGCGGAAAACCACCCCGATCTGAGCGAGGTGATGAGTCAGCTCATCGACACCGAGCCCGATATGCACTGCGTGGGGCAGGTTTGCGATGCCTCGCAGGTTCTGCCCATGGCCCGGGAGCGATCGGCGGACGTCCTGATCCTGGACCTGACGCTGCAGGGAGGCAGTGGCCTGCCGCTGATCGAGGAGCTGACCCACGAGCTGCCCGAGCTGCGGGTCATCGTTTTCAGCGGGCTTGCCGATAGCGATGCTGCTTCGCAAGAAGCCAAGCGCCGGGGCGCGGCGGCTTACGTCAAGAAGGGCTGTGACATCCAGGTGCTGTTCGACGCGCTGCGCAGCCCCGCGACAGCCAGCTGAGCCTCTCCAGTCCGCAGAGACGGGCCGTTGCGGGAAAAATCCCACCTCCGCTACACTCCCGCCGCCAGCTAGCATGCTCGAAAGGACCCGCCCGATCCATGTGTGACCGTGTGCAGGCCGCCAATGTGTGCGGTGTGCAGCAGTTTTCCCCTCCGCGAGCGTGCTACAACGACCCGGAGGCCGTGAAGGCATCACGGCGTCGCTGCAAACTTGACCAAGTCCGTTTGGTGCCGGGCCGCCCGGCTGCAGGCGTGACCGGCAGGTAGTTTTTCACGTCCCACACCGAACGGGGGCTCATCATGGCGCTCTGGAAAGACACGAACCCGCAGGCCGGCCCAGGCCCGGCGCAATCCATTCCCAACCCGGCCGCGATCCCGCACGCGCACGCGCACGCGCGCGAGCCGGAGAAGACCAACGTCGCTCCTCTGACCCCGGAGGCCACCCGGCGTGCGCCGCCGCCGGTCAAGGAAGTCCAGCGGCTCGATATGAAGGAGTCCGTCATCGCCTCGGATCTGACCATCGAGGGCAAGATTCTGGGCTCAGGCCACGTGCGGATCGCCGGACGCTTCAAAGGCGATGTGCATGTCGACGGCAATCTGACTCTGGATACCGGCGCGCACCTTGAGGGGCTGGTGAAGGCGCAGGTGGTCGTCGTGGGCGGCGAGCTGCTGGGCAACATCGAGAACGCCAGGCGAGTAGAGCTGTTGGAAGGCGGGGTGATCAGCGGCGATGTCAAAGCCGGGTCGCTCACCGTTGCAGCCGGCTCGCGCATGCGCGGCCAGGTGGAGTTCGGGTGGGACAACGAGGTGAGCGGTAAGGCCCATACCAAGGGCTACGGCACCGGTTCATGAGTGTCGCCTCTCGCCCGGTTTCCACGGGCAAGACGCGCACCTGTCCGCACTGCAAGGCGACCATCCTCGAGAGCCTCAGCATCTGCCCGGGCTGCATGCATCACCTGCGCTTCGACTCAGAGGCGGCGAAGCGTCAGGTGGCGGCAGCGCCGGCGCTGCGCGTCGAGGGCATCATCCGTCAGCCGCCCCTCGATCAAGCGCAGGAATATTTCGTGATCATCGCGATCCGCAACGATCGCGGCGAAGAGGTCACGCGCCAGGTCGTCGGAGTGGGTGCCCTGCAACCTTCCGAGAAGCGCACCTTTTCACTATCGGTTGAAGTACTGCCGCCGCAAGTCCCTGCGGCAACGAAATCGACTCCAGCTGGCAAGCAGGCTGGGAGTGCAGCACCGGGCGCTGTCGCGGCAAGTCCATCGGGTTCGACGGGTACTTTCCCTGCGGTCGCCGCGACTCAACCGCCGGCTGCACAGATTACGGGCACATCCGGAGCGAGCGGGACGGTTAAGGCCCCGGTACCGCCTGCATCATCAGCGCCGCTTGCCGCAGCGAGAGTCACCCCGCGCGCACCCGCGGTCGCATCGCCCGCACCGGGGGTCACAGCGCCCGCACCGGGGGTCACAGCGCCTGCAGCCGGGGTCACACCGCCTGCAGCCGGGGTCACAGCGCCTGCAGCCGGGGTCACACCGCCTGCAGCCGGGGTCACAGCGCCTGCAGCTGGGGTCACACCGCCAGCAGCCGCAGTCGCAGCGCCTGCAGCCGCAGTCACACTGCCCACCCCGGGGAGCACACAGCCTGCGGCTCCCGGCGCCTCCGCAGCGCCGAAACCCACGTATCCGGGCGGTTTGAAGCCGCCCACCCCAGGGGCGCCGCGGCCCCCCATGCCTGGCGGTTTCAAGAAACACTGAGCCCATGCCGGGCTTGCAGTCTGCGGTATGGCGCAGATTTTCCGGGGTAGGGTCACGCGCGATCGCAGCCGTCGGCTACTCGCCATCTTCAGTGGCTCGGCCGGCAACCTGATCGAATGGTATGACTGGTATGCCTATTCCTCCTTCGCCATCTACTTTGCCGGCGCGTTCTTTCCCCGCGCTGACCGGACGGCCCAGCTGCTGAACACCGCCGGGGTGTTTGCCCTGGGATTTCTGATGCGCCCGATCGGCGGCTGGCTGTTCGGCTGGTGGGCGGATCGTCATGGACGCCGGCGCGCGCTGTTGGGATCAGTGCTGCTCATGTGCCTGGGTTCGCTGCTGATTGCCGCGACTCCGGATTATCTGCACATCGGCCTGGCAGCCCCGGCGCTGCTGGTATTGGCGCGCCTGCTGCAGGGGCTGAGCGTAGGCGGAGAATATGGCACCAGTGCGACCTATCTGAGCGAAGTCGCCAGTGTCAGGCATCGCGGCTTCTACTCCAGCTTCCAGTACGTGACTCTGATCCTGGGTCAACTTCTGGCGCTCGCGGTGCTCGTGGTGTTGCAACACTTCCTGCTGAGTGAGCGGCAACTGCAGGTGTGGGGGTGGCGCATTCCCTTTGCAATCGGCGCGCTGGCTGCCGTAGCTGCCGCCGGGCTGCGTCGGACTATGCCGGAATCCCAGGTCTTCGAAACCCTGCCGGCGCAGGCGCGCCGCAGCCCGATGCGTCAGCTGTTGCAACATCCGCGCGAGGTACTCACCGTGGTGGGCCTGACCATGGGTGGCACACTCAGTTTTTATACCTTCACGACCTACACACAGAAATTCCTGGTCAACACCACGGGCTTCGATAATCAAACGGCCACCGCGGTGTGCGCGCTGGCGCTGCTCGTGTTCGCCTGTCTGCAGCCGCTGGTCGGGCTGCTGTCCGATCACATCGGACGCCGTCCGGTGTTGATTGCCTTCGGCGTGCTCGGCACGCTCTGTACCGTGCCGCTCATGCATGCTCTCGCGGTTGCATCCAGTCCGGGCTACGCGCTGCTGTTGTGCGTACTCGCCCTCACCATCGTCAGCGGTTACACCGCGGTGAATGCGGTCGTAAAGGCAGAGCTCTTTCCGACACAGATTCGCGCGCTGGGTGTGGCATTGCCGTATGCCATTGCGGTGGCGTTGTTCGGCGGGACGGCGGAATACATCGCCCTGTGGGCAAAAGCCGCGGGGCACGAAGCTGCCTTTTATTGGTACGTGTGCGCCTGTACGGCGATCTCGCTGATCGTGTATCTTGCCATGCCCGATACTCAGCGCAGCTCGCGCATACCGCCCAGCTAGACCTGCCGCGAGGCGTGTCGCTACGGCCCCGATAGATCCGATGGACGAAGCTTTGCAACGTGCGCCCGATGCGCCGCCGCTGCCCGCCACGCCGTTGCGCTTCGTGTGCTTCTTCATCACGAAGTTCCGCTGGTGGTACGTCGCGATGATCCTGCTGGAAGCGGTCAACTCGACCTGCGGCATCCTGATCCCTTACGCCACCGGCCAGCTGATCAAAGCTGTTACCAGCGCGCACGCGCAATCCCTGCAGCTCGTGGCGCAGCTGCGCAGTCCCTTAATACTGTTCATCGCGCTGGCCGTGGGCGAAGTAATCTTCAGCCGTGCGGGCGGCACGCTGCAGGTGATCATCGGCCCACGCCAGCGCCAAGCCGTCACGCGAGCACTCTATGCCTACCTGCAGCATCACTCGCATCGCTTTCTGAGCAATGATTTCGCTGGCGCTCTGGCCCATCGCATCAGCGAGACCTCGATGGGGGTATCGCAGACGCTGTGGACGGTCATCTTCGATTTCTGGCCGATGACAATTGTTTTCGCGGTCGCGATTGTCATGTTGCAACATGCGCATCGCGGTCTGGGTGAGTTGGTAGGCATCTGGGCGCTGTGCTTTGTCTGCATCTCCTTCTGGCTGGCGACTCGCACGCGGCCGTTCGCGGTGGCCGCTGCGGCGACCCGTAGCGAGACGACGGGTAAGGTGGTGGACGCCGTCACGAATCTCACCAGCACGCGGTTGTTTGCGCGTTTGAAGTTCGAGCGTGAGTACCTCGATGGTCAGCTGCGCAAGGAGCTGCGCGCAGTGCGCCGCTCCAATGGCTACTCCGAGCGAGTACGCTGGTTTCAGTACTCCGCGGCGGCGGTGTTGAAGATCGGTGTGCTCTGGTATGCGCTGCAGCTGTGGGGACGCGGCGAGATCTCGGTTGCTGAGTTCGTCGTGGCGAGTACCACCACACTGCTGATCATCAACGAGGCGCGCAATCTCAGCCGTCGGTTCCTCGAGTTTTTCGAATACATCGGCAACGTGGCGAACGGCGTGCATACCATCGTGCGGCCCCATGAGATCGTCGATGGTCCCGCTGCCTGCGCACTGACCATCCGTCGCGGTCGGGTCGAATTCCGGCAGGTGACCTTCGGCTATAGTGCCGAGCGGCCGATCTTCACCGATTTGAATGTGGTGATTCCTGCCGGGCAGCGCGTGGGTCTGGTGGGATTTTCAGGCTCCGGGAAATCAACTTTCGTGAGCCTGATGCTGCGGCTCTATGATTCGCAGCGGGGCGCCGTGCTGATCGATGACCACGATATCCGCGGGCTCACACAGGAATCGCTGCATGCGCAGCTGAGCCTGATCCCCCAGGATCCCCACCTGTTTCATCGCACGCTGCTCGAGAACATCCGCTACGGCAAACTGGATGCGACGGATGACGAGGTGGTGCAGGCGGCACGTCAGGCACACGCTCATCAGTTCATCACGCAGATCAAGGATCAATATCACTCACTCGTCGGCGAGCGCGGAGTAAAGCTCTCCGGCGGGCAGCGGCAGCGTATCGCGATCGCGCGCGTGGTCCTCAAGAATGCGCCGATCCTCATTCTGGATGAGGCCACTTCGAGCCTGGATTCGGTGACTGAGCAGGCTATTCAGGAGACGCTCGCCGCCGCGATGGAAGGCAAAACTGTGGTGGTCGTCGCACATCGCCTGTCGACGATCGCTCACCTCGACCGGATTCTCGTGTTTGATAACGGCCGTATCGTCGAGGACGGCACCCACCAGCAATTGCTGGCGCAGGGCGGCGCCTATCATCGGCTCTGGAGCCGCCAGGCGGGCGGTTTCGTGCTGGATGACGGTGCGGCCGAGGCACCGCGGCGCATGTCCATCGACGAGGAGGAAGCAGACGAGCTGCTGGAGGTCGTGCAGCCTCCGGAAGAGTTGATCGGCCACGATCGCGCTGTTACGCGGCGTAGACCCATCGTCTGAACCTCGCCGCTTTTCTCAAAGTCGCTGTGCGTGGAAGCGTGTCAGGACCCGCGCGGCATCAACCTCCGGGCAGAGCAGTACAACCTTGGTGAGCGCATCGGCCAGAACAGCCTCAGGTGCGATCACTGCAGCGAAGGCGCACCGCGACGGGGGAGTGGGATGCAGTCGATGGTAGATGCCCACGTGCTCTGGGGGCGGCGAGCGGCCGGCAAGTTCGCTCACCGCGAGCGCCGCATCCTGCAAGGTCACCCTGCGCAGCTTATTGCCCGGTAATCGAAGGAACAGCGGTTCCGCCTGTGGACCGAAGCTGCGCAGATCGCCTCCGGCATTGACCAGTCCGGCCGAACAGCCATGCTGGCGCAGCTGCTCGATGGCACGATCGACAGCAAATCCTTTGGCGAAGCCGCCGAAATCCAGTAGCACAGGTTGCCGACAACTCACGGCAGCGCCCTTCAGTTCGAGGTCCGCGAAGTGGCCTGGCCGGCTCGGGCAGCAGGGGTCGAACGCCCCCGCAGTCAGCTCGTGAAGCTCGCGCGCCAGCTTGAGCAACCGGGTGGTTTCGGGTCTTACGGCAACCCAGGCGTGGGCCGGGGCGCCATTGATGCGCGCGAGGTCACTTCCGGGGGTCTGCGGATGCAACAGGCGCTGCGTCTCGCTGCAAGCTGCGAAGGCGGCCTCTATCGCCTCCGTCGCGACGGTCTCGGTTGCCGCACGCGCTTCCACAGCGATGAGCGTTCCGAGAGCAGGGCGCAGCCGTTGCACGCGGAGATCTTCAGCCTGGCTGCTCCGGACAGCACGGATTGCGGAGCTCGGAAAGCGAATCTGCACTGGCGCAGCCGATGAGCGCTCGTTATGCTTTGCAAGGTAAGAATGATTCGCATTTGCATTATTGTCAAGGTGTGCACCGTTGGACCGTCTGTCTTGGCTGGCGCTTTCCGGTATGTCTGCAGGGCTGCTGCCCGCCCCGCAGGTGGCCATCGCAGCGGACTACCTGAGCGTCGAGGCGGCGCAACGCGCGGCGTTTGCAGCGGCCGATCGGTTTGAAGAGATCGTGCTCGCTTTGAACCCTGCGCAGCGGCAACGGGTGGCGCAACTGGCCGGCGCGCAACCTCCGCATCGCTCGCTGCGTGCCTGGAAGGCACAGCAAGGTGAGCAGCTGCTCGGCTACTTCTTTGTCGACGAAGTTCTCGGGCGCGAAGACATGATCACCTACGGTGTCGGTATCGGGCCTGCCGGGCAGCTCAGCCAGCTGGAGGTGCTTTCCTATCGGGAAAGTCATGGTGGGGAGATCAGAGGTGCAGCCTGGCGCAACCAGTTCCGCGGCCGCCAGGGTCTTGAGCAGGTACGGTTCGGTACTGACATCAAGAATATCGCCGGCGCGACGCTTTCCTGTGAGCACGTGACCCAGGGAGTGCGCTGGATCAGGGCGCTGTGGGAAGTCAGCTTGCAGCAGGGCACAGGAACGAGTTGACGGCATGGCCATCCCCGAGCCTATGTCGAGCGCCTTGCGCATCAGCCTCATTGCGGCTGGTGCTGCCTTGTGGCTCAGCGGATGTGCGTGGCTCGCGGCACATTATTTTTTCGCTCAGGTCACGGACTTTGGGGTACTGCCCCATCCGTGGGAAGCGCCGCTGCTGCATCTGCATGGCTGGCTCGGTGGCGCTGGGGTGTTCCTGCTGGGCTTCGTTACCGCCAGACACGTGACCGATCGTTGCCTGCAACCGATCCGACGCCTTTCCGGCTGGTCGATGGTGGGCGTCGCTGCACTGTTGCTTCTGACTGGCTATGCGCTCTACTACACGACCGGGGGCGTGCACGATGGCGCAGCGCTGCTGCACGAGGTCATCGGTGCGCCTGCCATCCTCTTTGCGATCACGCATTGGCGCAGAGGTGCGGCGGCCGCCGCCCGCAGTCGTGCCGCGCGGCCGCACGCCACCTGAGAGCGAGTGAGCGGTAGACCCCGGACACACCGCTGGGCTCAAGCGTTCATGCCCTGTTCATGGCACTCGGCGTTCCATAAAGGTGCGCACACAGTGGCAGTGCATCGGTGGTTGACTTAACTCAGCACCTTGCCCGGCAGGCGCGGGCGACGACAGGGTGGCGCAACGATGAGCAGGTTCACAATCGTACTGATCGGACTGCTGGCTTGGGCCGGCACGGCAACGGCACAGGCGGATGAGCAGGATCCACCCTCACGGGCAGCCCGACTGTCGCTGGCGGAAGGCTCGGTCTCGCTGCAGCCCGCGGGGGTGGACGATTGGGGTGCCGCGAGCATCAATCGTCCGCTGACTACCGGTGACAAGCTGTGGGCAGACCAGAACTCGCGCGCCGAAGTCGAGCTCGGCTCAGCGGTCGTCCGGCTCGGCAGTGCCACCGGTTTCTCGTTCCTCAATCTCAATGACCAGAGTGTGCAGATTAACGTCAGCGCGGGTACCGCCATCGTGCATCTGCGCGACCTGCCGGAGCAGCAGAATTTCGAGATCGATACCCCTAACATCGCGATGACGCTGCTCAGGCCCGGAGATTATCGCATCGAAGTCAGCGATCGCGGTGACAGCAGTGTCGTCAAGGTCAGCGACGGGGAAGCGGAGGTTGCACTCAGCGGTGCAACCATCCCGATCCGTACCCAACAAGCAGTGACCTTTACGGGAACGGACCAGGTGAGTTCCCAACAGGGCTATCTCGGCGCGCCGGATGCTCTGGACGAATGGTCACTCGGCCGAGATCGGCGCGATCAACAGGCTGCAGCAGCGAACGACTATGTCTCCCCCGACGTGGCTGGCGCCGCAGACCTCAATGAGTATGGTAGCTGGGAGAACACGTCCGATTACGGCCCTGTCTGGACGCCCACCGCTGTGGCGCCGGGTTGGGCACCTTATCAGTACGGTCGCTGGGTCTGGGTGTCCCCCTGGGGCTGGACCTGGGTGGACGAGGCGCCCTGGGGGTTTGCACCCTTTCACTATGGCCGCTGGGCGTACTACCACGAGCGCTGGTCCTGGGTCCCAGGTCCGCGCCATGTACGCCCGGTATACGCTCCGGCGCTGGTTGCCTGGGTCGGACGACCCGGACCCTCCACAGCCCTGATGGTGGGCGGTGCTGCCGCAGTCGCCTGGTTCGCACTTGGACCCCGGGAGGTCTATGTGCCGAGCTACCGTGTGAGCAATAACTACGTGCGCAATGTCAACGTGAGCAACACCACGATCGTCAACAACACGTACATCACCAATGTGTATGAGAACAAGGTTACCAATATCAACTACGTGAACCGGGACAAGCCCGGTGCCGTGGCCGCCGTGCCGCAGAACGTGTTCACTTCGGCCCAGCCGGTGCACACCCGTATGGAGCACGTGCCGCCCGCGCAGCTGGCGCGTTTCCGGGCTGAACCTGCCGCGCCGGCCATCGCGCCCGGGCGCGACAGCGTGCTCGCGCCGCACCCCAATATGAGCGCACGCCGCCCGCCGCCCGCTGTGCTCAACCGACCCGCGGTGGCGCGAGTCGCGCCGCCGCCGCCGCCGGTACCTTTTGACCGGCAGCAGGCCGCGATCCGGGCGAACGGTGGCCGACCTCTGGCTCAGAACCAACTTGCCAACCTGCGCCCGCAGCATGCGGCACAACAGGTGCGGATCGTGACACCAGGGCCAGTGCGCGACGCGGCTCAGCCGGGCGTTGGCGCTCGCCCGCAACCGCTCCCAGCGCGACCGGGGCCTGTGCCCCGCCCTGAGCAGAGCATTGCGGACCGCGAGCGCGCTTTACACGCCTCTCCGCTTACTCCGCCCCAGCAGCGGGCCGCGGCGCAGCCCGAGCCGCGCACTAACCTTGCTCCCCCCAGCGCTCCCCGCGTCGACCGCCCACCCGGCGCTGCCGGGCAACCGCCGGCCCCACGGGCCAACGGCGCGCCTGCGCCGGCCGAGCAGCGTCCGGCCGAGCAGCGTCCGGCCGAGCAGCGTCCGGCAGACGTTCCGACTCGGCGCAACGACATGTATCGGCCTCCGCAGAACGGCACTGAGCGTGTGATGCCGCAGGCGCAGCCGCTTGCGCCTCCGCGGGCCACCCAAGACATACGACCTGTTCCAGCGCAGCGGCCGCAAGCTCGTCCGGTGCCTGAAGCTCGTCCGGTGCCTGAAGCTCATCCGGTGCCTGAAGCACGTCCTTTGCCGCAGACGCGGGCCTATCAGGCAGCTCCGCGAGCTACCGAACAGCCAACGCCGCGCGAACCTCAGCGAGCGGTGGAACCACCTCGCGCCCCACCGCCGGCCACGCGTCCCCTCGAGATGTCGCGGCCGGTCGAAGCACCGCGTATCGAAACGCGCCCGCCCGAGCCCCGCGCCGAAGCGCGAGCCCCTGAACCGCGCGCAGCTGAGACGCGCCAGGCCCCGCCCCATTCTGGACCTCCTAAGCCCGGCGAACCGCCCCGCTAGACGATCAGAGCAGCTTCTCCCACAGCTTCCAGAACTGCTCGCGTAGCTTGGTCAGGGCGGATCGCTTCCGCCATACCTCCGCCTCGATCGGAGTCGCATTCGCCAGGTCAGATAGGAACAGCCCCGCCAGTTGCGCGCCCGTATCTGCTCCAAGCACGACGGCATCGACTTCATCGTTGAACAGCACGCTGCGATGGTCGAAGTTGGATGAACCGGTGATCGACCACACGCCATCGACGACCATGGTCTTGGAGTGCAGGATGCCGTCATCGCGCTCATAGATCTTGACACCGGCGCGCAGCAGCGCCGCGTAGTGGGAATGCTGTACCTGCAGGGCAGGCGAGGAATCACTGCGCGAGGGCAGCAGCAGACGCACATCGACACCCTTGCGCGCTGCGCGTTCCAGATCGAGCTTCTCCTGGAGCGTCGGCACGAAGTAGGCAGCGGTGATCCAGATGCTGCTCTCAGCATTCCTGATCGCCGACAGGACCGTTACGTAGTAACGCGATTTCAGTCGACGCGGTGTGCTGCCGATGATGCGTACGATCTGATCGCCATCCGGCGTATCCGCAGGATCGGCGGTAGGCGGGGGACCGAGGTCGGGCCCTTGTTGCTCGCGCCAATGTGCGATGAAGAGCTTTTCCAGGTCGATGACCACAGGACCTGCAATCTGCAGATCCGTGTCATGCCAGACCTCCTGGTTTGCGCCTGCGCCTTGCCGGCCCTGAGCGCCTGACGAGGAGCCGGGCGCACTCTGGTAAGTCGAGCTCAGGTTGACACCACCGAGGATCGCGACTGAGCCATCGGCGATCAGCATCTTGCGGTGATCCCGCGCATTGAGTGAGTAGTGCCAGCCGGACTTGAGCGGATTGATAGGGTTGAATTCCAGCACACGAATGCCCGCTTCCTGCAGATGGGTGAACAGCTCCTGCGAGGTCGTGAGCGAGCCCACCGCATCATAAATGAGGCTGATCTGCACACCAGCCCGTGCCTTTTCAATCAACAGATGACTCAGCTGCTCGCCATCGGAGCTGACGTCCTCGAAAATATAGTATTCAAGATACAAATAGCGGCGCGCCCCGCGGATGGCTGCGAACATTGCGGGAAATGTCTGCGCCCCGTCGCGCAGGATGCGCACCTGGTTGCCGGTGAACAGCGGACTTTCGGCCACCGCCTGCTCCACGGCCAGATGGCGTTGCAAGGCATCAGCTTCGGGGGCGGTAACTGCCAGATGTGCGAGGAGGGCCCGGGATTGCTTGCGCGACAAGGGGCCGCGCCGGCCCATCATCTGAATCTCCGCCGGAGAGTTGGTACGGCTCAGGGTCTCATCCACCACCGGCACCGAGGCACAGCCTGGTAGCAGCAGCACGCTACCGCTGATAGCGGCCCACAGTGCCACGCGCATCAGGCACTGGTTTACCCCGGTTCCAGCTGCGTTTTGCGTGCGGCGGTCCACGCCGGAATTATTGATTAACGTGAGCAGATAGTTAATCGTTGCATTCATTAAGGGTGCCCAGGGACAGTCAGGGTGGATGAGAGTCGTTCCATGCAGCCCGACCTGCGCGGCGCCTTCGCGGCGGTGACCACGCTGTTCTTTGCATGGGGGTTCATCACATCCACCATCGATCCGCTGATTCCGTCGGTGCGGCGCATCTTCGAGCTCAGCAATCGACAGGCCATGCTCACGCAGTCCGCTTTTTTCGTGGCCTATTTTCTCGTCTCACTGCCCGGGGCGGCGCTCCTGGTGAAATGGGGCTACGCACGCTGCATCCAGTCCGCTCTGATCGCCATGGTCTGTGGCTGTCTGCTCATTGCGCTCGCCCTGCGCGCTGATCGTTATGCTCTCGTGCTGCTCGGCCTGTTCGTCATCGCTGGCGGCATCACGGTGCTGCAGGTCGCCGCCAATCCGCTCGCCGCCGCCCTGGGAACGCCGGCGCGCGCCCATTTCCGCCTGACCCTGTCGCAGGCATTCAATTCGCTGGGCACGGTGTTCGGGCCATACCTGGGAGCGCAGCTGATGTTGCGCGGCGGGCTGTTCTCAGCTACGGCCGCAGGAGTACCGACGGCACAGCTGCGTGAGGAATCCCTGCACAACGTGGCCCAGGCCTTTATGGTGATCGGGCTTGCGGTCGCCGCGTTGCTGCTGTTCATGCGGTACGTCTCCGGCAGATTGAGCCGCGCCGTGGCTGCACCGGCCGCCAGCGACGACTCAGCGCTGCAGGCTTTGCAATCGACCTGGGCTACTCTGGGCGCCGCGGCGATCTTCCTGTATGTCGGAGCCGAGGTGTCCATCGGCAGCATGCTGATCAACTTCCTGCACCAGGCGGATATTCTGGATATCGACTACGAGAATGCCGGAAAGCTGGTAAGTCTCTACTGGCTGGGAGCGATGGTCGGACGCTTCCTCGGCAGTGTGGCGCTCACCCGGATCCGCGCCACCGTGCTGCTGACATCGGTGGCAGCCGCGGCCGCGGGCTTGTGTCTCACCGTGACTCAGCAAGCCGGCTACCTCGCCGCGACCTGTGCGTTGGCCGTGGGGCTGTGCAATTCCATCATGTTTCCGACCCTCTTCACGATCACCCTGGAGCGCAGCAGCGCATCGGCTGCGGCAACCTCCGGGCTGCTGTGTGTTGCCATTGTGGGCGGCGCGCTGTTGCCGCAAATCTGCGGCGCCATTGTCGATGCGCTCGGTGAGCCACTCGGGCGGCATGCGGCGTTCCTGTTGCCGATGACTGCCTATGCCTGCATCAGCTTGTTTGCATTTCTGGCGGGCAGGAGCGCGCTGTGCGCATCGCGGGAGGTAGCGTGAGCTGGAAGGGCGCGCCCTTGAGGCTTAGGCAGTTGCGGACAGCCCTGGCTGGCCTGATGGTGCTGTGCCTCGTGCCGCAGGGTCGTTGCGCCGAGGACCGCCGCTTCCCTCGTTTCGACACCGCAGCCACGGTACAGAAGCTGGTGCGGAACGGCGCCTCCGACGCGCTGGCGGCCGCAGCGCTGCTCAAGCAGGTGGGTGCGGACACAGATACCGGCGCCTATGCCCTAATTGCCGATGCGGTACGGCTGGCGCCGCAACGAGCAGAGCTGGCATGGCTCGCGGTGCGTCTGTGCGACACCAGCGAGAGCTGTGACGCACGGCAGACCGAGCAGCATCTGCGCGCCGTCGATCCGGACAACGCTGCTGGCTGGATCGGCGAGCTCGGTCGCGCCCAGCGGGGCAACGATCCGGTGGCCATCGATGCTGCACTGGATGCGATTGGCAGGGCACAAGCGTTCCGCGTTTACTTCGAGCCGCTGGTCGTAGCGACCACGGCACAACTCATCGCCATACGCGGCCCCGGTGAACAGATGCCGGGTGCGGCCGCGCGTGCATCCATGACAATGACGATGATTGGCGTGGTCGCGGGAGCCGTGTTGCCGGGGACGCGCATCTTTTCCTACTCGTGCCAGGGATATGAGTTACAGGTGAATGGGCGACGCGCACGCTGTCAATCCGCCGCGCGGGTCATCGAGCGCAGCGATGCTTACATCGTCGAGGGGCTCGGGCTGAGCTTGCAGCAGAAGCTGTGGCAGGAGGACACGCCGGAATACGCTGCCATCAGCGAGCGTCGCAGACTGCTTCAGTATCGGCTCGAGCAATATAACCAGCTCCCCGTCTCGTCCTCGACACCTGCAGAGTTTCCAGCCGATTACCTTGATGTGGCCCACCAGCATGCGCGCGAGCAGGACGTGGCGCTGGTCTATCTCGAGCGCGCGGGGATTGCGCCGCAACCCCCGCCGGGCTGGATTAGCGCTGAACGTCCGCGCGTGCCCTGAAGGGTCAATCGGTTAGCGCGACGCTCAGTACTTCGCGCTGCAGCTCGGCGAGAAACTCACGGATCTCCTCGCGCGGGCAGATGCCCTGCTGCAGGAGCTCCTGTAGCAGGAACATCAGCTGAGTGCGCATCGCCAGAGCGAGAACCCGTGGGGGAATCGCCCCAAGCAATGCAACGCACTCACCCAGCTGATCGAGGCACTCTTCCATCTCCACAGCCAACATCGCTGCTTCCGGCGCCGCCATACAACTTCTCCCTGGTCAGCTCGACCGGAATCCTACGCGCCTTCGGGTCGGCTGTTTCTGGGCAAAGACACCTGCAATGGCGCTTTCTATCCGCTGCCAGCACTCTAGACTGCCTCTCCCCACGGCGCCGCCGTTGCAGTAACCAACATGGAGGATGGTGCATGAACAGCTTCACGCTTACCGCGATCGGCAACCTTGCCCGTGACCCGGAGCCGGTCACTAAGAACGACACGGTGTACACCCGTTTCTGCCTCGTCGGTAACGACTACGCGGGTCGCGACGAGGAAGGCAGCTCGCGCGAGGTGGTGACCAGCCTGTGGTTCGTTGCCTTTGGCTCAGTGGGCGAAGCGCTGGCAAAAAATGTACGCAAGGGCGATCAGCTGATCGTGGCCGCGCGCATCCGCGCCAACAACTGGACCGACAAGCAGGGCGAGAAACAATACGATCACTCTTTCATTGTCACAGGATTTCGCTTCGGTGCTCCTGGACGGGCGAAGCGCGAGGAGTTTGAGGCGCGCCGGGACGAGCAGCCGGCGGCGGTTGGTTTCGGCAGCGAAGCTTAGCGTCGTCAAAAGGGGGTCGATCCCATGACGTGTCATCGATATGCGTTCCTCCGGGTTGCGCCTCTGCTCGGGCTGGCGCCCGCCGCGGCGCTGGCCCAGTCCTCCCCTTTCATGACCGGCGTCTCCGCCCTGCAGAGCAACATCCTTGCCTGGCTGACGCCGGTTGCGGTCATTCTCATCATGGTCCTGGGCGCCATGGCCATGGCAAACCGACTGTCATGGGGGTGGTGTATCGGCGCCATCTTTGGCATCGCGATCGCATTCGGAGCGCCGCAGATCGTGACCTGGGTGCGGGGGATGTTCGGTGTCTGATCCGATGAATACGCCGCACGCGGCTCTGGCCGCCGATCCACTGTTCGTTGGCGCGACCCGGCCGCCGATGCGCTGGGGCGTTACTTTCTCGGCACTGCTGTGCAATCTCGTCTTCACCATGGAGCTGTTTCTGCTCACGAAGAATCTGCTCACCCTGCTCGTCTGTCTGCCCATACACGGGCTGTGCGCGCTGTTGTGCGCGCGTGATGCGCGTTTCTTCGACCTGTTGTTGCTGTGGGGACGCACCCGGCTACCAGCAGCCCTGGGCAATCTGCGCTTCTGGAGAGCGAGCAGCTACAGTCCGCTGCCGATCGATCTGCCGGGCCGCGGCGGCCGGCGTCGCGCGCGTGATCTGCAGGTAGAGCTCGTGAGCCACTTGGCGGAGGAGGCCTGATGGCTGCGCGGCGTGCGGCGGCGTTGGCTCGCGAGCCTGCGGCCGCCGAGCGCATTCCACTGACGATTCACGTCGCCCCCCATATCGTGCGCACTACTCACGGTGACTACCTGCAAGCCCTGCGCCTTGGCGGAGCCAGCTTCCAGAGCGCCGATGCAGAGAACATCGGCAGCTGGCATGAGCGACTCAACATCATGTGGCGGAACATCGGCAGTCCGCAGGTTGCCCTGTGGTCGCATCTCATCCGCCACCGGGAACCGGTGGAAACAGCGCCGGCGCGGGTAGCTCATTTTGCCGAGCAGTTGCGGGCACGCTATCTCGGTCGTCTGCAGGGCGAGACGCTGATGATCAACGAGATCTATCTCGCCATCCTGTATCGACCGGCAGCCGGTGTGGCGACCGGTGCCCTGTCGCGATTGCTCTCACGTGCCCAACCGGGTGTCGCGGCTCTGGAAGTGGCGGAGGCGATCAACGCCTGTGACAAGTTATGCCAGACCGTGCGCGCCGGACTCGCCCGCTACGAGCCCGAGCCACTCGGCAGCTACCGCCGCGGGCCGGTATGGCACTCCTCGCTGCTCGAGTACCTCGGATTGCTGGTCAACGGCGAGTGGCGTCCAGTACCGCTGCCGCGCCTTCCAATCAACGAGACTCTGGCGACCACGCGGCTCTTTTTTGGCAGTGAGGCGATTGAATACCGCACGCCCACGGCGACGCGGGTCGGGGCCATGCTGGGTATCAAGGAATATCCCTCGCCCAGTATCGCGGGAATGTTCAATCCGCTCTTGTCCGCGCCATTTCCGCTGATCCTGACTCAGTCCTTTACCTTTCTGACGAAAACGACCAGTCAGGGTTTGTTGCAACGTCAGCTCCACAGGATGGCCAATGCCGGAGACTTTGCCCTCTCCCAGGCGCAGCAGCTGCGTGTCGCGCTCGACGCGCTGACCAGCAACGAGTTCGTGATGGGGGATCACCACTTCTCGCTGCAGATACTGGCAGACGGTATCGACGCTGTCGCGGTCAATTCCGCGCGCCCATTGCGACAACTCGATGAGCACATCGCCGTGGCGCGCTCGCTGCTGGCTGACACGGGCATGACGGTCGCGCGAGAAGACCTGGCGCTCGAGGCGGCATTCTGGGCGCAGCTACCGGGTAACTTTGCGTTACGCCCGCGTAAGGCACCGCTGACGTCGCGTAACTTCGCTGCCATGTCTGCCTTTCACAACTTTCCGGCTGGCCGGGCGAGTGGCAATCACTGGGGCAGCGCTCTGGCGTTGCTCAAGACGAGTGCAAGCTCACCGTTCCATTTCTCACTGCATGCCAGTGATCCGCGCGATCGGGACGGCAGCGGGCCGCGGGATATCGGTCACACCTTCATCTGCGGACCTACCGGCTCAGGCAAAACGGTGTTCATCGGGTTTCTGGTGGCCATGCTGCAGGGTCACGGCGCCACGCAGGTTATCTTCGACAAGGATCGCGGGCTCGAGATCCTGGTGCGCGCGCTCGGCGGTGAGTATCTGCCGTTGGAGAGCGGGGTACCGACGGGGTTCAATCCCCTGCAGCTGCCTGACACACCACTGCACGTTGAGTTCTTGAAGAGCTGGCTGCGCACGCTGGTAAGCCACGCAGGCGCCCCGTTGGGCGCACGCGAACAGTTCGAGCTGGACCAGGCGCTCAATGGCACGCTGGCGTTGGAGCGGCCTGCGCGGCGTTTGTCGCGGCTTCTGGAGTTTCTGGATCCTACCGATGCCGAGGGCGTGCACGCGCGTCTGCGCCCCTGGTGTGAAGCAAGCCGCGGCGACTATGCCTGGGTGTTTGACAATCGGGCGGACGCGGTGGTCGCACGCATGTCCGGACGGGCGGTATTGGGTTTTGATGTCACGGACTTCCTGGGACATGAGTTGGCGCGTGCGCCGGTGACCTTGTACCTCTTCCATCTGGTGCGGCAGCTGCTCGATGGCCGGCGGCTCGTCTGCTGGCTCGATGAATTCTGGAGGCTACTCGCGGACCCGGCTTTCGAAAGTTTCGCCAAGGATGCGCCCAAGACGTGGCGCAAGTTGAACGGTGTCATGTGCGTGGCGACCCAGAGCGCCAGTGATGTGCTGGGCAGCCCGATCAGCCGCACGATCATCGAGCAGACCCCCACGAAGATTTTCTTTCCCAACCCGAATGCGAGCGAACACGAGTACCGCAGCCTCGGGCTCAGTACTCGGGAGTTCCAGCTGGTGCGCGAGCTCGATGCAGCAGCGCGCTGCTTCCTGATCAAGCAGGGTACACACAGCGTGGTATGTCAGCTGGACCTGAAGGGGTTCGACGCTGAGCTCAGCGTCATTTCAGGACGGCTCAGTCACCTCAGGCGCATGGAATCCAGTATCAGAGCGCACGGCGATGACCCAAAGGACTGGCTGCCTGCCTTCATGCAGGTGCCGCACAGCATCGATACGGAGGCACGGGCATGACACGTATTCGCGACTTCTTTGTGCCGACGCTGTTGTTTCTGTCCCTGGCTCCGCGAGCACATGCACAGTTTGCAGTCATCGACGTGGGCGCCATTACGCAACTGGTGACCGAAGTACAGACACTGCAATCCGCGCTCGATACCGCGCGCAATCAGCTCACTGCCGCACAAACTGAATATATGGCTCTGACGGGACCACGCGGCATGGACCGGCTGCTCTCCGGCACCACCCGCAATTATCTTCCCGCGAGCTGGGCCGATATACAGCGAGTTACGCAGCCAGGTGGCGGCAGCTATGTCCCACTCGCGACGGCGGTGGCCGTTACGGTCAGCGACAACGCGGTGCTCGCTGCCCCGCAACTGGCGCTGCTGCCGATGCCGGTGCAAAGACAGATCGGGCAAGAGCGCGAGTGGCTGGCAGTGGCGCAGCAGCTGTCCAGAGAGGAGCTGGCGGTGACCAGCGCCCGCTTCGCCTCTCTGCAGCAACTCATCTCGGCGCTGTCGCAAGCCGCCGATCCGAAAGCGGTCATGGACCTGCAGGCGCGCATCGGCATCGAAACCGCAATGTTGCAGAACGAGCAGACGAAGTTGCAGACGCTGCAGCGGCTGACGCTGTCAGAACAGGACGTCATGCAACAGCAGCGCCGCGAGCTCGCCACCGCGGGCCACGGCACATTCGCGGTACGCTTCCAGCCCACCCCCTGAGCCGCCGCGGTGGGTTTCTTCGCGACATTCTGGAGCTGGCTCAATCAGCAGCTGACGACCTACGTGGGTGATAACACGGCCCGTATTGCCGCAGCGCTGGAGCCCGCCATCGTTACCCTAGCGACAGTGTATGTGATGATCTGGGGGTATCTGCAGCTGACCGGGCGGATCGAGGAGCCGGTCACGACCGGTTTACGACGTATCATCACCCTGGCAATCATCCTGGCCGTCTCCCTGCGGCTGTGGTTATACAACAGCATCATTGTCGACACCTTCTACAACGCTCCAGCGCAGCTGGCGGCGATCGTTGCCGGAGCGAGTGATCCGGTGAGCACGGTCGATGCGATCTGGGACCGTGGCGGTGCGGTGGCGGACTACCTCTGGAACAACGGCGGTGTCTTCAATAACGAGATGGGGTACTACATCGCAGGACTCGTGGTCTGGGTGCTCATGGGCTTGCTGTGTGTTTACACCATGTTTCTCGTGGCGCTGTCACACGTGGCCCTGGCCATCCTGCTCGCGCTGGGGCCACTGTTCATTGCTCTCGCCCTGTTCGAATCCACACGACGGCTGTTCGATGCGTGGCTCGCACAGCTCGCGAACTATGCGCTCATCACCCTGCTGACGGTCATGGCAGCCGCGCTGCTGTTGCAGATAGTGCAAACCTATGCGGCGCAAACCGCCGCACGGGGCGCAGCCATCGTGACTGTCGATGCGCTCAATATGGTGCTGGTCGCAGCGCTGGTGTTCATGTTCATGCGTCAGATCATGCCGATTGCCGCGAGCCTGTGCGGAGGAGGTGCACTCAGCACCTTCGGCAGTATGAGTCGCGCAGTCGGACTGGCGGCGCGGACTGGCCTCAGCTCGCTCAGATGGGGCAGCTCTGCCACCGCAACGCTGCTCGCACGGCCGCCTAACTGAGTAGGAAGTGATGAGTTGCCAGGGAGGGTCGATGCGGATAGTCGTGATGTTCTGTGTGCTGCTGGCTGGCTGCGCATCACATCGTGTGCGCTGTACCGGCCGTCAACCGATCAATGCCCCGGGCGCGGCACACGCGCGCACGCTGCAGCCCGAGAAAGCGCCAGCGAGCGCGAAGCCATGAAAGCGCAGGCGGCATTGGATAATTATCTGCGCGAAGCGGCCGCCTGGGATGCTGATCGTCTCGGGCTGCTGCGACGCGGAGCCCGCCTGGCCTGGTGGTCTGCGCTGGGCGGTTGGACCTGCGCAGTGTGTGCGGCGGGCGCCTTGCTGCTGCTGATGCCGCTGAAATCCGTCGAGCCTTTCGTCATCCGTGTCGACAACACGACCGGCATCGTGGATGTCGTGCCCCGCTACAGCGCCAGTCAGGCACCGGAGCAGGCGGTAACCCGCTATTTCCTCACCCATTACATCACCGTGTGCGAGCGGTTTAACTTCCAGACTGCGGAGAGCGACTACGAGGAGTGTGGCGCTTTCCATACGCCGCAGCGGAACCAGGCGTGGTTTGCGATGTGGAATGCCTCCAACCCGACTTCACCCTTAAATATTCACAAGGATGGCAGCTCGGTGCGTGCGTGGGTCGAGTCGGTCAGCTTTTTTCGTCGGGGGGATGGCAGCACCGATCTCGCGCAGGTGCGCTATCTGAAGGCGGATCGTCAGGCTTCGGGTGGTGCCGAGCGCGTGAGCCACTGGATCGCAACGATTCAATATGCGTATGCCTCACCGGCCGCGGAGGCCCGGCTGCGTCGTTGGAATCCCCTCGGCTTTCGGGTGGTGGAGATGACTTCGGAACCGGAGGTTTCAACGCCAATGGCCGCGGTAAACAGCTCCGCCACCGTGCCGGCGCCATGAGCGCCTTCGGGGCCATGCACGGTGCTCGTAGGTGTACCCAGCGCCTGAGCGCCAGCCGGGTTTTCGCTCTGTATCTGCTCGTCCGGCTGTTGGGTGCACAGCACGCGCATGCCGAAGCGATGCCCTCTCAGGGTCTCACCGACCCTCGTGTGCGCACGGCACTATTCAACAGCGACGAAGTGTATCGACTACATGGTTATGTGGGTTACGAGATCGATGTTCAATTTGAGAAGAACGAAGTGTTCGTAGGCCTGGGCGCAGGAGACATCGAGGGGCTCTCATTCGTGGCGCAGGATAATCATCTCTTCATTAAGCCGCGCGCGGCCAATGTCTGGACCAACTTGACCGTGCTGACGTCCCGGCGGCAATACCAGTTTGACTACAGCTCGTCCGCACGTCGACCGAGCGTCGCGGACGCCGATGCGATCTATGCGTTGCATTTCAACTATCCGCCGGAGCCATCAGCAGCCGAGCAGCAGCTGACTGATGAGCTGCAGCACGCAGTCCGGCCGAGCAACATGGACTATTGGTATTGCGGCAGTCCGGCGCTGAAGCCTGTGGCAGCCTCGGACGATGGCGTGCATACACGGTTGCGCTTCGCTGCCAGGTCCGAACAACCTGCCGTGTTCGTGGAAAACGATGACGGCAGCGAGTCATTGCTGAATTTCAGCGTAGACGCTGGCGATGTAATCGTACATCGCGTCGTGCGCCGGCTGATTGTGCGTCGTGGCAAGTTGAGCGGTCGCATCTCCAATGAGCATTTCCAGGGTGTGGGACAGCGCCTCAGTTCCGGCACCACCTCCCCGCACATCGATCGCAGGCCCGTGGAGCCTGCTCCATGAGCACTGACGATGCTCCCGGCGAGCCTTCCCGGCGAAGAAGTGCATCCCTCGCAGCGCCATTCGTGCGTGGTGAACGCGGCTGGCCCGTGGTCGCGCAATTGCGCTCTCTGCAATCGCGACTCAGCAGCATTCTGGCATGCGGCCTGATGGTGCTGCTCGGTCTGGGCGCACTGAGCTGGTACTACGGCAGCGCCTACTCACGGCAACGTCAGGCTCGGCAAACGCAGCGCGCCTCGCTGACGCTGCGCGCCCAGGGGGATGCGCCCTTACCGGCGCTGGGACGGATCGAAGCTCCCGGAGTGGCTAGACATGATGATGCTCGGGAAGCAACAGCCGCTGCGACGCGCCCGCAATCCGCATCTGCCGACCCCGCGGCGATGGAACCCGTATTACCTCAAATCAGCTCAGCGCCGCTCGCACCTGCCATGGTGCCGCCGCAATATCTGCAGCAATCGGCGACGCCCACGAAATCTCCCGAGCAGATCGCACTCGAGCGCCGCACAGCGGGTGTCGCCTTTGCCCGCGTAAGCAGCGCCACAGCCCCGACTGCCTCCGAGGGCACCGATGCGCCGGCATCGCTGCCGGCACCGGCCGGCGGCCCTGAATCTTCCGCACGTGCGCGCAGCGGTGGTGAGCTATCTGCACTGCTAAAAGCCGAAGTGGTGCGAACGGCGCGCGCTAATGTGCTACCGACGAAGCGCTGGCTGCTGCCCAAAGGTGCATTCATCGACTGCACTCTGGAGACGGCCATCGATTCAACGCTGCCTGGCATGGCGACCTGTGTTACCGCGAGCGATACGTTTGGGTCGGATGGTGAGGTGGTCTTGCTGGAGAGGGGCACCAAGCTGGTGGGCGAGACCCGCGGGCAGGTGCAGCAGGGAACAGCCCGCGTCTTCGTACTCTGGACGGAGGCGCGCACTCCCGCCGGCATCATAGTGCGGTTGGATTCACCTGCGGCCGATGAGCTGGGAAGGGCAGGGCTGAGCGGCGAGGTCGACCGGCACTTCTGGCAACGCTTTGGCGCTGCGATGCTGATCACGACCGTCGATGGCGCGGTTCAGGCCGCCGTGCAGTCAGCCAGTCACGGCAGCGGGCCGGTGATCTACGATCCTTCCGGTTCGGCCGGCATCCTGACTGAGGTCCTGAAGAGCACCGTCAACATCGCGCCGACCATCAGGAAGCAAAACGGCGATCGCATTCAGGTACTGGTGGCCCGCGATCTTGATTTTCGCGGTGTGTACGAGCTGCGCAGAGTGGTTAGCGCGCGTGAGTGATGGTGATCTGTCAAGTCTCGAGCTCACCCTGCGCTCGCTGCAACCGCTGCTCAGCGCACCGGGCGTCACAGAGCTGTGCATCAATCGGCCCCAGGAAGTCTTCGTCGAAACTGCATCGGGCTGGCAACGGCAGCTGCTGCCCTGCGCCGATTTCGAGTGGTGCTGGCGGCTGGGAAAGCTGGTGGCCAACTGGACACAGCAGCGTATCGATGAGTCTGTCCCGTTGCTGTCTGCCTCGCTCCCCAGTGGCGAGCGCATCCAGATCGTACTGCCACCGGCCACCACGCCGGGCTGTGTGGCCATTACCATCCGACGACCGGGGGCACGCACCTGGTCCATCGCTGATCTGGCGGGGCAAGGCACCTTTCGCATCGCATGCCGGGCGGGTCATTCGCGGCAGCAGTCCGATTGCGAGCTGCTGCAGCTGTTGGATGCGCGCTCGTATGCAGACTTCCTGAGAGTGGCCGTGATCAACCGCAAGAACATCGTCATCTCAGGGCCTACGGGTTCGGGCAAGACGACCTGGACCAAGGCCCTCATCCGCGAGATTCCCTCGGATGAGAGGCTGATAACGATCGAGGATGCGCAGGAACTGGTGCTCGACCGCCATGCCAACCATGTGCGGCTGTTCTACAGCAAGGACGATCAGGGCCGCGCACGCGTTACGCCGAAGCAGTTGCTCGAAGCGTGCCTGCGAATGAAGCCCGATCGTATCCTGATGGCGGAATTGCGCGCGGAAGAGGCTTTCGACTACTTGCGCAATGTCAACTCGGGTCATCCCGGTTCCATCACCACCGTCCATGCCGGCAGCGCGCAGCTCGCCTTTGAGCAGCTGGCGCTCCTGGTCAAGCAGAGTCCCGCCGGCCGGGAACTGGCGCACGCCGACATCAAGCGACTGCTGCATCTGCTGATTGATGTCGTCATTCAATGCGGCGCGAACGGCCATGAGCGATTCGTCCGTGAGATCTGGTATGAGCCGCAGCGCCACGCCGATCCCGGCCAGTCTTGCGGCTGAAGACGGCCGAGGTCTGTCGATGAGTGCACTGCAGGGTTGGTCAGGTCTGCTGTCAGCATACCTCTGCGTGCAAGTGCCGCTCACGCTGACTCTGCTCGGCCGCAGGGCGCGGGCGGCGACTGTCCTGGCCTCGCCCGTTCTGGGGGTTCCCCTCACGTTGGCTGCAGCTGCCGGAATAGCAATGACGAACCCGCTGGAGCACGCCGTGGGGTGGGGCAGCACAGCAGCGTCGCAACTCACCGTCGGGCTCCTCTGGTGTTGCTCAGTTGGATATGCGGCGGCGCGCGTACTTACACGGGACGTACCGGATGCTCAGATCCATCGGCGCGGCGCATCCGTTGCCAGCGAGGGTTGCCGGAAAAACACTGTGTTGCAATCCGGGGAAGGCGTGGCCGCTATGCCCGCCGCTTCCTGGGGCCGCGCTGGCGGCCGCGCGGCGGCAGCCAACACTCGCACTCCGTCGATTTCATTGGGTGGCATTCTGATTCCCGCTGGCGACGAGACCAAACACTTCAAGCTGCTTGGCACGACGGGCACTGGCAAGAGCACGGCGGTCCGCGAGATTCTTGCCCAAGCCCTGGATCGCGGTGACCGTGCCATCATCGCGGATCCGGACGGGGGTTATCTGCAGCGCTTCCGGGAGAAGGAGCGCGGCGATCTCATTCTGAATCCTTTCGACCCGGAGGCGCATCGCTGGGATCTGTTCGGCGAGATCGAAACGGCCTATGACGTGGACCAGCTGGCGCGCTCGCTGATTCCCGATCACGGCGGCCCGGATCGCAGCTGGACGCTCTACGCGCGCACGTTCTTCAGTTCCGTGACCCGTCAGGCGTGGACGGCGGGAGTACGCGATGTCGGCGAACTCTATCGGCTGCTGGTGGTCGCGGATGCCGCCGAGCTCAGACAGTTGCTGACGGGTACTCCGGCCCAGCCATTCCTGGAGCCGCACAACATGCGGATGTTCGATTCCATCCGCTCGGTTGCCAGTACCGCGGTGGGGTCGCTGGAGTATGTTGCACAACAGGATGGTCAGCCTCTTGCGGTCAGACAGTGGGTGCGCGCTGGCGCCGCCACTGCAGACTCGCGTGGCATATTGTTTCTTCCCTACCGAGCCGGACAGATCGCTGCGCTACGCTCGAGCATCTCGGCCTGGATGCGACTTGCGATTTTCGAGGCCATGGACCAGGGTGAGAAAGATCAGCGGCTGTGGTTCGTCATCGACGAGCTCGATGCGCTGGGCCAGATTGATGGACTCAAGGATGCCCTGGCGCGGCTGCGCAAATTCGGCGGCCGCTGCGTTCTGGGATTTCAGTCCATCGCGCAGGTTTCCGCCACCTATGGCAGCGGCGAGGCGCAGACGATCGTCGAAAATTGCGGCAATAGCCTGCTACTGCGCTGCTCCGCGAGCGAGCACGGTGGTACAGCGGCCTTTGCGTCGCGGCTTATCGGGCAGCGGGAAGTGCTGCGGCTCAATACCTCGCGCAGCCGCCGGCCAGGTGATCTGTTTGCGGCCACGACGGTGTCGGAGCACATCAGCATCGAACCGGCGGTGATGGATTCGCAGATCGAGCAGCTGCCCGATCTGGAGGGCTATCTGAAGCTGGCCTCGATGCCCCACTGGCAGCGCGTCAAGCTGGAGCCGCCGGCGGTGGGTGCGATTCCAACCTTCGCCGACCGGGTCAGCTCCCGCGCCGGCACTAACCGGTCGGCCAACACCGCCGCACCGCGCCAACAGGTCCATGAATTCGAATAGGGCGCATGAGGATCCTCTTGATGAGCAGACGATGAAACTCGGACTGCTCATGGAAGCTGCCCAGGCTCATCAGAAGCTCGCCGAAGCGAGTCTGAAGAAGCTGCGCCTCTCTTCCCAGGATATTGCCGGCCAGATTCGTGCGGACGTGCAACAGCAGCTGACGGTAGGATTGCATACTTTGAACAGTGACACCCGACACGCGTGCGATGCGCTGCGGACGATGCGCAGGACTGCAAATCTGCGCCTCGTAGTGTGGAGCGTCGGCCTGACTACATTGTGCTCGCTGATCCCGGTCGGTATCGCTTGCTGGCTGCTGCCCTCGCCCGGGCAGATCGCGACTCTGCGTACGCAGTACACCACGTTGCGCAGCAGTCTCGCCACGCTCGAGCAGCGCGGAGCTCGCATGGACCTGCGCCATTGTGGTACGAGCAACCGACTGTGTGTGCGCGTCGATCGCTCGGCACCCCCTTACGGGGACCAGGCCGACTATCTGGTCGTTAAAGGGTACTGACATGCAGGGATTTCGGCGCGGCGCACGAGTTATCAACAGTCGGTGGGGATGGGTGGGACGTCTCGGACTCGGACTTCCTCGCGGTCCGACCCTGCGGCTCGCGGGTGTGCGCATTGCGGCCCTCGATGAGAGCAAACACTTCAAATTCGTGGGCACCACGGGCACGGGCAAGTCCACTGCCATTGCCGAACTGCTCGAGACCGCTCTGGCGCGGGGCGATCGCGCCGTGGTGGCAGACCCGGAAGGCGGGTACCTGCGGCGGTTCGGTGATCCACGCCGCGGCGATGTGGTGCTCAATCCTTTCGAGCCGCACTCCGCCCGCTGGGATCCGTTTGCGGAGATCGAGACGCCCTACGACATCGATCAGCTCGCAGCCAGTCTCATTTCTGGGTCCGCAGACCCCGCCGCGCGCGAGTGGCGGGGCTATGCCCGCACCTTCCTGGCCGCGCTAACCCGCTATTGTCGCGAGCGTAACGTGCACGATGTTGCTGAATTGTGGCGGCTGATTGCCGTTGTGCCGCCCAAACAGCTGCGGCGTGTTGTTGCGGGCACACCGGCACAGCCGTTCCTGTCGATTGAAAATGCGCGGATGTTCGGTTCGATCCGTGCGGTGACCGCCTCGGCGGCTGCCGCGCTGGAGTACGTTGGCCAGCAAAGGTCAGAGGCCTTCTCCGTGCGCCGTTGGATTCAACGCGGTACAGGTGCGCTGTTCATGCCCTACCGTGCGGGACAGATTGCCTCGCTGCGCGGAATCATTGCCACCTGGCTACGCCTTGCGATCTTCGAAGCCATGAGTTGCGGCAACGCCCAGCGCCGCATCTGGTTTGTCGTGGATGAGCTCGATGCACTCGGCGCCATCGACGGCTTGAAGGACGCCCTGACGCGCTTGCGCAAGTTCGGCGGTCGCTGTGTTCTCGGGTTTCAATCAATGGCGCAGGTTTCCAGCACGTATGGTCAGGGCGATGCCCAGACGATCGTGGAAAACTGCGGCAACACGTTCATTCTTCGCTGCTCGGGCAGCGAACAGGGAGGCACCTCGCAGTTCGCCTCGCGATTGATCGGCGAGCGGGAGGTCATCCGCCGGCAGCTATCGCGCGGTCGTGACGGTGGTGCATTGTTCGCGCCAGGTCAGGGCCGCTCCTCAACCACCACGAGCCGGCAGTACGTGACCGAGACTGCAGTGATGGCATCCGAGATCGAACAGCTTCCGGATCTGTGCGGTTATCTGAAAACCGCCTCCTCACCCAACTGGCGACGTGTATGGATCGCGCGCCAATGAATCTCCTGTGGCAAGGATTGCCGGCTCATGGCCTTGTTTTACCTGCAGATCAGCTCCCTCGCCCGTAATCAGGGCCGCCGCGCTACGGCCGCCGCGGCTTACCGGGCAGGTGCAAAGATACGCGATGAGCGCAGCGGCGATCTGCACAATTATGCCAGCCGCAAGGACGTGCTACACACCGAGATCATGCTGCCCGCAGGCGTCGCCGCGCGGGCACCCGAGTGGACACGGGACCGGACGCAGCTGTGGAATGCAGCCGAGCGCGCTGAGACCCGGCGTAACGCTCGGGTAGCGCGTGAGTGGCAGGTCGGACTGCCTTCCGAGCTGCCGGCCGCGCAGCGCCTGTTGCTGGCAAGAGCTTTCTCCCAGGAAATTGCAGATCGCTACAACATCGCGGTGGATCTGGCCGTACACGCGCCACGGCCCGGCAGCGATCCGCGCAACTTCCATGCACACATCCTGGGTACGACCCGAGAGATCACGGTGCAGGGCTTGGGGGCAAAGACGGGCATTGACATGCCGATTGCGGAACGTTCGCGACGTGGACTGCCGAGCGTGCCAGATGAATTCAGGGCCATTCGCGAGCGCTGGGCAGATCTGACGAACGCGGCTTTGCAAACGGCGCACATCGATGCGCGCGTGGATCACAGAACGCTGCGCGCCCAGGGCATTGACCGGGAGCCGCAGCCGCGATTGCCGATCGCAGCGCTCAAGATCGAACAGGCGGGCGGATTCAGCTATGTCGCTGAGCGCTTGCGCAATGAGCACCGGGCCCGTCTGGCGTTGCGTGCGCAAGGCGATGAGGTCGCACCCGCCGCCAATCCGCAAGCCAGTACGCTCGAGGGTTTCCGGCGCGCGGCCCGTGAAGGATGGCTGCGCATGCGGGGTGAGTTCCAGGGGCGCAAGCCGGCAGTCAGAAGCGACCAGGCTCTGGAACGTGGCGCGGACGATGATTACTCACCCTGAAGTCAGCACCTTTCATGAGCGACGCGGGTTGCAGGACGGGCGAGTGCTGTCATTTGCGGCCTGCTATGCCTATTCGCCCGCCGGCCAGACTCCGGCCGCGCAGCATTCGCGCTTGCTTTGCTCGCGCCTCAAGGCCGGCCGGAGCGGCTGGTTGCGGGTCTTCGTGGCTCGCCTCTGCGAGCAGGTGCACTCCTGCGAGGCTCTGGCAGGTATCTTCGCACCGGGGGTAGTGCTGGTTCCGATACCCGGAAGCACGGCCGAGCCCTGCGATGCGCCGTGGATTGCTTGCCGGCTCGCCCGCGAAATCCAACGCCATGGACTGGCAGCGGGTGTCTGGCCAGCCCTGACGCGCTGCCGGACTGTGCCGCGGTCTGCAGGCTGCTACCAGTGGCAGCGTCCCACCGTCATTGAGCATTGGCGCGCATTGCTGTGCAAGAGCGCACTGGCACCTGAGATCGCTGGCAGCAAGACCGTGCAGCTACGCGTTGTACTGATAGATGACGTCGTGACGAAGGGACGAACCCTGCTCGCCTCGGCCATGCGTCTGCATGAAAGCTTCCCGCAGGCGAGCATTCAAGCCTTTGCGTTGTTTCGCACTATGAGCTTCGCCAGCGACTTCAGCAGGGTGCTTCAGCCCTGTCGCGGCGAGATCCGCTGGAACGGCAGGGACGCGGAGCGCAGGCCCTGAGTCGCGCGCACCGCTACGGCCCGTCAAAGCATGTCCGGCGGAACGTCGAAAAAATCAACTAGCCCGGTTTCGAGCGAATACTCCGCGCCGACAACCATCAGTCCCTCGCTCTGGATCAGCTGCTCGATCACCTGGGAGCCATGGCGCAGATGGTCGGCAGAGGCTCGCACGTTAGCCCGCACTGCGTGGTGCACCAGCGCCGGCTGGTCGTAGCGCAGACTGGTATCCAGCAACGCTTCGACCGAGGGGCGTACCCTGTTGACGATGGAATGCACATTGCGGGAGCGCTGCTCGGTGGGTCCCTGCAGTTGCTCAAGTGTGGCCTGGATGACACCACAGTTGGTATGACCCAACACGACCACCAGCCGCGTCCTGAAGCGTTCCGCCACGAACTCGACGCTGCCGATCTGGGAGGGGGCGACGATGTTGCCCGCGACTCGGATGACGAAGAGGTCGCCAAGTCCCTGATCGAACACGATCTCCACGGGTACGCGGGAGTCCGAGCAGCCGAGTATGGCCGCGAACGGCTCCTGGCCCGCCGTCAAGGCCCGCCGCCGTTGGGTACTGGAGAGCGTGTCCGCTATCCGTACATCCCCCACGAATCGTTGGTTACCTTCTCGCAGGCGCTGCAGCGCATCTCTGGCCGGAATCATGGAGCTGCCTTTGCCGTGTGTGTCCGCTGATGCAGGGAGTCTACCTGTGTTTGGCCGACAATCAGCTCGTACACTGCCGCTGCGGCAGAATTATTGTAAAAAATTACCGCCCGGCGAAAGCTGCGCCGCTTCCGGGCAATCCCCTGGAGCGATGGACTGTCGCACCCGCCAGTGTCTCCGCTACGACACAACACCGCCAGTTGGACTCTGACTCCAACAGGCCCGGAACCGCGGTTTCCGGGGTGCTCCGGCCTGCAATCCTACAAGTTTGGCCGCGTTGAGAAGCCGTCAATGCTGAGTTGCCCAAAAATGCCGCTCCAACGCTGTCAGTTTGACCGGCAGAGTGTGTATGATTGCGCTCCCGTCAAACTATAACCCGAGGAGATACCGATGGCGAAACGTCCAGCCAACAATGGAGCATCGTGGAGCGCCAGCGAGCTGCGTACGCTCAAGCAGCTTGCCAGGGCTGGCACCGCGCAGGCTGCCGCCAAGCAGCTCGGCCGGACTCCGGCAGCGGTGCAGCAGAAGGCGATGCGCACCGGTATCTCGTTCCGCGCTGCGCCCGCCCGCAAGAAAAAATAGGCACTTCGAGTGCTGCCATGATCGTGGGTGGTCGGGTGCGCGGCGGGCGGAAAGGCCGGCACGCATTCGACCACGCAGTCCCAGACGACCCACTGTCGCGGTTGTCTTTTCCGGCTGAATGAGCGTGCACTGCAGCGTCGCTGCAGTGCGATGCTCCGCTATCTACAGGATCCGCTTGTTCGGCGGTGGCGGTTCGTACTGGTATAACCAGGTCTCCGACAGCGGCTGGCCATCGAGCGACAGAAATAGCCGCAGGTTGACCGGCTCGACACTGTCATCCGTCAGAGCCAGATCGAACATGGCGCGCCACTGACGCAACGGCTGCAATGGCCGCGCCGAAGTGATCTCTACCCGGCCTCTGGAGGCCCAGATCACAGGAGTGACGCGGGCCTGATCGCCGAGCATTGCCAGATCGCCGCCAGCGAAGTCAACCACGAATCTCCAGGAAAAGTGGCTTCTCTTCTGCCCAACAATCCCGCCTACGCCGGTGCGCGTCGCTCTGACCGTGGCGAGCTTCGGCGCAAAGGGAATATCCCGGGTCCAGTAAAGGCGGTAGCCATAGAGTAACTCCTGGCCCGCCTGCGGCTTGCTCGCTGGCGTCCAGAAGGCCACGATGTTGTCCATGACCTCGTCGCGGGTAGGAATTTCCAACAAGGTCACCGCACCGGGTCCCCAGTTGCTCTTCGGCTCGATCCAGGCGCAGGGCCGTTTCTCATAAAACACGCCATCGTCCTGGTAGTGGTCGAAGTTGCGGTCGCGTTGCATGAGGCCGAAGCCACGCGGGCCGTCGTCGATGTAGGTGTTGACCCGCACCGCGGTTGGGTCGGTGAGTGGTCGCCACAGCCATTCGCCCGCTCCGTTCCACATCTGCAGGCCGTCCGAATCGTGGATTTCCGGTCGCCAGTCGTCCGAGGTGCGCGGATCGTTTTTACCGACGAAAAACATGCTGGTGCCGGGCGCAATCCCGAGCCGTTCGATCTGCTTACGCGGATAGAGCGCCGCGTCCATGTCCATCAGGATCGTATCGCCCATGTCGATGACGAAGCGGTACGCACCGGCCACGCTCGGGGAGTCGAGCAGCCCGTACACCACCAGCTGACTGGAGTCGCGGTGCGGCTGCTCCAGGTAGTAGGCGATGAAATCCGGAAATTCCTCAGGTGTCGGCAGTCCGCAATCGACTGCCAGGCCACGCTGCGACATGCCGTACTGCATATCTCCATCGGTCGCGCGGAAATAGGAGGCGCCCTGGAAGGCGGCGATGTCGCGGACCCAGTCGGTATGGAAGTAGATGCGGAAGCCGGCAAAACCCATACTGGGTGGCAACTGACCGCTCGCGACTCCGGCTTTGCTGTAGTCATACATGGCCGGATCGAAAGCAATCTCCTGGGCCTGGCCGTCCTGCACCAGGTACATGTGCACCGGTTTGTTGATCCGGAAGCCCAGATGGGCGAACTCTACCCGGAAGCGCAGGCCATCGGTCGCCCACAGCGCGTGCTCGCTGCGGAAGCGGATCGACTGCCAGTGGTCCCAGTCCAGTTGGGCGATGGAGGCCGGAAGTTGGTCCGGTGGCGGCCGGTAAGGTGCGGCGGCCAGCGTCCGCGCCATGCCCTTGAGCCTGGCGTAGTCAAAGGGCTGCGGTGTGCCACGCTGCTTCAGAGTCTTGTTCGCGGCGGCGGCGCCGCTCAGCGACCAGTTGGAAACAGCCATGGAAAGCGCAGTTATACCCGCGTGCTGCAGGAATTTTCTTCTGGACATCGATCCTGACCCGGTTACCCGCTCCTGCATCCGGACGTGCTGTGTCCGGGATCAGCACGCAGTATACCCGGCACGCCGCAGGGTTGGATCAGGAAGCGCGCCGAGCGCGCGCCGGATCTGCCATAGTACCTCCATGAGCGAGCGGGTTGCAGGCCTGCAGGCCTTGCGGGCTGACATTACGAGTCTCGCCGTTGACGCCATCGTCAATGCCGCGAACTCCTCGTTGCTCGGTGGCGGCGGCGTCGACGGCGCCATTCATCGGGCTGCGGGCCCCGAGCTGCTACAGGAGTGCCGTAAACTCGGTGGCTGCCGCACAGGCGATGCCAAGCTGACTGACGGATACCGCCTGCCGGCTCGCAAAGTCATCCATACAGTCGGTCCGGTGTGGCATGACGGCGAACACGGCGAGCCCGAGCTGCTCGCCTCCTGCTACCGACGTTCGCTCGAGTTGGCTCAGCAGCACGGCCTCGCAAGCCTTGCGTTTCCGTGCATCAGCACCGGTGTCTTCGGGTATCCTGCCGAGCTTGCTGCGGAAGTGGCGGTGCGCACCGTAGCGGAGTACATGCCCAGTGTTCCCATGGTGCAGGTTGTGAGCTTCTGCTGCTTTTCGGCGCATGACCTGCAGATCTATCGCAGGCTGCTGGCGTCGCGCACGTCATGATGATGGGCGCTTGCGCGCGCGCTCCTGAAAGGATACGGATGAAGTCAATCTTTGCCGCGATGGTTTTCCTGTCCATCGCTCTCGTGCGCGCAGCGGCGAGTGAAGGTCCCGTCGCCAACTCACCTATCGTGCCGATCGAGCTGCCTCAGGATCGGCCGTATACGGGTGAAGTTCAGCTGGCCGTCGATGCGACCGACGTGGCGCGCCGGGTGATTCATGTTCACGAGACGGTCTCCGGCATCAACGGCGACCTCGTGTTGCTGTATCCGAAATGGCTGCCCGGCACCCACGCGCCGGAAGGCCCGATCGATCGTATCGCCGGGCTGAAGATCGCCGCCGGTGGCGCGCCGCTTAGCTGGACTCGCGACGCCGTCAACATGTACGCGTTCCACCTGCAGCCTCCCGCAGAAGTACGCGTGATCCAGATCGATTTCGATTATCTGTCCCCAACCAGCAATGCCGTCGGTACCCCGGAGATCAGCCCGGAGCTGATGATGCTCGAGTGGAACGCGCTGCTGTTCTACCCCGCGGGTTATTTCGCACGGCAGATCCCGGTAGTGGCCAGCGTCACGGTGCCCGTCGGCTGGGAGTTGGCCTGCTCCTTGGAGCGTACGCCCGAACATGGCGTACCCAGCACGGTCCGCGGGGCCCGCTCCGATTTCGCGCGCGTAAGCCTGGAGACGTTGATCGACAGTCCGGCGTTCGCGGGACGGCACTTGCTGCGACTGGATCTGGATCCGGGTAGCAAGTTATCGGTCCACATGGATCTGTTTGCGGATCGAGCCGCGTTGCTGCGTGTGGAGCCCGAGGCGCTGGCCGCTTATCGCAACCTGATCCAACAAGCCTACAGGTTGTTCGGCTCACACCATTATGCGCACTATGATTTTCTGTATACGCTGAGCGAGCAGATTCAGCAGGCGGGACTGGAGCACCAGCAGTCGAGCGAGAATGGCAGCGATCCGGAATCCTTCACCGAGTGGGACAAGACTGCCTACGTGCGTGATCTGCTGCCGCATGAGTTCAGCCACTCGTGGAACGGCAAATTCCGCCGCCCTGCTGACTTATGGACAGCGAACTACGATGTGCCCATGCGCAATGGTCTGCTGTGGGTATACGAGGGCCAGACTGAGTACTGGGGCGATGTGCTCGCGGCCCGCTCGGGTCTGCGCAGCCGCCAGCAGGCTCTGGATGCGCTGGCCTTGCTGGCTGCCGATCATGAGCACGCCGCGGGACGCAAGTGGCGGCCGCTACTGGATACGACCTACGACGAGATCATCAATCCGCGCCGCCCGCAGTCCTGGCCTGATTGGCAGCGCTTCGAGGATTATTACGGCGAGGGGGCATTAATCTGGCTGGATGCCGATACGCTGATCCGCGAGCGCTCGCATGGCAAGCGTTCGCTCGATGATTTCGCCCGCAGCTTCTTTGGCATCAACGATGGCAGCGTGGTGCCGGTCACGTACACTTTCGAGGACATTGTCCAAGCATTGAATGCGGTCGAGCCCTATGACTGGGCGACTTTCCTGCGGCAGCGGTTGGACTTGGCCGGCGGGTCGGCGCCCCTGGATGGTGTGCGCCGGGGAGGCTATCAGCTGACTTACTCGGAGACCCCGAGTGAGTTTCAAAAACTCACCGAGGAGCAACGCTCGCGTGTAAATCTGCGCTACGGCATCGGGCTCGAAATCGACGACAAGAACAAGGACGGCACCGTACTGCAGGTGCAGTGGGACAGTCCGGCCTACCAGGCCAACATTATTGAGGGTGCGCAGATCCTCTCGGTGAACGGGGACGCTTACACGGCTGATGTGCTGAAGGATGCCATCAAAGAGGCGCGCAGCAGCAGCAGCCCGTTGGAGCTGATTGTGAAGAGCGGTGAGCGTTTCTGGGTCACGCACATCGACTATCACGGCGGTCTGCGCTATCCCCACCTGGAGCGCGTGCCGGGTGCAGCAGCACGGCTGGATGAGATCCTGGCGCCCCGCAGGTAGTTGCAATCCAGCCACGGCTTAGCGCAGCCGCGACTTCTTCCAGTATGCCAAAGCTTCGGGAGCGCCACTTGCGAGCGTTGAGCCCCATTTGCTCCGTCGGACGCCTCTGGCGCGGAGCGTGCATACTGGTTCGAGGATCTATGATTCGGCGCAGCAGGCTTGGTTTTTTCCCAACAATGCAGCCTGGAGCGCAGCGCTAAGTGCCGGCGCCCCAGCCCGGCCGCGTGCCTGTCACGCCAGCGCTTGCGTTGGTGGTGCTGCTTGGGTGGGCCGCTGCACCGCCGCAGGCCCTGGCGCAGACTCCTTCGCCGCTGCAGGAATGGCAGTACACCGGCGGTATCGTTCTGCAGAAGCTGTTCCAGCCCGACCTGCCCGAATGGCGGGTGGTGTTGGGCACGGCTGCAGAATTCGAGCCCAAGTACGATGGTGCGATTGCCTATCGCTGGCTCGCGGGTCCGGTCATCAACATCCGCTACTACGACCGCGCGTTTTTTTCCCTGGGTGAAGGGCTGGGTTACAACTTCCTGCGGGGCGATCACTACGAGGTCGGTGTCGCCTTCGGCTACGACCTCGGCCGGAAAGTGTCCGATGATTATCCCGTTCTGCACGGCATGGGAAACACCAAACCCGCCCCGGTAGTGAAGGTATTCGGCTCCTACGTCATTTCGAAAAGTTTCCCCCTGATACTGCGCGCCGATGTGCGGCAGATCCTGGGCGGCGCTGACGGCGCGCTGGCGGATCTGGAGTTCTATATGCCCATGCCGGGCAGCTCGCAGAGCCTGTTCTGGTTCGCAGGTCCGTCACTGACTCTGGCCGATGGGCGCTACCAGCAAAAGGCGTTCGGCGTGACCCGTAGTCAGTCGCTTGCTTCCGGATACCCTGAATACGACGCGCACGCGAGCGCCAATGCGGTGGGGCTCGGGGTGAGTATCACGAAGTTCATGACGAAACACTTCCTGTTCAACGCAGATCTGGCCACCAACCGCCTGCTGGGCAGCGCCCGCAGCAGTCCGCTGACTCTCGATCGCAACCAGGGTGTGATCGCGCTGTCCTTTGACTATCACTGGTGAGCGTGTCGGCGCCTGCGGGAAACGCGCGCTTGCGCCCTTTTCCGGGGCTCCGCGGGGGCGGCGGCAGTGAGCTGACCCATCGAGGTGTTGCCATTGGCAGGGTGCTCGCTGTCGGCGGCGGGCACATCCCTGTGCACGCGACCTGCTACCTGCAACTACTGTTTATCGAACACCAGCGTTTCGTCGCCCTTGACGCCGCTCAGCTGCGTGCCGGTGTTGTGCACCGTCAAAGTCTTGCCATCCTTTGACACCACACGATGAACCTGGCCAACGACCTTGCCTTCCTTCTTGAGTTCGAAGTCCCAGGTATTGGCATCGATCTTCTTGCCCACCGTCGAACCGACGAAGGCAGAACTGTCGTTTTTCTGCTCTTTACCGTCGCGGTACTGCACTTTGTTAGCGATCTCTTTGCCGTCGGCTCGCGTTAGCTTCTGGTCCAGCGTATAGAGGCCATCGCTCTCCGAGTACTTGCGGGTGGCGGCCTTGAGCTCTCCCCCAGGAGAGAATTTCGACTTGGAAACGTCCAGTTTCCAGGTGCCGAGCACCGGATCGGCCGCGAATGCCGGGCCTGCCATGAACACAGCGGCCAGTAAGGCGAATGAAAGAATGCGCTTCATATGTCCCCCCCTGCTTGGGTTTGAGATTGGAGTTGTTAGGGCGCCACACGGTAGAAAACCCCCGCGGTGCGCGCGGACGATGCGCGCACCGCTGGCGCACGTCAAGATGGACGCAATTGTCCGGGTGGCCGAAAAAACCAACAGCGAGGACATCTGAGCAGGCATGCCGCGGTTCACATAGCTGATCGGTGAGCCGCAGCCTGGAGCGCCGAATAGACCTTCGCTGCGAGCGCTTGGTCCGCCGCCGTTTGCTGCGGCGACTTTGGCTGCAGTGAGCCGCGTTACCCGGCTAACCTGCATCAGGGGACATTTAGAATGACTTACGCCATCATGACATGACAAAACAACAAGGTGGGACGTGGATAGACACGAACTGATGCTACAGCTTGGCAAAGCGGAACGTCGTGTCACGGAAGGCAACAAACTACTAGAGGAACAGCGAGCGCTGATCGCAAAGATGGCAAGCGACGGGCAGGACGTTACGGCTGCCAGAGGCTTACTTGATGAGTGCGAACAGATGCAGCAGCGCCATGTCGCAGATCGCGACCAGCTGAGAAGACTGCTCGCCCAGGCACGTTGATTTGCCGTCGTTCGTGGCTCGGGCGCCCACTCACGAGTGGCGGTCGTGCCCCCGATTCAATGGTTGCCAAAGACTGCGCTAATAGGACATCAAAATGGGCATATCCATCTGAGCGAGCAGCTCGCGCGTCACACCGCCCATGAGTTTTTCCCAAAGTTTGGGGTGGCCGAATGCGCCGGCGACCATCAGGTCGGCGCCGATCTTGTGAGCCTCCGTGAGCAAAGCCTTGGCGATTGATGCAGCTGGAGTGTCATTTAGCCAAACGCCTGCCGCGCAGCCCCGTGGCAGCTGAGATGTTCGAGCATCCGCTGCGGATGAAGTGCGGCCATAGGAGTAGCCCGGCGTCGCATCGCTCGCCGGTGATACCTTTCGACCCAATATGCACAGATCAGCGAAGCGAGCGTGTTGCGGCACTAACGTAGATGCGATGCCTCCAGGCAACGCCGTTCCATCTTGAGGTCGTATTCGCGGCCGAATTCCTCAAGCGTACCCCGTGCTATATCTGCCTGGGCATTGATAGATTGCCGCATGCGCCGGTTAGTGCGGTCAATCGCTTCAGCCGCCCCAGTAGCTGGCAGTCATTCGGCTCTGGTGCCGGCGCGCCAATTCTGGTGACCTGAAATGTCTGCGCTTAATCCAAAATTCAGCGATATTTAATCTGATGAGAGTAGCTTCCTGTGCCAGATGGGTGCGTGTGCGCTGCAGCTGCTGGGCCCACCAGCATGGCGGCCGCAGTTCCAGAGGTGCAGCAAGCGCGTGAATAACATGCGCCATTCCAACAACTCCACAGTTTAACGACAAGTCATTAATGCCGTGGAAATCAGGAGCGGACTATGAGGGTGGTATCCAGGTTCAGTCCATTGGTCGCCGCCTCGATAATGACGTTTGCGGCCTGTTCAACCGCCGCTCAGAAATCTCCTGAGCAGGCTCAGGCAGATGAAGCGACTGCGGCGCGGGTTTACGCAGCTTTGAACAGGGATCCGACTTACTACTACCGTCATGTTGAAGTGCGCGTCGATGACGGTGTCGTCCAACTGAGCGGCTACATCTGGGATACGGCGGCGCTCTATAGAGCCAAACAGATCGCCGGGGACGTGCCGGGGGTGAAGTTCGTGGTCAACCAGATGGAACTCGAGCGCGAAGGTAACCGCGGCGGCGGACATTCAGGAATAGGTTAAGCGCGGCTTCAGCCAGTTACCGTCGAGCGCCTGGATGTCATTTGATATCACGCAATGTCACGAGCGCAGTGGCCCAAAATTGTCCCGGTAGCCGGGCGGCACTGCGGCCTAGGACGGCCGAATATTCTGGTTCTCCCGGAACAGGTTCGCCGCGTCGTACTGCGCCTTGATCCGCGCCAGCCGCGGATAGTTCACCCCGTAGATCTCACGAACTCGCTCCGGTGTGCTGGGCGGCAGGTAGTTCACGTAGGCGCGGCGCGCCCAGGGACGCAGTGCCGCGCTAGTCTCCGCCACCCAACGTTCAGCCGGCGCGCGGTCCTCAGGCTTGTGCCACTCAGCGGCAATCAGCGTACTTAGTCCTGTTCCGCGAAGGGGGTAGGCGGTGGCCGTCATCGGGATGCGTGCCACGACCCCATTCGAAAGGCCGAGCAGCATCTGTCCGAATCCACGTCCCTCAATCGCCGCGCGCGAAAGCACGTCGACGACGCCGCCGCTCAGTTGTTCGAGGAACGCGCCGTCCACGGCTACGAATGTCGGACCCCAGACTTCCCCTTCCGGATTCGGTGTTGAGGTGGAAAGCTGCGCCGGGGCGGGGCGGAATGCGGCTTTCCACTTCTCCAGGTAGGCCGCTGCAGCTGCGGCATCACCGCGGTATCCGCAGCTCGCCGACGCCCCAGATTCCGGGTCCAGGAAGAACCCGGCGCGTGCTTCGTCGGGGGCGTCGCGTACGAGGTCGCCGTACGCGCGCATTGCCCCAGCAATGCCTCGCCAGCCGATGTTGAATGCAGCGGTGTGTAACGGCACGACGGGGTGCAGCCGGAAATCCAATCGGGTGACGACGCCGAAGTTCCCGCCGCCGCCGCGGATTGCCCAGTACAGATCCTCGTTCCGGTCGGGCCCGAGTTCGCGCGCTTCACCGTCGGCCGTGACCAGCTGCGCGCTGACCAGGTTGTCGCAGGCTGTTCCGTACAGGCCTCTCCCATTCGTGTCACCGCCCGCGAGCGTGAGCCCGGCGACGCCCACAGAGCCACATGACCCCATCGGCGTGTAAAGTCCCGCGGCCAGCGTGGCTCTGAGAAGGTCCCCGATCCGGGTGCCGCCACCCACCAAGGCGACTCGGCGGTCGCGGTTGACGGTGACGGTGCTGAATGTGCCGAGGTCTATCTGTAATGCGCCATCGGCTACCCCGTATCCGGCATAGCTGTGACCGCCGCCCCGAATGGCGATGGGGACTGAGTGCTTGCGCGCGTACTCCACGCAGCGTTGCACGTCCTCGAGGTTCACAGCGCGTACGATCGCGAGCGGGCGGCGATCGTAGGCAAGGTTCCAGACTCTCCTCGCCTCGTCGTAGCCGGGCGAGCTCCTGCGCAGCAATTGCCCACGAACACTGCGGGCAAGATCGTCGAGGTTGGAAACCGGATCGGCCGCGAACGCCGGGAGAATTCCCCGGCGCGCGTACGCACCCACAGCCACGACACCCCCGGCGGCACGGACAAAATCACGGCGGGTCCACGCGAGGCGATCGGCGTTGTTATTGCTGATCGGCTGATTGTTAACCATTACTCGCCTGCTATCCGGCCTCAAGCTGATGTCGAACGGGAAGGATCCTGCAGCCTTAGCTGTCGAATTGCGACTTGTCCAAGTGCTGCCGGGTGGCAAGGACCGGCGCACTCTCTATCTCGATCTGAAGCAACGCCGCAAGTTGCTCAAATGCGCAACAGGAGCTATCCGCGATTTGGTTCAGGCGACTGCGCTGACCGGCGCTAGAGCGGGGGAGTTGGTGAAGGCTACCGTGTCGCAATTTGACGCGCGTACTAAGTCGATGACGTTCGTCTCTGGAAAGCAGCGCACGCGGGATAAGGACGGTTCGCGGACTGTGCCCCTATCTGCCCCCGCGGTGACGCTCTTTAAGCGGCTGGCGGGCGGTAAAGCACCCGGTGACCGGCTGTTTACCCGGGATGACAAGATTCCCTGGTCACACTCAGACTGGGACGAGCTTGTACGCGAAGCAGCGAAGGATGCGGGCTTGCCTGCGGATCCGGGATCGGGTGTATGTCTCTACACCCTTCGCCATAGCTTTATCACCGCAGCGCTGACCAAGGGAATGAGCACACTGGAGGTTGCTCGCCTGTGTGGCACGAGCGTTGGCATGATCGAGCGACACTACGGGCATCTGGCAGCCGATGCTGCTCGCAAGCGGCTCGCCGCGGTGACGATGCTGTGAATGCGCCGCCGCTGGGTCGAGAGCGTCCGCAGTGGCAGAACCCCCTATGGATTAACGCTCTGATGCTTTTCCCGCGCGATCGGGTAAAGCGAGGTATCTGCATCGCAGTCGATGCGGTGGGATTGCCTATCTCCGGAGTTCCCGAAAGACGTTCTACGACGACGTCAACGCGGGACGCATCAAGCTCATTAAGGACGGTCGCCGCAGCTATGCCCACGGTAGCGAGCTGATTCGCCGCTCCGCGCTGCCTCGCTCCGCAGCCTGATCGGACTCGCGGAAGCTCCCGACCGCTTGCGACGGCCGGGACTACTTCAACCTCAACCCAACAGTGGAGCTAACCCACCATGTTCGATTCTACGGGCGACTATGCCCACGTTCAACTTGATCGCGACCGAGAGCTGAGGACTCAAGGCCGTTTCAGTGACTCGCGCCTCGAAGGTGCAATCAATGACGCGTACAACGCGCTGATCTCGGCACAGACAAACGCAGATCGCCAGCTGGCTGTCGCCACTATGGCCACACTCATTGCCCAGCGCTCGCCGGAGCAGGTGCGCCGCATGGAGCTCTCCCGCGGGTTATTGGTGGGCCAGGCCAGGGACACAACCTACCATCCAGCATCCGGCGGAGAGCAGCATGACCTCCATGAGATTGGCAGAGGCCGTGACTCCAAGATCTTCTTGCGAATGCGGATGCGGTGCTCCGGAATTGCGCCGGCATCCTTCCAACAATAGCGTGGCTTGGCAGTGCAGCGGTTGCGGCGCGCCAATCTCGAACTGGCTGCCTCACAGCGACTTGGCGGATATTGATGTACAAGCATTGCCTACCTGTCTGCACAACAGCTGCCAGGACAAACACTGGCCGGATCTTCGCGAACTGATCGACGGCCCGAGACAAGTTCGCGCATCCACGCGGATGCGGCCGAACCGTGACGGACAATCAGTGGTCAGCATCCGACCGCGAGATGACGATCCCGGCCGCGCGTATGCGTGGGAACGACATGACGGCTTACGGTGAACTGCTCGAGTGCCTCGACGAGTGCGGAGCGCCTTCATGAAGGTGTGGCGATGAAGATGAGCGAGGCGGCAGGCCTGCCCGAAATGCTATGCGGTATTGGCGTCCCTGACGCCGGGACCTGTCCGCTGCACATGGTGCCGATGTGAATTCACGGGAAGCGCGTATGAACCCCCCCCCGCCGAAATCGGCCAAGCCATACTCGATCGCCTGGCCGCCCAGGCAGCCGCCAACCGAGAAGCCGGGGCATACCGTGAGGTCCTGCTCCTGCTCAAAACGGAGCCTGATCTAACCGGCCCTCAGCTTGAGGCCAAAATTCAAAGAAGGCTATCAGTCCGCAGGGCACAGGAACTGTGCCCAGGGCGATTCGACGAGACCTGGATGGACTTCAGTCGTTTGCTCAAAAGGCTGTCGAACGATCCAGAACGTCGCTGGCCCGGCGCCCCGTTCTTCAAATTGAATGGCGCATAGCCGCCGATCCGCTCGCAACGCTCAACTTGCGCTCCGCGACCACTCGGCGTGGAATGGCATCGCGAACGGTCGCTTCAGACCGAAGGATCTGCGTATGCGTATCTCGATTTATGCGTGGCTACTGGCAATAGCTGGCTCCGCGGTGAGCGCGTCGGCAGCCGAACTGGCGGCGAGCGGTGATACCGCACGAACGCTCATTGCGCTCAAGAGAAGTGGGTCGCAGCTCTCCGGAGATCCGATACCAAGACCCCATCAGCTTTGTGGGCTCCGACCTACATTGACACAGACGAGACTGGACATCGCAGCGACAAGGCGGAGGTCTTGCGCGTTCTCAAATCAGGCGCGCTGAAACTGCGCAAGCTCGAGCTCTCGGAAATGAGAGCATACGTATACGGCGGCGCCACCGCGGTCGTTACGGGTGCATCGGTTCAGGATGAAGACTTCCAGGGACAGCGGCTCGCTAACAAGATTGTGTTCACGGATACGTTCGTTCGCCGTGGAGACGTCTGGATAGCCGTGGCCTCACATCGCACTGCGTCGCAATAATCCCCGATCGGTTCGAGTGATCCGGCATTTTCAGTGCCGCGTAGCCGACACCGCCCACGGACGGCTTCCGGTCAACTTCGGGTATGACGTAGTCACCGGTGTTCACTGTTATCCTGCCGGTCTGTCGGTTGAGATGCATGACGGGAAACAAACCGGCTACAGCCTTCTGGCCGCACGGCGAAGCTGCAGGGTGAGTTGAGCATCAACAAACTGCGGTGCATTCTTAGCACTGGCGACCACACCTTTAATCAGAGGTATGGCGTACGCTTGACTAGCGGCCTCTGCCGTAAACAAGAGGATGCCTGTATGCAAAGCCAGGTCGACGAGATCGCCGATGGCGTGTATCGCTTATCAACTTGCGTCCCCGCGGCTGCACCGGGCGGCTTCACCTTCAATCAGTTCCTGATCAACGGCGACGATCCGCTGCTTTTCCATACGGGGCCGCGAGGGATGTTCCCGCTCGTGTCCCAGACAATCGCCCGCATAATACCGCTTGAGCGAATCCGCTGGATAACCTTTGGACACGTGGAGTCCGACGAGTGCGGAGCGATGAACGAATTTCTCGCTGTCGCACCGCGGGCTCAGGTCGCGCATGGCGCGCTTGGGTGCATGGTCTCGCTCGAGGACCTGTGTGATCGACCGCCGCGCAAGCTCGCCGACGGTGAGGTCATCGATCTCGGTGGCAAGCGCATTCGCCACATCGATACGCCGCACGTACCGCACAACTGGGAGGCGCGCGTGCTTTTTGAGGAAACCACCAAGGCGCTTCTCTGCGGAGATCTCTTTACGCACACCGGCGACGGACCGGCGCTTACTGACAGCGACATCGTTGGTCCCGCCCTCGCTGCTGAGGAGCTTTTTCACGCCACGGCGCTTACGGTCGTTACCGCGGCGACTATCCGCCGCCTAGCAACACTGCAGCCGCAGGTGCTAGCCCTTATGCATGGGTCATCGACGCGGACGCGCTGCGGTGAGGCATTGGTCGAGCTTGCCGATGCGTACGAGCTGATGGTCAAACAGCGCAAAACGAGCGAATAGCCACGGCGTAGTTGGCATCCGATGGATGCCCGCCCAACCGCGCCGGCATTCCCGATCACCGGACACTCGCGACAGGCGGCTTGAGGCAATCTTGCACATCGCCCGGTGGTTGGCGCGTAGTCGTCGGTATCGCGCTGGTATTCGATGCATTCTGCGGTCTGAACAGCAGAATAGGTGATTGATACTGATGCCAGCACCTAAAGGAACCCTACCCCCGCACGCCGGCAAGGCCGCCGCTCCGGCGTCCCCAACAAAGTCACGCAGGGGACGTCCGGGCGCGCTGGCGAGGTTTGCGGAAGGCAATGTCGATCGACTGCAGGCCTGGTTGGATGCTGTCGCGGAGAAGGACCACGGCAACGCCGCGGATTTGTTCATCCGGTTTCTCGAGTACCACCTGCCGAAATTGGCACGTACTGAGCTATCGGGCTCTGATGGCAAAGGCGGGATCGATCTGCGCATCATGTTTATAGACCCGTAGCAGGTGGCGTAGAGGGTTCTCAACGTAAGCATTTGCCGGTCGATCGGTCGATCTCGTTGAGCCCTTAATCAGAGAGGCGTCGACAGCGTTGTCGTGGTCTGTTGCTCGGACTTCGATTGCATGTAACTGTTCCTTGAGAGCGCCCAGCCTCTTTTGAGCGGCATAGCGATCGTAAGCCAGTATCAAAATGATGAAGACCAAGCCGAATTGGACGGTTTCATAACGGCACATCAGAGCACGAGGAAATCAGGATATAAGGCAGTGCCATGCAAGCTCCTCCTACCAGGCCAGCTATGCCACACGGATCCCCCGAGTATTCCCCGATCTGCATGAAGAGCCGGCAAGACCTGCAGCAAGCACCGAGTGGCTCGCTTAAAGCGGGGGAACAAGATCCGGCGAATCGCTAACCCTCGGCACGAGGTGACCAGCACGATGACAAGGCGCCTCAAATCCGGGCGGTTGTGTCCGTTGGCTCGATTGGCACCTATAACCGTCCGGTCACTGGGACCGGTGAAGGCTCGTCGCCACCGACCCAACGATAGACCACGCCGGCTAACGCGGCTCCCGAAATGGGTGCAATCCAGAAGAGCCAAAGCTGCGACAGTGCCCAGCCACCGACAAACAAAGCGGGACCCGTGCTGCGAGCAGGGTTTACCGACGTGTTAGTCACTGGAATGGTGATGAGATGAATCAGCGTTAAGCACAGGCCTATTGCGATGGGAGCAAAACCCTGAGGGGCTCTGCCGTGGGTCGAGCCAAGAATGACGAACAGAAAACCAAAACTCATCACCAATTCTGCAAGTAAGCACGCCCCAAAACTGAACCCTCCCGGTGAATGCGTACCATAGCCGTTCGATGCAAACCCACTGTTTATATCAAACCCCGGGTGGCCGATCGCGATCGAATAGAGAATGCCCGCTCCCGCGGCGCCTCCTAGCACCTGCGCAACGATATAGGGAACGACATCTCGGGACGGAAATCGGCCGCTCACGAAAAGCCCGATAGTGACCGCGGGATTGATATGACATCCCGACACGTGGCCGATCGCATAGGCCATCGTTAACAGCGACAAGCCAAAGGCAAGCGACACCCCGACAAATCCGATCCCAAATGCCGGAAACGACATCGCGAGCACCGCGCTACCGCATCCGCCTAATACGAGCCACGACGTTCCGATGAATTCGGCCGCCAAACGTTTGCTAATTTGCATCGCAGCATTCTTTTAGTCGATAGAGTTACATATTTTAATCCGAAGTATGCAGGAAGGGAGTAGATTTGCATGGCATGCGCACATGTTGGGCGATGCCGGGGGGGGGTGTCGCTGCGTAGTGGTGATGTTGCTGGCAAGCGTAGGCGATGGATTTACGAGCTCGCAGTGTTGGACTTGCGTGTGGTGGTCCCAAGTCCCAGCGGTATGCAGGCTGTCGGTGTGCAGGTGCGCTCTGTAGCGCCCGGATTCGCGAGACAGGCTACGGACGGGTGCCAGGCCCGAGCGAACTTTCCCATTTTCGAGTGTTGCCGCCGATTTCGCCGCTGCCTTTCTCGGGGCTTTGGCCATAGAGACGAATATAACGCTCCCAACATGGATCATTTATGGGAATGTTTATACGATACGGCGCCTTTACATTTAACGATTGCCGTTGCCAACGTGCCTCGAGTGTAGGGCTTTGTAACTAGCAACGCGCCCCCACATGCTTCCGCCAAAGGTTCGCTTTCGCCATAACCGGAGGCGAAAATGAAGGGGATTCCCGCCTCGCGAAGCAACTCGGCAAATCCTAAACTCGTACTCCGACCCAAGTTGATATCGAGCAAAGCGAAATCGAGGCGTTCCGCTTTAAGGATTCGCTCGGCTCGCGGCACTGTCGAGACAGTAAAAATGCCGGCAGCTCCCAGTGTACGCAACAGATCCTCCGCTTCAAGCGCGATGATCATATTGTCTTCAAGCAACAGCACCTTACAACCATCCAGTGGTTTATTTTGAGTGAGGTCTCCTGAAGCACCACCCCCGAGCGCCGGCCGGATGCTTCCAATCGTGGCCTCATCGGGCGCACATGCAATGTGCATTTCAGGGATAAACAAATCTGCTTCTAAACCCAACAATGCATACCGGACCTCGGCCGTTCCTTGCAAATCGAACGGCACGACGCGCTCGACAATGACAGAGCCGAATCCGCGACGTTGAGGCGGTTTAACGATCGGTCCTTCGATTTCCCGCCATTTCAAATACAACCCAACGCCTGGCTGACGGTCTAAACTGACCCGTACGCGCCCACGATCGGACAAAGAACCATACTTAACCGAATTTGTGACCAATTCATGGATGACTAGAGAGAGCGTTGTAAATGCCTGCGGCTCAAGCCACACTGTCGGCCCAATTAGCGCGAATCGATCTTTACGCTCAGGGATGTACGCGGCGATTTCGCCCTCCAACAGTGCCGAAAGCCTCCCCGGTCCCCAATCGTGGCATGTGACCTGGTCGTGTGCGCGCGCCACTGCTTGGATGCGACCATCGAGCGACTGCACAAAGCTCGACACGTCGCGGTGTTTGCCATCGGGCTGGCTTATCAGTCCCCGAATCAACGTCAGAATATTGCGGACGCGATGATTCAATTCTGCGATCAAGAGTTCCTGTCGTTCAAATGACTTACGTCGCTCATCGTCAGCCGTCGTAGAAAATTTCAAGATCACATCGATCAACGCCGCCCGTAACACTTCGGCGATGCGACGCTCTCGCGCCGTAAAAGGCGGCGAGTGACCGCGCACACTTTCCAAAAACGCGTTAAAACTCTTTCTAGGGGAGAGGCGTAGTCCTTCCTCTGAGCCGATGACTGACTTAGCCGGGTTGCCTGCCCATTGAATGTTGTAGACTCGTTCGCGTCTGAACAACAAAATGTAATCCCGCGGTGTGCGAGAAATGGGCAAGGCCAGGACGCCGGCGGCGACATTTGCATAGCCGCCCGCTTCCGGTCGAAGGGACGTGAGATGGTCGGTTGCGAAAATCCTTCCTGCCGGGGCAAGATTGAGCTGATGAGCGATAGCTTCGATTTCCAAACTCGAAGGGACCGAGCCACTCGACTTTAAAACCCCGCACATCAATGTCGACACCCCATCGCATTCAATCATTTCACGAACCGCATCTTGTAGCCATGTGGCATTCGATAGCAGCTCGCTGTCGCCGGCAATTGCCATGCTTATTCGATCCACCGATGCGCGAAGGTCCTCGTCAGCATCGATCTGCGACTGTTTGAACCAGCTCTCGAGGGTCAGTGAGAAGATTTGACCAAATAATTCCACCGCCGTGCGCCGGCCGTAATCGGGTAAACGTGGGGTCCTGTTGTGGCAAGCTATCAGTCCCCATAGGGCACCGTCGACGATGATCGAAATCGATAACGAAGCCCCGACCCCCATATTCTTTAAATACTCGATATGCACGGGTGAGACTGCTCGCGTCATGGCGAGCGACAGATCGAGCGGTTGCACGGCGCTCCCGACAGCTGGGAGCAGCGGCACAGGTAACGCACTGACGTCGGCAATGATTCGAAAAGGGTTGCGTAGGTAAAGAGCTCGTGCCTGGACGGGAATGTCGGATGCGGGATAATGCAATCCTAAAAAACTTTCCATCTCGTTAGTGAGCGACTCGGCAATAACTTCGCCGGCGCCGCTCTCGGCAAAACGATAGATCATGACGCGCTCGAAACCCGTCATCCCCCGAATCTGACGCGCCGCATCGCGGTAGAAGGCTTCGAACGTCGTACGGGTACGCAAGCGAGTCATCATGCTGCGTACGAGGGAGGCCGCATCCATCTCGTCTTCCGATCGACTTGGCTCTCCCTCCAATACAAACAGGGACTCTGAATAATGAACGGCGATATCAAACGGTGGGCCACCGGGAATCAGGGGTTTTTTGTAAAGTCGCTCGATGCCGCTGAGGCCACGTAGGAAAGCCATGCGGTTACGAATGTCGTGTAGCGTGGTGACATCTATTAAGACATCAAGCTGGGCACCGATCGCAGCGTTCGGATCGGTGCCTAAAAAGGATTCAAGATTGGCCGAAGCGCGCGCAACGATCCAATCCTTGGACATCGCTAACAGAAAGCCAAATGACTGGATACATTCGAGCCGGGTAATAGGTTCACGATCACAGATAGTAAGGTCGGGTAGCGTCTGCGTGGTGTCATTCATGCTGCTACTCCCTCGCACCGACCGCAGCAATAAATGTCGCGAAAGCGAACTTAGCGCCCCGGATGATGTGATTTCTCTCACCGGGCAGCCGCCTTCCGACCTCATCGAACTGCCGTAAGAAGCTTGACCAAGGAAGCTTCAGTTCGTGGTTCAGGTAAGCCTTGGGCGGAGACCCCGCCAGCAGGCGTTGTCGCAGCACTTGCGCACCTAAACGCGATCCGCGAATGACATAGGCGATGCCCCATTGGCGAGAGAATTCAGCACGTGTCCTGTTGACTGTAAGTGGGTAGGAAGCCGGAAATCCGAGCGCCTGTAAATCCTCGATGAGGCAACACAATAAAGCAGAGAAGTCCGGCTGGTCTTGGGCACGCCATCGGGAAGCCAAAGCACTGAGCGCCACGTAATGAATGTTAAGGAAGATGCCGTAACCAACTCGATCATTGAGATTAAGAGCCGACATTGCCTGGTCGAGCTGCCGATGTTTGTGGCGAGTAGCTTCGCGCACCGCGCGGCGCAACGCATCGCGCGCCCGGTCTTCAGTCTGCAACTGAGCCTCCGCAGAGCCGAGTGCGGCTTCGCCCAATGGAGCGTAAAAATTCGTCATGGCTCAGAGGACCATCCCGATTATGAGGCGGCTTGGGGAGTTCGCTCGTTCATATCATAGATATCGTTGCACTTCAGGTTACTTATTGCTGCAAGGCATCAATAACATCTCTCCGGCGACTTCCGCCCGGAGGTAACCTGAAACTGCGCTAGACCGTCCCACGAGCTGGCTCTGTCAGGGAAGAATTAGCGCATCTATTTCTTGAGCGAAGAAGATACGTCTTCGGCGAGCGACAATTTGCCACTGCCGGTTTCGGAATAGCCAAGTGTCTATCCAGACAAAGCGACCCTTTCGTCCATTTTTCGTGTCCACAACTCGCTGCCCTGGACCACAGCTGTGTTTCCAAAGAATCGCACATGCGCGTATTCGAGGTGGTTGGACACGAAGTCATATGGTCCTTTCTCCGCACCTTCAACAGCCTGCGCTTTATCCAGTACATCCCCGTCCAATACCCAGACAACATCGTCCGCCAATATGCGCCTTACTACCGCGGCATCGTTTGTTGCCACACTTTCCGCCCAAGCGGCTTCGCTCGCAGTGATGTGGCTTTCTGCCTCAGAGCGCGCATGTGGCCCATCGGCACCTCGCGCGGCCTGCCGCGCAGCTGAGGACGTTTGACAGGCGACGAGAGGCCACGATACTTTGCGCTGCAAAGCGCAATCGCATGCCCTGCGCAAAAGTCTTCACTTTCGAGGTCCAGGGATGGACAGTTACCTGCGAGCAGGCGCTCACCGGTCGAAGTTGGCATTGTGACTGCGCGTGTTTTCAACGAATGTCGAAGTCGCACAAACGGGGTTTTTGTCCTCATGTGTTTGAGGCGATCGAGACCGCGATGCGGGACGGCAGAATCGACTTTAGCGACGATCAACCTTGAAGAAACTGCCGCATCGGTGAGAGTCAGGACTCAGGGTTACGAGCAAAATTCAACTGTGCGGGGTCTCCTCCGACGTCTAGTCTGGAATCTGCTCGGACTTCGGCCGATAAAAGCCTTCGCCGTCCACGTCTGTTTCCGGGACCAGACGCATTGAGTCGGCCTCCGGAACACCGCCGGCCAGCTCAAGGGCTTCGCGGGTCCCCATTCGTGAAGCGGTGACTTTTTCGCCGCGGTCATGGTCCCACACTGAGAACCGATAGACCGCGACCTTAATGGCATCCATACCAGGATCTCCCTAATTGATTCCAATCGCTCTCGAAATCTGCGGCAAGCTATAGCGCAACCCCAGCGACCCCTGCTGGAACCGCCACTGCGCGCTGTTCATTCTGTATGGCGTGACAGCCAAAACGAAAGGCAGCTTCCACGCTCGCCGGACAGACCAGGACGAGCTAGCGGCTATGGTGAAAGGGCCGCGACGCGGTCCGGTCAGGATTGCATTCAATGCAGACCGGCGGCCTAAGCGACATCCCAGATCCCCTCAGACTGCGCATTGAATACGTCGCCGGGCGAAGGCCTGCGCACCGAGAGGATTTCCAACGACAGTTCCATAATAAGTTCCATAGGTGACGTCTGGAACTAAGCTCATCTGCAGCTAACTTGCTGATTTAATGGTGGGCGGTACTGGGATCGAACCAGTGGCCCCTGCCGTGTGAAAGCAGTGCTCTACCGCTGAGCTAACCGCCCATAACCAAGCCGCTGTGGAAAGAACCGCCAGGATGCCCGGAAGGGCGGCAAGTCTATAGAGGCCGGCGGCGGGAGGCAATTCTGGTCACTCCTCCAGTGGCTGGGTCGGCACACCGATTGCGACCCTGCGACTGACAGCGCCCAAGGAGTCATCTCATGGCTTATCAGACCGGCAATCTTTCCCCGGACGAACGCAGACTCTCCACGCTGTATGGGCTGGGACTTGCACTGGTTGCGGTGCAAAGGGGCAGCTTCCTGGTGCGCTTTCTCTGCGCCATTGCCAGCGCGGGCCTGCTGGTACGGGCGGCCTCCGGGCACTGTGCCGTCAAGGCGGCAGTACAGGGTCAAACATCATTGCGCGATGGTGTAGCGGATCAGTGGAGCCATATTCAGCCCGGCAGCAGTTCGCGCGCCAGCGGCCTGCCCGGCTCGCCCCTACATACTGCGAGATCGGAGGCGGTCGACTCTTCGCTGGAAGAAAGCTTTCCAGCAAGCGATGCGCCGGCATCGCGCCTGCCCGATGAGCCACCCGTCAATGCGGAGGCAAAGTGGCAAGCTGCGCGCAACTCGAAAGGGAACGGCGGCCCGAGTTAACGCACTTCCAACACGCGGCTGGCCGACCGGGCGTTCTCGGCTGAGATCTCTTCCTGGGTGGCGAGGGCTGCCTGCAACAACCTGCCGGCACACGAAAGATCCCCGCGCGCCAGCGGGGTTACCTCCCCAGCGATCTGCTGCAGAACCTGCTGCAGCTGCACGCCAATTTGCTGCGTCTGCCGATCCGATTCCAGCAAGCGCTCTGCACTGGGGCGATCTTGCGCTCTCAGAAATGCGCTGAAACAGGTCGCATCGCGGTCAGCACTCTCAAGACAACGGCGACCCATGTCCTCAAGGGTGTGCATAGCGCCTTCGCCATCGCTACTCAAGCGGTGATGCTTGTGCGTCAGCGCCAACGCCTTGTGCGCGCAAGCCGCTGCCAGTGCCATGGCGATCGCCACCGCGCTGCCGGAACCGGACGAGCTTTGCCCACTTGCCAGCGAATCGAGCACCTGTCCGAGCGCGCTGTCGCGGACACTACTACCTTTCATTCTGTGTTAACCGCGCGAGTTCGACCCGGCAGTGTGCGCATCATTGACATGGTTGATAAACTGAGCACCCGAACATCTTACGGCATGTCATGGTAGTTACGCGATTCGCGCCCAGTCCGACCGGCATGCTGCACGTAGGCGGTGTGCGTACCGCACTGTACAGCTGGCTGTACGCCCGTCGCACGCACGGCAAGTTCATCCTGCGTGTGGAAGATACAGATCGAGAGCGTTCCACGGAGGAGGCCGTACAAGTCATCCTCGATGGAATGCGATGGCTCGAGCTCACGCCGGACGAAGGTCCTTACTATCAGACACAGCGGTTTGAGCGCTACAGGGGGGTGCTGAACTCGATGCTGGAGCAGGGTACGGCATACCACTGTTATTGCACCAAGGACGAGCTCGAGCAGTTGCGCGCTGAGCAGCTTGCGCGGAAGGAAAAGCCGCGTTACAGCGGCTTATGTCGCAGCCGCAGCACACCGCGGCCCGGAGTCGATCCCGTGGTGCGCTTCCGCAACCCGTTGGAAGGGGCGGTTGTCGTCGAGGACCTTGTCCATGGCTCCGTTACTTTCCAGAATCGTGAGCTGGATGACCTGATTATTGCGCGCGCGGATGGTACGCCCACCTACAACTTCTGCGTCGTCGTGGATGACATGGACATGGGTGTCACGCATGTGATCCGGGGCGACGATCATCTGAACAATACGCCGCGACAGATGAACATGCTGACCGCCCTGGGAGCAACTCCGCCTGTCTATGCCCATGTGCCCATGATCCTCGGTCCAGATGGCGCCAAGTTGTCCAAGCGCCATGGTGCCGTCAGTGTTCTGCAGTACGAGGAGGAGGGTTACCTGCCTGATGCGCTGTTGAATTACCTCATCCGCCTTGGCTGGTCACACGGCGATCAGGAGATTTTCACGCGGGAAGAGATGATCCAGGACTTCGACATACATGACGTCAACAAGGCCGCCTCGGCATTCAATCCCGAGAAGCTTTTGTGGCTGAACCAGCAGCATATGATGCGCGCTCAGCCGGCAACGCTGGTGCCGCATCTGCGCTACCAGTTGCAGCGGCTGGGCCTGGATAGTGACGATCTGTCATTGCTCGAGGGTGTCATCATCGCGCAGCGCGAACGCGCCAAGACGCTGAAGGAGATGGCGCAGAACAGCCGCTTCTTCTTTACGGACGACATCAGTTTTGATGCCAAGGCGGTTGCCAAACAATTGAATGCCGCGACAGGTCCGGCGCTGCAGCAGGTGCGTGAGGCTTTGGCTGCGCTGGCAGACTGGCAGCCCGCGGCCATTCACGCGGCGCTGAATGATCTCGCGACGCGACTGCAGAGCGGACTCGGGCGGATCGCGCAGCCTGTCAGGGTCGCCGTGACAGGGTCCACGGTGTCGCCGCCAATCGATGTGACACTCGCATTGCTCGGACGGCCGCGCGCTATGGAGCGCGTCGATCGCGCGTTGCAGAGAATTGCCGCGGGCACGGTCCCGGAGGCGAATTGAAGCCAGAGGCAGCTGGCTTGCTTTCCGCCGCCGATGCTTTCCTGCTATCCTCGCGCCCCGCGGGCAATCCGGGTACGCAGGCGTCGTAACCGGAATTTGTCTTCCGAAATTCGCTGCGGAAACAAACGGTTAGATTGGGGCCATAGCTCAGCTGGGAGAGCGCTTGCAT
>CAWITP010000005.1:0-376980 GCA_963839055.1 uncultured Pseudomonadota bacterium | reverse complement strand
GGCATGCAAGAGGTCGGCGGTTCGATCCCGCCTGGCTCCACCATTTCAATCAAACCTTGGAGTCGCGCCGCGCAAGAGGCCTGCCAGGACTAGCGGCGGAGGCGCGTGACCGCGGGCGATCCCGCACCGGGACGCAGAGCGCGCCGTGCTCGCGATGAGCGGCGTTGCCACCCTGACCGTGATGTCGCTACGTCGGTCCGCCGCCGCCCTCAGAGCTGCTTGCGCGCTTTCTTGATGCAGCGACGCGCAGCACCGGGACCCTTCAGGGCGAGGATGCGATATTGCTCAGCGCTGAGCCGGTGATAGTTCACGAAGAATTCTTCCAGCTCGCGTTCGAAGTGTTTGCCGAGATCATCGACGTGCTTGATGTGCGCGTAACTGTGGTTGCCGTTCTCGACGGCGACCACACGATCATTGCGTTCCGTCTTTTTGCCATTACTCTGCTCGCCCTCGATGACGCCAATCGCGCGGCAGGTGAGCTTGCAGCCGGGAAACGCTGGCTCGTCCATCAGCACCAGCACATCCAGCGGGTCACCATCGCCGCCGCGGGTTGAGGGCACGAAGCCAAAATCGTAGGGAAACTCCATGCCGGCGGGCAGCACTGTCTTGAGCTCATAGATGCGTTCATCCGGGTCGAACGCGTACTTGTTGCGACTGCCTTTCGGAGTTTCGATGATGACGATAGTCAGCTCATCGGCGCTGGGTGCTAACTTGGTCGGATCTGCGAGTCCGGGGGCGGAGCGTTTCCTTTTGGCCATGCGTTCATCCTGACACAGAGTCATCGCGGCCGCATTGCGGCCCGATTCTGGATGGCTTAACCCAGATTAACAGGATGCGCCACGCTGGAACTGAGCGGCAGCGCCGTTGCTCGTCAATACGCCTGGGTGATGCCGGCAAATATGCCGCGGCGCGGGCCGAACTGCGGCGCTCCGACACCTACGCCGGTGCCATCGCGGATCTCGTAGACCTTGTCAAACAGGTTGAGCACATCCAGGCGCGCGGTGAGGCCCTTCAGACCCTGCCGATCGAAGTCGTGACTCACTCCAAAGTTCACTTGGGTGTAGTAGGGCAGGTGTCCCCCATTGGGGATTGACGAGCCGTCGGGCAACTGCAGATTGCGGCGCAGTCCTGAGCCGAGTAGCAGGTCGGCCGTCAAATGTGTGCCAGAGATCGTATAGGAAGCGCCCCCGGAAGCCGTCACCTGCTGCTCGTGATCCAGGTGAATGTAGTGGTCACCGATGTAAGCGAGCTCCGCCGTGCTGAAGTTGAACTGGCCACTGACGATGTCCTTGCCGATGGCGCGCTGCGTTGCGATATTGCCGTATGCAGCGAAGTGACCCAGCTGGTAGTTGGCCGTGAACTCGACTCCATATACCTGCCCCTGCGCGTAGTTGAATGGCGTGAGTATGATGGGCGCGCCGAACTGCCCTTCATCGACCAGGTCGTGCGCCTGCTTGTAGTAGCTATCGACGCCCACCGTCAGGTTGTCGCTCAGCTTCTGCTGGATGCCCAGGTCGTAGTAATTCGAGGTCTCGGCCAGAACCGAATCCCCGCGCGTGGTAGCCGGTGCCGCCGTCGTGCCAAGAAACTTGTCGAGCGAGCGGTTGCCGAACAGCTCGAAGGGAGGTGGCGAGAAGAAGCGCGAATAGCCGGCGTGCAGGGTGGTGTTGGTCAGGGCCTGCCAGACGAAGTTGGCACGCGGACTGAGCTGATGTCCGCTGCTGAACGCCGCATAGTGGTCAAAGCGCAGCCCGCCGTTCACGGTCAACACGGGCAGGATCTTCCATTCGTCCTGCAGGTAGGCGCTCTCGATCCATTGAGTCGCGCGGGTGTCGTCGCTGATCGCGACCGGCACATCGGCAGGCACCGGTGGCAAGAGGTACGGTCCGCAGGGTCCGGCAGGGTCGGTGCACAGTACCTGCGACGCCGTGTTGCTTGACAGCCGATCGTTCTGCACGTAGAGCCCGGCGCGCAGCGTGTGCTGATCGCCGATCCGGTACGCGGCGTCGCTCTGCAGACCAAAGGCGGCATCGCGCTTGTAAGCGCTTTGTGAGATGCCATTGAAGAACAGTCCTCCGAGGTTGGGATCATCGACGAAGTTGAGACTGGAGTAACGACCGATCAAGGAGGTCAGCAGAGTCAGGTTGCCGGCCGAATGCTGCAGGCTGACGATGCCGAAGTGCGTCAGCTCACGCTGGTTCTCATCCAGATCATTGCTGAGGAAGTCGGATTGGCCGTTCACGGTGAGCCCGGGGCCGATGTCCGCGGCGTGCAGGCCCGAACGGTTCGGGATCTGGAAACGCGCATCGGAGCTGCCGAGGATCAGCGAGATGCGGTCCGAATCGTCGAGAATGTGCTCGAAAAATCCGAAACCGTGGAGCTGCCGGGTGTGATCATGCAGGGGTGTCGAGCTGCCGTCGGGCGACTCAATACCTAACGCATTGCGCACGTAATCGCCGCTCACGAAGTAGGTCGTGTTGCCGTTCGAGCCGCCGTAATTGACGCTCGGCACGACTGTGTCATGGCTGCCGCCGTAAAGTCCTGCTTCGCCACCGGGTTGCAGCGCCCCGCTCTTGGTGCTCAGATCAATGATGCCAGCACTGCGCAGGCCGTATTCCGCGGGCAAACTGCCGGTCAGCAGGGTCAGCGAGGAGATCAGGCGGGGCGGCAGAGTCTGTCCGAAGAGGCTGATGCCGTCGGGCAGGATCACACCATTGAGCCGGTACTGCAGGCCATTGTGATCGCCGCGGATATGCAGTTGTCCGAAGGAATCCTGCGCCGCATCGGGTATCTGCAACATCACCTGATTCAGCTGTACGTTGTCACTGCCCGGCTCCGCACGGATGGCGTTCGCATCGAAAGTGTAGGCCGAGGCGCCGGTAGAGGTATCGATACGCGAGCGCTCCTCATTCAGGTGCTGGGCCGTGATGACTACGGTCGGCAGAGCGGTTTCATCGGCAACCTGTTCCGGTGCAGGCGCCGCGCGCAGGGTTACCGTTGGGATCAGCGACATACAGACTACACAGCACGCGACAATGATCGATGTGCGCGCCGTAACCCGACTAAGGCTCGGCATGGGGTCACTCCAGACAAATCACGGTGTCCCGCGCAGGCCGCTGCCCGGCTACTACGGCAGCGCAACGGCGCGCGGAGTGATTCAGGCCTGAAGTGGAGCGGGCGGTCCGCGGCTGCGCGGAGATGGAACGGGCGCCGCCACTTCAGCAGTGACGGGCGCTAGCCCAGCCGTGCATGCGGCCGGCGACAGCAGATGCTGATCGACTGTTTGACTGGCTGGATTGGCTACTTGGGAAAAGGCCAGGCAGAGCTCACAGGTCTTGTCGGCGAGCGTGCTGGCATGCACGCGCGCATCGGCATGACTGACCTGCCGAATATGGCTGATCTCATGCAGCACGGCTCCCTGCTGTGCGAGCAACAGCAGCAGTGCGATGACTAAAGAAATATGGAGCTTGCGCATGGAACGGAGCCTGCGTTGAGAGCAACACAGTCAGCCGCTAACGTTAGCAGAGTTGGCACATGTTTGGTAGCGCTGGCCGGTGCGGGAAAATTTTGCCGTGTCCGCTGGTGCACGCTGGCTTGCGTGTCTCAGATTCAGCCTCCTCAAACGTCAGGCGGCGGGGCACTTTTGCGGCGAGAGATTGCGATGACCGCAATCAGCACCACGACAATGTTGAGGATCCACCAGGCGATTTGTTTGTGATCACCCAGCAGGCCACCACCTGATCGGACGGCAGGCAGCTTCACGGTTCCAGAGAGCAGCTCGCGTATCCCGTCATGCGGCACGACCAGCTCGATGTCATGGAGCGCGTCGGTACCGAGCTCGGCAGAGCCGAGCTCATAGGAGCCGTCACTCTGCCGCGTCACGGTCGCCGTTTTCCCATCGATTGTCACCTTGACATCGTCGCTGAGTAACTCGTGCTGATCGCTGAGGCGGCGGATATGCAGCGTGAGCGCATCGTGGTCAGGTGTCGCATCGACCGCAAGCAGTGCCGATTTTGCCACCGGGTACACAGCACTCACGGGTCGCTGCGCAGACTGGGCATGCAAGGTGGCCGAAGCCGCAAGGCCGACGCCCGCCAGCAATCTGATGACGATGCCTCCCCGGCCTGCCGCACGCCATACGCAGCGGCGCAGCCCACCCGCAAAGCGCATATCAGGCCTGAGCGGCAACTGGAAGGTTGGTGGGATCCTGTCCCGCCCGCCATGCCTCGTGGCACCGGGTGTGAAAGTGCAGCATCACTATCGTGTCATCAAGCCTGGCCTCGACCTCGTATTCGATGTCCGACGCCGCCACAATGACGCGGCAGAAATCGCATGGCTCGCCGCAACCGTTGCCGCCCCACATTCGAACCGCAGTTGCACGTCGCAGACTGGAGACATTCAAACGGCCGGTGCGCGGCTGTGCCGCCGGCGCCGCGCCGTCCGCGGGTGCCGAACCCGTCTTCATTTTTATTGCCCCTCCAGGGGCTCAAGACCCACCGCCGTGCCGGTCGCGGCACTATGCGCCGGCCATATGGCAAGGGCAAGCGCACCCGGCATCGCGCGGTTCCCGCCGAAGGCTGAGTGGGGTGCGCGAGATTTAACCATATGTCCTTGCACCGCGAGCCGCTTCTGCTATGGTCCCCAAGCTGAGCTTTGACTAAAGAATGAAATCCGGATTGCGGGGTTCGACAAGTCGCACGGAGACCGTCCTTGGCAAGTGACGGTGCTGGAGAGTCTCCGTGGTGAATGGATGAGCTGGCGCGTGGGGCAGCCGACCGCCACCGTCGCCCACGATCACCTTGAGGTGGCTACTCAGGCCACCCGCGGGCTCCTTTTGCCCCAGAAACCTACCCCACGACCCCGATCCTTCCAACCGCGAGACGTCTGGCCGCTGCCATGCCAGACCGTGTCCGCGCGTCCTTCCGGAGTGTGCTGATGGAAACCCAGGACAGAGTGCGCCGTCGTATCAAGAGCAACGGCAAGGTAACCGCCCCGGCTGAGGCACCGGCAGTCGATCTGCGCAAGCTCCTGCGGGCACTGCAGGCGGTGCGTGACGGAGACTTCTCGGTGCGGCTGCCGAGCGACCAGACCGGGCTGGCCGGCAAAGTCGCAGACACCTTCAACGAGATCATCAGCTCGAACGAGCGCCTGGCTCAAGAGCTCGAACGCGCGGGACAGATCGTGGGCAAAGACGGCAAAACGCGCCATCGCATGGCGAGTGAGCGTCGCTCGGGTGCCTGGGGTGCCATGGAGGATTCGGTCAATACCCTCATTGACGATCTGCTGTGGCCGACAACCGAGGTGACCCGGACGATCTCCGCGGTGGCAAAAGGCGATCTGCAGCAGACGATGAGCCTTGAAGTGGACGGCCGCGCTCTGCGCGGTGAGTTCCTCAGATCCGCCACCATCGTGAACACCATGATCGAGCAGATGAGCGCCTTCACCTCCGAGGTGACTCGCGTGGCGCGTGAAGTCGGCACCGAGGGCAAGCTCGGCGGCCAGGCCGCCGTACCCGGCGTGGCCGGCACCTGGAAGGATCTGACGGATTCGGTCAACTCCATGGCGAGCAACCTGACCGGTCAGGTGCGCAATATTTCTGAGGTGACCATCGCCGTGGCGAACGGCGACCTGTCGCGCAAGATTACGGTGGACGTGCGCGGCGAGATCCTGCAGCTGAAGGAGGCCATCAACACGATGGTGGACCAGCTGCGCTCGTTCGCCTCCGAGGTGACGCGCGTGGCGCGCGAAGTCGGTACGGAAGGCAAACTGGGTGGCCAGGCCATCGTGCCGGGCGTCGCCGGCACCTGGAAAGACCTGACCGATTCGGTCAATGCGATGGCCACCAATCTCACCGGTCAGGTTCGCAACATTGCGGAGGTCACCACGGCCGTGGCGCGGGGCGACCTGTCGCGCAAGATCACGGTCGACGTCAAAGGCGAGATCCTCGAGCTGAAGAACACCATCAATACGATGGTCGACCAGCTCAACAGCTTCGCGGCTGAAGTGACGCGCGTGGCGCGTGAAGTGGGTACCGAAGGCAAGCTCGGTGGCCAGGCCGTGGTGCCGGGCGTGGCAGGCACCTGGAAAGATCTGACCGACAATGTCAACTCGATGGCCGGCAATCTGACCGGTCAGGTACGCAACATCGCCGAGGTCTCCACCGCGATCGCCAGTGGCGACCTGTCGCGCAAGATCACCGTCGACGTGCGCGGGGAGATCCTGCAGCTGAAAGAAACTATCAACACGATGGTGGATCAGCTGCGCTCATTCGCCTCCGAAGTCACCCGGGTCGCGCGCGAAGTAGGTACGGAAGGCAAGCTCGGTGGCCAGGCCGTGGTCCCAGGCGTCGCCGGCACGTGGAAAGACCTCACCGACAGTGTGAACTCCATGGCCGGCAACCTCACCGGTCAGGTGCGCAACATCGCGGAGGTCGCAACAGCCATCGCCAACGGCGACCTGTCGCGCAAGATCACGGCGGGTGTCAAAGGCGAGATCCTGCAGCTGAAGGACTCCATCAACACGATGGTCGACCAGCTGAATGCCTTCGCGGCCGAGGTCACCCGTGTCGCCCGCGAGGTGGGCACCGAAGGCAAGCTCGGCGGACAAGCGGAGGTGAAGGGTGTCAGCGGGGTGTGGAAGGACCTCACGGACAACGTCAACTCCATGGCGAGCAACCTCACGGGCCAGGTGCGCAACATCGCCGAAGTGGCGACCGCCATCGCGCGCGGCGACCTGTCGCGCAAGATCACGGTGGACGTGCGCGGGGAAATCCTGCAGCTGAAGGAAACCATCAACACGATGGTCGACCAGCTGAACGCGTTTGCGGCCGAGGTGACCCGCGTGGCCCGCGAGGTCGGCTCGGAGGGCAAGCTCGGTGGCCAGGCGGATGTGAAGGACGTGAGCGGCGTCTGGAAGGATCTGACCGACAACGTCAATTCAATGGGAAGTAACCTGACGGCGCAGGTCCGCAACATCGCCGAAGTGGCGACCGCCATCGCGCGCGGCGACCTGTCACGCAAGATTACCGTGGATGTGCGTGGAGAGATCCTGCAGCTGAAGGAAACCATCAACACGATGGTGGATCAGCTCAACAGCTTCGCGGCCGAGGTGACCCGCGTGGCTCGCGAGGTCGGCACCGAGGGCAAACTCGGCGGTCAGGCCATCGTGCCCGGGGTCGCGGGAACCTGGAAGGATCTCACGGATAACGTCAATTCCATGGCGCGCAACCTGACCGGACAAGTGCGCAATATTGCCGAGGTGTCTACCGCCATCGCCCGCGGGGACCTGTCGCGCAAGATCACCGTGGATGTGAAGGGTGAGATTCTGCAGCTGAAGGAAACCATTAACACGATGGTCGATCAGCTCAACGGCTTCGCGGCCGAGGTCACACGCCTCGCGCGCGAGGTTGGTACCGAGGGCAAGCTCGGTGGTCAGGCACTCGTGCCCGGCGTTGCCGGTACGTGGAAAGACCTCACCGACAACGTCAACGTGATGGCGAATAACCTGACCAACCAGGTGCGCGGTATCGTGAAGGTGGTCACCGCGGTGGCTAATGGCGATCTGCGGCAGCGTCTCACCGTGGAGTCCAAGGGTGAAGTCAACGCACTCGCGGACACCATCAACAGCATGACCGATACGCTCGCTATCTTCGCCGATCAGGTGACCAGCGTGGCACGTGAAGTGGGCGTCGAGGGACGGCTGGGGGGTCAGGCGCACGTGCCGGGAGCTGCTGGAACGTGGAAGGATCTCACCGCAAACGTCAATCTACTCGCCGCCAACCTCACCAATCAGGTGCGCGAGATCGCCGAAGTGGCTACGGCGGTCACCAAGGGCGACCTGACGCGCTCTATCCAGGTGGAGGCGCGCGGCGAGGTCTCGGAGCTCAAGGACAACATCAACGCGATGATCGGTAACCTGCGCGCCACCACCGATCGCAACACCGAGCAGGACTGGCTGAAGACCAACCTCGCCAAGTTCAGCCGCATGATGCAAGGGCAACGTGACCTCGTCACCGTGGGCAAGCTGCTGCTGTCAGAGCTGGCTCCGCTGGTCAACGCGCAACAGGGCGTCGTGTACGTCATGGAAAGCTCCGAGCTGGGTGCCGCACTCAAAGAGCTCGCAAGCTATGCCGACGGGCCTCACGACAATCCCGAGCTGCGACGCTATGGTATCGGCGAGGGCCTGGTGGGTCAGGCGGCCGCCGACCGCCAGCGTCTGATCATCTCGGACATCCAGAGTGATGAGATCCGGGTTCGGGGTGGATTGCTCAAGGCGCGACCCAAGACGGTCATCGTACTGCCGGTGTTGTATGAGGGGCACGTGAAAGCCGTCCTCGAGCTCGCCTCGATGGGTGATTTCACAGCGGCTCACCTGGCATTTCTCGAGCAGCTGACTGGCAGCATCATCGGTGTCGTGCTCAACACCATCGAAGCCACCATGCGCACCGAGGGTCTGTTGCAGCAGTCGCAGCAGCTCGCCGGCGAGCTGCAGGCGCAGCAGACCGAGCTGCAACAGACCAACGAGGAGCTGGCTAACAAGGCCAAGCTGTTGGCCGAGCAGAACGCCGAAGTGGAGCGTAAGAACCAGGAGATCGAGCTGGCACGGCGTGCGCTCGAGGAGAAGGCGGCGGAGCTGGCGCTCACCTCACGCTACAAGTCCGAGTTCCTCGCCAACATGTCGCATGAGTTGCGCACGCCGCTCAACAGCATCCTCATCCTGGGACAGCAGCTCGCGGAGAATGCCGATCGCAACCTTTCGGGTCGCCAGGTGGAATTTGCCAAGACGATCCACGGTGCCGGCACCGACCTGCTGAACCTCATCAGTGACATCCTGGATCTGTCCAAGATCGAGTCCGGCACAGTAACCGTCGAGTGCGAAGACCTGCTGTTCACACATCTGCGGGAAACCATCGAGCGCAACTTCCGCCACGAGGCGGACGCTCGCAAGCTGTCCTTTACGGCCGATTTCGACAGTCGGCTGGGCAGGGCGATAACGACCGATTCCAAGCGCCTATTGCAGGTGTTGAAGAACCTCTTGTCCAATGCATTCAAGTTCACCGATCGCGGTGGCGTGCGGCTGCATGTCGGTATCGCCACCGGCGGCTGGACGCAGGATCATCCGATGCTGAGTCAGGCGCCCTCGGTCGTTGAGTTCTCGGTCAGCGATACCGGCATCGGCATCCCCGCTGAGAAGCAGCGCATCATCTTCGAGGCCTTCCAGCAGGCGGACGCCGGTACGGCGCGCAAGTACGGCGGTACGGGTCTCGGACTGGCGATCAGCCGCGAGCTGGCACACCTGCTGGGTGGCGAGATCCGCCTGAGCAGCATCGCCGGCAGCGGCAGTACTTTTACGTTGTATCTGCCGCTGTCATACATGGGTCCCGCTTACAGCAAGGCGGGTGCGGTCGCTGCCAGCCAGGCCCCCGCGGCCGCGGCAGCGGCATTTCAGCCGGTGGTGCTGCCGGTTGCGCGGCAGGAGGAGATTCCGGACGATCGCGACAGCATTCAGCCGGGCGATACCGTGCTGCTCGTGATCGAAGACGATCCGCACTATGGTCGCGTACTGCTGAATCTGGCGCGCGATCGCGGCTTCAAGGTAATACTGGCGAAGACCGGCGCAGACGGGCTGTCGCTGGCCGCTAAGTACCACCCGACCGCCGTTTCGCTGGATGTCTTCCTGCCCGACATGCTGGGCTGGACCGTGCTCAACCAGCTCAAGCGCAATCCGGAGACCCGTCATATTCCGGTGCAGATCCTGACGATCGAGGACGAGCGGCAGTACGGTCTGGAGCGGGGGGCCTTTTCGTTTGTGACCAAGACGATCACCAGTGATGGACTGGAGGACGCCTTCGATCGCCTGAAAGAGTTCACCGCGAGCCGCATACGTCGGCTGCTCGTAGTGGAGGACGACCCGTCGGAGCAGCTCAGTGTGCGTGAGCTGCTGGGCGCAGAGGATATCGAGATAGAAGTCGCAGGTTCAGGCGCCGAGGCGCTCGCCGCGATGCGCACGCGGGCATTCGATTGCGTGGTCCTCGATCTGCGCTTGCCGGACATGTCAGGGTTCGAGCTGCTGGCGCAGGTTCAGCAGGATGTGAAGCTGCGCGATACGCCGATCATCGTGTTCACCGGCCGCGAGCTCTCCGAGCAGGAGGAGACCGAGCTGCGCCGCAAGGCGAAGAGCATCGTGCTCAAGGGCGTGCGTTCTCCGGAGCGATTGCTCGATGAGACCGCGCTGTTCCTGCACCGGGTGATTGCGGACATGCCGCCATCGAAGCAGCAGATGATCGAAACCCTGCATGAGAGTGACGAGCCATTGGCAGGCCGCAAGGTGCTGGTGGTGGATGACGACATCCGCAACATCTTCGCCCTCAACAGCCTGCTGGAGCGACATAACATGCAGGTGATTACTGCGACCAACGGGCAGGAAGCGATCAACCTGGTGGAGAGCACGGAGGATCTGTCGCTGGTGCTCATGGACGTGATGATGCCGGAGATGGATGGTTATGAAACCATGCGGCGCATCCGCAATAACCATCAATTCCGGATGCTGCCCATCATCGCCCTCACGGCCAAAGCAATGAAGGGCGATCGCGAGAAGTGTCTGGAAGCCGGCGCGTCCGATTACGTTGCCAAGCCCGTCAACACCGACCAACTGCTGTCGCTGGTGCGGATGTGGCTGCACCGTTGAGGCGGTGCTACGTTGAGACGGGGGGGGGTAATGGATAACGCGACAGCACAGAAGGTCAACATCCTGCTGGTGGATGATCAGCCCTCGCGGCTGCTCACCTACGAATCCGTCCTGAGCGAACTCGGCCAGAACCTCGTGTCGGCGCGCTCGGGACTGGAAGCGCTCGAGAAACTGATGCGGCAGGAGTTCGCGGTCGTGCTGCTGGACGTCAGCATGCCGGACATGGATGGGTTCGAGGCTGCCCGGCTGATCCACGAGCATCCGCGTTACGAGAAGACACCCATCATCTTCGTGACGGGCGTCCATATCAGCGAACTCGACCGTCTGAAAGGTTACAAGGTCGGCGCGGTCGACTACGTATCGATACCCGTGGTCCCGGAGATCCTGCGCAGCAAGGTCGCCGTACTGGTGGAGTTGTACCTCAAGCGTCACGAGCTGCGCGAGCTGAACCGTCATCTGGCCGAGGCCAACGAGCGCCTCGCCCAGGCTAACACGATGCTGCAGGCCGAGAAGACGCGTGAGCTCGAGAGTCTGAACCAGACCTTGCAGCGCGCCAACATCGAGCTGGCACAGATCAACCGTGCCCTGCAGAGCGAGGTGGCCGAGCGCGCCCGCGTGGAGCAGGCACTCAAGGAAGCCGACCGTCAGAAGGATGAATTCCTGGCGATGCTGGCTCACGAGCTGCGTAACCCGCTGGCGCCGATCATGAGCGCGGTGCAGCTGATGCGACGGCAGATCCTGGACGATCCGCAGGTCACCTGGTCGCGTGATGTCATCGAACGACAGCTGGGGCACCTTACCCGTCTGGTGGATGACCTGCTCGATGTGTCACGCATTACCCGCGGGAAGATCAACCTCACCCGGGAAGACGTCGAGATTGCGGCCCTGATCGGGCGCGCCGTCGAAACCGTGCAGCCGCTGCTCAGCGAGCGGCGCCATCGCCTGACCGTACAGGTACCCCGGACACCCATGTGGGTGAGCGGCGATCCGCTGCGCCTTACCCAAGTGATCGGCAACGTGCTCAGCAACGCGGCGAAATACACCGACCCGGGAGGCTCCATCACGGTGACGGCCCGCCTGGAAGGCCCCCATGTCGAGATCAGAGTGCGCGATACGGGGATCGGAATCCCGCCGGCGTTGCTGTCCGGCATCTTCGACATGTTCACGCAGCTGGATCACAGCGCGAGCCGTGCGCAGAGCGGACTGGGCATCGGACTTGCTCTGGTGCGTAAACTGTTGGAAATGCACGGTGGCACGGTGACTGCCTGCAGCGAGGGGGCAGGCCGCGGCAGCGAATTCATCCTGACCCTGCCCGTGGCGGCCGAGTCACGCCGCAGCGTCGGGGCAAACATCGCGGCGGATGGAAGCGCCTGCGCAGCTGATCGGTCCGCTACAGCGAGTCTTGCTGGCGCCGAGACCGAGGGGGTTTCGATTGTGCAAGACGGGTCACCGCAGATTCGCCGCCGCATCCTGGTCGCTGACGACAATGCCGATGCGCTGGAGAGCCTGTCGATGTTGCTGCAACTGGGGGGTCACGAGGTCTTCAGTGCCGCCAACGGCGCACTGGCACTCGAATCGGCAGAAAAGCATCAGCCGGACGTGGCGCTGCTCGACATCGGCATGCCGAAATTGGATGGCTACGAGGTCGCACGTCGTATCCGGGCGCAGCCCTGGGGTCGGCGGATCACGCTGGTAGCCCTGACAGGCTGGGGGCAGGAGTCCGATCGCCGCCGCTCTGGCGAAGCCGGTTTCGACACGCATCTGGTAAAGCCGCTCGATCTGGACAAGCTGACGGAGCTGTTGCGCACGTTGCCCACGGCATCCGCAACGATTGACGCGATCACGGCCACTCAGACGGGCCCGTCCGCGGCCTGAGGCAGATCACGCTCATCCCTCGTCATGTGGTCGACGAGCCTGCCCCGCACAGGCTCGAAGCATTCGATGGCAACACAGAGTCGCTCCGCGTCCCGCTCACAAAAGAAAAAGCCGCAATTACGCGGCACCTCGCCGGCAGTCCACCCTGCGCGAACTCGCCGTTCGCGCTCGGCGAGCATGATAGCCCGCAAGTCCGTGGAGGGTCTGAGCTCGAGGCACTCCAGGACTACACTGTAGCGATCGCGCACCACGAGCCAGCGGCAGGCTGCTACGGGGGTCAGGGAATCGCGGGTACCTTTGCGCGATCGCATACCGGCAGCATGGCGCAACCGGTGCCCTCCTCAGCAAATCCGGCGGTGCCTCACTGTACGACAGCGCCTCCAAAAGCGGCTGCGGCAGGGGCAGTCGCCCCAGCCAGTCGCACTCAGGGCTGCACGCTTCGCCGTGCTGCAGTCAACGTGGGTGCGGCCAATGCGTTGCTGTTCTGACCAGGCGGGAATATCTGCCCAGGAGCAATAATGACCCCGGCACGGAATTTCGGCGCGGCGCTGTTGCTTGCCATGTCGCTGCCTGTTGCAGCAGCGCCTCGGTATTACTTCAATCCGGATCCGTTCTACATCGGCGTGCAGGCCGGCCAGGCCGATCTGCGTGACGAATCCATCGGTTTCCACCATCGCGATCCTGGTTGGACGGTCGCCGCCGGGGTACGCCCGATTCCCTATGTCGGCGCGGAGATCAGCTACGTCGATCTCGCAGGGCCCCATGACTATGGTTACTGTGACGTGTCCTGCTACTCGGGCTCCAACTACTGGACCCGGGGCGGTGCGGCGTTCGGCGTGCTTTATCTGCCCCTGCCGATGACCCTTGCGGAGGTGTACGGCAAAGCCGGTGCCGCCCGTCTCCAGACGCATACAGTTGGCGTTACAACAGCTAACTGTTACGGTTATGGCCCGTGCCCGTATTATTACAATGACTATGGCATCAACCGCACGAACACCGGGTTTGCCTGGGGGGCCGGTGCACAGCTGCACTGGTGGAACTTTGCCCTGCGGGCGGAATACGAGCAGTTTGACGATCAGGGCGGTCGGCCGAGCCTGGTATCGTTGGGGGCGTTCTGGACCTTCTGAAGCCTTCGCTGCCCACTTAGACGATCGTCTTGTCTCCGTTGTGCGACAGTGGATGGGCACGGCGGTTGCGTCCTGGCCCCGCCTTCGGGCTGCTTCCAAGGGCTCGCCACAATGAACAAGATGGCAACCGTCCTGCGTGAACATCCGGATCTGTTGAATGACCCGACAGGGACCGAGGCGTCGCCCGAGGACACGCCTGCGGTTACTGCAAGGCTCGATCGAGAAAGGCGCAGCGACAGTGGTGAACGCCTGGATGTGCGCAATCCGTTCAGCTCATCAGGTCCGCCGCCAGCACTGACTTGGTCGGTGCGTCATTTCGGATTGGCAGGGTTGCTGGGCGGTGCGCTCGTCAGCGGACTGCTGCGGCTCATTCGCGGCAGCAGGGGTTGGCAGTAAACACCCGGGACGATACCGGCCGTCAGCGCTGGCGCGACTCGTGTGTTCGCGGCACCCCCACCGCAGTGCGCGCAGCACCGGCCGCGGTTGGCCAGCGGTAGTAGTGTTGCATCGTATCTGAAATCAACCTACCTGCCAGGACCATGAGGCAGGTTACCCCCACGATCACAGCATAGCTGCGCGCCACGCTGCCGGCGAGAACCTCAACGCCGCCCGGGGCGATGGCGCTCGTCAAAATCTCGCCGCGCGCTGCGAGCACCCGGGTTCCCAGCGCGGTGCGCGGGAAGCACACTGCAGTCGTCGCGATCGCGCGAGCGGTAGCAACACGAACAGGCATAACACGATCAGGGCGAGTTTGACGATAGCGGGCATGAGTGCTCCTGGTAATCGCCAGGGTGAATTGCGGCGTGCGCAGCTCTCAATTCCTGCGTTTCGCACGCCGTGCTGCAGCAGCCAATTTCGCAATACGTTTGTAGTAGCTCGCTCCCCCGCGGAGCTTGCTCGTGCCGCGGCCGGCGTGGCCGCCGCGCCTGCCGATCATGGCGAGATATTCCCTGACTTCTTTCTTCAACATGTCATGTTGTGTTATCACAAGCGGCTTGTGAATTAAGACCGATTCGGAAATGGAATGAGCGTGTGCGTATGGGGAGGGGCAGTGTGACGAGCGGGCAACGTGACGGGCCTGCCGGGGGTGCGTTACGATGCACCATGCAGTCGGAAGACCAGGAATCGCGCGGCTGAGATGTGTGCCCGCTATCAAACTCCCCCCCAATCGGCGGTGGAGCGCTACTGGAGCCTGGTGGAACCGCTATGGCATTACCAGCAGAGCTGGCGGGTGTTACCGACTGATTCGGTACCCATCGTGCTGCAACTTGCCGGCGTGTGTACGGGACGCATGATGCGCTGGGACCTCATCCCGTTCCGCAATCATGGTGAGCCCACCGGGAAGGTGCTGATCAATGCCAAGAGCGAGAATCTGAGCGACAACTACTACTGGCAGGGACCCTGGGAGCGGGGGCAGCGCTGCATTTTCCCTATGGCCGGCTTCTATGAGCCGCATCGCCACGCAGATGGCCGCAAGGAGCCATTCTACATCCACCTTTCGGACCGTGAGATCTTTGGGGTCGCAGGCTTATGGGATCGCTCCTTCCGCTCCGATGGCACACCGGTATTCTCGTGCACACTGATCACGACCCCTGCGAATCCTCTGCTTGCTCGTGTGCACAATGAGAAGCTGCGTATGCCGGCGGTCCTGCGGGAAGAGCACCATGAGGCCTGGCTGCGGGGTAACCTGCAGCAGGCGCGTTCCGCCCTTGTCCCCTATCCCCCGGACATGATGGTCGCCTGGCAGGTCAGTCGCCGCGTCTACGCGATCAAGACGCCGGATGATGCGACACTGACTTCACCGGTTGCCGAAGCCCAGGGTAAAGCCGCAAAATGACCGCGGCAGATTAGCTGCGTCGACCTGGCATGCAGGTCAAGAATAACCAGATAACAAGGGACGGCTATGCTGATACTGACGCGTCGACCGACGGAATCCTTCATGATTGGCGAACACATCCGGATCGAAGTGTTGGGCGTACAGGGTAACCAGGTACGGCTGGGAATTCGGGCGCCGCGGGAGGTGGCCGTGCATCGCGAGGAGGTTTTCCGTCGTATCGAGGCCGCGAAAGCGCAGGACGGCTCGGGCGGCAGTTCACCCCAGCTGCCGCCGGCAGGAGCGGACGGCGAGGGGCCCGTGCGCTGAACTCATCAACCTGCGGGGATACCTTCCTCGCCGTGTGATTTCGTCAGGCCGCGTTGTTCAAGTGCCGAGACGACCTGTTCGGCATCCGCGCCCTCCTGCAGCAGGTCGGCCTGCTGATCGTGCCGATCTTCCACGAACGGAAGATCCCGTCGCAGTTCCTCCAGAAGATGAATCAGTTTGGAAACTTTCTGCTCGGTCAGCAGATTGACCTGCAGATCCAGATGCATGCGCTGCTTCTCGAGGCGGGTCTGGCGATTCTGCGCGATCAGCACGACCGTAGCGGTCAGCAGGGCCGTCAGCGAAACGACCCCCTGCAGCGCCCCAAACGGCGGCGGATCAAACGCCGCGTGCTGCAGGAGCGGTGCGCTCAGGTTGTAAGTAATCCACGCGCCGACGAACGCGATGATGCCGATGAGGTAGAACGGCCGGGCCACCAGCCGGCTGATGCGTTCCAGGCGGCGCTGCGCGGCGGGCATGGTGTCCCATTCCCGCCGCTGCAGGTTAACCAGAGCTTCGATGTTCTGATCAATGTGATCAGACAGCGAACCCGCTGTGCGTGCGCCCGGCGCGGCCGTCGTGCTCAATGTGCTGGGGTCTGTTCCCAATTGGAGACCGCGCCGTCGGCCACTACTTCCCGATCGTAGCAGGTGTCAGGTTGTAACCCCTCGTACAACTCCAGATCCGCAGAGTCGTCTAGTTCACGAGCATCGGACAACGCGCGGCGGAAATGCTGCAGGAACTCGTCCCTCGTCGTTGCGACCTCTCGTCTAGCCATACACAAGCCTCCCGTTCATGGAAGTCCGGATCGCGATGAGACAATGGCGCTGGAACGGGCTGTAGTCTGCGCCCTCCGATTCCCGTGCGGGAATCCGCTGACACGCGCCCCGCTCCTTCAACTGCGCGGCGCGACCAGCACCTTGTCCAGAGTGATGGGCAGGTCGCGAATGCGCTTGCCGGTGGCGTTGTAGATCGCATTGGCGATGGCAGCCGCTGCGCCGGTGATGCCGATCTCGCCGATTCCCCGGGCCCCGAGTGGCGCCTGCGGGTCGGGGATGTCGTTCCAGATCACTTCAATGGGTGGGATGTCCAGATGTACCGGGACGTGGTACTCCGAGAGCGACGCATTCACGTGGCGCCCCGTACGTGCATCGAAGAAGGTTTCCTCGGTCAGCGCCATGCCAATTCCCATGACGATGCCGCCCCGGAACTGACTGGCGGCCGTCCTGGGATTGAGGATGCGACCGGTGTCGAACGAGCCCAGCCAGCGGCTGACCCGCACCTCTCCCGTAACGTCACTCACGCGGACCTCACAGAATTGTGCCCCAAAGGAGTGCATCGAATGCTGCTGCATCTCCTCGGGCTTTGACGCGGCGGCTTGGGCCGCGATCTCCTGCAGGCCGGCGCGGCGCAACAACGCCACGAAAGTTGCGCCCTGGCCATCGGATGAACGATAAATGCCGCCATCGCGGATCTGGAGATCCTGGCGACGCGCACCGTGCAGGGGCGAGTCCGCAGCGGCCAGCTGCAGTAGCTTATCGATGAGCGCATCGCTAGCAGCCGCCACCGCGGCCGCAATGCTTACCGTCTGCGATGAGCCTCCCGCGACGGGACTATCCGGGAAGCGGCTGTCACCGTACTGGAAGGTCACGGCCGCCAGCGGCAGGCCGAGTCGCTCGGCGGCGTGCTGCGCCTGCACAGTGGCTGTGCCCATGCCCATCTCATGCGCGGCTGCCTGCACGAGGAGGGCGCCATCGGCCGAGAGCTGTAAGCGTGCGCTGCCACCCTGCATGCGGTAGTAGGGGTAGAGCGCCGTTGCCACGCCTTGGCCGATCAGCCACTCACCGGCGCGCTGAGCTCCCGGGTGGAGATTGCGCTGCGCCCAGCCAAAACGCTCCGCGCCCCGCCGATAGGCCTCCACCATATGACGCGCCGAGAAGGCAGTTCCCGTGGTCGGGTCTTGATCGGGCTCCAGGCGTCGCCGGAGCTCAATCGGATCGAGTTGGCAGGCTACGGCCAGCTCATCAATGGCACATTCGAGGGCAAACGTGCCGATCGACTCGCCCGGGGCACGCATGGACGTGTTGGCCACAGTGTCGAGCTCGACAACCTGCTGGGCGATGAGATAGCTGTCTGTGGCATACAGATGGCGCGCCGGGAAGGAGAACTGTTCGGGGAAATGATTGTGGCTGACGACGGCCGTCGTGCCGGTATGAATGAGCGCCTGCAGCCGTCCATCGCGGGTCGCACCCAGTGCGACGCGCTGCTCTGAAAGCGTGCGACCGCCGATCACCCGGAATTGCTCTTCGCGATTCAACACGAGCCTGACGGGGCGGCCGGTCAGTCGCGCGGCGGCCACGCAAAGGAAGTGATGATTCCACACTGTTTTCCCGCCGAATCCGCCGCCCACGAACCGGGAGATCACGTGGACTTTGTCCGGATCCAGACCGAAGCTTGCAGCAATGCTATGGCGAGTGCCGGCAAGATACTGGGCTGCGTCATAGATCTCCACGGCGTCCTCGTCCAGCCAGCGTGCGGTGACGGCATGCAGCTCGATCGCGTTGTGGTTGTAGCGCGGCGTGCAGTAGGTGTGGTCTAGGCGCACCGCCGCATTGCGCAATGCGGCCTCGGCGTCCCCGCAACAAATCTTTGCTGGCTCGCCCAGGACCTTGTCAGGAAAGTAAGCCGTGGAGCGTGCCTCGGCAAAAGACACGCTGGCCCGCTCACGTGCATAGCTGATACGCACGTCGCTGGCCGCAGCATCCGACTGCTCCTGAGTTTCGGCGATCACAACCGCTACCGGCTGCCCGTTCCACGCAATGGCAGGATCCTGCATGACCGGCAGATTGCTGACCGCTGCGCTCTTCTGGTCCGCAAACATGTCGGTCGGCGTTTTCATCCGAGGTGCATTCTGATAAGTCATGACGGCGATGACCCCGGGTGCCTGCTCGGCAGCGCGGACGTCAAGCTCTGTGATGTGTCCCTTTGCGATGGTGCTCAGTACGAGCGAGGCGTACGCAAGATCGGGTAACGATACGTCCGCTGTAAACGCTGCGGCACCAGATACCTTCGCTGGGCCGTCAACGCGCGGTACTGGCTGGCCAATCGCTGCATCGGTATCAGACCGGTCCACCCTCTCTTTGCGCTTGACGTTCATGAATGCTCCCGCAGCGTCCGAGCCAGGTCCGCCAGGGTATGCCGCAGGAGTCGAACGGCGAGCTCGATCTTGAAGGCGTTGCCGCCATGGCCGCGGGCTGCAGCCAGCTCCGCCGCGGCTGCCGCGTGGAAACGCGCCTCATTGGCGGGCTGATGCAGCAGTATTTCTTCCGCCAGATGCGCGCGCCACGGCTTATGCGCGACGCCGCCCAATGCAACTCTGATCTGACTGACGCTGCCCTGGCGATTGAGCTCCATTGCGGCCGCCACGGATACCAACGCGAAGGCGTAACTGGCTCGGTCGCGCACCTTGCGGTAGAGCGAGGTTCGCGCGCAGGGCAACGGCGGGATCTCAACCGCGGTGATCAGCTCATCAGGTTGCAGTTCCGTTTCAACATCGGGCGTATCGCCTGGTAAGCGATGCAGCTCGGTGAGTCTGATCTGTCGCATACCGCGCAAACCCTGAACCTGGACCCGTGCATCCAGCGCGGCCAGAGCGACACACATGTCGGATGGGTGCGTGGCGATACAGTGGTCGGAGGCCCCAAGGATCGCGTGGATGCGATTGAAACCTGCCAGGGCATCGCAACCTGAACCACGCCGACGCTTGTTGCAGGCAGCGGCAGTGTCAAAAAAATAGTAGCAGCGGGTGCGCTGCAGAATGTTCCCACCCACGCTGGCCATGTTGCGGATCTGTCCCGAGGCACCGTTCAGTATGGCCTGGGCGAGCATCGGGAAATGGCTGCGGATGTGCGCATGGCTTGCCAGCGTCGTGTTCTTGACTCCAGCGCCGATCACAATTGCACCGTTGTTGCTTATCGTGATGTCACGTCCCAGCCCACTGACGTCAATCAACAGATCGGGCCGTTCGACATTCTGGCGCATCAAGTCCACAAGGTTGGTGCCACCCCCGAGGTAGCGGGGTCGCCGTGCGGCCGCGAACGCCTTGAGTGCGCTGGCGGGATCGGTCGCCCGGAAATACTGCATCTCCTTCATGGCACGGTATTCCCTGCATAGGTCTTACTGATCGCCTCGACGATGCCGTTGTACGCGCCGCAGCGGCACAGGTTGCCGCTCAGACGCTCACGGATCTGCTCGGCGGTCAGCCTGTTGTCATTTGCCGCGAGATCCGCCGTGAGTGCGCAAGGAACGCCGCGCTTTAGCTCATCGACCATGGCAACCGCGGAACAGATCTGACCGGGCGTGCAATATCCGCACTGCAACCCATCGCAGTCGATAAACGCCTGTTGCAGCGGATGCAGCTGAGTGGCATTCCCCAAGCCCTCGATCGTGGTGATCGCGTGGCCGTCATATTGAACGGCAAGGGCCAGGCATGAGTTGATGCGAATACCGTCAACCAGGACTGTACAGGCGCCGCAGGCACCTTGGTCGCAACCCTTCTTGGTACCCGCAAGGCCCAGGTGATCGCGCAGCAGGTCCAGTAGTGAGGTGCGCACGTCGCAAAGCACTTCCACAGACCTGCCGTTGATGTTGAACCGCATGGCATCTCCGGTAGCACGCGCTAAGGGGACAACGCGGTGCTCCGGAACGCGTTCCGGCGCGGAGCGGAAAACGGCTCTTAGGGCAGGCCGCGGGTACCCGTAGTGGTAGCTGCGTCCAAACCGCGTACGCCTTGCAGGTTGGCACCGGTGAGATCGGCATTGCTGAGATTGGCCTGCTGCAGATCGGCGTCGATCAGCAGCGCATCGCGCAGATCAGCACCTGTCAGGTCTGCGCCTGCTAATCGCGCGCCACTCAAATCGCTGCGCACCAGCTTGGTGTGCACCAGCCGCGCATCACGCAGGTCCGCGAAGGAGAAATCCGATCGCGAGAAATCCGCGTCCGAGAAGTCGGCTCGCACAGCCGTGGCATTGACCAGGCGCGTTTGCATCAGACCCATGGACTGATTGCGCATATCGGCCGCGCCGTCGACGTGCATCAGTTTGGCACCGCTCAGATCCGCCTTGCGCAGATCGGCCAGGACACGCGAGCCGCTCAGGTCGGCATTGGCAAGACGGGCCCCGGCCATCTGCGTGGAGAACAGAATGGCGTTGCGCATCGAGGCGCCGGTCAGATCTGCGCCCTCAAAAAAGCTGACCGTCAGATTGCAATCATCCAGCTGCGCATGCTGAAGTCGAGCTCCATTCAAGACTGCCGCGGAGAGGTTGGCACCGCGAAAGTCAACCTGGGCGAGATCCAGATTGGCGAGATTCCGCGCGTTGAGGTCCGGACGACCCTTCGCGTTATCCAGAGCCGCCAGCACCTGCTCGCGGGACCACTGCGGCTCCGCGGCGAGTACGCTTGCTATAGCTCCAATACCGACCAGAGTCATGAACAGCAGACGCGTGGTATCCACAAGTGCATCCCCGCGGTTCGCCGACGATTGATGCGAATCCCCTTCCACGCATCAACATGCTACGGCCGTTGCGATCCTGCAAGAGCCTCTGGTGGCCTGCGGACAATGCTGCCACGCGACAGCAGGACCGCCCCCTTCAAGGGCGATCCTGCAGCCCCAGGCATTAATCGTCGTGGCGGTGGTGCGGATGACCGCCCGCCGACCCATCCGTGCTGCCTGCGTTGCACTGAACCGGTGTCACCGTGACCTGCACCGCGTGCGACTTGGTCGGGTCTTCCATCGAAGTTGCCGTGACCATGCCAGTGCCCGGAGTCATCGCCGCGGTGAACTTGCCGCTGGCATCGATCGTGCCGACGCTCGTGGCCGCCGACCAGGTGACGCCCTGAGTCGAGTTGGTCAACTGGGCAGTGAACTGCGCTTTGGCGCCGACGTTTACGGAGAGCGCAGAGGGTGTGACCGTGACCGTAATGGTATGTGCCGGTGGCGGGCTGACCGGAGCTGTATTCACGGTGATGGTAGCGCTGGCAGATTTGCTCGCGTCCTGAGCAGAGGTCGCCGTAACCGTGCCGCTGCCGGCCGCAACCGCGGTGAACAGACCGCTGGAACTGATCGTTCCGAGACTCGAGGGCGAGAGCGTCCAGGCCACTCCGGCGGTGGAATTGGTAATCGTCGGCACGAAATGCACGGTGCCGCCAACATCGACCGTTGCATTGGTGGGCGTGATCTGCACAGTGATCGGGACAGGCGCGGTCACCAGGGTACCGATCAGATAGGTCGCTTCCATCGCTACCGCATTCGAGGAATGCCCGACGTTGTTGAAAGCCTGCGTTCCGTCCTTGCCGCAGTAGGGCACCATGGCATTGCCGCCCGGATGAGCGGGTATGAACGCCGAGACGTTGTAAACCTTGGTGCTGTTGAGGACCATCCAGCAGTCCGCAGCGGTGGCGTGCTTCGCCACGTCGGCTAACGTGTAGGTGGATGTCTGGGCGTGCACCGCCCCCGCGGCGCACAGTGCCGCCAGAGTCAATAAGATTCTCTTCATGTCCCACTCCCGGTCCGATGATTCGTTGAACTGATGATCCATTCATGCAGGTCAAACGAATCGCAGCCCGAATGGAGCGGAAGGCGGGGAAACAAAGCGGATGCGCGGTGACGCCGCGACCCGTCACGACAGTCGGACAATGCCTGCTGCCGGTAACCCCGCTGTCTTGCGGTACCCGCAGGTACCGTCAGATCGGAGGCTTTGCGTCCCCGCCTCGCGACGGGTTTGCCCTTGCATGTTGGATAGTAGGAAGCACACCCAAAACTAACGCAAGATGTCTGTGTTGACAGACGTAACCGAATGACGACTGCAGGTAGGGTTTTCACTCCTGACATAGCGGCGATTGCGTGGCCGAGCTGAGCTTTCGCACCGCACTTTTTTGCAACGGCCACGGCGGCACATCCGAGGAGGGTGACCGACCACACGGGTTCAAAAATCCGCGACCCAGCTTGTGCAGCGACTGCATGTCACCAGTCATGTTCAGGGACAAGATGGCAGCCATGGGTACGCAGTCATCTCCGTCCGCAGTGCGCTTTTGCCCCGGAGCGGTAACAGAAGCCGCGCCAATTCACCTGAATGCAGCACGGCCGCGATATCAAACGTTAGACTTTGATCCGCCGAAGATGATCCGCATTTTTTGGGAGAGTCTTTTCATGAAAAAGGTAAACAGCACTGCGGCTTATTCGGCCGCATCGAAGAAACGCAAGGCCTTCCGAGCAGCGCTTGAGCCAAGCTCTGTTGAAACCATTAGCCGTGACGCAAGTTCGAGCGGTCGGGGACTTCTCGCAACGCTGATCACTACCTTCAGGGACACTCCCTCGACGATCGCGCGCTCGATGGTCTGCATGCCGGCAAGCGTGTCGCGAAACAATTCGATAGGGCTCATCGGAGACTCCGCGGAGTGCTCATCGAAGACCCGAGCCGCCTTTCCATTCGGTAATTCGTCAGTGCGTCACCGCGCACGATGACGATCTGGGCACAATGATCGAAACCAGTTTTCCCCGGCTGCCGCCAATCATAGGGTCTGGCATCACGCGTGAAAGGTTAACGAAAGCTCATATCCTGTGAAGGCAGGACAACCAAGACATAACATGGCCACGTCGTTAGGCCTGCAAGCTTGCCCGCGCGACCGTCGTTACGCGGTGCTTTAAGCGGTTGTTGCTTGGCGCTCATTGCTCCGACCTGTTGCACTTAGGTATTGTGACGAGTGCCAAGAGCTCGGAAGTCGGGAGCGCGATGCAGGGACGGTTCGATGAAAATAATTAAAAACGCCATCTGGCTTACCGGAGCGCGTGGGTTTGCCGACATTGCAAGTTTCCTGCTCTTCACCGTCATTTCCCGCGCTTTCGGTCCGGCCGGCACGGGCGAGTATTCCTATGCATTCGCTGTGGGGAATCTCGTCGCCCTAGTCGGCTCTTCGGGATTGGAGGAATATGGTATTCGAGAATACGCCAGTGCAGTCGTAGTCGATCGGCAGCGACTGTGGCGCAACCTCGTCTCAACTCAGGTGCGGCAGTTGATGGCCGCCGCGATCTTTCTCTGCCTGTTCCTCCTGAGTGGTATCAATCACTCGGCGCGACCGAGTGTCCTGCTCGAATCAGTTCTATTTTTCATCGGCTGGTATGTCGCGCGAACCCTGTTCGTACCCTCCATGGCGCTGCAACTCATGAGACTGCCCGCCATGACGGACTTAAGCTTCCGATTGATAGCCATACTTTTGGCGATCGGGCTTGTGCTCTTCCTGCAGCTTTCGCTGCCGGTCGCATTGATTGGCTTCCCCGCCGCAGGACTTGCCATGGCCGGTGTCGCACTCTTTAGCGCCCGCCGGCTCGCTGGCATGCCTCACGTGAACGCAGCTTGGCCGGCCTTACGCACAACCTTCCGCGGCACGCTACCCTTTGCAGCGACTGAGGTTCTTAATCAATTTTATGCCAGAGCGGACTTGCTCCTAATCGCTGCTTGGCTGAGTGCGGGTTCAGTGGGGCTGTACGCCATAGGGGTCAAGTTCGTCGAAGTCGGTCTTCTGCCATTGCTGCTTTTGGGCACGGCCGTCTATCCCGTGATAGGACGACTGGCGCGTACACCAACGCCAGTACTGTCTCAAGTCACCCGCGATTTTGTTTTCCTCATTGCGCTGCTGACCGGCTGGCTCGCGGTAGGGATTGCAACGCTCCTGCCGCTCTTGATCGAGCCGGTATTCGGTCGGGACTTCAGTCCAGTCATTGAGTTGCTGCCTTGGTTTGCGATGTTCGCACTGACAAAAGGTGTGGAAGTGGCCCTTTACCGCCTCCTGTTCTGCTTCGGTCGCCAATCTTGGTACGCGGGCACCCTGGGCTTGGGTACTGTTGTGATTGTCACTCTCAACCTCGTGCTCATTCCGAAGTTCGCGCTTCTGGGTGCCATTGCCGCGGCAATAGCGAGCACAGCCGTGGTCAACATCGCATGTCTTTACGGCTTACGGGGCCATCTGTCTCTCTCGGCCTTTGCATCCGCGGCGGCCCGCGTCAGCCTGGCACTCGCTCTTACGAGCCTGGTGTATCTCTCGGCCGAAGATCTCAGCTTGAATTTATGGTTACGCGCGCTGTCGTGCTGCGTCGCCTATCCACTGGCCGCCCTTCTGGTGGGGCTGTTACCCGATTGGCGTCACGGACCGTTGTTCTCTCGTGACATGGCGGCGAACGACGCCCTGCACGGCGCGACAGCCTCCGAATTGACAACCGCCCCCGGCATTCCTATCCCTCTTGCGTTGACGCAGAATGAAAACGTTGGCAAAAACGCCTGGTGGACTCCTGAGCTGCTGGAATTCACAAATGATGCCATCATCATTTGGGAGATGGACGGCCGAGGCATCCTTTATTGGAATCATGCCGCGGAACGGATGTACGGCTACACGCGCCAAGAGGCGCATGGTCAGGTGACGCACACGCTCCTGCATACACGGGTTGCCGGTGTTGCGGCGGCGGAGCAGCTGGAGACTGCTCTGGCACGATATGGCATCTGGGTTGGCGAGCTCAGCCACAGGACGCGGGCCCAGACCGAGGTCAATGTCGAGGCACGCCTCTCCCTGCTATCACAGGGAAACGGCCGCTGGCTCGTGCTCGAAGTCAACCGCGATCTGACGGACGCTACGAAAACAGATGGTACACGCGTGGCCGTCGAGGTACACCTGGCGCGCCTCAGAAAGCCTCAGCGGTGGGAAGGCTGACCACTCGCGTTTGTAGACGATTTGTGCCGGCGCATGCTTTAAGGTCGGCAACGTCTCCGTGCTCAACGTTCATGGCCGGCGGCGCAATCATCACGTTTTGGAAACCCACTTAGCGCATAGTCGGGGGCAAAGTGCCGGCCGTGCAGAAGCGCAGATTTGCTCGAAGGGAGCGTCTGGCGGGCGCAAAGGAATGCGCTAAGCCGTCGTTGCCAGTGGATGTCCCTTTCCGCGTCGGTCGGCCTCTGGCTATGAACTTACGCAAGGTAGTTATCGTCGTTGCTGCCTTGAACTTTGCCTATTTCGGTCGAGTTTGTCGTTGCCGTGACCATCGACTTCGTAGTAAGCGTCATGCGCGGACCATGTTGACGCCGAGCTATCTCTTGTATCTGTAGCGGACGTCCGAGTCCGGCTTGTTGATCTCATCGACGCGCACGCCCTTATCGTGGGCAGTCTGGATGGGGGTATCCAGGCGGCTCAGCAGCAGTGGCAGGATGCGCCGGGACGGCGCTTGAGCATCACCACAGTTTTCTCACCATCATGCGCAACGGCCGCACCGAGGATGGGTGTCGCCACCGATCGTAAAGTGACCCGCCCGCCGAAGTAAAGGTAGACCACCTGGGGCGGCGCAGCTACCAAGCGGATTGGGCGGCGGCGGCATAGTCATGCAGGAATTTACTGTCAGAGGTTGCGTAGATGGCATTTGAGGTGAAGGCGAGATAGGTCAGACCGGGGAGAGCGTAACCTGGATCATTGCCGGAGCCTTGAGCTCGTTCCGAAGAGCAGGTCCTCTCCAGGGATTCCATCATGGCCAGCAGGCACTAACAGGGCGGATATAAGATGCGCGCCGGTTCGGCGACAGCGTCAGCGTGTTCGAAGTGCTACCTGCGAGTCCATGTTGACATTGAAAACTGCGCTGAACACGTCCTTGCCGGCCGTTGCAACCGTCACATTCTCACCCGCTTTGTCGTAATGCGGACTACCGTATGGTGCAAGGGCGGCGGGGACGTCTGGAAACTCTCTCCATTCAGGACCGTATTGTTTCCTGCGATTCCAGGCAGCAGCACGGTGATGGGCGTGTTGAGTAGCGCCGGTGTATTGTTACTGGACTGGCCGAAAGTGAGATTGGCCGCAATGGCTCCATTGGCATTCATCGCGGCATAGCCTGTATAGCTGGTGCCAGCCGGAGTTGAGATCGGGTCTAGAAAATAGCCCCCGACCTGCGCAAACTGGCAGGTCATATCAGAGCGAGAGCAGCCGCGGCAACGGAGGGCAATACAACGCCCAAGCGCACCAATCGCATTGAGCGTCCCCCTCCCGGCGGCGGCATCGCCGGGCCCGTAATTAAGTTACGCTCGCGGCGTGCGCTAGCAGAAGACGAAGTCAAGGCGAGAGCGCAGGGCAGCGGAACTATAGTGCGTGCACTAGTACTCTCCGGGGGACGAAGGCATTTGGAATCGTGCCGGACGACGGCGTCGATCTGGAAACGAGACCGCATGCCGAATTTCATCTTCAGGGCGTTATCTTACTGGCCAGCGGATACGCGAACGCAGGCCACGCTGAGCGGCGATCAGAGCGCCACTGGCGGGCTTGCTTCCACAAGCCCGCCAGGCCGGTAGGTTGGCTTGGTGTTCGCTCCTATTGGGACGTCAGATTATTCGATGGGCAATTCGGTCCCGCATCGTGCCTGAAGGTGCCATTGTTTGAGTACCAGCCATTGGCTCCCAGAGACGGTCCACCGTAGAACCACGAGAAGAAGGCCAGTTCCTGCAAATTGTAGGTGAAGCCGTTTGGCATCGTGACGGGCGTGATGTCTGTACCGCTCAGCGGATCGCCCACCTCGAGATTGGCCTGACAACCGGCCACCTGCCCCGTGCCACCCCACGGCGCAGTCTGATTCGTCCCGAAAGGATCGTTCATCCATTCGCCGACCTCGTGCGCGGCCACTTCCGTGTTTAGCCCGGGGGGTACACCGTTCTTGGACGGCACGAAGAACTCCGAGGTATCAAAATCCACTACCCCGTACGTCTGCGTCAACAGCGGGATGCCTGTGATGCCGTGGTACCCGATGGCACAGCAATTACCCAGATTGGTCACATCGCCGATCGGAAAGGCTGTGTTGTACGTGAGGTAGAGAGGAAAGTTGCCCGCATTCACGCCCTCGTCCTGCAGGCGTTGGATGACGGTGCCGTTGAGATACGAGTCGAGCCAATTGACGTCTACCAGCTGCACCGGCGCACAAAACAGAAAGCCGCCGCCGAACAGTTCGGGGTTCGTGAGCGCGATGCCGGCCGTGGCCGGCACGTCGATGACGATCGCCGGCAGGGTGACGACCGGGTCCAGCAGTACGTGATAGTTCTTGATGTTACTCAAATGCCAGAAATTGCTGCGCTGAAATGCGTCGACGTATTGCGTATCACCGATCGTATCCTTCCCGAAGACGAAGGGTTTAGGTGGCGCGTTGAATATAGGCGATTGCGCGAAGACTTTGCTGGGCGTGTCAGCTGGCGTCGCCATACAGGTGGGATCGGCGCGCGTTGGGTCGATCGTAACTTCACCCGGCGTGGTAATCAGGCCGCCAAATCCACCATTGGCATTCGGGTCGAATTTCTTGGCAATGGTGTGGGTGCGGAAGACCAGTGGCACTACGTAGGTCGCGACCCTGGTCGTACCGGGATTCCTGAATGGATCACCGCCCACCATCACGCCCTGGTGATGATCTCCGTCGCGCGACCCTTTGATATCGAAAGCCCACATCGGCAGAGAGTCGGAGACGACTATGGTCCCAGGAGGATAACTCTTGGTTGTCACACTCGGTGACGCACTGCCGGACGCGCTCGCAGCGTTATCCGCGGCCTTTAAATTGGCACGCACCGTGGCGACGCTGCTCACATTCTGCACCACTCGCGGAATGTGAATATCGATCGATTTCAGTCCCCCGCCGTTGGTGTTTTCGACACCTTGGGCGGCGGCGAGCGAACAAACGGCAGCCGCGATTAGGCAGACGAAACTTCGATGAAATAACCTGTTTTTCATGGTGAACTTCCCTGAGGTGCTTGTATGTTGAAGTGATACCGCGCTATCTGATGTTTGAGCTGTTCTCGGGCGCGATCGCCAGACGCTAGCGAAACCACTAAGCAGTGTCAATCAGACTCCTGGGCGCGTGAGGTTGACTGGAGGAGGCGCAGCCATCGCCATCGAATGCAACTGCGTCAACAAAGCAGCGGTATTTGACTGCGGCGTGCCTTTCGCGCCGCAGCATCTTGAAGCGAAGCGACAAAGATCGACTTGCGGCCTGATCAGCCGCTGCTCAATGTGCTCCCGGCTTCCCGTCGAACATCTACGGGCATCACAGCGTCAGTAACCCACGTTAGCCTCATTCACGACGGTGTTCGGGCAGGCTCAGAGCCGCGCGTTAATGCATGCATGGCATGACCCTCCGAATCGTTCCCTCAAGCGTTCGCGTTTATCTCCGCTCGGTGCCGCACTGGCGCAGTTTGTTGACGACATGCGCGCCAGCGCGTCGGCTTGTTCCTGCTCAGGCAGGGTATCGACTCGCAGACGCCGACCGGACGCGCCATGCTCTCGATGTGCGTCACCTTCGCTTTACATTCCTGGGCCCTCTGATCAAGGTCGAAGCCGCGAGTTGCTGGGATTTCGCAACTTTTGGCCGATGATCAGCTAGCGAGCACCCTGGTCAGACTCGATCTCACCCCTGACCTGACCGTGTGCGAGCACGGCAAACAAGCCGGTGCCACCGACAATGTTGCCCAGAAGGGAGGGAAGGATCAGTTTGCATGAGGCGTCTACCAAGGTGGTATGCCCGCTCAGCCAGAGCAGCCAAGCTTCCCCCGATCCTGCTACCACGTGGCTGAAGCCACCGATCCCAATCACATAAGTGATCATCACGACTACCCAAAACTCGCCCCCGCGAGAGTTCGGCAGTATCCAGGCAATAGAGGCGATCAGGAACCCCGCCGGCATACCGACCCGGAAGGTTGTTAAGGGATCATGATGAAGGATCGGCACTGAGACGTCGATCGCCGCGGACATTTGCTCAGCACCAACGATGATTTGGTGTGCCACGAGGAAGGCGACCAGCAACGTGCCGGCCATATTAGCCGCGAACACCGCTGCCCAGAGCCGAAGTAGCCGGGCTAAATTCCGTCCGGTCGGATGCGTTGCCAAGGGCAGCACTGCAGTCACCGTGCTCTCGGTGAACAGCTGGAGGTGGCCCATAATGACGATAACGAAGCCCACCGTGTAGCCGAGCGACGTGATGAGTCCTGCCCAGGGCGCGTTAGGAAGACGCGCGCGAAGGAAGGCCTCAGTCAGGTACGACGCGCTGATCGCTACACCCGCAGCGAACCCCGAAAAGAGCAGCGAAGGTAGGGGTCGTCCGAGTTCCTCCTGACCTTGCAGCCTGATGACTTCGTGGACGACCTTGGCCGATCCGGGCTTCCTCTCGGCGACAGAGTCAACTTCTGTCTCCGACAAACCGGGCAATGGCTCGGCTTCACGAGCGCCCTGTTGTTGGTCGTGGGTCATTCAGGTGCGCTGCGGTGCCGGCCGCCACTCGATCTTGACCACCGCGTCTTTAAGTTGCGGCTCGGTCACTCCCAGCGTGTACGTCCAATGCCGGATCTCATTTGGATCATGGATGTCGATACGCGTGTTATCCGGCGAGCACCGATTGCTCTTGTCATCCGCCATGAGGATTTCCAGAATACTAATACGTGTGCTTAACGGCTCATTGCCAGTACAGTTCCCGCGCTGTAATACTGCGGGATCGTTTGCGCATCGCGTTCGCCCGTAACCGAACATTCATAGGCTGGAAGCGAGTTCGGGCGATCTCTCAATTCCGCTGCATGCGCAGGTGGACACGTACCAGCCAAGGAACGAGTCGCCAATTCGATCGGGGAGCAACCGCTGCGGGTGACTTGCCAGAATTCACCCTGCGAGCGATTCGTGCTAGCCGCTACTTCGGATGAAATTGACTAGTCCCACCGCTTGGCACAACGCGCCCTGGATAGCTAGTCCCCTGACTCGGGATCATTAGCGTCTAAGGAATTGATTCTCTTGGCGTCCCCAAGGGGATTCGAACCTCTGTTGCCGCCGTGAAAGTGCGGCAGACGCCACGCCCGCTCATGGCCGATCACGCCCACAAGCTCGGCAAGGGAACGGCACGCAGTTTCTCTCCGAACGAGAGCGTCTCTTTGCCGTCGTAAAGTAAGACTCCCTGAACGAATCGGACACCTCCAGCGGCTGCGATTCGCTGAAGACCGCCGAAATCGCGTTGCGTGACCGAGGCGGCCGCCTTAACTTCGATGCCGACGATCTGACCGGCGGGATTCTCTAGGACAAAGTCGACTTCGAGTTGGTCTTTGTCTCTGTAATGGAAGAGCGAGAGGTGCTCCTTCGCCCATGCAGCTCCCTTGAGCAACTCCGAGAATACGAAGGTTTCCAGAAGAGGTCCGAGCAAGCCTCGATCTGAGCGCAACCTGGCTAGCGAGTAACCACGCAGGGCAGTCAGCAGACCGGAATCGACGAAGTGGAGTTTGGGAGTCTTCACAAGCCTGGACAACTCGTTGCGAGACCAAGGGGCCACCGTGTGAACTAAATAGATCTGCTCCAGGACGCGCAGGTACTGACCTATGGTCTTGTGGTCGCGTCCGAGTGCCCGGCCGATCTCGGACAGATTGGTCAGCTGCCCGGCAAATCGAGCACAGACTTCCAGGAGGTGCGGAATCTGATCCTGCCCGGCGATGTCTGCGATCTCGGGGATGTCCCGTTCCACGATCGATTTGATATACGCGCGGTACCAATCCTGGCGCCGGCGTTCGGTGCGACGTTTGATGGCATCCGGATAGCCTCCAGTCACGACGAGTTCAAGCAGTGGATCGCCGGAGACGGACTCGATGGGTGTAGGCATTTGGCCTTGGAAGAGCTTGGACACGAATCGTGGAGCCCGGGATCGCAGACGTTCACTTCGTCCCAGCGGATACAGGGGAATTACTTCTACTCTACCGGCGAGTGACTCGTGAACCGTCCGGATTGTCAGGAGGTCGGCTGAACCGGTGAGGAGAAAGCGTCCGGGCCGCGGGTCCTCATCCACGCTTTGCTTGATAGCGAGCAACAGCCCTGGGGCGCGCTGGACCTCGTCGATGATGGCACGATCGAGCCCACGGATGAACGCTACGGGATCACTGGTCGCGGCCGCGAGTGTCGGCTGACTGTCTAGCGTCAAGTAAACGCGGCCGTGGCGAGCGAAGCGACGCGCGAGGGTCGTCTTACCCGACTGCCTCGGACCGCTGATCGCAACGACTCGCGTATCGCGGAGCGCCGCGCGCACTAAGCTTTCAGCGAATCGGGGGTACACGTGGTCACATCATCGGATTGTCATGTCCAACCTCACTCTAGCGTCCAAATGGGAATGAATCAACGTCCATATGGGAATTTAACGCCGTCTATCCGGGAACTGATCGAGTCGGCAGCATCAGCAGCTTTCTGCCGCCCGGCGGGGACGCGCGAAAAGGTGAATCTGCAGCACAAAGGTTGCCGGTCTGGCGGGTCCATGTAATCCAGGGAAGCGATTGCGAGAAAACAAACGAAGGCCTGTGGCCGCAGCAGGCCGGGCTGCATTGCCACGATGCAAGCATCACCTGGACAGAGGCATCCGATAGTGGATCGGCTGGCAACGCGCATTCCTGCATGGGACAGGTAGCTGGCAGATGTCGAACCCAGAAGCTCAGTTCAACGTGCAGGCACGAGTGAGTCTGCACTTGTTTGAGACTTCACTTAACCTACCCGGGAATTACCCGGACAGCTCTTCGCGTGCTGCCATGCAGTGCTAAGTATCTGATTTATTGGCGTCCCCAAGGGGATTCGAACCCCTGTTACCGCCGTGAAAGGGTGAAACAAAGATTTCGGCGGATTTGCGTGGACATTGCCAGATGCCGAGAAAATAAGGCTTTTGCGCATCCGTGTCCAGCGGTGTAATGTATTGCAGAGGTTCGAATAGTGGGCATAGTGGGCATAGTGGGCACGAGATGGCACGAACGGTACGCAGTGCTCAGTTGGAAACTCGTTCCGCACGGCTGCGGCTGAAGGCGCGTAGGAAGCCGTATCGGGTCGCCACGGGCAAAGCGGGCTTGCACCTTGGGTATCGCCGAATCGAGGGTCGTAACGGCTCTTGGGTGTCGTTTACTTACACCGGAAAGTCAGGGTCGTATCTTGAGCGCTCTTTCGCGCAAGCGGATGACTATGCTGATTGCGATGATGGCGAGATCCTGACCTACCATCAGGCACATGCGCGGCTGAGCGACGTGGCGCCGCCCATACACCACGGCACACTCTATACCGTGAATGACGCCATCGATGACTACGTGAGCTGGTTAAGCCGCCATCGCAAGTCTGCGGCGCATGCTCGGTCCAATCTCGGCGCCTATCTGCGCCCCTACATGGGTGACAAGCTGCTCGCGGCCCTCAAGAGCGCAGACTTCGAAAGCTGGCAAAGCTGGGCACTGGCACACAAACCGCGAGGTCGGCTCAAGGACGGCAGGCAGGCAATGAAGGAAAAGGTTGATCTGCCGCCGGAGGAGCGCAAAAGACGCCGACGTTCGCGTCTCAATCGCATCATCAACGACGTCCTGGCGGCACTCAATCATGCGCATCAGCGAGGGCGTCTAGCAAGTCGGGACGCTTGGTCCAGGGTGCGCAAGTACCGCGGGGCGGATAGCGCCCGCGTGGTTCATTTGACGACTGACTCCGCACGACTTCTGATTGCAGCTTGCGAACCGGACTTTCGCGCATTGGTGCGTGCGGCGCTCCTGACAGGTTGTCGGTATGGTGAACTCACGCGCCTGCGGGTGCGCGACTATGATTCTGCATCGGCGACCATCCTGATTACCGAAACGAAGTCCGACAGGGCGCGACGGATTCCGCTGACCGAGGAAGGGCAGCGACTTTTTGCGCAGCTTACGAAAGACCGCGACAGCGAGGCTGTGGTGCTGGTAAAGACCGATGGCACAGGTTGGGGCAAGTCTGAGCAGTTTCGTCGAATCCACGAAGCTTGCGAAGCGGCCGGCATCAAACCCCGCATCAACTTCCATGCCCTCCGGCATACCTTTGCCTCTTTGCTTGTGCAGGCGGGCACCCCGCTCGCTTTTGTCGCAGAAGTGTTAGGTCACGCAGATACTCGGATGGTCTCAAAGCACTATGCTCACTTGGCACCCAACGTTGTACACGCCGCAATCAGAGCCAACTTGCCGGCGCTCTAAACAGCTTACCTACTAGGTCGAGTCCCAGTCCTGTCTTCCGCGCTAGTTTGACACCACTACTGTATATAAGTACAGTAATACCATGGCACTCAATTCAAGGATTGAATGGACGGACGCCACGTGGAATCCGGTATCGGGGTGTACCAAGGTGACCCGTGGCTGCGATAACTGCTATGCGGAACGGATCGCCGAACGCTTTCGCGGGGTGAAGGGGCACCCATTTGAGAACGGATTCGATCTAACGCTGCGACATCACAAGCTGCTCGAGCCTTTGTCCTGGCGTTCTCCTAGGCGCATTTTCGTGAACTCGATGAGTGATCTCTTTCACAAGGATGTACCAAAGGACTTTTTAGACAGAGTTTTCGAAACGATGGAAACTGCCGACTGGCACGTCTTCCAAGTGCTGACGAAACGAAGCTCCCTCATGCGTCGCTATGTCAACGAGCGGTACGGCCAAGGGGCAGCACCAACACACATCTGGCTTGGAGTTTCTGTTGAGGACCGTAAGTCGCTCGTTCGTCTGACACATCTGCGGCAAGCGCGAGCACGAGTGAGATTTGTTTCATTTGAACCGCTTCTCGAAGACCTTGATGTTGTGGATCTTGGAGGGGTTGACTGGGCGATAGCGGGTGGTGAGAGTGGACCTGCTGCTCGTCCGGTGGAACCAGAATGGATACGAGGCATCCGAGATCAGTGCAGATCTTGTGGAGTTGCTTTTTTCTTCAAGCAGTGGGGTGGACATACTGCGAAGTCCCGCGGCAGTCGGCTTGATGGCCGTCACTGGCACCAGTTTCCGCAGATTGCCATCACATAGGACTAAATTCCGGCGCGCTTTCGACGGGTTTAGGCATGGAAGGAGCCAAGTTCGATACTTACGCGGGCAGAGAACAGACCGCGGCAAAGCACTTTATTCTCAAGCGCTACCTTCAGGCGCTTGCTTTCAAGGTTCTGACGTTTGCCGATATCACGTATATCGACGGATTTTCCGGGCCGTGGGAAACTCGAACATCCGACTTCACTGACACCTCGTTCATGATCGCGATCCAGGCGCTGCGGGATGCGCAGACTAGGATTTTCGAGCGAGAAGGGATCAGACGCCAGATCCGATGCTTCTTCTCAGAGAACAATCCCACGGCATACAAAGCGCTTTCCGCCGCCGTTTCCAAATATCACGATCCAAACGGCTTGTTTGAGATTGAAACATTTCCTGGAGCATTTGTTGAGGCGGTACCTCAGATCAAACGGGCCATAGGGTGCGCATTTCCGCTTATTTTTATTGATCCAACCGGCTGGACTGGATATCCATTAGACAGGATTCAATCGATCTTCGACTACGGAAGGTGCGAGGTCCTTATCAACTTCATGTATGATTTCGTTAATCGGTTCGTAGCCAGTGAGGAGGAGACAATTGTCTCTTCACTCGATCCGATCCTCGGCGGTCCGGGATGGCGGAGTCGATTGGACCAAACATTGTCACGCGGGTTCGCTGTTGAAAAGCTGTTCCGTGAGACCCTCAAGCGGGTTGGCAGGTTCAAGTATGTCGTCTCGACGAAAATCGACAAGCGAACAGCTGATCGACCGCATTTCTTCCTCGCTTACGGAACGAAAAGTCGTGATGGGCTCAAGACTTTTCGCCAGATTGAATATGAGGCTCTGAAGGAGCATGCGAGAAATCGAGCGGATGCGAAGGAAAGGGCGAGCGAGCAAAAGTCGCAAATTCCTGATCTCTTTCGCGGTTATCAGGCCGAAGTTAAAGAAGCCGGAGTGGACGAACTTGTTGATGAGCAAAAGAGGCTGGCCAGCGCAACAATCCTGCGCCAACTTCGCGTGCACTCGGTTATCCCGTTCTCCAAACTTGTCGATTACGCGCTCGAGGGATTCATGCTCCGGGAGACGAATGTGAAGGACATCTGCGTCGATCTAGCGAACGAGGGAAAGATAGTGCGAACTTGGGAAGGTAGGAACCGGAAGCCACGAGACGTGGACTTGATCAGATTAAGGTAACCGAGCTGCCCTGGTTCCTGGAGTTGCCTGCACATGATCGTTGAAGCCGGCATCCGACGTGCAGCGGTTGTGAATATTGCACACGCTTTTTCACATTCAAACGCACTTTGCAGCCGCATAGCCCGGCTGCACCGTGCAGCCAGCTTGCGGCATGTCGGCGATGGACAGCGTCGCTGCGAGCAATAGAGGGGAGGTGTCGAGAGCGACGCGGATGTTCGTTCCGAGAAAAGACTCCTGCAAAAGGCCGAGAGGCGATCAAAGCAAGCTACGGAGGACGTCAGGCGAAAACGCTGTACTCGATCAGCTAACCGCGTTCTGGCAGAAAAGACTCGGTGGTCTGGCGCTCGACTAGCGTTAGCAGGAGGAGCGAGGTGTCGTCAGCTTGACGACACTGTCTATTCGAACTCTGTAGCCGAAGTTCGACTTTGAAGAAGCGGCAAGCGCGTCAGAGAATTCATCGGCTAGTGCTTCTGCGTTGTGATCAAAGTCATTATCGGCCACGAGTACCAACATATCATTTGTCCAGATGCACTGGACGTTTTGATGCCACGTTCGATGTGAGAACTCTTCTGCAACATCGAGGGCGGCTTTCGAGCCACGTTCGACTGGTAGTCGTTCGCACACGAGCGTGATACGGAACATCGTGTTTTAACTCAGGCCGCGGCGCGTTCGTCGGCGGCTGTACGCATCGACGACGATCTCCTGCTCGATGCGCATCTCGCGTCGCAGGTTACGGCGAGCGGGATTCGCCTCGCCTGGCGCTGCTTCTCCGTCATCGTCGTGGTCGTCATAGCCGCCCTGTCTACAAACTGAGGGGCAGCTTTACTCAACACCACATCAGCTGGGAAGAACGCGGTAAGTAATCTCTTACAAAACGCTGCCTGAAAACGGAGAAGAAGAGAATTCGCAAGAAATGAGAACTGACACACCATGATGGGCCGCTTCGTTTCCCCGGAAAACGGTATTCTTTGGACGACGCATCACAATCCTTCCTGGCCCGATGCATCGTGTCTTAGCCTCGCTCCCGAGCCTGTTTATAATCGGCGCACTCCTATGCCTCGCCGCTCTCGCCGTCGTTGCCGCGATTACGCAGACCCGTCGAGATCGGCGTCGAATTCTAGCAGAGGGGACGAGCGCTGAGGCGGTTATCACCAAGGTAGTTGGTGACCGTCGGTCCGGCAGCTGCCGGGTACGCTTCCGCTTTCAACCTGATAGCGAAGGGGCCTCGTTAGAGGCAACTCAGAAATCTACGCTCTCTGCAGTCAAGTCGCTTAACCTACTAGAAGGCTCCCGTACCCGAGTGTACTACCTGGCCAAGTGGCCGCGGTACCCCTTTATCAAAACACTGGTAGTCGCCGAGCGAGTCGAGGCGATCGGCTCGGGTTCGGACAGCGCGGGTTCGCAATCGCTGCCGCCCTCAGTCTATTTCATCTCCTACAGCTCAGGAGTAACGAAGGCGACAAACGCTTTTCGCTGGACCGGGGACGGTGACATCACCATCGGTGCGAGGCGGTTGGGTTTCACCGCCAAGCGAGCTCGGCCCTTCTGGTTTTCGAAAGTCGTCGAACAGGAATTCCCTCGCGAGGCCGTCTCGAACGTAGAGGTTTTCGACAACACCGTTCGGTGCGAGCTATCAGAACCTTACAAGAAATCGCGAGCGCTGCAATTCTGGACAGTCAATGCAGAAGAAGCGAAGGCCATTGGTGCCGAGCTACCGGACTCGAAGACGGCCTCCTTCGTACCGCTACTCGCGGAGCGCGCCGCTTTCAATGCGCGTCTTCTTGAGGTCAGTCGGCGTGCACCGGTAACACCGGTCCTCATCGGTATCAATGTTTTGATGTTTGTCATTGCGGCTGGGTTGGGCGGCGGCATCTTGGTTCCGAACGCAGATGTATTGATAAGACTGGGCTCGGACTATACCCCTCGTACGGCTGCTGGCGAGTGGTGGCGCCTCCTTACCGCAACTTTCCTGCATTTCGGGATCGTGCATCTCGGCTTCAATATGTGGGCACTGTGGGTTAACGGAGTGCTCGCTGAACGACTGTATGGCAGTGCGCGTTATTTGACACTCTATCTCTTCGCCGCGCTCACTGGCAGCGTTACGAGCTTTCTCTGGCATCCGTTCGTGAATGGTGCCGGCGCCTCGGGGGCGATTTTTGGCGTGTTGGGTGCACTCTTTGCGTATTTCTTGAGAACGGACTCGGGTGTGCCGGCGTCGGTGCTCAAGGCACAGCGCAACTCCGCGGGCATTTTCATCGTAATCTCACTGTTGAATGCCGCGCGAGTGAACGGCATCGACAATGCCGCTCACCTCGGAGGGGTGGCAGGAGGTTTCGTCGTCGGATGGCTGCTCTGCCGGCCACTGGACCCGAAACGAGATGAACAGGATTGGACAGGCCAATGGCTCCGCGGCCTCACGGTCGTCGTCGGCAGCGTAATCATCCTGGGACACTACCTCAACAGTGGTCAGTGGCATCCGCGCGTGGTCCACGATGAGAGCGGTCGTTCGGTCTTGCTAGCCGAACTCACGCCGCTGCCGCATACCTTTGGCGGCGTTACCTTGGGAATGACCTCCGAGGAACTGCTGCGCGCCAAAGGCAAGCCCGCCCTCAAGGCTCCGGGCGATTGGACATACAATTCTATCGACTCGGCTCATGATGGCGTGTTGGATGTCTATTTCGCCGATGGAGGCGATGGGCATACCGCCAGAGTGGGGGCCGTGGTGTTTTTGGGAAAGGTCGAGGCCGAGCCGCCGGGTGTGCCGAACCTGCTGGGCTTCACCCGTCGGGATCTCATCATCCGGTATGGTCGTCCAAAAGCTGTAAGGGAAGGCGGCCGTAGCACGAGCTACCTGTTCTTCCAAAATGGCCTCGTAGTGTGGCTGGACAAGACTGAGAAGGTGGGGGCCTACGGTGTTTACGCACAAGAAGCCTTAGGGCAGAGCAGGCGTTCTCGCTGAGGGTACTTCATTGGCAAGTTCGAATTACTCGCCTGAGCTCATTTGATTCGGAGTTCACACTTCTGGTCCCGATGTGATTTCTCGGTGAGCGCTCGGCAGGCTTGAATGGCACCCTGATTCAGCTGCCAGAACGCGGAGGCCTGCTCAATCGCCTGCCAGCCTTCAGGATTACCCGCTTGCATCAGCGTGGCGCCGGCCCGCCACCGGTCTGCAGCCATCACTGTGGCGGCCACGCGCGTATCCATGCCAAAGGGCAGCAGACGCGCGAGGAACGGCGATAAGATGAGTCCCGTCCATAGAGCCGCCGCGCATCCGATCGCAAGCCAGAAGGCTTGCTGCTGGCGGCTACGAACCGCACCACAAATCCTGGTGAGCTCGTGTTGTGACCGCTCGCTTGCGATTCGCGTTTCATTGAACTGCGCGATGGCCTGCTGCATGGCCGCCTGACTGCTCTGTGTCATGGCATGCTGATAGTCCATCGGAGTGAGCCGTAAGGCCGGATGATCCTGTATTGCGGCGAGGCTCATTTTGAGCTCGGTGACCCCCTGCGATAAGGCAGCCAGTGAGAGGGTGTAATCGGGGAGGGCAGGTTCAGAGCGGGCGGGACGGAGCTCTTCCAGCAGGACTTGCGTTTTCAACACTTCCAGGCGCAACTCATCCAATGCCTGGCTCACATCGGCAGAGTCGGTAGACAGGGTTGGCCGAGAGTGGATATCGTGCGACATCGCGCTACCGTCCAAGTCCGCGTGCCGGGAGAGCCAGGGCCTGCTCGACGGTACGCGCACGCACCGCCCAGTGCAGATAGGAATCTGGAGCAATCCCCAACTCTCGCCCTCGATTGCGTAATAGCGATTCGAGCTGGGGATCGCGCTTGAGTTCATGCGCCAGATCACTCCACTTGGACTTCAGACGCTCATGGACGTGCGGTTCATCCTCCCACGAGAGAGAGGCTCGTTCCTCCTCGAGTTGTCGCCAGAGCAGTACCGTCCGACGCGCCAGCCGCTGTGGATCCTCGCGGATCTGGCGCTCCTGCTCGAGGCCTGCTTTGAGGGCAGCCACGCGTTCGTCACCCGAAAGCTCGGACAACGCCCGGCGCAGTGCCGGGTCATAGCGCATCGCCCCCTCTAGATCGCGCACGACATCCGCGCGCAGCGTGCCCACATCCCGCAGAGATTGTTCGAGCTCCTGCATCTGGTGGGGCAGGGCGGGTAGATCTCGTTTGCGCAGGCGCGCGATATCGGCCCAGGCCCGGGCAAAGCGATCCAAGGCCTGATCCGGATTGGGACGCTCAGGAGAAGTGGCGTCACGAGGCAAGTCGCGGCCCGCGGTGCGCGTCGGTGCCATCGATCGGCCCTCCTCACGCGAAGGGCTCGCTGGCCGTAATGGCAGGGCGGCCATGCGCTCCGGTGTTGTGGGTGAGGGAACAGGATGGATCCCACGTTCGCCCGACTCCGAGCGCTCCAGATAATCGTGCGCGAGGTATTTGGGTCGGGCGCGGGCGAGTGTTGCCTTGAAATAATCCTGCGGATCCACCTCCGGTTTCCAGGCCGGCTGGAAGTCCTCTATGCCATAAAATAACGAAGCCGCCTGGCGATGCCGCGAGAGCGCCACGTATGTGGAATGTCGATCAAAGTGGGCAGTGGCCAGCACATACGTCCGATCCACCGTTGTGCCCTGCGCTTTGTAGACGGTGGCGGCATAGCCGTGATCCAGATGCGGATAGTGGTGCGAGTCGACCACCACTCGGCGGCCGTCTTCCCCATCCAAGCGGATCTGCAACACGCCATCGCGCAGCGACTCGACGGTACCGAGGCTGCCGTTCTTCACCCCCAGGCTTCGTTCGTTCTTGAGGAAATACAACCGGTCTCCAGCGGCAAACTCCCGATTGCCCCGCGCGGTCTCGATGATCTCCCCCGCACCCAGCTCTCCAGTCTCTTGCCGTAATGTTCGCACCGCTTCATTCAGCTTCCGCACATCGTCTCGAGTCACGGCGAGTATTAGTCGGGACTCACCGGGCGATCGCTCGCCATCTTGCTGCCAGCGCTGCAACAGCACTTCCCGCGCTGCCTCTCGATCGGGGGAGGGGTGAACATGCTGCTCTCGCTCGTATGCTGCCAGCGCCACCACCGTGCGTCCGGTGGCTAAGGCGTGCGTGGCCTCCTGCTGCCATCCCTCGCGTTGGCGATGCACTTCGGACAATTCCGCGGCGCCCACCTGTGCGGCAATGCCGCGGAAGGCGGCGCCGGCTTCGATCGCCTGCAACTGCTCGGGGTCGCCCACCAGGACCACTTTGGCGCCGGCGCTTTCTGCGCGCTCCAGAACGCTCGCCAGTTGCCGGGTGCCGATGAGCCCGGCCTCATCGATGACGAGCACATCTTTTGAGGTCAGTCGATCTCGTCCTTGGCTCCAGCTATGGGCCCAACTGGCGAGTGTCCGGGAGGTAATGCCGGATGACACCTCCAGATTCTCAGCCGCGATTCCGGAGAGGGCCGCGCCTTTGACGCCATAGCCTTCTGCCTCCCACGCCTCCCGAGCTCTTTCCAGCATCGTGCTCTTGCCGGCACCCGCCACACCCACCACCACGGCGAGATCGCCGGAGGTGGTCACGTGCTCGAAGGCCTCGCGCTGCTCGGCCGACAACGGTCTGCCCTGAAGATGCGTTTGTTCCCGATGGCCCAGGGAGACCGTATGAGCTCGTCGGGTGCTCTGGCGTTCTGCGCGTTCCAGAAGATCTCTTTCCAAGGCAATCATCTCGCGGGTGCTGTAGCGCATCTGACCGCGATCGTCCCGGCCTAATGGCACAACCTCTGGCGAGGTGGTCACCTTCAACAGCGCAGATTGGAACTGCTCAGGCCCATCGGTGCGGGTGTGCAGATACTTCGCCACATCGCGTTGGGTGAAGGTTGCCTGATGGTGGGTGAGGGCGGAGAGGGCGATCTCGGGATCCTTGAGGATCCGCCGCCCGTTCTCGGCTGCGATCTCCCGTTGCTGTCGGACCCGATCCTTCAGGTTCGGCGGCAGCTCCTCGGTCTCCTGCCTGTCGCGCGAGATCCCGATCTTGCGCCCGGGGAGAAGATCAATGCCCTGGTCTGCGAGCGAACGGTGATCGATCGAGACTTCGATTCCCGCTCGCCGCAGGTGCTCATTGGTCAGCGTCGCCCAGCGCTCACGCCACTCGAGCAGCTGCCCTTTGCCGTTCCAGTCCCGGCGCTTCGGCCCAAATCCCTCCGATCCAATCTCCCGCGTCGTCAGCAGCAGATGCGCATGCGGGTTCTCCGGGTTGTCGGTATGGATCGCCAGATCCACCACCATGCCCTGGGAGACAAAGCTCTCTTTCGTGAACGCCCGCACGAGCTCGATCTGCTGAGTGAGATCCAGCTCCACAGGCAGGGCAATCTCGATCTCGCGCGCAAGCTGCGCATCTTTGCGCTTCTCGGCTGCCTCCGCCGCATTCCACAACGCTTGCCGATCTCTCGCCCACGCAGGCGCCCCATCGGGCGCCAGGATCTCCTCGTGCTCGACCCCCGCCTTCGCCTCATAGTCAAAGCTCTTGTCCAGTCGCTGGTCATGCAGCATTTCCGCCGAGCGATAGGCGGCGGAGGCCACCACCGACTGGCCCGCCCCGCGCGAGATCACCTTCGCTGACAGATGATAGATCGCCATCCTGGATGTCCAAATCCGCAGATCAACATCGTGAGATCTTCTAACACCTCATCCAACAACGGTGGATGACGGTGTCCATTCCAACTCCACGCACACGTCGCGCAAGCGACGTATAAGTGCGCCCTTCGCATGCGGCTTTCGCCTTCTGCTCGGGGTACCTTACGCTCAGCGCTTGCGCTTCGCCAGGGAGAATCGGGGCGATTGCAACACAAGATGACACTAAGATCGCTACAACTAGCGAACCTGCATCCAACACGCCAGGTCTTACCCGCTACAGCGACGTTCTCAACATGATGGAGGTGAGTCATGACGCAGCTGAACGAACGCATTGCAACCCTCGAAGCCAAACTCAAAACCTTGAAAGCACGGCAGCAGCAGGACGTGTCGCGCAAACGCACGCTGGAATCCCGCCGTACTCGCAAAGCCGATACGCGCCGCAAGATCCTTATCGGCGCGATCGTGCTCGCGCGCGTTGAACAGGGGCGTCTGACGAGAGCGGATCTAAAGGCGTGGCTCGATCAGGCGCTCACAAGATCCGAGGATCGCGAGTTGTTTGGTCTGCCCGTGCGCGACGAAGCAGTTCGCACTGTGTTGCAACCCGTCGCAGAGGCCAACAATCAGCAACCACCAGGAGCATTCCAGCTCACTCCAGCGAAGTCAGGCAGACAGTGATGCAGTTTGATTGGCAGACGACGAAAGAGAAGTGTATCTATATATACGGGGGTGGCTTTTCGGAAATGGGTCTTTACTCAAAACTGGAGATCTCGATGTCACTCACGGCCGACCAATTACCCCAAGTGCGCTTCGATATAATCGAGGCCGCCCGCATCCTGCGTATCAGCCGCGCCAGCCTGTACCAACGCATTCGAATTGGAGATATCAAAATCCAGAAGGATGGGCGACGCAGCTACGTGACGGCGGTAGAAATTCATCGCTATGTGGGAGCTAAAGGCTGACTGCGCTTTTGAGTGCCGAGTGCGCACCGCTTTAGATCGTTCATGGGTGGATTGCGCGACATGCTCCATTCACACCCGTATCGAACTTGACGCGACCGACTAGCGTAATTTGGAACTTACCGCCATCATGAAATTCGTTCTGATGGGTTGCCCACGCTGTAGGCGCAACTGCACGGGGCTCGTCCTCACGCTGCTGGCTTGGCAAGTCGTCTTTTTACGCTGTCGGTATCATGGTTGCATCCAATCGGGACACATGAAGGCCATCAGCGATGTAGGGTGGACCGCCTGATCGTATCGTGCGGCTTTGATTACGGCACGATCGCGGTGGGCTAATGTGAGCAGCGGGCACGCATTGATGGCGTGACTGCGGTCGGTGCTCAGGCGTAGCCGGGCGGGCAGGAGCAGGACGATCACCACCCAACACGATCATGTTCAAGGATCTGAGCATGCGCTGCGCGTCCTTGCTCGCCCGCGCGGTGTTGTGCCATTGAACCTCGGTTCAGGAAAGCGAGGCGCGTGCTCGGATGCGTGCCGCCCCGCTCAGGGTGACGAAGAGTTGCCGGATGCAAACATCAATCTGCGTCAGGTCATCGGCACGGCGGGGCTTTTCCGACTTGGCGCGCGAAACGACGCCTAGAATCCGGTGTCTTGGTAGGCATCCTCGGCCACGTGGACGGCCTGTTCGCCCGGCCGGCCGGTCATTCTCGAGGGCGAGCGTTCAGCCGGTTTTCGCTGCTCTGGTGGAAGTGCCATGGCCTGGGGCATCAGTCTGGTAAAAGCCCGACTCAGCAGCAGAGATCCGCGGCGTCATGTTCAACGGCATGCCGGTGGTGCACCGAGAAGCGCTTGAGTTTTCGCGGGTGCGATTGTTTTTGCAGGCAGTGAACCGGACGCTAGAGGCGGGAGAGCCTCTAGGTTCACAAAGTGGCCAAGGAAGCGTGAGATATTCGACCCGCTCATCACAGAATGAGTGATATCGGGTTATCTTAATTTACCGATACCTAAGTCGGAATCTCGGATCTCCGACGTCTCGCCCTATCTGCAGCGCGAGGGATTGCCAATGGGATTCACAGGTAATGCCGCTACTGTATCTTCGTATGCGGCGCTCCGGCTTCTTTCCAAATCAACCAATCAGACTGCTTTTGTTATGGCCGCGAGCTCCGCGCCCGATGGCGGCGGCGGCACATTCGCTTATATCTCCTCAGATACGAGCTCCGGATGTCTGTTTACCGGATCTGTCAGTGGAACGACGCTCACCGTATCCGCAGTGACGAACGGCGCCCTCGCGGTCGGATTGAGTATCAATCGCGGGGATACAGGCGCCACGATTGGCACGATAGTGTCCTTCGGCACAGGTACGGGAGGCACCGGCACATACAACTTGAGTGCGTCTGCGTCGATCACTGGTCCGTTCACCTTCACCGCAGATGACAATTCCAACTACATTGTCGGCGCCGACGGAGGCCGTTGGTACAACGTCGGCTACTATCCACGTACTGCCACCGAGATTGCGGCTTCCGTCGTACCCACCAATTACATTTATCCGAACGGTCCGAGCCGCTACGGTGCGCTCGGCAACGGTACCACGAACGATGGACCAGCGTGGGCCAGCATGGGTAAGGTAAATGGCTACCACTTCGTGTACGACGGAACTTATCCTTTCTCCAGCGCCGTTCAAACTCAGGCTGTCATCTCGGTAGTTGGTTCCGATAGACAAAGCACAATTGTGACGGGTGCATTCTCCGGCTACTTGCTTGAGATCGGCAACGTGAGTGGGGGCCCGAATCCGAATGTTGGCGCCCTTGAGCGACTGCGCTTTTACAATGTGGGCAGCGCCAATACAGGCGCCCTGCATATGAACTCGTTAAGCCACATGTGGCGGCTAAACGAATTACTCTTCCAGGCCTGTTCATGTTCCGCCATTGTAGTCACCAATTGCTGGGACTCCAATTACACCAATATTGATGTCCTATCCTGCGGCGGCAGCGGTAGCAATCCTGCCACAGCGGCTGCGGTGATCCTCACTGGAGGGTGCAACAACCTCTATTTCCGTGGCTTGCGACTTGAGCAAGCGCCTTGCGGAGCCCTTTACCTTAGTGGCTGCGCGCCGATTTGGATCGTGACCGGCAAGATCGATCAAGGTTTTATCACCCAGAACGCTGCAGCGGTAACAATCGATTCCAGCAGTTCCTTGTACATCGATGCGTTCACGATCACAGGGATCAATAATCAGTTCACGTTCAACCTAACGGGTGGATTGCAGCTCGGCACCGTGACGGTTGATGGCGGTACCAATGAGATCGCCCACATCTTGGATCGACGTGCATGGAGTCAGGTCAACGGCATCACAAACCCGACATATGCAACGACTGCCTATGGCCCGCGAATTCCCGGTCTCGATCTGGGGCGTGCCTTTTTCAAATCGGCGCACCCATCCGTAAGCAATCTCACTCCTGCTGTCGTTTCAAGTAAACAAACGGTCCGTCTAGTTCTAACCTTCACCACCACGGCTAACGGTACGGTCAGCGGCAACACGATCTTGATCGGCACTAACTTATCAATTACGTCGAACGGCCAGTACAACAACTGTTACATCGTGCATAATCCGACTGGAACACAAGCATCGGGACAGGCCGGTGCACGTCGCAAAATACTTGCGAGTTTCGTGGGCGGCAATCTGCAGATACAAGGTACCTGGGGTGTGACACTCGACGCCGATTGGTCTATTGAGTACTGCGGCGGCCATTACACCCAAATCCTCGCGGACAGCGTAGCGATGGATCCGGCGATGGATCTGTTCGCCGTGTTACAGGTTGGGGCTACAATTTCTGGGACACCTGCGTATCAAGCCTCTAGTGCGGGGGCGGCAGGTGGTGCGACCAACTTTACAATCAGCGCTGCGAACTTCCCAGCCAATACTGATGGCACGGGTTACTATCTGGTTGATGAGGTGACGGGGGAGCCGTTCCTAATCTGTTATGGTGTCGATGGCTCAAACAAAATCGCGGTAATGTACGATCGTAGAGCGACAATCAACACCAGTCATACTTTCTCCATAGTGGCCGGCTATTACGCTGGTATCCGCCGGGGCGGCACGACGTATGATTGGACGTTTGCGGGCAAAGCTCATACCGCACTCGTCACGGCGGTCGACGCAGCCGGCTTTGACATCGATAACTTGCCATTGTGGGCCTTTGGAACGACCGGCGAACCGGTAGTCATCGCATACGGATCGACTATCAATTTGGACGTATCGGCAGGGCGGGAGTTCGTAATTCCGGTAACCAACACAACTGCGTTCACAATTAGCGCTCCGGTAAACCTCTCACCCGGTGTTCGGATTCTTATCACGATAAAGAACATGTCTGGTGGCGTCATGGGAGCAACTACCTGGAATTCGATATTCAAAATGCCGGTGTACACCAACCCAACTAATGGGAATGGTTCCTCAGTCGAGTTTTGGTTTGACGGGACGAATCTGCGTCAGATTAACGCCCCCGTCGTGGTTCCGAACTGAGGCAGGCGTTGGGTGAGGGAGTGGTTCGTCATTGGTACTGAGTGGAACCGCGGGAGAAGGTGCTAGGATCTTTGGCAGAAAGGTAGAGTAGCATTGCCGCGTGAAGGGTTTGCAACCACCTGAGTCTCGAAGAGACCACTATCTGCGTTGTTGTCCCTATGCTGATCCGCCAATTCGTGCGTGACGAACAGCTGCACGACTTCTATACTTGCCGTGTCAAAGAGTCACAGCGTAATTGCGCATAGCAACTATTTGTGGCGCCCACGTCAGGGCCGCGATAGACCCATTACGGAATTGAATCTGATCTCCGAACGGCTGAAATCGAACCTCAAGTCAGTGTTTCGCGTTTTGTCCGCGACTTGCCGGGCGATCGGATGGCGCAGGTTCGAGTCGCGTGATGGCTTCTATTCTAGGGAGCGATTCGTTGCCGAAGTCGCGAATGCCGGAGATGTGCTTGAGATTGGTCCATTTGACCGCCCGCTTGTATCGGGCGCTCGAATTAAGTACTTCGACGTCATGGACCAGCATGAGCTCATGCTTCGCGCAGAGAGACTTGGCCATGACCCAGCCGGTTGCCCGCGTATCGACTACGTCTCGCAGCATGCCGATCTTCGTGTCATTAAAGATCGTCAATTTGACGCGGTCGTGAGCTCACATTCAATTGAGCATCAGCCGGACCTCATCCAACATCTGGAAGATGTCTTCGAGCTTTTGCGTCCTAATGGGCGTTACTACCTGATCATTCCGGATAGACGTTTTACCTTCGATCACTATCTACCCGATACTCGCGCCTCCGATCTTCTTGCAGCGAGCCTGGAAAGGCGCCGCAAACACACGCTGGCGTCCGTTCTTGCTCATTATGCCGATACCACCCACAACGCGCCGATGCGACATTGGATTGGCTTGCATCGGCCCGAGCGGCGCCCGCTATCTAGTGCTGCAGAGCTACGCGCGGGGCTTGATCGCGTGCGCGCTGCGAACGGTGCGTATGTTGATGTGCATGCGTGGTGTTTTTCCCCGCAGAGTTTCAAAATCGCAATTACAACTCTGATCGAGCTCGGTAGCCTCCGCTTCCGAATCGAGCGGATTTACGGAACTCCGTTCGGAAGCGGCGAGTTCTTTGCAATCCTCAGGCGACCGTCGGATGACCCTTTGCTGGGACGGAAGGGCTAGACCGACCAGCTTCGTCGATAGAATGAATCTCGGCGTGAGGGGAGGCTCTTTACGCTAATATGATCGTGGTGCGTTTACGCGCGGCCGGAAGGAACCGAACGAGATGAGTCGGCCAGCTGGGTCTCGTGTGCCTCGAATAGGAACGTCGACAACGTCGCGTCTGATCCGACCACCAGGAGCGGGCTTCGAAGTTCGGCGACGTATTGTGCGATGGACCCCAGTTGGCTCAAGAGCTGGCGAATGATATGCACGCCGCGGACCGCGTCTGGCAGATCCGCCGGCAGGAGCTTCAAGACCTTGCGTGTCTGCTTATAGGGCCCTGGACCCCGGAGAGATCCTTCTAGGCGTGGGACGACGAATAAAGGGGGCGCTCCTCTGCGCCGCTGGGTTCGCTGCTCGCCAGGGTGGGTCTTGACGTACCAGACCTTTCGGATGGGCGGGTATGGCTCGTAGGGCTGTGAGCGAATGGCTCGATCAGTCGGCGAATCTTTGCGCGCCTTTTGGCGGACCCTTGGCTTCTGGCCCAGGCAGCAGCAGATGCTGCTGGGTACACGTCCAAAATAGTGGGTACGAAGTGGGCACAGCCACCTAGGTGCCACATAAGTGATTGTTTATTGGCGTCCCCAAGGGGATTCGAACCCCTGTTACCGCCGTGAAAGGGCGATGTCCTGGGCCTCTAGACGATGGGGACGCTGGGCCGATGTGCCGGGGACTACCCAGCGGGCGCGCAAGATTACACGGCTTTGGCGGTCCGGGACAATGCGGCGTCTTCGGGGCGTGGCCGGTGCTACATTGCGATCACTATGCGGACGAATGCATCCGTTGATCAGACATCCGTACATCAGGCCGCACAGAGGCTGCGCGATGAAAATCGTCGTTTCTATGATGGCTTATGGTCCGGCTCGCGCCTGGTGCCGCCCGAGCGCTTCAACACCTGGCCGCTGGTGCAGTCATTGTTGCCCGCATCGGGCGCGCGGCTGGAGGTGGCGCCCGGTCTCAGGCCGCGTTTGCCCATTCGCGGCACCCACTTCGTCGACATCAGCGCGCCGGCATTGAGGACATTACAGGAGGAAGGCGGCGTGGTCTCGATGGGCGAGGTCAATGCGCTGCCCTTTGCAGATGAGACGTTCGAGCTCGTTTGTGCGCTGGACATCATCGAGCATGTTGATGATGAGGACGGGGCTCTCTCAGAGATATCTCGGGTGGCCAGGAACGATGCTTCACTGTTGATCTCAACGCCTTTGCATCCTGCGCGCTGGACAGCGTTCGACGATTTCGTCGGGCACAGACGTCGCTATGAACCGCAACGCTTGCTCGACAAACTCCGTGAACATCACCTTACGGTGGAAGGCAGCGCCGTCTTTGGGATGCAGCCGCGTTCATCGTTTCTACTCGACCTCGGCGTATGGTTCATGACTCATCAGCGCGAGCGTGCTATGTGGTGGTACAACCGCGCTTTCATGCCGTTAGGTCTGCGCTTCCAGAAAAGCCTCCATATGCAACGTGGCATGCTCCCCACCGCGGATGTGGATGAGGTGCTACTTGTGTGCCGCTGCGAGCGGCGCTAGATCCAGCCACGGCCCCCCAAAAATGTGACCGACTGCTCGAATAGGGCGCCGCAAGCCGGCACGTCACCCTGCCGGTGTTAATTTCAGCGACCAGGTCCGGTCGTATTTCTCTTGCTCATGGCAGCACGCTTTTGGTGGGTCAATCACCCAACGCTCCCGGCATTCGATCCCGAGGCGAGCTCGCTCTGGTTCGCGCAGCGACGCGCGCACAACAAGGCTCGCGCCGAATCCGAACGCAATGTGCAGCGCCTGCTGCCCGGCGACCTGCTGTGCGTAGCCAGTGAAGATGCGCTCTGTGCCGCGGGTGTAGTGCTCAAGGTCGCTCAAGAGGAGCAAAGGTTGCTGGCGGCTGGCAGCCCGCCTCATGCACAAGGCCAGATACAGCAGGGCTTCGCGGTGCCGGTGAGACTCGTCGCCTTCAGCAGCGCGCTGCGACTCACCGACCATGCAGCGAGGTTAACCGGCGTCATGCCGCGACGGAACGCGCCGCTGCGTGCGGGAGGCTCGCTCAGCCGCGATACGTGGTTGAGCCTCATGCCCGCACCATGGGTGGCCATGATTCGTGAGCTATCGCGGGGCGAGTTCGAACAGATCGTCAGCATTGCGACGGTCATGCTGGGCAGCAGACTCGGCGATGATGCGGCCGAAGCCATTCTGCAGCAGCGCTCCGATCTCGACACCGCTCTGAAGGCCGAGCTGCTGAACGCAAGATTCGGCCAGGGGCTGTTCCGCGCCAACGTCGAGCGGCTGCAGCAAGGCTGTCGAATCACCGGACTGCTGGATCGCCGCCATGTGCGGGCCGTGCATATCAAGCCCTGGGCGCGCAGCAGTGATGCCGAGAGACTCGATGGACACAACGGCCTGTTGCTCTCACCACATCTCGCGCAACTCTTCGAGCGAGGTTACCTGTCCTTCAGCAATGCCGGCGCACTGCTGCTCTCGCGCGAGTTGAATCCAGCCGTAGTCCGCTCGTGGTATCTCGACGCGGAAGCCTCATGCGGGAGTTTTACGCCAGAGCAGCACCCCTATCTCGCATTTCACCGTGGCGAGATCTTCGGCAGGCATGGCGGCGGGCGCCGCACGGCTTCCGTTGGCGATTTCGTGGCAACTCACGGCGTGCCGGGCTGTGGCGCTGCGGGTGTCGAACCTCCGGCTGCCGAGCCTGTAGATCTGGAGCCTGCCCAGCACCAGAGGGCGTAGGACTCGATGATCTTGGACAAGGCTGCGGGCGAGGGTTCAGTGCCGCCCGACGGGACTCACGACGAGGGCATCACTACGACTGCCAAACCAGCGATCCGCAGCCTGTCGCGAGCGCCGGCGAAAAGGCACCTCGATCCAGTGATAGGTGAAATTTGAAAGTAACAGTACCGCTGCGATATAGACGATGAGGACGGTAACGCCGAGCCCCGCGGGGGTCGCCACGCCGTGGCCGTCTGCCAGCTCGATCTTCGGGTACTTCAGCACCACGGTCAGCAGCTGAGTGATGACCCAGACCAGTGCCGCGTGAACCATGTACAGCGAGTAGGAAACGCGACCGAGCCAGGCCAGCGGGGCGGAAGACAGGATTCGCTGTACAGCAGGCAGGGGCCACAGCATCACAGTCAGAATCACCAGAGCGGATAACGGCGGCAACAGATAGGTCGCCCATCCGTTCGGATCAATGAAGGTTAGTACCAGGAGCATGCTGGCGAGGGATGCTCCCGAGAGCAGCCGCAGAGAGTGGTTGGCCGGATGATGGGCGGGTTGCGACTGGCAGAGACGCGTATACGCGCAATACACGAGCGTACCCAGGAAGAACCCGGCGCAACAGCGGAAGTAGCCATAGTCAAAGCCCGCATTCACCAGCGGCACGACGTGCAGCCACAATAAAATGGCGGTGCTAAGGCCGATGACGCCGAAGGCTGCAACAACAAACCAGCGCAACGTCGCGAATGCGGACCGCACCAGTGCAAACAGCACATAGGCATAGAACTCGACGCTGATGCTCCAGCTCGGATAGTTGAAGGTCAGTGAGTTGTGCAGCCCCATCGAGTGCAGCAGCAGCAGGTTGGTCAGGAAGGCGTAGCCGCCGTTAACGGTGAATGCAGGCTTGTCGGCGATGATGCCGAAACGCTTCTCGGCGGCGAACTTGGCACATTCGAATGCCAGAAAGACCAGCAGAAACGCCACATGCAGGGGATACAGGCGACCGAGGCGCAGCCACAGAAATCGCCCGACGGCCCGCAGACTGCCGAGCTTCTGACCGTAGCTATGGAAGATCACGAAGCCGGACAGCACGAAGAAGAAGTCCACCATCAGCGCGCCGTTCTGAAAGAAATTCTGCGCAGTGACGGGGTTGGTCCAGACGGCGTGGTACACGACGACCACGAGAGCGGCGAGGCCGCGCAGCGATTCGAGGGGGACAAAAAACTTCGGCGCCGTGGGCCGCTGCTCTAAGCTCATGCGCCTGCCAGTCATCCTTTCAGATGCCATCTGAACGGAAGCACAGGGCAATTACAAGGGCACGCGTACGCCTCCCGGGCGTAGCGGTTTGCTGCGCGGCTGGCGGTATCCAGGAGCAAAAAGTGGCCCGATGTGGGGCTTGCACGCTCGATGGGAGCTGTATATATATACAGTCTCCGACCGAGAGCTTTCTGCGATGACTACCTCTCCGCACGTGCTGCTGGATACTTCCATTGCTCAGCTGCAGACCCTGGCAGCATTCCTGACCGAGCAGATGCGTGAGTCGGCCGCGGAGCTGCCGGGCGCGGTGCAGAGGCGGGCCTGTAAGGAGATCCTGCTGACGATCCGTGTGCTGATTCCCAAGCTTCAGGCCGCGCGCTACATCGTGGCCGGGGACCCCCTGACCCCCGGCGGGGGTTGCCGGGGGTGCGAGGAAAATTGAGCTACCAGCGAGGACCGTAATAGTAGAAACGCGGTCCCCAATATGCCGGGTGCACGACCACCACTGGGGCGGCGACGTAGGCGCGTGGCGGCGGCCCGGGCACGACGATACAGCCTGTGAGGCTGGCTCCCAATCCTGCCAGTATCAGAATCCTAGCGATCGTTTTCATCGGCGCTTCCTGTAGTTATCTACTGATCCTGAACCTTAAAACGCATTCGCCGCGTGTCCGATGACGCAGGCGCAATAACCGCTGCCGCCTCATACGACTATCTGCATGTTAGTAGCGGGCTGTGAATGCCGGCTGAACACGCACCGAGCCGGCGATCCGGTGCGGAGTGTGACTGACCGCAAGATTTTCTGTTGATCGCCGGAAGCTGGCTGTGGCGTCAACGCGTAAATCCGTGAATTGCGGCCCATTCCCGCCGCCCGACGCTGCCATGAATATGGCAAAGTACCCGTTGCGGCTTGTTGCGTGCCGCCGGCATGACGACCTTTGCTGTTGCGCCGAAGCGATTGAGTGAGAGCGATGCGTTATCTGGAGAATAAGGAACGCAGTACCGAGATACTGCGTCTTGCCCTGCCGCTCATGGCGCGACAGGTCGCAGCCTTTCATCCGCTGAGTTATGCCCTCTGGTATGAGCATTGTGCGGGCATCAACCCTGATCTGAGTCGCGTGCTGGACGGCCGCCTGACCTCCAACACCGCGCTGAGTGAAGCTGATGTATGGCGACTGTACGCCCAGCACATCGCCGCCCGCGACATGGAGGCGTTCGAGCGGCTGCAGTTGCAGCTGCGCAATCTGCTCGAGGACACGGCCCAGAGCACCTCCACCGCGAGCCACCAGGCTGCAAAGTTCGGCGAGTCGCTCGAGGGGCACGCACGCGATTTGGCGGATCCGCAGGCACCTGATGCGGTGCGGCAGATCGTCTCGACGCTCCTGGAAGATACGCAGCGCATGCAGGTCCTGACGAGCGATCTGTCAGAGAAGCTGCTGGCGCGCACCAACGAGGTCAACGCACTCACCGAAAATCTGCGCCGCGCACAAAGCGAGGCATTGCTCGATTCACTCACGGGTCTGAAGAATCGCCGCGGGCTCGAGCGCGCGATCGAGGATCTGCAGCGCGAGCCTCCCGGATTACTCGGCTCGGCGCTGTTGCTGGCGGACATCGATCATTTCAAGACCGTGAATGACACCTATGGCCACGTACTCGGCGATAAGGTGATTCGCGCCGTGGCACACGTGCTGCGATCGAGCATCAAGGGACGCGACATCGCCGCCCGGCTGGGCGGCGAAGAGTTTGCGGTCTTGTTGCCGCAGACCTCGCTGACTGGAGCCGCCGCGGTAGCCGAGCAGATTCGCGGCACGGTGGCACAGGGTCGCATCTGTCGTCCCGACGGCAACGAGTCCATCGGTCAGGTGACGCTCTCGGTCGGGGTTGCCGTGGCGAAAGCCGGCGATACGATGGAGGCGCTGCTGGAGCGCGCCGATGCCGCCATGTACGCAGCGAAGCGTGCTGGCCGCAACAAGGTCAGCGTGGCCGGCGAGGGCGCCGTCGCCGCAGTCTCCTACCGCAACTAGCCTCAGATCATTCCGCCATTGATCGAGATGACCTGGCCGGTCACATAGGCCGCTTCCTCGGATACCAGGAAGGCCACCAGGCTTGCGACCTCCTCGGTCCGACCGGCGCGCTTCATGGGTACCAGCCGGTTGATGGTCTGGGCATCGAATACCGGGTCGCTCATGGCGGTGCTGATGATGCCCGGCGCGATCGCATTGACCGTGATGCCGCGGCTTGCGACCTCCAGGGCGAGCGAGCGGGTAGCTGCGTTGAGCGCACCCTTGGCGGCGGCATAGTTCACCTGCCCGCGATTACCCGCCAGTGCTGTGATGGAGGACATGTTGATGATCCGTCCCCAGCGGCTGCGGATCATCGGCATGAGCAGCGGCTGGGTCACGTTGAAGAAGCCATCGACGGTCGTATCCACCACGCGATGCCATTGAGCGGCCGTCATGCCGGGAAACACGGCGTCTGCATGAACTCCGGCATTGTTGATCAGCACCTGGATCGGACCGCCCTCGAGTAGTTTCTGCAGCACGCCATGGCATGCCGCGTGGTCTGTGACATCGAAGCTGATCGCTGCGGCGCGCCCCCCTCCGGCATTGATCTCCTCGGCGAGCGCGGCGGCCAGCGCCATGTGCCGATGTCCATGGATGAAGACCTGATGGCCTTCGCGGGCAAGGCGCCGGCAGATGGCAGCACCGATCTCACCACTGCCGCCGGTGACCAGTGCGCGTCGCGCGCTCGCGGTCGCTTCACCGCTCAACCGCAGACCTCCAGACCGACGTGCCCAACGCAATTGCGGCGCGGCCACTCAACAACACGCGCCCGCCCGTCGCTATCGAGAACTCATACATTGCAGTGCGAGCATCACCGGCGAGCCATTGCACCGCCGCGATCACGTCGGCGGCGATATCATCAAGACGCTCCACGTTTAACTGCACGTTGCGGACGCTGGCGAGCATGCCGGGGGCAGCGCTGCTGCCGGATTGCTCCGCCAGCAGCGCGCCATGCACCGCCATTGCCTGTGCCGCGTATTCGACGCCGCACGCAGCACCCAGCCGGCCGTAAGCCCGTAGCGGATTGTCCGCTCGGTGATGTGTCGAGCTGCGGCATCGGGCGTGCACCTCGTCCCAACTCAACACCTCCTCCAGCAGGCACATGGTGCCTCGATGGGGTATGTGGCTCTCGATCCATTCGCGGGTCAATGACACGGCATTATTTCCGTGCTCAGCGTGGCGCCATCCAGGTATTCGAGCGCTACCACCGCGCTCTTGCGGCGGGCAAGGCCGTACAGGAGCGGCAGACTGCGGGCCGCCGGGATGGAACGACGTAAGCTCTCCAAACGGGAATCCGCCATGGTATCCGCTGGCCGCTTCCCGAGGGAGATCGATACCCGCGCGAGTGAGCGAGGAGTGATATCGGGGCAGAGGATCATCGAGACCGCAAAGGCATCGGGTATCGGTCGTTTCCCGAACAGTGGCGGCGGGTACTGGGCATCGTAGGCTACGAGCAGGACCGGTTCGCGCGCATGCCTGATCTGTGTGTAAGCCTCGAGGAGTCCCGCGGCAAAGCTTGCGTCGAACGCGCACAGCACATTGGATGGCGTGGTGGCACCGGTAGCGATGCCCCAATATCCGGAGGCCGCATTGTGCACGGAGTTGTGGAAGCGGGTGGGTGAGATCCGCGGGTCAGGCTGAGTCAGACTCTCACAGATCTCGTGGCAGTTATGACCATCGCCACCGGAGGAGGAAAACACACTGGGCAGCGAGGCCGGATCGCGACGGGCTGCGGCGCAGGCCTGAAAGGCGACCGCCAGAGCGAGCTTGACCACCCGCCCGAGTCTGCGTCTTTCCGCGGGCGGCAGCCCCTCAGGCAGTGGAATCAGCGTGGGCTGGGGCTGATAGGAATCCGGGTCCAGCAGATGCGGTACCGCGGCGGCCCAGTCAGCAAATCCCGGCCCGAGCAGTCCGATTCCTTCGATGTAGGCCGTCAGGGCTTGCATCGGCTCAATCTGCGCGTCCCAGCACGAGGCTGCAGTTGGTGCCGCCGAAACCGAAGGAATTGCTCAAGGCATGGCGCAGCGGCGCCCGGTGATTCTCCAGCAGATAGTTGACCGGCAAAGTGGGATCGCGTGTCCGGGTGTTGATTCCTGCGGGGGCCAGCTCATTCTGCAAAGCAAGCGCGCAGATGACCGCCTCAAGCGCACCAGCGGCGCCGAGTGCATGTCCAGTAGCCCCCTTGGTGGAACTGCTGGGTACCTGCGCCCCAAACACATCGTTTACCGCGTGCGCTTCGGCAGCATCATTGCTGGTCGTCCCGGTGCCGTGCAGGTTGATGTAGTCAATTTCGTGAGGCCCGAGCTGCGCGGCGTGCAAGGCGCTCTGCATGGCAGCACGTGCGCCGATGCCTTGCGGCTGCGGAGAGGACATGTGGTAAGCATCGCTCGACTCCCCGACTCCCAACAAGTTGACCTGACGCGCATCCGGACGGGCGCTGTCACGCTCCAGCAGCAGGAAGGCTGCGGCTTCGCTGATGGAGATGCCGTCGCGCGCGGCATCGAAGGGGCGACAGGGAGCCGGCGAGGTCAGCTGCAACGAATGAAATCCATACAGCGTCGTAAGACAGAGTGAGTCAACCCCGCCGACGAGGGCGGCATCGATGAGATCGGCGGCGATCATGCGCTGCGCCACACCAAACACCTTGGCGCTGGATGAGCACGCCGAACAGACCACCAGCGCAGGTCCCTTCAGGCCGAGGTGCTGACGCACGAAGTCGGCGACGGAGAAGGCATTGTGCGTTCCGGCATAGTTGAAATCTGCCGGCAGCGCGCCACTGCCCGCAGCCCGCCGTCGATAGGCGAGCTCGGTTTGCAGAATGCCAGAGGTACTGGTCCCGAGGAAAACCCCGACCCGCTCGCAGCTCCAGCGTGCCGCGCTCGCCGCAACCGCAGCGGGAAACTCGTCTTGCCGCAGTCCGAGGTGCGCCAGCCGGTTGTTGCGACAGTCGAACATCTGCAACTCCGGCGGCAGCGCTTCCTCATCGAGGCCCGCCACCGATCCCACGAAGGTTTGCAGGGACACCGCATCGAAGCTGCAGGGTACCAAACCCGTGCGCCGCTGTTGCAAGGCCTGCAAGGTGGCGGCGCGGCCGGCGCCCAGACAGCTCGTCGCCGTGAAAGCAGACAGGCGCAGCGGGCTCATGATGGGGGATCGAACGACTGCATGGCCTCTCGCAGCGGAATCGTCCTGAGGCCTGCGCCAGTCAGGCGCTGCAGCAGCCGCGGTAACACCGCCAGGATGACGGGCTCGCCCTGCGCAGTGCGCGCGGCGTGACCATCATGCAGCAGCAGAATGTCACCGGCGCGCAGGCCCCGGGTCAGACGGTGCAGGACGGTGTCAGGGTCGGTGTTGACCGTGTCGAATCCGCGCCGCGTCCAGCTCGCCAGCTGCAGACCCAGACGGGCCAGCACCGGCTCCAGGAACGGGTTGCGCAAGCCGGCCGGGGCGCGGAAGAAGCGTGGCACCTCACCCACCACCGTGGCAATGGTCGTCTGGGCCGCCGCAATTTCGGCGGCCATGGCGCGCGGACCGAGAATCGAGAACCGATGCAGATGATGCTGGCTGTGGTTTTCGATGGTATGCCCCCGGGCGCGGATCTCCCGCGCCAGCGCAGCATGCCGCCGCACTTGCTCGCCAACGCAGAAAAATGTTGCGCGCGCCGCGTATTGGTCCAGAACATCCAGAACGCGCGGCGTCACGATTGGATCCGGACCGTCATCGATCGTGATCGCCACCTGAGCGGCGGGCCGCGATGCACCCTTCTCGGGGAGCCGGGTCCAATTCGGCCCCAGTAAACGACTGCGGGGCCATAGACCTGCAGCAGTCAGCAGCAGATGATCGATGACGAGAATTCCCAGCATCCAGGGCCAGCTGTGCGGCCGGAGCGCGACCCTGGTGATCGCAGCCAGGTGCAGCAACGCCGAGGCGATGATCAGCGGGCTCGGCCGCCACGGCCGGGGGGTGGGCGCCGGGAGCGCTGGATCAGCCACGGCCATCTGCCGAGTCCGCGGCCTGGCAGTGACGAGTCGCCCCGAAGTGGCTGTCGAGAAACTCGCCCCACAGCGCAGTCCAGCTCGCCCAGTCGTGTGCACCCGGCAGCTCGCGCACATTCTTCGCCGGCAAGGCCGCAGCCATCATGCGGTGACTGGACGCGAAGCGATCGCCGGAGCCGAAACCCAGCAGCAGCGGTACACGATCGCGATCGTGGTTCTTGATGAACTGCCACACCCGCCGCTCGTCGTCGTCATCGGCGAGAGCTGCGGGCCGCCATCCCGACAGCCCCTTGGCGCGCTCGATCTCCCCGGTCACGATGTGATTGCCCAGATACGGTGCCAGCAGGCACAGGCCATCCACTTCTGCGGGATAGCGATCTGCGTAGGCGAGAGTGATGAACCCACCGAGCGAGATGCCGCACATCCAGAGCGAGTGACAGCCGAGCGTCCGCGCCGGTAGCACTAGCTCGTGACGTATGCGGCGCAGGATATTGCGATCGGTGAGATGCTGCAGGGGGAGATCGACAAACACCAGATCGATGGGGAGCCGGCGCGCACGTACTGCCTGCGCGAAACCTGCCTGCAGGAAATCCTCCGGAGCGCTATAAGCGGCAGGCAGAAACAGCATGCGCATCGGCGCAGGGTGGGTGGCGAAGGCAGCATCAGTTACGACACGCATCATTAGAGCTCTGCCGGGGTTCGCACAGGCGTCGGCAGCGGCTGCGACAGGAGCCCGGCGAACAGCAGCGCCAGCAGCGCCCCGGGGGCAACCGTTGTTCCGAGCGCGGATAACACCGGCACGGCAGAGAAAGCCAACACGCCAAACCCGACAACGGTGGCCGCGTTGGCGACCACGAGTGAGGCCAGCGTCAGTGGCACGAGGCTGTTCGCTCCAGAATGGCTGCCGCGATCGAAAAACAGCGCGTAGTTGGAACCCACAGCTACGATCAGCAGCATGCCGACGATGTGCAGGATAGTCATCCGCTGGCCAAACAGCACGAGCGCCGCGGCGACCGCCGCCACCGCAAGTAACAGGGGCGCCACCACCCGCAGCACCCGCAGTAGCGATCGCAGGGTGAGCAGCAGCAAGAGCACGATAGCGATCAGACCACCGGCTGAGAGCTTGAGGACTTCACTCAGATAGCTCGAATAAAGCGTGTCGGCCTCGCGCTTGACATCGAGCACCACCGCATCGGAGGCACCTGCTTTGGCCAGGGCAGCATGCACGCGGATCACATCGATATCATCCGCTCCCGCGGCCCGCAGCGGTAACAGAGCGCTCCAGCGCGTACCTGCACGCAGCAGCAATGCATCAGCACCGCTCGCCAGCGACGTGCCCTTCAAGTCTGCGAGCGTCAGATCGGGCTGGTGGCGAGCGGCCTCCACGTCCTGGATGAAAGGCTCCAGCCGTTCGGCACGCAGTGGCAACCCGCTCAGCGCCCCCTGCAGGTTGCCGCGCAGCTGTTCAGGTGAGGGCAGGCTGGCGCGTCGCATCTGCTGAGTGTTATGGCTCGGCAGGAAGTTGGACGGGCTCTCGAAACCACCGATGACATGCTGCTCCACCAGTTCCGCGAGCGTACGCGAGATCCGCTCGCTCGAGCGCAGCACACTCTCCTGGTCCGGTCCGTTCACGGCGACTATATAACGCGCATCGGGCGCTCCCAGATCGGTTCGCAACCGCGTATCGAGCGCCTCGTCCTGCGCTGAGACGGGACTTAGCCCCGAGAGTTCCCAATTCCAGACGGAGTGCCGGTGTGCATACAGTACCGCGGTAGCGAGCAGGGGTACCGCGAGCAGCCAGGCCCGTCGCGCCTGCAGCGGTTGCAACAGAGTGCCGATGCGGTTGCCGAACCCGCTCAGATCGCGAATGCGCAGACGCTCAGGCAGCAGCTGCGGCAGAACGAACCGGGTGACCAGCGCTGCGGCTATCAAGCCGCTTATCGAATAGAGTCCGAGCTGCGCCAGACCCGGGAAGGCCGATGGCAGCAGTGAGGCAAAGCCGGCAATCGAGGTGAGCACGCCCAGCATTATGGTGGGCCAGAGCGTCGCACGCAGATTGGCTGCACGCCGCGATTGCACGAACAGATAGATCGAGTAATCCACCGATTCGCCGATCAATGTGACGCCGAAGCCGAGGGTGATGCCGTGCACTGCGCCGAAGCCGAGTGACACAGCCGCCACCCCGGCGAGCGCCCCGGAAACGACCGGAATGAACCCCAACAGCAACGCGGGCAGCGAACGATATACCGCGATCAGCAGCAGAAAGATCAGTGTCGTGCTCAACAGCGACAGTTTCACGAGCTCGTGGCGGATCGTCGCCCGCGCCTGTACGGCAAATACTCCAGGGCCGCTCAGTAGCAGGTCAGGCGCCTTGCCGGTAGCGGCGGTGCTGGCGCGAAACGCCTCGCGTACGGCACGTACCGCAAGCTCCTGTCCGTCGGTGTCGGAACCTGTGGCACGGGTTTCGGCCACGAGCAACGCGCGCCTGCCATCACGTGATACCCAGATTCCGTTCTCTCGCGGTGGCTCACTGCGCGCACCGAGTTGATCCAGGATCTGCAGCATCTCCCCGGTCGGATCGCGTGGCAACAGCTCCTTCAGCAGCATGCCCGCAGGGGAACTCAGCAGCTGCAGTGAGTTCTGAATGGCCGCGCGCAGTCCGTCCGCGGTGAATCGTTCAGGCGTGACGGACTCACTGAGCAGGTAGCGATGGCTGAACAGCAGCTCCCGATCCCGCTCGGCGTTGACCGGCTCGCCGTTGTTGACTACGACAAAGAGTGGATTCGCGCGCAGGCGGTGTGCGAGCGCGACCGCTGCCGCATCGCGCCGCGAGGCATCGGTACTCTCGATGCCGATCAGGATGAGTCGCGAGGCGAGTCCGTCGCGCAGCTGGTCGACCAGCATCTGTTGTGTCGGAGTGGGGGCGCGCGGCAAAAAGGCGGACAGATCCGCGGTGTAGCGGGCGTGCATCACCATGATGGCCGCAGCGACGACGCAGAACAGCCAGAGCGAGATTGCCGCCGCGCCGCGCCGCCTCATTGCTCCACATCAGCGCCCATGGTCAGGACCGATCGATCACCGCCAGGCTCGGTGATTTCCACCGTGTGGAGGCGATCACCGCCGCCCTCGATATGGATTTGCTCGACGGTCCGGCGCAGGCGTGCCTCACGCGGTTTGAGATCCATTGTCCAGTGCTCGAAGCGGCCGGTGAAGCTGACCTCGTAGAACTTCTCGAGCGCCGGCTGATCGCCGGCGAGGGTGGCGCGGATACTCTCCACGAACGGCACGATCTGCGGGTACTGCTGCAGATCGAGCACGTAGCTGCGCTTGCCACGCTGCGCGGTGACGACCCCGCCCTGCAGCACGAGATCCTCCGGTTTGGGGTGCAGGGTGCGCTTTTCCAGCCGGTCCGGTGCATCGAACAGCAACTCGCCCGATGATTCCACCGGCTGATCCAGTATGGCAATGAACTTGCGCTCTACGAAACTCACATGCCCGTGCTGCCGCTGGGCAAGCGCCTGCATGACACGTTGCAGCCCTGCATCGGCAGCGAACGCGGTCTGCAGGCAAAACAACAGCAGAGCGGCCGTGAGCATCCTGCGCATGCTCAATTGCGCCAGAAATCGAAAAAGTTGAACCAGTTGAACGGGGCTGCACGACAGTAGTGCTCGAGGCGGGCCGCATAGCGGTCAATGGCGGCATCGATGGCCGCCTCGCGTTGCGCCAGTGCGAGCTGCGAGAAGTCGGCGAGCTGCTCGAAGATGACGCGGTACTGATTGCCGCCGCAGTACAGCCCGGCCATGAAGATGACCGGTCGTCGCATGAGAGCGGCGGCGCGCATCGGACCTGACGGGAAGCGGGCCGGCGCTCCCAGAAACATGACCTGCCGGGCCGCCTCGCTGCCGAGCGTGCGGTCGGCGAGCATGCCCACGAACATGCCGCGATCCAGATTCTCGTGGATTCTCAGCATCGCATCCATGTGCCCGAGCGGAATCACCTCCGGGAGGGCAGCGGGATTGAGCGCCGCCAGCAGGTGGTTGACCTTGCGGGCATTGTCTTCGTACATCGCCATGGCTACTTTCAGCCCGGGCTGAGTGCGTCCGACGGAATGGATGACTTCAAAGCTGCCCAGATGGGAGCCCATGAGAAAGGCGCCCTGTCCAGACTGCAGCGCCTCGCTTACGCAGTCCGCTCCCGCGATGCAGATGTCGAACAGGTCGAAACGTCCCTTCAGCAGATAGAGCCGATCGTGGATCGTGGTGGCGAAGCACAGCAGATGCCTGAAACGGTCAGCGGCGGTAGGTTCTCGTCCGAGTGCGCAACGCAGATAGGCCCGTGCATGAGTGCGCACGGTCGGCGCAAACACAAAGAAATATGCTGCGATCAGGTAGAGCAGCATACGACTGATCCGCCGGCCGCAGCGCAGGGAGAGGAAAGTCATGATGCGCAGCAGCGTCTTGCTGCCGCGCTCGCGATAGGTGACCCACTCTGCGGCGCGCCTGCGCGCCACTGTCAAGGAGTGCGGCTTGTCGGAGACGTCAGATTGCACCGGCGTCCCGAGATGCCGTGAAGGGTGCCAGCATGCCGCTGGCGATGGCCCGGTCGGCAGTGCGGATCGCGAATCGCACCGAGCCGTTGGCGAGCGCTTCGTGCTCGAGCCACAGCGCCTCTCCGGGTTGCGCGGCGCTTTGAAACTTGGCGTTAGCGATCTGCCAGCGTTGCCCGGAATGAACGTCATCGCCGCGCAGGGATTGCACAGCGGCATCCAGCAGCAGCACACCCGGCAGCACCGGCAGTCCGGGAAAGTGTCCGGCGAACGCCGGGTGATCCGCAGCGATGTACAGCGGGACCGATCTCATGCATCGCCTCCGGGCGTCCAAGGGATACCCTGCTTCAGCGGGCTGATTATCGCCTCTCGTTGGCAGCCATGCGCTTCAAGGCACCGGCTTGGCAGCAAAGCGCTTCAGGGCAGCAGCCGCCAGCTCCAACAGCGCCTCACGCGGCAGCTTGCCGGTGTGGTTGCGCGGCAGGGAGTCGACCAGCAGCAGAGGGCGGGGTAAGAACACCGGGTCGATGCGCTCGCGCAGCTGCTGCAGGATCGTGGCCGCATCGAGCGTCGGGGCGACCGCAAGTGCCGCCACGCGCGAAATGCCGGTCGAGCTTTCTTCTTCCTCATAGCGGATGAAGAACGCGCCATCGCTGACTCCGGGGATAGCCTGCAGCTGATGATCCAGGTAGGCGATGGAACTGCGTTTACCTGCAATGTTGACCAGGTCTGAAAGCCGGCCATGCAGCAGGAAGCATCCCGGCGCGGTGAGCTCGAGTACATCGCAAAGCGGCGTGCGCTGCTCGATATGACCTCCTTCGGCCCACACCTGGTCCCCATCGGTACTTAACCGCACTCCGCTGAAAAGCTGCCATTCTGCGGAGGCACTGGTGCGCCGGCTTGCAATCTGCCCGGTCTCGGTCGACCCGTAAATCTCCAACAGCCGCGTATTGAAACGTTGCTCCACTTCGAGCGCCAGTTTTTGGGACAGGGGCGCGGTAGCCGACAGCACCAATGCCGTGTGCGGCAAGCGCACGCCGGTCGCGAGCAGCGTCCGCAAATGCACCGGGGTTGAGACCAACACCCGCGGCTCGGGCAGGGCCGACAACTCCGCGCAGATATCCGCCGGATAGAAAGGACGGCCGGCGCTGAACGCACAGCTGCTCTGCCAGGCGAGCAGCACGGTGGACTCGAAGCCGTACATGTGCTGCGGCGGCACCGTTCCGACGATCGCCTGGGGTCCACGCAGTCCCAGACACCGCGCCTCCAGACGTACGCAGGTAACCAGCGGTCCCCAGCTCTTGCGATAGGGAAGCGGCGCGCCGGTCGAGCCGGAAGTGAAAACGTAGGCTGCGATCTGCTCATCCGCGATCTGGAGGTCCGCGACCGAAAAAGGCGCGGCCGCTTCAGCGGCGGTTTCCGGGAAGGGAACCTGCGGCAGATCGATGGAGCAGTGCGGATCGTCCGTTACACAGAAGGTGTCAGGCGCGAAATCACGCAGCCGGCGAATGACCTCCGGCGTATGTGTGGAGGGCAAGAGACTGATCTTGCCGCGTAACAGGCTGGCTGCAAAGGCTACGGCGAAGTGATAGCGGTCGCTGCATACATTGAGCACGTGGCGCCCCCCGGGTAGGGCGGCAGCCACCTGGCGCACATCAGACAGGAATGCCGGCACCCTTACCGGCGTGGCACCTCGGTACGCGATCACCGCGTCGAACGAGGAGTGTGTGAAGAGCGGGGAGGTGCTCAGGGCGTTACTGGGTCCGATGAGCGGCGATGTAGTCGGTCAGATGTCGCAGCGAGCGAAAGATCTGCTCGTTCTGGCCGCTGTCGGCGCGCAGCTGGATGCCGTACTGCTTGGAGACGACGAGAGCGATCTCCAGAATGTCGATCGAATCCAATCCCAGCCCCTCGCCATACAGCGGCGCATCGGGCTCCAGGGACTCGGCGCTTATATCCAGATTCAGTGCGGCGACAATGAGTTGCGCCACGTCCCGCTGCAGCGCGGTGGGGTCGGCCGGCGGCGCCGGTTGTCGCAGAGGCGACGCTTGGTCAGGCATGTTCGGTCAGTTGCGCTCCAAAACCACATGATACATGGCCGAACTGCAGCGCAACCAGACCCGTGGGCAGCCGCCGCTTTAACTTGGCCGTGCGAGGGCGGCTCGGGCCGCCAGCAGTGGCAATCGAACCAGGAAGCCGCACAGCAGTCGGGCATGCATGAACGTGAGCAGCGCGTTATCACGCCAGTAATTGAAGTGTGAAACGCCGCCTTCAGCCCCGGAGTAATAGCGAACCGCAGCGGGCAGGTTGATCGCTCTGACACCGCTCCAGCTGAGCCGCACGACGATCTCGACATCGAAGTCGAAACGTCGCATCCAGCGGTGCTTCTGCATGATGTGCAGCATCGGCGCGATAGGGTAAACGCGAAAACCGAACAGCGAGTCGCGGATGCCGGCGCCGAAGGTTTCCACATTGGCCCACCAGTTGGAGATTTTGCGCCCGCGCACCCGCAGGCGGGGGGCAGAGGCATCGAAAACAGGCTCGCCCAGAATCATGGCCTCAGGCTGCGCCTGTGAGGCCGCCATGAAAGCAGCGATGCGCTCGGCCGGATGCTGCGCATCAGAGTCCATGGTCAGCACATGGGTGAAGCCGGCCCGCTGCGCTTCGCGCAATCCATACAGCACGGCCGCTCCCTTGCCGCAATTGCGGCGCTTGAGGAAGATCCGCAGGCCCGGATCCTGACGGGCGATCGCCTGTAGCCCCTCGCCGGTGCCATCGGTGCTGCCGTCGACGACCACCCATACGGGATTCCAGCAGGCGCGCGCCGCACGCACGGTCTCGAAGACTTTGTTGCCCGGGTTGTAGCTCGGAATGAGCACCAGGTGCGTGCTGGACTGCGGCGCTGCCATCGTTGCGCCTGGCGCCGTATCGGAATCTTCGGAAGCCGACATTCAGCAGTTTCAGCGGCTATAACTGTCGAGTTCCGACCCTGCGGCAACCGTCAGCCACTCAGATTGGGGCGCGGCTCGCAGCTCGTGCAGGTATTCGCGCTCCAGTGCAGCCATGAAGCCGTTGGCCTCGACGGGCGGCTCGAACCGTCGGCCGAGACGGATGCGGTAGGTGATCGGCAGACTCGGGCGCCGCAGCAAAGGCCAGCCCTTGGCGAGATACGGCGAGTCCGTTTCGATGATCGCGACCTGCACGGGCACGCCGGCGTGGCGGGCAATCACGCCCACGCTCGCCTTGAGCACATTGACGGGCTTGCGTGTGGTGCGCGTGCCCTCGGGGAAAAGCAGCAGCACTCCTCCCGTACGCAGCTCCGCGACCGCCTCCCGGATCATGCGGCGGGGTTGATCTGCGCGGATGTAGCGGGCGAGGCGGGAGCCTGCTCCCAGGAACACGTTATTGAGCAGCTCGCCTTTGAGCACGCAGGTGATGTTGGGATGCCGGCTCAGGATGAGCAGCGCATCGATGAGCGAGGGGTGGTTGGGGGCAAGAATCAGCGGCGGTCCGCCCCGCAGCTCATCCAGGGCGCGCAGATCCAGCCGGTAGGCTCCCGTGAGGGTGAGAATCCAGGCGTACGCACGAAAACCCGCCATGATCCCGATGCGTCCGGCGATGGTGCCCCAGCGCCGCGGCAGCAGCGGGTACAGGAGTAACGCCCACACCGAGAACACGAGGCAGATGACACCCAGCAGCGCAAGCAGCAGCCACGTCAGGGTGTATTCGTGGATGCTTCTCAGCGCCCGCAGCATGGCGCGCTTCCCCCTCGCATCAGTCGAACGCGTCGACCATGGCAGTGGACTGGTGGATGATCCAAGCGATGCCGCAGCCTCCCGCCCAATAGTTATTGCGTTTCACCAGCGGACTTGCCTCGAAGGCTGCGCCCTGCAGAGAATCGTGGCGGACGTAGGCGCCCACCCAGAAGGAAGGATAGCGTTTCGAGAGCGACGCGAGAACTTCGGCGCCCGAGTATCCCGCACGGGCCTCATAGGCCGGCCGCCCGGAGGTCGCGTACTGCGGGGCCACGGAATAGAAGTAATCGTGGTAACGATGATCAGCGAACAGCGGGCCGGCGAGCGCGCCAAAATACCAACCTTGCAGACCTGCAACATTCGCCACGTCGATGGCTGCATGAGGTGCGAACACCAGGCCGATTGCATGCGGCGGGGCTTGCAGGGTGAATACCTCGCGCACGGGCAGCCGGACGTCGAACTTCACCCGCTGATCTGCCGAACGCCACAGATGCATCTCCAGCGAAGGTCCGATCTCGAGCGTCGAGCGCAGGTCGGGCATCCCGGCGCGCGCCGCATTGCGACGCACCGGCGTGGTGGCATTGCCGCTGATGTTCAACTCGATCCAATCCTGATCGAAGAGCCGGCCGCGCACGCCATTGCGGTCGGCCTGCAGGAATCGACCGCGGTAATACAGATACGGCAGCGGCAGCAGATACGCATGGGTGGTATCCGCGCCCCGGTAGTCCTGGAAGGCGATCGCACCGACACCCAGTCCGAATTCCCACAACGGTTTCTGTTCCGCAGCGAGTGGCGCTGCGGCGAGCAGCAGCATCACCCAGAGCGCCAATGAGTTTCCCTGCAGAGGCAACGGGCGCATGAGCTAGCGGCAGCTGCTGCCAACGGCTTCGATCTCCACCAGCAGTTCCTGGCGGCAGACGTCGGCTTGCAGGAACAGCAGTTGTGCCTCCGGACCCAGAGCAGCGGTGAGCTGAGCCTGCACGGCCGGCTGATCCTCGGCATTGCGCACGTAGATCTTGTAGGCGAGCGTACGAATGTCGAAGCTGGCGCCGGTGCACAGCCGGTTCGCCTCCTCGAGCAGCGATTCGATGTTGATGAGCGTTTCGCGTGTCTGTGCGGCGACATCACCGACATGTCGCGTCTCGTGTCCGACGATGCTGGCGGTACCCGAGATGAACAGCAGCGTCGCAGCATCGTTGCGCAGCGCGCTGGCGCGGGAGAATGCCGGTTTGGGGCCGTACTGCGCCGGGTATTCGTAGGCGCTGATCTGGCGAGGATTCTCGATCACCGCCGGCTCGACTCTCGAGGCAAGGAAATACACCGCGAGGGGGCTGCCATCCAAGGACCCCAGCGCGCAAGCCGCCGGGACATTGCCGCTCGTCGTCTGGCCGCTGGCCAGGAGGGCGGCGCGCCGCGCGCTGTTGAATTGCCGGTAGCGCTCCAGACCGTGACTGACCAGGTTGATCGCCGCGAGATAGTTCCAGACGCGCACCAGGTGCGGAAAACCGAGCTCCTGCAGCGCCGCGAAGATCTCGCGATAGGCCTTCTCGGCAATTGCAAAAAAAGCGGTGCTGGAAGCTCCGGCAGCGGGGTCGATAGCGTCCCGCAATGCTGCTGTGGAGCATTGCTGCGGGCTGGGCTCCGGCAGACGGATGCAACCAAACAATAGTTGCCCGTCGTGACGGTAATGCAGCTGCCCGCGCACCCCGGCACGCATCGACAGCCCGGCGCGCCACACCTCACAGACCGCCGGATGGGCGCCGAGTACGGGTAAGCGGATGGGAATCCAGGGGATCTCCTCGGCAAGGAGGTTCGCGCTATCGTTCCCTGCGAATACCGCGACGCCCAGCACGTTCTGCGGCTGCGCCAGTTCCGGCGTGCGCAGCGGCAGATACTCGACCCGCAGGCCCGCGATCGGGGCCATCAACTCGCTGTAACCCGTTCACGCTCATCCGATCGGATATTGAGAGCGCGACGCCGCAAAGCGCGGATGGAGCGTTTCAAGTTGAGAACCGAGAAGATGTAATACGTCAGCTTGAAAGCGCGCAGCGAGCCCCAGATCGGCGTGTCGCCATAGATGTCACCAGCCAGCAGCCCGAGCATCGCCTCCTTCATGCGGTAGACGTTACGTGGCGCCATGAACAGATCGCGCATCGTGGGATTGGTAACTCGATAAATGAACCACGCATACTCCCTGGGGCCATGACGGGCGACGCCGTCGTAATGCTCGAAAGCGTCCGCGGCGCGCTGCGGCTCGCGCAGGCAGATGTCCAGGGTCTCGGCCGCGACCACGCCATTCATCATCGCCATCAGCACACCGGAGGAGAACATCGGGTCGATGAATGAAAAGGCATCACCCACCAGAAGATAACCCGGTCCGTGACAGCGCGTGCAGGAGTACGCATAGTTGCCGGTCGCTTCCGGCTCGGAAACCAGCTGCGCTTCCGCCAGACGGCTGGCAAGCGGCGCACACAGGTTGATGGTCTCGAGAAAAAAATCGCGGACCGGCACCTTGCGACGCTTCATGTAGTACGGCCATACCACCGCGCCGACACTGGTTGTGCCATCCGCCAGCGGGATGAACCAGAACCAGCCGTGCTCGAACCAGTAGATGGAGATGTTGCCGGCGCGCTTTTCCTCGGGATAGCGCTGCGCATTGCGGAAATGTCCGTACAGCGCCGCGCTGTTATGGCGCTTGTTACGCTGCTTGGTCCGCAAATGGTTGCCGAGGAATGTATCGCGTCCTGAGGCGTCCACCAGATACCTGGCGCGCCAGAGGCGAGCCGTACCGTCATCATTCTGCGCGCTGACCTGCACGCGCATGCCCCCATTCTCCGCCGCAGAGAGAAATTGCACCTCGCGCGCGCGGCAGCCCTCGTGCACTTCGGCACCCTGAGCGGCCGCGCGGCGGATCAGAATCTCATCGAAACAGGAGCGCCGGACCTGGAAGGCGAACGGCAGGGACCTGTTCCAGCCTTCGTCAAAGTTGAACGTTTCGCCCCGTCCGCCGTGCCAGGGAGAGACAAACTCGGCACCCCACTTCTGCATGCCGATCGCGCGGATCTGCTCGGCGACTCCCAGGCGCTCGAATATCGCCAGGTTCGCCGGCAGCAGCGACTCGCCGATGTGAAAGCGCGGATGGTGGGCCTTCTCCAGCAGAACGACTCGGTAGCCCTTCTGCGCGAGCAGGATGGCGGTCGCGGAGCCACCGGGCCCGCCCCCGACCACCAGCACGTCAGCCTGCGTAGCCGTCTCAGACGTTGCGGGTGAGGAAGGGGTCGACAGCTGCGCTTGCATCGTGGCGCGAATTTATCATGCCCAGAGCGCCCCGACCCTCCAGACCCGATCTAATGCTGGAGCACACCGGTCCCAGGGCAAGATCGCGAGCCTATCCACCGCCGAGCTTGTCCTTATCGGCTACCGGTCTGTCGTCCGCGGGCTTTTTGGCAGCTGGCTTGTTGGTCACGGCATCTTTCACCTTACCGCCCTCCTGACGCGCGGCACTCCCGATCTCCTGGGTGCCTTGCCGGATGGCAGTGCCCGCGGCCCGGGTCTCACGCTTCACGGCCTGCCCCGTGGCCTGGGCGCCGCGGCTGACCGCAGCTGCGGTGGCGCGCGATTCGCGCTTGACGGTCGCGACGGCTTCGCGCGTATCGCGTTTGGCCACCTCGACCGCTTTCCGGGTATCGCGCTTGATCGTCTGACCCACCTCCCGGGCATCCTCCTTGATCGAGGCGGAGCTTGCGGGTTGCTCCTGCGCCAGGCCGGAGGATGCGCAAAGCAACACGCCAACGCCGAGCCACCACACTCGCAAGCAGCCAACAGGCATTATCAGGGTTGCCCGCAGAGCACTGAGCGGCCGGTACCCGCATCCGATGGCGCCGCGCATTAGTTGCGGGCATCGCCGGTGAAGCGCTGCAGGCCCGTGGAGTCCCGTCTGGCGAGAGCCTGGCGCTGGCGCACGCGTGCCGCATCCATCAACATGCGCCCCGCCCATCGATAGACGTTGTTTTCCTTGACGGTACGGCGCATGAGTTGCATCCGCTCGCGGCGCTGATCGCGCGGCATCTCGATGGCCGTCTCGATCGCGGTCGCGGTCTCGGACACGTCAAACGGATTCACCAGCAAAGCCTCCAGCAATTCGCGCGAGGCGCCCGCGAAGGTACTGAGGATCAGTACGCCATCCTCGTCTTCGCGCGCGGCAGCGAACTCCTTCGCGACGAGGTTCATGCCATCATGCAGGCTGTTGACGATACAGAAGTCCGCCGCGCGATACAGTTCCCACACCGTATCCGGTGGCTGTTGGGTATCTTCGAGGACGATCGGCTGCCAGCCATCCGTGCGGAAGCGGGCATTGATGCGCTCCAGCTCCGCCATGGTCTGCTCCTGCAGCGCCCGATAGGCCGGTAGTCTGCTGCGTGAGGGGGCCGCAATCTGTAACAGAGTCAGTCTGCCGCGCAGCGTGGGACGGCGCTCGAGCAGGCTTTCCACTGCCTGGAAGCGCTCGACGATGCCCTTGGTGAAGTCCCAGCGCTCCACTCCCAAACCCACGATCACGCCTTCGCGGATGCCATAGCGCTGGCGCACCGTGACTTTGGCAACCTCCACCGGCGGCAGCCGGTCCAGTTGCCGCGGCGGCCACTCGATCGAGATGGGATAGGGCACCACCTGACAGACATGGCCCTGCAGCGTCACGGTCATGTGCTCGTGATCGATCTGGCACTCGACGAAGCGGTCGACGGTCGCGAGGAAATTCTGGCAGTGATAGCGCGTATGAAAGCCGAGGATGTCGGCGCTCAGCAGATGCAGCAGCATTTCATGCTTCCACGGACAGACTCCGAAAGTCTCGGCGTTCGGCCAGGGAATGTGCCAGAACAACACGACGGTGGCGGCCGGCTTGCGCTCGCGGATCAGCCGCGGCAACAGGGCGAAATGGTAGTCCTGAATCAGCACGACCGGATTGTCCTCGCGCGCCTCGCGCGCCACGACGGCAGCGAATTTCTGGTTCACCTCCCGGTAGGTCGCCCAGTCTTTCTCGCGGAACGCCGGCCGCACGTAGGCGAGATGACACAGCGGCCACAGGCCCTCGTTGGAGAACCCGTAGTAATAGCCTTCTTCCTCCTCTTCGCTCAACCAGACCCGGCGCAGGACGTAGGCCGGGTCTCCGGGGGGGACGCGAATGCGATCATGGATGTCGACGACCTGTCGATCCGCAGAGCCGCTGCCGTGCGCGATCCAGGTTCCGGCACACGCGCGCACAATGGGCTCCAGCGCCGTAACCATGCCACTGGCTGGCAGCTGCACATGCGGTCGTCCGGACGCATCGCGGTTGTGGATATAGGGTTCGCGGTTCGAGACGACGATCATCTGCGGCGAGCGCAACTGGTCGCGCACCACCTGGTGCAGCGCCTGCGCCGTCCAATTCTCGCGATAATCGATCTCGAGCCGCTGGCTCTCCTCGATTTCCCGCAGGACCTGTCGCACCTGCGACAGCACGGGGATGGACAGCGAGGACGAATGGGCATCGTCGAGGAAACGACGGCTGCGGATATCCCCGATCAGCACGGCGGCCCAGCGTTTGAGCATGAACCACGCGATCAGCACCACCAGCAGCCCGATCACCACCACCGATACCGCCGTGAAGGCAATGAGATAGCGGCGTGCACGCGTCTGGCGTGTGGCAGCGAAACCCAGATCGTGCACCACATACACGCTCAACGCGGGCTTGTCAGGATGCGCCACCAGAAAGCCCGACACATGTACCGGTCCGCCAGAGAGCTCGAGAATCTCGCTGGTACCGGGGTTGGGGGCCGCTTTCAACGCACAGGAAATTTCCGGCGGGGTCGGCGCCGTGCGGTAGAAGAGCTCCCCATCCGCATCGCAGATGAGGATGGCCTCGAGCCGCCGGTCGGTGGCGACGTGCGACAGGTACTTGCGCAGGCCGGTGCGATCGCGGCGGGCCACCAGGTCCACGATGCGTTCTTCCATCGAGCCTTCGATAAGGCTCGCGCGCAGCTCGATGTCTCCCCGGAACCACTCGGCCAGCATGCCGTCGATGTGCGGCATGGCGAAGTAGGCCACCACGGCCGATGCCAGTGCGAGTGGCATGACGAAACGCAGGATGATGGATTTCAGCACGGACGCGACTGTAACTGTCGCGAAGCTTTCTAGCTATCGCTTTGCCAGACGCAGCCGTTTGGCGGATATAACGGAAGCAGCCAGATTCTTTAACTTGGCTGTCAGGTGGATGTCAGGTGACTCTCAGGTGAGTCCCTGGAAGGTGACGGTGAATCGGCTGCCCTGCGCATCGGCGCCGTCACCTACCGAGACCGTCGCATGATGCAGACGGGCGATCTCCTCGACAATCGCAAGTCCGAGGCCGCAACCCTCGGCGGTTACATTCGCCATCCGGTAGAAGCGTTGGAAGATCTTGCTGCGCTCCTCCACCGGAATTCCGGGGCCGTCATCCTGCACCGCAAGGGTCGTAGCGGCCCCTCCCTGAACGATGACGGACACCCGGCCGGAACGGCTGCTGTAGCGCAGTGCGTTGTCGATCAGATTGGAAAGCAGCTCTCCCAACAGCCGGTCATCCCCGATGACCCTGACCGGGGCGTCCGGGACCACCAGACCGAAATCGATATCACGTTCGAGCGCCCGCGGAATCCACTCCTCACCGATGCGCCGCGCGAGCATGGTCAGATCCAACGGTTTGAGCTCGACGGCCACCGAGGCCTGTGGATCGGCGCGCGCCAGCGCAAGCAGCTGTTGGGTCATCCGTCCGGCGCGCTCCACCGCGCGGTGCACGGCGCGCAGGGCTTCCTGTTCGGTCTGGTGATCGACGGCACGCCGCGCCCTTTCCGCATGCAGCATCAGCGCCGCCAGCGGCGTGCGCAGCTGATGCGCAGCATCGGCCACGAATCGCTTCTGGGAATCCAGCGCGTGACTCAGGCGCGCGAGCAGCTCATTGATACGACGGGCGAGCACCCGCGTCTCGCTTGGCAAACCTTCCTCGGGTACCGGCGTGAGATTGTTCTGTCCACGCGCCTCAATCTGCGAGGCGAGATTAGTCAGGGGGCGCAGGCCGTGGGAGATGCCCAGCCACGCAAGCAGTACCGCGATGCCGAGAAGGGCGATCTGCGGCGCGATCATGGCGAGCACAATCTCATGCACCAGCCTGCTGCGTTTGATCAGCGTCTCGGCCACGGTGACGACGACCGAGTCGGAGGTCGCAGGTGGTGAGACACGAGTGGAAACGATGCGCACGGGCTCCCCGCCCACGCGGCCGTCCTGAATGCGAATGCCATTGTTTGCCACCGGCACGCCTTCGGGCAAGGTCCTTTCACCAGCTATAAATCCGCGTTCGGTCGACGACACCCGAAAGTACGTCTTGTCGACCTCATCGAATTGCACAATCTGCAGCGCCACCCTTGGCAGCTCAAATGCGCTCTGGCCATTTTCCGAGCGCACCGCCTGAGCGAGCGAGCGGGCGGAATCTATCAGCCAGCGATCGTAGACCAGATAGCCGAAGTGCAACGCGGTGAAATAGCATGCCAGCGCATCCAGCAGCAGCAGCAGAATCAACACCGGTCCGAGACGCCATAACAGCCCGAACCTCAGGCTGCGGTCATTCACCGATCGTAGTCTCCAGCAAGTAGCCGAAGCCGCGCAGCGTGCGGATCTTGAGTCCGTATGGGGTGAGACGCCGGCGCAGGCGGTGCACGCAGATCTCGATGGCGGTATCGGAAGGCGGATTGCCTCCGCGGCTCAGTCGTTCCGCGATCGCATCCTTGCTCACAACGCGGCCGAGACGACTCGCGAGCGTCTCGAGCAATGCCATCTCACTCGCCGGCAGATCCACGTTGGTCCCTCCCAGCGACACTCGTGGCTCCCCGGGAATAAGGGTGAGTGGGCCCACCCGGATCTCCGCCTCCCGGTCGGTGCGGTGGCGGCGCAGCAGCGCGCGCACGCGTGCCTCGAGCTCCGGCATCTCGAACGGTTTGACGAGGTAGTCGTCCGCGCCTGCATCCAGGCCCGAGACCCGATCCTCCAGCGCATCGCGCGCAGTGATGATGAGGATGGGGAGATTCGAAAGCTGCTTGCGCATGTTGCGCACGAGTGTCAGGCCGCTGATGCCCGGCACCATGAGATCAACAATCGCCAGATCGTATTCTTTGGATGTGAGGGCATTGAAAGCAACCCGGCCGTCCGCATACGCGTCAACCTCATAGCCGGATTGCTGCAGCAGGGCGCTCAGGCCCTCCCGCAGCTCGTGATCATCCTCAACGATCAGCAGGCGCATGCATGCCTACATGTGAGTTCAGGTGCGCGCATTTTACTCGTTTGTCACAGGATTGCGGTGCCAATGCGCAGCCACTTCGGGCACACTTGCCCGGCTATGCGTCTGCCGGAATTCCCGCCTCTTTCGATCATCAAGAACCGCCTGGTTCCGGGCCAGTGGGATCTGCTCGCCTTCCTGCTGGTGGTCGCCTTCTTCATCTACCTCGGCGAGGCGGCGCATGGCCTGACTCAACCGCTGGCACCGCTGGAGGCGACGCCGATCGTGCTCGATCCCTGGGCGCTGGTGGGTTATGCGGCCCGCACCGCATTGCGCATGCTCATCGCCATGCTCGCGTCGCTGATCTTTACGTTCACCTACGCCACGCTCGCTGCCAAGAGCCGCCGCGCCGAGATCGTGCTCGTGCCGCTGCTGGACATTCTGCAGTCCGTGCCGATTCTCAGCTTCTCGATCGTGATCGTTTTCTTTCTGTCGCTGACTCCGGGCCGTGTAGCCGGTGCCGAGATGGCCGCGATTTTCCTTATCTTCACCAGTCAGGCCTGGAACATGGCCTTCAGCTTCTATCAGTCGTTGCGCAGCGTGCCGGAGGAATTGCGGGAGGTCGCGAGCAGCTTCCGCCTGACATCCTGGATGCGCTTCTGGCGGCTGGAGGTTCCTTTCGCCATGCCCTCGCTCATCTGGAACATGATGATGTCGATGTCAGGGGGCTGGTTCTTCGTGGTGGCGGCCGAGGCGATCTCGGTGGGCAACACTACGGTGACGGTTCCCGGCGTCGGTTCGTACATCGCGGTCGCGGTCGCCCAGAAGAACCTCGCAGCCATCGGCTATGCCATCGCGGCCATGTTCGTGGTGATCCTCATTTATGACCAGCTGCTGTTTCGCCCACTGATCGCCAGCGCAGACTGGTTCCGGCTGGAACAGGAGGCAGGCCTGACGCCCTCGCGTTCCTGGGCGTTGACGATGATGCGGCGCTCGCGCCTGCTCGGATTGTTCGCCCGGTGGTTCTCCATTGCACTGAGCGCCGGCAACTCTGTGCTGGAGGATCGCGCTCCTGCGGCGCGCGCCTCAGCGGCATCGCCGCATCGCGCGCAGCTGGTCGATCTGCTGTGGTATGTGTTGATTGCGGTGATCGCCGCCGCCTCGTTGTGGATCACGGGCCGGTTCGTGCTGGGCGGGGTGACCCCGGCTGAGATCGGGCATGTCACCGTGCTCGGACTTCTGACCTTGCTACGGGTGATCGCGCTGATCGCCATCGCGAGTCTGGTGTGGGTGCCGATCGGCGTGGCGATCGGCCTGCGACCCCGTGTCGCAAGAGTTGCGCAGCCGATTGCGCAGTTTCTGGCGGCCTTCCCCTCCAACCTTTTTTTTCCGGTCGTCGTGTCCATGATCGTGATGCGGCAGGCGAACCCGAATATCTGGCTCAGTCCGCTCATGATCCTCGGCACGCAGTGGTACATCCTGTTCAACGTCATCGTCGGTGCCTCCGCAGTGCCGGCGGAGCTGCGTTATGTCGGTGAGAATCTGCGGGTTCGCGGCTGGCTCTGGTGGCGAAGGATCGGGCTGCCGGCGGTGTTTCCCTTCTACCTCACCGGGGCGATCACGGCATCGGGCGGTTCGTGGAACGCGAGCATCGTTGCAGAGGTCGTCTCCTGGGGACACGATAAGCTGACCGCGAAGGGACTGGGATCCTACATCGCGACGGCCACCGATGCGGCAGACTATCGTCGCATGGCCCTCGGCACCGTGATGATGAGTCTGTTCGTGGTGGTCATAAACCGCTTTTTCTGGCGACCCCTCTACCTGCGCGCGGAGCGCAAGTTCCGGCTGAGCTAGCTGGAGATCGAGATGAACGCATTACCGCTGCTGGATGTGCACAGTGTTTCTCATGCATTCCGCAAGCCCGACGGCGATCAGCTGGTGGTGCTCGAGGGTGTCAACCTCACGCTACGCGAAGGGGAGATCATCGGGTTGCTGGGCCGCTCGGGCTCAGGCAAATCCACACTGTTGCGGGTGATCGCAGGGCTCAACATGCCGACCGGCGGCGAGGTGCGCTACCTCGGGCAGACGGTCGGCGGGCCGGCTGCCGGTATTGCCATGGTCTTCCAGAGCTTCGCGCTGTTTCCCTGGCTCACCGTGCTCGAGAACGTGCAGCTGGGACTGGAGGCACTCGGCGTTGCGGCGCCGGAAAGCCGGCGCCGCTCGCTTGCGGCGATCGATCTCATCGGTCTGGATGGCTTCGAGTCTGCTTATCCGCGTGAGCTGTCCGGCGGCATGCGCCAGCGGGTGGGGTTCGCGCGCGCCCTGGTGGTACATCCGAACATCCTGCTCATGGATGAGCCCTTCTCGGCACTGGATGTGCTGACCGCCGAGACCCTGCGCAATGACTTCCTGGACTTGTGGTGCGAGGGGCAGCTGCCGATCAAGGCGGTGCTGCTGGTCACTCATAACATCGATGAGGCCGTGCAGATGTGCGATCGCCTGCTCATCTTCTCCACCCATCCGGGGCGCGTGGTGAGTGAGATTCCGATCGACCTGCCCAAGCCGCGGCGGGTACTGGACCCGCGCTACATTGCGCTGGTCGATCGGGTGTATGCGGAGATGACCGTGCGCAGGGGAGGCGATGTGCGGCCGGGGTCGCGGGTAGAGCGCTTTCCGGGCACCGGTATCGGTACCATTCTGACGCACGTATCCTCCAACCTGCTCGCAGGTCTGATGGAAGCGCTGAGTGATGAGCCCTTCCGCGGTAAGGCCGACCTGCCGGAGATCGCCGAGACCCTGCACATGGAAGCCGGCGAGATCCTGCCGGTCGCCGAGGCGCTGCAGATGCTGCGCTTCGCGGAACTCGAGCGGGGCGACATCCGTCTGACCGAAGCCGGGTTGCAGTTCGCTCACGAGGATACCGATGAGCGTAAGCGGATTTTCTCGCGGCACCTTTTAACCTATGTACCGTTGGCGGCGCACATCCGCCGCGTACTGGATGAACGCAAGGGCCGCTCGGCACCCAAGAGCCGGTTTTTTGATGAGCTGGAGGATTACATGGCAGAGGAGGCGGCCGAGCAGACGCTGCGCACGGTGATCAGCTGGGGACGCTACGCCGAAGCCTTTGCTTACGACGACAATCAACAGGCCTTTAGCCTGGAGAACCCCGCCTGAGCTCCTGAGTGCAGGGTGCCCCTCGTGCTGCGATGCAAGCCCCCTGATCCTTGGCGAGGGACTGCTACCTGCGGCGGCAGCCGCGTATGCTGCAGAAGGTCAGCAGAGGGGCTCGTACCGCGGGTACGGAATTCCCCACCAGGAGCACGGAGCCATGGCCGAAAACCCTACCCTACCGGTGAAACCGCGACTGTTGATCGTTGATGACGACGCCGAGCTGTGCTCGATGCTGGCCGAATATCTGGGACCGGAGGGTTTCATCACCGAGGCGGTCGGCAGCGGCCCGGCGGCCCTCGAATGCCTCGCGCGCGAGGCATTCGACCTGGTCGTCCTGGACGTCATGCTCCCGGAGCTTTCCGGCTTCGAGGTTTTGCGTCGCATCCGCTCATTGAGCCGGGTGCCCGTCATCATGCTGACGGCGCGGGGCGAGGAGGTGGATCGCGTCGTCGGCCTGGAGATGGGTGCGGATGACTACCTTGCCAAGCCCTTCAGCCCCCGCGAGCTGGTCGCTCGCATCCGCGCAGTTCTGCGCCGCATGTCCGGCGAGGGCCACCCTACGAACGGCGCCGTGCAGTGGGGTCCGCTACGCATCGACCTGCGGGCGCGCCGCGCCGATGTGAACGATCATGACCTGGAGTTGACCGCGGCGGAGCTGCGCATCCTCGAGCTGCTCGTGCGCGCCGACACCAAGACAGTGACCCGCGATGAGCTCATGACCCAGGCGCTCGGCCGGCGGCTGCTGCCGACGGACCGCAGCCTCGACACGCATGTGAGCAATCTGCGGCGCAAACTCTCCAAGGTGACCTCGCGGGTCAGCGTGCAGAGCGTGCGCGGCACCGGCTACGCGCTCGCTCTGGCGTCGCGGCCTGAGGAACACGCCGCAACACCATGAATTCGCTGTACTGGCGGATCTTTCTCGCGTTCTGGGTGGCGATCGCGCTCATCCTGATCGGCACCGTGCTGGTGGTTATCAATGCGGAACAGCAGCGGCGCTTCTCGCATTCCTGGGTGCAGCGCTCGGAGCTGTATGCGCAGGCCACGCATGCCTTCGAGAGCGGCGGTGCGGAGGCGCTGCGTGCCTGGCTGCGCAATCTGCAGCCGAAGCAGATCAAGGCGCTGACTTTCATCACGGATGGGGACGGCCAGGAGGTGTTGGGCCGATCGATTCCGGATTATCTGCGCGATCCAAATTATCTGAGCGATTCAGCGGGCCCGGTGAGCGCGGGCAAGGCGCGCAAAATCCTGCAGCCGACGATCCGCGCGGTCGGCGGTCCCCTGGTACTGGTGGGTCCCGATGGTCGGGCTTTCCACGTCATTGTCGGACCCCTGCGCGCCGGGCCTCACTTGTTCGGCGAGCTGGAGTTGCCGCAGGTATCGATGGCGACGCTCGCTATCGCACTCGTGGTGAGTGCGCTGGTGTGCTTCATCCTGGCGCGCTACCTGGTGGCTCCCGTGGATCAGTTGCGGCGCGCGACGCGACAGATTGCCTCGGGGGATCTCGCGGTGCGTGTGTCGGCGAAACTCAAAGGACGCCGTGATGAGCTGGGACTGCTTGCCTCTGACCTCGACACGATGGCAGAGAGGGTGCGCAACCTGCTGGAGACGAAGCAACAATTGCTCCGTGACGTCTCGCACGAGCTGCGCTCGCCGCTGACCCGACTGCAGCTCGCGCTGTCATTGGCGCGACGCGACGGCGATGCCGACTCCGCGCGTCATCACGAGCGCATTGCCTGCGAGGCGGATCGCCTGGAGCAACTGATCGCGCGCACCCTGAAGCTGGCACGCATCGAGCGACCGGCCCGTGGCCTGGAGCGCCTGCCCGTGAATGTCAGCGAGCTGCTCGCCAGAATCGTGTATGACGTGGGCATCGAGGCAGATGCGCAGGGCTGCACGGTCGATCTACACAGCGCAGCAGGCCTTTTCGTCGAAGGTGATTGGGAACTGCTCCGCAGCGCGCTGGAGAACGTGATTCGCAACGCCGTGCGGTACAGCCCGCCGGGCGCGAGCGTCGCCGTCAGCGCACAGCTATCCCGTGGTCAGCTGGAGGTGGTGGTGTGCGATGGCGGCCCAGGTGTTCCGGAGAAGGATCTCGCGCTCATTTTCGAGCCGTTCTACAGAGTTGATGCTGCGCGCAACCGCGCTGGCGGGGGAGACGGGCTGGGGCTGGCGATCGCCTCACGGGCCATCGCCCTGCACGGCGGTACGATCGACGCATCGAATGTCAGCTCCGGCGGCCTCGCAGTGCGCATGCTGTTACCGGTCATCCATTCCGGGGCGCATTCGCCGGCCCTCGGTCATGCGGCTCCTCCGCAAACGCCAGAGTCGGCCGCAGCGCAAGAAAAAGCCGCTCTTGCGAGCGGCTCTCCGACGGTGCTCTGAGGAGTTACTGGCGTCGGCTACCGAATCTCAGGGAGGGTGAAATCCACAGCTGAGCGCCACACCGGGACAAGAATGACTTACCCGCGGGGGGCGGGCACAGGCGGTTGGACGCAGCAGCGCGTGGAAAGTTGACCTGCTTTGAGTTTCTTTGGAATTTTGATCATCGCTAACAATCCGACGCTCATTGCCGCGCTGTCTCAGTTCTTGCGCGCCGCGGAGCCCCAGGTGAAATGCGCCGTCGCGAGGTAATTCCACAGCGTCCCGACCACGATTCCTGCAGCCGCTGACAGGGCCCACTGAACCCTCTGGGTGAAGGCGTACGCGGCGATGCCGATGTTGGCGAGCGCGCCGGTGCCGCAGACCAGATAGAAACTCAGCAGTCCGCGCGCCAGCCGGCGGCCGCGCAGGCGACGGTCGCGGTAAGTAACGAAATTGTTGATGAAGAAGTTGGAAGTCATCGCGCCCCAGGTGCCGGCCAGCTGCGCCAGAGGAAAGGAGATCCCCACGGCAAGGTACAGCGTCGTCAAAATGAGATAGTGCAGCACCACTCCCGAGCCGCCGACCATCGCGAAAAACAGCAGCCGCGGCCGGATCAGATGTCCGATGCGCTTATCGACCAGCAGCATCAGGTACTCCCAGGCGACCTGTGAATCGAGTTTGCTCTCACCGTGCACGCGGGGACGGAACGTATAGGCGACTTCAGCAAAGCGCAGGGGTCGGCCGGCCGAGGCGAACAAGTCCAGCAGGATCTTGAATCCGAAGCCGGATAACTGACGCGCGGCCTCGCGCATGACGGCCGTTCTGACCACGAAGAACCCGCTCATGGGGTCATGCAGGTTCTCAGGAATCAACCCCTTGGCCAGACGTCCTGCAATCCGGCTGATGTCAGCTCGCCGCGTGTCCCATTCGCCGGTGCTGCCTCCTTCCACATAGCGGCTGCCGATGACGATATCCAGATCGCGCGCCCGCAGCTCATCCAGCATCTGTGGCAGGATCGTCTCATCATGCTGCAGATCCGCGTCCATGACGGCCACGATGGGCGCTGCGCTGCTCATCGCCCCCTCGACGACCGCCGTGGACAGTCCGCGGCGACCGATCCGCTGGATGCAGCGTACGCGTTCGTCATCGCGGGAGATCGCCCGCGCCACATCCGCCGTACCGTCCGGGGAGTCGTCATCCACGACGATCAGCTCCCAGCTCTCGCCCGTGAGAATTTTTACCAGGCGCGTGTAGAGCTCAGGGAGATTCTTCGCTTCGGAGAACGTCGGGACAACGATTGAGATATCGGGCATCAAAGGCTCCGCAGGTGGGCCATAGCTTGTCTTGGCGCGGGTCCACATACACCGAAGCCTGCGCAGTAACCTCCGCCCGGAGGCGATTCTAAAGCTTAGGGAAACGGGAGCGAACCGCGCCGTGTCAGCAGGAAGGGGGCCTGCGAGTCGCGGCGCTAAAGAGCTTAATTGATCAGGACGTTAGTATTTTTTCAGGTCCGGCACGCGGACGGATGGCCCTGATCGCTTGACCGATCACGGCGCCCAACCCACTGGATTCTCGATAAAATTGTTCCTGAACCCCCTTCGTAGCCGCTTGGCAGGAGCGGTAGAAGCTCGCGTCCAGGGCGAGCCTCGACAGTGCCTGCGCAAAACTTTCCACGTTGCCGGTTTCGGCGACCACCGCGGCTGAGCCGAGAATCTCCCAAGCCGGCACGACTTGGCTTACAACCACCGGCCGCCCCGCCAGAATAGCCTCAGCCGCAGTCATCGCCAGACCTTCCGAGTAGTCGGCCATCGTCGGGACGATATTGGCGTGCGCCCAGCCATGGGCTTGCAGAACTTCTGCACGAGGCAGACGGCCCGTCGCCTTTACGATCCCTGTCAGCCCGCGTTCAGCAAGACGAGCCTGCAAGGCTGGCAGCGCAGAACCTCCACCGATCAGCTTCCAGTTGCATTGACCCGGCATGCGGTGCTCCAGCAGCTCCGCCAGCTCCGCGAGCAGAAACACGCCCTTGTTCGTTTCGATGCGTCCCACGAACAGGATACGGAAGGGCTTCATCGCCGAAGTATCCGGCGGAGGAACGGCATCGAAGAAACCGCGACGGAATTGGGCCCGGCATTGATAAACCGGGCCGGCGGTTTTGCCGGCAACGAGCTTGATTTGCCGTTCGCACTCCGGCGAGACGCAGATGGTGGCCGCGGCAAAGTGACGAAAGAAAATCCCATCAAGCGCTCTGAGCAATCTGTCCTGCCGCCGCCGCGGAGGCAGCCCCATGGGCCAGAGTGTGCTGTGTATGACCGCGATGACGGGGATGCGGGCGATGGCAAGCAAAGAAAACAAAATCCAGTGCGACGTCCCGGAATCAATCACCGCGACCGCGGCCCGGTCGCGCAACACCTGCCAGATGATCTTCAGTCCGTACAGCCCTCCGGCGAGATGATGTCGGACGCCGCCCGCGTAATACCAGCTCAGTTTCGGACGATTCTCGACCTCGAACAGGCGGTCGCGAATTGAATCGGCGTTGGCGCACCAGGAAATGGCATGGGCGGGCGCGCGGTTCTCGCGGCACCAGTCGAAGAAAAGCTGGGAGAAGGCGATCGACATTTCAAATGCCGGCTCCGTTCCTTCCAGGAGCTGTCTGTACATCGCCACCACGTTCCCGGGACCCAGTGCGTACAGGATCTTAGGCGGCCACCGAAGTGTCATCAGACGCGTTCTCCAGCGATTTCGCAGCAGGTTAATGCATGGAGATTTTCTGCTGGAAATTTTCTACGGTATCGCTGACCGGGATGCCAGGGGCCATGCAGATTGCTGATCGGAAGGATCAGCCGCTCCGTGACAACAGAGGTCAGAAAGGCAGCGCCCGCAGAGGGGCTAGCTGCCTGCGCTCGCGAGGGAGTTAAACGGGCTTGAAATTCGTCTTCCGAAGGACGAAGCGTGCTCGCGGCAAGTACCTGAAAATGCGCGGGCCTCGGACGAGATAACGGCGCGCCATGCGAGTCGGATTCTGAATGAGGCGGTGTAGCCATTCGAGCGACAGGCGCTGCATCCACAACGGCGCGCGCTTCTCGACGCCGGTTACAAAGTTCAGCGACGCCCCCACGCACAGAGCCAAGCCCTGGGCTACGCCACGCGCATGCAGATAATTTGCGATCAACTCCTGCTGAGGTGAGCCGATGGCGAGGAAACAGAACCGGAACGGACCTTCGCGCTCGATGAACTGCAGCGATTCTTCCACAGCAATCGGATCGGAGATGAATCCCATCGGCGGGTTGTAGTGACGAACGTTGCGCAAGCTGTAGATGTCCGCAAGCTGCGCGATCTGCTCATCGGTACCACCGAGGATCACGATGCGGTCAGAAGGCTCTACGACACTCGACAGCAGGCGTTCGCTCAGATCCGAACCGGTACAGACGGGCAGCTTCACGCCTTTCAGGAGCCACAGCAGCCGCGCACAGAAGCGGCTGTCCATGAGGACGTAGCTCGCGTGGCGATAAAGTGAGCGGAATTCGGCATCTTCGTGGTAGCGCACCAGGTGATCGACGTTGGGTGTGACCACGTAGCCGAAGCGATCCTTACCGAAAGCCGCTGCTTCGGCGAGGAAGCGATTCAGATCGTAATCGTCAATGGCGTGCACCACCTCGTTGCTGACCGGCTCCGCGGCTGGCGCGCTGGTCGTGACTGGAAGCAGTGCTCTGGAAGCTCGCGGCGCCGCAGAGGGAGCCGCAGCGGGCGCTACCACGGAGTAGCTGGCTTCCGGAATACCCGCGAGACGCTTGTTCATCTAGGACCCCGCGCCTGAGCATTCCACCTTGCCCGGGCACAATCGCGCTTACCGAATACGTTCTCAGCCCAATCGGCGTGTTCTTGTCGCCGGGTCAGTATCCCTTGATTTCGCGCGAATCGTACAACACATTGCGCAAGTTGTGATGCTCGTCTATGCCGGATTTTTCCGCATCAAACATAACGCTTGAGCAATGTGACGGAACTCCATGTGCACAAAGTAGAGTTAGTACGCGTTGTCCCGACGCACCAGCACAAACAGCGTTTTTAAGATGATTTTCAGATCCAGCCACGGCGACCAGTGGCTGAGGTATTCCAGGTCGAAGCGCACGCGCTCGCGCATCTTCTCGATTGTCTCGGTTTCCCCGCGCAGTCCGTTGACCTGAGCTAAGCCAGTGATGCCGGGGCGCACCTTGTGGCGAATCATATAGCCGCTGATGAGCTTGCGATACTGCTCATTGTGGGCTACGGCGTGCGGGCGGGGACCCACCACGCTCATCTTTCCCTCAAGAACATTGAAGAGCTGCGGCAGCTCATCAAGCGAGGTCATGCGCAGCAAACGGCCCAGCGGCGTCACGCGGTGATCGTTCTTCGTCGCCTGGATCACGACAGGACCGTCCTCGCAGACGCTCATCGTGCGAAACTTGTAGACCATGATCTCCTCACCGTGCAGTCCATAGCGGCGCTGACGGAACAGGATCGGGCCTGCCGAGGTCAACTTCACGCCGAGCGCGATGAGAAGCATGAGGGGCGCGAGCGAGATGAGCGCAGCACTCGCGAAGATAATGTCGGTCGCGCGCTTCTGCACCGCATCCATGCCGTAGAAGGGCGTGTCGCACACCGACAGCGCCGGCATGCCGTTGATCTCGACGAGACGGCCCTGAATCATGTCGAAGGCGAGTACGTCGGGCACGAAGTAGATCGAGGCGGTGGTATCGCGCAGCTCACGGATCATCTCGCCGATACGCGGCACGTTGCTGATCGGCAAGCAGATGTATACCGAGGTCACGCCGTGAATGCGGGCAAACTCCGCGACGTCCTTGCAATGCCCGATGAGATGCGCGGGATCGATGACCTGCGCGACGCGGTCGGCACTGCGGAAGTCGAAGAACCCCAGGAACCCGGCGCGCGGCAACCGTCGGAACAGCTCATAGCCGAGGCTGTTCGCGCCCACGATGATGTAGCTCGGCGCATAGGCGCTGTTGGAAATAGCCCAGCGCGCGCGGGCACGCAAAACGTGGGCGGCGGCGAGCGCGATGGGTGTAGCCGCGAACCAGGTGAGCATCATCAGGCGCGAGAAGTAGGCCGTCACCTTGAAGGCAAATCCTGCGAACAGCAGGATGCACACGACGCTGCTCCACTCGAGCAGGATGCGTGAAAACGCGGCCGAGACCGGTTTGTTGGCCAGCTCGCTCTCCCGGTTCTGTCGACCGAAGATGCGGCTCGTGATGATGTAGGTGATCACGCCCAGGGCGGCCAATGGTGCCGAGAGCGGCCAGCGGAACAGCAACGCGCATAAAACGAGAGTCAGCACGGCGGTCAGCGAATCGAGCCGTTTCAGAATAAAGAAAGAAGCAGGTTCGACGCTGCCAAAGCGCACGCGCTTGCGGGTTTCGGCAGCGGTGACACCGGCTACCGAACCTACGACGGCTGCCATGATGGATGTGCTCCCCGTATCGACGAATTCATTATTCGGCAGGTCCATTACTTCACCATTACGCCAAGGGAACTGCAGTGTTCCCACCGAAAAGTGTGACCCAGTTCGTGACTTGCGAATAATTCGCTATCCAACCGTGCAAGGCCCGTGCCTCGCGGGGCGCAGGGGTGTGGTGTGCAGGCAACGAATGGTAATGCCAGCAATTCATGAGCTTGCTCGGGCAAATCAAAGCTTCTGCTCAGGCCCCAGGCGATGCCGGGGGCTGGCTCTTTCCGTGCCGTGCACCAAGAGCACTCACCTTTGCCAAATTCGCCTCTCGACGGGCTGGCCTGTCGCCTTTCCAGGTTTTGCAAACGCGGGCAGGGAACGTGCGCTGACACGGAGGTAAGAAAAAAGCTGTCGCCAGCTACCTACGTCCGCAAGCAACGACATTTGGAGCATCCGCAAGTGCCGGGTTTAACTCTCCCGCACGCGCTTGAGTCGTAAAGAGCAGGACGCTCCCCGCCTGGGGCCGCTTGGTCGCTACCCCGGCACACAACGCATGCGCGCATCCGTCAATCGCTTTCGACCACGGGGACGACATGCAGCGCACTGCACAGACCGCTTTTGCTTCTGAATTCTTCAGGTTGGTTTGGCAGCCGCTGTCCTGCGCCGCCCTTTTGCTGCTGTGCTCGCAGGTACGAGCCGCCGAGCATCTCTACATCGGCGGCAACCCCGAGGCAGCGATTACTGCCGGCACGGGATACGTTTTTCGGCCGTGGATATCGGCACCTCCGGACGTGCGCCACAAAGTGAAGTGGACGATTCAGCACAAGCCGAATTGGGCGAGCTTCAATCCCAGCACGGGCGTGCTGAGCGGCAAGGTGTACGCGGCGCAGGTGGGGACGTACCCCGATATCTCTATCGCGGCGTCCGCGGGCACCCTGCACGCCTCCATGCCAGCTTTCTCCATAAGCGTTCTGCCGAAGTCCTCACCTCCCGGCAATCCCGGCCCCGTGCCACCCACCCCGCCAGTCTCGGGGCCTGCGATCAGCGGCACCCCATCGACCTCGGTTGCCTCCGGCTCCGCTTACATCTTCAAGCCGGTGGCCACCGACGCTAGCGGGGCGAAGCTGACGTTCAGCATCAAGCAGTCCCCGAGCTGGGCCATCTTCAATACAGCCACCGGCCAACTCTCCGGCACTCCAGGCAGCGCAGCAGTCGGCACGACCGCCAACATTGTCATCAGCGTCAGCGACGGAAAACTATCGGCATCGCTGGCACCTTTTTCGATTACCGTGACGACCGCTGCAACGGCTCCAGGTCCGAAGATCAGTGGCACGCCAGCGACCGCAGCGACCGTCGGGGCGGCGTACAGCTTTCAGCCAGCCGGCAGCGATGCGAGCGGTGCGAAACTCACCTTTGGCATTCAGAACGCACCGGCGTGGGCCTCCTTCAACAGCGCCACGGGACTGCTGGCAGGCACGCCCACGGCGGCCGCCATCGGCACGACCGCCAACATCGTGATCTCGGTGAGTGACGGGAAATCCTCGGCTGCGCTGCCGCCATTTTCTATAACTGTGGCACAGGCAAGCACCGTTCGCAGCGCAACGCTTGCCTGGACGCCGCCCACGCAGAATCAGGATGGCAGTGCACTCACCAATCTGGCCGGGTACGTCATCAGCTGGGGTACGAGCGCCAGCTCGCTCACCAACGCGGCCACGCTGGCCAATGCCGCGGCAACCAGCTTCACCGTCAGCAATCTGGTTCCCGGCACCTGGTATTTCGACGTCCGCGCTTATAACAATCTCGGCACGAACAGCCCGCAGTCGACCGTTGTGAGTGCGACGCTCCCGTAAGCCCGGAGGGCAGCCCGGGCGGCCGGCAAGGCTGCCAGCGGCCGCCGGCAGGCACCATTTGTGAACCGCGTCACACGGTAAACGGCTGCCGCCGCAGGCAGCCGAGTACCACCCCAGACTTTGAGTGAGCGCACGGCGTTCCGGCCCGTTCTCGCGCATCATTTGATCCCGATCACTGTGAAAACAATCCCGGCACCAACACCACCGGGGGGATACGATAGGGGTATGGGAATAAGTTATGTGAAGGCGCTACGGGCTGTAGCCTGCACAGCCTGTCTGTGGGCAGCGCTGGCGACCACCTCGAATGCGTCCGCGCAGGAAACACCAGGTGCTCCCCAGACGGGCACGGCTGTTAGCCCGCAATATCTCATCGGCCCGGGTGACACCCTGGAGATCTTCGTCTGGCGCAACCCCGAGCTGACCGCGACGGTCCCCGTGCGGCCGGATGGAAAAATCTCTACGCCGTTGGTTGAAGACATGGTCGCCGTCGGTAAGACGCCCTCACAGCTGGCACGTGACATCGAGAAAGTGCTGGCCGAGTACGTCAAATCTCCCGAAGTCAACGTGATCGTTACCGTCCCGGCGAGCGTATTCAGCCAGGTGAAAGTCATCGGACAGGTGAAGACACCCACCGCATTGCCGTATCGGGATGGCATGACGGTGCTGGATGCAATTCTTGCCGTTGGCGGGCTCGGCAACTTCGCAGCCGGAGATCGCGCGCGCATCGTGCGCACTCAGGACGGTAAGCAGACCGAAATCAAGATCAAGCTGGAAAAGCTCGTGAACAGCGGAGACATGAGCCAGAACCTCAAATTGCGTCCGGGCGACGTCCTCGTCGTGCCCGAGTCGCGTTTCTAGCGTCCGCCGAAGGTGAGGATCCCCGCGTGAGCCCATTGCTCGAAGAGCTGCAGGAACAGGTGCGGGGCGCCTGGCGCTTCCGCTGGTGGGCGATGGCGGTCGCCTGGCTCGTTGCCATTGTCGGGTGGTTGATCATCTTTGCGCTCCCCGATCGTTATGAAGCCAGCGCCAGTGTGTTCGTCGATACTCGCACACCCCTCACTCCCGCACTGCAGGGATTGACCGTCGAGCAGGACGTGAATGCCGAGCTGAACTTCGTGCACCAGTCTTTACTGTCCAACTCGCAGCTGCAGAAGATCGCTCAGCAGGCCGGTGCACTGCCGGCATCCGACCCGGATCCGGTGCACCGGGAGAAGGCGATTGAGGAGCTGCGCCAGCACATTCAGGTCAACCAGCGCAGTGCCAGTGAGCGGGAGGATGAGCGCACCGCCGGCAGCATCTACGACATTATCTACCAGGACCCCGAGCAGTCGCACTGCCTGCGCCTGGTGCAGATCATGTTGCAGACCTTTGTCGATGAGACGCTGGGTGGCAAGCGCGAAGGCGCCGAGAACGCACAGCAATTCCTGCTCACGCAGATCAAGGATTACGAGCATCGGCTGCGCGAGGCGGAGGACCGGCTCGCCGCATTCAAATCCAAACATCTGGGATTGATGCCCACGGAGCAGGGGGGCTACTTCGCGCAGCTGCAGAAGGAGATCGATGCCGTCGCGGACCTGCAGGCGAAGCTGCGTACGGCCGAAACCCGACGAGCCACGCTGCAAGCGCAGTTGCACGGCGATGCAGCCGTAACCGCAGCTTCCGGCGTGACCCCGATGATCGGTGGTAACGGCGTGGCGGCAGGCAGCGATACGGTATCGCGCATAGCCGAAACACAAGCGCATCTGGATGAGTTGCTGTTGAAGTTCACCGATAAGCATCCGGATGTCCTCGCGGCGCGCCAGACACTCGAGGAGCTGAAGAAGCGGCGCGCGACGGAGCTGGAGAGCCTGCGCCGTGGCGATGTGGATGCGGTGGCAGCGAGCCGAGCCAGCAGCAATCCGGTGTACCAGAGCATCCAGCTCGCGCTCAACCAGGCACAGCTGGATGTGTCCGACCTGCACTCACAGCTCGCGGACCATCAGGCGAAGGTCAGCGAGTTGCGCCAGCTGGTTACGACAGCGCCGCAGGTGGAAGCGGAGTACGCTCAGCTCAATCGCGACTACGACGTCAACAAATCACAGTACACGGCGCTACTCGGCAACCTCGAGAAAGAACGTCTGAGTCAAAGAGCCAACGAGGCCGGTTCGGTGCGCTTCGACATCGTGCAATCGCCTCTGGTCAGCGCCAAGCCTGTCTCGCCGCGGCGCAGCGTGCTGCTCGCGGTCATGCTGCTCGCAGCGATCGCGGCCGGTGGCGCGCTTGCCTATGGTCTCGATCGTCTATTCCCGGTGGTCGGCTCGGCAACCCGGTTGAGGGCGCTGACCGGTGTCACGGTGTTGGGCAGTATCGGCGCCGCTTTCCCGGGCGTGAGCAAGCGCGCCTGGCGCAGGGATGCCAGCTTCATGGCGTTGGCGACCTGCTGTCTGGTAGCGGTGTGCTTCGTAGCGCTGCTGCTAAGTCGCGACGGATATCGTTTGACACTGACTGCCTTGCGGCAACTGGGGAATGTGTGAGTCTCATCGAAAATGCCTTGGGCAAGCATCGCACCGAAGGCGCGCAAAGCCGTACCGGCGCGCATCTGCTGGATGTACTCTCCAAGCCCTTGGATCCTCCACACACGCCACGCAATTTCCAGGTCGATCTGGAGAGCCTGCGCCAGCAGGGTTACCTGCCTGAGCCTTCCGAGGAGCGCAGGCTTGCGGACCACTACCGGCAGATCAAACGCCCTCTGATCAAAGCGGCGCTCGGAGCCGAGCAGGACCCGCTGATGCGGCTGATCCTGGTGACCAGCCCGTTGCCCGGGGACGGCAAGACATTCACCAGCATCAACCTCGCCATGAGTCTGGCGCGCGAGCGGGATACCACGGCTCTGCTCATCGATGCCGATCTGCCCAAGGCACACATCAGCCGCGCCTTCGGCCTGCACGAGCAGCCCGGACTGATCGATGCCCTCGCCGATGATTCACTGGATATCGAATCGCTCATCTTCCGCACCAACATCAAGGGACTGGATGTACTGCCAGCGGGCCAGTGGAATGAAGGGGTGACGGAGATGGTGAGCAGCGCCCGGATGAGCGAGATTGCGACACGCCTCGTGTCGCGCAGCCCGCGACGTCTGGTAATGATGGATTCTCCGCCATTGCTGGTGTCGATCGAGGCGCGCGCGCTTGTACAGATTCCCGGACAGGTGGTCCTCGTGGTGCGATCGGGCAAGACGCCGCGCCAGGCCGTGCTCGACGCCGTGGGACAGATTGACAGCAAGAAGCTGCAGGGTGTGGTCCTCAATGATGCCCGCTGGAACGCCGGCAGCGGCTACTACGACTACTCCTACTACGGGGCGCCGCAAGATGGCACCTCCCGCAAAGGCTAGCTGCGCCGGTCTCCTCGCTGTCTGTACGCTGCTGCTGATTCCGACCGTACAAGCCCAGGAGGACACTCGCCTGCGCCTGCCGGTGCAGGGAGCGGCGGGCGATGAGACTGCTGTGGCCCTCGCACCGCGGGGACGCGCTGCGGATCTGACGACGCTCGATGTTGACGCCGGTGTCGGCGAGAGCGATAACATCTTGCGTACGCAAGGGAACAGGCAATCACAGACCTTTGCCCTGGTCGGCGCGGATTTCGAGCTGCGACGCGCCGGTGCCCGCCTGGATGCCGATCTGAAGGGCGACTTCAACTATATCGATTACCTGCAGAACGCCTTCGGCAATCAGCTGCTTGGTCGCTTCGATGGCAGTGCCGGATGGCAGATCCTGCCGGAGCACCTGCGCTGGACGCTGGAGGACAATTTCGGCGAGGCACAGATCGATCCGCTCGCTGCCGTCACACCCGCTAATCTCGAGCATATCAATGTCGTCTACACCGGGCCGGATCTGACACTGAAGCCCTCGCAGAGCACGTTCGTCCGACTCAGTGCCCGCGACGGTTATACGAGCTACCAGACGAGTCCCTTCAACAACAATCGCATCCTCGGCGCGGTAGCCATTGGCACCGAGCCTTCGCTCGCGTCCACGCTGTCGCTCAATGTCGATTACCAGCGGATCCGCTTCAGCGACACCGTGATCAACAGCGATTACGATCGTCGGACCCTCTACGGTGCTTATACTACCCGCGGTTCCCGCACGCAGCTGGTCTTCAATCTCGGTGCCGCTCAGGTCGATGAGGGCGGCGCGTGGCATACGACCCCTCTGGCTCGTTTGCAGATCATCCGCACGCTCTCCACGGCCTCGCTGCTGGAGCTGGATGCGGGCCGGCAATATACCGACGCGTCCGACAGTTTTCGCGGGCTGCAGAGCGGGGCGCTCAGTCGTATCGTGCTGGCACCGGCGACCGGCACCACGTCCAACTATCTGGATCAATACGCAACGCTTGCCTGGCGCTACGCGCGCAGCCGCACCAGTTTGAACGTCTCGGCAGGCTACGAGCGCAATACCTATCCGACCACCGCAGTGTTCGATGTCGATCGCCTAACGGGCGAGGTCAGCGTGGCTCGCCGCATGACGAGTGCTCTGACCCTGGATGTCTCAGGACGGGCGGCGCGCGAGAGTTATTTCAGTCAGAGCTTTAAAGACAACGATTATCTGGCCAGCGCGGGTCTGACTTACCGGCCGGGCCGCAAACTCAGCGTCAGATTGCACTTCGACCACGAATCCCGCATCGCCTCGGTGGGCAGCTTCGGCTTCGTGGAGAACCGTGTCATGCTGACGGTGGGCTACCAGGTTCTCGGCCCTAACATCGCAGCACCGCCGCCGTAAGGCTCAGCCGAGGCGCGCGGCCAGCGAGCTGATGCCACGTTGCCAGGCGTCGGCCATCGCAGCCAACATTTCCTCACTGTTGAGACTACGGCGCGTATTCACGGCGCGTGCCCCCTTCAGAATGAGCGTCTTGCTGTGGGATGCGATCAGCTCGAATGCCTGGACGGGCAACTCGAGTCCGGTCAGTCCGCCGGCCTCGAGCCAGCGCAGGTTCGCAGCGGCCAGCTCGAAGGCCGATCCCAACTGGCGGAGCGTGGCGAATGCCCAGGCGTGATAGTGGTCAAGGCCACGACCGTGCATCGCGAGCAACTCCGCATTGATCCGTTGTCCAAAGCGCTCAACGGGATTGGACTGGGGGAGGCGAGCCAGGTGTTTCCGCCACAGTGACAGCGAGGACTGCCGCAGCCGGCCAGCTGGCAGGTGTATCAGCCGGTCCGTGCGGATGGTTTCGGCGAACAGCGGCATGAACTCGGGGTCCGGTGCCAGGCCGATGCGGAAGGTGCGCGCGAAATCCTCGCCCTCCAGGCGAAAATACCCGGCATTGTGGAAATAGCCGAGCCGCTGCCCGGGTAGATCGAGCTCTGCCAGGATGATGGTGGATTTAGTGTGCTTGCGCCGATAGTCCGTACCGGCCGTATCGGGCAGCCAGAAGGCATCCGCTTCCGTGCTGATGAGCTTGCCGGCGGCCAGATAGTCGAGCGCGTGCTCGAGCAGCGGCCTCCAGACATTCAGCTCCTGAACATCCAGCCCGTAGAGCTCGCGCAGCTCTTCGTGCGGCGGCTTGAAAAAGGTCCATTGATCGCCTTCGAAATCGATGGCGCAGGTAAACGGCAGGACAGCGAGCGGCTCCTGGCCGAGCGCATGGATCAGCTCGATCCACATATCGACGTAACAGTTCTTCTCGTTCCAGAGGCAATCGGCGCGGTGCAGCGGGTGGCGCACGTAAGCCGCTACGTCCAGGTTCGGGATCGCCCGGAGCAAGGCAGCGGATTCGCGTTGCGGCGTCTGGGCTACGGCCATAACAGTCGGGCGACTTCTCGAGGCCAGGTGCTGATTTCGAATCCGTGGGTCTTGAACAGCGCCATCACGATCCGCTCCAGGCCAAAGCCCAGGCAGGCCGTGTTGGCCACCTTGCCGTCCGGAGTGCGGATGTCGAAAGTCGACCCGAAGTGTTCCTGGTGGAAGTTGAATGAGCATACCGCCGTCGGATCCTCCGCGGAGATCACCGGAACCAGCACTTCGAATTTGAGACGTTGCTCTTTCTGACTGGTCGGCGAGGATTTTGCCGCCGCGGCCGAAGAACGGATCGGAGGCGACGTCGGACTTCGCCGGCAGTCCCAGCGACTGCAGCAGCGTGACTCCGCGCTCCAGCCAGGCATCCCGCCATTGCAGCACTTCCTCGGGCGCACCGACCCTCACGAACTCGCGCACGCGGAACGACTGCATGCGCGTCGGCTCGGGAGACGGCTCATGCCGGAATACCCAGTTGAGCATGGTGACCGTGCGGCCGCCCTCGGGCACGGTTCCGGTGAAGCTCGGATAGACGGGATAACAGGCTGCCGGGTTCAGCACGACGTCGGTGATCCCGAGCATGTCACCCCAGGACTCACCTTTGTGTACTCGATCTGACAGCGCGCGCGCCTGCAGCTCCTTGCCGAAGAAGCTGTACACCGCTCCACACAGGTGCGGGAAGGAATCCAGGTAGTTTACCTTCTCCAGGACCCTGCGGCTGATGACCGGCGGGAAGGTGAAGACCTCGGCCCGATCATCCTTGGCGATGGAGGTTACGAGGTTGTTGAAGCGCTCCAGGACGTCCTCAAACACCGCGCCGCGACCGAATGCGCCCTGGACACCTACCGGAACAATGAGGCCGTGTTTGACCAGCCCGTCATAGAATTTCTGCGGATCGTAGTCTGCCATGAGCTGCCCGCCTGTGTTCGTTCCCCGATCAGATGTCCTTGAGCACCAGCAGCATCGAGGCACTTTTGGCTGCAATCCGATCATTGGAAATCATCAGTGCGCCCGAGAGAGCGTCGCGGTAGTGGCGCCCGAGGCTGAATTTGGTGTCGTTCTTGTAACCGAGGATTCCGGTGATCTGCAGCGCCTGGTGCACGATCTGCGGGGCGCTCTCCGAGGCGTTGATCTTCAAGTTGTTCATCTTCAGAGCCCAGGACACGGAGGCCAGCTCCTGGTACCCCTCGGCCGTGGCGTTGAGCTCGTCAAACTCACGTGCCAGCTCCAGCCAGTTGTGACGCATCGCCTGCAGATGCGTCGACACCTCGGCCAGACGCACCGCGGTCGGTGGGACCTGGCCCGGATTCTTACGGGCAGCGCCGCGGATGAATTCAGCCGCGCGGGCGACCGCGTTGGCGGCGATGCCCCACCACAGCGAGGACCAGAGGATATGTGAGTACGGCACCATCGTCAGCGCGGAAGAATCGGCAAACGAGCCCGGAATGACCTGTTGCTCATCGCCTGCGGACTCGAGTTTGAATCCCGGGCTGCACGTGCCCCGCATTCCTAAGGTGTCCCAGCTCGTGGTCTGCGTCAGTTGGTAGTCGCCGCGGCGCACGAGGACCAGCAGCTGATCGCTGCCAGGGGCATCACTTGCACGACGACAGGTCACCAGGATGCCATCCGCCTCGGCACAGTAGGAACCGGTCGTCGCGTCCTTGTCGAGCTTGAAGCGGCCAGCCTGACGCTCCAGCGCACAGACGCTGGTACGCGTCTCGCCGAATGTGCCGACTTCGGAAGTCATCGAGCCGAGCAGCAGCTGCCGGCTCACCAGCTCGCGCTGATAGGCATGGAAGTATTCCGACTGGCCCGCATGGCGCACGATACAGGCGACCTGGATGTAGTGCATCGCGAGCACCATTGCGCTGGAACCACATCCCTGCGCAAGAGTAGCGCAGAGCTCAGCGAGCTGGCGGAGCGTGCAGCCATCGCCACCGAAGACGACTGGCACCGGCGCTGACAGAATACCGGCCTCGCGCAGGGCCTGCAGCGTCTCGCTGGGAAAGCGCGCCTTGGCATCGACATCGGCGGCATGCCGGGCCGCTACTTCAAAGGTGATCTTTTTGACTGTGGCGAGCCGGCTTGAAAAATCGGGCGTAGCTTGTTCACCGCTGATGACGAACGCTTCATTTCGCATACTGTTTTCCAGCCGGCCCGTGCCTCCGGCGTCGTGCTGCAATTTTATCAGGATGGCTCCTGCCAAAGAGTGAGGGAATACCGCGACTTTGGCTCGCGGGCGAACCAGCTCATTGCTGTGTGAGCAGCCGCAGGAAGGAACGAACCGAACGCCACACCACCAACGGGATCTCGTGGCCACCCGTGAATGGGACCCAGGTCACAGTTGCCCCGGCGTCCAGCAGAAAATCCCGCAGCGCGAGACCTGCAGTGAAGGCGAGCTCGGGATCGTGTTCGCCGTGGCTGATCAGGACCGGCAGACCACGCAGCCGGCTGGCGCGCTGCAGCCATTCACCATAGTTCAACCGTGAGGCAGACCACAGCAGCAGGCCGTGAACGGTAACCTCGCTGTTCAGCAGCAGATCGCAGCAAAGCATGCCGCCTTGCGAGAAGCCTCCCAGTATGACACGCCGTGGCGCGAAGTGACGCAGGCAGGCCTGCAGATACGCTGACAATCGCTCCCGCGCGTATGTGAGTCCCTCCGGCGCCCGCTCGGCAAGATCACGCGGCGCACCCTGAGCGGCGCGGCGCGCGGCAATGTCCATGGGAAACCAGGCGCGGCCGGCAGGTTGCGCGGGGAGAAAGCCCTCTGGGAACAGGTAGGTCGCCCCAACAAACAGGGAGTTGGCGAATGGAGCCAGATCACCGGCCGTCATCGAGTAGCCGTGCAGGATGACGACCAGTGTGTCGTTAGGTGGCTCAGGCGCAATGACGATGGAGCGCAGCCCGCCCATGTCCATGGAGCGCTGTTGTAGTCTCACACGCCGGGCACCCGGCAGGTCGCGGTGCTATTCAGCGCCCTGACCTCGCCGCGAAGCGGGCCGGACCCCTCGATGCGCTGCAGCTGGATGCTGCGAGTGCGTCCGGGAATGAGATGGAAGTACTGATCGGCTGCGCGAAAGCCTGGAAACTGCAAGGTCACGTAGCGCGCCACGCGGGCGCACTGTAGCGATAGCGTGGCATGGTGGGAATCCACCATGTGCGCCTGGGCCTGCAGCGACACATCGCTCTCGGACGTTGCGAGGCCGAGTGGAAAATAACAGTCCTCTGCGATCAGGCCGCCGTCAAGGCTTGTGAGTGTGGCATGGATGACATCACAGAGCGGCGGCCCGAAACGATAGGCATAGGTCAGATCGGCAAAGCCCCCCAGGAGCGTCGCACAATTGACAGGGCTGTTGCCGCGCGCAGGGAGCTGCACGTATTTGGAGTACGTCCCAACCTGGATGTGCCCGTTGCGAAATAGCTGTATCTGCAAGTTGGCCTGCAGAGCTTCGGGTCGCTCGTTCACCAGATGGGCCGTCAGGCCGCTGCCACCCTCATCGGTCAGAAATAACGCCTGCGGCTGCAACAGACGGCGCAGGAAGTAGTAGGGCGCCTTCGGATGGCCATGCGCATCGACGATGCCCCAACCGCAGCCGGCCCACAAATCGCGCAGGAACCAGATGAGGGCGCCGTGACAGCCTGAGCCACTGCGTCGCCACTCGCGGAAGGCGCTCGCCATGACCTCGCCGCTGACAATGCGGCTCATTTGCAGGTAGCGCTCGTGCTGTGCGTAGCGCAGTGCCAGCGGCTCCGCTGCAAACAGCTCCCGCAGGTAGAAGTCGCGCACATCTTGGAAGTCCCAGCCGGCGCCCAGATCCCGCGGCACGCGTGCTCTGTGAGCCGGGGTATGTACGCGGATACCGGAATCAGCGCCATCCATCGGGGCATCCGGGACGTTTGCCAGAGCAAGACATTCGCTCGCGAAGCGCACCGCTGCGCGCCGTGCATCCGTCAGCGGTCGCAGATAAGCGCCTACCCCGTAGTACGAGACCGTTCCCTGATCCGTCTGATGCGGGAACGCACCCCCGTGTGCGCTCGATGGCCAGTAGCAGGTATCGGGTGCGAGCTCGGCAGATACTTCAGGCAGTACGCGATAGAAGAGATCCTGCTGCCAGCGCTCGTGCGGCGCGGCCCCCATCGCCGCCTGCTGTTCGGCTTCACTGTTTCCACACAGTACGGCCAGGCAGGGCCGACCCGACAACCGGCTCAGTTGTTGTCGAGCCTCGAGCCGCGCCGATGCTTCAAAAGCGGCATCTCCCGGAGGGTACTCCATGTTAGCGAACATGTAGTCCTGCCAAAGCAGAAGCCCCCTGACATCACAGCCATCCAGGAACTCATCGCTTTCATAGATCGTGGCGCCGCTGACGCGCAGCATGTTGAAGCCCGCGGCGACGATTTGATCCAGTGCATCATCGAGCGCCGCCGGCGTGCTCCGCAGGGTGACGCAGTCAAGGGGGGTCCAGTTGGCACCCCGGCAGAACACGGATTCGCCGTTGATACTCACGGCGAAGTTGCCGTCGCGCGTATCGATCTCAATGTGCCGGAATCCGACGCTCCCCAGGGGGACCACAATACGCTGCGTGTGCACGTCGATCTCGAGCCAACACTCATAGAGCGCAGGTTCTCCGTGCGTGTGCGGCCACCACCGCTCGACGGCCTCCACCACCAAAGTTCCGCTGCACTCACCGGTCGCGGCGTTGTGCTGCAGGTCTGCGCGAAAATTGCGATCGCCTCTACGCAGGTGCAACGCTACGCCACCGAGCTGCGTGCTGGCGAGCGGCACGATCTTGCAGGACAGCTCGATGTGACCCTTGGACTCGTTGAGGCCGGTCCTGAGCCGCGGCGCGCCAATGTCTATGTGGCGCCGTGCCTCAATCCAGATCGGCCGCCAGGGTCCCACCGCCGCAGCGGGTGGTGACCATCCCGGCGTGCGGCCCAGAAGCGTCGTGCGAACCCAGTTCAGACGCTGATTCGCGACCATCGGCGTACGCCAACGCGGTCGCGGGCGCCGCGTTGCCAGGTGCGCTTCCAATGAGCGTATGCAGACAACAAGCTCGTTCGCCTCGCGCAGCACACTGCCGACATCGATCTCATGCGCGACAAACATGTTGTCGCTGGTCAGGATGAGCGAGCCGTTCAGCCAGACCTGTGCAAGGGTTGCTAATCCGTCGCAACCGAGCAGCGTGAGCTCACGAGTGTCACTGGGTTGGGCCCGGTCGAAGCGGATTCGATACCACCAATCCTCCGCATCGAACGCACGCTCAGGGCCGTCGAGACTCCACAGGCCGAGCGCCTGCAGCACAGATGCGGCCGTACCGCATGTCTGCGCCATGCTCCATTGCAGTTGCTGAAATGCCGGGTCGGCCGGGCTCCGTACAAGACCAGGGGCCGTGGATACCAGCTCGCACGGGCCGTTCAGGAGCTCGCGTCGATATTCCGGGATTCTGCGGGTACGGCCGCTCATGGCCGCTCTTCAGGCCGTCGCGGTCAGTTCTTCAACGGCGCGCTGGATGGAAGCAATGCTATCGAACATGCTGCGCTTGAGCATGTGGTCAGGAAACTCAATCTCGAACTCGCCCTCCAGCGCCAGCATCACATTCACGCTGGCGTGCGAGGTCATACCGGCCTGATAAAGGTCAGCAACGGGCGACAAGGAATCAATCTGGGTCCCCAGATGCGCGTGGTCCTTCAGGACCTGACGGATCCGGGTCGTCACATCGGTACTCACGAGAGCCGCAATCTCCCTGGGGTTGGCGCCGAGGACTGTACAGGGGGCGCCCCCACGCTGAAAGCTTGTGGAAGGGCTGACTTGCTGTATTTTTCTCATTATGTGAACCGGACCGCAAGGGCGCGCGCCGGGGACGGCACCCGTGAACTGCTCGCCAGTTTGAGGGCGCTGGGGCGGGCCCGGCGGCCCTTTACCATATAATTCGTGCCCCTCACTGGTAGCGACTGGAATTGCATGGCGTTGAAGGGAATTGTGCTCGCGGGCGGCTCGGGAACCCGACTGCACCCAGTGACCCTGGGCATCAGCAAGCAGTTGCTGCCCGTCTACGACAAACCCATGGTGTACTACCCCCTCTCGACCCTCATGCTCGCGGGGATCCGTGACATTCTGGTGATCTCCACGCCGCAGGACCTGCCCATGTTCCGCCGCCTCCTCCAGGACGGCAGCCATTGGGGCATCTCGCTGAGTTTCGCCGAACAGCCGCGGCCGGAAGGCCTGGCACAGGCCTTTGTCATCGGTCGGCGCTTCATCGGTAACGAGCGCGCGGCGCTGGTCCTGGGCGACAACATTTTCTATGGGCATGGTTTACCCGAGCAGTTGCGGGCTGCGTCCGAGCGCAGCACAGGGGCCACGGTTTTTGCGTACCGGGTGCGTGACCCGGAGCGCTACGGGGTCGTGAGCTTTGATGCGCAGGGTCGCGCGCTGGAAATCGAGGAGAAGCCGCGTCAGCCGAAATCTCACTTCGCGGTGACCGGCCTGTACTTCTACGACAATGACGTGCTGGACATCGCGGCCGAGCTGCGTCCTTCGGCGCGCGGTGAGCTGGAGATCACGGACGTCAACCGGGTGTACCTGCAGCAGCAGCGTTTGCACGTGGAGCTTCTGGGCCGGGGCGTGGCGTGGCTGGACACCGGCACTCACGAGTCGCTGCTGCAGGCGGCGATGTTCATCGAGGCCCTGGAGAGCCGGCAGGGCTTGAAAGTTGCCTGCCCGGAAGAGATCGCTTTTCGCTGTGGTTATATCGATCGCGCTCAGCTCGAGAAGCTGGCCGCGCCGTTGGCCAAGAGCGGTTACGGAACCTACCTGCTCGAGATCGCCCGCGGGCAGGCCTGACATCGAGGCACCAGATAGATGCAGTTTGAGCCTACGGCTATTCCCGAGGTCGTCCTGATCCGGCCGCGGGTATTTGGCGACAGTCGCGGTTTCTTCCTCGAATCCTGGGAGCAGCAGAAGTTCGCGGCCGCCGGCGTCGATGCGCGTTTTGTGCAGGATAACCACAGCCGCTCCTCGCGCCATACCCTGCGGGGCCTGCACTATCAGATACAACATGCCCAGGGCAAGCTGGTGAGGGTGGTGAGCGGCGCGGTCTACGATGTCGCCGTGGACATCCGGCGCAGCTCGCCGAGTTTCGGCAGGTGGGTAGGAGTTGAGTTATCTGCGGACAATCACGCGATGTTATGGGTTCCTGCGGGTTTTGCGCATGGCTTTATGGTGCTGAGCGACTCGGCCGATTTCCTGTATCGCTGCACGGATTTCTGGGCGCCGCAGTATGAGCGCGCAATAGCGTGGGACGACCCGGATCTTGCCATCCGCTGGCCGCTGCCTGGCGGCACGGCGCCGCTGCTGTCCACAAAGGACGCCGCAGCCGTGCGCTTCCGCGATGCTGAGTATTACCCATGAAGGTGCTGATAACCGGGGCGACAGGGCAGGTAGGACGCGCCCTGGTTGACAGCTCACCAGAGGCTACGCACTTAAGTAGCATGTCCCGTCAGCAGCTGGACATTGGCGACGCCGAAGCGGTCGGTAGCTGCGTCCGGGAGCTACGTCCGGAGATCATCATCAACGCAGCAGCCTACACCGCTGTGGATCGCGCGGAAGCGGAAGCCGACCTCGCGCGGCGCATCAACACCGAGGGAGCACGCAATCTGGCTACCGCTGCGCGCGACGTGGGTGCGCGACTCATTCATATATCCACGGACTTCGTCTTCGGGGGTAACTCCTCGACACCGTACCGCCCGGATTCACCGACCGGCCCGCTCAATGTGTACGGGCTCACTAAACGAGACGGTGAGGACGCCGTGCGCAAGGTGCTCCCGGAGGGTTCCGTGGTGTTGCGAACGGCTTGGGTTTACTCCGCAGTGGGCAGCAACTTCGTGAAGACGATGCTGCGGATCATGCGCGCCACTGGCAGCGTACGCGTGGTCGCAGATCAGATCGGTACCCCCACGGCCGCGCGCTCGGTCGCGGATGCGATCTGGGCTCTCACGGCACGCCCGCAGGTATCGGGCGTGCATCATTGGACGGATGCAGGCGTCGCCAGCTGGTATGACTTTGCGGTTGCCGTTGCAGAGGAGGCCGCGCAACTGCGCCTGGTGTCACCCTCGGTCACCGTGACCCCAATCCCGACCAGCCAATATCCGACACCGGCATTGCGGCCCAAGTTCAGCGTACTCGATACTTCGTCGCTCGCTGAAATCCGCAGCAACGCAATTCACTGGCGCATGCGGTTACGGGGCGTTCTTGGAGAGATGCGCGATGGCTAGGATTCTCGTGACCGGTGGCGCAGGCTTCATCGGCGCCAACTTTGTGCACTACTGGCTGCAGCACCATCCCGGCGAGCGAATGGTCGTGCTCGATGCGCTGACCTATGCGGGCAACCTGGCCAACCTGCAGAGCGCGCAAGGCAGGGCCGAATTGCGCTTCGTGCGTGGGGACATCTGTGACACGGCACTCGTAGAGCGGCTGTTGCGCGAAGAGCACCTGGATACCGTGGTGCATTTCGCGGCGGAGTCGCACGTGGACCGCTCGATACATGGCCCGGATGCCTTCGTGACGACTAACGTCGTGGGCACGCACTCGATGTTGCGGGCTGTGCGCAAGGTGTGGCTCGAGGAGCGCAGCGTAGTGACGCACCGCTTTCATCACATCTCGACCGACGAGGTTTACGGCTCGTTGGGACCCACGGATGCGGCGTTTACCGAGCTGACGCCCTACGCTCCCAATTCACCCTATTCGGCGAGCAAGGCCGCCTCTGATCATCTGGTACGCGCCTACCACCATACGTACGGCCTGCAGGTGACGACCAGCAATTGCTCCAACAACTATGGTCCGTACCACTTCCCCGAAAAGCTGATTCCGCTGATGATCGTGAACATTCTGCACGGTCGCCATCTGCCGGTGTACGGTGATGGTCGTAACGTGCGCGACTGGTTGCACGTCAGTGATCATTGCCGCGGGATAGATCTGATCCTGGCCCGGGGACGGCCGGGAGAGGTCTACAACATCGGCGGTGGGCGCGAGAGCGAGAATATCCAGCTGGTACGCACGCTCTGCGCCATCGCGGATGAGTGGCTCGCCGGCCATGGGGAGCGTTTTCCGAAATGCCCCGCGGCTCAGGGAAGCCGGGCGGACGCGCTCATCAAGTTCGTCCAGGACCGGCCCGGACACGATCGGCGCTATGCCATCGACTGCAGCAAGATCGAGCGCGAATTGGGATACCAGGCGCAGGTCTCGCTGGATGCGGGACTGCGCGACACCTTCGCCTGGTATCTGAGCAATGAGAGCTGGTGGCGCGCCGTCATGGATGGCAGCTACCAGCAATGGATTGACACGCACTACGCATCAGCGCGCGCGTGACCGGGCCTGCAGTTAAGGGGCCAGCTCCAGGTTTAAAGGCCTGCCTGCGGCTACCCGGGCCCCCGCTGCCCTGACGCGAGCTGGCGGAGCACCAGTGCTCCGCCATTTCTCTGGAGCAGTGCTTTTCGTCCTGTCTCGGCTACTTCTTCGTCCGACGCCCGCGGATGACCGTGAGGCCACCGGCAAGGAAGGTCAGAGCGCTGAAAGCGCTCGCCGGATCGATCTCCGGAGCCTGCGCTACCGTCGTATCGTAGTTCTGCAGCACCGACATAGGACGCCCCGTCACCGCGTGCGCAGCCGCAGCGATGCCGAGCGACATTACAATAATTCCAACAGCTTTCCTGAACACGACCCATTCCCCTGTCTTATTGAACGAATGACGATCAGGCTCTGTTACACCAACAGCAACAAAACCCATTTCGCCGGGAGCCATGCTACCAACACGGTGTTCGGGGTAACGTGACTGCCGTCACAGGTGTCGCGCCATGGCGTCACGACAATCAGGCGGTCTTTTACATAGGATGTGAGCGCCGTGCTCTTGCTCTCGCCAATGCACCAACATAATGTTGGCCAGCAATAGGACGGACATGTGTGGACGGTACGTAAGGATTAGGTCTGAGGGGCTGCCAATCAGGGCGGTCGATGCAACAGCACGGCAGCGCATCATTCGCCGCTCTGCAACCGGGTGTGGGAGCCTGCGCCAGGCTTTCACGACCGTGGTTCGTGGTGGGTTGCCCGGGTACCTGAGCGAGCTATTATTCTCTGGAACGCCGAACTCAGCCGAGCGACGCCTGCGAGCTGCGAGTATTGTCCTCTAATTCAACGATTAGCAGTCAATTTTGAAAATCGCATATCTCGTTAACGAATATCCCAAGGTGAGCCATACGTTCATCCGCAGGGAGATACTCGCCCTTGAGCGACAGGGCTTTGAGATACTCCGTGTAGCGGTGCGCGGCTGGCAGGGGCCGCTGCCCGACGATGTCGACCGGCAGGAGCGGGCAAGGACGCGCTATGTTCTGCAGCCTGGCGCCGCGTCCTTGCTGTTGCCTGTGCTGCTGTGCCTGTGCAGGTCTCCGCTGCGGTTTCTCGGCGCGCTGCGGCTGGCCGTGAGCATGGCGAGACAGTCGGATAAATCGCTGACGCACCATCTCATTTACCTGGCGGAAGCCTGTCGGATCGTGCCCTGGCTGAGGGAATTCGGTGCACTGAGAGTGCACGCACATTTTGGGACGAACTCGAGTGATGTGGCACTGATGACGCGCGCCCTCGGCGGTCCGCCGTACAGCTTTACCGTGCACGGTCCCGAAGAGTTCCTGCGACCCATAGGACTGCGCGAAAAAATCCGCCGCAGCGATTTCGTGGTGGCGATCAGTTCTTTCGGCCGCAGCCAGCTTTGTCTCTGGACCGAGCATGCCCACTGGAAGAAGATCCAGGTTGTGCACTGTGGTCTGGAACGAGCCTTCTACGAAGGAGCAACCGCGATGGCGGCGCCGCTGGCGCGTCTCGTGTGCGTGGGCCGGCTGATCGAGCCGAAGGGTCAATTACTGCTGGTCGAGGCGGCAGCGCGTCTGGTCGGAAAGGGTTTGCGATTCGAGCTGGTGCTGGCCGGTGACGGTCCAGGCCGTGAGGCCCTGCAGGGGCTCATTGCCTCTCACCGGCTGGAGCGAACAGTAAGGATAACGGGCTGGATCAGCAGCGCGCAGGTCCGTGAAGAGATCCAGGCAGCGCGCGCACTGATCCTGCCGAGTTTCGCCGAGGGCTTGCCGGTCGTGATCATGGAGGCACTGTCGTTGCGCCGGCCGGTCATTGCCACTTATGTTGCGGGCATACCGGAGTTGGTCCGAAATCGGGAGAATGGCTGGCTGGTACCCGCAGGGTCAGTAGATGATCTGACCGATGCAATGCAGGAGTGTCTCACCGCGCCGCTGGAGCAGTTGCAGCGGATGGGTGACGCAGGCCATGACGCAGTAACCGTGCGTCATTGCATCGACGTGGAAGCTGGAAAACTGGCGAGCCTGTTCCATCGTCCGGTCCGTGGTTCAGCGGCGGAGCATCTGTTCGAGCTGCCATCGAGTGATCTCAGCAACTAAGACGGTTTAAGGATATCGCTCAGCAACTCTTCGAGACGAGCGCGGGGTTCGCTTTGGCTGAAGATGTGGTCCGCGCCCTCTATCTGGTAGATGCGACAAGTCGCTGCCAGGCGCCGCAAGGTCGACTCCGCCAGCATTTGCAGAATTTCCAGCCCGGATTCGCCCCGCGAGAAGATGAAATGCAAGCGAACGGCGCGCGAGGCGGCCGCGGCGAGCTGTTTGCCGAGGTCGAAATCGCGCATCCTGCGGCGCAGATCGCTGGCGTTGCGATCTGCTGCGCCGCCAGTCGGGGGCGTGGCGGTTGGTGAGTGCTGTCTGCCGGTCCAGGGCATCCACAGCGCGATTCTGCTCCCCAACAGAGCTAACATCCGACGCAGATTGATGTGGCCGGTGAGAATTTTGATCAGGGTGGCTCGCGAGAGCGCATGGCGTCGATAGCGCTGTGTGTTATGAATGGCCTCGACTGTTTTGACTTCCTGTTCCGACAACCCTTCTGGTTGCCAGTAGAAGATCAGCGGATTCACCGCAAGAACCTGATTGACGGGCAGGCCGGACGCCGCTGCCTGCAATGCATGATACGCACCTGAGCAGAGACCTGATAACGTGAGATGGCTTACCGACAGCTGCCTGCGCATGAATGCAGCAGCGGCACCTATGTCGGCCATCGCTCCCGCCGGATAAGCGTTGGTACCGGCGCGGACCGGATGGGAGGCGCTGTCGCCCAGTCCCGCCAGGTCCACGCGTAACACCACGTAGCCCATTCGCGCCCAACGTCGAGCCAGTCTGACTGCCATGCGACTCGAACCGATGTGGTGGGTGGCCCCGTCATTCAGCAGCAGTACGCCATGACCCGAGCGCGCAGCCGGATGCGGCTCTGTCACGATTCCGAAGATCTTGCAGTCGTTGTCCACGAACAGTGGACGCTCGCTGCAGCCGGCAGCCGCGCTGCTCGACAGGTTCAAAGTTTCGCTCGCCAACGCGGACGGTATGCTGCTCAAAGTGGTGCAATCCGAGCTGATGAGTTCTGCCCCACTGTGCAGGGCAGCCTGCAGCCATACATGTGTTGCCGAGATCATCGCTGCTGGAACCACGGCCAGCTGCGGCTCGGTTTGAACCATCTGCTCGAAACCCGGCAGAGCGCTGTAGGTGACCCGGATGCCTTGCTTGCCCATGACATCCGTCCAGCCGCGCGCTGCGGGCAGTTCCGCACGATCGATGATCAACACGTCACGCACGTTGCCAAGAGGCAGCTCGGTCACATCTATCGTTGCCAAAGAGCGCATGGTCGCCGACTCGATGTAGAAGCCACCGACCTCAAATCCTTGTGAAGACTCGTCGCTCTGGCTTTTCGCTGCCGTCTGCTGCTTCGCGGTTAGCGAATGGGCTGTCGCTGCAAGACGCATGGTGCGCATTTCGCGCAGGTAACGCCGACCGCTGGTTACGGGCGCTAAGGCGATGAGCTTCGTTACCCAGGGACAGCGCGCCGCAACTACCGCAGCGGCAGTTGCCCCGATCCTAAGGCCCAGCACACAGACCTGCTGCGCTCCAGTAATGCCGCAGAGTGCACGCACAGCGGCGTCGGTGTCTCGAACCCAGGACTCGAACTGGTCCGTACCGGCAGCGGCATCATCCGAATCTCCGGTCCCCACATAATCAAACATGAGCGCCGCTATACCCAGCTCTGCTGCCATCTCAGCGAAGGCACGCAGGCTTTGGTGAGCACAGAGTGCCTCGTAGCCGAAAGGGTTGCAGATCACGAGGCCCAGAGCCTGCGGTTTAGCGGGTAAATGCAGCCACCCGAACAGCTGTTGCTCCCCGGAAGCAAAATAGATGGGTCGACGACTTGTGCAGGAATTGCCGCTCGGCGCCTGCTCCATCCGCTTAACCTCCATTAGCCTGAATGCCTGGGTGCGCCCAACACGGTGATATTAGCCAGTGGACGCTCCATAGCTGTCCTGTCGGGCGTGCTCAGCGAGCCAGGCGGATGACACCTGCAGCGGCGTGACCGGGTGCCGGTCCCCGCAGATAGCGAATTCTAGTTGATTTGACGCTTTTTGCAGCGTCCCGCTTCGCGTATCTCGCTAACGTTCCCGATCGCAAGCAGCAGTCTGAGAGACTGGGTTCGTTCAGCGTAAGTACCATTGCACTGCTCCGGCTATGCCTCGTCGGACCAGTTCTTCGCGGGTGCTCACGGGTTTCCAGTTCAGCGCCGCTTCACTCATGCTGCCATCATAGCGAGCGCCATGAGATTGACATTGCCAGTCATGTAAGGCTGGCCAGCGCCGGTTGGGGTGCCGGACCAGGTTCTTCATAACTTCCTTGAGCAGATCAGCCAGCCAGTTACGCCAGGCTGCCCGAGGTCCGGAGTCGATCTGCGTATCCATGCAGGCCGCGACTTCAGCAACATACTCGCGTGCGTTAAGCAGTGGCGGACTGGTCAGCAGCAATGTCTGGCCTACTATCTCAGCGGCTGTCATCGCTCTGAATAGCGCATCCGCCACATCATCGACGAGTACCAAGGGCAGGGGCGTCGAGCCGTCCCCCCAGAACCGTACCCGGGTCTCGCTGCTGAATCTTCCGACGCCCAGATGAGCAGGGGGGGTGCCAGGTCCTATTACGATCCCCGGCCGCAGGATCACCAATGGCAGGCCCGAGCCGCGCTGCATTTCCTGCAGCAACGCTTCACACTTGGCCTTCGACCTTGCGTAATGACCCCGCCGATCAATGGCGGGATCGAGGCCAGTCCTGTTATCGATTACGTCTCGCGGATTTGCCGAAGCATATGAGGCGATGGTGCCGGTATAGATGAATCGCTTGATCCCCGCCTCCACGGCGGCTAGCGCGAGTGTCCGAGTAGGTTCGATATCGCCGTCAATGTAGTCCTGCCAGCGCTTTCCTTCACATTTCGCCAGGTGATATACGGTATGCACTCCAGACAAGGCGCGCTCGGCAGTTTCCCGATTGCCATGCGAGCCGCCCAGGATCTCCACCGGCAAGTCTTCGAATTCAATGGCCGCCGCACGCGGATTCCTTGTGAGGATACGCACACCATAGCCGGCATCGACTAACTTACGTGTCAGCCGTCGGCCTATGAAGCCGGTGCCTCCTACAATAAGGACCGAGGGCTGCGTTTGGCATTGCGGTTGTCTGACGTCCACACTGGTGCGGCTGGGAGCGCCTGCACCCGCAACGGTCGCCACACTTTCACAGAGCTTTATGACGTTCGCCCCGAACTCCGGCCGGTGCCGCGGATCTGTACCAGCGGACAAACCCGCATAAAAGGCGCTGATGCTGCGAAATATCGTCTCTTCGAATGGATTAGCATCGGCACGCTTACCCAAAGCTGCGCGAATCCGGCGCCGGCGATCGTTGCGAGCTTGCCTGAGCAGGGTGCGGCCGGCACTGCTGGCGGTCTCGTAGGCGTCGAAGATCGGGTTATCGGTAGATGTGAAGTCCTGCCAGGAGATATCACGTCCGAAGTCGAGCGTCGCGCTGCCCCCGCGACCACGTAGTCGCAATACTCTGTCCGCCTGTCCGGTCGCAATCGAAATCGACAAGAGCACATTCGTAGCGCTTTTCTGTCCGACAGCCGTCCAGTGTCGATATACCCGCTGCCTGGCTGGCAGCTCAATCGGGTTGGCTGCCGTGGCACTCGAGATATCGATAGGCCCGACGAGGTCAATGATAAACGCCGCAAGATGGCTACCCAGCTCGAACATGATGTTGGCCGGAGCCGCCAGCATCCAGCTGTCAAACGGACCAAACTGCAGTAGTGGCAAGCCGTAGTGCCAGCACACCGTGAGCTGATCCAGTCGCCCAAAGGCGCCTCGCTTCACCTGTGAACGCAAGCGCTCGTACCCCGGCGAAAACAAGAAGTTGTGATTCACGCCGGCGCTGAGGCCGTTGGCGTCTGCCAGACGGGACACTTCCTGGCACGCTGCACTATCAAGTCCCATTGGCTTTTCGAGAAATACCGACTTGCCCGCATCCAGCAAAGTCAGTGCAGCCTCAATATGATTCCCCGGCGGTAGAAGGATGTGCACCACATCGCAATCGGAAGCGGCGAGCTGTTGCAGCGAATTGAACCGATGCGCAATGCCGTACTTCGCCGCTGCACGTTCCGTGCGCGCGCTGGATACGTCACATACCGCATGCAGGGATGCTTGCGGAATCTGCAGCAGGGCACTGGCATGTGAATCCAGTATGTACCCCGCACCCAGCAGGCCAACCTTCTTGGTCGTCTTCAAATTCACTTATCCATACCCAAATTGAAAAGCCGCCGGCAGGCGGCCCCTGCATATTATGGCTGCGCCGGTCGGGCGATTCAGAATCGAAGTCGCAGTATCAAGTGGGCTCACATCGCGCCGCGTTGCGCGCCGCAGGCGCAACGGCCGCGATCAGGCCGTTTCGGCACCTTTGTATTCGATCAGCCGGGAACGGCGACCCAGGAGGCGATTGCTGAAATAGCCCAGCATGCCGAACAACTGCGGGACCTTGCCCAGGATGAGCAGCGCTCCCGAGGCCCGCGCTACCCGCGGATCGAGGCCGCGCCGGGCCTGTCGTTTTGCAATTTTCAATGCCTGCATCATGCAAACTGCGAGCAGCAGCAGATCACCGAGCAACCAGCGCCAGTCCAGGGATGCCAGTAAAGCGCAGAGCAGCAGGGTGGCAGGCATAACGCCGCCCCATAGCATTATGCTGCGCAGAGAGCGAGACCAGTCAGGATCACGGCAGTTCGGATACCGGCTGGCAAGCTCTGCGAAACAGTGTCCGGATCGGCGAGTCCGTCCCCACCACTGACGGAAGCGATAGATCGCAGCGTCGTGTAGAGCCATTTCAACTGCGGCGCGCTTGAGCCGCCAGCCTGCCTGCCGCAGGCGCAGCGCCAGTTCTGAATCCTCGCCGGCGATAATCGATGAGTCGTAAAAGTCAACTTCACGAAGCGCCGCAACACGGCAGAGCGCAATCCCCAGCATTCCGGATGCTTCGCCTACCGGCAGATTCCACTCATCATCGCAGAGCGCATTGTATATGGACTTGTGAGGGAAACGTTCGCGCAGCCGGCCGAACACAACGGCCAGCGAGGGATCGTCACGCAACATTGACAGTCCGGCCTCGAGCCAGCCGGGTTGCAGCTCACAGTCACCGTCGATCAGCTGCACAAATTCCAGTTCCGGTCTGTCGCTGAGCAGGCGTGCAAGTCCCGTATTGCGGGCCCGCGCCGCCGTGAAATTCGGCGGTACCGGTAGTTCCACCACAGTGACGCCGGCGTTGCGTGCCAATGCGACGCTGTTATCGGCAGATCCGGAATCAACGTACACACGATGTTGCACCGTCCTGACCGAAGCAAGACAGCGCTCGAGACGCGGTCCCTCGTTGCGACCGATGGCGACCAGGCCGAGACGTGAACAGTGCCGGTCGGACACCTCGGTCATCGTCTACTCCGCAGCCATGCTGCTTCGGTGCCGGGTGATGCAGTCCAAGGAACGATCGACGCCCGCAGGCGTCCCGGCCTCTGCCGCCATGCTATTCTCAGATGATCTCGTGCTTCATTGGGCACCACATCCAGGCGCCGCTGTACAGCTGCCCTGAGCAGCCAAATACTGTGACCGGCGAGCCACATCGCATTTGCAAATAGGGTCCGCCAGGGACCATAAGCAAGTGCAAAGAATCTATAACGCGAGGCATGCCAGTAGTCCGGCAGGCGCCCAGGCCGATTGTGCGCATCCCTGCCGATGCCCGTCGCTGCGCCGCCGGCGTGGCGTACACGGCTGGCAGGATTGTGACGGATCGTCCAACCTGCGCGCTTCAGTCGCCGCATGAGATCGACTTCCTCGAAGTACAAAAAGAAACCATCATCAAAAAGACCGGTCTGGCGCAGCGCTGCGCTCCGCAACATCACGCTGGCCCCGGTTACCCAATCCGCTTCGGCAGGCGAAGTCATTGCCGTATTCAGCATCAGTTCCGGGATGCACAGCAAGGCAGAGACTTTGGCGGTGCGCAACCCGCGCGAGAATTCCCGCAGCGGCGTTGGAAATCGGAAGGCAGATCCCAGCGTACGACCCGAGTCGTCCAGTAACAGACTGCCGCAAGCCGCCGCCTCAGGATGTGCTTCGAGTTCTTGCTGCAATACGACAATTGCCCGCGGCTCTATCAGTGCGTCCGGGTTGAGAAGGTGAATGTAATCCGGTGCTCGCGCGGCTTGCAGCAGTCGCAGGATGGCTTGGTTATTGGCCCAGCCAAACCCGCCGTTGGATTCCAATGCCAGCAACTGAGTCCAGCCGTCAAATTGCGGGTCCTGCAACTCCTTTTGCAGAATCGTTACGGAATCGTCCGCGGATCCCCCATCGACCAGCACCGCCTGAAGTGAGGGCAAGAGCTCGCGCTCCCTGGCCACGGCGCGCAGACAATCGAGCGCCAGTGTGGGAGTCCGGTAGTTGACGATGACTACGGCAATTCTTGACGTGCTCACCACAATTGCCACTTGTCATAGAGCAGCACCACGAGTGCCAGTGCCAAGTTGGTGGTCATGTGGGCCGCCACCGCCTCGCCGAGCCGCCCGGTGCGAATGGTCAACGTACCATAGGCGAGGCCCGCTGCAACTCCGGGTAAAAGCATCGCCCCGTGCCCGAATCCGAACACCACCGAACTGGCCAGCAACGGCCAGGCTCCCACTCTCTGATACGTGACGTTCTGAAAATCAGCCGCGACCAGCCGTCGCAGCAGAAATCCGCGATACGCTAATTCTTCGGCGATAGGTACCAGGATGCCCGCCGTGGCGATCCGTCCGCACAACCAGAGAGTGCGCGCGCCGCTGCTCATATTGGTCAGCGCCGCGGGTGCGCTCGCCGGATCGAGCAGCACTTGTGCGCTAAGCAGCCACACGGCGAGCACGAGCAGTCCAACTACGGGTCCCCTCCAGGAAAAGCGCCAGTCGAGCGTGCGCAGATATCCGGCATAGACAATCAATGCCACCAGGGCGAACAGCAGACGCAGTGAGTAGAACAACTCGAAGCCGTTGGATATGGCGCGGGCGATCATGCCAGTACTGAGTATGGCCAACAGCGGCATGAGGAAAACCGCGGAGGGATTCACTCCGACGTTCGCTGCTGCTGGCGCTCTCGCGAGCCAGTGGACTCGGCGACTACCAATGACGAGCCCGCAGGCGGCGGCATTGAACGCTATCCAGCCTGCTTGCGAATGAAATCCAACCTCTGCAATTTCGGGGAATCCGCTGTGACCAATCATGACCAGCGCCGCGATGCGGATGACGTTCAACGCAAACATCAGAACGATGCCGACTGGTATCAGCAGCAGCGCGTGCGGGAAACGGTATTCTTTACGGAAGAACGCCAGCCACGCCACGCAGAATGTGAGCATGAGCCCGATCCCTTCGAGACCGGAGCAGATGTCCGAGACCTGTACCGCAAAGTGATCCGTGGCCAGAACCAGATGGATGGGATCGGCTTGCAGCGATGCGATACAAGGAATTAACAGCCACTGCACCAGACGGAAGGTGACAAAAGCGGTCGGACCCCACAGAGTCTGTGACCATTCTATGGCCAACGTGGCCGCCAGGGCCGTGGCGAGCGCATAAAGCCACACAGCTCCCAGCGCGCGTGCGGCGCGGACCCACAATTGCAGAGGCGCCGCAGCAACAAGCAGCAACGCCACCGCGGTTCCCGCAAGCCCCAGACAGATCAGCGCATATTGCGCGAACTGCGGTACCGCTGAGCCATTTGCATACGCATGCGCCAACAGCGGCGCTTGCGCAGCCATAAAGATGAAGTGCAAACCCAGGAGACCGACTTTGACTGGCGCGCCGCAGGCCAGCAGGTTGATCTGCGCGAGATGTCGATTTTGCCGCACATAGGCAAATAGCGCGACCGCGAGCGCGGCAGTAACTAGGAAACGCAGTCCGAAGTGTTGCAGCGTGCGCGCGAGCGCGGCGGCACCTTCTGCGGACTGGGCGGTCTGGAAGTCGACAAAATAGTTGAGCACCGATTTGTCGATGAACAGGATCGCCGCCACGCCGATTGCGCGTGCGGCCAATGTGCTGGCGGATGCAAACCCGGAGATTGGCTTGATGGCAGAGTTCAGCACGTCGCTTATATCTCAGGTAAGGAAAGACCCCGATAGCCAGCGGTATTATGCGATGCGAACTCATCAAGCACGGCAGGCGCGGTCACATTACTGCCAATCGCGCGCCTTGCGATCGGGTCGTAACGAGCGGGTTTTTCGCCCCGGGCAGGTGCGGATTCAGTTTGTCATGTGACGCCAGTCGAAAACATGTGCGACGTTTTCGCTGGGTATGATCGATCGCAGTTGTGCCTGTACCCGCTCGACGGGGAAGTGGCTCATGGCCAGATCGAGCCGGCGGGGCTTGCGACTGGAATAACCAAACATGACGACCGCCCGTTCTGCCGAGATCTGCAAGGATTCATGGTGGAACACTTTGGCCGTGTCGGCGATGACGACGGTGCCGGCCGGGGCGATGACGCGTTTCCAGCGATTTGGATGCACGACGGCGGCCATCCTGTCGTTCGTTATGGCATCCGACACCCCGGCAAACTTCTTGTACGTGACTCCCAGATGACGTGGGATATACTCGAAGGGACCGCCTCCCTCGTGCACATCGTTCAGGTAGAGCACCACCCGAAACACCTGTCGGTCTTCCGCGTCCTGATGCCAGAGCCGGGTCCTTACGGATGCGCCATCTACCAGGGAATGTCGTAGAACCGCACCGTGATAAGCGGGAGGAGAACCAAGGTAGGCTTCCACGATGCGCAAGATGTTTACATGGAGCCCAAGCAGATACAGGGCCGGCAGATGGGTGAGCAACGCGTCGGCCGTCAGGTCCGTGGAAGAAAGCCCACGTGTCCAAAGGTCTGCATTAGTCGAGGCGGGCTGAGTGCCAACGAGGTCCTGTGCCGTCTTAACCGATGCATGATATTCGCTATTACCGGCGCCAAGCAGCCGATCCAGCGAAGTAACACTCACACCATCGTGTCTGAGATCGTTAATAACCTTAATGTCATGCTCTGCGTGGGGCGCAACTTTCGACTCGCCGCAGAACAGCGAGGTAATCCAAGATTGTGCGGTTGCTAGTGGCATTAGCGATACTTGGGTGAAGTCGGTAGCACGAGACCTTTGCCGGGTACCGGACGCGCGCGCTCTATAGAGAACCGCGTCCCCTCTTCAACAAATATGCGCAGACTAGTCGCTGCTCCGGCGAGATTGTGGGATGAGGCTCACAATACCAGGGAGGCGAACCTGATTATCTTTGTGTCGCGACCCAAGTAACATTCCAGACACTACGCAAAGATTTGACAGCAAATTCTTCGTAATTTGAGGGAGGCGATTTCTGCTATCGTGCCAAACAGGTCGGCTATCCAACACATGGTGTGTCAGAGAATCGGGATAACCCGTAACGCGAGACCCTTTAACCGTGCTGAACTTGATTGATTATGCAACCCGAAGAGTACTTTCTTGATCGCCGCGCTCGCCAAGTATCTGCGGTTCACCCTGACTGGTCGCGCGAACGGAAGTCTTTCTGGACCTGGCATCCTGCAGCGTCGCTGATCGCGACCCTGCGCGGCTACGAAAGATGGTCGCAGCGGCGCGGGCCAGTGGCCGCCCTGATGTGCAAGATGACTGTATTGCGTCATAGATTTTGGAGCATCGTGAGCGGCGCCGATATTCCTCTGTGCACCCAGATCGGTGGCGGCCTTCTTTTGATACATCCCAACGGCATCGTAATACACCCGCAAGCGACCATCGGGCCGAACTGTCTGATTTTTCACCAGGTAACGATTGGTGCGTTAGGCTCGGCGGGGCGCCGAGAATCGGGGGTCACGTCGATATAGGCGCAGGGGCCAAAATCCTGGGTAACATCAAAATAGGAGATCACGCGAAGATCGGAGCCAATGCCGTTGTACTGGAAAATGTTCCGCAATACGCCACGGCGGTCGGAGTACCGGCCCGCATCATCGGCACACCTGAGCTTGCCGGCTCAAAATCGCAAGCCGTGATCCAACGAGAGTCTCACTGAGCATGGAATGGCGGCGCAGGGCCTAGCCACCGCATGGACGGTGCCGCGCTGGATTTGCAAGTCGCTCGGTGATGGGTATTCAATCCGGCGCCCGCTGGGTGGTTCTGTCGTACGGCCCCAGCGTGGTTGGCAGGCAAGTCGTTTAAGGTGGGCCAGCGTCGATTCGGGTGCTGGACGGGGTGTACAGCGAGATCCGGCAGGACGCAGACAACCTGCAGCGCCCGGCGATATTGGGAGGGGCTCGTAACACAAGAAAGGCAACGCTATTTATCTTTGTATCGCAGAGGACGTAACATGCCCTCGCATCCCATAGGTTGGTAACTTGGATACAAGGCCGTGTTTCTACTGGCAAATCTTGCGCTAACCCTGCTCGCCATTGCGCTTCTTGCGCCAGCGCTTGTGCTGCTGACCGAAGTCGTCGCTGCGCGAATGCCAAAAGCCCCGCGTGCAGATTTGTCTGGTCGACGACCATCGGTGACGGTTCTAGTTCCGGCGCACAATGAGGCCGCATCTATTCAGGATACGGTTAGAAATTTGTTGGAACAGTTGAGAGTTGGAGACGGCCTGCTTGTTGTGGCCGACAATTGTTCGGACGCAACGGTAGAATTGGCCAGGGAAGCGGGGGCTACGGTAATTGAGCGAAACGATGCTACTCGCAAGGGAAAAGGCTACGCAGTCGATTTCGGCATCCGGTTTCTAAAGAAATTTCCAACCGAGGTAGTCATCCTGGTAGACGCCGATTGCCTGTTATCTGCGGGCAGTGTCGATGCGCTCGCAATTACGTGCCTCAAGACCGGCCGTCCTGCGCAGGCGCTCTACTTGATGCAACCGCCAGTCGACGCGAATGCTAGGACCCGGATCTCGGCCTTTGCTTGGATCGTTAAAAACCAGGTACGGCCTCTCGGCTTGCAGACGTTAGGCCTGCCTTGCCATTTGATGGGTAGCGGTATGGCTTTTACCTGGGATGCAATCAGTGGTGCCGCGCTCGCCAACGGCCATCTGGTTGAGGATCTTAAGCTGGGTCTCGATATGGCGCGAGCAGGTTTGCCGGCTACCTTCTGTCCGCAGGCGATCGTCACCAGCTTTTTTCCGAGTACTGGTGTGGCCCTTAGCACGCAGCGTACGCGATGGGAGCACGGGCATCTCGGCATGATTATTGACGATGCGCCTGTGCTCATCCGAAAAGCTGTTCAATTACGCAACATCGGACTATTTGCCTTGGCCCTTGATCTGACCGTACCACCCATTGCGCTGTTATTGGCGCTCGCGATCGCGACCGCCGCAGTAACGTTTATATGGTCCTTTCTGACTAGGGCGCTGCTCCCGCTTGCGGTGGCGACTATCGACGTAGCGGTAGTCATCACCGCGGTGCTCCTTGCGTGGCGCCAGGCTGGGCGCGACGTTGTGACGTACGGGGGGTTGTGGCGGGCGGGCGCGTATGCACTTTGGAAGATTCCGCTATATCTCCATTTTCTTTCCGGCAAGCAGATCGAATGGGTCCGCTCAGCGCGCGACGGAAAGTCCCGCCATTAAGCCTGCCAGATCCTATTGACCGTCGACGAGTAACGTCACTACCTGCGTTCCAGCAACGCTCAGCCCTGACGTCCCTATGCCGCATGAGCTCAAATCGCTGATTGTCGTCCTCTGCTTCGCATTGAGCATATTCAGGCTCGGCAGGACCACCATGCTCAATTTCTGCGACGAGCGGGATTTCCGCCGCAGATGCACAGCTTGGGTGATTTTGACTGTCGTGGAGTTTGCGAGTCCCTCTTTCTGGTTGTTTGCGCTCCTCATGTTCATAGTGCTTCGATGGTGTGCCAGGAAAGACGGCAACCCTCTAGCTACTTATGCCTTGCTACTAAATGCGGTTCCTCCGCTGCAAGCGGACGTACCCTTTGTCGGAATAAACGTTCTCTTCTCGCTGGATACTTATCGACTGCTGGCTTTGGGTATATTAATTCCTTTTGTCTGGCAACAACGAAAAGCTTCTCACCAGGCAAGCTTCGGGTACATGGATTTCATGCTACTTATATTTGGTGCCTTGCAGATCGCTTTGTTCGTCCGACCAGATACGCCCGATGCGTGGCAGCTTCATGACTCTTTTACCAATATCCTGCGTCGCGCCTGCCTTTTCTTTATCGACGCCTACATGCTATACGCTGCATTCAAACACCTCGGCGGCAGAGCGAAGATAAGAGAGTTCATGGCGTTCTACTGCCTGGGGTGCGCGATTCTCGCAGCATTGGCGATATTTGAGAGCCTGCGACACTGGCTGCTCTACGCTGACGTAGGTGCCACCTGGGGCGTCGAAGCAGTAACTAAGTACCTGGATCGTGCGGGTATTCTCAGGGCGAGTGTCTCTACAGGACATGCGTTGGTACTCGGATACCTGTTAGCCATAGCGTTAGCGTTCTGGGTCTATCTAAGCGATCGCGCGCCTTCAAAGCGGCACCGCTATGGTGGGATTGCCTTGTTTGTACTGGGTCTACTTGCCGCGTATTCCCGCGGGCCTTGGCTCGGAGCGGTCACAGTGTGTCTCGTGTACTACATTGCTCAGCCGAGAAAAGTTGCGGCATTTGCTAAAGTGGCCGTATGGAGCACCGCTTTAGGTGTAATGCTGCTTCTGTCGCCTCTTGGGGGGCGCATTACGAGCGTAATTCCGTTTTTTGGGGGAACCGTAGACGCTTACAACATAGATTATCGGCGCGCGCTTGCAGACAAGTCGGTCGAAGTAGTGAAAGCGCATCCTTGGTTTGGAGACCAGGAGGCCTACTCGAAGTTGCAGAAGTTACGTCAAGGCGTTGGAGTCATAGACTTTGTGAATTCCTATGCCCAGGTTGCTGTATTTTATGGATTGATCGGACTATCTGCGTTTGCAATGTTCCTGTTGCTTGGAATCTGGAAGGCATACCAGACAGTTCAGCGTGGCTCTCTGATCGATCCGGATCTTAGGCTGATTGGCTCAAGTGTCCTGGCCTCCTTGGTGGGCACCGCAGTCATGATTTACACCAGCAGCTTCATATTCGCGTATGAAAAGATGTTCTATGTACTCTGTGGTCTGGCAGTAGCCTGTCAGCGGATTGACGTCTATTCAAAAGGAGAACCTCCTAACAGGGTCACAGGTCCGACGGCCGATGCCGCCCCTGGGATGGGTTCGCGACCGCGGTAACGCTTGCCCAAGACTTCTTTGGTAAATCTGCGCGGCGATCTATTCGCCACAGTCGCATCGTTCGCGCTCCAAGGCGTTATACGATTTTCCAGTAGTTTAGTACTGACCCGTATACTTCGTCCGGAAGACTACGGGGTCATAACAGTTATCCTGTCGATCGCGTTTTTTCTCGAGATGATTGCGGACATCGGCATAACTGTTTTTGTAGTCCGCGACCCGAATGCCGAGGAAGCGCGCTACCTCAACACGGCATGGACAATCCGTCTGTCGCGAGCATTGCTCAGTGGGGCAATACTGTATCTGGCAGCGCCAGCGATTGCGGGTCGCATCTATCACCTGCCAAGTCTCGCGCTTCCTCTCCGCGTGTTTTCGCTCTGGTTCGTGATAGGCGGCTTCGAATCGATGGCTTTCGCGCTGGCAACTCGGCGAAAGCGGGCGCGGGTAACCATGTATTCAGAACTCGCGGCTACCTTCGTGGCAACCGTATTCACGATTCCTGGTGTTACCGTTCGCGAGACTACTGGGGCTTAGTTTACGGCACGCTCGTCAGTCGAACGATCGTCGTGATGCTCAGTTATCGGTTCTACAGGGAATTGCGGCCTGCTCTGGAGTTTGATCGTGCCGCAGCGAAGGCAATCTTCAGGGCAAGCCGCTACACAGTCCCCTCAGGCGTGCTGACGTTAGCGCTCACCCAATTTGACAAGGTTGTGCTCTTGCGCTTATTTGGATTGCGAGAGCTGGGTGTGTACGGCCTGGCAGCAAACATCGCGGGCCCGATCGAATCGCTGATACTCAAGATCAGTCAGATGGTGCTTTATCCGCGCTGTGCGCGGATATTCCGATCTAGTCCGGAGCGGCTGACGGGAAGCTACTACACGGAGAACATGAAGGTATTTCTCAGCCTTATGCTACCCCCGGCAGTGGTGGGCGGGGCGGCCCAGTTGATAATCCAACTTCTCTACCCGCTTCGATATTCGGATTCCGGCATAGTGCTGTATGCGTTTATGTTACGGGCAGGAATCATTGCCTTTTCGTCGCCAGCAGAAGACCTATTGGTAGCCGTTGGGGAATACGGAGTAATTCTAATAGGCAGTATCCTGCGAACAGCCTGGATGATAACGGGCAGTCTAATAGGCTATTACTACTTTGGCTTCTATGGATTTATCTATGGAATTGCCGCTAATCCATTGCCGGCTCTCTTGTACTACTGGTGGCGTCAGCGCCAGCATAACATGCTGATCGTGAGGTATGAGCTGGTGAAGCTCGGGCTCTTCATAGCTGTTGCATTGCTGAGCTACTTCGGAAGTATGGGGGTCCTGGTGCTACGCCGGCACTCGAGTCTAATCTGACAAGGCCTATTGTTTCGGTGCTTCAGTTAACGGGGTGCACGAATTCACGAATCAGCGGACGGAAAGATTCGAGGGCGGAAGCGGGACTTCTCCAAGAGAACCGCCGTTAGACGGGCCTCCGGAGCAACCGTTCCACCAGCATGGGTTATTCGTTATGAAATTTTGCACCGCTTGCCATTTCGCGGGTGCTGCACTCAGCGGGGCGATGGTCTGCATCGTCGATTCCAATAATCCCCACATGCCGAACTGACTCATAGGGAAACTATCGGCATAATGCATAAACAAGGTTCCACCGCTACTTTTCCAGTCACTAAGATAAGTTATATACGCGCTGCTCATGCGCGGATCGCGGTTGGCAGCAAAAAACAGATTGAGAGCGGCGGAGTTTGGTCCATAAGTCGGGACACCTTGCAGGGATTGACCTCCTTCATAAGCAAGCATGGGAAGTTTATAAGGTGCAAGCAACTTGGCGTGGCTTGTCATCCACAAGACGCGTTGCGCGATGGCGAGTTCGCTACTGGTTGTGTTCAGCTGGGCGAAAAGAGCGCTCAAACCGTCAGCGGAGGCCAAAAGCGAATTGACAACTGCATCGGAGGGGGTGCCAAGGAAATAGGGAGCAACAGCCGCGGCGCCTACATGATGATTTACAGCCGGTCCTTGCGTCCAGTCGGGGGTCGAAAGCTCCTCTTGCAGGACTGCGGTATTGGCGGCTTGTCCTGCCATCACGACAGTCACACGCGATGCGAAGGAGCCTCCGTAGGCTCCGTACCAAATATCTCCGATCTGTGCAACACGCATGCCGTACCATTCCCAACCCGCGTACCATTTGTTCTCGGCTTTGGGGAACAGCGGCTGTCCTTTGGAGATGGCATACGCGTTTTGTGAGAAGATGCCGTTCCAGACCTCGTTGCTTAATTCCACATATGCCTTCTGCCCAGTGCCCAGTTGAGCCTTTACCAGATTAGCCATCTGACTCACGTAATCATCGTCCGCCATTGCGGGAATATTCAGCCAGGCGTCTGCTCCTACCGTATTCGCCAACTGTATGGCTATTTCCAGCGGGACACCCCGGTTAGTTCCCCAAAAGGCATTGGATGGCAATGGACGGCTTGCCCAAGTCGTCAACGGGCTATTGTTAGTAGCAAGCCAATCCATATAACGCAGTGCACGGAACTTTTTCAGAGTAGCGAGGAACGCGGGATTAAACAGCTGACCTGAGCCTATTGCCGCCTCATTCTCGGCTTTTACAACCTGAACGTTTCTGATGTAGTTGCCCGTATGCTTCGGGTCAGTGGAAGTGATGCGAAGGTCGATTCCCGCGGAAGAAGGAGTGGCCACATTGATCACGTCGCGGCCCGGAGAGGAACTGACAAGAGAGGCATCGAATCCGTAGGTCAGGGAGCCCTCGCCCTGATATAGCACCACGTACTTACCGCCCGGATAGTATCCGTTTGAAGTCTGGGGCAAGCTACGCAGAAGCAACACGCCTACAGAATTGAACTGCTGCGCGCCAGCGGCGACTTTGGTAAGCGTTTTCGGCCAACCATCCGAGTCTAGGTTAAGACTAGCCTCCTCATTTGTATCCCATGTCGAGCTGCTGTGGGTGATCCAGCTGTCCGAGCTTTTCATGATATTCAGGAATGGCAGTTCGCTGGAAAAATAGGCGATCGGCTGCAGATTGACTCCTATTGCGGAGTTCTGATTGTCAGCCGTCTCGGCCACTGCTACGCCGGTGGTGGCGAACACGATGATTGCGATCAATACGAGCACGATCGTGCTCCGTGATCCATCAATCATGAGGCGGAATAAAGTAGCGCCTGAGTTCGTATCTCCGCCGTGATGACTCCATATGGACCACAAGCTCATAACCAACTCACTCCTGCTAACGCAAACCACTTGAGATTGCACTGCAAACGGGAACGAGCGGCAACCTGTCTCCCATTACCGACCGATCTGGTGACTGTGCACGAACCAATCTTGAAGTAATGAGGAGCATGTCACATCACACTGTCTGCGCGCGTGCTGTCCCGTCTGTTATCTCAGCCAGCGCAGCCCTTTCGCGCGCGCGGCGCAGAGCCGATTCGAACAGCAGCGTGCTTTCATCCCAAGAACCCTTGGATGCCGTTTGCAAGGCATTGGTCGAGATACGGCGCCATTCTGGGTCAGGCAGTCGCAGGATGCGAAGCGCACCGTGTGCGAGACCCTCGACATCATCAACATTAACCAGGATGCCGTTCTGACCTGTTTCTATAGCGTCCTCTGGCCAGCCGGCCCGAGTCGAGACAACGGGTGTGCGGCAAGCCATCGCCTCTAGCGCTGGCAGATTGAAGCCCTCGGAGCGGCTTGCCGTCATCCAAGTATCGCAACGAGCGTAGAGTTCTCGGAGTTCTTGCTGCCGCGGTGTCAGCGTGAAGAAAGTATCAGCTGGCAGCGGTAGGTTTGGCACAGGCTGTTGGCTACCGAAGGAAACGAGCTGTAGATCTGGAAGGATGTGGCGAATTATTTCGATAGCTCTGAAGGTCACATCAAGCCCCTTCGAGGGCGCTGCGGCATACAGGAAACCGATTGTAGGACGCGCCTGTTTTCCGCGCTCCGGGGCATGGAACTGCGCTCTATCTACGCTGTTGGGCACGAGATCAATGACTGTGTCGCCGTACATCGAGTGCATCGTTCGTCGCAACCATCCAGCCACGACGATCTTATGAAGTGGCAGACGATATGTAGCGTGGCAGCGCTCCACGGGCAGATACGGGAATACCTCATGGTGTTGAATGAAGTAGACTTTTGCTCCCTTGGACGGCGGCAGTGCGGCCACCCATTCGGCCGTTTCCCACCAGGTCGCTATTACGATGTCGCCGTCCTTTATGTCTGCAGCAACTGCAGGCCTGTATCTGTCAAGGACCTTATGGGTGAGTCTTGGGCTTTGATAACTCGCGATCCAGCCTTGGCGGCTGTCGAAGTTACGTTCCTCATTGGGTCGACCCAGAATCACATTTTTGATAACTGAAGTTACGGGCGTTCGTGGTGCCGGCCGGTAAACGATTTCAACGTCATGCCCCCTGTCGGCAAGTGCCTTGGCGTAGATGGACACGACACGAGCGCCTCCCGACAAATCGACCACAGGCAAAATGAAGGTGATGCGCATGAGGAGCTCTCAGAGCTGCAAAATTCTGCTCACAACGACCATGGCTCTCGCTGCAGCTTCTTTTCCCACTCCAATGACGTGCGCACGATCGCCTCCAGATCATCGAGGCGCGGCGTCCACTTGAGCTCGCTCCGTACGCGATCGGCGCGCGACAGCAGCACTGGGGGATCGCCAGGGCGGCGCGGCTCTTCCTTGATGATCAGCTTCTGGCCCGCAACTGTTTGCACGCAGTCCAGTACTTCGCGAACGCTGTAGCCGTGTCCGTAGCCCACGTTCAGCACCCTGGAGGCGCCGTCCGCGCGCAGGTAGGCGAGGGCATCCAGGTGCGCGGTGGCCAGATCCTCCACGTGGATGTAGTCCCGAATACCCGTACCATCCGGTGTGGGGTAATCGGTGCCGAAGATCGAGACATGCGGGCGCTTGCCGACGATTGCCTCGGATGCGACCTTTACCAGCAAAGTTGCTCTCGGCGTAGCCTGACCGATGCGTCCGCTGGTGTCGGAGCCTGCGACATTGAAATACCGGAGGGCGACATAGCGCAGCTTTGAGGCCGCTGAAAGGTCCCGCAGCGTCCATTCCGACATCAGCTTCGAAGTGCCGTATGGGTTGATAGGCGCCGTGGGCGAATCTTCAGCGGCGTATCCGTCCGGCGGAATGCCGTATACGGCTGCCGTCGATGAGAATACGAAGTGTCGTACGCCAGCCTGTGCACAGCACTCAAGAAGATTGCGTGTCGCGCAGGTGTTGTTGCCGTAGTACTTCAGGGGCTCGGCCACCGATTCCGGAACGATAGTGTACGCGGCAAAGTGCATCACGGTGTCGACGTGATGCTCCTGCAGCAGGCGGCCAACCAGCTCGCGGTCACCGACGTTACCCACGATCAGGGGCGTGTCTAATACGGCCTGCCGGAAGCCGCGTGAAAGGTCATCCAGCACCACGACCTGCTCGCCACGGCTGCGCAGCTGCAGAACGGCGTGACTGCCAATGTACCCGGCACCGCCGGTAACGAGGATAGTGCTGCGCTTCATGCCACCACTTATGAAATATCAGGCAGGGCCCCGGGGCCGCAATGATAGGTCAAACAGAGACGGGTCCGGTCACTCGTCGTCTTTAACCGCGACCTGTACCGCAAAACCCCTCCGGCGCAGATTCGCGCACTTTATGTCGCAGCCCCCGGCATAGGTCCGCTCAGATGATCCAGTTGTGACAGATCGCACGCTCAGGAAAGTCCCGCGCTTTACAGCATGCTGTAAAGTTTCTCGAAGTACCCCTGACCACCCTTCTCGTCCGTGGTGATGCGGGAGGGTGTTGCTACTCGCCTGATTGAGGAACCGATGCCTGCTGATGCCCATCGTCGCAAGCTGCTGATTCTCGAGAATGACCGCGCCCTGCGCCACGAGCTCGAGAAGACGTTCGCCGACCTCGAGGTGACCTCGGCAGATACCTCCGAGCAGGCGCTGGCGCTGGTGCGGCGCTTCGAGCCGGACGTAGTGCTCTTCGATCTGGGCGCAGGGCGCGGACCGGCCGTGGCGGCGCAGAGCCTGGAGCTGCTGCGCCAGATTCTGAATCTCTCCCCGGATACCAAGCTCATCGCCATGACCGAGCCGGATGCCCGCGAGCTCGCGGTAGCGGCTGTGGGTCTGGGAGCTGCTGACTTCTATTACAAGCCGCTTGATCCCGGGGTCCTGTCCATTGTCGTCCGGCGCGCGTTTCGCATCCGCGAGCTCGAGGAGGAGAACTGGAGGCTGAAGGAGCGCACGGGCAGCATGGCCCTCGAGGGCATTATCGGCGTCAGCGACGCCATGCGCAGCCTGTGCCGCGCGATCGAGAAAGTGGCTCCCACCAACGCCACGGTCTTGCTGCTGGGTGACAGCGGCACCGGCAAGGAGTTGCTGGCCCGCGCGGTGCATCGGCTCTCGAACCGTTCCGCGCAGCAGTTCGTGGCCATCAATTGCGCCGCCATTCCGGACAACCTGCTGGAGAGCGAGCTGTTTGGCTACGAAAAAGGCGCCTTCACCGGTGCGGTGAAGCGCACGCCCGGCAAGCTGGAAGCGGCCAGCGGCGGCACCATCTTTTTGGATGAGATCGGCGAGATGCCCGCCTCCTTGCAGGCCAAAATGTTGCGTGTGCTGCAGGAACGCACCGTGGAGCGCATCGGCGGGCGCATACCGATTCCGCTGGACATTCGTATCATCTGCGCCACCAACCGCAACCTGGAGGCCCTCATCGGCACCCAGGCGTTCCGGGACGATCTTTTTTACCGTATCAGCGAGGTGGCGGTCCGAGTGCCGCCGCTGCGTGAGCGCCAGGGCGACAGCCTGCTGCTGGCGCAATATCTGGTGCAGGATATGGCTGAGCGCTTCGGACGCCCGACGCGTGGCCTGGCTCCCGATGCGATCCGCGCGATCCAGGCACATCGCTGGCCCGGCAACGTGCGCGAACTGGAAAACCGCATCAAGGGCGCCGTCATCATGGCTGAGGGTCCCGTGGTAACGGCACAGGACCTGGGTCTGCAGGATCCGGGCGATGACCCGGATTATCTGAATCTGCGGGTCGCGCGGCAGCGTGCGGAAGCCCAGGCCGTACGGCAGTCACTGGCCGTGGCACGCGGCAATCTGTCCCGTGCCGCGGAGTTGCTCGGAGTCACGCGTCCGACGCTCTATGACCTGCTGGCCAAGCATCAGATCGAGGCCGCGCAGTTCGGCAGGCAAGCCGTGAGTGCCGAGCCGGCGCCAGCTGCCAAAACCGCGGCGGAGATTCTGGATCAGCAGGAGCTCAACGAGGCCGCGGCGAAGTAAACGTCGCTGCTCGATGCCGCAAGGCTCAGTTGTTGATCACCGTCGATACTTCGCCGGACAGCGAGCTCTGCACCCCGGAGGAGTTGTAGGCGGTCAGCGCGAAGTAGTACTTCCCGGGCGCGAGGTTCTGCACCACGTAGTCCGTGACGCCCGGATTGGCGATCTTGACGGTCTCCGAATAGCTCTTCGAGGCCGTGCCGTAATGAATCTCGTAGCCCTGCAGGTTCATGAGCGGCGTGCCGTCGGCATTCTGCGTGGGCGCCTGCCATGATAGCGTCACATTATCGGAGTTGCCGGTGGCTGCGACGGTGATCGAAAAGGCGGGCAGGGGCGTGGTGATACCCGCATCGATCATGGTGATGATGATGTTCGAGTAGGTGCCGATCTCGGCAGAAGAAGGGGTTCCGGAAAGCTCGCCGGTGGAGGCGTTGAACTTGGCCCATCCAGGCAGGTTCTGCACCTTGAAATTCGTTGTCGTGGAGTTGTCGCTTACCTGCGGGACGTACACATACAGCTGTCCCACGACCGCCGTGCTCGGCGGCATACCCTCGATCGAGGCACCTCCGCCTGAGCCGATCACCCCGGTTGCGTTCGCCGAGGAGGCCGGGTCGTCGCCGCAGCCCGCCAGCGATCCACCCACCAAAAGACTTCCTGCAATGATCAGCGCCCGCGCGCCTGCTGCTGTTCTTGACATCACGACACCCCGTCTGACCCCTCAAAATGAAAAACCTGTGGCGCAGGCCAGGTCTGGAGGGAGTCACGGCAAAACGGGGTTGCAGCGGCTTAACATGAGCCGCATGAGTCACGAGATCTCGCAGAGGACCCCGGCAACCCCGCTGTCTTGGGCCGTGAAGCCGTTAGACCGGAAGCTTTGCGCCCCCACCTTTCGATGGGTTTGCCCTTGCGAGCTGCCTAAAGTCGCTAAACGCCGTGGCGTTGAGGATCAGCAGCAGCCGCACATCTTTCGATGTACTGTCATCATTGCAACGGCTGTGCCAGAGTGTTTAAGTCATTGATTTACAGGTACAATCTGCAGAACGAGGCGCTCTGTGGCGCCTGTGGCAGGACGATTATGTTGCCCGTGACCGACAGCCGCTCCGGGCACAGTTCACAGGGCATGTCATAAGACGATGATTTCACGTATGAATTGCCGCGTCGCGGAGCCCCGACAGGGACCCTTCCCGCGCGTGGAGCGTTGCGCCTCGGATGGAATGCGAAGTTCGACATATGGCGCAGGAGTTGCCTCAGCGCCCGCGCACTCGCAGGCGGCGTGAGAGCTGGGCTCGGTTGAATCACGCATGACTAATCCGCTGGTGTTCAAGCACACCATTCCCTTGCTCGTGCTCACCACAGCTCAGGCGATTGCGCTGCCGCTGATCGCCGCTTTCGTGCTGCTGCTGGATCGCTGGTATCTGCGTGTCCCGTTCGATACCAAGTTCATCGTGCTGCTCACGCTGGTGTTGGTGTTAGGAGCAGCGCTGCTGCAGCCCGAACGCGGCCTGATGCCTCAGCTGATCGGCGGACGTCGCCAGGTCATTCTGCGGATTGCCGCTCGCTGGTTGATCCTGCTGTTTGCGCTGCTGGCGATTGGTTATGCCACCAAGAGTTCCGGGCGTTTCTCGCGGCGCATGATCATGATCTGGGCGACCGTCACGCCCGGGGTACTGATCGGTGCGGCGCTATTCATCCACCGGCTATTCCGGCAACTGTTGTCTGATCCCGCATCGGCGCGGCTGGCCATATTCGTCGGCTTCAATGACATCAGCGTCTCTCTTGCCCAGCGCGTCGAGCAAACCTCGGCCGCGGCGCTGCGCGTCGCTGGGTTTTTCGATGACCGGGCTCCGCACCGGTTATCCGCCAATGGCCATCAAGCTGAGCTCAAGGGCGGCCTGAAGGACATCGTGGCCTTTGTGCAGCAGAATGCGATCGACGTCATCTTCGTCGCGCTGCCGGTGAGCCATCTCGATCGAGTCAAAAAGCTGCTGGATGACCTGCGCGATACCACGGTGTCGATTTACTACGTGCCGATGGTGTTCCCGTTTGACACGATTCAGGGGGGCATCAGCGACTTTCTCGGCGTGCCGCTGATCGCCTTGTGCGAGACACCCTTTCACGGCTACCGCGGCGTCAGCAAGCGGCTGACTGATCTGGTTCTCGCCTCGATAATCCTGATACCCATGCTGCCGGTGCTGCTGATCATCGCGCTGCTGGTAAAAATGTCCTCTGCCGGCCCGGTCATCTTCCGGCAACGCCGCTATGGCCTCGACGGTCAGGAAATCATCGTCTACAAATTTCGCACCATGACGGTACTGGAAGACGGTAGCTCAATTCGCCAGGCGACCCGCGATGATGAGCGCATCACATCGATCGGCCGCCTGCTGCGGCGCTCATCGCTCGATGAGCTGCCGCAGCTGATCAATGTTCTGCAGGGTCGGATGAGTCTGGTCGGACCGCGGCCACATGCGGTGGCACACAACGAGCAGTATCGCAAACTCATCAAGGGCTACATGATCCGCCACAAAGTGGCGCCGGGTATCACGGGACTTGCGCAGGTACACGGCATGCGCGGTGAGACGCAGTCGCTCGAGCAGATGGAGGCCCGCGTCAAATACGACCTAGACTACCTGCGCAACTGGTCGCCGATGCTGGATCTGAAGATCCTGCTCAAGACCGTGCTGATCGTGGCGCGCGGCGATAAGGCTTACTGACGGCTTTCAGCCTGCTTGCTCGCGGTGTTTACTGGCTTTGTTGAAAACGCTCCGCGAAATGTTGCACACAGCATAATTGAGAGGTACTCCATCTGGTTCGGCGCGGTGCGAAAGCGCTCGGCCATTCCCGAGGTACTCTGGTGCGGACCGACCAGTGCCGCCCTGATGATCTGTATCTCTGTCCAGCCATAGCGCTGGAGTGCTTCGCGGTACTGATAGGGACGCATCCGATTCGGAATGCCGCGAAAGCGGAAGGCCTTATACAGGAAATCTGGGTAGCGGTAGATGTTATTGGGATCGACATCCCGAATCCAGCGGGAGTGAGTCTTGAGATCGATCTCGGCTACGAGCTGTGCCCCCGGCCTGCATACGAGGCTCATCTGCCGGATCACATCATCGATATCATCGAAGTGCTCGAAAGCAGCTTGACTGAAGACTAGGTCGATTGTGCCTGCGCCGACGGCTGTCGGTAGATCAAAGTCCGGCTGGACGACATAGTTGAGGCGGGACGGCTCCCGTCGGGCGCTCTTCTGCAGCTCTGCGCGCAGTGCTGCGATGGCCGCACCACCTTTGTGGTCGAGTTTGGCAAACAACCCGTCGTAGAAGGACAGCGGCGTGCTGCTGAACAGGTCATGTACGTCGCAGGCATTGTACTGTCGTGCGCCCCGGGCGAGCACGAGGATACCCACACCTAGATCCGAGCCCGGTCCGAGTTCCAGGACGTTCTTTCCCTCGAGGTTAGCCCGCGCTCCGGTGTAGTGTTCCAGTCCCTGCAGCCATCCAGCCACGACGCGCTCATCGTACTCGATGGACCTCGCGACATCGGAAACATCGAAGGGTTTCGGCGTCGAATACCCTTCTACAGAGTGCTTTGCCTTGGCCATCGCCAAGAAGGCTATGCCCGCCATGAAGTACCACGCGTCGCGAAGTTTCAAAGAATTCCTCGTCTCACATGGGAAGCGGCTGGTCGATGTTTGTTATTGGACGATCCTCTGAACTCGACGGACTGCCATACTCGTCAAAAAGCGGCCCGTCGCAGCCCTCCGATCATTCGCGGTCTTTGGCTTGTGAGAGCAAGTTGAGTATGGCGCGCGGCTACTACACCCGCAAAGTACCAGTATGGATAAGAAAGAAATGGGTAAACGTGAATGGCGGAATAAAAGGTCGCTGCGCTAATGACTGCGATGACGCCGATCCAGCCAACAGCAATGGCCCCCGTAATCCCTTTATCCGTACGCGCTACGGCGATAGCATCGAAAAATAGAAACGCGTAGAGCACAAAAGCGATGAGGTGCCCAGAATGCCAATTTCCAGTAGAAACACCGATATGGAAAGGAACGCGAAAACTCGGAAAATATCGTAGTAAGTGCCTGTGAAGCTCTCACCCAAGTTTGAGTGAGATGCGTTGCCGAGACCGAGTCCAAAAGCGGCTCGTATAGGGTCCTTGGATAGATATTCGAGCGGCACGCGGATGGCATCGCCCCGGCGAACCTGTGTCTAGGTCCCTACTGTGGCGCCACCTTTGACGGCCATGTACCTCTGAAGCTCTTCCTGGTTGGTGAAGAAGCTCACGATATTGTTTACCTTCTTGTAAGGGCTGTACTGTTGCATGTAGTTATATACCGGTATCATGATAGCACCGAATGTGACCAGCAGCGCCATCGCAATCGCGAACACCTTCACTCGCTTGCCCGGCGGCGAGGCGGCGACCACCGTGGTCATCAGTCCGATGGGAAATAGCACCACCGTCGCTTTGGTCTCATTAATTATCGTCGGAAACAGAACGGCCAGGAATAGGACAACAAAGGGCGCAAAGCTCAACCTCTTGCGCAGGAAGAACCCCAGAGTTACTAGCGCGATACAGATCAGTGTCACCGAGAGGATGCCCGAATCGGTAGCGGTGCCGGACACCGTGTCGCCCGAGAATTTACCTGCACTGAAAACGAGATAGCGCTGATAGGCCGCAAGCGGTACCTGCAGTAAGGCGATGGCCAGCACCACTTTCACCTGCTTGAGCAGCTGCTTGTCAGTGAAGTGATATACAGCCGGAACCACGAACAAAGGGATGGCGCGCAGATAGGCCCGTAAACCTGCGACGATTGGGCCGGCGCCTACAGAATTGGTGAATATGCCGCAGACGATGATGAAAGCCGCAAGCCCGAACGCCAGCCAGTACTTCGCTGCCATGAATCGGAAGCCTTTTCGGACCCCTTCGAAGAAGACGAGGGCGGTGATGGTAATCGAGAGCAGTTCGGGAACGAACTTGACCAGGGATGCGCCCGGAACATGAGTCGCTATGGCATCGCAAACAGCGCTAGCGCACAGCGTCAGTATGATTAGAGAATGCATGGAGAATTTTAAACGAAGACGCCGACCGGTTTCCCGGTCGGCGCTGGCTTCCACGTGGCTTCGTGTCGTCCAGGCTCTGGCCCGCTCGGCTAATACGAAAGCGGAGCCGCTACTGATAGGGACTTATTGTGTTGGTCGTGCCAGCCTTTTTAACCCAGGGATATTGCGCGGTCGACCATTGCTGCGCAAGCGTACCGTAGTTTCCTGTCGGCTTGTAGTTGATGTCAAAGAAGAAGTACTGGCTGCGGTCGAGGTTGGGCCCGCGGACCTGCCAGATCTGCTCGAGCGTCGGCGTGGCAGCGCCCATGTTCGAAGTGATGTAGCCGCCGATATCGGTGATTTCCACGTCCGGCCCGAACAGGATCTTACCGCGCCAGTCTGGCCGCCGGCCCACCAGCCACGATATACCTCGTCCGAGAATAAGTGCGCGGCGATAATTGGGGTTGTTCGGTGAGCCACCTGGGCCCGGCCTTTTGCGGGCCGTCATAGGGCAGATTCGGATATGTCCAGCTTCGGTATCCAGCTGTCCGCTCCGCCCAGCACCATCCGGTACTGCTGGATATGCTGAAACACTTCCTGTCCAGTTCTTGACCTGTCGGAGCCCTTGAACAGGTAATTGGCCGACAGCATGACATTGGTATGCTTGAATCCCTGCACAGGATCGCGCAGGCCGGCCATTAGGCTGTAGAGCTGAGTAAACATACCATCAGCGCTGTAGTCGGCTCCTGGGTTCTGCAGCGTGACCGACGATGCCGCTGGTGTCGATGCCGAAGGCGGTCTCCTCGAACATCGTCACCCCTTCGAAATTCGGATCCGCGTCGTAGCGGGCTGCCATCGCCTGAAACATCGCGATGTAGGCGTTAGTGACTTCGGCGCTGTACCGTTTCGCCGCCACACCCCGCGGTGCGGGTTTGTAATTCGACCATGACATTCTCGGCACCGTACTTCTTGATCAGCCACTGTCGGCACCACAGCGGTGCCATTCGCAACACTATGTTTTTACCGTAGTCGCATCCTGTACGCGCACCCACAGCCGCTTGTTTACAGCCTTGACTGCCTTGAGGTAGGCATCGATTACCGACCAGTCATAGCTCGGCCCGGAGGTGCCATTGTCGATTGTTGTCCACATGATGGCGATTGCGATTCCTGCGACGTTGTCATCGGCTTTGAGCCCGGCAATGACTGCCGCATCACCACCATTCAGCCGACTAAGTTAACGCCATGGGCATAGTTGAAATACGGATAGAAGCCGGGATGAAACTTCAGTGTGCCGCCGGCCGACGGCCCCGGCGCGTCGACACAGTTCGAGCCGATGCACAGTGTTGGCGGCGGCTGTGGCTTCTTTTCCGCTGCCTGCGCCGACACACTTCGCCTGAAATCAAAATCGTGCGGCTGCAAAGGCCGCCCAGAATGCCCGTATATCCATTCAATGCTCCCGCCCCAAAAAGCCGGATCGCTCCGGATCCCCAATAATACCGTGCGGCGCGACGTACGTCGCCACGCTCCTTGTATCGTCAAACTGTAGAATTGCTAGCGACAATGCAACCCGTTGACATAATTGAAGGATCTTGCGGCGTGACACGTATCGTGCTGCGGCGCCGGCGAACCGCAATCAGTACAGCTGGCAATATGGCACCTTCCCCGTACACGACCTCTGATACACTCGCACGGTTCTGGCAACTTCCGAGTTGACTTCCGGCGCCCTCTGGTCTCCCGAATGGCGACGCTCTTGACATCCGATACACCGTCTGGAGTGGGTCGATCAGGCCAAGGGATTGGGCATCATCTTCGTCGTCTTCGGACATGTTATTGACGGCGCGCGAGCGGCCGGAGTTCCCTTTGACGCGCAAACCTTCAGGCTTACCTGGGATGCGCTCTATGCATTCCACATTCCGCTGTTCTTTTTTCTCTCCGGTCTGTTTTTCCCGCAGTCGTTGCGGCATCGCGGCACTTTGGGCCTGATGCTGAACAAGGTCGATACGCTGCTCTATCCGTATGTCCTCTGGTCGCTGCTGCAGGGCTTTGTCACAGGTGGCCATGGCGAGCCATGTCAACAATCCGGTGACCCTCAGCGAGGTGCTGCAGTTATGCTGGCGGCCGCGCCAGGAGTTCTGGTTCCTGTACGCATTGTTCTTCACGTACTTGTTTGCATGTTTGCTATATCTGCCGGTTGCCGACGTCGGCGTGACGCTATTGTCCCGGCGCCGTGTTGCTCTTCTGGCAGCGGATGGGTGCCCCGTGCAGCTGCGACGTGGTATCCGACCCTTTTCTGCCGTATTTCCTGCTGGGAGCGGTGTCCCGGCACCGCGCTGTGGTCACAGGCCCTGGTGGTCACTGGTCGTCTCGGTTGTGTTTTTCTCTGCCGATTTGCTCTGCATGGGCTTACGGACTGGCCGCCGACTCGCCGCCATTTCGGCTTACGTATCGCCGCGGCCTGTGCAGGGATTGCTGCAACCCTCGCGGTGAGCGCGGTGCTGGCGCAGCAATGGGGCTTCATCGCCTAATCGGCAAGATGTCCCTGCAGATCTATTTGCTGCATACCATGGCCGCGGCCGTGGCCCGGGTCGTGATGCTCAAGCTACTGCATATCACGAGTTTGCCGGTTCACCTGATAGCGGGAACAGGCGCGGGGGTGCTGTTGCCTCTCACCTTCGCGTGGATGTTGGAGCGGTGGAAAATACCCGGATTCTTTTCGTCGCCGCAGCTGCTGCAGCTGGAGCGCCGCGTGCTGCGGTCCGGCTTGACGTGGCTCGAGCGACCTATATAAGCGCGCCGTGGGCTTTCAGTTGTTCTCGAAGCTCTTCAGCGGATAGCGCGCATCCGGCGTGTTGCGGCCGCGTACCAGCGCCGCCTTGGCCTTGGTGTTGAGGAACGACGTGCGCTGCTTGAACGGTGAGGGCTCCACGCGCGAGTAGTCGATATAGCGATCGAACGCGATGGGCATGCCCATCGCGACCTTCAGCTTGTTCTTCAACACCCACACCATCGGGCCCATCTTGGGCATCTGCGGAATGATGGTGGAACGCATGGCCGTGCGGGCCGTGGTTACCATCCAGCAGTTCTGCTTGCAGGCGTGCACCTTCTGGATGCGCCTTCTGCGCATCGGCGCTGGCCATGATTTCCGCCCAGGACTGGCGCGCCAGGTTGCCCATCAGCAGGTCCGAGCGAACATTGCAGGTCCAGACGTCCGACCACGGATCGATGAACGCGAAGTCGGTGCCGGCGGTGCAGCGGATCAGCCGCGGATGTCCCAGGATCTTCTCAATCAGCCCCAGGTTCAGGTAGGCGCGAAACCAGTTCTTCGGCTTCGGCTGCGCAACTGGAAGTGACCAGGCCTTCGACCTTGCGGGCCACCTTCACCCGATCATAGAAGTAGTTGTCGTTCTTGTAGAACTGCCACGCGTTGTGCAGCGTGGACGTCGACAGCTCCACGCCCATCGTGCGCGCCATCTCGTACACTTTCACCAACTGATCAACGTTCTCGTCCTGGATGACGAAGGCGAACCCGAGATCCTCACCGCCGGCTTCCTGCAGCGCGCGCATGCCGGCCATCTTGGTTGCGTAGCCGTCCTTCTCGCCGCGGATCGTGTTGTTGGTGGCTCGTCGCCTTCGAGGCTGAAGCGCACCTTGATCTTCGGATACTTCTTGATGATGGGGACCAGCTTCTCCGGGTGCAGTCCGTTCGAGCTGATCTCCAGGATGCGCGCCTTGGGATACAGCAGATCGACCGATCTCGGCCAGGTCGCGCCGCAGTGTCGGCTCGCCGCCGGACACGTTCAGGTTGTCGAAGCCGCCGGGCAGCTTGGAGAGCGTCTCCAGGCTCACCTCTTCTTTCTGGTCCGTCGGATTCTTCCAGATGTAGCACATCTGGCACTGTGAGTTGCAGCGGTAGGTCGAGATGACTGTCAGGTCCATGGATCGCTCTGGTGAAGACTTCAGATGAATATTGGTGCGGCAGATATGCGAATAAACGTTGGCGAGGGCGCTCGGTTCCCTGCCAAGCATGAGCTTTGGACGCAGACCCGATCACACGGGCCGCAGCGGTTGTCGCTTTCGTGGAAGTATGTGCAAATCATCCTCAAAAGTCGATGAATTGCGGCCCCCAAGAAGCTCGAACGCATCCCACTGCAGTAGCAGTCTTCTATGTTACCAGAGTGAGGGCTAGAACACCCGTTTTCCGTGCCACGCGCCGTCGACTACGCATATGTAAACTGCGCGCCTTGCATTATCTCTCTTTAAGCATCTGGCAGTTCTTAAGAAGAACTCAACGGTCGCCACGGCATTCTTATTGTCCGAGACAGACGTGCTGTTCAACTCGATTCAATTTCTGATTTTCTTCCCATTGGTGACGCTTGGATATTTCCTGCTGCCCCATCGCTGGCGTTGGCCTTGGCTGCTGCTTAGCAGCTGCTATTTCTACATGGCATTTATTCCGATTTACGTTCTTATTTTGTTGCTGACCATCCTGATCGACTATTTTGCTGCGCTGTTCATCGAGAGCGCCACCGGGCTACCAGCGGAGAGTGGGGTTGACAGTTAGCATCGCTGCGACCTGCCTTGTGCTGTTTTTCTTCAAGTACTACGACTTCATCATGAGCAACATCAACACCGCTCGCTGCGCTGTGCAGGGCGCACGTTGGCAGCTGGCAGCACTCGGGCTCATCCTACCTATTGGCTTGTCTTTCCACACCTTTCAGAGCCTCGCGTATGTAATTGAGGTGTATCGCGGTCAGCAGCAGCGCGGAGCGGCACTTCGGCATCTATGCACTGTATGTGATGTTCTTCCCACAGCTGGTGGCAGGTCCTATCGAGCGGCCGCAGAACCTCCTTCACCAATTCTTTGAGCGCCATTACTTCGATTACGAAGAGTGCGCAATGGACTGCGCCTGATGCTCTGGGGGCTCTTCAAAAAGGTCGTAGTCGCTGACCGTCTCGCCATCTACGTAAATACCATTTATGCCAACCTCGGGCACCACTCCGGGACGACTATCGCCCTCGCCACGGTGTTCTTTGCCTTCCAGATCTATTGCGATTTCTCCGGCTATTCGGACATTGCCATTGGCGCTGCCCGCGTACTGGGCTTCGAGCTAATGGTCAACTTTAACAAGCCGTATTTTTCGCGGGGTATCGGTGAGTTCTGGCGTCGTTGGCATATCTCACTCTCGACCTGGTTCAAGGATTACCTCTACGTCCCTCTCGGCGGCAACCGGGTCGGACCGGCGAGCTGGGCCTTCAATGTCATGGTCACTTTTACTGTCAGCGGGCTCTGGCACGGGGCGGCTTGGAATTACATAATCTGGGGAGCATTGAACGGAGTGTACCTCTGCGTCTCTTCTTGGACTCAGCGCTTCCGCGGCGCTGCAGCTCAGGCAACCGGTCTCGCCTCCCGGCCTCAGCTGCATATTGCGTCGCAAATGCTGATCACGTTCGTACTCACTTGCGTCGCGTCGGTGTTTTCCGAGCCCCGGATTTACCCGCCGCAACCGGCGCGCTTGGGCAGATCGTCCGCAATCATGGTCCGCTCTTCACCGGAGGAGCTAAGGAGCTGATCTATGGCGCCTCCGGAATCCTGCTAGTGCTGGGCATCGACGGGTGGATGGGTCCGCGGCCGTTCGATTTAGCCTTGTCCAGGCAGCGTGCGCTGGTGCGCTGGTGCGTTTACCTGTTTCTGATTCTGTGGATTGTAAGTGCCGGGGTTTTCGATGCCGCCCAGTTCATCTACTTCCAGTTCTGACACTCACTGCGCGAGTGGCCCCGCATCAGCAGCGCAGGGGATGTGCCTCCTCGCTCGGGTGGCGCTCCTGTGTGGTTTGCTCTTCGTCTGCGATCGCAGCGGGGGAGCGCTCGCGGAGCACTGGTATCGACATACAAAGGACGGAGATACGGGTGAACAGCTAAATACGCTTCTGGAGGAGCGTCCGCCCGTGGTGGTATTTGGTGACTCGCGCGCGGAGAGCCATTATGAACCAAAGATTCTGCAACAGGCCTTGGGTCGTGCCGTCTTCAACGGCGGCTACAAAGGGTCCAACTCGATATATCAGTTCGGGCTGGAGCAGCTAATGCTAGATCATTACACCCCGCGACTGATCGTGCTGGACTTCTCTGAGTACAGCATCATGAAGGCGCGGGGCAATCCCTACCTGAAGATGGCGCCGCTGCATCCGTTCTGGCGCAGTCCAGGAGTTTGGCGCGTCATTGGCGAGGAGGGCGAGCGGGCGCAGTTATACTTCCTATCTCGTCTCTACCCATTCAATTCCAAGCTGCATTCCATCGTTATATTCAACATCCTGCCTGGGCGTGCCCATGCTGACCACGGATTCGAACCCCAATTCGCAGCTTTCAGCGGCGCCGATCGGGCCCCTGGATCTAGCCCCGTGGAATTCGACCCAAACTCGTGGCATATCAGCAGGCTTTCTAATCGCCGCGCATGAGCGCGGAATCCCGGTGATCCTCGTAATCTCGCCACGGCATGCTACTGGGTCCTTCAGGATTCCGGAGAGCATTGCGTGGGAACTGCGCCAATATCAGATTCAAGTCCTCGACTTCAGTCTCGATCGTTATCCACATTTCGCTGATGCTCGCCTATACCATGACAACGCGCATCTAAACGCCGCAGGAGCGCAATTGTTCTCGATGATTCTTGGGCGGGAGCTGTGCGCGCGATACTGCGCGGATCTGAAGGGAATCATAAAGCGCGCTGCGGCCCAGAAGGCGGTGCTCGCGTACGACCCGGTCATAGACCTCATAAGTGCGCTGCGCGACGCGGGTCCAGTCGTAGCGCTCGGTTACCCAGCGGCGGCGCCGCTCCCGTGCGGCCTCATCCTGCGGACTTGCGGCCAGTCGAGCCAGCTGCTCGGCAAGTGCCTCGACATCACCCAGCGGAAAGTAGCTCGTCCTGCTCAATCCAATCTCGAGATTGGCGGCAATGTCGCTCGCCAATACGGGAAGTCCGTAGCTGAGTGCTTCCAACAATGCAATTGGCAGCCCTTCATGGGAGGAGGGCAGTACGAACGCACCGGCATGTGTGTACAACTGTGCGAGCGTCGTGCCCTGTTGGAATCCTGTCAACACCACGCCGTGTTTTTGCGCGGCGGCCGTGACCTCGCGCGCGTAGTCACACGTACCCGCACCAACCAGCACCAGCTTCCATCCCGCTGGCCGCGCACGCGCGAAAGCTTCGATGAGATCCAACTGGCGCTTCTCGGCTACGATTCGCCCGACATGCAGGAAGTAGCGTTCGCGCTCGAGGCCCCAGCGCTCGATCTCGCGAGCATCAGTCTGTAGGTGTACGGGAACGGCACCGTTGGGGATGAGTTCAGCATCGCGCCGATACTTTACCTCGATCAACTGCTCGATCACCCGGGAGATAGCGATGCGGGCGTGCGCCCAGCGCATACCGAGACGCTCACCGGTGCGCAGCACCCACTTGGGAAAGGGACCCCACTTATCGCGGTCATAGTCCGGCCCGTGATTGGTCACGATGACCCGCAGACCGAGCAAGCGCGCAATCGGTGTCACGATCGCAGGTCCAATGGCATGGATATGCAGCACATCCGGCCTCACGATGCCTGCGTACAGCACCCCAAGCACTGAATGCACCAGCGTCTCATAGCCGGGCGTGCGCGGTGCCCAGATACGGCGCAGACGGACCTTGCCGAATGAGCGTTTCTGCGCTGGGACGAAGGGCGTACGCACGAGCACTTCCACGTCGCACCCCAGGGCAGCCAGGCGCTCATACAGTTGCTCGGCATGTGTCTCGACACCACCCTGCACGGATGGAATGCCCCGGACCCCTAACACCAGGATCTTCACGATGGGAACCCGCCGCCGAGAGGTGCCTGCAGTGCTTCTGCCGATTTTGCCATGTCACTGACACCCAGCTCACGATAGGCGCTGATGATGCGCTGTTGATACATCCGTGCAGTGAACTCCTGCTCCACCCACCGGCGGCCATTGCGTCCCATCTCTGCCAGTGCGGCATCCGTCCGACTCAACATCGAGCGGAACGCCGCAGCCAGCGCATCCACCTGACCGCTGGTGAAACAGATGCCGGTCTCCTCTTCGCGAATCAACTCCGGTATCCCCCCGATTCTGGCCCCGATGACCGGCTTGCCCAGGGCGTACGCCTCCAGGACACTCACAGGCGCGTTCTCGTACCACTCCGAAGGTAGCACGACTGCGCGCGAAGCACGAATGGACGCATGTAAAGCCGCGCCGCTGAGGTGCCCCAGGAAGGTGACATCGGCTCCCAGGTCCTGTGCCAGCTGCTGGGTCGACTCGAGGTCGGGGCCGGTCCCGGCGATGAGCAGACGAACACCGGCCAGCGCCGCAGCCCGCACCAGGGTAGCCACCCCTTTCTGGCGAATAACCCTACCCAAGTAGAGAAAAGTCCCACCGGGCTGAAATCGCGGCTCATAACGCGCAACATCGACGAAATTAGGCACATAGCGGAATTGAGCTCGCGGCAGGCCCCATTCCACGAACTTGTCGATGTAAAAGCGACTTGGAACGACGAAACAGTCCACATAGCGGCGGTAGGACCCGAGCAGGCGGTGCACGATCGCTTCAGTCATGACCACGAGGCTCATGGCCGCTGAGCCGCCGATGCAACGATGTACCACGACATTGTAGAGCCGCCCGCCACGACAACGCTCACAGACCCCATCAGGGGCCAGCATGTTGTAAGCGGGGCAGGCAATTTTCAGATCATGCAGCGTGAGCACGGTGGGAATTCCGCGGCTGTGCAGCAGCCCGAGGATCGAAGGGGATATGTGATGATAGATATTGTGCCCGTGTGCCACATCAGGATGAGCCTTGTCGAGCAGCTGCGCCAACCGCTGGCGGGCCTCGAACGAATAGATGACCTTCGGCAGCCGCGTGAGCTTTTGCGCGAGCGAGTAGTCGCCATGCATCTCCAGGTCATCGATGAAGTACTCCGACCAGGGACTCGGCAGATTAGCCGGATGCCGCATGGAAAACGGTATGATTTCCCAGCCGAGCGCTTCCAGCATGCGGTTGTGTTCGAAGAAGATCGTCTCCGAGCCGCCGCGCGGATAGAAATAGTTGTTGATTGCAAGCAGGCGCGGCATGGTGTTGTTATTCTTTCGCAGCTCTCAGCTCGCGCTGGTTGCGCCGGCCACGATAGCATAAGATGAATGACGCCGATGGGGCAGCTGACATAACTTTACGGACTGCATGTTGACGCGGTTGCGGGAAGATCTCGGAGCGCAGCGCGAGGGATTGCTCGGGATCGGCTTCTGGGCGCTGCTCGTGTACCGCTTCGGACACGCGCGCTTCGTCATCCGCAACAAGTGGCTGCGTGCGCCCTGGACCATCGTGTACCTGATGCTCAACAAGCTGGCTGAGATCTTCTGCGGCATTGCGATCCACTCCAAGGCGCGCATCGGGCGGCGCCTCAGTATCGAACACCACGGTTGCATCGTGATTCATGGCGACACCGTCATGGGGGATGATTGCATGATCCGGCACGGGGTCACTACCGGCAACACGGGTCCGGAAGATCCTTTTGGCGCACCGGTGATCGGCGATCGTGTGCAGATCGGCGCGGGTGCCAAGCTCCTCGGTCGGATACGGGTAGGTAGCGATGTCATCATCGGAGCTAACGCCGTAGTGGTGCACGATGTTCCCGATGGCGCAATCGTCGGCGGCATACCGGCACGTATCATCCGCATGCGTACCGGCGTTGCGCCGGTCGCGTCGCCCGCCGTGACACAGATAGCTCGGCAGACGGTTGACGGTGCCTTCACGATCTGTTTGAACATAACTGGTGCGTCACCCCGGCGGCGCTCTCCTCTATCAGCTGTACCAGCGCGGCCGCATTGCGCTCGGAGTGCCTTGTTCTGACGTACCGGCGTGCCTTTTCGATGTAGCCCATTCGTATCTGCTCTTCGGTTACCAGCGTGCGGACAGCTTGCGCTAGACCCGCCTGGGTGCGCGCATGGATGCCCACGTGCTCATTATCGAGGATCGAATCCGGGTTCACATCCAGGCTGCATACCACCACATCGCGCAGCCACGCCTGAATGAAAGTGTTCGGAAAACCTTCATACTCGCTCGTGTTGACGAACACCGTGGCGCGCGCCAGCAGCTGATTGACCTCGGCGTGCGAGCGGTGCCCCAGGTAGGCGAGGTTCGGCAATCGACTTATTTCCTGCAGCAGCACATCACGCCAGGCGGCGTTCTTAGCCCCCCCAGGGGCCGCGCCCACCATGATGAATCTCACTCCGGGCAGGTCGCGCAGGGCCTGTGCAAGGCGGACGAATACCTCCGGGCGCTTCCAGGGCTTGAGATTGGCAATCCAGAGCACAGCTTGCGGGCCTGACTTGTCGATCGGCTCGGCGGGCTCCGGATGGAAGTTCGCGATCACCGCATCTGCCTGACGTCCGTAGTAACGCTGCAGCAGCGAGTTTTGCTGTTGCGTCTGGGTGACGATGCGGTCGGCATGGCGTATGCCGTACTCCGTGCTCCACTTCTCGAGCCTGCGGCGCAGGAAATTGCGCCCGCGGTCGATCGATCTGGGCATGACATCAGTATCGTGTGCCACGTGCCAGATGAGTGGAATGCGATGCCGACGCGCGTAAAGCGCACAGATAGCGGTATACCCCCCGGCGACGCGCTGATAGATGACCTGGGGACGCAGACGTCGCAGAGCTCCGTACAGCGGCACCATATCCTGAAGATAGCCGAGAAGCGGTATGCGGCTGCTTCTGACCAATGCGTACGATGGAGTAACCCTCCGCTTTGATAGCCGGATCGACATGGCGCGCGAGGTAATAGACCTCGAAGTGATCCGCACGTCGCAGCGCACCGATCAGCAGGCTGATCTGGTATTCCGCGCCACCACCGTGTTGAAACGGATTGACGATACAGACTCGCACCGTGGGCATACTCAGGCGCTGATCATGCAGAGGGCGCCTGCACGATCTGCAGCAACTGACGCTCGACCTGGTTTGCAATTACCTCGTAGGAGCGACGTTCGAGCACGTAACGGCGGCCGCGCTCGCCCATCTCACGCGCGAGCTCGGGAGCGCGCAGCAGCGCGAGAATGGCTTGCGCAAAAGCCTCCTCGTCGTAAGCGACACAGTAACCCGCGCCGCTTTCCTCAATGACCAGTTGCTGCTCGGGATGCTCGTTTGCAACGACAGCCTTGCCCATCAACATGTACTCGACCAGTTTGGTCGGTGAGGTGGAGTTCAGTATCGGCGTGGTGTAGAAGGGTGAGACACATACGTCGGCTTCACGCACATACTCCAGCGCCTCGGCCTGTGGCAACTGTCCGGTGAATACCACCGCATCCTGCACCCCAAGACGGCGGGCCTCCTCGACCAGGAACTGCTCTTCCGCGGCGTACTCGGCCTTGCCGACGAGATACAGTTTTGCATCCGCTGCCTGCCGGCGTACCCGCTGCAGCACGCGCAGCAGAAAATCGATGCGCCGCTCGCGTCCCAGAGAGCCGAGATATAAGAAGGATGCGTGCTCCGGCGGAATGCGCCGGCGCAGCGGCAAAGTGTGCGCACCAACGGCAAACTCTGCCTGATGTGGAGACGCCCCAGTGTCGAGCGTATCAGCAACGGGTGCCCGAGTGATGCGCACTCCCATCGGGACCGCCGTCATCTTGTCCAGCGGGATCCCATGTTCATGAACATCACGACGCATCTGCTCACTCTGGACAAACACATGATCAGCTGCGGGCAGCAGGATGCGATACAGCAGTACGGCGAAAGCCGTACCACGCAGACGATAGAGCAGTGGGTAGGGCGCAGTGCCGTCGCGCGCGCGGCTCAGATAGTGTTCGGGAAAGGGATAAGACAGCCAGAATACAAATTTCCTGCGGTACCAGCGCGCAGCGCCGAGAGCCAGCAGCCCGGAAAGAAATTTGTCCTTGACCTCGATAAGGTCGTAACGCCCGCTGCGCAACAGCGCAAACAGCCTGGCATCGTGCCAAACCCCCATCACGTGCTTGCGGATGCGGCTGTACAGAGAGGGCCGGCGATCCACCGGCGTCACCCACACCGTACCACCGCCCCATGGCGTCGCAAACCCATGGTCCAGATGCGCCTCACTCTGCAGGATCCAATCGATCTGATGACCGCGTGCTGCCAGTTCCTCCCCGAACAGCACCGCTACATCAACGCGTGTCGGCGGAAAGGTGTCAGATGAGATCACCAGCATCCGAATGCGGTCGGTTACGGTGTGCACTCCGTCGTGCGCTGCAGGCTGCAGCAGGACCCTGTCATCGGGCTTGGCGTTGATCGCGGCAGAGGGAGACGCGCCGCGCATCGAGGCGAGTACACGCGAGCGGGCGCCGATTACCTCATCGATCGGAACCATGGTGGCATCGGCACGCTATCGCTACGGTCGCGAGGGCGATTACTTCGTGCCGCTCTTGCTCCCGTACCCGTATCCATAGGCGTAGGACTCGGGCGATTCGCTCGAGCGGTTCAGGACGAAGCCCGCGAGCGGGAACCCATCCAGCAGAGTAACGGCCTTCTGCAGATCGGTGCGTTGCGTAATTCCCTCCGAGGTCACGAGCAACAGCGAGTCGATCCGAGGGGCAACCACGAGTGTGTCTTCCGGGCTCAACACGGGAGGCAGATCGATGACGATTAACGGACTGGGAACTGACCTCTTGATGAGCAACAGCAGCTCTTCCAGGCGCGTCGATGAGAGCAGCTCGGCAGAATGCTGAATCGAGGAAATGTTGCCGGCAATCAGCAGATTTTCAATACCGATGGACATGAAGAGTCCATCGAGCTTTTCCAGTCGCCCCTCGAAGTATTCGAGTAACTCGACCTGCGGGCTGATGCTCAGCGTGCGGCACACGCTGGGGTTGCGCATATCCAGATCAATCAGGACGATGGTGCTGTTCTTCTCACGAGCCATGCTCAGGGCGAGGTTGACAGCCGTCAGCGACTTGCCATCCTGCGGCGCGGCGCTGGTTACCCCCAGGCTTTGCCACCCCTTGGCGCGCATGCGATGCAGCAAGCGCGTGCGCAGCATGCCATAAGCGGCGATGACGCCCCGATCGGCCGCGGTTGCGGAATTCAGCAGCAGGCGGTTATCCCGTGCCGCAGCCGCATCGAATGAGACCTTGGTCGGCGCTAATTCGGTAGCCGGCGGCAAGGCCTCCGGCAAAGTATCGCCGCTACGCGGGCGCGCCTGCGGCGGCACCGCATGCTGAATTGTGCCCGCAGCTCCGGCGACTTTGGCGCGGGCGGCCTTTTGTTTCTCGAGGGCTGCTTCGATGATAGTCATGGTTGATGTACTAATTCGTGATTCAACGGTGCAGGGCGGCTATGACAGTTGCGCCCACGATGAAAATCGCAAGACCGTAGGCAGCAGTCCAGGAGACGAACACGAGCCGATGCCTGCGCCGGTCGGAACGGTTGCTGATGTGCGGTATCGAGGCTAGCAATGACGCCTCCGGGAATTCCGGCAGGTCGCCTGCGCCGCGCACGCGGGAATCGGTGCTCTCGGCGACAGCAATGGCGATACCCGCCAGCACGCAGCCCAGCACCAGGCCGAGGAGAATGAGCCCGATGCGATTGGGATAGACGGGCAAGCGGCCGGCGAAGGGTGCCCGGATGAGCGTAAAGCGCTCGCCGCCCTGACTACTCTCAAAGTTCTGGGCGATCTGGGCGTTCTGCAGCTTGTCCTGGATCTGCTCATAAGAGGTCTGCAACGCCTGCCGACGCCGCATAATCTCGGAGTACTCCCGCTCCACTCCCGGCGTCTTGCGCAGCATGGCCTCGTATTGATCGATCTGCTGGCGGTCGCGTGCCGCTTGGGATTTCAGACCCGCCAGCTCGTTGCGTGCCGACGTCAGCTGGCTGGCGAGGGTCATGTACGTCGGATTGTTCGCGTTGGCCACAATGCCGTTGCCCGAATGTGCCTGCTGGCTGCTCAGCAGCTCTACGGCCGCTTTCAGGCGCTTCACCTCAGGGTGGTCGGGGGTATAACGCTCCTGCGCTTCGGCAAGCTTGGCCCTGACAGTAGGTAGATCGGTCAAATCCCCCGAACTCGTCACCACATTGGGGCTGGTCTGGCTTAGCTGAGTGGCCAGCAGTGACTCGTTCGCCTGGGCCCGCAGAACCTCCTGGTTGACACCGTCCAGGTCATGCTGCAGGCGATCGATCGCCGATTCATTCCGGGCAATGAACTCCGGCAACGCATCCCCGTGCTGAGCCTTGAAGGCTTTCAGCTCATCATCGAGCTGGCGCATCTGCGAGCTCACGCCTTCAGCCTGTTTCTTCAGAAACGCGGCGGCTCCCGAGGCGGCTTCCTCTCGGTTCTTCCGGTTGTAGTCTAGAAACAGCTGCGCCAGCCTTCCGGCCACGATGACCGCGGTCTCCTTGTCTGGGTTGCGGTAATGCAGCATGAAGGCATTGGACTCCTGCAGAGGCTTGAGTGTCACAGGATCGACGCGTTCCACGGTCGTGTCCTGCACGATTCGCTCAGCCTTCTCAAAAGTCGTCAGCTGCGCCTTCGGGTAGGGATCGAAGTTCTTGACCAGCTCCTTGAGCACATCGGTGGTCATCACGCGTCCCTGCACAATCTCGATCTGCTCGCTGGAATAGCTGATTACGGTCGTAGTGACCACCTTCGGATCGACCGAAGAAGGTTCCAGCAGGATCGCCGCGCTGCTCTCATACAACGGTGTAATGCTGAAGGAAAAGTAAATGGCCGCTAGAACGAACAGTGGCGGAATGATCGCTAAATAAGTCCGGCGCCGTCGCAAGATGGCAAGGTAACCGGCTAGCCCTGCAATTTCGCTTCCACTCATGTCTCTGATCTTCCGTACTTTGTTCGTTCAACGCCCAGCACTAACGGCGCTCAACGTTGGCGCTCGAGTCCCCGATAACCGATCGTGACCATGGCAATGTTCGTCGATGCGCCCGTCGGGTCAACGTGGTACTTCTGCCATACGTAAGAGTACATACCTTGCACGAAGATCGTACGGGTTAGCATGTATTGCAGACTGAGATTGCTCGTCAGGTAATTGCGCGAGTTATTGCCGAAGATGCCTGTGACGACCCCGTCCCGGAAGTAACGCACCGCTGCCAATGCGGTCAGCCGTGGCGTGAAATTGTGCGTGTACTGGGCGCGGATCTGGTCGGTGCGGAACAGGCCGCCGGCGCTGCTCGGTGCGATAGTCCGGCCGGCGTCTAGTCGATATGTGTCGACCTGACCTGTGTAAGCGGTGGAGAGGGTAGCGCTCCATGGATTCGCCGTACCGTCGAACTGGGACGGTGCCGTCTGGACCTGGTGCGTGTGCTGCAAGCCGGCATTGACCGTGGTGCTCCAGGTCTGCGTCCACGCATAAGTGGCAGAGCCGCCCGCGCCGCCCGAGGTCGATACCGAGTCGATATTGGTGGCGCGGTAGCGTGAGCCAAAACCGCTGAAACTGGTCTCGAGCCGCGGGCTAAAAGTATAAGTGTAGTAGCCGCGCCCCAAGTAGTAATTGTAGTTCACATGTCCAAACGCGTCATCGGGTGAGAAGTGCGCCCGTTGATATTCACCAGCCACCCCGATCTGGCTGAGAGGTGTCAGGTAATGCGCGTAGTTGGGCTGGAAATCGGCGAAGTCGCGCACCGTACCCAGATTGATGCGACCGGTCGTCGATGTCGTTCCAGGACTGTTGGGGTTGTAATCGGCAGACGGTGTTTCCGCATTCAGATCATCGCGTCGATCGAAATACCCTGACAGAGTGAGACGGTCGCGCTGCCACGTATAGCGACCGTTGAGGCTGAGAAAAGCCTCCAGGCGATCCAGGTCTTTCTGTGTCGGGTAGAAGTTATAGAGCAACCGCGGGATGAGGGTCGTGTCCGAGGTGGGAGTGGCGATACCGATGATCGACTGCGCATCGGCGAAGTAGCCGACCGCCGAGTTTCTCGGCGCTGGCGCGCGCGCCAGCTCCACGTTGGTGTTGTAAGCGCTCGAGACACTTGCGATGGGCTGTACGTAGTATTCAGCCGCTGAGGCCGCTCCAAGCCATAGGCTTCCGAGCATCAAGCCGCAGGCGCTTGGGGTCAGCCCGGTCGGATATTGGCGCAACACCGCCGTGCAACTACGGAACGACGACAACATCGCCCGCTTCCAGTTGCACGTTCTGCTCGAGGCTCCTGCCACCGCTGACCTGTCCGTATCGGAAGTTCAGCACGGTTTGCTTGCTTGGCACGCTGCCCCGGATGATGATGATGCTGTCCATCTTGGCGTACGGGTTGCCGCCGCCCGCGATACTGAGTGCCTGCAGTACATTGACCGCCGGATTCATCACGATGGGACCGGGCTTTTGGACCTGCCCGACCACATATGCGACGTTGCCCTTGACGTCTGTGACGGTAACGGTCACCACCGGCTCGGCCACGAACTTGCGCAGCCTGCTCTCCATCTCGACGCGCAGCTGCTCAGGTGTCTTGCCGCCGGCGGTGACGCTGCCCAGCAGCGGGAAATTGAATTTGCCATCCGGGGTAACCGTGAGCTGCATCGGCGGCATCTTGGGATCGTCGTAGACGCCGACCAGCAGCTGATCGCCTCCATGAATCCGATAGTCACCCGGCGCTGCCACCTGGCCGGCACCAGGAACCTGGGTCGGGGCCGCAGCTGCCGGCGCCTGCGCGCCCGCCTGCACGCACCACAGCGCCAGAACCGCAACTCCAATCCAAACACCGCGCTCACGCATGATTCATCCCCTTCCCCGTGCCCTGCCCATTAAAGCGCCATCTTAGCAAGGCTTGTGCCCATGCGCAGGGCTCGTTTTGTTTCGCCCCGCGCACGAGATGACATCATTCCCGCGCAGTGTTACGACCTAACTGAGGATTTACCCGCACGGCTGCGCTGGACCCGCGCATCCGCCTTGCATGAATTCGATAACTCGCGCGTCAACTGACACGGGTCCGGAAATCCAACTGCCGATTTTCTTTACAACAGTTCTTGTTCTGGGCCGATGGTGTCGGCCGGCAGCAGGCGACACCCCGGATCAGCGCCCGGCATCGACTGCGCCGGGCAGTGTCGCGGCCGGCGACTACAAAACCAAATAGTCATAGGCTGCCACTGCGTGCCCGGGCACGGTATTGCGTCACATCTTTGGCATGGAATCCGCCCTGGCGGCGGATTGGTCGTCCACGGCCACGCGTTCCGCCAGCAAGTGTTGCCCGCTGCGCTGACTCAGGATGTGCAGCAACGCTATGGCGCCTTTGCGGCTGACATGGTCCTCATCCTTGAACAGGCTGGGGTCCGCGAACACGTTGCGCAGGTCGATGATGTCAGTGATGCCTGCGTGCGCGAGCTCGGCATTCACCAGCGCATCGGCCTGCGCAGAGATCGCCTGAATGTATGCGGGGTGGGATGGATATTGGACGGCGATGATGCGGATGCCATGCTCGTGAGCCAGGGCGACGATACGCTCAAACCATTGGAAGGGCTCCGGATGATCACCGATGCCGCGGTGGTCTCCGATGCCGGTCGCGCGCGCCTGCTGCTCGCGCTCGTCCTCTGAGAGGCCGCGCCAGGCCTCGGCATCATCCTTTACCTCGCGCGTCGGTGCACGTTTGAGCGATATGGAGATCTTCTTTTTCAGATACTGCACGAAGTCATCATTGAAAAGCGGCACGGTGCCGAGGGCTGCCGATGGCCAACCCTTGTCAAAACCGTAAGGCGAAGCGGTCAGCAGCAGATACTCATCCACGAAGGCGCGATTGGAGGACTGCAGGCGGCCCTCACCAAACATGTGTGGGTCGGCAGTTAGAAAGAGTGTCCTGATGTGCGCCTGTCGCGACAACAGATAGCGCAGTTTCGCGTATACCTCGCGCAAGCTGTCGCCCCCCCAGGCGATGTTATAGGCCGTGTCGGCCAGGAGGTCGTTGTCGAGCTGTGCAACGTGCGAGTCGCCGGCGAACAACGCGCTGGCCGCCGGCCGGTCGAAATACTCCGCAACCTCGGCATGGTACTCGTGCTCACGCTGGAAATAGCTCACCCCACGGTAGGTGATGAGATTGGCGAGGGCGAAGAAGGCGACTCCCACCAAGTCCGCGCAGCAGCAGTGAACGCCAGGTGAGAGATGGGGCCATGGTCAGAACTGGAAATAGATGAAGTCGAGCGCAGAGCCGGTATAGCGGAAGCAGCAAATTACGGCGACCACTGCGGCGTAGGCCGCCCATCGTTCCGCAGCACTGCGGCGGCGAACATCGAGTGCGTAGCCTTTGTCTTGCTGCACGAACTCGAACAGCAGCAGCAGGCTGATCGCTGCGCTCGAAAAGATGATGGGCGTGATGACACCTTCCATGCGCAGCACCGGCAGCGGGTTGGTGAACAGCGAGCGCGAGAACACCGCCCCCAGGGTCGCGATCGCCGCATGCAGGGTTTTCGCACGAAAAAAGATCCACGCCACCATGGTGAGGCAGAAGGTCAGTGCCACGCGTGTCAGCACGAGCACCGCAGGACGAGGGCCAGGAAGCGGCGAGCGACGACGCAGGACCGGATGTGACGTGGAGTCCCATCGGGATGCGGGCGTAGTGACTTGTGTATCCGCGGGACGGATCAGCACGGGATCGATGAGTTCCTGGTCCAGGCGTGGCGGCGGCGGAATACGCGGCGCTGCGACCGCCGGCGCACTGCCTCCAAAGAAGATGTGCGGCAGGTAGTAGAGGCCGTTGAGGAAGCCCCATACGACGAACGTCCAGTTGGCGCCATGCCACAGTCCGCTGATCGTAAAGGTGAGGATGATGTTGCGTGCATAGCGCCACTTGCTCACGCGACTGCCGCCCAGCGGAATGAAAACAAAATCGCGGAACCATGTGGACAGCGAGATATGCCAGCGGCGCCAGAACTCCGGAATGCTTTGCGAGAAATACGGTGTCGCGAAATTCTGCATCAGTTCGAAACCGAGCAGCCGGGCGCTGCCGAGGGCGATGTGGGAGTAGCCGGAGAAGTCGCCGTAGATCTGGAACGCGAAAAACAGCGCTCCAAGCAGTGCGACACTGCCGGGCCGGGCTGCTGCACTATCGAAGATGGAGTTGACGACGACCGCGCAGTTGTCAGCCACGACGAGCTTGCAGAACAGCCCCCAGGTGATCTGTCTCAGGCCACTGGCGAATTCCTCGGGGGTTACGTGGCGTGGGCGCAGGAACTGCGGCAACAGGTGCGCCGCCCGCTCGATGGGGCCGGCGACCAGCTGGGGGAAGAAGGCGACGTACGCAAAGAAGGCGATCGGGTCGCGTTGCGAGGGCAGTTCGCGGCGGTAGACACCGACGGTGTAGGTCAGTGACTGAAAGGTATAAAAACTTAAGCCGACTGGCAGAATGACGCGCAGCGTGGAGGCGTGGGCAGCCACTCCCAGCGCCGTCAAGGCCTGCACTGCGGACCCGATGAAGAAGTTGTAATACTTGAAGAAGCCGAGAATGCCGAGATTCGCAGCCAGACTGGCCGCGAGAATGAAGCGTCGGCGCCGGGGTTCGTCAGTCGCATCGAGGCTCAGTCCCACAACATAGTCGATGAGCGAGCTGAGAATGATCAGTCCGACGAATCTCCAGTCCCACCAGCCGTAAAAGAAATAGCTGACAAAGAGCAGCAGCCCGTTCTGGATGCGCACCGCGCGCAGCGGCGGCTTGATGAGCGCGAGCAGCCAGTAAATGGCCAGCACCGTAGGCAGAAACAGCGCATAGACTGCAGAGTGAAACAGCATGGTGGCGCACTTTACCCGTTGCGTCCGGCCTGGAGCTGCACGATGGCGATGTCACGCGCCTTGGAGAGCCACTCGAGCTGCCAGTCCCCGGCAGGCAGCTGGGCTTCAACGGCCGGCAGCCGTCCAGCCTCGAGAACCAGCCAGATGCGGTGACCTGTGGTGAGCTGGCTGCGCAACGCGTCATAGCTGGTGAGCAGCGGCAGGTTGCTCCAGCGCTGTACCCTTCCGTGCCGGCAGGAATAAACCTCGAAACGCGGATCCGACTGAGTCATGAAATAAAAATCTGCGGCCACATAGAAGTCCACGCCCGGGTATGCGTCGATGACGATGTCCTGCCCCGGTACCACATGGCTGCTCAACCACTGAGCGGCCGAGCGCACATCAGAGCGCGGATGATAGTGATCCGAGAGATAGCTGCCCATGCCGATTCGGAAGTTGATAGCTTCCGAGTCGATGTGCCACAGATGAGAGGGCCGGAAGTCCTCGCTCAGCGCGAAACAGCCCAGGCCCACGGCGATCAGTCCCCTCGCTGCAATCGGGGTGTCGCCCAGCAGTGCATGCAAACCACGCTGCAAGCTCAGCAGAGCGATGATGACTGCCGGTGGATAAAGAAAGAAGACGTAGCGAGTCTCCTGATGCGGGGGGTGAATCATCCCCACGAGCAACAGCAATGTTACGAAGACGGCAAGCAGCGTGCGCTCGTACTCAGCCGTACGCTCGGGGTGTAAGCAGGCGCGCACGACAGCAGAGCTCAGCAGAAGCGCAAGTCCCGCCGACAGCAGGGGAACGGTGTGAATCCATGGCGAGACGACCACCCGCAGCAGATTGGGAAAGGCGACGAACTGATAGCCGAGCAACAGTGCTCCCTGTCGTAGCCCCGGACTCCCGGGTCGCCACTCGATGCAGCACAGCCCGAACGCTATCCAGAACAACAGGCAGGCCAGCAAAGCCTGTTGCAAGGGGCGAGCCGAACGCGCGAGGAGCTGCTCCGGCCTGACGATGCCGATCAGGAACAGGACCATCAACACGCCGGCGGCCAGTGCAAACTGCTGCAGGGCCGCACTTGCAAGCACTGCGAGCCATCCCAAACGCGTGAGCTGCGGCCGGGGTGCCTGCAGCTGCTGCCAAGCCGCTCTTAAAATCAGGCCAGCGGGGATGCTCGCGAGCAGACACCACAGCGGATGCAAAGGTAGCGTGCGCCACGGCATGACCAGCGTGTCCAGACGGCTGGCGATCACATCGGGCGGCTCCTGATAGCCGGCTGGATACTGCGGCGCCGCTCCGACCGGCAACAGGTTAGCCATGACAAAAGGATAGATCGGCAGCAACAGCAGGGCTGCGTAGCCGAGATAGATCCAGTCGTGCCGGCGCAGTACGCCGCGCGGATTGCCGACGAATGGCAGCAGCAGGTTGACCAGCACCAGGAAGGCGCCACCTTCCCAAACCAACACGCCGAGCAGCGACAGAATCAACAGCGGTGCCACGGCGCGCCGATTGCGATCCACCGCGACGGCCAGATACAGCACCAGGTACCAGGTGAATAGTGCCTGGAAGGGCGCATACATCCTGCCGAAACGCGCGATCTCGACTTCCCACACCGACAGCGCGAGGATCACGACACTCAGCAGTGCGAGGCGACGGCCGCCGAGGCGCTGCGCCAGCAGATACGCCGCCGGCCAGGTGGCAAGACTACTCAGAGCGGCAATGAGACGCGGCGCGAGCTCCGGCGTAAGTCCGGCCAGCTGCAGAAGCGCCGTCGCGTACTGCAACAACAGGCCGCGAACGTAGTAACCCCCGCAGGCAAACTGCGGAATCCCCACCCGCAGGATGTTCTGCACCGAACGCTCGAGATAGTACTCGTCTATTGCGAGTGACCATTTGCCCAGGCCCCAGAAGCGGGTCAGCACGCCGGCCGCCATGGCCAGCACGGTGATCCAGGCCAGCGGCTGCAGCCAAGCCTTCCGCGGGGCGGCGGGGCTCGCAGGATCCATGGGTGAGCTCAGCCCGCGGCCGTTTTCTCGGTCCGCGTTTCGCGCGTGATGCGGGGCACCTCCGCCAGAGGGTATTGAATGACCTCGGCGCCCTGATAGTCCTTGATGTGCCGCGCGTGGGTGAAGATGATCAATTCCGCAAGCAGGCCGAGGGCGAACAGCTGCAGCCCGAGGACCACGACCAGCGCCGACAGCAGCAGCGCCGGCCGATCCGCCAGGGTCTCACCGAAGATCAGCCGCTGCGCGACCATCCACAGCACCAGGAGTGCCCCGACGCCGAACATACTCGCACCGATCATGCCGAAGAAGCGCAGCGGCTTCTTAGTGAAGCGTACGAGGAAAAACACCGTGAACACATCGAGCACGAAGTGGGCGTATTCCCGCAACCGGTAGCGGCCTTCGAAACGATCCTGCGCCGACTGCCGGACCTCCACCTCCGCCACACTGAAGCCCTGGCGGTCTGCCAGAACCGGCAGCAGCCGGTGCTGATCGCCATACAGCTGCAGCTCCTCCAGGACCTGGCGCTTCATGGCGCGCACCCCGCATCCCAGATCGTGCAATCGCATGCCCGTGACTTTCGAGACCAGGCCGTGGAACATGGAACGACGCAGCTTCTCCAGTCCGCTGCCCGCGCGCGGCCAGCGCCACGCCACCACTACATCCTTACGGTCCAGCGGGACGAGCAGCTTGCCGACATCCTCGGCTTCGATCTGGTGATAAGCCGGCAGCGTCAGGATGATCTCTCCGGAGCAACGCTCGAAACCGGCCATGATGGCGGTGGATTCCCCAAACGACCGATTCAACACGACCATAGACAGATTGGGTGTGCCTTCCTCGATGAGGCTCTCGACGGCGCGCATCGCATCGCGGTACGGGCCGTCCATCACGAAGATGGTCTCATAAGGCAGACGCAGCGCCTCCAGGCCTGCGCGATAGCCGCTGTATAGCTCGCGCAAGTCCGAGTGCCGGCGGCCCACCGGTATGATCACTGACAATCTCATAGTCTGATTGAGCTCATTCATGAAGGGGGGATTCGATCTGCACGGCACGCAGGCGCAACTTTTGGGTCAGGCGCGCGAACTCGTGATCGCGCATGTCGCCGAGGTTATAGACCAGCTCACCGAGCGCACCACTGCAGATCATGATGAAGGCGCAGGACAGAAAGATGATGCCGCAGCCAGCCAATGGCAGTGAGATCGGCGCGCCGTCCACGATGCTGTGCACCGTGACATAACCCAGCAGTCCCAGCGCACCCACGAGGGGTGGCAGCGCCAGCAGCCCGAACCAGAGTAGCGACCGTCCGGCAAAGGATGCCAGCGTCTTGATCACCAACATGTCCAGCAGCACTTTGTAGACCCGCGACAGGCCGTACTTGGACTGCCCGAACTGCCGTGCATGGTGCCTGACCTTGACCTCGGCAATACGAGGGGCTGCGATGGAGGCCATGGCCGGGATGAAACGGTGCATCTCCGAGTAAAGCGGAATCTGCTTGATGACAGACGCCCGGTAGGCTTTCAGCGAGCAGCCATTGTCCTTGATGGGAACCCGAGTGACCTTACCGATCAGCCAGTTGGCGATCCGCGAAGGAATCTTGCGCGAGACGAGTTTGTCCTGACGGTTGAAGCGCCAGCCCACCACGATGTCGTTCCCGGCCTCCATGGTCTGCAGGAACAAGGGAATATCGGCAGGATCATTCTGCAGATCCCCGTCCATGGTGATCAGAATCTCGCCACTGGCGTATTCGATGCCGGCCGCCATGGCCGCGGTTTGTCCGCAGTTGCGGCGGAATTTGACCAGCCGCACGCGCGGATCGTTACGAGCGATGACGTCTCCGCGCAGCAGCGTCTCGTCCTTGCTGCCGTCATCGACGAATACCATCTCGAAAGGTATCTGCAAGGGTTCCAATGCCCCGACAATGGCAGCATACAGGGGGGCGATGCTGTCCTGTTCGTTATAGAACGGAACAATAACGGAGACCTTGGGCGGAGCGTTGTACATAATCGTAGTTATTGGTCGTACCAGCGGGCCCCAGCTCAGATGATCCAACATACAGGGTCATCGCTGCAGCCCTGGCAGGGCGGTTTTGTGAACTGCGTCCCGATCCGGCGCGGCCTGAGCTATTCAGTAGCGGGTCAGCTGTTTTTTAATGTACCACATAGACAAAGGGCCTTCTCCGTTAGACTGCGCCGCGGCAAAACGGGAAGAGCGAACAAGAAAATTGAAGGTGTACGTCGTCGCGCCGTCCTATCCGCCCGCGCCGGGTGGCCAGGAAATTCATCTGCAGGAACTGTCCGAGAGCCTGATTGCAGCAGGCGTGGACGTGCAGGTGCTCACTGCCGCCATGGAACTGCCGGATGCCGACTTCATTGATACCGTGCCGGTCATCCGCCTCGCCACGTTTGGTCCGATTCAAGGCGGCGGCTGGCGCTCGGTACCAGTGGTAGGTTTGCTCTTGCTGCGGATGTTCTGGCGCCTCGTGCTGAGTGCGCGTCAATATGACATCGTGCTGGTATCGGGCTTCAATATCACACCGCTTGCGCCGGTGTTTGCGAAGCTGCTGACCGGCAAACCCTGCATAGTACGGCCGGAATCGCCGAGCGAGCTGAAGAATGTGGTCGGCGCAGCGAGCCTGCAGCGTATGCGCAGTCCGGTAACGGCGTTACTGATGCGCGCGCTGGAAAACGTGCGGCACTGGACAGCTGCGCGGGTGGATCGCTATATCGCGATCTCCTCGGAAATCCGCGAGCAGCTCATCGCCGGTGGCATCGCTCCGCAGCGCATCGTGCAGATCGCCAACGGCATCAACATGGAAAAGTTTACGCCCGTGGATGCCAGCGGCAAGCGCGCGCTGCGGGCCAGACTGGGGCTCGAGCAGGATGCGCTGCTGATGATCTACACCGGACGCCTCGCCATCTCCAAAGGCGTAATGCTCTTGATGCAGTCGTGGGCCGAGCTCAGTGCCCGTTATCCGCAGGCTCACCTGATCCTCATCGGCCAGGGTGCCGGCAGCATCGACGACTGTGAAGCTGACATGCACCGTTTTATTGAAGAGCGCGGCCTGCGGAACCGCGTGACCACGCCGGGACCGGTCAGCAATGTCAGTGAATACCTGCAAGCCGCCGATATGTTCGTCTTTCCCAGCTTTTTCGAAGGCTTTGGCCTGTCAATCGTAGAAGCGATGGCGGTTGGTCTGCCGTTAGTGTGCACGCAGGTGGGGGTCGCCGCCGAGCTCGCCGGCCAGCTCGATGCGAGCTTGCTGGTGCCACCCCAGGATCAGGCGGCGCTGACACGCAGCGTGGATCGCCTGCTGGCCGATGCCCAGCTGCGACAGGCTGCGGGCCCGCGCATGCGTTCGCTCGTGGAGAGTCTGTTTTCCATGCGCACGATTGCCCGCTACCACGCGCGCCTGTTCAGCGAGCTGGCGGCCCCCCGGCCTAATAGCTCTCAGCACTGAAGATATAACAGGCGCCAAATTGGAATGCAGCCATGAAGTCACTGACCAAGGTCATGCTCAAGTCCTTCAGCGCCGCGGCACGGCCGTACTTGCGCGCCTACGGTCTGCTGCAGACCACGAAGGTCTTCAATCGTAGCGCGCTGGTGTGGGATCCCGGCGCGGAAAAAGTCGTGGTGTTGGCACCCCACATGGACGATGAGGTGATTGGCTGTGGGGGTACGCTGGCGCGTCACATTGCAGCGGGCGCTGATATCACGGTCGTGTTTCTCACCGACGGACGGCACGGCGGCCGGTTGACGCCGCAGCAGCTGGCAGCGGGTGTAAAGCTACCGGAACTTCGCAAGCGGGAAGCAGCGGCGGCGCTTGCCGAGTTGAAGATCAGCAAAGTGGTTTATCTGGATGCGGAGGATGGCCACCTCGAGCACGATCAAGCGGCGGCGACGCGGCTACGCGAGGTCTTGCTCCAGCTGCAGCCCCAGATCGTCTACGTGCCCTATTTCCTCGAGGCACACCCTGATCACATGGCGGCGAGTCCGCTGCTGGAGGCGGCCACACGCAATACCGCACTGGCTTTCCAGGTGCACAGCTATGAAGTCTGGACTCCGTTATTTCCGAACCTGTTCGTGCGCATCGATGCAACCGTGGACATCAAGCGTCGTGCGCTCGAGCATTATGTGAGCCAGCTGGCGGAAGCAAGCTATATCCATACGGCGCTGGGGCTAAACGCGTATCGGTCAAATGCCATCATTGACCGGGAGTGTCGCTTCGCGGAGGCATTTTGCGCGCAGTCACTCGCCCAGTTCTTGGATTATTATCATCACTTTGCCGCCCGACCTGTGACGCCCGAGCAGATCCCCGCTTGAGAACCGCCAAGAACGCCTTCTGGCTCACCACCTGCCGGTTGAGCGGAGATGTCCTCAACCTGCTGTTGTTCATTCTCCTCTCGCGAAGCTTCGGTCCCTCGGGGGTGGGCGAGTACTCCTATGGGTTCGCCGTTGCGACCCTCGGCTATGTCATCAGCTGCCTCGGCATCGAGGAATACGGCATCCGCCAGTACGCCCGTTTGTCACCGCAGGAGCAGGGTCCCTTCATGGCGGAGCTGTTGGGCACGCAATCGGTGATGCTTGGCCTCGCCGTGCTGGCGCTGTTTGTTTATATCCTGATCACCGCTCCATCGGCCGAGAAGCTCGCTATCGTCATCGAGTTGAGTTGTTATCAGCTCACTGCGGCGATTGCCATGTCGCTGTTCATCCCGCAGATGGCCGGCCAGAACATGGCCCGACCGGCGTTGACCGAATTCCTGGCCCGCGCCATCGCGTGTTTGTGCGCCGGCGCCGCGCTGTACTTCTTCACGGCTCCGCTGGATGTGGCATTGCTGAGCTTTCCGCTCGCTGCCGTGGTGTGGGTGCTGCTGGCCGCCCGTTCCGCTCAGCGCGATGGCCGCTTGCGTGTGACGGTGACGCGTGAGGGTGTGCGGCGCATCGCCGGCATCATCTGGTCGTTTGCGCTCATTGAGATCTTTGTGCAGCTGTTTTCGCGCGTCGGGGTGATCGTCTTGTCCCTGGCCGTCAGCGATGCGGCTGCAGGTCAGTTCGCCACCGGCCTGCGGCTGATCGAAACGGCACTGGTGCCGCTCGGATTTTTCGGGCTGGCTTTGTATCCGCGCCTGAGTCAGCTATTCGCAACGGATCGGATCACGTTTCGGCGTACCGCGGCGCAGATGATCTGGGCAATGTTTCTCGCCGGTCTGGTGGTCGCGTGGGCCCTGTACTTCGTGGCGCCTATCCTGCTGGTGCCGGTGCTCGGTGAACGATTCGCCTCGGCCGAGCCTCTGATGCAGATCATGTCGGTGCTTGCACTGGTGACGGCCATCGAGGCAGGCCTTGGCCGCACTCTGCTGTCAGCCGACAGGCAGGTCTCGCGCGCGATTTTCATCGCGGTCGGTGGTGTAGTGAGTCTTGGACTGAACGTGGCATTGGTGCCGCTGCTCGATGTGGACGGCGCTGTGCTGGCGGGAACGGGTGGCTATCTTGTGATCATTGCGCTGTCATTCTGGTCTTTGCGTAATGTGTTGTCTGCAAGGGAACTTGTGCCGCTGATTGCCACCATTGTCGGCTGCGGACCGATCCTGTTCGTGGTTGACAGCTTTGTAAGTGGCAATGGGCTGGGCTTGCTCGCCGAAGGTCTGGCATGTGGTGGCGTACTGCTGCTGTTGTGCGGCAGCGCCTATATGTATTGTCTTCGGCCCTACGCCAAAAGTTGAACTGGCTGTGTCGCCGCCCAACCTGTCGGCGATGCACGAAGTAGTATCTGCATCATGCTTGCTAACAGCTTTGTGAGGGCGTGCTCGCGCGTCAATGCGCTGCCGGTGATCGTGCTCGCAGTGTGCTGCCTGCTCGCCTGCGTGCGCATCACGGGCCGTCCGGTCATCAAGGACGCATCCGAGACGCTCACCATGGCGCTCAACCTGGCCCACCATGGGGTGATGTCGCTGGATGAGCAGCCACCGCTGCATCCCTCGATGGCGCGCGATCCGCTGCCGGTATGGACAACCGCTGCCGCGGTCCGCATAGAGGATCTGTTGGCCGGCGCGGCCAGCCCGGGTAGTTATTTTCAGGGCCCGCGCGCGCAGGGTCTCAAATTGCAGAACGTCATCTGGCTGGCCATGCTGATGACAAGTGCTGCCATAGCTGCAGGCCGGCTGGCGTCCCCTGTCTCGACCAGGAGGTTACGCTGGATCTATCAGCTGGCCGGAGGCCTGCTGGTGGCGCTGCCCTTCACCGTCTGGATTCCCCACGGTGCGGAGTACGCCATTGGCATGGACAGCCTGGATACGGAACTGCTGGGAGCCATGTGGCTGCTGCTCGGTGCGCTGCTGTTGACGCTTGCCTGGACGAATGGCCGGCTGTGGTGGTTGCTCGGGGCAAGTACGGTCTTCGGGTTGATGGCGCTGACGAAGGCGGCTGTGTTCTATGTGTATCCGGCCGTATTGGTTCTGATTGGTGGTGGTGCATCTGTGCACCCGTGCAGGGCGGCTATGGCCGCAGCACAGTGTCCGGATTGCCGCGGCGGCACTGGTACCATTTCATGCTGCTCTGCGGCAGCTGGATGTTTCGCAACCTGCAGCAGACGGGATTGCTCGCCATTGGAGAGCGGGGTGGTCCCGTGCTGCTATACCGGGGATTTCTCGACACCATGTCCGGGGAAGAATTTCGCGGATCTTTCTACGCCTGGAGTGCGTGGCCATTACACCGCGCTGTGGGCAAGCTGACCGGCTTTACGCCGCGGGATCTCGAGGCTTCCGGGCGCCTGCACCGCTTGCAGATGGGCTTCCCGGGGAAAGCCGGTGAGGTGGATCTGCAGGCCGAAGATCAGGGCAGGCCGGATATGGCTTTGGACTGGTACCGCGAAAGCCGCGCTATTTACGAGAACTATCTGAGCGCCTTGTCTGCAGAGGGTTTGCGCTATCCCTCCGGCGTGGCTGATCGGATGACACGCGATGACGGCATTGCGCTCGTGAAGGAGCACCCGCTGATGCATCTCGCGCTTGCCATTCCGCTTCTGTGGCGCGGCGCACTTTTCAGCTTCCCCGTTATATTGATCGCCCTGGTCTACGGACTGCGCGCCGGCCGCATTGATCTGGTCATCTTCTGCCTGCCAGCATTCATGCTGATTCTGTTCTATGCCATGACCTCGCATTTCGTCGAGCGCTACGGCTGGCTGCCGCGCCCCTGCGCGCTCGTCCTGGTGGTTGCTGTTGTGCCGTCCCTCCTCAGGGGCCGGTGGCATAGACCAGGTCGCAAGCCAGCGCTACAGCTGCAACACCCCGATCCCGCTTCACGCAATCGACCTTCGCCCGATCCACTTTCACCCGAGCAGGCTCCGCACGCGGTAAGCTGATCGCAGTCTCATGAATCCCGTCATCGCCGTCCTCATTCCGTGTCATAACGAAGAAGCAGCCATCGGCAAGGTCGTGCAGGACTTCCTGCGCGTTCTGCCGCAGGCTGCGATTTTCGTCTACGACAACAATTCGAGCGACCAGACGTGCGCGGTCGCCCAGCGCGCGGGTGCCATCGTGCGACGCGAGCCGCTGCAGGGTAAGGGGAATGTCGTGCGTCGCATGTTTGCGGATATTGAAGCGGACATATTTGTGCTGGTGGATGGTGACGACACCTACGATGCGGCCAGCGCTCCCCAGCTCATTGAGCTGCTGGTCACCCAGGCACTGGACATGGTGAACGGCGCTCGTGTGGCCTCTTCACAGGCTGCCTACCGGGCCGGACATCAGTTCGGCAATGCGCTGCTCACCGGACTGGTCGCACGCATCTTCGGAAACCGGCTCACCGATATGCTGTCGGGATATCGCATATTCAGCCGACGTTTCATCAAGTCGTTTCCTGCGCTGACGGCCGGGTTCGAGATTGAAACCGAATTCACGGTCCACGCGCTGCAACTGCGCATGCCCATTGCTGAAGTACCCACCCCATACCGCGAGCGACCGGTCGGATCGGTGAGTAAGCTGCGGACGTACCGGGATGGTTGGCGCATCCTGCGTACGATCATGACGCTTATCAAACAGGAAAAGCCTCTGCAGTTTTTTGCGGTGGTGAGTGCCGCGCTGGCACTCATTTCTACTGGACTCGCGGTGCCGCTCATACGCACGTATTTTGCCACGGGTCTGGTGCCCCGACTGCCCACGGCTGTGCTCAGCACGGGAATCATGCTGCTCGCTTTCCTGAGCCTGGTTTGCGGACTGGTGTTAGAGACGGTTACGCGGGGCCGTAACGAAGCGAAGCGGCTCGCGTACCTGCATGTTCCGATCCGCTACAACCCGATCGAGCGGCACGAATCGCAACCAGACCTGCGTTCCACCGCAAGGAATTCCGGCACTCTCAAGCTCTAGTCGCAACCGGACCTGCGTTCCACCGCAAGGAATACCGACACTCTCAAGCTCTAGTACTGCGCCGCTCCGCATAAATCTGTTCCAATACGCGCAGGGTGCCCGCAGCGCAGGAATTCCAGCTGAATTTTCGCGCCCGCTCGCGGCCCCTAGCGATGAGATCGGCACGCCTGTCGGGCTCGTCCAGCAGGCAGGCCAGGCCGGCCGCGATGGAGTCAACCGACGAGGGGTCCACCAGCATTGCGGCTCCCTCACCGATCTCCCGCGTGCCATAGACATTCGAGGTCACAACCGGACAGCCACTGCTCATGGCCTCGATGATGGGCAAGCCGAATGACTCGAACAGCGAGGGAAGCAGCAGCACCTGTGCCTGCTGGTAAAAGGCCGGCAGCAGCTCCGTGTCCACCCAGCCGGCCCAGTGCACCCAATCATCGAGCCGCTGCCGCCGCGGCTCCTCGAGCTCATGCTGCGACAGAAAGCGGTTCTCGCCACCTGCAATTACCAGGTGCACTCCGCGCTGCGGGCCCACCTTGGCATATGCCTGTACCATGCGCGTAAAGTTCTTCGGCGGATAAACCGCCCCTGCGTACAACACGTAACGCTCGGGGAGTTTGAAGCGCTCACGTACCGCGCGCTGTTTGACGGGATCGGGCGGCTCGCTATAGATCTCGCTCAGGCCCGAATAGATGGTGTGCACTCGTTGTGGCGGCACGAGCAGGTACTGCATGACGTGCTCGCGGGTAATCTCCGAGACCGCGACGATGGCGTTGGCCTTGTGGGCATAACGGGGGACGAGGAAACGATGGCTCTGGCGATCGATCCAGCGCGAAGCCTGTGGCATCACGTACCAATCGAGGCCGTGGCATACCCACGCTGTGGGACAGCGGACCGCAAGAGGAATTGAGTACTTCGGGTTGTACAGTACGTCCACGCCATGCCTGCGCACGGCAAGCGGCGTACCGATCTGGTCCCAGACGAGTACGGATTTGCCCGGAACCACTACTTCGGTGACATTCTGGTGCTCACGGTAGGTGCCAACCAGGGCGGGATTGTTGTAAAGGAAAACGAACTCGTGGCCAGCTTCGGCTGACAGCATCGAGCGCAGGATCTCGCGGGTGTAGACCTTGACTCCGCCACCATGTTGATCATAGTGGCGCAGCATCACGCCGATGCGCACCGCCCAGCCCTCAGGCCGTCGCCGCCTGCGCGCCGATGGAGTGCCTGGCAGCGTCCGCGCGTGCCGCCTCGAGCTCGCTTGCCAGCATGTCGCGCGTATGGCCCTGGATCATCATGCGATACCACAGCTCGGAGTTGATCAACAGCCAAAGCCGGTTACCGTGATCGACGTGTCCGGCAAGATGCTCCCGCAGGAGTTTCTCAATGGGGGCCGCCTGCAGAATTCCGGCCTTCACCAGCTCGGCGTTACGCAGAAATCCGTCGTACAGAACACGATATTCGGTACCCAACACGTACGGTAGCGCTGAGGAGAACCCCTGCTTGGGCCGCTCGAGAATCTCTGCAGGCAGATAGCGTGCCGCAAGCTTGCGCTGGATATAGCGCAGGCTACGACCGCGAATTTTCAGTGAATCCGGCAGGCGTGCGGCAAATTCGGCGACGCGGTGATCCATGAAGGGGCTGCGCGCCTCCAATCCCCAGGCCATTGTCATGCGATCCGTGATCATCACTGGATGATCCGGCAGCCGCACGCGGCTGTCGGCATACAACATCCGGTCCAGCGGGCCACCGCCACCTTCGAGGTGATCGTAGGGCTCCTCGATGGCTCCCTCAGCGCGCCAGCCGATGATTCGGGCGCGAACCTCCGGGGTGAACAGCTCGGCACGCATCGCCGGCTCGAAGTAGAAGTAGTTCAGGCTGGCGGCATAACGCTCCGCGCCCGAGAGGAAGGACAGCCGGTGCAGCCAGCGCAACTGGTGGCCCTTGCTCTTGTACCAGCCGGCAGAAGGGATGCGCTCGAGCGCCGGCCCCAGGACGTAGCGGCGTAGTCCCTCGGGCACCTTGCCGTAATAGTCGGCGTACAGGTTGCCGTAGTAGCGATCATAGCCACCGAACAGCTCATCGCCGCCATCACCGCCGATGACGACCTTGACCGAGCGACTGGCCAGCTGTGCCACATGCCAGGCGCACAGCGACAAGGGATCCGATGGCTCATCGAGATGCCAAACCAGCTCCGGCAACACGGCGGTCAGACTCGGGTCGATCGTTTCTTCGTGATGGTCGGTGTTATAGAGGCGCGCCACGGCGCGCGCGTGCGGCGCCTCATCGAAACGCTGGTAATTGAGCCCGATAGTGAAGGTCTTGAGATCGTGCACTCCCAGGCGCTTGGCGAGCATTGCCACCAGCAGGCTCGAATCCAGGCCGCCGCTCAGGAAAGCTCCGACCGGCACATCGCTCACCATGTTCAGCCGCAGGGATTCCTCGATGAGTGATTCCAGCTGGTTGGTGAGATCTTCCTCCGAGCCGGACAGCTTCGGCAGATAGCGCAGCTCCCAGTAACGGCGGATGCGTGGTGCGCCACCGGGCTCGATGCTCAGCAGATGACCCGGCGGCAGCTTGTGGATGCCCTTGAACATCGACAAGGGTGGCGCAATCAGCCGCAGGGCGAGGTACTGATCCAGGGCAGCGAGGTTGACCGTCCGATATTGCGGATCGAGCGCCAGCAGCCCCTTGATCTCCGAGGCAAACGCAAAGCGGCCGCTCTCGCTCGAATAATAAAAGGGCTTCTGGCCCAGGTGATCGCGCGCCGCCAGCAGCCGCTTGCGGCGCGAATCCCAGAGCACGAAGGCGAACATGCCGCGGATATGGTTCAGCAGCTGCTCGCCGTGACGCTCGTACAGTCCGATGATCACCTCGCAGTCGCTGTTGGTGACGAAGCGATGGCCGTCAGCTTCGAGCTGCGCGCGCAACTCCCGGTAGTTATAAATCTCGCCGTTGCAGACCAGCCAGATGGTGCCCTCGACATTGCGCAAAGGTTGGCGGCCACCTTCCAGGTCGATGATCGACAGGCGCCGGTGCCCCAGTGCGATATGCGCATCCGCGTAGACGCCTTCGCCATCGGGACCGCGGTGCGAGAGCGCCTGCAGCATGCGCCCCAGATCCTGTCCCTCGGCATCGAAGCGGCCGAGTATGCCGACTAACCCACACATGCACCCTCCACGATCACTGCAGCTGCCTTCATCCTGCGCTCGCCATCCGCGTGCGACGCTGCTCACAAGCCGCCGCGAACACCTGCTCGTAACGTTGCGCGCAGCGGTCGATGAAATATTCCTCGACGTGCCGCAGGTTAAAACTACCGATTGCGCGGCGCTGTTCCAGCTGATCGTGCAGTTCGGTCAGGGACCGCGTGAAGGCCTCGAGGTCATTGAGCTTGACGACAAAACCGGTGTCCGGTGTGCGCAGGAAATCGGTCTGACCGCCGCGGTCATAGCAGATCACCGGCAAACCAAAAGCCATTGCTTCCAAAAACACGAGCCCGAAACCCTCGTGCTGGCTCGTCGAGACGAATACGTCAGCGACCGACAGCGCCATCGACTTCTGTTCTTCGGTGAGGTAGCCGAGAAGGTGGACGCGGTCTGCCACCCCTGCGGTCTGAGCCGCGCTGCGTACCGCGGGGGCATCAGGACCATCGCCAACCAACACCAGATGCGCCTTCGGACGGCCGCACTGCGCGAGCGCCTGCACGAGCTGCACCGAGCTCTTGCGCGGCACGATGCGCCCGATGGTCACCATCACGAAGGCATCCTCAGGGATGCCGAACTGAGCGCGTGTCCCGCGGATTTTGCGGGGTCGATCGATGCCCAGGGGAATCAGCTCCGAGGTGCGCCGCACCCCGTAGATCTCCGCGACCCGCCGCAGCGTATCGCGCGACTGCCCGACAATCGCATGTGCGGAATACAACATGCGGCGGATCGGCCAGCGCAACCATGCGTGCCGATGTGGCGAGCTTTTCTTGCTCGGATCGTACAGGTCGCCGCCATGCACGGAGAGAACGTTGGGTACGCCATAGAAACGGGCCAGGATCTCGCCCACAGGACCTGAGGGCACGACGAAGTGCGTATTGACGACATCGAAGCCGGAGCGTGGCAGTGTCAGGCCGCGCGCAATCCCTGTGGGCAGATAAGCCAACATCGAGGGGAAATTCGCGACAGCCAGCTCCTTGCGGAAGAACACCGGCACGCGCAACACGCGCACGCCGCCGTCATCGGATTCCCGCTCGAGATCCAACGCCTGCGAGGTGATCACCGTCACCTCGTGTCGCTGCGCGAGCTCGCGCGCCAGAGCCCGCATTACGACTCCGCCGCCCCCACCCAACGGCGGATATTCATAGTTACAGAACAGTATCTTCACGGGGTCTCTACGCCGGCGTCGCCGCCGATATGACAAAATGCGGCATCCGGTCGCGTTATTAGTGAGCGGGTCGTCCCCATACTATAATGGAAAGCCAGTTGGCAGTTCGACCTCCCGGAGAGCTAGGCAGTGATCAGTCCCGCAGTCCGTCGCGAGTCCCTCAGCGAATTACGTGAAGACCAGGTTGCGGGGCTTGCGGCAACGCGCCGGCTGTCCGCGCGACTTGAGCCGTTTGACTCCTACTGGCAGGCGCCCGAGGATGTGGAGAGCGGGTATGCCTCCTTCAGCGCGTACTACCGGGCCAACTACCTGCCGCGGCTGCCGCAGGAGCGCGAGGCGCGCATTCTGGTCGTGAGCTGCGGTCCCGGCTACCTGGTGAATCTGCTGACGGGAATGGGCTATCGCAATGTGATCGGCATCGACTCCGATCCGGCCAAGGTTGCGCACGCTACCGCCCGCTCACTGCCCTGCGAGACGGCTGAAGCGTTTCCGTATCTCGAGCAGCATCAGAGCGCCGAGTTCGATGTCATCATCCCCGAACAGGAACTCAATCACCTGAGCCTGGATGAAACCGTGGAGTTCCTGCAGCTGTGCCGCGGAGCGTTGCGCCCGAACGGGCGGGTCATCGTCTACGCCATGAATGGCGCCAATCCGCTGGTGGGCTCGGAGAACATCGCCCACAACATCGACCATTTCTACAACGTAACCGAGCACAGTCTCGGCCAGATTCTGACGCTCGGTGGTTTCACGGCTATCCGCGCGTTTCCCCTGAAGCTGTACGTCTTCTGGAAGAACCCGCTGAACTATGTGGGACTGGCCGTGACCGCGACGCTGGAATTCGCCATGCGCATCATCTTCATGATGTATGGCAAGAAGGTGAAGGTAGTCAGCAAGAAAATTGCGGCCATCGCCTATAAGGCCAGCGGCTGATCTCGCCCACTCAGAAAATTTCGTACAGGAACGGACTCTTCTCGCGCACGTTCGTCAGCAGCAGGCACATCAACACAAACATTGCCATGCTGGCGACGCCATAGGCAGACCAGCGCGCCCAGCGCGGAGCGGAAAAGGGCAGGGCGCGGTTCCAGAATTTACGCCGCAGGGCGTCCGCTGACTCCATCACCAGCCAGGCGGCAGCCAGCACCAACATTGAGGTGCTTCCGCTGGTGATCAACTCGCGGAACTCGGGCGTAAGCGGCCCCCAGCCGGCCAGCAGCTGGCGGAACATCGCCGTCACGGTTGCGAGGCTGTCGGCACGGAAAAACACGAAAGCCACGGCGATCAGATGAAAGGTCAGCAGCGGTCCGAGCCAGTCCGTCAGGCGATCCAGCCGCGGGTATTGCTTGTACCAGCGTCGCCGCGCCCGCTGGGTCAGTGCATCCACCGACAGGTACACCGCGTGCACGGCGCCAAACAGGGCAAACGTCCAATAGAAGCCGTGCCACAACCCGATGAGAATCATGTTGCCGAACAGGCTCATTACCAGCCCGATGTTGCCGAACGAGCGCAGTGCCATGCGCAGCGGGGTGAACACGTAGTCGGTCATCCACAACGTCAGGGTCATATGCCAGCGGCGCCAGTATTCACTTGGGCTCGCCGCCGCGAAGGGAGCGTTGAAGTTCTCGGGGGCGTCGATCCCCAGGAGCTTGCTGGCGCCGATTGCAATGTCCGTGATACCCGAGAAGTCCGCATACATCTGCAGCGGGTAGCCATAGAAGCCGAAAGCCGCCGCCGCGCTCGGCTGATCGCCCAGGTGAGCGTACGCATAGCTCACGATCATTCCGAGATTATCGGCCAGCACAAATTTTTTGAAGAAACCGAGCACGATGCGCAGTGCGGCACGGGCGCAGTCAGCGCGGCTCGGGCTGCCAGTCTGGTGCACCTGCGGCAGAAAGGTCTGGGCACGCTGAATAGGGCCGGCAACGATTTGTGGGAAGAACGAGGCGAATGCGAGGAAGGAAAGCAGGCGTCGCTCGGGCTCGAGCACTCCCCAGTAGCAGTCGATGAGGTAGCCCGCGAGCTTGAAACTGTAGTAGGAGACGCCGAGCGGAATGAGCCCATTGATCCCCATGAGCGGTAGCGACTTGAACCACACCAGTATCAGAAAAATGAGCGCGGTGACTGCAAGAGCTGCGGATCTGGAGCGCGCTGCAAAAAACGTGAGCAGCGTCGAGCCGAACAGCAGCGCAGCGAACCATCCGCTCCATTGCAGGTAGAAGACATAGGAGGCGGCAACCAGCAACAAGCCGCGCTGCCTACGCGGCGCGAGCGTGTAGAGCAGCGCCGTGACTGCCAGGAACCCGAGGAAGCCCGCTGTGGCGAAGCCCATCAGGGCGTTCTGGCGCTGATGAGCGCTATGAAGTCGCCGACATTCTTCAGGTCGCGTATCGCCGCGGTCGACAGCTTGAGCTTGAAGTCCTTTTCAACCTGCACGATCAGGTTGATATGCGACAAGGAGTCCCAGCCGTCCACATCGGCAGCGGTCATCGACTCGCTGAGCTGCAGATTGGGATCATCGAACACGTCGCGGAAGATCCCGGTCAGCCGCTGCTTAACTTCTGCTGGATGCATAGACGTCCTCATCACTGTTGCTCGACTTCCGCCGTTCGCTGATCCACTAGTACGTGGTGTGGAGCGCGCGGTCTCCAGGGTCCAGTGGCGGCCGTCCGCGCTTTCGAATCCGAAGCGAGCCCAGAACTTCTCCACCATCTGGTTCTTGCTCGTCGGAACGTATTGGCCTGTTACCCTGGTAAGGCCGCTGTCCCGGGCCAGCGTTACGACATGATTCATCAGATACTCCTCCACGCCTCGCGCCAGTACCCGGCAGGACATCAGCCAGTCGCAGATCTGCAGTGCTGCGCCGTCGGGCCGCGCCACCACGATGGAAATCAAGCCGTGATCCCCAAAGCGATCGCGCAGGCTGGCACAAAGCGGAATGCATCCGACCTCATCCCGCATCATCTGCAGGCAGTCTGCTTCGCTGTAGCGGTGCGTCGTCAGATTGAACTGATTGCTGCGCGCGAACAGCTGCGCAATGCGGCTGATCTTGGGCTCGGGAAAGCGCTCTACGGTAATCTGCATCTCCAGTGACTGCAGGTATTCGCTGACATCCGTGAAGCTGTCACGCGCGACACGCCTCTGCGCCTCACGCTTGTAGAGCGCCGCGCGCTCGGTATCTTCAGCCGAGAATGCGGTCGTTTCGAAGAGATTCAGCTCCGAGAGCGCGCGCACATAGTCCGCCGGATCCTCCGGCAGCTCGGGCACGATCACCTCGGGCAGGAACGTACGGACCAGATTGCGCTCGAACGGGTTGTCATCCAGAAACACCATGGAGTCGAAGCCGATATCGAGCGTCTGCTGAATCGTTCTGATGTTGTCCGCCTTGTTGTCCCAGTTCGCCACGAACACCGTGAAATGCTCGGCCTTGAGAAGCATGTCCGGGTTCTGCTGGAAGGCGGCCATGGCATTGGCCTGCTCGTTCTTGCTGCAGGCCGCGAGCAGGATGCCGCGGCGATGCAGACTCAGGAGGTATTGCTGCAAGCGGTAATACGGCTCGCCATTGCCATGCGGCGCCGATCTCGATGCCCAGCGGGCCGACATCGCCGACGACACCGCCCCACAGGGTATTGTCCAGATCGCAGATCACGCACTTTGCCAGCCGCCCGAGACTTGCGAGCACGAGATCTACCATGGCCTGGGCAACCTGGGGCAGGTGTTCCAGATTGCAGAAGGTCTTGCTCAGATCCCACAGCCGCTCGTCGAACCAGCTGCGGCGTCCGGCGTAAGAGGCAATTGCCTCGACGTCGCAAAGCAATACATCAGGCCGCCGCGCGGCGGACTCGGCGATCTGCGAATTCAGCGTGCGCGTCGCGGTGTAGACAGAGGTGCCGAGTTTCAGATCGAACTGTCCGAAGGGTCTGTCATATGGCAAAGCCAGGTTGCATTGGATGATGCGACAGCGGCTATGTTTCGCGAGGCCATCCCAGATGCGCTCGATCCGCGGCAGTTCCGCGTCGATGCCATGCTCGTAATAGCGGGCTCGCAGCGCCTGCGCACTGTTGATGACAATGGCGAAGTCAGGCTTGAAGGCGTGAAGCGCGGACGCAGGGTCGATGGCCTCCAGCTCGACCGCATCGAACAACCCCTCATAAAGCTGCGCGCTGATGCCGTTGTCACACAACAGCGCGCGCAGGACTGGCACGAACTGCTGGGTCGCGGCATCCGATAACAGCGCCACTCTCAGTCCGCCCGCTGCCGCGGCCGCGCGCACCAGTTGCCTGCTGCGTTTGACCAGCCGCCCATAATCCAGATCCGGCGTTTTGTTAGGATTCATGGCAGGTCTCGGCTCACGATGTCGGCAGGTCGTGCCGGGAGTTCGTCGCCGCAGGTCGTTGCTGAAGTTGCCACGGCAGCTGCAGTTGCAGCGGCAGCAGATCGCACCGCTGCCAAAGTATCAGAGCACGTAAACAGATGCCGTGCGAGCAGCTCTCCGGCCGCCTCGTGTCCGGTTTCGTTCCAATGACCGGAATTGCGCGGCCGACGCGGAAAACCGTGCAGGAGCGTGTGGTCGCGTTCCGCAATCGCTCGCAGCTCCGCTGCGGTCAATATGTGGCGAATGCCTTGCCGCGTCGCAAACTCGCTGAAGTGGCGGTCGCCGAGATACAGATCGTGGATGCCGAGCGCGCTCATCAGCGCTTGGCGCTGGTCCGGGTCCGGGTCGACCTGTGGCGCCATGTCCAGCAGGACGAACCAGAACTCCGCGTGATGGCGCTGGACTTCCCCTGCGGCGAGCCGGATCAGCTCCTCGGCTACGCCCCAGGAAGGCGCGAACTGGGGATCCTCAGGTCCGCGCAGCACCGTCTCCTCGAAACTCAGCTCGCTCTGAGCCGCGGCCGCGCCGTGCTGATCGACTGAGTGCAAGGACTGTCGCAACCGCGCACTCTCAAGGCTCAGGGTACGACGGGTGGCGTTGAGCAGGCTGAGAACCTCACTGTTGTTCGTGAGGTCCGCGATCAGATCCGTGAGCGCCGAGGGTGCCAGAAACGCCGCCTGCTGTTTCCGTGTGGTCTCATCGAGTACCAGACCGTCGGCCGTGCGCACGAAGTAGGGAGTGGGGCCCCCCGATACCTGTATGCTGGCAAAACGCCGGTCGCTGTCCAGAATGAGAGAATGCAGGTTCCCGGTGAGCAGGACGATCTGCGGATTGAATTGCCAGATCCGCTGCTTGATCGTCAGGTATTCCTGTGGCAGTCCGTAGCCTGCGACACCGAAATTTACCACCTCCACACTGCGGTCCCCGGAGTTGGATTGCAGCAGCCGGTTCAGGTCGCGCTCCATCACCGCCCAGTACGCCTGGTCAGGGTCAACCTGCTTGGCCTCGGAAAACGAGTCACCGACGACCGCGATGCGAATGACATCCGGCGGGGGTGTCAACGGATGGTAACGGTCCCGCAGACCCTGCGAGCTGACTTGCTCGAAGTGATCCCGTTCCTTCACGCTCCAGCCCGCCGCATTCGGGCGCAGCACGTAACCCAGATCCCGATCGAGCCGGTACAGAGAAGACTCGTAATGCACTCCGGCGAATCGGAGGCAGAGCTCAACCAGTAGTAGAAAACCCGCCATGGCAAACACGGCGGCTGTTGTGTCCCGTAACAATCTCATTATCCGTGATCAGCAGCACGCTGCCGCGCACCACCAGGTGATGCGCAGCCGTCAGCAACTTATTCTGACCAGACCCCTGGTGCCCTGCACCCTGCTGCCTAGCATACATGCCACACCGTCTCCGACGTAGTTTTCGCGGCTGCAAACGGCCGCATTTGAGACTTCGGTTAACGCGGGCAACTAGGTAGGCAGATGCCAAAATGACAGCGGAAGCAGGCAAAGTGTGAACTTCATCACATTTGCGCGGCTGCCGCCGCGAGCCCTCAGAGCATGCCGTTTTGCGCGTACCAGTCGGCAGTCAGCCGGGCACCCTGGGCGAAGCTCGTCCGGGGCTCAAATCCCAACAGTTGCTGCGCCCTGCGGGTCGAAAAGTGGAAGGACTTGGCGAAGAAGTCAAGGCGCCGGCGATGTAGTGGCGGCTTCAGTCCGAGTGGAGTGAAGGTGGCTTCGAATAGCGTGGCGGCGGCTATGAACGGCCACATCGGAGCATGCGCTACGGGTTGGGTGCGGCCAACTGCGGCACCGATAGCCGACACCATGTCGTTGGTCGTGATTTGCTCGGCGCCCGCCAACACGATGGTAGCGCCCGCCGCAGGCGCTGCGGTGCACGCCGCGAGCAGTCCCCGCGCCAGATCATCGACATAGATCAGCTGGTGAAGGTTCGTGCCTTGGCCGATGATCAGGAAACGCCCGGTGCGCACGCCACGAAACAGCTTCAACAGGCGCATATCAGCCGGGCCATAGGTTTCCGAGATCCGGATGATGCACCACTGCATCGTTCCCTGAAACGCTCGGACCAACTCCTCGGCGGCGGCTTTGGTCCGCCCGTAGGGGTTGTCGGGGGCGAGCGGAGACTCTTCATCCAGGCTACCGGCGGCCGCACTACCATACACCCCGATGGTGCTGCCATGTACGAAACGCTGCACACCGGCTGCGGCGGCCAGCCCGAGCAAGCGGCGCGTCCCCTCAACATTCACCTGATGAAAATAACTCTCGGGCTTGCCCGCTTCGTGTTGGGCCGCGGCCAGATGGATGACCGCATCATGACCTTGCAGGTGACGCGCGAGCGCATCAGCATCCTCCAGCGAGGCCCGGACGACCTGGATGCCGGCGCCGGCGAGCGCAGCGCAGCGCGCCTCCTCCGCGGCATTGTTGACCGCGGTGACCACCGTCACGGCGTGCCCGCTCTGTACGGCGAGGGGCGCGAGGCGGCTGCCGATGAATCCCGAGCCGCCAGTCATGAAGATCCGCATGCCAACCTCATAGACGGTGCAACCCTCAGGCCGCGACCGCCAGATAACGCTGCAGGTGTTGCTCCACCAGGGTGCGCTCCTCGCGGATACGCTGCTCCGACCAGCCGAGCTCCTGCGCAAGCAGGGCCTGCAATTCATCCAGAGCGGCCGTGCCGGGATGGCCAGCCGTGCCGAGCTCAGTGCGGCGAAACACGATGTCAGTCATTCGCTGTGCCATCTCGGCACGCACCGCATACGCTGCTTCGACGAATGTGACATGGCTGCCGGCGAAGCGGCGCGCCAGGTGAGGCTCGGCGGCGGCAAGGGCGAGGAGCTGGGTTGCGCAGGTGCCGTAATTGCGCAGCATGCCCACGGCGGATTTTTCACTCAGCCACTCGGGACGTCGCGACTGGAAGGCGCTCAGTGCGCCGTTGAAGTCATCGATCCGACCTCCTGTCAGAGGCTCACTAGTGGAATCGCCTACCGAGGCTCGCGTAGCAAGCTGCTGACTCGCAAGATTCAGTGCATCGACAGCATCGCGCCGCGCCACGGTGTAACGCACGCTGATCAGCGTGAGCAGCCCCGGCCGGCCCTGTTCCCGGTGATCGATCAGACGCGATTGTTTGCCGAAGCTCAGCCCTCCCTGCTGATTGGCAGCCTCGCCGAATGGCACCAGGCCAAAGTCTGCGCGCCGGACTTCGGATTCCCTGAGCTGCAGGGCGGGATAGCAGGAGTTGAATTCATCGATGAATTGCCGCAGCTCGCTGCGGGGAAAGCCGACGCCATCCGGGTCGCGGGGTACGATGGAATGCCAGACACCGACCAGTGTGCTGTCCCTCCAGGGCACCAGGAACAGATGACGGCTGTTACGGGCGAGCAGCGCATCGGAGTCCCTGGCCCGGCCCTGGACGGCGAGCGCCATCGGAGTGGCGAACTTGCGATCGACCAGGAAGCAGGTGTCGCGCGAGTAGGTGCCCGGCTGCGCGTAGCCCTCGGGCAGGAGTCCTTCGGCCCAGGGACCGGCCGCATTGATCACCACGCGGGCGCGGATCTGCAGCGGCGTCCCGCCGATGCGATCACGCGCTTCCACCCCGACTACACGGTCCCCCTCCATGAGCAGCCGGTCGGCTGCCACGTAGTTCGCCACACAGGCGCCCATCGCAGTCGCAGCCCCGACGAAGGCGAGTACCAGGCGCGGCGGGTTATACATCTGGCCATCTTCGAAGATCGCAGCGCCGCTGAGACCGTCACTCGCAATGTCTGGGAACAGCTCGAGGGTTTTGTTGCGGCTGAGAAAGCGGGTGCGACGCACGCGGCGCGCCGGATCATTCACATGGCGGTTGAGATCCGCACTCAAGGTGTCGTAGACCAGCATGCCCGCACCCAGGAACCAGCGGCTGCTCTTTCCCAGGCCATAGGTTGGGATCACGAAGGGCAGCGGCGAGACGAGATGCGGGGCGATGCGCAGCAACACGGCGCGCTCGAAGCATGAGGCGCGCAGCCGCCGGATGTCGGCGTGCTGGATATACCGGATCCCACCGTGCACGACTTTGAAGCAGTGCGCGGAGGCGCCGGCGGAAAAGTCTTCGCGCTCGATCAGCGCGGTGCTGTAGCCGCGCAGTGCGGCCTCGCGCGCGGTGGCTGCGCCGCTCGCGCCGCCACCGATCACCAGCACGTCGAAAACGTCGCTGCTCAGGCGCCTGGTATCCCGGGCGAGCGTGTCACTCAGATTCACGACTCATCATACCGCACCGCAGCGTCAACCCGGACGCTGCTGCGGCATTTATCGCTCAGCGCTGTTTGAACTCCTCGGGCGTGAGCTGATGACGCGCGAGCAACTTGTAGAAATCAGTCCGATTGCGCTTGGCGAGCCGCGCCGCCTGGCTGACGTTGCCGCCGGTGATCTGCAGAATCTGTGACAGGTAGCTGCGCGTAAACTCATCGCGCGCCTCGTCGAACGAGGGCAGCCGGCCCGGACCGCCGCCCAGGGACTGTTGTACCAGCTCCACCGGGATGATGGGGGTTTGCGACAGCGCCACGTTCTGACGCACGACGTTCTGCAGCTGGCGGATGTTGCCCGGCCAGTCTGCCGTCGCCAGCAGCTCCACGGCCTCCGGCGCATAGATCTTGCGCACGCCGCTTTCCTTCGCAATCTGCGCGAGGAAATGTGCCACCAGCAGCGGAATGTCCTCACGGCGGCGATTCAGTGAAGGCATCTCGATGTGCACGACATTCAACCGATAGTAGAGGTCCTCACGGAACTCACCCGCCGTCATGAGTGCCTGCAGATCACGGTGGGTTGCCGAGACGACACGCACGTTGATGGCGATCGCATCGGTACTGCCAACCGGACGAATCACGTTCTCCTGCAATACGCGCAGCAGCTTGACTTGCAGGCGCATCGGCATGTCACCGATCTCATCGAGCATCAGCGTGCCGCCGTCCGCGGCCATGAACAGGCCGCGGTGCGCGCGCGTGGCGCCGGTGAATGAGCCCTTCTCGTGTCCGAACAGCTCCGACTCGAGCAGATTCTCCGCCATCGCGCTGCAGTTGATGGCAACGAACGGCTTGTTCTTGCGCGGGCTCGCCTGGTGAATGCCCCGCGCCAGCAGCTCCTTGCCGGTGCCGCTCTCGCCGGTGATCAGTACGCGCGCATCGGTACCTGCCACCATGTGCGCCTGCGCGAGTTTCTCTTCCATCACCGAGCTGCGGGTGACGATGTCCGCCCGCCAATCCTCATCCGAGGCGCCGAATCCGGAGATGCGCAGCGCCTTTTGCACCTGGTCGAGCAACTCCTGCTTGTCCACGGGCTTGGTGAGAAAGCCGAAGGCGCCCATCTGGGTCGCCTGCACGGCATCCGGAATGGTGCCGTGAGCCGTGAGAATGATGACCTTCAGACCCGGCCAGCGATTCTGCAGCTCCTTGAGCAGGCCGATGCCGTCCATGTGATCCATGCGCAGGTCCGTGATGACCAGGTCCGGACGGAAACGGCTCGCCGCCGCGAGCGCCTGCACACCGCTTTCGACCGCTTCCACATCGTAACTCTCCGCGCGCAGGCGGATGGTGAGCAGTCGCAGCAGCCCCGGGTCGTCATCCACGACGAGGATGCGAGCTTTGCGTTTGCCTGTCTGGTTCAAGTTCCTGGTCCTCAGCTGTTCAGGTAGCAGCAGCGTCGCTGGATTCACGGTTGGGATCCTTGGTTGTTGGGTTTACGCTCATTGAGCGAGCGCTCGATGTTGGCGATCGCATCGAGCTTGGCTCTGGCCTCATCGAGCTCCTTGCGCAAACGCGCATTCTCATCGGCCTCCACCTGGAGCTTGCGATTCGCGGTGCCCTGATGCTCCCGGTCGACGCGCACCGCATCGCCCTGCAGCCTGCGATTTTCCGCCTCGAGCGTCAAATGGTCGTCAATTTGCTGCAGTTCGAGGAAAGCCAGTGCACGCTCCCCGGACAGCAACATTTCCGGGTTCGCCATCAGCGCCCGCAGCAGCTGTTGGGCGTGCGGCAGATCGGAGGGATGACCCGGATTGGCCAGCACCAGGGCATAGCGCAGCTGCCGGCTGGGTGTCGGTGCAGTCTCGTAATCCCGCTGCGCCGCGGCAACCATCTCCGCCTGCTCAGCTGGAGCGGCCTGCGCCAGGTGCTGCAGCAGCTGCAGATCATCGGTCAGGGCGGCCGCCGCGGCGGCATTGCGATCGATCACCGGTGCGGCAGGTGGCTCGTGATCGCGCGCCTGGTCCGTGCTGCAACCCCAGAGCAGGACAGTCGCGAGCAGGGCTGCGCAGCCTGCGGCGTGGCGCCGACTAAGCCGCATTCGCCTGAACCTTGCCATCGTTGGCCGGTGGTTGGTGCTCGCCTGTGCTCTGCATCGGCATGGTGATGCGGAAGTGCGCACCGGGGAACTCGCCATCGACTATCTGGATGTTGCCGCCGTGGGCCAGGACGAACTCGAGCACTACGGACAACCCGATGCCGGTGCCCTTGACGGATACGCTGCGCGCGGCGCGTCCGGTGTAGAAAGCTTCGAAAACGTGGGCCCGATCTTCGGCCGGAATACCCGGCCCGTTGTCAGCGACATCCAGCTTGAGCGAGGTTCCCTCGCTGCGTGCGCTTAAGTGGACAGTGCCTCCCTTGGGCGAATACTTCACCGCATTGGACACCAGATTCTCGAGAATCAGCCGCAATTTGCTGCGGTCGGCGATGAGCGTGAGATCCTCGACGCCGCACCTCGAGGCGTACCCGCTGGGACAGCAGCGTCAGCTGCTGGTTCTCCAGCACCTGCTTGACCAGCGGCCGCAGGCGGAACTCACTGGTCTCAAGTCCGACGCTCGAGGTCTGCCAGGCGCTGAATGACAACAGGTTTTCGATCATGCGTTGCAGCTTGATACCGTTCTCGCGCAGGATGCCGGCCACCTCGCGCTGGTTGGAGTCGAGTTCACCCACGGCACCGTCCATGAGCAGATCGGTGCCTTCCCTGATGTTAGCGAGTGGCGTCTTCAGCTCATGCGACATATGCCTCAGGAACCGATTTCGCTCGTGCGCCAGATCGACCAATCGCAGCCGCAGCCACTCCAGCTGGCCGCCGAGTCGCTCCAGATCGTGCGGTCCGCCGACCGAGATCGTATTCGCGAAGCGTCCTTCCCCGAGCTCGCTGATGGCACGGTCGAGCTGACGCAGAGGGCGGCCCACCGCCAGGGTCAGCACCAGAATGGCGATGACCGTCAGCGGCACCAGCAGGGCGGCCTGCCATAACAGCCGGCGGCGGGCATGCTGCGTCTGGGCCTGCAGCGCGGCTATTTCCTCATCGATCTGCTTGTTGCTGGCCTCGGCCACGCGGTCGGCGATGGTACTCAGATCGGCAAAGCGGCGCGGCATCCCGGTGGCGTTGATGGTCCCCTTGCCCGCTTCCACGGACATGACCGCGAGCCCGATGTTCCGCTGCAGCTCGCCCAAAGCGTCGAGTGTCTTGCGTGTCTCGGGCGTGCGCGCGTGCGCCTGCAGCTGGATGCGCGTCGCCGAGAGGCGCGCGTCCTGGCGGCGATACAGATCCAGCAGGTTGGAGTCGTTGAGCACGTCATACAGTCTGGCCGTGCGCTCGAGCGAGGCGATCTGGCTGTAGAGCTCCTGACTGGCGCGTGCGGCAGTGACTCCCTCGACGACAATGGCCTGGCCGGTGTCTGCGAGCGCGCGGATCTGCAGCGCCGCTGTCAGAATGGCGACCAGCAGCGGTACGGCGATCAGCGCCAGACCGAGGAGCATCAATCCGCTCAATGACTTGGGTCGTGCCCAATACATGGCGGCATTCTACTTAAGTGAAGTCAGGATAAGTACAAACGTGGCCGCGGATGTGAAGCCGTTCACCGACCTGTCGCCGGCAGCCGTGCTCGATGCCGCCAGCTCCGTCGGCCTGGATGTCGATGGACGCCTGTTCGCGTTGAACAGCTACGAGAACCGCGTCTACCAACTCGGCAGTCCGCAAGGACATCTGGTGCTGAAGTTCTATCGGCCCGGACGTTGGAGCGATGCACAGATCGGCGAGGAGCATGCCTTCACGGCAGAACTCGCTGCCGCCGAACTACCGGTTGCCGCGCCCATCTGCATCGGCGGACAAACGCTGTTTCATTTCGGGCATTACCGGTTTGCGGCGTTTCCCTGGTTGCGCGGGCGCGCCCCCGAGCTCGATGCCAGCGATGCGCGCCAGATCCTGGGCCGGACACTGGCGCGCGTGCATCAGATCGGCGCGCTGCGGCCATTTCGCACCCGTGCGGCGCTTGGCGTGCAGCGTCTGGGGGTGGAGGCATGCCGTCAGATGTTGGCGAGCAGCCTGTTACCGCAGGTGCTGCGCGAGCGCTATCGAGAGGTGAGCGAGGGGCTGCTCGCCCGGATCAGTGCCGTGTTCTGCGAAGTTGGACAACTGCGCGAGTTGCGTATCCACGGGGATTGTCATCTCGGTAACCTGCTGTGGAATGAGCGGGGTCCGGCCTTCGTAGACTTCGATGACTGCGCAACCGGACCGCGCGTGCAGGATCTGTGGATGCTGCTGTCAGGATCGGCTGCTGACCAGCGCCGGCAGTGGGCCGAGCTGCTGGAGGGTTATCAGCAGTTTGCCGATTTCGACTTCCGCGAAGTGCGGCTCATCGAGCCGCTGCGTGCGCTGCGCATGCTGCATCACGCGGCCTGGGTCTCCCATCGCTGGCTGGATCCGGCCTTTCCGCGTGCCTTCCCGTGGTTTGGTGAACACCGCTACTGGGAAACCTACGTGATCGACCTGCGCGAGCAAATGGCGGTAATCGATGAGCCGCCGCTCGTCTGAGGCTCGGCGTCCGCTCACTGCCCGGCAACTCAATTGCCCGAAAACGTTAAATCGCCCCATGCGCTCGCGCGGTGCTCCGCGGTACATTGCCATGGGTTTTCCTGCAGCTCTACGCGAATAAGCGCTCGGAACCATGCAAATTGCAAAGCACTTTTACGTCAGCTGGGCCGTGCCCGCCGCGGCCTGTGTTGTGGTGGCCCTGGCCGGGCTGATGAGCGGCTGCAGCAAAAGCGATGACGCCCCGGGCGACGGTAATAGTGGGCCGGCCCACAGCCACCATCTCCCGAAACGGGTCACGCCCGCTGCCCCCGGCGCCGAGGACCTGAACGACATGGTCGCTGCTGCCACGGCGAACAAGTCCGGCCCTGCTGTGGAGGTCAAGTTTGCGCTCGTTCAGAAGGCCGAAGTCGGGCAACCTTCGACTCTCGATGTGGCGATCGTGCTCGGGCAGCCGCTGCCCGATGCAATCACGGTCGCCTTTCAGCCCACGGACGGCCTGGAGATCGTTGAAGGGGCCGAGATCCTCAGCGTGGACAGACCGGCGGAGGGCACTCCCATCCGACGGACTGTCAAGCTGCTTCCGGGGAAAGACGGTATCTTCGCCGTCAATGCGGTCGTGACACTGAAGGAAGCGCACGACTCGCCCGTCCGGACGTTCTCGATTCCGATCATCGCGGGGCGGGGTTTGCCGGATCCGGCAGCCAAACCCGAGGCAGCTCACGGCTCCTAGGCCACAGCGTTCTTGTTCCGGCGAGGCTATGTCAAATCGTAAGGTCGAGCTCGCAGACGGCCAGGCCACGACTCTCGTGGAGGACGCTGACAAGACCGCGGTACTGCCATCCAGCATGGCCGTGTCGGGAGCTGATCGGCCGGCGGCCGACGATACGACGGTGCAACGGCCTGCGCTGCGGGACCCCGTCGCGCGGCGGCCTGCAGAGCGGGATCCCGTTACACGTGCGGCGGCCGGGAGTGCGGCTGTCCGCGCCGCGGTTCGCCCCCCGCCCGGGGAGGCCAGCCCGGTACTCCAGGCGGATGCGACGACACAGGTGGGGGGTGCAGTCGCCCCGGTAGCCGCGGCGTCCGGCGGTAATCTGCGGCTGCATCACCAGCTACAGCTGCAGCTCAAGGAGCGGCAGCTGCAAAGCGAAGCCATGGCGCCGGAATGGCGGGAACTGCTGCGAGCCGTCAGTGCCCACTACACCGCTATCGATGAGGAGCGCCGCGGGATCGTGCAGTCCATGCGACTGATGGCCGATGAGGCGCGGGCACTGGCCAAGGAGGCGCACGAGCAGAGCTCGGAGCATCTGCAGGTCATCCTCGATCACATCAAGGACGTGGTCATCACGGTCAACGAGGAAGGCGTCATCCAGACCTTCAATCCGACCGGGGAACGCGTGTTTGGACATGCGCAAGCGGAGTTGGTTGGAGAACACATCGACCTGCTCATCCCGGGGATTGCCGCGCACGAGAGGGTCAAACAGGCTCTGCAGCGTCTCGCCACGAGCACGGGCGACACTCAACAGGACCTCGCGGCTCGCGAATCTCTGGGGAGGCGCAAGAACGGCGAGTTTTTCCCCGCCGAAATTGCGGTCAGCAGGGCGCGTGTCGCACGTCGCGAAGTCTTCGTACTTTGTCTGCGCGACATTACCGAACGTCGCGAGTCCGAACAGGCCATGCGGGAGAGCGAAGCCCGCTATCGCCTGCTCGTCAACCACGCGCCGGAAGCCATCGTGGTCTATGACGTGGATGGTGGCCGTTACGTCGATGCGAACGAGAACGCCGAGAAGTATTTCGTTCTCGAGCGCGCCCAGCTGCTGCAGGTGAGCCCACTGGAGCTGAGCCCGCCTCGCCAGCCGGATGGCACGCCGTCGGCAGAACGTGCGCGTGAATTTATCCAGCGCGCGCTCGACGGTGAGCAGCTCGTCCACGAGTGGCTGTATCGCGACTCAGCAGGCAGGGAGATCATCTCGGAAGTACGCCTCGTGAGGTTGCCCAGCGGCGGCCGCCGCCTGCTCAGGGCCAGCATCGCGGACATCTCCGAACGCAAAAGAGCGGAGCGCGTCGCGGCTGCGGAGCGGCAAGTCTTCGAGCAGCTGACCGGCAGCGCGCCGCTGCCCACGGTGTTGGCTTCCATCGCGGGCTTGATCGAATCGGTCAGCGTCGGCACCACCTGCTCACTCAGCATCCTGGCGGCCGATGGGCAGGGTTTTGCCTATGTGGTGGCACCGCGATTGGACCCAGAGGTGCGAGGCATTCTGGAGCGCGCGGCCATCGCCAAAGAGGATGGCTCGTGCGCCGCGGCGGTGCGCCTCGGGAAACAGGTGCTGGTTGCAGATGTCGCCAGAGACCCGGTGTGGCGCCAGCACCGCAATCTGCTGCTCAATGCCGGTCTGTGCGCCGTGTGGTCCACGCCCCTGAAGGCTGCAAGCGGTGACTTGCTGGGATCGCTGGCCGTCTATCGCAACGCGGCCGGTCTGCCCGGCAAGCGGGAGTCAGATCTCATGGCGCATGCGGCCCAACTGGCCGGCATCGCCATCCAACGGCGGCAGGCGCAGGAGGCGCTGCGCGCCAGTGAGGCGCGCTTCCGGGGTCTGTTTGAAAGCATCGCGGAAGGTGTCTATCAGAGCTCGCACGAAGGCCGTCTGCTGTCAGTCAATCCGGCCTTCGTCTCCATACTCGGCTATGCGAGTGCCCAGGAACTCTACGCGCTGCCAAGCGTTGCCCAGCTGTACTGGGACGCGGCTGACCGCGCGGAGTTCATGCGTCAGGTGGACACGCACAATGAGATTCGCAACGCCGAGTTTCGCATGCGCCGGCGTGATGGACAGCAGGTTGTGATCCTGGAGAACGCGCGCGCAGTCCGCGACGCCGCCAACCAGATTACCGGTTACGAGGGCACCATCGCGGACATCACCGAACGCAAGCGCGCGGAGCAGGCGGTATTTGCCGAGAAGGAGCGGGCGCAGGTAACACTGCAATCCATCGGCGATGCCGTCATCAGCACCGATGCGGAGGGCCGGATCGAGTACATCAATCCGGTTGCCGAAAGCCTCACCGCGTGGCGCCTGGAAGAGGCGCGCGGCAGGCCCATCGAGGAGGTGCTCAATCTCGTCAACGAGATCACCCGGGATCCGATCGAGAATCCGCTCATGTGTGCTCTCGGGCGCGGCAAGGGGGGACCGCCGGCGGACCATTCAGTGCTCATCACCCGCTCGGGCGCGGAGGTTGCCATCCAGGAGTCGGCGGCGCCGATCTGCGACCGGCAGGGCCGCGTCATTGGCGCGGTGATCGTATTTCACGACGTCACCAAGGAGCGCCGGCTGAAGCGCGCCTTGTCCTACCAGGCGAGCCATGATGCGCTGACCGGACTCATCAACCGGCGCGAGTTTGACAACCGCCTGCACGCGGCCGTGCAGAGCGCACAGCGCGGCGAAGGCTCATATGCCCTGCTGTATGCCGATCTGGATCAGTTCAAGGTGGTGAATGACACCTGCGGCCATCAGGCTGGCGATCATCTGCTCCGGGATATCACGGCGTTGCTGCAGCAGCGGGTGCGGGCCTCGGACACCATCGCACGGCTGGGCGGTGATGAGTTCGGCGTGCTGCTCGAGGGCTGCACGCTCGAGCAGGCCACGCGGATTGCCGATGGTGTACGCCAGGCCATTCGCGAATATCGCTTCGTCTGGGGCTCGAGTACGTTGTCCGTGGGAGCAAGCGTCGGCGTGGTGCAGATCAAGGCTGACACCGAGAGCGTCGCGAGCGTGATGAGCGCCGCCGATCTGGCCTGCTACACCGCCAAGGACGAAGGCCGCAACCGTATCCACGTCTTCGAGCAGGACGGCGAAAGCGATGGCGCCATGCATCGCCAGCGTGAGATGCATTGGGTGGCCCGCGTGACCAAGGCCGTGGAAGAGAACCGTCTGGAGCTCTTCTACCAGCCCATCGTGCCGCTGAGCGCCCAGGGCAGCGTGCCCCCCTTCCTCGAGCTCACGGTGCGCCTGCGTGGCGATGACGGACAGCTCGTGCTGCCGAACGAGTTCATTCCCGCCGCTGAGCGCTATAACGTCATGTCGATCATTGATCGCTGGGTGGTGGTGCGGGCGGTCGAGTTGCTGCGCGAGCGGCAGCAGCGCGGCGAGCAACTGCCGCTGTTCGCGGTCAATCTGTCAGGCACCTCGCTGAATGAGCAGGCGTTCGCGGATTTCATCATGCACAACGTCAATGAGCCGGCGATTGCCACGGCGCTGTGCTTCGAGATCACCGAGACTGCCGCCGTCGGCAATCTCGCGCAGGCGATCTACATCATGCGCGAGATGAAGAGCCGCGGCTGCAAGTTCGCGCTGGATGACTTCGGCAGTGGCCTGTCCTCTTTCATGTATCTGAAGACGCTGCCGGTCGATTATCTGAAGATCGACGGTCAGTTCATCGGCAACGTAGCGAGCGACAAGGTTGACCGCAGTATGGTGGAGGCCATCGGCAAGGTAGGGCATGCGCTCGGCATCTGCACCGTGGCCGAGTGTGTCGAGACACAGGCGATGATGGATGAGTTGCAACGCATTGGGGTCGACTTCGTGCAGGGATTCTTCGTAGCTTCACCCAAGCCCATCACCGAGCTGGAGGACACGCCCTCGTAAGCTGACAGTCGGGAATACGAATCCGGAGGGTTGGTTTTGAGCAGCAAACGGCCGCCCTTTACGGTGGGCATCGAAGAAGAGTATCTGCTCGTCGACCTGGTCTCACGGGATGTGGATGAAGACCCGCCGCCGCGCCTGCTGGAGGTTTGCTCCGAGCGCGCTGATGGTCACATCAATCCGGAGTTCCTGCGCTCGCAGCTCGAAGTGAGCACGCAGGCCTGCCGCACGGTGGCAGAGATACGCGCTGATCTCGCCCGCTTACGCGCCATCATCGTCGAGGTATCGCGCGACTATGGCCTCGCCCCGATAGCCGCCTCCACCCACCCCTTTGCCCGCGCGATTCGCCAGATGCCAACGCAGAAGGAGCAGTTTTTCGCGCTCGCGCGCGAGATGCAGGCCGCCGCGCGACGCCTGATGGTGTGCGGTATGCATGTGCATGTCGGCGTCGACGACGATGACCTGCGCGTGGATCTCATGAATCAGTTGGCGTACTTCGTCCCCCACCTGGTGGCACTGTCCTGCTCCTCGCCATTCTGGGAGGGCGAGCAGACGGGACTGATGTCGTTTCGGCTGAATGTCTTCAGCTCGCTGCCACGCACCGGATTGCCGGAGCGCTTCTCGAGCTACAGTGAGCTGCAGCGCCATCTGGATATGTTGGTACGCAACGGCGTGATCGAGAATGCCACCAAGATGTGGTGGGACGTCCGGCCGAACCCGCGTTATCCGACAATAGAAATGCGGGTCATGGATACCTGCACGAGCATCGAGGACTCCGTCTGTCTGGCCGCGCTCGTGGTGTGCCTCGCCCGCATGCTCTATCGTCTGGGGCGCTCGAATCTCAGCTGGCGCTGGTACAAGAACGTGTTGATCGAGGAGAATCGCTGGCGCGCCATGCGCTACAGCTTCGATGAGAAGCTGCTCGATCTGGCACAGGGTGAGCTGCGTCCGTTCGAGGAGCTGATCGAGGAGTTGATCGGGCTGGTGCGCGAGGATGCGCTCGAGCTCGACTGCGTGCAGGAAGTGGAGTCGGTACGGACCATCCTGCGCCGGGGTACCAGTGCGCACCGTCAGATCCGGGCTTACCAGGAGGCGCGCGCCGCCGGTGCCAGTGAGCGCGAAGCTTTGCAGGCAGTGGTCGACTTTCTGATTCGAGAAACTGCCGCCGGTCTGACACAATAAGCCACGCGAAAGCTAAGGCGGCGACGCACGCCGCAAGTGGGGGGGCGATGCACAGAGCTGAGGGCAGTCTGCAGCACGACGCGGGTGTCAACACTTCGCTGGTCATCGTGCTGACCTTCGTAGCGACTCTCGGAGGGCTGCTGTTCGGCTACGACACGGCGGTGATATCCGGAGCGGTGCGCTCGATCGATCTGTATTTCATCTCACCGCTCACCCTGTCCGAGACGGCCCGTGGCCTGCTCTCCGGGCTTGCCAACGGCAGCGCGCTCATCGGCTGCATCATCGGCGCGGGTGTCGCCGGGCCGGTGTCGACTTCACTCGGACGCCGCGGCGGACTGATCCTCGCCGCCGTGCTCTTCCTGTTCGGCTCGATCGGCTCAGCGGTACCGGAGTTCGGTTTCGGTCCGATCGGCCACATGGGGCCGGCGGCACTGCCGGCGTTCATCATCTATCGCATCGTTGGTGGCGCTGGCGTCGGCATTGCCTCGATGGTCTCGCCGCTGTACATCGCCGAGATTGCGCCGAGCTCGATCCGCGGCCGGCTGGTCTCGTTCAACCAGCTCGCGATCGTGATCGGCATCGTGGTCGTCTATTTCGTGAACTATTTCGTCGCGGCCCAGGGTAATGACGCCTGGGTCGACTCCACCGGCTGGCGCATCATGCTCGCCTCGGAGGCGCTGCCCGCAGCCGTCTTCCTGGTGCTGCTGATGTTCGTGCCTGATACGCCGCGCTGGCTGGTACTGCGCGGCCGCAGTGCCGAAGCCCTCGAGCAGCTGCGGCGGATCATGAATGAGCTGGACGCGCGCGCGATCCTCGCCGACATCGAGCGCACGCTCGCCGTGCGCAGCAGCCGGCTGCTCGCCTTCGGCTGGCCGGTAGTCATCATCGGTGTGCTGCTGTCGGTATTTCAGCAGTTCGTCGGTATCAATGCCGTGCTGTACTACGCTCCGCTGATGTTTCAAAACATGGGCGCCTCTACCGATGCGGCGCTGCTGCAGACCGTGATCGTGGGGGGTGCCAATCTCCTCTTCACGCTCGTTGCGATCGTCACCGTCGACAGTTGGGGCCGCAAACCGCTGTTGATCACCGGCGCGGTGATCATGGCCGTCGCCATGCTGGGTCTCGGAACGCTGTTCAGCGCTCATGTCGTGGGTCTGGGAGCGCTGGTCGCCGTCGTGGCCTACATCGCCGGCTTTGCCCTCTCCTGGGGCCCGGTGACATGGGTCATGCTGGCGGAGATGTTCCCCAATGCCGTCAAAGGCAAAGCGATGGGACTGGCCGTCGCGGCGCAGTGGATCGCCAATCTCCTCGTATCCGTCTCCTTCAAGGTGATCGACGGCAACTCGTCATTGAATGCGCTCTTCAACCACGGCTTCGCGTACTGGCTGTACGGCGCCATGAGCATCCTGGCGGCCATCTTTGTGATTCGCTATGTGCCCGAGACCAAGGGCCGCAGCCTCGAGGCCATACAGGATATCTGGACGGCCCGCGACGCGCGTCCTGCCGGCGTCTAGGTATCGCAATGTCGCAGGTGCTGGTCGCGCAATCCGCTGGGGTCTGTGAGCTGCGCCTGAATCGGCCCGAGAAGCGCAATGCGCTGACGCTTGCGATGTATGGCGCCCTCGGCGAGGCCATCCGCAAAGCCGATGCGGATGAGAGCGTACAGGTGATCCTGCTGACTGGGGTGGGCGAATGCTTCACGGCCGGTAATGATCTGTTCGATTTCCTCGCGGGCCCGGCTCTGGATGAGCAGCACAACGCGCTGCGTTTCATCCGCCAGCTGCCTGACATTCGCAAGGTGTTGGTGGCCGCCATACACGGCGCAACGGTCGGGATCGGCGTTACCCTGCTGCTGCACTGTGACCTGGTAGTGGCGGCTCGCAGCACGCAACTGTCGATGCCGTTCGTGAAACTCGGACTGGTGCCGGAAGCGGCGAGCTCTTTGCTGCTGCCGCGCCTGGTCGGTCCCCAGCGTGCGGCAGAGCTGTTGCTGCTCGGACAAGCTTTCAGCGCGCAGCAGGCACTGGCCATGGGACTGGTAAACCGGGTGGTCGAGGACGAGGAACTGTCCGCTGTTGCATGGCAGCTGGCGCGCAGCGTGGCGGCCCAACCTGCGCACGCGTTGCGCGCCACCAAATCGCTATTGAAGAGCGACGTCGCGCCCGTCAAGGCGCGCATCGAAGCCGAGGTGGCTTGCTTCGCCCAGCGGCTCGGCTCAGCGGAATTCCGCGCTGCGGCGGAGGCATTCCTGGCCAGGCGACGGCCCGCGGGAGCGCCACCGCCGCCGCCGCCGGGTACCGATCCCGCAGCTTGATCAGGTCGCCTTCGGACTGTGTGAAGCACACCAGCCGTTGGCGTTGACGGACTTACCCGGAAAAATCTGGCAGGGACCATAGCCGGTGGTGCCCTGGAAGAAGTTGCAGTTGCCGCACTTCGCGCCTGGCTTGAACGCCGGGAACTTGCTCTTGTCCACCTTGCTGGCATCTTCGACGTAGCCCAAAGCCTTCGCCGTCGGATCGGACGGATCCAGATGCGGCAGGTCTTTGCCGCCGCCCTGAGCCTGCGTGAGCGCGGGGCGCATGCCGACCACGAGCGCCGCACCGGCAGCACCGATGAGTGTGAGCAAGCTGCGACGGGAACAGTTGTCTTTGGGGTTATTTGCAGATGACATGGAGTTCTCCGGGTTGAGCTGGATGAAGCGCGGGATGCGGTTCGCAACTTCCGTGCCTCGCCGCCTCCGGGATGCTTTGTGTACACTCGATTGCGTTGAAATAGAAGCGGCGGCGCGCCGGGAACGTCGCACGCGGCGGTTGATGTTGAGAATCATTCCTATTTCGGCGTCAATGCCACCGATGTGAGGCGGATGGTGACTGACAAGACAGTGCGTGCAGGCGTGAGCCTGCAAAGTCGACGACGGTTCCTGCAGGTCTCTGCCGCACTCGGCGGCGGCATGCTGCTGAAAGTGGTGGTGGGGGCTCGTTTTGCCACCGCTGCGACCGACCTCGCACACCAGCCGCTGCCGCTGAAAAAGCCGCAACTCGTGATCCTGAACGCCTACGTGCGCATTGAGCCCAGCGGGGATGTGCGGCTCGTCATGCCGAAGGTCGAAATGGGTCAGGGCACCTACACCTCGTTGCCCATGCTCGTCGCCGAGGAGCTCGAGGTGCCCTTGAATCGCGTCACCATCGAGCCGGCACCGCCCGATCCGGCCGTCTATGGTGTCAATGGGGATCAATCCACCGGCGGATCCACATCGATACGCGATTGTTGGCTGCCGCTGCGCAAAGCGGGTGCCGCGGCGCGCAGCATGTTAATCGGCGCCGCAGCCGGGCAGTGGCGGGTCAATCCGGCGAGTTGTCACGCGGCGGGCGGCGAGGTGATCCATGAGGCTTCGCAGCGGCGCCTCGGCTATGGGGCGCTGGCGGCGGCGGCGGCACGTCTGCCTGTACCCGCCGATCCGCCACTCAAACACGCGAGGGAATTCCGGCTGATCGGCACCTCGGTGGCGCGCCGGGACTCGCCTGATAAATCCAGCGGTCGCGCGACCTTCGGTATCGACGTGCAGCTGCCCAACATGCGCATCGCCATGATTGCGCTTGCCCCGGTTGAGGGAGGCACAGTCGTAGAGCCTCTGCAGGCAGAGCGTGCGCTCGACATCCCGGGAGTACGCCAGGTTGTGAGCGAGCGGGACATCGTCGCCGTCGTGGCCGATGATACCTGGGCGGCGCAGCGCGGCTTGCGCGCCTTGCGCCTGCAGTGGCATGACGGGCCGAACGGATCGGTGCAGCAGGCCGGACTGATTGCTACGCTGGAAGCGGCTGCGCAACGCGGGGGCGCTGTCGCGGCGCAGAGCGGCAATGTCACCGCGGCGCTCAAGGGCGCACCGTCACACGCTGAGGCGGTCTATCACCAGCCTTTCCTTGCGCACGCCACCATGGAACCGATGAACTGCACGGTCGACTGGCGCGAGGATGGGTGCGAGGTCTGGGTCGGCACCCAGGCACCGGATCGGGCGGTGGCCAAACTCGCAGCGCTCGGTCTGAAGCCGGAGCAGATCCGCATCAACAACCACCTCATCGGCGGAGGTTTCGGCAGGCGCCTGGAGGTCGATGGCATCGTCTGTGCAGCGCGAGTCGCCCGACACGTGCGCGGACCGGTGAAGGTCATCTGGTCGCGCGAGCAGGATGTCCAGCACGATCGCTACCGTCCGTACTATGTCGATCGCATGCAAGCGGGCCTGGATGCGCAGGGCAAACCGGTGGCGTGGCGCCACACGATTGCCGGCTCGTCGGTATCCATTGCGTGGTCCGGCGAGCCCAACAAGAATGAAGTCGATGAAGATGCCGTGACGGCCGCGGCCGATCCGCCCTATGCTTTCGAGAATCTCGAAGTGCGCTATGTGCGCGAGGAGCCGCAGGGGGTGAACACCTCCTGGTGGCGCGGTGTGGGTCCAACCCGCAGCGTGTACGTGGTCGAAAGCTTCATCGATGAGTTGGCGGTGCTGGCGCACCAGGATCCCGTGCAGTATCGACGTGCGCTTCTGAAAGCGCCGCGGCTGCGGGCCGTGCTTGATCTGGCGGCCAGCAAGGCTGGCTGGGGGCAACCTCTGCCTCGCGGGCACGGACGCGGTGTCGCCTTACAGTTTGCCTTCGGCAGTTACCTTGCCCTCATCGCGCAGGTCGAGACGAGCGGCCGGGACGTGCGCGTGGAGCGAGTGACCTGCGCATTCGATTGCGGCCAGATGGTCAATCCCGATGGCATCCGTGCCCAACTCGAGGGCGGTGTGATGTTTGGTCTGGGCGCTGCGCTCTGGTCCGAAGTCATCTTCAATAATGGGCGCGTCGAACAGAGCAACTTCCATGACTATCGGGCTCTGCGCCTGCCTGAGGCACCACACGTGGACGTACACCTCGTCCCCAGCAACGAGGATCCGGGCGGCGTGGGAGAGACCGGTACGGCGTGTGCCGCGGCCGCCTTGTGTAACGCAATTCATGCCGCCAGCGGTCAACGGGTGCGCATGCTGCCCGTGAGCCGCGGCCTGCAGCTGCGGGCCTGAGCCGGCCCGCACCGGTATCGCGCTGCGCCTGCGCCGAGCGCCCTCTGCGGGTGCACAGATTGCTCTGGCCAGGCGCCGACGGTATTGTGCTGCTGCGACGCTGTCGCGCCGATACCAATCAGACGGGGAGAATCATGGGGTGCAGCCGCAATGTTTGGCGCTTTCTCGGCCGGTTACCGGCCGCAGGCTGGCGCACGACGACTCTGGCGTGGTGTGTTGCAGGCGCAACACTTGTGCATGCGGCCGCTCCGCCGCCTGCCGGCGTGAGCGCCGATACGCCGGCTGAGGAATCGACCACTCCGGCTCAGGGACAGCTGGCGGAGGTGGTGGTGACCGCCGAGCGTCGCGAGGAGAATCTCAGCAAGGTGCCCATCAGCATCACGGCGCTGACACAGGAGGACATGGATACCCGCGGCATCAAGGACATCACGGACGTCGCGCGTTTCACCCCCGGAATCAACATCGACAACGCAGGCACCAACAACATCGCTATCCGCGGCATCGCCTCTTCGGGTGGAGCGGGCACTACCGGTATCTACATCGACGACACGCCGATCCAGATGCGAGCGCTGGCGTTCAATCCCGATGAAGAGCTGCCCAAGTCATTCGACATCGATCGCGTCGAGGTCCTGCGTGGCCCGCAGGGCACTCTGTTCGGCGCCGGTTCAGAGGGCGGCACCGTACGCTATATCACGACCGCTCCCAGTCTGACCAAGTACAGCGTCTATAGCCGCGATGAGGTGTCTTACACCCAGGGCGGCCAGATGAACTACGAGGCGGGTATTGCCGCCGGCGGACCGGTCATCGACGATGTATTCGCGGCGCGCGCCACGGTGTGGGCCCGCTACGATGGAGGCTGGATCAACCGGGTAGATTCGACGGCCGCTGATCCGCAGCATGCGCTCGTGGACAGCAACACCAATCATGCCAGTACGGTCATGATTCGTGTGGCGGGGCTGTGGAAGGTGGCAGACAACTGGAAGGTGACACCTTCGATCTACTACCAGAACCGGCAGACGCACGATGTGTCCAACTACTGGCTGGCGTACTCCAATCCCGGCAGCGACCAGTACGTCAGTGGCAACGCTACGACCCGCGCCATGCCGGACAAGTTCTACCTGCCGTCCCTCAAGATTCAGGGCGATCTGGGTCCGGTGACCCTGATCTCCAACACCTCGTATTTCCACCGTAACGAGGTGACCGGTTACGACGGTACCGAATACAACGTCGGCTTCTACCAGACGTTCACCAGCTTTGCGCCATTCGCCGCGGGTGTGAATTTCCCGTTGCTCGATGGCACGGGTTATCACTTCCCGGCGGCGATTGCCAACTACCGCTCGCCGGCTTCGATCAACAACGACCAGCAGAATTTCACCCAGGAACTGCGCCTGCAGTCGAATGAGGCGGATGCGCGCTTCGTATGGACCACGGGCGTGTTCTTTACCTCGAACCGCCAGCAGTACCTCGAGCAGATTCACGATCCGGATCTGGAGAACTTCACCCAGACGGTGTTCGGCAGCGACTTTCCGAGTCTGTTCTCCTTCGTCGATGCCAGTGGCAACACCGTGCCGGTCAATTATGATCCGCGTTTTCCCAACGACTCGTACTTTCTGCTCACACACGCGCGCGACAAGCAGTATGCGATCTTCGGTGAAGGCACTTATGCGCTGCTCGACAGCCTCAAGCTGACCGTCGGCGCGCGGTACTCCAAGACAGACTATTCCTTCGATACGCTCACCGGCGGTCCGCAGCTGTTCCTCTCCCCGCAGAGCGTGAGTGCCTCGGAGAAGGATCATTCCTTCACGCCGCGCGTCAATCTGTCCTGGCAGGTCGACCCGAACAACATGGTCTACGCGACCTATGCGAAGGGTTTCCGGCCCGGCGGGGGCAACAACCCCGTTCCCTATGCGGCCTGTGCGGCGGACTTCCAGAACTTCGGGATCACCAACTCGCCGCTCACCTTCCGCCCGGACACGGTGGACAGCTACGAGATCGGCGCCAAGAACAACCTCGACAACCGGGTCAGGCTGGCCTCGAGCCTTTACTACATCAAGTGGCATAACATCCAGCAGACGGTGATACCGCCGATCTGCCAGATCTCCTTCATCCAGAATCTCGGCGAGGCGACCGCCAAGGGTGGCGATATCCAGGCCGATATCGCCATGACCGAGGCGCTGACGGCAGAACTGACCGCAGGCTACACCGAGGCTCGCTATTCGAAGAACTCGGGCTTCCCCAGCACGACTATCGTGGCGAAGGGTGATGCCATCAGCGGCGAAAGCGGCCAGCCGCCGCCGCCCGTGACCGCCTCGGTCGGCGTGCAGTACGACTTCGGCATGTTCGAACACAAGTCGTTCGTGCGCGTGGATTACGAGTACCAGGGACGTAACAAGTGGTTGCCACCGCGTCAGGACCCGACGACCCAGCAGTTCGATGCGGCAAATTTCACGCTGCCGGCCACACACTTCGTGTCGATGCGCGCCGGCACGACCATCGGCGCCTGGCAGATCCAGCCGTTCGTGGACAATCTGTTCGACACCCACGTGCTGGTCAACTATGACTTCTCGATCGATCCGGGCACGGGGGACAGTCGGCTCGAGCGAGGCTACACGTTCCGGCCGCGCACTTACGGTGTGACCGCGATGTATCGCTACTGAGCTATGGATCGTCAGTAATGCGCAGCCGGCGCCGCGCCGCTGGCGGCGAGCGCGCTGACGATCGACTGCCGCGTCGCGAGCACCCCGGGAAGGGGCTTTCTGCGCCAGACTTCCAGCTCGGCCGCCGTGAGGGGCAGGCAGCCGGGCGGTACTTCCTCGCTGTTGAATTCTGACAGCAGCCAGTTGAGCACCGCCGCCAGCTGTGCATCCGAGAGCGCCGAGTTGGCGGCACCGGGTACGCGCAGCACGTAATTGCGTCCGGCCGCACTGCGCAGGAAATGGCCCAGCGAGTGGGCCAGGGGCGGAATCTTGCCCGGCACGCCTTCAGCCTGCGCACCGTGGCAACCCATGCAGTGCAGGACGTAGTCCTCGAGCGGGCTGGCGCAACTCGGGCCGAGCCACATGAGGCCGAACGCGCACAGCAGTAGCCGTTGCGCGTTATTTCTCGGCGACACCAAGGACGACCGAGACCGAGCAGTGATAATCACTTTCCGTGTTGGCCATGCACCAGTTCACATCGTTGTTGCGTGACAGGCGGTACATGGGCCGCTCGCGCTCGTTGCGGTTGCAATAGCAGTCACCGCAGCTGACTTTGCCGCAGCAATCGTTGTAGGACATGATGTAGCTGCGGCTGTCCGCCGGATTGTGACAGGTGCCGATCCAGGTGATGGGTGATGACTGGGTGCCTGGCGGGCAGGAGGTGGAGCTGCCGCCGCAGCAGGCGCACAGAAAGCCGTCGATGGCGCAGTACTTCCAGTAGTCACAGTCGCGCTCGTCGCGGACATGCGCTTTCGCGGCGTTGCTTTCCGCCGCCGTTGCCTTTCGCGGCGTTGCTTTCCGCGGCCCGCGCGGACCGATCGATCGGCAACAGCGGCAGCAGCGCACCGCCGGTTAGGAGCGTGCCCAGGGTGGTCAGCAGGCTGCGGCGCGATGTGCGCCGGGCCAGGGAGCGGGCTGAATGTTCAAACAGCTGGTCGAGGGGGTGCATCATTTCTCTCAGGGGTTCAGCAGCAACCAGGGTGTCTGTCCGAGGTGTTTCTCCAGATGGCGCAGCCGACCGTCATGGGCATCGAGGATCGCAAGATCGCTTTTCTCGGTGGCCGCGAACAGGATCGGTGCAGCATCCTGCGACACCTGCAGGGAGTTGATGCCTCCGGTCTCGGGCACTTTGAAAGGCCAACGTGCCAGGCGCTGATGGCTCTTCAGATCGAACTCCCAGATCTCGGTGCCGGCATCCTTGTGCGTACCTTCGCCGCCTTTGTGCATGAGGACGTAAAGGTGACCGCTCTCGCGATGCACCGCGCCGACCTGTGTACCTCCCGGCCGCCAGTCCTGGTCAGCCTTGTCGAGGAGCGACCACGAGGCGCGCACGGCCGGCTGAGGCCCGCTGCAGTCGACCTCGTGCACCCTGCCGAGGAAAGACAGGAACAGATAGCCGGCGGAGGTCGGCACCCCTTGGACAAAGATCGGATCCTTGTCCGGATCGAAGAATGCCTCCGAGTTACTGCGTGACTGCTCGTGGCCGGCAGCATTCAGCGTCACGGTCAGCAGTCGCCCGCTCTCGCAGATGGAAGAGACCCGGTTGGGACCGGACGGAATGACCAGCACGCAGCCGGCGGTGTCGATTTCGGACAAGACCGTCTTTTTCGCGGCATCCAGCACGCCAAACGATGCTGCCGGTGTCAGATAGGCCGTGTAAACGAAATGGCCGTCGCTGCTATAGCCGACGTTGAAAACTGTCGGCAATGTCGCCACGCGCTTGGGCGGCAGCACGATCTCGCCGGTCTTGGCCAGAGTCTCATTGTCGTTGAACTCGACAACGTCAGTGCGCGCGCCGTGACCTCCGCGTGCGAAATAGGTCGTGGAGACAATCGTCGTCTTGCCATCCGGCGAGAGGTTCATGCCGGGCATGAAACCCGCACCGATCTGACCCAGCCGGCGGTGCGAGTCGCCATCGAACACATACACGCGTGAATCGATCTCGTTGAACAGCGCTTCATCGAGCACATACACCCAGTGCGGGTTGCTGGGCCCGAGTTTCGCAATCGTCAATTTCTCCGGCGCCAGCGGCGCTGGCTGTGCGGGCTGTGCCGCCGGCGATGCGCCGACGTACTGCATCAGCAGCGCGGCCACTGCGGTCAACGTTCTTTTCATTGCATCCTCGCGGCGCTTCATGGCCACCTCGCGGCGCTCACGCCGTCGGCTTTGAGTCTCGCATATCGCCTCGTGAGTCGAAAGTACCGCCGTTTCGCGCTACCCTGCATACACAGCGGTCACGAGGTAGCAAATGGTGAGCAGGCGCAAGTCTCCTTCGATGCCGGACTCCCTCGGTTCGGAACGTCGCATCCCGCGACGCGATTTTCTGCAGGGCGCATTGCTGGCAGCGGCGACCACTTTGTCAGGTTCGCTGCTCAAGGGATACGCCGCCGAAATGTCAACACAGGCTGGGGAGGGCGGCAATGCGCTGAGTGCCGAGGCGCAAAATGCGCTCGGCTACTACCCGCCGGCGCTCACCGGTATGCGCGGCAGCCACCCCGGCTCGTTTGAAGCGGCACATGCGTTGCGTGATGGCACGGCGGTGTCCGCGGGAGTGGCCACGGAGCCGCCCTACGATCTGGTCGTAGTCGGTGGCGGCATCAGCGGGCTGTCCGCCGCGCATTTCTATCGTGCACGCGCCACGTCCGCGAGCCGCATTCTGGTGCTCGACAATCATGATGATTTTGGCGGGCATGCCAAGCGCAACGAATTCATGCTGAATGGCAGGCTGCAGCTGCTGAATGGCGGCACCCTCGAGATCGACAGCCCGCGACCGTATGCGCCGGTTCCCGCGGCGCTGATTCGCGAACTCGGGATCGATGTTACTGGCCTCAAAACGCGTGTGCAGCAGCCGAGTTTCTACCGCTCCCTGGGGCTTAAATCGTCGATCTTTCTCGATCGTGAGACCTTCGGTGCGGACACGCTGCTGGTCGGGGCCGGGGAGGTGCCGATAGGCCGGCTGCTCGCCGATTCCCCCTTGTCCGCGCGTGCCCGTCGCGAGATCGAGCAGCTGGAAACGGGCTCCGTGGATTATCTGCCGGGACTGAGCTCCGCGCAGAAGAAGGACCGGCTGTCGCGCATGAGTTACGCCGCGTTTCTGCGCGATGTCGTAAAGGTCGATCCGTCAGTGATCGCATACTATCAGGCGCGGACCCACGGTGAGTGGGCGGTCGGCATCGATGCGATCTCGGCGCTCGACTGTTGGGGATTCAGTGCCCGCGAGACGCCCGGTTTTCAGGGCATGAATCTGCCACCAGGCTCGATCGCGCGCATGGGGTACACCCCGTCGGGCTACAAGGACACGGGCGGCTCCGCCAGTCTGCATTTTCCGGATGGCAACGCCACCATCGCCCGACTGCTGGTGCGCAATCTGATTCCAGCGGCCATTCCCGGCTCTAGCGTGGAGGATCTGATCACCGCACGCGCCGACTACGGCAAGCTGGACCAGTCCGGTCCCGTGCGCATCCGCCTCAACAGCACCGTGGTGCAGGTCAAGCACAGCGGCGCGCCCCATGCGGCGCGCGAGGTTGAAGTCAGCTATCTGAGCGGCGGCAAGGCCTACACAGTGCGCGCGCGACACTGCGTGCTCGCCTGCTGGAACATGATGATTCCCTATCTGTGCCCGGAGCTGCCGCAGCAGCAGAAGGAGGCGCTGCATCAGCTCGTCAAGGCACCGCTGGTGTATTCCAGTGTGGCGCTGCGTAACTGGCAGGCCTTCAGAAAGCTCGGCATCTGGAATGTGCATGCGCCGGCTGGCTATCACCACGACTTCCGGCTCAACTGGAAAGTGGATATCGGCGGCTATCGCAGTCCCACGGCCCCTGAAGAGCCCATACTCATCCATCTGACCCGCACGCCGTGCCGGCCGGGACTGCCGGAGCACCAGCAGAACAAGGCGGGCCGGGAGGAGCTGTTGCGCACGCCGTTCGCGGTGTTCGAACACAACATTCGCGAGCAGCTTGGCCGCACACTTGGTCAGGCCGGTTTCGACCCCGCGCGTGACATCGAGGCGATCACCGTGAACCGCTGGCCGCATGGCTACGCGCCTGAATACAACCCGCTGTGGGATCCGGAGGTGCCGCCCGAGCAGCGCTGGAATGTCATCGGCCGTGCCCCATTCGGTCGCATCGCCATCGCCAACTCCGACGCCGGCGCGGCCGCCTACACTGACTCGGCCATCCTGCAGGCGGACCGCGCCGTGAATGAGTTGTTGCGCAGTTGAGCGAGCTGCGCTCGCTATGGGCTGCAACCGCAGTTCCAGGTCCGGCACTGTCGCCGCTGATGGGCGCGGCGCGGGCCGAGATAGTGATCATCGGTGCCGGCTACACCGGTCTTGCCGCGGCACTGCATCTGAGTGAGGCGGGGCGAGCGGTCATAGTGCTCGAGGCCGCGCAGGTGGGAGAGCGTGCGTCCGGCCTGAACGGCGGGCAGGTGATCGCGGGCGTCAAACACGACCCGGATGCGCTCGAAGCGCTGGTTGGGCCGCAGCTCGGAGCGCGGCTCGTGGCGCTGGTAGGGTCGGGTCCTGACCGCGTGTTTGAGTTGATCCGCCGGCATCGTATTGCCTGTGCAGCTACGCGCACGGGTTGGCTGCAGCCCGCCACCTCCGAATCCGCCTTGCGTACGATCCAGGCGCGCGTGGCACAGTGGCGTGGCCGGGGTGCGGATGTCAGCCTGCTGTCGCAAACTGAAATTGCGCGGCTCACAGGCTCGCAGCGCTACATCGGCGGCTGGATCGATCGTCGCGGCGGTACCCTGCAGCCACTTGCCTACGTGCGCGGCCTCGCGCAGGCAGCGCTCAGCGCGGGCGTTCGCATTTACACTGGCACGGCCGTGCTGAGGTTGGACAGCCGCGCAGGTGCCTGGCGATGCAACACGTCCCGCGGTGAGGTGAGCGCGGCGCAGGTGATTCTCGCCACCAACGCCTATACCGATGGACTCGTGCAGAGGCTGCGCCGCTCAGTCGTTCCCGTCCCGTCTTTCCAGGTCGCGACTGAGCCGATCCCGGACTCCCTGCGTGCCGGCATTCTTCCGGAGGGGCAGGCGGCGTCCGACACCTGGAACCTGTTGCGTTATTTCCGGCTGGATGCGAGCGGCCGTCTGGTCATGGGCACACGGGGTCGCTTTGGTGCGGCGCCGGTGGAAGTCATGGCACGGCACCACTATCACGCGGTGCGCGAGATCTATCCGCAGCTTGCCGGACTGCGCTACGAGTATCACTGGGGAGGACTCGTCGCCATGACCCGGGATCACCTGCCGCATCTGCACGAGATCGCTCCGGGTCTGCATGCGGGGCTGGGGTACAACGGTCGTGGCATCGCGATGGCGACCGTCATGGGAGACCTCCTGGCGCGGCGCGCCTTGGGCGCCCAGCCGGCGGAGCTCGATTTTCCGATCACGGCCCTCGCGCCGATCCCGCTGCACCGTTTCAGCAGACTCGGCGCACGGATTGCCGTGCAGGGCTATCGCACGCTCGATGGTCTGACGCGGTGGCGCGACCGGCTGCGACGCCCCGCCAGCACGGTATCCTGAGCGCGCACATGGGCGTACCCAGCGCGCACGAGTGGCCCAAATGGATGCTGTTGGCAGCGTTGGTCGCGGTCAACATCGTGTTTGTGCTCGCCTGGCTGCGCGCCGGACGCATTCACCCCCGCGACCGGCCCACACCGGGCGATACGCTCATCGGCTTCGTGGTGTGCTTTTTCGACGCGCTCGGCATCGGCTCGTTCGCCCCGAGCACGGCCTGGTTCAAACTGCGACACCGGCCCGCGGATGAGTTGATTCCGGGGACGCTGAATGTGGGTCTGAATGCCCCGGCTTGCATCGAAACGGCGATCTTCGTGACCGTCGTGGCGGTGGACCCCTTGCTGCTGCTTACCATGGTCGCGAGTGCGACGGTGGGAGCCTGGATCGGTGCGGGCACCGTCAGCCGGCTGCCGCGCCGCTCCATCCAGCTGTTCATGGGGGCTGCGCTGTTGATTGCCGGCATGTTCTTCGCCCTCGCCAACCTCGGCTGGTTCCCGGCGGGCGGCGTCTCCATGAGTCTCGCCGGCTGGCGCTTCGGACTGGCGGTCGCCGTCAATTTCCTGCTGGGGGCGCTCATGAGCGTCGGCATCGGCGCCTATGCGCCCTGCATGGTGCTGCTGGCGCTGCTCGGTCTGCATCCGTTGGGCGCCTTTCCCATCATGATGGGGACCTGCGGGCTGGTGCAGCCGGTGGCGGGACTGCGCTTCTTTCGCAGCGGCCGCTTTGCATGGGGTGTCTCACTCGGGCTGACGCTGGGTGGGGTATTCGGTGTGTTGATTGCAGTGTTCATCGTCAGGCAGCTGCCCGTCGACAAGCTGCGCTGGCTGGTCATGATCGTGGTGTTGTACGCAGCGTTCTCGATGCTGCGCTCGGCGCGACGCAGTGCTCCGGCGGGCGCGCCTGCAGCGGCAACCCCCTCGGATGGCTTATGATTACCTGCTGGCATGCCTGCAAATCTTGACAAGCTGTACATCGATCCCGCCGTGGCCGCCTTGATCGAGGCGTGCATCGCGGTGCTGTTCGCGACCGCGGCGCTACACAAACTGCGTGACCTGCAACACTTCCAGGCCGTGCTCAGTGCCTATGCCTTGCTGCCACGCTGGCTCGAGTGGCCGCTGGCCCGGCTGCTACCGCTCCTCGAGGTGACAGTGGCCGCAGGCCTGCTGCTCGCCCGCTGGCCGGCGGCGCTGGCCGCGCTCGGCTTGCTGGGGATCTACGCCAGTGCGATCGGTGTGAATTTGTTGCGAGGCCGGCGCGATGTGGACTGTGGCTGCGGCGCGCCGCAGGATCGCCGCCCGATTGGCGCCTGGATGGTATGGCGCAACCTGACATTGGCGCTCGCGCTCGCGAGTGCCCTGTTGCCCTGGGATCCGCGGCCGCTCGCCGCTACTGATCTCATCACCATCTCCTTTGGCGCCGTGAGCTGCATCCTCATCTATTTCTGCGTGGACCGGCTGCTCGCTACGGCGGCACGACTGCATACGAGGCGCACCTGAGCATGACCGCGCTGGCCATTTCCAACATCGTGCTGTGGATCGTGGTGCTGGTGCTGCTGATCGTCGTGCTCGCGCTCACGCGGCAGCTCGGAGTGTTGCATGAGCGGATCGCACCGGCAGGTGCATTGATGCTGAATCGCGGTCTCGCGGTGGGCGAGGCCGTGCCGGTGATCGATGCCATCGATCTGGGGGGTGCGGCGCTGCGCATCGGCGCACCGAGCGGCGGCGGCAAGAGCACACTCATCGTGTTCCTCTCGCCCACCTGCCCGGTATGCGAGGCACTGTTGCCGGTGCTCAGGTCCAGTCAACGTGCCGAGCAGCGCTGGCTCGAGATCGTGCTCGCGAGCGATGGCGAGCCGGCCGCCCAGCGCGAGTTCGTCCGTACACATGATCTCGAGGGCTTCCGCTACGTGCTGTCGGCTCCGCTGGGTATGACGTATCAGGTGAGCAGACTGCCGTTCGCGGCCCTCATCGATGAGGGGGGGCGGCTGCGGGCCCGCGGCCTGATCAATTCGCGCGAGCATCTGGAGAGTCTGTTCGAGGCCAAACGCCTCGGCGTGGCTTCTTTACAGGAATATTTCACCGCGCGGGCCTGAGGGGCGCTGCTACCCGCGCCTGCGGCTCCACTGTCTGCCCCTAACGGGCGCAGCCGCCTGTCCCTAACGGGCTAGACCGTCGCTCTCCTGACGGGCGCCTCTCTCGGCGCGGCGCGTGCGCGTTTCGCTCCGCCGCAGCACGGTTTGCGGCTCGGCAACCGTGCAGCTAAAGTACGCCGCCTTGACGTGGGCAGGCTCGGTGACCGCCCTGGCGCAGCCTGCAGGCTCAGGCGCTCTGATGGAACAGTCCCGCACACTCAGCAGATCAAGCAATGAGAACCGCAAGCCGGTCCCCGATGGCCGCACATCTGTTGACTTCCACGGCGTTCCTGGCGATCGCGGGCTGCGCCGTGGGACCGGATTTCCACACCCCGCCGCCGCCTGAAGCCACCCACTACACACAGGGCCCGGTCCCTGAGGTCACGCAGGATGCGCCCGGCAGCGGGGGCAATGCGCAGCATTTCATTACAGATCGGGATATCCCGGGAGACTGGTACAGCCTGTTTCAGTCCGCATCACTGGATGGGCTCGTGCGCCAGGCGCTGCGCGACAGTCCGAACGTGGAGGCGGCCGAGGCGGCGCTGCGCTCCGCGCACTACACCTACATCGCCGAGCGCGGCGCGCTGCTGCTGCCCGGAGCCGATGGGCAGTTCCAGGTCCAGCGGGAGAAGCTGCCCGGCGTGGCATTCGGCAATCCGGCCATCCCGGCACAGACCTTCACGCTTTATAACGCGACGGTCAATGTCACCTATCGCGTTGATCTGTTCGGTGCATCGCGGCGCCAGCTCGAGCAACTGCGGGCGCAGACGGACTACCAGCGCTGGCAGCTCGAGGCGGCGAATCTGACGCTCACCGGCAATGTCGTCACCACGGCCTTCGATATTGCCTCCCTGCGCGAGCAGCTCACGGCGGTGAAGGACGTGGTCGCAAAGGAGACCGAGCTTTATCGCCTGGTGCAGCGGCAGTTCGAAGCGGGCGGGGTCTCCAAGGCAGACGTGCTCTCGCAACAATCGCAACTTGCGCAGGCCCAGGCACTGGCTCCGGGCCTCGAAGAGGCGCTGGCACAGGCCCAGCACCGCCTCGCCGTGCTCGCCGGCCGCAGCCCCGATGACGAGAGTCTGCCGAGTTTCGAGCTCGAAGGATTTGTGCTGCCTACCGAGCTGCCGGTCAGCGTGCCCGCCAAACTCGTGCGGCAACGGCCAGACGTGCGCTCCGCTGAAGCGTTACTCGAGCAGGCGAGTGCCGCGGTCGGAGTCGCCACGGCCAACTTGTACCCGCAGCTGAATCTCACCGGCTCGATTGGCTCGGAAGCCTTGAAAGTGAGCGGGCTCTTTGGCGCCGGCACCGGCGCATGGACGGCAGGCAGTACGCTGCTGCAGCCGTTATTTCACGGCGGCGAGCTGCGGTATCGCCGCAAGGCGGCGCTCGCCGATCTGCAGAAGGCGGATGCCAACTATCGACAGGCCGTGCTGGCGGCGATGCAACAGGTCGCTGACACGCTGCGGGCGCTGGAGGCGGATGCGCGCAATCTGAATGCGCAGGTCGAGGCGGAGAAGGCGGCTGGCGATGCACTGAACATCGCGCGCAAGCAACTGCAGGTGGGAGGCATCAGTTACATCACGGTGCTCAACACGGAGCGTCTGTATCTGCAGGCGCGACAGAATCGGGTACAGGCCCAGGCCGCGCGCTATGCGGATTCCGCGGCATTGTTTCAGGCATTAGGTGGTGGCTGGTGGAACCGTAACGAACAAAAGGTGGCACAACAGTGAGCCGAGTGATGACGCGACGACTGGTGATCGTCGTGGTCGCAGCGTTACTGCTGCTGGCCATCCTGGTGGGATTCAACACGTGGAAGCAGCGCTTCGTGGCGCAGATGCGGCTCAACAACGCAGCGCCCCCGCAGACCGTCACGGCGACCGAGGCGCATTACACAGACTGGCAACCGGAAGTGACAGCGGTGGGCAGTCTGCGCGCAGTGCACGGTGTTGATGTCACGACCGAAGTGACGGGGCTGGTGCGCAGTCTGCGGTTCAAGTCCGGCGATGAGGTGAGCGCCGGCCAGGTGCTGGTAGAGATGAACGCGGACTCCGAGCTCGCGCAGGAGCATGCGCTGGAGGCGGCTGCGGAGCTCGCTAACACTGTCTATAACCGCGACAAGATTCAGTTCGAAGACCAGGCCATCAGCAAGGCCCAGCTCGATGCGGATGCGGCGGATGTTAAGAACAAGCGCGCCCTGGCAGCCGCACAGGCCGCATTGGCGGCGAAAAAGACGCTGCGAGCGCCGTTCGGTGGCCGCCTTGGCATCACCACGGTGAACCCGGGTCAGTATCTGAACACCGGTGACAAGGTAGTCACCTTGCAGCAGATCGATCCGATCTACGTCGACTTTCGCCTGCCGCAGCAACAGCTGGCCGCAATCGCCGTGGGACAGACCGTATCCATGACCGCCGATGCCTATCCGGGTCAGACATTCCGCGGCACGATCACCGCGATGGATCCACGCGTCGATCCGAGTACGCGCAACTTTCAGGCCGAGGCTACCCTGTCGAACAGCGATCGCAAACTGTTTCCCGGGATGTTTGGACGGGTGACCGTGTTTGCAGGCCAGCCGCAGCGCTATCTGACGCTGCCGCAGGCGGCAATTGCCTACAACCCGTATGGCGCCACGGTCTTCCTGGCACGCAAGCGCGCGGCGCCCGACCCGAAGGACCCAGCGGCGGCGGGCGCCAAAGCCAAGAAGGGCGGACCGCCGCCTACCGATCTGGTCGCCGCGCAGAGCTTTGTAACACTGGGTCCCACCCGCGGTGATCAGGTAGCAATCACCAAAGGCATCAGCGAGGGCGATCTGGTCGTCACCAGCGGACAGCTGAAGCTGATCAATGGCACTCCGCTGATCATTGAGAATAGCCTGCAGCCGCCGAACGATCCTAACCCCGCTCCCCAGGAACATTGAGGCACGGGCGATGAAGTTCACCGATATCTTCATTCAGCGGCCGGTGCTCTCACTGGTGCTGTCGATGCTGATCCTCGTGTTGGGAGTCCGTGCGATCTTCCAGTTGCCGGTGAGTCAGTATCCGAAGACCGAAAACGCGGTCGTCACCGTTTCTACCACTTACTACGGTGCGGATGCGGCCACGGTCGCAGGCTTCATCACACAGCCGCTCGAGGCAGCGATCTCGCAGGCTCAGGGCATCGATTATCTCTCCTCGGTGAGCAGCAACAGCTCATCGGTCATTACCGCCACGCTGCGTCTGAACTGGGATGCGAACCGCGCCCTGACCGAGATCAGCACCAAGGTGAACTCGGTGCGCAACCAGCTGCCGCCCCAGTCTCAGGTGCCGATACTCACCGTGCAGGTCGGGCAGACGACTGATGCCATGTATATCGGCTACGCCAGTGACTCATTGCCCAGCAACGGATTGAGTGATTACCTGATACGGGTGGTAAAGCCGCAGCTCGATGCGCTGGAAGGCGTGCAGACGGCAGAGGTTCTGGGCGCACGGCAGTATGCGCTGCGCGCCTGGCTCGATCCTGATCGCATGGCCGCACACGGGGTCGCTGCGAGCGACGTCTATACCGCGCTTGCCAATAATAATTATCTGACGGCCGTCGGCACTACCAAGGGGCAGGCGGTGAGCGTCAACCTCACAGCAGCCACCGATCTGCACTCCGTGGAGGAATTTCGCAAGCTCATCATCCGCCAGCAAAACGACGCTATCGTGCGGCTCGAGAATGTCGCCACCGTGGTGCTCGGCGCGGAGAACTATGATTTCAGCGTTGCATTCGGGGGGCAGCGCTCGGTGTTCATTGGCATTCAGGTAGCGCCATCGGCGAACGTTCTGGACGTCGCCAGGCGCGTGAAGACCACGCTCCCTCATATCGAGGCGCAGTTGCCTGTCGGGGTGAAACAGAAGATCGCCTATGACGGGACCATCTTCATCGATGCCTCCATCGTGGAGGTGGTGAAGACCCTTGTGGAGGCCTTACTGATCGTCACCGGCGTGATCTACCTGTTCCTGGGTACCGTCCGCGCCGTGGTGATCCCGGTCGTTGCCATGCCGCTTTCGCTGATCGGCGCATTCTTCCTGATGCTCTCGCTCGGCTATTCGATCAACCTGCTAACACTCCTGGCTCTGGTGCTGGCGATCGGCCTGGTGGTCGATGACGCCATCATCGTCGTCGAGAACGTCGATCGTCATCTGAAGTCCGGAATGTCGCCGTTGCAGGCCGCGCTGCAGGGTGCACGTGAGCTCGGTGGGCCGATCATCGCCATGACGGTTGTGTTGGTCGCTGCCTATCTGCCCATCGGCTTCCAGGGTGGCCTCACCGGCGCACTGTTCACGCAGTTCGCCTTCACGCTGGCTGGAGCCGTGACGGTTTCCGCCATCATCGCCCTTACGCTCTCACCCATGATGTGCGCAACGGTGTTCCGTGCCGAGCAGGAGGAGGGTCGGTTCGTACATCTGATCGATCGGGTGTTCAATAACCTGCGTGGCCGCTACCAGCGGCGCCTCGCTGCGTGGCTGGAGACCTGGCAGGTGCTCGTCGTGCTGGGTGTGCTGTTGCTCGCCGGAGCAGTTTATCTGTTCGCGACATCCGCCTCGGAGCTCGCGCCACAAGAGGATCAGGGCGTGGTGTTGTCGCAGATCATCGGGTCACCGGATGCCACCTATGAGCAGATGCAGCGCTACGCGGACAAGGTGTTTGACATCTACAAGCAAACGCCTGAATACCGCTCCGCATTCCAGCTCACGGGTGAGCCCTCGGTCAATCAGGGGTTCGGCGGCTTACTGTTGAAGCCATGGGATGAACGCCGCCGCAATGCCGACCAGATTCAGCAGGATCTGCAGAAACAGTTCGATCAGATTGCGGGTGTGCGTGTGGCGGCGTTCCAGTTCCCCTCGCTGCCGGGCTCGCAGGGCCTGCCGCTGCAGTTCGTGATCACCACCACCGAACCTGTGGAGCAGCTGCATGAAGTGGCCAACAAAGTGCTCGAGAAGGCTAAGGCGAGCGGCATGTTCTGGTTCGTTGACTCGGATCTGAAGCTCGATCAGCCTCAAGCCACTCTGAAGGTCGACCGCGACATGATCGCCGATCTGGGACTCACTCAGGCTGACGTGGGGAACTCGCTGGGAGCAGCGCTGGGAGGGGGTTATGTCAATTATTTCTCGCTGGACGGGCGCTCCTACAAAGTGATTCCGCAGGTGCTGCAGAAGGATCGGCTCAATCCCAGTCAGGTGCTGGACTATTACATCAAGGCCGGGGACGGCTCCCTGATTCCCGCCAGCACGGTGGCTCACATCGTCACCAATACGGTGCCGGAATCCATCAACCACTTCCAGCAGCTCAACTCGGCAACGATTGCCGGCGCGCCGGGAGTCTCGCAGACCGATGCGCTGAAGCTGTTGCGCGATGCGCTGCACGAAGTCGCGCCCTCGGGCTACAACGTTGATTACTCGGGCCAGTCGCGGCAGTTCGTGCGGGGTGCCAGCGGCTTCGTGACGACGATGCTGTTTGCGCTCGTGGTGGTCTATCTGGCGCTCGCCGCGCAGTTTGAAAGCTTCCGCGATCCCGCGGTGATCCTGGTCTCGGTGCCCATGGCCCTGTTCGGAGCCCTGTTGTTCATCAACGTCGGGCTCGCCACACTCAACATCTACACTCAGGTGGGGCTGGTCACGCTGCTCGGGCTGATCAGCAAGCACGGCATCCTGATCGTGCAGTTCGCCAACGAGTTGCAGCGCAGCGGTAAATCCAAGCTCGAAGCGATCGAGGAAGCTGCTGCGGTGCGCTTGCGCCCGATCCTGATGACGACAGCCGCCATGGTACTCGGGGTAGTTCCGCTGGTGATTGCCTCAGGCGCCGGCGCCGCCGGCCGCCGCGCCATGGGTATCGTGCTGTTCACCGGCCTGTCGATCGGCACGCTGTTCACCCTGTTCATCGTGCCTGCGGTTTACATTCTCATCGGCGCTGACCACGCGCACGATCGCGAGAAAGCCGCGCGCAAAGGCATTGCGAGGGCTGGCGAGCCGACGCTGCGCGACGTACCCACCGGTCCTGTGGCGTAGTAGCCGCAGCGTTACTTCGTGCTGTCGCGCGGGCCCGTTACTTCATGACGGGCATGGTGAACTCGGCATCCAGTCGCGTGGTGGGCCAGCGCTGCGTGACGCACTTGAGGCGCGTGTAGAAGCGCACGCCTTCCATCCCGTAGATGTGGTGATCTCCGAACAGCGAGTTGCGCCAGCCACCAAAGCTGTAAAACGCCATGGGCACGGGAATGGGTACATTGACACCGACCATGCCCACTTCGATGGCATTGGCGAAGGCCCGCGCGGCATCGCCGCTGCGCGTGAAAACTGCGGTCCCATTGGCAAAGGGATGCGCATTGATGAGTCGCACGGCGCCCTCCACATTCGGTACGCGCACCATGACCAGCACCGGACCGAAGATCTCTTCCCGATAGATCTTCATGTCCGGGCGGACCCGATCAAACAGGCAACCCCCCAGAAAGAATCCCTGCGCTTCGCCCGCAACCTTGTGATCCCGCCCGTCGAGCACGAGGGTGGCACCCTCGGCAACCCCGGCATCGATGTAGCCGCGCACCTTGTCCAGATGCTGACGGGTCACCAGGGGCCCCATCTCGGTGGCTTCATCATCCGAGGCGCCGATGCGCAACGCGTTGATGCGTGGTGTCAGCTTCGCGACGAGCGCGTCGGCGACTGCATCGCCCACGGTGACCGCGACCGAGATTGCCATGCAACGCTCGCCGGCAGAGCCGAACGCCGCCCCGAGTAGTGCATCCGCTGCCTGATCGAGGTCCGCATCGGGCAGGATGACCATGTGATTTTTCGCGCCGCCGAGTGCCTGCACGCGCTTGCCGTGCGAGGTGCCTTCGAGGTAGATGTGCCGCGCGACGGGAGTCGATCCCACAAAGCTGACAGCCGCAACCTCGGGATGATGCAGCAGCGCGTCGACCGCCGTCTTATCGCCGTGTACGACGTTGAACACCCCATGGGGTAACCCGGCATCCTGTAAGAGCTCGGCCAGACGTATGGCCGTGGAGGGATCGCGTTCGGAGGGCTTCAGTACAAAGGTGTTGCCGCAGGCGATGGCCAGGGGAAACATCCACATCGGAACCATCGCCGGAAAGTTGAATGGCGTGATACCCGCCACCACCCCAAGGGGTTGGCGCATGCTGTAGACATCCACCCCGCTGCCGACACTTTCGCTGAATTCACCTTTCAGCAGATGCGGAATGCCGCAGGCAAATTCCACGACTTCCAGGCCGCGCGTCAGCTCGCCATGGGCATCGCTGATGGTTTTGCCATGCTCACGGGAAATGAGACGCGCCAGCTCGTCCGCCGCCTGCTCGACCCGCTCCCTGAAGGAAAACAACACGCGTGCGCGTCGCAGGGCAGGGGTGCTGGCCCAGCCAGGCAGAGCGGCGCGGGCGGCCGAAACGGCAGTACCCACCTCGGCCTCGGAAGCGAGGGGTACCCGTGCGACCACGGAGCCGCGGCTCGGATTGAACACCTCCGCCGTGCGGCCGCTCTGGCCAGTGCGGCGTTTGCCGTCGATCCAGTGAGGAATCAGCGTCGCTGCGGCCAGCTTCACTTCATCGGGGTTGAGCATTGCGGACTCCAGGCGTAAGGGGGCTGCGGGAAAAACCATCATGATAAATGGAACGATGCCGCGCGTGAGCCATTACAGCTCAGGCTGAATCTGCTTCAGCAGCCTATGCCGCAGCAGATAAAGCCTTGACAAAGACTGCCTAGGCAAGTATATTTCGCCCTCAATGAGTTCGGAAGGTAAGGAGCACGCTGCTGTGACGGAGCGGGCACGCGTATTGATCTACGACGACCAGTCTTATGAGCCTCATAAAGCCGTGGGCTACCTGCTGCACCGGGTGCGAACCGAGATGCTCGCGGCCATCGATCGGGATCTGGCGCGGGATGAGTACCTCGCCGAGCTCGGCGTGAGCGCTGCCCAGTTCATCATCCTGGCCAGCCTTGGGAAGCTTGGCACGCAATCGAGTTCCGAGCTGTGCCGGGGCATGTCGTATGACGCTGGAGCGATGACACGGATGATCGATCGGCTTGAGGACAAGGGGCTGCTGCGCCGCCAGCGCGATAGCGCGGACCGGCGGCTGGTCCGACTGGAGCTGACGGAGCAGGGAGCCGCGGCACTGCCGCACATGCGGCGCGTGTCGATGGGGGTTGCGAACCGTTTTTTGCGGGATTTCACGGCGGGCGAGGCTCGTCAGCTCGAGGGTTTTCTGGCGCGCATGCTGGAGAACGGCACGGCCGAGGTTGCGCGGGGGAGTGACGCCTGAGTGCGCCATTCGGGAGATGACACCCCTCGTGCGCGCAGCGATGTTAGCGGGCGGAGAAAGACAATGGCGATGAGTCGGGGCCGTATCAGTACCGCGATGTTGGCAGGCGTGGCGGGATTGCTGAGCGCCTGTGCGAGCACGCACGGCCTCAAGCCGCAATCCAGCCTGAGCCGGCCCGAGAGCCTCGCCAGCGATCGGAGTCTCGCGGCGGTAAATGTCACGGCGGAGTTTCCCGGCAGCAGCTGGTGGACGCAGTTCGGTGATCCGCAGCTCGATCAGCTGATCCATGAAGCGCTCGCCGACAGTCCCACGTTGCGACAGGCTGCCGCGCGCACCCGCGCGGCCCTGGCCCAGGCTGGCATCGCCGCAGCGGCGCGCAGCCCGCGTCTGAGTGCGCAATACGATGGTCTGCGCGAGCGCATGCCAGAGCAGTCCTTGTTTCCACCTCCATATGCGGGCCATTGGACGTCGCTCAACAACCTGCAGGCGACACTCAGCTGGGAGCTCGATTTCTGGGGTAAGAATCGCGCTGCCTATGAAAGCGCGCTGGGTAGCGCACGGGCCGCGGCGCTCGATGCCGAGGCGGCTCGTCTGGCGCTCGCTGCGAGTGTGGCGCATGCCTATGTGCAGCTCGAGCGCGCTTATCTGCAGCTGGATGTCGCGCAAGCGACCCTCGAGCAGCGGCAACAGATCTACAAACTGACGCAGGATCGCAACGAAGCCGGCGTCGATTCGAAGCTGGAGTTGCGGCAGGCGGAGTCGGCGTTGCCCGCCGCACGTGAGCAGGTGGCGCAGCTGCAGGAAGCCATTGCGCTCAGCCGCAATCAGCTGGCGGCGCTCCTCGGCAAGGGACCCGACCGCGGACAGGCGATCGTACGTCCTGCAGCGAGTGCGCTGCAGGCGGTGAGCCTGCCCAGTCGCCTGCCGGCCGAGCTGTTGGGCCGCCGGCCCGACATTCAGGCGCAGCGCTGGCGCGTGGAAGCGGCGCGCCACGGCATCGACAATGCGAAGGCGCAGTTCTATCCGGACGTGAATCTGATCGCGCTGGCTGGCTTCCAGGAGCTCGGACCGGCGGCGCTGCTGACCCAGGCCAACCGCCAGATTGGCGGTGTGGCGACGATTTCCCTGCCGATCTTCGATGCCGGCCGGCGGCGCAGTCAGCTTGCCGGCCGCGATGCCGAATACGACATCGCCGTAGAGCAGTACAACCAGACGTTGACGGACGCGCTGCGACAGGTCGTGGATCAGGTTGATTCCTTCCATAGCCTCGACGAGCAACGGATTCAGCAGCGTGAGGGTTTGGGCGCAGCACAGGATGCCTACGATCTCGCCACGTTGCGCTATCGCGAAGGGGTCGGCAATTACCTGCAGGTGCTGAGCACCGAGAGTCAGCTGTTGACGCAGCGCAGCCTGGATGCCGATCTCAAGGCGCGCGCGCTCGATTTATCTATCAATCTCGCCCAGGCGCTGGGCGGTGGATTCGATAACCCTGCCGTCACGCAGCGGTTGTCGGTGGAGCCTTGATCATGAGTACGCAGAGCAATACCAACACCACTGAGTCCAATCAGCCGAATCAAACCTTGCGCCGGCGGCGCTGGCTGTACCTGTCGCTGTTTGCCGGTGGGCTGCTGCTGATCGGCGCTGCGTACACGCTCTATTGGGCGACCGTCCTGCGTTATCGGCAGAGTACCGACGACGCCTATGTGAATGGCAACGTCGTGCAGATCACCCCGCAGATTTCCGGCACCGTGGTGGCGATCGGGGCGGACGACACACAGTTCGTCAAAGCCGGCCAGACGTTGGTCAAACTGGATCCGGCGGATACCCGCGTCGCGCTCGATCAGGCCGAGGCGCAACTCGCACGCACGGTGCGCGAAGTGCGTAATGTGTTTGCCACGTCGGGCCAGCTGCGCGCTGCCGTGCAGTTGCGGCAGAGCGATCTGGATATGGCGCAGAAGGATCTGGCGCGGCGCGAGCGGCTGGGCAGCTCGGGCGCCATCTCGAATGAGGAGCTCACCCATGCGCGCGATGCCGTGCGTGCGGCGCAGGCAGCTTTGCTGTCCGCGCAGCAGCAGCTCGCCGCAAACCAGGCGCGAGTCGATGGCACCACCCTCGAGGATCATCCGGATGTGAAGGCTGCCTCGGCGGTGGTCCGCAATGCGTTTCTGAGCTACAGCCGGACGCAGCTGCCCGCCCCGGTGTCAGGCTTCGTGGCGCGGCGTGTGGTGCAGCTCGGGCAGCGGGTGAGCCCCGGAGCGTCCCTGATGGCAGTCGTGCCCCTCGATCAGCTCTGGGTGGATGCCAACTTCAAGGAGCCGCAGCTGGCGCGCATGCGGGTGGGTCAGCCCGTCACTCTCAGGGCCGACCTGTACGGTGGCGGTGTGACATACCATGGCAAAGTAGCAGGTTTCGGTGCCGGTACCGGCTCTGCCTTCGCCCTGCTACCCGCGCAGAACGCCACCGGTAACTGGATCAAGATCGTGCAACGCGTGCCGGTGCGCATCGCTCTCGATCCGCACGAGCTGCAACAGCATCCGTTACAGATTGGCTTGTCCATGAAAGCGGACGTGGCCGTGCGCGAGGTGGACGGTGCACGAATGCCGGCACTGGCGCAAACGGCGCCTGTGTATGCCACCGAGGTGTTTCACTCGCCGGATGAGATGGCCGATGCGCGAGTGCGCGAGATCATCGCTGCGAACGATCTGAGCGCGCGAACCGACAAGGCCGAGGCACGTCCCGCAAAGCCATCCGTGGTCGCGCAAGCTGCCGCAGGCGTGGCCAGCCGGGCGGTGCATTGAGCCGCGAGCGCGTGAGTCGCGGGCTCTCTAATAGGAATGCTGCATGGCTGATCACGCCGCAACGGACGTAAGCCCCAGCGGGCCTGCTGGAGTGGCGCCGGCGGGAGGGGAGCTGTCCCCGCTGACCGGCCCGAAGCTTCTCGTGGGCACGATTGCGCTGTCGCTGGCAACGTTCATGAACGTGCTCGACACCTCGATCGCCAATGTGTCCATACCGGCGATCTCCGGCGATCTGGGAGTCTCGCCCGATCAGGGAACCTGGGTCATCACCTCATTCGGTGTGGCCAACGCGATTTCGCTGCCGCTGACGGGCTGGCTGACGCAGCGTTTTGGCCAGGTGCGCTTGTTCACCTCGGCAATCGTGCTGTTCACGATCGCCTCGTTCCTGTGCGCGCTGGCGCCGAGCCTGAACGCGCTCATCATCTGCCGCGTGCTGCAGGGAGCGGTCGCAGGTCCGATGATTCCCCTGTCGCAGTCCTTGCTGCTGTCCAGTTACCCGAAAGCGAAGGCCGGCTCGGCACTCGGCATCTGGTCGATCACCACGCTGGTCGCGCCAGTGGTGGGTCCGGTGCTCGGCGGCTGGATCACCGACAATATCGCCTGGCCCTGGATTTTCTATATCAACATCCCCGTCGGTATCGCCGCGGGCCTGGCAACCTGGACGATTTACCAGAAGCGCGAGACGCCGACCGCCAGGCGGCCTATCGATGCGGTCGGTCTCGGACTGCTGATCATCTGGGTCGGCACGATGCAGATACTGCTCGATCAGGGCAAGGATCTCGACTGGTTCGGCTCGCCGGTGATCTGGACCCTGGCGATCATCGCTGCCATCGGCTTTGGCGCATTCCTGATCTGGGAGCTCACCGAGGACCACCCGGTCGTGGATCTGTCACTGTTTACCCGCCGCAATTTTCTGGTCAGCTGTGTGTGTATGGCACTGGCGTACGGTCTGTTCTTCGGCAATGTGGTGCTGCTACCGCTGTGGCTGCAGCAATACATGGGGTACACCGCGACTCTCGCCGGTCTGGTGCTGGCGCCGGTGGGCCTGTTCGCCATCGTCCTGACACCGATCGTCGGGCGTTACATGAACCGCGCCGACCCGCGGATTCTCGTCACCATCTCCTTCGGCGTGTTTGCCCTGGTGCTGTACATGCGCATGCATTTCAACACCGACGCCACCATCGGCGTTCTGTTGATTCCCACGCTCGTACAGGGTGTGGCAATGGCGTTCTTCTTCATACCGCTCATGTCGATTGCGCTCTCGGGACTGCCACCGCAGCGCATCCCCGATGCCGCAGGCCTGTTCAATTTTGCGCGCATCACCGCCGGTTCATTCGGTACCTCCATCACCACGACGGCATGGGATCGGCGCGCAACGCTGCACCACTCCCAGCTGGTACAGCATCTGGTCCCCGGCGGGGACGTTTCCTCACAGGCGCTGTCGACCCTGCAGGCGGGTGGCCTGGGACCGCAGCAGAGCTATGGCATGTTGAACCGGCTGGTGGATCAGCAGGCCTTCATGCTCTCCGCGGATGACATCTTCTTCGTCTCCGCACTGCTGTTTCTCGCGTTGGTGGGCATCATCTGGTTTGTGAAGCCGCTGCCGGCCGCAGCCGGTACGGGGGGCGCCGCGGGCGGCGCGCACTAGCGGCCCAGGATCTCCTCGCGGACATCGGCGATTTCCCGCGCACGTGAGGGGCGCGCGCCCTCACAGCGCTCGGGTCGCGGACAACGCGTGCTGCGCGGACAGATGATCCGTGCCGGCTGCGCCAGTGCATCCTCGATCCAGGCAATATTCAGCACATTCGCTACGGCGCTGAGTGACTGCGCGGTGGCCTTGGGGATACGCGCCTCACCGCGGCGATGCAGGCATTCCCGGAAGATGGTTTCCGCCAACTGCGCAGTATCGGCGCCGTTGGTGTCGAGCGCTGGAGCCAGATCCACGCCTACCGACAGCACATGGGGGTTGCCGGCCATATCGCGCGTGCGCAGTGAGTGGCAACAATACAGCAGCGAGCGCTCGCCATCGCGCAGCACCGAGATCTGCGATCCGGACTCCCCGCGGTTGTCCTCGATCATGCGAAATACCGCCCAATGCGGGCAGGGGTCACTCACTTGCGCGAGGTTCCCCCAGGGAAGCGGAATGCCGTTGCCGCGATAAACCGCCCGCAGATAACCTGGCGGGTAGGCATCGAAGAAGTGCCAGTACGGATAGGGGGAAACCTTCGTCATGCGCCGCATGATGACTGCCGGAGTCAACTCGAGTCGGACACCAGCGCCTACCCGGTAGCGTTCACTCGTGAGGAAGCGTCGGAAGGGCGCCCGTGGGGCGAGCAGCGCGCCGGCGAAGAAGCTGCACTCGAAGTCCCGCCAGGCATGCAGCACATCCTGGGCATCCATCCCGGCGGCACTCGAGCCACCCTCCGGACTGCCTCCCATCTCGCCGCCGGTGGCGTGCGCGGACTTCAGGCCATCGCCCCCGTGCAACACCTTGTGGGCAATATGCGCGGCCAGGTCAAACTTCAGTCGCGCCGGATCCGCCTGCAGCGCGCGGTTGGCATAAATCGTCCCGGGCGGCTCGAAGAACGAGCGCACCATGCTGCGCACCTCGCGGTCCTTGTCACGCACCAGCACGGGCTTGCGCTCGAACCAGCGGATCTCCAGCCCATGTCGTCTGCACAGCTGCAACAGGTCGGGCACTGATAAAGGGAAACGCCGCTCACCGACGCTGTCGGCGGCGCGCTCCAGGTCCGGAAAGTCGTTGCGCGACATCTCCTGGTGGGAGCGAATGAGCAGGTGGGCAAACTGCCGGCCCGTCGTGCCGGTCTGTGCCAGCAACTCCGGGATGGCGGCCTGCAGAACGTTCTTGGCGAACAGAAAGGCGGGCTCCAGTGGAATGCGCGTCGCGCCCCCGGCCGGCACGGCCGCTGGGGTGAGCTCGATGCCGGCGCTCTCGTCGAGGAACCACTCCGGCTCGCGCTGAAAGACGGCGGCCAGCAGCGCGAGCAGCTCCGTCGAGGGCGCCCGCTTGCCGCTCTCGATCATGCTCAGGTACGACACCGAGGGGGCAAGCGCTACATTGCGCTGAATGCAACGGCTCGAGAGCTCCTCGAGCGTCAGCCCGTTGCGCTTGCGGATGGTGCGCAGCTTGGCACCCAGGAAATGACCCTTGCGAAGCAGTGTAGACATTGCCGTGGCCGTGAATTATTGCGCTTGCGGCATGTGAAATTAACAGTGTGAAGTTTCCTGCGTCAAATTCTGCTACGCACGGCCTTATGCTCGCCGCTTATGAATGCCCAGCTGGACGTCGATACCTACTCGCGCGAGCCGGCGGCTCCGCGGCTGCAGGTTACGGCGCCACCCGTGGAGCGCGCCGATGAGGTGCTGACGCCGCTTGCCCTGCAGCTGCTCGCGAGCCTGCACCGCCGCTTCAATGGGCGGCGTTGCGAGCTGCTCGCCATGCGCCAGGCGCGCCAGGCGGAGCTGGATGACGGGGCATTACCGGATTTTCTGGCCGGCACCGCGACATGGACGGTGCCCGAGCGCCAGCTGGCCGCCACCGGTCCTGGCGTGCTCACCCCTCAAGGTCGCTGGCGCATCGCAGCGGTGCCGCCGGATCTGCTCGACCGCCGTGTGGAGATCCTCGGCCCCCCGGAGCGGCAGATCGTCATCGAGTCGCTCAACGCTCCGGTGCAGGTGTACATCGCCGATTTCGAGGATGGCTGCTCACCGACCTGGGGCAATCTCATCCGCGGCCAGGTCAATCTTCTGGATGCAGTGCGGGGCACGATCACTTTCGCCGATCGCAGCAACGGTCGCATCCTGCGCCTCTCGGGGCGCCCGACGACACTTATCGTCCGGGTGCGCGGCTGGCATCTGCCGGAGAAGCACGTCCGCTACGACGGCGAACCGGTGTCCGCGGCACTGTTTGATTTTGCGCTTTATGTCGCCAACAACTGCGAGCTGCTGGCTCGCCGTGGCACCGCCCCGTATTTTTACCTGCCCAAGATCGAGAACCACCACGAGGCACGGCTGTGGAACGAGGTGCTGAATAAGGCGGAGGAGGCCCTTGGGCTCGCGCGCGGCACGATCAAGGTGACGGTGCTGATCGAGAACGTGCTCGCGACCTTCGAGATGGACGAGATTCTTTTCGAGCTGCGCGAGCACTGCGTGGGCCTGAACTGCGGTCGTTGGGACTATCTGTTCAGCTTTATCCGTAAGTTTCGCAACTGGCCCGACTGGATCATGCCCGATCGTCATCAGGTCACGATGGAGCGCACTTTCCTGCGCTCCTACGTCGATCTGCTGGTGAAGACCTGCCACCATCGCGGCGCCTATGCAATCGGCGGTGTAGCACCCCAGATCCCGCCGCGTGGGCCTGCCGCAGAGCGTGAATGGTTGCTGGCCCAGGTCCGCGCCGACAAACTGCGCGAGGCGCGCGCCGGGCATGACGGCACCGGTATTACCCACAGCGGCCTGGTGCACACGGCGCGGAGCGCTTTCGACGCCGTGTTCATGACACCCGATCAGACCAACAACCTGCGTGCGGACGTACAGGTCTCCCCGGCCGAGCTGCTGCAGCCCCCCTCAGGGGAGCTTACCGAAGCCGGCCTGCGCGGCTGCATCCGCGTCGGGGTGCGATATCTCGAAGCCTGGCTGCGCGGCCACGGCAGTGTGCAGCTCGAGCAGCTGACCGAGGACACGGCAGCCGCCGAGATCTCGCGCGCGCAACTGTGGCAGTGTATCCGCCACGAGGCCCGTACCAGCGACGGTCAGCCCGTTACCGAGGCGCGCTTCGAGCGGCTGCTGAGCGAGGAGCTCGATTGCATTCACCGTGAGCTGGGGGCCGCGCGCCTGGCTGAAGGCGTATTCCCCACGGCTGCAAGATTATTCGCCGGTCTGGTGAAGCAGCCCGAGTTCGAGGACTTTCTGACCCTCTATGCTTACGAGCATCTGACCTGATGGAGATTACGACATGAGTTCGCAGCGATCGCTTCTTGCCTCCGCAGAGGATCTGCGCAACCAGTGGCGCGACAGCCCGCGGTGGCGCGGCATCGAGCGTGCCTACCGGGCCGAGGATGTGGTGCGATTGCGCGGCACGGTGGCCGTTGAGCATTCCATCGCCCGGCTCACTGCGGAGAAGTTGTGGCGCTATGTGAATGAGAAGCCATTCGTGAACGCGCTGGGCGCACTGACCGGTAATCAGGCCATGCAGCAGGTGAAGGCCGGGCTCGATGCCATCTATCTCTCGGGGTGGCAGGTGGCGGGTGATGCAAATCTCGCCGGTGAGATGTACCCGGATCAGTCGCTGTATCCGGCGGACTCGGTGCCTGCAGTGGTTCGGCGCATCAATGCGACGCTGAAACGCGCCGATGAGCTGCATCACGCGGAGGGCGATGACTCCATCGACTGGTTCAAGCCCATCGTGGCGGACGCGGAAGCCGGCTTCGGCGGTGTCTTGAACGCCTTCGAGCTGATGAAACAGATGATCGATGCCGGGGCGGCCGGCGTGCATTTCGAAGATCAGCTGTCCTCGGCGAAGAAGTGCGGGCACATGGGCGGTAAGGTGCTGGTACCGACCCAGGAGGCGATCAACAAGCTGGTGGCCGCGCGCCTGGCGGCCGATGTGAGCAACACACCGACCGTGCTCATCGCCCGCACCGATGCCGAGTCGGCGAACCTGCTGACAGCGGACGTCGATGAGCGTGATCGTCCGTTCATCGACACCGCAAAGCCGCGTACCGCCGAGGGCTTCTTTCCGCTGAAGGCGGGACTCGAGTCCGCGATCGCGCGCGGCATTGCTTATGCCCCGTACGTCGACATGCTGTGGTGTGAGACTGGCAAGCCGGATCTCGAGGAAGCGCAGCAGTTTGCCGAGGGCATCCACCGCAAGTACCCGGGCAAGCTGCTGGCCTACAATTGCTCGCCCTCGTTCAACTGGAAGCGCAAGCTGGATGACGCCACGATCGCGAAATTCCAGCGAGAGCTCGGGGCGATGGGCTACAAGTTCCAGTTCATCACGCTCGCCGGCTTCCACGCCCTCAATTACTCGATGTTCGAGCTCGCTCGCGGTTACCGCGCCCAGCAAATGACCGCCTACGTGTCGTTGCAGCAGGCCGAGTTCGCCGCCGAAGCGGCCGGTTACTCGGCGACCAAGCATCAGCGCGAGGTGGGTGCAGGCTACTTCGATGCGGTCACGCAGACGGTGACCGCCGGCACCTCATCGCTGTCGGCGCTCGAGGGCAGTACCGAGGAGGAACAGTTCCACGCGCAGGAGGGGGTCGCCGCGAGCCATTAGCCAGGCGCTCTTTAGAAAAATGCGTGCAGCTCGATGAACGCCAAAATGCCGCGTCCGCTCGCCGGAGCTGTACCTAACACCCCGTTGGAATAGCGTATGCCCGGGCGCAGCTGCACGAACTGCAGGGGCATGAGCTCGTACAGCAGACTCAGACGCTGCACGGCGAGCCGGCCGGCGTCGCGGTCCTGATCGAAGTACTCGGCAGTCAGTTTCAGGTTCTGGCCCTGACGGATACGCCAGTCAGCCTCGAGCAACGCCGCCGCCTGTCGCAGCGGCGTAGGTCGCAGCGACTCATCGCTCGTCAGGTCAGCTTCGGCCAGCCAGGCGACCGGGCCGGTGCGCAGCCCGGCAAAAATACCCGCAGCACTACGATTGCCAGCCGCCAGTGAGTCGCGCGCGAGTGCCACACCCGCCCGCCAGCTGTTGCTGATGTAGGCCAGCTGGCCCGAGTACTGTTTGCCGCGCGTGCTCTTGCCACTCGCGAGCTCGCCATTGGTGATGTTGAGCTGCGCATCCCAGCGGCCCCGTTCCCAGCCCAGCTCCACTCCCGTGTCGGGCGTTCCCATGTTGATCGCGGTGATGTCCTGCACGAAGGCGGACTGGTCCTGCAGACGCAGACCGAACGGCAGATACATCTGTCCGGCTTTCAGATAGTAGTCGTGCGCCGCGGACCAATAGACGGCGTACGCCTCCATGTTAGTCGCGCCGCCCGGGGCGACCAGCTCGTCGCTGTACAGGTAAAGGCGCTGCGGAATGATGTTGGCCGTGGCATAGACGCGCACCTGCTCCAGCTCGAACTGATTGAGCGTCGGCCGCTGTGTCACCTGACTGTAGTCGAACTGGGTACGCAGATCCCCGCCTACCGTCAGAAAGCGGTTGATCTCGCCGGTCCACAGCTCACCCTCACCAAGGCGTCGCGCGGCAAGCTGTGTCTGCGCGAACACGTTCCCGAAGGCGGTACGCTCGCCACCTCCTGTTGGGTTGACATGACACTGACCACACTTGAAGCCCGTCTGCACCGCCAGATACGGCTCAGCGCGTGTTTCGCACGTCATCAACATGCTCGTCAGCAGCAGGTAGAGCCGCCATCCTGCAAGGCGCATGCATGTCTCCGTTGATGTTTCCGGCCGTGGGTAGCCGGCGTGCGGTGTGAGGGTTTAGCGTTCCGGAACTATTTTTGCCGCCGCGCTGCTGGGAACGGGCCGGACACGAGGGTAAGCTTTGCCCGCTCATGTCGATCATCCGACAACTTTGGCGCATCCTGACCCCGCTGCAGCGTCGCCGGGCGCTGCTGGTGCAACTGATTTCACTGTGCATGGCCGCCTCGGCTCTGATCGGCATCGCAGCCATTGCGCCGTTCTTTGCGGTGTTGGGAGACCCGCAGCAGATCGAGCGTGTGCCCCTGCTCCATTGGCTGTACCTCCACAGCGGCAACAGCAGCGTGCGTCAGTTCGAAGTCGCTCTCGGTGTGTGCTTTGCGCTGCTGCTGTGTGCCGCCAACCTCGTCACCGCGCTCGGCTCGCTGGCCCTGATCCGCATCGCGGGTGCCATCAGCAGTGAGCTGCAGATCACCTTGTTTGCGGAGTACCTGGCGCGCCCTTATCTGTTCCACACGCGCACGCACAGCGCGCAACTGTTCAACAATCTGGTGCTGGACACGACGCGCGGCGTCAATGAGGTCCTGCAGAGCATCTTTCTGCTCGTGACCAACTGTGTGACCGCCTCGCTCATTCTGGTCTCAATAGTCCTGGTGAGCCCGCCGGTGGCGCTGCTCCTGGTGCTGAGCCTGGTGGGCGGGTATCTGCTCATCTACCTGCTGCTGCGCGAGCGGCTGCTGCGCGCAGGCCGGGACAACTCACAGCGGTTACTGGAACAGATACGCCTTGTGAATGAGACACTCGCGGCCATCCGCGATGTGCTCCTGCATCGGGCACACGGGCTCTTCCAACAGCAGTTTGCCCGCTGCAGCCGGGCTCTGACTCGCGCCGTGGGCAACACTCAGGCGATGGCGCAGATGCCGCGGCAGGCGATGGAGTGCGTGGCGGTCATCGCCCTTGTCAGCGCGGCCCTGCTCATCAGCGGCCGTCGGGGTGAGATTGCAGGCTCTCTGGGAGAGCTGACTTTTCTCGGCTTTGCGGCGTACCGGCTGCTGCCTGCGCTGCAGCAGGCATTTGCCGCCCTGGTGCGAATTCGCACCGAACAAAGCGCATTCCAGGTGGTGGCGCAGGATTTGTATCTGGCGCGGACCCGCGTGGCTGCTACGGGAGGGTCAGCTCTGGAGTGGCGCAGACGACCTGAGTGGGCGATCCGGCTGGCAGAGGTCACCTTCCGTTACGACCCCGAGCGCCCGTGCGCGCTGTGTGGCGTAACGCTCACGATCGCGGCCGGTACCGTTGTTGGTATCGTCGGTCCCAACGGCTCGGGGAAAACAACGCTTGCGGATATCATGGCAGGACTGTTGTCAGCCGACTCAGGTACCGTCAGCGTCGACGGAACGATCCTGACCGACGACAACCGCGCTGCCTGGCAGCAGTGCATCGCCTATGTGCCGCAACAGACGTTCCTTCTGGATACCACGCTTGCGCAAAACGTGGCGCTCGGGATACCGGAGGAGCAGATTGATCGGGAGCGCCTACGCCGTGCGGCGCAGCTCGCGCAGCTCGATGACTTGATCGAGGCACTGCCTCGGGGCTACGACCAGCGGGTGGGCGAGCGCGGTGTGACGCTGAGTGGTGGTCAGCGCCAGCGTCTCAGCATTGCACGCGCCCTGTATCGCAACGCCTCGGTACTCATCCTGGACGAGGCCACCAGCGCGCTGGATGGTCTCACCGAGCAGGAGCTCATGAGCGCGCTGCAGCGCTTGCGCGGCCAGTGCACCCTGATATTGATCGCGCATCGGCTGGGTGCGCTGCGCTGCTGTGATGTCATCTTCGAGCTGCAGGCGGGCGTCCTCAGGGACGGGGGGACCTACGCAGAGTTGCTCGGCCGCTCGAGCGCTTTGCGGGCGATGGCCGAGGTGGGCTAATTGGGGCTGCTGGCCCCGCGGCAAGCCGTGCCAACAGTTGGTCGAAGCGGCTGGCGGTGTAATCGGCGTCCTCTGCGATCGCGCGCTGTTGTGCCGAAGCGGCCAGCCGAAGCCGGCGGTCCTCATCGGCCAGCAGCTCAAGAGCGCTGTGCGCCAGAGCTGCCGGGTCTGCATGCGCCACCACACTGGCGGCTGCAGGCGCCCACTCCGCAATGTGGCCGACACGGGTGCCGACCGTCGGGACGCCGGCAACGGCTGCCTCGAGAACTGCGAACGGTCCGGCCTCATGCAACGAGGACACTAACATCAGGTCGGCCTGGAGCATGAGCGGGTATAACTCGCGTTGTGTCAGGAAACCGTGGAAGTGCACCTGGCGGGTAAGACCGAGCTGGCGGGTAAGCGCCTGCAGCTCGCCCTGCAGCGTGTCCTCGCCGACGAAGTCCATGTGAAAGTCGGCCCCCTGGGTGCGCATGCGGTGCAGGGCGGCAAGCACCAGCGCGGGATGCTTCACGCGGTTGAGACTTGCGACCTGAATCAGCCGCGGCACGGCATTGCGCCGGCGGGGCGAGCACACCGGCCACAGGCGCAGATCCACGCCGAGGGGGATACGCTGCGCGGGAACGCCCAGGCGCGCCAGCTGTTGCACCATGGGCTCGCTGGAGGTCGTGACCTGAGTGGCCATTCGCAGCACGATGGCCTCGCGCAACCGTCCCTTCCAGCTGAGCCGACCGCCGTAAGCGATCTGCGGGAGGGCCACCAGCTCGCCACCGGTCACGTGCACGAGGCCAGGGAGGCGCAGGTAACGGGCGGCCAGCACTGTCGTAAGTCCGGCGGCACCGGAGAAGATGGAGAGCACTACGTGAAAGCCATCCCGGCGATGCTCCGCGCAGATGGCGGCGAGAGCCCGGGACAGGGTGCGGTGATTGCCGATGTTATGGACCTGGGCGCCAAGAAGCTGCCATTTGGCGGGCTGCGGCTCCTGCAGCAGCGCGAAAACGTGTAACTCGTGCTCCGCCGCGAGCCGGGGGAGCAACGCGAGCAGCGCCGGGATCACCCGCCGCTCGCCCGATCGATCGACACCTCCCGGCACCACCATGGCCAGTTTCATCGCGGCATCTGTCGATGCGGCGCTGCGAGCAGCGTAGCGAGACTTGCAACAGCAGCGCGCGGATGCCTGGCGCGTGCCAGCTCGAAGGCGGGCAACCTCTGCGCCCGGGCCAGGAAGGCGTTCCAACCGCGCTGTCCCATTGCATAGGGTTGCTCGCTACACAGCCTCCGGCGCAGCTCGCTGCCGCGCAGCGCTCGCAGCACTCCAGGCGACGCGCCGGGCGCAGCTGAGAGGAACACTACCGCGCACAGCTGCAGCGGGTTGCGAGCGAGGGGCACACCCAGGCGGCGCAAGTCGATTTCAAACTTACCCACGCCGCTGCGGCGCTGAATGGTCGGCGCACACAGGATGCGGCGACGCAAATCACCAGCCGGCAGGAAACGCCGGACGTCCGCGCGCAGATGCAGAAAGCTCGCAAGCCCCGTGGCCCGCAGATCCCGGGGCCGGACCAACACGCTGTCTTCCGCGAGAAAATCAAAGCCGTGCTGCAGGGCCTGTAACATGAGGGTGGACTTACCGGCACCGCTCTGGCCCATCAACAACAGTCCACGACGGCCAACCCCAAAGCAGGCAGCGTGCAGCGGCACGAGCGTTTGCGACCGAGCGGCGAGCAGATAGCCCGCAAACTCGATGAGCTCGTAGCGAATCTGCCGTGCAAAGCGCAGCAGCGGCTGCGCAACCGCGACGAGGGCGTGGCGGCCCCGAGGGTCCACGGTAATGAAGCTGGAGCCGCCCACGACGCCCGCCAGCAGCGGGCCTGCCGCGCAGGGCAGGATCGGTGGGGTTTGCTCGCGCTGCGACCCTGCGCGGGGCACGCTGATCAGGTGCATATGCAGGTTCTTGCGAGGCGACAGCAACTGCGCAGGCAGATCCGCGTAGGCGGAACGCACGATACTCATGAGCGCCGCATCATCGGTGCTGAAGTGCATGCGCGCGCCGAGACAGTCGCTGCTCCAGCGATACACGGCCCGTTGGCGTTCACCGAACGGATCGTTGCTGGGCTTTCCCATCAGCTCGCGCGGATCGCCTCTCATGCAGGGGTTGCGCGGGGGCGCAGGCCCGTAGAACTCGCGTCTGCTTTGAGATCGGCATACATCGTCGCAAGCTTGCGGCCGACAGCGCTGAAGGACAGCTGCGTCTGAAAATGGGCGCAGACCCGCTGCCGCTCGGCCGCGGCGTCTCGCGTGGCAAGATCGAACAAGGCGGCGGTGAGTGCCGCGGGCTCGGCGCACGGCCAGAGTCGCCCGATGTGGCCATCACCCGTCAGTGCGCGAAAAGAAGGGATGTCCGTAACCGCCGGGCTCACGCCGCATGCCATAGCTTCGATCAGCGCATAGCCGCTACCTTCACGGTGGCTGCCCAGCACGAAGATATCCGCCGCCTGCATGAGCTCTTGCACCTGCTGATGAGTGACTGCGCCGAGCAGACGCACCCGATGTCGCAGGCGCGCATCGCTGGCGATGTGCCGCTGCACCGCGCTCAACAGTGGCGCGCTGGAGTAAACACACAGCAGTTCCAATCCCGGCAGGGTTGACACCGCTGCCGCCACACCCTCCAGCACGGTCAACGGATCCTTGTTGTCATCGAGCCTGCCGACCCACAGCACGAGCGGACTGCCGGTCCGACCCAGCACCTGGCGGGCCGCGAGGCGGTCGCGCGGCACGAAACGGCTGCTGCTCTCCGGAACCTCGTAGATGCGCACGTGCGGGCCCAGCAGGCGGGCCTGCACGAACGGCCGCGCCAGCTCCCGGGCACAGAAGGCGACGGCAGCAACCCGTCGCGTTGCCTGTCGCAAAGCGGCGCGCCGCCAGAGCGGCGGCAGGGGATCGGCGTGATCCTGCAGCACGATGGGCACGCCGGGCAGGAGTGCCGCGAGGACCTTCACTGCGGCGGGAAAACCCAAGCCCTGCACATGCAAGACATCGGGAGCCAGGCGCGTCAGCAGCGTCGCCAGATGTGCGCGCTGTCCCGGATCCCGCTGCGGCTCACCGCAGGGGAGGAAGTGATAGTTGACGCCGTTGTGCTCCAGGTGCGCAGTACCGGCTGCCGACTGAATGACGGCGACTTCGGCGCCACCCAGCATCGCGCATTCGGCACAATTCACGACGGTAGGCCATACCGACAGCAGCGCCTCAGGCGCACGCGCCCTGGGATCGGTGTAAAAGCTGATCTGGACGACGCGCACCATCCAGACTGAGTGGCACGCGGTCCCGTTCCGGGTTCAACCCTCCGCAGCTAAGCGGTCTGCGCCGGTCGTTCCGTGCGCGGCGCATCAATTCAGAATGGCGCGCACCCGGTCCTGCAGCTCTTGCGGATCGTAAACCGGGGTGGAGCACGCATTGGCGGTGCAGGCGAAGGCGGCTGCGCGCGGCAACAGCGGATAACTGATCGTCGGGTCAGGCAGCTCCCCTTCGCTGCGGTCCCACCAGTCAATTTGCAGGTAGTCCGCCGGATAGCGCAGCGCGGCCGCATGCAGTGCCTGGGCGCTGGGGTCGCTTTTGCCGCCCACGACCGTCAGATGGATGGGAAGGCGGGCCAGCTCACGGTCCGCCAGCAGCACCGCGGGCTGGTAGCTGTGTGGGTCGGCGGCAGCGACCTCGTCCAGATAGCGCATGGCGTGCTGTGCGATCTGGCGATAGGCCGCAACAGCTGTGTAATGAAACACCATGTTCGCGGTGCGAGCGAGACTTGCGTTCCCGCCGCTATCCCGTAGCGCCTCGGGGCTCTTGCGCAGGGCTGCCTCTGCAGTTCGCGCGGCCACGTACCCGCCTTGTGGATCGCGCAGCGTGATGTCAATCAAGTGCAGTGCACTGACTGCCGACTGGAGATAATGGCGGTCGCCTGTTGACCGATAGAGCGCCACGAACGCGGCGGCCATGGCGGCGTTGTCATCCAGCCGCGCACCGTCACTGCGACTCAGATGGCCGAAGGCTGCGCCGCTACTACCGTGGCGCTCCCGCAGGCCCCACTGCGCTGCACGAACTGCACGGGTCAGCGCATCAGCATCACCGGTAACGTCGTGATACTTGCATAACGCCTCGATCGTCCATCCAACGGCCGCCGTCAATTCTTGTGTATCGAGCCGCGGCATGCCGAGTGCGCGGCGGCCTGCCTCATCCTGAGCGTAAAACTGCGCTCCGCCCGTTTTGCCCGTGAACTCGGCGTATTGCCCGGAATAAAAGCCGCCATCGGGCGCCGCGAGAAAGCCGAGCAGATAACGGTGCACCTGTTGTGCTGCGGCGAGATCAGCCGGGCGGTGCCAGCGTGCATAGGCCTCACTGTATTGCAGTAGGTTGTCAGCCTGCACCCCGAGCAGTTTGCTGTAAACGGGCCGCTGCCAGTCAGGCTGCTCTGCGTACTCATAAACTCCACCCCACACCGGATCGATGAGCTGGTGATTGGCATCGAGGGTGCGGCGTATTTTGTGGAGGGCGGTCTGATCGCCGCCATCCAGCTGTGCGTAGGCGAAACTGAGCGCGGCCGCATCCAGATGTTTGTGTCCTGCGCCCCAGCCTGCATGCGCTTCATCGTAGGCTGCATCGAATGACTCTGCGAGCGACTGCCGCTGCTGCGCATCGAGCGCCAGGGCAGGGATTGCAACGGCGCACGGCAGGAGCACCCGCAACACCAGCAACAGGGCCGGTGGTGCTGTGCGGTTGAGCAGGTGGCGCAGCAACTCAGCGCAGGTCCGATCTGACACGGCGCACCGCTGCGCGCCACCCGGCAATCTCAGTCTCGCGTGCGCTGCGGTCTGCAGTGGGTGCACAGCGCACTTGCGCCTCCCAGAGCGCGGCAATGTCGGCTAGCGAGCCGTACAGCCCGGCACCCAGGCCCGCAAGGCAGGCGGCGCCAAATGCCGTGGACTCGGCCAGTCGCGGCCGCAGAATGCTCAGGTTGAGCACATCGGCCAGCCGCTGCAGGAAGAAGCCGTTTTGCGCCATGCCGCCATCCACTTTCAGTTGCGCCGGGCTGATGCCGTCTGCCGCCATGGCATCCAGCAGGTCGCGGGTCTGATAGACGACACTGTCCAGTCCGGCGCGCGCCAGCTCGGCGCGCGAGGAGGCGCGATTCAGACCCACAATGGCCGCGCGCGCATCCGGATCCCAGTAAGGAGCTCCGAGACCGGTAAAGGCAGGCACGAGGTAGACACCGCCCGTGTCGGGCGCCGCGCGGGCGAGCGCCTCGATCTCGGCTGCGCGCGAGATGAGCCCCAGTCCATCGCGCAGCCATTGAATGGTTGCCCCGGCTGACAGGATCGAGCCTTCCAGTGCGTAAGTGGTCTGACCACCCAGCCGATAGGCGATGGTGCTCAGCAGACGGTTGCGCGAGCGCAGCAGACGTTGCCCGGTGTTGAGTACCACGAAGGCGCCGGTGCCGTAAGTGCTCTTGACGTCGCCGGTGTTGAAACACGCCTGTCCGATGAGTGCGGCCTGCTGATCCCCGGCCACGCCGCGAATGGGAATCTGCTGCCCTAACACTGCTGGGTCGGTAGAGCCGAAGTCGCCGGCACTGTCGCGCACCTCGGGTAGACAGCCAGGTGGCACGCCGAACAGCTCGCAGAGCGATTCGTCCCAGCACTGGCGGCTGATATCGTAAAGGGCGGTCCGACTCGCGTTGGTAGCATCCGTAACGTGCAGCCTGCCGCCCGTCAGGCGCCAGATCAGGAAGGTGTCTACGGTGCCGAAGGCCAGTTGGCCTGCCTCTGCCGCAGTACGCACCCCGGGCACGTTCTCCAGCATCCAGGTGAGCTTCGTCGCCGAGAAGTACGGATCCAGACGCAGCCCGGTTTTTTCGATCACCTCGTCTTCGTGTCCACCCTCCTGGAGCGTGCGGCATAGCGGTGCGGTGCGCCGGTCCTGCCAGACGATGGCGTTGTAAAGCGGTACACCTGTGCGGCGATCCCAGAAAAGGCTGGTCTCCCGCTGATTGGTGATGCCAATGGCGGCGACTGACTGGCCTTGGCGTTGCAGCCGGCTGATGACCTCGCGCGCCGCCGAGAGAGTAGTGGCCCAGATGACTTCCGGATCGTGCTCTACCCAGCCCGAGGCCGGATAGATCTGCTCGAAGGGATGCTGCTCGAGCGCGGCCACCTGCCCGCGGATGTCGAAAGCAATCGCGCGACTCGAGCTCGTGCCCTGATCGAGCGCCAGCAGCATGGGCTCAGTCCCAGCCGTCATACTGCAATTGAAACGGCGCGTCGGGCGCGTTGGTCAGGTCGGGTGCCGGCTCGCTCTCGGTGTTGAGGTGTCGATACTTGCCGTTGAAGAACAGCAGCGGCCGGTAGGGAGGGGACCCGGTATGCAGCTCGAGCACGCGCCCCAATACGAGCCAGTGGTCGCCGCCCTCGATGACCCGCTCGGTGGCACAGTCGATGGCAGCCAGCGAGCCCTCCAGGCGCAGCCCGCTGCGGCTGGGTGTGAAGTGGAATGGTGGCGGCTGCGGCTGCTTCCAGCTGCCGGCAAAAAACGTGGAGAGCGCTCTTTGATCATCCCGCAGCAGATTGACAGTGAAGCCGGGGATCTGCAGTGCGTGCCGCCCCAGACGCGTCTGCTTGCCCGGACAAAACAGCAGCAGCATCGGATCCAGCGAGACCGAGGAGACCGCATTCGCAGTCATGGCGATGGCTTCGTCACCGGCGTGGGCGACGATTACCGCCACGCCGGTTGCAAACAAACCGATGGTATCGCGAAAACGCCGCGCATCCGACGGCGTCGAAGGTTGGCTCATGCCCGGGCCTCTGTTGATCTAATGCGGTGGTTCTACTGACTTAGGCGGGGGTTGCACCGATTCAGGGGGTGGTTCCACCGAGCCGGAATAGAATGCTACGCATTTCTCGCCGAGCAGGCGCGCGGCCTTGCGAATCAGCCGCTTGCCGGGGGTGGTGAGGAGCTTGACGACGTTCGGGGGGTCCAGCTTCGGCTTGCTGAACGGACCATGCACTTTCTGCAACGCCTCGGTACAGCCTTGTGCATCGATGAGCGCGACGCGTAATTCCTCGATCTCATCGGTGCCCAGATTGACTTTGCCCTGCACGGCCAGCCGGTTCTGGCGGGTGGCCATGGCAACGTCGGTGGCTGCCGCTATACCTTGCTCCAGATTCCACGCAGAGACTAGCTTTGTGATCACGGTACTGCCTTCGTTGCCCTGCAGGATCTGCGCGTAGTCGTAACCCTTCGAGATTCCCAGCCCGATGGGCCCTGCAAAGACGAATGCCGCCGAATCCACCAACGTGAAGTTCTGCGCCGACTCGAAATGGGCAAACTTCTTGTCGAGATCCCCCATGTACAGCGTCAGCTGCTCGCCATGCAGGGCAGCGTTGCCGGTGAGACTGCGGCGCAGGTGCTCGATCGAGAACCCCCGCATGCTGAGGTCGGCTTTGAGAATCAGCGGCCCCTCACCCACGCGTTTGGGAGTGAAGAGTTTGAAGAATTCGGTCGCCTTGAATTGCCCCAGCTCATAGTGCGCCAGGTAATGGGGCAGGTTGCCGGTGAAATCCGCCTGCAATGTGCCTTTGCCCGCACCCCCGAGCCAGCGCAGCTCGGCGGGCGCGAAATTCATATGGCCGTCGGCAGCCTTGACGCTGAAGCGGATGTCGGTCGGTCGCAGATCCCTCAGCGTGAATTGCTGACACCCGGTCTTGCCTTCAAAGCTGATGACCTTGAGCCAGTCGGCGCTCGGGTGCCCTGGCAACAGTTGCAGCCCGCGCAGATCCACCTGGCAACCCTCGAGTACGAAGCCGCCCTGCGTCGCTTCGTCCCGGTAGGTGAGCTTTGCGTCCGTCGCGCTGGCGCGCGCTATTGTCAAATCGGGTGTCGGGCCGGGGGGCGTCTGCAGGTGACGCAGGTCGAGCTTCCCCTTGCGATCCCGATCCAGGGTGACCTGGAGCTGGGTGACGTCCAGGCTGCTGATATGCGCGCGTCGATGGAGCGCCGCGATGGGATCGAGGGCCAACACCAGCTGCTGCGCTCCGATGAGCTCAGTATGCATCGCCTGCATGTGTACCTGGTTTGCGGTGAGATGGAGCGTAGGAATGAGCCCCACGCGCACGCTGCCTGCGATGCTGACCTGCAGGCCCACGGCAGCCGAGGCCAGAGTTTCCACCCGCGGTTTGGCGTAATAGGTGAGCCACACCGACAGTGCAGCCAACACGAGCACGATCAGCGCAACCGCCGCGCCCAAGATGAGCCCGATGAGCTTAGCCGGACCTCTCCGCGGCATGCCAGTGTCCCCAGCACCGCATTATTCGCGTTGACTCAGGCGGCGCCGAGTGACGATAGCATTTACCGTGTTTCAATTCACCGCATCCGCAGCGTCTGCCGTGATCATCGCGAGAGCTGCACGCAGGTCCTGCTCGAGCGCGCCCGACAGCATCGCCTGCCTGGCAGCCTCTGTGCGCAGGATGGCAGAGGGGTGATACGTGCAGATGACTTGCGTGTGCGCTGACAGCGCGTACGGTTCAAGGCGCGCTTGCTCCACACTGCAAGTCAGACCCGTTACGGCCCGAATCGCGGTAGCACCCAGTGCCACGATGACGCGCGGTGAGCTCGCCGCGATCTCCTGCTCGAGCCATCCGTGACAGGCACGCAACTCCTGCTGATCGGGCCGCTGGTGCAAACGTCGCTTGCCGCGCGGCTGCCATTTGAAATGCTTGACCGCGTTAGTGACGTAGAGCCGCCGACGATCCAGGCCCGCACGCCGCAGCAGCTGATCGAGCTTTTGACCTGCGGGCCCGACGAACGGGCGCCCGCACAGGTCCTCCTCATCGCCGGGCTGTTCACCCACCAGCATGATGGCCGCATCCCGTGGCCCCTCGCCCAATACCGCCTGCGTTGCATGACGCCATAGCTCACAGCGGCGGCAGCTCACGGGCGAATCCGTAGCCAGCGCCAACCCGGCAAGGCTGGCGGTGATGGCCCGAGGCGTCTGCAGATTGTCGGGGTGGGGAACAGCCTGCAGGGCCTGTTGGGTTCTACGGCGACCAGCGGCGATCAGTGGTTTGATCTCGGAGGCCTCGGGCAGATGCTGCCAATAGTGGCTTGGCATGTGCTGGCGCATCAGCTGCGGATTGATGCGCGCCGCATTACAGATGTTGCGGTAGTAAGTGCGCCACAGCAGCTGCGCTTGATCCTCGCGCGGCAAAGAATCGCGGGGAGGCGACTCAACGTAGTGCGTCTGGCGTCCGTCCCAGGCGGCCGCGCCGTCCGGGGTGGCGATCATCCAGCGCATGTTGGGAAAACGCTTTTCGAAAAATGGTACGGCGGCCCGCAGGATTTCATGTCGGGGTTCAAACCAGGCCACATACTGCAGGTTATCCTCTGCAGCGAGCGCGTGAAAACGCACGAAGGCATGCATACGGTGCACGTCATGATGCACTGACTTCTGCCACAGCCGTGCGATCCGCACGTCGGCATCGGCCTCGTTGTCCAGAAGCCCGCGCTGCTCATGCAGCACCCGCCAGCTCAGTCGGTACATGAGGTCCCAGCGACTTGGATCGCGGTAACAGGCCAGATCCGGCAACAGTTGCCGTAATCTTCGCGGGATGCTCACAGCGGCGGCAGTTGTGGCGCATTCGGGCGCAGCGGCGGATTCGAACAGCGTCGGCTGCCGGGAATCCGACCAGATGATCTGATCCGGCAGAACCTGTTGTGCCAACAAGTGACGCGCGCTGATGCGCCACTGCTCGAAGCTATGGACCAGCGCAGCCGGCATTCAGAACAATGCCTGTTGTTGCTGCACTGGCGCGGTGAGTCGCGCCCGCAGCTGCTCAGATGAGCGATCGCCAGCCGGCCGGTGATCAGGGGTGGTGATGAAATGCCGAGCCTTACGCAGGCTGGCACCCAGATGCTGCAGATCCGCAAAACGCAGCAACTGCTGCCGCCGCGAACGCAAGATCCGCTCCACCACCCGCACGCCAAGACCGGGTACGCGTAGCAGCCGTTCGCGCGGCGCGGAGTTGACATCCACCGGAAACAGCTCGCGATGCCGCAGGGCCCAACTCGTTTTCGGATCCAGCTGCAGATCCAGGTTTCCATCCGGCATGGCGGCTACGATCTCCGGTGTCGAGAAACCGTAGTGGCGCATCAGCCAGTCCGCCTGATACAGCCGATGCTCGCGCATGAGCGGCGGCGCCTTGTTGGGCAGACGCGACGAGCCGTATTGAATGGGGCTGAAGGCGGAGTAGTAAATGCGCCGCAGACGATAGGCCCGATAGAGGGTATCCGCGGACTGGATAATATGTGCATCGGAGCTTGCATCCGCACCAACGATGAGCTGAGTGCTTTGTCCCGCGGGTGCGAAGCGTGGCGCACCCTTGACGGCCGAACCGTCCTCACGGGCGTTGTCCACACCGATTCGGATGGTACCCATCGCGCGCTTGATCGAGGTGTCGTTCTTTTCCGGCGCCAGTTTCTGCAGCGCTTCGGCGCTGGGCAGCTCGATGTTGACACTCAGCCGGTCGGCATAGCGGCCGGCGCGCTCGATGAGCTCCGCACTCGCCTCGGGGATCGTTTTCAGATGGATGTAGCCCCGAAAGTCATGATCCTCGCGCAGACAGCGCGCCACCTCTGCGAGCTGCTCCATGGTGTAGTCCGCCGAGCGGATGATGCCGGAGCTCAAAAACAGTCCTTCGATGTAGTTGCGACGATAGAAGGACAACGTCAGTTCGACGAGCTCAGACACCGAGAACCGCGCCCGGGGCACGTCACTCGAACGACGATTCACACAGTAGAGGCAGTCGTACAGACAGAAGTTAGTCAGCAGCACTTTGAGCAGCGATACACAGCGACCGTCCGGGGTATAGCTGTGGCAGATGCCCATGCCGGTACTGGATCCCAGACCGCGTCCCGGCGCTGAATAGCGCTTCGGTGCGCCGCTGCTCGCGCACGAAGCGTCGTACTTGGCCGCATCCGCAAGAACTGCCAACTTGGCTTCCAAATCCATACTGTATGTATATACAGCCTGGCTCCGGCGCGCAAGCTTAAGCGGGGGTCAGGGACAGACCTCGAACAATCCCGCGGCGCCCTGTCCGCCGCCGATACACATCGTCACCACCACGTAGCGAGCCTTCCGTCGCCGACCTTCGATAAGTGCGTGTCCCAGGAGCCGAGCGCCGGAAGCCCCATACGGGTGCCCCAGGGCAATAGCCCCGCCGTTGACGTTCAAACGTTCATCCGGGATGCCCAAGCGATCGCGGCAGTACAAAACCTGCACTGCAAAGGCTTCGTTGAGCTCCCACAGATCTACATCTTCGAGGCGCACGCCACAGCGCTGCAGCAGACGCGGTACCGCGAATACCGGCCCGATGCCCATCTCATCGGGCTCGCAGCCCGCAACCGCAAAGCCGCGATAGATTCCCAGCGGTTGCAGATTGCGCCGCTCGGCGAGGCGCGAGTCCATGACGACACAGGCCGCTGCGCCATCGGAAAACTGACTTGCATTGCCGGCCGCAATCACGCCTCCCGGCACGGCCGGGCGGATTTTTGCTAGCCCTGCGAGTGTCGTATCGGGACGAATGCCTTCATCGCGACTGACGGTCACCCTGCGCGTGCCGAGCCGCAAGCCACTCGGATCGAGGACCCCCATGGTGACCTCGAGCGGTGCGATCTCGGCATCGAAAAGCCCGCCGGCCTGCGCGGCAGCGGCCCGCTGCTGACTGCGAGCGCCGTAGGCATCCTGCGCCTCGCGCAAGATGTGATAACGACGTGCGACCTGCTCTGCGGTCTGCAGCATCGAGCAGAAAATGGCTGGCTTGTGCTCGATCAGCCAGGGGTCACGGGCCATGTGCGCGCGCAGGTCGTTTTGCACGCAGGAGATGGACTCCAGACCTCCGGCGACCAGTACGGGCACTTTCTCAGTAAGCACGCGCTGCGCTGCCATCGCAATGGTCTGCAGACCCGAAGAGCAGAAGCGATTGACCGTCACACCACCCACCGACACCGGCAAGCCGGCGCGCAAAGCAATCTGCCGGGCGATGTTGCCTCCCGTGGTACCTTCTCCCAAGGCGCATCCCATCATGACGTCTTCCACTTCGGCCGGCTCGATCCCGGCGCGCCGCACGGCTTCCTGAACCACGTGGCCACCCAGGGTGGCGCCGTAGCACATGTTGAAGGCGCCGCGCCAGGAGCGGGCGAATGCCGTGCGCGCGGTAGCGACGATGACTGCATCGCTCATGAGGTCGGACCGCTGCGGGGTGGCATGGAGGAAAAGCTGGCACCGTTGGCCGCAAGCCGCGCCAACAGGGGAGCGACCGTTGTCTCCTGCAGGCGCGAGCCGCGAGCGTGGCGCTCAATTGCGCTCACGACCGTCGGCAATCCCACGGTATCGGCGTAGAACATCGGGCCGCCGCGCCAGAGCGGAAAACCGTAGCCGTTGAGATAGACCAGATCGATGTCCGAGGCGCGCTGCGCAATACCGTCTTCCAGCACGCGTGCGCCCTCATTGACCAGCGTGTAGACGAGTCGTTCGACGATCTCGGCGTCGCTGATGTGACGGCGCTGAACCCCAAACTCGCTCGAAGCCCGCTCGATCATCGCATTCACGGCATCATTGGGACGCGGCGTGCGGTCGCCCGGCTGATAGTCATACCAGCCAGCCCCGCACTTCTGACCGAAGCGGCCCATCTCGCAGAGGCGATCGCCCAGATGCGGGTAGGGCGGAGCGCCGCTGTCGGCGTAGCGGCGTTTGCGGATAGCCCAGCCGATGTCGTTGCCGGCCAGATCGCCGACCCGAAACGGTCCCATGGCAAAGCCAAACTTCTCGATTGCGCCATCCACCTGCGCCGGCAGACAACCCTCCAGGAGCAGCGCGGAAGCCTGCGCGGAGTACTTGTGCAGCATGCGGTTGCCGATGAAACCATCGCAGACACCCGCGACGATCGGCAGCTTGCCAATCTTCTTGGCCAGCGGCATGACGGTTGCGAGCACGTCTTTTGCGGTGACGGCACCGCGCACGACTTCCAGCAGCCGCATGACGTTCGCAGGGCTGAAGAAATGCAAGCCGAGCACATCCGCGGGGCGGGCCGTGAACTGGGCGATACGATTCACGTCGAGTGTGGAGGTGTTGGTCGCGAGGATGGCCCCCGGGCGCGCAGTCTTGTCCAGCTCACCGAAGACCTGCTGCTTGACTGCCATCTCTTCGAACACCGCCTCGATGATGAGGTCAGCCGAAGCCAGCGCATCGTACGCGCTGTGGGTGTGCAACGAGGCCAGGCGCTGCTCAATCTGCGCCTGCGAGAGCTTGCCTTTCCTGGCGGAGCTCTCATAGAGGCGACGGATCGTCGCTATCCCGCGCTCGAGCGCCTGGGGATTGATCTCCACGAGCGTCACCGGCAATCCCGCATTCAGGAAACACATCGCAATGCCGGCGCCCATCGTGCCGGCTCCCACGACGCCGATCGACTGTACGCGTCGTGTCGGAGTGCCGGCCGAGACATCAGCAATCCTGGGCGCGGCGCGCTCGGCAAAGAAAACGTGGCGCAGCGAGCGGGATTCGGGTGCCTGCACGAGTCGCAGGAAAATCTCGCGCTCACGGCGCCTGCCGCTGTCGAAATCGCTGGCAATCGATGCTTCGAGCGCATCGAGCGCAGCGAGCGGTGCCGGGAAGGGACCCGCCTTGCCCTTGACCAGGTTGCGTGCAAAGCCCAGGAAGGCCTCGTGCTGTGGATACTGTACCGGACGCTCGCGCAGCCGCTGCGGCGGCTGGCCTCGCGCAACCACCTCGCGTGCGAACTCGCGGGCCGCATCCAACAACGGTTCCGGTACGATTCGATCAAACAGCGCGGTAGTCTGCAGATCGCGTGCGAGCACCGGCTCACCGCTGACGATCATGTTGACTGCTGTCTCGAGTCCTACCGCACGCGGCAGCCGCTGCGTGCCCCCAGCTCCCGGAATCAAGCCGATCTTCACCTCGGGCAGGCCCACGCGGGCATCGGCCACAGCCACCCGGTACTGACAACCCAACGCAAGCTCGAAGCCCCCGCCGAGCGCGGTCCCGGAGAGTGCCGCGATGGTGGGCTTGCAACTCTGCTCGAAGCGCATGATCAGCGTGTCGAGCGTGGGCTCGGCTTGGGCCTGCGGGGTGTTGAATTCCTTGACATCTGCGCCTGCGGAAAAGAACTCTCCATTTCCGCTCAGGATGACCGCACGGACGGCGGAGTCCTGCTCCGCGCGCGTGAGCTCGGCCACCAGGCGGCTGCGGTGAGCATGGGAGAGTGCGTTGACCGGCGGATTGTCGAGCGAGATGATGGCAACGCAGGCGTCGTCGGCTAAGCTGGTCATCGGCAGTCGTTTCCTGATCCTGAATCGAGTATAAATAATAGCGGTCAGCGCTTGCTCTGTATTCACGGATAACTGGTCCTCTTGACGCCCCGCCTGCATGTCCTGTTGAAAAAACAAGATCCCGAGCCGACCCCGCTGAGCGAGCAGGTCGTCACTGTCCTGGATATCCTGTTTGCCACCTCGAGCATACTAGTCATCAGGCGGGTACCCACCTGATGAGGCTGCGCTTATCGCCGACGTGTTTGCTGTTGCTCGTAGTGTGCGGTTGCGTCAGCCAGCCGCCGCGCATGCGCGATGCTGGAGCATTGCCCTATCCGCGCAGCCGCTTCATTACGGGGGTGAGCTGGGATTTCTCACAGATGCAGAGTCAGCGTCGCGCGCACGGCAGCGACCTGTGGCCCTGCACCTGGGCGGCGGACGGCGAGCTGTATTGCGCATTCGGAGATGGTGGTGGCTTTGATGGCGACAGCGACAACGTGGGCCGCGTGAGTCTCGGCTTCGCGCGTATCGTCGGCAAACCTGTCGAGGGAGACGCCGGCGCGTTCGCCGGCAGGAATGTCTGGGGCGCTGCCCCCGATTACGCCGAGCATCCGGCCGCCTTCGGCGGCAAAGTGTCCAGCATGATCAGTATCGACGGCACACTGTACGCATATGGTGCGCTTTGGACTGCCGGTACCACGCCGGACCCGGTGCACAAAGGCAGTGAGGGCCCCGTCAAAAGGCTCATCTGGTCGCAGGATCGCGCGGCGACGTGGCAGATTGCTTCCTGGGATGATCCCCTCGATTGCAGCTTTCTGAATTTCGGCAAGGATGCGGCGGCCCCGGATGGGTATGTCTACATGTACTACAAGCGTCCGGGTGATGAGACTCACGCCTATCTGGCGCGGGTCCCGAAGGCGCGCCTGACCGAAGATCCGGCTGCATCGCATGCCTACGAGTACTTTGCGAGCACCAGTGGGGGCGGCAGGCAGGCCCGATGGTCCTCCGCAGAGACAGAAGCGATGCCCGTGTACACCGATCCGGCGGGCGTCGCGGTACAGGTGGTTTTCGATGCCCCGCTGCAGCGCTATCTGCTCACCTCCGGACACAACTGGCAAAACGCTGCAGCCGGTGAGTTGGGCTTGTTCGAGGGCGGGCATCCCTGGGGGCCCTGGCGCACCGTCGGCTACTACCACGATTGGGGCGCACTCGGACCCGAAGCGCGCGGCGACTTTCTGGGCGTGGTGTTTCCGGTGAGCTGGATGAGTTCCGACGGCTGCACGCTCTGGGGAATTTTCTCGAGCCTCGGGCAATACGATTCATTCAACATCGTGCGCGCCACACTCCTGGTGCGGCGTGCCGGTACGTTGCGCAATGCCGCGGCGCGACGGGCGCACGCTGCCGGCCAGTGAGCAGCGAGGCATGTTGTGAACGCAGTCGTCGAAACCCGGGAACTCGTCAAGCACTACGGACGTTTCGGCGCCCTCAAGGGGCTCAATCTGCGCATGCCCGAAGGCAGCGTGTTCGCCCTCGTTGGGGCGAGTGGCGCAGGCAAGACCACGACCATCAAGATCCTGCTGAACATCCTCACACCCAGTAGCGGAGATGCCCAGGTCCTGGGCGTCGATACCCGTCATCTGCACCCGGCTGTCCTGAGCGAGATCGGCTACGTCTCCGAAAGCCAGGCTCTGCCCGTGCGTCTGCGGGTAGGTCATTTCTTCGATTACCTGCGCCCCTGCTACGCGCATTGGGACGCGCAGCTCGAGACCAGCCTGCGCGCGCAGCTGCGACTGCCGGCAGAACGGCGCATCGGGGAGTTGTCTCATGGCATGCGCCTGAAGCTGGCGCTCGCGTGCGCGCTCGCCTTCCGGCCACGGCTGCTGATTCTCGATGAGCCGTTCAGCGGACTTGATGCGCTGACGCGGGATGAGATGATTACAGAGTTCCTGCGCGAGCCCCGCCATACCTCGATACTGCTCTCTTCACACGAGCTCGACGAGGTGGAGCGGCTCGCCACGCACGTCGCCTTTCTGGATGAGGGTCGCCTGCTGTTTCAGGGAACTCTTGCAGAGCTGCGGCAATCGGCTGCCGCGCACTGTATAGCGCTCGGCGCGCCCGCTGCCGGCACATCGCCGCACCTGCCATCCCTGCGGACGATCTTTGTCAACCTGGTGCGTAAGGCACGCGCGGAATGATCCGGCACATCTTCCGCAAAGACCTGCGGTTGCTGTGGCCGCTCGCGCTTCTGGTCGCCGCGATCCAGGTGATCCTCGAGTGGGCCATCTACCAGATGGAGTTCATGAACGGCAATCCCGTGTCAGGCCAGTTGCAACGGCCGCTGCTGGTCGCCTGGTTCGTAGGCCTCGTCGGGCTCAGTGTATTTACGGTACAGGAGGATTCGATTCCGGGCGTCGATCAGGACTGGCTGGTTCGGCCCCTGCCCAGAACTCAGCTGCTGCTGGCGAAGCTGGCGTTCATTGCCGCGATGCTATGTGTGCCGATGCTCGTGTTGAATACGTTACATGCGGTAGCGCTCGGATTTCCGTGGAGCGCAACCTTCATGCTGGCGCTTTATAAAGCAGGATTCGTTTTTGCGACTCTGTTGCTGCCGGTGGCCGCGCTGGCCTCGATGGGGCGTTCGATTTCCGAGCTGCTGGTGCTGCTTGCGGTCGTTCTGCTGACCTATGTCGGCTCGACTGCGCTGCTGGCGGCGCTCGGGCCCGGTGAGCGCTGTCCGGTGTGCGGCACCTCCGAAGAGTGGCTGCAACATGGGCTGCAGCACCTGGAAGTGCTGCTCGGCGCGGTGCTCATCCTCATCTGCCAGTACTACCGCAGACTCACCCGGCTGTCGCGTTGGATCGCGGTGAGCGGTGTGGTGATCTACGTGGGAGTGCAGGTGCCGTGGAGCCAGGCTTTCGAGCTGCAGCGCTGGATGGATGGCGCGGCAGATCCGCCGCAGGTGCAGCTGCAACTCGTGCCCCAAGGCGCGAGCGCCACGGGGCAACACGCGGCGCACGGTGCCGGCACTCCGCGCGCGACGGCCCGAGAGCTGCTGAGCGGTCACCTCGCCGCCGCCTTGCAGGAGCTGAAGCAGACTCCACCGCCGGTCATCGTGCGAATACCAGTGCGTCCGCTGGGGCTGGCGCCGGGGGAGTTTCTGCGCGCCGATCGAGCTGAATTCACGCTGTCAGACACGGCGGGACAGGTGCTGTATCGCGGCCGTAATCGCTCGCCCGAGCCGCTGGCACTGATGCCTGATCCCGCAGCGGGCAATATCGTGCAGCCGCTCGAGCTGCCGCAGAGTCTGTATGCGCAGCTGCAAGGTCGGCCGCTGACTCTGAGCCTGCACTACTACCTGACGCGCATGAGCCCGCTGGCTGCATACCGCATGGATGCGGATCGGGGCCGGCTGGCTAGCCCCGAGTTGGGTTTCTGCGAAAGTCGGATGAGCGAAACGGCAGTCATCGTGCGCTGTCGCAAGACCGGCAATCCTCCCAGCTGTTTTCTCGGGACGCTGTATAGCGTCACGGGGGCACACAATCCGCCGTTCCTGCGCTGCGCCGACGACTACCGGCCTTACATTCCGGCACCGGCCAATATCGCAATGCTGAGTGGCCTGGACCTGCTGACTCACGATCCGATTGGCGTCGCGCGCTACCCGGTAGACCCCAAGGATCCCGCCGACCTGTTCGTGCAGCTACAGGTTTATGCGATCACGGCGCACTTCGAGCGCAGCGAGAACCTCACGCCGTTCGTCTTGCCTGAATGAGCTCCTCGATCGCCACGCAAGCGCGTGCCAGTCCGTCTGTTGCGATCTGTGCGCCGATGGCGCTGGCGCGATTGCGACGAAGCTCGTCTGCGAGCAGAAAGCGCAGTTGCCTCGCAGCCGGCGTGCTGCGGTACCGAGCCCTCGCCAACTGCAGGCCGACACCCCTGCTGACGATCCGTGCGGCATTGTCGGGTTGGTCAAAAGCATACGGCACGATGAGCTGCGGCACGCCCGCTCGCAGCGCCTGTGCCGTCGTGCCCACGCCCCCCTGGTGGATCACGCAGGCAGCCTGGGGGAACACCTCGGAGTAGGCCGCGTAGTCACACGCGAAGACATCTCTTGCCGGCGCGGGAGGAATCGCATTGCTGCCCATGATCAGTAGTGCGCGCTGACCCAACAGGCGCGCGGCCCGTACGCTTTGCTCGAAGAAGTCATCTGCCAGCAAGACGGCCGTCGAGCCGAGGGTGAACACCAACGGTGGCGGACCTGTCTGCAGGAATGAGCGCAGTGCGCCTTGCGGTGCCGGTTCCGCTGCCGCGTCGTAGTAAATGAAGCCTGTCTGTGTGGTGTTATCGGGCCAGTCGGGTTGTGGAATCCCAAGCACGCGATCAAACAGCGCCAGGTTCAGGTAAGGCGAGAAGCGGTCGCGGAAGAGTGGCTGGACGCGCGCTGGCAGTCCGAGCGTGGCGCGCAGCTGTCTGATGGGCGCGCTCCAATGACCGGTGGCCAGCTGCAGGACCTGGTGCAGAGCGCGCTGCACGATCGCCGGCGCGCGCGCAAGCTGTCGCGCAAAGGGCAGCGACGGGATGACCGGCGGATCATGAACGGAGAAAAAGGAGAGGGGTGCAAGCACGACACTTGCCCACGGCAATACCTTTGCCTCGGCCACCAGGGGCGCGGCAAGCACGACCTCACCGGCGATGAGCAGATCGGCGCCCCGAACGGCGCTAGACAGATCGTCATACATCTCACGCAGGTACGGCAGCAGCAGCGTACGGAACAGGAACCCGGGCCCTGACCTGGCGTGCATCACCTTGCGCACGAGCTGAGCATCTGCAGGGGAGGTGAGGGGCCGCAAGGGCGCAAAGCGCAGTCCGAGGCTTTCAATCCGCGGCCTATAGAATTCACTGGTGGCCACGCAGACCTCGTGGCCACGCTGCTGCAGACCTAACGCAAGTCCAATGATGGGATGCAGGTCGCCGAGTGAGCCGAGCGTTGCGAGCACAATATGTCGTGGCGAGCAGTGGTCGTGGGCGGCCGGTTCGTGCATGGACCGAAGTTTAGCCTGACGCTGGATGGCGACAGTTCCTGGCATGAGCCTGTTCTTCGCCGTACCGGAAGATTGGCGTTCCGAGGTGACCATGCGAACATTGCCGGCCTTGTCGAGGGGCGACTGCAAGCCTGACAAATCAGGAGCATAAGGAGGAATCATGCGACTCAGTGCACGCAACTCACTGCCGGGCACGGTCCGCCGCATCGAACGCGGGGCCGTGAACGCCGAGGTCACCATAGAGCTGGCTCCAACGCTCAACGTCGTCTCCATCGTCACGCTCGATGCCGTGCGGGAGCTGAATCTCAAGGAAGGTGACCGGGCGTTCGCGGTCATCAAGGCCTCAAGCGTCATGATTGCAGTCGAGTAGCCGCTGATGGACTTTCCACGCTGTGTGCGGGCCGCAGCGGCCCTGACCGGTCTGACGATGAGCCTGTGGGTCCAGGCTGCAGAGCCGTCGCCCTTTGATCTGGTGGGTCCGGATATCTCCGTGACGGTGACCCGCGGTGAGCAGACACTGCCGGTGGCCCAGGTACCCAATCTCAACACCGGCGATCGCCTGTGGATCAAGGCGGACCTGCCCGCGACCCAGACTGCGCACTACCTGCTGGTCGCCGCCTTCCTGCGAGGCTCGACCAATCCTCCGCCCAAAGAATGGTTCCAACTCTGCGAGACCTGGACCCCGAAATGCCGCCAGGACGGGCTCACCGTGACCGTGCCGCCGGAGGCGCAGCAGATGCTGTTGTTCATGGCTCCCGAGGCCGGCGGTGACTTCCGCACCCTGGTGAGCGCGGTGCGTGGCAGGCCGGGAGCATTCGTGCGTGCTTCGCAGGATCTCAATCAGGCCTCGCTCGATCGTGCACGCCTCGATGAGTACCTGGCTGCAGTGCGCGCCTTGAATGACAGCGATCCCGGGCAGCTGAAGGAAGTCGCGCCGCTGCTCGCGCGCAGCCTTGCCATCAAGGTGGACGAGAAGTGTTTGGATCGCACCCTGACACTGCAGGCGCAGTGCCTCATGCAGGGTCAAAATTCACTGATTCTGAATGACGGCCACAGCACCTCGATCGTCGAGGCGCTCACCACCGGGCCCGCCAGCGACCTCGCCATGGAAGCGAGTTATACCCCGCAGCTGAGCTATGGCTACTACAGCCCGTACATCGCATCCGTACTGGACATCGCGCGCATCATGGATTCGTTCCGTACCGCGCAGTACCAGTACATCCCGGCGCTGTCGATGCCGCACGATACGCAGATGCAGCTGATGCTGAACACGCCGCCATCGTTCCACAACCCGAAATCCGTGCTGGTGATTGCCTTGCCCGCAGTCGAGAAGGCGCAACTGCCGCCGCTGCATGCGGTGGATCCCAAGGAAACATTCTGTGCGCGCAAGTCGGTGCTTGCGTTGCCGGTCGAAGGGGCGCCCCTCGTATTTTCGACCGGTTATGCGCACGACATCTCGCTGCGCGTAACCGCCGCTGATGGCAAGACGATGGAGTTGCCGGCGCGCGCTGATCCGCGCAAGGGTGGCTACGTGGTGGACACGAGCCCTCTGAACACGGCGAACTTTGGTGAGCGGGTGCGCGCTGCGCTGCACGGCTACTGGGGGTTCGACAAGTATGACGCGCCGAATTTCGAGCTGGTCAACTCCCACTCGCAGAACTGGTCACTCGCCCCATCAGACCAGGGCACCCTGATCGTCGGGCGCGACAAGACGGTGCGCCTCGAGACCGGCAACGCCACCTGCCTGGATGCCGTGCGACTGAAGAGCGCCGACGGCACGGAGCGCAAGGCGGACTGGAAAGTGGTAAAGGCGAACGAGGTGGAGGTGACTCTGCCGCTCGAAGGCGCCAAACCTGGGGCGATGACACTTTTGGTGAGTCAGTACGGCGCTGCGGCGGCTCAATCAGTGGCCTTGCAGGCGTTTTCCGAAGCTGCGCATCTGGACGCCTTTGCCCTGCACGCCGGTGACAGTCAGGGGCTGCTCAAGGGCAGCCGGCTGGATGAGGTCGCCTCACTCACTATCGTGGGAATCGATTTCGTCGCCGGCAAGCTCGAGACCGCCCAAGGTGTTGACACGCTCGCCATGGTGACCCGTGATGGCCAACCCGCCATGGCATTGAAGGCGGGCGATACCCAGATTGCGCGCGTGGGGCTGAAGGACGGTCGCACGATCGAGCTCAACACGCTCATTGCTGCGTCGCGCCCGAAACTCGCCCTGCTGGGCAAGAGCGTGCAGCCCTCCGCCTCGAGCCACGACAGCAATATCGAGCTCGCCAATCAGGATCAGCTGCCACAGGACGCGCGTTTGACTTTTTCGGTGCGCGCTCAGTCGCCGGCGACTTTCGTACGCGATGAGAAGATCGAAGTGGCGACGGCCGACGAAGCGGTCTCGACCTCGCTGAGCATCAGCAGCGGCACGGTCACCCTCGAGGATTCCCGCATCGCCGTCGCGACGCTCGATCCTGCGAAGGCGTTCGGCTCGTCGGTCTTCGGACCGCTCATGTTCCGGGCGGTCGTTAACGGGATCAGCGGGGACTGGCAGCCGCTTGCGACGCTGGTCCGGCTTCCGCAGCTCAAGGAGCTGAAATGTCCGGCCACTGCGGATGTGGCGTGCAAGCTGTCCGGTGCGAATCTGTTCCTGGTGGGCGCGGTATCCAGCGATGCTCATTTCGAGCACAGCGTCCCGGTGCCCGACGGTTTTCCCGGCTATGCGCTGCCGGTACCGCACCCGGATAATGGCGTCATCTACGTGAGGCTGCGGGACGATCCGACCACGATCAGTCGCGCTACCCTCAACGTGCAGCAGCTGCCTCCCTCGACGGAGGAGGCAGCGCGCGCCGAGGTTCGCCACGCCGCTGCGACCGCGCCGCCTCCTACTACATCGTTGTCGGCCCCCAAGCCAGAAGCGGGCACTGCAGCACCGGCAGAGGGGGGCAGTGCGGCACCGGCAACAGTGAGCACACCCGCTGCCGAGTCGCATGCGGCGGTCGCCGCGGTGGGATCCTAAGGCGCTAGGCAGACGCTCACGCGGACGCAGGCGCAGGCGCTGCCGGTGCCGCAGCCGTTGTGTGCCTGCTGCGGAACAGGCTGCCCGGTGCGGAAACACCCGAACGGGTGCTGCGGAATTTTTTCGCTCGCCACGTCAAAACGTCACGCGACAAGCGTTAGCATGCGCGCGCTGACTTGCAACACAACAATCGGGGAGAAACATCATGCTTGCTCTCACCAGTCGGGCGATGCTGGCGCTGGGACTATCCGTGTCCCTGGCGGCAGGACCTAGTTTCGCAGGCGACGATGACAGTCGCGATGAGGACGGCCAGGTCAATCATGCCTGCGCGGGGCTGCCGAGCCATCATGCGCTGCAGACGGCTCTCGAAGATGCCCGCTCGCAAAGCAACGGCGGATTCAATCTCGACATGTGGGGTTCGATCGTGAACCGCGACGGTATCGTATGTGCCGTCGCCTTCACGGGTCACGACCGCGGCTCACAATGGCCGGGCAGCCGGGTCATCTCGGCACAGAAGGCGAACACGGCCAATGCTTTCAGTCTGCCGGGGCTTGCGCTTTCCACTGCAGATCTGTACGCCGCGGTACAGCCCGGCGGCTCGCTCTACGGCTTACAGCACAGCAATCCGGTGTCCACGCAGGTCGCCTACCGCGGGCCGGCGAGCCATTTCGGCAGCGACAACGACCCAATGATCGGCAGCCGTATCGGCGGAGTGAATGTGTTCGGCGGCGGGCTGGCGTTGTATAACTCTAAGGGTACCCTGCTCGGCGCGCTCGGTGTGAGTGGCGACACCTCGTGTGCCGATCACAACATCGCGTGGCGGACTCGCCATACGCTCAACCTGGACTTCGTGCCGGCGGGCGTCAGTGCGAAAGGCGATGACAATATCAACTACATAGGCCTGGTGCCCGTGCCGAGCCTGCCTCACGACTTCTCACATCCGATCTGCAAGATCGGCGGCAATGACATGGTGTCCGCCATCAGCGCTCATCTGCCTCCCATCCAGGTCGTGCACTGACTCGAGCGCTGCTCGCTCATCAAGGCGGCGGTCCGCTTGCGGTGGACCGCCTTCGCGGAGGAAGCTCGGCGTCACGGTGGCACCTCTCATCACTCGCGAGCTGCAGCAGCAATTGGCGACGGCACGGCTGGCCGGCAGAGATGTGCTGGACTGCTCCCTCGATCTCGGGCGTTCGCGCACCCAGGTACGTCTGGGCGCAGATCGCTGGAGCTGGAAAGATGCGAGTTTCCCTTATCTGCGCGAGTGCCACGAGCGCAGCATCTATTACTGGAGCGGTACCGGCTTCGAGGTCGCGGCACGCTACAGTGGTGCCCTCTTCAAGCTGGTTCCGACCTCCTGGGGCGCACCTACGTTCGAGATCGACGGCATCAAGATGCTGCCCTCGGAGCGAGTATCGCCCTACGAAGATGCCGTGCAAAAAGTGCGGCTGGTTGCACCCGGCGGCAAGATCATCCTGGATACCTGTGGCGGCCTCGGCTACTTCGCAGCGACTTGCCTCAACTTAAGGGCAGCGAGCGTGCTGTCGTTCGAAAAGAACGAGGCGGTTCTCTGGCTGCGTACGCTGAATCCCTGGTCGCCCGGGGCAGATGCGCGACTCAGGCTGACTCGTGGCGACATTAGCGCTGAGATCCGGCAGCTGCCGGATGCCTCGGTCGATGCGATCCTGCACGATCCACCACGCTTCGGCATCGCCGGTGAGCTGTATGCACGCAGCTTTTACGATGAGCTCTACAGAGTTGTCAGGCGACGCGGTCGGTTGTTTCACTACACCGGCAACCCCAATAAGATTACTTCCGGCCGGTATGTGCCTCGCGAAGTCAGCGCTCGGCTCGGCGCTGCCGGCTTCGAGCCGCAGATCCGGGGAGACGGTGTGCTCGCGCTAAAGCGCTGAAGAACTGACTGGCTGCCTGCCGGCCTTCCAGCGCTTCCAGTCACTTCTGAGGCGCCTGGCGAGTTGCGCGGGTTTCTTTTCATAAAGCTTCGCACCTAAACGCCGTGCTGTGTATTGCAGCGTCTGGCGTCGCGCGTTGATGAGTGCGAGCAAAGGCTGAGTGTGCTTATCAGCAGTGGCCGTCTGTCGGTGTGCTGCTGCGTGCTGACTGTGAGCCAGCATCTTCTGCTGCAGTACGCTCAGATCGTGATCATCTCCCAGTGCATCGGATAAGGCATGCAGCTGCTGCTCCCAACGTTTGATGAAGGCCGGCCGCACGGGTTGCAGCACGCGCACCTGATATCTCAGGTATTTCGCCTGCTTGCGCCACTCGTGCAGCTCCTCATCTCCCTGGCGTCGTTGTGCGGCATGCATGGCTTTGCGTCCCCGCTTGTATATTTTGAGCAGCGAGGGCCCGAGGACGGCCCAGCCGGCGCGCCGCACTTTGAGACGCGCAGCCTGACGCCGAGAGGCGCGTAAAGCTTCCCGCGTCTGCCGCAATCCGCGTGCAGAGCCGGAGAATTGTGCGCATGCCGTTGCATACTCCCGCTGCAACACCTCGCGCAGCTCTGCAACTTCAGCAGAGCGTCTTGCCTTATGTCGTCCCCCCAACTGCCCCAGCGTATCCAGCAGCACCCGGGCATCGCGCACCCTGCTCAACGGTCGCGCTGCATCGCGCATTTCGTGGTTGAGGCGTCGATAGCGCCTCTCGGGGAGACCTCGGCGCAGTAGACGCAGCGTGGCCCGGCACTTCTTTAATGACTTACGAGCGGTGTGAACCGCTTCGTCGGCGGCACCGCTACGCGGTAACGCCTCGTCCACCTGGGCCAGCTCCTGCCGCAGGATATCGACCGTATCCCGAGTGCCGGCGTGGTTGCGATGCAGGTGCGCCATGGTCCTGAACAGGATCCCAAAACAAAAAGGGCCACTTCCGTGGCCCTTCGAGGACTCGGGTGGCTCGTCCTGCGACAAGGTCCGAATCGACGGTTCACACTCTACGAGCGCGCCCAGCGGAAGAAAATAGCCATTCCCCTCAAAGCTCTGTCGGAGAAGTCCGACAGATTGACCCGCCTGCGATAAGTCGTGCAACCCCTGCGCCGCATCGCCCCGCCTGCAATAAGACGTGCAACAATCCGCCGCAACGATGGCCTCCGTGGATACAACTGTGGCTACAAGCGCGCTGCGCACGGTGTTCCGGAACCATGCCCGCCTTTGGTGGGCGATGGTCATCGGCATTGTCAGTTTTGCGCTGCTGCCTCACGGGTGGTCGTTGGTAAGCCGCCTGCTGACGGCGTGGGATGCGGCTATCGTGGTGCTCATTCCCATCATTGGCGTGCACATGCGCCACCTGGATGCCGGCACGCTGCGCGCTCGCTATGTGGGGGATGATCCCTCCGCGCCCGTGATTCTGCTGCTGGTGGTTGCCGCAGCCCTGCTCAGCGTAGTGGCCATCGTCATGTTGCTTTCCGGTATCAAGGCACTGCCTAACCCGGAGCGGGCGGCGCGCGGAGCTCTCGCCGCGGTAACCATCGTGGCATCGTGGGTATTGGTGCCGACGATGTTCACGCTGCATTATGCGGATGCTTACTACAGCGCGTCAGCCGAGCGCCCGCCGCTGGGATTTCCCCGTACTGCGGAGCCCGTATTCTGGGATTTCGTTTACTTTTCGTTCACCATCGCGGTCGCCTGCCAGACCGCCGATGTCGCCACGCATGATGCGGCCGTGCGCCGGCTGGTGGTGATTCACAGCATCATCTCATTTGCTTTCAACGTGTCGATCATCGGCTTCGCGATCAATGTCACCGCGGGTTTTCTGAGCTAGCGGCGGTGCCGAAGAGCTCGTCGAGCTTGGCCTCGTAGTCGTGATAGCCGAGTACCTCGTACAGTTCAGCGCGCGTCTGCATCAGTTCCAGCTTGTTGCGCTGCGTGCCGTCACGGCGTAAAGCGCTGTACACCTCGAGTGCGGCCTTGCTCATGGCGCGAAATGCGGACAGAGGATAGAGCACCAGACGCACTCCCGCGGCGCCGAGCTCAGCGGTGGTGAACAGCGGCGTCTGACCGAACTCGGTTATGTTGGCCAGCACCGGCACGCGCATGCGCCCGGTGAATTGCCGGTATTCGTCCAGGGTTTTCAGCGCTTCGGCGAAAATCATATCCGCGCCGGCCTCGACGTAGGCGCTCGCCCGATCCAGTGCGGACTGCTGCCCCTCCACCGCGTGCGCATCGGTGCGGGCCATGATCACGAACCCCGGATCGAGCCGCGCGTCGACCGCAGCTTTGATCCGGTCAATCATTTCCGCGGTATCCACCAGGGCCTTGCCCGGCCGATGGCCGCAACGCTTGGTCGCAACCTGATCCTCCAGATGCATCCCGCCCGCGCCCGCACGCAGCAGGGACGTGCAGGTGCGTGCAATGTTGAAAGCTCCGCCCCAGCCGGTATCGGCATCCACCAGCAGCGGCAATTCCGTCGCAGCAGTGATACGGCGGACGTCCTCGCAGACATCGTTGAGCGAGGTCATGCCCAGGTCCGGCAGTCCGAAGGACGCGTTCGCGACGCCGGCGCCCGAGAGGTAGAGCGCGCGAAATCCCGCACGCTCGGCGAGCAATGCACAGTATGCATTGACCGCGCCGACGATCTGTAATGGCCGCTCGGTTTCGAGCGCGGCGCGCAACCGTGTGCCGGCAGAACTCAACGCGTGGGCGTGCATGCAGGCATGTTAAAGCAGCCCCCGCTAAATTGCACCGCGCTCAGTCAGGCAGCAACTCGACTTGCAGTTGCATCTGCTGCGTACCGCCCGGAGGAACCCGGAACAGACCGGGCTTCGTGCCGAACTCGCCAGCGAAGCCCTCCGGATCCGACAAGCCGTGCCATGGCTCGATGCAGATGAAGGGCGCGCCGGGCTTGGTCCACACACCGAGAAACGGCGTGTTGCTGAATGCGATGCGCAGCTGAGGTCCGGCTGCTGCGCCATAGCGCAACTCACGGCTGCGAAGCTGATCGAGGATCAGCGCGTCCGTGCGGAACAGATCATCCTGCAACAGCAGCCGGCGTTGTTGGACTGGGGTTGCCTGTGGCTGCGGCGCAAGCAGGCCTTGCGCATTCAGGCGCCGGACGGGCGCAGGTTCATCCATCGAGAACGTGATGCAGTGCTCGGCACGCGGTTGACCATAGGGCAGCGGCCAGCGCAAGGCGGGATGAAAACCAAAGCTCGCCGGCAACACCGCAGCGCCAGGGTTGCGCACCGTGCTGCTCACCGTCAGCAGCGCGCCCTGTAGCGCGAAGCGCACCTCGAGCTCGAAGTGGAATGGATACAGAGCGAGCGTGCTTTCGTCGGCACGTAAGCGAAAGGCGGCAGTGGATGCGGCAGCTTCCAGCACATCGAAGAGGGAGTTGCGCGCGAAGCCGTGGCGGGAGAGGGCATATTGCTTCGTGCCGAGCCGATAGTGACCGCCGGCCAACGTGCCGACGATTGGAAACAGCAACGGTGCTCGTCCCGTCCAGAAGGCCGGATCACCATCCCACAGCAGATCCCGGCCTGCGGCATCGCGCAGCAGCGACAACTGCGCTCCGAGCGGATCGACGGCCGCGATCAGCTGACTGGAGCTGATCTGCACCCAACCTTGCGCATGTGGCGCGCTCACTCAGCGCAACTGGCTGTCCTTGCTGCCGCGCCGGTTGTAGCCACTGAAGGCGGCCTCATGGCGATCTTCAGCATCCTGGCATGGCAGGCAGCGCCGCACACCCGGCACGGCGTTCCGGCGGGCTTCCGGAATCGGCTGGCCGCACTCGGAGCAGTGTGTCAGGGATGCACCCTGAGGCAGGCGACTCGTGGCGCGGCTGATACCGTCCTTCACGGTCGCATCAATCTGATCCTGTACCGCCCCGTCACCTGCCCAACCCGTCGCCATGGGATCCTCCGGTAAAGCTCGCTCACTTTAGCAGCCTGTTGACCAAATGGCGGCTGGATCAGGTATTTCAAGCGTCTGCTGCAACGCCAGAGGTCCTGAAAACAAGGGTTTACGCCAGGCACCGGTCGGCGCGAGCGGCCTCGGCCTGAGGATCATTGGCGGCAGCTCTGTCCCCGGTTCTGCTGGTCCAGCCAACGGCTCAGAGGCGCGAAGTATTCGATGAGTGCGGCAGCATCCGCGTTGCGCTCGCCCGCGAAGACCTGCAGGGCTTCGGGCCAGGGCCGCGACTGGCCCATTTCCAACATGGCAGTGAGGCGCTCGCCGACTTTGTGGCTGCCGTACACACTGCAGCGGTTCAGAGGCCCCTGCCACTTTGCGAGTCGACAGGCAGCGCGATAGAACTGAAATTCGTAGATGTCAGCGAGGAAGTAACGCAGATACGGCACGTTGAAAGCGACGTGATATTTCGATCCCGGGTCGAAGGCATCGGGCGGTCGCGCGGCTGGAGGCTTGAGGTGCTGGTAGCGCGCAACCAACTGCCACCAGGCGTCATTGTACTGTTGCGGCGTGATCTTTCCGGAGAAGACATCCCAGCGCCACTTCTCGACGACCATTGCGAACGCCAGGATCGGAACCTTGTCCAGCGCCATGCGCAACAGGTAGGGCAGATCCGCTTCCGGACCCGGCACACGCTCAATCAGTCCGAGCTGTTGCAGGTATGCAGGGGTAACCGCGTTCAGCGCAGCGAAATCGCCTATGGCTTCGTGGAAACCGTCGTTGGCGCCGTCGCGAAACAGCACGGGCTGATGCTGGTAGGCGCGCTGATACATGTTGTGACCCAGCTCGTGGTGCGCGGTGTAAAAATCGTCGGCGCTCACCGTAAAGCAGGCTTTCAGCCGCAGATCCTCCTTGCTATCAATGTCCCAGGCTGACGGGTGACACACGACCTCGCGATCGCGCGGCCGTGTGATCTGCGAGCGTTCCCAGAAGGTTGCAGGCTCGGGTGCCAGACCAAGCGACTGATACCAGGCGTCCGCCGTGCGCACCATCCGGGGAGCGTCATAGCCGTGCGCAGTAAGCGCGGCGGTAAGGTCATAGCCGAGTTGGGCATCCGCTGGTGCGACCAGGTCATAGATGTTTCCCCAGCTCTGCGCCCACATGTTGCCCAGCAGGTCCGCACGGATCGGCCCGCTGGCAGCTTGTACTTCGGCGCCATATTTCCGGCTGAGCCGCGACCGCACATAACAGTGCAGCTTGTTGTAGAGCGGTTCGATCTGAGCCCACAGCTGATCGACCTGGCCGGCCAGCGCTTCGGGCGGCAGGTCATACCACGAGCGCCATTGTGCGCCCGTGTCCGCATAGCCGAGCTCGCGCGCACCCTCATTGGCGAGGGCGACCATCCGGGCATAGTCCTGTCGCATCTGCGGACCGGAAACCGCACGCCAGCCTTCGAACAGGGCCTGTTGCTGTTGCGGATCGTGCGAGCTGCGCAGGATCTCTTCCAGCTCATCGAGGCTCAAATTGCGACCCTGGTACGCAACACGCGGAGTGGAGAAGTCCTCCTTCAGCCGCGCGCTGATCTGTGCCAGCTCCTGGGCAGCCCCCGCCCGGGTGGGGGCAGCGACGACCAGCCAGTGCTTCAGCAGATACAACTTGCGTGCCGTGACCGGGTCGGTCGCCACATGGTCGAAGCGTGCCGACTCATTGGCGAAACGTACCGCACGCTCCGTGGTCTGCGCATCGACCCGGGCGAGCAGCCAGTTGGTGTCGGCAGTCAGATAAGTCTCCTGCGTCCAGGAAACGCGCGACAGATAATCGGCATCCTCTGCGAGCTGTTGCTCGACACGAGCGATGAAGTCACGCGCCTCGGCCGCGGTCGGTGCGCTGGGCGCCACGGCGCCGGCCCCCGGTGCTGCGATCAGCAGCGCGAGGGTTCCGATCGCAAATGGGAGATACTTCATGCCTCGGGCGGCTCCGGCCAGGTGGCGTGCTGCGGCAGCTCATCATGCAGCTGGTAATAGTCGGACTTGTTGCCGACGAAGATGTGCGCCGTCGTATGTAATCCCGTAGGCGTGTCGAGAGTGCCGGCCATGATGCTGGTCCATGCGTCGCCGTCATCGGCCGGACGCCAGAAGAGATTGCCACCGCAGCGGTTGCAGAAGCCGCGCCGGGCCCGCGCGGATGAGCTGTACCAGGTCAGAGTGGCATCGGAAAGCAACTTCACGTGCCGGGTCGGCGCGCCCGTCGCCGCGACGTAGTGCCCGCTGGTGCGCCGGCATTGGGAACAATGACAGGTGATGACCTCGCGTAGTGGCACATCCACCTCGTAACGCACCCCGCCACACAGACAACCCCCCGTGCTCTTATCAGTGCTTTCCGGCATAGCGCAGTTCCTAAACGTTTTGCGAGGCGCTTAAGATACACCGCTGTCATGAACGCTCCTATCGACAGAGCCGCTGCGGTTGTCCTCATGGGTGTGTCCGGATCCGGCAAGAGCACACTCGGCGTGCAACTGGCGGCGCGATTGGGGATGCGTTTCGTCGATGGCGATGATCTGCATCCGGACAAGAACCGGCACAAACTCGCTGCCGGCCTGCCGCTCACCGACGCCGAGCGTGAACCCTGGCTGGATGCCATTGCGCAGGTCCTGTCAGAGGGTCGGATCGTGGTTGCCTGCTCGGCACTGCGGCGTCGCTACCGCGAGCGACTGCGCGCCGCTGATCCGCAGCTGCGGTTGGTGTATCTGTGCGGTCCGAGGCCGCTTCTGGCGGCGCGGCTGGCGCAGCGCCGCCACGAGTTCATGCCCGCGAGCCTGCTCGATTCACAGCTCGCAACGCTCGAGCCACCTGATGCGGACGAGGCAGCACTGGTGCTGAACGTCGAACGGCCGGTCGCAGAGCTGCTCGATGCCGCGGCGGCTGCCTTGCGGCCGGCATCGCGCTAGCAAGCGTGTCATTCCACATCGGCCACCGGCCTGGCGAGGTATGCCGCCAGGCCAAACGCGGTCGCGCAGAATGCCGAGGCAATCAGAATGGGTAATCCTGGCAGGTGCAGCTTCGCATCGTCACGCACGGCAAAAGCAAGCGTCGACAGATAGACGCTGGGGCCGATGATTGCGGCAATGCCCATGAACGCAGAGTTGATACCTTGCAGATTGCCCTGCTGACTGGCGGGCACACGGCGCGACATCAGGCTTTGCAATGACGGCAGAATGAGCGCGGAGAGCGCCCCGCAAGGCACGCCCGCATAGAACTGCAGTGGATTCGTCGCGAACGCATAGATGAGGAACGCGAGCACGGCGCAGACCAGACCGGTGAGCAACGCGCCGCGCTCTCCCAGCGCGCGAACCACGCGTCCCACGAGCAGTGTCTGTACCAGAATTGTCAACAACCCGGTGGCAAACAGCATGCCGGCAGCACCGAGGGGTCCCCAGCCGAAGCGATAGCCCACGTACAGCACAAAGATGCTGGGAAAGACGTTGTGGGCGAGCTGATAGAGGAAGTTGATCTGCGCCAGGCCGGTGAGATGGGCTCGCTCCCCCAACAGTCGGAACGCGCCGAGCGGATTGGCCTTCTGCCAGCGCAGCTGCGGGCTGCGGTGTTCGCAAGCCAGCGATTCCGGCAATACGAAGTAGCCGTACAGCCAGTTGCACAAGGCGAGTCCCGCAGCGACGAAAAACGGCAGCCGCAGATTGATGTTGCCGAGCGCCCCGCCGGCGGCAGGCCCCACCAGGAAGCCGACGCCGAACGCTGCACCCAACAATCCGAAAGCGCGGGCGCGCTCCTGAGGAGGCGTGATGTCAGCGACATAGGCATTGGCTGTGGAGAAGCTCGCCGAGGTGATCCCGTTGATGACGCGTCCGACATAAAGCCAGCGCAACGTGGGTGCGAGCGCCATGAACAGATAATCCACCCCCAGCCCCAGAATGGAGATCAACAGCACCGGCCGCCGTCCGAACCGATCCGAGATCATGCCGAGTATCGGTCCGAACAGGAACTGCATCAGTCCCCAGGTCACCGAGAAAAGCAGGGTGTACTGGGCCGCGAGCGCGGTGTCACCTCCTGCAAACTGCTTCACGAGGTTCGGCAGGACGGGAATCATGATCCCAAGAGCAATGATATCCAGCAGCGCGGTGATGAAGATGAAGAGCAAGGCAGCGCGGCGCGGCGCGCTTGCGCCTGAGGCCGCCTGCAGGTTGGTCGCGTTCATGAGCTGAACATATCATGGCGGCTTCCGATCGCTCAGACGCCGACCGCGGCGTGCGCGCCGCTCGGAGTTCGCATGGGGAATCGCCTCAGGAAGGCGCCGTTCACCGATACGTCGATCGGCCCACTCGCGCAACTCGCAACGACAGGATTCCGGCATGGTGCAGCCGGGCAGGGGCAGCCGGGGAAGATTGCGGACGAGGATCGGCTGCAGCAAAGTGGCACGTGCCGCTGCGCAGCAGCGGGCCACGGGAGCGACGGTCACGGCGTGATAGGAGGGGGTAGCCCGGGCAGAATCGTGCTTGCGAGTCAGCGTGCGCACGACTTGCCGAAGCGCCCTGTGCGCCCGCTGCCAGAGCGAGCACAGGCCTCGCCGCAGAAGCGTCCTGAGCCCCGGTTGCCGCGTGCGTCGCATGGGGAAATCTTAGGGAAGGGGCCGTGCTGGCGCTGCGGCACAGGGCACAAGTCACGCAGGCTTGGGCGGCAATTCCCGTTCGAACCACCACCCTTCGCAGCCATCTGTGCGACAGTAGTCCGGCCGCCACGAGCGGACTTCTGGACCGAATCCGGAACAGCGACGCTCTGACACCGGGCCCATCCGCTGTCCGCGTCGCGGGCACGGGAGCACATGCTGCACACTACGTTGCAACGCTCGGCTGTCTCGAAGGGGAGCGACGATGGATATTCACGAATACCAGGCAAAACAGCTGCTTTCCTCATTCGGAGTACCGATTCCGCGCGGCAGTGTTGCCTACAGTGCCGAGCAGGCGGTATTCGTGGCCACCGAGCTCGGCGGCTGGCACTGGGCAGTGAAGGCGCAGATCCATTCGGGGGCGCGCGGCAAGGCGGGTGGCGTAAAGCTTTGCCGCACCTATCATGAGGTTTCGGCAGCAGCCGAGGCCATGCTCGGCAAGCGGCTGGTGACCGACCAGACCGGACCTGCCGGCAAGTTGTGTCAGCGGGTCTATATCGAGGTCGCGGAGCCCTTTGAGCGCGAGATATATCTGGGGCTGGTGTTGGATCGGAAAGTGCAGCGGATTCGGGTCATTGCCTCCGGACACGGGGGCATGGAAATCGAAGAAGTGGCGCGTACGGACCCGGACTCCATCCGTCAGATACAGGTTGAGCCTGCGGTTGGTCTGCAGCCCTTCCAGGCACGCGAGATCGCCTTCGGCATGGGTCTCAACATCAAGCAGGTGAGCCGTGCGGTAACGAGCATCACCGGTTGCTACCGTGCGTTTCGGGACCTCGATGCCACCATGGTGGAGATCAATCCGCTGGTCGTCACCAAAGACAATCGGGTGCTGGCCCTCGATGCCAAGATGTCTTTCGATGATAACGCGCTGTTCCGCCGGCCGGCGGTAGCCGAGATGCGCGATGCCTCGCAGGAAGATCCGCGCGAGGCGCAGGCCGCCCAGCATGGCCTCAACTATGTTGGCCTGAGCGGTGATATCGGCTGCATCATCAATGGCGCGGGCCTGGCGATGGCAACGATGGACATGATCAAACATGCCGGCGGTGAACCGGCGAACTTCCTCGACGTGGGTGGTGGCGCCTCGCCGGAGCGCGTGGCAGAGGCTTTCCGCCTGGTGCTCTCGGACAGTAACGTCAAGGCGATCCTGGTCAACATCTTTGCCGGCATCAATCGTTGCGACTGGGTCGCCCAGGGTGTCATCCAGGCCGCGGTCGGTCTGAAGGTCCCGCTCATCGTACGGCTCGCGGGCACGCGCGTGGAGGAGGGCAATCGTCTGATCCGCGAAAGCGGTCTGCCCATCACCGGCGCCGAGGATCTCGCCGATGCGGCGCGCAAGGCGGTGGCCGCGGCACGGGGAAAACGCTCATGAGCATTCTCATCGATGGCAACACACGGGTAATCGTCCAGGGGTTTACGGGCGACAAGGCGACTTTTCACGCGCGCGAGATGATCGCCTACGGCACTCAGGTGGTTGGAGGCGTGACTCCCGGCAAGGGCGGACAGCGTCACCTCGACCGCCCGGTGTTCGACACGGTGAAGGATGCGGTCCATGCCACCGGGGCCACCGCCAGTCTGGCGTTCGTGCCGCCGCCGTACGCCGCCGATGCGCTGATGGAGGCCGCCGATGCGGGACTGCGTCTGGTCTGTATCATCACCGACGGCATACCCGCGCAGGACATGATGCGCGTCAAGCGCTATCTGATGCGCTATCCAAAGGATCAGCGCACGATGGTCGTAGGCCCTAATTGCGCAGGCGTCATCAGTGCCGGCAAGGCGATGCTGGGCATCATGCCCGGAAACATTTACCGGCGGGGCAACGTGGGTATCGTGTCGCGATCCGGCACTCTCGGCTACGAGGCTGCCGCGCAAATGAAGGCTGCGGGTGTTGGTGTCAGCACGAGCGTTGGGATCGGCGGCGATCCCATCAATGGCAGCTCGTTTCTGGATCATCTGGCGCTGTTCGAGCAGGACCCGGAAACCCGCGCGGTGGTGATGATCGGGGAGATCGGCGGACCGCAGGAGGCGGAAGCCTCTGCCTGGATCAAGCTCAACATGAGCAAACCGGTGGTGGGTTACGTGGCAGGGGTAACCGCCCCCAAGGGGCGCCGCATGGGGCATGCGGGGGCGATCATCTCCGCCGAAGGCGACACCGCCGCTGAGAAGGCCGAGATCATGCGCTCGTATGGCTTGCATGTCGCACCCAGTGCGGCAGAGCTCGGCAGCAGCGTGGCGCAGGTGCTGAGTCGATGAGCTTTACCAGCATCACCCAGGCGACGCCCCGCCTGCAGCGCTCCGAGCTGGCCGTACCTGGCTCGAACACCGGCTTGTTCGAGAAGGCCGCCCGCTCTGCGGCCGATGTGGTGTTCCTCGATGTGGAAGACGCCGTGGCGCCTGATGACAAGGAACAGGCGCGCCGCAACATCATCCAGGGTCTCAACGAGATCGACTGGGGAACGAAGACGATGATGGTGCGCATCAACGGTCTGGACACGCACTACATGTACCGTGATGTCATCGACATCGTGGAGAGCTGTCCGCGACTCGATATGCTGCTGATTCCCAAGGTCGGCGTCGCAGCGGATGTCTATGCGCTCGACATGCTCGTGACGCAGATCGAGACCGCAACCCGGCGGCCGAAGCCGCTGGGCTTTGAAGTGCTGATCGAAACCGCACTTGGCATGGCCAACGTCGAGGGCATCGCGCAGGCCAGCCGCCGCCTGGAAGCGATGAGTTTCGGTGTCGCCGATTATGCAGCCTCAACGCGGGCGCGCACCACGGTCATCGGCGGCGTGCATGCCGAGAGTGGCGTGCTGAGCGACACCGACGAACAGAATAAGCGGCAGTATTTCTGGACCGATCCCTGGCATGCGGCACAGACGCGCATGCTGGTGGCCTGTCGCGCCTATGGTCTGCGACCCATCGATGGCCCATTCGGCGACTTCAGTGATGCGGAGGGATTCAATGTCGCCGCGCGGCGTGCCGCGGTGTTGGGTTATGAGGGCAAGTGGGCGATACATCCCTCGCAGATCGAGCTTGCCAATCAGGTCTACACGCCTTCGGAAACCGAGGTGAATAAGGCACGACGCATCGTGGAGGCGATGGCCCAGGCGGCCCGTGAGGGTCGGGGTGCTGTCTCGCTGGACGGGCGCCTCATCGACATCGCCAGCATCCGAATGGCCGAGTCTCTGCTGGCCAAAGCTTCGGCCATCGCTGCGCGAAAACCTGCTGCGACTTGACCGCCAGCGGGAGGGATTCGCGTGCGCGCACGGCGCCCGTGCGGAGTGTAAGGTACCCGATCAGCCGGGAGGGAGGCTTTGGCGATAATTGTAACGCTGCTGATCACCTTGGCCGTGGTCATTCTGGCGCAGAATCTGCATACGCCCGAAAAGCAGATCAAACATCAGGTTGAGCACTGCCATGACATCCGCGATCCGCAGTTCCGCCGCGAGATGGGTGCGCTGCTCGGACCGGCCATCATCGGCGGCAATCGCCTCACTGCACTGGAGAACGGGGAGCAGATCTTCCCGGCCATGCTGGCGGCAATCGCCGCGGCACAGCGCAGCATCACGTTCGAAACCTACATCTACTGGTCCGGCGAGGTCGGCAGTCAGTTCGCCGACGCACTGATCGAGCGAGCGAGCGCCGGCGTGCGTGTGCACGTGATGCTCGACTGGCTCGGCAGCGAAAGAATCGATCATCAGCTGCTGCAACGCATGCGCGCGGCCGGCATCGAGGTCGAGCGCTATCACCCGCTGCGCTGGTATAGCATCGGCCGAATTAACAATCGCACGCATCGCAAGGTACTGGTGATCGACGGTACGGTTGGCTTTACCGGCGGCGTCGGTATCGCCGATCAGTGGCGCGGCAATGCCGAGGATCCGCAGCACTGGCACGATCTGCACTTCCGGGTGGAGGGTCCGGTGATCGGGCAGATGCAGGCGGCGTTTCTGGATAACTGGATCAAGACCACGGGCAACGTACTGCACGGCGATGCGTACTTCCCCGACCTGCAGGAAGTAGGTAGCCTGGACATGCAGCTATTTATCAGCTCTCCGGCCGGCGGCAGTGCGAGTATGCGTTTGATGTATCTCACCGCTATCACCGCGGCCGAGCGGTCGATCGATATCACTGCGGCGTACTTCATTCCCGACCGGTTGATGAGCGAGGAACTCGTGAAGGCGCGGCAGCGCGGGGTACGCGTGCGCGTGCTGGTACCCGACAGACACACGGATTCGCAGACCACGCGCATCATCTCGCGGCGAGAATGGGGGACTCTGTTGGGAAATGGCGTAGAGATCTGGGCTTATAACCGCACGATGCTCCACGTCAAAATGCTGATCTTCGATGGGTTCATGGTATCGGTGGGATCCACTAACTTCGACACTCGCTCGTTCGAGCTCAACGACGAGGCCAGTTTGAACGTCTACGATGCGCAATTCGCGCATCGCATGACCGCGCTATTCGAAACCGACCTGCACAAGTCCGAGCCGTTCACGCTGGATCAGTGGCGCAGTCGCCCATTGCATCATCGTGCCGCTGAGGTGGTGCTGCTCCCGCTGCGCGCGCAACTCTGAGCGGGGCGCATCCTCGGCTCTTCAGCCCCCCGCAGGCAGATAGCGTTGCATCCAATCGAGATAACGCCGCGTGCGGTCCACTAGAAAACTCGGACGCGTGAGCACGTGGTACTCGCCAGGATAGATGATCAGCTCGGTCGGCACCCCGAGGGTGTGCAAGGCTTCGTACATCTGCTCGCCGCCTGCGAGCGGTACGTTGAAGTCATGATCACCTCCCAGGAACAGCGTCGGCGTGTGGATGCGCTCGGCATGAAAGAACGGATAGGAAACCTGCAACCATCTGGCCTGATTTATCCAGGGGGGGTTGAGCTCGGCATTGTATTGCAGGATGTACTGGTCAGCGCCGTACATCGCCGTCTGGTTGCCGCTACCCGCACCGCTGATGGCCGCCTTGAAGCGACGGTCGCTCGCGATCGTGTAATCGGTCAGTATGCCGCCGTAGCTCCACCCGCCGATGCCCAGCTGCGATGGCTCGGCGATACCGCGGGCCACCGCGTAGTTCGCTCCGGCGAGCAGGTCTTCGACCTCCTTGTGTCCCCAGTCGGCAGCGATTGCACGCGCGAATTGCGCACCGCGCCCGGTGCTGCCCCGATAGTTGATTGCGAGCACGACATAGCCGTGCGTGGCGAAATACTGCCGCTCGAGCTCCGGGCCGTAGCCCCAAAGTTCCAGAGCATGACTGTCCTGGCCATTGGGGCCGCCGTGAATCCAGAGTAGCGCGGGATAGCGTCTGTCCGGGACGTAGTCAGGCGGCTTCACGAGCATGCCGTGTACTTGCACGCCGTTGCGGCTACCGAAGGCAATATCCTCCACCGAGCCGAGTGCAATTTCACGGAACAGCTCACGGTTGTGAGCACTGAGTGCGCGCAACTTGCCGCTCTCCAATGCGTACACTTCAGCCGGCGCATGGTCATTGGAGACCACGACCGCCACGTGACTTCTGGCTGAAGACAGCTCGTGCACCACGACCGTGTCCGCGAGGTGGGTAAGCGGTCCGCCGCCGACACCGATTCGCGCCGGGTACTGGTAGCCATCATCCTCGACAGTGAACAGCAGCGATTGACCGTCGTCGCTGAACTGCGGTGCGCTGACCGCACGGTCCAGCGAGCCTGTCAAATCGCGAGTTGTGCCTGAGCTGAGCTGCACGATGGCGAGGCGGTCCATGATGTATGCATTGAAGCGCGGCACATCTCCCTGCAGGTAAGCGAGACTGCCTCCGTCCGGACTCCAGACGAGCTTCTGTTTGTTCGGCGTCAGCGTGCTGAGGAGCCTGCGTGGCACGGCACCGGCGTGCGTGTCCAGCAACTCAATCTCCTCACGACCCAGGTCAGCGGCGCCGAATTTCTGGCTCACATAGGCGATGTGTTTGCCATCTGGCGAGAACGCCGGCGCGGATTCCTCCCGGTCGGCATCGTGGGTCAGCTCTTCGGAGCTGCCTGTGTGCGTGTCAAGCACGTACAGGTGAGTGCGACTCTCGGCGGTGAGATAACCCTCCCTGTCCTGTTTGAAGTGCAGATCATCGATCACGAGCGGCCGCGGCGGCGTTGCCTCGGTGTGGCCCTGCTCCGCAGGTTTTTTCCGGGAGGATCGTTCGGTCAGCACGATATGCAAGCCATCGGGCGACCATGCATAATCCTCGATCTCGCCACTCTCGTGACTCACCTGGCGCGCTTCGCCGCCGCGCCGGTCGAGTATCCAGAGTTGTTGCCCGCTGTTTTCCGGTCGTGCACTCAGAAAACTGAGGTAGCGGCCGTCCGGACTGAAACGCGGCTCACCTGCGCTCTCACCCCGCGTCAGCTGCACGCTCTGCGTGCCATCCCAACTTGCACTCCACAACTCAGCGCGGCTCTCATCCGCTTCCTTGTCGAAGTGCGTGACGAGGTAAGCCACGGCCGTCCCGTCCGGCGCAATCTGCAGATCCGACACGGCAGCAAAACGATACCAGTCCTCAGGCAGCAGCGGCCGGCCGGCGTGAGCGAGCAGTGGAAACAAGGCGGCGCCCAGCAGCGCCAGCGAAGCGGAGGGTTTGGAGATCAGCACGAGTAACTTTCTTCGTAAGCAGAAAGCCGGTAAGTGTAGCTCAGGCTGGGGACACCATGCGCGATCATGCTACGCTTACGAACGCAGTCATATGCCTGCCGACCGATCAATCAGACATGAGTGCCCCCCCGCCCCCGGCACGCAGCAGTGTTGAGGAGCAGCGCCGGCGAGCACAGCTGATCGCAGCTTGATGGTTGCCTTCCCAATCGGCGGTCTGGCAATAGTATGTCTGTTCTTGGACCTAGAGACAGCCGCTCCTTTCCGGTTGGGGTAATTTGACGATGATCCCGCAGAGGCTTTCGGAAGACGATTTTGCGCAGATCCTCGGTCAGGTCCGGATAGGGCTGGCGGCGGCCGCTGAGCGGAAGACGCGCTGGTTGCTCGAGCATTTTCCGCGCGACGTCAATCTACTTTGGCTGCTGGGCCTGGCGTTGCTCGACCAAGGACGGACAGGTGAGAGCCTGGTTGCACTCGAGAGTGCACTGGCCGCGGCGCCAGATTTTTCCGAAGCACTGGTAGATACCGGGCGACTCTATCGTCGCGTCGGCCGACTCTCAGAAGCACGCGCGGCGGTGCATAAGGTTCTGGAGACCAACTCTCAACATCACCGGGCGTGGCTCGCCTACGGCGACACCCTGGTCGATCTCGGCGAACTGGAGGCCGCGCGCACGGCGTTCGAGCGCGCGCGTCTCACGCAGCCTGCCGTTCAACAGATTGAGCAGGCCACCCACGCCCTCCTGGCAAAGGACTACCGGCACGCCGAGACATTGTTCCGAGGCGTGCTGCAACGTGACGGTGCCCACGTCGGAGCTCTATGCGGACTCGCAGGCGTATCGCTGGAGGCGGATCATCCGGAGGATTCCGAACGATTGCTGCGTCATGCCCTGCGGCAGAGCGCATACAACCCGCTGATTTACCGGGCCCTGGCACCGACACTGGTGAGATTAGGGAAACTGACAGAGGCCAGCGGCGCTGCCGAGCACCTGCGCCGACTCGAGCCTGCCAATCCGCAGAGCTGGGTCACCACCGCCAGCGTCGCCATTCGAATGCTACGACAGGAGGAGGCGTTGGATGCTTATGAGAGGGCCATTCGTCTCGAGCCGAGCGAGGTGGGGCTGCATCTCTCACTGGGTCATGTCCAAAAGACGCTCGGTCGCAGGCCCGAGAGTGAAAGTTCCTACAAACACGTCCTCACCATGAAACCGGATAGCGGAGAGGCATACTGGAGTCTTGCAGATCTCAAGAACTATCGTTTCACGGATCAAGAGGTTGCCAACCTGCAACGTTTCCTCGCCGGGGAGGGCGGCGAACGCAGCAATCGTGCGCTGCTGCACTTTGCCCTTGGCAAAGCGCTGGAGCAGCGTGCGCAGTATCCTGAGGCGTTTCGCCACTACAGCGAGGGCAATCGATTGCGTCGCGCGGAAGCGCCTTTCGACATCGATGGTTTCGAGCGCCGTTGTGCACGAATCCGCTCCTATTTTGACCGCTCATTTTTCGCCCGGCACTCGGGTACAGGGGTGCCTCTGCCCGACCCGATATTCATCGTCGGCTTGCCCCGATCCGGCTCGACCTTGCTCGAGCAAATCCTGGCCAGCCACTCGATGGTCGATGGAACGATGGAGCTGCCAAACATCCTGAATATTGTGGCGAACCTGGACGATCGGGATCTCCGGCTCCGCCAGGGTTACCCCGAAACCCTCGAGCAGATGTCCTCCCGAACATTCGGGGAGCTCGGGCAGCGATATCTCGATGAGACAGCACCTCTACGCGCCGGCCGCATACGCTTCACCGACAAGATGCCGAACAATTTCAGTCACATAGGGCTGATCCACGCCATGCTGCCTCGAGCGACCATCATCGATGCGCGTCGAAATCCGATGGACACGTGCTTCAGTGCCTACAAGCAGCACTTCGCGGCGGGGCAGACGTTTAGCAACGATCTGCAACATCTCGGCCGCTACTACCGCTGCTATCTTGAACTCATGGACCACTGGGATGCGGTGCTGCCGGGCAAAGTGCTGCGCGTGCAGTACGAGCACATGGTGCGCGACCCCGAGGGTGTTATCCGCAAAGTGCTGGCTCACTGTGGACTACCCTTTGAGACTGGCTGTTTGAGCTTCCACAGCACGCGTCGGTCCGTGCGCACCTCAAGTGCGGAACAAGTACGACAGCCCATCTACACATCGAGTGTCGCTCACTGGCGTAATTTTGAATCGCAATTACAGCCGCTACGCGCCGCTTTGGGCAATGCGCTCGATCGATTCGAACGGGATGAAAGGCCAGATTCTAATTGAACGATCGTTTGACTAGGGCTTTGAGGTCGCCATAGGATAAACGGTTAACGACCGCAGGCGGTACAACTGCCGGCGCTGGTCTACAAGAGCAAAGCAGGGGAGGGTTTTATGTCCGCACCTCGCCGCAAGGCATCGGCCAACATGTCGCTGCCGTATTCCAGCCCGCCCATGCAGCCCACCAGAGTTGCTTTCGCGGTGGCGGCCGCAATCGGGGGTGCGGCGATACCCCTGCATACGGCGCTGGCCGATGCGCCCGCCGATGCCACGGCGCCAGCCACTTCAGGCCGCCTCGAAGAGATCGTAGTTACAGCGCGCAAGCGCGAAGAAAACCTGCAGGACGTGCCGCTGAGCATCGACGTGTTCACCCAGCGTGACATTCAGAATCTAGGTATCGCCCAGATCGAGGATTACATACAGAAAACCCCTTCGGTTTCCTATCTCAGCACAGGTCCTGGGACGCAGGTGTTCGTAATGCGAGGCGTCTCCGACGGCAGCAATCCGAACTATGGTAACACCTCTTCTACCGGATTCTTTGTCGACGACATGTCGATGAGCAGCGGCAGCGCCCAACCCGATCTGCATCTGTACGACATCGAGCGCATCGAAGTGTTGAATGGTCCGCAGGGCACGACCTTCGGCGCAGGCGCGATGTCTGGCGCCATCCGTTACATTACCAATAAGCCTGACCTCAATGCCCTTAGCGCCGGCGTGGACGTCGATGCAGGGAAGATCCAGAATGGTCAGACCAATCAGACCTATGAGGCTTTCGGGAACTTTCCCCTCATTTCCGGCAGACTTGGGCTGCGTCTGTCAGCGTTCAGCGTGTTCGGCGGCGGCTTTATCAACAACACGCTCACCACGCGCACCTGGGTGAACGGCAGTGTGTCGAACAATGCACCCTGGGCTCGCACCAACTACAACCGGGAGCACATCGAGGGCGCCCGAGCTGCGCTGAAAGTGGCGGTCACCGACGGCTGGGCCGCGACTTTGTCGTACGGCTACCAGCGGCAGCGCACACTTGGCGCCTGGGACGAGGATCCAACCCTACCTGACCGCACCGTCGCGCGCTTCGGGCCGGAAGCCAATGACTTCCAGACCAAGATGATAGATGGTCATCTTGATGGCGATCTCGGCATCGGAGATTTGGTATTCGCCGGTACGTACTGGGCGCAACCGCGGCGCCAGTGGAACGAATACTCGGAATATCAACAAAACTACAACGCCGGCGCCCGCACTAACCCTCCAGGCGGGTTCAAGGGAACTGCCGAAGGATATACCTGCCTCGACGATCCGTACTACGGCACCAGCTATCAGGGCTGTAAGCCCCCAACGCAGTACTACGACTACATCATCAATCCCACGAGAACATCATACGAGATCCGCCTGGCATCCAAACCGGGAACGAGGTTCCATTGGCTCGGGGGGGTTTACTGGGAAAAGACGAGCGACAAAAATTACAGCAATACCTATTTCGTACCTAACTTGGTGTACCAGGGGACCGCCTTCCAGGCGGCGTTGGCTTCCTATTACCTCACGCAACCCACTCTGCCCCCTGGCGTGTGGTATTCCTACACGGAGCGTTCGGATGAGTTGCGGACTACGGAATTTGCCAACATCAGCTTCGATGTCACCGACCGCCTGAACTTCGAAGCAGGAGTGGTCCATTTTCACTCGAGTACCACAAACTACACTTCGTTTCTGGCATTTGCCTATTCACCGAATACGCCGAGCGTGATTACGACGGATTCGCACAAAGTTAACAGCAAGGCGGGTATCAACTACAAGATCACAGATCACGCACTGTTGTACGCGGACTTCAGCCAGGGTTTCCGGGAAGGGGGCTTAAACGGGGGATTACCCCCATCTTGCAGTCAAGTTCCCAACAAGTATACGCCCGACACATTGAACAACTATGAAGTTGGCTGGAAGACTACGAGCCTCGCAAACCGACTGTTGTGGAACGGCGCGCTCTATTACATGGATTGGAAAGATCTACAGACGCTGATCTACAATGCCTTGGTCTGTCCATCGTCCAGCTACAACATCAATGTCGGCCGCGCGCGCATCTATGGCGGTGAATCGAACGTTGATTACCGTATTACAGATAACTTCTCGCTGCAGGCGTCGGTAAACTACACGGATCCTCGGATTACTTCAGCGATCAATCCATCATACCAAGCGTACGTCGGCGAGCGGCTGCCGTTTGCGCCCTATTTCAGCTGGAGTTGGAATGCGAGGTATCAGCAGCCATTGGGAAGCAAGTTGAAAAGCTATATTCAGTTCGACATGGCGCACAAGGGCGACATGTACAACAACCTGAATCCGCAAGATAAGAATACCGGTCTGCCACGGGTATTGCAGCCCGCATACACGCTGATGAATGTGCGTCTGGGGCTGACTCCTCCAGACGGCAATTGGATCACCGAGTTCTACATAGAGAATCTGACTGACAAAAATGCCATTGTTTACAGCAACACAGGAAACTTCGATCTGCGCCTCACAACCAACGAGCCCCGCGTTTACGGTATTCGCGTCAACTATCGGTTCGGCAAGGAGACGAATGCCGAGTAACGGCTATTCGAGCACACAGCGCGGAAAGTAGAACGACACGGTCCAGTTCGGTATGTCGACGATCTCGCTGATGCGCAGATCAGCGCATACACTGCATAGCAGATAGGCGTCCACCGCCGGCATGCCGTGCCGTCGCGTGAGCAGATCGACCATGGAGCGCACGGCAGTGCGGGCGCATTCCATCAGATCCGGACCGATGCCGGTGGTCACATCGTAGCCGCGGCTGTCGAGATGGCGAGTGACGGGCCCTGGGGTAGTGAACCGCGGGCAGAGCAGCGGCTCTTTTTTCAGCAGGTCGAATTTGAGCGTGACCTGCATGGGGCTCTCCAGCGCGGTGCCGCACACCTCGCCATCGCCCTGAGCCGCGTGAGTGTCGCCCACCGAGAATAAAGCTCCGGGCACCTCCACCGGCAGCAGCAGCTGGCTGCCCTCCGCAAGGTCACGGATATCCATGTTTCCGCCGACGCGCCGTGGCGGCACGATGCTGTGGCGGCCGGGCTCGTGAGGCGCATTGCCGATGGTTCCCGTAAAGGGTTTCAGCGGAACACGTCCCCATGGGCCGAACGCGGCACTGAGGGGGGAGGCGGGCTCGTACTGCCAGAGCCGCAATGCCGCCTCGGGAAAGTCCGACGCCAGCAGTCCGAAGCCCGGAATGTTGGCGGTCCAACCCCAGCCGGAGGGACCGAAGGCCAGCAGAGTCACCTGCAGCGCATCACCGGGCTCGGCACCGTCGATGTACACCGGGCCCGTCACGGGATTGACCCGGTTGAAGTCGAGCTGCGCGATATCTTCGGTGGTGGAATTCTCGTGCAGCTGACCGCCGGATGCATCGATGACATCGAACCTCAAGATGTCCCCCGGTGCGCACGTCACAACCGGAGCAAAGGCGCGATCCCAGCCGAGGTGCTGCTGGTGGATGGTGTAAGCGTGACTCATGGTCGATCCGGGAACTGCAAGTAACGCTGCGAAAACTCGTGTTCCGCTGCGCGCAACGCCGTAACCAGCCGCTGACTCCACTCCTGCTGGCCGGCAGCCTCTGTCACCAGATCCTGCCGCAGCTCGATTTCCACATGGGGAATCGAGCGCGCCTCGCCGTGGCGCGGAATGGTGTAATCCGTGGCGTCACTGACGAAATAGGGCTCATTGTCTGCGATCAGCAGCTGCGAATCCGACCGTAACGCCTCGAGCATCAGTCCGGCGAAGCGACGGTCGCGGTTGTAGAGCACCGCGGCATGCATGTCGCGCGCTGCGCCGCAAAAAATGTTGGTCATAGTGTGCTGCGCGATCAGGATCGTGAGTCGCCCCGCCGCCTGGCGCTCATCGAGCAGCTTGCTGATGCAGTCATGGTATGGATCGAAAATCGCGCGCCGGCGAGCTGCGCGGTCTGCAGCCGTCAGGCCTACGTTGCCGGGGATTTCGGTGTACTCGGAGAGCACGGGAATGGAGGAGTCCACGGCCGGATCACGATTGCAGTCTATAACGAGCCGTGAATAGTTCTGCGCAATCAGCGGTGCATCCAGTCGGCTGGCGACTTCCTCAGCCACCGCGAGCGCGCCGATGTCCCACGCAATGTGGCGGCTCAATTCCGCAGTCGGCAGGCCGAGAGCGGCGAGGCATCTCGGAATGCGGGCGCTCGCGTGGTCAACCACAATTACGAAGTTCGAGTTTCCTGTCGGGTTCGCGATGTGGGTGGGCGGGGGGTCATCCGCCCCCAGCAGCGCGCCCTGCAAAGGTTGTTCTGCGCTCATGTTACCTCTCGCCGTGGTGACGCGGTTGGCAAAAAAAGACTGTTGGGCTGTTGACTCATTGACCGCGGCAACCCTGTCGGGGAGCATCATCCGCGGCTACCGGACCACGCCGGCAGCCGGACATAATCATAAGACAGGGAGGCAGGGTGCGGTGGGTCATACTGTGGGGCGCGATACTCGCCTCGCCGAGCAGGAGGCCCGCACGCTCGCCGTCAAGGCTAACCGGCTCATGAACGATGATCCGGAGGCCCTGCTGTTGTTCTACCTGAGTTTTCAACACGAGCCGGCTGGGCCTTCGCAGAATGCCATCGATGGCCTCGAGCGAGCCTACGAGATCCTGCCACAGCGCGAGCAAACGGCCTTGCTGCTCGCTCACGAGCTGGTCCGGGCGAAACGTCTCGATGAGGCCATTCGCGTGCTGCGGCCTGTCGCTTTCTCGCCGCATGGAGGCCACGCGCAGCAGTCCGAGCACGCCCGCCGCTGGATCCGCGAGCTTGAGACTCGCGAGCTTGCGACCAAAGAGTCGGAGTTGGAACCTGGCCGCGCCCAGCAATCGCCGTGAACCCGACCGCGGGAGATGGGCTTAAGACGTCGACCTCAGCGTAAGAGCAGGTGCAGCAGCAGGTTTTTCGGTACCATAAGCCGTCCGGATTCTCATTGTTCTTTGCGGGAGACTTGGAAATGATCAAGAAGGTTCTGGTGCTTGCTGCCCTCGCAGCCGTGACGTCGGTCTGCAGCGCACAGGTGGGGACGACTGCGTCGGAAGGGGCCAAGGCCACATCCGAAAAGGCGAAGGAAGTCGGCGACGATACCAAGGCAGCCACGACCTCTGGCAGCACTCACTACGCAAGTAAGGCCAAGGCCAAAATGCACAAGGCGAAGGCACATCATCACGCCCGGAACGCCAAGGATGCGGCCAAGGACGTTCCGAAGTAGATCGGGTCGGGGGACTTACGCAGCCGGCGGCGGCTGGGCTTCGACGGCCGGGATGGTCGCATCGATACATGCCCAGCCGGGCGCTGCCGAAGTCCAGATGGTCATGTGGGGTCGCGCCATTTCAGGGTCGTCCAGCGTCCCGGCGCGGACAAACAACAGATGCGGGCGGCTCTCGGCGGCGCTGAAGAGGTGCACTCCGCAGCGGGGACAAAAGCGGCGGTGCATGACGTTGCCGCTGTCCGCAATGCTTGAGTAATCTGCAAGTGTCCCGCTGACGGCGAGTGCATCTGCGGGAAAGCACACGTTTATGGTGCTGCTGCCGGCACCAATGTACTGGCAGAGCCGGCACCAGCAGGCGCGTACGACGATGGGTTTCGCCGCAAACTCATAACGCACCGAACGACACAGGCAACCTCCGGTGATCGGCATGGCAGTTCTCTGTCACGATTAACGGTTCATTGTAGTCCTGGGACCGATGCGAGCCCGGCAATTCGCACAGGGCGGCTCAGGGCTGCCCTGTGCGGTGTTGCCCCGGCTCAAGGCCAGCTATTGACCAGATTCGTGACGTTCAGAGACCCTAGCCCCGTCGCGAAGTCCCAGCCGGGCTTCGCAGGATACGCGACGCTCAGTTGAGTGTCGGACGTTGAGAGCACACCGAACTGCTGCTTGTTCGGGCCGTAGCAGTTCACGGTGCCGAAACACGGCACATCGTTATTGCCCCTCGTCACATCGTGGAAGATACACGAGCTGGCGCTACCGGCTCCCTGATTGGAGTTGCAGCTGGCGCGTTTCGAGGAGTCGCCATACTCCGCCCGCGCAAGGTCATAGTAGACCGGCGCGGGATTGCCCTGCGGGCCGCCGGCCTTCTGATTGATCAGGGCCTGGATGCTGGCGAGCTGCGGGGCGGTGAAGGACGTGCCGCCGGCGCTGTTGTTGAGTGTGTCCGTAGGATTGCTGTAGTTGCAGGGGAAACCGCCCTGTTTCTTGTCCGACATGCAGAACAGAATGGCGTGATTCCAGAACAGGTTGGAGGCAAACAGCGAGACATCCGGCAGATCACGCACGCCGTCTTTCGGTACCCCGTACACCCCGCTCTGCCAGTATGGCTTGGCATACACGAAGCTGGGCGCGCCGCTCCCGCCGATGATGTCGAGGAAATTCGCTCCTTGCGTCGAGTTGCAGAAACTGATCCCGTTGGAATAGCCGAGGAAGCTAAAGAGCACATCGCTCGCGCAGGAATCATTCCAGGGAATCTCCGGAATGTATGACAGCGCCGACTTACCGCCCGCACCATTGGTGTTGCTCCAATACAGACTGTCGGCGCCTGCGGCCGTATCGGCGAAGTCGGTGCCACCCGCAGCGAGGTTATAGGGCGTGGAGGCAAAGCCGTTCGCGGCTATTCCCGCCGTGGCGAACTGTGCCGTATTGAAGTTGTCACAACCCGCCGCGGCACCGTCTCCGGAGGAGACGAACACCGAGACTCCCTCACTGGCCGCCTGTTGCCAGAGTGCGGCGATGTAGCCATTACCATTGTCCCCGGGGCCAAGCTGGGCCTCGCACTCGCCGTAACTGAGGCTCATGATCGCAGGGGGCGAGCTCTCATCCAGCAGATTCTGCGCGGCGGTGAAGGCTCCGAAATTAACCGCGCTGTCAGCGCAGGAGGCGAGCTTCACGGTAGCGTCCGGTGCCACGGCGCCCGCCCATTCGGCATCGAGGGCTGCCTCGCCTTCCGCACCGTTGGTGCCCGGGTCGGAGCATCCAGGGCCCGGATGGACCTGTTGAAAAGTTCCGGCGTATTTGTTCAGGCCGAAGGCCTTGCGGAACGTCGCGACATCGCTGCTCTTGATGTCGGTATCCTCCAGCACCACGACAGTCTGTCCCTTGCCCGTGATAGGTTTCTTCGCCTTGTACAGCGGTGTGACGTTGTAGATCGTGGCGAGATCGGCCGGCGCCTCATCGAACAGCTGCAGATTATTGAAGCCGTCAGGACAGCCCGTGCAGGTGAATGTGAAATTGTTCTTCGGTCGCATCATCATGGGTCTGGGACGGAAGTCGTGTAGCGAAACGAGGCCGGCGACCACCGGCGACAGCGCTGCGGGAATCTGCGGTACGGTAGCGTTGGCAATATGCTGCTGACCGTTGACCAGATAGTTGTGAATCTCCGTGTGGAAGGCCTCACGTATCTGTCCCGCTGTACCTGACAGGTCCATCGTCAGCGCGTTCTTGTGCACCAGATTGACACGTAGTCCGTGCGAGCCGAGCCACTTAGTCACGGTGTCGATATCGGCCTGCGCAGCGCCAAAGCCCTCACCCAGCGCCTCGGCGGACAGCCACTTGTGGTAGGAGGCGGAATGCGGATCCTGCATTGACTGCAGCAGCCGATCTAGCGCGGCCGCCTGCTCAGGGCTGCGGCGTAATTGCAACAACACATGCTCGAGCGCCATGTTATCTTGTACTGCTCCCTGGTCGTACGCGGGGAGTGCGAGCGGCGCTACGCTGCCGGCTGCCGCAAGGTTGGCTTCGTCGATGTTTGCCGTAATGCGGGGCGCCGCTGCGCTCGATCCCGCCGCAGCCGCAGCGCTGCACAGTCCTGTCATGATGAGCGTGGGCAGCGCTATCCTTGCGAACCCCCGCCGCATCCTTTTGCGCAGCAATCCAGTGCCGTGACGTTTCATCTTGCTCTCCCAGGCTTCGGTGTACGAAGTCTTCAAGTATGTTGAGTCCCTGCCGATGTCTGTTGTTGACTTGACATGCATCGGCTGCAGCGAACATACGCGTGGCACGGATTGAGTTCAACAGAAAACTGCAGCCGCCGTTGAGAGTGCACGACAGCTCCTCTAAGCTCGCGGTTCCCTGTTACTTCTGATAAGAAACATGACTGCCATCCAACGTACGGCGATCAGCATCATTGTTATAGGCTGCCTCGTGGGCCCGCGGGGCATCCAGGCTGCTGACTCCGGCGAGGCTCGGTTCCGCGAGCTGTATAAGGAGTTGATTGAAACCAACACCACCCTGTCGAGCGGTAGCTGTACCGTGGCAGCCGAGCGCATGGCGGCGCGGCTGCGCGCGGCCGGCATGCCGCAGGAAGCACTGCACCCGTTCGCTGCGGTAGATCATCCCAAGGAGGGCGGGTTGGTCGCGGTGTATCCCGGACGCGAGCCAGGATCGAAGCCGATCCTGCTGCTGGCCCACTTGGACGTGGTGGAAGCGAAACGTGAGGACTGGACGCGCGATCCCTTCAAACTCGTGGAAGAGAACGGCGCCTTCTATGCGCGCGGCGCCTTCGATGACAAGGCTCAGGCTGCCGTGTGGGTGGATACGCTGGTTCGATTTCAGGAGCAGCATTTCCGACCCCGCCGCACCCTGAAGCTGGCCCTCACCTGCGGCGAGGAGACCGCCGGTGCATTCAACGGCGCCCGGTGGCTTACCGAGCATCAGCGCGATCTCATCGATGCCGGTTTCGCACTCAATGAAGGCGCGTGGGGAGAAATGGACCGCGACGGCCATCGCATCGCGCTGCAGATCCAGGCAGGGGAGAAGACTGCGCAGAATTTCCGCCTGGAGGTCACCAATCGCGGTGGCCACAGCTCGCGTCCGGTGAAGGACAATGCGATCTACCGGCTGGCCGACGGGCTGAAGCGTGTCCAGGCCTACGATTTCCCGCCGCAGTTTACCGAGGCGAGCCGCGCGTACTTCACCGGTATGGCAAGGATTGAAGCCAAACGTGGCCAGGCGGCGGTAGCGGATGCCATGAACGCCCTCGTGCGAGATCCGCATGATATGCAGGCGATCGCCCGCGTCTCCAGCGAGGATCCGGGCTGGAATTCCATGATGCGCACCACCTGTGTGGCTACCATGCTGGATGCGGGCCACGCCACGAATGCCCTGCCGCAGCGCGCCACGGCCAACATCAACTGTCGCATTTTCCCGGGTACACCCATGGAGGAGGTGCGACGGAAGCTGGAGGAAGTGGTAGCCGATTCTCAGATCAAGGTCACGACACTGGAGATCCGTGGCCCGGCATCGACCGCGCCGCCTCTGCCGCCACAGATTCTCGGTCCGGTGCAGAAGCTAGCCGCGAAGATGTGGCCCGGAGTGCCGGTGCTGCCGATCCTGCAGCCGGGCGCGACGGATGGCCAGTTCACCAACGCAGCTGGCATTCCGACCTATGGTATCGGGCCTTTCTTCGTGGGGCCGGACGCGGGCAATATTCACGGCCTCAACGAGTACATGCCGGTGCAATCGCTCCTGCAGGGGCGCGAGTTCCTGTACGAGCTAGTGAAAATTTACGCCGAGCAAGGCCCGGCGACCTAGTCGCGGGCGGGACTAGCCTTTGGTGCCACGACGTGGCGTATCGATGTCACTGCGCTTCAACAGATAATCCAGGCCACCCACCCGGAACCAGCGATAGCCGTAACCCTCCAGGACCAGCCGGTGACGGCTGCCGCGCGCATAGCTATGGTCCTCGGCGAGGAGATTGATGAGCACCTTACTCTCGGCCGCGCCAAGTCCCACATCGAAGGTAATCTCGCGGGGCGTCGCGGCCAGGTTGTGCACAAAGAGCGCAGAGTTGTTGCGCCAGTCATAGCGGATCGCGAGGATCGCGGGGTCGCGCAACGGCAGAACCCGGAAGTCGCCCCAGCCGATCTCGGGCAGCTCCTTGCGCATGCGGATGATGCGCTCCGTCCAGTTGAGCAGCGAGTTAGGATCACGGCGCTGCTGAGCGGCGTTGATCTGCTCGTAACCAAACGGACCCTTGCTGATGACCGGCGTCAACGGCCGATCGCTGCGGGTGAAGCCCGCATGCGGCTCGGTCGACCATTGCATCGGCGTGCGCGCGCACTCACGCTCGCGCAGTTTGAGGTTGTCGCCCATCCCCAGCTCATCACCATAGCGGATGACCGGAGTGCCGGGCAGAGTAAACATGAGGCTGTAGGCAAGCTCGATACGTCGCCGGTCGCCGGCAAGCATCGGCGCGAGGCGCCGCCGGATGCCCCGGTGGTACAGCTGCATGCGCGGTTCTGGACCGAAAGCTTTGAAAACATTTTCGCGCTGCCGTTTGCTGAGCCGGCCCAGATCCAGTTCGTCGTGGTTACGCAGGAACAGTCCCCATTGTGCCGTGGCGGGTCGGGGCTTCGTATCGCGCAGCGCCTGTTGCAATGGCCGCGCATCGCTCGCCGCCAGCGCGTAGAACAGATGCTGATTGACGTGGAAGTTGAACATCATGTGCATGCGATCGCCGTCCCGGCCGAAATACTCCAGGTCGGTGTCGGGCAGCACATTGGCCTCGGCCAGGATGATCGCTTCACCTTCGCGCCACTGCAGGAACTCGCGGAACCTGCGCAGCATGTCGTATTGCTCGATGGGTTTGTGCAGCCGCGCGCCCTTGGCGGCGATTACAAATGGCACCGCATCCATGCGGAAGCCCGATACACCGAGCTGAATCCAGAAACCCATGATTTTGAGAATTTCCGACTGCACGTGCGGGTTGGCTGTGTTCAGATCAGGCTGAAAGTCATAGAAACGGTGGAAGTACCACGCGCGAGCGGTGGCATCGTAACTCCAGGTCGATTTTTGCACTCCCGGGAAAACCACGCCTTTGGTCGCATCAGGAGGCCGGCGCCGCGCCCAGACATACCAGTCACGGTAGGCGGAGGCGGGGTCACGGCGTGCCTCCTGAAACCAGGGGTGTTGGTCGGAGGTGTGGTTGACCACGAGGTCGATGATCACGCGAATGCCTCGTTGGCGCGCAGCGTGTGCGAACTCAACGAAGTCGCCGAGGGTACCGTAACGCGGGTCGACCTCGTAGTAGTTAGAGATGTCATAGCCATCATCGCGACCGGGAGAAGTCTGAAATGGCATCAGCCAGATGGCAGTGACCCCGAGACCCTGCAGGTAGTCGAGACGCCGCATCAGGCCTTCAAAGTCACCGATCCCATCGCCGTTGGCATCCATGAAGGTGCCGACTGCGAGGCAATAGAACACCCCGTTCTTGTACCAGAGATCGTTGATCATGCCCCGATGATACGCCGCGCGCGCCCCTGGTGGATGGCGCTACGGTTGGTGTCGCGGGCGGTACGCGCCTGAAAGTGCGTGCGGTTGAGGCCTGATGCCGCGTGCCGTGGGCTCAGGGCGAGGTTACGCTACTGAATGCCTTCATCAGGCGATAAGCAAACTCGGTCCCTTGCACGAAGCGCTCGGCACTGACGCGCTCGTCCTGTCCATGCGCGCGCATGTCTTCCAGATCATAAAAGACGGAAACGGCTCCATAGCTGGGGATGCCGGCCGCGCGGGTGTATTTCGAGTCCGAAGCGCCCGCATCCATGCTTGGCATGACGGTGAGGCCGGGCCACATCGACTGCACGACGCGCTGGTAAATGGACATGACCGCTGCAGTCGGTGGGGACTCCGGTCCCGCATTGGCCGGCCTCGATACGGTGACGGCGACCTTGAGGTCGGCAAACACCTCCTGCAGGCGTTGCCGCACCTGAGCTTCGGAGTCCACCGGCAGCATGCGGCACTGAATGGTGGCTCGGGCGCGCTGTGCCAGTGCGTTCTCAGCGTGACCTGCCTCCAGCATCGTCGCGACACAGGTGGTACGAAACTGCGCGTTGTCGGTGGGATCGCTCGCCAGGCGCTCTGCGGCCGCGGTATCACCCTGGCCGACGCCGCGCATGTCTTGCTGGCGCCCGCCGGTCGCAAATTGCGCCTGACTTGCATAGTACGCCTTGACTGTCTCGCTCAGCCGAATGGGAAAGCGGTAGGCGGCGAGTCGACCCAGAGCGGCGGCCAGCTCGTAGATGGCGTTGTCAGCTCGCGGCTCGGAGCTGTGCCCGCCTCTGTTGGTCACCTCTGCCATGAAGGTGACATAGGTCTTCTCGCTGGTCTCCACTCCATAGAAGACGCGCTTGCCGTTGCGAAACGCCGCCGTGCCGGAGTCAGGGTTGAGCACCAGGCCGGCGTCCATGAGGTCACGATGAGCCTGCAGCAGCCAGCCCACGCCCTCCTTGCCACCGGCTTCCTCATCCGCCGTGAACGCCACGATGATGTCACGCGCGGGCCGGAACCCCTCCTGTTTTAAACGCAATAGTGCCGCTGCGACATTGGCGTCCTCGTCCTTCATGTCCTGGCTGCCACGGCCGTAAAGCCAGCCGTCCTTCTCCGTCAGGGCGAAGGGTGGCAGGGTCCAGTCGGCTGCCTTGGCAGCAACCACATCCAAGTGACAGAGGTACAGCAACGGCTTGCTGTGCCCACGGCCGCGCAGTCGCACGATCAGATCAGACTGCGTCGGATTGAAGTCCGGTGCCACCACGATCAGGTCATCCGCAGCAAAGCCTGCCGCACGAAACCGCTGTCTCAACGCTTCGACGGCGGAAACCGTGCCCTTCTCATAGGTGGTGTCGAGGGCCAGCAGTTCTGCCAGGATCTCCCTGGCAGTGGCGGTACTCTGCGTGGCTGCGGCGCTACTTTCGTGACTCCCACCCATGGCGGGCAGCGCAGCGGCGAGTATCCACAACGCCAGGCGGTGAGGCAGCTTCTGCATGTGGCTATCCTATTGAGGGTGGTGCGAACGTTACCCGATTCAGGCTGCCACGACAGCCGCAGCAGCGGTATATTTTCAGGGTTTTGCAGTCCATACTACTTTGCATCACAACAATGCGGGGGAGGAGCCATGAACGCAGTCGCACCTGCCGCGGCTTCGGAGCTACGCACTCGGGGTCGCGCCTTCTATCTGTGGATGGCGGCCGGATATGTCATCGTGGCGTTCGGCGGGTTCGTGCCTACCTACTGGGCCAAGCTCGCCGCGGGTACCTTCGAAGGTCCACCCATCCTGCACTTGCATGGTCTGATGATGTTCAGTTGGGTAAGTTTTTATTTTTTCCAGAGCTGGCTCGTTGCTACGGGTCGGACCGCTAATCATCGCAACTGGGGCCTCGTCGGGATCTCCCTATTCACACTGTTGATGTGCTCGATTCTCGTTGGGCAGACGGTAATCGCCAAGATCGCAGCGGCCCAGGGTTTTGGGGAGGGGGCACTGCGCTTCTCCGCCGTCACGCTATGCGCGTGGCCAATGTTGGCCGGATTCTTTATTGCGGCGATCGCCAACATTCATCGGCCGGAAGTTCACAAGCGATGGATGATCGTGTTGCTGACGGCCCTCATGACGCCGGCGATTGCGCGCGTGTTTATCACGCTGCTCGCACCGGCGGGGGCTGCGGCAGGCGCGCCACCGCCGCCATTTGTGTCGCTACCGCCAGCGCTGGTGGCTGATCTTTTCCTGGTGGTTGCGATCGTGCGTGACTGGCGCGTGCTCGGCCGGCCGCACCCGGTGTACCTCTGGGGCGGTGCCGTGCTGCTGGCGCAGCAGGTTCTGACGGTCCCCTTCGCCTCGACCGCAACGTGGATGAGCGTGGCCCACGCGTTTCAGCGCCTCGCAGGCTAGCAATTGCGGGAGCGCACGGCGCCGCCTGGTCCAAAGCCGCCGATGGGTGCGTCACTGAAATTCCGCCCCAAAGGAACCAAAGGGCCGGCATGGTGTTGGACAGAGTAACTGCCAGCATCAGGAGTTCGCCGTGCTCAAGGATCCCCGTTCCGCCGGACCGCGCCCGCCGTTCCCGGAGCAGAAACAACCCATGCCGGGCAAGACCGCGAAGCTTGATCCCGTCCCCGATCATGGCGAGCGCTCTTACCGGGGCCATGAGCGTCTGCACGGCTGCGCGGCGATCATCACCGGGGCCGATTCGGGCATCGGTCGCGCAGTCGCGATAGCGTTCGCCCGCGAGGGGGCTGACGTCCTCATCGGGTACCTCAACGAGCACGAAGACGCGCAGGAGACCGCGCGCTGGGTGCAACAGGCGGGACGCAAGGCGATTACCGTGGCCGGCGATGTGCGCGATGAGGCGCACTGCACGGGCCTGGTGCGGCGGGCCATCAGCGAGTTCGGCCACCTGGACATTCTGGTCAACAATGCGGCCTTCCAGGCGACTCACGAGCAGATCGAGGATCTGACAGCAGAGGAGCTGGACCGTACCTTCCGCACCAACATCTACAGCATGTTTTATCTGACCAAGGCGGCAGCGTCACAGATGAAACCTGGCAGTGCGATCATCAATACGAGCTCGGTCAACGCCAAATCGCCCAATGCAGAGTTGTTGCCGTACGCGACCACCAAGGGTGCGATCGCCAACTTCACCAGCGGCGCGGCACAATTGCTGGCATCGCGCGGAATTCGGGTCAACAGTGTCGCGCCAGGTCCGGTCTGGACGCCCCTGATTCCCTCGACCATGGAGGCGGAACACGCTGCCCACTTCGGCGAGAACACCCCACTGGGACGGCCCGCGCAGCCCGCCGAGCTCGCGCCGGCCTATGTGTTCCTCGCATCCAACGATGCCACATACATCACCGGAGCTGTGCTCCCGGTCACCGGTGGTCGTCCCATGTTGTAACCGGTGGGTGTTATGCCGCGACGATCCTGGCGATCGGTCCGGGTAGGGGGCGTCAAAGATCTATCAAGCTGCCGCTCAAGCAATTGGATCCGGAGCTTGCCTGCGCCGGCGGCCACCTGCGGCCCCCAGGCGCATTTCCTGCTATGGCTGGGCAATAAACTCTGGAGGGATGCACCATGGCTCGTTACGGCAAGAAGGCTTCCAGCAAAGTGAAGCGGGCGATGCATGAGCGCAAGCTCGGGACGCTTCGCAGCGGTCGCTCGGGACGTAAGGTGAAAAGTAAGAAACAAGCCATCGCCATCGGTTTGTCGGAGGCGCGGCGCGCAGGTGCGAAGGTACCGAAAAAGAAGTCTGGTCGGAAAACGGGCGGGCGGGGAAAATCGGCAGTGCGTAAAAAACGATAGTTTTCGGTACAACCGATTTTCGCACAACATCGAACATCAGCGAGCTGCGCTGAACTGATCCGCTGCGGTCACGGTGCGCTGCGGCCGATGACCGGTTTGCCGTCGCGCTGGCTGTTATGGGGGGGGGGTATGCGACGCAAGCAACTGCGATTCGGCCAAGGCTTTCAAATCGCTATCGACAACCGGAGGGCCCAGGTTGCGGAGATGGTGCTCTCTCCAGGTGAGCGTGAAGGGGATGCGCGCAACCGTCATCGCTCAGCTGACCAGTGGCTGTATGTCGTAAGCAAGACTGTGAATTTCTATTGCCCGCGGGCTTATACGAAGGCGGGCAATGAACTGCCGGCGGGGCGCAGATCCTGAAGCCGAGCCGGCGGACCTCGTCGGCCTATGCCCTCCCAGCCTATGGCCTCCACAAAGCTCGCCGAACAACTCAAGATCTCACTGGACGAACTGCGCATGCAGATGCTGGGCGCCCAGGTCTTATTCGGTTTTCAATTGCAGAGCCTGTTCCAGCCTGGATTCGACCAGGCCAGTTACCCGGAGCGGTTGGCAGACGCACTTACCCTCGCAGCGATTTTGCTGTCGTTTGCCGCTTTACTGGTTGCACCCACGCAGCACCGCCTGGTGGAGCGCGGCGAGGCCAGCAGTCGGCTCATTCGTCTCAGTCAGCGGTGTGCAGAATTCGCCTTAGGTACGATGGCTGCGGCGCTGGGCTGCATCGGCTACTCGATCGCAGTGCATGTAGAGGGTTCGCATCCATGGCTTACAGGGTTCGCGGCATTTACGCTTGCCGTGCTCGGCTGGTTCGGTCTCGGCGCCGTTTTGCGACCCTCGCAGGCGCGGCGGCCCGCGGGCGTGGAGTTTGAGAAAGTGGACTTACAGCAAAAAATTGAGCAGATGCTGACTGAGGCCAGGGTTGTGCTACCTGGAGTGCAGGCGCTGCTGGGTTTTCAGCTGATCGTGGTGATGACGCAGGCCTTCGAACGATTGCCGCGTCCGCTGCAGCAGTTGCATTTCGTTTCGCTTGCGCTCTGTGGCGTGGCGGTTGTCGTGCTGCTGGCGCCGGCTGCCGTGCACCGCATCGCCTTTTCGGGTCAGGACGACGCGCGCTTCCATAGTATCGGCGCGCTTCTGATCAGCATCGCCCTGGTCCCACTGGCGCTCTCTCTCGCCGCCGAACTGCTGATTGCCACATGGAAGCTCTTCAATAGCACGGCAATCGCAGGCACCGCCGCCGGCATTGCATTGACGCTCTTGCTACTGCTCTGGTATGGCCTGCCGCTATTGCTGCGTTCGCGGGGATCTGCGCCGGTGTGATTTGTCGCGGACGCGGCGTTTCTTCGCGAACGTTATCCGTGCGGCGGGGCTGGTATCGGCATGCAGCACGGTCTGGAAGTATTCCAGCGCGAGACGCCGCCAGCGAGGCGTCTTGGCCGCGATACAGTCCCGCGGGATGATCAGTCGATAGTCGCGCAGGTATGCTTCGTTCGCCGTGAACAGAATGCACTGGTGCGCAGAGATGCCGGTCAAGATCAGCGTCTGCGCCTGCAGGCCTTGCAGCAGATGCGCGAGGGGTGTGCCAAAAAAGCCGGCATGCGTCGGTTTAAGCACGTAGTAATCCTCGGCGCCGGGCGCCAGTGCACGCAGGATGGGGGCGCCCGCACAATCATTGCGGCGACAACGCTCGATCAGTTGCCGGAAATCTGAACGCCACTGGCCGAGGTTGTCGTTCACGAACATGCTGCTGGCACCCGCCGCGGCAGCGCGGGAACGCAGCTCACGAATACGGTGCGCGGCAGGCAGGGCAGCGCCCGCGACCTTGGCGCCGTCTTCGAATCGGAAGTCAGATACCATGCCAATGATCAGCAGGACCGTTGTCGCGCTGTCGACTCTCATCAGTCTAGGCCAAGGCTCTCCGGTTAGTCCCAGAAGACAGCAAGTATCGGGGCAGGGTGGAACCAACCCACGGCTCCGCCGTTGCCACAGGATGCTGCGCGGCTGCGCCCGAAGGGGTGTGTGGTCGCGCCTGTCATCGGACTAACTACGGTTAAGTGGAGCACATATGGCAAGAGCGAAAAAAAAGGCGACCAGGAAGACGGCCAAGCGCCGCTCGCGCACCCCCTCGGGCTCGCCCACGGCGCGCGGCAGCCAGGACGCTATCAGTTTGCTGAAGTCGGACCATCGGCAGGTGGAGACCTGGTTCAGCCAGTTCGAATCGAGTCGTTCCGACGATCGCAAGAAAACATTGGCCAGCCAGATCTGCCAGGCGCTGAAGGTTCACACGCAAATCGAGGAAGAGATCTTCTATCCCGCCTTCCTGGAGGCGACCGAGGTCAAGGACATTCATCACGAGGCAGAGATTGAGCACGAAGGCGCCAAGAAGCTCATCAGCGAAATCGAAGGCAGCGGGCCGGACGATGATTATTTTGATGCCCGGGTCACCGTGCTGTCCGAAATGATCAAGCACCACGTGAACGAAGAAGAGAAGCGCGACGGCATGTTCGCGAAAGCCAGGCAGGCCAAGATGGATCTCGCGGCGTTGGGGGAGCGGCTGGCCGCCCGCAAAGCCGAGCTCATGGGAAACACAGGGCAGTCCATGCGCTGACGAACCGGCGCGTGCAATGAACGGAGCGCTGCTGCACAGGCGGCGCGTGCAGCTGCGCGTGTCTCACTGGCAGAGGTGAGCGAGTTCCTTCGCCGAGACCTGCTGCCGCAGGTAGTCGGTCAGGCCGCAGCCAATGCGCACCCGGTCACCGCGACCGGCGAACTGTATGCGTCGTCCTAAATCCCGGGTGACGGCGCGAAGTACTGCCGAGTACACCCTCAGGTTGGGTGTCCCGGCCAGAGCCGAGCTCGAACCCAGCGATAGCAGCCGATCCAGTTCGACGATGATGCCCTGAATCCGTGCTCGGTGGTTACGCTGCAAGCTCTGCAAAAGTCCTTCCACGACCGACTGCTCGTGCCAGACGATACGTTGATCGAGGTCCACCGCGTATAAGGGGGCGTCCGCCAGCTGACGTGCCAGGCACATATTGACCGTCTGCAACCGCGCGCCGACGACATTGAGGAAGTGCAGCGCCGAGCGCGACACCCAGAGTCGGCAGCACGGGTGCAGCTCGGCGAGCAGCGCGTTCGTCAGCGCCGCGGCTCCAAAGAAACGGGTCAGGCCAGCCAGTCGCTGATCCCAGTAGACATAGAGACGCATGCGCGCTTGGAATTCGCAGGGCATTCTTTTCGCCCAGCAGGAAGCGGACCGGCATGCCCGCATGCATCCGAGGCGCTCGTTCAGTCGACGCGCTGCAGCAGAATCAGCGCGGAAGCCAAGGGCTCCGCCAGGGTAACAACCAGTCCTGCGTGCATGAGCTCCTCCCCTGAATGAACATCGCGTGCTGCCGACGCGTTATCGAGGAGTCTGACATCGTAGTGGGCGCTGGAAGTAATCCCCTGCAGGTAGAACCTGTGAGTCTTCTCCCCGGGATTTGAGCCCCGGAACGCATACAACACGCCGCGGCCGCGCGGTGCGGAGTAATATTCGATACCGTCCCAGTGCTGACCGTCGGGACGCGCAGACACGTGATACAGATCCGCATCCCGGATCAGAGGACGCAGAACCGTTTTATAGAGAGCGAACTGTGTACGGGCTTCCGCTCGCTGCTCAGCACTCCAGCGCGCGGGGTCGAGCATCAGCGAGAACCAGCCCAGCATCCCGCTGCGCAGCACGTAGCGAAATCTTGCGATCGTCGGCGTAGGCTCATCCGCTACGTAGCTTTCCAGCATCGCTGGAGGCATCACATAACTGGCATCGTAGAAGGCGCGTCGATTGGAGATGGGATCATAGGTGTCTGTGATTGAAAAATAATCACCGTGCGCGGCACTCCCGAGATCCACCATCCTGCCGCCGTCGTTGCAGATCTCCAGAAGCAGCTCGGGGTGATGGCGGCGCAAGCTCTCGTAGATGTTGTAATAGGCGCGTGTCGCCCGATAACTGACATCGGTAGCGTCGGTACTATCCGCCCACAGATAACCAGAGTCCTGATAGATGCGCACGTTGGCGGGCACCAGGCTACTCGATCGCGCGTCTGCCGGATCCGCGGCGGCTGCCTGCACGCTTCCCTGGGCCACGAGATAGCCATCGTGCTCGAGCATATCCAGATGATATGAGCTAACGATCCTCTCGAGCGCCGTCCGTGCCCAGGCGGCGGCCGCCGGCACACCCAGATCGATAGTGATACCTTTGAACGGCTCTGTGTGTTGCCACCCGGGCGGCGGCGGGGCAATCAGCCACCGCCGTAGCAGCGGGTCATCGACATTGAGCGCGCCAGGCCGGCGCGATGTCGCCGCCTGCGTCCAATCCACCCAGAGCCCGAATTTCAATCCGAGCCGATGGGCGAAATCCGCCAGACCGGCAATGCCGTGAGGAAACTTCGCGGGATCTGCCTGCCAGTCGCCGACCTCCCGGAACCAACCGGCGTCCAGATGAAACATCTCCAGCCCAAGCTGCGCTGCATCGGCGATCATGCGTCGCGCGAGCTGTTCGTCCACGGCCATACCGCTTCCCCAACTGTTGCTGACTATGTAGGGGTAGGCCGGCGGCTGCGTCGTCGCCGCATGATTGAGGACCTCGCGAATCCAACGGTGCAGACTGTTCGCAGCCCCGTCGGGACCGGCACTGGAGGTGCCCAGTACAACCGGCGGAGCTTCATAACGGGCCCCCGGGCGCAAGAGTGTGCGAGCAGGCGCGGGTGATGGGTTCAAACCTGCCTCGCCGTGCAGCGAGTTGCCCTCGCGCTGTAAGGTGATATGAGTGCGACCGCTGAATTCGATCGCCGTGAACCAGCCGCGGCGCTCGCCACCGGGCTCAGTCACCAGCAAGAACGGAATCATTTCGCGGGCCTCTCCGGGCAGCGGGCGCGCATAGGTGCTGGACTTGCCTTCCCAGCGATCACCCTCGTTAAATGCATCCAGGTGCGTGCCCACGGCGGAGGGCGTGTCGGCTCCCTTCTCCACCCAGAAGCGCTGCAGTGGCGCAGCCGGATCAAAGGTCCAGTCGAACTTCAGGCTGGGTTGCAAAGGCAGCCAGAGGGACTCCCCGGCGTCGTTGCGGATCGAAACCGTGTGCTCGAGGGGTCCGTGGTTTGCCCGCGCACGCCAGCTCCACAGCAACCGAAGTCGCGCTGGAGCCGCCACATACAGCAGCTCGATGTAGTCTTTCGATATATGGCTCGCGCGTCGGTCGCATTGCCATGTGAGCGCAATCGTTTGCCCATGGAGTTCGATGGATTGCGGCAGAGCGTCGGGCGCATGATTTTTCCAGGTCCGCCCGCCACGCTGGCTGAGCGCGAGCAAGCGCGGGGAATGCTCGCCCGCTTGCACGACGAGCTGCGTGTCGAGGTTCTGTAGATGGAAAGTGGTAATTCCCGCCGCGTTCGCCGTGGGCCACCCGCAAGCCAGCGAGATCCAGATCTTGAGGCTGCTTAGGTGCCCAGGTCGCGCACGGCAGGAAGGGTACCTGGCTGCGTATCGTGAAACAGAAACGGCAGTGGCCTCTGGCTGTCCGAGCGGCACCCATCGTACAACAAGCCAGGCAGAGATCACGCTATCGCTGCGGCACTGGGATTTATGGAGCTGGTCCGTCGCGGCGACGCGGTGCAGGACTACAGATGCGAGCATCCGCACTGAGTTAGAAATGCGATCGCAGCAGGAGCTGCGCATCAAGTCAGCGGAGTATGTATGACAATTCAGTCGCAGGATCTCGAGCACGGGGGAAAGCCGCCCGAGCGGCCGCCGCAAGAGGGTACACGCGAGTCAAAGCGTAATGAGCGTGACAAGGGGTCGGGCGCGCCGCCCAAAGACAAGGGCGAGGGAACCTACAGCGGCGACAATACGCCGTCACGTCCAGATTGAGGTTGCTGCTTGGTAGCAGCCTCAACATTCTGACGCGCAGACGCTAGGTGAGCAGTGCGGTCCTGTTGCTCCCTGGTGGGCGCACTCGTATCAACACAACTAGTTATTCCCACACCTATCTGCGCAACGGCCCTAACCTGCATTAAAATGCGCCTGCTTCCAGAAGCTCGCCGCTAGGCGCGTTCATTGCTGCCGTTCTCGGTGCTTGTGGCAGGCTGATCTGACAAGAGTCAAACGGAGAGTGTCATGGCGGTGCATTCCAGGCAATCGGTTGAGTTCCCATACAGGGCGGACCGGGGAGAGACCGGGGAACGGGAAGAGCTCCTGGCGCCGCAAGAAAGATCATCGCGGCCTGGCTCGCCGCGTCGGGGCTCGTGGCAGGACCGGGCGCGCTCGGCGGCCGTCCCGCAAACACTGGGTTGGCTTAGCGTAGCCTTGGGGCTGGGGGGCCTGCTTATGCCCCGCACCGTGGGTCGGCTGAGCGGGCTATCAGGGCGTGAAGCGTTGCTGGTAGCGGTAGGTGTACGCGAGCTTGCCAGCGGGGTCGGACTTCTCACGCAGCGAGACAAAGTTCCATGGCTTTGGGCGAGGGTGGCTGGCGATGCCTTGGATCTGGCCATTCTGGGGCTCGCATCGCGCGGGCGCGGTAGCGCGGCTGCTCGAGCAGCCACCTCCGCAGTGGTCGCGGCCATCACCGCTGCCGATGTTGCGGCGGCTGTCGTCAACCAGCGCCCGAGTGTACAGGCAAGTCCTTTGCGCGATGTCTACCTGGAGCGCAGCATCATCGTCAATAAAACACCAGTTGAGTGCTATGACTGGTGGCGGGATCTGCGCAACATGCCGCGCTTTACACGCAACCTGGAGAAGGTGACGCCTTTGGACGAAACTCATTCGCACTGGGTAAGCAGGGAATTTGCCGGGACACGCTTGGAGTGGCGGTCACGCATCAACGAAGATGTGCCGGGCAAGCGCATCCTGTGGAGCGCCACCCAGGAGAGCTTGTTCATACACGCGGGCTCTGTGACCTTCGCGCCGGCGACCGGCGGGCGCGGTACGCTAATAACGGCGAGCATCCACTATCACGTGCCGGGAGGCCGACTCGGAGCTGCACTGGCGCAATTTCTCGGTCCTGATCCGATGGGCGAGGTGCGCGAGAACCTGCGACGTTTCAAGCAGCTGCTGGAGACCGGCGAAATTGCGACGACGATCGGGCAGCCCTCCGGCTCCAGGAGCCTGCTCGGCCGCTTGTTGCCGGAAGGACGCAAGTCCCGACAGCCAGACCAGGCGAGCTCGAATAGGTTCCAGGCAGAAGGAAAGAACAAGTACCAGGCAGAAGGAAAAGTTTCATGAAAGCGAACTGTTGGAATGGTATAGGGGACCTGCGCATTGAGCGCGTGCCCGACCCGCGCATCCTGAATCCCCGCGACATCATCATCCGCGTGACCTCAACAGCGATCTGCGGCTCAGATCTTCACATCTATGACGGCTACATTCCGAGCATGATGCGGGGAGATATCCTTGGGCATGAGTTCATGGGCGAAGTCGTCGAGACAGGCCCGGATGTGGCGAGCCTCCGCGTGGGCGATCGGGTGGTGAATCCCTTTCCGATCGCCTGCGGCCAATGCTTCTTCTGTGGCTCGGAGCAATTCTCGCTGTGCGAGAACTCGAACCCGAACGCCTGGATGGCCGAGAAGCTGTGGGGTCGGTCGCCGGCGGGGCTGTTTGGATATTCGCATATGCTCGGCGGCTATGCGGGTGGCCAGGCTGAGTACGTGCGCATTCCGTTCGGGGACATAGGGCCCATCAAGGTTCCTGAGCATCTCAGCGATGAACAGGTGCTGTTTCTTTCGGACATCTTTCCGACCGGCTACATGGCAGCGGAAAACTGCTCCATCAGGCCGGGTGACACGGTTGCCGTATGGGGCTGCGGGCCCGTCGGTCTGTTTGCCATCGCGAGCGCCTTTCTGCTGGGAGCAGAGCGCGTAATCGCGATCGACAGGTTCGACGAACGTCTACGCCTGGCACGAGCGCACTGCAAAGCCGAGACGCTCAACTATCAGGACGTGGAGATTACCGAAGCGCTCCGGGAAATGACGGGAGGCCGCGGGCCCGACGCGTGCATTGACGCGGTCGGCATGGAGGCGCATGGGCATGGCTTGTTTGCAGCCTATGACCGGATTCGCAAAGCCATGTGGATGAGTACGGACCGGCCCACTGCGCTGCGCGAGGCCCTGTTGACCTGCCGGAATGGCGGTACGGTTTCACTGGCCGGCGTTTATGGCGGTTTTCTCGACAAGATGCCCTTTGGTGCCATCGTCAACCGTGCTTTGACCATCAAATCCGGCCAAACGCACGTGCAGCGCTACATGCGACCGCTGCTACAGCTGATAGAGCAGGGGCGTATCGATCCCACCTTCATCATCACGCATCGATTGCCGCTGGAGGAGGCGCCGCAGGCCTACAAGATGTTCCGCGACAAGCAGCACGAATGCATCAAGGTAGTCCTCAAGCCAGGCCAGAGCAGCCCACGGACCCATTATGATGCCTCCAGCGCAGGGGATGGCCAGGGCGGATCAGCCGGAGCTACTCACTGAAGCCCAAACCAGGGCGGGGTCGCAGTAAACCCCGCGTCCGTAGCGCCCGAGGCTATTGTTTGGCCGTCCCCGGCGCGGCCTGCTTGCGGTGCATCTCCGCAAGGGTTGCCGCTGGGGCAACATGTGCCATCGCCGCGCGCAGCTTGTTCTGGAAGCCTGCGACCACATCACCCTCGCCATCCATCATGGCTTTGAAACCGATACGCGCGACCTCGGCGGCAGCCATCTTTTCCTGACTGCCGATCTTCGTGTCCGTCATGGCAGCGCGTTTGAAGAACTCAGTCTCGGTGGCTCCCGGCATGAGGCAGGTGACCGTAATACGGGTGTCCTTCAATTCGTTGCGCAAAGCCCAGGAGAAGGAGTCGATGAAGGCCTTGCTCGCATTGTATACAGCCTGAAAGCTGCCCGGCATGAACCCTGCGATGGAGCCGACAATCAGTATGCGACCCTCATTGCGGGAGCGCATGTCATTGCCGACGCGGTGAAGCAGTGCCAGCGTACCCGTGATGTTGGTGTCGATGATGTGGGCAAGTACAGCGAAGGGCTGATCGAGAAAAGCGCCGCCGCGACCGTGACCCGCGTTCGCTATCAACGCGGCAAGCGGCCGTTGCCGGATCTGCTCACTGAGGCGATCGATGCCTTCGGTCGTTGCCAGATCGGCCTGCACGGATTCCACCGTGGCTCCGTCCTGTCGCAGGACTGACTCTGCTTCCTGCAGCGGGGTATCCGCCGCTATGATCAGGTCATAGCCGGCACGGGCACATTCGCGGGCAAGCTCGAGGCCGATTCCGCTGGATGCACCCGTGACTATCGCAAGGGGGCGGGTGGGATTGTTCATCTGCTGTCTCCATGATGCGGTATGCGTGCATCATTGCAGCAGCAGGAATCAGACCTCGGGAGTGCTGCTATCGATCTGAGTAAACTGTCGGGTGCGGGTGCAGCAGAGCTTTCAGGGACCGTGCTTAGGCCTGCTTTCCTTCGAATGAGGCGGCGGCCGCTGCCGCGATATTTGCCCCGGCATGATCAAGCGGTCAGACTCAGCTGCGAGGCAAGTCGTGCGTCTGCAGCAACTCAGGAGGCGTCCGCGCCGCCACACCTCTTGCAACTTCCCGTCACGCTGCAACTCGGTGCGTTGCGCTAACCAGGAGTGATCCCATGGTCCAGATGAAAGTCGTACAGGTGTCCAGAGCCAATGGTCCTCTGGAGCTTGTCAGCCGCGAGATACCCAAGCCTGGCGCTCGCGAAGTGTTGATAAAGGTGCAGGCATGTGGCGTCTGCCACAGCGACTATTTTACGGTTGCCGGAGTGTTTCCCATCCAGTATCCGCGCGTACCGGGCCACGAGGTGGTCGGCACACTCGAAGCGGTGGGGCCGGACGTCCCGGAGTGGAAGACGGGGATGCGAGTGGGCGTGGGCTGGCACGGCGGTCATTGTGGCCACTGCCATTCATGCCGCCGCGGGGACTTCATCACCTGCCAGAACGGCCGGATTCCCGGCATTTCCTACGATGGCGGCTATGCCGAATACATGGTTGCGCCATTCGAAGCGCTCGCCGCGATTCCCGAGGAGCTCGCGGCCGAGGATGCGGCGCCATTACTGTGCGCCGGCATCACGACATTCAACGCTTTGCGCAACAGTGGCGTCCGTCCGGGTGATCTGGTCGCGGTTCTGGGAGTCGGCGGCCTGGGACATCTCGGGGTGCAGTTCGCAAACCGAATGGGTTGTCTGACCGTGGCGGTCGCCCGCGGACAGGACAAGGCTCCGCTGGCAAAGAAGCTGGGAGCCCACCATTACATCGACAGTACGGCGCAGGAGGTTGCCGCTGAGCTGACCCGCCTCGGCGGCGCCCGGGTGATCCTTGCGACCGTCACTGATGCAAAGTCGATGTCAGCAGCGCTGCCTGGATTGGGAGTCGATGGCAAGCTCGTGGTGCTGGGCGCTGCTGCCCAACCCATCGAGGTGGCGCCCAGCTTGTTGATTTCTGCGCGACGCTCCGTCGTTGGCTGGCCTTCCGGCACTTCTGCCGATTCGGAGGACACGCTGAAGTTCTCGGTCCTGTCCAACGTGCGGCCCATGATCGAGAAGTATCCGCTGGCGCGTGCTGCCGATGCCTACGCACGCATGATGAGTGGTAAAGCTCGCTTTCGGGTGGTGATTACGTCTGATTAGACGGTGAACGTGCGGCGTGCAGTTTGTCAACCGGAAGTCCGAGCAGGTGCGCTGTCCAGCTTGTCCCCGAGGAGCCGCCGCACGGCAACGTAGAACACGGGGATTAACAACAGGCCGAGGAATGTCGCAAACAGCATCCCGCCGATCACGGCCGTGCCAATCTCATGGCGCGAGGACGCACCAGCGCCACTGGATAAAACCAGCGGGCATACGCCCAGGATAAACGCCATCGAGGTCATGAGTATCGGTCGCAGACGTAACTTGCCGGCCTCCACTACCGCATCGAACAGGCTCCTGCCGGCGGCCTGTGCGTCGACGGCAAATTCCACGATCAGAATGGCATTTTTTGCCGCAAGTCCGATCACTGTCACCAGGCCGATTTTGAAATAGATGTCGTTGGGGATGCCGCTCAGTCTGCACAGCGTGACCATACCGAGCACGCCCAGGGGCACGACCAACAATACGGCAACGGGAATTGACCAGCTCTCGTAAAGTGCCGCCAGGCACAGGAACACCACGATTATCGAAAGCACCATCAACACGGTGGCGGAATTGCCGGCGAGCAGCTCCTGGTAGGACTGGCCCGTCCAGTCGGCAGCAAAGCCGGCGGGCAGGTCCTTATTGATGATGTTCTGCAGCACAGCCATTGCCTGCCCGGTGGAGTATCCCGGCGCGGAGCTGCCGACGATTTCGATCGCCGCGTAGCCATTGTAACGGGGGAGTGCTTGCGGCCCGAGCCCCCAGTTCGCCTTGATCACGCTCGAGAGCGGCACCATGTTGTAGGGGCTGATCGTGGCGTTGCGGGGGGTGAGCACCGACGGAGCCGCATAACTGCTCGCGTTGGAATTGCTCGCTGCGCTGGAGTTGCTGCCGGCGCTGGAGTTGCTGCCGGCGCTGTTGATCCCACTAGGGGTGTACATGTGTTGAAAGGCGTCAAGCCCCTTGCGGAATGGCGCGTCCGCCTGGACATACACCCGTTTCACACGGCCGCCGAAGGTGATCTGATCAACATAGAATGGCGCCAGCTGCAGCTGGATGGCCTGGTACACGTCACTCAGCGTAAGCCCCATCGTCTGGGCCTGTACGCGATCAACGGAGATTTGCAGCTGCTGGGCTTCCGGCAGTGAGTTCGGCCGGGTGCCGGCAAGCACCGCACTCTTGGCCGCATTGTCCAACAGCAGTTGCTGCGCCTCCGATAGCCGGGCGCGCGATTGACCGGCCCGTGCCTGCAGGTACATATCGACGCCGCCGAACTGACTGAGTCCCCTGATAGTGGGCAGATTGACTACAAAGATCTGCGCGTCGCTGATGTCATGCAGAATGTGATTGGCCTGTGGAATGAGCTGCATCGCCGTATGTGCGCGCCTATCCCACTTCGCCAGCTGAATGAAGGCCATGCCGACGTTTTCGCTCTGTCCGACGAAGCTGAAGCCTTCCGCGCAGAAGATGCCATCGATCTCGTTGCTGATAGCACTGTGCATGAGCTTGTCGCGCACCTGCTCCAGCACCTGGTCGGTGCGCTGCAGCGTGGCACCGGACGGCAAATTGACCAGCGCGAGGATGAAACCTTGATCTTCGTCCGGTACGAAACTCGTCGGCATGCGTGTGTATAGCAGGCCCGCCAGCGCGGCTACGAGCGCGAACACCACCATCCAACGGGGTGCGTGCCGAACGGCCGAGCCGATGTGACCTACGTAGGTGCCCCTGACCCGGTCAAACCGTCGGTTGAACCAGCGAAAGGCAGGATTCTTGGCTCGCTCCTCGCGCAGCGGGCGCAGGATGGTGGCACAAAGGGAGGGAGTGAATGACATCGCCATGAATGCGGAGAATCCCATAGATATGGCAATCGTCAGGGCGAATTGCGAGTAGATGACTCCCGTCGCGCCGGACTGCAGCGCCGACGGGATGAACACAGCGGCCAGCACGACCGTGATGGCGATGATGGCGCTGCTGATCTGATCCATCGCCTTGCGAGTCGCCTCTCGCGGTTGCAGTCGTTCCTCGCTCATGATGCGCTCGACGTTCTCGATGACCACGATTGCATCGTCCACGACGATACCGATCGCCAGAACCATCCCGAACAGCGTCAGCTGATTGATGGAGTAGTGCAGCAGCGACAGGCCCATGAAGGTGCCCAGCAATGCCACCGGGATGACCAGCGTTGGAATGATGGTGGCGCGAATGTTCTGCAGAAAGATCAGCATGACCAGGAACACGAGCGCGACTGCCTCGATGAGCGTTTTCGCCACATCGGTGATGGATGAGGTAATGAAGGGCGTCGTATCGAACGGGACGTTCCAGCTGACGCCCTCGGGCAGGTCTCGGGCCAGCGCAGTCATCTGGCTCTTGACGGCCTTGGCAATGGCCAGGGCGTTCGCGCCAGGCAACAGGAACAAGCCGATGCCGCCTGCCTGCCTGCCGTTGCGGACTGCGGATGTGCCGTAGGTCTGTCCGCCGAAAGTGGTGCGGGCGACATCCCCCAGGCGCACGGCGGTACCGGTGTTGGTGGTGAGCAGCAGAATGTTGTTGAACTGCTGCAGTGAAGAAAACAGCGTATCGCCGGATACCGCAGCGGTGAACGTCTGTCCCCTGACCGCGGGGTCTGCGCCCAGCGAGCCCGTGGCGAACTGCGCATTCTGCGCGGTGATGGCATTCAGCACCTGGGTGGACGACAGACCGAAACCCTGCATCTTGTCCGGGTCCAGCCAGATGCGCACGGCGTATTCCGAGCCGAGCAGAAAGGTGTTGCCGATGCCAGTAATGCGGGCCAGCACCGGCTGGATCTGCGAGGCGACGATATCGCTCAGCCTCCCGGCGTTGATCGCGGGATTCGTGGACTCGAGGCTCACGAACATCAGGATGTCGGGGCTCGCCTTTGCCACGATGATTCCCTGTTGCGCCACCTCGCTCGGCAGCAGCGGCTGTGCCAGCGCAACTTTGTTCTGGACCTGTACCTGCGCGATGTCCTGGTTGGTGCCGGTCGCGAAACTCAGTGTGATCGTTGCGGTGCCGTTGCCGTTGGAATTCGAGCTGAAATACAGCAGATTGTCGATGCCGGTAAGCTGCTGCTCGATGACCTGGGTGACCGTTGACTCCATGGTGGCGGCACTGGCGCCCGGGTAACTGGCTGTTACGGTTACCTGAGGCGGCGCGATATTCGGATAGGCGGCGACACCCATGCGTGTCATGGCGATGACGCCGACCAGACAGATCAGTATTGAAATGACCCAGGCAAACACCGGACGATCGATGAAGAAATTCGGCATGCGGCCTACCTTGCGCTCGTCGTCGCAGGCGGCTGCCAGCGGGCCGCCTCGACGGGCGCGCCCTCACGTGCCCCTTGCACGCCGGAGACGATGACCTGTGCGCCATCGTCCAGACCCGAGCTGACAATCCAGTCAGTACCGTTGCTCTCACCGGTGGTCACGTTCTTGCGCAACACCTTGCCGTCCGGGCCAACAACCAGTACGTAAGCCCCGGCGGTATCACGTTGCAGAGCCTGTTGCGGAATGAGAAAGACGCCGCTCATCTGCCCGAGGGTGATCCTCAAGGTGACGTACATGCCGGGCAGCAGCTGGTGCGCGTTATTTGCGACCAGAGCACGCAGATTCACAGCTCCGGTGCTTGGATTGGCAGCCGCATCGGAAAAGTCCAGAGTGCCCGACTTCTCGTAGGCACTGCCGTCCGGCAGGGTGATCTGCACGCGGGTGCTGTCTTGCTGTGCCAGGGCGATGTTGCGTGCCTGTCGCAAGGTCACCAGGTCCGCAGCACTTAGCGTGAAGTTCACATACAGCGGATCGATCTGCTCAACCGTCGTGAGCAGCGTGCCGCTTGCGCCGCTGTCGCTGGTGGCAGCACCGACCAATGCCCCCTGCGTGACCTGCTGCTGACCGGCGATGCCGCCGATCGGGGAGGTCACGCGCGTGTAACCCAGATTGATGCGCGCGGCCTCGACCGCCGCCTGGTCCGCCTGCACTTTGGCAGCGGCGCTGCGCTCCGCCGCTTCAGCATCATCCACAGTCTGTTGTGATACAGAGCCGACGGGCAGTAACTTGCGATCGCGCTCGGCGGTGACGTGCGCATTGGTGGCGGTGGCCTCATCCTGAGCCAGTGCGGCCAGACTGTTGTTGAGGACAGTGCGATAATACGCAGGATCTATCTCGAACAGCAGTTGCCCGGGCTTGACTTCGGCGCCTTCCTTATAGGTGCGCCTGAGCAGCACACCGGAAACACGCGCCACCACGTTGGCACTCAGATAAGGCGACAGGCGGCCGACGAGATCCCGAGTCAGCGGCACGGTCGCTCGCCTGGCAGTCACCGTGCCGACATGTGGTGGCGGAGCGGGCTGGGTCTTGCTCTCCCGATGACAGCCCGCCAGCGGGCTCGCACTGATAAGAATCCAAAGCGCACACCGCGCTGGCAGCTTCATAAGCTGAGCTCCAATCGAGGTCACTGCGCTAGCGGTCCGGTCGTCGCTTCGGCATCGCCAGCATGGCGGGTCCGTACGGCGGTGGCAGCGGCCTGGCGGCTCTCGTCCCACTGCCAGCCGCCGCCGAGGTTCCTGATCAGCGCGACGCTGCTTTGTGCGAGCGCGGCCTCTGTGTCCCGGAGATTCTGTTCGGCTTGGAGCAGCGTGAGCTCTTGCGTCAGGAGGTTAGCCTCGCTCTGCGTTCCGAGCTCGCGTTGCGTGCGCGTGCTGACCAGTAGCCGTTGATTGCGCTGAAAGATGCTCGAGTAAGCCTGCGCCTGCTGCTGCAGGTGATTCCAGGATGAGAGACTGTCCTCGACGCTCTGGAACGCCGCAAGCACAGTCTCGCGGTAGTTCGCCACCTGTTCATCGTAGCTCGCACGCGCTTCGCGCACGGCCGCGCTGCGGGCGCCAGCGTCGAACAAAGTCTGCGCAAGTGTCGGTCCCAGGGTCCAGAAACGATTCGGCAGGGTGAACAGATGCGCCAATCTGTTGTGCTGGAAGCCGCCTTCTGCGGCAAGATCCAGAGAGGGATAAAAAGCTGCCTGAGCCACACCGATTCGGGCGTTTGCAGCTGCGGCGTTGCGTTCGGCAACCACTACGTCGTAGCGTCGTTCGAGCAGCTGCGATGGCAGGGAAAGCGGTACGGCCGGTGTGGTGAACTGATAGCCCGCCACCGACTCCACCGCAAAGTCACCCGGAGCGATGCCGGTGAGCACTGCAAGCGCGTGCTCATATTGTTCTCGCACTGTTTGCGTCGCCTGGAGAGCGGCAATCGTGGCTTCCACCGTATCCTGGGCAAACAGCACCTGGTCGCTCGAGGCCGCGCCTACGGCATAATTGGCCTGAATCATCGCCAGCAAGCGCTCATCGATCAGCTGCTGTCGTTGCAGCAGTACGATATCCAGATCCGCCTGGCGCAAGGCGAAATAGTTGCCCGCGACACTCGCGGCAATCGACAGTCGCTGTCCGGCGAGTTGTGCATCGCTGGCCTGAGCGCTGGCCTTGCCGGCCTCGATCTGCCGTCGGACCTTGCCCCAGAGATCGGGCTCCCAACTGGCTGCGGCGCTGGCAGTGATGGTATTGGCCACTCCCGCCGGGATGCCATTGACAACCGCCGTCGCGGCGGAACTGCTGCTGCGTCTGGCCGATACGCTGGCGCTCACCGTGGGCAGTAATGCGGCGCGGGTCGCCGACACCGTCGCCTGCGCTACTCGGTAGGCGGCCTCGGCAGCCGCGATGGACTGGTTGGCGCGCAAGGCTGCTTCAACGAGTTGAGTAAGTCGCGCGTCGCCGTAATCAAGCCACCAGCTACTCGACAGCGCCTTCTGGGGATCGGCTTGCGCGCGCTCCCAGTCAGCACCTTCCTTGAAGCTCGCAGGAAGCTGAGTCGATGGCTTGTGGTAATCAGGACCTACCGCGCAGGCGCTCAGACAGAGCAGCGCCGCGGCTACGCAACCCTGCAACGCTGCGCCGCGCGAAGCAGGCGCCATCTCATCTGAGCTGCCGATCGAACCGTCGGAACGCAATTGCACCGAACCACGTGTTTTGGCGCTAATCTAGCATGGGGAGCCGCCTGCTGCCCAAATGAGCGCGCGCGAGCTGCAGAGCCCTCAGAGCTTTGCCCGGGGCCAGTCGGCTGAGTACGCGATGACGGTGTGCCTGGACTTCAACCCGGTACCAGGCACAGTGCGAGCGTGGCGACCAACATGACCGCAGTTGCGATCCAGCCGACGATTTGCCAGCTCAGTCCGATAACGAACGGACCCATGATCTCAGGGCGCATACTCATGCGCATCAACAAGCCCATTACCGGAACCGCGACGATGCCGTTGATGACGGCGGCCCACACGAGCGCCTGCAGTGGCTTTATCGCCATCAGGTTCGCCCCGGCGCCCAGGCAGGTTGCGAACGCAATCGTCAGATAGAAAGCTTTGGCTTGCAGCGGCTGGCGTGACAGGCCCACAGGCCAGCGGCGCGCCTCGCCGATTGCATACGCGGCAGATCCGGCCAGCACCGGCACCGACAACAGTCCGGTACCCACTATACCCACTGTAAAAAGTGCGGAGGCCCCGGCGCCGGCAATCGGATGCAGACTCTGTGCGGCCTGCGCTGCCGTATCAATGGAAAAGATGCCCGCCTGGTGCAGTGTCGCGGCGAAACTGATCAGTATCGAAAGCCCAACAAGATTCGAGAAGCCCATGCCGATCGCCGTATCGAGGTTTATCCGCTGCAGAGCCGAAGAGCCCTGCCGCGGTCGGTGCAGTAGCGGCTCGCGTCGCGGAGCGGCCTTGGTATCTTCCACCTCCTGCGCCGCCTGCCAGAAAAACAGATAAGGGCTGATTGTCGTTCCGAGCATAGCCACCACCAGCAGCCAGAAGTCTTTCCCGCTCGACAGGTGGGGCAGCAGCAGGCCGGTGATCACGTCTTTCCAGGACACCTTGACAGCGAGGAGCGTCGCGAAGTAGCTCAACAGGGACAGTGTCAGCCATTTGAGCACCGCCACGTAGCGGGTGTGCTTGAACAGGACTTGCCCGAGAATACAGATCAGGCCAAAGGCGGTGACGTAAATCCAGGGCCGTCCGGGCAGCAGCAGACAGGCGGTCTCGGCCATGGCGCCCAGGTCAGCACCGATGTTGAGCACGTTGGCCACGAACAGCAGTATGACAATCGAGTTCAGCAGCCAGGGGGCGTAGAACCTGCGCAAATTCCCGGCGACGCCCCGGCCCGTGGTACGCCCGATGCGCGCGCTGATCGCCTGAATGACGAACATCAATGGAAAGGTCGCCAGCATCATCCAGCCCAGCGCAAATCCATATTGTGCCCCCGCCTGCGCGTACGTGGCGATTCCGCTCGGGTCATCATCTGCCGCGCCGGTGATCAATCCCGGACCCAGCAAGCGCCACAGACGTGGCTTGCTGGGTCCGACGACCGAACCATGCTTTCGACGGCGCTTGCGCATTGACCCTCCTGGAGTTCGAAAGAGTGTATCTGAGGTCCAGGGTCACCCATCGACATTCCACCTGTGTATTGCAGCGGCTATGATCTGCAACGGGCAGCAACGGGCGTGTCCGGCGCTGCAGGCGGTTAGCGCATGCGGGCGAGAGACGGTTCCCGCCGTCACGTGAATCTGGGGTATCGGCGTGTTCGACAGACAACGTATAACTGAGTTACTCAACCACTCGCAATCCGGACATACCTTGCCGCAACCGTTCTACCGGGATGCGGATATTTACGAGTTTGATGTAGCGGCGGTTTTTCCCCGCGCGTGGCTGATGCTGGGCTTCGAGGCAGAGCTGCCGGAACCCGGCTGCTATCTCTCGCTGAGCATCGGGCCGAACCCTATCCTCCTCGTGCGCGGTCGTGACAACGTGATCCGCGGTTTCCACAACATCTGTCGTCACCGCGGTGCCCAGGTCTGCGCGGAAGGCAGTGGCAAAGCCGCACGAATCGTGTGCCCTTATCACAAATGGACGTATGAGCTCGACGGCCGACTGATGGGCGCCGCGCGTATGCCCGCAGAGCTCGATTTTGCGCAACACGGACTCGTGCCGATCCGCATCGAGTTGTTGGAGGGTTGCATCTATGGTGCGCTCACCGACTCCGCACCCGACTTTGCACCATTCAGGGAGGCCGCCACGCCTTTCTTGCGACCGTATCGCCTTGCGACGGCCAAGCTCGCCTACCAGAGCGTCTTGGTTGAGAAAGCCAACTGGAAGCTGGTCATGGAGAACGCGCGGGAGTGCTATCACTGCGCGGCATGGCATCCAGAGCTCAAGGTTGCATTTCCGGTAGTGTTCAGCGGCGGAATCACCGTCACTGACTCGTCACGTCACGAAGCCTATCTCGCGACCCTGCGGCAGCTGGGCCTTCCGCTCGGACCTGCGGTCGGGCCCTGGTGGCACGTCGGCCGATATCCGCTGAATCCCGGAGTGACTACCGTATCTCCCGATGGCAGAGCGTTGGTCTCACAACAGTTGCTGCAGACCCGCGGCGCGGAGATCGGTGGACTGCGCTGGGCCACCGAGCCGAACTCCTTCTGTCACGTGTTCGCAGATTACGCGTTCATGTTTACGGTCATTCCGGTCGGCCCCGAGGAGAGTCGGGTCGTTTCGAAATGGCTCGTCGCCCGGGACGCGCGTGAAGGTGTCGACTTTCACATTCCGCCTCTGACACAGGTGTGGACGGCGACCAATCTGCAGGATCGGGAACTGGCCGAGAATAACCAACGCGGCATCAATGGCATCGGTTACCGTCCCGGGCCTTACGCGCAAGGCGCGGAGGATCTGGTCATCCGTTTCAACGACTGGTATCGGGCAGCCGCCCGTGCCGTTGCGGCGGAATGAATCGGTGACATGGTCTCGCCCCGAGAGAGATTGTCGTGCGATCACCGCCGGTCACGCGCGCACGAGGCAGTAAAATAGCCGCCCCTGCAGGAGCTCTGGATGCAGACGCGCCATTGGTGAGCAACAGCCGCGCAGGCCCACCGCGCTGCCTGTACTGACTCGCGGCGCGCGTCAGGGCATGTCGCGCCGCAAGCCAGTCTGCCCCTTACGACGGTCGGGCCAGCTCGAAGCGATCCAGATTCATCACCTTGGTCCAGGCCGCCACGAAGTCGGTAACGAAGTGCGCCTCGGCATCCGCGCTGCCATACACCTCTGCCAGTGCCCTCAGTATCGAGTTGGATCCGAACACCAGATCGACCCGCGTTGCGGTCCACCTGAGCTCTCCCGTCCTGCGATCGTGACCTTTGAAGATTTCTTTCGCTTCTGAGGTCGCGCGCCACTCGGTACGCATATCGAGCAGATTCGCGAAGAAGTCATTGGTAAGTGTCTCCAACCGGTCCGTGAAAACACCGGCGTTGGACTGCCCCACGTTGGCGTTCAGCACTCGGAGGCCACCGAGCAGCACCGTCATCTCGGGCGCCGTCAGGGTGAGGAGTTGGGCGCGATCGATGAGCAGCGCTTCGGCGGGCACGGCATACCGTGTCTTCTGATAGTTGCGGAACCCGTCAGCGACCGGTTCGAGTGGCGCGAACGAGGCCACGTCGGTCTGCTCCTGTGATGCATCCATGCGTCCGGGAGTAAACGGCACGGTTACGGCGTGACCGGATTTTTTTGCGGCCTGCTCGATAGCCGCGCCACCGCCCAGCACGATGAGGTCGGCGAGGGATACTTGCTTGCCGTCCGTCTGAGCTTGATTGAATGCGCTCTGAATGCCTTCGAGAGTTTTCAGCACGCGCCCCAGCTGCTCTGGCTGATTGATGTCCCAGTCCTTCTGCGGCGTGAGGCGGATGCGGGCGCCGTTGGCACCACCGCGTTTGTCAGAACCGCGGAAGGTGGAGGCTGACGCCCATGCGGTGGAGACGAGCTGTGAGACCGTGAGTCCTGAGGCCAGTATCTGCTTCTTGAGTGCGGCGACGTCCTGTGCGTCGATGAGCTGGTGGTTTACCGCTGGAATGGGATCCTGCCAGAGGAGTTCTTCGGCAGGCACTTCCGGACCGAGATAGCGGGCTCGCGGGCCCATGTCACGATGTGTCAGTTTGAACCACGCGCGCGCGAAGGCATCCGCAAATTGCTCTGGATGCTCAAAGAAGCGACGTGAGATCTTCTCGTAAGCCGGGTCGAATCGCAGCGCCATATCGGTCGTCAGCATCGACGGGGCAATACGCCTCGATGCATCATGCGCCTGCGGCACCGTGCCGGCGCCTGCGCCGTTCTTCGGCCGCCACTGATGTGCGCCCGCCGGGCTCCTCGTCAGCTCCCATTCATAACCGAACAGATTGCTGAAGAAGTCATTGTTCCACTGCGTCGGCGTGCGGGTCCAGGTCACTTCCAGCCCGCTCGTGATGGCATCACCGGCCCACCCGGTGCCGTAACTGCTCTTCCAGCCGAAACCTTGTGCTTCCAGATCACTCGCCTCGGGATCGGAACCCACGTGAGAGGCTTCGCCCGCACCGTGAGTCTTACCGAAGGTATGACCGCCGGCGATCAGAGCGACCGTCTCTTCGTCGTTCATGGCCATGCGCCCGAAGGTCTCACGGATGTCCCGGGCCGCGGCCAGCGGATCCGGGTTGCCGTCCGGTCCCTCTGGATTCACATAGATGAGTCCCATCTGCACCGCGCCCAGCGGATTGGCCAACTCGCGGTCCCCGGAGTAGCGGGTATCCGCGCCCAGCCACTTCTTCTCGGTGCCCCAGTAAACGTCCTGGTCCGGCTCCCAGACGTCCTGGCGACCGCCGCCGAAACCGAAGGTCTTGAATCCCATGGTCTCGAGCGCGACGTTGCCGGCGAGAATCATTAAATCGGCCCAGGAGATGCGGCGACCGTATTTCTGCTTGACGGGCCAGAGCAGGCGACGCGCTTTATCCAGGCTGGCGTTATCCGGCCAGCTGTTGAGCGGCGCAAACCGCTGCTGTCCGCGGCCGCCGCCGCCACGGCCGTCAGCGGTGCGGTACGTGCCGGCGCTGTGCCATGCCATACGAATGAACAGCGGTCCATAGTGCCCGAAGTCCGCGGGCCACCAGGGCTGCGAGTCGGTCATCAGCGCCGCAAGGTCGCGCTTCACCACGGCGAGATCCAGGCTGCTGAACTCTTTCGCGTAGTTGAAATCCCGGCCCATGGGATCGGATTTCGAGGAATGATGGTGCAGCAGGTCGACGGGCAGATGGCTCGGCCACCATTCCTTGTTCGACGTGCCACCACCCGGGGCGTGATGGAACGGACATTTGGATTCGAGTGCTGCGTTCACAGTATCAAGCTCCTGCTCCGAAGGATCAGTGGCACAAATATAATCGGCGTAGCGGCAGCGAGCGTAGTTTGTCTCGATCGGTCCGATAGACGGCGGTAATCACACGTATCAGCGAAGGAGTATTTCATGACACCCCCAATGCACCGACCCGCCTTCATTCCCGCCCTGATCTATACCGACAACCGCGCGGCGCTGCAGTGGCTGCAGGCGGCGTTCGGCTTCGAGCCTGGCGAAATTCTGACCGACAGCACAGGCAAGATCGTGCATGCCGAAATGACTCATGGCGATGGTGTCGTCATGATCGGCAGCGAGTGGGCAGACTGGACCTGTAGTCCGGCCTCGCTCGGGGGCAAGAACACCCAGCGGGTGCATGTACGCATCGAGCGGGGAATCGACGAGCATTGCGGCCGCGCGCGACAAGCGGGTGCGAGAATTGTCATGGAACCCGCTGATCAGTTTTATGGCGAGCGCAGCTACATCGCGGCCGATCTGGAAGGCCACCACTGGACGTTCTCGCAAACCGTGCGCGAGGTCTCGCGGGAGGAAATGCAGCGCGTCACGGGATTCACTTTCAGCAAGTTGCCGGGCAAACCGTAGCCGGGCGGCCCGCAGATGAGCTATTGTTACTTTGCACTGGAAAGTCGAATGAACGGCTGCGGAGATCGCTCATGCCCCTCACTGCCCTGGAGCTGGAACTGCGGCCCATCGCCCGTGATCGGATCGCCAAAGGACTGCTGCCATGCAAGTTCCCGCAACACATCTGGGCGGCGCGCGGCAACGAAAGGGGCTGTGCGCTCTGTGCGAAGCCGATCAGAGCTCACGAAGTGGAGTACGAGATGGAGTATTTGGGCGGGGAATACGAAACGCGTACGGTGTTTCGTTTCCACGTGGTTTGCCAGGCCCTGTGGCAGCTCGAATGCGCGCGGCACCAGCATGTGAAGGACGCGTCCCCTCCGTCTGCTTAGCTATTTTTGCCCCGCGCGCTGCCGCACCGGGTATGGTTATTGCGGAACTTCGTGTCCGACGGTCGTGCCGGCACGACTGCTGAAGGCACAGGAGAGTCCGAATGGAATACGACGAGCGACGTGGGCTGTCGGGGCGAGCGGCAGTCGGACTGGTAGGAGCTGGCATGGTCGGGGCTGCGGCCTCCTCAGCGATAGCGCAGGGACAGTCGGCAGCGGGTGACAAGACCAACATGTCTGACCCGCGTACGAAATATCCCAAGCCGCCTTTCAAGCCGCAAACGCAGCCCTGGCCCGGCCTGGCCGGCAAGATGGACCCGAAACCGGACCACGGCGAAAGCAGCTATCGCGGCTCCGGGCGCCTCGCCGGACGCAAAGCACTCATCACAGGCGGTGACTCCGGCATGGGCCGTGCGGCCGCTATTGCCTACGCTCGCGAAGGAGCCGATGTGGCTATCAACTACTTCCCTTCCGAGGAGCCCGATGCCAGGGAAGTCATCCAGCTGATCAAGGACGCCGGCCGCGTGGGCGTGGCCATTCCGGGCGACCTGCGTGAGGAGGCGTTTTGTCAGCGACTGGTTGCAGAGGCTGCGCAAAAACTAGGGGGCCTTGATATCGTGGTCTGCAATGCGGGTCGCCAGCAAGCCAAGGCGTCGATCCTGGACTTGAGTACTGAAGATTTCGACGCGACGATGAAGACCAACATCTATGCGCCTTTCTGGATCATCAAGGCAGCACTGCCGCATCTGAAACCCGGCGCCTGCATCATCGGCACGGCCTCTGAGCAGGCCTACGATCCCTCGCCTGATCTTTATGATTACGCGCAGACCAAGGCCGCCACGATGAACTACGTCAAATCGCTCGCGAAACAACTCGCGGGCCGCGGCATTCGCGTCAACGGCGTTGCGCCGGGGCCAATCTGGACGCCGCTGCAGATCAGCGGCGGCGCATCGCAGCAGAAATACGAACACTTTGGGAGCACTGCGCCGCTGGGACGTCCGGGTCAGCCCGCAGAGCTGGCTTCGATCTTTGTGCAGCTCGCGGCCAATGATGCGAGTTTTACGACGGGCAACATCTATGGAGCCGGCGGCGGTCAGGGACAGCCCTGAGCCGAATTGCGGCCGGGTAGGACCTGGCCGGCGGTGTAGGGGAAACAACCGGCCGGTTGCGTCAATGACTGAGATGCAGCAGACCCGCAATGCTTGCCACCAACTCACGCGCCTCGACGGGCTTGGCAAGATGCATATGGAACCCTGACAGCAAAGATCGTTGCCGCTCCTCAGTGCGCGCGTAGGCGGTGATGGCGATCGCCGGTATGGGTCCCGCTCGCGAATCATCCAACTGCTTGACTTTGCGTATCAGCTGATAACCATCCATATCGGGCATGCCGATGTCGCTCAGTAGTACGTCGAAGTGTCCTGCTGTCAACGCCTGGATCGCTGCTTGCGCCGAAGACACGCACACCACCTGCGCGCCACGGTTCTCCAGAATGCGCGCGATCAGATGGCGTCCATCTTCTTCATCGTCCACCACCAGCACCCGGATCTCATCCAGGCGCGGCAGCTCCACGGCTTCCGCAGAATCGGCGTCGCTTGGCGTTGGCGTGTCTGCCATGTGATCGCTGCGGACCAGGGAGATAGGCAGGCCGATGATGAAACTGCTTCCCTGGTTCGGGCCAGGACTCTTGACGCGGACCGAGCCGCCGTGTAACTCAATGAGATTCTTCACGATGGAGAGCCCCAGACCCAGGCCGCCAAAGCGCCGGGTAATTCCGGAATCTGCCTGCCGAAAGCGATCAAACACATGCGGCAGGAACTGCGGATCGATGCCGATGCCATTGTCTTCCACGCAGATCTCGGCATGCGAATTCACGCGTTCCAACACTACCTGCACGCGGCCGCCCTTGGGCGTGAACTTGATTGCATTGGTGAGAAGGTTCCAGAGCACCTGTTGCAGCCGGTTGGGATCACCGCGCACTAAGCCGATGCTGGTATCGAGGATCGGCTGCAAACGGATTTCCTTCGCCGCAGCCGTCTGGCGCACTGCGTCGATCGAATTGTTCACCACTTCATGGAGGTAAATCGGCCGCACCTCCAGGTGGATCTTGCCAGAGACGATACGACTCATATCAAGCAGATCATTGACAATCTGTGCCTGGATGCGCACGTTGCGCTCGATGGTTTCGAGCCCGCGGCGATACTCCTCGGGGGTCCAGGTTCGCTCACTCAGTAGCGTCGCCCAACCCTGAATGGCATTCAGTGGCGTCCGCAGCTCATGTGACAGCGTCGCGAGGAACTCATCCTTCACGTAACTCAGGCGCTCGGCCTCGGCGCGCGCCGCACGCTCCGATTGCAGGAAAAATTCTCGTTCAGCGGCGAGCTTCGAGAGTTGCGCTTCCCGCTCCGCGAGCTCGCGTTCGGCGCGGCGGCGCGCGGTTATGTCATGCGCGATCTTCGCCGCGCCGATGATGGTGCCCGAAGCATCGCGAATGGGGGAAATGGTCAGGGAGATGTCGAGCTTCTGTCCGTCTTTGCGTAAGCGGGTGGTTTCATAGCGTTCAATGTGTTCACCGCGACGAAGCTTTGCCAGGATGTCGACCTCCTCGTCCTGCAGCTCATGCGGGATGATGCGCAAGATGCTCTGACCGGTCATCTCCGCGGCGGTGAAGCCGAACAGCCGCTCGGCGGCCGCATTCCAGTACGTGACAATGCTGTCCAGTGTCTTACTGACGATGGCATCTTCCGAGGAGGTCACGATCGCAGCGAGCAGCGCGCGCGCCGAACCCACCTGTTCCGGCGTCAATGCCTCCGGCGAGGTAAGACTGGCGATGAGCGAAGGATTGACCGGACCAGGTTCGTGCGGCATGTAACTCTCGGAGGAAAGATCCCGCAGCAAGTTTTGTGCCTCGGCTTGGTGGGCGCTGCTGCACGTCAGACTCGGCCTGGTACCTGCTCAGGCCTGGGTTAAAGGGGCCCCGCCCCCCCTTGGCTGCAAATCGAACGATCGCGAGGCCGGGCCGCGCTGCGTAGCGTGGCCATGTTGTGTCCCAGCCGTTCGACGAGGATTTCGTAAAGCCGGTTCGGATCAACCGGCTTGGTCAGGTGCTCGTCAAAGCCGGCAGCGGCCGCGCGCTGTCGATCCTGCTCCTGGCCCCAGCCGGTAAGGGCCACCAACATTAAACGAACGCCCCAGGCTTCCAAACGGATCCGTCGCGCGGTCTCGTAACCGTCCAATCCAGGCATTCCAACATCAAGTATCACGACCTGCGGACGGTCCCGCGCTCCCACCTCCAGCGCTTCCCCCCCAGAATAAGCCGTGGTCACGCTGCATCCTCTCAGGCCTAGCGCCGCCGACAACGTGTCGGCCGCGTCCCGATTGTCATCGGCGATCAGTATCTGCACGGGACCCTGGCTCCGAGCGCTGCTCGGGCGCGCCGCGGGATCACCGCTTGTCTCCCGTTTTGTCACGAGTTGCCTCGGAAGGTGGATCACGAACTCGCTTCATGCCCCAGACCCTCGCTGCGGGCTTCCACGGTACCCCCGTGCAGGTCCACCAGGCCCTTCACCAGTGCGAGTCCGATCCCGAGGCCGCCCTGCGGCAAGCTCGGTGCGGTTCATCCGCTCCACGTCGAGATGATCCCCGCCCAGCGCGTGATGCGGCCCGCATCATCCCGAATCGGCACACCCTGGGCGAGAATGGGGTGGTATTGCCCGTCGAGACCCCTGACGCGATGCTCCCGGTACCAGAGCCGCCCGGAGCCTACGCAGGCTGTCCAGGCGTGCAGGGTTGTATCCCGATCCTCTGGATGCAGTACCTCTGACCAGCCGAATCTCGAGCACTGCTCCTGAGTGAGGCCGGTGAGGCGCAGGAAAGAGTCACTCGCATAAACATTACGACCTCAGCGTCACAGATCCACACACCTTGTCGATCGATTCCCCGATCGCGCGATAGAGTTTTTCGCTGGTTCGCAAGGCTTCCTGTGCCGCTTCGCGGACCTTGGCTTCTTCCAGCAAGGCAGCATTCGAGCGCTCCAGATCCCGGGTGCGCTCCTGCATCTGTACCAACATGTTGTGAAGGCATCGATGACCAGACCGAACTCATCGTCAGTCGTTTTGGCGGCGCGCAGCGAATATTCGCGGCCCTCGACGATCCGGCGTGCGACGTTGGCAATGGAGCTCAGCGGCTCGCTGATCAACCCCTCAGCCAACTTGCAGCGAAAAGGGCTGCCGCGAGGCCGACGGTGAGTACGTTTCTGACAGGCAACCCCACATTCCGCACCGGAAAACTCACCGCCTATGAGGTCGGCTACCGCACCCAGCTCACTGATCGGGTCTCGCTGACGGCCGCAACGTTCTACAACGTGTACCAGGACCTGCGCACCATTGAGCCGGATCCAGCGCTCGAGCCACTGCCTTTCCGCTGGGACAATCAAAGGGCTGGACAAACCTATGGGGCCGAAGCATGGGCGGACTTCCAGTTGACCTCCTATTGGCGGCTTTCCCCGGCCTTTCGCTCCTTTCATGAACGACTGCACTTCAAGCCCGGCGCCAGCGGACTGCTCGGGCTATCGCAGGCGGGGGATGACCCCGCCAGCAGCGCTTCGCTCAAATCATCGATGACCTTCGAGCAGATGTTGAGTCTCGATGCGACATTGCGCCACGTGAATGAATTCCCGAACCCGAGGGTGCCGGCCTATTATGAGTTGGGCGTGCGGCTGGCATGGCGGTTGTCGGATGCGTGGCAGCTGGCTGTGACGGGCAACAACCTGTTGCACAAGCGGCATCTGAATACGAAGGCGTCGAGTTCGTGCCGCGCAGTTTCATGCTCGAGGCGCGCTTGCAACGCTGACGGGCCGTCCGCGCCACGATCTTAGGCTTCCACTGCGCGGTAATCATGGGCCGCCCGCGAAACCTGCCCAGCGGGATTGGGATCGAAGCTTGCTCCTTGCAGTAACAGGAGCAGGCATGATGGCGCTTTTACGGATTGTTGCTGTAGTTACGTTACTGTGCATTTCAGGCTGCGCCGTGTCGACCGCGTATCGCGCCGATGATGTGCCCGACGAGCCGGTTGCCAGCAGTGATCGCGTCGCAGGGCGGGTATTGATCTATACCACGCAGACCGATGACGATCGTGTAATTACGGCAGGTGCGACCAGCATTACGGCGGCGGGTCTCAGACTGACCACGCCGGTAGGCACGATGGTCCGCGAGATCGCGCTCAAAGTGTTCTCCAAGGTGGCTTCGAAGGGCGCTGTAGCCGGCCAGGATTTCAACAACGACGGCCGGTACGCGATTGTTCTGCGTCCGCAGATCGAGAACTTCGACTACGGTTTCCCGCGCCCGAAGCTCGGCATTGAAATTACCCCTCAAGTGCGCATGGTGCTCAGAGTGACGCTGCTGGACTCGAGCGGAGGGGTAATGCTGGAGAAGGACTACGATTCCGGGACGGTCTCGGGCAACCCTCACGTGGTCAGTAGCAAGCTCGCCGAGCGAACAAATAAGCTGGCTCACCAGGTGATGTACGACCTCATGCGACGCGCCGCCGCGGACGTGCACCTCTTCCAGCAGACCCAGGCCGCAGCCGAAAAAATGGACTGAAGTCCCTCCGGTTCCGCCTGAAGAGAGCTGATCCGCCGTATGGATAAAGTGAAGCTCGTGCTTTCTACGGGTGGTCGAGGCCTCTGCTAAACTCCCGGCCTGCAACGCAGGCTTTCCGGGTAAGGCTCGTGGATCCATCTGTTGCTCTAACCGTGTGTCACCACAAACGTGATTGATCTGCGTCGTAACAATGTGCACGTCACGGGGCAAGGTAGCCGTACGATCGTATTTGCACATGGGTTTGGGTGCGACCAGAACATGTGGCGCTACATCGTGCCAGCTTTCCAGAACGATTATCGGATCGTCCTGTTCGATTACATAGGTCATGGAAAATCAGACCTGTCTGCCTACGACCGCGCCCGGTATCACTCCCTGCAGGGCTATGCCGAGGATGTGCTTGCGATTTGCGGCGCACTTGCGATCAAGAACGGCGTGTTCGTTGGTCATTCCGTGAGCGCGATGATTGGCATCCTGGCTGCAAAAGCCGAACCGAGCCGCTTCGACTCCATGGTGCTGATCGGTCCGTCGCCGTGCTATGTGAACCAGGATGGCTATACAGGCGGCTTCTCGCGCGAGGACATCGACGGACTGCTTGAGTTTCTCGAGGCCAATCACCTGGGGTGGTCCAGTCAGATGGCACCCATTATCATGGGCAATCCAGAACGTCACGAGCTGACCACAGAGCTCACCAACAGTTTCTGTCGAACTGACCCGCAGATTGCCAAGGATTTCGCCCGGGTAACCTTTCTCTCGGACAATCGCCGGGATCTCGCGGAGGTGCGGACGCGTTGCCTGATCCTGCAGTGCTCCAACGATGTGATCGCGGGCGAGCAGGTCGGACGATACGTGCACCAACACATCCCCGGAAGCGAGTTTGCGCTACTCAACGCGACGGGACACTGTCCGCATCTGAGCGCGCCTGCGGAGACCATCGCCTCCATTCGGTCCTTTCTTGCGCGCTCACCCTCACCCGGGTGAGCGCAGCAAGAGGGCGCCGTGACTGACCTAGAGTAGCTCATGAGTGACGACGGGCAGTCGGCGGAGAATCCGGCCCACGACCTTCTCGAGCGTGCACCTTGCGGCTATCTCGCTGCCCGCCCCGACGGCACCCTCTTCAAGGTAAACGCGACATTCCTTGCGTGGGCCGGTTATACCCGCGAGGAACTTCTGTCGAAAAAAACCTTCCAGGAGCTACTTACGCTGGCTGGACGCATTTACTACGAAACGCATGTTGCCCCGCTGCTGCAGATGCAGGGCTTCGTGCGCGAAGTAGCATTCGATCTCAAGCGTCCTACCCAACCTCCGCTCCCCATCCTCTTGAATGCCGTGCTGGAGCCGGCGAGCGGAGCATCAGCAGGTCGTTTGACGCTTCTGATCTTCGACGCCTCCGACCGGCGTCAATATGAACGTGAGCTTTTAGGTGCGCGCCGGATGGCGGAGCAAGCCACGCAGGTGGAGCGACTCGCTCGTGAGGAAGCCGAGCGTGCTAACCGCGCCAAAGATGACATTCTGGCGCTCGTCTCTCATGAGCTGCGGACTCCTCTGAGCGCTATATTGGGCTGGACCCAGGTGCTGCGTCGCAAGTCGGCCTCTGATCCTGATATCGAGCAGGGACTGTCCGTAATCGAACGAAACACTCGCTTGCAAGTGCGCCTGGTGGAGGATCTGCTCGATATGAGCCGCATCATCGCCGGGAAGCTTCGCCTCGATGTCCAGCAAGTTACGCTGGCTGAGACCATCGAAGCAGCGCTGCAGACCGCTGAACCGGCCGCAAATGCCAAAGGCGTGCGTCTGCAGCGCGTGCTCGACTGCTCCGCGCAAGTTGCCGGCGATCCGGGCCGGCTGCAACAGGTGTTCTGGAACCTGCTTACCAATGGTGTGAAGTTCACTCCCAAAGGTGGTGCAGTCACGATCTCGATGGAACGCATCGACTCCCACATCGAAGTACGGGTCCGCGATACGGGTCAAGGTATGAGCCCCGAACTGCTGGCGCATGTGTTCGAGCGTTTTCATCAGTCCGCTTCCGCACCTACTCGCAAGAGCGGCGGGTTAGGGCTTGGACTGTCGCTGGTCAAATATCTGACCGAGATGCACGGCGGATCGATTCACGCGCACAGTGATGGCGAGGGCAGGGGGTCAACCTTCATTCTGACACTGCCAGCTATCGTGGTCCGTGAGTGCGAGCGACTGCAGCGATTTGCCGGTGCCCCCGCGGTACTCCCGGGGCTGGGTTATCGGGCGGCCGTATCGTTGCACGGCACGCGTGTTGTCGTGGTCGATGACGAGCGGGATGCGCGGGAGATTCTCTGGCGCGTGCTCACTGAGTCCGGCGCGGAGGTCGTGACATCGTGCAGCCTCAAGGAGGCGTTGGAGGTGATCCCTCGCGCGCGCCCCGACGTCCTTGTGAGCGATATCGAGCTCGGGGAGGAGGATGGCTACGAGCTGATCCGACAAGTTCGGATGCTGGGTCATGACGTAGGGCGAATCCCTGCCATCGCATTGACTGCCCTGTCGCGGCTGGAAGATCGTACACAAGCGCTTCTCGCAGGCTATCAGATTCACCTCGCGAAGCCGGTCGACGCCCACGAGCTCGCTGTTACGGTGGCGAGTCTGACCCGGCGCTTCGCGGGTGCAGACTGAGCCGAGCGAGCCCGAGTCAGGTCCCGCGGGTCGGGGCGAACTCGCACCGGGCGTGCTATCTAACTGATGCTCAGATGATCATATGTGGAGGTGCTGCAATGGCGCGGCGCTCGCGCTGTTGTCAGATGCGCTATATGTGGATATATATAGAGGCAACCCATCATTCGACGAACAACGGGAGGTACGGTGACTGCACGCTGGTGGAAGCAGCTGGTCACGCTCATCTGCGGATGCTGTTTAAGCGCGCACGCCCTAAGCCAACAGGCGGGCAGTGTGAACGTGGATGCTCTGCGCCAGGAGGTTGAGCAGACCCAGCGGCAACTGAAGGAGACGCAGCAGCGCCTGCAACAGATGCAAAACCAACTCGAGCGGCTGCAGCAACAGCAGAACTCGAGCGCATCGCAGATGCAGCAGAACGCACCGCCTGCGACGGGTCCGGCCGTCGTGGCCAGTACCCCTGAGCCGTCGGCATCCGCCGCCCCCTCGGCCTCGTTTATGGCAGGTCCTGTGAAGATCACGCCCGGTGGTTTCGTCGAGCTCATGGTGATTAGCCGCGACCACAATGAGTCCGCCGACTGGGCATCGAACTTCAACACCGGTATCCCGTATCCGAACTCCCACAACTACTATCTGAGCGAGCTGCATCTGTCTGAGCGCCAGAGCCGGGTGCAATCGCTGTTTCAGGGACCGGAATCAGACAGTTGGGCCCCCGAGGGGTATCTGGAAGCCGACTTCGGAGGCGCTGGAGCTACCGGAAATTACAATGAAAGCTCGAGCTTCTCGCCGCGTGTCCGCCATTACTTTGCAGATGTGACCTACAAGCCCCTCGGCGGCACCCTGCTGTTCGGTCAGACCTGGAGCCTGCTCACCGGCTTCAAGACCGGACTGACGCCGCGCCAGGAGAACATTCCACTCACAATCGATGGTCAATACCTGCCTGGCTTCGATTGGTTGCGACTGCCACAGATCCGCCTTACGGAGAAATTCAACGACCTGTTGGCCGCGGCGGTGTCCTTGGAGAACCCCGCGGCACAGATCACGAGCAATGCTTCCAGCGGTGCGCCGGCGCTTCCGGTCATGTTCAACAACCCGGGTGCCACCAATTCCTTCTCCCCTACAAACGGAGCGGGAGGCTGTACTACCACGGCACCTGGAGCGACCTGCACCGTGACGGGCGGCGCACTCAACAACGTCGCGACCGACTATCTGCCGGATGTCATCGTGAAGGTCGCCTTGGACCCCGGTTTCGGACATTTCGAGGGCTTTGCCACCGAGCGTTTCTTTCGGGACCGCGTGACCACCTCCGCTCTGCAGGTCAATCAGAGAACCAATGCCACGGGCTTTGGCGGCAATATGTTGTTGCCCATCGTGCCGAAGATGCTCGATTTCCAGGCGAGCATCATTGCGGGTCGCGCGGTCGGTCGTTACGGCTCTGCGCAGCTGCCGGATGCGACCGTCAACGCAGGCAATCTCGAGATCGAGCCGCTGCGCGGCTTCCACACGCTTGCGGGCCTGCAGTTTCGCCCCGTACCCCTGTTGACTCTGTTTGGTTACGTAGGTGAGGAACAGGCCGACCGCTCTGCCTCGTTCCGGGTCAGCAGCGGCAAGCGCTACGGCTACGGCTACGGGAACCCGCTCTTCGACAACTCCGGTTGCGGGAAGGAGGGGGCGAGTGCCTGTGCCGCTAATACGGCGCGTATCATCAGCGGCACTCTCGGTGGCTGGTGGAAGTTCTATCGGGGATTTCTGGGCTATGCACAGGTCGGATTGACCGATACCTGGATCAAACGCGAGATCTACAGTGGTATCGGTGGTGATCCGAGCACTTACATCAATATCGCGCTGCTGTCCTTCCGCTACTATCCCTTCCAGAAGTAGTGGCTTGTAGGCAGGCGGCTACCGCGCGGGCTTCACGGGACCTTGAAGCCATCCTTCAGGAAGATCTCCCGCGCCGGCAGACTGTTGATGAAGCCCAGAAAGCGGGTAGCCTCGGCTTGGGCGTTTCGGGTCAAGGCAATGGGATAAACGATCGGCGGATGTGTGTTGGCGGGAAACGTATCCACAATGCGTACTCCCTTGTCGATCAGTACATCGCTGCCATACACGATACCGAGAGGAGCTTCACCCCGCGAGACGTACACGAGCGCCACGCGTACGTTTTCCGCACGTACGATTCGAGGCGAAACATCGTCCCATACCCCGAGCCGGGTCAGTGCCGCGCGGGCGTAGCGGCCCACCGGCACGGAATCGGGGTCGCCGGTCGCCAGATGTCCATTACCGAGCGCCTGCAACAGCCCAAAGTGCGGTTCGATTTTGAGTTGGATGGCGCTGAGCGCCGGTGCAATCAGTACGAGCGTATTTTCGAGCACGTTACTTCGACTCGCAGACTGAATCAAGTTGCGCTGCTGCAGATAGTCCATCCAGTCTGTGTCTGCGCAGAAGAACACATCGGCCCGGGCGCCGGCCTCAATCTGCCGCGCCAGTGTAGAGCTGGCATCGAAAGACAGCTCCACCTTCACACGAGTCGACTTCTCGTAGGCGCTGCCAAGCTCCTGCATCGCGTTGGTAAGTGAGGCCGCCGCGAAGACCAGGATATGCGGTGAGTGCCTCTCATCCGCCGCCCGCGCACTCGAGCTGATAGCCAGGTGCAACAGCACAAAGCTCAGTAGAATTCGCACCATCGGCGGGACTCGCTGTGTTTGGCTGAAAAGGTGGAATCAAAGCTGGCGGGAGCGTTCGACGATCTTGCCCGGGCCCAGTGAACAGTGCTCGTTGAAGTCGATGCGAAAGCGAACGCCCTGCATACGTCCTCTGCGTCTTTCGTAGCCAGACTCGCTCTATACAACCGGGAACAGCGCATGATACGCCGATAGCGCGCGCCTACGGCTAGCCAGCCCGGAGGAACGCTTGACAAGCGGACACTGTAAACAACGCTGCGTAGTTCGCAGGTATTGTGCTTGCTTGCTGGCTCCGCGGCGGACGCGCAATGCGGCTGGCTCACATCGGCTTGAGCGGCGCAGTAAGATCGTATCTGGCTTGGATAAATCCAAATTTGATGCGGATAAACCCCAATCTGGTCCGGATAAATCCGTGGAGGGACATTTGCACGAGCACCGGTCCATCGGAACAGTCTCGAACTCGAACAGCCAGCGGGCGCTGCTCTGCGCGGGCGCAGTCGCGGCGACAATGCTTTGGTTCGCCTCAGCCATGGCCGAGGAGCCCGGCGTGCGTGGCTACTGGCAGGAACCATCAGGCGCGGTCATTCAGGTGGCACCCTGCGCCGAAGATTTGTGCCTGAAAATCGTTGCGCTCTCGCCCGCCGAGCATCCGCACACCGATGTGCATAACCCGGATGAAAAGCTCCGCGGGCGCTCGTTATGCGGATTACGCATTGGCCAGGATTTCAAGCAGACGGATGCGCAGCACGCCCAAGGGGGTCACCTCTACGACCCCAAGTCCGGGCGGACCTACAGTGGCAGCATGATGGCGGAAGGTAACACGCTGAAGCTGCGCGGCTATATAGGGATCAAGCTCGTAGGCCGAACAGAGAACTGGAGTCGCGTCGGACCAGGCCATGCCACGTGCATACCGGGATGAGTAAGCGGCTCTGGGTTGTGCGGATCAGGCGATGTACCTGAGCTCCCTGGCGACCGCTGTCCCGCCCCGGCGCTACACGCGGGCAGAGTGCTGGGAAGCGTTCTCGATGTCCGAGTGGTTTGCGCGCCTCGATGAGCGCTCGCGGGCACTGGCACGGCTCGTATTGACCCGCGACAATGGGATGGAATCACGATGGCTGGCAGTGGACTCGCTGGCCGAAGCTTTCGCAATCGACCCCGACACGCTGCAGAAGCGGTTCACCCGCTACGCACCGCAGCTAGCGGCCAATGCCGGCCAGCTCGCCCTGCAACGGGCCGGGCTGGTTGCCACGGATATTGATGCAGTCGTGGTAACGACCTGCACGGGGTATCTTTGCCCTGGCCTTACGAGCTATGTGAGCGAACGGCTCGGTCTGTCGCGTTACGCGCAAACTTTTGACCTCGTTGGCCAGGGGTGTGCGGGCGCGGTACCGAACTGGCAGCTGGCCAGCGCATTGCTGGATGCCGCGCATTGCGATCACGTACTGTCGATCTGTGTGGAGGTCTGCAGTGCGGCCATGTATCTGGATGACGATCCTGGGGTACTGATCAGTGCCTGTTTGTTTGGCGATGGAGCCGGTGCGGCGGTGTTATCGAGAAGTGCGCCACGTGAGCAGACGCGTCGCATCCGCTGGGGCGAATCGGTCTCGGTGACGGTGCCTGCCGAGCGGGAAGCACTGCGTTTTGAGCACCGGAATGGCTTGCTGCGCAACATCCTGACACGCTCGGTACCCGCGCTGGCTGCGGCCCACGCCAAAGAGGCGCTGCAACAGACCATCGCTCGGGCAGGCGTGTCGGCGGATTCGATCACGGGTTGGATGATGCACGCTGGCGGCCGTGATGTGCTGCTGGCCGTACAGGAGCAGCTCCAGCTGGATCCGGCAGCGTTGCGTTACAGTCGCAACACACTGCGCGAATACGGCAATCTGAGCAGCGCTTTCGTGTACTTCGTACTCGAGAGCGCGTTGGCCGACGCAGCCCCGGGGGGCTGGTGGTGGCTCTGCTCGTTCGGTGCCGGTTTCAGCTGTCATGGAGCACTGCTTGCCGTCGACTGACATAAAGTCATGAAACGGCAACGACAGGTGCTGCCAGAAAGACTCGATGTCATGGCGGTCTCGGATCCGGCAGCGCGCCGTGCACGCCGTGACCTGCAACGGGTGCATCGGGTGATGCGTTCGTTGACCATCCTGCAACATGCCATCCAGTCGTTGCACATGACACGGCAGCCCCGAAATATCCTGGAGCTGGGTGCCGGAGATGGCAGCCTGATGCTGCGTTTCGCTCAATCGTCGCATTCTTCCTGGCGAGAGGTGCAAGTGACATTTCTGGACCGTCAGGATGTGATCGCTGCGGAAACCCGCAGGCGTTTCAACCGGCTCGGCTGGAATGTACAGGTATTGAGCACGGATGCGTTGGATTGGGCACAGGCGACTGCGGAGCGACGCTATGACCTCTGCGTCACCACGCTATTCCTGCACCACTTCGAATCTCATGCGCTCAAGTTGCTGCTGCGCGCGGTAGCGAGCCGCTGTCGCGCCTTCGTCGCCCTCGAGCCACGCCGTAACAGCATCGCCTGGATCGGAAGCCATCTGCTCGGCGTGCTGGGCGCAAATGAGGTCACGCGTGAAGATGGTGTGACGAGCGTAGTGGCTGGCTTTGCCTCCGAGGAACTGAGCTGCCTGTGGCCCTCCGACCCATCCGGTTGGCTGTTGCGGGAATACTTCGCATGGCCCTTCACCCATTGCTTCGTGGCGGATGGAGGCGGACAGATCGACCCGGACGATGCCGCATGAGGGGGAGACCGCGATGACCACGCCGGATGCTGATGCGCTGATCATCGGCTCAGGTCCTGCAGGCGCGTCGGTCGCAATCCGGCTCGCCACTCAGGGGTGGCGCGTCATACTGGTCGAGCAGCACGGCTTCCCGCGGCAGAAGGTTTGTGGTGAGTGTCTCGGACCTGCGAGTCTCGAACTGTTGGACGAGCTTGGGTTGGGACCGAAAGTCAAAGCGCTTGCCGGTCCTCCGATCCGCCAGGTTGCCTGGATGGCAGGAACAAAAACGACGGTGGCACAGATGCCGGCCCGCAGAACCGGATCCCATGCATACGGCTGTGCGATCGGCCGGGACGTATTGGATTTGCTGCTCCTCGAGCAAGCGCGAGCGAAAGGCGTCGCGGTCCTGCAGCCGGCCAAAGTACGGCGGGTTTATGGGGTGCCGGGCCACTTCGAATGTCTCTGTGAGTGGCGTTACGATGAGGCTGGAGCAAATCGCGAGCGTCTCCCGGAACGCCGTGTCACAGCGTCAATGGTGATCGATGCGCATGGTTCCTGGGAGCGCGGCCCGGATTACGATCCGAGCGGACCGGTGACCCATGAAACATTGCAGCCGCAGTCCGCGGATTTGCTGGCCTTCAAGGCTATCTTCGAGGGCTCAACACTGGAACCGGGGGTGCTGCCAGTGCTGTGCTTGCCGGGGGGTTACGGCGGAATGGTCGTATCGGATCGTGGACGTACCACCGTAGCCTGTTGCATCCGACGAGGCACCCTGCGGCACTGGCGTTCGACCCTAGGGGAGGGATCGGCGGGTGATGCGGTCGATGCCTACTTGCGCGGCTCCTGTGCCGGAGTTGCAAGCGTCCTGAGCAAAGCGCACCGGCGGGAGTCATGGCTTGCAGTGGGGGCTTTGCGCACCGGCTTTCATCCGTTTGGTCCGTGCGGTGTGCTGCGGATCGGCAACGCCGCTGCTGAAGCCCACCCCCTGATAGGCGAGGGCATTTGTATGGCTCTGCAGTCCGCCGCGGTTTTAGCGAGCCTTTGCGCCAAGCGGCCGGCAGAGCTCAACGCGCCTTTCATCCTGCATCTACAGCGAATGCAGCAGTTGATATGCAGGAGAGACTTCACAACGCGCATGCGATTTGCCCACCTCTTTGCGCAAATTGCCATGCGTCCTTCGCTTGCGGCTGCCGCCGCGACGCTGATGAAGAGCTGTCCGCGTGCGTTGACAGCCGGCGCTGCGCTTGCGGGCAAGGGGCGAGCTGGCGTGCTGCAGCGGGCAACGCGCAAGGTGGCTGCATGAGTACGCTCGAAACACTGCAGACCCTGATCAGTGAGGAGTTCAAGCTCAGTGTGGAGCAGTTGCGTCCACAGGCCACGCTGGCGGAACTGGGTATCGACTCTCTGGAGCTGGTGGATCTGATCTTCAAGATCGAAGACCGCTTCGGGCTGAAGATCAAGGAAGATGTGCCGCGATCTCTCGTGACGCTGGGTGATGTCGCAGCCTATGTCGATGAGCTGTTGGCGCAGCAGTCCGCGACACCACAGGCGGGTGCGGATCCGCCGCCATGACGGTCCGAGTGGCTGTGACCGGAATGGGCGTGGTCGCGCCGCTAGGCAACTCCATTGATGAGCTGTTCGCCGGTCTGCAGGCTGGCAGATCCGGTATCCGGGCTCTTCCTGAGCTGCGTGGCGAGATCACCGGGTCTGCGATCGGTGCAGTCGCCGGCACACCTGCCTGCAGGCGCATTCCGGAGACTCGGCTCAGGATGCTCGATCGGGTCAGCTACCTTGCCCTGGCTGCAGCCATCCAAGCCGTTGAGGATTCGGGCATCGACTTCGATCGCGAGAACCGCGAGCGCTGCGGCGTGGCGGTGGGGACCGGAATGGGCGGCGCGGCAACGACCGAAGAGGGCTATCGCACGCTTTTCGCCGAACGCTCGGACCGCATCAAACCCTTTACCGTCATCGCCGCCATGACCAACGCCGCGGCTTCCTGGATCGGGCTGCAGTATCAACTCCTTGGACCGAATTTGACCTATTCGACGGCTTGCTCTTCCTCAGCGGTTTCGGTCGGCGAAGCCGCTGAGAAGATTCGCAGCGGACGTGTCGATGTCATGATCGCAGGCGGCGCGGAGGCGCCGTTGACTGCGGGGGTGCTGCTGGCGTGGACCGCGATGCGAACGCTGGCTACTGCGGATAAGACCGATCCGAGCCGTTCATGTCGACCCTTCTGCCTGACCCGCTCCGGCCTGGTGCTGGGGGAAGGCGCAGCTTTCCTGCTGCTCGAATCCTGGGAGCACGCGATTTCCCGAAACGCGAGAATCCGTGCTGAGCTGAGCGGGTACGGACTGACGACAGACGTTGCGCATATCACCCGCCCCAGCATCGCTGGGCAAGCCGGTGCCATGCGCGCTGCGCTGAAGGCGGCCGGGCGCACGCCGCAAGACGTTCACTATATCAATGCACATGGCACCGCCACGTTGCAAAACGATGCGGTCGAGACCGCAGCCATCAAAGACGTGTTCGGAGCGCGCGCCTACCAGATCCCGGTCAGCTCAACCAAGTCCATGCATGGGCACCTGCTGGGCGGGGCGGGCGCTTTGGAGCTGGTGATCTGCGTCGGCTGCCTGGAGAGAGGCTGGATTCCGCCGACCATGCATCTGGAACAGTCGGATCCGGCTTGCGACCTCGACTACGTCACGAGTGGCGCGCGCGCTGATATTCCGCTGCGCATGGCTCTCACCAACTCATTTGCATTCGGTGGCACCAACGCCGTGCTGGCAGTCGAGAAGGTTTGACCACCGGCCAGCAGCTGACGGCCCTTTATCGGGTGCTCCTGGCCATGATCAGCGCCGGCGTAAGGCCTCAGGCAAGTCGGCCAGATAGAAGGCGAGCGTCGCCATCGTGGCAACCTGTGTTCTGAGACTTTCTGGATCCACCTTGTCCAGGGTATCTGCCGCGGTGTGGTGATAGTCAAAGTAGTGACTGTTGTCCACAAGCGGGGCGAATGCCGGCACCCCGGCCTCCTGCAGGGGGCCGATGTCAGCACCCAGTTCGCTTTGGCGCCTGGAAAGCGCTGTGGCACCAATCGGTCGGAGCGCCTCGAGTACCGGCTGAAGAGTTGCAAGCGAGTCAGGATTGACGTCAGCCAGCAGCCCGAGCGATCGTCCGGCTCCGCTGTCACTTTCAACTGCCGCAATCTGTGAGGCCAGTGAGTTTCTTACGGACTCGAAGTATGCCTTGTGACCCCGGCCGCCATTTTCCTCGTTTGTCCAACCAATGAAGCGAACGGTGCGGCGCGGATGGAGATCTAACTGTTTCAATGTCGCTATGACTGCGGCCGACGCGATCACGCCGACGCCGTCGTCAACTGCGCCTGTCGCGAGGTCCCAGGAGTCGAGGTGCCCGGATACGATTACATACTCATCGGGTCGCTCGCGCCCTGGCCAGTCCGCCAGCACGTTATGCGCTTCCACCTCGGGGAGGCTCTGCGGAGTCAGTACCAGGCTCAGCGTCACCGGGCCTGCAGCGGCCAATCGCGCAATCAGATCCGCATCTTCAGCGCACAGCGCTGCCGCTGGAATGGGCTGCTGCTGGTCCTTCCATAGGGTGGCGCCCGTGTGCGGCAGTCGAAAGTTGGCCCCACCGACGGAGCGCACCAAAGCTGCGGCAGCACCCAGGGACTGCGCTTCGGACGGCCCGTTGAATCGATACACACCGTCCTGTTCATATGCCTCATCGGCGAGCCCGTGCTCGGCGAGGCGTGTATCAAAGTAAGTCTCGAACAGGACGATCTTACCTTTGAGGTCGCTCGCGTGAGACCTCAACTCCTCGAAATCATGGACGACAACGACTCTTGCAGACAATCCCATGCTCGGAGTTGCCCCCGATCCACCCAGTGTCGTGAGCTTGATTGCCTGGGTTATCCCTGCGGGCCTGCCAGGATAATCGGTGAGAACTGCTTCCTCCTTCCCGCGTACCCAGCGCGGCACCTTCGTCGGTTGCAGAGTGACATGGGCGCCCAGATCACGCATCGCGTTCGCCAGCAGCATCTCGGCAGCAGCCAGCTGAGCTGAGCCTGAAAGACGAGGACCCACTCTGTCGGTCAACGCGCTCAGCTGCTTCCACGCCCATTCATCGTGCATCGCGCTCTCGCGAATGCGCGCCAGCACCGCCCGGTCCACCGCGGACGCATTGACTGGTGCGGAGGTATTCGCCGGGGCGGAGGTGTTCGCCGGGGCGGAGGTGTTCGCCGGGGCGGAGGTATTCGCCGGCGAGGCCGATGCTGCCAGGGCAAGGAAATTGAACGAGACGAGAAAGGGCAACAGGGTGAGTCTTATCCGATTCATCGCATACCGCCTTGGGGCAGGCGCCGACAGGATGGCAGTTAGAGCTTGCCCCCTGGCCTAGTTAGCCCTCTACAATTGTGCGCCGCAGGTCCCGATCGCGACACGGAGAGACGGCGTTACTGACGGAGGCCGCCGAGCTACGTACGTGTCTCTGCCAGGCATCGAAAAGCCCCCAGCCTCGGGCGCTGTATGAATAGAGGGTACCTGCCGCCTTGCTGCGCCAGGAAGCGAATGTGGTAGGAGGAGAACCTTCTGAGCTCGATGACATGCGATGTGCTATCTGTAGGGATAAGATCACTTTCCAGTCAACTTATCCCGATACGAGCAGAGGTGCAAGCGCCTGGAGGTCTCAAAGCGGTTACAAGCCGCCTGCAGCAATGGGGGCGTATGGCGACGTGCGTGGTGTAAATTTCCCGGCTCAGGTAGTCGGAGGCGGGATCGATGAGTCGTTCGCTATCGCGACGCCAGCTACTGCGGGGAATGGCTGCTGCTGCGGCGCTGCCATGGGGCGCTTTCAGCTGCTCGAAGACCGATCCTAATGCACTGGTAATCGGTGGCCTGCCCGTCACCTGCAACCTCACCTTACCGGTCGCCTGCGTCGCCAAGGACGCAAGCAACAAGTCAGTAGCTTCCCAAGGCGGCAAATTCAAATATCACTACAGCAAGTACAACGGCTGGCCGGAGCTCAAGGAGTCGCTGATGGCGGGCCGCATCCAGGCAGGTTATATGCTCGCGCCGCTGGTCATGGACTTAGCCGATAAGGGCATTCCGCTCAAGATCGTCTCTCTCGGGCACCGCTCCGGTGCCGTGATCATGGTGCGCACGGATTCCGGTTATCAGCGTTTCCGCCAGCTCGTGGGTAAGCGCGTCGCGGTGCCCAGCCGTTTCGCGGTCGATTTTCTCTTTCTGCGTCGCATGCTCGCGCAGGAAAACATGGACATCAAGGACGTTCAGATCATTGAGATGGCCCCGCCTGATATGCCGGCGGCTCTGTATGCGAACGCTGTCGATGCTTATTGTACGGGTGAGCCTTTCGGAGCGGCTGCGCAAAGCGCCGGCTACGCGCGCCCGCTGCGCATGACGCGCGATGAATGGCCCAAGTACATCTGTTGTGTGCTCACGGTACGTTGCGAGCTGATAGACCAGAACCCCTCGATGGTACAAGACCTGGTAAATCAGGTCCTGGGGGCGGGCGCGTGGCTGGACCGCGATCCGGGAAATCGCGAAAAAGCCGTGCAGGTCGCCTCCGGGCAGGACTATTTCAATCAAGACCCCAAAATCATTCGCTTCGTGATGCAGAACCCGAGCGATCGCGTGACATATGGTGACCTGCGGATGATTCGCTCCGAGTTTGAGGAGCTGATGCAGATGTCCTTGGGCGCGGGAACGATCGCGCACCCGATCGCCTACGAAAGATATGTGGACGAGCGGTTCGCGCGTAAGGCGCAACCCACTGTGATCTCGCTGTGATGGGCAATACCCGCTAATGAACGGCAGGTTCTTCCGACAGCTGCTGGTTGGTACAGTGATCTCGGGGTACTTCGCCGCGGCAGACGGCACCTCTGCGGAAGCACTCAAAACAGGAACATTCAAGGCAGGATTGTTCAATCCGTCGCGGCCGGCGCCGGAATTCTCGCTGCAGGGGTCCGATGGACAGGAGCTGCACCTCGACCGATATCGCGGCAAAGTTATTCTGCTCGCGTTTGGTTACTCATCGTGCACCGCCGTCTGTCCGGTCACGCTGCACACTTTCGCCCAGGCCGTGCATCAGCTGGGGGCGGCAGCCAGCCGTGTGCAGGTCGTATACGTGACCGTCGATCCCGAGCGGGATACCGCCATCCGGCTGAAAGAATTTCTGGCCCGATTCGATCCGGGATTCATCGGCGGTACGGGTACAGAAAAACAGCTGGAACAGGTACGCACGGACTACGGCGTGAGCGCGCAGAAAATTCCGTACGCCAACACTTACTCCTACGATCACTCCTCGTTTACTTACCTCCTGGACCGCCACGGGCGGATACGGGCGCTGATGCCTTATGGTCACAGTGCCGATGATTTCGTGAATGACCTCAAGATTCTGCTGAGTGAGTGAGGCGTGGGCGCGCGTGCATGGCTAGCGGCTGCAATCGCCACTACATTGGTGGCGGGGCTCACGTGGAGCGCGATGGCTCCAGTCTTGAGCACCTCGCGGGAACAGGTGTTCGAGATTCCCCAAGGCACGTGGGCGCGACGCATGTCCGGCGAGAAGATCGAGACTCTGCCGGACCACATCTATCTAACGGCCGGGCTGGTGGACATCCTCGTTCTCAAAAACCTCGATGAGGTACCGCAAATCTTCGGCCCGACGCTGATGATGCCCGGGCAGAGCTTCACGCTGCCTTTCGACCGACCCTCGCAGTACCAGTTCGCGTGCACGGCGCATGCGAGCGGCCAAATGACGATCATCGTCGACCCCTATCCGGCCACCCCGTGGGCGAGGGCCTTATGGCGCGCGCGGGTGCTATTCCGAAAGCTCTGATAACGTCGCGATCCCTATCTGTAGCGGGACGATTTCGAGCATGCGAAGACTGACGGACATCTGGTCCGCCCTGGCCGTGCTGGTCGCGCTGATTGCGCTTTGGTGGCTTGCGGTCGCAGTCACCGGCAGTGCCATTTTCCCGACCCCTTTGGCGGTGGTGACCGGCGCTCTGGAACTGGTGAAAAACGGGAGTCTATGGCGGCACATAGGCGCATCGCTGCTGCGGGTCGGCGCGGGTTTCGGTCTGGCGGTCGGCGTCGCGGTGCCACTCGGTCTCTGGATGGGGTGGGTGCGCGGCGCCTACAAGACTCTCAATCCGCTCGTGCAGATCCTGCGACCGATCTCGCCGATCGCCTGGATTCCGATCGCGATCCTGTGGTTTGGAGTGGGCAATGCCTCGCCGATCTATCTGATCTTCATTTCCTCGGTTTTTCCGATGATCGTGCAGACCATCGTCGGCGTGCACACGATCGAGAAGCGCTACCTGCGTGCAGCCGAGAACTTCAGCGTTTCACGCCGGACTCTGTTTGCGCGCGTCGTGATTCCTGCGGTATTGCCGCAGGTACTCGTCGGCATGCGTATCGGACTCGGTGTTGCCTGGCTCGTGGTGGTGGCCGCAGAAATGATCGCGCTGCACTCCGGGCTTGGATACATGATCATCGACTCGCGCAACGCCGGCAATCGCTACGATCTGGTGATAGCCGGCATGATCATCATCGGCCTGATTGGTCTGTCGTTGGACGGCATGATGCGCATGCTGGAGAAAGCACGCTGGGTCAGGTGGCGCTATGCCCACTAAGATCGAGATCCGCGATCTCCAAAAGAGTTTTCCTTCAGACAAGGGTGCTCTGGCCGTGATCGACAACGTGAGTCTGACCGTGGACGATGGCGAGTTCGTCGCCCTGGTCGGCCCGTCGGGTTGCGGCAAATCGACTCTGCTGCATCTGCTGTCCGGATTCATCCGTCCCGATGTTGGTTCCGTCATGATAGACGGCACGCCCCTTTGCAAACCTAGCTCCAGAGGGATTCTGATTTCGCAACAGGGCTCGGTGTTTCCTTGGCTCACGGTACGTGAAAATCTGGCGTTTGGGCTCCAAGGGCGCGCGCGATCGGAGCAGACGCAAATCGCGGACGACTATGCGGCGATCGTGGGATTGCAGGGATTCGAGTACAGCTATCCGCATGAGCTGTCGGGTGGGATGCTGAAGCGGACGGAGCTTGCGCGCGCGTTGGCGGTCAGACCGGAGATCCTCTACATGGACGAGCCGTTCTCCGCTCTGGATGCCCTGATGAGTCTGCGCGTGCGTAACGAGCTGTTGCGCATACTGAGGACCGAACGACACACGGTGATTCTCGTCACGCATGATGTGGAAGAGGCTATCCACCTGGCCGACCGCATCTTTGTGCTTTCTGAACGGCCTGCCAAAATCCAGGCCACCTTCGACGTACCATTTCCCCATCCCAGGCGACTTTCCAGTCCCGAGGCGCAGCAGCTGCGCATTGCCATACTGCGGGAATTGGGAGTTGAGCTGGACGAGCGCGGCTCTTAGGAGTTTCTACGATGGCACTTGTGCTCTATGGACACCCCTTCTCCTCGTACACCCAGAAGGTATTAATTGCGCTGTACGAGAACAGCACACCGTTCGAGTTCCGGTGCCTGGGCCCGGATACACCGCAGCACTCGGCCGAGTGGCTGCAGCGCTGGCCGCTGGGCAAGTTTCCGCTGCTGATAGACGGCGAGCACAACATCGTCGAAACGAGCATCATTATCGAGTACCTGCACCTGGCGCATCCGGGGCCGGTGGTCCTGCTGCCTGCAGATCCGATGACGGCGCTGGATGTGCGCTTCCTGGACCGCTTCTTCGATCTGCACGTCATGAGTCCCGTTCAACATGCCGTGGGTGCTGCGCTGAGCGGCGATTCGCTCAAGCGCCAGGAAGGGCGGGCATTCGCAGAGGAAAGATTGGAGCTCGCTTATGTGTGGCTCGAAGGTCTGCTTCCCGGCAGAATCTGGGGTGCTGGCGCGCATTTTTCGCTGGCGGACTGCGCCGCCGCTCCCTCGCTGTTCTACGCGGACTGGACGCACAGGATTTCCGACGCGTTTCCTTTGCTGCAGGCCTACCGCGCGCGATTGCTTGCTCGTCCGTCTTTCTCCCGAGCGGTAGAAGAGGGCCGCCCATTCCGTGCGCTGTTCCCGCTCGGAGCACCGGACCGGGATTGAAGCCTGCTCTGGCGATTTCGTTATTCTTCGTTTACGGTCAAGAGCGCAGGAGGAGCAAGACATTCACGAGCAATCAAATGTCCCGGCAGGCTCGAGTGGCGAACTGCGTTACCCGTTTCGAGCGCTGCTGCCGCAACCCGGTCAGATGGTCGAGGTGGCGCCTGGCGTCCGCTGGCAGCGGATGCCCCTGCCTCTGTCACTCAACCACATCAACCTGTGGGCGATCGAAGATGACGAGGGATGGACGCTGGTCGATACCGGTATGCACACGCCTCAGACTGCCACCACGTGGGAGACGATACTCGCAGGTCCCCTGGGCGGACGTGCGGTGCTGCGGGTCCTCTGTACACATATGCATCCAGATCATGTCGGTATGGCAGGTTGGTTAACCCGACGATTCGACTGTCCTTTGTGGATGACCCGTCTCGAGTATGTCACCTGCAAGATGCTGGTCGCCGACACAGGCAGGGAAGCACCCGCGGATGCCGTCCGCTTCTATCAGGCCGCAGGCTGGAGTGCCGCCGATCTGGAACGTTACAAAGCCCGATTCGGTGACTTCGGCAGGATGGTTTATGCGTTGCCCGACAGCTACCATCGAGTTTCTGACGGCGATGAGTTTGTCATGGGCGGAAAGCGCTGGCAGGCAGTAGTCGGTCAAGGTCATTCCCCCGAGCACTTGTGCCTGTATTGTCCGCAGTTGCAGCTGTTGATATCAGGCGACCAGGTTCTGCCGAGGATTACCTCCAATGTCTCGGTGTTTCCCACCGAGCCGGATGCCGATCCGTTGCGGGACTGGCTCGAATCTCTGGCGCGTATACGCGCGATCGTGCCTGATGAGGTTTGCGTACTTCCGGCGCACAATGAACCCTTCTATGGACTGCACACGCGAATCGATCAACTGATTGAGGGACACGAGCGCTCGCTGCGACGATTGCTCGATGCGCTTGGCGAACCGAAGACCGCCAGTGAGGTGTTCCCGCTGCTTTTCAAGCGGCCCGTTAGCGAGGGGTCGCTGTGGATGGCTACCGGGGAGAGTCTGGCGCACCTGAATTGTTTGATACAGCGCGGCCTGGTAGCAGTGACCATGGACAACACGGGCGTGAACCGGTATCGCTCGATCTGAAAGCCAGAGATAACTCGACAGCCACCTCCGCACAACCGATAGCGGCATAATGGTGCGATGTGGAGATGAAATCGGGGGGCGAATCGTGGACGGCGGCACAGCTTTCATTCAGCTGCGCGACAGACTGCTGACCGACGGCCTGAGTCCCGAGGCTGCTCGGCAACTGTTCGCGTGGCCGCATTGTAAGCACTTCAATTGGGCGACGGACTACTTCGATCGCATCGCGGCAGGCGAAGAGCGGCTCGCCTTGCGCGTCATTGATGACTCGGGTCTTGACCTACAAATGACCTATGCGCAGCTCGCGCTGCGCTCGAATCAGGTTGCCAACTTCCTCGCACAACTTGGTGTCACGGCAGGTGACCGGGTACTGATCATGCTCGGCAACGTGATCCCTCTATGGGAGAGCATGCTCGCCTGCATCAAGCTCGGTGCGGTGATGATTCCTGCGACCACACTGTTGAGCTATGAGGACGTGCGTGACCGGATTGATCGCGGATGTGTCAAGGCGGTCGTGGCGCATTGCAGCCACGCAGCGCTGTTCGAGGACACAACGGTCACCGTGCGGGTCGCAGTGGGCGGCAGCGCAGCGGGTTGGCATGCCTATTCAGACAGCGAGCAGTTCAGTGGTGCTCGCCATGAGCCCGCAGTCACTGCAGCGGATGCCACCATGCTGCTTTATTTCACTTCCGGCACGACGTCCAAGCCGAAGCTGGTAGCCCACTCACACATCTCGTATCCGGTTGGACACCTCTCGACGGCCTACTGGATCGGATTGCGGCGCGGCGATGTTCATCTGAACTTGAGCTCGCCCGGATGGGCGAAGCATGCGTGGTCCTGTTTCTTCGCGCCCTTCAATGCCGAGGCGACGGTAGTTGCCTATCAGTATCAGCGCTTCAGTGCGGCGGCATTGCTCGACCAGCTGGTCCGCTGTCGCGTCACCACCTTCTGCGCTCCGCCGACCGTCTGGCGCATGCTGATCCAGGAGAATCTCAGGCGCTGGCCGGTGGTGCTACGGGAGCTGGTCGGGGCAGGGGAACCGCTTAATCCCGAGATCATCGAGCAGGTTCGCGGCGCCTGGGGCCTCACCATCCGTGACGGCTTCGGTCAGACCGAGACCACGGCACAGGTCGGCAATCCTCCGGGGCACCCGCTGAAGCCCGGTTCCATGGGCGTACCATTGCCCGGTTACACGGTGAAGCTGGTGGGTCCGGACGGTGTGGTCCGCGACGAGGGGGAGATCTGCCTGGATCTCACGTCAAGACCCGTCGGTCTGATGCAGAGCTACCTGGATGACGAGGAAAAGACCGCCGAAGTCACGCGCGCTGGGCTGTATCACACGGGAGATGTCGCCACCTGCGATGCCGACGGCTATCTCACCTACGTGGGCCGCATGGACGATGTGTTCAAATCCTCTGATTACCGCATCAGCCCCTTCGAGCTGGAAAGCGTGCTGATCGAACATCCGGCCGTCGCCGAAGCCGCGGTGGTGCCAAGCCCCGATTCGCTGCGGCTCTCCGTTCCCAAGGCCTTCGTGGTACTCGCGGCCGGCACACGGGCCGACGCGGCGACGGCGGCCGCTATACTGAGTTATGTGCGCCGCAGGGTTGCTCCCTTCAAACGCGTGCGACGCATCGAATTCTCCGATCTTCCCAAGACCATCTCGGGGAAGATCCGGCGTGTGGAACTTCGCGTCGCTGAGGCCGAGCGAACCTCGAGTGAACGCCGACCGGGCGAGTTCTGGGAGGAGGATCTATCGCCAGGCAGCGAGGCAGATGCCGGAGTGATTGCCAACACCACGGAAGGCAAGTAAAACAACACCACAGACCCTCGGCATGCCTCCTGCCATATCGCCACTTAGAACGAACAGGCCTTGAACGGCCGGTCTCGCCGTGGCATTAATGTTCGTTGCAGCGGGTGCTGCAGGACAGTTGGAAATACCTTATGAAATGGTTAGCAGGCCTTGCGATGTACGGTATGGTTTTCACGGCGAGCGCCGGAGCCGAAACGCTTTCCCTGGTCGAGCGCGCCACCACGGACAAGACCATCGATCTGGGCGAAAAGGGCGACTCTCTGGGTGACCTGCTCGTATTTGCCAATCCGGTGTTCGACTTCGCCAACCAGCGTCAGCTGGGTACCGATCAAGGCTATTGCGTCAGAGTCATCGTTGCCAAGAGCTGGGAATGCTTCTGGACGCTTGCGCTGAAGGATGGACAAATAACCAGCGAGGGCCCGTTTTTCGACCAGGGCGACTCCGTCATGGTCGTGACGGGGGGCACGGGTAAATATGCCGGCGCCAAGGGCAGTCTGAAGCTCCACTCGCGTGATGCGAAGTCCACTGCATATGACTTTACTTACGAGCTGTTGTAAGTAGCAGGTAAGCAGGGTGAGCAACAAGCAGGTGACGAAGGATGCTGATGCCGAGCAGTTGTTGGCACTCGGCTATTCCTCCAACTTTGACCGAACCATGTCGAAGTGGGAGAACTTCTCGCTCGGCTTTACCTACCTATCCCCCGTAGTTGGCGTCTACAGCGTATTCGCCGCTGCGATGGCCGCGGGTGGTCCACCGATGTGGTGGAATTATTTGCTGGTGGGTGCCGGTCAGTTGCTCGTGTGCCTGGTGTTCAGTGAGGTGGTATCACAGTTTCCGATCTCCGGAGGGCTCTACCCGTGGGCGCGGCGACTGGTCGGCAAGCGTTGGGCCTGGATGGCAGGCTGGATCTATGCGTGGGCACTGTGCGCGACCGTCTCTGCGGTAGCCGTTGGCGGCACACCGTTCATAGCGGCGTTGCTCGGCGTGGACCTTGGACCGGCAGTGCAAATGGTAATTGCTCTTGCAATGATTGCGCTGGTGACCGGGCTCAATCTCAGCGGCACCCGACTGCTGGCGCGCGTCGCGATGTTTGGCTTCGTTTGCGAGCTCATCGGGGCTGTCGCAGTGGGCGGTTACCTTTTGCTGTTCGCAAGACATCAGTCACTGTCTGTACTGGTCGACACTCAGCAATTCCGTGCGAACGGTAGCTACCTGCCTGCGTTCCTTGCTTCGGCCGTCGGCGCTATGTTCTGCTACTACGGATTTGAGGCTTGTGGAGATGTTGCGGAGGAGACCCCAGACGCCGGTCGCCAGATCCCAAAGGCCATGCGCATGACGATCTATGTGGGTGGCATCGCTGCTATGTTGGTGTGTCTGGCGCTCATTTTGTCGTTGCCTAACTTGTCCGCTGTCATTGCGGGTAAAGTAGTGGACCCGGTCGCCGAAACCCTGACGGCGGCTCTGGGTACGGCCGGATTTCGGATCGTGGTCCTGGTGGTACTGGTGTCCTTTCTGTCCTGTCTGCTGAGTCTGCAGGCCGCTGCCAGCCGTCTGTTGTTTGCTTACGCACGAGACCAGATGATCGTGGGCAGTAGCCTCTTGTCGCGTATGTCGCCACACAGGCATGTGCCCGTGAATGCGCTGATCGTCACCGGGCTGGTGCCGGCACTCATCGCCGTCGCTGGTTTCTGGCTAAAGAATGCCATAGCGACCATTGTCAGTTTCGCCTCCGCGGGCATCTACATCGGGTTCCAAATGGTGGTGTTGGGTGCGCTGATTGCCCGGGTAAAAGGGTGGCGGCCTGCAGGTACCTTCCGGCTCGGTTCATGGGCGATCCCGGTTAACGTTACGGCATTCCTGTTCGGTATCAGCGGCATTGTGGATATGGTCTGGCCGCGCGCGCCACAGGATCCCTGGTACAGCAACTATGGCATGTTGATCGGTACCGCAGCCATCGTCGTGTCAGGATGGTTCTATATGTGGATGGCGCGACCCTACGACCGTGGTACTGCGCCGGCAGGGGACGCTCACCTTCTTTCAAGGCGTCCGCACCCTGACCGGGTCATCAGCTCAGAAGTCTGAGTTGCGCGCCGAGCCTTGAGCCAGTCGAGAGCCCTCAAGCGCCGCCGACATCTCGCAGCAGGTACCGCAGGTCGACGGGTTTCACCAAATGTCCGTGAAAACCGGCGTTACGAGAGCGTCGGATATCCTCCGGCTGACCGTATCCCGTCAGCGCCACGAGGCGCGCGGTGCTGCCGCGAGATTTCAACTGCCTCGCTACTTCGTAGCCGTCGGTCCCCGGCAGCCCGATGTCAAGCAGAACGATTTCAGGATCGAATGCAGCGGCACGCTCCAGTGCTTCCGCCGCGCCGTACACCGGCACTGCCACGTGACCAGATAGATTCAGGATCATTGCCAGGGAGTTCGCCGCATCGGCGTTGTCGTCCACCACGAGGATGCGCCGCCGCGCGGCGGTCTGCTGCGATTCCGGCTCTACTACCTCGGTCGGATGGGCTATGACCGGCAGAATCACCTCGAACCGGGAGCCCTGTCCGGGGCCGTGACTTACTGCGTTCACACGGCCGCCATGCATTTCGATGAGCCGCCGCACTACGGACAGGCCGATGCCAAGCCCTCCCTGCGAGCGATCCAGGGAGCGATTGCTCTGTACGAACAGGTCGAAGATTTGTGGCAACAGCTCCGCCGGTATCCCGACCCCGTTGTCGGTGACCGAGATCGCCACCTCGCCTGCGTCCCTGCGCATCTCGATGCGGATCTCGCCCTCAGGATCTGTGTATTTGCCGGAGTTGGTCAGGATGTTGGCGATTGACTGAACCAGACGAGCATGGTCACCATTCACGTACAAGGGGGCATATTCGCTCGCGACGAAGACCTTGTGCTTTTTCTCTCGCATCAGCGGCTCGACGCTTTCGAGGGCTTGCGAGATCACCGCGGACAGATTCACAGGAAGGTGCTGTAGTTCGATCCGTCCCTGGGTGATTCGCGAGACATCGAGCAGATCGTCGACCATGCGTGACAGATGGGAGCTCTGCCGCCTGAGGATGGCTGCCAGCGCCTGCACTTGCGAATGATCGGGTAGTAGCTGCGTCAATACCTCGCCGGCAGTGCGAATAGGAGCCAGCGGATTGCGCAGCTCGTGCGCAAGCATCGCGAGGAATTCGTCTTTGCGCCGATCGGCGCTGCGCAGATTCTCTTCGGCAATTCTCAGCGCTTCGAGCTGGTCGCGAGTTTGATACTGCCGCCGTCGCCCCCGCAGGGCGGCATGCACCGTGCTGACCAGGGTTCGCACAGAAGTGGGTCTATCCAGCACCGTGACGTTGGTAAACGCTTTGAGCATGGTCGAAGGCGCCGGCGTCTGTGGGCTCGTCTGGCAGAGCAACACAACGGGAAGATCTGACCACGCCGGCTGACGTGCCAAGGATGTAAGAACGATCTGAATGCTGCGGGCCGCGAGAGCTGCGTCCGTCATGATCAAAGCGCCCGAGCCCGCATCGATTTCCTGCGCCACCTCGCCCGCATCGTGGCACACGACGCACAGGAGACCCGCACGCCGCAGGACCTCGCGAGTGACCTCTCCGTCGCGGCGGCTGGGCGGAAATATCAGGACGCGCTGCTCGTTCACAATTCCCGCGGTGCTCGCGGCGGCCTGACAACCGCGTCCCTGGTCTGGCTTCCCAATTCCACCGGTACGCCGGTCAGTACGCCGCGCAATTCCAGAAGCGGTTCGCTCAGGTGTATGCCGTGCCGGTCGAACCACAGCTCGCGGATCGAACCCTCGTGGCTGCCCGTGCGCTTCTTCATCACGGAGAGCGCCTTTTTGACTCTGCCGCCATGTTCGAAATAGCGCAGCATCACGATGGAGTCCGCCAGATAGCTTGCATCGACCGGAGAGTTCATCGACGAGCCGAACATGCCGCTTTGCGCCACCACCATGAATGTGGTGACTCCCTGGTTGCTGAGGTAGGACAGCAGCTCATGAAGTTGTGCGATCAGGAAGTTATCCTGTGGCATCGCGTTCAGATAGCCGTTCAGGCTGTCAATGACCACTACGCGCGCACCATCTTGCTCAACGCTGTTGCGCACCATGGCAGCGAACTCACCAGGTGAGACCTCAACAGGATCAATCTGCCGCAGCGAGATTTCCCCACCCCCCGGGCCTTCGCGAAGAGTGAGGCCCAACCCCTGGGAACGCGACAGCAGTGCCGCCTTGGTCTCATCAAACACAAAACTCGCCGCGTGGTCACCACGCTGGGTTGCGGCGCAGGCGAATTGCAATGCCAGGGTCGACTTGCCGCTACCGGGCGGGCCGACCAACAGAGTACTGCTGCCCCGTTCGACGCCGCCGCCGAGCAGTGTATCCAGAGAGGCAACGCCGCTCTTGATGACGGACTGATCGAACTGCGATGCGTGCTCGGCAGCCACCAGTCGTGGAAACACCACGAGTCCCCCCCGCCGAATGGAGAAATCGTGGAAGCCGCTCGAGAAATGGCTGCCGCGAAGCTTGAGCACCTGTAATTGTCGACGCGCGTGGCCGTAGACCGGTGGGTTCACGTACAGTGCGATGACACCATGGGCGATGCTGTGGAGCTGCAAGTCCGGACCTTCGGCAGTGCGATCATCGAGCATCAGTACGGTGCATTTGCGGCCGACGAAGAACTGCTTGAGAGCCAGAATCTGCCGCCGGTAGCGCAAAGAATTCTGCGCCAGCAGCCGCATCTCGGAGAGCGAGTCGAAGACCACCCGCGCGGGCTTGCTGCGCTCGATGGCGTCCAGAATCTTTCCCATCGTCTCCGAGAGTTCCACGTCTGACGGTTGGATCATCGTGACGGTGCCATCGCCGTTCAGCTCGTGCTGCTGGTCGGGGATTAGCTCGACCACATCGATAGCCTCCAGCGACCAGCCGTGAGATGCGGCACCCGCCTCGAGTTCCTGCCTGGTTTCGGAGAGGGTTACATACAGGCACTTCTCGCCTCGCTGGGCGCCCTCCAGCAAAAACTGCAGCGCAAAAGTCGTCTTGCCTGAACCGGGGTTGCCATCGACGAGGTACAACCGCTCCGCGATCAACCCACCCTGGAGGATCTCATCCAGAGCAGTTATGCCGGTCTGCAGTCGCTGCAGATCTCTCATAGGGTGGCGATGCTCCAACCTGTAACTTCGCGGAATAATCCGTGGAGGTTCGGAATGTTCCACGCGGAGAAGGGCGGGACGATAACCACTCCTGGCAGCAAAGCTTCAGCTTCATGTGCTTCGCCTCAGGCAGCACCGTTACGACTGGGATAGCGGCCTTCGGGGATGGCCGCCACCCCTGTCTTGGTGTCACTCAGGGTTTAGGAGGGTGCGGGTCCGAGCTGCCCCGGTTACGCCGGTCAAGACTTAGCGGGCCTGCGCCGTTCGCTACTAACAGCAAAAAGGCGCCGGCGATCGAAACGTTCTTGAAGAACATGATCATCTGCGTCTGATCGGCCAGGTTGTTATGAAACATGAGTGCGGTCAGGAGGGAAAAACCGGCGAGCAGGAATGCAACGATCCGCGTCTTCCAGCCCAACAGGATCGCGAGCGCTCCGAGTACTTCAGTGGCAATGACGGCGGGCAGCAACGCGCCGGGCACGCCGTTCGCGGACATGTAGGCCGCGGTGGGACTGTATGCGCCGAGCTTGCTGAGGCCAGAGAGCAGGAACAATACGACCAGGAAAAACCGGCCGGCGAGCTCGGCCGTGTTGCTGATCGCGGCATTGCGCCGCTTTAGCGGGACAGCGCCGTGGGCGCTCTCGGCGAGGACACTGGGTGAGGTATGCATGACAGACTCCAAAGGGTGGTGCTCGATGTATCAGGGTGTCTCAGTAGCCGACGGAGAAGCGCTGTCGACGATGTCTCGGCTGCTCGAGCTCATCCACCAGCGCGACGGCGTAGTCCTCCATGGAAATGCGGCTCTGCTGCTGCACGTCGGCGATGAGTTCGTCCTTACCCAGGCGGAATTTACCGGTGCGCTCCCCTGGACCGAAGTCCGCCGCAGGCGCCAGGTAGGTCCAGTCGATTGTCGAATCGCGCAACACGTGTAACGCCTCAACATGCGCCTTTGCGATCGGCAGATACGCTTCGGGCAAGTATCCGGAGTCGACGAGAGACAGGCCCGGGGCCACGTTCAGACCGCCGGCGCCGCCGACTACGATCAGTCGAGCCTTGAGGCCATTATTGAATGCCTCGACTTGCCGTCGGGTGACACCCACAATTTCCTCGGGTTTATCCGGCGGCGGTGCGTAGGCACTGATGACCGCCTCGGCACCATCTATCGCTGCAGCGATGCTCCGGGGCTCAGAGAGATCATCCTGCTTCACGCTGACCTTGGCTCCGAGCTGCGGCACTCGTGCCGGGTCGCGTGCGATCGCGATGACCTGATGTCCTCGCGACAGCAGCTCTTTGAGAATGCGACTGCCGGACTTTCCGCTGGCTCCATACAAAGCAACTTTCATAGCTGTCTCCTTGAGTAACTACCCGGTTCATTGAACCGATGCAGGCAGACTAGTATCGGCACGCATATCGCACTAGTGTATATTTATAGCTGATAACTATCGTCTGAAAGAATACTATGCTCGATGCCGTCACCCTCGATCAGCTGCGCACCTTCATTGCGGCCGCGGATCAGGGCAGCTTTTCCGCCGCAGGGCGGCGGCTGCGACGTGCGCAGTCGGTCGTCAGCAAGACCCTGTCAAATCTGGAAGGTCAGTTTGGCGTGCGCCTGTTCGACCGGGCGCGGCGGCGACCGGTGCTCACCCCGCAAGGACAGGTTTTGCTGGCGCACGCGCGCACCGTAGTTGGCGATGTCGACCTGCTCAAGGCACAAGCCAAACGCATGGCCGGGGGGCTCGAGGCGGAGCTCTCGGTGGTCGTGGAGGTCATGTTCCCCATGGCAACGCTGACGGCCGCCGTGACCGCATTTCATGCGGCCTTCCCGCTTACCCCGTTGCGGCTGTACGTTGAGGCGTTAGGCGCGGTGATCCAACCGGTTCTCGATGGACGCTGCAGTCTGGCTATCTTAGGAGAGCTGGCGTTCGTTCCATCGCAATTCAGTCAGGAACCGCTGATGCGCGTACCGCTGATCCATGTCACCGCGCCGGCGCACCCGCTCGCGAGCTATGGCCGACCCATCCCCTCGAGCGAACTGGCCAAGCACGTCCAACTGGTGTTGACGGACCGATCAACACTGTCGAAAGGTAAGGAGTTCGGGGTGCTGTCGCCGCGCACCTGGCGCCTTGCCGATCTCGGTGCCAAACACGCGTTCCTACGTGCAGGGCTCGGCTGGGGCGGCATGCCCGCAGAGCTCGTTCGGTCCGATCTGGCGCACGGAACCCTGGTGAAGCTCGTCGTCATGGATGTGCCAGCTCGTGGCCTTGAGCTGTCGATGCACGCGGTCTATCGCACCGAGGCACCGCCCGGCATTGCTGCACGCTGGTTCGTCGAGCGCCTCAAAGAAGGGGCGGCCACACCGCCGACACAGAAAGAGCGACACCGCAAGTCCCGCTGAAAAAACAAGGAGTCCATGAGGGATAACACCTCAAAGATCGAGTACGCTCGCCGGACCTTAGAATCGGGGAGCGAGCGCGGTGCCACGAGCGGTGAATCGCTATTATTCCGGGCTGCCGGGCCATCATTTTGACGGCCTGCGCTTCTTCAACCCGGGGCATGCAACCGATCGCAACTTACGCGACCTGCTACGCTGGAAGTTGAACGAAAAACCGGCCCGATGGCCGCGTTCGGTGCCGGTGTGCCAGGCCGTTCCGGATGCCCACATCGAAGGACTGCGAATAACCATCGTCGGGCACGCGAGTGTGCTGATCCAGGGTGGCGGTCTCAACGTTCTGACCGACCCCGTCTGGTCGGAACGGGCGAGCCCACTCCCGTTCGCAGGCCCTCGGCGCGTGTGGGCGCCGGGAATAGCCTTTGAGGCTTTGCCGCAGATCGATGCAGTGCTGCTCAGCCACAATCACTACGACCATATGGACCTGCCGACGCTGCGCCGCCTCAACGTCCGGGACCGTCCGCTTGTCGTGACACCGCTGGGCAATGACACCATCCTGCGGCGAGCGATCCACAACGTTCGGGTGGTGGCGGCCGACTGGTGGGATCGTATCGACATCGGCAAGGGTGGCGAGGTAACGATCGTTCCGGCCTATCATTGGTCGGCTCGCACCGGACGGGACCGGCGCATGGCGCTTTGGTCTGGATTCATGTTGAACACGACCGGCGGCCGCGCCTATTTCGCAGGCGACACCGGCTACGGCGATGGGCACATCTTCCGGGAGGTGCGGCGACGGATCGGCCGGCCCGATCTGGCTCTCATCCCGATCGGCGCCTATGCGCCGCGTTGGTTCATGAGCTCGCAGCACACCAATCCCAACGAAGCGGTTCAGATCCTGGAGGACCTCGAAGCGGCCCGCGCGGTCGGGATTCACTGGGGTGTCTTCCGGCTCACCGACGAGGCTCGGGAGGAGCCGCCTGAACTGCTCCGCGAAGCCCTCGCGCGCCGGGGAATTACTGAAACTGTGTTCCCCGCCGGAAAGCCGGGGCTGAGCTACGAATCGCCGCACCGCTCTGACTGATGCCCGGGCCCAGGGGCCCTGTCGGGGTTTCCACGCCCGAGACCCACTGTTCTCGTACGCAGCATTCACCGCCTGCGTGACTACGTACCTCCGGCTCGGGATTTCGTGACGAGCACCACGATCGAGCGCGGCTGAACGAGGCAGGTCGCGCCGCGGACAGTCTCCGCGTCGGACCAGGTGCAGAAATCCTCGGGGGCCGGACGAAATGTATCCACGCAGCACCGCCGCGATGTATGGCTCTCATCCAGGGGCGGAATGGCGAACGTGAGCGGTTCCCAATAAGCGTTGATCATCAGGTGCAACGCCAGGTTGTCGTCATCGAAATGGAACGTCGCGGCGAGGCTGTGCGACGCGTCGGTCCAATCCGGCTCGCCCAGGGCTACGCCGTGCCACTCGACGCGATGTTTCGCGATCAGCTCGTTCAACGTCAGCTCAACGCGCTCGAGCGGCAGGGTGCCCGCGGTGCGGAAGCGGATGAGCTGCCGGACGAAGCGGTGGATTTCCGCATGCCGTGCGACCCCCGACCAGTCGAACCACGTGGTTACATCGTCGAGGCAGTAGGCGTTGTTGTTGCCTTGCTGCGTACGGCAGATCTCATCGCCCATGAGCAGCATCGGCGTGCCGGTTGCGAGCAGGGTCAGCACGAGAAAGTTCTTGACCTGCCGGAGGCGCAGCTGCTCGATCGCAGCATCCTGCGTCGGTCCCTCGACGCCACAGTTCCAACTGTCATTGGCGTCGCTGCCGTCGCGATTCCATTCGCCGTTGGCTTCGTTGTGCTTGTGATTGTAGGAGACGAGGTCGTACAAGGTGAAGCCATCGTGGCACGTGACGAAGTTAATGCTCTGTTCCGGCTCGCGATGCTGTGCGCCGTAGATGTCTGGGCTGCCGAGAAGCCGCGATGCGAGCGTCCGGACGGTACCGTCATCCCCCTTCACGAAGCGGCGCACGTCGTCGCGGAATTTACCGTTCCACTCCTTCCAGATATCTCCTGCAAAACGGCCGAGCTCGTACAGTCCGCCCGCGTCCCAGACTTCCGCGATCAGCTTGACGTTCGCGAGCACGGGGTCGGATTCGATGTCGAGCAGCACGGGAGGGGAGGTAGTGGGGCGACCGCGCTCGTCGCGTGACAGCACGGAGGCGAGGTCGAAACGGAAGCCATCGACGTGCATCTCGGCCACCCAATAGCGGAGGCTGTCCAGGATGAGACGCCGCACGACCGACTCGTTGGCATTGAGAGAATTGCCGGTGCCGGTGTAATCGGCGTAGCTGCTATCCCTCTCGTCGAGGATGTAGTACGTGTCGTTGGCGAGTCCGCGGAAGCTGAATGTCGGACCCTCGGCGCCACCTTCGGCCGTATGGTTGTACACCACGTCGAGAATGATCTCGAGGCCCACACGATGCGCGGCTTTGACGAAGTCGCGAAACTCATCGAGCACGTCGAGAGGCCCCGGTCGGGAGCTGTAGCGCGGATGGGGTGCAAAGAACGACAGCGGCTGATAGCCCCAGACGTTGCGGCGTCCCTGCGGAGCGCTTCTTTCATCGAAGCTGAATACCGGGAGCAGCTCGATTGCGCTCACTCCAAGGTCTTGCAGATAAGGGAGCTTCTGGGCAAGTCCGGCGAACGTGCCGCGCTGTGGCTCGGGCACGCCTGAGTTGGGATGACGGGTGAAGTTGCCTACGTGCAGCTCATAGATGAGCGTCTTCGCGAATGGTGTGCGCGGCGGACGGTCGTCTCCCCAATCGTACGCCGCGGGATCGGTGACTGCGCTCTTCAGCGGCGTCGCGGGGTTGGCTGATGTGGCGACACACTTCCCGTAAGGGTCCAGCAGAACTTTGCTGGCGTCGAAGCGTAACCCCTTCTCGGGCACGTACGGGCCGTGCGCCCGATAGGCGTAGAGCTGACCTGCCTTCAGGCCCGGAACGAAAGTGTGCCAGTAGTGATACGTCCGTGCACGCGCGTCAAAATCGATGACCTTGGATGGATGCTGGCTTTCGGCCCCATCAAACAGCAAGAGCTGCAGCGCGCTGGCGTGTTTGGAAAACACGCTGAAATTCGTACCCTCTGCAATCAGCGAGGCGCCAAGCGGGAAGCTCTTGCCGGGCTCGAGCGCGATAGTCGCGATCGCGTCCATTTAGTGCGCGATCGGATCGTGCCACCCTCCCGGAGGCGTGACATTCAAGACTTCTTTCGGTCCCCAGGTCCCCGGATCGTAGTCGACTTGCATCAGGCGCTCCCATCTTTCAGCTGCTGATAACGGCGGATGAGCGCGTTGGTAGAGCTGTCGTGGGCCAGCGCGGATGCGCGCTGCGTGCCGAGCTCGGTCAAGATCCGTTTGGCGAGCACCTTGCCCAGCTCCACGCCCCACTGATCGAACGAGTCGATGTGCCAGATCGCCCCTTGTGTGAAGACGCTATGTTCGTAGAGCGCGACGAGCTTGCCAAGCGCTGCCGGCGTCAGTCGCTCGAGCAGCAGCGTGTTTGAGGGTCGATTGCCTTCGAAGGTCCGATGCGGCACCAGCCAGTCAGGCGAGCCTTCGGCCTTGACCTCCTCGGGTGTCTTGCCGAATGCGAGCGCCTCGCCTTGTGCGAACACGTTGGCGAGCAGCATGTCATGTTGCTCCCCTAAGGGGTTGAGCGTCTGCGCGAAGGCGATGAAGTCGCAGGGAATGAGCCGCGTGCCCTGATGAATGAGCTGATAGAAGGAGTGCTGACCGTTGGTGCCAGGCTCGCCCCAGTAGATCGGACCGGTGTCGTAGCGGACAGGATCTCCCTCGAGCGTTACGTGCTTGCCGTTGCTCTCCATCGTGAGCTGTTGGAGGTAAGCGGGAAAGCGGCGCAGATACTGCTCATAGGGCAGTACGGCGACAGTCTGTGCGCCGCAGAAATTACCGTACCAGACGCCAAGGAGTCCCATCAGCACCGGCAGGTTCCGCGCGAAGGGCGCCGTGCGGAAGTGCTCGTCCATCTCGTGAAAGCCGGCGAGCAGGGCACGGAAGTGCTCCGGACCGATGGCGAGCATCGTCGACAATCCGATGGCCGAGTCCATCGAGTAGCGCCCGCCGACCCAATCCCAGAACTCGAACATGTTCGCCGTATCGATGCCGAAGCGGGCCACTTCGGCGGCATTGGTGGAGACGGCCACGAAGTGCCGCGCGACCGCATGGCTGTCGCCGCCCAGGCGCTGCAAGCACCATGCGCGCGCGGCGTGAGCGTTGGTCATCGTCTCCAGCGTCGTAAATGTCTTCGAGGAGACGATGAATAGCGTCTCGGCAGCGTCAAGATCCCGCACGGCCTCGACAAAGTCGTTGCCGTCGACATTGGATACGAACCGGAATGTCATGGCACGCTCGCTGTACCACCTCAGCGCCTCGTAGGCCATCACGGGGCCGAGGTCCGAGCCCCCGATTCCGATGTTGACGACATTGCGGATGCGCTTGCCTGTGTGCCCTTGCCACGCCCCGCTGCGGACCCGGTTTGCAAAGCTGCTCATTTTGTCGAGCACCGCGTGGACCTGCGGCACCACATTCTCGCTCTCGCCAGCTACGCGAACTGACGTGCCGCCTGGCGCACGCAGCGCCGTGTGCAGCACAGCGCGGTTCTCGGATACGTTGATGCGCTGCCCGCTGAACATGGCATCGATCCGCTGCCGGAGGCCTGATTCCTCCGCGAGCTGCACGAGCAGCGACAGCGTTTCGTCGGTAAGGCGGTTCTTGGAATAATCGAAATAGATTCCGGCAGCCTCGAGCCTCAGGCGCTCGCCACGCTTGGCGTCGTCCGCGAACAGCTGGCGCAGATGCAAGGGTGCGATGCGTTCGTGGTGCGCTTGAAGTGCCGCCCAGGCCGGGCGCTCGATCAACGGTAAGGTGCGTGTCGTCATGCGAAGACCTCGTTTGAGCGCAGTGTCTGAGTCGCTTTCATGTGTCACGCGGGGGGTTGGCTTGAAGGTGAGGGTGCGGGACAGGGTTGCGCACCCCAGATCTCGGTGGCGTATTCACGGATGGTGCGATCGCTCGAGAACCGGCCCGAGGCGGCGATGTTCAGGATTGCCTTTTCCGCCCACGCGTGCGGATCACCATAGAGCGCCACGAGTTTCCCGTCGGCTTCGAGATACGAGCGCAGGTCGGCCAAGTGCATGTAGTGATCGCCACTCGTGAGCAGTGCGGTGCGCAGGGGTTCGAACACGCCGGGCTCATAGCGGCTGAAATGGTTCGTGAAGCTGAGATCGAGCGCCGCGCGGGTTTCCGGCTCATGCTCGTAGTGCCAGTGCGGGTCGTACCAACCCTGACTGTCACTGACCTGCTGCGCGCTCAGACCGAACAGGAAGAAGTTCTCCTCACCCGCTGCCTGTGCCATCTTGATGGTCGCGCCGTCGCGCGTGCCGATCGTGAGCGCACCATTCATCATGAATTTCAAGTTGCTGGTGCCGCTTGCTTCGTAACCGGCCGTCGATATCTGGTTGGAGACGTCGGCAGCGGGGATCAGGCGTTCGGCAAGCGTCACATCGTACTCGGGGAGGAAGACGACCTTGAGCCGTCCCTGCATCGCGGCATCACCGTCGATCGTCCCGGCGACGTTGTTGACGAGCTTGATGATTAGCTTTGCAAGCCAGTAGGCTGGTGCGGCCTTGCCGCCGAAAAAGAACGTCCGTGGCGCCATATTGAGCCCGGGCTGCGTCCGTAGTCGGTTGTACAACACGATGATGCGCAGCACGTTCAGGAGCTGGCGTTTATATTCGTGGATACGTTTGATCTGGCAATCGAAGATGGTATCCGGATCGGTGCTCAAGCCAGAGCTTGCCGCGAGCCAGCTGCGGAACTGCACCTTCGCCTCACGCTTCGCCTCGAGAACCCGGCGTCGAAAGTCACGATCTGCCGCGAGCGGCCGAAGCCTGCGCAGCTCCTCGAGATTCGTTATCCAGTCAGTGCCGATCGCCTGCAAGATCGCCCGCGACAGTGCCGGGTTGGCGAGCCGCAGCCATCTGCGCGGCGTGACGCCATTGGTCTTGTTGTTGAAGCGCGCGGGGAACATCTCCGCGAAGTCCCTGCCGGTGTGGGTTCGCAAGAGCTTCGTATGGATTTCCGCCACGCCGTTGGTGCTGTGTGACCCGAGGATTGCGAGGTGCGCCATGCGGATGTACTTCATTCCGGACTCATCAATCAGGCTCATGCGCGCAACTCGCGGCTCGTCTCCGGGAAAGCGCGCGCGCACTTCTTCGAGGAATCGCCGATTGATCTCGAAAATGATCTCGAGCTGACGCGGCAACAACAGCTGGAACATTCCCAATGGCCATTGTTCCAGCGCCTCAGGCAGCAAGGTGTGGTTCGTGTACGCGAGCGTCTCTCGGGTCACGTTCCAGGCGTCAGCCCAATCCAGATGCTCCACGTCGAGGAGAATGCGCATGAGCTCGGCGACGGCCAGCGACGGATGAGTGTCGTTGAGCTGAATCGCCACCTTGTCCGGCATACTGTGCCAGTCCGGATTGGCCAGCTGGAAGCGCCGGGTCAAATCTCCCAGCGAGCAGGCGACGAGAAAGTACTCCTGCACCAGGCGCAGCTCGCGTCCCCGGATGGTGGAGTCGTCGGGATACAGTACTCGGGTCAAGGACTCGGCCACCAGGCTCTCGGTCAGCGCAGTGACGAATTCGCCGGCGCTGAACTGCTGAAAATCAAAGGAGTCTGGTGCGACCGCACCCCACAGCCGCAGCGTGTTAATCGTGTTGCCGCCATAGCCGACAACGGGTCGATCGAACGGAATGCCGAACAGAGTGGATGGACGATCAGGAAGGAGCTCGAGATTGCCGTTGCGCGTCACGAACGAGCAACCGAAGGAGACTTCGACTCGCTCCTGGGGACGTGCAATTTCCCACGGATCGGGGCGTCGCAGCCAGTTGTCCGGCTCTTCATACTGCCATCCGTCGCGGATCGACTGTCGGAACATCCCATACTCGTAGCGCAATCCATAGCCCATCGCTGGGAGTTGTAGCGTGGCCATTGAATCCAGGAAGCAGGCCGCCAGACGTCCGAGTCCACCGTTGCCAAGCCCCGGATCGGGTTCCTCTTCGAGCAGCGCGAGCCAGTCCAGTTCTTTCTCACTGAGTGCATTCTGAGCGATCCGTTCCAACGAGAGGTTAGTGACGTTGTTCGCGAGCGAGCGCCCGATCAGGAACTCCATCGAAAGGTAGTAGACCATCTTGGGGTTGAGGCGTTCGTAGGCCTCAGTCGAGAGCGCCCAGCGCTCTGCGAGCGCATCCCGCACCGATCTGGCAAAGGCCTCAAACCGGTCTCGCGCACTTGCGCTGCGCGGATCCGCCGCTCTATCGAAAAGAAGGTGGCGGTCATAGGAGGCGCTGTGCGAAAACTCGACCGCGTCCTGCGCAAGCGTCACATCGGCCGCGGTGCTCATCGCATCGTCCTGCAAACCATGGTGAGCAACCCTATGCGGACGCGCGGCCGTGTGCAATTAAACATTAGTGTCAGCGGGGGCTACTTGTGCGTCGCAATCGGCTCGGAGTGTGCGGTGAGGAGATCAGCCCTTCACCGGCTGGCCGGGCTTTGAGGCATTATGGCGTCCAGTATCTTCTGTGTGTAGAGTATTGCAGTCCAGCCCAGTGCCGGACCCAAAGCGCGCGCGCACATCCTCGAGCACTTATCTGCCGTGCCACCAGCTTCGCGTGGATCACCAGTCCGAAATAGACGATCTCGTTGCACGCTTCTACGCCGCTTTCGATAATCGGGAAGGACGGGCGATCAGCGCGGACGAAGTTCGTCAGATGTTTCTGGCGAATGCGCGAGTCACTCGCGTTGGGGCCGGTCAAGTCGAGTCGTGGACTGTCGAGGAATTCATTGCTCCGCGCGCGGCCCTGCTCACTGACGGCACCCTCGTCGGTTTCCATGAGTGGGAGATCGAAGGAGTGACGACACTCTTCGATAACATCGCGGAACGTCGGTCGCGGTACCGGAAATCCGGATGCCTGCAGGGAGCTCCTTATTCTGGCGAAGGCAGAAAACTCATCTCACTGTGCCGGTCGGAAGGCAGATGGCGGATTGTTTCAGTACTCTGGGAAGACATCTGAAGGCGCAGCCCAATCGAGAGCCGCTTGGGTCTGCTGCCTCCCATCGATCCCATACACTCCATGGACCGGATCGCATACATTGTCACCTTAATCACGCCTGGTCTGCACCAATCCAGAACACCGCAAGTTTCCGGAGACTCGCTCGATAGCTGCGCGCGACGTTGTATTCGGTGCCGAGGGTGGTCCGCAGCCGCAGGTCGCCACTGCGACTGGACCGCACCGACTCAACACGCTGCGAGTTCACGAGCAGCCAGCCACCAACGGGTGCCGCCGTGTACCAGGCATTCTCGTCAGAGGTTGCAGCAGTCTCTGCACCAGGCTCTGTCGCATCTCGAGTCCCTCCGGCTTGCGTTGGCTGTGGGGTCGTCGGGCAGCGACACGGTGTCGCATGCGGGGAACACAGTCCCTGCAAGAACTACCGGGCAAAGTGGGACGGAGTGAGCAGTAATGCTCATGGGGGGTGGGCTTAGAATTGCAGTCCATGGCAACCAGGGTCCCATCACGCAAGCGTAAGAAGCCGGCCACTCCGCAGGGCGACTTCGGCGTACTGTTCGCTACGCATCTGCGCGCTAGCGTTCTGCTGGATGAGGCGGTTGCGCGGGCGGAAGCATCCCGGGTGGCAGGCGAATTGGAGCTGGCCCTGGATCAGATTCAACAGGCAGAAGCACTGCACGAGTGGTTGCAGCGATTAGAGCGTCAGATGAGAGATCTCAAGAGGCGGTTGCCTGTAGAGCCGATTCCGCTGCAAATGCAGCCACCCAGCGATAGCCACTGATCGCAGCACCCGCAGCCGTCCCGATCGCGCGCTACTCAATTACTTCGATGCGCGCTTGATGTCCCTGAACGTGGCCGGGCGCAATGTCCAAACGCGCTCCAGCCGAGCAACCCGCAAATCAGAGAGTGCCATGCGCACCGGTGAGGCGGTGCTGACGCAGAATCGCCCGTGCCCGCAGCGGCGAAAAAAGTAAAAAGTGTGACCAAACGGTTATAGTCAGACGAGAAGGCCGGCGCGATGCTGCGATCCGCGCCGGGCGTACCGTGATCAACCGCTTGTGAGTGATCTAAAAGGATCGAGCATGTCGGAGCACACATCGCGTCACTTCCATGGGCGGGCATCCGGTGTCCAGCAGAGCGGCATACAGGTATGAGTGGGGCGCTTGAGGGGAAGGTTGCTCTCATCACGGGTGGGCGGGGCGGAATCGGAAGTGCCATTTGCGAGCGCTTCAGCAGTGAGGGTGCACACGTGTTTGCGGCCGATCTGAGCGAAGAAGGCAGCCTCTCCGGCATGCCCCCTCAGAGCCATTTCGTTCGCCTTGATGTGACCTCTGAGACCGAGGTTCAGGGGGCGCTAGCCGTTGTTGAGGCGCGGTATGGCAGGCTCGATGTCCTGGTGAACGCTGCGGGGATCGAGATCGAGAAGACGATCGAAGAAACGACCCTGGCACAATGGAATCAGATCTTCGCGGTCAATGTGACCGGCACATTCCTCGTATGTAAATACGCCCTGCCGCTGCTTCGCCGCAGCGACGGCGGCAGCATCATCAATTTTGGATCCTACGACGGTTTTATTGCGGATCCGGGTCTGGCGGCCTACTGCGCAACCAAGGGAGCGATCCACGCGCTGACCCGGGCTATGGCGTGCGACCATGGACCTCAAGGCATCAGGGTCAATGCAATCTGCCCGGGCTACGTGGACACGCCGATGCTGCGCAGCTTCTTTAAAGAATATGGGGATATCGGCTCACTCGGAGAAAAAATCCGTGCGATTCATCCGATGCGGACCTGTGGAACTCCGGCCGATATCGCCAACCTGGCCAATTGGCTGGCTTCCAATGAAGCGCGCTATGCCTCCGGGCAGCTGTGGGTGCTGGATGGGGGACTGTCGGCCCAGGTCCAGCAAATGAGACTGTAACCTATGGCAGCGATTCGCCAGGCCGCAGTGGTTACAGGCGGCGGTCGTGGGATCGGCCGAGCCATCGTCAACAGGATACGGCTCGGCGGCGTGTCAGTTCTGACGTGTGGCCGCGGCACGCGACCTGCGGATCTGGATGCAGCAGTTCTTTGGGTCCAAGCGGACGTTGCCAATTCCATGGATGCCGACCGCGTCATGGCTACGGCATGCGAACGTCTCGGAGCGGTTTCCATTCTGGTGAACAACGCCGGGGTGCAGCTCGAGAAGACCGTGCGGGACAGCTCGGATTCGGATTGGGATCTGGTCATGGGCGCGAATGCCAAGGGCACATTTAACATGTGCCGCAGTGCACTGGCCGGGATGGCGGCGCAGGGCGGCGTCATCATCAACATGGGCTCAATTTCCGGAATGGTTTCGGATCCCTGTATGGCGCTGTACAACGCCTCCAAAGCTTTCGTGCACAGCCTGACCCGCTCCATCGCCGTCGATCACGGGCCCCAAGTTCGGTGCAACGCCGTATGTCCAGGCTGGATCATGACCGCGATGGCAGACGACGTGTTCGCGTTGGCGGGCGATGCTGCCGCAGCAAAAGCCGACGCACTCGCTCGGCACCCGGTAGGACGGTTTGGTCGTTCCGAAGATGTTGCGGGCTTCGTGGCGTGGCTAGTCTCAAAGGAAGCGGAGTTCGTTAGCGGGCAATGTTTTGTGATGGATGGAGGGCTCACCGCAGCTTCCCCTCTTCAACCCAGGTTGTTCTGATGAGTAATAATCATTCCAATATGATCAAAAACGCTGACGCCGCCCGGACCGACAGCGGGATGGAGCACTTCGGATATAAGCAGTCGCTCGATCGTGGCATTGGGAAGTTCGGCAGCTTCGCCGCCGGGGTGAGCTACATTTCGATTCTTACCGGTACTTTCCAGTTGTTCTTCTTCGGGTACGGCACCGCCGGGCCGGCCTACTTGTGGTCCTGGCCGATGGTACTGGTAGGGCAACTCGCAGTCGGACTGTGCTTTATGGAGTTGGCCGCCAAATACCCGGTCGCAGGATCAGTTTATAACTGGTCCAAGCAATTGGGCAGCCGTTTCCTGGGCTGGTCGGCGGGCTGGTTGATGCTCACTGCCTCCATCGTCTCACTCTCGGCAACGGTGCTCGCTCTGCAGATGAATCTGCCGCGGCTGTGGACGGGATTTCAGGTCATCGGAGACGGCACGGGCGGCCATGATTTTGCTGCAAACGCGGTCATCCTGGGCACGGCGCTGATCCTCTGCACCACCGTAGTGAATGCACTCGGCGTGCGGCTCATGGCGGTGATCAACAGCGCAGGGGTGTTCATCGAGCTCATTGCTGCGTGTCTCATCGCGGTCATCCTGGCGGCCCATATCAAGCGTGGACCCGGTGTGTTTTTTTCGACCAACGGATACGGCGGTGGCACCGCTGGCGGATTTCTCAGCGCTTTTCTTGTAGCGTCGCTGGCGTCGGGATACGTCATGTACGGATTCGACACCGCGAGCTCCCTGGGCGAGGAGACGATCGAGCCGCGCCGGACTGCTCCAACTGCGATCCTGCGAGCCATTCTCGCCTCATTCGTGTTGGGGGGTGCCATCCTGGCGTTTGCGATCATGTCAGCACCTGATCTCAGGGATCCGCACATTGGTAGCAGCGGCGGGGGCTTGCAATACATTGTCGAGCAGGTGATGTGGGGCCCCATGGGGAAAGTGTTCCTCGTCTGTATCGTTATCGCCGTGAGCGTGTGCTCGCTGGCGGTGCACACGGCCGCCATCCGCTTGATGTTTGCGATGGCCCGGGACAATGCACTGCCGTTCGCGGCGCGCCTCGCTCACGTGAACGTTGACACTCAAACGCCAATCCTTCCCGCGGTGGTGATTGGCGTCATCGCTGCGCTGATCCTTATTCTGAATGTCGGGCAGCCCAAGATCTTCACGGTAGTCACGTCAATCGCGGTCATCATGATCTATCTTGCATACCTGATGGTGACCGGCTCGCTCCTGATGAAGCGGCTGCGCGGGCAGTGGCCGCCCGCGGATCTCGCCTCCGGAGGTTACTTCACCATGGGCAGTTGGGGGCTGTTGGTCAATGTCGCCGCCGTGCTGTGGGGCGTCGGTATGGCGCTGAATCTGGCTTGGCCTCGCGAGGCGGTCTACGGCGCCCCTTGGTATAACACCTGGGGAGCTTTCGTCTATATTGGAGTGATTCTCGGGACTGGCGTGTTGTGGTACGGCCTGCAAGGCCGCCTGCAGATTGGTACTCTGGCCTCGCACGCGATAGCCGCTACCGAGCTGGACACGCTGGCTGATCTGGGTAGCGGTCGAAGCAGGTCGCGAGCCGGCGCAGCAGGCAGCGGCCCTGACTAGTGGCCATGATGCGCGATGCGCATACCCACACCAAGCCGTCGGCTTCCAACCCCCGCAGCTTGCGCCTCTCGGCGGCGAAATAGCTCCAGAAATCGATGCCATAACACTGCTCGAGGGCGGTCACGTCCACCTCACCCTGAGACATGAGCTGACTGATGATCTTCGCGCGCATGACATCGTCGCGGTCCTACGCAACTCCGCGCCATATGGGCGGGCGTTTGGCATCGATGGCTCCGTTGCATCGGAGTCGCGCGTTCACGGTTGACTCTCGATAAAATCCGCTACAGCCTGCAGCTCTGGCCGGCTCAGGTTTAGAGCGACGCCATGCAGTACGGCCACGTTGCGCATGTTGGATTGAAAGAGCTCAGTTGTTTGAGCAGGTACTGCGCGTGCTGTCCAGCCAGGAGCGGAAAGTCATTCACACCGTGCGCATTGGCGCCGTGGCGTTTCATTCCGGCACGCAGCTTCTGCTGCTGGCTGGCACCTTGAGCATCGCGATGCTTGAGCGGTCACGCGACCGAGCCGCAAGGGGCGGACGACGTTTATGCGCGCAATCTGGCCGTTGGTGTATGCGGCACCTGCCATGGGTCGCACGGCAACAGTCAACAGCCGAAGTTTCCGCGACTGGCGGGCCAGGGCCCGCAAGTACCTGGTCGCACAGCTGAAGAATTTTCGCGGCGAGACCCGCGGCGACCCGATGCGATCTCCTATATGACGCGTGCGCCCCGCCCCACTACTCGCCCGTGGGCGTGAAATCTACGCGAACGGTGTGCCCGCGGAGGGCGTACCAGCGTACGCAGGCAGGGGTGGTCTCTTCACGGCCGCATCCTCAGTAGGCGACCACAACAGCGGATACCAGCTATCGTTGTCGGATGCCGAGCGGCCGACCCCGTCATAATCAGCAGCACCACCGTTGAACTTCATAGTTGAGCTCCGTGACCCAACCTCTGGTCTCCGGACGTTTGTTGGCGCTCGTGATAACGCCGGTCTCGCCTGCGGTCGGCGACGGGTACAGGCCCGCATCCGCACTTCCCGTCGTGCGAAGTAGGCCACCGTCGCTCCCAGTTTGCGCCGCCAGATACTCGACGCGAGCCACGTGCTTGCATTGCGCATGAGCTGAATACCTTGTTCGGGCTATTCACCATGACTCTAACAGTGGCCGGCCGCGGCGGCGTTCGTGACTTGTACCTATGGCATGAGGACATCTACTTACGCAAACAGGATGTCCCTCGGCCCGTAGGAGCTCATTCGGCTGCCGCAAGGCGCCGGGCATTCAGCACGTACAGGTAGCAGGCGCCGAATGTTGCCAACATACTCACGACGGCCAGTGCGAGGAACATGGCGCTCCAGCCGAGGCGTTGCGACAACCACACCATAACCGAGCCGGCGGCGACCCCGCCGAGATAGCCCGTTCCGTCCACCATACCGGAGGCAGCCGCGGCGGCCTGTTTGCCACCGAAGTCCAACGCAAACGCGCCGGGCAGGAAGGAGTAGGGACCAAGCAGGCAGAAGGCGACCACACCAATCATGGCGACCGGCAGTGCACCGTTACCCGCCGCCGGCGCCAATGCCCTGAGCACCAGCAGCGCCGCAGCGGTAGCAGTGAGCCCGACGATGAGCAGCAGTGAGCGGGCATTGGGACCGAGGCGGTCACTTCCCCAACCCGCCAGCAGTACCGAGAAAGTGCCTACCGCGGGAAACACCGCGGACATGGCCGCGGCTCGACCGATACTGAGGCCACCGAAGTCGTGCAGATACTGCGGCGTCCAGGTATTGAACGTCTCGCGAATCATGGTCGTGGCGAAGCCAAGCAGGCACACAGTGAGAAACGCACGGCTGCGTAGCAGCGGCAGGATACGTTCCGTAAATCTCTGCGGCGTGGCCGCAATACTCGCAAACACATTCCTCGGGTTTGCCGACGGCTCCGGGTAGCCTTCCTCAGCACGTGATTCGCGCAGCAGCAGGAGGTTGCAGAGGAACGTGCAGCCAGCCACGCCAGCGCCGAATACAAACAGTCCGCGCCAGCCCACGCCGCGTTCGAGTAACCAGCTCATGCTTTGCCGCGCAGCGGCATCGCCGACCAGATAGCTGCAGGTGAGGATGGCGGCGATCGTGCCGTAACGGGCGTAGCTGAACCACTTGGAGGAGACCTTGACGAGTGCCGACCAACCGATTGACTGGCTCACCCGGTTGCCGATCCAGGCGAAGCCGAAGAGCGGCAGGAGCGAGCTTGAGGCGAACAGCAACGTGAACAGGGTCGCGCCGCCGGTGGCGATGAGCAGATTGCGTTTGCCTCCCCAGTAGTCACCGAGCCCGGTGAGGAACCACTTCCCGAGCGCGTAGGCGAACACGCCCGCCGACGCCAGCCAGCCGAGGCTGATGAGCGCATCGGCGTGACTCAGGCCCCGCTGGCTCAGCTCATCCGCAAGCAGCGGGGTCGCAACCGAGAAATTCGAGCGGCAGAAATAGCAGGAGGCATAGCCGACAAACAGCAGCAGCAGCGTGCGGCATTGGGCACGGCGCAGCGCGCGCTGGCTCGGGGCGCGACTAGGGTATGCGAGCCGCACGCCTACTGCTGGATTCACTATGCCCAAGGCAATGAGTAGGTTTTCGTGTTGCTGAAGCTCTTGATGGTCTCCTGCACACCTTCTTTGTAACCGAGGCCTGAGTCCTTGATTCCCCCGAATGGCGTCAACTCCAGCCGGTATCCCGGCACCTCGCGCACATTGACGCTGCCGACATTCAGCTCGGAGACGAAGCGGGCGATGTAGTCAAAGCGGTTGGTGCATACCGCGGAGGACAGTCCGTAGGCCGTTGAGTTGGCGAGCTGGATGGCTTCTTCCAGCGACCTGAAAGTGATGACCGGCGAGACCGGTCCGAAGGTCTCTTGCTTGACCACTGTCATGTTCGGCTCGACGTGATCGAGCACCGTCGGGGAATAGAGGGCACCGCGGCGCACGTTGCCGTAACGCAGGCGCGCCCCCTGGTCAATGGCCTCGTTGACGCGCTCCTCGAAAGTCCGGGCCGCCGCCTCATCGATCACTGTGCCCATATCTGTGTCCGGATCCATCGGGTCGCCGTAGCGCACCGCTCGTGTCTTGTCCACCAGTCGCTCGACGAAGTTCTCCGCCACGCACTCATGCACCAGCATGCGCTTGATGGCGGTACAGCGTTGCCCGGAGTTCTTGTAGGAACCGGCCGTGGCAAGCGCCGCAGCCTCCTCCAGGTCGGCGTCTTCCATCACGATCAACGGGTCGTTGCCTCCGAGCTCCAGCACCTGACGCTTATAGACTGCCCTGGAGGCGATGTACTTTCCGATCGCTACTCCGCCGGTAAAAGTAACCAGGTCCACATCCGGGTGAGTCAGCAGCTCGTCTGCGATCTCGCGCGGATCGCCAGTGATGACGCTGAACATCTCCGGCGGCAGACCGGCGTCGTACAGTATGTCAGCCAAAAACAATGCGGTGAGCGGCGTCTTCTCCGATGGCTTGAGCACCATGCGATTGTTACTCGCGATGCTCGGGGCAACTTTATGCGCGACCTGGTTCAGCGGATGGTTGAAAGGGGTGATGGCCGATATCACACCCTGCAGCGGTTCCCGGAGCGTGTACACCTTGCGTTGCTTGCCGTGCGCCGTGAGGTCGCACGAGAAAATCTGCCCATCGTCCTGGAGAGCGGCGTTGCCGGCGAACATGAATACGTCACAGGCCCTGCCGACCTCGTAGAGCGAATCCTTCTTGCAAAGGCCGCTCTCAGCGGTGATGAGGTCAGAAATCTGACGCTCGTGGACGCGCAACATCTCCGCGGTACGGTAGCAGATGCGGTAGCGTTCGTAGCGCGTGAGACGCGGCCGAAACGCCTTACCTACTTTGATCGCGCGCTGCACGTCCGCGAGCGTGGCGCACGCTACGGTGCCCACGACCGCACCAGAATAGGGATTATAAATTTCGCGTTGGCGGTCGGTGTACACGCGCGCTCCGCCGATGCGCAGGGCCTCGCGGGGCACGGCGACTGCCGCGGTCGCACCACCCTGGGCGTCGCTAACCTGCATAGTTGAGAGCCCAGTCGAATGCATCGAAATTGCGCCAGCGCTTAGTGAGGTCCAGCTGTGGGCTGCGGCGATTCATGACCAGCGGCACCGCTTGCTCCGAGATGCCGCCGTGCGAGCGCAGCGGCGCATCCAGACCCGAGAGGTCATGCTTGGCGCGCGCGCCACCGAGCACGACTGAGCGGATCGATACCACAACCAGGTCACCAATGCGATCGGGTGGCAGCTCGAAGCGCTGCGCCGCCTCGGCGCGCGACAGCACCAGTTCCACGCCCTGCAACGCGCTCAATCGGGCTGCGAGCGCAGCGGCGTCCGCCTCTGCAGGCAGGTAAGCAGTGGCGTACGAGCCGAGCGCGCCATGATGCACCACGTACGGGTCAGTGATCGGCAGAATGACACGGACGCGGCCGGCTCCCAGCCAGTCATCGAGCACATCCTGCAGGTAGATGACATTCGGACTAGCGTCCAGGCGCGTCTTGGCGTTCATACCGTGGTCGGCAGTTAGCACCGTCGTACAGTCGTATGGCTCGAGCTCGCTCAGATACCGATCCATCATGCGGTAGAAGGCATCCGCCTCGGGCGAGCCCGGCGCATGCTTGTGTTGCACGTAATCGGTGGTCGACAGATACATGATATCCGGGCGTTGCGCCTGCATGAGTTTGACGCCGACGGCGAATACGAACTCCGACAATGCCGCGCTGTACACGCTCGGCACGGGCAGGCCCACGAGTTCCAGCACCCCCTCGATGCCATGTTCGGCAAGCGTTGCCTCTCCTGCCTTCTCAGCCGAAAAGCACACTCCGCGCAGCCGGTGGCCGAGCAGCTTGCGCAATTTGTCCTTGGCCGTGATGACTGCCACCTTGCAGCCCGCATCGGCGAGCGCAGCCAATAGTGTCGGCGCGCGCAACCACTTCGGATCGTTCATCATTACCTCTACGCCGCTCTCGGTATCGTAGAGATAGTTGCCGCAGATGCCGTGTACAGCCGGCGGCCTGCCGGTGACGATGGACAGGTTGTTAGGGTTGGTGAAGCTCGGCATGACGCAGTCGGCGATCACTGCAGTGCCCTCAGCCAGGACGCGCTTCATCCAGGGCATCTGTCCGCTGGCTACTGCCTGGGCAATGTAATCCGGTTCGCAGCCGTCTACACACACCACCACTACGGGACGCTGCGGCAAGCGATAGGTACGTCCGTTAACCTCAATGCTGCGCATGGAGCTCTCCAGGCTGTCGGACCGCGGGCCGCAAGGTGGCGAGTACTTTGGCAACGGCCTCCACCGCGCCGGCGATGCTGCGCTCGCCTAATTGCCCCATGCAGCCGACGCGGAATGTCTCGGCAGTCGTGAGCTTACCGGGATAGAGGATGTAGCCCTGCGCCTTGACTGCGTTGTAGAAGCTCTTGAACTGGTAGTGAGGACTGTCCGGAGCGAAGAAGGTGACAATGATTGGTGCCTGGATCGCGGCGGGCAGGAAACTGTGTAAGCCCAGCTGTGCCATGCCGTCTATCAGCATGCGGCAGTTGTTGGCATAGCGCGCATGACGTGCGGCAAGGCCGCCTTCCTCGAAGTACTGTGCGATGGCCGCATCCAGTGCGGCCACGACGTGCGTCGGCGGGGTGTAGCGCCACTGGGTCGTCTTTTGCATGTATATCCACTGATCGTAGAGATCCAGCGCGAGCGAGTGGCAGTTGCCCTCGCAGCGCTCGAGCGCCGTGCGACGCAGGATGACGAAGCCCATGCCGGGTGGTCCCTCGAGGCATTTGCCCGAGGCGGCGACAACCGCATCGAACGGCGTTGTGCGAGCGTCGATCTCCAGCGCACCGAAGGAACTCATGGCATCCACGATCAGACCTTTGCCATGGCGGGAGACTACCTGCGCGATCTCCGCCAGCGGGTTGAGAATGCCGGTGCTGGTCTCGCAGTGCACCAGCGCCACGTGTGTGATACTCGGATCGGAGCCCAGCGCGCGATCAATGTCGGTCGCGAGCACCTGAGTGTTCTCGGCATAGTCGATGACACTGAGCCTGAGTCCCAAGACACGGCAGATACGCGCGATACGCTGACAGTAGGCGCCATTCTGCGGGACCAGAACGTGGCCGCCGCTGCGTGGCACGAGCGTGCCGATCGCCGCCTCGACCGCGAAAGTGCCGCTGCCCTGCAGCGGCACACACTCATGCGTCCCGGCGCCATGCACGATCTGCAGCAAACGCTCCCGCACCCGAGCGGTGATGCTGTTGAAATCGGCGTCCCACGAGCCCCAGTCGCGCAGCATGGCCTGCTTGGTCCGGCGGGAGGTCGTCAGGGGTCCTGGAGTAAGCAGATAGGGTTCGTCGCTCATTGACGCGGCTCGTCTGATGTATTGATCGGTGGGGCTCAGGGTAGGAACTATAGCGGACGCCTCGAAACTGTCAACAGTTGTCAATTTGCTGTAGACAGAAGCGGGAGCGGAGGTTTAATCTGGGTTGGAGCCGTTATCTGAGAGATTTCCACCGTGCCCATGCCGCTGAACGAGAATCATCCGCTGCAGTTGCTGCAGGCACACTCCCTGCCTTCGCTCATTCAGGCCGAGATCGAGCAGATGATCCTGAGCGGTCAGCTGTCTTGCGGACGTCGCATCAACGAGGTGGAGTTGGCAGAGCACTTTCGCACCAGCCGCGGCCCGGTGCGCGAAGCGCTCCGAGCGCTTACCGAATGCGGACTGGTGCGCATGGAGCGCAACCGGGGCGCATTCGTGCGCGAGGTCTCGGTGCGCGAAGCCGACGATGTCTATGACGTACGCGAGGTGCTCGATGAGCTCATCGGACGTCGCCTGGCGGAAAGGATCACGCCTCCGCAGCTCGCAGACCTGCGGAGGTTGGTCGCGGAGATGGATGCGGTCACCGCCAAGCAAGATGTGCCGGCCTATCACCGGCTCAATCTCAAGTTCCATGAGGCACTGGTTGATTTTGCGGGCAATGCCCGCTTGGCGGACACTTACCGCCGGTTGACCAAAGAGCTGATGCTGTTCCGACTGCGTGGTTTGCAGGAAGGTGGTGGCTTTGCCGTATCGAACGCGGAGCACAAGGCAATCGTCAAGGCGATCGCCTCGCGCGACCCAGAGCGTGCCGGTCGCGTGCTGCGCGAACACGCCGTGGACAGTCGCGCGCGCATGCACCGCGCCGCAGCTCCCGGTCCGCAGCACGTGAGGGCACCATCACGTGCTGCGCAGGCGCGATAGACCTCCCATCACAGCAGTGCTAACGAAGGAATGTTCGAAGTAACTGCAGTGTCTCCTCGGGCCTCTCCTCTGGAATGAAGTGTCCGCAGTCCACAGCTTCGCCCGTGGGTGAGGCAACCAGGTCGCGCCAGGTTTCCAGTGGCTGGAACAACTTCCCAACGACACTCTGTGCTCCCCAGAGGATCTGCGTAGGACAGGTAATTTTGCGTCCGGCGCTCACATCCGCGCGGTCGTTGCTCAGATCGATGCTGGCACCAGCTCGATAGTCCTCGCAGCTGGCATGAATGCCTGCGGGCGTGCCGAAGCCGCGCAAATACTCGCCAATGCTGGCCTCACAGAATGCTTCGGGATTGGGCGAGAGCTTCCGAAACGCCGCCTTGAGCCAAAAGGCTGGGTCGTAGCCAATCAGCGTCTCAGGCAGTGGGCGCGGTTGAATGAGGAAGTACCAATGGAAATAGGCGCTTGCGAGGGGCATCGTAACTTGTTCATAGACCGCTTTCGTGGAAACGATGTCGAGAAGCGCAAGTCGTTTGACGCGCGCTGGATGGTCGAGGGCGAGACGATACGCGACGCGCCCGCCCCGGTCGTGTCCACACAGGAAAAACTCACGATGGCCGAGAGTGTGCATGACCTCGAGCATGTCAATAGCCATGGCACGCTTCGAGTAATTGGAGTGGTCGGGCGCGCCCTCGGGCTTACTGCTGTCACCGTAGCCGCGCAGGTCCGGGCACACGACCGTGAAGTCATCTGCGAGCGCAGGCGCGATCTTGCGCCACATGTGGTGGGTCTCAGGGTAGCCGTGAAGGAGCAGGAGAGGGGGACCGTTGCCACCGGTCGCAAGGTTGATGGTTGCGCCCGCAGTATTGATCTGCCTGTAAGTAAAGCCCTTCAGGGATGAGTCGGGCCGCGCGTTGTCCTCGCCGTTCGTCATTACTTTCCTCCCCCGGCAGCCTAGCTGAGTTCGGGGACCGACTGGCTCGGCTATGGATCTACCAGCTGGCCGCCGAGCTCGTGCGATCGCCCCCGGAACATAGCGATCAGTTCGCCAGTCTGGTTGTAGACGCTGACATCGTAGAGCCCCGTGCGCGTCGAACGCGTCCGTTCCTCAGCGACGGCCGTCAGCTCATCGCCCAGTCGACCCGGAGCCAGAAAGTCGATGGCCGCGGCCGCCGCGACGGTGATGCGGTTGTGGCTGTTGCAAGCAAAGGCAAAGGCACTGTCAGCAAGGACAAAGATCAGTCCCCCATGACAGATCTTGTGTCCGTTGAGCATGCGCTCCTCGATGCGCATCGAGAGGCGCGCATAGCCGGGTCGGATCTCCAACAGGCGCATCCCCAGTGAGCGAGAAGCCTGATCGCTCGCGAACATGACTTCGGCCGTGGCGACTGCCAGCGCGTTCGAATCGTTCGATGTGGCGTTCGGGTGTTCGGGCATCATGGCAACTTGAAGGTGGATCTTCTCAGCTTACCAAAGTCGCGATAACCGCGGGTGTCATGCGTGCTCCCCGGTCGCACAGTCCGGTGGCAGTTTTTTGCTCATCCAGACTCGCACGGTATCTATGACCCGTGCGGGTTGGTCCCGGTGGGGCGAATGACCGCAATTGCTCAACAAGCAGCATTCAACGTCGTGTGCGCGTCGTGCAATGGCGCGTAGCTGCTCTTTAGTACCGTACTCGTCCTGCTCACCCTGTATAAGCAAGATTGGGCTTTGTATAAGTGCTAACAGCGGCTCGATATTCCATCCCCTGAAATCCGGATGAAGCCAGATGTTGTTCCATCCCCAGAAAGCGCCATCCACATCGGCGTGGTAACGAGCCAAACGTTGCCGCAGGTCGGTGGTTTCATACGTGACTCGGGCTTGCGCGATGCTCTTGACGGATAGGTCCTCCACGAACACGTGTGGCGCCAGCGTGATCACTCCCCATAACGGATGACGGCTCGCATAAATCAGGGCAATGGAGCCGCCATCGCTGTGCCCGAACAGGATGGGGCGTTCAATGTGCAGTTTCCGCAGAAGGTGCGGCAGCACCAGGAGAGCCTCGTCGTGCAGGTAGGATACCGCCCGGGGCCGGGAAAGCGGGGCGGACCGCCCATAACCGTGGCGGGAATAGACGAGGACTCGCACGCCCAGAACATCCGCGAGCTTCTGCGGGAAATCGCGCCACATGGAAACGGAACCCAAGCCCTGGTGAAGCATCACGAGTGTGGCGGCTCCTGGGGTGGAGTTCCCAATGAGTTGAAATTCGATTGGACCGCTTTCGAGGTGCAAGAAATCCGACCGCGGTGATGTTGAACCGTTCACGTTGGAAAATGGCCGCCTTTCACCATACGAATATCTGCGCTGTTTTGAGGTCAAGATCCCTGCGCCAAAGCATACTCCACGTTCTCAGGAGCGCGCATCGGCTGAGGTTTTCTAAAAGCGGGGTGATGGAGCGGATGTCGTGAGCCGGCGATGTCTGCATCGGGAGACATGTACACAGAGCTCTTTCGATTTGCCGCAGTCAACCAACTCGCGGGCCGCACGCTTCAGTGTGCAGTAAGCAACGGGACGCGCCGCAGCGGCGCCACACATTGACACTGCAGGAGAGTTCTATGATCTCGGTCACGGTTAAACGCCTAATGTGTAGCGCGCTGCTCGCGAGCCTGTCCGCCTGCGGTGGTGGCACAGGTGACAGCAACAATATGTCGTCTCCCACAACACAGAGTCAAACTGGACGCCTAGCGTTGCTGGTCAGCGATGCCTCTACGGAGGACTGGGCCACGATCGGTGTAAAAGTGCTGGACATCGCGCTGGTTCCCCAAGGCGGTGGCGGGCCGGTGAGCGTGTACACCGCGGGGGCGACGGCGCCGATGATCAATCTGGCGCAGCTCGATCAGCTCGGTGAACTATTGGGTAACGTCACGGTACCTGTGGGAACCTACACAGCCGCCGTTATCACGGTGAGCGCGAACCAGGGTGACGTGCAACTCATTGCCGCGGCTGATCCTGAACCGGGCTTTGCGGCGGCTCCTGGAGCGACCATTCCCGCCAGCCAGATTCAGATCCAGGGCACTCAGGGTACGGCGCCGAATCTGACGGTGCCGGTGCAGGTCAATCTGCAGAAACCGCTCGTCGTCTCGATGACGCAGAACAACGCGCTCGAGCTGGAATTCGATCTGGGACATCCGGCCTTCATCGTCGAACACACGCCTCCGGGTACAGCGGCCACAATCTGGGCAGTCAATTTCAATGGCCCCATCCGGCATCGTACGCTGGCCGATCTTCCGCACCTGCTGCTGCGTCATATGTACGGCACGGTGTCCGCCGTGGCGAGCGATGGCAGCTCGCTCACGATAACGCGGGATCTGCCGGCGCTGCCCATCGTCAACCCGGAGACCGCAATGGCGACAGGTCAGTCGCTGCAGATCCTGGCAGATACCACAGATGGCACGCTGTTCTTCGATCTCGATGCGAACACAAGCACGGCGATCAAGAGCTTCTCATCGGAAGCCTCCGGACTCGAGGGCAAGTACCTGCGCATTGCGTCCCGTTATCAGGAGGACGGCACGCTGGTGGCGGTGCGAGTCTGGGTGAGCTCGCAGTTCGACAAGGTGTGGCTGAGCCCGGAGGGGCACGTGCTGCACGTCGATACAACCAACAATGTTCTGAGCATTCTCAATGAGTCGGGTATCGGAGTACCGGTGCAGGTCAACTCCAGCACCGAGTTCTTCTTCCGGCAGCCAGCCAATGGTGCTGCGGATGCCAGCCCGATAGCCATCGGTACTGCATTTATCTCCAATCACGGCCTGGTCCGCGGATTTAAGGTGCATGTCAGTGCGGTCGATCCGCTCGCCAGCACGCTAGTTGCGCAAAGCATCGATATCGAAACGCCGGTGTATGACGGCAGGATCACAGCCGCCAACGCGAGCGACTTCACGGACATCCGTGCCTTCCGCACCCCCTCTGATGATTATAGTGTGCAGCTGGGGTACATCTCTGCTGCCACAGCCAACGGCAAAGACCCGAACGGCAATCCCGTGAGCGGCTTCAAATGGTGGAACTTCACCTTCCCCACCTTGGCCGATACGGGTCCGAACGCCGTGTCTGACTTTGTGACGGCAACCACCGGAGCGGTCAGTTTCGGCGGAGCGGCTGCCGCGATACCCGTTTGGGGCGCCTCCTATGCGACCTGGGGCGATCCTGCCAATTCCCAGGGCTGGTCCGTTCGCGACACCGTTCTGCTGCCGGCCGGCCTGCCGTTGGGCAGCGTCGTAAGTGGCTTTTCCACAGGTACGAACAACTTCACGATGACTGTACCGGCGGGTGCCAATGCCGTGACAGTGGATGTCGGAACTACGGCTGGCTCGGCGGCCCTTGCCTATCAGGTAGACAATACCGATGGGATCGTAACCGTCAGTGCGGTCGATCTGGGTAGCGCCAGCGGACAGAGCACGCTCGCCGCCGGACTGGTAGCCAACACACCTGTGAAGGTCTTCGGCATCCCCCAGGCCCAAGGGACACTCAAGGCGTACGTGATCCTATACTACACGGGCACTTTACCGACGAGCTGAGCAGATGCCGGCCAACCGCGGGGTGTCTTCAGGAACCGTAAGAGACTCGCGGATTGTCCCCGATGATGGAGTGGACCGAGTCTGCAGCTGTCGATTTACGAAGTTGATTCGCTCACTGCCCGGCCTTCCCAGTGCCGTGCTGTCTGGCAATCTTCAGCAACGTGGGATAGAACTGCACGAAGGTAGTGTCTACGAACGCATGATCACGATGGCAGGAGTAACAGTCCGCCGTTGACGGAATCTGCGGGGCGGGCTCCGTCCCCGAGAATGCGAAGAAGCCCCAGCCGCCTGCAAACCGCTTGGCATTTTTCACATGCGCTTCGACACTCATCGCCTCACCAGTTTGAAATTTTCCGCTTTGGTTGATGGAACCCTTTTCGGCGGCACCGCGCACTTCCAGCACGAGCACAGTGCCGTCGGGCCAGGCTCCTGTTTGCACGAACGCGCGATACGCACTTGGCTCTGCGAACACGTTATCGAACACGGAGTGGCCGGTCACGGGCTCCTTGCGGTAGCTCATGTCGACTCCTGAGCTCAGATAGATCCACTCGCGGTAGGAGGTCGGAAACGGCAGTCGTCCGTCTGCGAGAAGCGTCGTCGGCTGTGATGTTGGCGGAGCGGACGCCCGGTCCACGGGAGCCGGAGCGGTGCGGCTATCCTCCGCACGCGGACTGAGGGAGCCTGTTATCAAGCAAACAATCAATACAGCAGTTCTGAAAGTTGTTTTCATGACGTACCGGCTCCTCCGTCGCCTAGTTGCGGCGGAACATCGCCAGGAACTCCCAGACCAAAGCGCTTGCATCGGGTCCCGTAGCATCGTTGAAAGCATGGCGCGTGTCGCCGCCACTCCAGGCGTGACCAAGGCCCTCGACAATGATCCTGCGCGCCAGAATCTGCTTGTTCTGTCGATAATCTATCTGGCGATAACGGCGATCGCCGGTTTCGACAAGCAGTTCTGCGGAAGCGACGACCGGGGCCTTGGAATCTCCCAGGCAGTCAACAAAGGCGCGTAACTGTTCGATAATCTGATCAGCATTGCGAGGATGGACCGTGGCATCTTTCTCTCCGTGCACTACCAGAGTCGGCACAACGGCAGCCGAGGCCGAGAAATCCGCGGCCGCGGCCCGCGCCACGTGTGCTGGTTCGGAGCGGGAGCCCCGACGCATTGCTGAAGCAGCCTCCATGACCGACTCGGCGCCTCGATACATCACGCCGGAAACGATGGCGCAAGCGGCGAACATTACCCCATAGCAACTGGCGAGTGCGCTCGCCATGGCGCCGCCTGCGGATATTCCAGCGAGGTATACACGCGCGGGATCCACGGGATATCGGTTGATCGTTCTTCGAACCAACGCGACGAGCAGCGCTGCTTCGCCCGCGCCCCGAAGTGTGTCGCGGTCGAACCAGTTCCAGCAGCGAAGAGGGTTGGCGCGCGCCGATTGGTGCGGATAGAGCACGATGAAACGGTGCCGGTCCGCAAGACTGTTCATCCGAGTACCTTCGGCGAAGCTTCGCGCGTCCTGTCGGCAGCCGTGCAGCATGATGAGCAGGGGTACCATGTCCGTTGTGGACAGTCCCTGCGGAACATAGAGCGAGTAATTACAGGAGCGTCGCGCTGCGCCCTCCAGGGAAGCAGGCGACCCCAGCCGAAACCTGCCTCCCAGCCATCCATTACGCGGCAGCGACTTCGAGCGCCGCGTGAGAAGCCTTCGTACTCTGCGGGCCCAGCGATTGAGATGAGTGCGCACCGGCACAGTTTAGCAATCTCACCGTTCATGACATCGGCTATAGGAGCATAGCCTTGGGCGCGTTGATCGTGAGTTCGGCGGTGCACAGCACTATGATGGTGCAGTCAACGGGGGCGCCGAGCACTACGCGACACGATGCCAACGAATCTGCGAGTCGCGGCGGTCGCGGTAGATCAATCGGGCCGATTGAGTTGTCGCCGTAACGGGCACAACTCGTAGGGGCCGCCGAGATTGCTGCGAACCTCATGGCACTGCTCCGTGACAACGTCCAGCCCGTAAGCGGCCGTGGCGCGGATGGCGGACCGGTGCTCGTCGGGCGCGGCGATGAGGAAAAGTCCGCCAGCGTGTACGTCGACGCGAGCTCGCATCAAGGCAGTCAGCCCAGAGCCGTCATCGGGCTGTGCGAGCCACCCGTCGATCCGAAGAACCGCGATCCGCGGCGGCAGCGAAGGGATCAGGTAAGCCATGGGCTCGTGGCCGGTCATGAGAAGCAGCGTTGAGGCGGGATCTGCGAATGACAGACCCTGAACTCGTACGTAAGGATCACGTGCGTCGCCATGATTAGCGAAGCTGTAGCGACCGCATAGTGCTGCAACCACGAGAATTCCGGCAAGCAGAGTCACGCGTCTTCGCGAAGACACCGGTAGGCAATCAAGAGCGGCTAGGATGAGCACGGGAGCCAGCATCTCCAGTCCCACCAGATAGCGGTAGACCGCAAACCATTCCAGCCAGACCAGGTAGCTGACAACGGTAAAAAGAAAGAGTATGCGAGTGGCGCCAGGCGCCAGGAGCTGCGCCGATCGCGTGCGCGCGGTTGTCGCAAAGCAGACGCTGGCAACAGGAAGTACGACGTACAGCAGCGGAACTCGCAAGTCACGGAATGGCGCATCGTCGGCGATGCGGTAGTCGATCAGGAAGCGGAATGGGAAGGTCACGGTTGGCCAGAAGCCGGCGACGGAGAAATTGGTGCTGCCAAAGTAGGTGGGAGAGATCAGCGCTGAGTGGAAGATCGAGTTGTACATGGGAAACAGAGGGTTGCCCGTTTCGCGCATAAGCGTCCAAAACCAAAAACCTGCACACAGCAGCACCGCGATGATTCCGGCCGTACCACCCGCGAGCAGCCGTGCGCAGCGCACGGTTGTCCTGCCAGGTAACGCCAGCAGAACGATCGCCAGGCCAATCGCGTAGAAGACCTCCACCAGCTTGAGGCCCACGGCCACTCCGATCAGAAAACCTGCGCCTGCAGCAGCACGTGCGGCGGGCGCGGGCGCTACGCGCAGCGCGTCTCGCTTGACGATAAGAACTGCGAGGCCGCCGAAAACCAGTGCACTCAGAGCCGTGTCATACGAGGTGTTTCCGATCATCGAGACGACCGTGCTTCCGCCCAACCCCGCCAACGCGATGCCAAAGGCAAGAACGCGATTAACGGGTGGATTCAAGGCTGATCGCGCGATCAGATAGAGCGGCGGGACATTCAGGCCGTGCAGAACGCCTGCGTAAAGAAGCGCAACCCACACGGGGCATATAGTCGCGAGCCAGTAGAAGGGCACATGAATGAGCGGATTATAGTAAGTCGCATGATGCGCGACTGCGACGTCGAATCCGATGCGGTGATTCAGAAAGGCATACGCGTCGTACCAGTGGTAGTTGAGAAAGTCCCAACTCCTATCCTTTCCCAGGCAGATGGAAATGCAGCCGAAGGCTAGAATGCTGGAGGCCAGCAGTGCTACCTCGCGTCGCGAGATGAAAGCACATGAGGCCGGCACTGGGGCGGCCACGGCAGCAGAGACACGTATGGGCTCGAGCATTCACACAGTGTCGCTCATCCGTGTGTTCTTCTGAAGTCCTGAACGGCGGTGCAACGCCCCGCTGGTCGCTGACATGATCTGATTTCCGCCACATGGCGTACTATCATCAGCAGTCTCTGGCGAGCAAAGCCGCGGAGTTACACTGAAGTCTCGGAGATCGTATGCCGAAACGTGAGGCCCGGAACCCCGCCTCCGCGAAGGGCGACTGGTACGTAGATGACCGCTGCATCAATTGCGCGGCATCGAGAGAGGTCGCACCGGACCTGATCGTAGAGCGCGGCGGCAAATCAGTGTTTGCGCGACAACCGAGTACAGAAGAAGAGACCCGAGCGGCTTGGCGTGCAGCGCTTCTCTGCCCAACGGCATCCATTGGAAAGGAAGGCCGCCGCGAGCAGCCGCCCGACTTGTTTCCTCAAGGGCTAGAGCGCGGGATATACCGCTGCGGTTACAACGCGCGCTCCTCGTTCGGCGCGCACTCATATTTCATCCAAAGGAAAGAAGGAAACGTGCTCATCGATTCACCACGTTACGTCGGCAAACTGGTCGAGGCCTTCGAGGGTATGGGCGGCCTGGGCGATGTTCTGCTTTCGCATCAAGATGACGTGGCCGATGCCGACAAGTATGCCGCTAGATTCAGCGCGCGAGTGTGGATCCACGAGGATGACCGCTCCGCTGCTAGCTATGCGACGAATTTGCTGAAGGGGACCGAGACGACGGAGATTGGAGAAAACTTGATCGCCATCCCGGTACCGGGGCACACGCGGGGCAGCGTGGTCTACCTTTGGCGCGACACCTATCTGTTTTCGGGTGACTCGCTTGCTTGGAGCCGCGAGACGCATGATCTGATCGCTTTTCGCGAGGCCTGCTGGTACTCATGGAGCGAGCTGAAGCGTTCACTTGGGCGGCTCGGAGAGTACCGATTCGAGTGGCTGTTTCCCGGACACGGTCACAGTGTGCATCTACCTGCAGCCGAGATGAGCGGGCGACTCCGTGCTTTGGTGGGCAGAATGTAAACTCTCAAGTGGTGTTCTGTTTGACGTGTTCCCAGACCTTGGAGATCACGACGGAGCCTTCGCCCACCGCCGAAGCCACTCGCTTTACCGACCCCGCCCGCACGTCCCCGACAGCAAAAATGCCAGGGTAGGACGTCGCAAACGGCGATGCCGGTGGGCCGAGGCCGGTGATAACGAATCCTTTGTCGTCGAGCTTCACCAAACCCGATAGCCATTCGGTGTTTGGCGCGGCACCCACCATGATAAATAGCGCGCGCGCCGCAACTTTCCGCGACCGGCCCGTCTGGGCGTTGCGGATGGTGACGCTTTCGAGATGCTCGCCGCCCTCCAGTGTCGTGACCTCAGAGTTGTATTCGATCGTGATGCCCGGATCAGCCTCAAGGCGGCTGGTGAGATAGCTCGACATCGAAGCGGCGAGCGAGGAACCCCGCACCAGCACCCGGACGCACCGCGCATAGCGGCACAGGAACATCGCAGCTTGGCCCGCAGAATTGCCGCCCCCGATGATTACGGCCTCGGTGTCCTTACAATATCGAGCCTCCATCTCGGTGGCCGAATAGTACACGCCCGAACCCTCGAAATCGGCGAGTCGTTCCAGCGGAAGCCGCCGATACTGCACCCCGCTGGCGACTACGATTGCACCGGCACGAATGCGCTGGCCATTCTCGAAGGTGGCGCAGAAGCCACCGTTCTCTTGCGCCTCCAGCATCGTGACTCGGCGGGGTATCGCAAATTGGGTGCCGAACTTCATGGCCTGCACCTCACCACGCCACAAGAGGTCGGCGCCAGAGATGCCGGTTGGAAAGCCCATGTAGTTCTCGATACGGCTCGACGTTCCCGCCTGACCTCCCAAAGCGATGTCCTCGACGACCAGCGCGTGCAGTCCCTCGGCGCCCGCGTAAACGGCCGCCGCCACGCCGGCCGGCCCCCCACCGACGATGAGCACATCGAAATGCTCGTCGCCGCTGAAGTCGATGTTGAGGCCGAGGAGCCGCGCGATCTTATCCGGCGTCGCATCCGTGATCGGTACTTTGCTGCCGAAGATAACCGCAGGAGTGCTGGCATCGATTGCGCAACTCTTAGCCGATGCCTCGGCTTCCGGGCTGTGCAGGGGCACCGATGCATAAGGTAACCGATTACGGCTGGCGAACTCAGCGATGCGGCGCACGTTGCGATCGGACTCCTCGCCTATGAGGTAGAGGCCGCTGCGGCGATCCTCGAGTTGCCGGCGACGCCGTGCCGCAAATACGGTGATAATGATGTCCGACATCTCCGGGATCTGCGACATGAGCGTAAGGAAGGTCTCGCGCGGCACTTCGATTACTCGCGTATCAACTACCGTGCGCAGCGGCAAGGAGGCGGTCCCGCCGTACAGCAGGCTGATCTCCCCCATAAACTGAGTGGCTCCAATGGTCGACGGATAATGGCGCTCGCCAGTGAATGGATTGACTACTTCAATCTCGCCCTCCTCGACGTACACGAAGCGGTTCGCCTTTTCGCCCGGCTGGGCCATGATGGTGCCCTTGGGATACGTCACTACCTTCCCTGCCGCCCGCAAAGCCTCAACATGCGAGGGGGAAAGTGGTGTCCGTATCATCTGGCGCAGATCTTCGCCTATCGTCTCCACGCAGACTCCTCAGGTTGGGTTACTACGCATATTATACGGCCCGGAATAACCCGTTACCGATGTGGTCCAAACGGACGTAAGAGATGGACCTGCCAAATGCAGCAAGAAAGCGCTGCTCGCTGGACCACGCAATTCATTTTTGTCGAGACCATACGCGCTGCGGCTATCACGGTGTAAGGTCCAAAGTGGAGCGAACATGAGCAAAATCGACGTAGTCTCTGCGCCTGCTCGCACTGACAGTAGCTATCCGGCTCCTTATGGTGACCCGTGTGCGCAGCGTCGTCGATTCCGACTGGGAGATGCCGCGGGGTTGACCCAGTTCGGAGTCAACCTGTTACGGCTGCCGCCGGGGCAGTGGTCGAGCCAGAGGCATTGGCACGAGGCCGAAGATGAGTTCGTTTTCGTACTGGACGGCGAGGTTGTTTTGGTGAGCAATGATGGTGAGGAAGTGCTCCGTCCCGGAGACTGTGCCGGGTTTCGAGCTGGTGATCAGAACGGCCACCATTTGCAGAACCGAAGTCAGTGCGACGCGACCCTCCTTGAGATCGGTAGCCGCCACCCGCGGGAAGACGCGGTGGACTATCCCGACATCGACCTGCAAATCCGCAAGGGTGCCATGGCCTTCACCCATCGGGATGGAGAGCCCTACTGAACCTGTCGGACGCGCCCGATTGCATCCGCCTGCCTCATCATGGGCGCCGGCTCTGCCCTTTACCCAACAGCCCAAATTGGCTGTGTCTGATCAATCAGTCAATCCGCGAATTCAAAACATAAATCACCCAAGGTGCAACTCGAGTCTCGGTAACCCATTTGATCTGATCATCCTCTCGGCCAAGAGGACTTAGCCTTTCGACAATTGCGAGCCCGGCCGAATGAAAGATTGCACGGTACAGCTGGTCTGAGCACATGATGTCCTCTACGGGCCTCGTGTCTCCCGTGGAGACATTGATGATACGGACGATATCTCCATCACGTGCCCGCTGATTTTCCGGAAATCGAGAAGTAGAAAACGAGACCCACTCGTGACGATAGATTTCAGGAGCGCTCGCCACCACAACAATCCTGCCAGAATTCGTCAGAGTGGCGAGTAGTCCTCTAAACAGGTTGCTTTTTCGCTCATTCGGAACATTGTCGAAGGGAAACGCGCAAAGAATGAGATCGAATCTCTCAGTCCCCGGCATCTCGAAATGCCCATCAGGAATGAGGCGGTAGTCGCCGTTCGGATCGAGTTTTCTCGCTCTTGCCAACATTTCGCTGGCGACGTCCACTCCTGTAACCGAAAACCCATATCTGTTCAGAAACCGTGTTGAGCGTCCGGTGCCGCAGCCAAAATCCAGTGCTCGCCTGCCCGTGATATGCCTGCTAAAAACGTCTGGCAAGTCCCGAAAGGCCAGCTCATAGGTTCCAGGAAATTCAAGGGTCGCGTAAGCATCTGCGCGCTCGGCGTTTGCGTAGGCGTTTTGGAACATATAACGAGCGGTGGGTCGAGCTTGCTGCCAAAGCGGAGCCTACTCCGTGGAAGTCGAGGAGTGCAATCGGACCTGCGCACGCAGATTTCCACCTGAAAGGCGCGCCAGACTGATGCGAGAACACTAACTGTGCGAGCTAGTCTCAAGTTCAGAGGATCTGCGTAGTTGTGACCTGCCGGTTACCACATTCAGGGGACCGTCTCGCGTTTCGCTCCCCGCGATGAGCTTCTCCGCTTCCGCTCCAAGGGTATGGGGTGCGGCTATTCCGGGCGCCAGCCAAGCGATACTCTCGTGGCTCACAGCTCGAGCCACGGTATTGGCCGTTCCCCCGGGGCCCTCGGCGGCTGTCTTTTGTGATCCGTGGGCGTAGAATCATCGGCCATCGAGCGACGACACTCCCTCCAAACATAACTCCAGGAGGAGTCATGAGCGCAGTCATACTCGCGGTCTATCCGGACTATGAAACGGCTGAGCGCGTACGAATCTCGCTGGTCCGCGATGGTTTTCCCACGGATCGTGTCGATCTCACGGCCAACTGCGACCTGGGTCGCGCGGCTCTCGAGCCCAGCCGCTCCCCCCACGACAAGTGCGTCCAGTACTTCAGCACCTTGTTGCCTCGTGAGAATGAGCGGCAGCACCCCGAGAACCTGGCCCAATGCATCGACAAGGGTGCAGCAACGGTGGCGGTCCATCCGCGCGGAGAGCTGGAGACCGCGCGGGCCATCGAGATCCTGAAGCAAGCCTCGCCCGCTGACTTCGTGGTGCACGATTTGGACAAACATGGCTGGGAACGGGCGGCGGCGCGGCGGGAACGCTTCTGGATCCGACATCTGTGGCTGCAGAATGCGCCTGATACGGATTGCATCTATTGCCGTCTGTTCCCCACCAAGCCGCACGCTCATGCAGCAAAGTAACCCGACCGGCCAGATCCGCCGCCGCGACGGCATTCCCCGCCGGTTCCTCGAAGCCTCTCCGCCGGCAGAGCGATTATGGCGCGGGCCAGCGCGCTCAAGATGGCGGCGGTTTACCTGTACGAATGCTCGACGAGCCAATTCCACGACGCGGGTCCTCATGAACTCGGTCATCGCGGCAAGGTAGTAGTAATGATCAGACGCGAGGGGCCCCGAATCTGGGGCCACGAGCAGATTGTTTTCGATAATCTTGAGGTGACAACCACGGTTAGTACCGAGCGGGAGTAAAGTCGCAAGCGCAGCTACCGGCTGTACCGCGAAGCAGGCCTTGCGGTGCGACTGGCGAGCGGGCGAAGCCCGACCGGCAACAGGTCGTACACGTCCGCACGCTGAACGGGGCTCAGTGCGGCAGCGGCTTGATCAGCTCCGATTCGATCAGGGCGAACGGTATGGTGCCCGATCGATTGAAATGGGCGAAGAAGTCCGCCAGGTTGAACGGCTTGCCGAGCGCTTCCTGCTGATGTGCATAACCGGCCATCAGCCGTTCGAATTGCAACTTACCGACGATATAGCTCGCACCGTAGCCCGGCTGCCGCAGATATAGCAGCTGCTCGAAGCCTACCAGGTCGCTGTTTGGATCGGACCAGCCGCGAGGAGTCCAGCGAGCGTGGAACTGGCCGGCCTGCTGCAACGTCATCTCGTTTGCCTGCACGTACAATGACGCAAGACCGCGAGCTGCTCGATTAGCCAGCATGATCCACACGACCTCTCTGCCACGCGGATTGTCAGCGTACAGGCCCATTTGCATCAGAGTCTCCTCCATTGCGGTGGCGAGACCCTCAGAACGGGCATCGAACATGTTGTACAACGAGGGCAGGCGACGAATCGCGCTCTGATTGGGCTCGTACAGCATGCGCGCGAGCTCTATCCAATGGTAGTCGTGCGAGTACAGTGCCAGGGGTTCGACTGCAACACCTTTGAGAAAGAAATTGCGTTGTTCAGGTGGCGTGTATTCCAACGCCTGCTTGGCCATCGCATCGCGGTAGTAGCTTTTGTCGGGCACGATACCGGTACGGATCAGAAAGTCGGTGATCTTGCTCATCCGTCCGACGCTCAGATCGTGGAACGCCTCGGGCGTATCGGCTGGTATGAGGGCTGGAAGATCGCGATTGCGAAATTCCTCGGTCTGCAGCGCAGACAGGGAGCGTTCCAGCTCGCGCCGCAACAGAGTCTCCTGCTCAGCCCAGTCATAGGGTACTAGGTGAACCTTCTGCTCGTACCAGTCGTAATTCTCCTTGCCAACCCCCGAGGGCCCGGTTTTGGAGTCCGCTTGCGAGTTCAGCCACTCGATGAAGGCGTCGGTCGCCCGGCGTGCATGCTCTATGGCGTCCAACAGCGTGCGGCTCGCACCCCTTAGGTCGGCGTGATTCGGCCCTTCCAGAGTCCGCATGATAAGCGTGCCGGCTTGCAACTGCTTCAGGACCTCACTCTGATCATGCAGGGTTCGCACGCTGTAGACCCACAGATCACGCGCGTTACTGTCGCGCAGATTCACCTTGGCCTGCTCGAACAACGCGGAGATTGCCTCGAGCAAGCAGGTCAGACTTCTCTGATCCGTTGGCGTCAGCGGAAAACGGTAGGCGTACAGGTCGATACTGGGAGCGGCCGTATCACCTTCGTGCTGCGGGACATCGCTGCGCTCGCCGATCACTGTTGCGTAGAAAGATGGATCGCGGGCCCAGGGACGGCGGATGCGCAGGTCGAAATCCAGACCGTTCATTTCCGCTTCGATCAGCCTGTAGTCGACGCTTTCGGCGGACGACCAGCCCTCTTTGGATATACTCTTCAAGCGCGCGCGCAACGCCGGCAACCCAGCCGCTTTCGCACTCATGGACGCAGCGCCGTAATCCGGAACGCAACGCGTAACCACGGGCCGCTCGAAATCGCGCCAGTCTCGAGCCAGTTTCACGAGCGCCGCGTAGTCGCCGGCTGCTAATGCCGGCAGGGGGCAGGCGGCCAACACAAGCCACAAAGTCTTTGCAGTTCTCATTATCCGTTCTTGTAAATTCAAAGCGAGGTCTCTGGTTTCGGCGCTAAGCCTTCAATGATACTGCCATCCGGGATCACAGCTACGCTGCCATCGTGACCGACATGGTTACGTGCGCTTGGATGATCCTTGGTCTACCGCTGAGCGGAGGAGAATCCGGCGAGATATCGCTTATCGCCGCTGTCACCGACATCAATTAGCGTTGAAGAGCAATAACGAGGCCGCACAGGCAGCGTTGCGTGTCGCGTTGCCTCACGTAATTGTGTTACCAGATGCCTCATGAGGGAGGTACCGAGGCTTGGTTCGCAGTCGCTGGCGTTCACTGGTCGACGTCTGTGCGCTCTGCCGCGTGTATGCCACCTTGCGGGCATTGCTGCTATCGGCCAGGGCGGCATGGTCGCAGCTCGCAGCAGCGCTCCTTATTTTCTTACCGGCTGCCTCATCGATGATGTTGCCTCAGGTGCGTCGATTTGGAGTGCCGAGCGCAGAGTCGCGCTCGCGTGAGTAGCCTTCGATCCGCGGCAGTCGATCCGCAAACTCAATCCATGATAGCTTTTCACGCCAGTAAGCATGAGCTTCGGGGCGAAATCTTTCCGGATGGTCGAAAAACCCGAGCGCTATGTACACCTCGTTCGAGATCCCCTCGTCGAGGTAACCGATGGAAGTGCCGCAGTCGGAGCAGAACGTCCGAACGACGCCCTTGGTTTTCGAAAAAGACCTGGGAATTCCCTTGACGACGCTAAGCTGTTCGGGACGGTAACCTACCCACACAACCAGGGGGCACCCGATAGCTCGACGACAATCGGCATCGTGATCGTAACAGATCCAGAAAGGGTCTCCGCGCATCTCCGCGATGATGGCGCCACAGAAACAAGCTCCACTTTCCTGTCTCTCATTCACACGACCTCCCGAGGTCCCGAAGCGCGCGGTCTTGGCCCCACCAACGCTAGCTGAAGTCTCGCACGGAAACCAGCATCCCACGGTAACATGCCAAGCGAGCCAACTAGTTGCGCCGGGTAACGTCTCCGATGAGGCAGTGCGACACGCGCTGCTCGTGCCGGGAGGGCAGGCGCGCAATAACACCTTGGGATCTTCTAACTCGACCTCGCGTCGCTTCGCCCATTCTCCGGCCGCGTTCAGAGTCGCTAACGTTTTGGCTTCCTCATGGAGAAGCTTTTTGTTTTTTTTTGATACGGATGCGGGCGGTGTGGCCATAGGTGCCGTCACGGCGCATGCGAGCGGTGATCGCGGTCATGGGGCCCTCAAAAAAAGCGCGATAAGAGCTTATGTCGCACTTTTTGTCGCACCGCCAAGCCAAGAACGCAGTAAAATCCGCAGAAATAGCGGGAGAACAGATGGGCCTAAAGAATACGGCAAAAAGCGACGAAACGCCTGGAAAACAACAGCGTTCGATCGATCGAAAGTAGCCGTTGCGCCGATGATGGAGTGGACTGAAGTTTCTATAAGGAATCGCATAATCAAGAACTTAAGGGCGACAGAAGACGTGTAGCACTTTTGTCGTACGCGAAATTCCACATTCCGGCGCTTGCTTAGCCTCCAGAGGTCGCATCGTGGCGCAGCGCATTTTCAGTGCGAACGTCGCACCCATTTGAGCATCCATTGCTCGATAGCAGCGAAGCCAATCTCACCGCGTGCAACGGACAGAATCATCTCCTCGACCGCCTCTTGTGTCTGAGGACTGCCATCGCGCTCGAGGCGGTACCCGCTTCTAGCCAGAAGAAGCAGAAGCAGTAGGAGGCACGTGCGCTTGTTACCATCGGTAAAGCCGTGGTTGCCCGCCGCAGACTCTACAAGCGCGGCGGCCTTCTTCTGGATCGATCTGTAGTATCCGCAATACGGCCGCGCGATTGCTGATTCGATTGACCCTTGGTTGAGAATCCCGGGCCGACCGCCTTCCTGCAGCGCGAGTTCGTGCGCCTCTAGCGCATCCGCCAGAGTCAGGCGGTAGTGCCGTGCTCTACTTTTTGGCAAGGCGCTTGAGGGACGCCCGGTATTTGATCTGGATGCTGTGCAGCGTCCTTTTCGAGACTTGGCTCGCAGCATGTCGCACGGGCTGCTTTGCCGTCGCGCCTCCCCGTGTACGAGGGATCGACGTCCGCTTTACTTTGCTCATAGCTTCTAGTGTGCCTCGAAAGCCACGTCCCCACCAGTTACCATCGGTGATCGCGCAACGTGAACCCGCCCGCGGCGCTTCCCTGCGCGCTGTCAGAATCGGTACTTTAGATCGATACCCACCGTGCGCGGTTGTGCGATTGCAACGCGGTTGAATTGCGGCACGTTGGCCGAGAGCGCATTGAAGTTTGTGAGCTGCGCCAGCCGGTCGGTCAGATTATCCGCGAAGAGATCCACCGACCAACGCTGAGCTTCCAGCCCTAGGCGCGCGTTCACCAAGTCGTAGCCGGCGATATTGTTGCGGGTGAAGGTGATGTCCTGCATGGGTCCGATGTAGTTGTTCGTGAGCCGCGCCACCACGTTGTAATTCGCCGACAGCGGCCACTTGTAATTGACGGAGGTGCTCGCGGTCAGCTTCGGGACATCCAGGATCTGCTGACCGGAGGTCGTCCCGGTCTCCTGCACCGATTTCGTGTAGGTCGCGTGCGTATAGGCGAGCGACTGGCTGACGGTGAGGTTCGGGGTGAGCGCCGCAGTCGCTTCGACCTCCGCGCCGTAGATGCCGGCCGTACCTGCGTTCGCGGTGAAGCTGAAGCCGCAGGCGAGGGACACCTGCTGCTGCACCTTCGACCAGTCCTCGTAGTAAATGGCTGAATTGACGACGAATCTGCGATCGAGGAAGCGCCACTTCTCCCCCAGTTCATAGCTCCAGAGCGTGTCCGGGTCGAAGGCGCTAGGCGCTGCCGTCAGCCCTAGACTTTCAAGGTTTCCGGGCCCGGTCACGCACTGCAGTGGCCCGCTGAGGGGCACGGGCTGGTTCCCGGAGCCGGGGCGGAAGCCCTTGGCGGCAGTGAGGTAAAGCAGGGCGTCTTCAGAGAGGGTGTAGGCCAAATTGACCTTCGGGTTGGTCCCAGAGTTCGAGGCGCCCGTGTTGGCGGTGTAAATGCCAGGCCCGCTCGCTGCGGTAGCGATGCCACTCTCGGTTGTGGTTTCGGCGCTGCGATAGCTGTACCAGCGCAGGCCTACGGTGGCTTTTAGCGCAGGAGTGATCTGATAAGAGGCCTCACCAAACACGGCTTTCTGGCGAATCGAGATCGGTTGGTCGATGATTGAGAGGATGTTCGTGGCGAAGAAGCTCACGAAACCGTCGTAAACCGAATAAAAACGACTGTTGGAATTGTAGTCACTGTAGAAACCGCCGATGAGCCACTGGAAAGGCGAGTCACCGATTGAGGTGATGCGGATCTCCTCACTGAACTGACTTGTCGCATCGGTCTCGGTAATCGGACCGCCGCCGACCCCTCCATCCTGGAGGGTGTACCCCGGGAAGCCGAAGAGGATCTGCAGGGATTCGGAGATGTCCTGATCCTGCGCTTCGCTGCGGTACCACCGCGCAGTAACCGAATCGATGCGGAATTGATCGAACGCGTAGGCAATCGTCCCTGTGTAGAGAGTGAACTTGTCGCTGAAGGGCTCCCGGACATCAAAGGGGCTGAAGTGCGCGAGTACGGTTCCCGGCGGGTTGTCGATAGTGTTCGGGCCACCCTGGGAGATCTTCTGCACAAGCACCGAGGGCGTCATGGTCAGGCGATCGCCGAGCTGCAGCAGGAGGGCGGCGCGGCCGCCAACAACGCGTTGCCAGTTCACGCCCCGAGCACGCATCTCGACAGGGGCAGAGAGTATGTCGCCGCGGGCGCCCGAAGGGGTTTCCAGCGGAAAGGGGCTCAAAACCACCCGATCGATCCAACCATCGTCCCAGCGGTAGGTACCCACCAGACGCAGGGCCGCTCGGTCCGTGAGAAGGGGCAGGTTAACCATGCCGTTCGCCCCGCCGTTGCCGCCGCCGTGCGTCGTCCTCGAGCCGATGGCCTGGGCCGATGATTGGAATTCGTTCAGCACCGGCTTATTGGTGACAAGTTTGATGGTGCCGCCCATTGAGCCGGAACCGTAGAGTGTCCCCTGCGGACCGCGAAGCACCTCCACGCGATTGAGATCATAGAGGTCCGGATCGATCACGACCTTGCCCTGGAATGCCTGAGCGGGTGCAGTGAGCGGCGCATCATCCACGTAGAACCCCACGGTAGGCGAGAAGCCCCCTGAAGAGGTAAGTCCGCGCATCTCGAATTCTGTCTGACCCGGGCCGGCAGTTTTGAAAGAGATGCCAGGCGTGGACTGCGCCACTGAGACCAGATCGGTGATACCGCGGGCCTCGAGTTCGGCACCCGTAATGGCTGTAATGCTCACGGGCGTACGCTGGACAGTGGACTCGCGCTTCTCTGCAGAGACGACCACTTCCTCCAGTTCACCGCCCGTGGCAGGCGTTGGCGCTGCCGTCTGGGCCGAAAGCTGGGGGGATCCGCCGAGGAGCATCAGAGCCGTGATGAACGGAAGGCTTGCGAATGCATGCAAGCCGTCACGGCGCAAGGGTGCGAGGCGTCGAAATTCAGGCATCATGAGCGTCCCCTTGGTGCGATTGTCATGATTTTGCGAGGCTCTGTTGCCGGGCAAGCACCGGCACTCCAAGCACGAGGCAAGCGAGACACAGCCCCATGCTCAGAAGAATGGCATTCTGGTATTGGCCAGGTGAGATCAGCTCAGCTGCGAGCGCCGGGCCGATCGCAAGTCCCAGCATCTGCAGGGCCGCAGCCTGTACGACGAGGCTTCCGCTGCTGTCGACGCCGGCCACAATGGCTATGAGGAGCGGGGTTACGAAGTTGGCTGCGAAATTGAAGACCGACACCGTGACTGCGTAGACCAGGGAGCCGAGCGTCAGGAAAAAACCGAACATCGGCACGATGCCCAACAGCAGACCTGCCGTGAGGGCGACGCTGCTTCGCAAACGGGGCGCCAGCGTGGCACTACAAAAAGCGCCTGCGATGCCGAGGAATTGCGCGACCGCAAGGCCGTTCGCGACCCCGCGCTCGTCGGCCCCGGTCGCAAGCCCGATCAGGGCGAGGTAGGCCCAGATGCCACCTTGCGCAAGAAAGAAGCTGAATACACAGGTGAGCAGAACGCCGCGGATCCGGGCGCTCGCAGGGTCACGTTCATGTCCGGACGGACCATCCTGCGCGCACACGTTAGGTACACGCGGGATTCCAGGGAGCCCACATAACGCGGCGAGCGTGAAAAATGCCCATGCGCCCCGTAGGCCAATTGAGGCCAGGAGATCGGGCAATACGAAAAGACCCAGGGCGCCGTAGACTAGCACCCAGGTGATCGTGAGGCCGAAGTCCCGCTCGGCTCTGTCTGAGCGGCCGATGGTGGCATAGCCGACTGAGATCAACATGCCCGAGCCGAGTCCCGCCAGAAATCGCACGGCAGCGAACGTGCCAACGGACAAGGAGGCGAGGCAAAGTGCGTTCGCCAAGGCATTCAGCAGGAGGGCGAAACGCGCAAGGACCCGCCAGCGCACGCGAGCGGCCAGCCACGTCATAAGAATCGAGGTCAGCGCGATGCCTGCCATTTCGGCCGACGCTATATAGCCTGCGTGCTTCTCAAGGATGCCGGCAGACTGCACGAACCCGTCGACCAGCCCCGGCTGAATGATGAAAGTGTCCATGCCGATCACCGTGAGGGCGATGGCCATGACACGTTCGGCGGTCGGCAGGCTACCCCTCATCGTCGTGTGCGCGGAGTCGGGTAAGTCACGCACAGCGGGGCCGTTAGCGAGCCCGAGAGAGATAGTGGCCGTAAGGCTCGGCCACTGTGACCGGGGGTCGACTCCGGGTCACCAGTTGCCCGTTCTCGACATCAAAGTACGTCGTGTGCACCTCTTCGAGCGCATCGCGGTTTTCGGCTCGGTCGATTTCGTAGCAGTCTCTCAGAGGACCGGTACTGCGGGCGAGAATGCTGGCTATCTCAGTGCGGTCCTGCTCAGTTAGCTGCAAGGACAGTACGCGCAAATTTTCCGGGAGATGTTTGCGGTTGCGGGCGCCGATGATGATGGCGCCCACCTGCGGACGATCGAGTACGTACCGACTTGCGACGTTCCCGATGCTGACCCCATGACGGTCTGCGATCGATTTGAGGCTGCGCAGCAGGTCTTGGAACAAAGACCAGCCTCCAAAGTCGCATATAATGCGGTAGTACTTATCAAGAGAAACGTTCTCGAAGGCCGGCTGGCCCGGGTCGGCCACTCCAAGCCACTTTTCGCTGAAAAAGCCTCCGCCCAGCACGCCGTAACACAGAAGCTGGGTGTTATAGCGGGCGCACAGCGCCGCCATCCCGTTCTCAGGACGGCGATCCAGTAATGAGTACTGCACCGTATGCGTCGCGATGTCCACGCCCGCTGCGATCATCTCCTGTAGATGGGCACAGTCGTAGTTGGTGGCGCCGATGAGATCGATCTTCCCCCCTTTTTGCAGGCGCTTCAGCATTAGCGCCATCTCGACATTGCCGGGGATTTCGTAGTTCCACCAGTGCATCTGCACCAGATCCAAGCGCTCGAGCTGCAGACGGCGCAGGGACCGGTCGACTACTTCCTCGCAGTGGCGCAGGTTGTGTTTGCGCAGGCTGTCCTCGTCGAGGAAAAAAGGAACGTAGGTGGTGAGAACTTTAAGCCGGCGCGCCGCGTCTTTGCCGAAGCGTGCTCGGTAGCGGGCCAGGAAATGTCCGATCCGCTCCTCAACCCCAACGTAGATGTCACCGCACACGAGAGTGGTGATCCCGGCTTCCGCGAAAGCGAACATATCGTCGACTGCGGCATCCAGGTCGATCTTGCCGCCGCTGTGGTCGTCGGCGATCTGCCAATTTCCCTTAGCAATCCGAGAGACTTCAAATCCGGGTCTGACGGTATGCATTTGCATGGTGCGCTCTGTTGGGGCTGTCAGGCGGGCGGTGGTGTTGCCGTGTGCTCACTTCGCCGGTACGTGTGCTTGTTGCCTCGGGTGATGCGGAAGCGACCGCCGCAGTGTGGATCCGGGCAGGCGATCACGGCGTCCGAGTACATCCAGTCATTTCGGTCGAGCTCCCGCTGTTTCGCAGGTAGGAGCGGCAGGATCGCCGCGAGGGGATACATCGGGAATCGGACGCCCGGGCCAAACTCAATGAGATCATCGTCTGTGATCGTAAAATAGTCCCCCAGGTTGTGGCGGCAAACCATGGGCTTCCCGTTTTCACTCGCAACTACTTCGACGCGAAGGTCATAGAGCTGGTATGAGTCGTCCATGGTGGCCTCCGGTGACGCCCGGGCCGCACTTGCAGAGCGGCGGAGTGTCTTTGTCGAATTAGTACGAGTATCCTAAATCCAGACAGTAGGAGGGGAATAATCCCGTGTCAAGAGCGAGTGCCAAGCAAGGCCTTCCCGGAGCGGCGCGCGGGGGTCGTTCGGGGGAACCGGGCGGTCGTGCTGCAATTTCAGGGAAGCAGCCCGTTGCGGCCCGAGCGCGGGGGAGGGGATATCAGGCCGGGCGGGAGACCCGGGATCGGATCGTGGCAGCTGCCGAGCAGATTCTGGTGCAGCGCGGATACGCGCGTTTGACCCTAAAGGCGGTAGCGGATGCAATTGGGATTGCCGTTGGCAATCTGACGTACCACTTCCCCAATCGCGAAATGCTGCTGGAGGCGCTCATCGAGCGCACCTTGGCGGAATACGACGCGCGCTTCGCGAGGTTACTGTCGATGACGACTGGGTCCAGCGGTACTCGACTGGCGCAGGTCCTTGAGTGGGCCGTCGACGATTCGAGCTCGAAGCATTACAGCCATCTCTTTCGGGAACTCTGGGCAATGGCGTTGCACAACCGATCAGTAGCCCGCTCCGTAGAGCGTTTCTACGCGCAGTCGATCGAAGACGTGGTCGGTAGATTGGCGCAGCACTCCGCGCCGCTCGGCCCACAGCAGCTACGCGTGGCCATCTACCTAATTTGTGCGATCTCGGAAGGCTGCTCAGTGCTTTTCGGTACGCGCCCGAATGCGGAACTGTGCGCATCAGTTAAACGGATGGGACGGCGGTTGATGGAGTCTCTGACGGAGCCAGTCGGGGCACAAGGTAAGGCGAAATGGGATTGACCAGACGTGCAGCGATTGGGGCAGGCCTCTCTCTAGCCACTGATTCCCGGCTGATTCTCGCGCAGGGTGCACAATCGCGGGTGCAGACCGGTGGCGCGAGGACGGTGCGGGTCCAAGGTCGCTGGGATGTGTGGGTGAAGCGGGTTGGAAGCGGATCTGTTCCGGTGCTGCTGCTACACGGCGGACCCGGTTTCAACCACTTTTATCTCGAGTGCTTTGAGGACTTCGTGGGAGCCTCCGGGACCACTTTTTGGTACTACGACCAGCTTGGTTGCGGCTTCTCCGATCGTCCGGCGGACCCGGCGCTCTGGACTATCCCGCGTTATTGCGCGGAGGTCGAGGAGGTCAGGCAGACTCTGGGCCTTGAACGCTTCGTGCTTTACGGGCACTCGTGGGGTGCGATGCTGGCACTCGAGTATGCCCTGCAACATCCGGCGCGCGTGTCGGGGCTTGTGGTTTCAAACATGGCAGACTCCGTCGAAGAGTGCGAGCGTTACGCAGCGTCGCTCATTGAGAAGCTGCCATTTTCGATTCAAGAGGAGATCGCAAGCTACCGCAAGCGAGGAGCGTTCTCGGATCCGAAGTACCAGGAACTGCTGATTCGGGAGGTCTATCAGAGACACTTCTGTCGCCTGAACCCGTGGCCGGAGCCGGTTCGGCGCACCTTGCGCACGGTGAACCAGTCGATCTACGAGACCCTGTCGGGGCCGGATGAGTTCGATGTGACCGGAACGCTCAAAGACTGGAGCATCTCGCCCGAGCAGTTGCGTAGTTTGCGCATGCCGGCGTTACTGATCGGCGCACGCTACGATGAGATGCCGCCCGCGCGGATCGAGAGCATGGCGCAAATGATGCCTGGGGCTCGCTATGCGCTGTGCGAGCAGGGCAGTCACTTGGCGATGTACGACGATCAGCAGGCATATTTTCAAGCGTTAACGGGATTTCTGCGGAACGTGGGCAAGCGTCCGGTCTGAGTTGCACAAGTTTGCAAACGCGCTGCGTACCGCAAACCGACCATTCCATCGCACTGGACTCGCGGGACTCATCATCGCCCTCGTAAGCGGGCTAACGTGCGTTGGCAAATGCGAGGTGCTGAACTGACGAATGTCCGCGACCCTCGGGCCCTGAGCGCGGCACACACAGGTTCGAACCGGAAGTTCGCTTGCCGCCCACCTGCGTTCTTTGACGCGCCGGGGGCTGCGCGGGGTAAAGCTGGTGATCTCCGATGCGCACGAGGGCCCAAAGGCAGCTGCCGCGAAGGTGTTAAAGGCTACCTGGCACCGTGTTTGCTCAGGCGACCCCGGAGGCGGCCAGTGCCCAGTTG
>CAWITP010000004.1:0-1022151 GCA_963839055.1 uncultured Pseudomonadota bacterium | reverse complement strand
TAGGAAATAATGGTAGCGGGGGCAGGATTTGAACCTGCGACCTTCGGGTTATGAGCCCGACGAGCTGCCAGACTGCTCCACCCCGCACCAGGAGAGCCCCTCATTATACTGTCCGGGCAGCTACCCAGCAACGGCAAGGGTCGTGTCTAGCCCAAGGTCCTCATGCGGCATGGCAGGCGGATGGCGCGGGCCGCGATACCACCCGCAGCTTTGGATGAATGGCTCGGGAGATGGCTGCTAGCTCAAGGATCCACGGCACCGCGAATTCGAGCAGCAAGGGCTTGCGCTTCCGACTGATCAAGCGTCTTGGGCGACCAGCCGATGTCCAGCCCTTCCTGAGTGTTCGGCCGCGGAATGATGTGGAAGTGCACGTGTGACACCGCTTGGTGAGCGACGGCGCCGTTGTTCTCCAGCACGTTGTAATGCCTCACACCGGTGGCTGCGATGACTGCGCGGCAGAGCCGTGGCAGCACCCGGCCCAACGCGGCGGCCGAGTCATCCGAGAGCTGATCCAGCGATTCGGCCGGTTCCTTGGGAATGACCAGCGTGTGGCCCCGGGTCAAGGGGTTGATGTCGAGGAAGGCCAGCACCGTTTCGTCCTCGTAGACCTTGTGACAGGGCACGGCGCCCGAGATGATCTTGGCAAAAATGGTGTCGGCCATGGGAATCCTACGCGCGCAACTGAACTATCGGGAGGCGCCAGTGTAAACCGCTGGGTGGACCTGCGCGCTGCGACTCGCGCGCGCGGGAACCCGCGACTGCCGGCCGCGACTGTCGCGCTGCGACGCCAGGGAGCTGGCGATGCGCCTCCCGCTACGCGCCGCCTCAGCGACGCGCGCTTTGACGAGCCGGAAAGGAGATACCCAACCGCCGCATCTTTCGGTACAGCGTATTGCGGCCGATGCTCAGCTTGCTTGCGACCCGGCTGATGTTGCCGTGATGCAGATCAATCTCGCGCAGCAGCGCCGCTCGTTCGGCCTTCTCCAGTGGATTGAGTGATTGCGCCTCGGGAGAGCACTCCCGCGTCTGTGCGTCGTTGACGGGCAGACCGATGCCGTAGTCCGCCGGGAGGCTGCCGGCATCCAGCCGATCACTGGTCCGCATGGCAATCATTCCGCGCAGCACATTGCGCAGCTGCCGGATGTTACCCGGCCAGGAGTAGGCGCTCAGCGCATCGACCAGGTCTTCACTCAAGGTCACCGTTGGAGTCGCCGCGACTTCCTGCGCGAACAGATGCCGGATCAGCGCCGCCTTGTCCTTGCGCTCGCGCAGCGGCGGTAATGCCAACACCAGTCCCTGCAGGCGATAGAACAGGTCCTCGCGGAATTCGCCACGGCGCACCTTCTCCTGGAGATTGCCGCGGACGGCACACACCAGGCGGATATCCACCTTGATGGCAGCCTCGGCACCGTGGGGCATGACTTCCCGCTCCTCCAGCACGTGCAGCAGCTGCGCCTGTAGCTCGAGCGGCAGATCACCGACATCATCCAGAAACAACATGCCAGCGTTGGCCTGCACGATGCGGCCCCGATCCGCTTCGCTGCCGCAGGTACCTGCGCGCCCGAAAAGCTCACTTTGCATGAGCATCTCCGGCAACGACCCGCAGTTAACGGCAACGAAGGGTTTATCGGCGCGTTCGCTGGCCGCGTGCAGTGCGCGCGCGAGAAATTCCTTGCCCGTGCCGGACTCCCCCAGCAGCAGCAACGGGATATCGCGCGATTCCAGTCGCTTTGCGGCCTGGATGTTGCGTCCCATTACGGGATCGCCGAGATCGAGCTCATCGAGGATGCTGCGCGTGGCCGCGGGCAGCGGGCGCTCCTCGTCTGCGGCTGGCGGCTGCTTGCCGTTCACGTGTCGCTTGGAGTGTGGCGCCTGGGCGACGGCGAAGAAGCGACCGCCGTGCCGGGACTCGTAGATCGGCAGAGCGTGGAATGATTTCTTCTGGCTTCGGCCGAGCAGGGCAGACAGCGAGATGTTGAATACCCGCTCGAGGGGAGCGCCGATCAACTCGCCGGCGCTTTTGCTGCTGAGCTGGAAGAGTGCGTTGCGATCCAGAGCAATGATGGCGCCCGCAGGATCGAGCGCAATGATGCCTTCGCCCCAGGTGCCGACCAGCTCGGGTCGGCTGTGGAAACGCACCACGAAGGCATCTCTGAAGCGGTTGAGGAACAGCCGGTTCTCGATCATTTGTGCCGACATGTTGACCAGCACGAGCGTATGTTGCTGCGCCCGATCCGATTCGCCGGAGGCATCGAGAACGGCGACCAGCTCGCCGCTATGGTCGAAGATCGGTGCGGCGCAGCAGGTGAGACCGATGTTGCGCGAGAAGAAATGCTGATCGCGGTGGATGATCAGGGGTGCCCGCTCGATGAGACAGGTTCCCATCCCATTGGTGCCGCCGTGCTCCTCGCTCCAGACCGCGCCCAGCACAAGGCCGGTGCGGAAGGCTGCGTTGCGGAAACTCAGATCGCCGTAATAATCCAGCAGGACGCCGTCATGGTCGGTAAGGATGATGGAGTAACCAGAGCCCGCGAGCTGATGATAGAGATGCGCCATTTCGGCGTCGGCAAAAGAGACCAGTTCAAGGTTCTGCTCTTTGCGGGCAAGCCGCTCTTCGCGCGGCAGGACGAACGGCTCGCGCTGCGATTGCGGGTCGAGGCGGTACTGGTTCAGACACCTGACCCAGGACCGCTTGACGTAGTCTGGCGTACTCGCGCTGTCTTCCCGCGAGGTACCCCGGAGCACGGACTGTATATAACGGGCGTGGCTGCCTATTGGCTGGAGCATTGCCTCCCCCTCATTGCGGCGGAGCTCCCGGCTGTACGCGGCGCTCTGTAACTGTTCCACGGGAGTATGCCACGTGCCCGTCTCCCGCGGTCACTCGAGCATCAAATTCGATACACCGCCGCGCCGCAATGCTCCCTTTTGGAACACTCGCCGGCTTCAGGAGGGTGGCTCTCTCCAGCCCTTATTGCTCCGCGGCTGCGGCTGTATAGATTTAGTTCAGCGTCGTGCCGGCAGGCGCCCGGGGCGTTGGACTCGTCGCGGCGATGCGCGCAGACTGCGCGCTCCGCCGGAGCGCACATAGTCATCAAAGCAAGTCAGTCTGGAAACCTCACAGCTATGAAAACGAAAGCCGCCATCGCATTCGCAGCGGGCAAGCCGTTGGAAATCGTCACGCTCGATCTGGCAGGTCCGAAGGCCGGAGAAGTACTGGTCGAGATCAAGGCCAGCGGTGTCTGTCATACGGATGAATTCACCCGCTCCGGCGCCGACCCCGAGGGGCTGTTCCCAGTGGTCTTTGGCCATGAGGGCGCAGGCGTGGTGGTCGATGTCGGACCCGGAGTGACCACGCTCAAGAAGGGCGATCACGTCATTCCGCTGTATACCCCGGAGTGCCGTCAGTGCAAGTCGTGCCTGTCACGCAAGACCAATCTCTGCACCGCCATCCGCGCGACGCAGGGTAAGGGAGTGATGCCCGACGGCACCAGTCGTTTCTCCCTCGACGGCAAGATGGTCCACCACTACATGGGCTGTTCCACCTTCTCGCAGTACACGGTGTTGCCGGAGATCGCGCTCGCGAAGATCCGCGAGGACGCCCCCTTTGAAAAGGTGTGCTACATCGGCTGCGGCGTCACCACCGGCGTGGGCGCGGTGATCAATACCGCCAAAGTGGAGCCGGGCGCCAATGTCGTCGTGTTCGGTCTGGGCGGCATCGGTCTGAATGTCATCCAGGGCGCGCGGATGGCGGGCGCCAACAAGATCGTGGGCGTTGACGTCAACCCCAAGCGCAAGGCATTGGCCGAGAAGTTCGGCATGACGGATTTCGTCAATCCGAAGGAGGTAAAGGGTGATCTGGTCGCGCACCTGGTTGCCGTCACAGATGGAGGAGCCGATTACAGCTTTGAGTGCGTCGGCAACGTGGACCTGATGCGTCAGGCGCTGGAGTGCTGCCACCGCGGTTGGGGCGTCTCCGTGATCATCGGCGTGGCCGGGGCGGGCCAGGAGATCAAGACACGGCCGTTCCAACTGGTAACGGGCCGCGTCTGGAAGGGCACAGCATTTGGCGGCGCGCGCGGCCGCACGGATGTGCCGAAGATCGTCGACTGGTACATGGACAAGAAGATCAATATCGACGACCTGGTGACTCACGTGATGCCGGTGGAGAAGATCAACGATGCATTCGATCTGATGCACAAGGGCGAATCGATCCGTTCGGTCGTTACCTTTTAAGAGAAGCGACCTGGCATTAATAGAAGCTGACTAGCAGCTTACCGGAGAAAGGAAAAAATCATGGCTGTCAAAATTCATCCCGCTGTCGACAATGGCGTCAAGCAGGGCACGCCCAACTTTGGCGGCGGCACGCTCACCTGCAAATGCAGCAGCTCGCCGGTCACGGTGAGCTTGAAGGGCAACGTGTCCTTCAATCATGTCTGCGGCTGCACCAAGTGCTGGAAGCCGGACGGCGCTACGTTTTCCCAGATCGCTGTGATCGGGCGCGACAACGTGAGCGTGACCTCCAACGCACAGAAGCTCAAGATCGTCGATCCCGCCGCGGCAATCCAGCGCTACGCCTGTACCGGCTGTGGCGTACACATGTACGGTCGCATCGAGAACAAGAACCATCCGTTTCATGGTTTCGACTTCGTGCACACGGAGCTGTCGAAAGAGAATGGCTGGGCAGCGCCTGAGTTCGCAGCGTTTGTCTCGTCCATCATCGAGGCGGGGACCAAGCCTGATCAGATGGGTGCCATCCGCGCACGGCTGAAAGAGCTGAAGCTCGAGCCGTACGACTGTCTGAATCCGCCGCTGATGGATGCCATTGCAACTCATACGGCGAAACAGAAGGGTGTGCTGGCTGCCTGATCGCGCCGTCATCGTGAGCGCTCGCTCGCACTCTGCTGCGAGCGAGCCACGGCGCCGCTGAAGCGCCCCGCCCCCGGCTTCCCAGGCGTCCGGGGGCTAACAAAACTATGTTAGATTCTGTCCATAGCTATCTATGGACAAGGGGCGGCTTTTGGTCGCAGACCGTGACAATCCGGATACTGACGACGTTGAAGCCCGCCTGCGCAAGCGCATTCAGCAATTGGAACAGGCCGTCCAGGCCCGCGATGAGTTCCTCTCGATCGCTACGCACGAGCTGCGCAATCCCATGCACTCTTTACTGCTGCAGGTCTCGGCGGCAGCCCAGGTCGCACGCCAGCATGGCGACGGCGGCTTGCAGCGGCGCCTCGAGAGAGTGCAGCAGATTGTCGATCGCTACATAAAGCGAGCGTCGCTGCTGCTGGATGTCGGGCGCATGAATGCCACCCGCCAGCCGCTGCACACCGAAGTGGTAGATCTTGCCGCGCTGGTCGGGGAGATCATCGAATCCTACCGAGCCGAAGCAGCGTTCAACCGCAGCACGCTGCACACGCACCTGCCTGCAACACTGCTTGGACGCTGGGAGCGCCTATCCATGGAGCAGATCGTCTCCAACCTCATCTCGAATGCCATCAAATTCGGGGCCGGCCATCCGATCGACATCACCGTGCAGCCAGTGCAAGACAGCGTCCGCCTGCTGGTCCAGGATCGCGGCATCGGAATTGCGGATGCGGATCAGCAGCGCATCTTCGGTCGCTTCGAGAGGCTGGCGCCTGGAGCTGCTCATCCGGCCGGGGCAGGGGTGGGTTTATGGTTGGTGCGGGGGTTAGTTGAAGCACACGGCGGCAACATCAGGGTCCACAGCGCGGCAGGACAGGGCGCGCTGTTCGAGGTCGTCCTTCCGTTGCACACCGATACTGCCGCGGAGGGTCGCGATGACAGAGTCTGAACAGAAAGCGCTTGAGCTTGGGCGGCTCAGCACCGGCGTCCAGGGATTGGATGAGATCCTGCGTGGCGGCTTTCTGGAAGGCGGCGTCTATATCATTCAGGGCGCACCCGGAGCCGGCAAGACGATTCTTGCCAATGAGATCTGTTTTCGACACGCGCAACGGGGCGGCCGCGCCGCCTACATCACCTTGTTAGCAGAGATGCACACGCGGCTGCTGCAGCATCTGCGGCCAATGTCATTCTTCAACGAGTCGGTCATTCCGGAGTCGCTCTACTTCGTCAGTGCGTTTCGTATGCTCGAGGACAGCGGTCTGAAAGGCCTGGTAGATGTTCTGCGGCGCGAGATCAAGGGTCAGCGGGCTGAGCTGCTGGTCATTGATGGGCTGGTCGCCGCACAGGAGAGCGCGCCCAGCGATCGGGAGTTCAAGAAATTCATACATGAGCTGCAGGCGCATGCCGCATCCAGCGGCTGCACGGTGCTGCTGCTGACGAGTGGCCTGCTGCGCACTGTAAGCGCCGAGCACACCATGGTGGACGGAGTACTCGAGCTCGAAGATCAGCTGTTCGAGTTTCGCACTGAGCGCAGTCTGCTGGTGCGTAAGTTTCGCGGCAGCGGCTATCTGCGCGGACGTCATGCGTTTCGCATTACCAGCGACGGTTTGAAGTTTTTTCCGCGCGTGGAAGCCGAGCTTGCCAATGCGAGCCATCGTGACGTCGTCATTGACGGCAGGCTGCGCCTCGGGATCGCAGAGCTCGATGAGATGCTCAATGGTGGACTGCCCGGCGGTACCTCCACGGGTTTGATCGGCCCCAGTGGCGTCGGCAAGACCACGCTCGGTCTGCACTTTCTGTCTGCCGCCAGCGCGCGCGAACCCGGACTGCTGTTTGGTTTTTTCGAGAGCCCGGAGCGGCTCTGTCAGAAGGCCGGCAGCCTGGGGCTTGAAGTGGGGCCTGCCGTCGATCGCGGCGATGTCGAGCTGTTGTGGCAGCCACAGCGGGAAAATGTGCTGGATGAGCTGGCACATCGGCTGTTGCAGGCCGTGCGCCGCCGCGCCGTGAAGCGCCTCTTCATCGACGGGCTCGGCGGTTTCCTCGAGTCTGCGACCTCGCCACAGCGGATCAGCCGCTATTTCTCCTGCCTCGTAAATGAGCTGCGCGGCCTGGGCGTGACCACCGTCTTTACGATGGAGGTGCCCGAGATCGCAGGCCCGGTGATCAGGGTGCCCGTGAGCGGTGTTTCCGCACTGCTTGAGAATCTGATTCTCATGCGCTTTGTCGAGCGCGGCTCGAGACTGCATCGCGCGATAGCCGTCCATAAGGTGCGCGACAGCGATCATGATTCCTCGCTGCGCGAGTTCTTCATCGACAGCCGTGGAATCTCACTGGGAGAGCCGTTCGCAGGCGTTGAAGGCGTCACGACCGGCGTTGCCCGTGCACCGGCGAGCGTCGATCGGGAAACGGGCCGCACCTAGAGTATCGGCAGCCGGCCACCGTGCAGACCATTCTCGTAGTCGATGATGAGTTCGGGGCGATCGAAGTCGTCACCGCCGCCCTCGAAGACGAGGGCTATCGCGTTCTTAGCGCGGCAAACGGCCGCTATGGCCTCGAGCGGCTGGCCGAGGCCACAGTCGATCTTGCCGTGGTCGATTTCATGATGCCGCTGATGGATGGCACGGTGATGGGGCGCACCATGCGCGCCGACCCGGCGTACGCCCATATCCCGATCATCCTGATGAGTGCAGTGGGCGAGTCGGTGGTACGGGCGCGTTTCGCGAACTACGACGCATTCCTGCGCAAGCCGTTTCGCATCACGACACTGCTGGATGCCGTGCGGCAGCTGCTGAACAAGCGCTAGCCTGTCTGCCGCGATCGCCTGCGCGGCTCATCACTCGCGCACGAAGTCGACGCGATGTGCCGTGAAAGTGCGGTTGAGCTCATCGTAATGACCGACCGCGACCACCTTCTGTACCGGCTGGCCGGAGTTCACCAGTCCATCGAGTCCCGTCGCAAACGGCGCGAACGAGTTGAAGAGGCTCATGTTCGTCGCCGGACTACCGTAGGCCAGGATGTCATGGGTCGTCGTGTCCGGCACGATCGTCACGTTGCCACCGGGGCTGGTCAGATCTATGGAAGTCGGTCCCGTCAGTACCGCGTGCGAGCTGCCGAGGTTGGGATCGGACAGGTTGAGCACCAGTTGGCCGGTCGTGATGTTGGCGAATGCGGCCTTGCTGCCACCGTTGATCCAGTCGACAACCAGGATCTGATCGACCGCTGTACCGGGCGTGACCGCTGTGGCATCGAAATCGGGCGGGGCGCTGCCAAACGGTGTGACAAAGCCATCGGCGCGCGCCAGGGTGCCCGCCGGTGCGCCGGCCAGAGCAGGGCCCGCTGCCGTGGTGTCGACGATGTAAGCGCTGGGCGTGGCGTCCATCCCGACCTGGCCGGTGCCGGTGAAGTTGAAAACGTTCGGTTCGTAATCGCCGAGGGTCAGGAGATTGAAGGAGGCCGAGCTGCCCGAGGCGCCCGCATTGAGCGCACCCCACAGCGGCGTGGCGGTGAGCCGCAGGTAACCATTAGTCGCATCCAGGTTGGCCGGGGTGCCGCCGCTACTGGAGACCAGTTTTCCCGAGCTGTCATTGAGATTGCCGCCCACGTTGATGCGCTGACCGACGGAGATGGCAGCAGCGCTCAGAGTGGCCGCGGAATTGTCCCGCGTTACCACCGTCGCAGCACCCACCGTCATGGTCAACGAATCCTGGAAGAGCGCATTGCCGGTCGTCAGCGTGCCCGGCCGAGTAAACATGCCCGCACCGTGCAGCACGATGGTATTGCCGCTGCGCGCGGCAACGACCCCCGTGACGCGGTCTTCGAGCTGATCGTCCTGACTGAAACCAACCAAGACCTGGGTGGCCGTGAAAGTCGGCGTGAGCGCGCCGAGATTGGTCAGCGTGCCGTAGGCCCCGACGTTGGTGTTGATCTGCAGTTGTTGCATGGCCTGCAGGCCTGCCGCGCCAGTGTAATTGACGCCGTTGATGGCGAACACCGTGCTGTCAGTAGTCGCCACGTTGACAGAGCCATAGGGCGAGGGAGAGAGGACGTCGTTGAACGGGCGCGAGTTGAGTACGAATGTGTTGGCCGCCAGACCCTTGGCCGTTACGAACAGCCCGCGCACCCGCATCGGGCCGCTATATTCAGGCTCGGTGTTGAGTGTCAGGAATGGACGCGTGACCACCGTCTTGTTGGCGAGATTGATGACTGAAGAGGCTGCCAGATCGAAATTGATGTCCAACGGTGTGGAGACGCCATTCTTGATAACGAAAGGCGCGCTCGGATCGAAGCTGACGGTATAGCTCACCGTTGACATCGTGTTGCCCGAGCTATCGTGCGGCGTCAGCTGCACGTTCGTGCCGTTAACGTCGGTGAAGATCGACGTGGTCGTGTAATTCATCAGCACGGTAGCCGAGGTATAGGTACCTTCCGGCAGCGCCGGAGCGCCAAAAACCTCGCTGTGATCCCCGAGCCGCGTGAAGTCGACGGTCTGCTGGATGGCCGTGCCGCCCGAGAGACCCACCGGGTAGACCACGACCCCGTCGCTGCGGGTCAGCGTAATTTCCTGCACGGCGACCACATAGCTGCTGAACGGGCCGGGCGTGCTGGAGAACGTGATGACCGAGGTGCCGTACGTGTACAGGGTGTTGTGGCAGCCGAACATGAAAGCGCCGGCGACCACCACCATGGCCAGGGTACGCAATACCGAGCCGCTGCGCCGGGCGCGACCGCGATCAACTATCATCAAAAGGTCTCCCTTATCGAGCCCACACCGGGCGCGCAGCCCGTATTCGGGTATTAGAGGCGCCCGGCAGCGATCCGTTCGCGCGCTTTACAGTTTGTCACGGTAAGAGCGCCACCTTGGCGGACCGGGCGGCCGCGAGGGCGCGACATTGTCAGTCGCGGCCCGCTCAGTCAATCTTTATGGAGTAGCCGCTGACGCTGCCGTTGCGTAGGTCTGCGGGTGCGGGGTAGGTCTCGCGGTTCAGTGTCCCGGCCGGATCTGCGGTATTCCACGTACGCACCGACACGTCATACAGCCCGGCCGCAAAGCTGGTCGAGCTGCTGCCGCCGGGCAGGCCGTCCAGTGCCAGAATGCCGCCGCCGGCCTGTGCCAGCAAGGTATCGAGCGCGGCCGTGGCGACAATGGCGCCGCCGCGGCTGACCAGCAGCTGCCCCGCATTGTATTTCCCCGGTGTGCTTTGGGTGAGCTCGAGGGACAGTGTGTCGGCGCTGGCGCCAGTGGCGACGGGCGGTAGAGGCGGCGCAAACACCACCGGTGTGACCGGTGCAGGGCCGACCACGCCCGACAGCTCCCCTGGGGCGAACAGCGGCGCACTCACTGCTGCCCGATACGCGGAAGTGCCCTCCACCGGCGTGACCGCCGTCAAGGCGATCGCTGCACCGGAAACAAAGGTACCGAACTGCAGCGCACCGGCGGAAAGCGCCTGATCCGTGACGAACTTGCGGCTGAACGGATCAATCGGGCGCTCCTCGATCAGGTAGGGCACCTCGCCCGCCAGCGGCAGGGTTTGGTAGAAACCGATGAGCGACCCGGCGGGTACGGGCTGCGCATTGCTCAGATTCACCACAAACGTGCCCGCAGCCCGCGGCGCGATCGTGCCGATCGATACGGGCGAGGCGGAGGTCGGATCGCCGGCTTTGACCGGAACGGCGCGGACGATCACGGTTGTGATGCCCGCGCCATGGATCACCAGGTCATAAGTGGTCGAGGATGATCCGCTCGGCAGCGGGTACAGCACGAAGCTGCCGTTGCGGGTGACCGCGGCGCTGTTGACCGCGACATGCCGCGTGCGATCGCTACTTAACAACTCCGCGGTGACTTCGATCGGCAGGTGACCATTGGAGCTGGTTACCCCGGGCAAAGCGCTCAGGGCGATGGAGCCCTGGATCGCGCCGACGCCTGCGGTGTTGTAGGCACTGGCGTGGGGATTCATCAGAATGGCGCTCGTGCCGCTGTAGTTGAAGAAGGCCAGATCGCGCGCCGTGTCGATGTTGATCGCAATGGTCAACGCAGTCAGCGTGGGGGTGGCGGCCGTCGAAGTAGCTGTGCTGCCGGTCGTTGCAGTGCCCTCCTGAGAGGCCCCCAGAATCGTGGTTCCCGTGGTGGCCGTGCCCGCCTGGATCGAGCCGGTACTCAGCGTTCCGGTAAAGAATCCGGTATCGGTCTGCGTCATGCCGCCGGTCGTCGCGGAACCGGCTGCAACCAATGACGTCGGGGTGTTGATACTCGCCCCGATCGTAAAGCTGGCAGCTATACCGATACCCTTGTCCGGGTTCTGCAGCTCCAGGGGTAACTGATGGCTGACGCCGGCGCTGTCGGTGTAGTCCACCTCCGCATTGAAGCGTGCACCCAGTGCACTGGCTGAGGATGTGAGTGCGGCCGAGGCGTCCACAGGAATCAGACGCAGCTGCGCATACCTGCCGGCGCTCACCCCCAGGGCAGTGCTGAGGCGGGCGACCGTGCCGTCAGAGGCATTGAACAGATCGACCGTGATGGGAGCACTCAGTGGAAACTTCTGCCAGCTCTCATCGTCGGGCCCAGCGGTCGCACTGCTGTTGAACCAGATCTGCTGCGCGGTCAGGTACACATGGTTGTACTGGGCCGGGACATTAGCCGTCGCCGAAACGTTGGCTTTCGGCGAGCAGGCGGCAAGGGCCACGAGCAGCGCCAGCAGCGTCGCTGCGTTGAGCTGTCCTGCGCCTAGCTGTCGCGTCCCCACGGCTTCCATAGGAAGATTCTAAAACGGTTCGGCTGCGCCACCGACTGCGCCAGCTCCATTATTAAGCATGCGGGGCATCATTATGTAATAAGCCATTGATTATTCTGCACGCCCGCTTACGGATTCAAGCTCCTCCCAGCGCGCCAGCTGGCGGTTCAGCTGCTCGTCCAGCTCTTGCGAGCGGCGGTGATCGGCGCGGATCTGGTCGGCCCCGCGCAAGTGATAGCCGCGTCCGCTCATGAGGGCAAGCAGCTCGCGCTGCTCGCGCTCCAGAGCTTCAATGAGCTCAGGAAGGGCGGCGAGCTCGCGCTGCTCCTGGTAGCTCAGGCGATTGCGCAGGCGCGGCGCCTCGTTTGCCGCAGGAACCGGTTGCGGCTTCGGCGCACTGGCTGCGGGCGCCGGCGTTGCAGTAACAGGGCGCTGGCGCAACCAGTCACTATAGCCGCCGACATATTCCTGCCAGCGTCCCTCGCCCTCAGCGGCAACCGTCTGCGTGACGATGTTATCCAGGAAGCGTCGATCGTGACTCACGAGTAGCAGTGTGCCGGTGTACTCCTGCAGCTTCTGCTCGAGCAGCTCGAGAGACTCGATGTCCAGATCGTTGGTCGGCTCATCGAGCGCCACGAGATTGGCCGGCTGCGCAAACAGACGGGCCAGCAGCAGTCGATTGCGCTCGCCCCCGGATAGCATCCTGACGGGCGCGCGCGCACGCTCCGGCGCGAACAGGAAATCCTCCAGGTAACTGACGACATGCTTCCTGCCCGCTCCGCTGCCCACCCAGTCGGAGCCGGGACTGATCGATTCGCCGACTGTTGCTTGCGGATCCAGCTGAGTACGCAGCTGGTCAAAGTAGGCGATCTGCAGCTGCGTGCCGCGCCGTACCTTGCCAGAGTCGACTGCCAGGGTTCCCAACAGCACCCCCAGTAGCGTTGATTTACCAACACCGTTGCCGCCGATGACACCCAGCCGGTCGCCACGCATGATGCGCAACGAAAGATGGCTGATGAGCGGCTGTGTGCCGAAGGTCTTGCTGACGTCCTCGAGCTCGGCGACGAGCCGGCCCGAGCGCTCGCCCGCATCGAGATTCAGCCGCATGGTACTTAGCCGCTCGCGGCGCTGCGCGCGCTGCTCGCGCAGGCTCGCAAGCCGCCGTACCCGGCCCTCGTTGCGCGTGCGCCGGGCCTCAACCCCCTTGCGGATCCAGACTTCTTCCTGAGCCCAGAAGCGCTCGAAGCGGCGGCGTGCGAGATCCTCTGCTGCCAGTTCGTTCTGCTTGCGCGCCTCGTAGGCGGCGAAGTTCCCGGGGTAGGAACGCAACACACCGCGATCCAGCTCGAGAATGCGTGTGGTGATGTGGTCGAGAAACTCGCGATCATGCGTGATCACGATGCTCGCGGGGATCCGCGGCAGCAGCTCCTCGAGCCGCTCGATGCCCTGGATGTCCAGATGGTTGGTCGGCTCATCCAGCAGCAGCAGCTCCGGCTGCAGGGTAAAGGCGAGCGCCAGCGTCGCCCGCTTGCGCTCCCCGCCCGAGCAGGTACCGGGGGGGTGCGAGGCCTGCAGCTCGAAGCGCTGCAGGAACTCGGCCAGGCGCGCTTCGATCATCCAACGCTCACGCTCATCGGCGAAGCCGGCTGTGAACTCAGGACTGACCATGGCACGAGTCAGCAGGCTTTCACGCAGCGTGACCGCTTCGGGCAGCTGGGGGTCCTGTTCGACCATTGCGATCCGCAGCCCGTCACGCCGCTGCAATTCGCCAGCGTCCAGTTGCACAAGTCCTGCGATCACGCGCAGCAGCGTCGACTTGCCGGTGCCGTTGCGACCGATCAGCCCGAGGCGCTCCCCGTGGGCCAGACTCATCTGTGCCCCATCGAGCAACGGACGATCGGAATAGGCGAGCTGGGCGTCCGAGAGTGTGACGAAAGACATGCCTGGCATTGTGCCCATTGGACGGCAGCAGGCAAATTCTGTAGAGTGCGCCCGCCTCCAACAGGTGCGCGGTCAGCGCCTCACAGGCCAGTTTCCTGCCAACACTATCCCTCGCAACTGACCGCTGCAGTACCCCTGCGTGCGAGCTCAATGAGAGGTTTCCATGTCTTTTGTCGATCTCGGGCTCAAGCCCGAGCTGCTGCGCGCGCTCAGCGAAAAAGGTTATCAGGCCCCAACTCCCATCCAATCACAGGCGATTCCCGCCATCCTTGCCGGCACGGATGTTCTCGCCGGAGCCCAGACAGGCACCGGCAAGACGGCCGCATTTGTGCTGCCGATCCTGCAGAGACTGATTGATGAGCCGAGCCGGGTAGGGCCCCGTGCTTTGATCCTCACACCGACACGCGAGCTCGCCGCCCAGGTGCTGGACAGCGCCCGCTGGTATGGCCGCCATACTCAGGTGCGCTCTGCGGCGGTTTTCGGTGGCGTCAATATCAACCCGCAGATCGCGGCGATGCGCGCAGGCTGCGACCTGTTGGTCGCAACTCCCGGACGTCTGTTGGATCTGCTCGGGCAGGGCGTACTCGAGCTCAGTGCAATTCGTTATTTCGTGCTCGATGAGGCCGATCGCATGCTCGACATGGGCTTCATCCCCGCCATCCGCCGTGTGGTCAAGCTGTTGCCGGCGCAGCGGCAGAATCTGCTGTTCTCGGCGACTTATTCGGAGCCCATCCGGTCGCTTGCCGCGCGCATCCTGCGCACCCCGGCTGTCATCGAGGTGGCGCCTCGCAACGCCGCTGCGGATCGCGTGGAGCAACAGGTGTTTCATGTCGCGCGCGAGCGCAAACGCGACCTGCTCGCTCATCTGATCGACGCCGGCAACTGGCACCAGGTATTGGTATTTACGCGCACCAAGCACGGCGCCAACCGTCTGGCACAACAGCTCGCTGCGGTGGGCATCCAGACCGCCGCCATTCACGGCAACAAGAGCCAGGCGGCACGCGTGCGTGCGCTGGCAGACTTCAAGGCCCTGAAAGTCACCGCACTGGTCGCAACTGAAGTAGCCGCGCGCGGCCTGGACATCAAGGACCTGCCGTATGTGGTGAACTACGAGCTGCCGAACGTGCCTGAAGACTACGTGCACCGTATCGGCCGCACGGCGCGGGCCGGCGGCGCCGGGAACGCAATCTCACTGGTGGCGTCCGAGGAAATCGGCCAGCTGCGTGACATTGAGCGCCTGCTGCGGCGCCGCCTGCCCGAGACTGCCTTGCCGCAGTTTGCGCCGCTGACCTCAACGCAGCCGGCGCGCGGGAATGCCGATGCGCCTGGGGAGGCAAGTCGGGGACAGCGACCGCCACAACGGCATGGCGAGACTCGGCACGGCGAGGCGCGGCGACATCACCCGGCAGCACGGCACCCTCAGCCGCGACGTGCGCGCGCACCGCAAGCCTATAGTAAAGTGCAGCGCGCGCGCTGAACCTCAGGCCGTTCGTCCGCCTGCGCGGCTCACGCGTAAAGGAGAACGGCCATGAGATCGATACGACCGCTGCTCGGCGTGTTGTGTGTCAGTTACGTTGGGATCGCGTTGGCCCACGCGCATCTCGAGAAAACGATTCCTGCAGATGGCGAAACACTGCAGGTCGCGCCCCACGATTTCCATCTGCGATTTGCCGAGCCGGTAAGGCTCACGGCGCTTACTCTGCAGAAGCAAGCGGCCGAGCCGCGCAAGCTGCCCCTGCCCGGCGGCGATGCACAGCGCGAGTTCACACTCGCTGCGCCGGATCTGCAGGCCGGCCGCTACCAGCTCAGCTGGCGCGTACTGAGCGATGATGGCCATGTGATGCCCGGGAAGATCTCTTTCACGGTCAGTCCGCAGGCGCACTGAAGAAGATGCCGGCAGTCGCGCTGCTGCGCGCTGCTTCCCTGTTGCTGTCACTGCAGGCCGCAGGAGTAGCGCTGTTCACGGCTTTTTTTGCCAGTCTGCTGGTACAGAGTCGCGCGGCGCTGGTGCGCGGCGCCCTGCGGCTTGCCGCCGCCGCAGGGCTGGTCCTTCTCGCATCTCTGGCGGCGGAGCCGGTGCGCCTCGCCGGGGATCTCGAGGGAATAGCCGATCCCGCTCTTTACCGCATGGTGTTGCATTCGGCACTGGGAGTCGCATTCGCACTGCGGTTGCTGGCACTCCTGTGTGCCGCGGTAACGCTGTGGCTGTCGAGAGATGCGCTTGCGGCCGTTCAGCCTGCTGCGAAGGTCGCAGCCTGCCTCGCGGTGGGCGTTACTGCGGCCGCGTTTGCCGTGACCGGCCATACCGTCGATGTGGGCTCTCGCGCGCTCGCTGCCGCCTTGCTGGGTGTGCATCTGCTCATTGTTATGTTCTGGCTCGGGTCACTGTGGCCCCTGCTACAGGTCAGCCGCTGCGAGCCGGCGGCTGCAGCGCAACGAATCATCAGCCGCTTCTCCGCTGTGGCCACCTGGAGCGTGCCGGTCATCGGGTTGGCCGGGCTCGGTTTGGCGAGCCTGCTCCTGCCGGATTGGGCCGCACTGGCTCGCCCCTATGGTCTGCTGCTGCTGAGCAAGCTCGCGTTGTTCCTGTTGCTGCTGCTCTGCGCCGCGGCCAACAAGTGGCGGTTCGGGCCGGCCGCCGGGCGGGGCGGCTCCGCGGCAATCGCTTTCCGCCGTATGGTCATGGTGGAATACGCCTTGATCGCGCTGGTGTTGGTCGTAACGGCGCTCATGACGACGTTTTATTCGCCCGCGCCCGCATGATGGCGTGGCGCACGTCCGCCAGAGGGGTGTCATCGCGCAGGATCACTTCGTTGCCGTCACGCTGAACGCCGAGTCGTTGCCACAGGCCTGCGAGATCCGGTGCCGCGGGGTGATCCTTCATCTGCACATAAAGATCCTCCAGCACATGCGTGCCGGTGGCCGCATCAGCCGTCGCGAACACCCGTGTGACAGGCCAGTCGGCCGTCAAACCGCCGCTGCGTTCGAGCACCGCCCGCAGGCCGTCCTGCAGACCCAGGCGGTTGCCGGTCTGTTGGTGAATCTGCACATCCGCCAGGAAACAGAACAGGGCGCCGCCCCAGTAAGTGCGTCCCCAGGTGTGGGTGTGGTCGAGCCCCTGGTCGCCGCTCTGTGGCAGTCCGCGCGGCATCGCGCGAAATTGCTCGGCGAACACATCCTGCTCGGTGCGGTTGCCAGCCTGCACGCGTGCGATGCCTTCGACGTAGACAGCCGCGCCTTCTGACAGCCACTCATGCTCATCTGCAACGTCCGGCAACGCCAAGTGAGTCATCTCGTGCACCAACACCCAGTCATTGACCAGCTGGGCCTCGGTGACCTGCCATCCGATGTTGATGCGGATGAAGCCTCCGCCCCGGGCCCAGGTTTTGCCTGTCTGCACACCGCCGCCGGGCGCGCCCACCAGCTGAATTGCCAGCCGGCGGGTGGGGAAGCGCCCGTAATAGCCACTCACAATCTGCTCGGCACGTTGCACCCAGTTGACGAGGGCGCTCGTACCGACGGCGTAGTCCGCGCTGCTCATCTCCAGTTGCACCTCCACCCCGTCAAGAGTCAGGCGTTGGCTCGATGACTCGGTGGCGATTGCAGCTTGGCAGCTGAGCAACATTGCCAATAACAGTGCGGGGTGGAGCGCTCTGACCCGGCGTGATGTGGGGCGTTGCGTTGGCACGGCTAGAGGCGCCGGGGTATCGGTCCGCCAACGGCGCGCTGCACGATGCGAGGCCCGCGTTCCAGCACGAAGGAGCGGAACGCGGCGGCGATCGGCGAGAGCTGCTTGTCCCGCAAGTGGATGAGGTACCAGTCCCGCACGATCGGCAGACCCACGACATCCAGGCAGATGAGCCGGCCCGCCGCGAGCTCCAGTCCAACGGTATGCGCCGAGATGAGGCTGATTCCCATACCGGCCATCACGGCCTGCTTGATGGTTTCATTGCTGCTGACTTCCATCGCCGTCCGGAAGGATACCTGCCGCTCGCGAAACACGTACTCCATCGAGGCCCGCGTGCCCGAGCCCTCCTCACGGATGATGAATTGCTGCGCGCTGAGCTGCTTCAGCCCAAGCCGGCGCCGCTCAGCGAAAGGATGCTGCGGTGAGGCGATGATCACCAGCGGGTTCTTCGCAAAAGGCTCGGCAATCGTCTCGAGCTCGCGCGGCGGACGACCCATGATGACCAGATCAATCTCGTTGGCCACCATCTGTTTGATGATTTCCTCCCGGTTGCCGACGTCGAATTTGATGGTGACCTCGGGATAGGCGGGGGTGAAGGCCGACAGCAGCGAGGGCGCAAAGTACTTGGCCGTGCTGACGGCCCCGAGTTTCAGCACGCCGCGTTTCAGCCCGCGCATCGCGGCCAGCGATTCGGCAGCTTCGCGCAGCAGCTCGATGGCCTGGTGTGTATAACGCAGCAGTTCGACGCCAGCCGGGGCCAGCTGCACCCGGCGGCCGATCTTCTCGAACAGCGGCAGGCCGACTTCCTGCTCGAGCAGCTTCACCTGCTGGGAGACCGCCGGCTGGGTGAGATGCAGCTCGCGCGCCGCGCGCGTGAACGACAGGTGCCGCGCCACGGTGGCAAACACTTTCATCTGCCGCAGGGTCACGTTGCGCAGCCCGTCGGCTCTGCGGGTGTCTCGCATATCCATAAGTCCTGGCTTATGACTGGACCAATTATATCTAACTGGACCTAATGTGAGCGGCCGGGGCAAATTGAGGCGATATGACGATGCGAGTGGCAGCAGACACCTTTTCTTTCCTTGCGGAGCTGAGCGACGCGCAGATCAGCCGGCAGATCGGTTACTGCCTGAGCCGCGGGTGGGCCGTCGCCATCGAATACAGCGACGATCCGCACCCGCGCAACGGCTGCTGGGAGACCTTTGGCGCGCCGCTGCTCGGGTGTCGCGATGCCGCCGCAGTGATGGCCGAGTTGCATGCCTGCCGCCGCAGCTTTCCACGCCACTACATCAAGGTGAACGCGTTCGATTCCGCCCAGGGCGGCGCGGCGCTGCGCCTCGCCTTCATCGCGGGTCGCCCGGACTGGGAGCCGCTGTTCCCGGGTGCATCACAAGAGATACAACAGGGGGCGGCTTGGCCTGCACAAAGACATTTACGCCCAGGACACTGACGCGCTTCCTGATCGAGGAGCAGCGGCGCTGCAACCATGCCACCGGGGGTTTTACTGCACTCATCAATGATGTGCGCCTCGCCTGCAAGCGCATCGCGCGTGTCATCGGCAGGGGGGCGCTGGGCGATGTGGCGGCCACGCCGGGTAGCCCCCGCGGGGAGCCGCAGATAAAGCTCGAGGTGCTTGCGAATGAGATCTTCGTGCGCACCAATGAATGGGGTGGGCAGCTGACGGCGATGCTGTCGGCACAAATGCAGTCGCCGTGCCCGATACCAGCCGAGTTCCCCCGCGGCCGCTACCTGCTGTTGTTTGATCCGCTGGACGGTTCATCCAACATCGACGTGAACGTCTCGGTCGGCAGCATCTTCTCGGTACTGCGCGCACCGCCGCAGGTAGCCGCGCCGACCGAGCGTGATTTCCTGCAGCCGGGCGCCGCACAGGTCTGTGCCGGTTATGCCATCTACGGACCTTCCACCATGCTGGTGCTGACCACGGGGCGGGGCGTGAACGGCTTTACGCTCGACCGGGAGATCGGCGAATTCATGCTGACGCATCCGGACATCACGATCGCGCCGGAGACCGCGGAATTCGCCATCAACGCATCCAATTCACGCTTCTGGGAGCCGGCCATCAAGCGCTACGTGCGCGAATGTCTCGCCGGGCAGGCCGGTGCGCGTGGCCGCGATTTCAACATGCGGTGGACCGCCTCGCTGGTCGCCGAGACCCATCGCATCTTGATGCGCGGTGGCGTGTGTCTCTACCCGCCCGTGCGCAAGGACTCGAGCGAGGCAGGGCAGCTGCGCCTGCTGTACGCGGCCAATCCGATCGCCTTCCTGATCGAGCAGGCAGGCGGACGGGCGAGCACCGGGCAACAACCGATCCTCGAGGTGCAGCCGCAGGCGGCACACGAGCGCAGCTCGCTGATCTTCGGCTCGCGCACCGAAGTCGAGCGAATCGAGCGCTATCATCGCGATCACAATGATTTCGAGTTCGAGGCGCCGCTGTTCGGCGCACGCGGCTTGTTCACGACGCAGGCCTGAGCCGCGATGTCAGCGAAGCATCCCATCGTTGCCGTCACCGGCTCCTCCGGCGCCGGCACGACCTCCGTGAAGCGCACCTTCGAACAGATTTTCCGTCGCGAGAATATCGAAGCGGCGTACATCGAGGGCGACAGCTTCCATCGTTACGATCGGGCCGAGATGAAGCAACGGCTGGGCAGCGCCATCGAGCGCGGTGATCACAGCTTCAGCCATTTCGGCCCGGACGCCAACCTGTTTGCCGAGCTCGAGGAGCTGTTCAACACCTATGGCCGCGCGGGGCGCGGACGGGTGCGTAAATATCTGCATGATGAGGCCGAGGCGGCTCCTTATGCGCAGCCCTCCGGAACTTTCACCGCATGGGAGGAGCTGCAGGTCGGGACGGATCTGCTCTTCTATGAAGGCCTGCATGGCGGCATCGTCACCGATGAGATCGATGTGGCGCGGCATGTGGATCTGCTCATCGGAATCAGCCCGGTGGTGAATCTCGAGTGGATCCAGAAGCTGCATCGGGACAAGGTGACCCGGGGCTATTCGGCGCAGGCGGTGACCGATGTCATACTGCGGCGCATGCACGATTACGTGCACTACATCTGCCCGCAGTTCTCACGCACCCATATCAATTTCCAGCGGGTACCGGTGGTCGATACCTCAAACCCGTTCGTGGCGCGCCACATTCCCACTCCCGATGAGTCCTTTCTCGTGATCCATTTCTCCACGCCGCGTGGCATCGATTTTCCTTATCTGCTGTCGATGCTGCATGACTCGTTCATGTCGCGCGCCAACACAATCGTGTGTCCTGGAGGCAAGATGGATCTCGCATTGCAGCTCATCTTTACGCCGATGATCTGGCGCCTGATGGAATGCCGGCGTGAGACCCTGGCGCGGGGCGCCGCAATCGTGGGCAGATGAGCGGCAAGTTCCTTGCGACGCAACGGCAGGAGGAGGGGCCTCATGCCTCAGCTGACTGAGCCTATCCGGGCGATCGCGTTCGACCTGGACGGCACGCTCATCGACACGATGGGCGATCTGGCTGTAGCGGTGAATGTCACGCTCGGCAGCCTGAACGCCCGCAGGTTGCCTGAGGAAAGCATTGCGGCGCTGGTGGGCAACGGGGTCGAAGCACTGGTGCACGGCGCACTGCAGGAAAGCACCGGCCAGATGCCGGCAGCGGAGCAGGGGGCGGCAGCCCTGGCGCTGTTCCGGCGCCAGTACGCGCGCGCGCTGTTCAAACACAGTCGCGTGTATCCGGGGGTGCGCGAGGGTTTGTCTGCCCTGAGTGAGCTGCCGCTGATTCTGTGCTGTATCACCAACAAGGAAAGTCAATTCACTCGTCCGCTGCTGGAAGCGGCAGGGCTCAGCGCGTTCTTCGCCTTCACGCTGTGCGCCGATCGCCCCGAGGATCGCAAGCCCGCGCCAGCGATGCTGCTGGCGGCCTGCTCACGGCTGAGCATCGCACCTGCGGAACTGCTGTACGTCGGGGACTCGGGCCTGGATGTGGTCGCGGCGCGCGCCGCCGGCTCACCGGTGATTGCAGTCACTTATGGCTACGGCAAAGCGGCCTTTGGCGAACGCAGGCCCGACGGAGTCGCGGGTAAGCTGGCGGACCTGCCGCAGATGTTTCAGCGTTCGGCGGACGCGCGCGCCGGCTTGACCTGGATGCCGATGGGCACGACACCCTGAGCCGGCAGGCTCAACTCGGCTTGGGGCCGGAAGGGTGGTCGGTGCCTTTGTCGCCGCTGACCTTCAGCTCGTTTCCGGACCGCGGCACTTCATCCTCGAAGTACAGGTTGCGCGAGCCTTCCCCCGTGTTCGGCTCGACGGCAAACAGCAGATCGGACATGTCATCTGCATGCTCCTCCTCGACGGCCAGGATGCGCTCCATCAGCCGTTTGGAGGTCGGATCCTTATCACCCAGAAACTGGATGATGTCGCGATACGACTCGATGGCGATGCGCTCGGCGATCAGGTCTTCGCGAATCATGTCCGTCAGCGAAGTCCCCTCCTTGTACTCACTGTGGCTGCGGCTGGTGAGGATGGCCGGATTCATCTCGGGCTTGCCGCCCAGCTGTTTGATGCGCTCTGCAATCCAGTCGGCATGCTCCTGTTCCTCGCCGGCGTGCTCCTTGAACTCTTGTTTCACCGCCTGCGAGTGGATGCCCGAGGCCATGAAGTAATGGAACTTGTAACGCAATACGCACACCAGCTCCGTGGCCAGCGCCTCATTGAGAATGCTGATGACCTTCTCGCGGTCGAGCCCATAATCGGCGGTAACCGCACCGTCTTTGATCTGCTGGCGGGCGCGGTCGCGAATCTCTTGTATCTGCTTGATGTGGCTCATTTTTACTCATCCTGTAGCCCTGCGGGCGGAGCGCTTCTCGTCTGAGTTGCGGCGAGCTGAGCGGCAGCAAGAAACGCACCTATCCCAGCATGCGCGCGCAGCCTGCGTAGTACGATGCCCACTGGTGCGAGCCGCCGATGGATGCACGATTCCGCATGAGCGCAAGTTTTCCTGACACCCCGGCGCCGAGCCGCTTTTTGCCGCCCGCGTGTACGGCGCCTGCCCAGGCGATCGCGAGCCTTCGCGAGCACGGCTATGCGCTGCTGCTGCCGCAATCGCTCTCAGCGGTGCTCGATGTGGATGTGCGGCAGCTTGTCGCACTGCAGCCGCAGTGGGAGGAACTACCACGGGATGAGTACCTGCGAGATGGCGGACGCTATCGCTTCAGGCGCCATTCCTGCTTTATCCAGCCCGTCCCCGGGCCGCCGGCTCTCACCCCCCAGCGGGCGCACTGGCAGCCGACGTCTTACAACGCCCTGCATGGCGGGCTGGAACGTTGGTACTCACCGCTCGCAGCCCCGGTGCTGCAGGCTCGGGTGTGGCCACAACTGCTGCAATCTCTCGGCAATCTGTTTTCGCAGGTGCGCGCCACCCCACGCTGGTACATCGAGGCTCATCAGTTTCGCATCGATACCACTGGCGGGATCGGCCGTCCCACGCCGGAAGGGGCCCATCGCGATGGCGTGGACTTCGTGGCGCTCGCCCTCGTGCAGCGAAGCAACATTCGCGGTGGCGAGACTCGCGTCTTTCAGGCGGACGGTTTCATGGGCATCCGCTTTCTCATGGCAGAGCCATGGTCAGTGCTGCTGTTGGATGACACGCGCGTCATCCACGAGACCACGCCCATCCAGATGGCTACTCAGGCACAGGGTGGCATGCGCGACACGCTGGTGCTGACCTATCGTGCCGGAGGCTTTCAGGCACCGCTGGATTGAGGGTAGGGAACTGCGGCCGGCGCCGCGTCGGGCTCATCGGGCTCACCGTCGATCCAACTTCCGAGGACCTGCAGATCCTCGGTTGCAACCACCATGTTGGCCCGGTAGCCGGGCGCGAGGCGTCCGAGTTCGTGATCCAGGCCGAGAAACTCAGCCGGGTACAGCGAGGCCATCCGTACGGCTTCCGCCAGGGGCAACTCGAGCAGACGCATGGCATTACGGACACAGCTCGCCATGTCGATGTTGGAGCCGGCGAGCCGGCCGTCCGGGTCCACGCAGACATTTCCGGTGACGGTGATGTGACGGCCCTGCAGGTCGAATGAGTCGCAGTCGGTGCCTACACTCGGCATGGCATCGGTGACCAGCATGAAGCGCTCGTGGCGTTTGCAACGCAGAGCGAGACGCAACACCACCGGGTCGGTGTGCTGCCCGTCCACGATGATCCCGCACCAGCTGTCCGGATCATCGAGCGCGGCTCCCACTACCCCCGGTTCCCTGCCAGTCAGCTGCGACATCGCATTGAACAGGTGCGTGAATCCGCTCAGCCCATGCCGCAGGCTTGCCCTGACTTGCGCGTAGCTGGCATTGGAGTGGCCTGCCGAAACCACGATGCCGGCCCGCACCAACGTCTGGATGAGTTCGGGGGTGGTCATCTCCGGAGCCAGGGTCACGAGCGTGCGGCCACCCCGGAGCGAGGTGAGAAGCCCGATGGCGCTGGCATCCAGTTCGCGCAGCTTCGCAGGATCATGGACTCCCTTGCGCTCCACGTTCAGAAACGGGCCTTCAATGTGAATACCCAACACACCGGGCACACCCGCTTGCAGGGCAGCCTGAACGGCCGCGATGGCACGCGCTACGACATCCAGATCTGCGCTGATCAGCGTGGGTAGAAACCCGGTAGTGCCGAAACGTCGGTGTGCTTTGCCGATGGTGCGGATCACATCGATGCTCGGTGCGTCGTTGAATAGCACGCCGCCGCCGCCGTTCACCTGTGTGTCGATGAATCCTGGCAGCAGCAGCTGGCCACCCAAATCAGCGCGGTCCGCCTCGCGGCAGCGAAGATCAGAGGACGGCACGACGTCAACGATTCGCCCGGCATCCACGAGCACGCACTGACCCTCGATGAGGTCGTCGCCGCTGAGGATGCGTGCGTTGCACAGTGCCCGGGTCATCAGATGGTCTCAGTCACTTTACGCAGGTGCGGCGGGTGATCCGGATCCATTCCCCGGGCAAGCGCGAGCTCATTCACGAAGCGATAGAACGATTGGATGAGCAGCAACGGTTGTACGGCAGGATGCGCTGCCACGGCCGGCAGCTGCACGGCACCTTCGACCTGTGCGCCCGCAACCATCACCCGTGCGCCGCGGCCGACCAACTCCGTGGCGAGCGCACGCACGCCTGCGTGTGTCTCGTCATCCTGCGCAAACAGGAGAACGGGAAATCCCGCAGTGACCAGCGCCATCGGCCCGTGGCGCAATTCGGCAGCGCTGAGCGCTTCGGCATGCATGCCGCAGGTTTCCTTCAGTTTCAGCGCTGCTTCCTGGGCGATCGCCAGTCCCAGACCGCGTCCCACGACGTATAGATCCCGCTCGCTGGCGAGAGCCGGCAGCGCCTCCTGCCAGTTGCTCGTCCAGGCCCGTTGCAGCTGTGCCGGCAGGCATTGCGAGGCTGCGAGCAGCTCCGCGTCCTGCGACCACGTTGCCGTGAGCTGCAGGATGGCGGCAAGCGAGGCGATGTAGGATTTGGTTGCGGCCACACTGCGCTCAGGCCCCGCGCACAAGGGCAGGGTGTAGTTCGCTGCCCGCGCCAAGGGGGAGTCCTGCACGTTGACGGCCGCGACGACGAGCGCGCCAGCCTCCCGTGCCCGTTGTACGGTGGCGAGCAGGTCGGGACTCGCACCCGACTGGGAGATCGCAAGCAGCAGCGTGTCTTGCAGTTGCGCTGGCGCTGCATACAGGGAGCTGATGGAGGGCGCGGCGGAAGCTACCAGCACGCCGATACGTGTTTCGACCAGGTACTTGGCGAAAGTGGCGGCGTGATCGGAACTGCCGCGAGCACAGGTGATGAGCGCCCGCGGCGGCTTCGCGCGCAGGCGTTGCCCGAGTTCCGCGAGCACCGCGGCGTTATGCCGCAGTTGCTGTTCCACCCGCGCCGGCGCCTCCGCGGCTTCAGTGAACAGGGCGGTCTTTCCGGCAGAGTACGTCACGGCGTGCCGTTCATGGGGACAGGCTGAGCTCGGCGACGAAGTCATAGATATCTCCGCGATAGTAGGACTGCGTGAACTCGGCGGCACGGCCATCCTTGAGAAAGCCGAGCCGCTCGACCAGCAGGCCGGCGTCGCGCTCCTTTGCCTGCAGCAGCTTCGCCTGTCCGCCGTTGAGCAGCACCGCTCGCAATCGCTGTAGCGCGCGCACCGGCCGGTTGCCGGCGCGTTCCAGTGCTTCATACAACGAAGATTCAACCGACTCGAGCGCCGGCAGACAGGATGCCAGGATGGTTGCGTACTCCAGTGACATCGGGGCGTCATTGGCGAAGCGGATGCGATGGAAGCGGTATACGGGGGTACCCGGACTGGATCTCAGCGTCAACGATTCCTCGGGAGTCACGCTACCCGCCGAACGTTGCAACCAGACGCTGCGCGGTGTGCGTCCCCGGGCACGCATGTCTTCGGAGAACGAAGTCAGCTTGGAGAAGTTCTTCTCCATTCGCGCCAGCACAAACGTGCCCGAGCCCTGACGCCGAACCAACAGTCCCTCGCTGACGAGGCCATCGATTGCCTTGCGAACCGTGATGCGGGAGACGGCAAATTGCACGGCCAGGTCGCGCTCGGCAGGCAGAGCGTCATCCGCTCCCAGCAGGCTCTTTTTTAGCGCCTCCCGCAGCGCGCGCTGCAGTTGCTGGTAAAGCGGCTGGCTGCTGGACTCATCCAGCGGCCCTACGTGCTCTACGAGCCTCAATCCGGTTTTCCCATGAGCTTTTGCGCGATATTACCAATCTCATACCAATTAGCCCTACTGGTATTATATTGGAACTTATATGAATTGGTAGGGGTGGCACTCTGTTCAACGTGACCCGGTACGCGGCCATCACCCTTCGAGGCACAGAATCACTCGTAGCCGTCGTGCTCCAGGAGCGGTTGCAGCCGCGACAGGAAAGGCTGCAGAAATGCGGCGTAATGCCGGTGGCGGTTGATGGCACCGCCGTGGAGCTTCTCGCTGATGCGTGCAGAGCTCGGCGTCGGCGCATAACGAGGGTTGTCGTGGAAGTTGAGACAGGACTCCTCGAACGGCAGCCCGAGATAGCCGAGCAGCCGTTCCGTCTCGCCGCGCTGATCGGTAATGAGCGCCTCGTACTTTAATACGTGGGGCGGCTCTTCGAGCACGTTACGATATTGCCCGGTAAGGGCGAACACGGCGGTCAGCTGGTGCACGATGTCTTCGATGCGATAGCCGCAGGCAAAGCCGTGCGTCATGTTGTTCGACATGATCGAGACGCAAACATCCAGCGGGTGCCGCATGGCATGGATGATCTTCGCCTGGGGGAACACCATCTTCAGCAACGGCAGATTGATCTCATTGAAGGGCATCTTGTCGGTGAAGAATGCCTTGCCGGCCCGCAGCAGTCCGGCCTGCTCGGCGCGGGCCAGGTAGTAGTCCCGCAGCAGCGAGGCGACGTAATGGTGATCGGCGGTCCAGCTTTGCGCGAGATTCTCGGGATAGCCCTCCGGATCGGGCAGCAGCTCGGTGCTGAACCGGCGCAGGTCCACCAGATAGGGCAGCTCGCCACCGGCGCGCACTGCGGAATGGCTGCTCAGGATCTGTTCGATGAGCGTCGCGCCGGAGCGGGGAAAACCCACGATGAATATCGGCTGCGGCACGTCCTGGCGCAACGGCGCCTTCGGCAGCAGTGCCATGTTGGCGCTCGTGAAGAACTCGGTGAAGCGCGTGAACAGCGTCTCCACGGCATCCTTCTTGTAACGCAGCCCGCTGCCTTCTTCGACCAGGCGCCGTTTGCCTTCGACAAAATCCTGCCACGCGGCCTCGTAGCGACCCAGACGGTCATTGAGCCGGCCGCGCTCGAGCAGATCCGTGCCGCTGAGCTGCTTGAGGTTATCGAACACGGCCATCGCCTCTTCCAGCCGTCCTGCGCGCGTCAGATAACTGGCGCGCAGCAGGCTGACCTGATCCGCAGAAGACACCGCTTCCGCCTTGTCGAGCAGCTCCTGCGCGCGCTGCAGATCGCCGTGACCTGCATAGAGAGCCGACCAGTAGGCGAGGGTACGGTGGTCATCGGGATCGAGCGCATGCGCCCCCGACAAACAGCTGCCGGCCTCCTCGACGCGCCCCTGTTTCATGAGATTCAGTCCGAGGTTCATGAGAAACGGTGCCTGCGGCCCAGCCAATTCGAGCGCCTGGCGAAAGTGCCACTCTCCGGCGGGCAGGTCGTTCATCTCGGAGAGGATGTCGCCGAAGAGGTTGTGAGCCTGGGCGTTGGCCGGGTTGGCGCGCAGCGCTGCGCGTGCGACCTTCTCCGCATCCGGCAGTTTGCCATGCGTCATGAACAGCTGAACGAGATCGTTGAAGGCCCAGTCCGCGCGCCGGTCGATGCCAATGACAGTTTCGAGGGTGCGCGCGGCCTGCCCGTACTGGCCGCGCCGCTGTTGCACGAGCGCGCGGATCTCGAGGGCGCCCACATCGCGCCCAGCGGTTTTCAGGCGCTCATCGGCGGCGGACTCCGCCACACGCAGATCTCCCCGTTCCAGAGCTTCACGTGCCTTGAGTACCAGCGGATGGACCATTCCAGACATTGCAGGACCTCGGGAGTCGGACAGCAGGACCGCAGTAATCATTGTACCTGCGGTAGCCGCGGCTCCGGGTGCAGATGTCTTTTCCGCTCCAGCTCACGTTGCGAGGGCGAGCGGCAAGTTCACTCTGCACGATGACACGATTCCTGCACGATGAAGAGTGACTCCAGTCCCGCAGGTCTGATCCTCGGAGCGCCGCTGCGTGGCTGGAGTACGCCGCTGGAAGAGGCACCCGATCCGGTGTTTGCGGCCCGGATGCTGGGTGATGGCGTTGCCATCGATCCCACCGGGGATACGCTGTATGCACCGTGTGATGCGATCGTGATCGCGGCGCCACCCTCCAGACATGCGGTAAGCCTGCGCGCGCCCAATGGCGCGGAGCTGCTACTGCACGTGGGCATCGATACGGTCGCGCTGGGCGGCATCGGATTCGAGTTGTTCGTTGCCACGGGCGATCAGGTCCGCACCGGTGACCGGCTGTTGTGCTTCGATCTGGATTTGCTCGCACAACGCGCGAAGAGTGTGCTGACACCCGCGATCGTGACTAACAGTGAGCGGTTCGCAGTGCAGCTCCTGGCGGTCAACCGCGCGCTGCAGGTGGGTGAGCCCTGGCTGCAGCTGGCAGCGCGCAGCGAGGGCGCTGCGGCCCCTGCCGCAGTGCATGCTGCGCAAGTGCCAGGGCGAGGTGTGATCACGCGCCAGGTGGGTGTGGCGCTCGAGCACGGAATTCATGCACGACCCGCTGGGTTGATGGCGAAGGCCCTGAAAACGCTCGCTGCGGAGGTCGAGATCGTATTGCAGCAACGGCGCGCGAATGCGCGCAGCCCGATCGCTGTGATGGCTTTGGGTGTGCGGCATGGCGATCTGATTGAGGTTACGGCCAGGGGAGCTGATGCGGCGGCGGCCGTGACTGCGATCGAGGCGTTATTGCGAAGGCCGCAACCCGCGACCGTGACGCGTCCGCTAACGCAGATCTCTGACACCGCATGCGGACCGAGCGGTGGTAACTCGGCTGACGCCACCAGGATCGAAGGCGTGGTGGCAAGTCCGGGATTGGCCTTGGGAACAGCCTTTCCCCTGCCGCCGCAGCGCGTGCTGCTACAGGAGCAGGGGGGCGGCCGGGAGTACGAGTTTGGGCAGCTGGACGCTGCACTGGAAAGCGTGCGGCGGGAGCTCGAGAACGTTGCCCGCCGCGGACCCGGACAGACCGCATCGGTAGCCCAGGAAGTCGCCCTCGCTCATCTCGAGCTGCTCGAAGATCCGCAGCTCGCCACTCAGGCACGCGAGTTGATCGTGGCCGGCAAGAGCGCCGCGTTCGCCTGGCGCGCGGCCCTGACCAACAGCATGGACTGCCTGCGGGTGCTCGGTGATCCGCGCATGCTGGAGCGCGAGGCAGACCTGCGGGACCTGGAAACGCGCGTCGTGGCCGCACTCACCGGACAGCGTGCCCGCATGCCCGAATTGCCGCCGCGCTCCATCCTCATCGCCGAGGATCTGCTGCCTTCACAGTGGAGCGAGCTGCGGCTCGAGCAGCTGGCGGGCGTGTGCCTCGCCAATGGTGGGCCGACTTCCCACGTCGCGATCATCGCCGCCTCGACGTCCGTGCCGATGTTGGTCGCCACAGGTCCTGCGGTACTTCAGGTTGCTCCAGGAACCACCGTCGTGCTGGATGCCGAGGGCGGTTGCCTGGAGCCGGCACCCACGGCTGAGCGGGTGGCGGAGGTACAACAGCGCCTCGAGCGACTGCGTGGCCGCCAGATGCGCGAGCGCAGCTACGCACAGCGGCCAGGCATGACCGCTGACGGACGGCGTGTGCAGGTGTTTGCGAATGTTGGATCGGAGGCCGAGGCAGTGCGCGCTGAACAGAACGGCGCCGAGGGTTGTGGCTTGTTGCGCACGGAGTTTCTTTTCCTGGAGCGCCACAGTGCACCCGATGAGGACGAGCAGACGCAGCGTTATCAGGCAATTGCCGCAGCCCTCGAGGGTCGCCCGGTGGTGATCCGCACACTCGATATCGGCGGCGACAAGCCCATCCCCTATCTGCCGCTTCCGGCAGAAGCTAATCCGGCGTTGGGGCTGCGCGGCATCCGGACGAGTCTGTGGGAGCCGCAGCTGCTGCGCGCGCAGTTGCGTGCGATCCTGCGGGTGCGTCCGATCGGGCAGTGCCGCATCCTGTTGCCCATGATCAGCGAGCCGGGAGAGGTTCGCGCCGTGCGGCAGCTGCTGCAGGAGCTGCAACGCGATCTGACCTGCGAGGCAGGGGTGCAGGTGGGTGCGATGATCGAGACGCCCGCGGCGGCCGTCATGGCCGACTGGATCGCGCGCGAGGCTGATTTTCTTTCCGTGGGCACCAACGACCTGACGCAATACGTACTGGCGATGGATCGCGGCAATCCGGAACTCGCCGCGCGCGTGGACGGGTTACATCCCGCGGTGCTGCGGTTGCTCGATGCAACGATACGAGCTGCGCACCGCCATGGCCGGCCGGTGGCGGTGTGCGGGGGTCTGGCTTCCGACCCGGTCGCAGTCCCCCTGTTGCTGGGTCTCGGCGTGGATGAGCTGTCGGTAGTGCCCGGTGCGATCGTGCGGCTCAAAGCATTGCTCGCCGGCTTACACAGCGAGGCCTGCAGACAACTCGCCCTGCAGGCGCTCGAGTTGGAAACCGCGGAGGCCGTGCGCGCCCTCGGCCGACAGGCCGTTGCCGCGGCGGAACAGTCCGGAATGCCGGCGGAGGAGCGGCAGTGAGGGGCGGTATAACAGGCTTGCAGCGCATCGGAGCTGCGCTGATGCTGCCGATCGCGGTGCTGCCGATCGCCGGATTGCTGTTGCGCCTGGGACAACCCGATCTGCTCGATCTTCCTGGCATGGCCGCCGCCGGCGACGCCATCTTCGCGAACCTCGGCCTGTTGTTTGCGATCGGTGTGGCCGTGGGTCTGGCCCGGGAAAATCACGGCGCGGCCGGCCTGGCCAGCGTCGTGGGCTACCTGGTCACTACCAAGGGCGCCGAGGTGCTGATCGCCGTACCGCCGGGCGCGTTGGCCGGGCTGGGTGCGGGCTCCGCCGCAGCCAGCGGGGCGGCGCACGATCTTGCAGTGGCCGCCTACAAGGCACACGAGCTCGCCAAGCTGACGGTACCGGCCGGGATTCTTTCCGGCCTGATTGCCGGTGCGCTCTACAACCGGTTCAGTGAGATCCGCCTGCCGGCGTATCTGGCGTTTTTCGGTGGCCGACGCTTCGTACCCATCGCAAGCGGTGTGGCAGGGCTGCTGCTGGCCTGGGTGTTCGGTCGCGAATGGCAGCCGCTGGAGGCGGCAATGGACCAGCTGAGCCGCTCGGTGCTGCATGCTGGCGCGTTCGGCCTGTTCGCCTATGGAGTACTCAATCGGGTACTGATCGTCACCGGGCTGCACCACATCATCAACAACATCGCCTGGTTCCTGCTCGGTGACTATCACGGCATCACAGGTGATCTGAAGCGTTTCTTCGCTGGTGATCCCACGGCGGGCGCCTTCATGGCCGGGTTTTTCCCCGTGATGATGTTCGGCCTGCCCGCAGCATGTCTGGCGATGTATCACAGCGCACGGCGCGAGCGCCGCGCGGCGCTCGGCGGCTTGCTGCTATCGATCGCGCTCACCTCGCTGCTGACTGGCGTCACCGAGCCTATCGAGTTTTCGTTCATGTTCGTCGCGCCCGCGCTTTATGCAGTGCACGCCCTGCTCACAGGGGTTGCGTTCGTCGTGATGAACGCGTTGCAGGTGCGCCTCGGGTTTGGCTTCTCCGCCGGGCTGTTCGATTACCTGCTGAACTTCAGCAAGGCCACCCATCCGCTGCTGCTCCTTCCGGTGGGGTGCGGTTATTTCGTTCTTTATTACGTGTTGTTCCGTCTCGCCATCGTGCGCTTCAATCTGCCGACACCCGGTCGTGAGCCGACAGAGGGGGTGACTGCGGGCGAGCCTGCCGCTGCGCAGGAGGGTTCGCGGGCACCTGCGTTGATCACAGCCCTCGGCGGAGCTGACAACATCGTTTCGCTCGATGCCTGTACGACGCGCCTGCGCCTTGTGGTCACCCGCCAGGATGCAGTCGATGTGCCTGCGCTCACACGCCTGGGCATGCGCGGTGTCGTGCGGCCCTCCGCCGACACCTTGCAGGTGGTCGTGGGTCCGGAGGCCGATCAGCTAGCCGGAGAGATGAAAGCGGCGCTGCGCAATCCGCGCGGAACTGCGGCGGCGGTCGCCACCGCCGCAGCGTCCGCCGCACCACTTGCGGCTGCTGCGCAAGCCGCGCTGCCTGGCGTGCCCGCAAGCGCCGTGCTGCTGGATGCTGCGGCTCTGCTGCGTGCTCTCGGGGGAAGCCCGAATGTGCTCGAAGTGCACACAGCTGCCAGTCGCCTGCGGCTCAACATCGCCGATGCGCGCGCGGTGGACCAGGCTGCGCTTATTGCCATGGGGGTACGCGATGTTGTGTTACCCAGGCCGGACTGGCTGCATCTGATTATCGGGCCGGCAGCCGGTGCAACCGGCGCAGCGCTGCGCACGCTGCTGTCCTTGAGCGCGGAACTTTCCCCGCACGCCAGGCGTTGATCTGGCGCCGCCGGGCGGGTGGTGAGTCGGCGGAAGAGGTCTGTCATGGCGCGTGCATTCTGGAAAGGGGCAATCTCCTTCGGACTCGTCTACATCCCTGTGGAGATGTATACCGCCGCGCACAGCGGCACGATCGATCTGGATTTTCTTGACCGGCGTGACTTCTCCCCGGTCGGCTATCAGCGCTACAACAAGCGCACCGGCAAGCCCGTCGAGTGGAAGGACATCGTGCGCGGCTATCAGTACCAGAAGGGCAAATACGTCGCGCTGTCTGATGAGGATTTCCGCCAGGCCAATGTCAAGGCCTCACAGACGATCGAGATCAGCGCATTCATAGATGCCGGCAGCATCGGCCCTGAGTACTTCGAGAACCCGTATTACCTGGCGCCGCAAAAGGGTGGTCAGAAGGTGTATGCGCTGCTGCGCGAGGCCCTGGCGCGGACTGGCAAGATCGCTATCGCCGGCGTCGTGGTACGTACACGGCAGCATCTGGCGGCGGTGCTGCCCGAAGGCGATCTGTTGACACTCAACACCCTGCGGTTTGCCGATGAGATCCGTACGCCTGCCGACCTCGGTATCGAGGCACCCACGGCGAAAGCAGCCGGAGTCGGCGACAAGGAGGTGGCGATGGCACAGCGCCTGATCGAGGAGATGGCCGCACCATGGGAGCCGCAGAAGTATCACGATACGTACCGCGAGGATCTCATGAAGCGCATCAAGGAGAAGGTGCGTAACAAAGAGACTCACACGCTGCCCGAAACCGAGAAGGCCGCGAAGCCGCAGAAGAGCGCCGAGATCATCGATCTCATGGCGGTGTTGAAACAGAGTCTCGGCCAGTCCGGCAGCGGCTCAGGGGGGCGGCGCCCGGCGCAGCGTGCCGCGCGCAGCGCGCGCGGCAGCCACAGCGCGCCTCACGCGAAAGTGGGCAGGAGAAAAGTCGCCAGGTCCTGAACCGCCGTGGTGCGGATGATCGCTGCTGCCACGCTAATGTCGTTCGCGAGCAGGCGGTCCTGAGTCGCAAAGGGAACCTGCGCCCGCAATGCGGCGTGTGCACCCTGCAGCTTCGCGGAAGTATGCAGCGGTTGCCGGAAATCCAGGCCCTGACAGGCCGCCAGGTACTCGATCGCAACGATCTGCAGCAGGTTGTGGGTCATGGCGAGCGTGCGCCGGGCGGCGTGGGTCGCCATGCTCACATGGTCTTCCTGATTCGCAGAGGTCGGTATGCTGTCGATGCTGCCGGGATGGGCCAGCATGCGGTTCTCGGCAACCAGTGCGGCAGCAGTCACCTGCGCCATCATGAAGCCCGAGTTGACGCCGCTGTCCGCAGTCAGAAATGCAGGCAGGCCGCTCATCTTGGGATCCACCAGCAGCGCGATGCGCCGCTCGGCGATGGAGCCGACCTCCGCGCAGGCGAGCGCCAGCACGTCAGCCGCGAAGGCCACCGGCTCCGCGTGAAAGTTGCCGCCCGAGATGACTTCTCCGGTGCCTGCAAAAATCAGCGGGTTATCCGTAACCGAGTTGGCCTCGATGATCAGGGTCTGCGCGCTCTGTGCCATGAGATCGAGGCAGGCGCCCATGACCTGTGGCTGACAGCGCAGCGAGTAGGGGTCCTGCACCCGCGTGCAGGTCCGGTGGGATTCACGGATCGCGCTACCGTGCAGCAGTTCGCGGAACGCCTGAGCCACCTGCCCCTGGCCCGCGTGATTGCGCAGCGTGTGGATGCGGACATCGAAGGGTGAGTCACTGCCCTGCAGCGCATCGAGCGACAGTGCGCCTGTGACGATGGCCGCAGCGAATCCCTGCTCCAGCTCGAACAGCGCACCCAGCGCCAGTGCGGTGGAGATCTGCGTGCCATTGAGCAGAGCGAGTCCTTCTTTCGGTCCGAGCTCCAGCGGCTCAAGACCTGCGGCGGCGAGCGCGGAGGCGGCCGGTTGGATTTCGCCGCCCGTCCCACGCACGCTGCCCAGCCCGAGCAGCGGCAGTGACAGATGTGCAAGCGGCGCCAGGTCGCCGGAAGCACCCACCGAGCCTTGCGCGGGGACGCACGGCAGGAGGCCACTGTTGATCAGCCGCTGCAGCCACTGAGCGAGTTCCGGACTGATGCCGGAGAAGCCCTGCAGCAAGCTTGCGAGCTTCAGCACCAATGCGAGGCGTACGATGTTGTCATCCAGCAGCGGCCCGACGCCACAGCTGTGTGACAGAATGATGTTCTTCTGCAGGAGCGTGCGCTGCTCCGTCGCGATGCGCGTCTGAGCCAGCAGCCCGAACCCCGTGTTGATGCCGTAGGCAGGTGCATCCGCCGCGGCCAGCTTTGCGGTGGCATCGTGCGCCTCGCGCACGGCTGCGAAGGCATCGGCGTCGATCGAGACCTGTGTCGGCGCGGCATAGATGCGGCGCAGTTGTGTGAACGTAAGCGGGCGTGTGCCCAGCTGCATGGGCTCAGGAGTGATCATGTGACGATCTTACCGGCCCGCACGCTCTGGCGGCGCGGATTGAAGCCGATCCAGTAGCCCAGCTCCGCCGGGGAGCGCACATTCCAGATGACGAAGTCGGCCGCGAGTCCTGCGGTCAGCGAGCCGCGCAGCGCGCCTTCGCCCAGAGCGCTCGCGGCGTGCCGCGTCACCCCGGCAAGCGCCTCCTCGGCGGTCAGGCCGAACAGCCGGGTGGCCATGCTGAGGGCGAGCAGCAGTGAAGTGCCCGGAGCAGAGCCGGGGTTGCAGTCGCTTGCCACGGCAATGTTGGTGTTTGCCGCACGGAAGGCCGCCACGGGCGGCTTGCGGTTTTCACCTAGACAATAAAAAGCCACCGGCAGCAGTACGGCGACCGTGCCGGCCGCTGCCATCGCCTCGGCATCCGCGGCGGTGGCAAATTCCAGGTGATCGCACGAGAGGGCGCGATAGCGCGCGGCGAGCGCCGAGCCGCCGAGATTGGAGAGCTGCTCGGCATGCATCTTCACCGGTATTTCCAGGCGGGCAGCCGCCTCGAACAGCTGTCGCGATTGTTCCAGGTCAAAGGCGATGCTTTCGCAGAACACATCGAGCGCATCCACCAGCCCTTCGGCATGCAGTGCCGGCAACCATTGCGTGCAGATCAGCTGCACGTATTGCGCGGCGCGGCCTGTGTATTCCGGTGGCACCGTGTGCGCAGCCAACAGTGTCGTCTTTACGGTCACCGGGAATGCGCGCTGCAGCGAGCGGGCCACGCGCAGCATCTTGGCCTCATCCGCCAGGGTCAAGCCGTAGCCGGATTTGATCTCCACGGTCGTGACGCCTTCGGCGAGCAGCGCCTGCAGCCGCGGTGCACTTTCATCGAACAGCTGTTGCTCGGAGGCGCTGCGCACGGCGCGCATCGTGGAGAGGATGCCCCCGCCCGCCCGGGCGATCTCCTCATAGCTGCGGCCACGCAGCCGCTCGGCATATTCATCGGCACGGGTGCCCGCAAACACCAGGTGCGTGTGGCAGTCGATGAGCCCTGGGGTCACCCAGGCACCCGCCAGATCACGCACCTCGGCGGGCGATCTGAACTGCGGTAGCGCGCTCTGCGGCCCGAGCCACTCGATGCGCGCGCCGCGGGTGAGCAGCGCGCCGTTGGTGATGATCTGGTTAGTGGCGTCGCACGTTACGAAGTGACCGTTGCGCCACAGAGTGAGAGCTTCAGCCATGCGTGCGGCTCAGTCTTGCAGAAACGGCAGCTGCAGTGAATGCTCCCGCGCGCAGCTGATGGCCTCCTCGTAGCCCGCATCAGCATGGCGCATCACACCGCTGGCCGGATCGTTCCACAGCACGCGCTCGATGCGGCGCGCCGCGGCCGGCGTGCCGTCGCAGACAATGACCACACCGGCATGTTGCGAATAGCCCATTCCCACGCCACCGCCATGATGAATGGAAACCCAGCTCGCGCCGCTTGCCGTGTTGAGCAGCGCGTTGAGCAGCGGCCAGTCCGCCACCGCATCCGAACCATCGCGCATGGCCTCGGTCTCACGGTTGGGACTCGCGACGGAACCCGAGTCGAGATGGTCGCGGCCGATGACGACGGGCGCGCGCAGCTCGCCTTTCGCGACCATTTCGTTGAACGCCAGACCGAGCCGGTGACGATCACCGAGCCCCACCCAGCAGATGCGTGCCGGCAGTCCCTGAAACTGGATGCGCTCGCGTGCCATATCCAGCCAGTGATGCAGGTGTTTGTCGTGCGGCAGCAGCTCCTTGACGCGCGCGTCGGTGCGATAGATGTCCTCGGGATCCCCGGACAGCGCTGCCCAGCGGAAGGGGCCGACGCCGCGGCAGAATAACGGCCGGATGTAGGCGGGGACGAAGCCGGGGAAGTCGAACGCATCCTTCACGCCCTGATCGAAAGCCACCTGCCGCAGGTTGTTGCCGTAGTCGAACACTGGGATGCCCAGGTGTTTGAACTCGAGCATGGCTTGCACGTGTCGGGCCATGGAGGCGCGTGCAGCACTGCTCACCTGCCCGGGATCCTCCGCACGCAGCCGGTCCCATCGCTCCAGTGACCAGCCTTCAGGCAGATAGCCGTTGACCGGATCGTGCGCCGAGGTCTGATCCGTGACCGCATCCGGGCGCACCCCCCTGCGCAACAGCTCCGGCAACACTTCGCAGGCGTTGCCGCGCAGCCCGACCGAGAGGGCGCGCCCGCTGCGGCTGGCAGCGCCGAGCAGCTGCAGCGCCTCATCCAGGCTGGCCGCTTCAGTATCCAGATAACGAGTCTGCAGGCGTTTGGCGATGCGCTCCGGCCGGCACTCGATCGCGAGCATCGAAGCGCTCGCCATGGTCGCAGCGAGCGGCTGCGCGCCACCCATGCCGCCCAGTCCGGCGGTGAGAATCCACTTGCCGGTGAGGTCGCCACCGAAATGCTGCCGACCCAACTCGACAAAAGTCTCGTACGTGCCCTGCACGATCCCCTGGCTGCCGATGTAGATCCAGGAGCCAGCCGTCATCTGGCCATACATCATGAGGCCCTTGCGATCGAGCGCGTTGAAGTGCTCCCAGTCCGCCCAGCGGGCCACCAGGTTGGAGTTGGCCAACAGCACTCGCGGCGCATCCGCATGAGTGCGGAACACGCCAACCGGCTTGCCCGACTGGATGAGCAGCGTTTCCTCCGGGCCCAGTGCACGCAGCGCACGCACGATCTGCCGGAAGGCGCGCCAGTTGCGCGCTGCCTTGCCGATGCCGCCGTAGACGACCAGATCCTCGGGCCGTTCGGCCACCTCAGGATCGAGGTTATTGAGCAGCATGCGCAGCGCCGCTTCGCTGATCCAGTTCCGGCAGCTGAGCGTCGTGCCGCGCGGGGCGCGCAGGGCGTTCTGGGGGATGTCGGTCACAGGGTTCTCCTGCAAGCAATTGCCGGCATGGGTCAGGTGCCGGCCTGGAAAACACCGGCCAGCTCGTAGCGCGAGCCGGGATGATAAAGATCGGCGACGGTTGCAATGCGGCCGCCGGTCCAGGTGCGCCGCCGGATGAGCAGGCAGGCATCGACGCCTTGCAGCTTCAGCATGCGACGCGTACGGCTGTCCGGCATGACGGCACGCACCGTGTGCTCGGCGCGTTGCATCGGCGCGGCCTGCATGAGGAACTCGTGCGGCGTCATCCGGGTGAAATCGTTACGCAGGTAGCCCGCTACGATCGTCGGGTTCACATAGCGGTCTTCGATCTGCAGGGGCACTCCGCCTTCGGAATGCACCAGCAGCGAATGATCGAGGCGCGCGCCGACGCTCACGCCACAGCGCTCGCTGACCTCCCGTGTGGCACTGACCGAGCCGACTGATACCACTCGTGTCTCAAACTGATGGCCGCGCGCGCGGATCTCATCGGCGATGTTGCGCACCTCCAGAGGGTGCGAATGAACGCGCTGCTCGGCGACGAAGGTGCCTACCCCCGGCACGCGCAGCAGCACGCCCTCGGCAGTCAGTTCCCGCAACGCCCGGTTGACGGTCATGCGCGCCACGCCAAACTCGCGCACCAGCTCGTTTTCCGAGGGGATCCGCCCGCCGGCGAGCAGCGCACCGGCGCGGATCCGCTCGAGGATGTGCTGCCGGATCTGCAGATAACGCGCGGCGGGAACAGTGGGCTGCAGCATGGCGGCTAGCTTCGCATTTCCGGTCTACTCCTGTCTAGACAGGTCTAAGCTGGTTGGCCCCCTTGCGACGGGCAATAAAATGCCGCCCCCGGGTATCGCCCGCGGGCGGCTTTGGGTAGAATGCGCGCCCCCATGGGCTCGGCCGCGGGGTCCGGAAAGCCCCTGCGCGGGCTTTTTGTTTGTTCAGGGGTGGTGATTGATGGGCCTTGCGGGCCCATTTTTATTTGTCACACGGGTGGTGGTTGCGATGACGGTGACCTTGCGTGAGCGGCTCATCGCCCTCATTGAGCCAGAGCTTGCCCGCCTGGGCTTCGAGCTGGTGGAGCTCGAGTATGCCGCAGGGCGCTCACAGGCGCTGGTGCGCCTGTTCATCGACCAGCCCCAGGGGGTGACGGTGGACGATTGTGAGCGAGTCAGCCGCGCAACCGCGGCGCTTCTCGATGTCGAAGACCCGATACCGACGGCGTATACGCTGGAGGTGTCTTCGCCCGGCTTCGATCGTCCCCTGAAGACCCCGGCGCACTTTGAGCGCTTCGTCGGCTCACGGGTGTTCGTGGAGTTGAAGCTGCCGCGTGAGGGGCGGCGCCGCTACACCGGCCTGTTGCAGTCGGTCGGCCCCTCGGGTGTGCAGCTGGAGGTGGATCGCCAGAAGGTCGAGGTGCCGTTCGGCGAGATCGGCAAGGCGCGGCTGGCGGGTTGATCATTGGAACGTGCTGCAGCGCGGGGCGCTGCGCACGCTGCGAGCGGTGGGCTCAGGCCCACGAGGGTAGCGAGAGTGAACAAGGAAATACTGATGGTGGTCGATGCCGTCTCCAACGAGAAGGGTGTCGACAAAGAGGTGATTTTCGAGGCTCTGGAAGCCGCACTGGCCTCGGCTACCCGCAAGAAACACGGCGAGGAGTTGGACGTGCGTGTCGCCATCGACCGCAAGAGCGGTGACTACGAGACGTTTCGCCGCTGGAAGATATTCGCCGACGATTCCAAGGAGCTGGAGGTGCCCGAGCGCGAGCTGCGTCTCGAGGACGGCCACGACATCGATCCGCAGGTCCAGGTGGGCGGTTTCGTGGAACAGCCCATGGAATCGGTGGCCTTCGGGCGCATCGCCGCCCAGCAGGCCAAACAGGTCATCGTGCAGAAGGTACGCGAGGCGGAGCGCGCCCAGGTCGTGGACGCTTACCAGGACCGTGTCGGCCAGCTGGTGAGTGGCGTGGTCAAGCGTGTCGATCGCAATGGCATCTACGTGGATCTGGGCAGCAATGCCGAGGGCTTCGTGCCGCGCACCGACATGATCCCGCGCGAGCAGGTCAAGCCCCAGGACCGCATCAAGGCGTATCTGCGCGAGGTCCGCTCCGAGCCGCGCGGCCCGCAGCTGTTTCTCACGCGCACGGCGCCGGAGTTCCTGATCGAGCTGTTCAAGCTCGAGGTGCCGGAGGTGGGACAGGGCTTGATCCAGATCCTTGGTGCCGCGCGCGACCCGGGCATCCGCGCCAAGATCGCCGTGCGCAGCAATGACCCGCGCATCGATCCGGTGGGCGCCTGCGTCGGCATGCGCGGCTCGCGAGTGCAGGCCGTCTCCAACGAGATCGCCGGTGAGCGTGTCGACATCATTCCGCACGATGAGAACTCAGCACAGTTCGTCATCAATGCCATGTCTCCGGCTGAGGTGATGTCCATCGTCGTGGACGAGGACTCCCACAGCATGGACATCGCCGTCTCCGAGGAGAAGCTGTCGCAGGCCATCGGTCGCGGCGGCCAGAACATCCGGCTCGCCAGTCAGCTGACCGGTTGGGATCTGAACGTCATGACCGAGTCGGACGCCGAGGCCAAGAGCGAGACCGAGGCCAAGGCGCTGGTGCAGAACTTCATGAAGCAGCTGGATGTGGATGAGGACGTCGCCACCATTCTGGCGCAGGAGGGCTTCTCCACCATCGAGGAGATTGCCTACGTGCCGCAGGCGGAGCTTGCGGCGATCGATGAATTCGATGAAGACATCGTCAAGGAGCTGCGCAACCGCGCCCGTGATGTGCTGTTGACCCAGGCCATTGCCAGTGAGGAGAGCCTCGATCAGTCGATGCCTGCGGATGACCTGCTGCTGCTGGAGGGGATGAGCCCCGACCTGGCGCTCGCGCTCGCGCGCCGTGGCGTGCGCACCCGCGAGGATCTTGCCGAGCAGTCGGTGGACGATCTGTCGGATATCGACGGGCTTGCTGCCGAGGAGGCGGGCAAGCTGATCATGACGGCGCGCGCTCCTTGGTTCCAGGCGGGCCAGTGAGGAAGCCCTATGGCTGAAGTAACCGTTTCCCAGTTCGCAGAAGTGTTGAAAGTGCCGGTTGACCGGCTGCTGGTGCAGCTCGATCAGGCCGGCATCAAGGTGGAAGGGCCCGACGATCGCATCAGCGATGATGCGAAGTTGGAACTGCTCACGCACCTGCGCCGCAGTCATGGCAGCGGTGACGATGCCGATGCTGCACCCCGCAAGATCACGCTGAAGCGCAAGACCCAGAGCGAGCTGAAGCTCGCCGGCGGTCAGGGCCGCGCCCGCACGGTCAATGTGGAGGTGCGGCGGCAGCGCACCTACATCAAGCGTGACGTGCTCGAGGAGCAGGCGCGTCAGCAACAGGATGAGCTCGATGCCAAGCGGCGCGAGGCCGAGGAGGCAGTGCGCCGGGAATCTGAGCGGCTCGAGAACGAACGGCGCGAACGCGAGCGCCTCGAGAACGAAAATCGCCGGCGCGCCGAGGAAGAGCAGGCGCGCAAGAAGGCGCAGGAAGATGCGCGTCGCGTAGCTGAACAACGTGCCCGCGAGGACACGGAACGGCGCGAGCGCGAGCGCGAAGAACATGCGCAGGCGCAGCTGCGTCGCGTCTCGGAGCTCAACAAGGAGCGCGCCAAAGCAGCCACTGCCGCCGCGCAGGCCTCATCAACGGCCGCCAAGACCGCCCCGCAGCGTCCGGAGGCGCCTGTTGCGCGGGAACGCACTGCGGCCGCGCCCGCCGCCCCGGCGGCAGGCCCGGATGACAAAGCGACGCGCTACGGCCGGCAGGAGTTGCATGTGGCGGGTGATGTCAGCGCCCGTTACAAGAAAAAGCGCCGTACCAAATCGCGCCCGCTCACGACGGCGAGCGAGGGCCGGCATGCGTTTGAGATGCCGACTGCACCCGTCGTGCGTGAGGTCAGCATCGGCGAGACCGTCACGGTTGCTGAGCTCGCGCAGCGTATGGCCGTGAAGGCTAACGAGGTCATCAAGGTGCTGATGAATGTCGGCGTCATGGCCACCATCAACCAGCCCATCGACCAGGATACGGCCGTGCTGGTCGTCGAGGAGATGGGCCACACGCCGAAGGTGCTGAAAGAGAATCAGATCGAGGATGACCTGCAGGGCCTCGCCGGCACAGACTCTGCCGCCCAGTCCGAGCCGCGACCGCCCGTGGTCACCGTCATGGGCCATGTCGATCACGGCAAGACCTCGCTTCTGGATTACATCCGCAGCACCAAGGTGGCAGCGGGCGAAGCGGGCGGTATCACCCAACACATCGGCGCGTATCAGGTCCCGACCGCCAAGGGCAGCATCACCTTCCTGGATACTCCGGGCCATGCGGCCTTCACGGCCATGCGAGCTCGCGGTGCACGCGCTACCGACGTGGTGGTGTTGGTCGTCGCAGCCGATGACGGCGTCATGCCGCAGACGGTCGAGGCCATTCAGCATGCGCGCGCTGCGGACGTGCCGATCGTGGTCGCCGTCAACAAGATCGACAAGAGCGATGCGGATCCGGATCGGGTGCGCACCGAGTTGTCCAAGCAGGAAGTCATTCCCGAGGAGTGGGGCGGCCAGAACATGTTCGTCAACGTCTCGGCGCGCACCGGCCAGGGTGTCGATGCGCTGCTTGATGCCATTCTGCTGCAGGCGGAAGTATTGGAGCTGCAGGCGCCGCGCAGCGGGCTTGCTTCCGGCGTGGTCATCGAATCGAGTGTCGAGAAGGGCCGCGGCGCGGTGGCGACGGTGCTGGTGAAGCGCGGTACGCTGCGCATGGGAGATCCCATTCTCGCCGGCACCGAGTTCGGTCGCGTGCGTGCAATGTTCGATGAGGCGGGGCGGCAGGTGCAGGAGGCCGAGCCGTCCATGCCGGTGGTCGTGTTGGGCCTGGCCAGCGCACCCAACGCTGGCGATGATCTGCTGGTGTTGGAGAGCGAGCGCAAGGCGCGGGAAGTCGCGCTGTATCGCCAGGGCAAGTTCCGCGATGTGAAATTGGCCCGGCAGGCTACGCGCGCCGAGGATGTGTTCTCGCAGATGGGCGAAGCCAAGGCTGGCGTCGTGTCCGTGCTGATCAAGGCAGACGTACAGGGCAGTGCCGAAGCGCTGCGCGAGGCACTCGACAAGCTCTCCACCGAGGAGGTGCAGGTCAAGGTTCTCGGCACGGGCCTCGGAGGCATCACCGTATCGGACGTGCAGCTGGCCGCCGCCTCCAGGGCACTCATCATCGGCTTCAACGTGCGCGCCGATGCCGGAGCGCGGGATGCCGTGAAGGAGACCGGCGTCGAGGTGCGCTACTACAGCATCATTTACGAGGCCATCGATGATGTGAAGCAGATGATGTCCGGCATGCTGCAGCCGGAGATCAAGGAATCGATCCTCGGTGTGGCACAGGTGCGCGAGGTGTTCCGCTCCAGCAAGTTCGGGGTCGTGGCGGGCTGTCTCGTCACCGAAGGGGTGGTACGGCGCAACAATCCGATTCGCGTGCTGCGCGACAATGTCGTGATCTTCGAGGGCTCACTGGAGTCGCTGCGGCGCTTCAAGGACGAGGCCAACGAGGTGCGGGCCGGGACCGAGTGCGGTATCGGTGTGAAGAACTACCAGGACGTTCGGGTGGGTGATCAGATCGAGTGCTTCTCGCGCGTCGAGGTTGCCCGTACGTTGCAGTGACCGGGCGGGTGTCAGGAGATGGCTGAAGCACAGCGCAAACGGCGACTGGAGGCGGAGATTCAGCGCGTGCTGGCTGAAGTCATCCAGCGCGACCTCAAGGATCCCCGTGTCGGCAACGTCACGGTCACGGCAGTGAGCGTGGCCGCCGATATGGGCTCGGCGCGTGTTTATTTCACGCCTTTCGCCTCGCGCCATACCCCGGAAGAGGTGCGTACCGGGCTGACGCGCGCCGGCGGGTTCCTGCGCGGTGAAGTGGGGCGTCGCCTGCAGCTGCGACACGCACCCCGGCTCGAGTTTGTCTACGACGACACCGTGGATCGTGCCGCGCATCTGAGCGGATTGATCGAAAATGCCGTACGTCATGACCGCGCGCGGCACGAGGACGACAGTCCTGCGGCCGACGGCGGTTCCCCGCCGGACGGCGGGTAGCCTCTGAGCCAACAGCAGATGGCTGCCGTGAACGGTATCTTTCTGTTGGATAAGCCCGCCGGGCTCTCATCCAACGGAGCTCTGCAGCGCGTCCGTCGTCTGCTGCGGGCAAGCAAGGCGGGCCACGTGGGCAGCCTGGACCCGCTGGCCACGGGGATGTTGCCGATCTGTCTGGGCGAGGCCACGAAGGTCGCGGGCGACCTGCTGTCGGGCCGCAAACTCTATCGCTTTGATCTGCAGCTGGGCTCCCGCACCACTACCGGCGATCGCGAGGGACAGCTGCTGGAATCCGCTGCGGTGCCTGAGCTGAGCGCGACGGCCATCGCCCGTACGCTTGAGCGCTTCACCGGCGAGCAGCAACAGGTTCCGCCGATGTATTCGGCGCTGAAGCGGGACGGGCAACCGTTGTACCAACTGGCACGCGCCGGCGTGCAGGTGGAGCGTGCGCCGCGGCGCATCGAGATTCATGCTTTGCGATTGCGCGCAACACCGGAGAATCCCCTCAAGCTCGAGGTGTTGTGCTCCAAAGGCACCTACGTCCGCACGCTGGGCGAGGACCTGGCCCTGGCATTGGGGACGGTTGGCCACCTCGTGCAGCTGCGGCGGGCCGCAGTGGAACCTTTCTCCGAAGATGCCATGCAGTCCCTGGAGGATCTGGAGTCACAGTTGTCAGCTGGCGGCAGTGCTCGGGTGTTGCCTGCGGATATCGGGTTGCAACATCTACCTGCGGTGCAGTTGGATGAAGCGCAAGCGCGGCGGCTTCTGCAGGGTCAGAGTGTCACGGCGGAGACTGCGGTATCTCCGGGACGGGTGCGGCTGTACGGTCCCCAACATACGTTTTTGGGGATGGGCGAGACGGACCTGCAGCGCCGCGTGCATCCGCGGCGCCTGTTTGCAGTAGCCAACGTGCTCAGTGGCCCGTGACCCGGGGGTCCAGCATCCGCAGCGCGGCGCCTGGATCAGACTGCCCCGTCATCTGCATCTCCTCCGCGGAGTAGCTGCTGCCGGGGTAGCGGCAGGGGGGTCCGGGCAGACGGGTACCACTGCTGCTGACGCAGTTGGCGGCGTTGCCGTTTTGTCCGGGCGCCGCGCGAGCGACGGGTTGCGGGCTGGTGCTACAGGCACCGAGCGCCAGTGCGGTTGCGGTCACGAGCAGCAGTTCTTTGAACATGGCAGTCCGGCCTCCTGCGATTGATTGCTTAGACACCTGCCCACCGGGTAGAATTCCCGGCTTCCTAACGACACTCCAGATCAGCATTCAGGTGTAATGCGCAATGGCTTTAACCAGTGAAAAGAAGGGCGGAATCGTCGCGCAGTTCCGCCGCGATGCAACGGATACGGGTTCCCCCGAGGTGCAGGTAGCGCTCCTCTCCGAGCGGATCAATGGGCTCGGCGAGCATTTTACCGCACATAAGCGCGATCATTCCTCGCGCCGCGGGCTGGTGAAACTCGTCAATCAGCGCCGCAAGCTGCTCGATTATCTCAAATCGACGCAACCGCAGAAGTACCAGGAGCTCGTCGAGCGACTGGGCCTGCGCCGCTGAACCATCGGACTACAAGGGCCGCCCACAGCGGCCCTTGTGTTGTCACTCCCAGTTTTCCAATTCGAGGATTTGAAGCTTGAGCGCTGTCAGTAAGTCTTTCCCGTACGGCTCCCATACAGTCACGCTGGAGTCCGGCGAAGTTGCCCGCCAGGCCGATGGCGCCGTGCGCGTTGCGATGGGCGATACCGTGGTGCTGGTCACCGCCGTCGCCGAACACCAGCCGCGTCCGGGACGCGACTTCTTTCCCCTGACCGTCAACTATGTCGAGAAGACCTACGCTGCCGGGCGCATCCCGGGTGGCTTCTTCAAGCGTGAGGGACGGCCGACGGAAAAGGAAACTCTCACCTCGCGGCTGGTCGACCGACCCATTCGTCCACTGTTCCCCGACGGTTTCTACAACGACGTGCAGGTCGTGGCGACAGTGTTGTCCGTGGATCCTGACATCGATCCGGATATTCCCGCGCTGCTGGGCGCCTCGGCTGCGCTGGCGATCTCCGGTATTCCGTTCAACGGTCCGATCGCCGCGGCGCGCGTGGGCTGGAAGGACGGTAAGTATCTGTTGAATCCCGGTGCCAAGGAGCTCGCCGAGTCACAGTTGCACCTGGTGGTAGCGGGCACCGAGCACGCCGTGCTCATGGTGGAATCCGAAGCGAAAGGACTTTCCGAAGAGGTGATGTTGGGCTCGGTGGTATTCGGCCACGAGCAGATGCAGGTCGCGATCCGCGCGATCCGCGAGCTCGCCTCTGAATGCGCCAAGCCCCGCTGGAAGTGGGAGCCTCAGGCGGAGAACGCCGACCTGTCGAGCGCCGTGGCGCTGCATGCCCAGGCAGCCCTCGGGCAGGCGTATTCGATCACCGAGAAGCAGCTGCGACACACCCGACTCAGTGAGATCAAGGCGCAGACGCTGGCAACGCTGACCGGGGGCGAGGCGCCGAAATGGACGTCAGACCAGGTCGAGAGTGTGCTGTTCAAGCTGGAAAGCAACATCGTGCGCCAGCGGATACTCAATGGTGAGCCGCGTATCGATGGCCGGGACGCCCGCACGGTGCGTCCCATCAGCATCAAAGTGGGCATGTTGCCGCGCACTCACGGGTCGGCTTTGTTCACCCGAGGCGAGACACAGGCGCTGGTCGTGACGACTCTCGGTACCACACGCGATGCGCAGATCATCGATGGACTCGAAGGCGAGCGCCGCGAGCCTTTCATGCTGCATTATAACTTCCCGCCATTCTCGGTCGGCGAGACCGGAATGATGGGCTCGCCCAAACGCCGCGAGATCGGCCACGGCAACCTCGCGCGGCGCGGTGTCAACGCCGTCATGCCTGACATGGCGAGCTTTCCTTATGTCATCCGCGTCGTCTCGGAGATTCTCGAGTCGAACGGCTCGAGCTCCATGGCGAGCGTATGCGGGACCTCGCTGTCACTGATGGATGCCGGCGTGCCGATCAGGGCGCCGGTGGCCGGCGTGGCCATGGGCCTGGTGCTCGAAGGTGGCCGTTTTAAAGTGCTCACCGATATCCTCGGCGATGAGGATCACCTGGGCGACATGGATTTCAAGGTGGCCGGCACCCGCGATGGGGTGACTGCGCTGCAGATGGACATCAAGGTCGAAGGCGTGACGCCGGAGATCATGCGCATCGCGCTCGATCAGGCACGCGAAGGGCGCCTGCACATCCTGGAAGAGATGGCCAAGGTGATCCAGGAGCCGCGCAGCAAGATGTCCGAGTGGGCACCCTCGATCATCACGCTCAAGATCGATCCGGAAAAGATCCGCGATGTGATCGGCAAGGGCGGTGCGGTGATCCGGCAGATCACCGAGGAAACCGGCACCACCATCGACATCGAGAACGATGGCACGGTGAAGATCGCCTCGGTGAGCGGCGCCGCGGGTCGCGAGGCACAGCGACGCATCGAGCTCATCACCGCCGACGTCGAGGTGGGACGCATCTATGAGGGCAAGGTCGCACGCCTGATGGATTTCGGGGCGTTCGTTACCATCCTGCCCGGCAGGGATGGGTTGGTGCACATCTCGCAGATCTCCAACGAGCGCGTGGAGCGCGTCAGTGACAAACTCAAGGAGGGAGATGTCATCCGCGTCAAGGTGCTGGAGGTTGATCGCCAGGGTCGCATCCGCCTGTCCATGCGGGATGTCGACGCGGCCTGATTACCCGTCGTCTGTCACCCGTCGTCCATCACCCACGTCTGCTCAAACCCGTCTGAGCAGACGCGCGCCGCCCGTTCGCCCGCGGTTTGATGACGCACGGTTTGACGCCGTGCGTGCCGTATTGGCGCGACGGGCAACATGACCTGCTGGCGCCTCCGCGATTGCGGAGGCGCCCACTTTCAGGCGCGCGTCAGGTAGCACTCATCAGCGTGCGGTAGATCTCCTCCTGTACGGCGCGCCAGCGCTGGTAGTTGCGCTGGGCGAGGTGATTGATGGCTTCCGCAGTTTCGTTGTCCGCGACGCCCTTGATGCGCTCGCGCGCATCGCGTTGTTGGTTTGCGAACAGCTTGAGACTCTGCTCGAGATAGCTGCCGATCACGCCCTGCATCGCGCCACCGTAGGAGCGGATGACCTGCGAGAGGAAATCGCGGCTCATCAGTGGCTCGCCTCCCTGCTCCTGCTCGGCAATGACCTGCAACAGTATGGAACGGGTGATGTCTTCCTGCGTTTTCTTATCGATCACCACGAAATCGATTCGATCAATCACCAGCCTGCGGATGTCAGCCAAGGTGATATAGCGACTCTCAACTGTGTCGTACAGCCTCCTGTTAGGGTACTTTTTGATCGTTCGCGGTTCGCTCATTCTCGCGGCCCTCGTGTCATGTCAGGACGTTCCCAGTCCCAGGGCGTCAGGATCGGCGTGCGCCCGGCTACCTTAGTCCATAACGGGACACAACCCAACGTTTTTGAGGATGCAGAATTGCGTGCTGTCAGGTAGCGGCCGGCGGGGCGAGCACGCGGGTGCGCCCGCGCGCGAGCCGGGGAGGCCAGCTCGCGCAGGCCCAGGCGAGAAGCTCCGGAGGGCCCGCACCCCGCAAATCCGCGGGCGGCTGCAGATCGAGCAGCTGCAGAACCGTGTAGAGCGTGGTGGCGGCGAACGTCGCGCTGACCGCTATAGACTGCCGCGATTTCGAGAGTTTTTCCCCGTTCCGGGCCACGACCAGCGGCAAATGCGCATAGCGCGGTGGCAGCCGCCCGAGAGCCCCATGGAGGGCAATCTGCCAGGCCGTGCTGGACTGCAGATCCGCCCCGCGAACCACATCGGTGACGCCCTGGGCGGCATCATCAGTCACTACCGCCAGCTGGTACGAAGGGATGCCGTCCTTGCGGCGTATGACGAAGTCGCCGAGCACGCCCAGGTCGAAATGGCATAGCCCTTGTATTCGATCGTCAAATAGAACCAACAGGCGCTCGTCGACCCGGAACCGGGTGGCGAATGGACCGGGGCGCACGCTGCCTTGCCGGCACGTTCCCGGATAACCGGATTCCTCCACGGGCGGAAGCTCGCGGCGCGAGCAGCTGCACGGGAATGTCAGCTGTGCACGCTGCAGGGCGAGGATGACCTCCTCGTAAGCATCACGCCGCGTGCTCTGATAGAGAACCGGGCCATCCCAGACAAGTCCGAAATGCTCCAGCGTCTGCAGCATCTGCCCGGCACTCCCGGAGATGACGCGTGCCGCATCGAGATCCTCCATCCGCACCAGCCATCGGCCGCCGCAGCTGCGTGCATCAAGAAAGCTGCCGACCGCGGCAAGCAGGGAGCCCAGATGCAGCTCACCGGTGGGGGAGGGAGCAAAGCGGCCGACGTACGCAGGCGCTGCTGCGCGGCGGCCGCCAGAGTCAACGGTAGCGGTCGTCGCGGTCGCCGTATTGCCGCTCGCGCCGTTCCCGTCGTTCCTGTGCTTCGATGCTCAGGGTTGCAACCGGCCGCGCCTCCAGACGCTTGATGCCGATTTCCTCGCCAGTCTCGAGGCAATAACCGTAGGAGCCGTCATCCACGCGTTTCAGCGCCTCGTCGATCTTGCGGATCAGCTTGCGCTCGCGATCGCGCGTACGCAGCTCGAGGCTGAATTCCTCCTCCTGCGTGGCGCGGTCGTTCGGATCGGGAAAGTTCGCCGCCTCGTCCTTCATGTGCGACACGGTGCGGTCGACCTCCACCATGAGGTCCTGCTTCCAGCTCTGCAGGATCTGCCGGAAATGCTCCAGCTGCTCCTTGCTCATGTACAGCTCACCGCGCTTGACGATGTAGGGCTGTACGTTGCGCGGGCCCGCCAGCAGGCTGCCGGGCTCTATGGCGTCACTGTCATCGGAATCCGCCGCAGGCAGCGCGGGGGCGCTGATGCGGGGCGGCATCGTAATCGTATTGGAAGCACCTGGCGTCGGGGTCAGCGGCGACTCGGGTGCCGGCGCAACAGCCTTCGGCATCTCGTTACTATCTTCCGTCGTGGGGGTGGATCGGTGCGGCACCGCCTTTTTGGGCGCCACCGCGCTCTTGCGCACGTGTGCCGCTGCGGCGGCCTTGACACGTTCTGCGGGCTTGCGGGCCACCAGCGTCGTCTTGCGCGCCGGTGACCGGCTTGCCGCCTTCTTACCCTTCGCGGCCTTGGGCGCGGGTTTCTTGGCCGGCATCAATTGCTCCTCAAAAGCCAGAGCCGTCGGGATCTCACCGGACCGAATGCGCAATCCGGGACCGCCTGCCGGTCCTCTCTGGGAGGCTGCCCGGCTGGGAGGACGCGGGATTATACCGGCGGAGTCTGCGGTGTCCATTATCGCCAGTCGGCAACGGGAAAACCCCCAAAACCGCAGCTGTAACGCAGCGCAGCCGCAAGCTGCCGCGCGGCCGATCCGCGCTCGCCCCTCAAGGCAGGCTCACGGGTGTGGCGGCACTCCAGGCCGCTTGTCGCCGCTCGACGACGACCGAGGTGTGGATTCCGCCGCGCACGTTGAAGTGCGCGGTCAGCCGCAGGAAGCGCGGCTCGAGCGTGCGGTACAGATGCTCGGCGATCTCATTCGTGACCGCCTCGTGAAACGCGCCGCGCTCGCGGAACGACCAGATATACAACTTCAGCGATTTCAGCTCGACGCACAGCCGATCTGGAACGTACTCGAGATCGAGCGTCGCGAAGTCAGGCTGGCCCGTCTTGGGACACAGACAGGTGAACTCCGGAATGTGCATGCGGATCGTGTAGTCCGCAGCGGCGGGATTGCTGAAGGTCTCGAGTGCCGTTGTCGGTTTGGTAGGCATGCGCAGTTCGATTTGGCGGTCATTCGGAATCGCTCATTCCTCGGCGTTACTTTACACTACGCGCAGCTATCCTGGCCCCGAGGCAACGGAGTCGATCTGTGCGAGACCGAGTTACATGCGGCTGACCAAGATCAAGCTCGCCGGTTTTAAATCCTTCGTCGATCCCACCCAAGTCAGCTTCCCCAGCAATCTCACCGGAGTCGTCGGTCCCAACGGCTGCGGGAAGTCCAACGTCATCGATGCCGTCCGCTGGGTCATGGGCGAGCTGTCTGCCAAGCACCTGCGCGGCGACAACATGGCCGACGTGGTGTTCAACGGCTCGGCCGCGCGCAAACCGGTGGGCACGGCCTCCGTCGAGCTGATCTTCGACAACGCGGACGGCAAGATCGGCGGTCCGTACGCGAGCTACAGCGAGGTCTCTCTCAAACGTCAGGTTTCGCGCGACGGGAACTCCGGATATTTCATCAACGCCACGCGCTGTCGCCGTAAGGACATCACCAATCTGTTCCTCGGCACCGGCCTCGGCTCGCGCAGCTACGCGATCATCGAGCAGGGCATGATCTCGCGTGTCATCGAAGCGAAGAGCGACGACATGCGCGCCTTTATCGAGGAGGCGGCCGGCATCTCGCGCTACAAGGAGCGGCGCAAGGAGACCGAGAGCCGCGTAGCGGAGACGCGCGAGAACCTGGAACGGTTACAGGACGTGCGCGACGAGATCGAGAAGCAGATCCGCCACCTGCAGCGCCAGGCGGCGAGCGCGCGACGCTACCAGGCCTTCAGGGAACAGGAGCGGCGGCTCATCGCAGAGCTGCTCGCCCTGCGACTGCGCGACCTGGACAGCGGGGCTGAGGTGCATGACAGCGCCATGCGCGAACGCGAGCTCGCCATGCAGGCCGCTCTGGCGGATCAGCGGGCTGCCGAAGCCGCCATCGAGAAGCAGCGCGCCTTCCACACCGAGCAATCGGACCAGGTGGCGGCCGTCCAGGGCCGCTATTACGAGGTCGGGGCCGATATCTCGCGCCTCGAGCAGAACATCCAGCACCTGCGCCAGCTGCGCGAGCGTCAGCGGACTGACCTTGCGCAGGCCGCCACGACGCGCACCGAGCTCACGGCACATATCGAACGCGACGAGCTGCAGCTTACCGGGCTGCGCGCGGAGATTGAGCGCCTGGCCCCTGAGCTGCAGGCAGCTCAGGCGGCGGAAGCGGCCGCCGCGGCCGCCCTGGAGGATGCGGAGGCGCAGCTGCAGGACTGGCAGCAGCGCTGGGAGCACTTCAACCGTGCTCTGGGTGCGGCGGCACAGACGACTCAGGTTGAGCGCGCACGCATCGAGCAGCTGGAGAATCAGCTGCGGCGGCATATGACCCAGTCCGATCGCCTGGCGCTCGAGCGTGAGGCGCTCGCCGCCCAGGAATCCGCCGGTCAGCTGCTTGCTCTGGGGGAACGCGAGACTCAGGCACGTGGCGTACGCGATGAGCTCGCGCAGCAATTGCAGGCTGCGCTCGAGGAAACCCAGTCGTTGCGCACGCGACAACTGGCGACCGAGCAGGAGCTGGAACGTGCGCGGTCGACGCGCGAGCGCGCGCGCGGTGAGCTCACCTCACTCGAGGCGCTGCAGAAGGCAGCGCTCACCCACGATGCCGGCAGTGCTACCGAGTGGCTGGCGAGTGCGCACCTGGCGCAACGGCCGCGGGTCACCGAGAAGCTGGAAGTGCAGGCCGGGTGGGAGCGCGCGGTCGAAACGGCGCTCGGTGATTATCTGGAAGCGGTGTGTGTCGATGCTCTCGATGCGCTGGCCGAGCCGCTGACAACCCTGTCGAAGGGTCGCGTGGTGTTGGTGGCTGCGCAGGAGAGGGCAAGCGGGTCTGCGGCTGATTCAACGGTGGCGCTGCCGAGCCCTGACGAGATGACGCTTGCGGCGCAGGTGTCAGGTCCGGCGGCCGTGATCGAGCCGCTGCACAAGGTGCTCACGGCGGACACGCTGGCCGATGCACTCAGCGGCCGCGCGGCGCTCTTGCCGGGTCAATCGATCATTACGCGCGCCGGCGAATGGGTCGGGCGGGGTTGGCTACGCATCAGTCGCGGGCCGGATCATCACGCCGGTGTAATCGAGCGCGAGCATCGCCTGAAGGAGTTGCGCGCCACGGTTGCTACGGCGGAGTCCGGCGTGACGGAGCTGGAAGCGCGGCTGGCGGCGGTGCGCGCCGCATACGCCGCGGCGGAGGCACGCCGCGATGAGGCCCAGCAGGGGATTCAGGGCGCCCAGCGCAAGCATGCGGAGCTGTTGAGTCAGCTTGAGGCCACGCGAGCGCGGGCCCAGGAGTCCGCCTCGCGGCGGCAGCGACTGGAGAGCGAGGCAGCCGACGTGGAGCGCGAGCGCAAGACGGCTGCGGAATCCCTGGCGCGGGCCAGCTCCGAGTTGGATCGCGGCCTGCTGACGCTGGATGAGCTCGATTCGCGCCGTCACGCGCTCGAGAATGAGCGCGAGGAACGCCGCGAAGCGGTCAGCGCCGCCCGCAGCCGTGCACAGACCGCACAGGTCGCGGCGCGCGATCTGCTCATCCGGATCGAGAGTCGCCGCTCGACCGAGAGCTCGATCGCCGTAGGCCTGGGACGCATGAGCGAGCAGCGCGCGCAGCTCATCCGCCGCTGCGAGGAGCTCGAGGCCGAGCTCGCAGGCGGTGATGAGCCCATCCTGCAGCTCGAGGCGCGCCTGCAGGACAGCCTGGCGCGCCGTCTGGACATCGAATCCGATCTGTCACAGGCACGTCGGGCACTCGAGGAGGCCGACAGCGAGTTGCGCCAGCTGGATGAGAAGCGTGTTGCCGCAGAGCAGCGCGTCAGCGCCGCGCGCGAGGCGATGGATGTCGCGCGGCTCGCCGCTCAGGAGACCCGCGTGCGGCGCGAGGGGATCGCCGAGCAATTCGCGGCCACCCGGTTCGAGCTGAGCGACATCCAGCAGGGTCTGACGGCAGAGGCGAACGTGTTGCAGTGGGAGGACTCACTGGCGCAGGTGCGTGCCGACCTGGAGAAACTCGGCCAGGTGAATCTTGCCGCCATCGATGAGCTCAAGGAGCAGACCGAGCGCAAGGAGTATCTGGACCGCCAGTTCACCGATCTGACGGCGGCACTGGAGACCCTGGATCAGGCCATGCGGCGCATCGACAAGGAGACGCGCACGCGTTTCGAAGAGACGTTCGAGCGCATCAATGCCGGCATGAAGGAGAAATTCCCGCGGTTGTTCGGTGGCGGGCACGCCTACCTCGAGCTGGTAGGCGATGAAATCCTCACCGCAGGGGTGGCGGTCATGGCGCGACCGCCCGGTAAGAAGAACAGCACGATTCACCTCCTTTCCGGTGGCGAGAAGGCGCTCACGGCGGTGGCGCTGGTGTTCTCGATCTTCGATCTGAATCCGGCTCCCTTCTGCCTGCTCGATGAGGTGGATGCACCGCTTGATGAGCACAACGTCGGCCGCTTCTGTGACATCGTGCGCGACATGTCCTCACGCGTGCAGTTCATCTTCATTACGCACAACAAGACGACCATGGAGCTTGCCTCGCAGCTGGTCGGGGTGACCATGAACGAGCCGGGCGTCTCGCGCCTCGTGGCCGTCGACGTTGATGAAGCGATGCGGCTCGCCGCAGTCTGAGCGCAGGAAAGTCGCATGCCCGAGCTGCGCTGGACACTGCTGATCATCGGAGTGGTGTTCGTTGCGGTGCTCGCCTGGTGGGAGCGGCGTAAACCGCATCAGGCGGCGCGGGATACAGGGCCGGTGCGCCCGAATCTGAGCGAACCGACCTGGGGACCGGAACCGGAGGCACCGGCTGCCCGCGCCTTCCGCGAGCCCACGCTCACGTTGCCTGAGATCCGCCCGCGCGAACCGGTCGCGGCGCGTGAGATACCTGTGTTGGAGATTACCGATGACTCGCTCATCGGTCTGCGGGTCGATGGCGATCCGGTGGAACAGCAGGTCGCCCTCCAGGAGGCCCGCGCCGCCGAGCCGGTGGCGGAGGCCATCGTGCCGATTGCTCCCGAGCCAGCCCCTGCGCCGGTCGCCGAATTACCCCCCGAGCCGCAGGAGGTCGTGGAGAGCGAGCCGCTCGTGGACTGGCCGGCGGAGGAAAGCCGCAAGCTCCTGGCTTTGCGCCTCGTGGCGCCGCAGCCCGAACGGCTCGCCGGTCGCGCCGTGCGCCAGGCACTCGCCGCCGAGGGGTTCGTGCTCGGCAAGTACGGCATCTTTCACAAGCCGGATGCCGACAACCGCGCCGTTCTGAGCGCTGCCAGTCTCACCAAGCCCGGCTCCTTTGACCTTGAGACCATGGACAGCCAGCGCTTCATCGGGCTCAACCTGTTTGCGGTGTTGCCCGGACCGAAGCCGCCACTGAAAGCCTTCGATGAGCTGCTGGTCACGGCACGCGCGTTAAATGAGCGACTGGAAGGTGCGTTGCAGGACGATCGCGGCGGCCCACTGACGCCCACACGTGCCTCTGCGCTGCGCAGTGCCCTGGAGGCTGAGGCGCGCTCGTGAGGCCTGAGGCGGAGCGACGCATCGCCGAGTTGCGTCAGCAGCTCTCGCACCACGACTATCGTTACTACGTATTGGATGATCCGGAAATCCCGGATGCCGAGTACGACCGCCTGCTGTTGGAACTGCGGGCTCTGGAGAATGAATACCCGGATCTCGTGACGCCTGATTCACCCACGCAGCGCGTCGCCGGTCAACCGGTAGCGACTTTTGGTGTCGTCACACATGCCGTGCCGATGCTGTCGCTCGACAACGCCTTCACAGATGAGGATGTGACCGCATTCGATCGTCGCATCCATGAGCGGTTGGGCGAGGAAGCGGACACAACACTGCAATACGTAGCGGAGCCGAAACTGGACGGTCTGGCCGTTACGATTATCTACCGCGACGGCGAGCTGCAGCGTGCCGCCACCCGTGGTGATGGCGCGAAGGGCGAGGATGTCACGGCCAACGTCCGCCAGATCCGCAAGGTGCCGCGCCGGTTGCGCGGCAGCCCTCCGTCACTGCTGGAGGTGCGCGGTGAGGTGTTCATGCCGATTGCGGGGTTTGCGCGGATGAATCGCCTGGCGCGCGAGCGCGGCGAGAAGGTCTACATCAACCCGCGCAACTCCGCCTCCGGCAGCCTGCGACAGTTGGATCCGGCCATCACTGCGCGCCGCCCGCTGGATATGTTTTTCTATGCCTCCGGAGCAGTGGAAGGCGGGGCCCTGCCGGATACGCAATGGGATCTGCTGCAGGCCTTCGCAAGCTGGGGATTGCCCATCTGTCCGGATGCCACCCCGGTCAGCGGAGTGCACGGATTGCTCGGCTACTTCCAATCGATGGCAGCCAAGCGCCGCGAGCTGCCCTATCAGATCGATGGCGTGGTCTACAAACTCAACGACCGCCGTGCGCAGGAGCGGCTCGGCTTCGTCTCGCGCGCCCCGCGCTGGGCGATTGCCCACAAATTTCCTGCAGACGAGGCCGTGACCACCGTGGCGGCCGTGGAGTTCCAGGTCGGCCGCACCGGCGCGCTCACCCCCGTGGCACGCCTCGAGCCGGTGTTCGTCGGAGGCGTGACGGTCAGCAACGTGACACTGCATAACATCGATGAGGTGCGTCGCAAGGATGTGCGCGTGGGCGACACTGTTTCCGTGCGACGTGCCGGGGATGTCATCCCGGAGTTGGTACGCGTCATCAAACACGTAGCCGAGGAAGCACCGCGGGTGCAGCTCCCGGAGCGCTGTCCGGTGTGTGGCTCGCGCGTGCTACAGGCCGAAGGAGAGGCGGTGGCCCGCTGCTCCGGCGGCTTTACCTGCCGTGCGCAGCGCCAGGAGGCGCTGCGCCATTTCGCCAGCCGCCGCGCGATGGACATCGAGGGCCTGGGCGACAAGATCATCGAGCAGCTGGTCGAGCGCAACCTCGTGCAGTCGCCAGCCGACCTGTACTCACTCGACGCCGCTGCATTGCTCGAGCTGGAGCGCATGGGTGAGAAATCGGTGCAGAAACTGCTGCAGGCCATCGACCGCAGCCGCAACACGACCCTGCCACGTTTCCTCTATGCGCTCGGTATTCGCGACGTCGGTGAGGCCACGGCACTGGCCCTGAGCCAGCATTTCGGCAGCCTCGAGCCCTTGCTCAGCGCCGGCGAGGCCCAGATCCAACAGGTGCCGGACATCGGGCCGGTCGTCGCAGCACAGGTGGCAACCTTCTTCGCCTCACCCGAGCACCGCAAGGTGATCCAACGACTGCGCGCACAGGGAGTGACATGGCCGGAGGTCGAGCGTCCCGACAGCGGCAGTCAGCCGCTTGCGGGGGTGACCTTCGTGATCACCGGTACGCTTGAGAGCATGAGTCGTGATCAGGCGCAGGAGGCCCTGCTGGCCCTGGGCGCGAAGGTGGCCGGCAGCGTTTCGCGCAAGACGGGTTATGTCGTCGCAGGCGCCAACGCGGGTTCCAAGCTCGAGAAAGCGGGCGAGCTCGGGGTCCGCATCCTTAACGAGCAGGAGTTTCTGACACTGCTGCAGGCGCCGCACGTGCGCTGAGAACGTGCCGGTGAGCTGTGGGCCCACCGGCAAAGGTTGGTTCAGCGGGAGCTGTAGCCGCGTCCGTCCAGGCACGCGTTCATCGCCCGTCGATAGTCGCCCGCACTGCCACCCTGCGAAGCATGCGTCGGATCGAAGCCGCTCTGGGAGACCGCCCACTTGTGACACTCATAGCGATCGGTCGCGGTCTGCTCATCGGACTGCCCGTTCTTCGGGTAGACGTATACATCCGCTGCTGAGCCGCCGCTGGCCGCCGCATCATCCGCTGCACCGTTGTCTCCGGCAGCCGAGCCCTCATCCGCGGGAGGCGGATCCGTCACGACATAACCGTTGTAGCCCGAGTTCCACGTGTAATAGACGTCGTTCGCGTAGTAGTACGGAACTCCTGCCCACCAGTAGGTCGCGTACACCGCGGGCAGTGCGCCCAGGAACCACGGGTAATCCCAGCCATACCAGGCGCGCGGCCAGTAGCCACCGCGCCAGTACCCACCGTTCCAATACGGTCGGTGGTAACCAAACCCACCATGGCCCCAGCCCGGCCCATAGCCGATATGCGCACCGAGGTAGCCGTGCCGCGCATCGCCGCCAGCCCAACGCGTAGTCGGTCCATGGAAGGCGGCGCTGGCAGCGGCGCCATGGAACGTTTGGCCCCCAAATCCGCGCGCTGCCGCGTAGCTGCCACCGTAGGCGGTACCGCCGCGATATCCATAGTTGGCGCGTGGTGCTGCGAAGTGCGCACCGCCGAAGGCGCGGCTTGCGCCCAGGCCGAAATGGCCTCCGCCGGGGGCGTGGCCACCGCCGAAATGCCCGCCACCGCCGAAATGCCCGCCGCCGCCGACATGCCCGCCGCCGCCGCTGAAATGTGCACCACCGCCACCGGAATGTCCGCCGCCGTGAGACTGCGCGAGCGCGGGCGTCCCGGCCACCAGCGCCGCGAGCGCGCCGATTGCCCAGATACCCCGAAAGCCCTTGGTGTTCATAATCGTTACTCCGTCGCCGGGCGAACCTTGCGGATGCTCCGGCGCGGCCGCCTGGCCGCTCTGATTAGACCTCCGTCACCCGCCCTCGTTCAAGCCATCAGGCCGCGGATCGCAAGGGGAGGCCTTGCCTAAAGAGCAAAACGCATTCCGCGCTCAAAGGGTGACAGCACATGTAAAATCCGAGGTGCCGCAAGCGTAACCCCCGCAGGCCGCAGGTCACGCTCGCGGACTCGGGTCGGCGCCGAGGAACCGGGGGGTCGGGGAACTACTGTGCCGGTTTTGGCGCCGGCCCGGGCGCGGCCGCGGAGTTCGACTCAGGTTTGGACGCAGGCGCTGTGCTGGAGCTGCCCGCGGCGGCGGGGGGCGCATTCTGCAACTTCTTGTCGATCTTGGCGTCGCGCATCCATTCGTCGGTGTTGGCCTTCACCTTCTTGGATTGCACCACCTGCTCGAGGCGCTGGTGCACGCTGTCGTAGCTCGGGGGCTGTAGCGGCCGCGTCTCGACCAGTTCGATCACATGCCAGCCGTATTGCGTCTGCACCGGCTGATGGGTGTACTGCCCCGGCTTGAGAGCCTGGACTGCCTCGGCAAACGGTTTCACCATCTTGTCCGCGGTGAACCAACCGAGATCGCCGCCGTTGTCCTTGGAGGAATCCATGGATTCCTTCTTGGCCAGATCCTCGAAGCGCTCGCCTTTTTCCAGGCGCGCAATGATCTTCTGCGCATACGGCTGAGTAGCGAGCAGAATGTGCCGGGCGTGGAATTCCTCTTTCGAGAGGTGCGCCACCTGGTTCTCGTACTCCGTGCGCAGGTCCTGCTCGGTGATCTTGTTGGCCTTCACCACCTGATCGGCCACCGCCTGCTGTAACACATTGAGGCGCGTCAGCTCGATAAGGGCCGCCGTGTCAGGATTCTTGTCCATTCCGTCCTTCACCGCGTGCTCGCCGACGACCTCCGCCCGGATGAGATTATCGAGCGCCTGATCGCGCTGCTCGGTGGTCAGATCCGCCGAGCCCTTACCGGTGATGGCCTTGATGTAGGCATCGAAGAAGCCGCGCGAGATCTTGATGCCGTCCACCGTGGCCAGCGTCGGGGAATCATCCGTCGCTGCCACCGGCGTGCTGCTCTTGGGCTGGCAGGCCGATAGGCCCAGGAGCGCACACACCATTAACGGTGTTGAAAATTTCATTTGCTCTCTCAATGTGTTATGCATCATTCTGAAAGTCATTCCGCCGGCAGCGCCTCACCCGGCGCATAGGCGCGAATGCTAAGCGCATGCACGCCATGCCCCAGCAGGGGCGCCGCCGCTTCATAGACCAAACGGTGCCGCTCAAGTTGCGAGCGACCCTGAAAAGCAGGGGCGACGATCGTGACGCGGAAGTGGCCGCCCTCGCGTGCGCCGGCATGTCCGGCATGCTGCGCGCTGTCGTCGCGAATCTGCAGGCTGCTGGGCAGCAGCGCCGCCTGCAGCGCCTCGCGCAGCTGGGAGAGTTGGCTAGCGGACATATCGAAAATTCAAACCTGCGCGGAGCGTTCGCCCGCAGCGTCCGGGGAGCGGCGCGCGAGCCAGGCGACCTGAATGGCGACAAACACCAGCGTGACGAGCGTGAGGCCAAACACTTTGAAATTGACCCAGACGCGCTCGCTTGCGTTGAAGGCTACGACGAGATTCAGTACCCCGAGTGCTGCATAGAAGAGCACCCAGAGTGCATTCAGGCGCCGCCATACCGTTTCTGGTATCACTGCGGGGTCGCTGAGCGCCGCGCCCAGTAACCGCTGCACGAGTGTCCGCTGGCCGATCCAGAAGCTGGCGCAGAAGGCGATGCTCGCCAGCCAGAAGAACACCGTGGGCTTCCACTGAATGAAACGCTGGTCGTGCAACAGGAGCGTCGCGCTGCCAAACAGGAACACCAGCACGGCACTGAGCGCGTGCATCGCCGAAATACGCCTCCCCCGCAGCAGGTCCACGCCCAACAGCAGCGCCATGGCGCCCATCAGCACCGCGGTTGCGACATAAAGGCCCGCCGCGTAGTACGCGATGAGAAACGCGGCCAGCGGTGCAAATTCGAGCAGCTGCTGCATGACTGGATCGGGGCGGACGGGACGCGGCGTGGAAAAATGGCCGCGTATGATACTCGATAGCCCGCGCGTGGGCGGCAGGATTCAATGGCGAGCGCTGAAAAGTGAGCAGTCAGTACTTCGAGCTTCATCCGGTTTCACCCCAGCTGCGCGCCATCCGCCAGGCCGTGGAAATCGTCCGCAACGGCGGGGTCATTGCCTATCCGACCGATTCCTGCTACGCCCTGGGATGTCACATCAATGACAAGAACGCCCTGGAGCGGCTTCGCCTCATCCGTCAGGCCAATCGCCATCATCACTTCACCCTGGTCTGCGCGAACCTCACCGACGTGGGACGCTATGCGCGGCTGGATACCTGGCAGTTTCGCGTGCTGAAGGCCTGTACGCCCGGCCCCTACACGTTTCTGTTGCACGCCACGCGTGAGACGCCACGCCGGCTGCAACACGAGCGCCGGCATACCATCGGCGTACGCATTCCCGATCACCCGGTGCCGCACCTGCTGCTCACGCAGCTGCAGGAGCCCTTGATGAGCTCCACGCTGATATTGCCGGGCGAGCCACAGCCCCTTACAGATGGCAAGGTGATTCAGGAGCGGCTCAGTAATGCGGTCGATGCGGTGCTCGACGGTGGCGATTGCGGCATCGAGCCGACCACCGTGGTGGATCTGTCATCCTCGCCAGCAGTCATCGTGCGCGAAGGCAAGGGGAGCCTTGAGCCGCTGCTGGGTACAGCGCGGGAAGCGGCGTCGCGTGCGCTATAATTACCGCCTGTTGATGTTCACCTCTGGGCTACATGCGGACATGATGCACGAGCGAGTTCTGGACGACCTCCTCAGGGAGGCGGCCGCCGTGCCAGCGGCTCTCCGCTGCAGCAGGGGCATCCGGGGAATGGTTTGAGTGCGATAGCGCCGGCGCGGCGTGTCCTCTCGGGCATGCGACCTACCGGCCGGCTGCATCTGGGCAACTATCACGGAGCGCTGAAGAACTGGATCAGCCTGCAGTACGAGTACGAGTGCTTCTTCTTCGTGGCCGACTGGCACATGCTGACCACCGGCTACGAGGACACCAGCAAGCTCCCGCAGCAGGTGCACGATGTGTTGATTGACTGGCTGGCCGCCGGTCTGAATCCGGGTGTTGCAACTCTCTTCGTGCAGTCCCACGTGCCGGAGCATGCCGAGCTGCACCTGCTGCTGTCGATGCTCACGCCGCTGGGCTGGCTCGAACGCGTGCCCAGCTACAAGGACCAGCAGGAGCAGCTGAGGGAGCAGGACCTCGCAACTTACGGCTTCTTGGGCTATCCGCTGCTGCAGAGCGCCGACATCCTCATTTATCGCGCAGCGTTCGTGCCGGTCGGCGAGGACCAGGTGGCGCACGTGGAGATGACGCGCGAGATCGCGCGGCGATTCAATCATCTCTACGGGCGAGAGCCGGATTTCGAAGAGAAGGCAGAACGCGCGGTACGAAGTTTAGGTGGTAGAAATACCACAACTTACAAGCAGTTGCGACGTAAATTTCAGGAATCAGGAGATGTGGAGGCGCTCGCGCGTGGGCGGGCGCTCGTGCACAGCAACACGCGCATCACGGTGGCCGACCGCGAGCGCCTGTTGGGATTTCTGGAAGGGGTTGGCGTAACCATTCTGCCCGAGCCTCAGGTGCTGCTCACCGCCACGCCGCGCGTCCCGGGTCTGGATGGTCGCAAGATGTCCAAGTCGTACGCCAATACCATCGGCCTGCGCGAGGAGCCGGAAGCAGTCGCGCAAAAGCTGCGCGCGATGAAAACCGATCCGGCGCGCGTGCGCCGCACTGATCCAGGCGATCCGGACAAATGCCCGGTGTGGGATCTGCACCGCATCTACTCCGATGAGGCAACCCGCACCTGGGCGAGCGAAGGTTGTCGCTCGGCAGGCATCGGCTGCCTCGACTGCAAGCAGCCGGTCATCGACAAGATCGTGGAAGAGGTGACCAACATGCGGCGGCGCGCCCAGGAGTTCGAGGAGAATCCTGAGCTGGTTCGCAGTATCGTAGCGGAGGGTGCTGACAAGGCGCGGGACGCCGCGCGCGAGACTCTCGATGAGGTGCGCCGTACGATGCGGCTGCGCGTGGAATGAGGCCAGCTGGTGCGCATGAAAAGCCGACCTGAACTGAAGATCGTCGTCTCCAACACGGCGCCCGAGTCCACGCCCGAGCCCCAGCCGCAACAGGTGGAGATGCCTTTCGCCGTCGTGAACGGCGAGCCGGTCACCCAGCTGCCGCGCGATCTGTACATCCCCCCGCAGGCCCTGGAAGTGTTCCTCGAGGCCTTCGAGGGCCCGCTTGATCTGCTGCTGTATCTGATCCGCCGCCAGAATCTCAACATCCTCGACATCCCGCTCGCCGAGATCACCCGCCAGTACATGAGCTACATCGAGCTGATGACTGAATTGCAGCTCGAGCTCGCCGGCGAGTACATGGTGATGGCGGCCACCCTTGCGGAGATCAAATCGCGCATGCTGTTGCCCCGTCCTAAGACGGACGCTGCGGGGGAAGAAGAGGATCCACGCGCGGAGCTGGTGCGCCGTCTGCAGGAATACGAGCGCTTCAAACGGGCCGCCGCGGGTATTGATGCGCTGCCGCGTCTGGAGCGGGATACCTGGGCCACCTCCGCCGAGCTCAAGGATCGCAAGGTGGTGCGCCTGCTGCCCCAGATCACCCTGCAGGAGATGCTGTTGGCGTTCAAGGACGTGGTGGTGCGCGCGGAGATGTTTGCACACCATCATGTGCAGCGGGAGCGGTTGTCGGTACGCGAGCGGATGGGAGACATCCTGGCAACCCTCGAGCGCTCCAGTTTCGTAGAATTCGCGCAGCTGTTCCAACCCGTGGAGGGGCGGATGGGGATCACGATCACCTTCGTGGCGATCCTCGAGCTGGTGCGCGAAGGGCTCATCGATATCGTGCAAGCCGAGCCGTTCGCACCGTTGCACGTACGCGCCGCCACGCCGTCGCGCAACTTGCGTGTCGTGTCCTCGGGAGAAGCAGCCGACGCCACGGCCGTGGCTTCCGGCGCGAGCGCCGACCTTGAATCGCCCATCGAACCGCTGCCCTCCGACGAGGACACCCATGAATGAGTCTCACCTGCGCAACGTGATCGAGGCGGCCCTGCTCGCCGCCGGCAAGCCACTGCAGCCGGCCGAGCTGGCGGAGCTTTTTGAGGAGAACGTGCGCCCAACCCTCAACGAGGTGCGGGCGATGCTCGGGGTACTCGGTGAATCCTACGGCGACCGAGGCATCGAGTTGAAAGAGACCGCGGCCGGATACCGCATCCAGGTGCGTCGCGAGCTTGCTGATGAGATCTCACGTCTCTGGCCCGAGCGCCCGGCGCGCTACTCGCGTGCGCTGTTGGAGACGCTGGCGCTTATCGCGTATCGGCAACCGATCACGCGTGCCGAGATCGAAGCGGTTCGCGGCGTGGCCGTCAATCCAAACATCATCAAAACCGTCATCGAGCGCAACTGGGTCCGCGTCGTTGGGCACCGGGACGTCCCGGGTCGGCCGGAACTGCTCGGAACAACCCGCGACTTCCTCGATTACTTCGGGCTGAAGAGTCTCGATGAGCTGCCCCCGCTCGCCGAGCTCAAAGCCCTCGGCGACATCAAGGTACAGTTCGAGCTCCCCGACGGACTCGCGAGCACAGCCACAGGGCAGCTGGCCGCCACCGCGGCAAGCGCTGGGACTGACGCTAGCGCCTCCGCATCCGATGTGGCCGCTGCAGCGGAGGGCGCCACCGCCGAGCTCTGCGGCGCGGAGGGCGGGGACGGTGAGGACGGCGCGGACGAGGAGGGCGCGGATGAGGATGAGCTTTCCGCCTCCGCTCGCACATCCAGCGGGCTGGTCGCCGGACCACGCTATCTGGATGAGTGAGCCGGCGTTGAATTGAAAGGCCGCACCGCACCGGCAGGGGGGCGTCCGCCCCGACGCAAGAGGTCTTCCGCTGGCGCGTCCTCGCGAAGCTCAGAGCGACTGCAGGGCGCGCCCGAGCGAGTGCAGAAGGCACTCGCGCGCGCCGGACTGGGATCGCGGCGGGAGGTTGAAAGCTGGATTCGCGCAGGACGCCTGACGGTTAACGGCCTGACCGCAGTACTGGGCCAGCGTATCAGCCCCGTGGATCAGCTGCGCCTGGATGGCAGGCTCATCCGCCAGCATTTACACACCACCAGCGCTGCAGTGTTCATCTGTCATCGTTCTCCCGGGGAGCCCTTGCGTCCACCGGAACAGGGGGAGGCAGCCGGGCCCGATGCGGCCGCGGCTTCCGTGGTGGAGCGCCTGCCCCGACGGGCGGGTCGGCGGTTCATCGCCATCAGTCCCATGCCGCGTGCGGATGGGGGGCTGGAGCTGTTGACGGCCGACGGCGATCGCGCGGTCGCGTTGCAACGGGCGATGCGTCAGCTCGATGTTGAGTTCAGCGTGCGCATTCACGGCGCTCTCAGCGATCAGGGCCTGCAGCGACTGGCTGCCGGCGAGCTCGATGACGGACGCACACTCCAGATCACCCAGTGCTCCGCCGCGGGTGGCGAAGGCAGCAACCGCTGGTACTCACTTGTCACTCGAGGAGCCAGTGGTAAGGACGTGCGGCAGCTGTTCGAACGGCAGGGTGCACTGGTCAGCCGCGTACTGCGCACCCGACTGGGATCGCTGCAGTTGGATCGGGACATGCCGCGCGGACGCTTTCGCGAGCTGAGCGCCGAGGAGTTGCAGAACCTGCGTGCGGCGGCAGCGAGCGAGGTGCGCTGATCGCTCCGTTCGCCGTGTCGCTTACTTCGCCGTGTCTCTTACGTCGCCGTGCCTGGCTGCGGTTGCGCGTCGAAGGTTCGTCCCGTCACCCCGCGACTTGCCGGCCCAAGCAGTGCGATATACGCAGCGGTCAGCTGCTCGGGCAGCGGTAACGTGTTGATGTCCTCGGCCGGATAGGCCTGGCGGCGCATCATGGTGCGTGCCCGGCCTGGGTTGAGCGAGTTGACGCGGATCGGCGTGATATCACTCGTCTCTGCAGCCAGTACCTGCATCAACCCTTCGGTTGCGAATTTAGAGACGGCGTATGCGCCCCAATACGCTCTGCCGTGGCGTCCGACCGAGCTCGACGTGAACAGCACCGATGCGTCGGCCGACTTGCGCAGCACGGGCATGAGGACCTGTGTGAGCGCGAAGGCAGCGGTGACATTGACATGCAGGACCCTCACCCAGGTCGGTACATCGTGATGCTCGATGGGCGAGAGCACCCCGAGGATGCCGGCGTTATGCAGCAGTCCGTCCAGCCGACCGAAACGTTGCAACACAGCCTGGGCGAGCTGATCGTAATCGGGCGCCAGGGCACGCTCGAGGTCGAGTAACCCGATCGTGGCTTCCGGCCCCCCCGAGCTGGCGATGCTGGCATGGACTTCCTCGAGCTTGCGCGTATTGCGGCCGATCAACACCACGTTGGCGCCGTAGCGGGCACAGGCGAGGGCGACGGCACGACCGATGCCGCTGCTCGCGCCGGTAATCGCAATGATGCGACTGTCGAGCTCCCCGGGGGTGGGTCGGTGTGTGGCCGGATCGAAATCAGTCGCGCTCGTCATTCCTGCTCCTCAAGCCCGTGCCGTGCGCTCAATGGCAAAACGCCCGGAGCTTGCCTGACGCGCCGCTCGCCACGCGAGCCAGCTGTCAGCCAAGGCCGTCAGACCAGCTGAGCGGGGCAGAGCCGGCAGCGCCGACTGTGCGCGGCTCGAGGCGCGCAGGCTGAGCGCGACCCAGACCAACAGGCCGCGCAAGCTCATCTGCAGCCGGGCTTCCAGAGCGGCGAGCGTGCTTGTCATGAAGGCCCGCAGCGCGTCGTGCCGCTGCGCCAGCAGCTGTGCCAGTGCGGGTGGATAAGGTTGCTGCGTCGCCTCCGAGGCGCGCGCACCGCAGCGCTCCAGATCCTCGAGTGGCAGACGTAGTCTGCCTGAGCGTGCCTCAGGCGCAAAGGCCAGCAACAGCTCCAGTTCGCATAGCGTGGCTCCCAGCGGCCGCAGCGTGTCGCGCGCCGCCAGCGGTAGCAGCGGCTCGATCATTGCCGCAGCCCAGCGCTCACAATACGCAAGCAGCTCGGCACGCGTATCGAAGGTCGCCTGAGCGAGATCCCAGATGTTGGTATCTACCAGTCCGGATAGTCCCACAAGTTGCCTCGAGTCTTCACTGGCCGCGGCCAGCTGGCGCGTCAGCGGATGCAAGGCCTCCCCGCGCAGGCAGCGAGCGCACTCATCGGCCCACCACTGCAGACGGGTATGCGCCACTTGATGGTCCGTTCCAGGGCGCAGACTTGCGCCGGTTTCCGCCTCGATGCCGAGCAGCGGCTCGAGTAACGCGCGGCTGGCCGAGGTTGAATAAAGGCGGGCCAACAGACGGCGGCGCTGCGCATCAGCCGTTGGCAGCATGGTCCGGATCATCGCCGCGCGCGACCGCAGCTTCAGGCATGGCCTCGGCTTCAGGCGTGGCCGCCTGGGGAGCCCGCGGCAGCTCGTCAATCGGATCGAGCTGCGGCAGAGGTGCCATGTCGGTTACACCGAGCTCGGTGAAGCGCCGCGCGTGGGGCAGTAGCTGCCGCTCCAGTGAGCCGACCGCGCAGTTGTAGGCTTCGACCGCGGCGCCGAGCTGTTTGCCGGTGCGCCCCAGGTGCGCAGTGAACTGGCCCAGGCGACGATATAACTCCTGGCCAATCTCACGTATCTGCGCGGCGTTCTGGGCGACAGCGGACTGCCGCCAGCCGTAGGCCGTCGTTTTCAGCAGTGCCATGAGCGTGGAGGGCGTCGCAATGATCACGTTCTGACGCAAAGCATTGTCCAGCAGCTCCGGCCGCTCGGCGAGTGCCGCGCCCAGGAACTGATCGCCGGGAAGAAACAACACCGTGAATTCCGGACTGCGCACGAATTGTTGCCAGTAGCCCTTCGCGGCCAGTTGCCGCACTCGCGCCTCGACCTGCTGCGCGTGGCGGCGCATCTCACTTCGGCGGCGCTCCTCGGTGGCCGCCTCGAGCGCGCCGAGATACGCATCCAGCGGCGTCTTGACATCGACGATGATGTCGCGGGAATCCGGCAGATGCACAATGAGGTCAGGGCGCAACGCGCCATCCGGTCCGGTGACCTGCAGCTGCTCGGCGAAATCACAGTGCGCTGACATGCCGGCAAGCTCCACCAGGCGCCGCAGGGTCAACTCGCCCCAGCGGCCGCGTACCTCGGGCCGGCGCAGTGCCGTCACCAGGTTGCGCGTTTCCTGCTGCAGCAGCGATTGACTGCCTGCCAGGGCCTCGATCTGGGTCCGCAGGCTTGCCAGGGCGTCGCGTCGTTCCCTGTCCAGCGCTTGCGCCTGCTGATCGGTCTTCTCCAGCGCCCTCTGCAGCGGTGCGAGCAGTTGCGCGATGGCCGTTTCAGACTGCTTCAGCTCACCGGCGGCGAGCGCCTGATCCTTATGCAGGCTCTCGCGCGCCAGACGCAGGAACAGCTCACTGTTGGTGCGCAGCGATTGCGTGGCGAGCGAATCAAACGCAGTGCGCAGCTGATCCTGGGAATCCTCCAGCCACAACGCACGCTGCTGCCGCTCACTGCTTTCCGCCTCAAGGCGCACGTGCGCTGCTTCCAGCTCGACGCGCAGCTGTTGTACCTGGCGCGCCGCACGCAGCTGTCCGTAGAGAAAGCCGCCGAGCCCGCTGAGCGCCACCGCAATCGCGCCCAACAGCACCGCGGCGCCGGCGGACAGATGCAGCAGCTCAGCTGGCAAGGCCGGGACTGCTGAGGTGGGCCAGGTAGTTGACCTGAGGGCCGCCGCGCAGCCGGCAGGTGGCGGTCAGCGGATTGAAATCGATGCCCGCCAGCTCCCGCAGCGACAAGCCCGCGGCGCGCGCCCAGCGATGCAGCTCGGAGGGTCGGATCAGTCGGTCGTACTCATGCGTGCCGCGTGGCAGCAGTCCGAGCAGGTACTCCGCAGCGACGATCGCGAGCAGGAACGATCGCAGATTGCGATTCAGCGTGGAGATGAACAGCTGGCCACCGGGTCGCAGCAGCCGCGCGAGCGTGCGCAGCATCGCGGCGGGGTCGGGCACGTGTTCCAGCATTTCCATGCAGGTGATCACATCGTAACGCTCGCCGCGCTCAGCGAGCTGTTCGGCGGCGCTCACCTCGTAGTGGATGGCCAGGCGCTGCTCGGCGGCGTGCAGCTGCGCGACCTCGACCATAGCGGCTGCGAGGTCGATGCCGGTGACCCGGGCACCCTCCCGCGTCAGGGATTCACACAGCAGTCCGCCGCCACAACCGACATCGAGCACGCGGGCATCCCGCAGCGGCGCCCGTTCAGCGACGAAGCGGGTGCGCAGTGGATTGAGCAGGTGCAAAGGCCGGAAATCACCGCGCGGATCCCAGAAACGCCGCGCCAATGATTCAAACTTGCCAAGCTCGCTGTGATCGGCATTGAGAGGCTCGTCCCGACTGCCGTCGCTGCCGCGGCCACTGGCATCGGTGGTGTTCATGAGCTCACTCCGGGATAAAGACGTCGCGACCAGCTCTCGAGCAGCGCATCCAGCTGCTGCGCATCGAACCCGAGCAAGTTGCCTGCGCTCACCGCCGCCCGTCCGGAAGTCCACACATCGGTGACCTGACGGGAGCTGCTGTCGTAGAGCAGCGCGTCAGGCACCCGCTCGGCGCTCAGTGCTCCCCCCTGCAGCTGCAGACAGGTGAGATCTGCCATCTTGCCCGTTTCGATGGAACCGATCGTGCTGCCCAATCCAAGCGCCTGCGCGCCACCCAGCGTGGCCATGCGCAGGGCATCCGCTGCGGGAAGAAATTCCGAGCCGTGGCTCGTGCCGCTGACGAGCAATGCGGCCAGCCGCGCCTCGGTCAGGACATCAAATCCCCCGGCGCTCACCGGATCACCACTCCCAAATCCAACGCTCACGCCTGCCTTGTCCAGAAGGTACACCGGACAGGCGCCGCTGCCGAGCCGCAGGTCCGCCTGGGTGCAGGCGATGATCTGAATACCGTTGCGCGCGGCGAGGGCACAGTCCTGCGGCAACACGCGGGTCATGTTGATGGCGGCAAAACCCGGCCGGAGCAGGCCGAGATCCTCCAGGCGCTGCAGCGGCCGCCGCCCGTGGCGCGACAGGCAATCCAGCACCATGAGATCACTTTCCTGTACCGGCATGGCGATGCGGGCGTCGAGCTCATCGGCGATGCGGCGCACTCGGGTCAGTGTCTCGTCGCTGATGTCGTTGGCATCCTGGGGCGCAAAGTACAGCGCGACCCAGGGGTGATCGCGGTAGTTGTCCCAGAGACGCTCGGCCTGCGCAAGATAGGCCGTGGCGCTGTCGGCTGTACGACCGGGCACATCCGCGATGGGAAGACCGATCGTAGCCCGCATGCGCATCGTTGCCGCAGCGCGCGCGGCGTCCTCGGGAAACTCATCCGTGTCGGCAAACGCCGTGATACCTGCGCGTAGCATCTCGGCCATCGCCAGCAGCAGTCCGTCGCGTACCAGATCCGGACTCGACCAGCGTTGCAGCAGCGGGTCCACAGTCTCGTGCATCCATCGCGCACGAGGAGGCTGCACGGGCAAGGCACGCAAGGCGGTCAGTGCACAGGCGCTGTGGGCATTCACGAAACCGGGCAGCAGCGCGTGGTTTGGGCGGCGGATGATCTCCCCGGCGCGCAGCCGCTGCTCAAGCAGTGTCACCGGGCCCAGCGCAACGATGCGCCCATCCCTGATGGCGACCGCGTGCTCCGTGAGGACGGTGTTGACTGGTGCCATCGGCAGCACCCAGCGCGGTGCTATCAGGAGGTCTACGGATTCGGCAGGCATGTGCGCAAAAAGCGCCGCAAAGGTGCGTGCGGACAGTATATAGGTAGATGTCGGTGCATGCCCGGCGTGTGGCCTGTGTAGGGCGCCTCGCCGCGAGCACGGTGCGGGCTCGGGGCAGCGTCGTGTGTTAAGATTTGCGTTTGCACTTAGCCCTGCCACCGTCACCGGTGGCGTATTCCCGCATGGCCGATATTGCACGCGAAATACTGACCGTCAGTCTCGAAGAGGAGATGCGGCAGTCCTACCTCGACTATGCCATGAGCGTGATTGTCGGGCGTGCCCTGCCCGATGTGCGCGATGGGCTCAAGCCCGTGCACCGGCGGGTGCTGTACGCGATGCGCGAGCTCGGCAATGAGTGGAACAGGGCGTACAAGAAGTCCGCGCGCGTCGTGGGCGATGTCATCGGCAAGTATCATCCCCACGGCGACACGGCCGTGTATGACACGATCGTGCGCATGGCGCAGCCGTTCTCGATGCGCTATCTGCTGGTCGACGGACAGGGCAATTTCGGCTCGGTGGACGGCGATATGCCCGCGGCGATGCGCTACACCGAAGTGCGCATGTCGCGCATTGCCAGTGAGCTGCTGGCCGACATCGACAAGGAAACGGTCGATTTCACCCCCAACTATGATGAGTCGGAGCACGAGCCGGCGGTGCTGCCGGCACGCATTCCCAACCTGCTGGTCAATGGCCAGACGGGCATCGCGGTGGGCATGGCAACCAACATCCCGCCGCACAACCTCACCGAGATCGTCAACGCGTGCCTCGCGTTACTGGATGCCCCGGGCCTGGCTCTTGCGGAGTTGATGCAGCACGTACCCGGGCCTGATTTTCCTACCGGCGGCATCATCAACGGCGCTCAGGAGATTGCCACCGCCTACCGCACCGGACGGGGCCGGCTGTCGGTGCGCGCGCGGGTGCAGATCGAGGAGGTGGGTCGCGGCGATCGACAGGCCATCATCGTCACTGAGCTGCCTTTCCAGGTGAATAAGGCGCGCCTGATCGAGCGCATCGCGCAACTCGTGCGTGAGAAGCAGCTCGAAGGCATCGCCTCGGACGGGTTGCGCGATGAGTCTGACAAGGACGGCATGCGTGTGGTCATCGAGCTGAAACGGGGCGAAGTGACCGAGGTGGTGCTCAACAATCTGTACGCGCAGACGCCGATGGAGACGGTGTTCGGCATCAACATGGTGGCGCTGCAGGATGGCCAGCCGAAGCTGATGTCGCTGAAGGAGATGTTGGACGCCTTCATCCGCCATCGGCGTGAGGTCGTGACGCGCCGTACGATCTTCGATCTGGCCAAGGCGCGCGAGCGCGCGCACATCCTCGAAGGCCTCGCGGTCGCGCTGGCCAACATTGACGAGATCATCGCCCTCATCAAGGCGGCTGCCTCGCCGCAGATTGCCCGTGCGGGGCTGCTGGCAAGGCCCTGGCCAGCCGGCATCGTGCCGCAGTTGCTGGAGCGCGCCGGAGCGATCTCGACGCGTCCGCCGGGACTTGCTGCCGAGATCGGCCTGAATGGCGCGGGTTACCGGCTTTCCGACGCGCAGGCACAGGCGATCCTCGATATGCGCCTGCATCGGCTGACCGGGCTCGAGCAGGACAAGATTCTGAATGAGTATCGCGAGCTGCTCGAGCAAATCCGGGACCTCGCTGACATCCTGGCACGCCCCGAGCGCCTCACGGCGGTCATCCGCGATGAGCTGCTCGAGATTCGTAACGCCTATGGTGATGCGCGGCGCACCGAGATCAACCGCGATCATCTGAATCTGACCACGGAGGATCTGATCGAGCCGCAGGACCTGGTGGTCACCCTGTCGCACGCGGGCTATGCGAAATCCCAGCCGCTCACTGAGTACCAGACGCAGCGGCGCGGCGGTCGCGGCAAAACGGCCACCGCGGTGAAGGACGAGGATTTCGTCGAGAAGCTGTTCGTGGCACACACGCACGACACCGTGCTGTGCTTCTCCAACCGCGGCAAGGTGTATTGGCTCAAAGTCTACGAGTTTCCGCTGGCAGGCCGTAATTCGCGCGGCCGCCCCATGGTGAACCTGTTGCCCCTTGGCGAGGGTGAGAAGATCAATGCTCTGCTGCCGATCAAACAGTACGACGAGCAGCACTTCGTCTTCATGGCGACCAGTCAGGGGACGGTGAAGAAGACGCCTCTGAGCGCGTTCTCACGACCGCGCTCGAGCGGCATCATTGCGGTGGATCTGCACGACAACGATCGCCTGGTAGGGGTCGCTCTGACCGATGGCGCGCGCGAGATCATCCTGGTTTCCAGCGGCGGCAAGGCCATCCGCTTCCAGGAAGAGGAAGTGCGTCCGATGGGACGCGAAGCAGCCGGCGTGCGCGGCATCAAGCTCGGCGAAGGCCAGGAGCTCATCGCACTCATTGTCGTGGGCGAAGGGCATGTTCTGACGGCCTCGGCTGCGGGCTACGGCAAGCTGACACCGCTTGGCGATTTCCCCTCGCATGGCCGCGGCGGGCAGGGCGTAATCGCGCTGCAGACCTCCGACCGCAACGGCGACACGGTCGCGGCGCTGCAGGTGAGCGCGGGACAGGAGATCATGCTGATCAGCTCGACTGGCACGCTGGTGCGCACCACGGTGGATGAGATCTCGGTCCTCGGACGTAACACCCAGGGGGTGCGGCTCATGCGGCTCGCCGACGGTGAGCGGCTCACTGGCATCGAGCAAGTGGAAGCCCTGGTGGGCGAGGACGAGACCGACGCATCGGCCGCGGCGTTGCCCGAACCGCCGGCGGATACGCCCGAGGGAGGTTGATTGGCACGTCGCAAGCGGGTCGCCGCTCCCGCGAAACGCGCTGCCGGTAATCCGCCCGCAAACGACGCTCCTGCAGGCCCGGTCGCGGCGCCGAAGCTGGAAGCGGTGCGCACCCAGATCGATGCCATCGACGAGCAGATCCACGCACTCATCAACGAGCGCGCGCGCCTGGCACAGCAGGTGGGGATCTCCAAGAGCCGCGACGGCCGCACCGTGGACTTCTATCGCCCCGAGCGTGAGGCGCAGGTGTTACGTATGGCGCGCGCCCGCAATCGGGGTCCGCTGCGCAATGAGGAGATCCTGCGGCTCTTCCGCGAGATCATGTCCGCCTGTCTCGCCCAACAGGAGCCGCTCAAGGTGGCCTACCTGGGCCCGGAAGGCACCTTTACTCAGGCGGCCGTGCTCAAACACTTCGGCCACTCGGTGCGCGGCCTGCCCCTGAGCTCGATCGACGAGGTGTTCCACGAGGTGGAGGCGGGCAGCGGCGATTTCGGCGTCGTACCGATCGAGAACTCCACCGAAGGCACGGTCAATCACACGCTGGACCGTCTGCTCAACTCGCCGCTGAAGATCTGTGGCGAGGTGGAGCTGCGGATCCACCAGTCACTCATGGGACTGATGGGATCGCTGGAGCGCATCGAGCGGATCTGCTCGCATCCGCAGTCGCTCGCGCAGTGCCGCGTATGGCTCGATGAGAATCTGCCGGGCGTCGAGCGCGTTGCGGTGGCCAGCAATGCCGAGGGTGCGCGCCGCGCGCGCGATGAGAAGGGTACTGCGGCGCTCGCCGGCGACACCGCCGCGGAAGTATATGGATTGAAGATCCTGGCGGCGGACATCGAGGATCGTCCTGACAACACCACGCGTTTCTTTGTGTTGGGTCGCAAGCTCTTCAGTCCGAGCGGCGATGATCGCACGACGCTGTTGGTCTCCATCGGTCATACGGACGCGCCGGGGGCGCTGTACCGGCTGCTCGAGCCGTTGTCGCAGCACCAGGTGAGCATGACGCGCATCGAGTCGCGACCTTCCCACCGCCGCAAGTGGGATTACATCTTCTTCATCGACATCGAGGGGCATGCGCAGGACGCGCATGTCGCGCGGGCGCTGGAGCAATTGCAGCAGCGCGCCTCGCTGTACCGGGTGCTGGGCTCCTATCCCAAGGCCGTGCAGTGAGCGCGAGGCGCTTTATCGTGCAGCCGGCGCGTACGGTGCAGGGTGAGCTTTGCATCCCGGGCGACAAGTCGATCTCGCACCGCGCCCTCATGTTGGGGGGCATCGCCGCCGGCCGCACTGACATCCGCGGTTTTCTCTCCGGTGAGGATTGCCTCGCGACTCTGCGGGCGTTGCAACAGCTGGGGGTGCGCATCGAGCGGCCGGCCGAGGAGCATGTCATCGTGCATGGCTGCGGTGACTGCGGTCTGCAGGCGCCCCGTGAGCGGCTCGACATGGGTAATGCGGGTACGGCCATTCGCCTCTTCATGGGACTGCTTGCCGCGCAGCCGTTTACCTCTACGTTGGTGGGAGATGCCTCGCTCATGCGTCGACCTATGGAACGCGTGGCGCAGCCACTGCGGCTCATGGGGGCGCGCATCGACACGGTTGCCGGCAAGCCGCCGGTCACCCTTCACGCCGCGGCGGGCTTGCACGGCCTCGATTACCAATTGCCGGTGGCCAGCGCCCAGGTCAAATCGGCGGTGCTGCTCGCGGGCCTGCACGCCGAGGGCATGACTCGCATCACCGAGCCTGCGCCATCGCGGGATCACACCGAGCGTATGTTGCGGATGTTTGGCGTGCAGTTGCAGCAGCAGGCGGGCGTGATTTCGCTGCGGGGCGGCCAGCGCCTGCAGGGTGCGATGTTGCAGGTGCCTGCGGATTTCTCCTCGGCTGCCTTCTTTCTGGTCGCAGGCTGCCTGGCGGGCCGGGGCGGGCTGCTGCTGCGTGGCGTCGGTGTCAATCCGACGCGCACCGGATTATTGGCGTTGCTGCGGCAGATGGGGGCTGACATCGAGGTGATGGCACGCGAGGTGCCCGAGGGCGCGGAGCCGCTGGCTGACATTCGCGTGCGACCGAGTGAGCTGCGCGGTATCAGGGTGCCTGCAGAGTCGGTACCGCTGGCGATCGATGAGTTTCCGGTGTTCTTCGTCGCAGCAGCCTGTGCCCGGGGTGAAACGCATCTGGCCGGTGCCGCGGAGCTGCGCGTGAAGGAAAGCGACCGTCTGGCCGGCATGGCCGCCGGGCTGACCGTGCTGGGTGTTGAGAATGAGCTGCAGTCCGACGGGCTGCGGATCCGCGGTGGCGCGGGTTTCACCTCCGGTACGGTGGACAGTCTCGGTGACCACCGCATTGCCATGGCCTTTGCCGTGGCCAGCCTGCGGGCGAGCGGACCGATCCAGATCCTGGATGTGGCCAATGTGGCCACATCTTTCCCGGGATTTCTCAACACGGCCCGCCAGGCGGGCTTGCAGATCGACATCGGCTGACCGAGGCTGCCGGGCATGCGCCGCACCCCGATCGTGACCATTGATGGCCCCAGCGGCTCGGGCAAGGGCACCATCAGTCGCGCTGTCGCGAGCCACATCGGCTGGCATCTGCTCGACAGCGGCGCCCTGTACCGCCTCGTAGCCCTCGCCGGGATCAAGGCGGGGCTGGCGGCGGAGGATGCCGACGGGCATGCGGCACTCGCCGCCGCCATGGTCGTCAGCTTCTCCGCCGATGCCGCCGGCGGTGAGCTCGTGACCCTGAGCGGGACGGATGTTACCGCCGAGCTGCGTACCGAGCTGGCGGGGCAGGGTGCCTCTCGGGTGGCAGCGTGGCCCGTAGTCCGCAACGCCCTGCTGCAGCGCCAGCGGGCCTTCGCCAGGCCTCCCGGCCTGGTCGCCGACGGCCGCGACATGGGGACGGTTGTCTTCCCCACAGCAGACCTCAAGATATTCCTCACGGCAAGCCCGTCGGAACGCGCCCGTCGTCGCCATAAGCAGTTGAAAGACAAGGGGTCCGATGTTAGCCTTGCCGCCCTTTCGCGCGAGATCACCGAGCGCGACGAGCGGGATTCGTCCCGTTCGGTCGCCCCCTTGAAACCCGCGCCCGATGCGGAGCTGATCGACTCCACTGGCCTGTCCGTCGCGCAGGTAGTCGAGCAGGTCATGCTCTCGGGACGCCGGCGCTCGCTGTGGCCGTGAAAGGAACCGGCGGTTTGCTGCCTCGCAGCGCCGCTCGCTGCTTTTTCATGTGACCTGCCGACGTGGCGGGCACACGTGGTGCGTACAGGGAATGTGCGTGCCGATTCAATCTGCCTGGACCGCAGCGGATGAGGGTCCAGTACATGCACGGCAAGCCGTGCGAGTGAAGGTATGACAGAAAGTTTCGCTCAGCTCTTCGAGCAAAGTCTCGCCAATCAACGTATCCGCCCCGGGATGATCCTTACCGGACTGGTGGTGGATGTCACCGCCGATGTCGTCATCGTCAATGTTGGTCTGAAGTCGGAAGCCGTGATCCCCCTCGAGCAGTTCAAGAATGAACGCGGCGAGGTGGAGGTCAAGCCCGGCGACGAGGTGGAGGTGGCACTGGATTCCGTCGAGGACGGAACCGGCGAGACGCGCCTGTCGCGCGAGAAAGCCAAGCGCGCCCGCACCTGGACTCGGCTGGAAACGGCTTTCAACAATTCCGAGATCGTGACGGGCGTCATCACCGGTCGCGTCAAGGGGGGCTTCACCGTCGAGATCGACAACGTGCGCGCCTTCCTGCCCGGCTCACTCGTGGATGTACGCCCGGTGCGCGACACCTCGTACCTCGAGAACAAGCCGCTGGAATTCAAGGTCATCAAGCTGGATCAGAAGCGCAATAACGTCGTCGTGTCGCGGCGTGCCGTCGTGGAGCAGGAGTTCTCCGCCGAGCGCAGCGCGCTGATGGACAACCTGCAGGAAGGCGCGGTGGTACGTGGCGCGGTGAAGAACCTCACCGACTATGGCGCCTTCGTCGATCTGGGCGGCATCGACGGCCTGCTGCATATCACCGATATGGCCTGGAAGCGCGTCAAGCATCCCTCCGAGGTCGTCAAGGTCGGCGACGAGATCGATGTGCGCATTCTGAAGTTCGATCGCGAGCGCTCGCGCGTCAGCCTCGGACTGAAGCAGCTGGGGGCCGATCCGTGGGAGAACATCTCGCGCCGCTACCCGCCGCATACGCGCGTCTTCGGCAAGGTCACCAACATCGCCGACTATGGCGCGTTCGTCGAGATCGAGGATGGCGTGGAAGGTCTGGTGCACGTCTCGGAGATGGACTGGACCAACAAGAACGTCAATCCGGCCAAGGTTGTGCATACCGGCCAGGAAGTTGAGGTGATGGTGCTGGACGTCGACGAGGAGCGCCGCCGCATCTCGCTCGGCCTGAAGCAGTGCAAGGCGAATCCGTGGAAGGAGTTTGCCGAAAACTACAACCGTGGCGACAAGGTTTCCGGACAGATCAAGTCGATCACCGACTTTGGCATCTTCATCGGCCTGCCCGGCAACATCGATGGCCTGGTGCACCTGTCAGACATCTCCTGGGATCAGCCGGGGGAGGAGGCGGTGCGCAACTATCAGAAGGCGCAGCAGCTCGAGGCCATGGTGCTGTCCATCGATCCGGAGCGCGAGCGGATTTCACTGGGTATCAAGCAGCTCGCCAAGGATCCGTTCTCGGCCTACATCGCCGAGAACCCCAAGGGCACCATCGTGCGCGGCACGATCAAGGATGTGGATGCCCGCGGCGCGGTCATCGACCTGGGCAACGGTATCGAGGGGCAGCTGCGCGCCTCCGAGTTGGGTCGTGACCGCGTGGAGGATGCCCGCACCGTGCTGAAGGTCGGCGAGCAGATCGAGGCGAAGTTCACCGGCGTCGATCGCAAATCGCGCACCATCTCGCTCTCGATCAAGGCGAAGGAGATGCATGAGGAGCAGGAAGCCGTGCAGAGTTATCGCTCCGAGACCTCCACCTCCGGAACCAGTCTCGGGGATCTGCTGAAGGAACAGATCGGATCGGAACGCGACTAACGTGGCCGACGTCGTGACCAAGTCGGAACTGATCGAGATCATCACGGCGAAGCAGAAGCACCTGCCCGCCAAGGATGTCGAGCTGGCGTTGAAGCAGATTCTCGAGATCATGAGCGATGCGCTCTCCCAGGGAGAGCGCATCGAGATCCGCGGTTTCGGCAGTTTCTCGCTGCATTTCCGGCCTCCCCGGCAGGGGCGCAATCCCAAGACGGGTGAGGCCGTGGCGCTCTCCGGCAAATATGTCCCGCATTTCAAGCCCGGCAAGGATCTGCGCGAGCGCGTCAACGACGGTGCCGATCGGCCGATCCGCGACTGACACGCGCAGCGGTGTTAGGCCGCCGCTCAACGCGTTCGACTCGGTCTAATTTGCAGCGTCCGCACCTGTAACACGGGCGTGCTATCGTCCCCGGGTGATCGAGCTGCCTCCACTTCTGCTCGCGCTGGCCTTCATCGCAGTCGGCTGTGCCGCGTGGGTTCTCGGCCGGCACAGGGGTGCCGCACGCACCGTACGCCTGCCGCGTGATTACTACGTCGGTCTCGACCACCTCATCAACGACCGCTTTGATCATGCCGCGGAAATCTTTGCGCGCATGGCCGAGGCGGACGGCGATGCGGCCGAAATCCAGTTCGCGCTGGGTAGCCTGTTCCGCCGCCGCGGCGAAGTCGACCGTGCCATCGCCATCCATTCACGCCTGCGAGAGCACGGCGCGATCACTTTGCGGGACAAAGCGGCATTCGCACTGGCGTTGGATTATCTTGGCGCGGGACTCATGGACCGCGCCGAGCGCCTGCTCGAGGAGCTGGGCGCCTCGCGGGAGTATCGCAATGCGGCGCTCGATCACCTGGTGCGCATCTATGAGCAGCAGGGTGACTGGGCGAACGCCCTGAAAATCTTCCATGAGCTTCCGCCTGCACTGCAGGTGGAGCGCCGCACCGTCGCAGCCCATTACCTGTGCGAGCTGGCCGAGCATGCTTTGCTGCAGGGTGACATGGAGCGGGCCCGCACGCTGCTGCGCCAGGCACGGACGCACGATGCGGAATTGCCGCGCGCCCAGATTCTCACGGCGCGCATGACCGAGCTCGCAGGTGCGCCGGGTGAGGCGTTGACGCTCTATCTCACGGCCCTCGAGCTCTTTCCGGGTCTGGCGCTCGAGATCATCCCGCGCGTGCTTACCCTTGCCAGGCTGGCCGGTGAAGGTGATGTTCTCGCTCAACTGGCGCGCCGCTTGCAACGCAACGGGCGTGTCAGCGGTCGGCAGCTCGCATGGTTACTCGCCACCGCGCTGCCAGCACAGGATGTGAAGCGTCTGCCAAGCGTGACCTGCGAGTTTGGTGCCGGTGTCGAATCCGCGGCCGATGCAGTCTCGCTCGGTGCGCTGCTGACGCGGATCGGTGAGGCCGGGGGCCGCTATCAGTGCGATGACTGCGGCTTGCACAGCGTGGGCTGGTACTGGCACTGCCCCAAGTGCCGCTCCTGGGACAGCATGCGTCCCGCCGTGTTCAAGTGGGCAGAGCGCACGGACGAGGCGGCGCGCGCGATGTGAGGGCATTGGCATATACTTTGCGACGAGAGGGCCACGGCCCCTGAATCTGCAGCGCGAGCGCGGGAGAATAAACTTGATGAGGATGAATCCGAGGTCAGCCATCCGCACGGCGGTGTTTCCCGTAGCCGGACGCGGCACGCGCTTTCTGCCTGCTACCAAGGCGAGCCCCAAGGAAATGCTGCCGGTGGTGGACAAGCCGCTGATTCAGTATGCCGTGGAGGAAGCCCTCGCAGCTGGCGCCACGCGGCTCGTGTTCATCACCGGTGCCTCGAAGCGCGCTATCGAAGATCATTTCGATTCCGACCAGGAGCTCGAGCATATGCTCGAGGCGCAGGGCAAGAGCGATCTGCTCAACCAGCTGCGCAGCGTGTTGCCCTCCTATGCTTCCTGCATCTATATCCGTCAACCGGCACCGCTCGGCCTCGGTCACGCGGTGCTCACTGCCCAACCTGCGGTCGGTGCGGAGCCGTTCTTCGTGCATCTGGCGGACGACCTCATCAAGAGTGAGGTGGCGTGCCTGCGTCAGATGGCTGAGGTTTACGAGGCAAAGCGTGCCAGTGTGTTGGGCGTGCAGGTGGTGCCGCGCAACGACACCGACAAGTATGGGATCGTGGCGGTCCAGGCGGACAAGTCGGCCACCAGCCGCGTCAACAGCATTGTCGAGAAGCCCAAGCCGGCAGCTGCCCCTTCAAACCTCGCGGTGGTAGGCCGCTACGTCCTGTCACCTGCGATTTTTGCGCATCTGGAGCGGGTGGGTCAGGGCGCGGGCGGGGAGATCCAGCTTACGGATGGGATCGCCGCGCTGATGAAGGAGGAGGCGGTCTACGCGCACCGCTTCACCGGCAAGCGTTATGATTGCGGCAGCAAGCTCGGCTACCTGCAGGCCACCGTCGAGTTTGGTCTGGGTCATCCGCAGCTCGGCAAGGATTTTGGCCGTTATCTCATGTCCCTCAGCCGCCAGACGATCAACTCGATCGCCGCCCGCGGCAACGACTATGTCAGGGTCGAGCGTCGCGCCGGCAACGGCGGTGAAACCACGGCGAGTGCCGCGGGCGCGTCGAACGCCAGAACCAGCGCTGCCACCGGTAAGAGTTCCGGACGGCGCAAAGGAAAGGCTGCGCGCCAGTCGCAGTCAGCTTGAACATCACACAGGAGTAAGCGATGGCCACACGCCGTCCACCCGATAGCCCACGCACCGCCGATAACCCGAAGGTCGCGAAGGAAATTCCGAACGTCATCAAAGCGGACAAGCCGGTGGGGACCGCTACACCGGGCGCCGGTGGGCCAGCAGACAAGACTGCCGCCTCACGGGTGCGCAAACCTGCAGCTCCCTCGCAGGTGCGAGTGGAGGTCTCCGAGGATGTGCGCAGGAGCATGATCGCCGAAGGCGCCTATCTGCGCGCCGAGCGCCGTGGATTTGCGACGGGGCACGAGGAAGACGACTGGCTCGCGGCGGAAGCGGAAGTGGATCGGTTACTCAAGGCTCGGCACGGCGGTACCTCGCAGTAGCTGCGAGTTCGTTTGCACCGCTGGTTCCGCATGCGGACGACCGGTGGCGCAGCGACTGCTCCGCACGCCGCAGCCGCGCAGAGCGCCCTCGCCATACTGCGTGAGGGTGGCAATGCCGTCGAGGCGATGATCGCCGCGGCGGCCACCATTGCGGTCGTCTATCCCCACATGAACAGCATCGGCGGCGATGGCTTCTGGCTCATCGCCACGCCCGGTGCGCAACCTGTTGGTATCGAGGCGTGCGGCGCCGCGGCCGGCGCGGCGACACCCGAAGCGTATCGGGCACAGGGACTGACGCAGATACCCACTCGAGGGCCGTGGTCTGCCTGCACGGTAGCAGGCACTGTCTCCGGCTGGGCACGGGCGCACGAGTATTCCCGTACGAGGCTGGGTGGGCGACTGCCGCTCAGCCGCCTGCTCGCGGATGCGATGGGCTACGCGCGCGCTGGCATAACAGTCAGTCGCAGCCAGGCTGAAAGTGTGGCGGCCAAACGCGGTGAGCTCGAGCAGCAGCCGGGTTTTGCGGCGACGTTCCTGCCGGACGGTCAGCAGCCCGAAGCGGGCGCGAGTTTTACTCAGCCGCGGCTCGCGGCCGTGTTCGAGCAGCTGGCACGCTGCGGGCTGGACGACTTTTATCGTGGCGAGCTGGCGCGCAGCATGGCCACCGACCTGCAGCGGCTGGGCAGCCCTGTGGCACTGATTGATCTGGAACGCCATCAGGCGCGCTACCGCAACCCGTTGGCACTGTCTCACGCTCGCGGCACGCTCTACAACATGCCGCCACCATCGCAGGGCCTCATCTCTCTGTTGATTCTCGGGATGTTGGATCGGCGCATGCATCGTGGCATGAATGGCTTGGACGCACCGTACGTACACCTGTGCGTGGAGGCAACGAAGCTCGCCTTCGGGATCCGCGACCGGCACCTCACCGATCCGGACTACATGTCGGTCGAGCCGTCCGAGTTATTGAATGCGGCGGCGCTGGATGCGATGGCGGCGCGCATCAACATGGACGCCGCGGCGCCCTGGGACGCTGCGACCGCTGCAGGCGATACGGTGTGGCTCGGGGTCATTGATGGCCGAGGCGTGGGTGTCAGTTTCATCCAGAGCATCTACCACGAGTTCGGCAGCGGTATCGTCCTGACCGAGAGCGGTATCACCTGGCAGAACCGCGGATGCAGCTTTGCGCTGAACCCCTTGGCGCTCAATCCGCTGCAACCGGGAAGGCGGCCATTTCATACCCTCAATCCGCCCCTGGCGCGCCTGGCCAACGAGCGGCTGCTGCTTTACGGTGCCATGGGCGGCGATGGGCAACCGCAGTTCCAGAGTGCGCTTTTCTCACGCATCGCGGTACTCGGCTGGCGCGTGCAGACGGCGCTCGATGCGCCCCGCTGGCTGCTGGGCAGAGCCTGGGGTGCCTCCAGCGACACTCTGAAGCTCGAACAACGCTTTCCACAAGCAACCTGCGATGCGCTGCAGGGGCTTGGCCACGAGCTGGAGCTGGTGAAGCCCTATGACGAGCTGATGGGACACGCCGGCGCGATCTTGCGCCACCCGGATGGAACTCTCGAGGCAGGCAGCGACCCGCGCAGTGATGGCGCGGCCCTCGGTTGTTAGCGGCTCAATGTGCCTCCGGCCGCTGCGGCGGCTCGCCGGGTTTGGGCGGCTGCAGGCCGTTGGAATACAGGATCCGGCCATCGGGGGTAATGAATACCGCATCGTACTCAGGCATGCGGTTGATGATCTCCAGGGCTTTCTCCGGCCCAAGAACGAACGCGGTCTTGGACATGCCGTCCGTCTGCGTGGCCGTGGGTGCCAGAACCGTGGCGCTGCGCACCTTACTGGCGGAATGCCCGGTACGCGGATCGATGATGTGATGGTAGCGAATGCCGTTCTCATCGAAATAGCGCTCATAATCACCGGAGGTGGACATGGCTGAGTCCACCAGCGGGATGCGGGTGACCACCTTGTGCTCATCGTTGGGATCGCGGATGCCAACCAGCCACGGCCGCCCCCTGTGATCCCCAATGATGCGGGTATCGCCACCGGCGGTCACGACCGCGTGTTTGAATCCCCGGGCCTGCAGTACCCCGATGCAGCGGTCGACCGCATAACCCTTGCCGATGCCACCTAGGTCGATGCGCATCCCGGGACGCTCGAACTTTACGGTGTGCCGCTGCGGATCGAGCAGCATGTTGCGCCAGTTGACTCCGGGCAGCGCCTGCTTGATCTGTTGCTCACTGGGACGCACGTGATGCGGATAGTCGTAGAGATGCCCGACGCTTGCGTAGGTGATGTCGAAAGCACCCTCGGTAATCTCGGAATAGTGGGTGGAGAGCTTGATGAGGTCGAATAACTCCGCATCCACCGCCACCGGTTCCTCAGCCGCGCGCGCGTTGATCCTGGAGAGCTGGCTTGCGGGCTTGTAGTGACTCATCAGCTCATCGATGCGATGCATCTCGGCCATGACCGCATCGATCGCGGCTTCTGCCTTCGTCGCGTCCTCGCCCCACAGCTCAACGTAGATGCGCGTGCCCATGATGGCATCGGTGCGCCGGTACCATTCGGCCTGAGCGATGGGTGAGAGCAGTGCGCTGAGGCACAGGCATATCAGTGCAGCAGCGCAGCGACGTCGCAGGCGGGCAGGGCAGCCAGTCATGGGGCTAGCATGCCAGAAGGCTGCGGCAAATTCGCCGCGGACTGCGAGGCCCAAGGTTGTATGATGACGCCTTCGCATAAGGACCGCCTATGACCGAACATCTCTCGCGCCGGCGCTTGCTTGCGATCCTGGGCGCCGCCGGTAGTACTGCGACGCTGGGCCTGCTGGCGCCCGCGCGCAAAGGACTCGCGGCGAACGCCGGGCCTGCAGCGCAGGGTGCGGCCACCGCGCAGGATGCGGCCACGGCGCAGGATGCGGCCACCGCGCAGGATGCGGCCACCGCGCCGCAGGTGGATGAGAAGGACTCCCTCGCCGTCGCACTCGGTTATGTTGCGGATGCCAAACGTGTGGATGCTAAGGCCAATCCACAGTACCAACCGGGCGCGAGTTGCTCCGGATGTTCCTGGTACCAGGGCAAGCCGGCTGATGCCACTGCCCCGTGCACGTTTTTCCCCGGCAAGCGGGTGAACGGGCAGGGCTGGTGCCGGATGTGGAATCGGAAGAGCTAGGACACTTCAGGCCGCTTTGCGCGGCACCCTGACGGTGAAGCGCGTGCGTTGCTGTTCTCCGGATTCAACTGCCACGCTGCCCTGGTGAGCCAACACGATCTGCTGCACGATGTACAGACCCAGGCCCAGACCTTCATTGCGGCCCTGCCGCTGCGCACCGCGGAATGGATCAAACAGCTGCGGCAGCAGATCCGCTGGAATCGTCCCCGCGTTGGTCACGGTGAAGGTCACTTCCATCGGATGGGTGCCATCGGCCGCAACCTGCACCGGTTGACCGACTTCCCCGTGCTGCAGGGCATTGCCGACCAGGTTGGATGCGACCTGCGCGAGCCGCTCGCTGTCCCACTCACCGGTGAGATCGCCCTGCTGTGAGACCGTGACGGATGCCTGCGGGTAGGCAGCGCTGATCTCTGAGACCGCCCGTTCGAGCAGTGGCGCGAGGTCTGCCGGCTCGCGCCTGAGGGGAATGCCGCCTGCCAGACGTGCGCGCGCCAGATCCAACATGTCCTCGATCATGCGCGCCATGCGCCGGGTGCTCGTCAGGATGCGCTGCGCCACCTGCTGTACCGGCTCCTCGCTGGAGCGGCGCTGGATCAACATCGCTGAGGTCAGTACCGCGTTCAGCGGACTGCGCAGATCATGACTCAACATGGCGACCAGCATCTCGCTGAGGTGCAGAGTCGCGGTGCGCTCGATCAGCTGCTGAGCCAGCTGATGCTTCTGCCGATACAGCTGGAAGAACACGTCCGCCTTGTTGCGCAGGATATGCGGCTCGATTGGCTTGAACAGAAAATCGACTGCGCCGCTCTCGTATCCCTGGAACAGCCGGTACTGATCGCGCGCGCCGGCGGTGACGAAGATGATCGGGACCTGGCGGGTGCGCTCGGTACCGCGCATCAGCTCGGCCAGCTCGAAGCCGTCCATCTCCGGCATCTGCACATCCAGAAACGCAAGCGCCACATCGTGCACCAACAGCAGCTCGAGGGCCTCGCGGCCCGAGCGCGCCGTCAGGATGACGATGTCCGGCCGCTGCAGCAGCGCCGCCAGCGCCAGCAGATTTTCCTCCAGGTCATCGACCAGCAGGCACTTGACTCCAGGCTCCATCGCGTCGTTCGTCCTTACCATCTCAGTGTCCAGAGGGGGCCGTGGCCAGCGGCAGCTCTGCCAGCAACCGCGCCAGCTGTGCAAGCGTTATCACGAAGTTGGCCGGTGTGCGCTGCAGTGCCGACCTTATCATGTGCGGCACCAGCGCATCCTCGGGCTGCTGCACGACGGTAACACCGCCGGCGGCGTGCACAGCTTGCAGCCCGTCCGCGCCATCTTGGTTCGCACCGCTAAGAATGACGCCCAACAGTCGTTCTGCGTAAACGTCGGCCGCCGATTGAAACAGCACATCGATCGAGGGGCGCGAGTAATGCACGGGCTCATCGGCGGAAAGCGCGAGCTGGCCGCTCGACTCGATCAACAGGTGGTAATCGGGGGGCGCGAAATACACCGTGCCCGGCCCGATCGGCTCCTTGTCCTCCGCTTCCTTGACGCGCAGTGCGCAGCGCCGCTCGAAGATCTCGACCAGCAGGCTCGGCCGCTCCCGCGGCAGATGCACGACAATGAATACCGGCACCCGCAGATTCTGCGGCAGCGCCGGCAGCAACACCGACAGCGCCTCGATGCCACCGGCCGAGGCGCCCATGACCACCGCTGCGATGCGGCCCTGGAGCAGCTCGGCGTGCATCAGTCGTCCCGCTTCTGGTAGATGCGCTCGTCGCGTGCCAGCTCGGCGAAGCAGCCCCCGTGGGCGGAGAAGCGCAGCGACTCCTTCGAACCGATGCCGAGGAAACCCTTGCGGCACAGGGCATCGCGGAACAGGCCGACGGCGCGGTCCTGCAGCTCGCGGCTGAAATAGATTAGGACGTTGCGACAGGAGACCAGGTGCACCTCGGCGAACACGCTGTCGGTCGCGAGGCTATGATCGGAAAACACCACGTGCTCGCGCAAGGACTTGTCGAACACGGCGCCGCCGTAGGCAGCCGTGTAGTACTCCGAAAGTGAGCTCCGTGCGCCGGAGTGGCGATGGTTCTCGGTGAAGCCTGCGATGCGCTCAATGGCATACACGCCGGCCGCCGCTCTTTGCAGCGTGTGTGGATTGATATCCGTCGCATAGATGAGGCTGCGGGCGAGCAGTCCTTCCTCGCGCAGCAGGATCGCCAGCGAGTACACCTCCTCGCCGCTGCTGCAGCCAGCCACCCATATCTTCAGGGACGGGTAAGTCCGCAACACCGGCACGACGATCTCGCGCAGTGCACGGAAGTAGGCAGGATCGCGGAACATCTCGCTCACCGGGATGGTGAGAAAGTCGAGCAGCTCGGGAAATGTCGTCGGCTCGTGCAGTAGCCGGTCCTGCAGCTGCGAGAACGTTTTCAAGTTGAAGCGTGTCATGGCGGCTGTCATGCGGCGCTTCAACGAGGCGCGCGCATACTGGCGGAAATCATAGTGATACTTGAGGTAGACCGCCTCGATGAGCAGCTCCAGCTCGATGTCCTTGTCCTGTGTCACGCAGCCCTCGGCGCTGAAACGCCCTCAGGCGCCGCTGGCTTTGGGCATCCACACCCGCACCAGCGACAGTAATTTCTCGACATCGAGCGGCTTGGCAATGTAGTCATTGGCGCCGGCATCCAGGCACTTCTCCTGATCGTCGCGCATGGCCTTCGCGGTGAGCGCGATGATCGGCAGCCGCCGCCATTCCGCGCGCTTGCGGATCTCACGCATCGCAGTGAGTCCATCCATCTCCGGCATCATGATGTCCATCAGCACGAGGTCGATGGGCGCGCCGGCGCCGCTGCCGTTGCGCGCGAGGGTTTCGATGGCTTCGCGCCCATTGCGGGCGATCTCGATCTTCGCCCCCTTGGGCTCGAGCAGGCTCGAGAGCGCGAAGATGTTGCGCACGTCATCCTCCACGACGAGGATGCGCCGTCCCTCGAGCGCTGCGTCCCGGTCACGCGCCTGCTGCAGCATGCGCTGGCGCTCTGCCGGCAGGCGCGCTTCCACCTGGTGCAGAAACAGCGTGACCTCATCGAGCAGACGCTCGGGTGAGCGCGCATCCTTGATGATGATGGATCTCGAGAAGCGCCGCAGACTCTGCTCCTCACCCCCGGTGAGCGAGCGCCCCGTGTAGACGATTACCGGTGGAAAGGCGACATCGTCGGCATCCGCCATTCGCTGCAGCAGCTCATAGCCACTGACATCCGGCAGGTTCAGATCCATAACCACGCAGTCGAAAGTATTCGTACGCAGGTTGCCCAATGCATCGGCGGCATTGCGCGCGGCGGTGACGTGCACATCCTCGTTCTCCAGCAGCTGCCGGATGCTCTCACGCTGCCGTTCATCGTCCTCGACGACCAGCACGCGCCGCACCCGTTGGGAAAACTTGGCTTCCAGCCCGCGCATGGCATCCAGCAACTGCTCGCGTCGCACCGGTTTTAAGGCATAACCCGCAGCTCCCATCGCGAGCGCCTGTTGCGAGTAATCCTCCACCGACAACACGTGCACGGGAATGTGTCGCAACTGCGGGTTGCGCTTGAGCCGATCGAGCACACTCAGACCGGGGTGATCCGGCAGATGCATGTCGAGCAGGATCGCCTTTGGACGATAGGTCGCCGCAGCCGTGACCCCGTCGTCGGCGGTGTGCGTGATGATGCACTGGAACCCCAGCTCATGCGCCGTGTCGCGCAAGATCGTTGCAAAGGCAGGATCGTCCTCCACGATCAGGATCAGCGCCGCATCGGTGCGCAGCGCCTTCGAGTCATCCTCGATGCCGGGCGCGGCGATCAGGGCCGGCTCGGCCACGGCTGCCGGACGGGCGAGGTGCGCCGCATCCTGGATGGTGGGCGCGGGCGGTATGGGCGAGATGGGCGGCGGCTTCGCGCCGCTGAACACCAGGGGCAGATTCAGGGTGAAGACGCTGCCTTCTCCCGGAGTGCTCGCGACCGTGATGTCCCCGCCCAGCAGGCGCGCCAGATCCCTGGAGATCGTGAGCCCGAGACCCGTGCCGCCGTACCTGCGGTGCGTGCTGCCATCGGCCTGGCGGAAGGCATCGAAGATGATCTCGCGCTGGTGCTCGGAGATGCCGATCCCGGTATCGCGCACGGCAAAGTTGACTGTGTTGGCCGGCCCGGCGGACACCCGCAGGGTGACCTCACCGCGCTCGGTGAATTTCAGCGCATTGGAGATGAGGTTGCGCAGGATCTGAGCCGCACGCTGGCTGTCGGTATGCAGCTGCCCGGGTGCCCCCGGCTCAACGCCGAGCGACAGTCCGAGATGTTTCTGGTTCGCAACCGGCTGGAACTGCTTCTGCAGGTTATCGAGCAGCTGGCCGAGATGGACCGCCTCGGGGCTCAACTCGACCTTGCCGGCCTCGATCTTCGACAGGTCGAGAATGTCGTTGATGATGGCCAGCAGATCGTTGCCGGCGGAGGAGATAGTCTGGGCGAAACGCACCTGCTCGGGCGTGAGGTTACCCGCGCGGTTGTCAGCGAGGATCTTGGCGAGGATGAGCGAGGAGTTCAGCGGCGTGCGCAGCTCGTGACTCATGTTCGCCAGGAATTCGCTCTTGTACCGATTAGCGCGCTCCAGGTCCGCGGCCTTCTGAGCGAGCACGGTGTGCGCGGCGGACAGCTCATCTTTCTGCTGCTCGAGAATCTGCGCCTGCTCCTCGAGCTGCGTGTTGATCTGTTCGAGCTCGGCCTGCTGTGCCTGTAGCTGTGCCTGGGAGTCCTTGAGCGAGCGCGCCTGCACCTCCAGCTCCTCGTTACTGACACGCAGCTCTTCCTGTTGCCTCTGCAGCTCCTCGCCCTGGCGCTGGGTTTCCTCCAGCAACTCCTCCAGGCGGGTGCGGTCCTTCGAGCTGCGGATCGCGACGGCCAGGATCTCCGATACCCGTCCCAGCAGCTCCTCATCTTCGCTCTGGATGGTGCGTAGAAAACCGAGCTCCAGCACGCCCTGCACGCGGCTGTCGATGCTGGCCGGCGCGATCAGCAGCTCGCGGGGCTGGCCACGCCCGGTCGCCGAGGCTACGGGCAGATAATCCTGCGGGAGCTGCTGCACGCGCAGCGGACGGTTCTCCTTGGCAGCCTGCCCCAGCAATCCATCCCCGCCCCGCAAACTGTGCGGAGCATCGGCAGGCAGCGCGTAGCCGGCGATGCGGCGAAAGAGATCGGGTCCGTCCGCCAAGTAGACCGCGCCCACCCGCGCGCCCATGTAGTCGGCGAGAAACTCCAGCACATTCTCACCGAGCTTATCCAGGCGCTGCTCCCCCTGCAGGCGCCTGCCGAGAGCCATCTGTCCGGAACGGATCCAGATCTGCGACTGCGATGCCCGGTAGTCCCTTGAGGTTGCAAAACCTGCAAACGCAATCAACAACAGCAGCAGTGCCGAGCCGCCGAAGGTCACCCCGGTGGAGACGTCCTCACTGCTCTTCCACTCCTGTTGCCGCTGCGTGAGCTCGCGCTGCTCGGTGGCCTGCATCTGCGTGGCGATGCTGCGGATGCGGTCCATGTAAATCTTGCCGCGATCGGTGCGAACCGTGCGCAAGGCGCCCGAGGTATCGCCATTTCGGCGCTGATCGATGGTCTCGCGCAGCTCGTTCAGCTTCAGGTCGATGAGCTGCTGCAGGCTTCCCAGTCGCGCCAGCTGCTCGGTGCGGCCGCTGAGCAGCACGCGGGTGTTGTCCAACTCACCGCTGATGGCGGCCCGCGCCGCGGTAAAAGGCTCGAGGTAAGTTTCCTCGCCGGTGAGCAGGTAGCCCCGCTGGCCGGTCTCGGCGTCCTTCATCAGCGACATCAGCACCTGGATCTGCTGAATGACTGCCAGCGAGGTGGTCACCTGCTGGCCGGCGAGCGAGCGCACCTGCAGGGTGCGCCAGGTCAGCAGTGCGATGAAAAAAACCGCTGCCACCGCGATGACGAACCCCAGCAGGGGGCCTGGCGGCAGCGGCGCGCCGCCGCGCGCGCTGGTGGGAAGCTCATTCGACCGCAAGAGCGCCATTTAGGGGATCCGTGCTGGGCCGGGGCCTATCTTAATGGGTCGCCATCCCCGGGGCGCAGCGACGGACTGCCGGCATCCTGCGGATATGTTTTTTCGATGGGGACATGCCATTTTTTCCCTGCACACCGTCGGCGCTCGCTGTCAAACTCTGCTTATTCTTTGGCCTCAGGGCGAGCACACCTCATGCCTGACGACGACCTGCGTCCGCAAGGATCCGCAGCCGCGCTGCCCCTCGGGGAGTCGGCACGCGCATACGTGACAGCGCTGTTGGACTCACGGCGGCCCGGGTACGCGCTGCCCGGGGCCTTGTTCCGTGACGAGCGGGTGTTCGCCGCGGACCTGGAGCTGATTTTTGCGCGTCACTGGCTGTTCGTGGCCAGTGAGCCGGAGATCCCGGAAGCCGGGGATTACCGCACTTACCAGCTCGGGCCGTACTCGATCTTCATCCTGCGCCAGGACGATGGCTCCATCACCGCCTTTCATAACATCTGCCGCCACCGCGGCTCGCGCATTCTGCAGCAGCCCGCAGGCGTCGTCGGCGCACGCATCGTCTGTCCCTATCATCGCTGGTCGTACGATTCGACCGGGCAGGTGCTGGACTGCGGACCGGGGGCCGATGTGCAGGCCGCGCACGGCCTGAAGCTGCGGCCGGTGCACCTGCGCAACCTGGCGGGGCTGCTGTTCGTGTGCCTCGCTCCGGAGCCGCCGGCAGACTTCGCGGACATGAGCACGCAGCTGCTGCCTTATCTCGAGCCGCACGCGCTGGCGCACACCCGGATTGTCAGGCAAACCGATCTGGTCGAGGACGGCAACTGGAAGCTTACCGTGGAAAACAACCGCGAATGCTTTCATTGTGGCGGCCATCCGGAATTACTCAATTCCCTGTTTCACTTCCTGGGGGATGTGAATGAGGCATCACTGCCGGCGCAGGAGCGTAGTGCCTATGAACGCTACCTGCAGGCGAAGGAGCTGACACGCCAGAGCTGGGAGCGCGCCGGTCTGCCGTGGCAGCGGATCGAGCAGCTGCATGGCCGGGCGACGGCGTTTCGCACCGAACGTCTGGTACTCGAGGGCTCCGGCGAGTCGATGACCCTGGACACCCGGGTGGCGTGTCGGCGTCTGCTGGGCAACCTGACCGAGGCGCGGCTCGGCACGTTGCATCTGCACGTGCAACCCAACGCGTGGTTTCATTTTCTCAGCGATCACATCATCACCTTCATGGTGTTGCCGCTGGACCGGGAGCGCACTCTGGTGCGCACCACGTGGTTGGTTAACGCTGAGGCAGAAGAGGGCAAGGACTATGATGCGGAGAACCTCGCCCGCGTCTGGCAGGCCACCAACGCTCAGGATGCGCACTTCGTGGAGGAGACCCAGCGCGGTACGGCGAGCCCGCAGTACATCCCGGGGCCGCTGAGTTCCACCGAGTTCATGGTCGACCTGTTCCATCGTTGGTACGATGAGCGCATGCGCGTGGGGCTTGGCCTCTGAGGCCTGCAGCGCGCTGCGGCCGCGGCACACCCGCGCCTGGCTGAATGGAAGCGCTGAGCACGCGTGGTGAGTTATATCCGGCGCTGGAGCCCCAGCGCAGCGGACGGCTCACCGTCGACGACATTCACACCGTGTACTGGGAGGAATGCGGCAATCCGGCCGGCGTGCCGGTCGTGTTTCTGCACGGCGGTCCAGGCGCGGGATGTTCGCCCGAACATCGGCGCTTCTTCAATCCTCGCGCCTATCGCATCGTACTGTTCGATCAGCGCGGTGCCGGCCGCTCCGCTCCTGCTGCGGAGATCCGCAACAACACCCCGGCGGATCTGATTGCCGACATGGAGCGCCTGCGGCAGCTGCTCGGCATCGAGCGCTGGCACCTGTTTGGCGGCTCGTGGGGCTCGACGCTCGCACTCGCCTACGCCCAGGAACATCCACAACACTGCCTGAGTCTCACGTTGCGTGGCATCTTCCTGCTGCGCCAGGTGGAGATCGACTGGTTCTTGCACGGCATCCGGCAGTTCGCGCCGCGCGCCTGGCGTGCCTTCATGGAATACCTGCCCCCGCAGCTGCGTAGCGATGTGCGCGAGGGTTACTGGAAGCTGTTGACGGATCCGGATCCGCAGGTCCGGCAAAACGCCGCCCACGCCTGGGCGTCCTTCGAGGCGCGCTGCGTATCGCTGCGCGCATCGGCGTCAGGTCAGGCGAATCTCGCCAACGCCGTACGGCTCGCGACGCTCGAAGTGCACTACATGCGTAACAATCGTTTCGCACCCGATGATCTGCTGCTGCAGCGAGCTTCGCGGCTGGCAGGTATTCCATGTGCCATCGTCCAGGGTCGGTACGATCTGCTCTGTCCGCCGATTACCGCGGTTGCATTGCACGAGGCACTGCCGGACTCCGAGTTGCACATCATCGATGATGCCGGACATTCGGCGTTCGAGCCGGGGATCCGTGCTGCACTGATCAACCTGATGGACCGGCGTGCTGCAGTATCTCCTGCAACGCGCTGATGACCCGATCGACATGTTCCGGCAGAAAGGGCAGGGGCGGGCGCAGCTTGAGCACGTTGCCTTGCGGACCGTCGGCTCCGCTGAGGATGCCGCGCGCCCGTAATGCATTGAGCACCTGGCGCGTGAAGTGGGTGGGGCTGAGCCCGTCAGGGGCACCGAGCTCGGCACCCAACAGCAAACCTGAGCCGCGGATCTGAGCCAACAGCGGTTGTTCGGCGGCCAGCTCACGCAGGCGCGCCAGCAAGTAACTCCCGGTGCGCTGCGCGTTCTCCATGAGCCTCTCCTGCTGGACGACCTCGAGCACCGCCATGCCGGCCGCCGCCGCGATCTGATTGCCGCCGAAAGTCGAGAAGAAGCCGGTGGCGCGCTGGAAGGGCTCCAGTAACGCGCGGCGCAGGACCACGATGCCGAGTGGATAGCCGTTCGCGACGGGTTTGCCGAGCGTAACGAGATCCGGAACCAGCCCACGGCGCTCGAAGCCCCACAGGTGCGAGCCGCAGCGCCCGAGTCCGATCTGTACTTCATCGGCAATCACCAGCGCTCCGGCGCGATGCACAGCATTGCTGAGCAGCGCCCCCCAGGGGGGTGGCGGATCGTACACGCCGCTGCTGGTCAGGGCACTGTCGATTATCAACGCGGCGAGCGCGCAGCCGCGCTCTTGTAACTGAGCGATGAGTGCCATGGCTGTAGCAACAACGCCTTGCGCCTCTGAGGCATCGCGCGGCGGCTGCAGCTGCGCGACGTGCGGGGCAGGATTGCGCCAGATAGCCGGGGATAGTGCAGCCACCGAGTCAGTAATGCCGTGATAGGCATGTGACATCACCAATGCACCGCAGTTGGTGGTGTGCGCTTTGGCGATCTGCCAGGCGACATCGTTGGCCTCGCTGCCCGAGTTGACGAACAGGCAGGTATCCAGATGCGCGGGAAAGGTGGCAAGCAGCCGTTCGCTGTACTCGACGATACGCTCGTCCAGGTAGCGGGTATTGCTCGCGACCCGCTGTGCCTGTGCGGCAATCGCTGCCGCTACGCGCGGGTGGGCGTGTCCGACATGAGGGACGTTGTTGTAGACATCGAGCAGGCGCTCGCCCGCGGCGGTATGAATCCAAACCCCGGAGGCGTGCGTGATGCGAACTGGTTGCTCGTACGAGAGCTCAGCGAAAGCACCCAGCGTCCGCTGACGCCTCGCAAGCAGCTCATCCCGCTCATGCATGGCGCGCTTCACCCATCGGCGGTCGCTGTTTCGATTGCAGCCGCGAACCGGCGCATCCAGCCGCTGCGTCCCTGAGACAACAGTCTGTCCATGACCTGCAGTGCTGCGGTAGGTGAGCCCGTCGCCGTGGCATCCGCATGCGCCTCACAATCCGCGCGCCAGCCACGCATCAACTCCATCACACACAGGCGGGCCAGCAGCAGATCGTAGAGGGCGTGACATTCGGGGTTGCTCACTGCCTGGGACTGCGCGAAGCCGCGCAGAAGCTCGGCAACGTCTTCGTCCGAGGCTACGCCTACCGCCAGCGATTCGGCCAGGGTTACGGCAATCTCGAGGATCACCGGCGCGTGGATGAGGTCACCGAGGTCGATGATGCCCGTACAGCGCGCGCTCACAGTGCTGACCAGCAGATTGCCCGGGTGGCAGTCGCCGTGAATGGCCTGACTGCGCAGGGCCGCAAGCCTAGGCAATACAGCGAGTGCCGGCTGCAATGCCGCAGTCAACAGCCGGCGTGCCGATGGGTCCGCAATCCGTGGCAACAGGGGGCTGAGCTGGGGCAACTGGCGGATGTCCCAGGCGATCTGCTGCGCGAGCGCCGGGTGTGTGAAGTGCTGCAACGCCCGATCGAGCACCCCGATCTGCCGGCCGATATCGCGCAACAGCGGCCGCTCCGGATGCACATGCAGGAGCAACTCACCCGGCAGGTAGGTGACGAGCCGCACCCGCCAGTCACCGCTTGCCGTACGGGCTACGCCCAGATCCTGCCCCGCCAGTGTCGGCAGCAGCCGGGGCAGCGGTAGCTCGCAGTTTGCAGCCAGGTGCCTGAGGACGGCGCTCTGCCCGGCCACGATCGTCTCGCTCGCCGCCACATCGAGGAATTTCAGCACGCGCGGGCCCTGCGCCGTCATGAGCCGGAAGTTGCGATCGCGCTCGCCCGCAAGCGCCTCGGCGCGGCCCTCCATGCCATACAGCCGCCGCGCGACCTGCTCAGCTTCGCTCGTCGTCACCTCAGCCGGGGGGCCCTGCAGAGCAATGAGCCCCTGCAGCTCACTCATGCCGCGGATCTGCGCCGAGCACGGCGCGGATGGCAGGTGCAGCTGCCGGTACGGATTGCCGATAGTCTTTGCCGACGAAAGCCGCAACGGTCGCGGCAATCTGGGACTGGGTGACCGGCTCGGTCTGCGTGCGCTCACCCAGCGGCGGCGTGTCCGGCCCGATCACGGCGATCCAGACGTTTTCCGAGCCCGGCTGCCCGACACCGTGGTCCTTCCACTGCACGAGGCCGCTGCCGCGGCCGTGATCGGCGGTGATGATGAAAGTCGTTCGCTCGTGATACTGCGGTATCGACTGCAGGGTCTCCCATAGTTCGCGCACGAAAGCATCCATGCGTTGCGCGCTGGCGAGGACCAGATCGTAGCGGCCCTGATGCGCCCAGCCGTCGGTCTCACCGTAGCCGACGAACAGCACTCGCGGTTTATGCGCGCGCACATAGTCGAGCAGTTCCACCTGCAGAAGAGCGCCATCCAGGTCTTCCTCATCAAAGCGGGTGCTGGTCGCGAGCAAGCGCGCGAGCAGTGCGTCGCGCGAGGCATCGCCCGTCGGCGGCGGAGTCTTCCAGCCTGCCTGGATGACCAGGTGGCTGCGCGGCTCATTGAAAATGTCGGTAAACGTGGCCCAGGTGCCGTAGATGGCGACCTGACCCTGCAGCTCCGGCAGATTGTTCAGCCACTCGAAGACGCTGGTATTGGGATTGGGCCCGAACTCATTGCTGTTGATGTTCTTGTCGGGGTAGCCCACCGACATCTCGTTATAACCCGGATACGAGAACGCGCGGCCGTTGGTGACATGAGCATCGCTGCCGCGGGTGCGGTTGCCGAAGATCTGACCGTGGCGCGCCACCATGCTCCAGATGAACGGGAACAACAGCTGACGGCGCTCGGCCGGATCGGGCCGCCAGTAGCGCTGCCGCAGCTCCTTCTCGCTGACCCAGTTGCCGCCCGTTGCGGGTTTCAGCAGGCGGGTATCCGCCCCGGTGAACATCTCCTGCCAGCGCAGGCCGTCACTCACGATCAGCACCACGTTCTCGGTGCGGCGTGCAGTGGCGATCGGGTGTGGCGCGCCGCCGGTGACCGGCGCGGCGGTGGCCGCCAGCGCCGCGGATGGCTGCCAGATGCAGAGCAGCCAGGCCAACAGCCCCGGCAGCAGCCAGGCCAACAGCCCCGGCAGTAATCGAGCGGCTGGAATTGCCGCGGTGGCGGCGGCACACTGCGTTGGGTGCAACATGGAGAAGCCTATGATCAGGGTCTGCGTACTATAGCCCAGCAGCCCTGGAATCTGCTTCGACATGGACTCCGACACCCGCAATGACATGCCTATGGTCATGCAGAAGTGCGGGACTGCCGGCAGACGCGTTGGCGCCGAGCCGCCTGCATGAAAATTATCGCCGTTACCAACATTAAAGGTGGCGTGGGCAAGACCACCACCGCCGTCAATCTGGCCTACCTCAGCGCTGCGGGCGGTCAGCGCACACTGCTATGGGATCTCGATCCGCAGGGCGCAGCCACCTGGATTCTGCGTTGTCAGCCCGGCGAGCGCCCCTCGGCGAAGAAACTTCTGAGTGGCAAGCGCGAGTTGCAGGAAGTCACGGTGAGCAGCGGTTATGCGGGTCTTGAGGTGCTGCCGGCTGACTTTTCTTATCGCAACTTCGATGTGCACTTGAGTGAGCGTAAACGGCCGACGGAGCGCTTGCTCAAGCTGATGCGGCCTTTATCCGAAACATACGATATCGTGTTCCTCGATTGCCCGCCGGGTATCTCGCTGCTGTCCGAGAACGTGTTGCGGGCGGCAGATATGCTGGTCGTGCCGCTGCTGCCGACACCGCTGTCGCTGCGGATGCTGGAGCAGTTGCGCGACTTCGTGCAGGCCGAAGGGTGGCAGGATCTGGTGCTGGCACCCTTCTTTTCCATGGTCGATCGCCGCAAGTCTCTGCATCACGAGCTCATCGCGACAACGCGTGCCCACTGGCCCAACCTGCTCGCGACCGAGGTGCCGTACTCGAGCGAAATCGAGCGGATGACGCTGCGGCGGGCGCCACTGCCGGCGTTTTCTCCGGGCAGCGCCGTGGGCCGACTTTATTTGATGCTCTGGCAGGAGCTCGTTGCGCACGCCGGGCTGCGGTGACCGCTCAGGTCTGAGCGCTGGCATCGGACGGCGCCGCCGCATCGGAGCGCCGCAGTCGGATGGGAATGGATTTGGCGGCCGGCACCTTGCTGCCGCGGGCGTGATGCCACAACGGGATCAGCGGATTGCATTCCGGGTAATAGCCCGCGGCGCAGCCTGCCGGGATATCGTACTCGACCAGGCGCAAACCGCGCACCGAGCGGATGATGCCGTCATCCGCCACGGTCTCGGCGATGACCTCCTCCCCCGCTGCAAGACCGAAGCGGCGGATGTCATTGGCATTGACCAGCAACACCATGCGCGTGCCGTAGATGCCCCGGAAGCGATCATCCAGTCGGTATACCGTCGTATTGAACTGATTATCACTGCGCATGGTCTGCAGCCGCAGCACCTCCGATCCGGCTGCCGGCATGTCAGGATCCTCATCGAGCCCATCGGGCACGATAAAGTTGGCTTTGCCGGTATGGGTCTTCCATTTGCGCTGCGCGGCGGGCAGCGGACGGCGGAAGCCCCCCGGGGTCCACATGCGATCGTTGAAGTCGTGGAAGATCTCGGGGTAGGTCGCGGCAATCGCATCGCGCACGCGGGCGTAATCGGTCACCCACCGGTCCCAGTCGATGCGTGGATTGGGTGCCAGGGTTGCTTTGGCCAATCCGGCAACAATGGCCGGTTCCGAGCGCAGCGTCGCCGCCGCGGGTTTGGCCACACCGCGCGAGCCATGCATGCAGCCGGTACTGTCCTCCACGGTCACTGCCTGGGGGACTCCAGCCTGCTCGTCGATCTCGATGCGCCCGAGACACGGCAGCAGGTAGGCGACCTGCCCGTGCAGTACGTGGCTGCGATTGAGTTTGGTCGCTATCTGCACCGTCAGTGGCAGCTTACGCCAGGCACTCTCCATCAGCCGCGTCTCGGGCACGGCGCGCACGAAGTTGCCCCCTAGGCTTACAAAGGCGCTCACGCTGCCATCGATGATGCCCTCGCAGGTCTCTACGGTATTGCGGCCCGCGGTGCGGGGCGGCTCAAACCCGTACAGCTCGCGCAGCTTGTCGAGCGGCGCAAGTTCCGGTTTTTCCGTGATGCCCACGGTGCGCTGGCCCTGGACGTTGGAATGTCCGCGGACGGGGCAGATGCCGGCGCCAAGCTTGCCGATGTTGCCTCGGAGCAGCAGCAAGTTGGACACCATCTGCACGTTCTGCACGCCATGCCGATGCTGTGTCAGGCCCATCCCATAGATGCCGATGACGCATTTGGCCCCTGCATATGCGGCGGCTGCCTCGGTCAGGGCGGCCCGTTGCAATCCCGATTGACGCTCGAGCTGCTGCCAGTCGGCGGAGCGCACGAACTGCGCGAATTCTTCGAAGCCATGCGTCTGTTCGGTAACAAACGGCACATCGAGTACGCGCTCACTGCCGGAGCGCGCGGCGGCATCATCCATCTCCAGCAATGCCTTGCAGATGCCGGTCATCGCGGCCAGATCGCCACCGACCTTGACCTGGTGGTATTGCGTGGAGATGCGGGTCGCCCCGCCGGTCAGCATCTGTGCGGGCGAGAGCGGATTGGTGAAGCTCACGAGCCCGCGTTCGCGCAGCGGGTTGAAGGTGATGATCGGTACGTCGCGCTGGCGCGCCTCCTGCAGCAGGTGCAACATGCGCGGACTGTTGGTGCCGACATTCTGGCCAAAGAAAAAGATTGCATCGGTGTGCGCAAAGTCGTCGAGTGACACCGTCCCAACCGGAACGCCAATCGTCTGCGGCAATCCGACCGAGGTGCTCTCGTGGCACATGTTGGAACTGTCAGGCAAATTGTTGTTGCCGTACAGTCGCGCGAACAGCTGATACATGTAAGCGGCTTCCAGCGAGGCGCGCCCTGAGGTGTAGAACACCACCGATTCCGGAGCAAGCTCGCGCAGCTGCGCGCCGATCCCGGCGAAAGCCTCCTGCCAGCTGACCTCGAGATAGCGGTCGCTCGCTGCGTCCCAGCGCAGTGGAGTCGTCAGGCGCCCCTCGGCTTCGAGCTGCAGATCGCTCCAGCCTTCGAGCTCCCGTAGCGTATGCCGCAGGAAGAAATCCGGGCCGACCCGCCGGGTGGTGATCTCCCAGCTGGTTGCCTTGATGCCGTTTTCGCACGCCTCGATTACATGCGGATGGGCCGGCTTCGCCCACGAGCAGCTTACGCAGGCGTAACCATCGGGCTTGTTGTGATGCATGAGGACGCGCGCGCCTTCCAACAGTACGTGCTCCCCGCCCAGTGAGGAGATGACCTCGTGGACCGAGCCCCAGCCGCCGGCCGGAGACTCGTCCTGCTCGACGTGCGGATCATCGCTCATAAGTCTCCTTGCCAGCTCCCGCAGCTGCGGCGTGATGTCTCGGACAGCTGTATCTGCGATACAAATGTCGCCCGCGCCCCCGCATTCCCTGGGCACACGCTTTGCGCTTGCACAGCGATACGCTGGCCCGGCAATCGCTGCTTGGATAGATGCACATGACGAACGGTGGCCCTCCGAGACGTGCTTCTTGTCCAGCGGCGCCCGGAGCCTGTCTCACAGGCGTTGCGGTGGCACAGGCATGTACGGATACTGAGCCGCGGGAGCTCGAAGGACAACCTGTGCCCGAGCCGCCGCCGGAGCGCAGCTGTGGCCGCCATCGATATGGCAGGCCCGGTCAGCATCAGCCTCGGATGGCCGGCCGGCGATGCTGCCGCGCGCTCGAGGTACGCGCCGCGACAATAATCTGCACGGTACGGCGAATACACTGGGTGCCTTTTGCTCCCGAGGGTCGCACGCCGTCACGGCGGCATCATTGTACTGTCTTCCACGCAAGGCAAACACGGTACCAAGGATACCCCGAGTCACCCGGCATCAAAGTGGGCATCCTCGGGCTGATGAAGTCCGCAGCCATGCAGTTCGGTGAAATACAACTTCACGGTGAACGCGCCATCCCCTGGACTGGTGGACACCGCACTGACTCGCTATCAAGAGTGTTTGACCAAGAGCATGGCTGAGACGGGGCACAAGCCGCAAGGTAGGCCCACGCCACAGCAGGCGTGGGCGACGCGCGCCGTTACCGTACCTCTGAAGGTCGGCTGGCTGCAGCCCGAAGACATCTCACCGGCGGCCGTCTTTCTTGCTTCCGATGCGGCTGCTATGGTGAATGGCGCCGAATTTGCGGTAAGCGGCGCAGAGAGCGCGAAAGACATCTGATCGCAGGAGTGTGTTATGGCCAAGCCAGCTCTGGCATCCGACGTGATGATCAAGACCCCCGACGGCAGCTGTGATGCCGTGTTGACCTATCCGGACGGGGCTGGAAGTTGGCCGGGGGTCATCCTGTACCCGGACGCGCTCGGACTGCGTCCGCTGATGCGCGAGCTGGCGCGGCGTCTGGCCGATGAAGGTTTCTGCGTTCTCACCATCAACCAGTTTTACCGCTCCACCCGGCCTCCCGTGTTGCCGGCGAATTTCAGTTTCCAGAACAAAGATGATCTGGCGAAGCTCGGCGAGCTGCGTGCGCCCCTGACGCATGAGGCGGTCACGCGTGATGCGCGCAGCTTCGTTTCTTTTCTGGATGCGCAGCGCCCAGTCCGCACCAGTGCGCCCCTGGGCGCGGTCGGCTATTGCATGGGCGCTCCCATGACGTTCCGCGCGGCAGCGGCCGCGCCGGAACGCATCGGCGCGGCGGCAACCTTCCATGGCGGCATGCTGGTGACCGAGCAGCCTACGAGCCCACACCGACTGCTCAGCAGCATCAAGGCGGAATATTACGTGGGAATTGCCGCGAACGACGACGAGCGCGAACCGCACGCGAAAACCGAACTCGCGCGTGCGTTTGAGGCCGCAGTAATCCCCGCACGACTGGAGGTCTATCCCGGAACCCTGCATGGCTGGTGTATCCGGGACATGCCTCCAGGTCCGGGCGGCGTGCAGATTTTCGATGAGGAGCAGGCCGAGCGGGCCTGGCGCGAACTCACCGGCCTGTTTCGCCGCGTATTGATCTGACCTTGAGCCGCCGCGTTACTGCGTCGAGCCGCCGGACTGCAGCGACTTCACTTTGGTTTTCACCGCGTCATATTCCTGATCCGCATTGTGGCGGCAGTTGCGCTGTGCATCGCCTGCGAGGCTCTCGCACTTTGCATACGCGACCTTCCGGTCACCCTCGGCCTCGGTAAGGATGGCATTGGCCGCGGCGTCTGCGGTTTTGTCATCCGCCTTCTGCTCGGTTTTGGCCATCTCACGATCGGCAGCATTGTCGGCAGAAGCAAGTTTGTCGGTGGCCTTCGCATCATTCTTTGCAGCCGTGGCGCTCGCGTCCTGCACATCCTTGCGCACCTTGTCCGGCGATTTCGCCTCATTACATCCCGCCACGACCAGCAGCCCGGCCATCGTCAGGGTCCACAACATTTCCCGTCTCATGCAACAACCTCCCGGAGTTCTTGGATGAACTGCGGTGCTAGCAAGGCACACTCCCGCCACAGCCCAGGGTGTCGGACAATTCCCACGTCAGAAAGCGACAGGCTGGCCTGTTGGATTTGTGAGCGGCCTGTATAAGGGAGCCGTGCAATCGACGCGAACGCGTCCCGGATTACCTCGCGTCGCCGCATGCGGAGGTGGATGATGGACCTGCTGTTGATATTAATCCTGTTGCTGCTGTTGTTCGGCGGCGGTGGCGGTCTGTACTGGGGATTGGGCGCCGGCTGGGGCCTTGGGCCCATCGGACTGATCGTTGTAGTACTGGTCGTCGCGTGGCTGCTGTACGGCTACCGCGGCCGCCGCGGTCCCCCCTTGTAGCCCGCTAGCATCCTCACTGAGGCCACCCGGACCGGGATGAGGTCCGGGTGTGTCTGACTGGCGTCTGCCGCGCGCCGCGCGGTACCCTCGTGTTTTGCCATCCCCATCCAAGATCAGTATAGGGGAGGGCTCTGCACAGGGGGTTCTTGATGAAGTCGCCACACATCCGCACCCAGTTGCCTGGCCCGGCCGCGCGCGCTTTGATGGAGCGCGACCGCACGGTCACCTCGCCCTCCTACCCGCGGGACTACCCCTTTGTGATGGCCAGAGGACGGGGCGTTGAGGTCTGGGACGTCGATGGCAACCGCTTCCTGGATTTTGCATCCGGCATTGCGGTCTGCAGTACCGGTCATGCGCATCCGGATGTGGTACAGGCCATCAGGCAGGCCACTGACGATTTCCTGCACATCTCGAGTGACTACTGGCACGAGCGTATGACGCGGCTGGCTGAAAAGATCAATGCGCTCGATCCGCTCGGCGAGCCGGTGCAGGTGCTCATTTGTCAGAGTGGCACCGAATCCGTCGAAGGCGCGCTGAAGCTGGCGCGCTATGTCACCGGTCGACCGCGGTTCATCGGCTTTCTCGGGGGATTCCACGGACGCACGATGGGATCGCTGGCATTCACCGCCAGCAAATACACCCAGCAGGCCGGCTTCTTCCCCACCATGCCCGGTGTCACCCACGTGCCCTATCCCAACACTTATCGGCCGCTGTTTGCCGGCGCCGACCAGGGGCAGGCGGTGCTCGATTACATCGAGAATCAACTCTTCCAGTGCAATCTGCCGGCGCAAGAGGTCGCGGCCATCCTCGTGGAGCCGATCCAGGGGGAGGGCGGTTACCTCGTGCCGCCGCCAGGGTTTCTCGAGGGGCTGCGGGGGTTATGCGACCGCCACGGCATACTGTTGATTTTTGATGAGGTGCAGGCGGGCATCGGGCGTACGGGCCGGATGTTCGCGAGTCAGCACTGGGGGGTGCACGCCGACATCATGACTCTGGCCAAGGGACTCGGCTCCGGCTTGCCGATCGGACTGGTGGTCGCCCGACGCCAGCTCATGGAGAAGTGGAAACGCGGCGCGCATGGCAACACCTATGGCGGCAACCCGCTGTGCTGTGCCGCGGCGCTCGCTACCCTGGAGCTGGTGGAGCGCGAATACGCAGCGAACGCCGCGAGCGTCGGGGAATATTTCCTGGGCAAGCTGCGTGAGTTGCAGAAGCGCTTCAACTGCATCGGCGATGTGCGCGGCCGCGGGCTGATGATCGGCGTCGAGCTGATCAGTGACGCCGCAGGGCGTAAGCCCGATCCCGCACTCTGCCAGCGCTTGCTGACACGCGCGTATCACAATGGACTGTTGTTACTGTCCTGTGGCATCAGCACCGTACGCTTCATTCCACCGCTGATGATCACGCGCGAGCATGTGGATGAGGCGATGACGCTGATCGAAACCGCGCTGCAGGAAGCTTTGGTGGCGCATTGAGCGCAGCGGCGCGGGCGCTCGGGCTGTGGATGTCCACGGCCCTGGTGGTAGGCAATGTGATTGGCATCGGCATTTTCGTCATGCCCGCATCGCTCGCACCTTATGGGCTCAACGCCATCGTCGGTTGGCTGATCACGGTGCTCGGCTGCGGGCTGATTGCCATCAGCTTCGCCTCGCTGGCGCGCACCTTTCCCGCGGATGATGGGCCGTACACGTACACGCAGCGTGTGTTCGGTGAGGCCACTGCCTTCATTGTGATGTGGTGTTACTGGGTCTCTACCTGGGTGACCAATGCGGCCATCGCCATCGGACTGGTCGGCTACCTGGCGGTCTTCATTCCGGTGCTCACCCAGCATCGCTGGCTGCCCGCGGTTACTGGAGTGGGGCTGCTGTGGCTGTTCGTGTTGGTCAACATGCGTGGTGCGCGCAGCGCGGGCTGGTTTCAGGTGCTCACTACCGTGTTGAAGCTGCTGCCACTGGTCGGCGCCATTGGCCTGGGTCTGTGGGTACTGTGTGTACATCCCTCGGCATACAGCGAACACGTGCCCACCAACCCCCTCTCCATCGGGGGACTGAGCTCGGTATCCACCATTGCGCTCTTTGCCATGCTCGGCATCGAGTGCGCCACCATCCCTGCAGGTCGCGTGAAGGATCCCGAGCGCACCATTCCCCGCGCCACCGTGCTGGGAACCCTGGTCACGGCGCTGATCTGCCTGGGAGTGTCGGTGGTGCCGGTACTGCTGATTCCGCAGCCGGAGCTGGCGGCTTCCAACGCCCCGTTCGCGGATCTGTTCGCGCGGATACTGGGGGCGGATGCCAGCAGAGTGATCGCGCTGTTCGTGATCATCAGCGGTCTGGGTGCCCTGAATGGCTGGACGCTCATGATCGGAGAGATCACTCAAGGCGTTGCCCGCCACGGACGTCTGCCGCGGCTGCTGACACAGGAGAATGCGCACGGCGCGCCGGTGCGGGCGCTGGTCGTTACGGCGGCGGTCTCCAGTCTGATGCTGCTATCGAACTACAGCGAATCGATTGCCAGCGGGTTTGCTTTTCTAACCGTGGTGGTGACGGCCGCGAATCTGCCGCTCTATTTTGCTTGCACCCTGGCGCTGGTGGTGTTGGCGGCCCACGGCAAGCTGCGGGCGAGCCGAGTCCAGGGGTGGTTTCTCAGCGCTTCGGCCGTGTTAGCGTGCGGTTACTGCGCCTGGGCATCCATCGGAATTGGCGCGCGGCCGCTCTTGTGGACTCTGGCCCTCGGTGCGGTCGGCGCACCGGTGTATTGGGCATCCATGCTGCGGCCGCGCGGCGCGGCGCGGGTTACCGCGCCCCGGCAGGTATAGGAGATTGCAAATGCAGGTCAGCGAGGCTCTTCAACGGCGCATCTCGATCAGACGCTTTCTCTCCGACCCGGTGGATCGCCAGCAGGTCACGGAGATTCTGGAGGTTGCGCGCCGCTCCCCCTCGGGCGGCAATCTGCAACCCTGGCGGGTGATCGCGGTCGCCGGGCAGGAACGGCAGGCCGTCATAGAGCTGGCGCGCAACGCGCTAGCGCCGGGCGCGGTGGAGTTGCCTGAAGAGCGGCCGATATATCCGCCGAACCTGTGGGAACCCTACCGCTCGAGACGCTACCAGCTGGGTGAAGAGATGTATGCACTGCTGGGCATTGCACGCACCGAGCGGGAGCGGCGGCTGGCGCAGTGGGCCCGGAACTACGAGTTTTTTGGTGCGCCGGTCGGTCTGTTCTTCGTCATCGACCAGCGCCTCGGACACGCGCAGTGGGCTCATCTGGGAATGTTCATGCTCAGCGTGGCGCTCGTAGCCACCGAGCGCGGGCTCGGTTCCTGCATGCAGGAGGCATGGGCAGCCGTGCGGCCGCAGCTGAAGACGCATTTCGGCCTGCCGCCGGAGGACATGATTTACTGCGGCATGTCCCTGGGTTATCCGGACCTGGGTGCGGCGGTGAACCAGCTGCGCTCGGAGCGCGTCCCCGTCGAGGAGTTTGCCTCGTTGCGCGGATTTGACTGAAACGCCTGTCGTTTGGACTGCATGACCTGCACGACCGGTTAAGGGGGAGTGCCACTCCAGCCGCCACCCAGCGCCTTGATAAGCAGCACCGTTGCATTGATCCGCCTCACGAGGATGTCAGTCGCCGACAAGCGCGCCGACAGCGCCGTGTTCTCGGTGACCACCACTTGCAGGTAGGTGACCAGGCCACCGCTGTATTGAAACTGGGACTGCCTGAGCGCCCCACCCGTAGCCAACACCGCGGCGGCCTCGCTGAGGCTCTCTGCCTCGAGCTGACGCAATGCCGCCAGGTTGTCCTCGACCTGCTGATAGGCTGTGAGTACGGTGCCCCGATAACTCGCCACCTGCTCATCGTAGACGGCGTGCGCCTGTTGCGACTGCGCGCGGTGGCGTCCCGCATCAAAGACGGTCAGCACGGCGCCCGGTCCGATGGACCAGAAATGACTGGGCGCGGAGATCAGATTGGCGGTGGTGGAGCTTTCGTAGCCGGCCTGCGCGCCGAGTGAGAACACCGGAAAGTAGGCCGCCCGCGCGACGCCGATCTGCGCATTGGCCGCAGCCACGCGGCGTTCCGCCGCCGCGACATCGGGGCGGCGCTCCAGCAGCGCAGACGGCATGCCTGCATCAATCGCCGGCGGCACGTAGTCGAGGCCAAGCGGCTGCGGCGGCAGATGATAGGTCGAGGGTGATTCGCCGATGAGTACGGCGATCGCGTGCTCGGTCTGCGCGCGTTGCAGGCGGATGTCAGCAGCCTGCGTCCGCGCAGCTTCCAGCTGCGCGCGTGCCTGATCCACATCGCCCTGAGCGGCAGCGCCTCCTGTGAAGAGGGTTTCCTGCAACTGCAGCGCCTGGGCGTAGTCGCTGACCGTCTTGTCCAGCAGTTGCTGCTGCGTGTCCTGCCCGCGCAGCATGAAGTAATCGCGGGCCAGCTCCGCGTGCGTGCTGAGATCGAGAGTTGCCAGATCCGCCGCGCTCGCCTGCTCACTCGCCCTGGCGGAGGCCACTGAGTTGCGCACCCGACCCCAGACATCGATCTCGTAGGACAGATCGGCACCGAGAATGAAGTCATTGGCATTCACCCCACCCGGTGGCCCCGAGTAACTCGGGGAGTGCACCGACGGATGCGCCCGCGTCACAGAGGGATCGAGGTTCAGTGTCGGGAAAAGCTGCGAGCGGATGATGCGGGTCTGAGCCCGCGCCTGTTGCAGCCGGGCGAACGCCGCCTTCAGGTCCTGGTTGGCGGAAGTGACCCGCTGCTGCAGCTCATCCAATGCGGGGTCGTTGAAGATCCGCCACCAGGGACCCCGGTCCGCGAAGTCGGCAGGCTCGGCCGGCTTCCAGTCGCCTCTCTCCTGGTAAGCCTGCGGCGCCGGAGCCGTGACCGGCCGCTCGTAGTGGGGCGCAAACGAGCATCCCGCGGTGCAGGTCAGCATCAGGAGCCAGCCGAGAACGACAGCTTGCCGGCGCATGCGCAGGGCTACGGTGGGGATGCGTGCTCGGGTGCCGCATCCGCTCTGGCAGGAGGTGCGATGCGCACCGCAGCACCGTCGTTGAGCGAATCCGGTGGATTGATCACGACCTGCTCATCGTGGCTCAAGCCTGAGAGCACTTCCACGGTCGTGCCGAAGTCGCGACCCTCAGCGATCGTGCGCAACTGGATTCGGTTGTGCTCCGCGAGCACGGCCACCTGCAGTCCCTCGGCGCGAAAGATCAGCGCGGTGGCGGGCACGAGCACGCCGCCGGCATTGCCCGGCAGCTTGAAATGCGCCTCGGTGTAGGCGCCGGGAAAGAGCTCGCCGCCACTGTTGTCTTCCTGAAGTTCGACCTGCAGAGTGCGCGCCGCCGGATCCAATGCCTCCGCGGTGCGCACCAGCGTGGCGGAGTAGTTATGTGTCGGGTGCTCGTTGAAATGCAGCTCGACCTCGAGGCCGGGTTTCATCAGCGCGGCATACGGCTCCGGGACCTGCACATAGATGCGCAGCTTGCGCGTATCGGCTACGCGAAACAGTGAGGCACCGGCGCCCTGGCCGGCGGTGATGAGGGCGCCGATGTCCGTGTTGCGCGCGGTCACTACGCCATCGAATGGCGCCACCACGTGTTTGAAAGACTCGAGTTCCTGCAGGCGCGCCACGTTTGCCGCCGCCGAGGCTGCCGTGGCTTTGGTAGCGGCCGCCTCTCCGGCACGCGTGTCCGCATCCTGCTGCGACACGGCGTGGTTGGCCAGCAGTCCCTGCCAGCGCTCGTTGGTGCTTTGCGCCAGATGGGAGTTGGCTTTGGCCGTGGCGAGGTCGGCCTGCGCCTGGCGCAACTGCTGGTCGACTTCCGGTGTGTCGATCTCCGCCAGTAGCTGACCTTTGTGCACCCGTGCACCGATATCCGTGTACCAGTTCTTCAGATAGCCACTGGTGCGGGCATAAATAGGAGCCTCCACAAACGCCTGCACGGAGCCCGGCAACACCAGCTCCTGCGTGCCGGGACTGGTGGCGGGATGCTGCACGATCACCGTCGGAATCGCCTGCTCGTTGGTCTGCCTGCCCAGGCGATTGCGCGCGGTGACCCGGCTCCAGACGCCCCACACCGCGAGCAGCAGTGCGCAGATCAACACGATCAGCGCATAGCGCCTGATGCGCGCGATCGAGGGAAGCTCGCGCTGCGGAGCGTCCCGGCGACTATCTTCCGGCTGCTGGGGCGCCATGGGCGTCTCCGTCATCAGGCCGGTGTCGCGCGGGGCCGGCGTTGCCCGCATTGCCTCGCTGCGCCCCGCGTCCGTGGATCAGTGTGAACACGGTCGGCACGAAGAACAGCGTGGCAACGGTCGCAAACAGCAACCCGCCGATGACGGCTCGGCCGAGGGGGGCGTTCTGCTCGGCACCTTCGCCCAGGCTGAGCGCCATCGGAATCATGCCGATCACCATCGCAAGTGCGGTCATCAGTACCGGGCGGAAGCGGGCATGCCCCGCAGCCAGTGCGGCATCGAAGGCACTGTCGCCATGGTCCAGGCGCTCGCGGGCGAAGCTCACCATGAGCACGCTGTTCGCCGTCGCGACGCCCATGCACATGATGGCGCCGGTCAGCGCCGGCACGCTCACCGTTGTATGCGAGAGGAACAACATCCACACGATGCCCGCGAGTGCTGCGGGCAGCGCCGTGATGATGATCAGCGGATCGAGCCACGACTGAAAATTCACGACGATCAGCAGATACACCAGGATGATCGCAGCCGCGAGTCCGATCAGCAGCCCGCGGAACGAATCCTGCATGGTCTTCACCTGGCCGCGCACCACCACGTGGGAGCCGCGCGGCACGCTCTGGTGGGTTTCAGCCACGATGCGGTTGACCTGCGTGGCCACGAAGCCCAGATCAACATCCTGTGCCTGGCCATAGATGTCGACCACGTTGGTCGCATCGTAATGGCTCACGACCGCGGGACTCACGCCGCGCTCAAACGTTGCGAGGTTCGACAGCAGCTGCGCCGGTGAAGCATGGCCACCGCCGGTAATGGGAGTATTGGCGAGGGAGTTGATGGATTCGAGCTGCGCTTCGGGTGTCTGGGCGGCGACGTTGTACTCGGTGCCCGTCTTCGGATCGATCCAGAAAGAGGGTTGCGTCTGGAAACTTCCAGACAGCGACACCAGGATGTTGGACGCCACATCCTGCTGCGTCAGCCCGAGCTCGCGCGCCTTGGTGCGGTCGACATGCACACGGATCGTGGGGTAGTCGCTCGCCTGTTGCACGCGCAGGTCCACCGCCCCGGGTATGGCCCGGAACTTTTCCAGCAGTTTGTGGGCGTACTCCAGATTGGCGGCGACATCCATGCCCACGACCTGCACGTCGATCGGGCTCGGTAGTCCGAAGTTGAGCGTCTGGCTGACGATGTCGGCCGGCAGGAATGCGAATGTCACCGAAGGAAACTCGCGGCTCAGCAGCCTGCGCAGTTGTGCCGCGTAGGCAGCACTGGCGTGATGATGGGGCTTAAGCGCGACGAAGATGTCGGCGTCATTCGGGCCTACCGGGGCCGAGGTGCTGTAGGACAGGTTGATGCCGCTGTAGGGCAGGCCGATATTATCGACGATGCTCTGCAGCTCCTCGGCCGGAATGGTGCGCCGGATGAGCGCCTCCACGCGGTCGCACAGCGCTGCCGTCTCCTCAATACGCAGACCGGTGCGCGCGCGAAAGTGCAGCTTGATCTGCCCGGAGTCGACCACCGGGAAGAAGTCCTGGCCGAGGCCGGGCAGATAGCGCCCGAGAGGAAACGCGAGAATGGCGGTTGCCGCCATCGCACCGAGGAAGATGGCCGCGAACTTCATGCCGCCGCGCAGCGCCATCTCGAGCCACGCATGATAGCGCTCGCGCGTGCGCTCGAAACCGCGCTCGAAGCGCAGCTGCCAGCGGCGCAGCAGGCCAGCGTGCGCCGCCGCGCGCGCGGCATTCTCGTGCTCATGCTCGGTCAGCCAGTATTTCGACAGAGTCGGTACCAGGGTGCGCGACAGCAGATAGGAGGCGAGCATCGCGAAGACCACCGCCTCGGCGAGCGGCACGAACAGGAATTTCGCGATCCCGGCGAGCAGGAACATGGGTACGAAGACGATGCAGATGGCGAGCGTCGAGACCAGTGCGGGCAGCGCAATCTGCTGCGCGCCGCTCAGGATGGCGTTCTCGACCTGTTGCCCTTCCTCGAGGTGCGAGTTGATGTTCTCGATGGTCACGGTGGCGTCGTCCACCAGGATGCCCACCGCCAACGCCAGTCCACCCAACGTCATGATGTTGATGGTTTCGCCGAGGGCGGCAAGACAGGCAATCGAGGCGAGGATCGACAGCGGTATGGAGATGAAGATGATGAGGGTGCTGCGCCAGCTGCCGAGGAACAGAAGAATCATCAGTCCCGTCAGCACCGCAGCAATGATCGCCTCGCGCACGACTCCGGAGATGGCGGCGCGCACGAATACCGACTGGTCGCCGATGGCTTCCACCTTCATTTGCGGCGGCAGCTCGGATCTGATCTGCGGCAGCTTCGCCTTGATGGCATTGATGACATCCAGTGTCGAGGCATTGCCCAGTTTCAGCACGGTCATCAGCACCGCCCGATGCCCCTCCAGGCGCGCGATGTTGGTTTGTGGCGGATAGCCGTCGCGCACGTGGGCGACGTCACGCACGTACACCACGCTGCCGTTGGAGACTCCCACCGGCAGATCGTTCATCTGCTCGATCTCCAGCGGGCTTGCGTTGATGCCTATGTAGTACTCCAGACTGCCGATTTTCTGGGTGCCCGCGGGCAGGATCAGGTTCTGCTCCGCGATCGCCGCGGTGACATCGTTGCCGGACAGACCCTTGGAGCGCAGCGCCTGCTGGTCGAGATCCACCTGCACCTGGCGCTGCTTGCCTCCGTAGGGGTAGGGGATGGAACATCCCGGGACCGTCGCCAGCTCCGTACGGATGATGTTGTTTCCCAGATCGAACATTCGAGACTCCGAGAGTGACTCGCTCGAGAGCGCCAGCTGGATGATGGGCACGGTGGAGGCATCGTAGGCGAGGATATAGGGCGGCGTGGTACCCGGAGGCAGGCCGCGCAGCGCCGTTTGCGAGACACCGGTGATTTGTGCGTACGAAAGCACCTCATCGGCGCGCGGCTGGAAGAAATACTTGATGACCGAGGTGCCGTTCAGTGACTGCGACTCGGTGTGCTCGATGTTATTGATGGTGGTCTGCGCGCTGCGCTCGGTCTGCAGCACGATGCGATTGGCCATGTCCTGCGGTTGCAGGCCGGTGTAACGCCAGATGGCCGCCACTACAGGTATCTTGATACTGGGAAAGATATCCGTGGCGGTGCGTACGATCGCGAAGGCACCCAACAGCAGAATCAGAATGGCAAGAACGATGAAGGTGTAGGGTCGCTGCAGCGCTACTTTGACGATCCACATGCCGTGCTTACCCGAGACTTTGCGACCCCCGCAGCATGGCGGACCTCCCGGCACGGTGCGGAGCGGCAGACGCACGAGTCATAGGCGCGCAGCCGCCTGGTTGCCAGGACTGTGCCAGCGAGTCTGCGTACGCGCAATCCTCGCGCGGCCACCCGTTTGCCTGGTGGCTGCAGGGCCGGCAGGTGGGCGTCGAACAGCGGGTGGCCGCGTGCCTCAGAGCTGCGCGGCGGCAAACGTATCGCACGAGTCAATCTGACCGGAATCGACCCCGCGCTTGAACCAGGAAACGCGCTGCGCGCTGGTGCCGTGGGTGAAGGATTCCGGCACCACGACACGGCGCGAGCGCTTCTGCAGCGTGTCATCGCCGATCTGACTTGCGGCATGCAAGGCGGTCTCGATATCGCCCGGCTCCAAGCGCCAGCCGTGCTGACTCTGCGAACGGGTGGCCCAGACGCCCGCGAGGCAATCTGCCTGTAGCTCCAGACGCACGCTCAGCGCGTTGGCCTGCGCCTCGCTGCCGCGTTGCCGCTGCTCATCCACGCGACCGAGAATGCCGAGGAGATTCTGCACGTGATGGCCCACCTCATGACCCACGACATAGGCATGCGCAAACTGGCCCGGTGCGCCGAGCTGTTGGGTCATGAGGTCGAAGAAACTCAAGTCCAGATAGACCTTACGATCATTGGGACAGTAGAACGGTCCGGCTGCCGCCTCACCCTCGCCGCAGGCCGTCCCGTCAGCGCCGCGATATAGGACGAGCGTCGTGGGCCGGTAGCTCTGGCCGCGCTCCTGAAAGGCGGCGCTCCACACGGTCTCGGTACTGCGTAGGATCTGGGCTGCGAACTTCCTCTGCGCCTCCTCCTGCGGGGTGCCCACGTAGGGCTGACCGGGGGCTGACTGCGGTGCCGATTGTGGCGCGGAGACGCCGCCGCCGCTCAACAGGCCGAGAATCGTGAGCGGATTGATGCCGAGGAGCCACCCGCCGATCAGGGCTACCGCGAGAGTGCCGAGGCTAATGCCATGAATGGGCCGGAAGCCGCCGCCAGTGGATCCGCGATCGTCTTCAACATTCTGGCTCTCTTCCTGATCATCCATCCGCATGACGGTGTCTCCGGCGAGTCGGGACCACAAGGTTGGCAATTGTTACGATTGTAGCCCTTGGCCGCTGCCGGGGCTGCGCATCTCCGCGACATATCCGACGCATTCATCACGGGAAATTGTCTGACACGGTTCAGGCGCATCGACTGACTGAGCCGTGCCGTGTGAAGACGCATACTGCTCCTACGTCGGAGCACGGCGGAGGGACCACATGAAAGTATTGTTTCCACTGCTTCTGGCCACGCTCGGGACCATCGCGGTCAGCACCACCGCTGCTGCTCAGACTGCGCCGAGCGAGCGAGGCAACAAATCCGCCAGCAAATCGACTTCTGCCCCTGGCAGTTCCGAGAAAGTGCCGCAGCATGCGACGGCGACTGGAAAAACCAGCAAGAAGACCGATGCGGGTAAGGCGCGCACCGATGCGCATGCGCCCCAGACCTATCACGGGGCCGCGGGCAAGACCGACAACACGAGCACTGCCTGCAGTACGGCGCGAACCAAGGCCAACGGCGGGTTGGACTGCGGTACGGGCGGCGAGGGGGCGACCCCGGGTAAGGTACCGAAGTAGCAGCGATTGGCCGAACCAGGCGAGGTGCCTGCATAGTGGGCGTCAGCTCAGTCTCAGCTCAGTCTCAGCGACTGCCGCGCAGGCAGGCCTGGTACCGCCCATCCACCCGGTGGGCATACCAGTCCGTGGATAGATTGCGTGTGATCTTCGGTCCCTGCAGCCGAATGGTGGGAATCAGCGCGCGCGGCAGCGCATGACCGGCCGACCTGTCGGCGACTTCGAACACCTTGCGGTATAGCGTGGTTTGCTCAAAATCGGCGGCCTTGCCCTCCTGCAGAGCCCGATGGATCTCACCGGGCGCGAGATCGAGCTTTCTCGCGTTGCGTGTGAGCGCCGCTTCCGTCTCGCCGGGCTGCTGCCCGGCCTCGTGCGGCAATAGCGCGCCGTCGGCGGCCAGATGTATGCCTGCGATCCGGGCCGCGGCCGCCTGGAAGGCGGCATTACGGCTCGCGTACTGCCCGGCGTTGTAGTCCGCAAAACGGTACAGATAGCGCTCATACGGAGCGCGGTATGCGAGCAGGTGGGCGATACCGAAGTAAATACTGCCGCGCCGCGTGAACAGCTCATCAGCGAGTGAGCTCTTGACCGGATACGGATAGTGGTCGGCGGCCGGTGCGTTCCTGACGAACGCCACACCCACCTGCATGGGTCCGCGGGTGCGGATCGGATTGCGGTCCTCGAACAGGGTGCGTCCTAAGGGGACCGCGCCGATGAAATCCTCAAAGATATCGCTGAGGTCCTTCTCGGTTTTCGCCTGATCGATCCGCTCGGCGTAGCTGTGGCCATTCGGTGAGGTCAGCTCGAGTGCGCCGTGCACCAGCAACCAGGGCACGCCGGCGTGGCTGGCGCGGCTGCGAATCTCCTTCCAGGCAATGGATGGCAGACCCGGAATGACCGGGTTGACGGCGAAACCCGACTCCTGCGCGATGACTGCGACAACCGCGCAGACGTTGCTGCGGGTAGGTTCGATCGACTGTGCTCTGAACCCCTCGTAGATATCCTGCACCCAGGCGCTGCGTGCAGCAATGTTGGCGGGGAGTGCCTGCTCGATGTAAGTCTGCGCATCCGCAACTTCGACGTGCGCAGGCTGTGGGCCGCGCTTGCTGGCGCAGCTTGCAAATAACACCGCCGTCGCGGTCAGGATTGCAGCCCGAGCCGTGTGCTTGCGCACGGAGCGGCGCGCAGCCGCAGGATTGCATGCTTTCCGCAAGCGCGCGTTCCGGTAAGTCAAGTGCCGGCGGCTCAACGGCTGCGTGGATCGAGCTGCAGCAGGCGCCGATACTCCTGCAGGCGTTCACGATAGTGACGGGTTGCATGACGGATCATCGCCAAGTCGCGCTCGGTAATCGGTCGTACGACTTTTCCCGGCGCGCCCATGATCACGGACCCTTCCGGGAAGTGTTTGCCGGGTGTAATGAGCGAGCCGGCGGCCACCACACAGTTGCGACCTACGCTTGCGCCATCCAACACCATCGCGCCATTGCCGATCAGGGTCTCTGCGCCGATCGTGCACGAATGCAGCAGCACGCGATGACCGATCGTGACCTCGTTACCGATCGAAGTGGGTTCGCCGCTGTCGGTATGGATCACAGTGCCGTCCTGAACGTTGGTGCCATCGCCGATGGTGATCCAGTCGCTGTCGCCGCGAATGACGCAGCCGAACCAGACGCTGCTGGCGTGTCCCAGCCGCACCGAGCCGATTACCTGAGCATCCGGCGCCACGAAGTAGTCATCGCCTGCGAGCTCAACCCGCCGCTCACCCAGAGAGTAGATCAAAGGACCCCCAGCGCATTCCAGATCTCCCGCATCACTTGCGAATCGGCCAAACCGTTATCCTGCAACCTCGGTGCCATTACTATACGTCAGAGTGTTCAGCCATCGGACACCGGGGTCCCCGGCTCGAACGCGGCCTCTCACGGGACCTGATGCGAGGATCTATGACGGACCTGCCTCTGGACCAGGAAGAGCTCTTCCGGCGCATCAGCCGCGATCTGGCCGATGGCTTCGATGAAGAGCTGGAGATGGAGCTCGAGGACCGCCAGCCGGTTCCGGATCTGCCCCGGACCTTCGATGAGGCGGCGGAGCGGGCCTACCGCAGCAGCTATTTCCGGCAGCTGTTCCGCCTGCAGGGAGAGCTGGTCAAGCTGCAAGATTGGGTGGTCGCCGCGCGCGAGAAGGTCGTCATCATCTTCGAAGGCCGGGATGCAGCGGGCAAAGGTGGCACAATCAAACGCATCACGCAGCGACTCAATCCGCGCATGTGTCGTGTTGTGGCGCTGCCGGCGCCGAACGATCGCGAACGTACCCAGTGGTACTTCCAGCGTTATGTTCCGCATCTGCCCGCTGCCGGGGAGATCGTGCTCTTTGATCGCAGCTGGTATAACCGCGCCGGCGTCGAGCACGTCATGGGCTTTTGCACACCCGAAGAGTACGAGGAGTTCTTCCGCAGCGTGCCGGATTTCGAGCGCATGCTGGTGCGCTCCAACATCAGGCTGCTCAAGTACTGGTTCTCCATCACCGACGAAGAGCAGCACCTGCGATTTCTGGCGCGAATGCATGATCCGCTCAAACAGTGGAAGCTGAGCCCGATGGACCTGGAGTCGCGCCGTCTCTGGGAGGACTACACGAAGGCAAAGGAGGTCATGCTGCGGCGTTCTCACATACCGGAGGCGCGCTGGTGGGTGGTCCAGGCCGTTGACAAGAAGCGCGCCCGCCTCAACTGTATCGATCACCTGCTGCGCCAGTTTCCTTACCGGGAGGTGCAGAAGTCACCGGTCGTGCTGCCGGAGCGCGAACGGCACGAGCACTATTCCCGCCAGGCGGTGCCACCCGAGATGCTCGTGCCGGAGATCTACTGAGTCGCTGAGGTCACTTGCTGGCCGCGCGACTGCGCGGTAACGTCGCCACGGAGGTGACGATGAGCTGCGCGAAACGAAGCCGGTGGCACACGCGAATCCGGTTCTCTCTGCTGGCAGCGGCCGCGCTCGCGGGGACCTACGCTGCTGATGTCAGGGCGACGGACACTCACGATGCGCCCACGACGATCACGCTCCCCGGCGCCCAGGTATTCCCGGAAAGCATAACCTCGACGTCGGACGGCACGGTGTACATCGGGAGTCTCGGACAGGGCGGCATACTGCGCGCCGCGGCCGGTGCACGCCATGCGGTGCCGTTCATACATCCAGGATCCTTCGAGAGTCACTCCATATTTGGGGTGCTGGCTGATGAGCGCAGCGGCACCTTATGGGCCTGCAGCAACGATCTGAGCGAACGCGGCATCCGAGTCGGCAACCCGCCGCCGCAAGCCCATTCGCCGCAGCCTGCTGCTTCGACGGAAGCGACGCAGTCATCAGCAACGCAGTCATCAGCAACGCCCTCACCCAGTTCTCCACCGGACGGCAGCCGCCCGGAGGCGGGCAGTGCGCTGCTCGCCTTCGATTTGAAAACGGGTCACGGCAAGCTGCGGGTGGCGCTTCCCGGTGAGCATCCCCTCTGCAATGACGTGGCGCTAGGTCCCGACGGCGCGGCGTATGTGACAAACATGCTTGCCGGGCAGATCCTGCGGCTGAAGCGCGGGGGACACGCCTTCGAGGTCTGGTCCGCTGACCCGCAATTCCTCGCCGACGGCACAGGCAGCCTGGATGGCATCGCCTTCGGCGGCGATGGCAATCTGTATGTTGACACCTTCACTACCGGCAGGCTGTATCGGATCGCCACGCGCAACGGTGTTGCGGGGAAAGTCACGCGTTTGACGCTGTCACGTCCCCTCGCGAACCCCGATGGGCTGCGCCTCATCGCGGGGGACTCTTTCGTGCTCGTCGAAGGCGCAGGACGTCTGGATCGTGTGCGCGTGAACGACATTCACGCGGTCATAGACACTATCAAGGATGGATATACCGGCCCGACCGGGGTGACCCTGCAAAGCGGTACGGCATGGGTGTCCGAGGGGCAACTGGCCGTCCTCTTCGACCCGGCGCGCAAGGGGCAAGCTGTGCACCTGCCGTTCAAGGCTTATGCGGTCGATGTCGTGCAGTAACGCAATGTAACGGAGCGAGCTCATGACACACGCGATCCTCGATCACGCTCGGCGAGTATCAAAGTGGGTGCGGATGATGGCTTGGGTCACGCTTGCCGTGACGCAGACCGCAGGTGCGGCCGGAAACACTCCCGCGTCCTCCCGGTGCGCTGCTGACAATGGTGGTATCACGCTCTCACCCGGTTTTTGTGCGTCCGTGTTTGCCGATCAGCTCGGGCATGCCCGGCATCTCGCGGTGGCTCCCGACGGCACCCTGTACGTGAATACCTGGAGCGGACGCTACTACCAGGACGACCATCCTCCCTCTGGAGGTTTCCTCATCGCGCTGCGTGACAATCACGGTGAGGGCCGTGCGGATGTCATCGAACGCTTCGGCGATGGTGTTGCGGAAGGCTCGGCGGGTGGGACCGGTATTGCGCTGTTCGATGGACATCTGTATGCGGAGCAGAACGACCGGATCATCCGCTATGCGCTGACTGCGGGTTCGGTTGTTCCGCGAGGCAAACCGGAGACAGTCATCGCCGCGCTGCCCCTCACCGGCGATCACCCCATGCATCCATTCGTGATCGATGCACAGGGTAACCTGTTCGTGGATCTCGGCTCAGCCACCAATGCCTGTGAGCTCAAGAACCGCTTTCCGCAATCTCCGGGAAAGCGGCCCTGTACCGAGCTGCAGACACGCGCAGGTATCTGGCGATACGACGCGAGGCGGCTGGGTCAGAAATTCTCAGCCGCCGAGCGCTATGCCACGGGGATTCGCAACGGCGAGGGCATGTCTTTCGATCGTGCCGGCAACCTCTACGTGACCCAGCACGGTCGTGATCAACTGGGGGAGAACTGGTCGGCGCTCTATACCCCGCAGCAGGGACACGAACTGCCTGCGGAGGAAGTCGTGCGGCTGCAGAAGGGCGCCGATTACGGCTGGCCGGAATGTTACTTCGATGGTGACCGCAAGAAACTCGTGCTCGCCCCGGAGTACGGCGGCGATGGCGGCAACCGGATCGGAGAATGCGCGCACAAGCAGCCGCCGGTCGCCTGGTTCCCGGCTCACTGGGCACCCAACGATCTGCTGATCTACAGCGCCAGTCTCTTTCCGCGCCCCTACCAGGGTGGCGCTTTCATTGCCTTCCATGGCTCCTGGAACCGTGCCCCCGGGCCGCAGGGCGGTTACAACGTCGTCTACCAGCCCATGGAAGCCGGGCACACCTCCGGACCGTTCATCGTGTTCGCCGATGGTTTTGCCGGACCGGAAAAGGCGCCCGGCCGGGCGACCTTCCGGCCTTCCGGGCTGGCCGTCGCACCCGACGGCGCGCTGTACATCTCCGATGATGAGCGGGGGCGCATCTGGCGGGTCACCTATATCGGCGAGAAGGAGATCAACTCGGTCAGCGCAGCGGCGGCGCCGCAGGTTGCCCGCAGCGGCAGCAATGAGACTGCGGGTCCACCGGAAGGGACACATGCGGATGCGGGCCGGCAGATCGCGAAGTTGCCTGTGCCGCCCGGAGCCACGCGCGAGCAGGTGGCGCTGGGAGATCGCATCTTTCATGGCGAGGCGGCCGGCGGCACCTGCAGCGGCTGCCATGGCTCCGATGCGCGGGGGAGTTCGACGGGACCGGATTTGACGCGCGGAAAATGGTTGTGGGGCGATGGGAGTCCCACCGCGATTCGCAAGACCATCGTCAGCGGCGTGCCTGTACCGAAACAGTCCATCGGGGCCATGCCGCCATTGGGCGGTGCGAAGCTGTCTGACGCGGATGTCTCCGCCGTCGCCGCTTACGTCTGGGCGCTCGGTCATACCCAAGGCTTTCAGAAGTAGGTCATCTCCTACAAAAGATTGCGCTAAATAACTGAAATCGCAAGGACTCTCGGCGGCCGGAGCGCGGAACCCGGAAGGTGTGGCCAGCGTTGAAGCCATACCATGGACGCCACGTATTCGAGATTGCGCTCGGACTGCACAGGCCACAGACGGAGTTGGGGCTGTGCGGGGATGTGTCTTGCGGTGTTACTCGCCGCGCCTGCGGTAGCGCGTAACACGCCGGAGACGCGCGCCGCAGAACGTGCGGCTCACCATCCCGTAGACCTTACCGCCGTCCCGCGGGTCGGTGACGCCTCTTTCTATGCCAAAGAGTTCTTTGGTCGCAAAATGGCTGACGGCACACCGATGAATCCGAACGGTAACAACGCCGCGAGCAAGACTTTGCCCCTCGGTACGACCGCCGAAGTGACTAATGTGCAGAGCGGCAAGAGTGCTTTGGTGACGATCGAAGATCGCGGCCCTTTCGTGCCCGGCCGCATCGTGGATCTGTCTCCCGCGACGGCACGCCAGATTGGCCTGAGCGCGCATCAGGGCGTCGCCAGGGTCAAAGTAACTCCCATTGCGGTTCCGCTCCCCGGCGGGGGTCTGAAACTGGGACCGGCAGCGGCGGAAAATCGCGTCGCAGCGCGCAGCAAGACGGTGGCAGCGCGCAACAAAACGCCGGTGCTCGCTATGGCCTTCAACACCCGCGCGAGCCTGCGCTGAGGCGTCGTCGCCGGCATAGGGGCTAACGAGGCGATCTCAGCTCAGCTCGATCTGCAGATCATTGGCCTCATCCTGCAGAAGCGCCTGCACGTCCGACATCGCCAGAATTGCCATTCCAGTGCGATGCGGGTTCGGCGCGCGCTCGAATGCCAGCGCGTGGCCGTTGAGGCAAACCGAGGAAACCCCGCATCCCCGCGCTCCAATCGCGTAGTGCAGCGTGAACGGATGCCCGAGCAGATTCAGCCGCACCTCCAGGCCACTGAGGCTCGCCGGAATCACCGGATCGAGCAGCAGCCTCTCGCTCTGGCACGTCACCCCCAGGAAGTGACGCACGATCAGAGCCAGGGCAATGCCGGCACCGCTCGAGTACACCCGCCAGCCGCCATCCAGCGCCACCGTTCCCGCGGCAACCCGAGCGTATTGGCTGCTCGCCTGATAGCGGTCCTCGAAACGCGCATCGGAGCTCGAGTAGTAACAGTTGGCCTGCCGCAGGCTCGCGGTCGGCACGACCGAGGCGAGCGCGATAGGGTTGGCCTGACTGAGTGCACGCAGGAAACGCTCGGCCTCACCCAGATGCGCGAGTGCCTGGGCATAGCGCAGGTGGGCGTGCGTATACATCAATCCGATCTCACGACCGAAGAAGGTCGCCGTCTCGGCGCGCTGAAAGATGCGCTGCTGGCCTCCGTGATAAGGCAGCGGCTGATCGAACAGCCGTACGCCGTCCGGTCCTGTCAACTTCGACTCGATGATCTGCAGATGCTCGCGCGCCTGCTGCGGAGTGAATACGTCCTCGAGCATGGCATGAATCATCGCGAGTGCGCTGTATTGCACGCCGGTGGTTGCATCCTGCGGATGCAGCAGATACCGCGGGGGGCCGCCCTGCTCGAAGTGCGCATAGCCGGCCAGCACACCGTCCACCAGCAGCAGGCGCTGAAAGTCCGCGCGCACGCTGTGCGCCCAGCTTTCCAACTCCTCGGCCGGCGCCGCCCGGTCGAGGCGGCGCAACGCTTGTGACAGGGTGCACAGTGTCTGGTAGTGCAAGGTCACGGTCCACGCGCTGCACAGACTCTCGCGCAAAGCGGGATCGGCCGGTTGCAGCGCATCGTTCCAGTCGCCATGCCCGTATGCGGCGAGCGCCGTCCCGGGTATCACGCGTCGGCGCATCAGCTTCAGGGCGCGCTCGGCGTGTTGCCAGACCGTTGCTGTTTCACCCGGGTTAGCATCCCCGGGAGCGTAGAAGCGCACCACCTCATCCAACACCGCCGCATCGCCGGAGGCCAACAGGTACTGTGCCAGCACCAACACCGGCCAGAAGACGATATCTCCATGAGAATCACCGGCACGGATGCCGCGCTCGCGCTCGAAAAACATGAACCACTGCGGCCAGTCGCCATCCGGGTTCTGGTTGCTCATGACCCGCAGCAGCAGATCGCGGACAGCGCCCAGTTCTCCCAAAGCCAACAGCAGCTCTACCGGGCCCTGGCATACGTCCCGCGTTCCCCATCCGCCGCCGGAGTATTGCTCGAGTCCGCGCGGCGAGAGGTAGTGCACCCAGGCGTTCTGGGCCAGCCAGGGTAGCCACTCGCCAAGGCGCATCGCCTGGGCTGCACGTGCGTCAACCGCCGCGGATTGCCGGCGCGTGCCCGGCAAGTCAATCCTGATAAGGGGTGTCATCGCTGCCTCGCCGGCCGCGCGCAGCGGTTGCTGCGAGTTGGCATCGATCAGCTCAGCGCGGATACCCAGAGTGGCTGCCTTGGTCGCGGCGGTGACGATGCACAGGTACGGCTGGGCGCGGGTCTGACCGTCGAGGAACAGCAATTCATCGCCTCCGATGCTTGCGGGCTGGCAGTCCTCATGCAGCACGATGCGAAAAGCACCATCGGGGAAGCGGCGACCCACATCGGTATCAGGCGGCGCCGCGATGACAATCTGCTGTCCCTGCATCCGCCAGCGGACGGCACCATCCTGATTGCCGTCATCGCCATTTAAGGCGACGTGCAGGGTGATCAGAAACCGCGCAGGTGGGCCCGCCGTCACCGCCAGGCGCAGAGTGAGCTCGTGAGGATCCGAGCGTGCTTCGCTGCCTACCTCGATGAGCCCTTGTGCGTGTTGATAAATCCAGCGGCAACTGTGCGGATTCATCTCGAATGCCGAGGGCATGTGCAGCAGCTGCCAGCGGCCCTCGATCTCGGCAAACACTCTCAGGCCCTGCGAGCGGAACAGGCCGAGATAGCTGCGCACGGTGGAGAGAAACCGATTGATGCTCACGTGTCCCTGCGTGACCATGGAATGGAAAACGCCGCTCATCCAGACGGTGGAGGTGAGTGCACTCTCGTCAGGTGTCAGGTGCCAGCCTGTGCGCAGCAGGTGACCATGCGGCCGCAGCACGCGCAGCTCCTTCTCCTGCAGCACGACGTGACTGTGCGCACCGGCGAAGAAGGACAGCAGGCGGCCTTCGGCGTCATGCTCCTCATGTCGGTAGGGCCCGGTGAAACAGCGACGCCGCGCGCTGTCATCCAGGGCGCGTGTGGCGAGCACGGGTGCGTGACTGAACAGGCTCGCGCCAGTCGAGACGGATGACTGCGCAGCGGCCGGTGAGGCGGAGGGACTGCACTCGACGGCCGGCTGAGCTGCGGCCAGTGCAAAGATACCCGGCAGTCGCTCCAGGTCGCGGCTGCCGGTTGCGGCCGGATGGTCGGGCTCGAAGCAGCCAAAGAACCCGGATCGTGCCGCCGCACCCGCGGGGAGAGGGAGGGCCGCAGCGCGGATGACGACCATGGAATGCTCATGTTGCAGGCGATGAGCGGGGAGCTGTCCTGCGACACCCGGCGACGGCAGGGCGGCGCGCGCCGCGGTGCCATGCAGCTGCAGCGCATCGGTGGCATAGCTGCTGCCGCGGCCGAGTGCGCCCAGGAGCGACCAGGGATAGCGGCCTTCCGCAGCCTGGTTTTGCCGCGAGGCGATGAGTACGCCACGGCGCTCCTCAGCGAGCGGGGTGTGATCGATGTACTGGCTCACATAGAATTCGTTCATCCGGATCGCCCCGTAGGGCGCCAGTGCCAGGTCCTGTGCGTAGGTCAGATCGAACTTCAGATCAGTCCGGCTGCGGTTAGTCAGCTCGATGTGCCAAAACCACACCGGCGCATCCCGGGCGAGCACGAGCTGCAGCCGATACTCGAGGCTTTGCCAGCTTCCGACTCCGGTGAGCTGTTGCTGCGTGTCCTGGTGAAAGCGAGTGGCACTGCCGGGACCGAGCAATGCGATCCAGGCGGGCGGTGCCGCGCCGTCCCGGATAGCCCGCAGGTACAGATTGGTCGTACCGGCTTCCAACTCGTTGCCTGGAAAGAGCGCGATGGAGATGCCACCGCAATCGAAGCGCCGGATCGTGCCCGTTGCGCTGAGCTGGGCGGCAAGCCCGGTGTTGTTTTGCAGCTGGAAGCCGGGGAGGGCGGCGGCAGGCGGCATCGGGAGCGTCCATCGGAAAAAAAAGCAAGATAGCCGGTTTTGGCCGCAACCGTGCAAATGAGTACTGCGTCAACATCTGGCGGCGCAAATTGAGCAGCACATCCCCCCGGATCGCCACATTGCCGGGCGGCGGCGCCACAACTGCGCCTCGGCTGTTCATCGCTCACCGGTCCGCTTTACAGCGCTGCACTTGAGTCACAGTGCGAGGTACATGCTTTTCCTAAGATCGACATCTGATGGAGCAATGCGCCTGAGTGACACGTTGCGCGACTGCGGCCTGAATTTGCCTCGCCTCACACGTTTCGGTTGCGGAACGCTGCGCACTATGATGGTGCGCGCCTGCATGTTGACGGTGGCGCTGGTGGGCCTGGCCACGCAGGCTCGCGCGCAGCAGTACAGTTTCCGCCATTACACCCCCGAAGACGGCCTCACCAACCTGGCCTCAAGCGCGCTGGTGCGCGCGCGCAATGGCGATCTGTGGATCGGCACCGACGGCGGCCTGTATCGCTTCGATGGCACCTCCTTCACGGCGCTTGATAACCAGCAGGGCCTGCCGCCTGATCAGGTCGGCGGCCTGGATCTCGACCCTTCCGACCGGCTCTGGGTAAGCCTGGTGCGCGGACTGTATGTGCAGGAGGGCGAGCGCTTCTCGGCCGTGCGCACGGCGGCGGGCCCGGTAGCCGGCGATTTTCGCGCCGCGCTGGCCTTCCTGGAGCCCGGCCGGGTGCTGATGGTGCGCGGCGGCCATGTGCTCGAGCTGCAGCAGAGTGGCGCGCTCTGGACCGAACGGGAGTTTCTGCGTCCGGCGCAGATTGCCGATACACCCGATCTGGCGAATGTGCGTCGCCTGTTCCGCACTCGCAATGGGGCGCTGTGGCTCGGGTGCGGCAAGCAGTTGTGCAGCTTGGTCGCGGGGCAGATCCGCGAGTGGAGTCACTCGGATGGAGTGCCTGCGGATGACTGGAACAGCTTCCTCGAGGACAACCTCGGTCGTGTCTGGGTGCGCAGTCCGCGGCACCTGATTGTGAAGGAGGCCGGTGCGCGCAGCTTCGAGATGCGTGATCCGCCGGCAGCCGAGCTCGATGAGCTGCGCCACAATCCGACCCTCGTCCTGGATGCGCAGGGCAGGCTGCTGGCGCGCACCGGCCTCGGACTCGCGCGCTGGGAAGGTGACCGCTGGAAACACTTCACCGCCGAGAACGGCTTGCCTACGGCCTCGATCGCCGGCGCACAGCTCGATGGCGAGGGCAATCTGTGGCTGGCCATGAACGGGCTGGGGCTGTGGCGCTGGCGTAACTACGAGAACCTCGAGTCCTGGACGCGCGCCCAGGGACTGGTCTCCGACAAGATCTGGAGCATCGAGCGCGATCCCACCGGACGGCTGCTGCTGGGCACGAGTAACGGCTGTCAGATGCTCGATGAGCTGGCCGGTCGCGCGGTGAGCTGTCCCGTGGAGGGTCTGCCGCATCTGACCATCACCTCGATGGCGGTCGACAAGGCGGGCGGACTGTGGTGGGGCATGGTCAACGGTGAGATCTGGCACGCTGCGACAGGCGAGAGCCGCGCGCATCTCATGTTTGGCGAGGCGGCGGAGCGCCCCGAGATCTCGCTCATCCGTTTCGACATCACGGGTATCGCCTGGATCGCCTGCCTGGACGGTGGCTTGTTCAGACTCGATCCCAACACGGCCGAGCTGCAGAAAGTTGCGCTGCCATCCGGTCCGGGCCGGATCTATGACGTCACCCAGGATGCGCGCGGCACGTTGTGGGTCGCAGGCGCAGCGGGTCTGTTCCGGCGCGAGCGGGGCGAGTGGAGTCTGGTGACCGCGCGCAATGCCGATGGCAACCTCGCGGTGTTTGGCTCCGTGGCGGCTACGCCGGATGGCTCGATCTGGGGCGGTCCGGACGGCAAGGGCCTGCTGCACCTGAGCGGCAACAACCCGCAGCAGCGCAGCTGGGTTCAGGCGGACATGGTGACGCGCGCCTCCGTGTACTTCGTGCGCGCTGACGGGCGCGGTTGGGTGTGGGTCGGGACGGACCGCGGCGTCATCGTGTTTGATGGCCAGAGCTGGCGGCGTATCGATGAGGACGACGGCCTCGTCTGGAATGACACGCAGGTGTACGGCTTCCTGGCGGACAGCGATGGGTCGATCTGGGTGGGCACCTCGGCCGGCATGACACACATCCGCGACCCACAGCAGCTGATGGGCACGCCGCGGCCCCTGGATTTGAGCATCGCCACCGCGCGGCTCGGCAGCGACCGGCTCGACACCGCCACGGCGAACACCGTCGCCTGGCATCCCAATGCAGCCTTCGATGTGCGCTTTGCCTCGCACAGCTATTCGCGTTCTCCGCAGACGGAGTTTCGCTATCGCCTGTTGGGGCTGTCATCCGACTGGTTTGGCTCGCGCAATCCGGAGCTGCACCTGCCGGCACTCGATGCGGGCGAGTATCGCCTGGAGGTCGTCGCCATCGATGCGCCGCATGCGCGCGTGTCGCCGACGATCTTCATGAGCCTCGCGGTGCTGCCACCGTGGTGGCGCACCTCGGTGTTTCGCTTTGCGGTCGTGCTGTGCGCCGCGATCCTCATCGCTCTGGCCTGGCGCTGGCAGTACAACAAGCTGCGCGCCCGGCGCCTGGCACTCGAGTCGGAATTCCGCGAGCGTCAGTCACTGCTCGAGCGTGCCACCCGCGATGCTCTCACCGGGCTGTGGAACCGTGCGACGATTCTGGACGTGCTGGCACGTGAGACCGTCCAGGCGCAACGCAGCGGTACCGCGCTCGCCATCGGCATCATCGATGTGGATCATTTCAAGCAGATCAATGACACGCAGGGCCACCCCGGGGGGGATGAGGTGCTGCGCATCCTCTCGCGCCGGCTGGGTGCCGAGCTGCGCCAGTGCGACTGGCTCGGACGCTACGGCGGCGAGGAACTGATGATGATCCTGCCGGGCCTGGGTCGCGGTGAGCTCGAGAATCCCGCGGAGCGACTGCGCACCGCCGTCTGCGATCTGCCTTTTGATGTGAACGGTCGCGAAGTCTGGGTGACGGTAAGCATTGGCATCGCCCGATGCGAGTCGCCCACGGAGTCGGTTGACAGCATCGTGCGCCGGGCGGACGGTGCGCTCTACGAAGCCAAGCGCGCCGGTCGCAATCGCGTCGTGTACTCGATGAATATCGATGGCCCGCCCGTGGAGTCCGGCGGCTCCCGCCGCTATCTCGAGGATCTGTTGGACAAGGTCAAGCAGGAAGCGCAGCGCCGCGATCGCGCGGCGAGCTTCAAGTGATCTCCTCGCTCGAGCGGCCCGACGAGCTCACCACAGGATCGTGCAGCGCAAGCGCTAGGCTGGGGGTCATTCCTCGTCAGCGACGTTGGGATCGCCGGCTGGCGCGAGATCCGCGCGAACCGGCGGCTGGTGAGCCGCGTGGAGCGCCTGATTGAGCCGAGGTAGCTCTTGCTGCAGCTGGTGCCAGCGCTGCATGAGCTCGCCAGCGCGTGCCGCACTGGTTTGCGCTGCCTGCTGTTGAGCGGCAGTGGGCGGCGCATCTGCCTGGATGACTTCCTTGTACAGCGAGTCGAGCTGGGTGATCAGTTTCGCGAGCGTGATCACCGGCGTCGCCGCTCTGTCGGCCTGTTCTGCCGCAGCCGCATCGAGCAGCGCCGACAACTGCTGCGCATAGTCCCGCACAACCTCGCTCGGCGTGCCAGCGTTGCTGCCGGCTTGCAACTGTTGCTGCTCGGACTGCGCCGCAAGCAGCGCTCGGGATGTGCTCGACAGCAGCTCACTCAGCACTCTGGCGAGCCGCAGCTGCTCATCCAACGCGCCGGCCGGCAGCACGATGCGCGGATCGGCACGCACGGTGAGCAGTTGCTCGTAATGATGGCTGTCGACATTCAGCTGCACGCGATACTCGCCGGGCACGACCAGCGGACCTACGGGCTCTCGTGGTGTGGCGTGAGGAACAGCCGAGATCGGAAATCCGTGGACCGCCGATAGGGGCGCCAGGTAGCGCAGGTTCCAGACCCAGCGATGCAGTCCGGCGCTCCGCGGCAGGCTGTGCTGCGGCTCGAGCCAATAGCGCGGGATGAGTTCACGGGCCAGCTCCGCTTCATTCATGCCGGGCAGATCATCGCTGCTATACCGGCGCACGAGCTCACCGTGAGCATCGCGCAGTTCGAGCGAGACGTGCTGCGCATCGCGCGGCAGCACGTAATCGATGATCGCGCCAGAGGGCGGATTGGCTGCGAGGGGCTCATCCGGAGGAATGGGGGTATCCGTCCAGCTGCTGCGTGCAAGCCGGTATGCCGGCGCGGGGTGTAGCAGCGGGGAGGCGCGGCCGGGTTGCGACAGCTCGCGCAGCCAGGAGATGTCGTCCAGGACCCATAACGCACGGCCGTGCGTGGCGAGCAGCAGATCGTCCTCGTGCACCGCCAGATCGCGCATGGATGTATGCGGCAGGTTCAGCTGCAGCGATTGCCAATGTCCGCCAGCATCGGCCGAGCTCCATACGCTGGTCTCCGTCCCTGCAAACAGTAATCCCTGCTGCTTGATATCCTCGCGCACGGTGTTGACCGGGCCGTTCTCCGGCAGGCCTGAATTGATTGCCTGCCAGTGCTTGCCACCGTCATGCGTGCAGAACAGGTATGGCCGTAGATCATCGATGCGCATACGGTTGACCGATAGGTACGCGGTCGCGGCGTCAAAGTGGGAAGCTTCGATCTGCGTGATTTTGCTCCACGCGCTGATCTCAGGCGGAGTCACGTTTTCCCACTGTCCGCCCGCATCGGTAGTGAGCCACACGAGGCCATCATCGGTGCCGGCCCATAAAATCCGGTCGTCTACAGGCGAGACACTCAGGGCGTAGACCGCACCCCGCTGATGCTCCACCCCCTGCAGATGCAGGTTGCCAGTGCTTGCGGGGATGCCCGGCTGTTCACGCGTCAGATCGGGACTGATGGCCTGCCAGCTCGAGCCGCCATCCCGAGTGCGATACACCTTGTTGGCGGCGTAGTACAAAGTGTGTGGATCGGCGGGCGAAAACAACAGCGGCTCCGTGCGGTCGGCCCGGTCATCCGGCCCCTTGAGGGCCACAGGCGTGACGTTCTGTACCTGACCTGTCGACCAGTGGAACTTCGACACCTGAAAGCGGCCCGCCCCGTACACCACGTCCGCATCGAGCGGATCCGGCGCCACATAGCCGTATTCGATGACCCCGACAGGATGCCAGTCACGCTGCGTGATCTCGCCGTCATTGCCGCGACTCAATATGCAAACCGAGCCGCTCTCCTGCTGCGCGCCGCAGACCCGGTACGGAAAACTTTGCGTGGCGATCACGTGATAAAGCTGCGCGGTGGGCTGATTGAACCAGGAACTCCAGGTGCGGCCGCCGTTCAGCGTGATGACCGCGCCCTGGTCGCTGACCAGTGCGATGGTGTCGGGCTGGTTGGGGCTCACCCAGAGGTTCTGATAGTCATCTCCCCCCGGAGCGCCGCGCAGCGGCTGCCACTGCCGCCCGCCATCCACCGACTTCATGGTGACGACACTTGCGCTGTAGATCACATCCGGGTTGGTGGGGTCCACGCGCAGCACGGGCAGATCGCCGCCGCCTATGCGCAGCGCCGGCCTGGGATCCGTGGTGATGCGCGTCCAGCTCTCGCCCGCATCATCGGACCGGAACACGCCCAGGCCCGCAGCGGACGAATAGCTGCCAGGCTCGGTGGTCGCAACGATGGCAAAGATCCGCTCCGGCTGGCTCGCAGCGACGCTGATGTTGATCTGCGCCAACCCGGAGGGCAGCCCGTTGCGCAAGGGGCGCCAGCTGTTGCCGCCGTCTGTGGATTTGAACAGACCCCCGGCGGTGCTCTGGTATTCGTTGCGGTCCTCCCAGGGGCCGAGCCGGTCCTGCCACAAAGCTGCGTAGACGATGTCCGGATGACGCGGATCGAGGGCCACAGCCGACCCGCCGGTATCATTGTCCTTGAACAGCACCTGCTGCCAGGACTTGCCGCCGTCCAGGGAGCGGTAGATGCCCCGTTCGCTGCTCGCACCGTAGGGGTGGCCCAGCGCGGCTGCGAACAGCCGGTTGGGATCGCGCGGATCGATTGCCAGCTCGGGAATCTGCTGGGAATCCCGCAGACCCAGATGCTCCCAGCTCTTGCCGCCATCGCCCGAGCGATAGATGCCATCGCCGATCGAGAGATCGGGACGATGCAGACCCTCGCCGCTACCGACATAGATGATGTTGGCATCAGAAGGCGCGACGGCAATGGCGCCGATGGATTGCGTCGGCTGAGCGTCAAACAGTGGACGCCAGCTGCGGCCGGCATCGTCGGTCTTCCATACACCGCCATCGACCGCGCCCACATAGAAGACATGAGGCTGCGAGGGTACTCCGGTAACCGCGCGGGTGCGGCCGCCGCGGAAGGGCCCAATCATGCGCCATTGCAGCTCGCCACTTGCGGCCGCCAGCGATGCTGCGGAGGGAGGCGGTTCGGCGGCTGGGGCCGGCGCATTGCCGAGCCATGCGGCGAGCACCGATACTCGGAGGAACGGTGAGGTGAGAAATAAAGGGAGCTTTAACAGGGTATGGCGAGCGGTAGTCATCCCGCCATTGTAAAGGAAGCCGCGTCCTCGCTACGCAATCCTCGCGTAGCAAACTGCACTCAACGCACGGCGACGAGCCAGGCACCCGCCGCGATGAGTAGCACGCCGGCCCAGTTCAACACCGACAGCCGCTCCCCGAGAAACGCCACTCCGAACAGCGCAACCAGCACGACGCTCAACTTGTCGATGGGCGCGACGCGCGCCGCATCGCCGATCTGCAAAGCCCGGAAATAACATAGCCACGACGCGCCCGTAGCAATCCCTGACAGCGTGAGGAGCGCGTAGCTGCGCGCGGGCGCCGCAGGCAGGCTGCGATATTGACCGGTGACGAACACGATGAGACTGAGCATGACCAACACCACGCAGGTGCGAACCAGGGTGGCAGCATCCGGATCGATGTGCGCCACGCCCGCTTTCGCAAACAGAGCGGTCAGTGCCGCGAAGCACGCGGACAGCAGCGCCCATAGCAACCAGCTCGACATGGCAGGATTCTACGCCAGCCTCGCCCGCGGACGGCTGGCAACCCGATTGCGCCGCCGTGCACCGCATCCCCCGTTCGGCGGTGCTGCGAATTGCGACAGCAGTCGGCAGCATCAGTTACCGCCCGAGGTACTGGACTCCTCTGATCCCTGCTTCAGCGTCATTTCGTTCTTCACCGTACGAACGCCACTTACGCCCTCGGCATCCTTCTTGGCACGCTCGATATCCGTCTGTTTCTCGACGAACCCTCCCAGCCGAACTTCCCCCTGCTTGACCGTTACATTGATATGTTTGGCGAACAGGACTTTGTCAGCTTTCAGGGCGGACTCGACATTAGCTTTGATCGCTGTGTCGTCAGTTCCGTTGCCTGCATAAGCGACGGTGGCCAGCGCTGCGACGGCGGACAGCAAAAAGGACGCTGCTGCGCGGCCACTGCCGTGGTTGGCCTTGTTAGCGGAATGGACCATCGTGATCGCTCCTCGCGTGATGTGACAAGGGTTCAACCGACATCACCGACGGAAGTTCCAGGCTGCGCCTTTCGCGCCGGCGCGCGGATCGATAGCCTGGGGCTTGGCCGATGCATGATGTTGGTTTCGACCGCGCCGCTGTCCGTCAGGCACGCCGCCCGGGCGCAAGACCGAGCGTTGCCTTTGTGCAACATCCGCGGATCGGAGCGGCGCAAAGCAACGGGCTGCGCTACCTTAGGCCGGGTAGCTGCAGTTGACTCTTTTTTAATTGACTACTAGAAAAACCTGATATATATGATATACCAGCAGCCTCGAAAATCCGAACAGCTGCTGTTGAATCGGAGAGGGGACCGATATGCGATTGCGTCTGATACCTGCCACAGGTGCTGGGTACATGGATGCCTTGGGCGGTGAACAGACCGGTCTTGCGTTCCAAATGCCTTTGCGAAATTCGTCTGATGAATAGGCTGCCGCTGCGGCACAGCGACGTGCGTGGCGGGCTGGCGCAATCTGACTGTTTGAATGGCACCGGGTGCCTGTGAATCTCGGCATCAAACCTTCGAAGGGGGAAAGTTCCATGACGATAGGCACAAAAGTGCTCTGCGCAGGCCTGGCTGCGGTCGCGGCTCTCGCGGCAGTGCCAGCCACCACCCAAGCTGCTGATGATGACGCGAAGCTCCGCTCACTGCAGCAGCAGATCGAGGACCTCTCCAAGCAGGTTGAGGCGCTGCGCCACGAGCAGGCGCAGAGTGCACAGGCCAGCCCCAAGCCGAAGGAAAAGGAGGCCGCCAAGGGCAAGGAAGGCAAGGAGTCGCTGGAAACCCGCTTCGACAATTTCATGAAGGGCTTCTACGGAACGCTCGATGCCTCGGTTGACTACACGACCAAGGGTATGAACGGCCTGGTGGCTTATCCCTACAACTACGCGACGGGTGTGCCCGGCAGTCCATATGTGATCAGTGGTCCGCAGAAAGGACCGCCGTTCGGTAAGGTCGGCTGGCTCGGCGCCATGTCCAGCAACGGCTCCAACATCGGTTATCGCGGCACGCACCATATCGCCAAGTCCGGCTTCGACTTCATTTATCAGGTGTCGACTTCGCTGGATATTGTCGCGGCTCCCGGGCTGAACAACACCTGGACCAAGTCCTCCAACACCGTGCAGGGTGCGATTGGTCTGGGTGATACCTATCTCGGCTTCCAGAACAAGTCCTGGGGTAAGTTGAAGTTCGGTGAGATGTACGCGCCCTACAAGACCTCCACCGACCGCCTCAACCCGTTCTCAGGCGGACTGGGCAACTACTCCGTGGTTGTGGGCAATACCGGCGGTGACAACCGCGTGGAATTCGGCACGCGCATGGATCATGTGGTGATGTTCAACTCGCCGACCTGGTCTGGCGTCAGTTTCGATGCCGCCTATGCTTTCGGACAGAACATCGACCCGTACAACAACACCACCCCATTGGGCTCGCCCGACTGTTCTGGTTCCAACAGCCCGGGCAGCGGCAACCTGCCATTGAGTTGTGATGACGGCGGCTTCGATGATGCGTATAGCGCCGACATCAAGTTCGAGATGCACGGGCTGTACCTCGTTGCTGCCTACGAGCTGCACAAGCGTGTCAACCGCAGCAGTGACGGCATCGGCTCCAACCAGCCGCTGTACAACTACTGGCTGAGCGAGGGCCCGAATGGACCGGATGCGCGTTATCTGAACTGGAACGACTACCTCGCGTTCGCGGCGGAAGCTCCAGGTTACGCGGCCGTGGCCACACCTGAGTACGCCGCCGCCTATGATACCGCTGATGAATGGGCCATGAAGTTCGGCGGCCAGTACAGCTTTGACTTCGGCCTCACGATCTCTGCCCTGTGGGAAGAGATGAAACGCAAATTACCGGCCGTGATGCAGTTCCAGGACGAGCGGCAGCGCACCAGCACCTGGCTGGCCATTCAGCAGCAGTTGAACGGCGGAAAGGACGTGATAGCCGTCGGTTGGGCACATGCCGGTGCGACCATCGGCGATCCGGGTGGACAGCACAACTTCAATCCGACACAGCTTGGCAACAATCAGGCGAACATGTACACCCTGCAGTGGTGGCACAAGCTCGACAAGCAGCTGACCATGTATTTCAACATCGCCGAGACGATCAACGACGCGAATGCGCACTTCGATATCGGTGCGGGTGGACATGGCGTCAAGACCGATTGTCACGATGCCACCCACTACACCTTTGTCGACTACAGTGGCGCAGGTCCAACGACCTGGGGCGCGTGTCATCCGCTGGGAATCTCAACTGGCGTGAATTACAAGTTCTGAACGGCAGCGCCCTCGCGTCTGCAGACGCGAGGGCGCAGCGCCGATGCGGAATGGGATGCCGAGGTCAGTCGTGTGCGTGGTACCTTGCAGCTGCGAACGGCAAAGACCTCAGGAGGCTGTGTCTTGTCTGTGATCACGAAACGCGGCTCAACGCTTGCGGTACTGCTTCTGCTGGCGACCAGCCTGTCCGCCTGCGCGTTCGCCCCTCGCAAGTCGGATGCACAGCGCGCCGAGGACCGGGCCACCGCTGATCGGGTCCAGGCGGCCCTGGATGCTGACCGGCAACTTTATGCCAAGCACATCACCGTGAGCGCTGACGGCGGAGTCGTGAGTCTCGGCGGTTATGTCTGGACGCAGCCCGATCTGGAAGAGGCCTTGCGCATCGCCGAGGAAGTTCAGGGCGTGAGCAAAGTGGTGAATGATCTGGAGCTCGAACGCGGCGGGATCAGCAACTCGCCTGTTAGTCGCTGATTCAGCGGGAGCTTACGCGGCCGCTCTTCAGGGCAGGGTAACGTTGAGCCCCAGCACGACGCCGCCACCCTGCGCCGGTGACACCGAAAGCTCCCATGGCCGCTGGCGCTGCTGGCGCCGATTGAGGGTGAATCCGGCGGTCGCAATACCGAGTGCGCCCCCGGCTACGGTGTCGGACAGCCAGTGCTGGTTGTCCTTCAGGCGCAGATAGAGGGTGGCACTCGCCATCCCATACCCCAAAAGCCGCCGCAACCAGCGGTAGTCATCGCCGCCGGACTCGGCGAGCACCGTGCCAATGGCAAAGGCGGCTGTAGTGTGCAGTGACGGGAATGAGCTTCCCCGCTTGCGCCAGTCGTTGCTGTCGAGCGTCTGATCAGGCCGCAGCCGGCCGGCTGCGAACTTGAAACCCTCTGTGGTGATGCCGCTCAGTGCCGCAGCCTCCAGCATGGTGTACGCCTCGATGCGACCGGCCCGCTCACCTTCGAACGTCGCGAACAACCAGGTGCCCGCCGTGACCGCGGCAGCGGGAATCGCATCGCGGGTGCTATTGCTGTCCTTGCCGGTGAGAGCTGGGTGTCTACCCGCGAAATGATTGCGGGTCGGACTATCCAGAGCATGGCTGACCGCCACCACGGCTGCGACCTCGCCGACGCGAAACCAGTCCTGCAGATCCCACCGCAGCGGCGCGGTGAAATACAGCCTGGTGTCGGTGAGCACATCGGCCGGACCAAAACTTTCCTCCGTCGCGGCGGCTGGCAGGCTTAGCCAGCCGGCCGCGCAAATACAGGCCACACCGATGGCTTTTGTCGCAACCATCACGTACTTTCGCGCGCACTGACCGGCGCATAGCTGCTGAATTGTCATTCTGTACCGATGAGCTTCCAGAAGAACCAGTCACTGCTGCGTCGCATGGGTTTTGCGCTTACCGGTCTCATCGTCGCCTGGAAGTCCGAGCGCAGCCTGCGCTTGCAGGTCGGCACGTTCGTGATCCTGGTTATCATCCTGCTGGCCGTTGGCCTCGAGCCGCTGTGGTGGGCCATGGTATTGCTGACCAGCAGTGTGGTCATTGCCGCCGAGCTTTTTAACACAGCCCTCGAGCACCTGGTGGATCATTTGCATCCCGAATCGCACCCACGCATTCGCATCGTCAAGGACTGCGCTGCGGCGGCCGTGTTGATCAGCGCCTGCGGCGCCCTGGTCGTGGGGCTCGCGCTGGGCCTGCATCTGCTGCAGCGCTAGAAGCGCTTCTCGAGTCCGATCGACACTCCGCGCGGCAACAGGCGCACCGACAGCGGTGTTTTCCACGTCGTGCTCCAGTAACCCACCGCGGTTCCGAGCGCCCAGCCTGCGATCACATCGGTCTGCCAGTGTGCGTGGCTTTTCAGACGCGCTTCGGCGTCGTAGAGGGGCAATGCTTCGAGCAGCCAGATCCAGGGATGTGCGCGTGCATAGTTGGCGATGAAAGGCGTGACGAAGCTCGCCTGCAATGTCACCTCGCCACTGGGGAAGCTCTGGCAGCAGCTGCCTGCAAACCAGTGATCCGGATCATTCCCTTGCGTCGGTCGGGCCCGACCGGTAGCCCGCTTCAGGAGATTGGCCGTCAGCCCGCTGATGACCGAGGCATCGATGGTTTGCCAGAACGTGTGGCCGAGTCCGTCATCATTGCCGAACCACAGGGCACCGACGAGCTCCATGGCGAGCGTGCCGCCCTCCAGCCCCGTCTGATACTTGCGCGCCCAGATACCATGCTGATCGAGCGCAATCTCATGATCCAGGCCGGCGGCAGCCGGGCCGGCAGACAGCGCCATCACCAGCAAAGCAAGCGCTGCGAGGCCAGAAACTCTACGCAAGAGCGACACGCTTTGCAGTGTAAAGTACGCGCGCTCAACCGACAATCTGCCTGGCAAATGCGCCCGCTCGCCGTAACCCCTTATACTGCGGCGCCAGCGGCACCCGGGCGGCGGGTCCCGCAGAAAATTACGCTGCGGGGGAGAGCGTCATGAGTGAGCTGCGTCAGGCGTTGGCCGAGATCAGTGCGATTCGCACTCAGGTCGCCCGCGGTATGCAATTTCAGGGCTATGGGCCGCGCTCCATTGCGGCGAGTGGCGCTCTGGCGTTCGTCGTGGCGAGCTGGCAAACCGTGCTGATGGGCGGCACTGAGCGTGCACTGGCCGGCTATCTTGCGGTGTGGATCACCACGGCTGCGATTGCGGTGGCGCTGTCCGCCTGGGAGATGGTGGCGCGTTCCCAGCGGGTGCATTCCGGTTTCGCGCGCGAGATGATCCATGCCGCGGTGGAGCAGTTCATGCCCTCGGTCGTCATCGGTATCCTGCTCACCGCAGTACTGCTCAGCGCGGCGCCGCAGCAGCTGTGGATGCTGCCCGGGTTGTGGCAACTGCTGTTCAGTCTGGGTGTCTTTGCCTCATGCCGTTTTCTGCCCCGACCGATGTTCGCCGTGGGCCTGTGGTATCTGACCGCCGGCCTCGTGTGCCTGGTGCTGGCCAGCGCAGCGGGTAGCCTTTCGCCTTGGTACATGGGCGTCCCATTCGGCATCGGGCAGCTGCTCGTAGCCGCCGTACTCCGCTATGGCTATGAGGACTACGTTGAAGTCAGATAAACGCAAACTGCGCACGGGAGCCCCCTTCGCCTATGAGGGGCTGGATCGGGTCATTCACGAGCATGCGCGCCTCAGTCTGCTCACCTCGCTGATCACGCATGCACAGGGATTGACCTTCGGCGAGCTCAAGCAGCTCTGTGCATTGACCGACGGCAACCTCAGCCGACATCTGCAGGTGCTGGAGGAGGCCGGTCTGATAGCAGTGTTCAAAGGCACCGAGCACAATCGTCCGCTGACGCTGTGCCGTGTGACTGTCCAGGGACGGCGCCGGTACATTGAGTATCTCGGTGTGCTCGAACGAGTGATTCTGGACGCCGAGAACGCGGTCAGGGGCGAGACGTCGGCGGGGCGAGGTCAGAAACCCGCGCCAGCCTGAACGGTGCCGGTGAGATCGCGGAAGCCACCGCATCGCGCGCCGGTTGCGCGAACCGCTGCCTGCACGCGCGGGCTTAGCAGCATCTGATGTTCCTCGGAATGGCGATACGGTCCCATCGATCCCGAGATGGGTTGCGATGTGGGCAGAGCCGGATGCATGTATATCTCGCTCACTCCCGCGGGGAGCCGCGCCAGGATAGCCAGCATGACCTGTTCCGTCAGCGCGCCGCTACAGGAGATGCCGAAGAGGTGGTCATTGCAGGCGATGCCGGCGCGTCGCAGGCTCGACTTCATCAGCAGGATCCATGGGGCGAGCAGAGCCGTCGCGCTCGCAGCGCCGAGACCTGAGCGCTGCGCGAACCAGAGCGGCTCCCGCGGTACACGCATGGCGCGTAGGCCGAACTCGCGGCCGATCCGCAGGATGAGACTGAGCGTTACCGGATGCAGATGCAGGTGTTTATGGGCATTGACGTGATCCAACTGCAGGCCGGAGGCGGCAAATGCCGCGAACTGCGCGCGCAGTTCCGCAGCCAGCTGGCGACGCACCTGCGGACGCAGGGCGAGTCGGAATGAATCCGCGACGATGTCGTCGCGGAAACGTCCCTGCGAATCGACCAGGTCAGGAATCTCCCCGGGCGCAAGCGTGGCCCGCCCGTCGGCGAGCACCAGGTGCAGACCCACGCGCAGCTGCGGTAGCTCGTGCGCGATGCGGATGGCCTGGGCCGATGCGGGCGCGCCGACCATGAGACTGGCGGCCGTGAGCACGCCCGTGCTGGCCGCCTCGGCCACAGCTTCATTGATCGCGGCGTGTAGCCCGAAGTCATCGGCCGTAATGATGAGGCCACCGGCCCTCATTCCGGCTGTCCACGTGCTGTGCCACGCAAGCGGCGCATCTCGAGCCATTGCCAGGAGAGCAGTGCCGGCAGGGCGCACAGCACCTCGCGCATACGCTTGGCGAGTGACAGTGCCAGGGCCAGCTCCGCATTGATGCCATAGGAGTGACCGAGCAACATCAGGCTGCCTTCCTGCACCCCGAGGCCGCCGGGAATCACGAAGGCCAGCTGCCGCGCCGCGACGCTCAACCCCTCCATGGCGACCGCCGCTCCGAGATCAATGGGATGTCCCAACAGGCGCAGCACGTACCAGTTCTCCAGCGACCCGGACAGCAGGGCGAGGAACTCGAGCAGGCCGGCGCTGCACAGCGGACGCAGGCGGCCGAGGCAGGCGCGCAGCTCCACATCCAGGGAGGCTGCGCCGGAGCTCAGCCGGTCGAGCCCGCTGAAGTGCTGCAGATGCCCGGCAAGACGGCCAAACACATCGCCGCGACGCAGCCATAGCACGAGAAACACCGGAATAAACAGCCCGAGCACGGCAGGAATGGCCAGCCGCAGATCCGTGCCGGCGTGCCAATGCTCCCCGGTCGCGAGCGAGTGCTCGATCAACAATGACAAAGCGAGCACCATGAAAAGCCATAGTGAGAGCAGCGTGAGAAGAATCTCCACGACGACGGTAGCTGCCGCAGGTCCGCTTGCGACCCCGCGCCAGCGCAGCAGCCGCACGCCAATGACACTCCCACCGACACTCGCCACGGGCAGCAGTCTGTCAATCGATTCGCGCACCGCGCTCACCCAAAACAGATAACCCACACCTGCGCGCTGCTCGGGGTCATAGGGCTGCAGCAAGACGCGCCAGCCGATCGCGTACAGGAGGAAGAACAGCATCCGATAGGGTACGAGCCAGAGCAGCTGTGCGCCGCCAAGCGACAGCGCCTGCAGCACCCCGGGGAGGTCGGCACGCGCAATGAGGCCAATCAGCAGCACCAGCCCGAGCAGAGCCGCGATGTAGGCGGTCGTTTTCAGCTGCGACCCGGTCAGAGCGGGGATGTCAGGAGGGGCTGCGCATGATCCCGCGGGCGTCGATCTGGAATTTATTGCCGCGCCACACGAGCCGCGAGGCAAAAAAGCCGCGCCACCAGATCCAAACCAGCAGCAGCTCGCGCACCGGCAGCAGCCACAGATCGCGCACCGGCAGGCGCCGATCCTGCAGGCGCACCAACACGAACAGCGCCAGTCGCGCAGCGACCGCAATACCAACCAGCGGCATCGCCCAGGAGGTGGCGAATCCAGGCGCCTGCAGCGCCCAGCCTACGGCGGCAAGCGGCAGCGTAAAGCTCAGAAACAGGAAGGTGAAACTGGTCGGCGCCAGCACGCGCACGGTGCTCATCCAGCGCAGCTCGTGCTCGGTCAGCGCTGCGCGATCGGAATCGTATTGAACCGCTTCGGGCAGGTAGGCAGAGAGCACGATGCGCTGCTGCAGTCGGCGCACCTGCTGACCGAGCTCGTAGTCATCGGCCAGGTGGTCGGCAACGCAACGCAACCCACCCATCGCTTCCAACGTGTCGCGCCGCAATGCCATCGTCTGACCGGAGGCGTACTCGCGATGTCCAAACAGCCAGGCGAGCAGCACGGAAGGCATGTACCAGTCGTTGACATACATGGCGCCCAGGCGAGGCCAGATGCCACGTGTTGGAACGCTGCGGAACAGCGTCGTGACGAGACCCACGCTCGGCTCGAGTAGCGGCGCCGTCACCGCCTCCAGATAACCCTTACCGACCCGTGCATCGCTGTCGGCAATGATCAACACCTCGTAACGGGCCTGCTCCAGCATGTTGATCAGATTGCTCACCTTGCGATTTGATCCATGCTGCACAGGGCACACTACGATCTGCATGTCCAGTTGCGGGAACTCGCGCTGCAGCTGCTCGGCTACGGCGATGGCCGGATCAGCCGGATCGCGGGTACCGAATACGATTTGGTAGCGCGGCGCGGTGATGAGGCAGAAGGAGCGCAGATTTTCATACAGCCCGGGCTCGGCGCCACACAAGGGCTTGAGCACGGTGACGCCCGGCAGCGGACCGGAAGGCAGCGACGGTGGCCGCCGCAGCTTCCATACCAGCACGGCGAGGAGGGTGAGGACAGAGTGGGTCGCGGCGATGCCGAGCAGCACCGTACCTGCCGCCGCGAGAAGCTGATGGGTCACCGGCGGCTACCGGCGCGGAGCAGATCACGAACGGATGGCTGCATCCGGGGCGGTTCCATCAGGCAGCGCGTGCACGCAGGAAGCGGAAGAACTCGACGCCCTCACGCAACCGCCGGCGCATCATCTGTGGACTCAACAGCATTTCGCGCACGATTTCCCAGATCTTGCCGGGGCGGAAATAGAAGCGCCGGTAGAACACTTCCATGCTGTCGAAGATCTCCTGACCCGACAGATGCGGGTAGCTGATGGCCGAGAGCTGCACGCCGTTCTCGTTGACCAGGTTGAGATCCGAGTTCTCTCGCAGCCAGCCGTTCTCCAGCGCCTGTTTGTAAAGCGCCGTGCCGGGGTAGGGTGCAGCCAGCGACACCTGGATGGTGTGCGGGTTGATCTCGTTGGCGAAATCGATCGTCTTCTCGATGGTCTCGGCGGTCTCGCCCGGCAACCCGAGGATGAAGGTGCCGTGGATCACGATTCCGAGCTTGCGGCAATCGGCGGTGAAGCGGCGCGCAATCTCGGTACGCAGGCCCTTGCGGATGTTGTGCAGGATCTGGTCATCGCCGGACTCGTAACCCACCAGCAGCAGTCGCAGCCCGTTCTCCTTCATCACTTTCAGCGTGGCATAAGGCACGTTGGCGCGTGCATTACAGCTCCAGGTGACTCCGAGTTGCCCCAGTCCCCGGGCGATCGCCTCCACCCGCGGCAAGGCGGCGGAATCCGTAAAGGTATCGTCATCGAACATGATCTCCTTCACCCCGGGCATGTTCTCCTTGATCCACTTCACCTCGGCGAGGACGTTCTCAACCGAGCGCACGCGGTAGCGATGCCCGCCCACCGTCTGCGGCCACAGGCAGAAGGTGCACTTGGAGCGGCAGCCGCGGCCGGTGTACAGGCTCACATACGGATGTTGCAGATAACCGATGAAGTAGTTGGCAATGGTGAGATCGCGGCGGTACACGGGTGCCACGAACGGCAGCTCGTCCATGTTTTCGATGATCGGCCGCGGCAGATTGTGGCGGATGCTGCCATCCTCAGCCCGCCAGGAAAGACCCTTGATTGCGCTGAGCGGCAGCCGCGCAGCGACATCCTGACAGGTGTAGTCGAACTCCTCGCGACAGACGAAATCGAGTGCGCGCGTGGCATTGAGCGAACCGTCCGGGTCGATCATGACCTTGGCGCCGACCAAGCCCACCAGCACCTGCGGGTTCTGCTGCTTCAGCAGCTCGGCAAAACGCGCATCGCTGGGAAACGACGGCGTGCTGGTGTGCATGATCACCAGCTCATACTCGCGCGCGATCTGCAGGGTCTGCTCCACCGACAGATCATCCGCCGGCGCATCGAGCAGGCGCGACCCGGGCACGAGGGCTGCCGGCTGCGCCAGCCAGGTTGGATACCAGAACGATTTGATCTCGCGCTTCGCCTGGTAACGCGAGCCTGCGCCACCATCGAACCCCGCGAAGGAGGGGGCTTGCAGGAACAATGTCTTGTACGGGTTGGTAATCATGTGATCAGCGGTCATGCAGACTCCGGCAGCGGCAGCGCCGGGCGGACCCCGGCTGGCAATCCTGCAAGCTTAACAAGCCTGTCGGTGCTGCATGAACTTTGTCTTGCAAAGTAACGGGCTGCCCCACGGGACGCAAGCCTCAGGGAAGCCGAGACTGCAGCCTTGGGGTCACAGGCTTTCACGGGCCTTTCCAGGAACGGGTCCCGCTCGACCTTGGCGGTCGGATTGCTGCGCGACAGCGCGTTGCTGCGTTGCGCGCCCTATGCGCGGCCTGCGCGCCCTAAGGAGCGCCTAAGTGTCGCTGCTCATAATGCCTCGCCGGACCTGCGGCTGCATCCTTGACCGGGACACTGACGCATGAATACGACTCTCAGCCAGACGACCACTGCCGGCGCGAATTGGCAGAGCAAAGTTCCGGCCGTCACCGCCGGCTTCTGGATCATCAAGATCGCGGCCACGACGCTGGGCGAGACCGGCGGCGATACGGTTTCGATGACGCTCGATCTGGGTTATCTGATCGGTACCGCCATCTTCCTGACGCTCCTCATCATCCTGGTGGGGCTGCAGATCATGGCCCGACGCTTTCATCCGTTGCTTTACTGGGCCACCATCATCGCCTCCACCACCGCCGGTACGACGCTGGCAGACTTTGCCGATCGTTCCCTGGGTATCGGTTACGCCGGCGGCACGATTCTGTTGCTCGCGTGCGTTCTGTTGTGTCTGGGTCTGTGGTATCGGACCGAAGGCAGCGTGTCGGTCAACACGGTGAATACGCCGCGCGTCGAGGCGTTCTACTGGGCAACCATCACGTTCTCGCAGACCCTCGGCACGGCTCTCGGCGACTGGGCGGCGGACTCCGGGCTGGGCTATCTGGGGGGCGCGGCGGTGTTCGGGGCGGCGTTGCTGGTAATTGCGGCCGCTTACTACTGGACGCGCATCTCGCATGTGCTGTTGTTCTGGGCTGCCTTCATTCTGACGCGCCCGTTGGGAGCCACCGTGGGGGATTTTTTCGACAAGCCGCATGCTCAGGGCGGACTGGCGGTCAGCCGGCCGATCGCCACGGCCATTCTCGCTGCCTTCATTCTGCTGTGTATCTTTCTGATTCCGCAGCGGGCCGGCACCCATCCGGCGGCAGATCGTCACTGATTTTTGCGCTACAGTTCCCAGGGAGGACCTGATGAGGTGGCTGTGGTCAGGAAGGTGTCCCTCGGTGAGCTGGGATGGGGTCGCGAAGCTGTGGGCTGCCGATGCGGCTGCTGCTAGTCGAAGACGACTCGATGATCGGCGAGAGCCTGGTGAGGGGGTTGCGGGATGACGCCTATACGGTCGACTGGGTGCGCGACGGCGCAACCGCGTTGAATGCTCTGCAGGATGCCCAGGCCGACTACGCGCTGACTATCCTCGACTGGAACCTGCCCAAGCGCGACGGGCTGTCGGTCCTGAAGGCGGTGCGACAGGGCGGCAACCTCGTGCCCGTGCTGATGATCACCGCACGCGATGAGCTCGAGGATCGCATCAGCGGTCTTGACGGCGGCGCGGACGATTACCTCGTGAAGCCCTTCGCGCTGGGCGAGCTCAAGGCGCGGGTGCGCAGCCTGTTACGTCGGCGCGAGGGCCGTGCTACATCGGAGATGGTGCACGGTGTGCTGGTGCTCGACCCAGTGAAACATAGCGTAACCCTGCGCGGCGTGCCGCAGTCGATCACGGCACGTGAATTCGCGCTGTTGCGCATTCTGATGGAACGGCCGGGCGCGGTACTGTCCCGGGCACAGATCGAAGAGCGGCTGTACGGCTGGGACCAGCAGGTGCAAAGCAACGCCGTCGAGTTCACGATTCACAGCCTGCGGCGCAAGCTCGGTACGGAGCTGATCGAGAACGTGCGCGGCGCGGGCTGGAAGTTGGCCATCCTCAGGTGAACTCGCTGCGTGCCGGTCTCACGGTTCGCATCTGGATGGTGCTGGCGGCGGTGGGAGGGCTTTGTCTGCTGGCAGGGACCTGGCAGGCCCATCGTGAGACCCAGGCGCAGATGGACTACCAGATGCAGCAGATCGCGCGCATCGTTGCCGCGCAGCCGCTGGTAGCGGGGACCAATGCCATCGAACTGACGGTGCCTGCGCTGACACCGCAGATTTCCATCCGTCATGACGAGGACGATGACGTCATTGTCGTCGTGCGCGATCTGCGCGGTCGGGTGTTGTACGCATCGGCATCCAACCGGCGGTTGCCCGAGAGGCTGCTACCGGTCATTGCAGGCAGCGGCTTTCTCAACGTACGGCTGGGCAGTGATGCCTACCGGGTCTTCATCGCACGCTCTGGGGAGCGGCAGATCGAGGTCGCACAATCGGCAGAAGCATTGCAGGAAGCGGAGCAGCAGGTCGCGCTTGCTACCCTGCTACCCCTAGTGCTGCTGCTGCCGGTGCTGGCCATCGTCATCGTGTTCACGATCACGCGGCAGCTACGTCCCGTGAACGAAGCGACTGCCCTTATCGCTACCAGGGCAGCCCTCGACTTCGACCCCATTCCGGTCGGGCAGCTGCCGCGCGAAGTGCGACCGCTCGTCGAGGAGATCAATCGCCTGCTCGCGCGGCTGCAGGTAGCGGTGGAGCGCGAGCAGCGTTTCGTGAGGGATGCCGCGCACGCTTTGCGAACACCGCTCACGGCATTGCAGCTGCAGGCGGACGTGCTGGAAGGCGGTCGCGATTCCGACGATCGTGCCGCTCGCCTCGCGGAGTTGCGGGCCGGCATCCGGCGCATCATCACCTTGTCCGAACAGCTCCTGACCCTGGCGCGCACGCAGACAGCGGCCGAACTAAGCGCGGAATGCAGCGAGCTCGATCCCATGCTGCGGGACATCGTGACCTTCTACCAGGCGGCCGCGAGTGCCAAGGGAATCACGCTCGAGGCAGACGCTGACTCGCACGCCCAGGTGCGCAGCAGTCGACGCAGGCTGACACTCGTGCTGGGTAATCTCATCGACAATGCGGTCCGCCATACGCCGGTCGGTGGTGCGGTGTCAGTACGGGCGCGACGCACAAACGAGCACGTGTGCATCGACGTGTACGACGGTGGCGTGGGACTGCCAGCAGAAGAGCTCGAGCGGGTGTTCCAGCGCTTCTATCAGGCGTCTGCCGCTGCGGATGGCGGCAACGGTCTTGGGCTAGCAACAGTGGCGGCCCTGGTCAAACAGGTGCAGGGCGAAGTTGAGCTCCGCAACCGTGCGGACCGGCCCGGTCTCATCGCCACAGTGCGCCTGCCGTTGGCGACCCGCTCCAGCCCGGCAGCTGAGGTGTCCTGAGATGCATCGAATGTCGGGCCAGCGCATCAGTTCTATGGCGCGACGCTGCAGTTTGGGGCAACCTACAAATTCTAACGCACCACCAGACCCATTCCATGCACAGCTATCAGATCAAATCCGCAGCGGCTCCGGTAACCTTCGTCGCGACCTTCCTGGCAATCACCGCCGTCCTGGCGACGGCAGGCGCGCGGGCGGCCACGCCGCCGGCCAGTGAAGCCCGCTACCTGCAGAGCAAATCGGTGCCGCTAGGGGCACCGGAGCGCTGGGATTATCTCACTTACGACACCGCGTCGGGACGGCTGTATGTGACTCACAGCAGCCGCGTGGATGTGCTCGACGGACGTACCGGCAGCACCATCGGCACGGTCGCAGTTCCGGGAGCCAATGGTGTGGCCGTGATTGCTGCGGCCGGCAAGGGCTATGCCGGCAGTCGGGAACACAAAAGTGTCATAGTCTTCGATCTCCAATCGCTGCACGTCATCCGTGAGATCGCCGCCGATGAGGACACCGATGGCATCGTCTTCGATCCCATGAGCAAGCGGATATTCGTCATGGAGGGCGACCCGCACCGCGTGCTTGCCATCGACAGCGGCAGCGATGCGGTGCTTGGGCGCGTGGAGCTGGGTGCGGCTCCGGAATTTGCCACCGTCGATGACAACGGCAAGCTGTACGTCAACCTCGAGGATCAGCGCGCGATCGCGCGTATCGACACGACATCGCTGAAAATCGAGGCCCGCTGGCCGGTGCCGGCTTGCGAAGCGCCTCATGGCCTGGCCATTGATATCAAGGCCAAACGTCTGTTTGCCAGCTGTGCCAACGATCGCATGGTCGTGGTAGATGCCACCAACGGTCGCGTCGTTGCGGAGGTTCCGATCGGGCACGGCAGTGATGCCGCCGTGTTTGATGCCAAACGCAAGCTGGCGTTCAGCTCGAACAACGACGGCACGCTGAGCGTCATTCAGGTTGCGAGCGCAGATCACTATGAGACGCTTGCCAGTGTCACGACCGTGCCGAGCGCGCGGACCCTGGCGCTCGATCCCGAATCGGGACGGATTTATCTGACCTGCGGCGAGCGCATAGAAGTCGACCCGGCGGCGACCAATCCTCGCAAGCGTTACGGCATCAAGCCCGGCTCGGTGCGCGTGCTGTTCCTGGACCCGACCAAATAGCCAGGCCTTAGAATGGCAGTCTGGAGAATGACCGATGGCTGCCGAAAGAGATCACCAGACCCAGACCCAGGTTCTGATCGCCGGTGCCGGCCCGACCGGGTTGGTGCTCGCGCTGTGGCTGACGCGGCTCGGCGTTGCCGTGCGCATCATCGATACAACGGCCGAGCCGGGCACGACTTCGCGAGCCGTCGCAGTGGCCGCTCACACCCTGGAGCTGTACGAGCAACTGGGGCTGGCGAGCGAGGTGGTTGCGCGAGGTCATGCCGTGCGCTGTGCGCACCTGTGGGTCAAGGGCCGACCGGCAGCTGAGGTCCCGTTGGAAGACATCGGTCGTGAGCTCACGCCGTTCGGCGCGATGCAGATATTTCCGCAGGATGCGCACGAGCGATTACTGGTGCAGAGGCTCGAGGAGTGCGGCATCCGCGTCGAGCGCGGTACGGAGTTGATCAATCTCTGCATAACAGACGCTGGCGTGGAATCCCGCTTGCGCACTCGCGATGGCACGGAAGAGCGCGTGTTCGCGCAGTTCCTGGCAGGTTGCGACGGGGCGCATTCGACGGTCCGGCACCTCATTAATGCTGGCTTTGGCGGTGGTACCTACCGGCAGCTGTTTTATGTAGCTGACGCGGATGCCGAAGGTGCCGCAGCCAACGGGGATCTGCATATCGATCTGGAGGAGGCCGATTTCCTTGCGGTGTTCCCGCTATCTGCGCATGGGCGCGTGCGAGTCATTGGCACCGTGCGTGATGAGCGCGCCGCCGCCGCGCAGACCCTGACCTTTGACGATGTCAGCCGCCAGGCGCTGCGAGACTTCGACATCCGCATCCGCAACGTCAACTGGTTTTCGACCTATCACGTGCATCATCGCGTCACCGAGCGCTTTCGTCGGGGGCCGGTATTTCTGCTGGGCGACGCCGCGCACGTGCACAGTCCGGTCGGTGGACAGGGCATGAACACCGGTATCGGCGATGCCATCAATCTGGCCTGGAAGCTGGCAGCGGTAATCGGCGGCGGGGCACCCGATGCGCTGCTCGAGAGCTACCCCATCGAACGCAGTCGTTTCGCGAGACGCCTGGTGGCCACCACCGATCGTGTCTTCACCTTTGTCACAGCCGACGGCCTGCTCGCTCGCCAGGTGCGGACGCGTGTGGCACCGCGCGTGGTGCCCAGGCTGTTCGGAATGCATGCGGCGCGCACGTTCCTGTTTCGCACCGTCGCGCAGCTGTCACTGCAGTACCGACACAGTCCATTGAGCGAGGGAGTCGTAGGCGCGGTCCATGGCGGCGACCGGCTACCCTGGGCAGGTAGCGATGCGGCCAATTTCGCGCCACTGCGGGATCCACAGTGGCAGGTCCACGTGTATGGGACCGCGGCAGCGGCGCTCGCCCGATGGTGCCACGATCACCAACTGCCCCTGCATGTGTTTCCGTGGCTGCCCGCTTATGCGGCATGTGGACTCACGCAGAACGCTATGTACCTGCTGCGCCCGGATACCTATGTGGCGTTGGCGAGCGCCAAGGCAACCCCGACGCTGCTCGACACCTACTTCCAGGGACGGGGTATCCGACCGCAACAACGGGCAGCAACCGTGGCATGATGAGCTAACATTTCAGGGCGGAGATGCACGTGGCGGGGCTCTATTTCGAGCAATTTCATGTCGGGCAAATCTTCCGCCATGCCATCCGTCGCACCGTCACGGAGGCCGACAATGTATTTTTCTCAGCGCTGACGCACAACCCGGCAGCGCTGCATCTGGATGCGGAATACTGCCGTACCCAGACCGAGTTTGGTCAACGTATCGTCAACAGTGCCTTCACGCTGGGGCTGCTGGTCGGCATATCGGTCGGCGAGACGACTCTCGGTACGACGGTAGCCAACCTGGGATGGGACGAGGTGCGCTTTCCCAAGCCGCTGTTTCACGGCGACACGGTGCACTGCGAATCAGAGGTGCTGGAGCTGCGCGACAGCCGCTCGCGGCCGGAAAACGGTATCGTCGTATTCGCCCACCGCGCCTACAACCAACATGACGTGCTGGTGGCTCACTGTAAACGCTCGGCCCTCATGCTGCGCAAACCGGCAGGGCCGGGCTGACACTGCGGAGATCGCTACGATGGCTCTCATCATTCATGCTTTTCCCCCCAGTCCCCGCTCGTTCAAGGTGCTGCTGGTGGCGCAGCATCTGGGCCTCGATTACCAGCTGCGCTTTGTGAATCTGCCGGCGGGCGAGCAGCGCTCGGCGGCGACGACGAAGCTGAACGTGAATCAGCGCATGCCGGTGCTCGAAGACGGCGATTATGTGCTGTGGGAATCGAATGCGATTCTTGAGTACCTCGCTGGACTGCGTCCCGGTGCGAACCTGTTGCCGCAGGAGCTGCGCCCCCGACTGCAGGTGACCAAGTGGCTGTATTGGGAGAGCGCGCACTGGGACCAGGCGTGCGCCATCTTCATCTTCGAGCGGGTGGTGAAGGGAGTCTTCAACCTGGGCGAGGAGAACGCAGCGGAGATCGAGCGCGGCACGAAGCTACTGATGCGTATTGCCCAGGTGCTGGATGGTGAGCTGCAGAAGCATCCTTACGTGGCCGGCGAACAGCTGAGCGTTGCGGATTTCGCGCTGGCTGCGCCGCTGTGTCTGGCCGATGCCGGGCGCTTGCCTTTGAGCGAATACCCCGGGATCAGCCGCTGGCGTGCACGGATGACGGCGCTGCCCGCGTGGTCCAGCACGCTCGCACTACAGAGGAAGGAATCCGCCGCAGCGCACTGATCAATCCGCCAGAGCCTCGCGGATCTCCTTGAAGCGCGCCAGAAACGGTGCGACCTGTGCCTGCAGGCTTTCCTCATCCAGACCCAAAATATTCAGCGCCTCAATGGAAGGGGCGGCACAGCCGGTTTCCAGCGAGAACGTCACCCCATTGCTTACGGCGAGATGGCTGCCCAGGCTGGTCAAGGCGCAGAGCTTGCGATACTCGGCAGGGGCGCACTCCGGGCGGTGGTGAAATGCCGCCGCTGTGATGAGAGCCTGCGGCAATTGCCACGCCTCAAACAACGCCGCCGCGCAATCCTCGTGAGACAGCGAGACGTGACGCTCTTCCAGGGTCCTGATGGGAATCTGCGGCTCCGCGGCACACGTGCGCACCAACATCTTGACACCCGCCGGATCCAGGCAACCCTGGATCAGAACCCCCGTGTTGTGCAGCAGGCCGGCCACGAACGCCTCGGCAAGCAGGGCGGGCGCGGTCAAACGCGCGAGGGTTTGTGCGGCGACCGCAGTCGCAAGACTGTGGACGAGCATGGCGGGCAAATCCGGCAGGACTCCTTTCATGCGGCTCGTGAGGGTGCGATCGATCGAGATCGCGGTCGCCAGAGCGCGCACCGCATCGAGTCCCATCAGCATGATGGCACCGCGGACGGTGGTGACTTCCTGGGAGTGCCGGTAATAGGCGGAATTCGCAACCCGCAGTATCTGCGCGCTGAGCAGGGCCTGTTGCTCGATCAGCTCGCTGACCTCGGACATCCCGGCATCGGGGTCACAAAGGGCGGCCAGCAGACGGCCAAAGGACTGGCCTTCCGTCCCCAGCAGGCCCAGGGAGTCTGCGAGGCGCAGTACCTGCGCGTGCTCGAGTCTGGCTATCTCAACTGTTCGGCTCGCCATGCCCGGGTTATCGGCCCCGGCCCGCTTCCGCTGCGTGAGCCGGATCACAGTTCGCACCATTGGATTACGACCGGCGCTCGCTAAAGCACCGCCGGCAGCTCGAGCGTGTCGGGGGCCCCGGCGCCGGTCGCCGTGCCAGGATCGCACTCATCTGCCAGCGGGTCTGACCGCACCCCGGACGCGAATGCAGCTCGGCCGCGCGCTATCCGCGCCTGCGGGTGTAGGATGACTCGGGCAGCGAGATTGTGGCGGAAAACAAAGGGGGAAGCATGGAATCCAAGAAGCGGATTGCGCTGGTGACAGGCGGCATGGGCGGACTCGGAGAGGCCATCTGCATCAAGCTTGCGAACCTGGGTGACAGGGTGGTGACCACCTATTCGCCGCAGAATAGCAAGGCCGATAAATGGCTCGGCGAGATGCACGCGAAGGGCTTCGAGTTTCACGCCGTACCCTGTGATGTGGCCGACTGGGACTCGTGTGTCACCTGCGTCAATCGCATCACCCGGGAGATGGGTCCCATCGACGTGTTGGTCAACAACGCTGGCGTGACGCGTGACATGACATTCCGCAAGATGGACCGGGTCAACTGGGATGCGGTCATGCATACCAACCTCGATTCCTGTTTCAACATGACCAAGCAGGTATGCGATGGCATGGTTGAGCGCGGCTGGGGCCGAATCATCAATATCTCCTCCGTCAACGGGCAGAAGGGAGCCTTCGGCCAGACCAATTATTCTGCCGCCAAGGCGGGCATGCACGGCTTCACCAAGGCGCTGTCACTGGAAGTCGCGCGCAAAGGCGTGACGGTGAACACCATCTCTCCTGGTTACATCGGCACCAAGATGGTCATGGCCATTCCGCAGGACGTGCTGGACAGCAAGATCATTCCGCAGATTCCCATGGGACGGCTGGGCAAGCCGGAAGAGGTTGCGGGACTGGTCGCCTATCTCGCCAGCGAAGAGGCGGCATTCGTGACCGGGGCCAACATCGCGATCAACGGCGGCCAGCACATGCACTGAGCGCGGTGCGCCGCGTATGGGGGCCAGTGCGAGCCAGAATGGTGGCTGCTCGGAGCGGGCGCATGAGAGTAGTAGCTACTATGAATGCTGCTTAGTCAATCTGGGTCGCGGTCACTGCGCCGTCGATGGTGAGCTCAGTACCGCTGATGAAAGCAGCGGCGGGTGAGGCAAGAAACAACGCGCCCTGTGCAATATCTTCAGGTGTGCCGAGCCGTCCCAGAGGCTGCCGATCCAGAAGCTGCTGACGCGCTGCTGCCGGATCGGGCTGTTCCTCCAGCATCCGCTCCATGATCGGCGTGTCGATATAGCCGGGGCAGATGCTGTTCACCCGGATACCCAGCGCTGCACCGTCCTTCGCGAGACAGCGCGACAGCATAATGATACCGGCCTTGCTGCTGCAGTAGGCTGGCGCGCCGAGGCCCCCGACCTGACCCATGATAGAGGCTATGTTGATGATGACGCCGGCACGCGCGGCGATGAAACTCGGCCACACCGCCTTGGACAACATGTAGACGCTCTTCAGGTTCGTATCGAGGGTCCTGTCCCAGTCCCGAAGCTCCAGCTGCATGATGCGTCGGAACATGTTGATGCCCGCGTTATTGACCAGGACGTCAATGCGTTTGCTCTCCCGGCGAATCTGGCCAACACAAAGCTCGATGTCCTTCGGCTGCGCAACGTCAGCGACGCATTGGCGAAATGAGCCGCCAACGCCTTGCAGGTGCATGGCCGCGGCATGCAGAGCATCGCCGTTGATGTCCAGGCCGTAGACTGTGGCGCCTGCATGGCAGAACGCTGCGGCAATGCCGAAACCGATGCCCGCGGCGGCGCCTGTCACGATAACGGTAGAGCCCTCGAATCTGAACGGTGTCTCCATGTGCGTCCAATCTCTGTCAGTACGTGAAGTACCACATGATCCAGATGGCCAAAACAAAAAACCCGGCTGACCACAATGGCACGCTTTCGTACCAACGGTTGCCCAATCCCTCCCATAACACCTGCGAGTTATCCCGCAAGGTGAGACCTCCGGTCGCTAGCTCTTTACCCGAGAGCCTACGACCCCACAGGCTGCCCAGCAGGCACAACACCATTGCACCGCTCCACACCATGCCCGCCTGGTTGGCAAACGGATAAAACCAGGGAGGCATGATATAAAGCCAGGCTACTGCTTTGATGAATAATGCGATGCAGAACCCACCGACGATGGCCCAGATAGCCCCCGTTGCATTCGCGCCGGGCCATAAGAGGCCCAGCAGAAAGATGGCGGCAAAAGGCGGCGCGAAGAACGCGTTCAGAGTCTGAACATACTGAAATATGCCGCCGCTCAGCGTGCTTACCCAGACGGCCACGGCCACGCCGATCACTACTGTCAGGCTCGATGCAACTACGCCCGCCGTCACCTTCTCGCGATCGCCCGCCCGCGGCCGCAGTAGCGGTAGCCACAGATCGAACGTGACGACGGTGGCTGTGGAATTCACTACCGAGGTCACGGTGGACTGCACGGCGCTGAACAGCGCCGCCAACATGAGGCCGCGCATGCCAACAGGGAGCAGCTCCTTGACCAGCGTGACGAAGCCACCGTCCGCAAGATGCTGAGCGTCGCTCCAGTTACCTAGCATGTACTCGGGGTGCAGCGCGAACAGGATCAGCCCGGGCAGTACGGTCACGATCGGCAGGACCAGTTTCAGATACCCGGCAAACACCACTCCCATGCGGGCGTGCCAGATGTTCCGGGCACCCAATAGCCGCTGAATGATGAACTGGTTGAGGACGTTGTACCAGAGACTTACCGATAGGATGAGCAGTGCCAATCCCGTCCAGGGCGTCATGGGATGATCGGCACCTTGAATGACGCTCATCCTGTTGTATGTGCCACTGACGCTGAGGTGGGGTGCACTGGCAAGGAGTGCCTGGTGCCACGGTCCGGCAAGGCCGCGGTTGCGCAGCATTACCTCATGGAAACCCGTGAAAATGTTGCCGTCGCCTGCGAGCGCAAGTAACCCGAATACAGAAAGAGCAGTAACGCCACCCAGCTTGATGATTGCGGTGAACACTCCGGTCCACGCCACCGATGACAGTCCGCCGTATACAGCCCAGCCGCCTGCGAATGCGCCAGTGAGCACGATACATAGGGCTAGAGGCCAGCCTAGAAAGCCACTCAGGGCGAGGCCGCCTGCGTAGAGAACCGCGGCCATGAAGATGATTACGTTTGCGATGATCGTGATGACTGCGAAGCTGCGCCGCACGGCGGGGCTGTAGCGTCGCTCGAGGAACTCCGGGATGGTCACGACCCGCGATGACAACAGGAAGGGGATGAACACGAAGATCATGAATACAAATGTGAAGGCGTTCAGCCAGTCCCACAGCGCCGTAGAGACTCCCAGCGTGTAGGTCGCGCCCACCATGCCGATGAAGTGCTCCGTGCTGATGTTGGCGGCGATGTAGCTGCCGCCGACGACATACCAGGGAAGATTTCGGCCAGCGAGGAAATAAGCATCGGCGCTGGCCCGCTCGCCGCGCCCCGAGATGTAGCCGACCGCCGCGAGTGCCAGCAGGAAGCCACCAAAAACCAGATAATCCAGCGACTGCAGCTGCAGTGCGTGAGCAGTAACCGGCAAAAGTGGCTCCCCTCCGGATCTAACGCAGCGTTGCGGTCAAGACTTGTTCAGCAGCCCTTCTATAGTGCAAACCGCGGCTTGCAGCAGTTTCTCGGCAGCACCTGCTTTATAGATCGCTACCTGCGCCTGGTAGGTGTTCAGCTCGTAGGATTCGGCAGGCGGCAGATAGCTGCGATAGCCGTTCGCAATATTCAAAACAATCACGGCATGTCCCGGAAAGCGATCGCGCAGCCCCATCTGGAATACGCTATGCGCCTCGGCGGGCACCGCGACGATGAATGCTGCACCCACCTGCCATACCAGGAACGGAAATTCCCGACTCCCGGCATCGTCGATGAACGCTCGCAGCCCGATCTTGCGCCGCAGCCGCTCGCGCATGAACTCTTCAGTGGTGCTCTCTAGCGCCCGCTGTAGCGCAGCGGTCTCGGGCATGTCGAGAAATTCGAGGGGTACAGTTGCTCTCCGCGCCCTGAGCCCCTTCGCGGGCGGCTCTGCTGACTCGCGCCACAAGGCCAGCTGCGTCCCGGATTCCTCCAGGCCTGCGTAGCGCAGCGCCGTGCCTGGCGGAGACATGGCCGCCAGCGCAGCCAATGCCGCATGACCGATTTCCAGACCATTTTGATCAGCAGCGGTGATGCTTGCCTCGAAGCTGCGCCTCGGAGTCAGATCACCGGAAGCGCCGTGTAGGAATAGGCAGGGCGCGCCGTCCGTGGCCGCTTCCATTGTCTCCCGCATCGCCCCGACATAATCAGGCGAGATAAGACGATTGGCGCCCCCAACGGAGGTCGGATGACAAGCGTAGTTGACCAAGGTCGCCATGATCCGTCCCGTGGAGTCGGCCAGGCGGCCGACCCACAGCGTATCGTCCGCGGACTTTTCTGGATTCAGACCGATGACGATGCGACCATCGTGAGGAGAGATCATTTCACGGTTGAATGCCAGACGACAGGCTCCACGACTCCAGCTCAGCGTTGCAGCCACCGCATTGGAGGACGTCTGATCAAAGAGCATCTTGCACACCTGCTTGATGCGCTCGCGGTATGGCGCGATTAGATGCCCTCCCGGACGATCTGCCAATTCCATGGAAGTGGAAGGTGCCGCGTGGGTATGGGACACATGCAGAATGACTCGCTCGGCTGGCAGCCCGGTGTGCTCGAGGATAGCGCTGCGAATCTCCAGTTCGTCCTGAGTCGAGCGCCACCAACTCAGATCAAGAGCAAGCAAAATCAACGCTTCGCCGCCAGCGGCATCCCGCAGGTAGAGGCAGCTGGCGAGCAGGGGCTTGTGGATGCCTTCTGCCTGATCGTGCTTTGCACTTCCCCACAGCCGTGCGTAGATTCCGGCTGAGGGCGTGATGAAGTCGCGCGCCACTGCTGCCAGCCCTTGGAATTCACTTTGCGCGAGCGTCACGGCCTGGGGCGTGGAAACCGGAGCACTGCTCATGATCGAGTCATCTTGACAGCTGTACTGGCCATGCTACGGTTACGATATCTTGTAACGTTACAATGCGCAACAGCGGTGGCGGGGCTGCGAGCTTACTCATCTTGCAGGACAGTTAGACGGGCATGGCATCAATAGATGAAACCTTCAACGGCGATCCGGTGGCGGAATGGTACTTCCCGCGATTGAGCCGCCAGGATCTGCGCGCGTTGTCGCGACGCTCGAACTGGCACGGGCTTGCACATATTGGTCTTTGGCTGCTGCTGTGCATCGGCAGCGGGGTCTGGGTGGTCAAGACGTGGGAGAGCTGGTGGAGCATTCCCGCGATTCTGGTCTACGGGATATTTCTGAGCTTTTCTTACGCAGCCTCCCACGAATGCTCACACGGCACAGCGTTTCGTACTCGCTGGCTAAACGAGACTGCCTTCTGGGTGACGTCGGTGATTTTCATGGAGGAGGCGGTCTATCGACGTTATGCGCATGCAGACCATCACACCTACACCTGGTTCAATGACTCCGACCCGCAGAAGCCCTATGGCAATCCACTCAGCTGGCGGGCATCTCTCAGAGAGACATTGTTGCTGACCTTCTATTTCGATGCTTTCAGCCGCTTGCTGCGGCACTCGCTCGGCCGCTTCACTGCCCAGGACCAGGCTTTCCTGCCCCCAAGTGAGCGCATTCGCGTTCAGCTGGATTCAACTGTGATGCTGCTCATCTACTGCGCACTGCTGGTGTGGGGGATCGTCCTGCAGAGCCCCTGGCCGTTTGTCTTGTACTTCATTCCCCGTTATCTCGGCGGTTGTGTGATCAACCTCTATATCAATAGTCAGCATATGTGCATGGCAGAGGACCTGCACGATCACCGTCTGACCACACGCTCCATTCGCTGCAACCCTGTGGAGCGGCTCCTTTATTGGAACATGAACTTCCATATCGAGCACCATCTGTATCCGGCTGTGCCCTTTCATGCGCTGGCGCGCTTGAATCAACGCGTCGCGCATGAGTTGCCCCCGCCTACTGCGGGTGTCTGGGTAGCCAATCTGCAGATCCTGCAAGCCATCCGGCGACAGCGGCATGAACCGGGCTATCACCTGTCGTGAACGAGTGGCAGCCGGTCGCTGATGAGTCCGAGCTCAACGCGGAAGAGATGATAGCCGCACGGTTCGTCGATCGGCACGTCCTGATTTACCGTACAGCGCGAGGCATATTTGCCACGGACCGCCGATGCACCCATCAGGGAGCGGACCTGTTGCGTGGTTACCTCCAAGGTGAGGTCATTGAGTGCCCGGTACACCAGGGCCGCTTCAACATCCGCACTGGGGCCGCTCTCAACGCTCCGGCCTGCGAGCCACTCGAGACCTACGAGGCGCGTATCAACGAGGGTAAGTTGGAGTTGCGGCGCAAATAGCGCGACCGATCCAGATGTGCTTTGCTGACACCCGCCGCGCCTTATTGACCATGGTCGCGTATTCGCTGATCGGCAACACCGTGCTCGCCGTGCAGCCGATGGTCGTGGGTGGGCTCGTGGATCTGCTGCACTTCACGCAAAGGCAAGCGGGTTTCATTGCCTCCGCGGAACTCGCAGGTTTTTCAGCGGCGGGTCTTGCAGTGCTGGCAGTCGTGCATCGCGTAGATCGGCGCCTGCTGGCTCTCACGGGAGTACTTCTTCTGGCCAGCGCGGATGTCGTCGCTTGCTTTAGCCACGACTTCGTGCCCATGCTCATCGTGCGTTGCGCTGCCGGCATTGGCTCGGCGGTGGCCTATGCCATTCTTCCGGTGCTGGCTGCAGCGAGTAGCCGTCCCGAACGGGTATTTGGCATCGTCAATGCGGCTTCGATCGCGTATGCCGGCGCGTTCGTCTGGATAGCGCCGCGCCTGCTGGTGGCCTGGCATCTTCCAGGGATCTTCCTCACCATGGCTCTTCTAGCTCTCGGCGTCAGCGGGACCATCTTCTGGTTGCCTGGTGAGATCCGTGCTCGGGGAGGTCAGGTGGCAGCTGCACGGGGCACTGGCTCCAGCGGGAGGCCTGTGAGGCTGCAGGTTGCGATGCTGCTGCTCGTTACCCTGTGCCTGTATGTGGGACACGGTGCGATCTGGGCCTATCAGGAGCGCATCGGCGTGGCCGCCGGACTCTACCCCAGCGAGGTTGGCTCATTGCTGGGCTCTTCGATGCTCATCTGGGGCGTCAGCGGTTCGCTCCTGGCTACCGGCCTGGGAATGCTTATCGGGCGGATCTGGCCGCAGCTGCTGGCGTTGATGCTATCAATTCTCGCGGCCGCGCTGCTGGTGATGGGCAGCGGATTGGGTCCCTATGGAGTCGCCTGCGCCGCTATCGCATTCTCATGGTTCTACGGATTACCCTATCTGTCAGGATGGCTTGCCAAGCTGGATTCACAGGGCCGAGCAAACATTGCCTGTATGCTGATTTCGACCCTGGGTTCCGCTCTGGGTCCGGCGCTGGCTGCTTTGGTGATCGGCAATGCCCGGGTTTATGGCTCCGTGGGCGTGCTCGCCGGGAGCTGTTATGTGATCTGTTTTTGTCTCGTGGCCATCGCGGGCTGGTGTTTTCCCACGGAGGAATCGTGGCCACCGAGCGCGGCGATGGCAGCCGATGCAGCTTTGCTGACCACTCCCAGAGAGTCAGGCTCATATAAGGCTATTCGCGACTGATAGACGTCGCGTTGAAAAGCCTCCGGCTGCGGCAGATAGGTCGTCGTGCCGTCCGACAGGTTGAGCACGATGATTGCACGTTCTGGAAACGCAGCCCGCAGGTTGATCTGAAAGCTGCTGTAGGGTTCCGCGGGCGTCGAGACGATGAACGCCTCGCCGAGCTGCCAGACGGTGAAAGAAAACTCGTTATTTTCCTCATCACCTACCTGTGCGCGACGGCCGAGGCTTCTCTCGAGCCGCTCGATCTCGAATCGTTCGCCCGCTGACGCGAGTCGACGTTCGAGTTCCGCACGTGTCGGCATGGGCCGGACGCGCCGTTGGCGACTACACTCTGGGCGGCCAGTTGCTCCGGCATTTCCGTTCTGGGATGCAGCCGCCAGCGACCCAGCGCGGTTCCCGACTCCTCGATGCCTTCATAGTGTAATACCTGTCCCGCTGGATACATGCCGGCAAGGGTAGACAGAGCCGCGTAACCAAGCTCCCTCCCATTCTGCTCCGCAGCCTTGATTCCAGGCTCATAGCTGAGGCGGGGTGTGTGATCACCGGATGCACCGTGCAGGAACAGGCATGGCGCCTGATCTGTATCGCGCTCAATCACCTCGCGCATTGCGCCGATATAATCCGGTGACAGGAGGCGGTTGCCGCCACCTAGCAATACAGGATGGCAGGCGTAGTTGACCAGTGTTGCCCTGACTACGCCATGTGCGTCGCTGACACGGCCGACCAGCAGAGTGTCGTCGGCCCGTCGCGCCGGGTTCAGTCCGCAGATATCGCGCCCGCTGTGCGGATCGATAGCGTCTCGATTGACGGCGAGACCGCAGTGTCCATACCGCCAGCTGAGGGTTGCCGGAATAGCTGCTGCACGTGCTGCAGCGATTAACTCACAACACAGCGCAGGCATCCCTTCGAGGTAAGGCGCGATGAGATCGCCGCCTGGCTTATTCAGATGACGGGCATCCAGAAATGGTGTGCTATGGGAATGCGAAGGATGGAAGATGATCTGCTCGCGCCTGAGGCAGAACGTGCGCTCCACTTCGCTGCGGATCTGAGTGGCGGCCGACGACCAGAATACGAGCGCGTCCAGCGTGATCAGGTACAGCTCCGCAGCGCCATCCTCGGAGACGATGCCCAGGCAGGTTGCCAGAAGGGGACGATGCACACCTTCGGCCACCTCATGTAGTGCGCTTCCCCAGGTCCGAGAATGAATGCCGACGGGAGGGGTGATATCCCGGCGAGCAACTCCGATTCTGCCCCGAAACGCGGGGTCGAACAGCCGTGTCTGCGCCGGGTTAATCACCGACCATCGTACCTGGTTCAGAAGCTCTTCCTGACCAAAATGCCAAACGTTCGCGGCGGGGAGGTCGTCACGAACCGCTGCTCGCGATTGGCGAAGGCGCCGCTGTAGTTACCGGGTCCCCCCCCCGAAGATCTCCACGCCAAGCTGTGGCACTGTGTTGGTCAGGTTATTGACGAACGCCGTGTATTCCCACTTGTCGTGCGAAGCGCTGAAGCGCAAGTTGGTGCTGGAGTAGCCCGGCAGCTGATAATTCGGATCCACCGGAGTATTGGTGTTGCTGAAGTTCCTGGTGCCGACGTACGCATAATCCAGCCTGACGTCGGTCTCCCACTCCGCCCGCGAGCCGGTGTCAGCCGATAGTCCAGTCCGGCAGTGAGCTGCGTGCGCGGCGTGCTTTCCAGAGGTGCACCAAGCTGTCCAGGCGAGCCGGTGACCGCTTCCACAATCTTGCCGTCAGCATATTGCCCTGAGAAGGCTAGCTGCCAGTGCCGGTCCAGAGAGGCCCGTACCTCGCCATCCAAACCGCGTATCCGCGCTGCACCGGCGTTTGCCACGAACGGGGCGCCACATCCAATATCGTATTGATCCAGTTGGATCGCAGTCTGCAGATCGGTCCAATCCACTTGGAAGGCGGTAAGATTGGCGACGATGCGTCCCCCTTCGAAGGCCGTCTTGATACCTGCCTCGATGTTGCGGATCTTGTCGGACTTAAACTCCGCCGCGCCTTGCGGGTCATTGATACCAAATTTGTGCGACGCATCGGCGCGTCCCGGTGTTCTCAGGTTGCCTATCGGATTGTGCCCGCCAATGCGAAAGCCGCGTGAATAAGCCGCGTACAGATTGATCTCATCGGTGAGCTTAAAGGTAATGGCAGCGCGCGGTGTGGTGCTTTTTTCCGACACGGGCTCCTGAATGACGCTGTTTCCGGTCGGCGGTGCACCGGCAAAGACATCGCTGAAATCGGTTCGTGTAGCGTCAACGTCCTGCTGCGAATAACGTATTCCACCGGCTATCGAAAGTCGTGGCAACAAATGCAAGGCTACGTAGGCGAAACCCGACTTGTTGGTGTAGAGCACGAGACATATTCGCCATCCCATACATTTTCGGTCCCGCTGGGGGGCGCCCGCAGTGGCGGTTCGCCCCGGTCAGCCAGTTCGCACCCACCGTTACCCCACCTACTGCATCGCGGTGCTCGCGCTGGTAGAACCCACCGAGAGTCCAATCGAGCGCGGAGCCGCTCCAGAGCAGATCGCTCGCGCTGCCCTGCAAGCGCACTTCCTGGCTGAAGATGTGCTCGGTCACCGCGAAGGTGACCGGTGCTGGGCTGGGCAACGCCACCGTGCCGTCCCCACCCAGCGCGCCGTAGGTCGTGCCGGCAAAGTCGACTGCAGAATTCTGCTTGAGCTGGATCCAGCCGGTAATGGAATGCAGAGTCGCAAGGCCAAAGTCATAGCTCATCTCCAGACGAACCAAGGGAGTAGTTGGTCGCCGATGGCTGCAATTGAAATTGATCCGCTGTAATACGGCTTTCACGGGTGGAGAGAACCGGCTCGTAGTTGGAAAGGGAGTCCACCTGCTCATAATCGTACGTGAAGGCCAGTGTCGCATCGAAGCGATCATCGGGCTTGAAGCGCAAGGCGGCGCGGCCTCCGCCGGATTCGCTGGTATTTACGTTCTTCAAGAACTCGCCGGCCCCATATACATTGCTGGCGAGCGAGTTAAAACCAACGAGTCCATTGCGGCCATACTCTTCGCTGGGGTTGCCACTCAGCAGATGAATGTTAAGGTAGCCGGGATCGTGCGTCCCATGGAAAGAAAAGCGCAGCGCGAGGATATCCGACAGCGGAACATTGACCACGCCAGCGCCCGTCCATCCCAGGCCGCCGGTGGAACCAACGTTGTCCAAGTTGAGACCCCTCCTTGCAGCATTCCGGAAAAATCTCCTTTTTGCCAGGAGGTTCAGGCCGACTTTGGCGAGCCCGCCCATGGCGGCCGCCCCGTAGAGCGTGCCCTGCGGCCCTTTGAGTACCTCAACGCGCTGCACGTCGATCAGCTCGGGATCGAAGGAATCGGCAGGAAGCTCGCCATACCGAAGCCCGTGGTGGCCGTGGCGATATTCGTCTCGAAGTCGAAGAGGCGCGAATTGGCCACACCCCGAATCACGATGTCGGGGCCTGATCGCTCCCCAAGCCCCGAGCCGTTATATATCAGCCCGGGTACATACTTAGCGTAATCCTCCAGTCCCGTAAGCCCGCGTTGCTCGAGGGCGGCACCATCGATAGCGGTGATAGTTACGGGCACGTCTTTGGCCTTTTCCTCGCGCTTTTGCGCCGTGACGACCACCTCCTGCAGCATCCCTTCACTGTCTGCTGCACTTGCGGTGTCGGCCGCAACTGCCGCCGCGGCTACGCCGCCCGTAGACAAAGCCACCGCAACTACAGTCTGGATGACGCTGTATAGCGCGCGGGTCGAAGCAGCGCGGGCTGGAGCAAAATTCGTGACCATCTGCGAACCTCCCAAAAGTGTAACGTTACATTTTTTTGGTGCAAAATCTGGAAGTAGGGGTGGTAGCGATTTGTCTCCCGCGTAGGCTTCGACGAAAGGTGATGCGCGGAACATAGCTCGGCCGCACAGCCGCGTCAACGGCGTGCGCCGTGGAGTGGCGTCCGTCGCCTTCCGCTGCGTAGCGAAGGCGATCTCAACCAAACGAGTTTGAAACCAGCCCGAGGATAGCTCTCTAGATGACAAACACGCTCCCGGCCAGTGGTTCACGCGCCAGTTGAGCGTCCGACAGTCCATAACGCGCCGATGTCACATAGAGCAGGTACGTCTATGGCCCGCCGAAGCAGCACGCGGTCGGGTTGCTCACGGGCCGAGGGTACGTTTGCCGCAGGCGGCCGGCGGGATCAATTCTCGCCACAATGCCGGCTCCCCAGCGTGCATTCCATATGCAGCCGTCTACGTCTACGGCTGCGCCGTCCGGGATCCCAAGGTTATTTAGATGACAGAAATTGCGGCGTTCGCCAAGAAGGCCGCCTGATTCCCGATCGAACGGGTACGCATAGAGCCAACCGCTTACTGAATCAGCGACATACAGGAGCGCTGCATCCGGCAACCAACAGATGGCATTCGGACACGCGAAAGGGCTCCGCAAACCAGCGCGCGCCACCGTTGCCCCGAGTACGACAGCAAGCTGCCCGAGGCGGGCAGGCATTGTCACTGTGCACACAGGCTCGATTAAGGTTGTTTGGCATCGATCCGATCCACAGTCACCCCGACTGGGTCTACATTGCCATCGTTAAACCGATGGAGCAGCGTTGCGGATGGCAGGGTGTACAGAAGTTGATCTGCCTCGGCTGCAGTTGAGATGCGCAAAATCTGTTCGGCGGTTGCCGAGTAACCAGGAGCCGTCCGCAGCTTTTACCAGACTCGTCAATGGGTGTGGCGGGAATTGTTTGTAAACACAATCCCGTTTCTCTCGCAACTGAACTGATAGGCCCTTCCTGGTGCCGGCACATCGATCCAGTGCACGGACTGGGTCAGCGGGTCCCAGCGAGGCATCTCGCCGAGGCGATTGTGAGACTCGACCAGCAGTTTGGCTTGAACGGCGCTCATGGGTGCGCCGCTGCTCTGCGGCAGTCGTGCTGGTCACCAAAGCGGATCAGAAAGAGCAGACCTGCTCGCGGGATTGGCCAGGACGGACTTGGTTGACGGGGCGCTACATCAGGCTCGGTAACCGAGCAATTGATCGAATCGGTAGCATGACTCAGGGGCTCAAAACAGAAGAAATCCTCACCGTGCGGAGCCCCAGATCACCACGTGGCTCAGTGCCGGCTGCGTGAGCAGCTCCACATGGAGGGCATCCTGCGGCCATTCGATCGCGGCATCGCCCGCTCCAGCCCGAAAACTCTGCCGCTTCTGGCAGCTGCGCGGCTTCAATACCCGTGGCAAGCTGTGCGTACCTGATGTTGGGGCCAGCGCCGACGGGCATGTATTCCCCATCCCAGAAGGTCTTCCAGGGGCAGCTCAGCCTGCACGCGCGCGCGCGAGCGACGAGCGAAGTCCGAATGAAAACGCGAGCCCCATAGGGTGGGGCGCGATTCGGTATTGCGCGCCCTAAGTACGAGGTCGACACGATCTTTGAGGAGTGTGACCGTCTGCAGGCACTCATATCGCACAGGAGCAGTCAGTGCGGCCGGCAGTGGCGACTTGGGCGTGGGTGCTCAGTGAGCTCCAGCAGGTGCCACTCACGAGTAAAGCCATCCCCGTGTGACGAAATGGTACTCCGGCAGCGCGTTCAAGGGAAAACAGATCGGGCGCTCTCAGAAAAACGGCAGCGGCCGCCCCGCGAGAGCGTCCGCAGTAGGGCACCAGCGGGAAACTCGACATTTGCAGCGCAGGAGAGATGCGAGCCGGCCCAGCTACCCGAGGCCTCAGAATGTCGAACACTTCGCCGTGGCGCGCCAGCATTGCAGACGCGTGATCGATCCGCCTGCGCCTGGCGCCAACCCAAGCGTCAACGGTCCGTTGCGCAACAGAATCTCATCGTGCATGGCGCACGTCTGCACCCTGCCGATTCAAGCGGACTCACCGGGTTGCAACGCGACGGGGAAGATAGCATCTGGCTTTTCAAACTCCTGTCCTCGCAGACGCTGCATCAACAGCTCGCCTGCGTAGCGGCCCATTTCGTAGGCGGGCGACATCACCGTGGTCAGGGTTGGCCGCGTATACCCCCAGACGTCGAACCCATTGAAACCGGTGACGGCTATATCCTCAGGGACCCGTAACGCGCAGCTTTCGCAGGCGCTCAGCACCGCTCCGCGCAATGAGTCCGTCGCCGCAACGATTTCGTTCCTGGCACGCGGGTGCGCAAATGCTCCTCGACGGTGCCGCGAACGTCTTCGAAGCCTTCGCTCGGAGCCAGCACTGTTTTCAGCTCAATGTTGCGGCTGTCGGACTTCAGCCCCGCTCGCAGACCCTTCTCGCGCTGCTCGACTGCGCACCAGTCCAACATCGGTCTTACGAATACGATGGTACGCGGCCGCCGCCCGAGCAGGTGCCGTGCGAGTGCGAGTCCTCCTGCCAGATCATCCTGATGCACCAATGCAACGTGGGATGCTCGCGTCTGGAATACTTCCTGGAACACGATCAAGGGTGGCCCGAGCTTCAACAGGTAATCGAAATGCGTCCTGCGCAGCTGTCGGCCCGCACAGTATGGCGCACAGGGCATCATTACCAGCCTTGCGGAGAATCGTGGCACTCTCGAAGCGCTCCGGAGCTACGCCCTGGATATCGAGCGTGTAATCGAGACCGCTGAGATAATTGCTAAGTCCACTGACCAGGCGGGAGATGAACGGGTCGGTGAGGAACGCGGGATCGGTATCGGCGATGACGATGCCGACTGAGCGGCTCTCCGCCAATCGCAGGTTGCGAGCGTTCAGATTAGGGCGGTAATTGAGGCGTGCGATCGATTGTTCCACACGCCGCCTAGTTTCGAGCTTCACCAGATCTGCCCGCCCGCGAACCACGTTGGAACCGTCATGATGGAGACTCCCGCGTCCCGGGATACGTCCGCGAGGGTGACTGAAGTGGAACGTGAGCGTCTCATTTCGGTATTTGCCGCGAGGCGGGCCACATGCGTCTGCAACTCATTATGGCAGGAAACAGCAGGCTGCCGAGGTGATGCGCCGGCATGGATGAGCATTGCGTTTGACCGGCGGACATTGTAACGTTACAGAAAACGATCATGGCGAGCTGGCCAACACCGACGCACTATCGTCCGAGCGGCGGCATGCTGCGTATGAATCCCCGATCATGGACATGAGTACATCGACGCGATTGCAGGAACTGCTGAGCCGCAATCAGAAATATATTCCCGCTGGCATTAGTTCGGCGAATCGTATCATCGATCCGCCGCTCGCCTTTGTGCGCGGCCAAGGTGCCTATTTGTGGGATATAGAGCGTCGGCGCTACATCGATTACCACGCTGCGTTTGCGCCGTACTTCCTCGGACACAATTTTGCGCCGGTCAACCAGGCTGCGATCGACATCCTGCACGCCGGTGACAGTCTCTTCGGCGCGGGCCCGTCGCAGCTGGAGGGCCTGCTCGCGGAGTTGCTGTGCACGCGGATCGGTGGCGCCCTCGAAAAGGTGGTGCTGCTGAATACCGGCAGCGAGGCGACCTCATTCGCCATTCGCTTGGGTCGCGCCATAACCGGGCGCAAGCACTTCATCGTCATGCAGGGGGGTTACAACGGCAATCACGATGAATTGGCCGTCAATGTTTTCAACTCGCTGGAAGAGATAGGTCCACGCGTAAGTCCGGGTGAATATCCGCTGCGACCGCTCGGGGCTGGCACGGTGGTGGAGGACGATCACTATGTCCACGTCGTAAACTTCAATGATCTCGAATCCGTGCGCTATGTTTGTCGCCGCTATCCGATCGCTGCGCTGATTACCGAGCCGGTGCTGCAGAATATCGGGGTAGTGAAGCCTGACGGCCGTTACCTCAACGGTTTGCGAGGGCTCGCCGATGAGTATGGTTTCATGCTGATATTCGACGAGGTCAAAACGGGTTTTCGACACGCGCTTGGCGGTTACAGCGCGCTCAGCGGTGTCATGCCCGATCTCGTCGTCTACGGTAAAGCAATCGCCAACGGCTTCCCGCTAGCCGTCGTGGGAGGCAGACGCCAGTTCATGGACTTCGCCTGCCATCCGGACCCGCTGCGTCGACCCTTCCTCGCAGGTACGTACAATGGGCATCCAGTCGCCGTAGCGGCCGCCTTGCGCACGGTGCAACACCTTGCCGACAATGAAAGTACCTTGTATCCCGCCATGGAAGAGCTGGGAGCTCGTATGGAGAATGGGATTCTGTCAATCCTGAAACAGCGACGGGTTACGGGCTGCGTAGCTCGTCAAGGCTCGGCTTTCGCCTGTTACTTTATGGAACGTCCGCCGCGCGATCTGCATGACATCATCGAGCACCATGACTTTAGGCTTGATCTTGCCCTGCGTCGGGGTCTGATCGAGCAGGGAGTCTTTTTCATTCCGATAGCCGCCAAACAGTGCTCAATTTCTGCGGCGCATACGGCCGGTGACATCGATCTTACCCTGGAAAAATTCGACGCCGTGCTGGCGGCCCTCACCTAAGTGAAGATCCGCGATATCCAGACCCTGGTATGCAACGCGCGCATGCGGAACTGGATTTTCGTCAAGGTGCTCACCGATGAACCGGGACTGCACGGCTGGGGGGAAGCAACGCTCGAGTGGCACACGAGAGCGGTATGCGGGGCGATCGAGGATCTGAAGCCGCTGTTGATTGGCGAGGATCCGCGCCGGATTGAGTATCTGTGGCAGATCATGTTTCGCCAACACTTCTGGCACGCAAATGGCATCGTGCGGGCAACGGCGCTCTCCGGCATCGACATCGCGCTTTGGGACATACTGGGGAAGCTTGGCAGAATGCCTTGTTACCAACTCTGGGGCGGCCCTGTCCGTGACTATGTGAGGCTTTACTGTCATCTCGGCGGCGGCCGGATGGAGGATTTCTACGAAACCGGTGTGGACGAACCGGCACGATTCGCGGAATTGGCGCAGCGCGCAGTAGCCAGCGGGTTCAGCGCCTTCAAGTGCATGGCGGTACCACCGACGGCGCCCCTTGAGGGTCGCCTACCGGTGGTGGCGGCGGAGCGTTGTGTACGCGCCATGCGCGATGCGGTAGGGGATAGCATAGACATAATGGTGGATTGTCATGCTCGCCCTTCGCCTGCAATGGGACTGCAGTTCGCCAAGGCGCTTGAGCCCTATGGCCTCTATTTTCTGGAGGAGCCTTGCTGGCCGGAAATGCCGGAGGAGCTCGCGCAGATAGCAGCGGCCGTTGCGACGCCCATCGCTACCGGCGAGCGGCTCACGGGACTTCAGCAGTTTTACACTCTGTTCAATTTGCGTGGTTGCAGCGTTGCGCAGCCCGATATCACGCACTGTGGCGGGTTATCTGCCGCTCGTCGCATCGCGGCTCTCGCGGAGGCAGCGCGTGTCTCCATGGCTCCTCACAATCCGCAAGGTCCCGTGAGCACAGCCGCTTCTATCCAGCTGGGTTTCGCCGAACCCAGTTATATCATCTGCGAATCCGTGCACGAAGATGTGCCATGGCGCAGCGCGGTTGTGAAAGAGTCTTTTACCGTCGATCCTGCCACGCGCACCGTGCGTCCCGGTACTGTTCCAGGACTGGGCATAGAACTGGACGAGGCAGAGATAGCTCGACATCCTTTTGAACAGGAGCTACCGCAGCGAGTATTTTATCGCGACGGCAGCCCGGGCGATTGGTAATGCCTGCTTTGCAGGCTCGGTGGCGCGAATGCAGCTCAGTCAATCTGCGAGCTGCCGGCCACTGCCCGCCAGCAAGCGCCAGAGGTTATGAAACTCATCCGCTACGGCAAAACCGGCGAGGAGCGTCCGGGTCTCATCGATGCGCACGGTTCGCTGCGCGACCTGTCGGCCATCGTAAGCGACCTGACTGCTGCCACGCTGAGTCTGCAACTGCTGCAACAGCTGCGTGGGCTCGAGGGGCACAGGCTGCCGCAGATCGAGGATCCGGTACGGCTCGGGCCACCGATCGGCAACATCGGTAAATTCATCGCCATCGGCCTCAATTACCGTGATCACGCTGCCGAAGCGGGCATGGCCGTGCCGCAGGAGCCGGTAATCTTCATGAAGGCCAGTTCCTGCATCGTGGGGCCCAGCGATGACATCGTGCTGCCGCGCGGCTCCCTCAAAACTGATTGGGAAGTTGAGTTGGGCATCGTGATCGGCGCCCGCGCCAGTTATGTCGCGACCGCAGACTCCCTGAAACATGTCGCGGGGTACGTGGTCGTACATGATGTCTCGGAGCGTGCTTTTCAGCTGGAACGTGGCGGTCAGTGGGACAAGGGAAAGGGTTGCGATTCGTTCGGTCCCATCGGACCGTGGCTGGTTACGACCGATGAAATAGCCGATGTGCAGAACCTGGACCTGTGGCTCGATGTCAACGGGGAGCGCATGCAGCGCGGTAACACCCGTACGATGATTTTCAGTTGTGCCGAGATCGTCAGTTACGTTTCGCAATTCATGACTCTGCTCCCGGGCGATGTCATCTGCACAGGCACACCGCCTGGAGTCGGCATGTCACGCCAGCCGCCGCGCTTCCTGCGGTCCGGCGATGTCGTCACGCTCGGCATCGAGGCGTTGGGTGAGCAGCGCCAGGTTGTTCGCGGCGGCTGAGGGAAAATGAGCTCGACAACCGCTGCGGCGCTGGTGACCGGCTCGAGCAGCGGCATCGGCCTCGCCGTTGCTAAAACGCTGGCACGCGCTGGCTACAATGTCGTGCTGACGGGGTTGGGGGATCCGCAGGCGTTGCACGGGATGGCGGCCTCAATCGCGCGCGAGCACCACATCGACGCGATCTACGTGCCAGCGAATCTGCGCGATCCTGCGCAAATCCGCGCGTTGTGCAGCCAGGCTCAGGACCGTTTCGGACTGATCAGCGTGCTGGTCAACAATGCCGGGGTGCAACACGTCGCGCCAGTCCACGAGTTCCCGGATGAGCAGTGGGACGAGATCATCGCGGTAAACCTCTCCAGTGCTTTTCATACAACCAAGGCGCTGCTGCCGGCGATGCGGTCCGCACGGAGCGGCCGCATCATCAACATTGCTTCCGCTCATGGCCTGGTCGGCAGTGTGGACAAGTCCGCATACGTCGCCTCCAAGCACGGCATCATCGGTTTGACCAAGGTGACGGCTCTGGAAAATGCGCGATACGGCGTGACGGCGAATGCTATCTGCCCAGGCTGGGTCGGCACGCCACTGGTGGCGATGCAGATTGCCGAGCGTGCCGCCCGCTCAGGGCTGGGGGCAGAGGAAGAGCAACTGCGCTTGATCACAGAGAAGCAGGCGATGCCGCAGTTCACCGCGGCCGAGCACATTGCTGATTTCGTGCTGTTCCTGTGCTCCCCCAGTGCAGCAACCCTCACCGGCGCAGCTCTGTCGATGGATGGCGGGTGGGTTGCGAGCTAGGTGGCGCGGCGGCAGAGGCAGGCCCGTTGTCGATGGCAGCGATCAGGGGGTAGTACGCTGGCGGGGATTGTGCCTGCGGCGCAGCAGACTCAACAGGGATACTGGTGTGAAGGCGCGCAGCACGCTGGTCACGGCCTGCGCACGCCATACGCTTTCCGGCCACCCATAGCGAGCGCTGCCCAGGAGTGACCTGAGCAGGTGCGTGCGCTCGCGCGCTAACGACAAGGCGCGCAGTCGGTTGGCAGCAACCCGTGCACGGCGACGGCGCAGCATCTGATCCAGCTGAGGCGCGTGACCTGCGGCCAGGGTCTTCAACAGCACACGCTCCAGATCGTCGAGGGATTCCACGTCGGAGGCATAGTGCTGGCCATGGCGACGTACCTGGACCAATTGCGCAGCGACGAACAGCGGCTCAGCGTACGCGGCGAGCCGGATCCACAGATCATAGTCACCACAGACCGGCAACTGCTCGTCATAGCCACCGGCGCGTAACAACAACCCGCGCTCGCTGAGGACGCTCGACTGGGCAATGTGCGTCTGCTCGGCAAGCAGTTCCTCGGTGAGGCTCGATCCGACAGACGGACACGACCTTGCGTGAGGGCCGGGCCGCGCTGTGCCCTGGGCGTCGATGAGCTGGAAGTCCGTGTAACTCCAGCGGCCCCCTGGGGCGGCGCGCAGCTGTTGCACCTGACGGGTCAACTTGTCCGGCAGCCATAGGTCGTCCGAATCGATGAAGGCCACGAATTGCGCTTGCGTAGCCTGCAAGGCGCGGTTGCGCACGCGGGGCGGGTTGCCGCAATGGGGCAGCCATAAAACGCGCACCTGCGGAGTGTTGGCCAGGCGCTGCAGATATTCGCGCGTTTCGGCATCGTCGGAGCCGTCATCTGCGATCAACAGTTCCCAGTCACCGAAGGTCTGTTGCATGACGGAGCGCACGGCGGCGCTCAAATATCCCACGCGGTTGAAACAGGGGAGGATGACGCTGACCAGAGCGGGCATAAGATCGGCTGGCCTCCGAGGGGTTCTGATGTCCCCGTCACGCCGCGGCTGCTGAGGAGCGGTCGCTACCCGTTATTTTAGCGCAGGCTCCTGGGCGGGTCGGCCGTTGCGGTATGCTTGGGGAACGCACACGAGGTGATCCATGCTCACGCGCCGAGTGCTCCTGGCGGGTTCCGGCCGCATCGCGGCCGCATCATTGCTGTCGGCAACCGGGCGGGTGCTGGGTGCAGAACCCGGCAGCGAGGGGGGAACGCTGGAAGCGTTGCGCGGCAAGGCCCCGCTGATCCGGCACGCGCTGCGGCCTCCCAACTATGAGACGCCGCTGCCGGCGCTGCAGGATGCCTTGACGCCGAACGATCGCTTCTTTGTGCGCTGGCATCTTGCGAACATACCGCAGGTCGATGCGAGGCAATGGCGCCTCAGTGTCAATGGAGATGCGCTCGCGGCTGCCCGCAGTTTTAATCTCGAGCAGCTGCGGAGTGAGTTTCGGCCCGTAGAACTCGTCGCGGTCTGCCAGTGCGCCGGCAACCAGCGGGGGCTCGCCAATCCGCGTGTTCCGGGTGTGCAGTGGGGCGTGGGCGCCGTCGGCAATGCCCGCTGGCGTGGAATCCGCCTGCGGGAACTGCTCGAGCGGGCGGGATGCCGGCAGGACACCCTGATCGAAGTGGCATTCAACGGCGGCGAGCGGCCCGTACTCGATGTGACGCCCGACTTCATCAAGAGCCTGCCCGCCTGGAAGGCCCTGGATGAAAATACCCTGATCGCCTACGAGATGAATGGCGCGCCATTACCGCACTGGAACGGATTCCCGGTGCGGCTGGTGGTGCCCGGATGGGCCGGCACATACTGGGTCAAACAGCTCGTGACGATCGAAGCGCGCATCGAGCCGCTCGGCAATTTCTGGATGAAGAGCGCCTATCGGGTACCGCAGGGAAAGTATCCGGAAACCGACCGCTTCCTCACCCAGGAGGCCGACGGCAGTTCGGCGATCACCAACATCGATGTCAACGCGCTGATTACCAATGTGCGGCCCGGACAGACGGTACACGCCGGACGTCCGCTGCTGTTGCAAGGTGTAGCCTGGGATGCGGGCCGCGGGATCCGCACCGTGGCGATCACAACCGAAGAGGGCGGGAACTGGCAGGCGGCACAGCTCGGCCCCGATCTCGGACGTTTTGCCTTCCGGCCCTGGCGTGCACGGCTCGTGCCCGCACGGCGGGGCACGCTAACGGTGCGCGTGCGCGCAACGAACCAGGCCGGGCTGAGCCAACCCGATGCCTGGATCGCTAATCCTGCCGGTTACCATAACAACATCATCCAGCAGACGACGCTCGAGGTCATATGAGTCTGCCGTGCAGATCCGCGATATGGGCCGCTGCGGTGGTGCTCAGCAGCGCCTCGCTGTTGGTCGGTGCGACCGCGGAACGCGTAGGCGGGGAGGGACGCATCCGTCTGCACCCCGGCCCGGGCTCCGAGCAGGTGCAGGCGTACTGTTCAATCTGCCACAGTCTCGACTACATTCAGATGAATGCCGGATTCCTCGATGCGGCGGGCTGGGACAAGGAAGTACGCAAGATGATCAAAGTCATGGGCGCACCGATACCCGAAGATCAGGTCGCGCCTATCGTCACTTATCTCGCCGGCGCTTACGGCAGGACTACAGCGGCGCCGTCCATCCAGGAAGGAAAAAGTCACCCGGAGGGGCGTTAGGCGTTGTTGGGTCCGGCCCAACCCGGCAGATAGTCTGCCAGATCGCTGCGTGCCAGCTTCAGCGCCTGCTTCAGGGCGCGGTCGAAGTTCTGCTGCACCAGTTTGCGCTTGATGTGCCGCCGCAGAAAATCGCCCCAGAGAAACTCGGTGAACGGGATCGTTTCCTTGGCATAGCCGCCCGCGCGGCGCAACTCTCCGGCCAGGGAGCGGAACGGATCGTCGCGCAAGCCCTTGACCGAGCGCGCCAGCGCGGTGTGCGAGCGCCGCCGGCCGCGCTCATCGTACGGATGCAGCCAGCCCCGATTATCCATCACGAACCAGAATGCATCCGGCTCCAACTTACGCAGATCGGCGATGATCAGCGTGAGCACGCTCTTCACCCCCTCGTCATACAACGCCCGCGCGAGGTGATGATTGTCGATCAGATAGGGATGGCCGTCCGGTCCCAGTATGACCGGCACCATGTGGCGGCCAAGAAATTTGGCAGCGCTGCGGTCCTTCCTATTGCGGAAGTCCTTGCGCCGCGACTGCACCTCACGCAGGCCGACGGTGAGTTGAGTCGGCCGCAGATCCTCGATCGCTACAGGCTTGACCAGCGGTCGCAGTTTGGTGTCCATCGCTACCGATCATAGCGCGGCCAGCTTGCAATCGCCTTGCGCCGCTACCGCGGGCGGTCACCTTCCCGCCGCTATACCGGGCAGACAGCTCGAGTACTTAGGGATGCGCCGCGAGCCCCTAGGGACGCGCCTCGAGCACCAGATTGAACGGCGTCTCGGTTGCACGGCGAAAACGGGAGAAGCCGCCCCCTTTCACGACGATGTCGCGCAATCGCGCTTCCCCCGCCTGCGCACCCAAAGCAGGACCCTTGCGTGCCAGAGATACCGGTACGCAAATCTGCGTGGATGCGCCGAACATCACGCGACCGACCGGATTCAGATTGTCCTGGAGCGAATCGTTTGCGAAGGGCTCTACGATCATCGCAGTGCCGTCCGCACGCAGGGCCTGATACGCATGCCGCGCCGCACCGACGGGATCTCCCATGTCATGCAGGCAGTCAAAGAAGGCGATCAAATCGTACTTGTCCGCCGGATACGATGCCGCATCGGACACCTGGAAGCTGACGTTACGCACGCCGGCAGCCGCGGCCCGCTCCCCTGCAACCCGAATGGAATCGGGATGATAGTCATATCCTACAAACTGCGACTTGGGATAGGTGCGCGCCATCAGTACGGTGCTGGCACCGTGGCCGCAGCCAATGTCTGCGACGCGCGCGCCCTGAGTGAGCTTGTCAGTCACACCCTCCAGAGCCGGCAGCCATGCAGACACCAGGTTGGCGTTGTAGCCAGCGCGAAAAAACCGCTCGGTGCCGTGGAACAGACAGGGATGATGCTCGCCCCATTCCTTGCCCTTGCCGGTCGCGAAGTTTGCAAGGGTAGCCTGCAGGCCGTGAAAGACCGCCTCGACGATGTTGTAGGCGCCGGGCAAGTCCACTGGCCCATTCGGATCAGCCAGGCACAAAGCCTGTTCCTCGCTCAGCCACCAGCGCTCACTTTTGGGGTCATAACAGATGTAGCCACCGGCAGCCTGATTCGCCAGCCATTCACGTACGTAACGTTCGCTGGTGTTGGTGCGGGAGGCCAGCTCGGCGGAGCTCAGGCGCTCGCTGGCGAGTGCCTTATATAATCCCAGCCGATCGCCAACCAGCATCAGAGTTGCGCTCATGGCAGCCCCGAGATCCGTGACCGCCTTGCCCAGAAAATCGTTGAGTCGCGCCTCATCGAGTGCCATAGCGCCTCCCCTTTTTGCAGTGAGCGATCTTGAGCGTTCTTAAGGGTAATACTGCCACCCCAGCCACGGCAAACGTGGCACCGATTATCATCAGGAAGCTATCAGGAAGTTTGTATAAGTTACTGAATAAATGTAGTGTTTGGAGGACATAAAGTGTCGCAGTGCAGGAAGGAAAATGGCTGCCGCCATGACTAGTCGCGCCGAGAAATTCGATCACTGGATCCGGACGGATTTCGTGCGGCTCAATACGCAACTGGAGGAGCTGTACTTCGTCAGGACCGACCGCGCCGACGTCATCGGCGTGGGCTCGGAGCTGAAGACGCAGCTGCGCGAGCAGGGTCATGCATACGTGATCGACCTGCTGGAGGAAGGCAACACCGGCGACGGCTTCGAAAGTGGCTTCGGGGTACTCGGCAATGTCGGCATGTACCTGGCGGCGCTGCGCCGGCATGAGCTGACGAATCCGAGCCGCGAGGAGCGCTCTCCATTTCGCGAGGCCTCCTCGCTCGCGCTGCACGTGGGAGCCTCGCTTGGCATGGCGCCGCGGTTCTCGACCGCACATCTGGCCAATTACAACCGGGCGGTAGCGGGGCTGCGTAAGAGCTTCACCTCGCTGCCGGATGAGTTCCTGTTCATCGATGAGAATACACGCGGCATCTTGTGTCTGCAGACGGCCGCCGACGCGCTCAGCCGCGTCGTGCCGCTCGGGGTATCCAGTCCGGTCGTGGATGTGTTGTTCGTGTCAGCACGCGCTGCGCTGTGCGAGGTGCTCAGGTCCAATGAGCGGCTGTATGCGCAGCTGGATGTCGAGCGCTTCTTTTACTGTGTGCGTCCGTATTACAAGCCATACCGCGTCGGCCGGCAGGAATACCGCGGTGCCAATGCCGGAGATTTCTCGGGCATCAATGAAATCGATCTGCTGCTTGGGTTGTGCCGCGCCAACGATCCGTACTACGCGCAGCTGCTCGTCGACAAAATGCTGTTCATGCTGCCCCAGGACCAGATACGACTGCGCGAGTGCATGACGCGCTTGAGCCTGCTCGATGAACTGCTGGCGCTCGCTCCGAATCATGCGCGGCAGCCTTGGTTTCAGCGCAATGCCCGCGCCTTTCTGGAGCTGTGTGAATTGTACGCGCGCATTGCCGTACAGCATCACGACAACCTGGTGAAACGATTCATCGAAGAGCCTGCGGCGCAGATGAACGCGAGCCACCTCGCCGAGATTACCGCCAGTGGGCCACCGCTGCCGGTGCTGCTGCGCTCGCTGGAGATCCTGCGTGATTTGCGCTGCGGCGCCGACCGCGAGGGTCTCTTGTCCCGCCATGCTGATCTAGCACGATTGCGCCAGCTGCTCACGGATCCTGCAGCGGCGGCGACGTCATGAACGACTTCGCAGCCCTGCGGCGCCGCTTCCCGATCTGCGCCAGCAAGACCTATCTCAACAGCGGCTCCTGCGGGGCGCTTGCCGAGAGCGTGCAGGCGGCCGTAGACGCATATCTGCAGGAGCGGCTGCGCCTCGGCGCGAGCTGGGATCTGTGGGTGGCGAAGCTCGAGGCCGTGCGCGGTTTGCTGGCGCGCCTGTTGCGGGCCGAGACGCAGGAGATCGCCATTACTGCCTCGGCCTCTGCCGGCCTCAACGCGCTCGCCAGTGCGTTGGATTTCGGCGGCCCGCGCAACAAGGTGGTGACCACCGAACTGGAATTTCCGACCGGTGCGCAGATCTGGCATGCGCAGGCAGGTCGCGGTGCGTTTGTCGTGCACGTGCCGGCGGATGCGGAAGGCAACATTCCCCTGCAGCACTTCGAACGTCATATCGACAGCACAACCCGACTGGTCGCCGTGACGCACGTTTGCTACCGCAATGGCGCGCAGCTCGATATCCCAGGCATCGTGCGCCTGGCACGCGCCCACGGCGCCCTGGTGCTGCTTGACTGCTACCAATCCGTGGGCGCGCTCGAGGTCGATGTCGGTGCTCTGGATGTCGATTTCGCCGTAGGCGGAATGGTGAAATACCTGCTGGGCACCGCCGGTATCGGCTTCCTGTACGTGCGGCGGGAGCTGTTCGGAAAACTGACGCCGACCCACACCGGCTGGTTCGCTCAGGACGACATCGCCGCGATGGACATCCATGCGAACCGGCCGGCCGGCTCGGCGCGCCGCTTCGAGGCCGGCACGCCGCCCGTGATCAACTGTTATGCCGCCGAGGCAGGACTGCAACTCATTACCGAGGTCGGCATCCAGGCCATTCAGCAGCGTATCGCCGGCTTGACGCGGCAGTGCCTGCAGGGCCTTGCAAAGCTCAACTGGCCCAGCGCCACACCAGCAAAGGATCAGCAGCACGGTCCGATGGTGTGCATCCGCGCAACGGATGCAGCCGAACTGGTGGGGCTGCTGGCCGCGGAGAATATCGTGCTGTCCTGCCGCGACCGGAACCTGCGCGCCATGTTTCATTTCTACAATAACGCGGCGGACGTGGCGCATTTGCTGGACGTGTTGGCCGCGCGCCGCAGCCGCTACTGTCCCGGCTAGCAGCGGTGGCTCAGCGTCCACCCAAGCCGGTCTGCCGCATTGAAGCGCGGCGGCATTGCGGTTATGTTGAGACGTGAGAGCGGCAGGGCGAGCCTTTCATGTCAGTGGCACTACCGGAAATCCGCATCGACGCCGAGCGCCTGTGGAACAGTCTGGAGCGCTTTGCCCGGATCGGTGCGACCGGGCGCGGCGGCTGCAACCGACAGGCGTTGACCGACAGCGACTGCGAAGGACGCAACCTCTTTGTCGGCTGGGCGCGAGAGGCTGGCTGCTCAGTGGCGGTAGACCAAATCGGCAACATCTTCGCGCGGCGCGCCGGCTCCGAACCGGACGCCGCACCGGTGCTGATGGGCAGTCATCTCGACACGCAGCCTACCGGCGGACGCTTTGACGGCCTCTACGGCGTCATGGCAGGTCTGGAGGTGGTGCGCACGCTGAACCAGCAGCACATCGCCACAAGCAGGCCAATCGAGATCGCGAGCTGGACCAACGAAGAGGGTTGCCGTTTTGCCCCGGCGATGCTGGGATCCGGGGTGGTCGCCGGCGCCTATCCGCTCGAGTACGCCTATGAGCGTACGGACCGTGAGGGTTTAAAGCTTGGTGATGAGCTGGTACGCATCGGATACAAGGGGACGCTGCCCGCAGCGCCACGGCCGTACCAGGCCATGTTCGAGGCGCATATCGAGCAAGGCCCGATTCTGGAAGCCTCTGCCACCACCATCGGCGTGGTGACGGGCATCCAGGGTGCGTTCTGGCTTGATGTCACACTCGAAGGAGTCGCCGCCCACGCCGGACCCACGCCGATGCAGATGCGTCGCGACCCGTGGCGTGTGGCCTGTCCCCTGATCGAGAAGGCGTTCGAGTTGGCTGCGCTCAACGCCCCGTGGGGACGCGCAACCATCGGTGATCTGAAGGTCAGGCCGGGCTCCCGCAACACGGTACCGGAGCAGCTCGTTGTGAGCGTGGATTTGCGCCACCCCAGCCAGCCCGTGCTCGCCGCCATGCTGCAGGCGTTCCGCAGTGCCGCCGCGGAGCTGGGGGCTGCGCATCGCATCGGGGTCAGTATTACGGAGGTGTGGCACATGCTACCTACGGCGTTCGACGCCCGCCTGATACAGCTCATTGAGGATGCGGCCGGGCAACTGGGTTACTCCAGGCAGCGCATCGTCAGCGGCGCGGGCCACGATTCGCTGCACACGGCGCAATTTGCACCGACCGCCATGATCTTCGTACCCTGCGCCGGCGGGTTGAGTCACAACGAGCAGGAGTCCGCGACCGCGGCAGACCTGGCTGCAGGCGCCAACGTGTTGCTGCAGGCTGTGGTGCAGGCGGCGCAGAGCTGATCCCTGAGACATCGCAGGGCTGATCCCGAACAGGCCAACAGGACACCTCATCATGCAACTAGGCACACGAATTCGCGGCGGGGGCACACGTAAGCCCGAAGGTTGGGGGATCGACAGCGAGTACGGCCGCTTACGTGAGCTGCTGGTCGGGCCGATCGATCACTACGCGTGGCAGCCCGACAGCAATGCTATCGCGCAACGCTCAGCGCGCATCGGACTGAAGTTCGAGCGCGCGACGGCCAGCGCGCAATATGCGCAGGTGATCGCAGTCTATGAAGAAGCGGGGGTCAAGGTACATCGCCTGGTGCCCGATGCGGGCCTGCCGTATCAGCTCTACGCCCGTGACAGCAGTGTCATGACGCCCTGGGGGGCGGTGATCATGCAGCTGCGTAAACCCTATCGTCGCGGCGAATATGCCGGCTGCCTGCGGTTCTACGCGCAGCTCGGCATACCGGTCTACGACATGATTACCGCCGGGCAGATCGAGGGCGGTGACTTCATGGTGCTGCAACCCGGAGTTGCATTGTGCGGTTATTCAGGCGATCGCTCCTGTGAGCCGGCGGTGCGTCAGCTGCAGAGTTGGTTCGAAGCGGAGGGCTGGGAGTTCCACACGTACGCCTTCGATCCCCATTTTCTGCACCTCGATGTACAGGTCGGGATGCTGGCAAAAGGCCTGGCTGCCGTGTGTGTCGAGGCCGTCGAGCCGGAGCTGGTGGAGTGGCTGCGTGCGAAGAGGATCCGCATCATCGAGGTGAGTTACCACGAGGCGATGCGCATGGGCTGCAATCTGGTCTCGCTGGGGGATGAGCGCGTCGTCATCCCCGCATCCAATCGCAAACTCATCCAGGCGTGCCGTGCCGAAGGGCTGAAGGTGTACGACCCGGACGTGAGTATGATCGATAGCGGCGGAGGCTCGTTGCATTGTATGTGCCAGGCTCTGCGTCGCGACCCGGGTTGACGAGGGGGAGGCGATCCTGGGGGCAGCGGCTGAGGCCACGCTGAGTGGTACCGCGCGGCGCTATGTCGATTCACGACTTGCGCGAGATAATCGAGCGGCTGCTGGCAGATATCTTTGATGGGTGTGAGACGTTGAAACGGGGGCTTCGATGTCGGGCAGCAGGATGAAGGTGGCGCGGACCGCACGTGAGGCGGTACAGCAACGCATTCTCACCTGGATTCGCGCTCAGAGCGGTACCCAGCAGGCGCTCTGTAAGCGCCTCGGCGTAAGCGTGTCGCAGTTGCACGCCCTCATCAATGACGGTGCGGAGCGCTGCTCGCTGGAATATCTGCTGGATGTATGGGAGCGCTGCGGCGGAAGCTACGAACTGCTGCTGACCCGGCGGGAATGATCCGTCGAGCACCCGACGTCAAGGCACTGCAGGGATCGTGGGTGGCAGCAGGGCACGATAGTGCGCTAATTCGTTTTTCAGCCACGTGCTGGTCGGTGCGTCAGCGCCGTTGCCGCATCTCACCCGGTACTCCTGTCCGCTCACGCTCGAGCGACTGGCAGCCTTGCTGATGAAGTCCTCGGCGCTGCTGATCTGGCCACGCTGCTCGAGATAATCGTATTTCAGGCGCATGTGTTGGCCGGCCTGCTCGCCCGGGTACCAGCTGCCGTTGCGATAGAACCGGCAGCCGGACTGCTGCACGAACTGAATCAGGTGCGCCACCTCGCGTTCGGCGTCATGAGTGGCCGCCTGCACGGGCGGGGGACTGCAGAGCGCCAGCAACAGGGCGAGTCTCATCGATCCTACCACCCCCAACATCTTCGGAAATGCCAGCGACCACGCCGCTCGTATCCACCTCACCTGCAAGGACTCCCTCCGAATGCGCCTGCCGATGCGCCAGCAACGCATGCTAACAGCTGTGGCACCTTCGCACGCCCAGTTCTGCGGCTGGGACATCCAACATCGCGCGCGCGTGTCAGGGTTCGATAACCGCGCATGGCGCATGGAAAACCGACGCAAGCTTTGTCCCGGCAAAGCCGGTACGCAGTAGACAGCCTGCTTGAGCTGAGCGTACTGTAAGCGCCCTCCGCCAACCCAGCCGAAGGTTGGGTTTGCCGGCATACCTACACTAACGAACGAGGGTTTTATGCGCCGATCCGTACTGCTGTGTGCGATGGGGTTGATTTTCGCATCGGGTGTGGCCTTTGCCGACCTGGAACCCTGGAAGGACTACAGTTTCAGTGACGCCGTCTGGTCGGTCACGGCCATCAAAGTCCATTCCAACATGGAGGACGCATATCTGGAGGGCCTCAAGCAGACGTGGGTCGCCTCCAGCGAGCTGGCGAAGAAGCTCGGACAGATCGAGGACTATCACATGTATCGGAGCGAGCTGCCGGACAGCGGTGACTTCAACATGCTGCTGGTGGTGAAGTTCAAGAACGACGAGATGCTGGGACCCAACAAGGCGCGCTACCAGGCCTTCATGAAGGAGTGGGGCGCCGAGCGCAACAAGCGCACGACCGAAAAGGCGCAGAAAGACTATCCGGGCATGCGCGACATCACCGGTGAATATCTGATGCGAGAGATCACGCTCACCAAGTGAGATAACAAAAGAGCCTGCCCTGGCCAACCTGCATGGTCAGATGCAGATTCGGCCAGGGCGAGGTGGATCAAGATCTGGTGAGTGCTCGCCTAATCGCGGCAGTGCTCGTCGTGCTCCACGCACTCACGCCACTCATGCTCATGCCACCAGCGGCGATGCTCGCGATCGTAATATCCCTCGCGATAGCCCTGATTGTACCCACGGCTATCGTGCTCCGTGGTGCGCACCACGCATGCGGACAGGAGAGACAGGCAGCCAAATAGCAAGCTGCTGCCTAACGTCAATCGAGAAAGGTTCACGGTATGCTCCTCCTCACGCCTTAACAGCGGAATGGTTATCCGTTCATCGGATGCTGCTTCAACGCTTGGGCTGAGCATAGGGTTCCCGCCCGCATGACGAAGGCAAGCCTCAGCTGCCGCTCAAGTCGAATCCAGCAGCGTGCGGTCGGCGCTGCGCATGGCTTTGCAGCCGGTCAGAATCATTGCGACTTCGAGTTCCGCGCGCAGGGTGGCCAGCATCCGCCTCACACCCCACTCGCCGCCGGCGCCCAGAGCATAGGCCCACGCCCGTCCCAGGAAACACGCCCGGGCTCCGAGACTGACCGCCTTCAGCACATCCAGCCCCGAGCGGATGCCGCCATCCATGAAGACACTGAGGTCATTGCCGACGCGATCCGCAATCGCCGGCAGGGCACTGATCGAAGATCTCACGCCATCCAGCTGTCGGCCGCCGTGGTTGGAGACCACGATGCCCTGGACACCCATCTGCACGGCTTCCCGCGCATCTGCCGGGTCCAACACGCCTTTGATGACAATCGGCCGGGTCCACTGGGCGCGTATCCATTCGAGGTCCTTCCAGCTGACCGTGCGATCAAAGTTCTCGCCAATCCAGTCGAGGAAGTCGGCGGGCGAGCCGCGGGGTCCCACCGCGGCGGCGATTGAGCCGAGTTTGTGCGGACGGCCGCGCAACCACACGTCCCAGAGCCACGCTGGGCGGGAGAGCCCGTCGCGAATCTGGTTCACGAGCGAAGCCATTCCCGTCAGGCCGCGAAAACCCGAGCGCACGTCACGATAGCGCGCCCCTGGCACCGGCAGATCGACCGTCAGCATCAGGACCGGGCAGGCTGCCGCATGCGCCCGTGTCAACAGCTCCCGCATGTAACCGCGATCCTTCAGCACGTACAGCTGAAACCACGGCGGTCGGCTGCCCCGGCTCACTTCTTCCACCGAGCAGATCCCCATGGTCGAAAGGCAGAAGGGAATACCGGCCTGCAGGGCAGCGCGCGCGGCCTGGGTCTCCCCGCGTCGGCTATACATACCCGCCATGCCGACGGCCGAGAGCGCCACTGGCATCGCAAGTTCCTGCCCGAGCACCTCCACACTGAGGTCAAGCTGCGACATGTCATGCATGACCCGCTGACGCAACGACAGTCTCTGCAGATCCTCGACGTTGCGCCTTAGCGTGACCTCGTCGTAGGAACCCCCGTCAATGTATTCGAACAGCATGCGCGGCAGGCGCCTGCGGGCAGCGCGGCGAAAGTCCTCAATAGAGGCCGCGCGTCGCAGGCTGCTCATGCACGTCTCCCGTGCCGATCTTCGGGTCACGAATGTAGCGCTCCGCCAGCGCAGGCAACACCAGCAGGTTGAGCAGCGTGGAGGACAGCAGGCCGCCGAGAACCGTCACGGCCATGGGGCCCTCGATCTCCTGCCCGGGCTGGCTGAGCCCGGCCGCGAGTGGCGCAAGACCGAGCGCCGTGACGGCCGCGGTCATCAGAATCGGAATCAGCCGCTCGTTGGCGCCCCGCATGATGAGTTGCCGGTTCCAGGCTGCGCCCTCGACCTCGACCAGATGCTCATAGTGCGCCAGCTGCAGGATGGCATTGCGGGCACTGATACCAAAGACCGTGACGAGGCCCACCACCGTGCCGAGCGAGATCCCCAGTCCGGTGAGCCAGATCGCCAGCACGCTGCCGATCAGGCTGAAGGGCAGATTGGCCAGCACCAGCCAGCTGTTGGTGCGCCAGTGGAAGGACATGAACAGCACCAGCAGGATCAGGCCGAGCGCGAAGGCCGAATAGAGGATGAGCTCATTACGGGTACGCTGTTCGGCCTCCGCGGCGCCGGTAAACTCCAGGTAGACCCCACGTGGCAAAGCCACCGAGCGTGACAGCGTCTGCTGCGCCTGAGAGACGATGCTTTGCAGCGAACCGCCGCTGGTGTTGAAGGTCACCGTGACGAGGCGTTGGCCGGCATCGTGTTGGATGGTGTAGCGATCGGTCGTGTTCTCTACCGTCGCGAGGCGCGACAGCGGCACCGGGCCGAGGGGCGAGGGAATCATCAGGTTCTGTACCTGTGCCGGCTGATGCCGCAGCTCATCGGGTAGCAAGGCGACCACATCCACGGTGCGGGTTCCCTGGAATGTCTGCCCGACCACGGCGCCGGCGTAGGCCGCCTCGATTGTGTCCAGAACATCCGCGACCTTCAGGCCGCTCGCCGCGAGCGCGCCCGGAATCAAATGGATAGCGATCGTCGGCGTGCCGCTCTGGCGCTTGAACTGCAGATCGACGATGCCTTTCACCTTTCCGAGTTGCGCCGTCACCTGATTGGCGGTGCGGTCCAGGGCATCCAGATCGTCGCCGAAGATCTTGATGGCGACCTGCGCCGTCTCCCCACTGAGACTCTCGCTGATGCGATCGCCCAGGAAGGTCACCACTTCGCTCTGGATGCCGGGGTAATGCTCGAGTATCGCGCGCAGCTGCTGCTGCGCCTGCTCCTGGTCGACATGGGTATCGGGCTTGAGCTCGACATGGAACTCGCTGCGGTGGGGTCCCCAGGTATCTTCGCTCAGCTCCGCCCGCCCGACCTGCTGCTCGATGCTCTGCACGTAAGGCAGGGCCAGTACTTCGCGGCTGATGCGCTGACCCAGATCGAGCATCTCATCGAGCGATGTGCCGGTGATCGAGCTGGAAACCTGCATGACGAAGTGCCCTTCGCGGAAGTCGGGCATAAAGGTGCCGCCGAGGAAAGGCAGCGCGGCGACGGCGGCAACGACCAGCATGATCAGCACGATGATGGTGGTCTTCAGATGCAGGAAGATCCGCTGTACAGCAGAGCGCTGGCCCGATTTCAGCCGAACCAGCCACGCCGCCTCGGCGCGTGCCTCGGGCTGGCGCAACAGCAGCGCGCATAGTGCCGGGGTGGCAGTGAGTGCGACGAGCAGCGATGCCAGCACGGCGAAGATGAAGGACAGCGCCAGCGGCCCCACGAAATGCCCTTGTACGCTGGTCGTGAACAGCTCCGGAAGGAAGACCGCGATGACCACGACCGTCGCGTAGATCACCGGTCCGCGCACTTCCAGTGAGGCATCGCGAACGAGCTCGAGCCGCGGCCGCGGGTTGCGCGACTGCGCGTTTTCCCGCAGCCGCCGCATGATGTTCTCGATGCCGATGATGGCATCATCGACCAGTACACCCAGCGCAACGGCAAAGCCGCCGAGCGTCATCGTGTTGAGCGTCATGCCGATGTGCCGCAGCACTGCGACTGCCGCCAACAGCGACAGCGGAATGGCAAGAAAGGCGATCAGCGCGGCGCGCGCATTGCGCAGGAAAACATACAGCACGGCAAGGATCAGCACCGCGGCAATCACCAGCGACTCCTTCAGATTCTGCAGTGCTCGCTCAATGAAGGTCGCCGGCCGATGCAGGCTGCGGTAGAGCTGAATACCCTGTTTGGTGAGTGCGGGCTGCAGGCCATCCAGCGCCTTCTCCACTTCCAGCGTGGTACTGAGGGTGTTGGCGCCATACTGGCTCGCGAGCGATAGCAACACTCCGGGTTTTCCCATGATGAGTGCATCGCCGAAGCGGATCGCCGGGGCAACGCGTACCTCGGCAAGATCCCGCAGCAACACAGGGGTGTTGTTGCGCACGGCCACGACCGCCTGCGCGACCGCCGCGGCGTCCGGCTGTGGTGTGGGCGATTTCAACAGGATGCGCTGCGCGGCGGTGTCAACGAGTCCGGCACCGCGCAGCGGCAGGGCAGCCTTGGCGGCGTCGGCAACCTCGGCAAAGGTGACACCGAAACCCGACAGCTTGCGCATGTCAGGATAGATCTGGATCTGGCGAATCGCTCCGCCGAATACGATGACATGCGCCACGCCCGGAACGGCCAGCAGGCGCGGTTTGATGACCCAGTTGGCGGTATCGCGCAGCGTGTAGGCATCGACCTTGTCGGACAGCAGGCCGATCTTCAGCAGGTCCATGGTACTGGACACCAGCGGCGAGAGTTTGGGTGGGCCTACGCCTGCGGGCAGCGCGCTGCCGATCTCGGACAGCCGCTCGGAGATACCCTGGCGCGCGACGTGCACATCGATGCCGTCGGTGAACGTGATGGTGATCACCGACAGTCCGGGTATCGATTCAGAGCGCATCGTGGCGATGCCAGCCGCCCCGTTGACGGCATTCTCAACCTGGCGTGTGACCAGCTCCTCGACCTGCTGCGGCGCGAAGCCCGGCGCTTCGGTCTGAATGTCCACCTGCGAGGGGACAAACTCGGGAAAGACATCCAGGGGCGCCTGCATCGCTCCCCAGCCGCCCAGCACCAGGACCATCAGTGTCATTGCCGTGATGGCGGCGTAGTGCCGCACGCACCATCCGACCAGCGAGCGCATCATGACTATTCCGGTTCCGTGCTGGGGTTGGTCTCGCGAGCCAGCAGCTGGCCGGCGGCAGTCGTGACAATGCGCTCACCCGGCGAGACGCCTTCCGTGACGAAATATCCGTCAGGCGTAGAGCGGCTCGCATCAAATCCGGTGCGCACGAAGGTGCCCGGCTTCTTCTCGATGTAGCACCAGAACTGTCCCTGGCTCATGACTGCGGCGGCGGCCGGGATCAGTACACCCGGCTCTGGAGCGCCCACCGGCACCCAGGCCATGAGATGCTCGCCCTCGCTCGCTTCGGCCGAGTCCAGTACGGCAAAGAAGCTGCGACCGGGCACCGTCGCATCGGCAGGGGCGCTCCACACGCCGCGCGCCAGCCAGCTCTGTCCGGCCTGTGAGGCCCCGAGGTGAGCCAGGCGCAACTGCGCCGGTAATTCCGCACCGACGGCTCCTAACGGAAAAGTCACGCGCACCAGCTTCTTCTGCCCGCTGGAGAGCGCGCGCAGCTCAGGAGTGATCTCGCCATGGGCCCAGCGCGGATTTTGTCCGAAGGTGGATGACAGACGCTGTCTAGAAAGATCGAGTGTGGCCTCGTCCGCCGCGGCTTTTTCCTCGGCCCCTTCCATGGTCTCAGCCGGCATCGCGCCAGGGGTGCCCGCGAGGCGTTTGACCCGCCCGAGCGCCGCCTGACTCTGCCGCGCTGCGGCTGCCGCCGTGCGCAGTTCGGCCAGGGCCTGCGCGATCGTTTCATGCGCAAGCACCACCGCAAAGCCGGAAGCCTCCGGCGCGCTGGTGATTTGCTGCGCCGGCGTTGTTTGAATGCCGAGCTTCTCCACCTCTTCGGGTTTGAGCGAGACCCCTTCCGAGGATTCCTCCGCCTCATCCGCTGCCGCCGCTTTTTCGCCTGCGGCCGGCTTGTCAGCGGATGCGGCCGGCCTGTCAGAGGATGCCGCCGGCTTGCCGCTTGCCTTTTCTCCCGAAGCATGGCAGCCACACAGCAGCAGTGCTAGCGCAGCCCAGGTTGCAACAAATTTCATCAGCCTGTATCCCGAACCGTTGTTGGTGTTGTGTCTGATTGCATTTGCGACTGCGCCCAGCCGCCTCCCAGGGCCTTGCACAGGCCCACGAGGGCCTGCAAACGCGCCAGCTTGTACTGGATGAACTGGTCACGCGCGCTGTACAGGGCGCGCTGCGCTTCCAGCAGGGTCAGAAAGTCGGCGGCGCCGGCCTGATAGCGCAGTTTCGCGCCCTCGAAGGCGCGCTCGCTCTGACTGAGATTATCGGACTCGAACTGGCGCACCTGATCCAGATGGCTGAGGGCGGCGAGTGCGTTCTCCACATCGACCAGCGCGGCAATGATGGCGGCGCGGTATGCCGACAGCAGCTCCTCGTTGCGGGCCTGCACCTCAGCACGCTGCGCTGCCAGCCGCCCGTGATCGAAGATGGGCTGCACGAGATTGGCGCCGAGTGCAAAGGAGGGGCCCACACCGGGGATGGTGAGCACCGTGGCGGGCAGTGTGGGATTGGCGACGCCACCGCTGGCCGTCAGGCTCAGGTTCGGGAACATCGCGGCGCGGGCGGCGACCAGATCCGCGTGCGCCGCCTGTAAATTGGTCTCGGCGAGCACAATGTCCGGGCGGCGGGTGAGCAGTTCCGCGGGCAATCCGGCTGCGACCTGCGGTTCATGCAGACTGTCCAGGGGCCGACCCTGCACCTCGAAATTCTCCGGCGGTCGTCCCAACAACACCGACAGCGCTGCGCGCGCTTCGAGTTCGGCCTGCTGCAGGTCGGCGATGGCGATCTCCGCGGTATCGAGCGCGGCCTTCTGGGTGGCCAGATCGATGGGACTCGCAGCCGCCGCGTCATAGCGAGCCTGCACTACCGCGAGCAGCTGCTGCGCAACGTCTCGGTTGGAGAGGGCTACCTGCAAGCGCTCCCGCAACGCGAGCAGCTGGAAGTACTGGTTGGCGACACCTGCCAGCGTAGTGAGCGCAAGCGCGTCCCGGTCAGCCCGTGAGGCACCGGCCAGCAGGCGCGCGGACGCGGCGGTAGCGCGGTTCTTGCCCCAGAAATCCACTTCGTAGCTGGCCGACAGCAGCGCCGACCAGTCAAGCTCGTGACCGCCACCCTGTGAGGAGTGGCCGGCCAGATAATTCGCAGTTCCGTTCGCATCGACCGAGGGCAGAATGGCAGCGCCTGCCTGGCGGGCGCGCGCATCGGCTTGCAGAACCCGGGCACGCGCGCCTGCCAGATCGGTATTTGCCTGCACCGCCGCCGCGACGAAGCCATCGAGCTCATCGCTGCCGAAGTCCCGGTACCATTGTTGCGAAGGCCAGGAGCCTGCAGCGGCGCCACGGTGCTCAAACGCCGGCGGCAGCTCCGGAATGTGCGGAGCCGGAGGCTGCGCGAGGCACGCGCTCAGCAGCACCGTGAGGATGAGAATGACAGGCGTACGCGTCGCGTTCATATTGTTGCAAGCCCGCTGCAGGACACGCGCCATGCAGCAACTCGAGCGCACCCTTCTGCCAGAGGGCTCCGCACTGTAGTGGCGGAAACTTAGCACAGAATTAGCCGCAAAAAAAAACAAGCATGACTGTTTGTGTTGTCCGGCGTACACTTTCCGCACGCGCACGGACAAGAGGGGCATTACCATGGCGACGCCGATGCTGACACGCATTCCCCGCGAGCAACTGGATCCCCGCTGGCGCCCCGCCTGGGACAAGCTGCACGAGCTGACGGGGTCGGCAACCTTCGTCGAAGTGTTCGCTCAGGCTCCCCAGGCGCTCGAGCTCGTGATGAACCACTTCTACATGAGCCTGTTCTTCGGCGGACAGGTCGACCAGCGCTACAAGCAGCTGGCACGGCTCAAGCTGTCGTTGTTGCACGGCTGTCGCACCTGCAACCTGCAGAACATTCCGGGTGCGCGCGAGGCCGGCTTTTCCGCCGCGCAGATCGATGCGCTCGTGGCCGGTAACAGCGCGCCATTTTCCGCAGTGGAGCGCGCCGTGATCGCCTATGCCGAGCAGGTGGCTCTGACCCATGCTGAAGGCGAGCTGACTCCGGCACTGTTTGCGCAGCTGCGGGCACACTTTTCCGAGGCGGATATCCTCGAGCTCGGTACCTGCATGGCAATCATCTCTGGCATGGCAAAGCTGTCGTTCGTCCTCAACCTCGTGGAGAAGGAGCCGTACTGCGCGTTCGGGACGCGCGCCGTGGCGTGATCGACGCGCTGCAGGTGAGCGGGCCGCTGCGTCCCGTGCAGATGGCTTACCACGTACCGGACCCCGCCGCAGCGGCTGTCCGGCTCGCGAGAGATTTCGGCTGGGGACCGTTTTTCCTGCTCGAGCACATCCCGCTCGAGCGCTGTGTGTTTCGTGGCCGCAGCGCCACGTTCGATCACACCTCTGCCTATGGGCAGGGCGGCGAGCTGATGATCGAGCTGATCACGCAGCATGATGATCAGCCCTCGGTGCTCAGAGACCTGTACGGCCGGGCGCAGTCCGGCCTGCATCACGTCGCCTACTTCGTGGCCGATCTCCCGCTGGCCATCGAGCACTGCACCCAGCTGCAGTACGAGATCGCCCTGGATGCCACCGCCGCGGGCGTGCGTTTCGTGATGGTCGATGCACGCGCGCAGCTGGGCCACATGCTGGAGTTGTACGAGCCCGGCGCGCAGCTGCGGCGGTTTTACGAGTTCGTGCGCCGCAAGTCGGTCGGGTGGGACGGAGCGGAGCCGCTGCGTCGCCTCGTGCCGCGCTGAGCGGCGCTTACTTTTCTCTGGATTTGCGGTGGTTCGCGGGCTTGCGGGGTGGCAGCCCGGCCAGCTCGCGTATTTTTTCATCCAGATATTCGATGACGCGCTTGTCGCGCTCGTTTTCCTTGTGCGTCAGAAAGGTAATGGCCATGCCCTCGAGCACATAGCGCGCCAGATCGAGTGCCAGGTCGAACTTCTCGCCGCGGCCGCGCCACTCCGGAAAGAGGTCCACGGCAGCCTGATACCATTCTCGTTCGAACGCTTCCTGTGCCGGGCGCAGTATCTCGGCCAGCTCTTTGTCGGTGCGGGCTGCCACCGCCAGCTCAAAGAATGCAACGAAGATCGGGTGGCGCACGTGGCCCCAATAGGCCTCAACGCTTTGGCGTACATGGTCCCCGTCGACCAGCGGCTTACTGACCGCCTTGCGGAACGCACGCAGCCGTTTGGCGTGCAGATACTCCACCGCGGCGCGCACCACGGCCAGCTTGGAAGGAAAGTGGTGCAGCATGGCACCGCGCGACAGCCCGGCCTTCTCGGAAATGAGCGTGGTGGTCGTGCGCGAATAGCCAGCGTCGATGAAGCAGCTGATCGCCGCTTCGACGATCTGGGTGCGGGTCGATGCGCTCTTCTGGGCCTGCCAGCCCAACGCCTCCTCGTTCTGTTCCGGTTCGCTGCCGAGGCTTCGTGCGGGTTTGTTCATTGAGATTCCTTTTTCACCCCCAGCATGTAGCCGCTGCTTGAAAAAGTCAAAGATGATTGAAACAAGCTGTCCTGACTGCTAGCGTGTAGCCCTCGGCTGCGGGGGTGCCATGACGAAACGACTTGAGGGGAAGGTTGCCATCATCACTGGGGCGGCCTCCGGGCTGGGACGCGCCGATGCGCATGCCATGGCGCGCGAGGGCGCACGACTGCTGCTGACGGACGTGAATGAAGCGGGCGGCCAGGAACTGGCTGCCGCCTTGAATGCCGCTCATCCCGGGTGCGCCGCTTTCGCCGTTCACGACGTCCGCGACCCGAGCCGCTGGGAGCAAATCGTCGCCGAGGCCGTCAGGCGCTTTGGTGCTTTGCACGTGCTGGTGAACAACGCCGGGGTGGTTGTCGTGGCGACTCCGGAGAGCACCACGCTCGAGCAGTTTCGCTTTGCCAACAGCGTGATGTCCGAGGGCGTGTTCCTCGGCTGCAAGACCTCCATTCCTGCCTTGCGGCAGGCCGGCGGCGGCTCCATCATCAACATGTCCTCGGTGGCTTCCCATCTCGGCTATCCGGTATTTTTTGCCTACAGCGCTGCCAAGGGCGCGGTGCGCGCCATGACTAAGACCATCGCGGTGCACTGTCAAATGAATAAGTATCACATCCGCTGCAATTCAATTCACGCCGGCGCCATCGACACACCTATGGTGCAGCAGGCGAACGCCGCGCTCGGCATGACCATGGCGCAACACGAGCAGACGCCATGGGGATTGGGCAAGGCTGAGGACGTGGCCAACCTGGTCGTGTTCCTGGCCTCCGAGGAATCGCGCTTCATCAACGGCGCAGAGCTCGTCATCGACAACGCGCTCACCGTCCAGTAGCTGCAGCGGGCGCCGCTATGCGCTACTACGAAGACCTGTTGGAAGGCGAGGAGGCGTGCTCGGGCCCTCGTAGCGTGACCGAGCAGGAGCTGCTGGATTTTGCCCGGGTGTATGACCCGCAGTATTTCCATGCCGACCCGCAGGCTGCCAGCCGTTCGGTGTTTGGTGGCATCGTGGCCTCGGGCATTTTCACCATGGCGATCTGGCGTCAACTCGACCACCAGATCGCCCATGACATTGCCTGGATCTGCGGGGTGGCGTGGGATGAGGTGCGGTTCCCGAACGCCGTGCGCGCCGGGGATACGTTGCGGGCGCGTGCCCGTTGTCTGAGCAAGCGAGCCTCGCGCAGCCATCCGCAGAGGGGCGTAGTCGTGTACGAGTATGTGCTGCTCAATCAGCGCGAGCAGGTGGTGTTCACCTGTCGCAGCACCAACCTGATCGAGCGACGAGCGGCGGCCTGACCGGAGCATCTGTCATGAACCAACTTGCAGGCAAAGTCGCCGTTGTCATCGGCGCAGCCGGCCTCGACAACATGGGCCAGGTCATCGCTCGGCGCTTTGCCGCCGAAGGTGCGCGCGTAATGGTCGCCGGCCGAGCGGCCGAGCCTTTGCGCAAGCTGGCGACGGAGCTCGGCGGCAGCCATGCGGTGTGTGACATTCGCCGCAAGGGGGAGGTGGAATCAGTGGCGCGCGCCGCCGCCGGGGAATATGGTCGGATCGATATCGCCATCAACTGTACCGGTTGGGGGCTCATGGCGCGGTTGCGGGACACCACCGAAGAGCAGCTCGACCAGCTGATGGATCTGCAGTTCAAGGGGACTTATTTCTTCCTGCAGGTGTTCGCCGAGCAGATGGCGGGCAGTGGTGGCGGGTCCCTGATCACCATCTCGTCGGCGTCGGTATACGCGCTGCTGTTCAACCATGCCGCCTACATCGGTACGAAAGCCGGCGCTGACGCCCTGATGCGCTGTTTCGCGAACGAATATGGCGCCCGCAAGGTGAAGGTCAATGCAATCGCCCCCGGGCTCACCGCCACTCCGATGACACGCCAGGAGATGCAAATGCCGGGGCTCGAGGCCGCTTTCCTGAAGGAGTATCCGCTCGGACGGATCGGCACCGCGGAGGATGTCGCCAACGCCGCCGTCTGGCTCGCGGGCGCCGAGAGCTTCATGACCGGGCAGGTGCTACAGGTGAACGGCGGCCTGACATTGCGCCGCAATCCGCTGCCGCGGGAGATCAACGCCAGCCTGGCGGCCGCAGCAGAAAAAAACAGTCAATCCTGATTGTATTTTGGGGGTCACCGCCTATAATTCTGCCAGGGTCAGGCCGCGCTGCGGTCGGCATGGCTTTAGTGAGGGGTAAGCGATGGATCTGGGACTGCGGGGCAAAAAAGCCATCGTAACCGGTGCCACCAAGGGCATCGGTCGCGCCATCGTGGAGCTGCTGGCGAGCGAGGGGGCGGATATCGCCCTGTGTGCGCGCACGGCCGACGAAGTTGAGTCGACGGTCCAGGCGCTGCGGCAGCGAGGCGTGAACGTCGTGGGCGAAGCGGTCAACGTGCGTGACGGTGAGGCTTACAAGGCGTGGCTGGAGCGTAGCGCGCAAGCGCTCGGCGGCTGCGACATCTTCATACCGAACGTCAGCGCCGGCGGTGGCTTCGACAGCGAGAAAAACTGGGTCAGAAACTTTGAGATCGACGTGCTGCATACGGTGCGCGGGTGCGAGACGCTCATGCCGCATCTGGAAAAAAGCGGCAGCGGCTCGATCGTGATCATCTCGTCCACCAATGCACTGGAGACCTTCGGCGTGCCGCAGGCCTTCAACGCCATGAAGGCGGCGCTGATCACCTATGCCAAGCAGCTCTCGCAGCATGTCGGCAAGCGGGGAGTGCGCGTCAACTCGATCTCTCCCGGGCCGATCTATTTCGAGGGGGGTGCCTGGGAGTTGATCAAGGGCACCATGGCAAAGCTGTTCGAGTACGCACTGCGGCAGATCCCGACCGGGCGCATGGGCACGCCGGAGGAGGTTGCGCGCATCGTCGCCTTCGTCGCCAGTCCGGCCGGCAGTCTCCTCACCGGTTCCAACATCGTGGCGGACAACGGCTTCACCAAGCGCGTGCAGTTCTGAGCAGGAGTGCGCCCGCAGCGCTGCCAGTGCGATGAGCTCGCAGGACGATTTCCGGGAACGATCGAAAGCACCCCACTACAAGCGGGTGCAGCGGGTCAGGCCTGAGGACAGCCCGCATACTCCGGTTGACAAGGCCCCCGACCCCGAGTTGGGTCACGACTGCATCGATCCGCGCCGCTACACCTCCACCGAGTTCATGCAGCTCGAGTGGCAGCGGCTGTGGACCAAAGTGTGGCTGCTCGGCGCCCGCGAGCTCGACCTGGCCGAGCCGGGAGACTACGTCGTTACCGAGATCGGGCCGGAGTCGATTCTCATCGTGCGCCAGCAGGATGGCGCCATCCGTGCCTTCTACAATGTCTGCCAGCATCGCGGCAACCGCCTGCGGGCCTGCGGCCTGGGCACCACCGGGCAGTCGCTGTCCTTCAAGTGTGCCTATCATCACTGGGAATACGAGCTGGACGGATCTTTCCGGCGTATCCCGGACCTGGATACTTTCCCGCAGGGACCGCCGCCGGCCGCGATCCCCGCGATCCGCTGCGACACCTGGGGTGGATTCGTGTGGTACACCCTCGATGCGGATGCGCCGTCGCTGCAGGAATTCCTGGGTCCGATTCCGCAACATCTGGATCCATACAATCTCAGCCGGATGGTGCAGACCCGCGACATCACGGTCGAATGGGAATGCAACTGGAAGACCTCCGTGGATGCCTTCAACGAGAGCTACCACGTGCAGGGCATCCATCCGCAGCTGCTGTATTACCTGCACGATCTGGATATCCAGATCGACTGCTACGAGCGGCACAGCCGCTACCTGATTCCGTTCGGCACGCTCTCGCCGCGCGTCCGTCAGCCACCGTCGATTCCCGAGCCGATCAAGACCATCATGAAGGCGGCCGGCATGGATCCTGCCGACTACGACGAGCCCATCGCCAACATCCGCCGCGACGTGCAGAAGCATAAGCGGGTGCACGGCGCCAAGGTCGGCAAGGACTACTCGCGCCTGAACGACGATCAGCTCACCGATGACTATCACTATCTGATCTTCCCTAACCTGTCGCTCAATGTGCATGCGGATGACTTCTGGATCTTCCGCCAGCGCCCGCATCCCACCGAGCCGGACCGGATGTTCTACGACATCATGACTTTCGAGCTGGTGCCCGAGGGGCAGGCGTGGCCGGAGCGCGCGGAACACAAGCGCTGGCGTCACGGGGACAAAGGCATTGGTCTGGTGTTGGATCAGGATGCAGCGAATCTGCCGGGCGTGCAGGCCGGCATGCATTCCCGGGGCTTCAAGGGGCTGTGGCTGGGAAGTCAGGAATTGCGCATCCGACACTTCCACAAAGTATTGGACAGCTACGTGTATGGACCGGGTGGCAAGCCCGCCGGCGCCCCTTGAGGCGTATGGCAACAGGTGCTCAGATGGTGCAACTGACACAAACAGAGCTGCGGCGGGCCTATCGGCTCATGAAGATCATTCGCGAGTTCGAAGAGCGGCTGCACGTGGAGATCGCGACGGGTGAGATTCCCGGATTCACGCATCTGTATGCCGGCCAGGAAGCCGTGGCGGTCGCTGTATGTACGGACCTGACGGATGAGGATTACATCGCCAGCACCCATCGCGGACATGGCCACTGCATCGCCAAGGGTTGCGACGTCGTCGGCATGATGAAGGAGATCTATGGCCGCGGCGACGGTCTGTGCAAGGGCAAGGGAGGCTCCATGCACATCGCTGACTTCAGCAAAGGCATGTTGGGAGCGAATGCCATCGTCGGGGGCGGGCCGCCCCTTGCCGTAGGCGCAGCACTCGCCTGCAAGCTGCGGCGTGCCGGGCGGGTCAGTGTGGCGTTTGGCGGTGATGGCAGCTGCAATCAGGGCACGGTGTTCGAGGCGATGAATCTGGCTGTGGTACTGCAGGTTCCGGCGATCTTCGTGTTCGAGGACAACGGCTACAGTGAGCACACCGGCATGACCTACGCGGTAGGTTCGAAGGACATCGCGGCCCGCGCGCGAGGTTTTGGCATGCCGGCGGAGAAGGTGGACGGTTCGGATTTCTTTGCCGTGCACGCCACCATGCGGCGCGCGCTGGAGCATGCGCGCAGTGGCCGTGGGCCCGCGGCGATCGAAGCCAGCACTACCCGCTTCTTCGGCCATTTCGAAGGCGATCCGCAGCGTTATCGGGCACGCGACGAGGTGGCCCGGCACCGCGCGACCATGGATTGCCTGAAAAACTTCCGTACCCGGGTCGAGGCGGATGACCTGATGCCCCTGGCGGATCTGGATACGATCGATGCCGAGGTGCTCGCGGAGATCGATGCCGCGGTCACGGCTGCCAAGCAGGCACCGCAACCCTCGACGGCGGAGCTGACATCCGACGTCTACGCGAGCTACTGACATCCCGAGCTACTGACATCCACTGCCGGCTGCAACCACGGATCTCTCATGCCTCAGCTTTCCATGCGCGATGCCATCAACCAGGCCCTGCATCAGGAGATGGCCCGTGACGACCGCATCATTGTGCTGGGCGAGGATGTCTCAGGAGGAGCAGGCGGCAGTTCGGGTGAGCGCGAGGCATCCGGCGGCATCTTCGGCGTGACCAAGGGACTGCTACCGCGCTTCGGTGCGGATCGCGTCATCGACACCCCGATCAGCGAGTCCGCCATCGTCGGCGCGGCCGCGGGTGCTGCGCTGGTAGGCCTGCGCCCGGTCGCCGAGATCATGTTTGCCGATTTCGTCGGCGTCTGCATGGATCAGCTCTACAACCAGATCGCCAAGTTCCGCTACATGTTTGGTGGCAAGACGTCCTGCCCGGTGGTGATCCGCATGGCGATGGGCGCCGGCATGAACATGGGTGCGCAGCATTCGCAATCCATCTATGCGCTGATGACCGCCGTGCCCGGCCTCAAGATCGTGGTGCCTTCCAACGCCTATGATGCCAAGGGACTGCTGATCCAGGCGATCCGTGACGACGATCCGGTCGTATTCTTCGAGCACAAAGCACTGTATCCACGTAAGAGCGAGGTGCCGGAAGCGCCGTACGCACTCGCTTTCGGACAAGCCAACGTGGTGCGCGAAGGCGATGATGCCACGGTCGTGGCACTGGGGCGGATGGTGCCGTTTGCCGAGAAGGCGCTCGATACGCTCGCTCGGGAGGGCATCCGCTGCGATCTGATCGATCTGCGCACCACCTCGCCGCTCGATGAAGAGGTCATCCTGGAGAGCGTGACCAACACCGGGCGACTCGTGGTGGTGGACGAGTCGCCACCGCGTTGCAGCATCGCGGCCGACATCGCAGCGCTTGCCGCCAGTCGCGCGTTCAGCGCGCTGCGCGCACCGGTGATGCAGGTCACGGCACCGCATGCCCCGGTACCGTTTGCACCGGCGCTGGAGCGTGCCTGGGTACCCGGTCCGCAGAAGATCGAAGCGGCGATCCGTCAGGTGTTGGAGAAGCCCATCCGTCAGGTGTTGGAGAAGCATTGATGCCAGAACAAATCTGCGCGGTGACGATGCCCAAGTGGGGTATCGAGATGACCGAGGGGACCATCAACCACTGGGCCACGCGCGAGGGCGAGCAGGTGCAGAAGGGCGCGACGCTTCTGGAGGTGGAGACCGAGAAGATCGTGAACGCGGTGGAAGCACCCGCAAGCGGCATCCTGCGCCGGATCATCGCCAACGCCGGTGAGGTCAGGCCGGTCGGCTCGCTGATTGCTGTGTTGGCAGATGCCACGGTCAGTGAGGCCGAGCTGGCATCGTTCATCGCGCGCTTCGAGGGCGCGAGGGTTTCTTTCGAGCCCGACGCGGATTCGTCCACTCACTCGCCCGCCGGCCGCGAAACGGCCGCGCCAGCCGGGGCAGGAACTGCGGGGGAGAGGCTCCGCGAGCCGGCCTCCGCTGCGGATGCGGTGCCATCCGAGGTGCGCGTCAGCCCGGTCGCACGCCGTCTCGCTGAACAGCTGGGCATCGACATCAAACAGGTGCGAGCCACGGGCAGCAATGCGCGCATCACCAAGGAAGACGTGGAGGCGTACGCAGCGCGGCGACAGAGCACCGCGGCAGCCGGCTCAGTGGCCAATGGCAATCCGGCGACTCGGGTGCCGTTGTCGGCGACGCGGCTCACCATCGGGCGGCGCATGACCGCTGCCACCCAGGCGATTCCCCACTACCGTGTCACGGTAGAGATCGACGCGGGGCCGCTGCAAGCCCAGCGCCGCGCGCTGGCTGCGCAGGGTGTAAAAGCATCGCTCAACGATATGGTGCTGCGTGCCTGTGCACTGGCGCTGGTGCGCCATCCGGCGCTCAATGCGCAGTTGGAGGCAGAGGAGGTCGTGCAGTACGCGCATGCCGACATCGCCATCGCAGTATCCACCGACAGCGGCTTGCTGACTCCGATCGTACGCGGTGCGGATGAAAAGACACTGGCGGAGCTGGCGCGCGAGACAGCGGCTTTGGCACAGAAGGCGCGCAGTGGTGCCCTGACGCGTGAGGAGATCAGCGGCGGAACATTCTCGATCTCCAACCTCGGCATGTATGGTGTGGCGCAGTTCGATGCCATCATCAATCCGCCTCAGGTGGCCATCCTGGCGGTTGGCGCGGTGCGGCCCGCGGTGGTGGTGCGCGACGGGGCGGCAGTCGTCGGGGAGCTCTTGACCTTGACGCTGTCGGCGGACCATCGGGTGATCGATGGCGCGCAGGCGGCGGAATTCATGCGCACCGTAGCTGAACTCACGGGCAATCCCGGCAAACTGTAGGCATCCAGGCGCATGTTGCTTCGTCGTGGGTTGCTGCTGTACGCGGTCCTGTTGAGCAGCACGCTGGCCACGGCAGCCGTTCCGCCGTCTACCCCGGAATCCACCTCACTCAAGGACCTGAAAGAGCTCGAAGCGCGCCACCTCGCTTCGGATCCTGAGACCTGGCCGGGAGCGGCGGTTTATCGCGAGATCTGCAGCAAGTGCCACCAGGGACAGGTGCCCAAGGCACCGCACAAGATGTTCCTGCAGATGATGAGCCCGGATGTCATTCTGAGCGCGCTCAACGACGGCGTGATGCGCACACAGGGCAGTCAGTTGCAGCCGGAGCAGCGTCGGCAGGTGGCCGAGTACCTAGCCGGCGCGCCGCTCAGCGAAACTTCCACCCGCCAGCCTCCGCCGCGCTGTGCCGGTGCGGCGTCGCAGTTCGATCTTGGCCAGCGCCCGGCCGCGGTCGGCTGGGGATTCAACAACGACCGCTTCATTCCGGCCCAGCTCGCAGGACTGGCCCCTGCCCAGGTACCGCAGCTGCAACTGAAGTGGGCGCTGGAATTCCCTGGCGCGATCCGGGCGCGCTCACAGCCGACGCTGGCCTACGGCGCCGTATTCGTTGGCAGTCAGGACGGCACCGTGTTGGCGCTGGATCTGCAATCCGGCTGCGTGCGCTGGAGTTATCGTAGCAGCGCCGAGGTGCGCACGGCCATCGTGCCTGAGACCGGTGCCGCGCGCCGGTTGTACTTCGGGGATGTGATCGCGCGGGTGCATGCGGTGGATGCGCTGAGCGGCAAGCTGCTCTGGACCACCAAGGTCGATGAGCATCCGAACGCGACGATCACCGGCACGCCCACCCTGTATCAAGGTGTGCTGTATGTGCCGGTGTCCTCGCTCGAAGTAACAACGGCGGCCGATGCGCACTACGAATGCTGCAAGTTTCGCGGTGCGGTGGTGGCACTGGATGCGGCCACCGGCGCGCTGCGTTGGAAGGCGTACAGCATTCAGGAAGCACCCCATCCGGTGAAGACCACCTCCCTCGGCACGCGCATCTTCGCTCCTTCGGGCGCGCCGGTATGGAACAGTCCCACCATCGACAGCCGGCGCGGGCTGGTGTACGTCGGCTCCGGAGAGAACTATTCCTCGCCGGCTAACGACCGCAGCGATGCCGTGCTGGCGTTTCGACTGCGCGACGGCTCCTTCGCCTGGTCGCGGCAGATGCTCGCCGGGGATGCCTGGAACGTCGCCTGCATGATGCAGAACAATCCGAACTGTCCTGCGGAGAATGGCCCTGATGTCGATGTCGCCGCCGGCACCATTCTGACAACCCTCCCGGACGGACAGACGCTGCTCATTGCGGGCCAGAAGAATGGCTGGGTGTATGGACTGGATCCGGATGCGGCTGGGCAGCTGCTGTGGAAGCGCCAGGTCGGACGCGGCGGCATCCAGGGCGGAGTGCATTTCGGCATGGCGCTGGCGGAGGGCCGCCTGTACGTGCCGATCAGCGACATGCGCGATGGACACGATGGGCGCAGCTATGACAGCGCACCGCGGCCCGGGTTGTATGCGCTCGATCCGGCGAGCGGTGCCCCACTGTGGTCCGCGCCCGCGACCGACATTTGTCGCGCTCGCCCATTCTGCGATCCCGGCATCTCAGCGCCCGTCACCGCGATCCCCGGGGTCGTGTTTGCCGGACACATGGACGGGGTGCTACGCGCCTACGATGCCGCAAGCGGCAAGGTCATCTGGTCGTACGACTCGACGCGCGAGGTCCGCACGACATCCGGGACTGCCGCACATGGCGGCTCGTTTGGCGGCGCAGGGGTCGCAGTGCGCGCCGGCTATGTCGCGGTCAATTCAGGCTACGGCCTGTACTTCCACATGCCCGGCAACGTACTGTTGGTGTTCGCCGCGCCGCACTGAGCGCGCGACGCTCAGGCGAGCCAGTCGAAGAACTGCAGCTCCATCTGCTCAGAAAGACTTGCAAGGATTCCCGGCACCAGCCGCTCGTGCGAGGTGGCGTGCATGTGCGCCTGGAACGCCTCCTCGGTGCGGAAGCGACCGTAGACCACGTAGGTGTTGGGCTCGGTACGGTGTTTGATGAAGTCGTAGACCAGCGTGTCGGGCTCGTCCTTATGCGTCAGCTGGGCCAGTTCGCGCTGCAGCTGCTCGAATGTCTGCCGTTGTTCCGGGCGCACCACCAGGCGCGCAATGAAAGTCGTGGACATGATGCCCCCTAGAGACCCAGCTCGCGCACGAGTTGCTCGCGTAAGCGGAATTTCTGGATCTTACTCGATGACATGGGCCATTCCGACACGAAACGGATGTGGCGGGGCACCTTGAAGCCCGCGATCTCGCGGCGGCAGAATTCGGTCAGGGTCTCGGCGCTGACGCTGGCGTTGGGCTTGAGCTCCACGAACGCAGCAGCGATTTCCATCAGCCGCGCATCGGGAATGCCCACCACCTGGGCGAGCTTTACCGCCTCATGACGCTGCAGGCAGCTTTCGATCTCGGCCGCGGCGACGTTTTCACCGCCGACTTTCAACATATCTTTCAGGCGGCCATGAAACATCATGGTACCGGCTGCATCCATCGAGCCGATGTCGCCGGTGTGATACCAGCCCTCGCCATCGATCGCCTGAGCGGTCTTCTGTGGATCTTTGTAATAGCCCTCGAGCAGGCAGTAGCCGCGTACCAGCACTTCACCGCGGCCACCGGGCGCCGCATCCTGACCGCTCTCGCCATCCACGATGCGTACCTCGAGGCCGGGCAGCGGCTTACCCAATCGCCGGATGCGCTGCTCGAGCGGGTCCTCGAGGCGGCTGGTGGTGACCGTCCCGGCCGTCTCCGTCATGCCGAACGTACCCACATAGGTTGCCTGGGGCAGGGACTTCAGCATCGCCGCCGCGATATCCGGCGGCTGTACCGCGAAGTTGGAATTCATGAGCGTGATGCGCGACAGATCGGTCTGCGCAAAGTCGGGGTGATAGATCAGCTCTGACATGATCGTCACGAAGCACGGATAGGTAGCTGTGACGCGCTCCTGCTCGAGCATGCGCAGCGCCCGGCCCGCTTCGAAGTACACCATCGTGGCGTACGCGCCCCCGACATCGAAAATCGCGCACATCGGCAGGATCGCCGCGATGTGGAACATCGGCAAGGGTGACCAGAACACATCCTCGTGCCGCAATCCATAGCGGTGCCGTCCGAGGGCGATGGAATTGCGTACGATGGCCTCGTGCGTCAGCAGGCACCCTTTCGGATTGGCCGTCGTTCCCGAGGTGTACAACATGATAGCCACATCGCGCAGCCGCACGCGCAGGCGGCTCATGTGCACCCGTTCCTCCTCAGACCGATCGGTGAGCGCCGCAAACTCTGCCTGCGAGAGAAAACCGGGCGCGTGGCTGCTGCCGAGCAGGACCAGATGGCGCAGCCGCGGGGCCTCGGCAAGCTGCAGCCGTGCGCCAGCCGAGGCAGCAGCCGGGGTGCGCGCCGGCTTACCAGCCTGCGCAGCCGCCAGTGACGGCAGCGCGAGATTCAGCCGCTCGACGAAGTTCACGTGATCTGCGATGCGGTCCGTGGTGATGAGCACCACCAGATCGCCATTCTCGATGACGTAGCCGAGCTCGTTGTGTTTGTAACGCGCGTTGAGCGGCACAGCGACCGCGCCGCATAACGCGATGGCAAACAGGTGCTCGACCAACTCAATGCAGCTCGGCAGCAGCAGTCCGACGTGCTCGCCGCGGCGGACACCGAGCGCCTGCAGAGCACGCGCGCGCGCCACCGCGCGCCCGGCGAGCTCTGCGTAGGTGAGGCGCTGTTCGGGAAGGATCAGCGCGGGCGAGTCGGGGTAGCGGTCGGCAGCGCTCAGCAGCAGGTCGCCGAGGGTCGTGACCTGAATGCGCACATCGCGCAGCGACTCACTTCGCACGGTCATCCAGCTCATCCAGGTATTCGCGCACCCAGGTGCCTTCCAGGCAGGCGGCGATCCGGGGACCCAGGGCAGCCAGGCGCGCCGAGCTCATGTGGCGGTGCTCCACGGCCTCGTCAGGAAAGCTTTCCAACACCGCGTAGCGGCGCGGCTCGCGCAGTCGATAGAACTCGTACTGCAGCACTTCCGGCTCGTGCGCCCGCACGTGTTCCTGCAGCTCCCGGCAGTAGCCGACGAACTGCGGCTCGCACCCCGGCTTAACCGTCATGCGGGCAATGAAGGTGATCTTCCCCATGCCGCCATCCCCCTCTTCACATCCCACGCTGCCGGACCGATGGTACCATCGGCATCCATGAAAAATAAACAGTCATTCCTGTTTGTTTTCGACGCCTCAGCGGCGCTGATCGAAGCGCCGCCCCAGCATGGCGCCGGCGATATTCACCTTCTGAATATCGATCGCGCCGCCCGCGATACCCCATCCCCAGGCATCCCGCAGCCGCCGCTCCATGGGAAACTGCCGTGAGTAGCCGTAGCCCCCCATCAACTGCACCGCGTGTCCGCACACCTCGCGCGCGATCTCGTTCGCGAAGCACTTGGCGGTGGATGATTCGAGCACGTCAGGCAGGCCGTGCTGCGCATTGACCGCCGCACGCCAGATGAGCAGCCGCGCCGCCTCGACTTTCATGTGCATCTCGGCGAGCCGCAGCTGCACCGCCTGGAAATCGGCCAGCGGCTTGCCGAACTGGCGTCGCTCCTGGACATATTGCGCCACGTCCTCGAGTGCGCCGCTTGCCTGCGCGAGGCCCATGGTGGCATTCCCACAGCGCTCCAGATCGAAGGCTTCCATCAGGCGCCGGAAGCCGCCGGCGGGCACGATCAGGTTCTCGAGCGGTACCGCGCAGTTGTCGAAATACAGATCGCTGCTCGGGACCCCGCGGAAGCCCATCAGTTCCTCCGGCGCGCCAAAGCTCAGGCCCGGCGCGTGACGATCGACATAGACGGCGCCGATGCCTTTCGCGCCCGGCTCATCACTCAGCCGGCAGTAGACGACGTAGCCATCGGCGTGACCCCCTCCCGAGCACCAGCGCTTACTGCCGTTCAGCACCAGCGCCCCGTCGCGCTGTTCGGCACGCGTGGTGAGATCAGTCAGCGCCGAGCCTGCCTGCGCCTCGGACATCGACACGGCCACCACCAGCTCACCGCTGCAGACCCGCGGCACGACCCGCTGCCGCAGCGTTTCATTAGCAAAGCGCTCGATGGCGCGTACCGGTCCGACGCACGATTCGAACACCGGAAACGCCAGCGCTGCGGAGCACTTGGCAAACTCCTCGATGACCAGCAGGGCCTCCAGATTCCCGAGTCCCAGGCCGCCGTAGCGGGCTGCCACATTGATGCCGAGGAAGCCCATCTGACCGTATTCTTGGACCAGCTCGCGGGTGGGCGGTGCGCCATTGCGCTCGGTCTCGGCGGCGAGCGGCAACAGGCGCTCGCGCGCATAGCGGCGCGCGGCGGCCTGCAGGGCGGATTGATCCTCGTTCAGGCGGAAATCCACAGGCGCTCCTTCCCGTGAGGGCAACAGGTGATGCGATGACGGTGCTCAGTGATATTCGGGTGTTGGACTTCGGACGCTATGTCGCCGGACCGTATTGCGCGACATTGCTCGGCATGCTCGGTGCGGAAGTCATCCGTATCGAGCGCTGTGGCGGCGGCGAGGATCGCTTCATCGCGCCGGTAACCGAGAGCGGGGAGGGTGCGGTGTTGTTTCAGACCGCCTGCAACAAGCGCTCGCTGACCCTCAATTTCAGCGCGCCTGAAGCGCATGAGATCGTACAACGTCTGGTGAGGAGCGCCGACGTGGTGGTGGCGAATCTGCCGCCCGCGGCGCTGCGGACGCTGCGACTCGACTACGCCAGTCTGCGCGCGTTGCGACCCGACATCATCGTCGCTACGCAGTCGGCCTTCGGTGCTCACGGGCCGTATCGGGACCGCGGGGGCTTCGATGGCATCGGCCAGGCGATGTCTGGTGCGATGCACATGAGCGGGACGCCGGGAGCCCCGGCCAAGGCGGCGGCGCCCTATGTGGATTATGCGACCGCGGTGTTGTCGGCCTTCGGCGTGCTCGCGGCGCTGCGCCATCGTGACCGTAGCGGCGCAGGTCAGGAGGTAAAGGCGTCGCTTCTGGGCACTGCGCTGGCGGTCTTCAGCTCGCATCTGATCGAGCAAAGCGTCACCGGCATCAACCGCGTGGGTAGCGGCAATCGCGTGCAGACCTCCGCCCCCTCGGATGTGTTTGGCACCCGCGATGGCCATGTGCTGACGCACGTGGTGGGGAACGGCTTGTTCCGCCGCTGGGCGCGGTTGATCGGTGATGAACAGCGCTGGCTCAGCGATCCGCGCTACGCAACGGATCAGTCCCGCGGCGATCACAGTGCCGAGATTCTGCAGGCGATGCACAGCTGGTGCGCGCAGCGCACGACCCGCGAGGCGCTGGAGGCGCTCGAGCAGGCCGGCATCCCCGCAGGTCCCATTTACAGTCCCCAGCAGGCATTGGAGGACCCGCAGGTCGAGGCCATGGGGTGGTTGACCGCGGTGCAAAACTATCCCGGGCTCAGGCAACCGGCGCTGGTCTGTGGCTTGCCGCTGCAACTGAGCGCCACGCCGGGAAGCCTGCGCACACCGCCGCCGCAGGCGGGGCAGCATTCGGATGAGGTGCTGGCCGGCCTGGGCTACTCGTCGGAACAGATCGCTGCGTTTCATGCCCGCGGGGTGACCGGGTAGCCTTCAGGTAGGCGATCTTAGCGCAGCCGGCTTAGAAAAAAACAGTCAGTACTGTTTATTTGCAGGCAAGCTTCTTATAATCAGCGCCTACCCGGCGAGGACCCTGAGATGGACACGCAGACCGTGCAGCGCTTCCTGGAGGGGATGAAGTTCGAAGCGGAGCGCGTTGCCCCGCCCGACGACTTCCCCCAGTTGCCGGACATTCCGGCGGGACGTTACGTCGATGCGGAGTTCCTCGCGCTGGAACAGGCGCATCTGTGGCGCAAGAGCTGGCTGTATGCCTGCCATCTGGATGAGCTGCCCAAGCCGGGGAGCTTCGTCGTGACGCGCAGGAGTGGCTCGCCGATCATCGTGGTGCGCGGCAAGGATAACGTCGTGCGCGCCTTCTACAACACCTGCCAGCATCGCGGCGGGCCGCTCGCCAAGAGCACCTCCGGCTGTGTCGAGGGTTTCGTTTGTGGCTACCACGGCTGGACCTACACCCTCGAAGGCAGGCTGATCAATCTGCGCGACAAGCGCGATTTCGTCGGTCTCGACATGAGCCAGCGCGGCCTGGTCAGCGTGCGCTGTGAGCCCTTCTACAACTGGATCTTCATCAACGAAGACCCGGATGCGGAGCCGCTGATGCAGCACTTTGCACCGTTCGGCAACTACTTTGAGCAGTTTCAACCGGAGAGCTGGCGCTACGTGGCACAGCAGGGCTTTGACGTGCAATGCAATGTCAAGGTGCTCATGGATGCCTTTCTGGAGGTTTATCATCTGAAGTCGATCCACACCAACACCGTGGATCGTTTTCTCGATCACCGCGGCACCACCATCGCGTTATACCGCCGGGGTCATTCGCTGATGGTGACACCGAATCGACGGCCTGACTGGCAGGATCCCGGCACCCGCGGCATGCGCCGTGTCGAGTCGGCGACCGTGGTGTCAGCGAAGAACAATCCCTCGTTCAACTTCTATCCGAACCTCGTCACACCGGTCGATCCTAGCGGCTGTCCGTTTCTGCTGTTCTGGCCGACCTCAGCTGCCAGCATGCGTATCGAGTGTCATTGGTTTGCACCGGACTGGGGCGGCGGACCGGCACCGGAGCTGTGGGAGGTGCGCATCCGCAATTTCGAGCGCATCCTCGCCGAGGATCTGCAGTTTGCTGAGTCGATCCAGCTGTCGATGATGTCGGCCGGCTTCCGCGGCATGCCGCTCAACTACCAGGAGCGACGCATCTATCACTGGCACGAGGAGCTCGACCGGCGCATCGGGCCGGAGCGCATCCCGCCGGCGCTGCGGGTGCAGCCCCGGCTCGAGCGGTTGTGGGAAAACTAACGCGGCGGTTCCAGGAAAACTGACATGTCTGAGGTGCTGGCCTGTATTCGCGCCGGCGGCGCTTATGTGCCGCGGCTGCGCCTGCCGCGCGCCCGCATTCAGGAAGCCATGGGGTGGCTCAGTCCGCCCACCAATCGCGCCAGCCGCGGCGCTCGCGCGGTGTGCAACTGGGATGAGGATGCGCTGACTCTGGCGGTCGCCGCCGCACGCGATTGCCTGCTGTCGTCCAGTGCGATCTCAGGCCGATCCGTTGCAACGGTGATGTTTGCATCGACGACCCTGCCGTTCGCCGATCGCAGCAACGCCACCCTGCTATCTGCGGCGCTGGATCTGCCGAGCTCGGTCGCGACTCTGGATGTGACGGGTACGCTGCGCTGCGGCGTTGCGGCAATGGTACAGGCCGCCCGCAACAGCGCAGGTCAGACGCTCGTGGTCGCCGCCGATGCGCGCCTGGCGCGGCCGGGAAGCGTGCAGGAACAGGAATTCGGCGCGGCGGCCGTGGCTTATCTGCTGGCACCGGGCAGCAGTGACTGCCAGGGTGAGCGCCCGGGCAGCCCAGTCCTCGCACAGATTCTGGCCACGGCGCATCGCGCGGCGGATTTCGTCGATCACTACCGCATGAGCGGTGAAACATTCGACTATGCGCTCGAGGAGCGCTGGGTGCGCGATGCCGGATTGTCCAAGCTGGTACCGGAGGCGATCGCAGCCGCGCTGCAGGCCGCGGGACTGTCGCCGGAAGACATTCACCATGCGGTGTTGCCCGGCACATCCGCAGCGATCCAGCGTCTGGCCCAGGCAGCCGGCCTCGGTGGCAGCCAGTTACAGGACAGCCTGCGTGCGGATTGCGGGGACTCGGGAGCTGCGCACCCCCTGCTCATGCTCGCTGCCGTCCTCGAGGTCGCCACGCCGGGCCAGAACATTCTGCTTGCATCCTTTGGCCAGGGTGTCGATGCGATCGTGCTGCGCGTTCCAGAGCCGCACGGCAGTGAGCCAGCCGCGAGCCGACGGCCGCTCGTCTCGACCGCCCTGCAGCGGCGCCACGAGGAGAGCAGTTACACGCGCTATCTGGCCCATCGAGGCCTGCTGCACGCCGACTTCGGAATGCGCGCCGAGCGTGACAACCGTAGCGCGCATAGCACGGCATGGCGCAAGAACCGCCAGATCACGGGCTTTATCGGCGGTCGCTGCGCACAGTGCCGCACCGTGCAGTATCCGCTCAGCCGGGTGTGTGTGAATCCGGACTGTCGGCGTGCGGATACCCAGGAAGAATTCCGGCTCGCCGAAACACAGGGGCGCGTGAAGAGCTTCACTGAGGACTGGCAAGCCTACTCACCGCGCCCGCCAGCCATCTACGGCAACGTGGAGTTCGAGCCCGGCGGCAATCTGCTCATGGACTTCACCGATGTCGAAGCTGGCGAACTGCACGTCGGCGACCACGTGCGCTTCGTCTTCCGCATCAAGGATATCGATCGCGCCCGCGGGTTTCGCCGCTACTTCTGGAAGGCTACGCGCGCTACTTCACCGCGAACTTGAAGCCGACCTCGGCACCGACAAACAGCGGCTCGCCGTAGAAGGCCCATACCCAGAGCGGGTCGACGTCCTGTCCGGATTCCTTGTAGATCTTGTTGGTCAGATTACGACCATAGGCGCGCACAAACCAGCGGTCGTCGGCCCCGGTGTAGGTGATCGAGGCGGCCAGCAGCGCGCGCGCATCGGCATAGGTCTGCGTGTACGGCTGATAGGGCACGGCGATCGAGTAGGTGTCGAGATTCTTCGACACGTAGTTCTCATTCACATCAATCGTCACTCGTCCGCCGCCAATCGGCATGGGGATCGTGTAGTTGACATCGACGGTGGCAGTCACCGCTGGGCAGCGATTGACCGGCAGATGCGACAGATCGGTGCCGTTCGAGGAGAAGCTGTTGTACTCGCAGTGCTGAAAGCTGAAGGGCACGCGCAGCATCAGGTTATCGGCAAGCTGCGCCGTCAGCTCGTTCTCAAGTCCATACGCCTTCATGCTGGCTGCATTGGCAAACAGGGTTTCCTCCCCGGCCTGGCCGTTGGCGTTGGTGATCGGCTCGACCACCTGGCGGATCAGGTCGACGTATTTCACGTAGAACAGCGCCTCGTTCAGACGCACGCGCCGGTCGAACAGCTCCATTTTCGCACCCAGCTCGAAGGAGTTGGCCTTCTCGGGGTCCGTGGGCTTTCTTTCATCGGCGGTGATCGGCGTGCCCCCCGTGCCCACCTGGTCGTTGTAGCCACCGGCCTTGAAGCCGTGCGAGAAGTTGAAATAGGTGAACAGCTCCTCGCTGAACTTATGGGAGAAGATGGCCCGATACGTAGGTTGCGTCCAGGTGTGGCTGTCGCTCACCACGCCGAACGGATACGCGGCAAAGTTGCCCGCGTTCATGAGACCGCCGAGCTGCGGCCAGGTGAATCCGGGCACGATGGCACCGACCGGCGAGGGCAGCTGCTGCACGAATACCTGCTGACGGCCGATCCAGTCCTTGCTGTCGCGCGTGATGCGCGCACCGAGCGTTAGGGTGTCGGCATCGGTGAACTTGAAATTCATCTCGCCGAAGATCGCCTTGGAGCGCTCGATCTGGGCATTGCAGAGTGTCTGCGGATTGTTGTTGTAGCCGCCGGGCTGCGTGCCGGGCGGTGCGGGCACACCGAACAAGTCGTAAATGCCCAGCACCTGGGCGACGCAGAACGCGGTACGGTCGTGCTGATAGAAGCCGCCCAGTACATAGTTCCAGCGACCATAGTCTTTCGAGGCGAATCGCAGCTCTTCCTGCCAGGTCTTGCGGCGATCGGAACGATTGGCATCGAACACGGACAGCGGACCGACGAGGCCGGTGTAATCCGAAGGCAGGCTCGAGTCCTGGGCTCGATAACCCTGTACCCAGGTGAAAGTGCCCGGATCGATCGTCCAGTCCATGTTCAGATGCTCACCGGCCGCGGTAACACGGTGGCCGCGCTGCTCGTCAATCAGCAGTCCCTGGCGGTTGTCGACGCCGGCGTTGTTGAGCGGACTGGGGCCGGTGTAGCCCGGCAGCCCGAGCAGCGCAAAAGCGAAGTAGGGCAGGTTCGAGTTCGGCCCGTTACTCGTGGGCGTGACGTTCACGGAGGCCGGAGTCTGCGAGCGGTCTTGCAGTAACTCGTAGGTGAACTGCGCCTTGAAGTTGTCCAGCGGCTGCCACAGCAGCTTGGCGCGTCCGGTGATGACATTGGTGCCGCCAACACGCTCGCCATCCCCGGTATAGGTCGTTCCCATGATGGTCGTGGTGGCACCATCGCGCATCCAGCCGTCTTCGCGCTCCAGGCTCGCCACGACGCGCAGGGCAAGCTGATCCGGAATCAGCGCGACGTTAATGGCACCCTGGGCGTTGAGCTCGTTGAACTTGCCGCCGCCCGCTTGTGCTTCCAGTGAGGTCTCGTTGAGCACGGGCGCCTTGGTCTTGACGACCACTGCGCCACCGGTGGTGTTCTTGCCGAACAACGTACCCTGCGGCCCGCGCAGCACCTCCACCTCCTGAATGTCGAACGGGTCGAGCAGCTGGGTCTGGGTGCTCGGCATCACGAAGTCATCGATCAGCACTGACACGGGCGCTTCGTTGTAGACGATGATGTCGGTGTTGCCCACGCCGCGCATCGCGAAGGAAGCGGCGTTGAAGCCATTGATCTTGTTGGCGGAGAAATTCGGTACCAGGGAGGCCAGATCCTGCAGCGTTCGCGGTTGCAGGGGCGTCATCGCCTGTGCATCGATCGCGGTGACGGCGATCGGCGTGGTCTGCAGGTTGGACTCGCGCCGCTGCGCGGTAACGGTGATCTCCTCGAGTCCGGCCGCTTCCGGGCCCGTCGCCGGGCCCGTATCGGCCTGACACGGTAGCGCTACCAATCCGCTCAATAATACCCAGGCAACCCCTATCCGGCCGGTCGTAACCGCCTGCGCGGCGCGCGTGATGAGCTTCATACGGCTGCTGACCCCCCTCGACGTGGCGTAGACGCTACATTCATCCCGTAGCGGGACTTTCTTGGGTGGAAACCTACGCGTGGTTATCAAAAAAAACAAGCATGATGGTTTTTTAAAATCTGCGTTGCAGGTCATCGACAAGTTGCGCTGGGCATTGCGGCGGCGCACTCCTGGCCGGGGTCAGCGCCGCCCGAGCGGCAGACCGGCTACAAACAAACAGTCAGGACTGTTTCTTTTGAGAGCGGTTGTCCTATACTGGCCGCCCAGGTACGAGGAACTATGGCCAGCGGGATCCGCGACAAAGTAGCGATCATCGGCATGGGCTGCTCGAAGTTCGGCGAACGCTGGGACTGCGGCGCCGATGATCTGATGCTGGAGGCGTGCACCGAGGCATTGGCCGACGCCGGCATCGAACGTGATCAGCTCGAAGCCGCCTGGCTCGGCGTATTTTTCGACGAGCAGAGTATCGGCAAGTCGCCGCTGCCGCTATCCATGGCTCTGCGCCTGCCGAACATTCCCGTGACGCGGGTCGAAAATCTCTGTGCCACAGGAACCGAGGCGCTGCGGGGAGCCGTGTATGCCGTTGCTGCAGGTGCGTGCGACATCGCCATGGCCGTCGGTGTGGAGAAGCTCAAGGACAGTGGTTATTCCGGGCTGCCCGAGCGCACCAAGGGATCATTCGAAGATCTGTATCTGCCGGGCAGCACTGCGCCGGGTGCGTTTGCGCAGCTCGCCAGTGCCTACGCGGCCCGACACGGCTACAGCATGGACGAGTTGCGGCGGGCGATGGCGCACGTTTCGGTGAAGAGCCATGAGAATGGCGCGCGCAACCCCAAGGCCCACCTGCGCTCGCGCATTTCCCTGCAGCAGGTGCTCGACGCGCCTTGTGTCTCCTATCCGCTCGGAGTGCTGGATTGTTGCGGTGTGAGCGACGGGGCGGCGTGTGCGATCGTGGCCAGCCCGCAGGTGGCGCGCTCGCTGGGCAAGCGCGACCTGGTAACCGTCAAGGCTTTGCAGCTGGCACCCAGTAACGGGGTGGAAATGGGACATCGCTCCTGGGATGGCAGCCATACGCTGACCACACCGCTTGCGGCGCAGCGCGCGTACCGCGAAGCCGGCATCACCGATCCGGCGACCTCGCTCGATCTGATCGAGGTGCATGACTGCTTCTCCATTACCGAGCTCGTGCTCATGGAAGATCTGGGTTTGTCGGCATCCGGGCGGGCACCGCATGACATTCTCGAGGGGCGCTTCGACCGTGACGGGGCCATTCCCTGTCAGATCGATGGCGGACTGAAATGCTTCGGGCATCCGATCGGCGCGACCGGGCTGCGCATGACCTACGAGATCTATCTGCAGCTGCTGGGGCGTGCCGGGGAGCGGCAGCTGCCGGCGCCGGCGCTCGGCCTCGCTCACAATCTGGGCGGGATTCCTAATCGCAACGTCGCGAGCGTCGCCATATTCGGACTGGCGAGCTGAGGAGCCATCATCGATATTCCGCCAAAACCCTGGGGTACGCCCGAGGCCGAGCTGTTCAGCAGGCCGCTGGTGTTTCGCGATGAGCTGCTGCGCGATCAGACCTTTGTGGTCTCCGGAGGCGGCACGGGCATCGGTCGTGCGATTGCTTTCGTGTGTGCGCGTCTCGGTGCGAACGTCGTCATCTGCGGACGGCGACCCGAGAAGCTGCAGGAAACCGCGAGCGCCATTCGCGCCTGTGTCGGGCGCGACGTCGTCGAGCCAGTGCCGATGTCCATCCGCCAGCCCGCAGCCGTCGCAGAGCTGTTAGATCGCACCTATGAACGCTTCGGACGTCTGGATACGCTCGTCAACAATGGCGGGGGTCAGTATCCGCAGGCGGCTATAGATTTTTCGGTGAAGGGCTGGCTCGCTGTCATCGATACCAACCTGAACGGCACCTGGTACATGATGCAGACCGCGGCGCAGCGCTGGCGAGCGGCGAACACCCCGGGCAACATCGTCAACATCGTCGCCAACGTCTGGCGGGGCATGCCGCAGGTCGCGCACACCTGTGCGGCGCGCGCCGGCGTCATCTATCTGTCCAAGACAGTTTCGACCGAATGGGCGCCACTGAACATTCGCGTCAATTGTGTGTCGCCGGGCTCGATCGACAGCGAGGGGCTGAACGTTTACAAGTGGCGCGATGCCGACCGCTTCCGCTACTCGAACCCTATGCATCAGCTTGGCGATGCGTTCGATATCGCGCAGGCCGTGGTGTATCTGTCGGCTCAGACAGGCAAGTTCATCACCGGCGAGGTACTGGTGGTCGACGGGGGCAACAATCAATACGGGGATGTCTGGCCGAGCGGCGTCCCGGATTATTTCAGGCAACCGCAGCCCTGACTCAGGCGCTGCACCGGATCGAGGGGAAATCCATGGCAGTCAACTACAAAGTGCAATGGCCCATGTCGCTGGGAGCGGGGCGGGAAACACTCGAGGCCAAACAGCCCGACATCGACAACGGCCTGGATGTCGTGGATCCGGCGCGATATTACTCGCGCGACTTCATGGCATTGGAATGGCAACGCCTCTGGCCGCGCGTGTGGCTGCTGGCGGGGGTGGCGAGCGACATTCCGGAGCATGGTGATTACTTCACATTCGCCGTCGGTGCAGAAGAATTCATCCTGGTGCGCCAGGAGGACGCCAGCATCAAGGCGTTCTACAACGTCTGTCCGCATCGTGGCAACCGCATCGCGCTCAATGAGCACGGCACCCTTGCGCGCTTCACCTGTGCCTTCCATGGCTGGCAGTTCGGTTGCAACGGCCATCTGGAGCGCATCACCGATGAGGAGACTTTCAACCCGCGCCTGATTGCCCATCGTCCCGGTCTCACCGAGGTGCGTTGCGACTCGGTCGGCGGCATCCTGTTCATCAACATGGATGGCAAGGCGCCGCCTCTCAGGGAATATCTCGGTCTGCCACCGGGATATATCGAGCAGTACGAGATCGAGCGGATGAACGTGGTGCACCAGGTGCGCAGCGAGTGGCGTGCCAACTGGAAGACGGGCGTGGACGCGTTCTACGAGACCTACCACCTGCCATACGTGCATCCGCAGACCCAGGGGGTGATGGAGGATTTCAGTCAGTACGATCTGTATCCGAACGGTGCCAGCCGCATGATCGTGCCGATTTGTGTCAAGTCGCACCGGGTGGCGGACCAGGATACGGTCGATCCGTATCTGAGCTTCATGCTGAAGGAAGGGGGCATTGACCCGGCCTCCTACCAGGGCACTGCGCGCGAAGTGCGTGCGGCGATCCAGAGGTCGAAACGCGAGCGCGCGCAGCGTGTCGGGTTGAAGCATTATGAAGCACTGACGGATGGACAGCTCACCGACAGCTGGGCCACGGGCCTGTTCCCGAACGTGCAGATGGGAATGCATCCGGAGGGCGTGTTCATCATGCGCTTCCTGCCGCACGCGACCGATCCTGAGACGTTCTTCTACGACACCATGATCCTCTATCGCCATGTCGATGACCCGGACTACAGCGTGCCGGCGTGGATGGGATTGCCGGCCGGCATCGATGTGAGCGGCGCGACGCGTCCGGAAACGGTACACGTGCCGGTGGGCCAGAAACCCAACCTCGGGGATGTCCTCGATCAGGATTCCGAGCTGCTACCGGTACAGCAGAAGGGGATTCGCTCGCGCGCCTTCCGCGGCCCGCTGTGGGGCGAACAGGAGCAGCGGGTGCGGCATTTCCACAAGGAGCTCGATCGCTATATCAACGGGCAGAAGTAACTTGGCCGGACGCCTGAACGTCTACCTTGTTGTCGGCGGCCGTTTTCATGATTTCGACTTTGCCCGTCTCGAGCTCCTCAAGCTGCTGCACGTGCATGAGCAGGTGCGCGTGCGGGTGGCGGAGAGCTTCGCGGACGTTGCAGCGCTCGCGGCTGCCGATGCGTTGATCAGCTACACCTGTGATGTGCGCCCCGATACGGCACAGCAGGCAGCGCTAGCGGAGTTCGTTGCCTCGGGCCGGCGCTGGCTCGCCCTGCACGGCACCAACTCGTTCATCGACTGGCTGCCTGATGGTCGGGTATCGATCCCGCGTACCGCACCGCAGCTCATGGAGCTGTTGGGTAGCCAGTTTGTCGCGCACCCTCCAATGCAGCCGTTTCGCGTGCTCGTGACCGATCCGACTCATCCGCTGGTCGAGGGCATAGAGCCCTTCACGGTCACCGACGAGCTGTACCTCTCGGAGCTGCATGGCGCGCGCCACACGCTGCTGCACACTCAGTACAATGGCAAAGCCCAGCGCGGCTTCGCGGACCGTGAATGGTTTTCCGATGAGCCGCGACCGGTGCTGTACTTGCGCGCCGCGGGCGCTGGGGCGGTGCTGTATTTCACGCTCGGCCATTGCCGCGGCCGGTACGACATGCAGCCCTACATCGAGGAGTATCCGAACGTGGAGCGCTGCAGCTGGGAATCCCCGGTCTACTATGAGCTGCTCGCTCGCGGCATTCGCTGGGCGATCCGCGCCGGCAACTTTGCCAACTGACACGGGGCGTAGGCATGGACAGACTTTTCGGTCCGGTTATGCAAAACGGCTTCGTCGTCGATGATCTGGACCGCGCGATCGCGCACTGGACGCAGCGCATGGGTGTGGGTCCGTTCTTCATCTTTCCACGCATCGATTTTGCCGAATGCTGGTATCGCGACCAGGAGGCGCTCGATATCGATCTGACCGTGGCGATCGCCTATTGGGGGGATTTGCAGATCGAGCTCATTCAGCAACGCAATGTCGTCCCTTCGATCTACAGTGATTTCAGGTCGCGCGGGCTGACCGGACTGCAGCACATGGGGGTCATCACGCAATCCCTGGATGCCGATCTGCGCTCGTTGGCACAGCGCGCCATCCACCCCGTGCAGCATGGCCGAGTCGCGAGCGGCATGCGTTTTGCCTACGTAGCGACCGACTACCATCCCGGTGGCATGATCGAGCTGATCGAAGCGGGCAGCAAAGGTCTCGCATTTTTCGAGAAGATGCGCAGCGCGGCGCGGGCCTGGACCGGAGAGCCGGCGTCGCATCTGCTGCCCTGACAGCGCTGCCGGACGAGCATGAGCGCGCTCCGCGTGTGAAAGGTTGTTCACCGGGCATCGCATGAATCTCTCTTATGCACGGTCTGCTACACGAGTTCATCCATGACCACCCGCGGCTGTTCATCCTGACCGGTGCAGGTTGCAGTACGGATTCCGGAATACCGGATTATCGGGATGTGGCAGGTGAATGGAAGAGTAGCCGGCTGCCGGTATCCTTTCAGCACTTCATGGCCGACGCGGCGGCGCGCAGACGCTACTGGGCGCGCAGTATGGTCGGCTGGCAACGCTTCCGCCTGGCGCACCCGAACACAGCTCATCGGGCACTAGCGCAGCTCACGCGCCAACGAGCTGACACAGCGCTCGTGACACAGAATGTCGATGGCCTGCATCAGCTCGCTGGCAGTGCCGGGGCGATCGATCTGCACGGCAGGCTCGATCAGGTCCGCTGCATGTGCTGTCCGGCGCGCCTTGGCCGGGAGGAGATGCAGCAGCGCCTCCTGGAACTGAATCCCCACTGGATCGGATTGCGGGCTGTAGATGCGCCGGATGGCGATGCCGAGCTTGCGAACATGGATTTCGGCTCGCTGCGGATCCCAGCATGCGGCCATTGCGGTGGGCTTCTCAAACCCGACGTGGTTTTTTTCGGGGAGAGCGTACCGCCCGCCCGCGTCAGCGCCGCCATGCAGGCGCTGCACGCCGCCACGGCAGTTCTCGTGGTGGGCTCATCGCTGATGGTCTACTCAGGCTATCGGTTCGTGCAGGCGGCCGCCAGGGCCGATAAGCCGGTCGCGGCCGTGAATTTGGGGCGCACGCGGGCTGATGACATGCTGGTGTTGAAAATCGAGCAGCCCTGCGCCCAGGCACTCGCGTTCCTGCTGAATTGGTAACGCCAAGGGCCCAGGTCCAGCGGTTCGACGCTTCTGGCAGCCGCTGCTGTGCGCTGCGTGCGCTCTCATCTCGTCAGGACCATCACACTGTTGCTGTTGTCGTCATTGAAATAGACCAGCGGGTTGCCCTGCGCATCCTGGGTTGCGACGATACCAAACAGTGCACCCGGAGTGCCCGCATCGAGTTGCACCGCCTGGCCGACGAAGCCTCCAGGCAGCGCCGGCGAGATCTCCGACACCAGGTTGGGCATATCGCCGCTGCCGAGGTTGATGTCGGCGTTCGCGACGAGCAGATCGCCGTCCGGTAGCAGAGTCGCGCTCAAGGGTGCGATGAGCGGCGTTCCGTGCGCCAGGACGCGCGCTGCACCGGCGGCGGATCCAGTGAAGCTGGGGGCCGGTGTAGGGGGCGCGGCGACTGAGGCACATTGCCCGTCAACGGCGATGCCCGCGGCCGGAATGGCCGATACGTTCGTGATTGCCACGACGCTGTTCGAGCTGGTATCAACGATGTAAAGCGCATCGATCGCCGGGTCGTACGTCAGACCTGCAGCTGCAAAGATGGCGCCCGGTTGGCCGCTGCCGCAAAAGCCCGTGACAATCTTCGCGAAGCCGACTTGACTGTCACCCGCGAGAAGGATGCGATCGACACTGCCATCCACGTTGGATACATACAGGGCTGGCGGGTTCTGGCCACTGCCCGGGGCATAGGCGGCACCCCAGGGACCGGCGAACGCATCGGTACCGAAGGGGTTGGTGATGAAGCCCGCTGGGCTCACCAGGACATCTTCGTTCGCCGAGAATGCTGCCGCGACAATACTGTCATCCGGCAGCAATGCGAGCGCATCGCATCCCGCAAGGGCGGCCGATTGCGCGATTCGATAGGGACTAGCGCCGGACGTCGGATGCAGGCCGATGATGGTCGTACCCCGTCCCTGGGTGTTGCTGGCGCCGTTGTTGAAGTTGCAGACGATGAGATCGCCGGCGCTGATCAGACCGGCACTCACCGGCGCGAGAGCGAGTCCATAGGGGTTGCCGCCCATCTCGATCGGATCGACCGTGGAGCCAATCGTTGCGATGCGGCCGACCGCCAGGCTGTTGAGGATTGAGCTGTTCACGGTCACCACCGCCGTCGAGGCCGTAGTCATGCCACCGTATCCGGTGCAGGTGAGCGTGTAGGTGACCGTGCCGGTGCCGGCCGGTGCAACGGTTGCCTTGCCGTTGACCGGCTGATTGCCGCTGAAATCCCCGCCGATCGTACTGGATGCTCCAGCGGTGCAGGTGTTGGCGCTGGTGGAAGTCCACGCCAACTGCACCGCCTGCCCAAAATTGATGTCCGCAGCTTGTGTGGGTGATGTAAACATCACCGTTGGTTTGGCAAAATGATAGTCGGAACCACCGCAGCTGCTGAGCAGCACCGCCGCCAAGGCCGCTGCCGTGTTGAATGAATAGCTCCTCGCACCCATGACCTGCCCCCATTCGCTACGCGATAGCAGTAGGTCGTCAGAGGCGCTGCAAGGGTTCGGTTAGCGCTGAATGTTGCCGTTCCTCCCGCAGCGGCGATGCCGGGTTATTGCAGCGCTACACTGCCGAGGTGCGCGCAAATACCCTCAACAGTGAGATTCGATCATGACTTCGCCGTACCCGCTTTCAGGGCGCTTGCGATGCGGGCCACGTGCTCGCCTTGACAGCGACAGAGTGTGAGCTCGAGGGCGGTAGGCATGCGCAGCTCAGAGCCCGAGCCCGTGACGCAACTGGCGCCATAGGGCGTGCCGCCGGTGATCTCGCGCATGGTTGTCAGCTCAGTGAATGTGTAGGGTAATCCCACGATGATCATGCCATGGTGCAGTAACGTGGAATGAAAGGAAGTCAGGGTGGTCTCCTGTCCCCCGTGCTGGCTGGCGGTGCTGCAGAATGCCGAGGCGACCTTCCCCACCAGTGCGCCGCGTGACCATAGTGCGCCGGTCTGATCCAGGAAGTTGCGCATCTGCGCCGCCATGTTGCCGAAGCGGGTGGGGGTGCCAAAGAAGATGGCGTCGTAGTTCTCGAGCTCATTCGGCTCGGCAATTTCGGCACGCTGCGCGAGTTTGAAGCCTGAGGCACGTGCCACCGGCTCGGGAACGAGCTCGGGAACACGCTTGACGCTCACGGTAGTACCCGCCATGCGGCCCGCACCCTCGGCCTGCGCATACGCCATCTGCTCGATATGTCCGTAACTGCTGTAATAGAGAACGAGGATCTGGGTCATATGAAGGCTCCGTTTGTCGTTACATTGAGGAGAAAAATCGCTGCAATTGGGAGTTGTAGGCGGCACTGTTGTCGAGATTTGCGAGGTGGCGGGCGCCTGGGATGATGACGTGTTCGCAATGGGTCAGCGCTGCGGCGAGTGCCGCGCCGCCGCGCAGCCGCGTCGGCGTGTCCAGCATGCCGTTCAGAATCATTGCAGGCTGCTGGATCGTCGCCACTCCCTGTTCATCCTCTGGCGGCGGACGATTCACCTCTGACAGCAAGTCGTTTCCGGGATAGCGGCAGAGAATTCGCTGCAGCAGCTGGTGCCGCGCCGGGTCCTCGCACACGAGCGCAGTCAGGGGATGTCGGCCCCATTCGCGCCGGAACACCTGCATTCCGCTGCTGCGGGCGAGCGCGCGCAGCGCAACGTAGTCGAGGTCGCCCGGCATGAGGTTCCCGCGGTCAAGCAGTCCCGGGGGGCCGTCCAGTACGAAACGCCGCAGCCGCTGCGGCTGCAGGTGTGCCAGAGACAACACGATACGCGTGCTCTGGGACATGCCCACACAGCCAAAGGATCTGACTTCCAGGTGCTCGCACAATGACAACACGTCGGCGGCATCCGCCTGCAGATCCGGCGTTCCCGAGGACAGGCCAAAGCCGCGGCGGTCGCAACGGATCATGCGAAAGCTCTGCTGCAGATCTGCCACCTGCGGATCCCAGATCTCCAGATCAAGCGTCCAGCCGTGTAACAACACGATCGGCGGGCCGGCGCCCTCATCGCGATATCGGATCCGCACGCCGTCAGTGAGCAGGTATTGATCGCCCTGCATGAGGCCTCAACCGCTGCCAGGCCAGAATTTTCTGCTGGCGAGCGCGGCACCCTGTGCCAGGGCCGCCAGTTTGGCCCAGACCACATCCGGATCTATGCCTCCGGAGCCGACGTGGATGCTGAAACCGCAATCCGTTCCCGCCATCACGTTGTCGCGGCCCGCAAGGTGCGCGTATCTGCCGATACGCTGCGCGACCAACTCAGGATGCTCGATGTAATTGGACTGCACCTCGATGACGCCGGGAATCAGCACCTTGCCTTCGGGTAGCCTCAGGTCCTCGAACACCGACCACTCGTGTGCGTGGCGCGGATTGGCCGCCTCGAACTGCACGGCGTGAGGCTTGGCCTTCCAGACCAGATCCACGATATCCCGCAGAGGCACGTCGCAGTGGTGCGGACCGGGATAGTTGCCCCAGCACAGGTGCATGCGCACCTTCTCGGCAGGGATGTTGGCCAGGGCGCGATTCAGGACCTCGATGTGCAGCTCCATACGTGCGCGAAACTGCGCAAGGCTCAGCTGCGCATACTGCGAGTGCCTTCCCATGGCGAGGTCCGGGCAATCGATCTGCAGCATGATGCCCGCAGCGACGATTGCCTCGTATTCGGGCCGCAGCGCCTCGGCAAGCGCGAACAGATAGCTCTCGTGGTCCGGGTAGTACTCGTTGCGGAAAAAATAACCGGTGACTCCCGGCGAGGCTGCGCTCATGAAGGAGCCGGTGGCGCCGTGCTTTTTGACGGCGCTCTGCAGAGCCGTGATGTCTCGGCTCAGTGTCGTCATTTCCTTCACGGTGATCGGCGCATTACAGGCGGGTGTTTTGCGATGCTTGCGGCCGGGATCTGCCAGCACGCGGGCCTTGGTGCGTGGGAAGTCCTCGATGTCCTGGAACAGGAAACTGTTGCCGCTGCCGCCGAATCCATTGAGCCGATCCTTGATGTACGTCGCATAGCTTGGCTTGGGCCACTCACCGTCGTTGACGATGTCGACCTGTGCACTCACCTGGCGCGCCACGGCGTCATCTACGGCCCGCTCCATGCGCTGGGCAAGCGCCTGGGCATCGATGGGAATACCGTCCTCCCGCGCAAACATGATCTCGATGAGATCATCGGGGCGAGGCAGACTTCCAACATGGGTGGTCTTGAAACGGTTGGCAGTGCTCATGTTTTCCTCATCCTGGCGGGTCCGCGCGTGCGGTGCCGGCGTCAGGTCTGTGCGCTCAGAGATAGCCAGGGTACGACCGCCAGATCCTTGGAGATCTCGCCACTCACGCGCTGCAGCATCGACAGTCGTTCGCGCACCAGCTTCGTTCTGCTGATGCGCCGGGAGTGGCTGGAGGAGTTCACGGCCGCCACGACCCGTCCGTGATGGTCCACGACCGGAACGGCCATGGCGATCACCCCGTAGGCGAGCTCGTCTTCGACCACCGCATAACCGGTGCGGCGGCAGTCGTCGATCAGAGAGCGTAGCCGGGCGCGGTCGGTGATGGTGCGATCGGTCAGGGCCTGAATACTTGCGGTGTCGAAGTAGTGTTGCAGTCGCTCGGCACTGACTCCTGCAAGTAGCACGCGGCCGGTCGAGGTCGCGTGCGCAGGAAATCGGCTACCGACGTGAGCTTCCAGGCGCAGCAGCGTGCGCACCGAGGCACGAGCGACGTAGACAATGTCGGCGGCGTCCAACACGCAAAGCGCCGCCGAGTCGGAAGTGTTTTGCGCCAGCTCTTCCAGGTGAGTCTTGGTGAGGCGCTCAATGTTGAGTGACTCCAGATACGCGGCGCCGAGCTCGAGTACCCGCGGTCGCAACAGGAACGTGCGCTCGTTGCGCATCACATAGCCGAGCGCTTCGAGAGTGAGCAGACAGCGGCGCGCCGTCGCCGGCGGAATGCGCGCCGCGCGGGCAATGTCGCTCAGCGTGAGAGCGGGATGCTCGCGGGAGAAAGCGCGGATGACCGCCAGTCCCTTCTCGAGACCGCCCATCGACTCGCGCCGTGTTGTCTTGTTGCGATCGGGCATGGAGTGTCAGGTTATTTCGATATCCGAAAGGAGCCAACCGCCGGTTCGCACGGCTTGACGAATTATGCGCGCGCGGTCCAGTATGAAACAGCATAGCGACAATAATTTCGGTATGCGAAAAGTTTCGCCGGAGGGTCAGGCGGTGAAGATCGGGCGGCAGGACCGGCACAGCTCGGCGTTATCCACCTCGAATGCGCAGACCATCGTGGTGCGCGGCCGTGATCTGGCCGGCGAGCTGATGGGCTCCATCACGTTCACGGAGCACTTCTGGCTGCTGCTCACTGGCGCGCTGCCTACGGCTGCGCAGCGCCACGTGCTCGATGCAACCCTGGTTGCCATTGCCGAGCATGGCCTCGTGCCAAGCGTGCAGGCCGCGCGCCTCACCTTCGCTGCAGCTCCCGAAGCGCTGCAGGGTGCGGTAGCGGCCGGGTTGCTCGGTTGTGGTTCGGTCGTGCTGGGATCCGCGGAGGCGGCGGGGCATTTTTTTGCGGCCATCGAACAAAAAGCAGCGGCCGGCGCGGAACTCGACCGGGCCATTGGCGCGGTCGTGCAACAGTATCGTGAGGCAAAACGCACCATACCTGGCTATGGTCATCCGCTGCACAAGGGGTTCGACCCGCGGGCCCGCCGGCTGTTTGCGATCGCAAAGGAAGCGGGCCTCGAGCCACAGCATGTGGCGATCGGCGCCCGCGTCGAGGAACTGTTGCCACAATTGATCGGCCGGCCGCTGATGATGAACGTGTCCGGCGCGATCGCGGCTGTGCTGCTGGATGCCGGCTTTCCGCTTCTCGCCCTGAAAGGGGTACCCCTGCTGGCGCGCACGGCTGGACTTGTGGCGCATCTGTTGGAGGAGCAGCAGCGCGCCATTGGTTTCGTGATGTCACACGCTGCCGCGCAGGCGATCGACTACGACGGCGAACTGCCGCCCGGATTCGAGCCGAGCACGGACGCCTGAGAGGCGAGACGCGCATGCAATCTCTGCAAGGGATCCGGGTCGTCGAGCAGGGAACGTTCATCACGGGTCCGTGCGCCGGAATGATGCTCGCTGATCTCGGCGCCGATGTGCTGAAGGTCGAAAGTCCCGAAGGCGATCCCTATCGTGCCTATCAGGGTGGCCGCTACTCACCGCATTTTCAGGCCTACAACCGTAACAAGCGCAGCCTGGTGCTGGATATGAAACTCGCGGTGGACCGCGAGCTCTTCGAGCGACTCATCAGCCAGGCGGACGTGTACATCCAGAACTTCCGGCCGGGAACCGCCGAGCGCCTGGGGGCCGGCTTCGAGCATCTGCGGCAGCTCAATCCGCAGCTGGTTTACTGCTCGATCAGTGGTTTCGGATCCAGTGGCCCTTATGCGGACCGGCCGAGTTATGACTCAGTGGCTCAGGCGCTGAGCGGCTTCCTGAGCGTGGTGGTGGATTACCAGCGGCCGCAATTTCTCGGCCCGGCGTTGGCAGACGCCATCACGGGTCTGTATGCCGCGCATGGCATTCTCGGCGCGCTGGTGCAGCGTGGGCGTACGGCGCGCGGCAGTCATGTTGAAGTCTCGATGCTGGAAGCGATGGCGCATTTCGCGGTAGAGCCTTTCGCAGCCTACTTCGCGTCGGGGCAGATGCCGACGTCCGCCGACCGGCCGCGACTGGCGCAGGCCTATATCCTGCGCACCGCTGATGAGCAGCTCATCGCGATTCACCTCTCGTCGCTGGAGAAGTTCTGGCAGGGGCTGGTAGCCGCGCTGGAGGCGCCGGAGCTGGCCAGCGATGCGCGCTTCAATCCGCGCGAGCGGCGCATCGCCGAATACGAAGCCCTGCGGCTCGAGCTCAGTGCTCGCTTCGCACGTCAGCCGCTGGAGCACTGGCTGCGTCGCCTGCAGGCCGAGGACGTTCCTTACGCGCCGGTCAATCGGATGGATGACGTGGTGCGCGACCCGCAGGTTGCCCATCTGGGGATCGTCGTCCCGGTCGAATCGCCCCACACCGCAACGCAAGCGGTACGCCCTGCGGTGCAGTTCGATGGCGTGCGCGCCGGCTCGGTGCGCGCCGCGCCGCTTCTGAACCAACATGGTGAGGCGATCCGCGCGGCTCTGAGTCGCGTCGCTTCCTGGCCGGAGTGCGGCCCGGAGCCACCACTTTGAATCCCGTGGCAGCAGCTTCGTAAGAAGCGTTCAAGAGAAGGGGGGTCTTATGCTCAGTCCGATGCGCCGAAACCTGGCGGTTCTGGCCGCCGCGTTGGCAGTCGCCCTGTTCGCCGAAACCGTTTGGGCGCAGAGCGTATCGCCAGCCGTCGAGGAAGTCGTCGTCACCGCGCGCCGCCGCGACGAAACCTTCCAGAATGTGCCCGTCACGGTCGATGTATTCACCTCGCAGCAGATCCAGTCGGCGGGCATCGAGACGCCTCGCGACTTCGTGGCGCTCGTACCCAACATGACCCTGGTGGAGGTGCAGAATGTCGGCAACTCCTTCATTACGGTGCGTGGCATCTCCCAGGCCCGCAACAGCGAGCCGTCGGTAGCGGTGCTGGTCGACGGCGTGCTCGAGACCAACCCGTACCAGTTCGATCAGGAGCTCACGGACATCCAGCAGATCGAGGTGTTGAAGGGCCCCCAAGGCGCACTGTACGGTCGCAATGCGATCGGCGGAGCCATCATCATCCACACGGCCGATCCCTCCGATCATTTCGAAGGCAGCGGCAAGCTGGGGGTCGGTAACGGCACTTCTGAAAAGGCGCAGCTTGCCGTCACCGGCCCGCTCGACACCAACGGTACGCTGCGTTATCGCGCCTCGCTGAACTTCTACAACACCGACGGCTTCCTGGAAAACAGCTACCTCAACCGCAAGGCTGACCCGTACCGCGATTATTCGGGCCGCCTGCGCCTGCTGTGGAAGCCTGCCGATGAATGGAGCGCCGACCTGCGTGTATTCCGCGACCGCGTCGCGACGACGGCGTACTACTACATCATTCCCCGGGATAACGAGGCGAATGTCTTCAGCACGTTTACCACCCCTCCCAATGCCAACGATGTGAACAGTCCGATTCAGGACAATAACCTCGGCAGCGACAACCGTGACGTGCTGGATACGGCTCTCAAGCTGGATTACAACCGCGGATTCGGTACCTTTACTTCGACCACCGACTACAATCACACCAAGGAAATCGACACCGGCGATGCCTATGATTTCCGTCCCATCGCGACCTCGATCGCCTACAACGTGTTCTTTGCGGGCATCCCGGCCGCGCTGGGCGGACCTCTGGATGAGAGCCAGAGCCAGTTCATCGACGTGACGACCGAAAGCGAGGAACTGCGCTTCACCTCCAACAAGGTGGGCGGCTTCTCGTGGATCGCAGGCGCCTACTACGTGCACACCGAGCGCTTCATCTCCACCGACAATCTGGTCGACCGGGGGGCAGGGGTGCCGCGCGTCTATCACGATCCGCTGGTCGACCCGACCAACCCGTTTGCCACCAATACCAACGTCACTTTCCTGGCGGATTCGCAGAACAACAATGCGTGGGCGGTGTTTGGCGATGCCACCTACGAGTTCAGTCGCCAGTTGGAGCTCGACGCGGCGATTCGTTACGATGACGACTCGCGTCGCAACACCACCGATACGCCGCAGCACTTCCTGCCCGATCCAACGGCTTCAAGCGGCGAGGTGCGCAAACACACGTGGACCGAGACGCAACCCAAGGGGACGCTGCGCTACAAACCGAGCGATGATCTGACTATCTACGGCGGCTGGAGCCGCGGGTTTCGCAGTGGCGGATTCAACCAGACCGGCGTAGGCGCGGTGGCGCTCGCCTCCGGTCACCTGGGAGTGCACGATCTGTTTAACGCGGAGGTCGCCGACACCTGGGAGGTGGGCGCGAAGAGCCAGTTCTTCGAGCGGCGCCTGAATGCAAATCTTGCGCTCTATCACACCAAGTCACGCAACGGCTATTGGTTCTACTTCGACGCCACTACCTCGACGCAGAACCTGGGCAATCTGGATGCGACTTACAAGGGAGCCGAGCTCGAGCTCACCGCGAAGGCAACCGACCGTCTGGATGTCTACGCCAATTTCGGCTACACCGACGGCAAGATTACGCACATGGAGGACCCGACCGTCGTGGGCAACAAACCGCCGCTGTTGACCCGCGATACGATCGGGGCTGGCTTGCAATACCACCAGCCGCTCGCCGAGCGCCTCAATGCGACGCTGCGCCTCGATTATCAACAGATCGGGCGTACCTGGTGGGACCCGTACAATGTGACCTCACGCGACCCGGTCAACCTCGTCGACCTGCGCGCCGGGCTCGAAGGCCAGCAATGGTCGGTAACCGCCTGGTCGAAGAATCTCACCGACAAGCACTACAATGCTGAATTCTCCCCGGGCGGCTTCCTGTGGAGAGCTCTGCCGCGCCGCTACGGCGTCGATTTCACTTTCAAGTTCTGATGCCGAGGAGTGCACCATGGCCCAGACAAACTCGCTTCCCATCCGCCTGCATCACAACGCTTACGTCACGCGGGACCAGGAGAAGACGCGACAGTTCTACGAGGAAATCGTCGGCATGCCGCTCGTCGCCACGTGGTGCGAGTCCGACGAGCTGTTCGGTAAGGTGCGTACCTATTGTCATACTTTCTTCGGCATGGCCGACGGCGGGGCGCTGGCATTTTTCCAGTTCGCAGATCCCGAGGATCAGGAGCAATTCGGGCCGGAGATGCCGGCCTCGCCATTTCATCACATCGCGCTGGCAGTGGACGCCCAGACGCAGGCCGCGCTCGAGAAGCGCATTGCCGCCGCGGGCATCCAGCCGCCGGACACTTTCGTGCTCGAACATGGCTATTGTCGCTCGGTTTACGTCAGGGATCCGAACGGACTGATTCTGGAGTTCACGCTCGATCATCCGGAAGCCGATAAGATTGCACGCACCCGCCGCGCCGATGCCCATCGGGAGCTCGAGCGGTGGCTGGCGGGCAACCATCAATCCAACAACACCTATCGTTGAGCGTTCGCTTGAGGCCGCCGTGATGCATGCCGTGCTGCTGCGCGCTCACGGCGGATTCGAGCAGCTCGAGTTCCGCGAGGACGTACCGCTGCCCGCGCCGGCAGCTGGCGAGGTGCTGATCAGAGTGGCCGCCGCCGGTGTCAACAACACCGATATCAACACTCGCATCGGTTGGTACACACCGGCCACTGCAGCAGCTTCTGGGACCGCGAACCCACAGACTGCCTGGACCGGCGCGCCGCTGTGCTTTCCGCTGATACAGGGCGCCGATGCCTGTGGTTACATCGTGGCTGTGGGTACCGACATCGACAGTTCCCGGATCGGGCAGCGTGTACTGATCGATCCTGTGCTTCGCGGCAGCACGGGTTCGGCCGTCGGTTATCTCGGGTCGGAATGCAATGGCAGCTTTGCGCAATTCCTCACCGTGCCGGGTGCCAATGCCTGCCCGATCGTCAGTCCGCTGAGCGATGCAGAGCTCGCCTCATTTCCCTGTTCGTGGCTTGCGGCCGAGAACATGCTGACCAGAGCAGCAGTGCGTGCGGATGAGACGGTGCTGGTGACTGGCGCCTCCGGTGGCGTCGGCTCCGCCGCAGTACAGCTGGCCCGTCGGCGGGGCGCTCACGTCATTGCGATCGCCGCGACGGACAAGGCAGATGTTGTGGCGTCCCTCGGCGCTGACGCAGTCTTGCCGCGCGACTCCGACTGGCTGGCACGTTTGGGCCGCAACTCGGTGGATGTGGCCATCGATGTCGTCGGCGGACCGCGTTTCGGCGAGTTGCTCCACGCACTGCGCGCCGGTGGCCGGTGCGCCACGGCCGGTGCGATCGCCGGCGCGACGGTGCAGCTCGATCTGCGCTCCCTGTACCTGAAGGATCTGCGCATCCTGGGCTGCACTATCCCGGAGCCCGGGCTTTTTGCAAGACTGATCGGCTACATAGAAGGCGGTGAAATCCGGCCGCTCGTCAGTCGCAGCTATCCGCTGCAGGCCATCGTCGCAGCGCAGGAGGACTTTTTGAGCAAGCGGTATCCCGGTAAGCTGGTGCTCATCCCTTGAGCGGCCCGAGCCGTCATATGCCTACCGTCGATGAGTTGAATCGGCTCGGCGAGGGCCATTTCCCCGCTTATGTCGGGATCGTCTTCACCTCTGTCAGCCGGGACGAGGTGCGCTCCGAATTGGCGGTGCGGCCGCAGCTGATGGCTCCCAACGGTTATCTGCACGCCGGCTCCATTGTGACCCTGGCGGACACCACCGCAGGCTATGGTTGTCGATTATGGCTTGCGCAGGATGCCAAGGGCTTCACGACCATCGAGCTGAAGTCAAACCATGTAGGAACCGCGCGCAGCGGGACGATCGAGTGTGTCGCGACTCCGGTGCACATAGGCCGTACTACGCAGGTGTGGGACGCCGTGATCACGCACCGTGACGCGAACAAACGCATCGCCCTGTTCCGATGTACGCAGATGATCCTGTACCCGAAGTGAGGGCATTGCGAGAAGCGAGGTAGCGAGGTGGCGAGCTAGCCGCCGCCGGGATCCTTACTCACGACAAGGCGAACTGCGGATGCGCTCGCGGCGCTCAATTGCAGTGTTAGCGAGGTGCCGGCGGGTAGCTCGTAGCGGAGTATTTTGTGCGGCGCGCTGCAGCCATGACGCCCCTGAAAGTCCTTTGGCTGCAGCACGGCGCCGGCGTTCACGACATCCACCCAGGCCGGCTCACTGAGTGAGATCCGCCAGGTCCCGGCTGACGGTACTCGTAGCTGCGCAAGCCCGCCGTAGGTGCCTTCTGCTTTCGAGTGATGGCCGAGTGGAGCAACCGGAAAGCCGACCTGCGCCGCCGGGAGCAGCCGTACCTCATATAACCGATCGGGTGCCACGGCCGGTGCAGCAGCGTTGGATTTTGCAGCGCTCAGCACGCCCGCAGACTGAGCGAACAGCGTGCGTTCATGCGCCACATCCCAGGCAAACTCGCCGCAGGGATCCGCTGCCGCAGCGTATGGCGCGGCCGCAGCTAACAACAGCCAGGCGAGGAGAGTCCGGGACAAGGCGTGATGGAAGTGCACGGGTCCATCCTAACCGGAAGCGGGTCGAGAGGCATCATGGCAGGCTGAGCAGCTGCGGGGCGGCCCGTGATGCGTGTGCTCTGCGGCGAGCCTGGCGTGGCAGTCCCGGCAGAAGCGATGAAAGGTGGTCTCGCTCGAATGTGGCAGATCGCTGCGTCGGCTCCGATGGCATTCGATGCAGGCGGTCGTGCCGCTTTTGTCGAGATAATTGTGATGGCAAGTGACGCAGCTCACGCTCGTATGGCGATCGTGCGGGAAGTTCACGCTGATCGCTGCAGGACGCACGGCAGGCTCGAGCAGCGCCTGCGTGGCGAGCGGTATCGGCAACAGCAGCAATCCTGCCGCCGCGGCGAGATGGGTTCCGTGCCGCCAACCCTGGTGCACGCCTGGGCCGGTGCGGCGACGGAGCGCAAACCAGCTCAGCGGCAATGCGAGCAGCAGCAACACGGTAGCTGTCTTCAACCACCCGGCACTCAGCTGTCCACTGCCGCAGACATGCACACCCAGCGTTAGCACCAGTATGGGACTCACCAGCAGATGCAGGGTGGAAGGACGGAAGGATCGATGCCGCCGCAGGGCTGCGCGCGCGCGCAGACCGGTTTGTACCAGCAGCACGGCGGAGAGTAGCGCGAGTACCCCGCTCCACATGTAAAGAGGTGCCGAGGGCAGCAGATACCGCGTACTCAGGGGCTCAAGGCCCAACAGGAGCCCGACGTGCAGCGCGCAGAGCGCTAGCAGGCCCCAGCCGAGGAGACGATGTTGCGACAGGCCGAAGAGCCGCGCATGGGGCAGGCCGTCGGCGCGCACAGGGTAGATGTAGAGGCAGAGCAGGAGGACGGTAGAGGCATAACCACACGCGATGCCGGCATCCCACAAGATGCCGCCCGAAGCTGCCGGCGGACAGATGAGCAACGCAGTAGCAAGCAGGGTGGCGATGCCGACGCGGCGCACGGTGCTACGGATGATCACGGCAGTAGGTATCGCGCAGCCCCCATGCTGCCCCTTGCACCGAAATCATACGCGAAGCCCCCCGCTGCGGCTGCACGGGCTCTGTGGGCTTGGAGGATCAGCTTATGGGATCGGCGATTACCGCAAAGACGAGCGCGCGGTCGGCACAAGCCGCAGCCTCTCCGGCTTGCGCATGAAGGCCGGGAGCAGCGACTCGGGTGCCGCATCCCGCCAGCCCGATAACGCTGCCGCACGCCGCGCGCAGTCCTCCTCCTCCGCAAGCGAATTCCAGCGTGCAAACCAGACAAACACCGTTTCATGCTCGCGAATGGGCAGGCGGAAATTATTGGCTGCGTCGTGCGATATGAGCTGCGCGATCGGCTGTACACCCATCGCGGCGAAGTGGGGGAGCACGGCCTGATTGAAGTAGCTGGCGAATTGCGGTGCATCAGCTGAGCCCAGGTAATGAATCCGGGCACCGATGATGTGATGCGACTCCTGAGCCCCGCTGCCAGCCGCCGCGAAGTTCTGATCTGCCGCGACCGGCCGCAGCATCAGAACATTGTCTGAGTCAAGCAGGGTGAGGTTGGCAGCCCGCCGGTTGGCATGCCAGACCGAGCCGCCATAGAACGCTTCGAGCGATCGCTGCCGCGTCTGCATATCGGCGAAGCCGCGAATCCAGACGAAGCGGTCCGGATCATCGACATCACGGAAAGTACCCACGATGTGTGCGCCCAGGACATTCTGCGGCTCGATGAAGTGTTCTTCGAACATGCCGATCAAAGTATCGCGCCGGTCCTTATGCAGGGTGTACTGCCGCAATTCGATGACCCCCAGGTGTGGGGCTGCGGGCGCGACCGCTCGGGTCTGCAATCCATGCGCTGCGAAGGCGGTCCCGGCGGCCGCCGCTACGAAGCCGCGCCGGCTCAGGCGCATCGCTGGCCAACCTGTGGGGAATTCACGCTTTCTCCTAAACAGACCGGGTGTCCTGTTTTTGCTATCGTCGCAATGCGTGTACCATTTGTCAATTCGCGCAATGCAACCGTGGTGCAGGTCGATGTCGAGCAGCGCAACCTTGAGGAGTGGTCGCACGAGACGGCGGAATGACCCGGACGGCCTGCGAGGTCGCATTCTGGACAACGCAGCCAGAATGTTTCAGGAGCGGGGTTATCATTCGACATCAGTACACGATCTGATACAGGTGAGCCGCGTATCAGCCGGAGCCCTGCATCATCACTTCCCAACGAAGAAACGATTGGCGCTGGCCGTATTGGCGGACCGCGTGGGACCGGTGGTGCGGGAAGCCTGGATCGAGCCGGTGCGCCAGGCATCGACGTTGGGCCGTGGCATCGCAGCGGCTTTCGCTGACATCATTGCCGGGATCCGCGCACGCGGCTCTATCTTAGGCTGTCCGCTCAATAATCTGGCGCTCGAGCTGGCTCTCACCGATGCGGATCTGCGTAATGCCGTCGAGAGTATTTTCGCTGAGTGGCGCTGCGTCCTCATCGAGAGAATTGGCGCAACCCGTGGCGGCGCCCGGCTGGATGCAAAAGAGCGCCTGGCAGCTGCCAACTTTGTGATTTCCGTTTATTCGGGCGCGATGAATCTTTCCAAAGCGACGCAGAGCACCGCGCCACTGGCCGACGCGGCCCAGCTACTCGCCCATTGGGTGCGCGACCATCAGCTGGCGGCCTGATGCGATCGGTTGCTTGTCAGCTCTTAGCGCGCTAACGGACCGTTTCTGGCATCGTCGAGGATCGTCCGGGTCGCGGCACGCAGGTGCGCGGCTGCCCAAAACCCGGTCGGTGCGAGTACCAGCAGCGCCCAGCGCAGTGAGTCCGCGCCTGCCTGGAAGCGCAGATTGAACTGATCGCTCAGCAGACCGATCAGCTGCGGCGCAATCACCAGATTCGCAACGTTGGCCGTGAACAGCAGCAGGGCACAGGTGGTGGCGCGCATCTGGGGCGGCACCACATTCTGCAGCAGGCCGAGAATAGGGCCGATGAAAAAGTACACGGCGGGTACGAAAAACCACAGGAATGCTTGTGCGAGCGCGATGGAATCGGTACACAGCAGCGCAATCGAGGGCAGGGTGGCGAGAGCCGTGACCCAGGCAAGCAGACGGGTGATATAGCGAGGATCGCGCGCCGCCGGCTGGCTCATCAACACACTCGCGAGGAGGGTGCCTGCCGTGCCGGCCAGCAGGTGCATCCGGCCTAACATGCTGCCTGCCTGCCCGATAGTCAGATGATGAGTGCGCTCCAGGAAGGTCGTCATCCACCACATCATGCCCCAGCTCCAAAGCGTTGCAACCGAGCCTCCCAGCAGCAGGTGCAGGGCACTTCGGTAGTGCCAGACATGACGAATGGTCGCCCACATCGAGGGGGGCTCGTGGCGGGTAGCGGGCTGATCGAACTGCCCGCGTACGGGCTCACGGACGGTCAGCCTCAACAGAAGCGCGACCAACAGTCCAGGAACCCCCAGAGCGAGGAAGGCAGCACGCCAACCGTTGTGCTCAGCAACCTGCCCAGCCACCGCCGAACCCAGCCACGCTCCAAGACAGGTTCCCAGGGCGTAGATGGTCAGCGCCATCGGACGCATTGCCGCTGGAAATTTATCCGCCAGAATCGAGGTCGAGGGCGGCGTCCCGCCGGCTTCGCCGATGCCGACGCCAAAGCGTGCGAGCAGCAACTGGGTGTAGTTCTGCGCCACGCCACATAGAGCCGTCATGCCCGACCACAGCACCAATGCGACCGCCAGAATGTTGCGCCGGTTGGCGCGATCGGCCAGCAAGGCGACCGGGATGCCGATGGTCACATAAAACATCGCCTGGGCAACGCCGGTCAGAAATCCGACCCCGGAGTCGGACAGATGCAGCTCGAGCCGGATGGGCTCGATCAGGGTGGAGATCGAAAACCGGTCAGCGATGTTGAGCGCATACACGAGGGTCAGCAGACCGAGCACATACCAACGATCCCCGTTCCGCGGCACTGTGACCTCTCATGGCTGATGGCGATTGCGGCCCCGCGGCGCGCGGTCGATGCATATTAGAAAATCTCGCGCTGGCGCGCCAGAAACACCGCCTCGGTGCGGGATTTTGCGCCGGCTCGGGTGAGCGGCCAGCCGTTTGCCTACTTGATGATGGCCTTCAGCTTCTGACTTCGCGAGCTGTCACGGTGCTCGTGCAGTCTACGCAGCAGGTCACCCGCCTCATCGGCCGGCAGCGCCTTGCTCAACAGCAGGCCCTGCGCGTCATGGCAGGCATGCTCCTGCAGAAACATGAGCTGCGGAAAGCTCTCGACGCCTTCAGCCGTGACGTTGATCCGCAGCGAGCGCGACATCGCGATGATCGCCGCCGCAATCGCGCGGTCGTCACTGCCATCGCCGATGCTGGTAACGAACGAGCGATCGATCTTCAAACGATCCACCGCGAAATGACGCAGGCGTCCGAAGCTCGAGTACCCGGTACCGAAGTCGTCGATGGCGAGGGAAATTCCGAGCTGCTTCAGGTCCGTCAGCGCCTTCTCGGCCCAGCTCTCATCGGCCATCACCACCGATTCGGTAATCTCCAACTCGAGTCTGGACGGATCAAGTCCGGTCTCGCGCAGGATCCCGGCAACCTGCGCCGGAAACTGTGACCAGGCGAACTGCCGCCCTGAGACGTTGACAGCCATTCGCGCGATGGGCAGTCCCGCGTCCTGCCAGGCTTTGGCCTGCCGGCACGCGCCGCGCAGAACCCACTCACCGATGCTGACAATCAGCCCGGTTTCCTCGGCCATGGGGATGAACTCCGCTGGCGGTACGATACCGAGCTCGACGCTCGTCCAGCGCAACAGCGCCTCCATTCCCGAGACGCTGCCACTGCTGAGATCGAATTGCGGTTGATAGTTCAGGGAGAATTCGTTGCGAGCCAGCGCACCACGCAGGCGATCCTCGATCATGAAACGCTGCAGTGCGGCCGCGTTCATCGCCGGGTCATAGTAGGCGAAGGTACCCGGACTTTTGCGCTTGGCGTAATACATCGCGAGATCGGCATTGCGCAACAACGCCTCGGCGTCGGCGCCGTCCTGCGGATACAGGGCAATTCCAATGCTCGGCGTGACAACCAGCGCGTTGCGCGCCAGGTGCACAGGCTCGCGCAGCGCCTGAATGAGCCTTGCGGCCACCGCGCTGGCATCCGCAGCGGAGCGCAGGTTGGGTAGCAGGACCAGGAACTCATCGCCGCCGAGTCGTGCAAGATCGCCCGGCCGATGCCTTGCACCGCTGCTGAGGCCTGCCTCATGATCGTAACGCAGCGAATCACGCAAGCGCCGGGCAACCTCGCGCAGCAGCTCGTCGCCAACCGCATGACCGAGTGTGTCGTTCACTCGCTTGAAGTTATCGAGATCCAGATAGAGCAGCGCCAGCGTCCGCTGCTGGGCTTGCGCGGCCTCGATCGCCGCGAGCAGGCGGGTCTGCGACTGTTGTCGGTTGGGTAAACCGGTTAACGAATCGAAATAAGCGAGCTGCACGATCCGTCGCTCGGCGCGCCACTTGCTGCCCAGCGCGATGGTCATCTGCCGCACTTCATGCGGATGGAACGGCTTCTGCAGGTATGACAACTTGTCTTCCGGTGGCACGAGGCCACCGATCTCACCCGGATCGACGTCCGAATAGGCGGTACAGATGACGATCTCGATCGCCGGATCGAGTTCGCGGATTCTGGTCGCCGCCCACAAGCCATCGCGTCCGGAGGGCATGCGCATGTCCAGGAAGGCGACACCGAACGGCTGGTCCTGCGCGAGCGCTGCGCGCACCGCATCGACCGCTGCCTCTGCCCCATCGCAAAAAATGGTATCAAACGTTGCGGGACGTGGCGCGGGCCTTGCGGATGGCGCCTCCTTGCTCGAGTTCTTGAAGAGCCGGGAGCGCAGGTCGCGAAATGCCGCGACATCCTGACTGACTTCCGTATCGAGCAGTATCTGGCGATACGCATCCCGAACGTCAGCTTCGTCATCTACGACCAGTACCCGAATTGCTTTTCGCTCTTTATCCATGGGAACCTCATGCCGCCCCGACGATGAGCGCCTGTCGGGCTGGCAGTGGCAATACAACGTGAATCGATGCACCTCGGCCCGGTCCCTCGCTGCTTGCCCACATCCGCCCCCCCAGGGCGCCGAGGGCATTGGCGCACCAGTGCAGTCCGATTCCGCTATTGGTTTCGCGTGACTTGGTTGAGAACCCCTTGTCGAATATCCGCTCCAGATCCTGTGCCGCGATACCGACGCCGTCGTCCTCACAATGCAGCCGCAGCTGCTCGGCCGGACCGTCGCGCACAATCTCTGCCCGAATGAGCAGATGGCCTTTGCTCCGTGCGCTCTCGCTGACCGCGTCGGCTGCATTGATGATGATGTTCTGCAGAACGAGGCGCAGCACGGTGCGGGCAACGTGCACGACACCGACTCTGCGCAGTGATTCGTGGGCCTGGATGGCGAGCCGCGCGCTGGAGACATCCGGAATAATCTCCAGCGCCTGAGCCAGCAGCTCTGGCAGCCGTACGGCTTCAATGACATGCTCATTACGCGCAGCGCGCCGCTGCTCGGCCAGTATCGACTGCACCGCTGTGGTTTGACGGCTCATGATCTCCACATCAAGTGACACGGCGCGAAGGGTCGCGGCCAGCTCCCGGGAGGCCAGGCGTGTGAACTCCCGCAGCTCCGTGTGCCGCTGTGCATCGCTGACGGGTCCTTCGAGCTCGGTTGCTGCCTGATCGGCTTCATCAACAGGTGCCGTGCGCAATCGATCGCGCAATCCGGCCAGTCTCACGCCGATCGGCGTCATCGCATTACCCAGATTGTGCAGCACGCCTTTGGCCATCTCGGCATGGCCGGCTTCGAAGGAACGGTCCACCAGTTGACGCCGGGATTCGGCGAGGCGCGCCACCATGCGATCGAGCTCGAGAGCCAGCGTGCTCATCTCATCGCTGCCCGCGAGATTCAGCTGCATCGTCAGATCCGTGTCTTTGCCGATCGCAATGGCATGACGGGTTACCCGGTCCAGCGGTCGGAGGATGACGCGATTGAGCACGACGACGAGCATGATCAGCAGCAGCAGCAGTGCGGCGACCAGGTAAGCTGACGCGTAGGTAACGGCCGAATGGCCGCGCTGGGTGATTTCACGCGGTACATCCACGCGCACCGTCAGAATCGGTTTCGCATAAATGTCTCTGACCAGGCGATAAACCTTGGTGGTGGTATCCGTCTCGCTGAGTTGCTGCGCTTCGTTCTGTGTACGAGCTGGCTCGATGGCGAGTTGCGCCTGAGCCTGGGAGCCGAGGGCCTCCACCTCATCGGCAGACAGCAGCCGGCCCATCAGGATGGTGCCGCGCACGGGGCCGCCGCCATTGCCATCGAGTATCGGGGCAGCCGCGAACATGAAGGGACCCCGGTCGCTGTTTACGAACCCTTTGAGGGACTGGCCGAACGATAACGGCAGGTGCCAGGGAAACTGCTGCGGCAGCCTGCGGCCGGACAGCTCCTGCAGATGCGCGGGAGGTGAATCTGCCCGGGGCAGTTCTTTCACCAACAGCAGCTGGCCCGCCAGGTCCGCTACGGCGAAGGCGTCGACCTTGAGCTGCCGGAGCGCAAAGTCGGTGGCGCTCTCGGCCGCGTAGGCGGCATTGCGATCCTGTACGAAGCGATAGGTATCGGCCCAGTTGCCCCAGTCTTTGGCCCCGGCCGCCAGCCGCTCCAGCCGCATGTCGAGCACATAGTTGATGCGCTTCATGGCTGTGCGGGCATCGGCATGCTCCAGCTCGACAAAGCTGGGCATGAGGACCCGCTGTTCCACCAGGATCTCAGCCGCACCCAGAATGGCACAGACGATCGCGATGGAGGCGGTGACTTTAAGGCGTATGTTCACAACATAACCTTAAGTCCAAGGGGGACGGCGCACCCCCCCTCGATGTCTCAGATCTTAGGGGTGACTAGCGGCGCTTGCCGATAGAGTGACCGTCGTCACACAAGCGTGTGGGATGGCCGATCTGCCCGTGTCGCCACCGTTCGGCCCGTGGCGCAGCCGTTCGCTACAGTCCCTCGTCGGTGCGCTTCGAGCATTCGTCCTGCCAGATCTCATGACAGAGTACGTGGAAGCGCAGCAGCGCCTGCTTCCCTTCCCCCGGGTCGCATTCCACCTCGTACTCGACTTCCTGTTGCGGAATCTTGCGGTTACAGAGCGAACAGTGCTTGCCGTCACCATAACCTGCGTAGGTGGCCCGCGGGGAACAGCGCGGCAACACGCCTACGGCAAAGCGGACCTGCGCGATCCGTTGCAATTCCTGCTGCAAATGCTCTACGGACATCATCCCATGGGCTCCAGACTGCACACATCCAAAGCCTACGCGTGTCGCGCGCGGCCCGCGGCGCAATCGGATCCAGATGGGTTACATCTGAGCGGGGACTCCCCTTGACAGGGCTACCTGGCAGCTGAGGAGGCGACTTCTTGCTGAAGCTTACCGCCGTTCACAGCGCGATCAGCAAGGTGGGAAGTGCGGTGCCGATGACCAGGAGCACCCAGCCGATACGCTTGTGCCGTATATGCGTGAGGCCGATCCACAATCCCAGGCAAGTGGATGTGGTGAGAGCCAGAGCGACGATGAGGAAGTACCACTTGAGCAGCAGCGTGCCCGCGTTGCCTTCGTGTTCCTGCTCCTGGGCGCCCTTCCCACTCTCCTGCTCCTCGGCGCCTTTCGCACCCTCGTGCTCACCGTCAGCGGCATCGCCTCCCTCTTTGGCTCCGGCCGGCGCGTGATCCCCGGGGTGCTCATGATGCTCGTCCGGCGCGAAGACCTGGTCTTTGTGCACCCGGCCCAGCTTCTCCAGCAGCAGGGGCGGCTGATAGTCCCCGTGCGCTTCATGAAAGTGGAAGATCTGCAAGGACCCGCTGAGAGCAAAGAACAGAATGCTGGGAGCGATGAGGATACCGAGGTAGGTATGCCAGGTTCTGATGTTAGCCATGGAATCAGCTTAGCAGCGGCTCACAGCAGGGTCGAATAGCGCACGCGACAATCTATGGTTATCGACAGGTAATGAATGTCCTGCCTTCCACGCTCTTGCGCTGTGACCGCGGCTCCTTGCGGATACGATTGCTTACAGGGCTCTTTGGCCGATGCGCGACTGCACGAGATAAACGAGGCCACTGAGTGCGATCAGTGACAGGAGGCCGAGAACCTCCTGATGCGAGGCGAGCAGAATCAACCCGAGCATACTGCCGATGCCGATGGCTGCAGCGAGACTGAGAAAACGAAAGTTCAAAGGCGACCCCGCGGTTGCGACGCCGCGGCGGGCGAGCAGCCACGCCGCCGCACAGCCGGCAGCATACAGAGCCGCGAGTCCCAGTGTGGCCAGGACTACCAGCTCGCCGAAGGTACCGGTGATCGCCAGCACGACTGCGATGCCGGCGTAGCACAGCACCGCAACATAGGGGACGTGGCTGCGCGGGTTGACCCGCCCCAGCACACGGGGCAGCTGCCCATCCCTGGCGAAGGCAAATAGCTGCCGCGGACTGCCCAGAATGTCGCTGCTCATCCAGCCGAACATCGACAGGGCGGTGCCGGCAAGCATCAGTGCCCGCAACAGCGGATGAATGTTTCCCATGGCATCTGCCAGCGGGGCCTTGGAGCTGGCGAGCGCAGAACCCAGTATTCCCTGAGCAACGGACTGGATGGCGACGTACAGAGCGGTCGTCAGCAGCACGGCGATGATCAAGGCGCGCGGAATGGTGCGATTGGGCTCTCTGACTTCGCCGCTGACGCACAACGACCCCTCCATACCCAGAAGCGAGAATACGGCGAGCGTCAAGGCTCGACCGAGGCTCGGGGCGTCGGGTGGTGCGGCATGCGAGAAGTTCGCGGCGTGCACGGCTCCGGCGCCCGCCACGACAAAAATGACCAACGGGACGAGCTTGAGTGCTGTGGTGGCGCCTGCGAGCCGGGCGCCTTGCGCGACGCCTGCAACATTCACCAGAACGATGGGGCCAACAACGGCGATGATGGCAGCGATCCGCACCCATCCGGCCGTCGGCCAGGGCAACAAACTTGCGATCAGATCGGCGAGGGCGCCAGTCACTCCGCCTGCGGCGAGCACGCAGGATACCCACAGCAGCGTCCCGCCGATGTAGCCCACCAGAGGTCCGAATGCTGCTTCAACAAACCCATACACGCCCCCGCTGGTCGGAATTCTGCTGCCACCCTCGGCGAAGCAGAGGGCTACGGCTGCGATTGCAAACCCACAGGCCAGAAAGGTGAGAGGGGCATAAGGACCTACCGCCGCGGCCAGCGCGGCCGGTACGGCAAAAATGCCGGCGCCAACGATCATGCTCACGATACTGGCGGCCAGTGTCCAGACGCCCACGACGCGGATCAGGCCCGCGTCCCGCTTATTGGCGTGCATACTGGCCCCCACCGGTGTTCCGCGGCGCGCGGTCGCTTCTACTTCTGCACGGGTTGCGCATCGGAATCTAGTCCCGGCGCCTGCAGCAGCGACTGGCCATTCTGCTTGTAGATCGTGCCTTCCTTCATCACGAAGGCCACATTCTCGAGCACGCGAATCTCGGCCAGCGGATCGCCTGCAACGGCGATGAGATCCGCCGAGCGGCCTGCTTTGATCGAGCCCAGGAGCTCCGGGTGGCCGATCAGCTCGGCGGCGTTGATCGTGGCCGCCTGTATGGCCTGCATCGGGCTCATGCCGTACTTCACCATGAAGGCGAACTGGCGCGCGTTTACGCCGTGCGGGCAAACCCCTGCGTCCGTGCCGAAAGTCATCTTGACTCCCGCGCGAACCGCTTTGGTGAAGTTGCGGCGCTGCGCGTCGGCCAGCTCGCGATCGTGCTCGAGAAAATCTGCCGGTGTCGTCCCGGCAGACTGGATGCATTCCTCATCGTAAATGTCCATGTCGAGGTAAGTACCGTGTTGTTTGGCGAGCGCGATGCCCTCATCATCAATGAGAGTTGCGTGTTCGACCGAGGCGACCCCGGCACGGATGGCATTCTTGATGCCTTCCGCGGCATGTGCATGTGCCGCCACCTTGAGGCCGAAGTGGCGCGCTTCGTCAACCGCGGCCTGGATCTCCTCCGGTGTGAATTCGATCGATTTCGGATTGCTACCGTGTGTGAGCACCGCGCCGGTGGTCAGGATCTTGATGTGATCCGCCCCGCGGTGTGCCAGCTCGCGGATTTTCTCACGCACCTCCCACGGGGAATTTGCGACGCCGAAGCGGTAGTCGAGCGGCAGCTGGATGTCCGGCGGCAGGCCGGTCATCGCGCCCGCGCCCTCACTGATGGTGATGTAGGCGCCGGCAACGTACATACGCGGTCCCGGAAAGATTCCGTGTGCAATGGCATCCTTCATTGCGACATCGTTGAAAGCGCGGTAGACCCCAACATCCCGTACCGTGGTGAAGCCGGCGAGCAGGGTCACACGTGCGTTGGGGATGGCGGCATAGGCGGTCTCGACGGCCGACTTGCGCAATAACGACAGGGGCTCACTGTCGGCAAGATCGGCGAGATGCGTATGGCAGTCGATGAGACCGGGCAGTACGGTCATACCGGACAGGTCCACGCGCCGCGCACCGGGAGGGACCGGCAGGTCGCGGCCCACCGCCTCGATCCTGCCACCACGGATGACGATCATCTGTTGCGTCAAAGCGCGGCCGGCCTCGACATCAATCAGGCGTCCAGCCTGAATAACCGTTGCCGGTGCTTCGCCAGACTCGGCCGCAGCCGGCCAGGGAAGGGCCGTCAAGAGCATCAACAAGAGTGTCAAACCGCGCGCGGTTATTGCGCCGACGGTCGTGACATCGATCAGGTCCACCATTTCCGCTCCCCTGGGCAGCCGCTCGGGCGGCTCATTATTGGAATGCCATCTTAGTCACTCTTGCGAACGTGTGCTGCAGCACGACAATAAACCGAGCCCGTCTGCCGGGTCCGATCTGTGATCGGAGCCACAGTCTGTTTTGCGCTCTCTGGGGCCCCGGCGACACTTGCTCCACACTTGGGCTGTGGTCCACCCAGGGAGGTGCCCGTGGAACGCAGCAGAACTCCGCTCGTGGAATTCGTCTCTGCGGTCGAGCCGCAGGCTCTGCGCGGCGCGGATGGTATCGACAAGGTTCTCCATGCCGTCCGCACGCATCTGCAGATGGATGTGGCGTTCGTTGCGCAATTTCGCCGCGATGATCGCGTCTTCAATCATGTCGATGCCGCGGGCCGCAGTCCGATCAAGGCGGGCGATGCGATTCCGCTGGACCAGGGGTTCTGTCAGAAAGTCGTGGACGGGCGGCTACCGGAGCTGATTGCCGATGCGCAAAGTTTTCCTGCCACCGCGGCATTGCCCGAGACGCGTGGGATTCCGATCGGCTCACACCTCAGCGTGCCCATCCGCCTCAAGGATGGGCGGCTATACGGAACTTTCTGTTGCTTCAGCTTTATTCCGGATCATTCCCTGACAGAACGCGATCTGCAGATGATGCGCGCTTTTGCCGAGCTGGTGGCCGATCGCATCGATCTCGATCTGGAAGCCGCGCAACAGCGCGAGACCGAGACGCGCCGGATCAAGAGGGTCATGGCGGAGGGTCAGCCCTCGCTCGTTTACCAGCCGATCTACGACTTGCATACAGGCTGCCTCGCAGGCGTGGAGGCGTTGTCCCGATTCCAATCGGTACCAACACTGCCGCCGGATGCCTGGTTCAAGGCTGCGGGTGCCGCGGGTTTGCGCACGGCACTCGAGGGCCGCGCGCTGGGAAGCGCCGTTCAGGCGCTGGCAGCGCTGCCGGGGAACGTGTACATGAGTGTCAATGCATCGCCCGAATTCATCATCAACGCCAGATTGACTGAGCTTCTCGCGGGCACGGATGCGGGCCGGCTGGTCCTCGAGATCACCGAGCACGACTCGGTTGCAGATTATGCTGTACTGGCGGACGCACTCGCATCGCTGCGAGCGTTGGGAATACGGATAGCCATTGATGATGCCGGCGCAGGCTACGCAAGCATGCGGCACATCCTGAGTATCGAGCCTGAGTTCATCAAGCTGGACCTGACGTTGGTGCGGGGAATCGACAAAGATCGCAAGCGCCGCGCCTTGGCCGCAGCGCTCATCGCGTTTGCCGCCGAAACGGCTATCGGGGTGGTGGCGGAAGGGGTAGAAAGCGCAGCGGAGTTGCAGACGCTGTATGCTCTCGGCGCCGAAAAAGTGCAGGGCTATTTCCTTGCCCGGCCGATGCAACTGTCCGAGTTGCATCATGCGATGGACCTGAATGCCGCCGCAGCGATTGCCTGCCGCGGGATTTCCCGCCCGGCAAACGGACGCACGCGCAACCGCAGTTGACTGCGGCCCATCAGGGCGGTGCCGGCCAGGTTTGTAGTATCAACGCAACGGAATAAAGCAGCCCTTGCAACGCGGGGCCGTGCCGATAGGTGCATCCTCGCTCCATGCACGTGGACTGGCGCCTGGCACTCGCGTTCCTGATTGTCGCGCCTCTTACCGCCGCGGTCCCGGCAGTAACCTCCGCTGCAGGGATGGCGAACCTCGAGAGCGCCCTCACGACGTTGCGGGCAGGTGATGCGGATCGCGCCGCGGCTATCCTGACTACTCTCAGCACTGAGACCCCGGGCGATGCCCGGGTCTGGCGCGCCCTGGGAAGCACACAGCTGCAGCGGAACCAGCCGGCTGCGGCCATCGTTGCCTATCGACGTTCGCTAACACTGGATCCCGATGCACCGCAGATTTTCTTTGGCCTGGGGACGGCGTATGCAGCGATGCATCGGCGCGCTGAGGCACTCCATTGGCTAAAACTTGCGCACGACTCCCGCCGGTTCGACATGAGCGAGCTGACGGTAAACCCGAAGCTCGCCGCCTATCGCGACGAGCCGGAGTTCAGGGAGCTGCTGCCGCTCGAGGCCGACTTCGCGAATGCGTTTGTCGAGCCCGTGCACATTCTGCACGAGTGGCGTGGCGAGGCCCCTGAGGATCAATTCGGCTGGATTGCCCGCAACATCGGCGACGTCGACAACGACGGGATCAACGACCTCGTGGTGTCCGCGCCCACACATGGTGCGAACAGCTCACATGCCGGGCGCATTTACGTCTATTCGGGCAAGTCCGGACAGTTACTGTGGTCCGCCGATGGCGAGCAGGGGGATGAGCTCGGTACCGGCGTCGAAGCCGCGGGCGACACCAATTGCGACGGAATTCCTGATGTGGTTGCGAGTGGCCCGTCGGCAAAAGGCGTGGCTTATATCTATTCGGGCCGCGAGGGACGCGTTCTTCACGTATTTCACTCCGTCAACCCGCAGGAATCCTTCGGCAATCACATCTCCGCTGCCGGTGATGTGGATGGCGACGGTTGTGCCGACATTATCGTTGGCAGTCCCGGAACGCCAGGGAAGCCCAAATCGCCGGGACACGCGTATGTATACTCCGGCAAATCCGGTGCATTGCTGCTAGCCCTTGCGGGCGAGCGGTCCGGCGATGAGTTCGGGAGCACGGTCGCGGGTTATTCGCGTGGCAACGAGCACTATCTCGTCGTCGGCGCGCCGCACGCCGGCAAGACTCATCATGGCCGGGTCTACGTCTATTCCGGTGCACCGCCCGCGCTGCGTTTCACTATCGATGCCGATGCCACCGGAGTTGCCTTAGGCGCCATGTTTGTGTCGGTTCCTGGGGATGTCGATGGCGATGGGATAGCAGACATCTACGCTGCAGATTGGTCCAACAACGCTCGGGGCGTGTCAACCGGGCGCGTTTGTGTGTATTCCGGGCGCACCGGTGAGCGGCTCCTGACCCTGACCGGCGAGACCGAGGGCGAAGGTTTCGGGACCAGTCCGGCCGTTGCCGGGGACGTCGACGCAGATGGTCATGCTGACCTGATCGTCGGAGCATGGCAGTACGGCAAGGCGGCACTCTCCGGCGGACGGGCGTATCTTTACTCCGGACGCGAGGGCCGCCTGCTCAAAACATTTACCGACCGGGTCCCGGGCGACACGTTGGGCTTCGATGCGGTTGGACTCGGGGACGTGGACGGCGATGGCACGGTCGACCTGCTGCTGACAGCTGCCTGGAGCGCGGTACACGGCCACCATTCCGGGCGCGTCTTTGTTATCTCAAGCGGAGTGCTGCCTCAGCAGCAGGAATAGCTCAAATCATAGCCTCTGAGGCACGAGCCCCCATGTGAGGCCCGGGCGCAGGGGCCCAAGAGTTCCGCTTGTGTCACGGCCAGGCGATGGGGTGTGGCGCCGCCACTTGCGGATCGACATGCACCCACTCGCCGTTCGCCACGGATTTTCCGGTCAGCGCCAGAATGAATGCCCAGTGGGTGATGACTAGCGTGTGGGCATGATCGCTTCGCGCAGCCATCGTCGTGCGGAAGCTCGCAGCGCGCGCCTCCGTTTCCTCGACAGTCTCGATGCTGTCGTGCCACCAGCGTGCAGGCAGGTGCGAGAAGTCATGCTGCGGAAAGCGGCGTGCCAGTTCCAGGGGATGCGAACCAATGTCGCAGGTGAAGGCTGTGCGCTCGCGCACCTGCTGCTCGATGCTCGCCGACAGTGCAAGTCGATCCAGAACATACGCCGCGGTCTGCAGCGTGCGCGTGTAGGGGGAGATAATGAGGTATCGCACCTCCAACCCCTGCAGGCCTGCGGCGATCGCTCTGGCGTGCGCATGTCCATGGGGTGTCAGTTCGGGATCCTGAATACCCGGATCGCGGCGGTCGCGGTTGAAATGCAGGTTGAAGAAGCTTTCGCAGTGGCGCAGCAGATACATGCTCGTGAAGCGGAAGGCCTTGGGGGCAGATATATGATGTCGAAATTATAGCAGTCGGCTTTTTTTCGGTAGCATGGTCGAAGACTTCAGCGTGAAGGGGCATCCATGACTGACTCAGGCACGCGCCGGGCGCGTCGTCGTTCACCGTCGGAGGCTACCGGCGAGGGGCGCAGTACTTCGTACCGCCACCTGCGATCGCCTTTCGTGCCTTTTCGCGTGTTCTCGGACGACCGCGTCGAGGCTCTGCACCAGGCCGCCCTCGGCGTGCTCGAGGAGCAGGGGCTCAAGGTCCTCTCCCGCGCGGCTCGAGAGCGCTACCGTGAGGCGGGAGCAGCAGTCGATGAAGACTCCGCGACGGTACGCATTGACCGCGGCCTGGTCGCCGAATGCCTCGCTAAGGCACCGCGGTCAATCACGCTGCATTCGCGTAATCCGCAGCGCCATGTGCCACTCGAGGGCAACGCGGTCTCGTTCGCGCCCGTGTCAGGACCGCCTAACGTCATGGATCTTGCGGGAGGTCGCCGCGCCGGGACGCTGACCGACTATGCCAATGGCGTGCGGCTCTGCCAGAGCTTCGATGTGATCCATGTGCTGGGTGCATTCACCGAGCCTCTGGATGTGGCGGTGAACTGTCGGCAGCTCGAGATGCTGCACGCACAGCTGACTCTGTCGGACAAAATTCCGCATACCTATTGCCGGGGGAGTGGCCAGGTACGGGACTGTCTGGAGCAGGTGCGTATTGCCTGCGGCCTTTCGGAGGAGGCTTTCCGGAACACCCCCTGCACGTACACGATCATCAATACCAACTCCCCGCGGGTCATCGATGTACCGATGGCGGACGGCATCATCGATTTTGCGCTCGCAGGCCAGGTGCAGATGATCACGCCGTTCACGCTTGCTGGTGCGATGGCGCCGGTGACCATCGCAGGTGCGCTCATGCTTGCACACGCCGAAGCTTTGGGAGGGCTCGTGCTCGCCCAGATCACGCGCGCCGGCGCGCCGGTCGTATACGGCAGCTTCACTTCGAATGTGGACATGAAATCGGGCTCGCCTGCCTTTGGTACACCCGAGTACGTCAAAGCCCAGATCGGCGCCGGCCAGATGGCACGCTTCCTGGGACTGCCGTGGCGGTCCTCGAATGCTTCTGCCTCCAATGCGCCCGATGTGCAGAGCGCCTATGAGTCCCAGATGAGTCTCTGGGGTGCCTTCACGGGCGGTGCAAATTTTGTGCTGCATGCCGCGGGCTGGCTCGAAAGCGGGCTGTCTGCGAGTTACGAAAAGTTCATCCTCGACATCGAACAGTTGCAGATGCTTGCCGAAGTGATGCAGTCGGTCGGCGCAAGTGACGAGGATTTCGGGGTTTCGGCCCTGGTGGAGGCGGGCCCGGGCGGACACTTCTTCGGTACGCAGCACACGATGGCCCGCTATCGCACTGCGTTCTATGCACCGTTGGTCTCCGACTGGCGCAACTATGCTGCCTGGAGTCTCGACGGAGCGAAGACCGCAACCGATCGGGCCCATACGATCTGGCGCTCCACTCTGGAGGCCCATGTGGCTCCGCCCATGGATCCGGCCATCGCCGATGAACTCGAAGCCTTTCGGCGGCGGCGCATCGAGGAAGGAGGCGCGCCGCCTGCGGGGTAGCGCGGGGCGCATGCGCATGAAGAAGTCACTCGTCAAAGCGACGCTGACCGACCCTCAGTTCTGGATCCCGGTTGTCGTACTCGCCATCGGTATCACGCTGCTGGTGGCACTCGCGTGAGTGCAGTCACAAGGCGAGGTTCGCGTCCTTCGCTGCATTCCGTGGGTGTGGTCTGCGGACTGGTCGCCGGAGCGTGGCTGGGCGGCGCCGAAGCGCCCACGAAACTGGTCGCCGTCGGCTTCTCACCGTTTATTGTTTCACTCGGCATGGTGATGGGCGTCTTCGTAGCGCGTTGGACACTGCCCGTCGCACTCAAGGGAACGAGTTACCTGTGGCGGGACTTACGCGACAAGCCGCATCTCATCATCTGGGCGATTCTCGCGGGCATGCTTTGGGCCGTCGCAAATACCCTGACGGTCTTTGCGATCCGCAATGTTGGCTTGTCGGTCGCGTTTCCGTTGTGGAACGTCAATAGTCTTGTGGGCCTCTTCTGGGGTTGGCTGCTATTCAACGAACTGCGCGGCGGGACCGTCAGCCAGCATTTGAAGGTGCTGGGCGGAGCCGCTGCAATCGTCGTCGGCGCATGCGTGCTTGCATACGCAACGGCAGCGGGTGATTCGCATGTCACGCACGGGGCCGCAGTTCTCGGGGTCCTCGCCGCCCTGGGCGCCGGACTCCTGTGGGGCACCATGTACATCCCATACCGCAAGGCCTACATCAGCGGGATGAATCCACTCTCGTTCGTGACAGTGTTTACCTTCGGCGAGCTGGGTACGGTGTTCGCGTTGGCAACGTGTTTTGAAGGCGGGGCAGCGAATCTGCTGCGCTCGCTGCACGAAGCACGACCGGCGCTCTTCTGGTTGTTTCTCGGCGGCTTCTGTTGGGTTCTGGGTGACCTGTTCCAACAGTATGCGGCCAAGTACATCGGTATCAGTCGAGGCATTCCACTTTCGAACACGAACCAGCTCTGGGGGCTGGCGTGGGGCGTGCTGGTGTTTGGAGAGCTCGTAAACATGAGCGGCGGCGCGCAGGCCCGCATCGTTACCGGCTCACTGATCATGATCATCGGAGCGTTTGCGATCAGCATGGCGGAAGCGCCGGCAGCCGAGCAGTCGCAGTGGGATGCGGCGATGGAACGGGAGTGTATGCGCTACGGTCTGGATCGCGAGCGCGTCGCCGCGGCCGTGATGGGCTCAGAGGCTTCCGGTGCCGCGCGCGGTTTCTGGCGGTGGTGGGAGATCCTGATCGTGGCTACTGCTGTCGGCTTATTCATCTGGCTGGCCTTCCAGGCGAAGGTGCAGCCCATCGCTGTTGATTTGAGCTGGCTGGTGACTCTCGCCGCTGCGTCTCTGGGACTGCTGCTGGCGGGCGGAATCTTTCTCTGGAAACGCACACGGTTCTGCTGATGATGTCTGTGAATGGCACAATCGCGCGGTGACCGGAGCACGCGTGGATACAGAGCTGGATCTCATCACGATCGGCCGCGTGAGCGTTGATCTCTACGGTCAGCAAATTGGCACGCGACTCGAGGATGTGTCCACTTTCATCAAAGCCGTGGGAGGATCTCCGGCAAACGTCGCCATTGGAGCTGCGCGCTTGGGACTGAAAGCCGCGCTGATCAGCTGTGTAGGCGACGAGCCCATGGGACGGTTCGTCATCGAGCAGCTGGCACGGGAGGGAGTCGAAGCGCGCTGGGTTCGTACTCACCCCCAGCGCCTCACATCACTGGTGCTGCTTAGCGTGCGCGATCAAGAGAGTTTCCCGCTGATCTTCTACCGCGAGAATTGCGCCGATAGCGCCCTGTGCGAGGATGATATCGACGAGGCGTTCGTGATCTGCGCGCGTGCGGTGCTGGTGACCGGGACTCACTTCTCCATTCCCGATGCCGCGAAAGCACAGTGCAAAGCCATAACCATTGCCAGAGCTAACGGCCGCAAAGTCATTCTGGACATCGATTACCGCCCCAATCTGTGGGGTATCGGTGGTCACGACTCCGGCGAGAGCCGGTATGCACCCTCAGCAGAAGTGACGAAGGTCCTGGCCTCCGTGCTGCCGTGTTGTGATCTGATCGTCGGCACGGAGGAGGAGTTGCACATCGCGGGCGGCACTGAGGAAACATTGGAGGCGATCCAACGGATTCGGGCGCTCTCGGATGGCGTCATCGTTTGTAAGCGAGGGCCCAAGGGTTGCGTCGTGTTTCCGGGTCGCATCCCGGGTCGACTCGAAGAGGGGCTGGTCGCCGCCGGAATGGCGGTCTCGGTGTACAACGTTCTTGGCGCGGGAGATGCGTTCCTCGCGGGGTTCTTGCGGGGCTATCTGAATGGGGAGTCCCATGAGACCAGTGCGCGCTTCGCCAACGCGTGCGGTGCTATTGCGGTCTCGCGCCTGCTGTGCTCCCCGGAGTTTCCTACTCTGACGGAGCTGAATCACTATCTGGCAAAGGGTAGCGCTCACCAGGCGCTGCGCCAGGATAACTGGCTCAATCACCTGCACTGGGTGACGACGCGGCAGCGCGGTCCAAGCGAACCATTCGTGCTCGCCATCGATTTCCGAGCGCAGCTTGAGGCGATGGCGGAACGCCTCGCGGTACCCGCACGGCGCATTTCACAGCTCCACTTGCTGGCTGTCGAGGCCGCCGGGCGGGTCGCACGAGCGCGGGACGGTTTTGCGTTGCTGCTGGAGGGCACTTATACCGGTACGAACCTCAAACACGCCGCCCCTGACTCCAAACCCGCCGCTCCAAAGACCCTGTGGCTCGCCAGGTCGGTAGAGCTGATGGGCTCCAGACCTCTGGAGTTTCGTGCCGGTCCGAGCCTGGCGACTTGGCTCAATGAGTGGCCGGTGAATGTCACCGTCAAATGTCGATGCGTCTATCATCCGGATGATTCCGTCACGTTGCGGGACGCTCAGGAAAGAGAGCTGCTGCGACTGGTTGCCACCTGTCGCGCGCAACGTCGCGAGCTGCTGCTGGAGATCATCGTAGGCGAGGACGGCGAGCTGATGAGCGAGGACACGGCGGCTCGTGCGCTGTCGCGCCTGTACCAGATCAAGGTTCGGCCGGACTGGTGGCTTCTCCAGGCGCAACCGAGCGTTGCGGCCTGGAACGCATGTGCCCATGTCATCGCAACTCAGGATCCATATTGCCGCGGAATCCTGGCCCTGGGACTGGCTGACTCCCTGGATGATGTAAGCCGTGCTCTGCGCTTCGCTGCCGCGCATTCCATCGTGCGAGGCTTTGCAGTGGGGCGTACGATATTCGCCGGCTCGGCGGAAGCGTGGCTGTCCGGCCGGATCTCCGATGAGGCTGCAACAGAACAGATGGCCGAGCGCTTCAGAGCAATCGTTGAGTTGTGGAGCTCAGCTCATGACCCCCGATTGGACGGGCTTGAGGGGGAACTCGCGTGATTGCAAACCGGCTGACCGTCGCGCAGGCGCTGGTGCGCTCACTGGCCGCGCAGTGGACTGAGCTCGGCGGTGAGCGACGGCGATTATTCGCGGGCGTTTGGGCGATCTTTGGGCACGGCAACGTGGCCGCACTGGGCGAGGCGCTGTTTGATGTCCAGGAGTCGCTGCCTACCTACCGCGCCCACAACGAGCAGGCCATGGCACACGCCGCAGTGGCTTTCGCCAAAGCCTCCAACCGCCGTCGAATCATGGCCTGCACCACGTCCATCGGCCCCGGCGCGACCAACCTGGTCACCGCCGCTGCAGTTGCGCATGTCAACCGCTTACCGGTGCTGTTGCTTCCCGGCGACGTGTTTGCCAACCGCGCGCCCGACCCGGTACTGCAGCAGCTGGAGGACTTCGGCAACGGCCTGACCACCGCGAATGACTGCCTGCGGCCGGTTTCCAGGTATTTCGATCGCATCACTCGACCCGAACAGCTGGTATCGGCTCTGCATCGGGCGTTACAAGTGTTGACCGACCCTGCGACCTGCGGTCCCGCCACACTCTGCCTCTGCCAGGATGTACAGGCCGAAGCCTTCGACTGGCCCCCGGAGCTGTTCGAGGAACGCGTGTGGACTCCGAGGCGTGCACCGGCTCCGCGGCAGGAGCTCGCCGAAGCGGCAAGAATCCTGAGCGCCGCGCAGCGGCCGCTTCTCATCTGCGGGGGTGGCGTGCTGTACTCCGAGGCGACACTCGCCTTGCGTGAGTTCTGCGACAAGCACGGCATTCCAGGCGCGGAGACGCAGGCCGGCAAGTCGGCTTTACCCGGCAATCATCCCCTGAATCTGGGCGGCATCGGAGTTACTGGGACCGGTGCCGCCAACAACCTGGCCGCCGAGGCCGACGTCATCCTTGCAGTCGGCACGCGCTTGCAAGACTTCACCACAGGTTCCGCGACGCTGTTGCAATCCGACGGGCAGCGGATAGTGGGCCTCAACGTGCAGCCCTGGGACGCCTACAAGTATCAAGCTCTAGCGTTGATTGCAGATGCACAGGAAGGATTGCGGCAACTGAGTGCAGCACTGCAGGCGTGGCGCGCTCCGGATACCTGGACCAGCCGTGCCCGCGCCGAGCAGGCGAAGTGGCGCGCGACGAGCGCGTCGATAACGAGAGACGACCGCAAGGCGCCACCGAGCGACGCCCAGGTGATCGGTGCCGTGCAGCGCGCCGCGCAGATCTCCGACATCATCGTCAGCGCGGCAGGTGGGCTTCCGGGAGAGTTGCACAAGCACTGGTATGCCGAACAGCCCGGCGGTTACCAGCTAGAGTATGGTTTCTCCTGCATGGGATACGAGATTGCCGGGGGACTCGGGGTCAAGTTGGCTCACCCGGACAGGCAGGTCATTGTTATGGTGGGCGACGGCTCTTATCTCATGCTGAACTCGGAAATCGAGACTTCGGTGCGAATGCGGGCCAGGCTCATCATTGTGCTGCTTGATAATGGCGGCTTCGGCTGCATCGAGCGGCTGCAGCGTTCTACGGGCAATGCCAGCTTCAACAACCTCTTTGGCGCTGGCTCCGGCGGACGCGTAGATTTCGTCGCGCACGCCCGCAGCCTCGGCGCGCTTGCCATCAAAGTGGCAGGTTGTGACGAACTAGAGGCGGCGCTGGCGGAGGCTCGCAAGGCAGAGCGCACCTCCGTGATCGTGATCGCGACAGACCCGCGTTCCAGCACGGCCGCGGGCGGTCACTGGTGGGATGTTCCGATACCGGAAGTGTCGGTTCACGCAGAAGTCCAGGCCGCACGCCAACGTTATCTCGCTGCGCGGCAGCCTCCGAAAAGGTAAGTGACATGACGGTGCGCATCGGCGCCAATCCCATCATCTGGTCAAACGATGATCTGCGCGAGCTCGGTGCGGAGATCTCCCTGGAAACCTGTCTCTCCCAGGCGCGTCAGATTGGCTTTCAGGGGATGGAGCTGGGGCACAAGTTTCCTCGCGCGCCTGCGCAGCTTGCCGCCGTCCTCAATCGCTACGGTCTGGAGTGTGTCTCGGGATGGTATTCAGCGCAGCTGCTCGCTCGGGATGCGCGCACGGAGTTGAGTTTCCTGCGCCCCCACCTGGATCTGCTGCGGTCGCTTGGCAGCACGGTATTGGTTTGCGCGGAGATAACAGGGGCGGTTCACGGTGACATCGAAGCGCCTTTCACTCGACGCCCGCAGCTCGCGGCCGGTGAATGGCGTGAGTTTGGGCGTCGTTTGACTGAGCTGGCACGAATGACGGCGGCAGAGGGTGTGCAGTTGGCATACCATCATCATATGGGTACGGTGGTGCAAAGCGAGGAGGACATTGACACGCTGCTGGATGTCTGCGGACCCGAAGTTGGACTGTTGCTGGACAGCGGACACGCCGATTTTGCGGGCGCTGATCCGGTACGGCTCGCAAAAACCTACGCATCCCGGATCCGACATTTTCATGCCAAGGATGTTCGTGCGGCAATACGCGAGCAGGCGCAGGCCGGCGAGTGGAGCTTCCTGCGCTCGGTTGTGGAAGGCGTTTTCACCGTTCCAGGAGATGGCTGTGTGGACTTCGCGTCCATCTTGCGCGCAATGCGCAGCTACTCCGGGTGGATCGTTCTTGAGGCCGAGCAGGATCCGAAGCGCGCGGACCCGATGGCGTACGCCTCTCTTGGCTATGCCAACCTGCAGCGACTGATAGCACAGGAACTGCAATGATTTCTCCATTGTTGGTCAAGCCGCTGCAAGCCTCCTCCGGCGGACAGGTGCACCACATCACTCCGGAGCGGGCCGGGTGGCGCTATGTGGGTTTCGAGGTGTTCGATCTGTGCCCGGGACAGGAGCTCGTGAGAGACACGCCCGCGTGCGAATTGTGCCTGGTGCTCCTGTCCGGAGTCGCCTCAGTCCGTGTGGCAGACCAGCATTTCGCGGGCATCGGCGGGCGATCCAGCCCGTTTGAGGGTAAGCCTTTCGCGGTCTACGTACCCGCAGGCGTGCGCGTCTCTATCCGGGCTGAAACCGCCTGCGAGCTTGCCGTGTGCGCAGCGCCTGCCCAGGGCCGCTTCGAGCCGCGCCTGATCCGGCCGGAGCAGATGAGTGAGGAGGTGCGGGGAACGGGCACCAACACACGCTACGTGCGCAACATACTGCCACAGAGTGAGCCGGCGGAGAGGTTGCTCGTCGTCGAGGTCCTCACGCCCGGGGGGCACTGGTCGAGCTATCCGCCACATAAACATGATTCACAGGAGGGCGGTGAGACGCAGCTCGAAGAGACCTACTATCACCGTTTCTCGCGGCCTGGCGGTTTTGCCTTTCAGCGGGTGTACACGGAGGATCATTCGCTGGATGAGAGCATCGCGTTCGAAGACCGCGACGTCGTGCTCGTGCCACGCGGGTATCACCCGGTCGCTGCGCCGCACGGTTTCGACTTGTACTACCTGAATGTGATGGCGGGGCCGGTGCGGCGCTGGCAGTTTACGAATGCGCCTGGCTACGACTTTCTGTCAGCTCCCCGCTGACTAGCTCGACGCGAGCCGCAGCCGCAGCGCGCGGGCCTCTGCTGACTGGAGACCTACATGATCGGTATGGCTGTTATAGGTTGCGGACGGATTGGCCGCGTGCATGCGGGAAATCTTGCGCGCCATCCGACTGCCAGACTGATCTGCGTCTACGATGTCGCCGCAGAACTCGCCGCTCAAATGGGGCGCGAGCTGGGCGTCAAGGCGGCGGCATCCCTCGAGGAGGTGCTTGCCGATGGCAACGTGCACGCCGTGCTCATCGCAAGCTCCACTGCCACACACGTTCCTCTCATCGGCGCAGCCGTCAAGGCCGGTAAGGCGGTACTGTGTGAGAAACCCATCGACCTGGATCTGCAGCGCGCGCAGGCCAGCTGGCGCGAGATCGCGCCGCATCGCCCGGCGGTCATGATAGGGTTCAATCGGCGCTTCGATGCTTCGTTTCGCACACTGCGTGAACGGCTGTACGACGGAGAGATCGGCAAGCTGGAGACGGCCGTCATTACCAGTCGGGATCCTGCGCCTCCCCCGGCCGACTACCTCAAGAACTCGGGCGGGCTGTTCAAGGACATGAGCATTCACGATTTCGATATGGCCCGTTGGCTCGCCGGCGACATCGTCGAGGTGCAAGCCTTTGGCGCCAACCTTATCGATCCGCTGTTCGCACAGCACGGGGACATCGATACTTGCGCGATCTCCCTGCGAGCGTCCTCGGGCGCCCTCATCCAGATCAACAACAGCAGACGCTGTGCCTATGGCTACGATCAGAGAATCGAAGTTTTCGGATCAAAGGGCATGCTGCAGGCCGGCAACCAACGTGCGACCTCGGTAGAGGTTTGGAACAGCCAACATACCGCCGCACAGGACGTAGTCCTCGACTTCTTCATCGAGCGCTACAAACAAGCATATGCTGCAGAAGTCGATGCCTTCATCGCCGCGGTACAGAGCGGTCAAGCGTTAAGCCCCGGATTCCCCGATGGGGTTGCGGCCCAGCGATTGGCGCTCGCTGCAGAGGAGAGTCTACGCACAGGACGAGCTGTCAGGCTCGCCGCGGACTAACAGCCCTGCCTGAGGAAATGCAGCAATGCTGATGCCGACGGAGCAGCAGTTCGAATCCATAAGTGACGGATATCATCCCGACCCGTCACGCTCGCTGTCGTTAAGGGCAGTAGCGTATACAGACCCGGCCTGGTTTGCCGTCGATCAGCGCGAAATCATCTCGAGATCCTGGCAGTGGATCTGCCATGCCGAGAAGGTCCGGGAGCCGGGTAGCTATACGACCGCCGATGTGGGGGGTCATCCGATTGTCGTCATCCGCGACGAGGCAGGCACTTTGCGGGCCTTCTATAACGTGTGCAAGCACCGCGCTCACCCCGTGTTATCGGGCGAGGGCAAAGTCCAAAGAATCGTCTGCCCTTATCACGCCTGGCGTTATCGGCTCGACGGCCAACTCGCTGGTGCACCGCAGACAGCCGATCTCAAGGACTTCGCCATAAACGAGATTCGGCTCAGTCCGGTCCTGGTTGAGGAGTTTTGCGGCTTCATATTCGTCAATCTTGATCCTTCGGCCGCAGCCTTGCGCCAGGTAGCGGGTGCCTTGGAAGAAGAGGTGCGGCACTGGGCAGCAGATATTGATCAACTGACGTTTGCGCATCGGTTGACTTACGACATCAGGTCCAACTGGAAGAATGTCGTCGATAATTTTCTGGAGTGCTATCACTGCCCGGTAGCGCACAAGGATTTCTGTACGCTGGTTGACATGACGACTTACAAGGTCGCCACGTACGGCATCTACTCGAGTCACATGGCTGACGCAGGCCGAGCGAAGAATTCAGCTTACGACACCTCGACCGCCAAGGTTCGCACCCATGCCGTCTGGTGGCTTTGGCCTAACACCTGTCTGATGCGCTATCCGGGGCGTAGCTCGATGATTGTCCTGCATATCGTGCCAGTCGGGCCGGAGCGGACGTTCGAGACGTACGACTTCTTCCTGGAGACCTGCGAGCCGGATGATCTCGAGCGCAATGCGATTCACTATCTGGACACCGTCCTGCAGGTCGAGGACATCAAGCTCGTGGAGAATGTGCAGCGTGGCATGTCGACACCGGCCTTCACGCAGGGCCGCATCGTCCATGACCCCTCTGGGTCAGGCAAGTCCGAGCACGCGCTGCATCACTTCCACGGCCTGGTGCTCGAAGCGTACCGCCGAGCCCGGCGCACATGAGCAAGTCTCCTGTTATGAGCAATGTCCAGGATGTTGCGGTCCTGGGCGCGGGGGTGATCGGCGCGAGTTGGGCGGCGCTTTTTCTTGGCGCCGGTTATGGTGTTTCAATTTTTGATCCAGCGCAGAACACTGAACGCGTCGTTCGCCAATACATCGATGCCGCCTGGCCGACACTTGATGAGCTGGGCTTCGTCAAGAGCAGCACGCCAGCGCCGTTGCACTTTCACCGCACTGCAGCAGGCGCCGTTCGGAATCGTGGCGAGGCTCGTTGCGGGAGTTAATGCCGAGGCCGGCTCACGAACACCGGATGAGTTGTGCGTCAGACGCGATGAGCTGGTAGTTGCGTTCCTGAAAGCCGCGAATCCACTGCGGTAAACGCGCAGATGCGCCTGTGACCGCGACCCAGTCACTGCGGAAATGTGAGACCGGGCTCCTGCATCATATACTCGAGGGATGACAAGCGGCCGCTCGATGCGCGGTCGAATTGGTGGCAGCGATCGTCGATGAGGTCCGGCGGGTTGCCGTTGCCTTGGCCAAACGGCAGGCGATGGAGTCCGGCCAGCCTCTGCGTGCATGCCACGATCTCGTGGCTATCCGGCGGCTGGGTTGCCTAGCGGGCCACGGTCACCAGACTCCTCAGGCCCAGTTGCTGTGCTCTATGCGCATCGCCTTTGGCCGTTTTGGGAACACGCCTTGAAGGCGGCGGAGGCCGACTCCGCGATCGTTTGCGAGATATCTGCGGATCGAGCGTTGAGCGCCTTGGCTGGCGCACGCTGCGTGCAGCGGCTGCCGCCCGGAGTACTAAACGTCATCACCGTCGAGATGGAAGCCCAACTGTCACCTGCTCTGACGCCGCTACGGACTTCGTGTTCGTTGGCCAGGATGCCGATCTCGACGTGGCGGCTGCCGGAGTTGCCAGCTTGCGGCTATATAACACCAGACGGGGCAGAGCACACCGGTCCATGTCGAGGCGCCGCTGGGTGTGTTGCTCGACCCGAAGTTCGACTGTGGCACTCCTACATGGGCCGCGCTGGCCCTCACGACAGAGGTAGCGCTGCCCGCGCCGGTGCCATGCCAGAATCCATGCGAGCACTGCCAGTGGAAGCCTTGTTTGTACACCGGTCCTGCCGGAGCCGTGCACCCGCAAGGATCGTACAGCATCGACGCCTGTCGCATTTTTCCAGTCGCCGCAGGTTGATGGTCGAACAGCAGGTTGCCGCGCTCGTCGGGCCTGCCCTGTAGGCGCGCAACACGTGCATCAGCCCGTGCAGGCGGCGTTTCGCATACGATGCTTCGCCAGGGTGCCGGCCGGGATGTGGCGATCAGAAGTTAAGCCTGCGCACGACGGGCCGCATTTCATCACAAGCTCGTGCCAGCGGGACGATCTGCCGGGAAACCCGCGGGCAGATGCTCTGATCAGGTAAAATCACGCGGGATTCGCTGTGTCCACGTGCGTGCAAAGATGCGGCGCTCGCCCTCAGACGCCTCAAGATCTGCCTGCAGCCAGTAGTCAGTCGCCGAACACCGCAGGATCGTGCGGGTGCGGACCCGGCTATCCCAGTCAGATCCGTTGCGGTTGACGAACTCGTATTGCGCTTCGGCCACTGCACTAGTCGGATCGTCTGGATGGATTCGATAGCGCAGCAGCTTGTAATATCCTGTTTCCACGCCGATGTCACGGATGATCGAACGGCCATCGTCGCGCAGAACTTCAAAGGTTTGTACGCCGGTTGCGAGGTCGACATGGAGCGAGCGCCGCACCGTGCCGGTTCGCACCACGTCGCGCATCGTCGGCAGGGTATGCTCGGCCGGCGGGAAGTTCACTAAAGTGTCGGAGTCGCCCGCGCAGCGCACGGGCATGCGTAGCGCACTCTCGCCCGGCATCACGTGGATTACACCTCGCTGCGCTGATGGCCACACGGTGGGCCAGTACGCCGTGGACAGAGAGAGGCGCAGCCGATGACATCGGCCGAAGCGATGCCCCGCGCAGTTGATCGGCACGCGGACCCGATAGCGTTCACCGGGCACGAGCGGTTGCGGATCCTCGTGATTGTTCAGGTGCGTCAGGTTGAGAACGCCATACGTGACGCGTGCCACTTCACCTTCGGGTGATACGTCGTTGATGCGCACCGTCAAGTTTGCACGCTCCGATCCAGCGAGGAAGACCAGGTCCAGCTCGGGCTGCCCGAGCAGATCAAATTCATCACGCAGTGGCGAACTGTCGAATACCAGCGACTGCGCGTCATCACAGCTCTGGTCGAGGGGCATCTCCGGACCCAGTCCGCCCAGAGCGAAGGCGCACCACTCGCCGCTTGCCGCACCGGTGGCCTCGTTCGAGTGGAGCTTGAGCGGATCGCCTCTGACGGCCTCATCCCCAAGGCCGTCTGGATTCAGATGATAAATCCGCAATGCAGGCGCGGCGGGTGGCCAGGTTTGTTCTCCCACCCATCGACCTTCGCGCGCGTCTGGTGTCGCCTTCGGTGCAGCCCAGTTCTCGATGAATACCCGTAGCAGGGGCTCGGACATGATTCCAGTGTCCTTGCCCTTCAGCCACTGATCCCACCAGCGTCGCATCTCCTGAATGAATCCGATCGCAGGACCTGGGACACCCAGGTGCGGATACTTGTGTCCCCAGGGACCGACGATGCCGAGACGGGGCACTTTGAGGTTCTCGAGCAACCGGAACACGGTGTTGGTATAGCCGTCGGCCCATCCACCCACCGCGAGCACGGGGCAGCCGATCGCATCGATCTGCTCACAGACGGAGCCATGCCGCCAGTAAGTGTCGCGCCGTTGGTGCGCGAGCGAGGTCGCGATCATGGGCGAGATGGCCTCGAGACGCTCGAGCCACCTGGCGCGCCACTCGCTTCCGACGACTGCGGGATCGGGCGAGCGCGCCATCAGCGAGAAGAAAGTAGATCCCCACTCAACATTGCCCGTGAGCTGAGCCCCGCCCATGTAATGCATGTCATCGGCATAGCGATCATCTGTGGAGCACAGAGTGATGATCGCCTTGAGCGCAGGTGGCCTGCGGGCCGCGACCTGCAGCGAATTGAACCCGCCCCAGCTGATGCCCATCATCCCGACCGAGCCGCTGCACCAGGGCTGCGCAGCGATCCAAGCGATGGCCTGCACCGCATCTTCCTGTTCCTGGTTCGTGTATTCATCGAGGAGCACACCCTCGGAATCACCCGAGCCGCGAATATCGAGCTTTACGCACGCATACTCCGCTGCCGCCAGATACGGATGCGTTCGGTCATCGCCATCGCGAGCGCCGTCCCGGCGCCGATAGGGCGTATATTCCAGGATTGCCGGTACCGGATTCTCGCGCGCCGTGCGCGGTATCCACATCCGCGCCGCGAGACGAGTCCCGTCCTGCATCGGGATCCAGACGGTCTCGTGGTAGTCGACGGCAGCGGTCATCCCAGACATCACTCCTGCACGAACGCCGGCCGTAGGTGGCCCCACACCTGTGCCGAGAACCAGCGGATGCTGTCCTCACGTTGCGCCAGGAGTGGGCCAGAGGCACGTGCGTCGGAGGCAAGGCCCACCTGCACTCCCCGCGAGATCTCGATGTCCTCGGCAATGGCGTCCGCGATGCAAGCGTCGAGGCGCTTGCGGTCCGCGATCTCGTCGGGGCGCTGGTAGAAGCGAGCAGTCATGCGGCACGAGTCCGGCCCGGTTGGATCAATGCGGTATAGGGCGCTGCCGATCCCTGCGCCCGCCGTCCACAGATTTGCGGGCCAGGTCCAGTACTGCTGAAGCGCAGCCTGTCCCGAGGTGCGCTCCTGCTGCTCGAGGCGGGCGGCCGTGTGCCGGTCGAGCCGCTCTGCGAGACTGCTGTTGAACGGCGCCTTGAGCAGGATGCCGTTGCGGAAGTTCAGGCCGAAGAAGTTCTCGCGATCGACCTTGACCAGTGTGGCCAGACTGCGCCCATGCACTGTCCCGCAGTGATAGCACTCGAGGTTGTTCTCCATAAACACCTTCCAGTTGCACGGAACTTCCCAAGTCCGTGTCCCGGCGAGCTGAACGTCCGGATCGCAGAACGGCAGGCTATAGTTCTGCTCAGCGGCGATCCGCGGCAGATCGCCGAGTGCTTCCAGCAGAGTGCTCTGCGGAGCGATAGAGACGAACACGATCCCGCCCCAGGTGTCGATAGCAACGGGCTGCAGCCCCAGAGTCTCTTGTGGCGGGAGACGCCCCGCCGCGCTATCCGGAACACCGACGAGTCGGCCATCCAGGGTGTAGGTCCAGCCGTGGTAGTGACAGGTAAAGCGACTGCAGTTACCCGATACATCGCTCGCCTGGCCGCTGCTTTCGCCAGCGACAACGAGCGCTGCGCGATGGCGGCATACGTTCATGTAAGCGCGCAGATCCCCATCGGGATGGCGCAGCGCCAGCACCGGATAACGCCCCAGGCGGGAGGTGAGGAAGTCCCCCGAGCGTCGGAAGTCCGCAAGGGTGCCCATCTCCTGCCATGCCGGTCGCCAAACCCGCTCATCCTCCAGCCGCTCCACTTCTGCGCCCAGATACAGGGATGCGGGCAGACTCCAGCCCGCGGCGAGCTTCTCGTCGACTTCCATCGGATCGCAGTCCGGCAAGGCCGGCCGCTGGTTAGAGCTCGCCATGAGGAGACCTCAGAGAAGTGGGTCAGTTGACCCACTTTCGAAGGATCATCATCGAACCCTCCTGAATCTGTCAAACTGTGGGCCGTGCACGGTCACGATGAGGCGCCGGATGGCGTACGTGACGATCGAGGCGCGCCGACGCTCATTTGTCGAGGCAGCGGTGAAAGTCCTGGTACGGGATGGAGCGGCGCGCGTCACTACGCGCCGGGTCGCTGCCGTCGCCAGGGCGTCTCTTGCGAGCTTTCACTATGCGTTCAGGGGGAAGGAGGAGCTGTTGCGGGCAGTAATCGAGCGTTACCTGACACTGCTGGATGAGAAGTGCGCCCGCGAGTTCACGGCCGAGCGTGGAGTGCGGGGAGGAGTGCGGGCACTGCTCGGGTTGATCATGGATTTCTGCCGCAGTGAGCCGGAGTTCCACCTCGCACAGTACGAGCTGTTCCTCTGGGCACTCCGCACCCCGTCAGCGCGGCGGCTGGCACGGTATTCGTACGAGCGGTGGTTCGAACGAATCGAGGAGCAGTTGAACCGTTGCACGAGGCGGGACCGGCGGCGGAAGCAGCAGTTGCGGCAGCTGGCTCGCCGCTTCCTGATGGTAGCGGACGGGATGGTGTTGCAGATGATTGCACTGAAGGATGCGGGCCCCCGCCGCCGCGACCTTGACCGACTGACGGATGCCGTGATGGTAGGCTTCCAGTGGGGTGCGTGACGTCAGCTCGTGCGCTGCTGCGCTGGCCGGTGTTGGTGGCCGTTTTTCTGGCCAACGCGCTACCGGAATTTCTCTGGAGCAACTTTCCGCCCATCATGACCGATGTCGCCAGCCGCTTCGGGGTCGGCGAGTTGGGTGCGAGCCTCCCGGTGATCAGCTTCTCCGTCGGCACGGTGGTGGCCTCTGGCATCGCCGGCCGAGTGGTCGACTCGTTCGGCTACACGGTTGGCTTTCGGCTTGGATTAGCTCTCGTGGCCGGCTTCGCACTCACGCGAGCGGTCGACGGGCCTCTGTGGCTGCTCGTGCTCGCACAAGGCGGCATCGGCGCGGCCTTTGCCTTCATCGTTGCATCCAACTCATCCTATGTAATCGACTGGTTCGATGCGCGTCACGAGTCGCTCGTGACGGGGGTATGCGTCATCGGACTGTACAGTGGTCTTGGCTCCTCCATGATCGTCACACCCTTACTGGTGGAACATCTCGGCTTCATGGGGACCATGCGCATTACGGCCGCGGCCTCCATGCTGCTGCTGCTTATCTGTGCGCCGCTGATCGTACGGAGATGCCGTCGTGCGGTGCCGGCCCCCGACCGTGCAAAGGGGGCAGTCACCGTGCTGCTGCGCATTCCAAGGCTGGTGCTACAGTTCGTGATCAGCTTCCTGCAGCAAGGCGTGTTCAGCGCGGTAGCTGCCGCACTGGAAGTCGTCTGGCACGCGCGCGGCTTCTCTGCTGCTCAGGCGGGGCTGGCGAACGGGCTTTTCATCTGTGGCGGTATGCTCGGGAGCTTCGTGCTGCCAGCCATGCAGCTCGCGTTTGGCTGCAAGCGCCTGCTGATCGTTTGTTACCTTGCGGCGCTCCTCCTTACATGGCCTTTGTTCGTGGCGCCCACCCCCACCGCCGGAAATGCGATCGCCTTTGTCATCGGAGCGTTCTGGCTCGGCAGCGTACCGGTGGCGCTGACATTCATGGAGCGCACCGCAGGCAGCCTACACACGGGCACTGCCTCGAGCCTCTATTGGGCATTTGGCAGTGCCGGGTCGGTCGCGCTCGTGTGGATGTTTGGAGCGATCGCGGACAGCGCCTCCTGGCAGAGCGCGGCTATAGCCATGCTGGTGCTCCTCGCTGCGAACCAGATCGCGACTTTCCTGCTTCCCAACATTGAGCGCTGCGAGCTGCAGACGGTACCCGGCGCCTTGGAAGTGCCAGCGGATCTCGCGGGGGCTCCGCCGGGCGCGCTCGGTGATAGCGCGACCAAAGAATGCGCGAGCCGGTCCTAAGCTCGCTTGCTGCTCAAGCCTCTGGCAGTCCACTAAGCTGCATCCGCGCTCGAGCTCCGATCTGAAGGGTTCTGACATGTCCATGCCGTCTCCGCATCATGCACGCTTTGCCCTGACAGCCTTGTGCTTGCCGTCCTTGTGGGCGGGCGCTGTGTCCACAGAATCAGCGCCGGTGTCGACGGCTCAACAGGCCGCGCCCACTGCCCAGGACTATGCAAGGGCGGAGCGCTTTCTGGCGTTCAACGTGGGCCCGCACGTGTTGCACGCGACAGGACCGGCGCACTGGGTCGCTGGCGGCGGACTGTGGTATCAGCGCACCGTGGCGGCGGGCAGCGAGTTCATGTGGCTGGATCCGACGCATCCGACACCAAAGCCTGCCTTTGACGAGGCGCGGGTCGCTGCAGCGTTGTCGGCGGCCGCCCGGGTGCCGGTGGACGCGGCGAAACTACCTTTCACTCAGTTCGAGTTGTCCCCCGGTTCAATCCACTTCGAGGCATTCGGGCAGCGCTGGTCGTGCGAGCTGCAGCGCGCGCGTTGCATCCAAAGCGCGGCCGTCGACATGGCAGGTGCACTCTCGCCCGATGGCAGGCAGGTGGCATTCATCCGCAACGACAATGTGTGGGTGCGAGATATGGCAAGCGGGGCGGAGTCGCCGCTCACCACCGACGGCGTGAAGGACTTCAGTTACGCCACGGACAACGCGGGCTGGCATCACAGCGATCGCGCCATCGTGAGCTGGTCGCCTGACTCCCGGCGCATCGCGACCTATCAGCAAGATCAGCGCCAGGTCGGTGAGATGTATCTCGTGAGGACAATGCCTGGGCACCCGGAACTGTCGGCCTGGAAGTACGCGATGCCGGGGGATGACGTCGTGCCCCTGCTCCATCGGATCATCATCGATGTCGCATCGCGGTCCGTGGTGCGACTGAAGATACCGCCGGATCAGCGGCGGACGACGCATTGCTGGGATGAGATCTGCCAGAACGGCAGGATGCCCGATATCCAGTGGCGCCCCGACGGCCGCGAGCTGGCCTTCGTGTCCATGTCGCGCGACCACAAACGAGTGACGGTTCGGGTAGCCGACACTCTCAGTGGAGCTGTCGGCGACGTGCTGACCGAAGATGTGCCAACCTTCTATCACGGGGCGACGGGTTGGGCGGAGGACGCCCAGAACTGGCGTTATCTGTGGGCGAGCAAGCAGCTCATCTGGTACTCGCAGCGCGACAACTGGGCACACCTTTACCTCTACGATGCCGTGTCGGGGCAACTCCGGCGGCAGATTTCGCACGGCGCATGGAATGTCATTGCGCTCATGGCGGTCGATGAGACAAGGCGCGCAGCCTATGTGCTCGGGGCAGGTCGCGAGCCTGGGCGAGATCCGTACTTCGCACACCTGTATCGGCTGCCTCTGGATGGGGGCGAGCCGCAGCTGCTGACTCCTGAGAACGCAACCCACGTGATCTCCATGGATCCGTCACTGCAGTACTTCGTCGACCGCTACTCGACACCTGTGAAGGCGCCCGTCGCGGTGCTAAGGGATAGCGCAGGTCGGCTGGTAAAGGTGTTGGAAAAAGCGGACATCCGGAGCCTGGAGGCCAGCGGCTGGCGGCCGCCGCTGCCCTTCGCGGTCAAGGGCCGTGACCGCCAGACTGAGCTGTACGGTCTGCTATTTCGCCCCTCACACTTCGATCCGCAGCGCAGCTACCCGGTCATCAACAGCATCTATCCGGGGCCGCAGAGCGGCAGTGTGGGTCCCCGGACTTTCGTGCGAGCGGGCGTCCTGGCGGACGAACAGGCACTTGCAGAGCTCGGTTTCGGGGTCGTGCAGATCGACGGAATGGGTACCTCGATGCGTTCCAAAGCCTTCCAGGATGCCAATTACGGCAACCTCGGCGAGAATACGCTAGCGGACCAGGTAGCCGGCATGCGCGAGCTCGCGCAGCGCTACTCCTGGATCGATCTGTCGCGGACCGGGATCTACGGCATCTCTGGCGGCGGCTGGGCCACTGCAGCGGCGATGTTCGGTTATCCGGATTTCTTCAAAGTTGGCATCGCCATGAGCGGAGTGCACGACGTCCGCAGCTACGAGGGCGATTGGGGCGAGGAGTTCATGGCTCTTCCGATGCGGCGTGCGGACGGCAGCAGTAACTACGACGGCTCGGTGAATACGCTGAACGCTGCGAAGCTCGCCGGGCACCTGCTGCTCATGCACGGCACGATGGATGACAACGTCCCGCCGTACCAGACGCTGCTGCTGGTGGATGCACTGATGAAGGCGAACAAGGACTTCGATCTGATCATGCTGCCAAATCAACATCATGAGCCGACGGGCATTGCCGCAGCCTATGCCACGCGGCGGCGGTGGGATTATTTCGTGCGCCACCTGCTCGGTGCCGAGCCGCCGCATGGAGTAAGGCTGCAACCTGCCACGGAGTCGTCCTTGCAGAGCCTGGCGCGCGCAACCTCCGAAGCCGAGTTTTAGGCGATGCCGCCTTCACGGCTCCCGCCCCGTGGTATGCCCACGACACTGGTGCCGATCAGCGCCAGCGGGGTGCCGCCCGTTCGGGTTGCACCAGGATCGCTTGTCCAGCGAAATCACTAAATTGCTGAGGTCCTAAGAAGTCCCGCGACAGTCCAAAGAAAGGGCGTGACGGCGTCGCCCGGATACGACATAGTCAAAGCAATCGCATGTAGCCGTCGACCATGCGCTCCTGAAGCGGCTGGGATGGTGGGGAGGTCTATCAGTGCGAACGCACAAGCATCGAGGTCCAGCAACCATTGCCCCACCCATCGCGAGGACGATCAGCCCTGTTAGCACGGCCGTGTGGGTCGCTCTCTACGGCATCTGGCCTAGTGCCCACGCACAACAGGCGGCGACAGCGGCCGAAGCGGCTCCCGAGAGCATAGCCGAAGTCACCGTTACGGCAACGCGCCGTACCGAGGCCCTCGAGGCGGTTCCCTACAGTCTCTCGGTGGTCACGGCCGCGCAGCTCGCCGAGTCGGGCGTAACAGATATCGCATCGCTTGCCACGCAAGTGCCCGGCCTCAGCACGTACGAGTATGGCGCGCGCTTCGCAGCTGCGACGGTGCCGATCATCCGCGGCGTCAATGCGACCGGTGAACCGACGCGAGGCTTCCGTACGTTCGAGCAGGCGCCGGTCGGGACCTACATCGGCAACTCGCCCATCGAAGGTTATTTCCAGCTCGATGATCTGCAGCGCATTGAGGTCCTGCGGGGGCCGCAAGGCACGCTGTACGGCGCGGGCACACTTGCCGGCGCGCTGCGGCTCATTCCCAATTCACCTGAGCTGAATCGCTGGTCCGGGCTGGTGGAGGGCAGCCTCGGCCGGCTCGATCACTCGGACGGCACGTCGTATACGATGCGGGGCCTTATCAATGTGCCGCTCGGCGACACCGTCGCGTTTCGCGCCGCGGCCAAGTACAACTACGAGCCCGGCTTCGTTGATGCCTATGGTCTGTTCGCTCGGACGAGCAACGGGCTCTCGGGAATCCCGCTGCTTGCCAATCCCGCAGACCCGGTCGCGAGCCCGGCTATCTACCGCGATCAGAAGGATTGGAACTTCCAGAAAACTTTTACCGGACGCGCCAGTTTGCTGTGGAAGCCGACGGAAGCCTTCAGCGCCGAGGCGGCCGTCCTGAATTCGAGCTCGCATGGAGATGGCGGTCCGCAGGTGAATCCTGACTTTCCAGGCGGCATATCACCGCTCGACCCGGCGAGCACGTTGCCAGCCGGCGGGCGTGAGCGCGAATTCTCACAAATCGATCAACCCTGGTCACGTTATACCAACCTCACGAGCCTCGACCTGAGTTACGACGCCGGCTTCGCCACCGTTGCATCCACGAGCTCGTACTACACGACCACTGGCTCGGCGCTGCAAGACAACACCTACAGCCTGGCTGGTCTTGCCGACGGCGGCTACATGCCGTACTACGCGGGTGTCCCGAGCAACCCGCGTTTCATTTACGACCAGACTTTCACGGACCGTTCGCACACCTTTACGCAGGAAGTGCGGCTGGTCTCCAAGGCCAGTCCTGACAATCTCATCGATTATGTGGTCGGGGTATTCTATGAGGACCAGACCCGCGAGGGCGCCTGGACGATCGCTGTGCCTGGAACACCGGAGTATCAGGTCGCACAAGGCTGTCTGCCGAACTGCTACTGGAATGTAGGCACAGCGCCCGGTGATATTACCTTCAGCCAGATAGATAACCAGCACTTCCGGGACGTGTCGGAGTTCGGCGAGCTGACCTGGCATTTCCTGAAGCATGGTCAGATCACCTTCGGCGCGCGGCACTTCGGCCAGAACTTCACGGATGCGCAGTCTTACGACGATTACAACTTTCCGACCCACCTGCCGGCGACGCCGCACAAATCCACGGCGTCGAAGACCGTAGGCAAGGTGAATCCCTCGTTTGAATACGCGCCGCGCCAGTTCCTGTATGCCGCGTGGTCACAGGGGTTCCGCCGGGGCGGCGCCAACTCGGTGCCACTGGCTGGCCCGTTCCGGGAAAGCCCACTGCTGGCGAGCTACACACCCGACAAGACCAACAACTACGAGGCCGGGCTCAAGGGGCGCTTCGACAACGGTACCTCGTACACCCTTGCAGTGTTCGACATCAAGTGGGACAAGCCCCAGATCTCCTCGAGCCTGCCCTCGGGTAACCTCGCGGTGTACAACGGCAACTCGGCCGAGTCGCGCGGCTTCGAGATCGAGTCCTCGGGACCTCTGTTCCTACCGCGCCTTACCTACTCGGTCAGCTATGCCTACGCGGATGCGCACCTGACGAGCAGCTTCTCGCTGCCGGCGAACGATGGCAGCCAGACCGGCACCATCGTTCCCGGCCTGATCCACGGCAGCAGCGGCCAGCAGATGCCGGGAAGTCCGAAGAGCAGTGCGAGCCTCGGGCTCAACTACGATCTCCCGCTGAGCGCGGGCTACGACCTCGCGTTCGCGATCAACGGGGTGTATCGCAGTGCCGTGCCGATGCAGCTCACACCCTCGCTCGGCGTGACGACCGTGCAGTACTCCTCCACCTTCCAGATGATGAATCTCTCGGCGACCTTGAATCACGAGCACTGGCGCGGGATGCTGTACGTCACAAACCTGCTCGACCGGCAGAACATCCTCGTGCCGCCGACACAGTTCAACGAACTGGGGAAGCTGACCAACGACTACATCGTGAGTCTGCCTCGCGAGATCGGGGTGCGTGTGGGCTACAATTTCTGAGCAAATCCAGGTCCCATTCCGGAAGGTGAGCCTCGTGCGCTTGAGCGTCATGCGGCACTGTGCGCTCTGGATCGCCGCCATACCCCTCCTGAGCGCCTCGGCCGCCAGTCTGGAACAAACCGCTGCGCCTGCCACCTGCGACTCGGCTCAGTACCGGCAGATGGACTTCTGGGTGGGCGACTGGCAGGTGCTCGATGCGCAGACGCGGCAAGTGGTGGCCTTTGATCGGGTGGAGAAACAATACGAGGGCTGCGTCATCCGGGAGAGGCTGACCTTCCTGACGGATATGTATCGGCGTCCCGGTGTCCAGGTGCGCCTCGCGGGCGTGGCGATCAATCGGTTCGATGGTGATAGTTGGTTGCAGATGTGGGCTGACAACCAGTGGGGTGCGATCCTGCTGCGCGGAAAGCCGATCGGGGATGGAAGGATGGAGTTCGTCACAGTCATTCCCTCGCGCCAGCGCGACGTCAAGCTGGTCTACGAGCCACGGCCCGACGGAACGCTGCGGATCCTGCAGTACGTCTCACCCGCGAGCAGCGGAAAGTGGACGCAGTACGGCGATCTCGAATACCGTCGCAATCGCTAGAGTTGGCAGCCCGGCACACGAGGCGCGTGCTGCGCGGATGTGTAGTGCCAACAGGAAGCTGACATGCCGGTCAACATCAAGGAACACGTCTGGATTACCTTGAGCGACGGATGCCGCCTGGGCGCGCGCATCTGGCTGCCGGAAGCTGCGGCGCACGAGAAGGTCCCTGCCGTTCTAGAGTACATCCCCTACCGCAAGCGCGACGGCACGCGGGTGCGCGATGACCCGATGCATGGTTACTTCGCCGCGCACGGCTATGCCGCTATTCGGGTTGACATGCGCGGCTCGGGCGAGTCGGATGGATTGCTCGCGGACGAGTATCTGCAGCAGGAGCAGGACGATGCGCTCGAGGTAATCGCGTGGATCGCGCGGCAACCGTGGTGCAACGGTGCCGTAGGTATGCAGGGCAAGTCCTGGGGCGGATTCAACGCGCTGCAGATTGCAGCTCGGCGTCCGCCGGCTCTCAAGGCCATCATTACCACCTTTTCCACCGACAACCGCTACACCGACGATGTCCACTACATGGGCGGCTGTCTGCTGAACGACAATCTCTGGTGGGGCAGTATCTTGCTTGCGTACCAGAGCCGGCCGCTGGATCCACTCATTGTCGGAGAGGCATGGCGTGCGGCCTGGCTTGAGCGCATCGAGGCGCTGCCGTTCTTTCCGGCGCAGTGGCTCGAGCACCAGCGCTATGACACCTACTGGAAGCACGGTTCGGTGTGCGAGAACTATGCGGCGATCGAATGCCCTGTGTTGGCGATTGGCGGCTGGACGGACAGTTACACGAATGCCGTGCTGCGCCTGCTGGAGGGACTGAAAGTGCCGCGGTTCGGGATCATTGGTCCCTGGGGACACGTCTATCCGCACGATGGCACGCCCGGTCCGGCGATCTCCTATCTGCAGGAGGCCGTGCGCTGGTGGGACCAATGGCTCAAGGGCCGGGACACGGACATCATGCGGGAGCCCATGCTGCGTGCTTACCTGCAGGATCCAGTGCCACCCAGCGGAACGCGCACGTTCACGCCCGGTCGGTGGGTGGGGGAGCGTTTGTTTCCTTCGCCCGAGATCCACAGGCGATCACTGCAGCTGCACGCCGATGGTAGCCTCGATGAGGCGGTCAGTGGCGCGGCTGTCGCGCCACTTAGCGTGCGCTCGCCGCAGAGTCACGGCAAGGCGAGCGGCGAATGGATGGGCACGGGTTGCCCAGGAGAGCAGCCGACCGACCAACGTCTGGACGATGGCGGTGCTCTGATCTTCGACACCGTGGCTTTGCATGAAGAGAGGGAAGTCCTTGGGGCTCCGGTCCTGCGGCTACGCGTGGCCGCCGACGCGCCGGTAGCACAGCTCGCCGTGCGCCTGTCGGACGTGGCGCCCGATCAGCAGGTCACGCGCGTGAGCTACCAACTGTTGAATCTCACGCATCGGGATGGCCATGAGCAGCCCACACCTCTGGAGCCGGGCCAGTTCTACGATGTTTCGATCACGTTGAACGCTTGTGGACACCGTTTCCTGCCCGGCCACCGGCTCCGGCTGGCTATCGGGACGGCCTACTGGCCGATTGCGTGGCCTGCGCCATACCCGGCAACGCTGACAGTGATGACTGCGGACAGTGTGCTCGAGCTGCCGGTACGGTCGGGCGCGGCGGATGAGCCCGTTCATTTCGCTGCCGCAGTGCACGGTCCGCAAACGCCCGTGACGGTTGTCGCACCCGGGGTGGTGCGGCGATTCTCAACTCAGGACCATGTGACAGGTGAGATGGCCTATGTTACCGAGGGCATCGGTGGCGTCTTCGGTGAAGGTGTCCTGCGGCTCGATGCCGTGGACGTGGAGCTCGCACATAGTCTCAAGCGCGAGCTGTCGATTCGCGATGACGATCCGCTGTCGGCGAGCTATGTGCTCACTCAGTCCTACGAGATGGGGCGGGAAGGCTGGCGGACGCGCGTCGACACGTGGGCGCAGATGCACAGCGACCGAACGCACTTTTTTCTGCAGGGCAATCTGCGTGCACGACTCAACGGCGAACTCGTCGCGCAACGCAACTGGAACTTCATGATCGCGCGCGATCAGCTGTGAGCCGGCCGCAACCCGTACACGGGTTCTTGCTCGGTCAGCCGCGTGGCCTTGCAACGCTGTTCCTCACGGAGATGTGGGAGCGCTTCTCGTACTACGGCATGCGCGCGGTGCTCATCCTCTACGCCGTGGCGGCGAGCAGCGAAGGTGGTCTTGGCCTTGACGACCGCGTTGCGAGTGCGCTCTACGGTCTCTACATCTCCGCGACTTACGTGTTCGCGCTGTTTGGCGGCTGGATGGCCGATCGGCTGCTCGGGACGCAGCGTGCCGTGATCGTCGGCGGCGTCCTCATCATGGCCGGCAATGCGCTGCTGGTACTTGGGCACGTGCAGTCGTTCTTTCTGGGACTCGCCGTCATCGTGCTCGGCGTCGGGCTCCTCAAGCCCAACATCAGTGTTATGGTGGCAGGGCTCTACCCGGAAGGCGGTGCCCGCCGTGACGCTGGATTCTCTATCTTCTACGTGGGTATCAGCGTCGGTGCGCTGCTGGGGTCGCTGCTCGTGCCCTTGTGCGTGGCGAGGCTGGGCTGGCGGTGGGGCTTCGGGTTGCCGGTGGTCGGTATGCTCATGGGACTTGTGCAGTTCCTCGCCACGCGACACTGGCTCGGGGCCGGACGGGCTCACGATCTCTCCCGGTCGTGGCGGGTCTGGGTCGCCCCCGCGACGCTCATTGCAGCTCTTGGGGTATTGGCGGCACTGTTGCTCAGCGGATTCGTTCGGATCGATCCGGTTACGGTTGCCCTGTTGGCCTCATGGCTGATCGGCCTCTTTGCCCTGGGCTACTTCGGCTACCTCATCTTGTTCGCAGGTCTAGGCGCTCTGGAGCGCCGCCGCGTGTGGGTCATGGCGGCGCTGTTTGCGGCCTACGCCATCTTCTACGCAGGTTTTGAGCAGGGCGGCGCGTCATTGAATCTCTTCGCCGAGCGCTACACCGCGCGTCAGGTCTTTGGCTGGGAGATGCCTGCGGGAGTGTTACAGGGAACAACAGCGCTGTACACCATCTTGTTCGCGCCGGCGTTCGCGGCGCTGTGGCTGGCCCTCGGGCGGCGTGGCCTCGATCTCGCTCCGTCCACCAAGTTCGCGGCAGGACTGTTGCTGCTGGCTGCCGGCAACTTCGTCATCTATCTCGCCTCCAGAGAGGTGGTGGCCGGAGTAAAGGTCCTGCCCACTTGGCTGTTGCTTACCTATTTGCTGCAGGAGTGCGGCGATCTCTGTCTGTCGCCCGTCGGCTTGTCGTCCATGACCAAGCTGGCTCCAGCCCGCTACGCGGGGCAGGTGATGGGGCTGTGGTTCCTGGCGCTCGCACTCGGCAACAACCTCGCTGGCCAGCTCTCCGGTGAATATGACGCGCGCAATCTTGAGTCGCTGGCGGCGCTGTTTATGAAGCTCACCTTGGTAGCGCTGATCGCAGCAGCCGTGATGCTGGCGCTCACGCCGCGTCTCAAGCGTCTGATGGGCGGAGTGCAGTGAGTAAGCCCGCGTGCGGCGCCCGCTCCAGGAGTCGCGCCGCCACCCAGGCGTGGAAGTGGTGAGTGACGGCGTCCATCACCGGTGAGAACACTCCGCCATCGAAACCGGGCGACGCGCGCCCGGCCTGGAGCTGCTCCACCGCTGTGAGATCCTGTTCGAACACGATGCGCCAGGCGGACAGGATCGCAGCGCGCGATGAACGGGTATCTTCGCCGGTCGCTCCCGCGCCGACGTAGAAGATCCGCAGTTCCTCACGCGTGCGGTCGGGCGCCTCCGGAATCAGCAGAATCGCGAAGGCGTGATCGGCCTGAAAGCCTAGCAGGACGTTGGGATACAGGGTTGGATATTCGGCGACGTGCATGCGGTCGCGGTGCCACGCTGGGAACTGCGGCAGCCGCGCCCCGGCGACTTCGCTGCCGCGGTACGCGAGGGACCCCTGGCCTGCGAAACCATCCCCGAGCAAGCAGTAGTGATCCTCGAGGCGCGAGTAGCTGTTCAGCTCCGGGTGCACCCACGGCAGATGGTATGCCTCGCAGTAGTTCTCGACCGCGAGCTTCCAGTTGCACTTGGCCCGCAAGGTAAGGCTGGAGTCCGTCGCTCCGGGGTGAAGGTGCGACCAGCCATCCGCACCCATGAGCTGTGCGGTGCGATCCCTCAGCGGCGCGCTGTGCTGCGGGAACTCCGGTGCATCGCCACTCAGGTTGATGAATAACACGCCCATGAAGATTGCGCTGCGAACGGGCTTGAGCCCATGCGCCCGAAGATCGAATCCTTCCGCTTGAGGTTGATTCACGCCGCCAAAGTGCGGTGTGGCTTTCAGATCGCCGTTCGCCGCGTATGCCCAACAGTGATAGCGGCAGCTGATGAGCCCCGGCAGCGAGCCAGGCTCGGCGACCAGTTTCATGCCGCGATGACTGCACACGTTGTGAAATACGCGCAGCGTGCCGTGCCGGTCGCGCAACACCAGGAGCGGGAGGCCCATGAAATCGATGGGTAGTGCGTACGGTCGCTGCGGAATGGCATCGATAAAGCTCAGACCCGCCCAGGTTCGGCCGAGCAGCTCATCGCGCTCGAGGCGAAAGAAGTCGGAGCTCGTATAGGTCACGTTCGGCAGACCTCGGGCCGTAGCTATAGGACCGCGCACGCTTGCGAGGCGCTCCGGGGAGGGGAGGTCTTGATCGGGGCTCATGGTGCGCACTTGCAAATCAGCGTATCACTTTGGCGATCGATCGGTCCGGTTGAGCTCAACGGCGCCCACTGCAAGAAATTCATGTTCCTAAGAGACTCTGACGTGCAACTAAGAAAGGCGGTGCACGCTGCAGCTCTACCCACTGGTGGCAGCGGAGCTGAGCGTTGACAGGGCGGGCGCGGCACGGCATGGTCATCCGAACCCGAGCGACTTAGGGAAGGGGATGGCGGCGACCACGATGTCAGACACTGGCGGCGGCCGCTTTGAGGTGGCTGAGCGAGCGGTACTGGTGCCGCCTGAGCTACAGTGCATTGCCCATGCCGACGCCGTGCGCTCCCCGTTTGCATCGCGCTACCTCGCGTACCGACACCCGTTGTGCTTCGCCTCCCAGGCCCCGCGTAATCGCTGCGACACCTACTACCTTTCGCCCTGGATGGTCATGGCCGTCGTCGACGTGGCCTCCATTGAGCGCTTCGAGAGTCCGCTGCAGGGACAGGACATCGTCGAGTTCCATTACCGCGTCTCGGGGGCAATCGAGATCGCCGGATCGTGGGGCGAGTGTCGCTTCAGCGGACCTGCGTGGCTGCTGTGGTTTCAACCGCAGGGTTGCGACGATGCGAATGAACGACTCGGCGCTGAGCTGCGGGCGCGCGAGAGCTGGGTTAGTCTGTATTGCGATCGCGGCTGGCTGCGTCAGGTGGCCGAGCGTGCCACTTCACACCTCGAGCTCACGCTGGAGGATACGCCCGATGCACGTGTCGCACCTCGCTTCCGCCTCGGCCCCCACCTCGCCGCGACCATCCCGTTGCTGCGCGATATCGTCGGGGCGAATCGCGAGGATCCCCTGCATTGGCTGTATGCGAGCGCCAAGGCAAACGAGCTGCTCTACGCCACCTTGAGCCACATGCCCGAATGCGCAACAGATGCAGCCCATTGCCGGCTGACGCTGCGCGATCGCAGGCAGCTGCATGTCGTGCGGGATGTGCTCGGAAGCGATTTCACGTCGCCGCCGCGCCTGCCGGCGCTGGCAAGGCAGGCCGGTATGAACTACTCGAAGCTCTGCAGCGGGTTCCGGCAGCTCTTTGGCGAGACCACAACGGAGTTCGTCCGCCGTCGGCGTCTCGAGGTGGCGCATGAGCTGCTGCGCACGACTGACCTGCAGGTTCAACAAGTCGCGCGCCGCGTGGGGTACGCGCACCACGGCAGCTTCACAGCTGCGTTCGTGCGCCACTTCGGCTGCTCGCCGAAGAGCGTCAATCGGACACCCCGCTAGCTGGAGAACGGGATGAGCACCGCGCGTTCCTGCACGAGCTTGCCCGGGATCCGGGCCCGCACCGTGACACACCGTGGTTGAGCGAATCGGAGGCGCCCCACATGCCGCGTGAGCCGCGCGATCGTCGCCGGCGCCGGGCCGAAGCCCCCACTCGGGTGGCACCGCCTTACGTGACCCGCAGGATCCCTTACTATGCTTTCCTCGATGAGGAGGCGCTGACGCGCATCGAGCAACAGGCGTTCAGGCTGCTGCAGGAGATAGGACTCGAGTTTCGTGAAGCCCCAGAGGCGCTCGCGCGTTGGAAGAGCCGGGGCGCGGAGGTACGCGAAACGCGCGTGTGCATGCCCGAAGGCCTGCTGCGTGAGCTGCTCGCGAGCGCGCCGGCGGAATTTACACAGCGCGCGCGCAACCCGGCGCGATCGGTACGGATTGGCGGCACCGCTCAGGTATTTGCGCCCGTCTACGGTCCACCCTTCGTGCGCGATCTCAACGGGGGGCGTCGCTATGGCACGCTCGAGGACTTCCAGCGACTGGTGAAGCTCACGCAGGGACTGGACCCGCTGCACCACTCCGGCTTCGTTACCTGCGAGCCCTGTGACGTGCCGGTCTCGAAGCGGCACCTCGACATGTTGCTGGCGCACATGACGTTGACGGATAAGCCGCATCTGGGGGCGATCACCGCGCGCAGCCGCGCCGAGGACAGCATCGCGATGGCGCGGCTGCTGCACGGCGCAGATGCCTTCGAGTCCGGCTGCGTGATCATGGCGAACGTCAACACCAACTCGCCGCTGCTGGTGGATAAGGTCGTGACGGACGCCGCGGAAGTGTATTGCGGAGCTGGGCAAGGCCTCATCGTCGTGCCCTTCATCCTCTCCGGCGCGATGGGTCCGGTGACGACGGCGGGAGCGATTGCGCAAGCGCTCGCTGAGGCGATGGCCGTTGGCGCCTACACGCAACTGGTGCGTCCGGGCGCACCGTTCATCCTCGGTAACTTTCTGTCCTCCATGAACCTACGCTCAGGGGCACCGACCTTTGGCATGCCCGAGCCGCTCATGTCGAATCTTGCCATCGGTCAGCTTGCACGCCGACTGCAGTTGCCGTTGCGCTGCGGCGGAGCGCTGACCGCATCGAAGCTTCCGGATGCGCAGGCGGCCTATGAAAGTGCGGACTCGATGCTCTCGACGGTGCTCGGCGGGGCGCATTTCGTGCTGCACGCGGCCGGCTGGCTCGAGGGTGGGCTTGTTACCGGCTACGAGAAGTTGGTGTTGGATGCAGACCGGCTGGGTGCTTATGAAGTTATGTTGCAGAGCTTTGCCACCGATGACGACGCGGTAGCCCGCCATGCCTATGCTGATGTGGAGCCGGGCGGACACTTCCTGGCATCCTCGCATACGCTTGCGCACTACACGACGGCCTTCTACGAGGCTGCGCTGTCGGACTCCAACAGCGTGGAGCAATGGCAAGAGCTGGGAGCGAAAGATGCGGCACAGCGAGCCTGCGACCGCTGGCAGCGGCTGCTCCGCGAGTACGAGCCGCCGCCGATAGATGCGGCGGTGCGGGAGTCTCTGGAAGATTACGTCGCGCGGCGCAAGACGGAGCTGCCCGACGCCTGGTACTAAGGAAGCTGCATGAGCGAGCCTGCGAGCTCAGCTGCCCAGCCGTTGCTGCCCTCTCATGCACGAGTCGTGGTGATCGGCGGTGGCGTCGTCGGGTGCTCCATTCTCTTTCACCTGGCGAGAGCGGGGTGGCGTGACTGCATCCTGCTCGAGCGCCAGGAGCTGACCAGCGGATCGAGCTGGCACGCGGCGGGGCAGATTCACACCATCAGCTCCGACCCCAACATCAGTCGCATGCAGGGCTACACCATCGGCCTGTATCGGGAGATCGCTGCCACGTCCGGCGTGGACATCGGCTTGCACGCGACGGGCGGGTTTTACCTGGCCTCCAACAACATCTGGTACGAGTACTTGAAGCGCGAGCGCTCGAAGGCACGCTACATGGGTCTCGACCAGGAGTTTATCAGCCCGGCCGAGGTAGCCCGCCGCCATCCTCTGGTTGACCCGAGGCACTACATCGCCGCTCTCTGGGATCCGCTGGATGGCGACATCGACCCCTCCGGGGTAGTGCATGCCTACGCGAAGTCCGCTCGGGTCCATGGCGCGCGTTATTTTACGCAGACACCCGTCACGGCGACGGTACAGCGAGCCGACGGCACCTGGGACGTGGAGACCTCGCGCGGGACTGTGAACGCCGAAATCCTCGTCAACGCAGCCGGGCTTTGGGCGCGGGAGGTCGCGCGGATGGCCGGACTGCACCTGCCAGTGCAGCCGATGGAGCATCACTACCTCATCACGGAAGAGATTCCGGTGATCGCCGAGCGCATGGACCGCGGCGAGCGTCTGCCCGCGGGGATCGACTACGAGGCCAACATCTACTTCAGGCAGGAGCGCACAGGGATGCTGCTCGGCACCTATGAGCCGCGTGCGACGCCCTGGAAAGTGGCGGGCACGCCGTGCGACTTCGGGCATGAACTGCTGGCCCCGGATCTGGAGCGCATCGCGGATCGCTTGCAACTCGCCTTTGAACGCATTCCTGCTCTGGGCGAAGCCGGGGTGAAGACTGTGATCAACGGTCCTTTCACCTTCGGTCCCGATGGCAATCCTATGATCGGGCCCGTACCGGGGCTGCGTAGCTATTGGGTAGCAGTTGGCGTCATGGCCGGGTTCTGTCAGGCCGGCGGCGTTGGACTGTGCCTCGCGCAGTGGATGATGGAGGGCGCACCCTCGATCGACGTGTGGGCGATGGACATCGCCCGTTTCGGCCGCTTCGCAAGCCCCGAGTGGGGCACGATTAAAGCCGCGGAGAACTACGAGCGGCGCTTCGTGATGACCTTTCCGAACGAGACGCTGCCGAAGGGGCGCCGGCAAAAGACCACGTCCGTATACGACCGGCTGATCGGCCGCGGTGCAGTTATGGGCGTCTCCTTCGGACTGGAGCATGCGCTGTGGTTCGCTGGTGACCACGAAGATGCGCACGAGGAGCCAACGTTCGCGCGTAACCGCAGCCATCCCTATGTGGCGCGCGAGGTGCAAGCCGTGCGTAGCGCGGTAGGCACCATCGAGATTGCCAACTACGGCAAACACGAAGTTAAGGGGCCGGACGCGCGCGCTTTCCTTAGTCGGGTGCTGGCCGGACGCCTGCCCCGGCCCGGCCGCGTCGCATTGAGTCCCATGCTGTTCGCCGATGGGCGTCTCTGCGGTGATCTCACCGTGACGTGCCTGAGCGATGAGCACTTCCTGTTGCTTGGATCCGGTGCGACGCAGGAGATGCATCGGCGCTGGTTCGAAGCGCACATCGGTGATGAGCGCGTGCAGTACGCAAACATCTCCGACCGACTGCATGGCTTTGCGATCTGCGGACCGCGCTCCCGGCAGCTGCTCACGCGACTCTGCCGGGAGGACGTGTCCGCACAGGCCCTGAAATTCCGGGATGCGTGTGTGACCTTTGTCGGCGGGGTGCCGGCTTACCTGTTGCGTCTGTCCTTCACCGGCGAGCTCGGTTACGAGATCTACTGCGAGCCGCAGTTCCATCTGGCGCTCTGGGAGCAGATCGAGGCCTGCGGGGCGGACCTGGGACTGATGCCGTTCGGGGCCCGGGCGCTGATGAGCCTGCGCCTGGAGAAGCTCTGGGGTGTCTGGACCCTGGACTATCGGCCCGACTACACACCGGCTGAGAGCGGACTCGACGCTTTCATCGATTGGGAGCGCGATTTCATCGGGCGCGCAGCGGCGCTGAGGGCGCGGGCCGCTGGACCGCCTCGTCATCTCGTCGGTCTGCTGGTGGACGTGGACGATCGCGACGTCGTGGGCGACGAAGCAATCCTTTCCAACGGCGTCTGCGTCGGGCACGTTACCTCAGGCGGCTATGCACACCGCATCGGACACTCAATGGCGATGGGCTACATGCGCGCAGAGTACGCCCGCGAGGGGACCCTACTCGAGATCGAGATCAACGGCGCGCCGTGCAGTGCCCGCGTGCTCACGCGACCGCCCTACGATCCGGACGGCGGCCGGATGCGGGGCTAGGGCGAGTCCTCAGATCGGCCGACACCATGTAACGCCACGGGCCGCGAGCATTGATCGCATCGAACGGATAGCAGCTCACCCATGTCAGCTGCGGGAACCGGCGCCTTGAGGTGGATCCAGAAAACCTTGCCGACGCGGCAAACGCTCTTCGGCGGGGGGATTACGGTGCATCAATCTCCAAACCGATGAACCGCGTGGGCCCGGACGGGCGACGCATCAATCGAGGGCTTCATCAGGAGCGTGCGTGACGGCTCTCCGTAGGGTGTGGCCGGATAAGCTCTGGAAACCGCGCAGCCGAGCGAGAGCAGGACCAGCAAACTCAACCAGTTGAAGACCGTGTCGCGGCGGTGCCATGCGGATAGGGTGGACTTGGCGGACATGAGGACGCTCTCTGAGGACGATGCCAGCCATCTCAACATCCAATGTACGCCCCAGAGAGGCGGCAAACGGCCCAAGCCGTGATGAATTGTGGCGAAAAATGCAGGCTGACGGCAGGGCCGCAGCTGCCCGCAGCGGCGCATCCGGCACTCAGCGTGCGCCTGGCACGGCCTTGCTGCTAAATTGCGCTGACCAAAGAAGAAGAGATCCGCGCAATGACGGTGGGTACCTTACCGCGGCCGGGAAGTCATCATGTTGCGCCCAGCGCGTTGCGCGCCGCGTGCCGAACATTCAGGCCAGTGCTGCTGTGTCGCACCCGGCGGCATGTCATATCGTCCGAACCGTACTTCGACGAGACAAGCAGCGCCTCTTCCGCGAGCGACTGACGCGGACACGGAACTATCTCGAGTACGGCAGTGGTGGATCCACCGTGCTGGCTAGCAAGACAGTGCGAATACTGGTGAGCGTCGACAGCGACGCGCATTTTCTTGGGGCCGTCCGCGCCAAACTCGCCGCTGATGGCGCTGTTCGCGACTGCCAACCCCGCACTGCGGTGACGCTGCCCATGCATGTGAATATCGGGCCGACGGTGGAGTGGGGAATGCCCGCACTCAAGCGGCCTACGCCACGACGCCTCAGGCGCTGGCAGGCCATGCACATTGGCCGCGGAGGAGTACGCCGATCTCGGACCTGTGAGCCGGCTCGACCCCCGTACGCCGGCAGTCGCATCGGCGGTTCGGGGTATCGATCTCACAGGCAAACGTCTCTCTGCGGAAGCTGGTATCGGTGCGGGCCTCACGCGCGCGAGCGATCATGCGCTTGCCAAGCTTATTGTGTCGTTGGATCTGAATTGAGGATGGCTGTCCCTCGGCATGACTTAGCCGGAGGTGGTGTCATCGACGCACAGTCTGTAGCCGATCCCGGTTTCGGTGACGATGTAACGCGGGCGTTGCGGATCGGGCTCCAGTTTGTCGCGCACGTTCTTGATGCAGACCCGCAATCCCCGCACGTCACTCACCCGGTCAGGTCCCCACACCTCTCGAATCAGCTGCGATTGGCGAACGACCATGCCGGTGTGGCGGGCCAGACATTCCAGCAGGCGATACTCCAGCGCCGTCAGATGGATGTCTCCCTGTGAACCGCGTGCACCTCTGCCACTGAGATCGATCTGCACAGCGCCCAGATTCAGGGTCGTGTTGTGTTCGGCGCCGCGGGCGTTGCGACGCAACCCGGCGCGCACTCGCGCCAGTAGTTCCGCCGCGGAAAAGGGCTTGGTGACGTAGTCATCGGCGCCGGCATCGAGTGCGGCAATCTTCTGGTCCTCGAGCGCTCTGGCGGACAGCACGATGATCGGCACGGGCGACCAGCCTCTAACTTGCCGCACGACCGTGAGCCCGTCGTTGTCCGGCAGGCCGAGGTCGAGCAGCAACAGGTCCGGCTTGTGGCTGCGAGCCTCGATGCCCGCCCGCGCAGCGGTCGGCGCCTCGATCACCCCATAGCCCTCCTGGGTGAGCAGTGTCCGCAGCACTTCGCGAATTGCCGGCTCATCCTCGATGACCAGAATCTGGTGAGATGTCTGGGTCACGAGGCTCCTCGGGTGACAGGCAGAGTGAACTCGAACCGCGCGCCACCTCCCGCACGACGGCTCGCCTCGATCTGGCCGCCATGGGCGCGTACGACCGCACGGCAGATCGCCAACCCCAGACCAACCCCAACAACGTTCCCCTCCTGCGTGCCGCGCTGGAACTTGTCGAACAGGCGAGCCGGATCGCCAGGCGGCAGGCCCGGCCCGTCGTCCTCCACGATCACCCGTACGAAGGCCCCATCGACGCCTGCAGAAACCGTGATTCGGGTACCGACGGGCGTGTATTTGGCCATGTTGTCAAACAGATTCGCGAACAGCTGCACGATCAGGATGCCATCCACATGGAGCGGCGGCACATCGGCCGGAAGTCGCAAGTCGAGCTTGCGGCCGGCAAGGCGCTCCTCGACACGCTGCTGGGCGGTTCCCACCAAGTCATCCAGCATCTGCCAGTCGCGCCGCAGGGAGACCTGGCCCGATTCCAGACGGGTGAGATCCAGTACGTTTGAGATCAGATCGGAGATCTCACGTGCCTTGGTCTCAATGGTCTTCGCCAAAGAGATGCGTGTCGTCTCATCGAGCGTTGCGCTGCGCGTGGCCAGCGTACTTCCGGCACCCGCGATCGCAGCGAGTGGGGTGCGCAGATCATGCGAGATCGATGCGAGCAGCGTGTTACGCAGGCTTTCGCGTTGCACTGCGAGGCTAGCTGCCTCGGCGGCTTCGGCCAGGCGCGCTCTTTCCAGACCGAGGCCCGTCTGACCGGTGAAGGTTTCGAGCAGGTGCCGTTGCTCGGGCAGCAGCACGCGGCGTGGATTCGAAGGCAGCACCGCCAGCACGCCGAGTTTTTGCGCCTGCTCGCCCAAGGGCATGTACAGGCCGGGAGCAGCGGGCAGCGTATCGGTGCCGAGGCCGGCCTGCCGGCCGTGGTCGGCGACCCACTGGGCAATCGCCAGATCCGCAGACCGGAATGAGCTGTCCAGGGGAGGAGCCTGGGGATAGCGCAGCCGGTCGCCTTCACCCGGAAGCAAAATCACCGCCTGGCACTGAAACACCTCGGCGATATGACGGACGGCAACAGTTGCCATGTTCGAAATGCCGCGCGTTGTTGCGAGCTCACGACTCATGGCGTAGAGCAAGGCTGTGCGGCGCTCGCGCGCTCCGGCCACGCGCGTCTGCTGGCGCACACTCGCCATCAGGCTGGCCGTGACGAGTGCCACGATGAGCATAACGGCGAAGGTGATGAGGTATTGAACGTCGGAGATCGCGAGATTGAATCGCGGGGGAACGAAAAAGAAGTCGAACGCGACAACATTCATTATCGAGGTCAGCACCGAGGGACCTCGGCCCAAGCGCAAACCCGCCACCGTAACGCCCAGCAGGTAGATCATGACCAGATTCGACAGCTCGAATCTCGGGTACAGGCCAAATGCGATGACGGTGCAGATGACAGTCGATGCGACCGCCCAGGCGTAGCGGTTCCAATGGATCTGATGCGAGCGCTCCGCAGCCCAAACTCCGGCCGCCGCCCGTGGCTTGCGGTCGGCGCTGTCGCCAGCTGCGACGATCGTGACATCAAACTGACGCGCCTGCCTCACCAGCTCGGTTGCGGTAGATGGACGCCACCAGGCCCGCCAGCCCCTGCGCTTAGGGGTCCCCACCAACACACGGGTGGCGCCTCGTGTCTGTGCGTACTCGAGCAGCGCAGCCGAGGGCGAAGGGCCGTCCAGGGTCACCGTCTCGGCGTCAAGTGACTCGGCCAGCCGGAGTACCTCGATCCGGCGATTGCGGTCCGCGTCGGAAAGCCGAAGCAGCCGCGGCGTTTCAACATAGACGACGGTCCATGTGGCATCGAGTGCATCCGCGAGACGCTTGCCAGCCCGCACCAGCTGCTCCGCCTGGTGATCCGGACCCACGGCCACCAAAACACGATCACCCGCGAGCCGCGCTCGCACTCGATCGGGCCTGAGCGCACGGGCCGAGGCCTCTACGCGGTCCGCTACGCGACGCAGCGCCAGCTCCCGCAACGCCATCAGGTTAGGCGTGCGGAAGAAGCGTTCCACAGCGGCCGCGACCTGGTCCGAGATGTAGACCTTGCCCTCGCGCAGGCGCGCCAGCAGGTCATCAGGCGGCAGATCGATCAGCTCAATGTCGTCCGCCTCATCGAAGACCCGATCCGGAAGGGTCTCGCGCTGCCGCACGCCGGTAATCTGGGCGACGAGGTCATTGAGGCTTTCCAGATGTTGGACGTTGACCGTCGTCCAGACATTGATGCCGGCACCGAGCAGCTCTTCGATGTCCTGCCAGCGCTTCGGGTGTCGCAACGGGGGCTCGCCGCCCACCGGGTTGGAATGAGCCAGCTCGTCCACCAGCAGCACGGCCGGATGACGCTCGAGCGCGGCGTCGAGATCCAACTCCTGCCGTACCATGCCGCGATAGCGCACCGCGAGGGTAGGCAGCCTTTCCAGTCCTTCGAGCAGCCGCTCGGTATCGGCGCGGCCGTGCGGCTCGACATAACCGACGACGACATCCATCCCCGCCGAATGCTGGCTGCGTGCCGCCTCCAGCATCGCGTAGGTCTTGCCAACGCCCGCGGCCGCTCCGAAAAAGATGCGCATGCGCCCCCGTTTTGCCCGTGCCTCTTCGGCCTGGACGCGGGCCAGCAACGTTTCGGGATCTGGCCTTAAATCGGCCATCAGGGTCTTTCCGGATCGCACACAGGTGGTGGCTCGCAATGTTACTCCTCCAAAACCCGGTGCACCGGCTGGCGGTGAATCACCCTCAGCTCATTGCACGGTGGACTGCGCCCCGGAATCAGAATTTGACCATGATGCCTGCACCCCAGATGACTTCGCGCGTACGCAGATCGGGATACCAGATGCCACCCTCGTTGGCACAGCCGCCGGTACCGAGCGCCGCGCCATTGTTGCAGACCATGCCGGCCGGGGAGCCGGTGTTGCCGAGCGGCGGAGTCACGCCGCCCGCACCGGCCCAGTAAGGCACGTTCGAGTGGCGGAACGTCGCTTCTGTCCACCACGTGATCCAGTCCCTGGGCATGTACTGAAAGTTGAGCTGCGCGTCCCACTGAAAAAGGGCCTGGCCCGGATTCTCGGTGAAGTACGGAGTGCCGCTCTGAGCAGTCGCCCCGTTGATCGGTGGCACGAGCGCCAGGTAGCGCCCTGGATTGTCCATGAAGCCATCGCCAAGGGTGATCGCGTACACGTCGTGATCGAACCACATCCGGTTATAGAGCATCATGCCGAGGAAATTGGCCTTGTTTGGGCCATGGGTGCAGTGCACCTCGCCGCCATACTCGCAGCCGAAATCCACGGTAAACGACATGGCCATCTTCGACAGACCAGCGCTTTGCTTGGCGTCGTAGTACTTCCACACGACACTGTCGTCCTCGTGAACCCGGGTCACGTTGGCGTAGTTGATGAAGGGCGCGGAGGGGTTGGGCAGTCCGATCGACGCGGTAGGGCTTCCGCCGTTATTGGGGACTCCGCTGCCGGTGGCGAGGTTGTCCTCGCCGAGCAGGTAGCTGTTGAATACCAACTTGAACGACTCGTTGGGAATCCACAGCACCTGGCCGCCGAATCCGGGGTGTTTGTTGAACTTCGCATAGGACTGCCAGCCGTTGATGAGCCATGGCTCGATCTTGAGTGTCTGCGTCGGATACCACTGGACTCGGAGGCCGTTGAAGAACCACGGAGTGTTGGAGGAGACGAAGGAGGGCTGGTAGGTCCAGTTGTCGAAGTTGTAATAGCTGAACAGACCCACGTAGGACACGAAGACACCGGCATCCACGTTCAGTCCGTGATTCACGCGCCAGTGATAGCCGGCATTGGCTTCCGAGAAGTACTTGTAAGCACCCTGGAGGTCCCATTGACCCACGCCGGCGCTCGCATCGTTGCGCGGCGTCGTGACCGAGAACAGCCCGAACATCGAGAGGAAACGTGCCTGGACGTGATCCCAGTGGAAGTTGCCACCGAGGCTCACCTGCTCGATCTGGAACTCACCGGAGCGGAACTCTTCCGTCGAGCCGACGATGGTGTGGTCCCTCGGGTGATTGAGGTCCTGCAGATAGTTGACGTCGAAGCGCACCTCGGGTGTAAAAAACTTAGTGTCGAAGATCGGAGTGGTCTCCCGTCCAGTGCCGTTCATCCACCCCAGATCGCCTACCGCAAAGGGGGTTTGGGGATCGTTAGCCGGCGGCGGCTCGGGCGATTGCAATGCTTCGGGCACCCGCGGTGTGACCGGCGCCATCGAGGCCAGCGTAGCGGGCGCAAGGGCGCCCGTCTGGGGCGGGTTCGCACCCGGTGGGGCACCGGTGACGGGTGCCGCGCCCGCAAGCGGTGCGGGTGACGGGCGATTCATTACCAGGTCCTGGCGGGTCGCCTGGCCGCTGACCACGTCCAGACGGCTCACGGTCACATCAGTTTTTCCGTCCCCATACGCCGTGACGGACCATGTCCCCGGCGGCAGATCTGCAAAAGAATAAACGCCGTCCGATCCCGAGATGGTTGACCGAATGCTGCGGTTCTCCTGACTCACGGCGGTGACAGTTGCATGCGCAACCGGTCCACCGGAGGCATTGCTGATGATTCCAACAATGGTGCCGGGAGCGTCGTCGGCTGCTTGGGCCACGGCCATGGTCACTGCCATGCCCAATCCAAGCAGAACGCGCCGCAGCCGGCACAGATGCCCGATCACTTCATCTCCTGCAGTGCCAGATTCAACTCCAACACGTTGACGCGGGGCTCGCCGAGCAAGCCGAGTAGTTTTCCCTGTGCCTGTGTGTCTACGAGTCGCTCTACCGCCGCCGGTTGCAGAGCACGCGCCCGCGCGACACGCGCGACCTGGAAGTGAGCCGCTGAGAGGCTGATGTCCGGATCCAGGCCGCTGGCGGAGGCGGTCACCAGATCGACCGGCACGGGCGCTGGCTCCGTCGGACCCGCCGCCCGTAACACCTGGATGCGTTGCTTGATCGCATCGAGCAGCGCCGGATTGAGCGGCCCTTGGTTTGAGCCCCCCGAGGCGCCCGAGTTGTAGGGCTGCGGTGTGGTTGCGGACGGGCGGCTCCAGAAATAGGCCGGGTCGCTGAAGCTCTGGCCGATAAGATGCGAGCCCACCGGCATGCCGTCGCGGACAATGAGGCTGCCATTCGCCTGCCGGGGAAACAGCAACTGAGCGATACCGGTCAGCAGCAACGGATATGCAATGCCGGTGACCAGCGTCAGCAGAACAAACAATACGATCGTCGGTCGCAGCATTGCTCTCATGCCTTCGTACCGCTCACACCAGATGCGTGAGCACCAGTCCCAGATCGATGAGCTTGATGCCCGCGAAAGGAATCAGAATTCCGCCGAGCCCATAAATCAGGAGGTTGCGCCGCAGCAGGACCGAAGCGCCCAGGGCGCGGTATTTCACGCCCTTCAGCGCGAGGGGAATCAAGCAGACGATGATCAAGGCATTGAAAATAACGGCGGACAGGATGGCCGAGTAGGGACTCGCGAGGCGCATCACGTTGAGCGCATCGAGCTGCGGGTAGGTGGTGGCGAACGCTGCCGGGATGATTGCGAAGTACTTGGCGACATCGTTAGCGATACTGAAGGTCGTCAGCGAGCCGCGCGTCATCAGCATCTGCTTGCCGGTCTCGACGACCTCGATGAGCTTCGTGGGATTGGAGTCGAGGTCCACCATATTGCCGGCTTCCTTGGCTGCCTGCGTGCCGGTGTTCATGGCTACCGCCACATCCGCCTGTGCGAGTGCCGGCGCATCGTTGGTACCGTCTCCGGTCATGGCCACTAGGCGTCCCTGCGCCTGGTTCTCGCGGATCAAACGCAGCTTCGCCTCGGGAGTTGCCTCCGCCAGGAAGTCATCGACGCCTGCCTCGGCAGCGATTGCCGCGGCGGTGAGCGCGTTGTCACCGGTGATCATCACCGTCTGGATGCCCATCCGCCGCAGCTCGCCGAAGCGCTGCTTGATACCCCCCTTGACGATATCCTTGAGTTCGATGAGACCTAACACCCGTGCGCCGTCGCTGACGAGCAGGGGTGTGCTGCCGCGGCGCGCCACTTCCTGCACCGGGGCCAGAAGCGCCTTCGGAAAGATCTGGCCGAGCGACTCGATCTGCTTCTGGATCGCATCGGCTGCACCCTTGCGGATCTGGCGCTCGCCAATGTTCACGCCACTCATGCGGGTATGGGCCGAGAACGCCACGAAGGTCGCCGCAAGCGAGCGCAGATCGCGCTCGCGCAGGCTGAAGCGCTGCTTGGCCAGCACCACGATACTGCGTCCCTCCGGCGTTTCGTCAGCCAGCGAGGCAAGCTGCGCCGCATCCGCCAGCTCCTCTTCCGTGACACCCGTGGCGGGCATGAACGCCGCGGCCTGACGGTTACCCAGAGTGATGGTGCCGGTCTTGTCGAGTAGCAGCACATCCACGTCCCCCGCCGCCTCCACGGCCCGCCCCGACATGGCAATGACGTTGGCCTGCATCATCCGGCTCATGCCGGCCACACCGATCGCCGACAGCAGAGCCCCGATGGTCGTTGGGATGAGGCACACCAGCAGTGCGATCAGTGCCGTGATGGCGATGGGCATGCCGAGCTTCGCCACCGATACGCTGTACAACGAGTAGGGAAGCAGAGTTGCCGTCGCCAACAGGAAGACCAGCGTCAGAGCGATCAGCAGGATGGTCAGAGCGATCTCATTCGGCGTCTTCTGTCGGCGCGCGCTCTCGACCATGCTGATCATCCGGTCGATGAAGGTCTCGCCCGGATTGGCGCTGATACGCACGATAATCCAGTCGGAGAGTACACGAGTGCCGCCGGTGACCGATGAGAAGTCTCCGCCCGACTCGCGAATGACCGGTGCCGACTCGCCGGTAATCGCGCTCTCGTCCACCGAAGCGGCGCCTTCGAGCACCTCGCCGTCCCCTGGGATGTAGTCCCCGGCTTCGACCAGGACGATGTCGCCCTTGCGCAGCAGGTCCGCCCGCACCGGCGAGGGACGCGAGCGATTGCCCTGCTCAGCGAGCTGCTTCGCGAAAACAGTTTGTTTCAGGCCCCGCAGGCTGGCGGCCTGCGCCTTGCTGCGCCCCTCGGCGAGCGCTTCCGCGAAATTCGCGAACAGCACCGTGAACCACAGCCAGATGGTGACGTTCAGAATGAACCAGCTCGGTGCCTCGCCGTGTCCCGTTAAGGCCTGAAACCACAGCAGCGTCGTGAGAATGCTTCCCACATACACGACGAACATCACCGGATTGCGCCATTGCAGGCGCGGATCCAGCTTACGGAAGGACTCGGCAACAGCTGGTCCCAGCAGCGCACGATCGAACAGCGAGAGTTTGCGTCGGCCCAACACCCTTGGGCCGGCCGTCGCCGCGGGCGTCAAGGCGCGAGTGCTCGAGGCGCCTGGCAGATCACCCATTGCCGCCACTCCACAGCTGCAGATGCTCGACGATCGGCCCAAGAGCCAGCGCCGGCACGAAGGTCAACGCGCCGACCAGCAGAACCGTGCCGATCAGCACGATGACGAACGTCGGTCCGTGCGTCGGCATGGTGCCGGGCGTCACCGGCACACGCTTCTTGGCCGCCAGAGCGCCGGCGATCGCCAGTACTGCGACGATTGGCCAGAAGCGCCCCAGCCACATCACCAGGCCCAGGCTGATGTTGTAGAACGGAGTGTTCGCAGAGAGTCCTTGAAACGCGCTGCCGTTGTTATTGCCCGCCGAAGTGAACGCGTAGAGGATCTCGGAGAAACCATGCGCAGCGGGATTAGCCACACCCGCCTGGCCGGCGGAGACACTGACGGCCGTCGCCGTCCCTACCAGCACGATGAGCGGCATCACCAGAATCGCCATGGCGCTCATTTTCATCTCGAACGCCTCGATCTTCTTGCCGAGATATTCCGGAGTGCGTCCGATCATGAGCCCCGCGATGAATATGCCGATGATTGCGAACACGAGCATGGAATACAGGCCGGTTCCAACACCCCCAAACACAACCTCGCCCAGCTGCATGTTGAAGAGCGGCACGAAGCCCCCCAGAGGGGTAAAGGAGTCGTGCACGGCATTCACGGCCCCACAGGAGGTACTCGTGGTCACTGTCGCAAACAGTGCGGACGCGCCGATGCCGAAGCGAGCCTCCTTGCCCTCCATGTTGCCGCCCGGCTGCGAGGACGTAGAGGCCTGATCGACGCCCAGAGCGGCAATGCGGGGGTTGCCCAGCTGCTCGTTGTAAAGGGCTATCGACACCATGGTCACGAATAGAATCGCCATCGCGCTAAAGACGGCCCATCCCTGGCGTGTGTCTCCCACCATGCGCCCGAATGTGTAGGTCAGGGCCGTGGGAATCAGGATGAGGGCGAGCATCTGCAGTAAATTCGACAGCGCGGTGGGATTCTCATAAGGATGCGCCGAGTTCGCGTTGAAGAACCCACCCCCGTTGGTGCCGAGCTGCTTGATCGCCTCCTGCGAGGCCACCGGCCCCATGGGCAGAGTCTGCGTCGCGGTCGTCATGTTCCGCAAAAGCGGATCGCCAGCGGCATTCCTGGCCGGATTGCCGGCCGCATCAGTGACCGGTTGCTGGTAGGCAAACGGTTGCAGCAGCGGCACATCCTGGTAGGGGCTGAAATTCTGCAACACGCCCTGCGAGACGAGCACGATCGCCAGCACCGCCGAGATCGGCAGCAGCAGGTACAGGATGGAGCGCGTGAGGTCGACCCAGAAATTACCGATGGTCTGGGCGCTGTGCCGCGACAGACTCCGGATGAGAGCGACCGCCACCACGATTCCGGTGGCCGCCGAGGCGAAGTTCTGTACGGCGAGCCCGGCCATCTGGGTGAGATAACTCATCGTGGACTCACCTGCGTATCCCTGCCAGTTCGTATTCGTGACGTAACTGACGGCGGTATTAAAGGCGGAGTCCGCGGAGACGTTGACAAAATGCTGGGGATTGAGAGGTAAGAATCGCTGCAGCCGCTGCATTGCGTACAGCACCAGCGTGCCTACCGCATTAAACAGCAGCAGCGCCGTGGAGTAGGCCTTCCAGCTCATCTCGGCAGCCGGATCGATGGCGCACAGCCGATAGATCAACCGTTCCACCGGAGCGCCGACGCGCAGCGGCCAAATGGGCCGCGCTTCCATTACATTCGCGATGTACAGGCCCAGCGGTTTCACGCATAGCAAAGCAATGAGCAGAAACAGTGCGATCAGCGTGACCGAGCCGGCGGTCATCAGAACCTCTCCGGCCGGAACATGGCATACAGCAGATAGACGAACAGCCCCAGTGCAAGCAGCCCGCTGACGAGGTATTCGACGCTCATTCCACAGCGCCTAGTGCGGTTAGCAGGCGGACCAGCCACTGTGTGACGGCGTACAGGCCGAGAATCAACAGAATGATCACTGTATCCATGATGGCGTCAGGCTAGAGCCATGCAGGCTAGCGACCGCGGCATTAGCAAGTTATTAAGAGATTCCCCACGGGCCGCGTTACGGGATGCAATGCTGGAGGGTCGAAGGAGGGGCGTTTTGTTGCTGATGACGGCGTTGACAAGCCCCTGGCGGCCGAGCCGTCTGCATCAGTCCAGCGGGCAGTTGCTGTTCGGTGACCGCAAGGAACGCGAGCGGCAAGTCAGTTCATCCGCCCGGTGGCAGTGTCGTCGCGGCGAGCATCACACGGTCTATGGTCGCAATCGGCGGATTTCAAAGATCAAACGTAGGGCGTGACACCCGTGGCGCATCATTTCGGACGCATCACAAGCAATTGCACCGTTCCGGGAAGCGCCTCGGGCCAGCCTAACTTATTGATCGGGCCGAATCGCGCGGTCGGCAGGTACAAGGTCCCCGTCTTCGGGTCGATGGCACCGGTGCGAGTCCCGACCTGAGTGGGCACCTGCTCGAGCACTTTGACGTCCCGCGGGCCATTGACCTGTATGGCTGTCAGGACGCCGTCGAACGCCGAAGGTCACATACGCGCGCCGGGTGGTATTGTCATAGATGACGGCATCGGCTCCTGCGCCCACCTCGAGAGTGGTCAACTCGGAACCGGTGTGAGCGTCGAGAACTTTCAACATCTTGTTGGCGCACACCGACAGCAGCACGTCGGCCGCTTCGCTGTATGCGAGTCCCGAGGGATCCTCGCAGCCCTGTATCTTCCAGTGCCCGATGATCTTGCGGGACGCGGCATCGACAGCAATGACCGTTGCGCTCTCCGTGGCGTTCACGAAGACGTGTCCTTTGCCGTCCGTGACCGCGAACTCCAGTTCTTCGCCGAGGTCGACCACCCCGGTCTCCTGCAGAGCCGCCGGATCGATCAGCGTGGCTTCGCCTGATCCGCCCATGACCCAGAAGCGCTTGCCTACAGGCTCCCAGACCACGGCGTCCCCGCCTGGCGCAGTTTGAACATCTTGCTGACCTTGCCGTCCTGCGCCGCGAAAAGAATCGCGGCCGAGTATCCCGCCACGGTGGTGAGAACCTGGTCCCCTTCTGGAAGCACCGTGACCGCGCGGCCCTCCGACCCTGGAACCACACGGGGATCCATCAGTCCGGTATCGACATCGAGCTTGAACACGCCATTGCCGCGCGCGACGAACAGCCGGCGATGTACCGGATCAAAGGCCTGCTGGAGCAGGGCCTCGCACGAAAGATTTTGCTTCTGCATCGCAATCACCTACGCGTCCTGGGTGAGGAGAGTCATCCGTCGGTTACAGACCGACTTGCGACGACGAAACATGGCTCCTGTGCTGTTTGTGTTCATCAACGAAGACGGCGGGCCAGTCATACATCCACCGACATCCTCACCCTACAGCGCTCCTTTGCTTCGACCTGCCTGAACTCCGCCAGTTCTGTTTGACTCAAACCAAGCATCGAAGTGATTGGGCCGTTAGAGATCCCTCTTCGGTTTACCTGATGAGATGTGCGGAATAGAGAGCGTTTGGCTCGTTCAAGGCCCGCTCGCGTCTTTGACCTCACGCTCCACAATCAAAGGGATTGTCTCACCACTTCAGCTATTTACTTAGTCAGTAGTGCAACGCTTTCTGCATTGTATTCATGCGCAGCTCTCCGCTGCACTAGCTTGCAGCCAGTTGTGTTTGGAACATTCAAGGTAAACGCAATACACTTGACCATACGGCCCTAGCGGTGAAGTGCATGTCGACATTCGATTCGATTAGGCGCATCGCACGCACGTTGCCAGGCGTGTCAGAAAGCACACTTCACGGCAAACCGTCTCTCAAAGTGAGGGGAAAGCTATTGGCCTGCGTTCCGGTGCACTCGTCCGCCGAACCCGACTGCGCCGCAGTATGCATTGATCTTGTACAACGTGCAGCTTTACTACGCAAGTCGCCGCAGACGTACTACGTAACTGATCACTACATCCCGTACCGAATGGTGTTAGTTCGGCTTGCCCGGATCGAAGAAGATGAGCTTGCGGACCTACTGCGGCAGTCGTGGGAGTGTGTTCCCGGCAAAACAGCTAGTTCTCGTTCAAAGAAACGTTCTAAGTCTGCCGCGAGGGTTCCCACCGCCAAGACGCCGCGTCGTCGTCGGGATACCTAATCACGTCGGTAGCAAAGCTAAATGGATCCGGTGACGATGAACAGTCGGAAGTTGCTTCCAGAACGAGGCCACCTTCTCAAATGCTTCACGGTCTTCCGGGTCATCGGCAACCGAGGCCACGTTCGGCCCAGCCAGCATCAGGTCGGCGTAGACCGAATCGCGGCCTCTCAATAGCTTGACGAAGCCCTCAATGACTCCAATTGGATCCTTTAGCGGGTCCCACCTGGAGATCTGTACGACCAACGGCGTGTCCGGATTCAACGACTGACTCTCTCGGACGACCACTGCCTGTCTCAAGACATGAGCAATGGAACCGTCATCGCGGAAAAAGGCGGGGCACGCTCCGCCGGAAGTTCGTATACCCACCAGACCCGCAGTGCCTAAAATCGACTTCACCGACGAGAGATGCAATTTCTGGTTCTTTGGTGAAAACGGATCGATAGATGGGGCGATTACCCTTACACACCACTTGGCGAGATATCTCGGAACGTGTGCCATGCGTAGTCCCACCAACCATCCGTCATTGGAATGCGGTCTATGATGTGATAGCCCGGGGCCGCAGTCGATTTCGAGGCGCCGGCGGCGGTGCCGGTTGGAGCAGCAAATGCGCCTGCAAGGCTCGCCAGTGCGAGGGACAGCAGAACGCCGCGCGTGAATCTGGACATCGTGAGATCCGCCGTTGTGAAGAATTCCCTCGTGCGGCGATTCTAGTCCGAGCAGAGCGGCAGGCTGCAGGCTGTTTGCGGGTAAGCGAGTATGATTGCGGTCGTTCGCTCGGGCGGGTGTCGTGGTGCTCGTTCGATTGCGTGAGAATGATGCACTCCTGCATGGCAGCGGGGTTCCTTGCATGCGATTGCGCTTTTCCTTTAGTCCCCTCGCGGGCGCCCTGACCGCGGCCGCCGCATCTTTCCTGTTCGGATCGGCATGCTCCGCGCAGGCGCAGAGTGCCACGGAAAGCGCCGCCCCGGGTTACATGCTCCCGGAATCCGAAAGCTGGGAGTTGACATCGAAGGAGGGCGACCGCTACGAGATCTTTGTTTCGATGCCGAGCGTCACAGCGCTACCTGCGGACGGGTATCCGGTGCTCTACGTGCTCGATGGCAACACCATCTTCGCCAGCTTCGCGGAGGCTTGCCGCATCCAGGAGGGCTCGGATGCAAACATCGCCAATACGCTCATTCTCACGGTGAGCTACCCGACTGACAAAGCCTACGACTACAAACGCCGGATGTGCGATTTCACGCCGCCGTTTTCGCCCCAGATCCCGGTGGCGGAAAACCCTTTGCCAGTTGGAAGGTGGGCGGCCAAGACCGGCTGGTTAGCTTCCTGCTCGATCGGCGACAACGTCGCTGCAGCACCGATTACCGGTCGTTCGACCCAACCGCCGAGACCGGCCGCCTGCGCGGACCGATCTCGCACCACTTAGGTGCTTGCGGCCCTGAGCACTGCGCAATTGTCGTGCATCCCGAATGCGGTCGGCACGCCAAGTGTTTCGGCTACTACCTCAGCGGCGGAGCGGTATGGGTAACCGACGTATGACGGCGCAATGAGAAACCCTGCTGTTTGGTGCGCGCAGCGAGCAATCAGAAGATTTGATAGCAGGTGTTGCGCCTCATCTGGCACGCTTGATGCATCCTGGGGCAGGGGGGAATAACAAACACACAACTGCGCCCGAGGCGCGTGGGAGTTCAGTGCAATGCAGCTCCGTGGACTGGGTCGGATGCCGGCGCTTCTGACGTTCTGCGTTCTCGTAGTAACACCTGCCCATGCTGAGGACTCTGCTGCGCAGAAACCCACTGCTCCCGTGCTTACCGATATCTTAACTGCCTCCGGGATTACGATCACCGGGTATGTGTCATCGTCTTACTACCATTCCTCCGGCTACAACAGCTTTCATGAATTCGACGTTGATCACAACACCTTTCAGCTCGACCAGGCCGGCCTGCAGGTCGGTTATCAGCCGAAGGCGGGCTTGGGTGGATTTCTGGACGTTCTCGGCGGCGAGGACGCGCGTGTCCTCAACTCCGCCGAGAACGGTACCAACAGCACGTTCAACATCCGGCAGGCCTACCTGCAGTACGCGTGGTCCGCCGTTACAGTAATCGCCGGGAAATTCACCACTCTGGCGGGTGACGAATACAGCAACCCGGTGACCGACCTGCACTTCTCGCGCTCGTTCCTGTTTTTCGCCGAGCCGTTGACCCATACCGGGGTCAGATCCACTTGGGCGCTCACAGACACGGTCAACATTATCGCGGGTGTCAATAACGGCTGGAACACCACATCGACGTCATCCGGCTCCAAGACCGGGGAGGTGGGCGTCGCTTACACCCCGAGCAAGACGTTCGCGCTGAATCTGACGGGCTATTTCGGTAAGGACCCGGCTTTCGACGCAGAGCGCTCCTTCATCGACTTCGTCGCCACCTATGCCTGGAGTGAGGCGCTGTCCTTCGCCCTGAATGTTGACTGGGGCGAGCAGGCGCAGCCTGCCGGGCCAGACCTCAAATGGGACGGTGTCGCCGCGTATGTGAGCTACGCCATCAACAGCCTCTGGCGACTCTCCCTGCGCGGGGAGTATCTGGATGACAAGGGCGGTTTCGTCACCGGTACGCCGCAGAAGCTCAAGGAAGTGACGCTTAGCGCCGGCTTCTCGCCGGTTAAGAATTTCGAGCTGCGTGTGGAGGCCCGTTACGACAAGTCCAATCAACCTGCTTTTCTCAATGCCATTCACAGCGGGCCCGATGGCCATTCACAGGCCTTCGATGACAGCCAGAATGAATTCGCGATTCAGGCTCTGTACAAGTTCGGCCTCTAGATTGCCGCGGTCGAGCTCAAAGGGGACTTCACCACAAGAATTTGCAACTTGAGGAGCAGCGATGAAACTGATTACCGCAATCGTCAAGCCGTTCAAACTGGATGATGTTCGCAAGGCTCTGAGCGATCTCGGGGTGACGGGGATGACGGTTACCGAGGTCAGAGGCTTCGGCCGCCAGCGCGGCCACACGGAGGTCTACCGCGGAGCCGAGTACGCAGTTGAATTCGTACCCAAGGCGCGCCTGGAGGTCGCAGTGCCTGATCCGCTGATGGATCAGGTTGTCGAAGCGATCATGCAGAACGGGCGCACGGGTAAAGTGGGTGACGGCAAGATCTTCGTCACCGAGCTCCTCACGGTCGTGCGGATTCGCACGGGCGAACGTGATGCGGCCGCGATCTAACCATATGAACCGAATTGAGGAGACTTCTTTGGCTACCAAATTCCTCCTGCCGCTCGCGCTGTGCGCGCTGACTCTCTGCACCGGTCCGGTGCGGGCGCAATCGCAGACCTCCGGTGTCGCACCGGCCACGTCGACCGAGACCGCCACCGCCCCTGCGGTAGCAGCGGCGGACGCCGCACCGGCAGCCTCGACCACGCCGCCGGCGCCCACCGAACCCTTTCTCGTGGCAACGGACAAGATCAGTGCCGGGGATACCGCCTGGATGCTTACATCCACGGCTCTCGTGCTGATGATGACGATTCCGGGGCTCGCGCTGTTCTATGGCGGCATGGTGCGCAAGAAAAACATCCTGGCGACGCTGATGCAGAGCTTCGCAATCACCTGCCTGATCACGCTGCTGTGGTGGATGGTCGGATACTCGCTGGCCTTCACACCAGGCAGCTCTGCCTACCTCGGCGGGACTTCACGACTGCTCCTGAACGGGATGAGTTTCATGAAAGATGCCAACAAGCTCAGTGTGTCGCATCTCGCCGTCACGATTCCGGAGACCGTGTACGCGATGTTTCAGCTGACGTTCGCGATCATCACGCCCGCCCTGATCGCTGGTGCGTTTGCCGACCGCATGAAGTTTTCGGCCATGTTGGCTTTCATGATCCTCTGGTCGCTCATCGTATATGCGCCCATTGCCCACTGGGTATGGGAGCCGTCCGGCTGGCTCGCAGCCAAGGGCGTGCTCGACTATGCCGGCGGGACGGTCGTGCACATCAACGCGGGCATCGCTGGTCTCGCCAGTTGCCTGGTGCTCGGCAAGCGCCTGGGCTATGGCAAGGATCCTATGCCTCCTCACAACCTCACGCTCACGATCGTCGGCGCCTCATTGCTTTGGGTAGGTTGGTTCGGGTTCAACGCCGGTTCTGCGGTCGCGGCAGATGGGCGTGCAGGGATGGCCATGGCAGCGACGCAAATCGCTACTGCTGCTGCTGCTATGGCGTGGATGTGCGTGGAGTGGCTGTCTAAGGGAAAACCCAGTGTGCTCGGCATTGCCTCGGGCGCAGTAGCCGGCCTGGTGGCTATCACCCCGGCCTCCGGGTTCGTCGGTCCATCTGCCTCCGTGGTGATCGGAGTAGCCGCCGGTGTCCTCTGCTTCTTCGCGGCGACCTCACTGAAGCGCGCTGCTGGCTATGACGACTCGCTGGATGCATTCGGAGTGCACTGCATCGGCGGAATCGTCGGGGCCTTGCTGACCGGCGTTTTCGCGAGCAAAGAGATTGCCGGGGTGGAGGGCTCGCTTGCAACGCAGCTGCTGGGTGTCGCAACGACACTCATCTATGGGTTCGTCATGAGCTTCATCATCCTCAAAGTAATCGACCTGACCATTGGGCTGCGTGTCACCGAGGATCAGGAGCGCGAGGGTCTCGACATCTCGCTGCATGGTGAAAGCCTGGAATAGGGCGCAACGTTCCCGGCGGTGAACTGAAGCTCCGCTTGCCGCGCATGCAATAAGCATGCGCGGCATGCTGGAGGGTCTCGATCGGCTCGTAGCGCAGCGCGATGGTTGAGCTGCGCCGCGAGCAGCGTTGGGTTACTACGGTGCAAGCTCGGGTATCTGCTTGTGCAGAAAGTACAGCACCAGCGATGCCAGTGCGATTGTCACGACGATATAGCCGAGCCAGCTGAAATGCTCCAGCCGGCCGTTGGGCATCTGGACGATGATCAAACCCGCCACACCGGCGGAAATGCCGCCCGCTATTTGCTGGAGCGAGGCGCTGACCGCATTGAAGGCGCCACGCTGAGTAGGTCCAGGTATCGCCGATACGAGCGCCTGTGAAGGAATTATCCGCGAGAAGATTCTCGCGAGCAGGATCACATTGATGACGATCACCCACGCGAGCGGGGCCTGACCGATGTTCGTCCAGATCGTCACCATCACCACGGTGACCCCGGTGCCGAAGCAGAAGGTGGGGAATTTTCCGAAGCTATCGCTTGCTTTGCCAACCAGTGGGCCTACGAACACGGCGCAGAGCCCAGTGATCAGATAGATCATCGGCAATACAGCGAAGGTCAGACCTATATTGTTGACGATGTACGCGGTGCCGAAGGGCATCAACATATAGGCTCCGGTTGGCAGCAGCATGATGAGGATGAATGCCAGACTGAAACGGGGCTCAGCCACGGTGTGGACCAGGTGCATGAGGGCACTGCGCTCTTGCAGCCGCAGATGATCCGCCACGGGCTTCATGAGCAGCAGGATGATCAACCCCGCCGGTACAGCGATTGCGAGGATGGCGAAGAACGGCGCGTGCCAATCCCATCGGTTGGCGAAGAACAGACCCGCCGGCAGTCCCAGCACCTGGCTGGCGGCAAAAGCCGTGGAGATGATACCCATCACCCGCCCACGCACTTCCAGGGGAAACAGGTCGGTAGCGATTGCGAGCACCACCGAGCCGATCACACCACCAAACAGCCCCATCACGATGCGCGCCGCTAGGAGCAGGGAATAAGTGCTCGCCAAAGCACAGAGCAACGTGCCCAGCATGAAGCCGGAATAGAAGAAAAGAAGCAGGCGCTTGCGATCGACGCGGTCGGCGAAGCCCGCGGCGAGGAAGCCGGACACGCCGGCGCTGAAGGCATACGCTGAAACCGCCGACCCGAATTGCTGTGGCGTGATGTGGAGTGTGGGCATCATGATCGCGCCCAAGGGCGAGATGATCATGAAGTCCAGGATGATCGTGAACTGCAGAAAGGCCAGGACTCCGACCACAAACTTCTGGTAACTGGAGAAGACCTTACGCGGCGCGGTGCTCGTCTTCGCGGCGTTCATTTCTATCCTTCAGCCGACAAGTCGACACCTGCTTGACCTCGCCGAGGCGAGCAGCATTCCTGGGCCAAGCGGCTCGGCCGAGGGTGAAGTATCGGATCTAAGTGCTTGTTTTGTTGGCTCCTAGTTTGGAATTTAACTCGCACCTACGTAGATAATTTTGCCAAATATTTTACACCCCACAGACCCGCCTGGAATGCCTCGAGGCGATCCTCTCGGATGCGTCCAAGCTGCTTCCCAACCTTAAGACTGATCGCGCCACCATGATTGATTGAGCGAGGCGGTCGCCAAGGCGCTCAGGCCTTCGTGACGCGGCTAGCGCGTCGCGCTGGCAGCTTCTCCGTCGCGGTCGTGAGCGGATGACCCGAATAAAGAAGCATCTGCGCTTCGCTGGCAACATAGACGCGCAGCTGCTCGGCCTGAGAGGCGGTGATGAATTGCTTCCAGCTGATCATGCATGATTGATCTACTCCGCGAATGAACTATGCTTGCGATCGAGATCAACGGCGAGCTGCCTCGACCAGAAACTCTGGCAACGCGAGTTTGAATGCAGGCCGCTGGGCTTGGGGGCGGGGGCTAAGCTATTTGACGCCGAGGTCTGCACAATCCGGAGCAGTGGATTAGGGTGAGTCAGACGGCCGACGACGGTAGCACGCACGCCGCTGTGGGCACGCGCTCCATTAGGTGGTCATCACAGATCTCCGTGTACCTCGGCACCGCGGGCGCTGCGGTGGGGCTCGGCAGCCTCTGGCGCTTCCCTTACCTGGCGGGGACTGGCGGCGGTAGCGCGTTCATTCTCGTGTTCGCAATGGCCTGCGTGCTGATCGCAACGCCGCTTTTGGTCGCGGAATTGGCAATGGGACGCCGTTCTCGAGCAAGTCCTCCGCAAGCCGCAGGAATCATTGCTGCTGCCGTCGCTTCCGATACTCGCTGGAATGCCATCGGCATCCTCGGAACGATCGCAGCCTACCTGATCTTCTCTTATTACACCGTCATTGCGGGGTGGGTGCTCGCTTACTTCTGGAAATGCGCCACAGGAGTGCTCGCTGCGGCCGGTCCGCAACACGTCGCCGCCCTCTGGGAGTCTTTCCGCTCGCGCCCGCTCGAGATCGGCGCGTGGCACGGCCTGTTCGTGCTCGTTGCCCTGACGATATCCTCGCGCGGCTTGCAGAAGGGCATTGAACCGGCCAATCGGATCAGGGCTCCCGGACTGTTGGTCCTGCTGCTCGTTCTCATTGTTTATTCGCTGTTTACCGGAGATGTGCGCCGCGCCTTTGCATTTGCCTTTGCCCCGAGGTTTTCCGACCTGAATGCGCAGATTGCTCTGGCCGCCGTCGGACAAGCCTTCTATGCCACCGGAGTAGGACAGGCCATGATGATTGCTTTTGGCGCCTATATTGATCAAGGCACCTCGCTTATCCGGGTCTCGCTCATGATCACTGCCGCGATCTTGCTCGTTTCCCTGTTGTCAACCGTCATGATCTTTCCGCTCGTTTTCGGCTACGGGATGGACCCCGCTCAGGGTCCCGAGCTAGTCTTCGAAGTACTGCCGCGGGTCTTTACCGAGATGCCCGGGGGACGACTGATCGGCACATTGTTCTTTGCATTACTCGTACTGGCAGCTCTCACGCCCTCGATCGCATTACTCGAGCCGGCCGTATACTGGCTCATCCAGCGGCGCAAACTCAGCCGATTTCTTGCGACCTGGATTGTCGGCCTCAGTGGGTGGATCCTGGGTCTGGGCAGTGTGCTGTCCTTCAATCTCTGGTCCCAATGGCATCCGCTTGGAGCCTTGCTGCCGTTCGCGCATAAGAATTTCTTTGATCTCATGGACTATTCGTCCTCAAACATCCTGCTTCCCCTCGGAGCGTTTCTCGCCAGCTTGTTCATGGGCTGGCGCGCCAGCGCCGTATTGTCAGGGGAGCTGGCCGCTGCGACTCCCTGGGCTCGTGTTGGTTGTATTTGGTTGCTGCGTTACCTGTGTCCACTGGCGCTCCTCGCCCTGTTCATCGCAGCATTGGCCTGATGCTTGCTTTGCGCCGGCGGCAGGTACCGCCATCGTTATGGCTCGATCCCGGCACGACCCTCTACCGCTGCGCGCCGCAACTCACGCTGCAACGCTTCTTCGCGCGCATCATCCACAGCTGACAACACGCTGTTGATATCCGGCGCAGTCTCGTCCCGTACGAACTCTCCGGTCAGCTGTTGGTCGGCCGACAGTTCGCCTTGCTCGAAAAGACTCCACATCTCGCGCGCAAACTGCGTGTTGAGCAGATCCGGCGCGAAGCGCCCGAGCGTGCCGCGGATGTTGTTCACATCGCGCTCGAGCATCGCCAGTGCCCCGTTGTTGCCGGCCGCATTCACGACCTGAGGGAGGTCGATGATGACCGGGCCGTCCGGTGCCACCAGCACATTGAACTCGGAGAGGTCGCCATGGATGAGGCCGATGTGCAGCATGCGCACGATCTGGCGAATGAGGAAGTCGTGATGTTGCCGCGCTTGCGCGGCCGACAAGTCGATCTCACCCAGACGTGGCGCGGGGTTACCGACCGAATCGGTGACAAGTTCCATCACCAGCACGTCATTGAAGTATCCGTAGGGCTTCGGTACCCGCACGCCCGCGGCCTGAAGCCGATATAACGCATCAACCTCCGCATTCTTCCAGGCACTTTCCTGTTCACGGCGTCCGAAGCGCGTGCTCTTGTGCATCGCGCGCGCCTGGCGACTGCCGCGGATTTTGCGACCTTCCTGATACTGTGCGCGCCGCTGGAAGCTGCGCTGCCTCATGTTGCGATAGACCTTCGCACAGCGAAGGTGCGCGCCCGTGCGCACGACGTAGACTGTGGCTTCTTTGCCGCTCTTGAGGGAGCGTATGACTTCGTCGATGACGCCGTCGTCTATCAGGGGCTGGAGAGCAGCAGGTATTTTCAGAAACGGACCGGGAGGTAAGGGAGCCAGATGATACTTGAAGTCACATTAGGCAGTTAATGTAACTTACAGATTATATTGTATCATGTATTCAAACAGAATAACGCTGCACCCGCTTGATTCGCAAAGAGTCCGCCGCCTCCCCTGAGATTGGACGCGATGACGGACTGGACCTGCGTTGGCCATTCGACGTTACACATTGCCGCCGACAGGCTGTTCCGGGCCCACGATGCGGCGCGGGTTCACGGTGCTGCTCAGTTGGATCGAAGCTTTCCGTCGAGCTGCTGCAGCGTTTGGTAGCAGGGCAGCACCTGCTGCACACTCGCATTCGGCTCCCTGCCTGCCGCGAGCGCTGCAAAGAACTCGCGGTCCTGCAGCTCGATGCCGTTCAGCGAGTTATCTTTGTGCCCTCGAACTCCGATCCCGATAACAACGTGAAAGGGATACCGCGCTTCGGGACATGTCGCGTCCGGCTGAAGTACTCCGCATCCGCAATGCCTGTAAAGTTATGAGCAAACAAGTGACGTACGTCCTCCAGCTCACCCAGTTCAACAATGCTGGGAGTTGACGATGGGCCAAATCGCGCTGCCACGCATGATCGGCTGTCGCAAATGTCGCACCTTCCTGTGAGGTCGATCCGTTCGGCAAATGCATCCAATGCAGCCCATATGCCGACCAATCCGAGCCCGAGCCATAATTCGGGATCAAAGCCGAGCGCGCCGGGGGCAGGCGGCATGCACACTGGCACATTCTTGGCGATCATATTCTTCATTGCCCGAGACCCCAGAAAATCGCAGAGCTGCGCAATGCGGCTGATCTGGCTTAGGGGCAAGTCCGAGAGCTTCACTCATGACATTTACTCTAAGACTTGGCACTGTCCATAGCTCTGCTCGCCGAGAGCGGTTTGGGCCGGCATCGAATGCCGCGACTCAAGCCCTACGAACGGGTCGGTCCCTTCCGCATACATATCGGAAATACTGTGGTCGTAAAGACATTCCCTGAGGGAGTCTGCTCCAAAATCCATAAGCTGCCCTATGTCCTCTCCAGCCAAATCTAACGTCGGCTACCCCAGCGTTGTCAATGATACGCCGATCGAGGAGTGGGTCGGCCTGAGTCGGCTGCCTTACTGATTGCTGCGCTGCAAGTGTTGAGGCCAGCGTATTATGTGTAGCAGCCGGACCACACCAAACCAAAACCGGCACAAGAAGGAGCAAACCATGTTGAGAAAGTTGGCCTGCGAGCTGCAGCGTTCGCCAGGCTTGCTCGCAGCCTGCGTACTCATGACAGCCGATCTGGTATACGCCAACCCTGCGGCGGCTCGACATTTGTCTGTGTGTCCGAGCGGATGTCCTTACCCGACGATTCAGAGTGCCATCGATAGCGCCTCAGCAGGCGATGTCATTCAGATCGCCAAAGGTCGCTACATTGAGAACCTGAACACGCTCGGGAAGCGCATCACCCTTCAGGGCGCGGACCGCCGCACCACGCTCGTTGACGGCAATGGGAAAGGCACCGTGATTACGATCCCGGGCACGACCAGTGTGGGCATCTCGGACATCACTATCACGCGCGGGTACGGAGACGGTGGCGGGATCACCACGCTCAATAACGCCAGCATCAACCTGCAACACTGCATTGTCGTCGGCAATCACTCCACCACCAGTGGAGGCGGTTTGAACGTCAGTAACTCCGGTGAAGCAGGCACGACCGTCCTCATTAATGACTGTAGTTTCGCGGACAATGGCGCAGCAAACGCGGGCGGCGGACTTTTCGTAGGCGTTGAGGGCGTCAGCGTCAATATCCAAAACTCGACCTTCGCGCACAATCACGCATCCTATGGGGGCGGCATTAGCATAGGTATCTCAAGCGTGAAGACCCTGATCAGCCAGACCAGCATCATCCAGAACGCCGCGAGCGTTTCGGGAGGCGGCTTGCTGTGGGGCAGCGGCATTAGCGGCAACTTGGAGGTCGACTCTTCCGTGGGGATCTCCAACAATACCGCAGGCCAGGATGGCGGGGGCGTACAGGCTTCTGGGGATGTCACCCATCCCGTAACGATCTCGGTCGCCGGCTACGTCTTCAACAACTCTCCAAATAATTGCACCGGCGCGGCGAGATGCGAGGTCGTTAGCCAGTCGAAATTCTAGAGCGTCTCTGCGCGCTGCGCATGACTGCCTCTGCCTTGCGGGACGGGAGCACTCATGATCGGCTCCCGTCCCTGCGTTGAATAAGTTCTGGAGTCTTGGCAACTCTTAGCACGGGTCGGCAGGGGTACCGACCCAGATCTGGGGCGGCAAGGGCTCCGGCAAGGATTGCTCGCTGTGCCCGCTCTACCGATCACGGCCGACCAAGTTGAGTACGAGATCGAACTTCCGGTTTTGAGCGCGGCAGAAGGTCCTGGCGCTTTCACATCGTGTGCCATTCGATCTGGCAGCTCGATGGCGTTCGCCATGAGGTTCTCCTGCACGCAAGCAGCAAAGGTTAGCTGGGACATAGAGCACCTACGCACCTGCGGCTCGCTCCGTAGTTGGCGCGTGCCGCCTGTCGCCGTTTAAAATGCCGGCGGTTTCAATCCGGGAGATAGGGAAATGTCTGATCCGGTAAAGAGAAAGGCCCCGGGAACCGTGCGTTGGTGGGTACGGGCAACCAGCGTTCTGGTGGTACTCCTCGCGCCGGGCGGGATCGCGCTCGACGTCCATACCATGTACGTTCAAGGCGGGCCCACCGTGTGGGAAGCGTTACAGTTTTGTGCGGCCCTCTACATGTGGCCGCTCTTCGCTTACATCGCCGCCACTGGCCGGACGCCCGACCGCTACTGGGGATTACAGAACCGACGTGCAACGCGGCCGAGCCGCTGACGCGATGTTCCGGCTCGACTCGCAAACGGCTTAGTGCGCCGGACGCCCCTTTGTGGCCTTTCTCCGGCGCAGACTATCCAGCTCGATGCGTACGGGGCCGCGTGGCGGGCCGGCAGCCATAGTGCGCAGCGCCTCGCGCAACGCCCGGCGCGCTTGCAGATTTTTGTTGGTCTTTGCGGTCATACAGTGTTCCAACGATACACGGGCTGGACGGTTCCCGCCCTGGTTCCTCCGGCAACCTCTAGCGAGTTGTCTATTTATTCCCAGTTGCTGGTTCGATGTCGGATACATCCATAAGCACAGCTGTCCGATGGTGCCCCGTGAGTGCCGAAAAAAGGCTCCCACTCACGCGCACGCGACCGCCCATATTGCGCTGGATGGCTGCAAAGTCGATGTGGACGGCAGCTAGCTGCACCAGCACCACGTTGTTCGCAGGGCTGTCGTTGGGTCTGCCGCTGCCTCGACACGTGCGCAGATCGGTGCGTCCAGCAGTAACAGGGCCGCTTCTTCGCGTCGATCCTCAGCGCGCCGCTCGCCCCAAAAGGGTGGCCCGAAGTAGGTGCGGCTGAACAAGGTTCCCGTGAGCGCGAGTTGCGGGTCGCCGAACTCTACGCAAGGGGCGACGGGCGGCTTTGCATCGACAATGACCGGCGCGGGGATGGCAATGGGGGCTAGCGCCACGAACACGGCCGGCAGAGCTGCTCGCACACTCCTATCTGCACGCACAGGGGGAAGATATCTCACGATCCGGAGCTTCGTACAGGGTCTATCAGCCGTTCCAACTGATCGACTCACAAGCCGACCGCGTGGCACGCTGCCGCTCATGGGCTACGAGGTCATCACCGTCCGCTGCCGCGCCTGCGGGCACATTCGGCACCTGCCGCCGGAGAAGTACCAGCGGCCCAGGCGCTTCACCTGCGGTCGCTGTGGGACGCGCGCGCACGAGGTGCGCAGCGTGGGTGGAGGGTGCGCCGCCGGAGAACATCGTGCCGATCCATCGTCACAGCTAGAATTTTCCGTAGGGGACGACTATGCCTATAGACGAAAACCATCCCGCTTGGAAACTCGCTTACGCTGTGCTGGCGGTGCGCGTCGGCAGGCAATCGGCCGTTGATGGAAGATGAGCTATTCAGATGGTAGGGGTATCTGCCTCGCCCACTCCGTTGGGCATTTGATGAGCGATCAGCTTGATCCGCATTGGCCCGATCTGGGACCAATCCTTACGCCAAAACCGGGTCGGTGGTTCGAAGTATGCTGTGACTCGCTTTCGTATCCAAGCGACAATGTAAGCCTGAGCAATAGCTAACAGGCTGATTCTCGACAGGCGACTACAAGTCGCGCTGTTCAGCTTGTTGGCTTGTTGAAACCGTTCTGTTGTTAAGCACAGCGTGGGGTGCTCGTAATACTAACTATTGCGCTTGTGATCTTCGCGGCACCTGACGCTTGGCATTAGTTCCGTGGCCCAAAGGAAGCAGGCCCGGGTTCGCATGCATGCCGACTCGGGTATAGCGGGCTATGAAGCCAGTACCTCGCAGAATTGGCCACCGTCTAGTTCCGCAGGCTCCCAATCGCGCTGTATGAACCGTCGCTCGAGCGATACAAATCGTCAACAAGCTGGTTGGCAAGCAGTGGGTCCAGCGGAGGTGCGAGGTTATCACCAGCGCCGCCTTCTCCACGAGACCCATTAAACCTCGGTGGCCTGCTCGCCGGCTTCGCCTCGGACTGCCTTCCAAGTCCCTCAGCGTATTTGCTCCCAGCTTCGGTGAGATACCACGCGGCGGGATCCTTTGTGGTGTCGTCATTTACCTTCGCCGGCGGTTTGCTCTTCAGCTTTCCCAAATCGCGTGTGACGTTGTGCCCAAGCAGGTTGCCGGCCTGTCGGAAATGACCGCAGCCAGACGATCTCACCGCCTTTGTCATGCAGGCGCTAAAGGACGCAGGGCAAAGGTGCGGGCAGGACGCTCCTGCGCTACGGCAGCGTAACGGCAACCCAGCTTTGTAACCGCCCAGTGGCCTGCTCCAAAGCATAGCGGAAGTCGTTGTTTTTATTGGCTCCCCGGGCCTGATTCGAACAGGCGACCAACGGATTAACAGTCCGACGCTCTACCGCTGAGCTACCGGGGAACACGGTGGGAGGATCAAGGGCGGCGAATTCTCCGCACGCCGCCCTCTGCAGTCAAGGCAGTCAGATCACGCGACCGCACGGCCGGAGATCAGCACGCTGTCCATGCGCTGGATGGCCTTCTCCAGTGTTTGCATGCTGCAGGCAAAGGAGATGCGCATATGCCCAGGCGCACCGAAGCCGGAGCCAGGGACGACAGCGACCCCGCCCTGGTTGAGCAGCAGCTCGGCGAATTCGTTGTCATCGCGGCAACCCATGCCGCTCATTGCCTGGGAGACGTCCGCGAAGGCATAGAAGGTACCGGCGCCGGGCAGACAGCTCACACCCGGCAGCGAGTTCAATCCTGCGACCACGAAATCGTGTCGTGCCTTGAACGCCTCGTTCATCTTGCTCGCGCAAGTCTGATCGCCGGTCAGTGCGACCGTCGCCGCCTTTTGCGAGATGCTGGAGGCGTTGGAGGTTGACTGGCCCTGGATCGTGCTCATCGCAGTGATGAGCTCCTTGGGTCCGCCGCAATAGCCAATGCGCCAGCCGGTCATGGCGTAGGCTTTTGATACGCCGTTGATGGTGACCGTGCGGTTGTACAACTCCGGCACAGCCGTCAGCAGGCTGCAGAATGGCTCGCTGCCCCAGTAGATCTTCTCGTACATGTCATCGGTGCCGATGATGACGCGCGGGTGCTCGAGCAGCACCTCACCGAGCGCACGCAACTCGGCCCGGGTGTAGGCGGCACCCGTGGGATTGCAGGGGCTGTTGAGAAGGAACAGACGGGTCTTGGATGTAATCGATGCGGCGAGCTGTCGGGGCGTGATTTTGTAGCCTTGGGCCGATCCTGCGAACGGCATGACCGGCAGGCCATCAGCGAGCATTACCATGTCGGGGTACGAGACCCAGTAGGGCGCCGGGATCACGGCTTCATCGCCCGGATCGAGCACGGCCATGCAGAGGTTGTAGATCGTCTGCTTGGCCCCGGAGGACACCAGGATCTGCGAGCGCTCGTACTGGATACCGTTGTCGCGCTCGAACTTCGCATTGATGGCGTCTTTCAGCTCATTGATACCATCGACATTGGTGTAGCGCGTGAAGCCATGATTGATGGCATCCACGCCTGCCTGCGCGATGTGAGCCGGCGTATCGAAGTCGGGCTCGCCGGCACCAAGTCCAATGACATCTTTGCCTTCCGCCTTCAGGCGGGCGGCGCGGGCAGTGACAGCAAGCGTAGGCGAGGGCTTGACGCGCTGAACGCGCCGTGCAACGGGTAGGGCCACTAGGGTTCCTGTAATCGCTTTAAATCCGGGGGCATGGCTATATTACGGGATGAGGCCGATGCCGACCATGCGCGGCTAGGCACTTCGCCGCGCCTCCCTCCAGGACTGAATATCTTGTCTGCAGAAAGACCGCTTGCATTGATGGATCCGATCCCCTTCAAACTTGAAGCCGGCTTTGATCCGTCCGGGGATCAGCCGCAGGCCATCGATCGGCTGGTCGAGGGCATCGCCGAAGGGCTCGCGCACCAGACCCTGCTCGGCGTCACCGGCAGCGGCAAAACGCACACCATCGCCCGCGTCATCGAGCGCGTGCAGCGCCCCACGATGGTGCTTGCTCACAACAAGACCCTGGCGGCGCAGCTGTACGGAGAATTCCGGGAGTTCTTTCCACGTAACTCGGTGGAGTACTTCGTCTCCTATTACGACTACTACCAGCCCGAGGCGTACGTGCCCTCATCGGATACGTACATCGAGAAGGATTCCTCGATCAACGAGCACATCGAGCAGATGCGTCTGTCCGCGACCAAGGCATTGCTCGAGCGGCCCGACTCGATCATCGTCGCCACGGTCTCTTCGATTTACGGCCTGGGTGATCCGCAGGCGTACCTGTCGATGATCCTGCATCTGGTGCGCGGTGACCGCATCGATCAGCGCCGGCTGCTGCGCCGTCTGGCCGACATGCAGTACACCCGCAACGAGCTCGATTTGACTCAGGGCACGTACCGGGTGCGCGGGGATGTCATTGACATCTTTCCGGCCGAGTCAGAACGCGAAGCGGTGCGGGTCGAGCTGTTCGACGATACGCTCGATGCCATCACCTTATTCGATCCGCTCACCGGTGCCATCTCGCGCAAGGTGCCGCGCTTTACCGTTTATCCCGGCACCCACTACGTCACGCCGCGTGAGCGGCTGATCGGTGCAGTGGACCAGATCCGTGAGGACCTGCGGGCGCGATTGCTGGAGCTGCGCGAGGCCGGGCGGCTGCTCGAAGCGCAGCGGCTGGAGCAGCGCACCCTGTTCGATATGGAGATGATGAAGGAGGTGGGCTACTGCGCCGGCATCGAGAACTATTCCCGCTACCTCTCCGGCCGCGCTCCGGGGGAGCCCCCGCCGTGTCTGTTCGACTATCTGCCTAAGAATGCGCTGCTGGTCATCGATGAGAGTCATCAAACCATCCCGCAGCTGGGCGCCATGTACCGCGGCGACCGCTCCCGGAAAGAAGTGCTGGTGGAGTACGGGTTCCGCTTGCCCTCGGCACTGGATAACCGCCCGCTGAAGTTCGAGGAATGGGAGCAGCTCGCGCCGCAGATGATCTTCGTGTCGGCTACGCCTGGACGCTATGAAGGCACTCACTCGGGCCAGGTGGTGGAGCAGCTCATCCGTCCGACCGGCCTCATCGATCCGGAAGTCGAGGTGCGCCCGGTGGGATCGCAGGTCGATGATGTTCTTTCAGAGATCAATAAGCGCGTCGAGCTCAACGAACGGGTCCTGATCACGACGCTCACGAAGCGGATGGCAGAGGATCTCACCGAGTATCTGCACGAGCATGGCGTGCGGGTGCGCTATCTGCATGCTGATATCGAAACGGTCGAGCGTACGGAGATCATCCGTGACCTGCGGCTTGGTAAATTTGACGTGCTGGTGGGGATCAATCTGCTGCGCGAAGGGCTGGATATGCCGGAAGTCTCGCTGGTGGCGATCCTGGATGCCGACAAGGAGGGTTTCCTGCGCTCGGACAACTCGCTGATTCAAACCATTGGTCGCGCGGCGCGCCACATCAACGGTCGGGCGATTCTCTATGCGGACACCCTGACCGGCTCCATCCAAAGGGCAATAGAGGAAACTAACCGCCGCCGTGTCTCACAGGTGGCTTACAACACCGCGCATGGCATCACCCCCCGGGGTATCCAGAAATCGGTGGCCGATATTATGGAAGGGGCACGCGCGCCCGGAGCGCCCGCGGGGTCATCTCGCAAGCGCGGCAAGGGCGCTGAGGCAGCGCCGGCTGACCTGCGGCCCGAAGCAATCGTCAAACAGCTCAAGAAGCTGGAAGCGGAGATGTTCAAGCGTGCGCGCAATCTCGAGTTCGAGCAGGCGGCGAAGCTGCGGGACGAGATCGAACGCCTCAAGCAGCTGGAACTCGGCTTCCCCCTCAAGGCCGTGAGTTAGGCGCAGCAGCGCGGCACGTTTCCTGCGACGTAGGGTCGCATGAATGGCCGAGGCCAAGTCTCTGGAGCGAGTCGCACGCTCCTGAGTATCTTCATCGTCATCGCGGCGTTGCGCCTGGCCCAGGAGGTCTTCGTGCCGCTGGCGCTCGCCATCCTGGTCACCTTCCTGGTGGCGCCGCTGGTGGAGATGATGGTCCGCCGTCACGTCAATCGCCTGGTCGCGGTGGTCGTCTCCATGACACTGGCACTGACGTTGAGCGCCGCGCTGGGCAGTCTCGTATTCAGCCAGTTTGCAGATCTCGCCCGCGACATGCCGAATTACCAGAAGCAACTGCGCACCAATCTTGCGCATTGGGGCGGTGCGTTGCAGGGGGGTGTCGCCGATACCACCAAGGCATTTGAGGAGCTGACACGCGAGATCGAGCGCGTGGCGCCGACAGATCCCAAGTCGCGCGGTGTGGCACGAGTGCAGGTGGTGACGCCGCCGACCGCCTTTACGACCGTGCGCGAGGTCATGGGCCCGGTCATCCGGCCGCTGAGCACGACCTTTGCCGTCATAGTGCTCGTCACCTTCATGCTGCTGCGGCTGCCTGATCTGCGAGACCGCGTCCTGCGATTGTTGGGGTCCCGCAACCTTTATCTCACCACCGCTGCGCTGAATGATGCGGCGAGCCGGGTCAGCCGCTATCTGCTGATGCAGATTCTTATCAATGGCTGGACGGGGCTGTGGGTGGCGATCGGTCTGTTCGCCATCGGCGTGCCCAGTGCGGTGATGTGGGGTGTGCTGACGCTGGTGCTGCGTTTCATCCCCTACGTCGGCATTCTGATGGCCGGCGCGGTGCCGCTGCTGCTGTCGTTTGTTGTGTTTGATGACTGGACACGACCGGTGATGGTACTGGGACTGTACGGCGTGTTGGAGGCTTTCAACTACATTGTCCTCGAGCCGTGGTTGTATGGCTCTCGCACCGGAGTGTCACCCGTGGCGCTGTTGTTGGCCGCAGGCTTCTGGGCGTGGCTGTGGGGTATTGCAGGGCTGTTTCTCGCTGTGCCCATGACCGTCTGCGCCGTGGTCATGGGCAAATACATCCCGCAGTTGAAGTTTCTCCATCTGCTGCTCGGCGATGAACCGGCGCTCGAGCCGCATGAGCGCCTGTACCAGCGGCTGCTGGGAAGCCGGCCGGATCAGGCGGATCCGGTATTGGAAGCGGCGCTGCGCGTGACCTCGCTACTGGAGGTTTGCGATGCGGTGATCGTACCGACCATGCTGCTGGTGGAGGAAGATTATGATCGGGGCTCTCTCACCAACAGCAAGCGACAGGCGATTCTGGAACATATCAACCAGTGGGTGGATGAGCGCCTGGAAGGCATCGAAACCAGTGGACGCGTCAGCACCGTACTTCCTCCCGCCCGCGAACTGGCTGCGCAGCTGCCCCGGTCCGTACTGCCCGATCCCCCGGCGGCGCATGCCCAGGGTGCCGTACTGTGTGTGCCAGCCTCCGATCGGGCCGACGAGATCATCGCAAAGCTGCTCGTGGCCTCGCTATTGGAACGGGAAATTGATGCGCGCCTGGCGAGTGCCCGGGATGCGGTGGATCTGGCTGCGGCGGGAACTGTCGCTGCCGCGATTGTGATTTCGGCACTGCCTCCCGAGGCGGTGACACCCGCGCGCACCGCCTGCAAGCGTATTTATGGCCGCTCCTCCAATGCCCCCATCATCGTCGGCTTGTGGAAGGCCGAAGGAGATCTGGAGCGCTCGCGTGCTCGGCTCACGACCGCCGGCGCGAGTCGCACCGTGACGACTTTCGTCGAAACGTTTGCGCTCATCGAGGCAGCGCAGCAGTCGGGCAATGTTGCGGATCTCGATCTGACCGCCGTGGCGCCGCATCAGGACGAGGGGGCCGGTAAGGCTATCCCCAGCACTGCGCAATCGCGCCGCGAAGAGCGACGGGAAGAGCAGCGCGAGGAGCGACGGGAAGAGCAGCGCGAAGAGCAGCAAGAGCGGACCGACGCACGTCGCACTGAAGGCGCCGGCGCCTTCGACGCGTCAGACCGCCGACGGGGATTGAAAGACCGTCGCGGTGACATCGAGGACCGCAGGTCCGATGAGCCAGGCGCTTCCGCCGAAACCGAGGAGGCCCCGCGGCGCGCCGAGTCGACCGACGCCGGCTGAGGTTGCGAGCGAGTAAGACTCAGTGCCGCCGTAAGTGTTTGGTGCAGTTGAGGTTACCTTGCTTCGCAGAATTACCTCTTGTATCGTTCGCGGCCCGCAGCAGGCGCGTAGCTCAGTGGTAGAGCACCACCTTGACATGGTGGTGGTCGGTGGTTCGATCCCACTCGCGCCTACCATTTTCCCGCCGCTTGCTGCCAGACGCTGGTAACCGCGCTGTGGACTCCGCTTTGAAATCGGGCCGTTGGATCTGTATCCTTACGCGCCCTTAAGTCGCTGAATTCCGGATAGAAGCACCACCCGTCAGGCGCTCCGTGGTGCATCGTCCGCACCGGGCGGCTGGTATCTTCTCCGATCAACCCCACTCCAGGTAGATCCCCCCAGGAACGTTCCGCATGCCTGTCGTTACCCTGCCGGATGGCAGCCAACGCCCCTTCGATCACCCCGTCAGCGTCGATGACATCGCCGCCTCGATCGGGGCCGGCCTGCGCAAGGCGGCGCTCGGTGCGCGCGTCAACGGCAAATTGGTCGATACCTCTTATGTGGTTTCGGACGATGCCCGGGTTGCCATCGTCACCGACAAGGACGCCGATGGGGTGGACATCATCCGCCACTCCACCGCGCACCTCTTGGCGCAGGCGGTCAAGCAGCTGTTCCCAGAGGCGCAGGTAACCATCGGGCCGGTGATCGAGGACGGCTTTTACTACGATTTCTCGTACAAGCGGCCGTTCACCACCGAGGATCTGGCGGCGATCGAGGCGCGCATGAGCGAACTCGCCAAAGCGGATCAGAAGGTCACGCGGCGTGTGCTGACTCGCGATGAGGCGGTGAACTTCTTCCGCAAGCAGGGGGAGATTTACAAGGCCGAGATCATCGCCAGCATTCCGGACAAGGACGAGATCAGTCTCTACGGACAGGGCGATTGGGTCGATCTGTGCCGCGGACCGCATGTGCCCTCAACCGGCAAGCTCAAGGCTTTCAAACTGATGAAGGTGGCCGGGGCCTATTGGCGTGGCGATTCGCGCAACGAGATGCTGCAGCGGGTCTACGGCACAGCCTGGGCTGATCGCAAGCAGCTGGATGAATATCTGCATCGCCTGGAGGAAGCCGAGAAGCGCGATCATCGCCGCATCGGCCGTGAGCTCGACCTGTTCCATCTGCAGGAGGAGGCGCCGGGTGCGGTGTTCTGGCATCCGAAAGGCTGGACGGTATTCCAGACGCTGATCAGCTACATGCGGGAGCGGCAGCGCGCGGCCGGCTATGACGAGGTGAGTGCGCCGGAGCTCATGGACGCGGCGCTGTGGCAGCAGTCCGGCCACCTGGAGAAATTCGGTGAGAACATGTACCTCACCAAAACGCCCGATGAGCGTACCTACGCCATCAAGCCCATGAACTGCCCTGGACATGTGCAGATCTTCAAACAGGGGCTGCGCAGTCATCATGACCTGCCGATTCGACTGGCGGAGTTTGGCAAGGTCCATCGCTACGAGCCCTCGGGCGCATTGCATGGGCTGATGCGCGTACGTGCCTTCACGCAGGATGACGCCCACGTATTCGTCACGGAGGAGCAGATCACCGCCGAATGCGTCGCGATCACGCAGCTCATCCTGGATATCTATCGCGATTTCGGCTTTGAGAACCTGCGCATCAAGTTCGCCGACCGGCCGCCCAAGCGTGTCGGTGGGGATGAGATCTGGGACCATGCCGAACGGGCCCTCATCGCTGCCGCGCGCGCGGCCGGCATCGAATACAGCCTCAACCCCGGCGAAGGGGCCTTTTACGGTCCCAAGCTGGAATTCGTGCTGCGTGATGCCATCGGGCGGGACTGGCAATGCGGCACCCTGCAAGTAGATCTGAACATGCCGGAGCGTCTCGGCGCGCACTACATCGACGAGCACAGCGCGAAGCGCACCCCCGTCATGCTGCACCGGGCCATCTTCGGCTCCCTGGAGCGCTTCTTCGCCATCCTGCTCGAGCATCACGCGGGCCGGCTGCCGGCCTGGCTCGCGCCCGTGCAGGTGGTGGTCATGGGCATCACCGAGCGGCACGAAGGATACGTGCGAGAGGTTGCAAAAATACTGAAAAATCAGGGGTTTCGCGCCGAGTTTGACTTGCGAAACGAAAAGGTCGGATTTAAGATTCGCGAACACACGTTGCAGCGTGTGCCGTATCTACTGGTGGCAGGCGACAAGGAAGTGTCTGCCCAGCAAATTTCAGTGCGCACGAGAAGCGGCAAGGATCTGGGCTCGATGTCCCCGGAGACGTTCGGCGAACGTCTGCGGGCCGAGCTCGACAGCCGCGGGCGCCGGACGTTGGAGGGTTAACGCATCGCTAGTGCAACGAAGCGCGTACGACGAAACGAGGACATAACATCACCGCAACTGCGTGTGATAGCGGCCGATGGATCGCAGGCCGGCGTGATGTCACGGTACGACGCGCTCCAGATGGCGCTCGCAGCTGAGTTGGATCTTGTAGAAGTCTCCCCGACGGCCGAACCGCCCGTCGTGCGGATCATGGACTACGGCAAATTCTTGTTCGAGGCGAACAAGAAGGCTCACTCAGCCAAGCGCAAGCAGAAACAGATCCAGGTCAAAGAAGTGAAATTCCGCCCCGGCACGGGAGAGGGCGATTACCAGATCAAACTGCGTAATCTCGTCCGCTTCCTCAGCGAGGGTGACAAGGCCAAGGTGACCTTACGGTTCCGCGGCCGCGAAATGGTGCATCAGGACATCGGCCGCCGGCTCCTCGACCGGGTCTCCACCGATCTCGCCGCTCACGGCGTGGTCGAGCAGAACCCGCTCATGGAAGGCAAGCAGATGGTCATGGTGTTTGCACCGAAGAAAAAGTAACGGCTTACCCGGTCCGCTTAGGACCGCAGGCCGTTCGCCCGCAAGCGGATGCCAGCATGGTGCCGGCATCCTGTGAGCGGAGGCTACAAACAGGAGTCGGATCGTGCCCAAGTTGAAAACCAACCGGGCCGCGGCCAAGCGTTTTCGCAAGACGGCGAAAAGCTTCAAGCGGTACTCGGCCAATCGTCGTCATAACCTCGGTCATAAAGGCCGCAAAGTGAAGCGTCATGCGCGCTCGGGCGGCTCGAGCCTGATTCACGAAAGTGATGTCGGCCGGGTCACACAGCTGCTTCCGCATCACAAATAAGGATACGACATGGCACGAGTTAAGCGTGGCGTGACGGCCGGTCGCCGTCACAAGAAGGTTCTGGGTAAGGCGAAGGGCTACTACAACGCCCGTCGCAAGGTATTTCGCGCCGCCAAACAGGCCGTCATCAAGGCCGGTCAATATGCCTATCGCGACCGCCGCCAGAAGAAGCGCGAATTCCGCGCCCTATGGATCACCCGCATCAACGCGGCGGCGCGCCTGCACGGGCTGTCCTACAGCAAGATCATCAACGGCCTGCTGAAAGCCGGAGTGGAGATCGATCGCAAGGTGCTGGCGGATCTCGCCATGCATGATGCCGAGGCGTTCGGCGCCATTGCACAACAGGCGAAGACCGCACTCGGCATTGCCTGACGGCCTTGAACGATCTGACCTCGCTCGTGCGGCAGGCGCTGGCGGAGGTCGGCCAGAGTGCCGACCTGCTGGCGCTCGATGAGATCCGCGTCCGCTGGCTGGGCAAAAAGGGCGCGCTCACCGAGCAGTTGAAAGCTCTCGGCGCGCTGCCCGCGCCCGAGCGGCCGGCGGCAGGTCAGAGGATCAACGAGGCCAAGCAGAGCGTCGAGGCGGCAGTCGTGGCGCGCCGCGAATTGCTGCAAGCCGCCGCGGTGCAGGCGCAACTCGAGGCCGGTCGTCTCGATGTCACGGCACCGGGTCGGGGCGAGCAGCGCGGGGGCCTGCATCCCGTCACCAAGGCACGGCTGCGCATCGAGGCGCTGTTTCGCAGCGCGGGCTTCGATGTCGCCTCCGGGCCCGAGATCGAAGATGACTTCCACAACTTCGAGGCGCTGAACATTCCGCCGGATCATCCCGCGCGGGCGATGCATGACACCTTTTACTTCCCTGACGGCCGACTGCTGCGCACCCACACCTCACCGGTACAGATCCGCGCCATGCTGGCCCAGGGTGCGCCGATCGCCATCATTGCGCCGGGGCGGGTCTATCGGTGCGACTACGACATGACGCACTCGCCGATGTTTCACCAGCTGGAGGGACTGGTGGTCGATGAGAACATCAGCTTCGCCAACATGAAGTCGGCGCTGCACCAGTTCCTGCAGGCATTCTTCGAACGCGATCTGGCCATGCGTTTGCGGGCTTCCTACTTCCCCTTTACCGAACCCTCCGCCGAGGTCGACATGTCGTGCGTGTTCTGCGACGGCAAGGGCTGTCGCGTATGCAAACAGACCGGTTGGCTGGAGGTGTCCGGCTGCGGAATGGTGCACCCGAATGTACTGCGTTCCGGCGGGATCGATCCGGAGCGTTACACGGGCTATGCCTTTGGCATGGGTATCGACCGGCTCGCGATGCTGCGCTACGGCCTGAACGATCTGCGGCTGGCGTTCGAGAACGATCAGCGTTTCCTGCGGCAGTTCCGCACGTTCTGATGACATGAAAGTTCCCTATTCCTGGCTGAGCGACTGGGTTGCGCTGCCCTGGCAGGCGCGGGAGTTGGGTGCGCGTCTCACCATGGCGGGCTTTGAGCTCGATGCTCTGGAGCCAGCAGCGCCGCCATTCTCCGGGGTGGTGATAGCGGAGATTCTTTCCGCCGAACGTCATCCCCAGGCGGACAAATTACAGGTTTGTCGCGTAGCCTTCGGAGCTGCGGCGCCGGTGCAGATCGTGTGTGGCGCCGCCAATGCGCGTGCGGGGCTCAAGAGTGCGCTGGCGCTGATCGGCGCGCGGCTGCCCGGCGAGCTGGAGATCAAAGCGGCAAAGCTGCGCGGGGTGGAGTCCTCGGGCATGCTGGCTTCGGCCCGGGAACTCGGCCTCGCCGAGAGCTCTTCCGGGATCCTCGAATTGCCGGCCGATGCGCCCGTAGGCGAGTCGTTGCGCGATTATCTGGGGTTGGACGATCAGGTGTTGGATCTCGCCGTCGGTGCGAACCGCGGTGATGCGATGTCGATCCTCGGCATTGCGCGCGAGGCGGCGGCGCTGGCCGGCACACGCGTGCGCCCGGTCGCGCAAGTGTCTGTGGGTCCGCCCGACGCGCAAACACAAGCTCGCGGCAAGCATGCGGGGCGCGATCGCGTGGCGGTACACCTGGATGCTCCAGAAGCGTGCCCCACGTTCGCAGGATGTGTCGTGCACGCGATCAACACTCGCGCTGCAACACCCTGGTGGATGCGTGAGCGCTTGCGTCGTGCGGGCGTGCGCTCGATCAGCCCGATTGTGGACGTCACTAACTACGTGATGCTCGAGTTGGGGCAGCCCATGCACGCCTACGATCTCGACAAGCTCCGTGGAGATATCCATGTGCGCTTCGGTCAGTCCGGCGAATCGATTGAGCTGCTGGACGGACGCACGGTGGAGCTGCAGGATGATGTGCTGCTCATCACCGATGAGCAGGGGCCAATCGGAGTCGGCGGCATCATGGGCGGAGCGCGGACCGCCGTGGGCGCAGACACCATAGATGTCTTCTTCGAAGCGGCTTTCTTCAGTCCTCGTGCCGTCGCGGGTCGCGCACGACGCTGGGGATTGGTTACCGATGCGAGTCAACGCTTCGAGCGAGGGGTGGACCCTTCGGGACAGGTACGCGCGGTGGAGCGCGCCGTCGCGTTGTTGCAGCAGATTGCCGGCGGACAGGCCGGGACGATTCACCGCACCCGCTCCGAGCCGCATCAATCTGTGCGCAAGGCGGTACGAGTGCGCAGATCGCAAATCCGGCGTCTGCTCGGTGCGGAGTACGCCGATGAGCGCATCACTTGCACCTGGTCAGCCCTGCAGATGCAGGTTGTGCCTGCGGAGGGGGGATGGCAGGTCACACCGCCCGCTCATCGTTTCGATATCGGCATCGAGGCGGATCTGATCGAGGAAGTCGCACGCATCGTCGGCTTTGACACCATCGAGGAACGGCCGGCCGGCAGCGAGCACCGATTCCGCAGTCTTCCCGAAGAGCGCGTTCCCGAGCATGTGTTGCTCGAAGCCATGGCAATGCGCGGCTACCAGGAAGCCATCACCTTTGCCTTCGTCGATCCCACACTTCAGGAGCGCTTGTTTCCGCAGCAGCAGGGACTAACGCTCGCCAATGCCATCGCCAGCGATCTGTCGGTGATGCGGCTGTCGCTGTGGCCAGGGCTGATCAAGGCGGCTCTGGACAATCAGCGTCGCCAACAGGATCGCGTCAGGCTGTTTGAGCACGCCGCGAGATTTGCGCGGGAGGAGGCGGGTACTCGTGAAACGGACTCGCTGGCCGCCATTGCGCTGGGTCCGCGCCTGCCGGAGCAGTGGGGCGTCGCGCGCGCGCCGGTCGATTTCTATGACGTCAAAGCCGATGTCGAAGCGCTGCTCGCCGGCACCGGTGAGCCACAGGCCTTTGTTTTCCAGGCGGCCGACCCCCCGCTGGCCTGCCTGCATCCTGGCCGCGCCGCGCGCATTCTGCGCGGCCATGCGCCGGCAGGTTGGTTGGGAGAGCTGCATCCGAGCCTGGTGCGCGAGCTGGGTTTTACACATCCACCGGTACTTTTTGAGCTGGATGTGGCCGCATTGAGCATCGTGCGACCCGCCTACCGGGAGATTTCGCGCTTCCCGCAGGTGCGGCGCGACCTGGCAGTGGTGGTCGATGAATCCGTGGCTTTAAGTACGCTCGCCCAGCGTGTTACCTTAAGTGCGTCCAGCCTGTTGAGCGAACTTCGAATATTTGACGTTTATCGCGGCTCGGGGGTAGAAGCCGGTCGAAAAAGCATCGCTTTAGGCTTGATTTTTCAAGATATTTCTCGCACGCTTACAGACGACGACGTGGAGCGCCTGATGGCATCCATTGCGGCGGACCTGCAAACGAGCTTGGATGCAAGAATCCGAGAATAAGGGTATGGCTCTCACCAAGGCGGAGATGGCGGAGGCGCTTTTCAATCAGCTCGGGCTGAATAAGCGCGAAGCGCGCGAGCTGGTCGATTTGTTTTTCGAGGAAGTCCGGGCGGCCCTGTCAAACGGGGAGCAGGTGAAGCTGTCGGGCTTCGGTAATTTCGATCTGAGAGATAAAAACCAGCGTCCCGGACGCAATCCGAAGACCGGCGAGGAGATTCCGATCAGCGCTCGTCGCGTTGTCACGTTCCGTCCGGGTCAGAAGCTGAAAGCACGGGTCGAGGCCTATGTTGGAGCCAAAGAATAACGCCCAGCTTCCGGCGATTCCCGGCAAGCGGTACTTTACGATCGGCGAAGTCAGTGACCTCTGTGGGGTCAAGCCGCACGTGCTGCGCTATTGGGAACAGGAGTTTCCACAGCTCAAGCCCGTGAAGCGTCGCGGCAACCGCCGCTACTACCAGCGACAGGACGTCATCGTCATCCGCCAGATTCGCAGTCTGCTGTACGAGCAGGGCTTCACGATCGGCGGGGCGCGCCAGAAGCTGACCGGCGAGGAAGCCCGCACTGATGTCAGCCAGAGTCAGCAGATCGTCAAGCAGATGCGCCTCGAGCTCGAGGAGTTGCTGCGCATCCTGCGACGCTAGCGGAAACGGCGTATCATTTCCCACCTTGCACGGCTGGTCCCCCGTCGTGCTCGAGCCTTTCAAGAAGAACAACCGAGTCGGAGCGTGGCGCAGCCTGGTAGCGCACTTGCATGGGGTGCAAGGGGTCCCGAGTTCAAATCTCGGCGCTCCGACCAATAAGTTACGAGCGTTTCAGAAAGTGGCTTGTCCGCGTTTGGCGGTCCCTGATTCGCGCCGCGGGAGTCATCTGCTGCATTGAGCGCACCTTGCTGCGTGGCGCGCTTGGCAAGCAGGACGGCGTGGTGATCTACGATCCTGAGATAATCGATGCCGCGCACCACGCGCTGGGCAGTGCTCGCTAGGTCGTCGAGAAGTGAGCGATCAACGCCAGGACCGGGAGTATGCTGATTCGACCCTTACCATGGATGTCTTGCGCGAATCAGAACGAGCGCCGGAAGGACTTTCCATCCCTGTGACGTAGTAAACAGTCTTCGCGCGTTGCAGCGCGTGCGCGCCGCACCGTTGAGCAGTATCCTCCAATACGAGCCGCCGCGACTCCCTTCGCGTTATTTTTGCACGTAAGAAGAACCGATCAATCAAGGGATGCCCCGACATGTTGAGCCGGTTGTTACCGCACCCGTCGCGCACGCCCGCGATCCTCGAACGTGCGCTGCAACGCTACCGCGTCGCGCGTCAGTTTCGTCACAGTCTGGGATACTGGGGTGACTTCGCGAACCCGCTCACTTGGAACGAGAAGGTGCAGTTCCGTAAGCTCTATGGAAATCAGGAGTTTTATGCACGAGTTGCGGACAAATACGCGGTGCGCCAGTACGTGCAGGCGCGAATTGGCGCGCAGTATCTCAAGCCCCTGCTGGGCGTCTACGATCGCCTGACACCCGCAATACTGCGCTCGCTGCCTCGTCCCTACATAGTCAAGGCTAACAATGGCTGCAAGTGGCACCGGATCGTGCGCGAACACGATCGATGTGACTGGGAGGAGATCGTCGCTTACTTCGACCGGCTCCGCCGCCGCGCCTACGGGCGCCCCACGGGCGAGATTCACTACGACCTGATCCCGTTCAGAATCATGGTGGAAGGCTTGCTCCACGAGCCCGATGGCGAGCTCCCATGGGATTACGACATCTGGTGTTTCAACAGCCGCGCAGGCTTCAGGCACCTTCAATCCCTGGTGTCGCCGCAGGGTAAGAAGCTTGCATTCGACGGCGAGTGGAATTTCCTGCAGGGTGATCTTGATCCAAGCGACGTCCAGGATCGCATCAACCCTGCGCAGTTCATGCACATGCTGAGTCTCGCGCGTAAGCTGAGCGCGGATTTTGATTTTGTACGCATCGACTTCAACATGTGTCGCGGACAGATCTACTTCGGCGAGATCACCTGCACTCCGGGTCAGGGGTACACCGTGATCAGCAATCCTCAGCGCCTGCAACTCATAAGTGAACTCTGGGAGCTCGATTCGCTCAATCCGCGCCTGTATCGGCCACCACGGTCCCACCGGCCGCCGCAACAGCCGGCCCCGCACGTACCGCTGGATGTTGCCGCAGACTGCAGCCTCGATAGCAACCGGAACATGGTAGGCTCGCGTGGATCGTAACCGAGGGCAGAGGCAGTGCCAGCGGTGCCGTGCCGACCGATGCCCCACGGCCCCTTGGAACCTTGCCGGTTAATGATCTGCAGGTAACAACGGCCGAGCAGTCGTTTTCACCCTCTCGCCTCAAGGAGGCTGCCATTTCTTGGTAGTGAGCGGTAGAACGTTGGCGGGTGGATAGCCCTCCCGCCAGATCAATCGAACCATGCGCGTCAACGAACCGCACTCCCGACAGCGGAACCGCCGATGGCGCTGGAAGCGCTCGGGATCCACGTGCCCTACATGCCCGCAGTGTAGACAGTACACCGCCAGGGTGTGATAGCCGACGGCTTTGCGGATCTCGACCATCGCCAAAGCCTGCCATCAGCGGAACCCGCCCGTCCATGAAGCGGCTCGGAGCCTGCGGCACTGGATACGTAAGTGATTGGCCCGCGAGGATTAGCTCTTGCTCGGTGGGCTGCCCTGCATCCTTACCGTACCGTTAACTAACATCGGACGACCGGACGACCTGGCGCTGATGTTGTAGCAGCATTGCCTGTCTCGCGAACATGCGAACATGGCGCTCGGCCTGGCGAGATGTTTGATGTTTGACCATGTGCGCTGATCAAGAAGCCAGCAATACCGCCGCGTCGCATCGAGCTTGAGCTTATGCGACGCGCTGCGACTCAGCGACGGCTGAAACGCCTGCATTGACGGGGGCAACATGGACTGGGACACACTGGCGACGGCGGTCTGGCAGGTACTTTCCGCGCCGATTAACTACGTCGCGTTCGGCTGTTTCCTGCCCCTGCGCTTGCTGTGGAGGGTCTACCGGCAGCGACGGCGTCTGCAGGAGTCCATGGCGGCCAATGCCGACACGATTGGCCCATGGGACTAGGCCCGTGCGCCGAGTAGCTTGATCCCTCAATGTGTATTGCAGTCTAGCGCCTCTCCTGCGAGATCAGACAATGCCTGTCCCGGAGCCTCCGACCCCATATAGACGGCCGGCACAGCAAAAGGGGCCACCATGGCCCGAATGCGCCACGCATCGAACATGGCGCTTTGTGCATGGCGTGGCTGGATCCGCACTAATTGGCAGGGGTCGCCCGCCCCCATTTCGCTCATTGAGCCTCTGGACGTGATAAGCCATCCAGCACGTCGCGGATCTTCCCGGCCAGATCGGTGAAGCTGAATGGCTTAGTAATTAGCTGCACGCCCTTATCCAACCGGCCATGGTGGAAAATGGCGTTCCGGGCGTAGCCGGTAGTGAAAAGAACTTTCAACCCAGGGCGCAAACCCCGCGATTGAGCAGCTAGTTGAGCCCCCGTCATGCCGCCAGGGAGAACCACGTCAGTAAATAACAGATCCACAGGTGTTTTCGATTCGAGTAAACGAAGTGCTGAGGGCCCGTCCGGCGCTTCAATCACTCGATAACCGAGGTCTCGAAGCGCATCGACCGAGTAGGTCCTTACATCGTGGTCGTCCTCGACAACTAAAATCGTTTCGTTTGTATTACCCTCCGGCACCGGCACTGAAGGCAGTGCCTCGGCTTCCTCCTCAGGGCGCTCCAGTCGTGGCAAATAGATCTTAACGGTAGTGCCGTGTCCGATCTCAGAATAGATTTTGACGTGCCCGCCGGATTGTTTCACGAAACCATAAACCTGACTCAAGCCGAGTCCTGTCCCTTGCCCTACAGGTTTAGTGGTGAAAAACGGTTCAAACGCCCGCCTGATCGTGTCGGAATCCATACCGACACCGGTATCGGACACCGAGATCAAAACATACTGCCCTGGAGCCACTTCGGCATGTGCGAGTGCATACGCCTCATCAATGTGGGCGTTCATTGTCTCGATGGTGAGCTTGCCTCCCCCTGGCATCGCATCACGTGAGTTCACTGCCAAATTAAGGATTGCGGACTCAAGCGCATTGGGGTCCGCCTCAATTTTCCACAGCCCCACCCCGCGCACCGCCTCAACCAAGACCGTTTCGCCCAACGAACGGTTGAGGAGCTCAGATATCCCGTTCAGAAGGGAGTTCACGTCCGTCGGCTTTGGATCAAGCGGCTGGCGACGGGAGAACGCCAGCAGACGCTGTGTCAGGGAGCTGGCCTGACGGGCACCGTTCAATGCCTGCTCGGCTGCGCGCTGGATCCGGCCTGCATCAGGAGGCGCGATTCGGCGGATCACCTCGAGGTTACCCACGATGACCTGAAGGATGTTGTTGAAGTCGTGCGCCACGCCGCCAGTGAGTTGTCCTACAGCCTCCATTTTCTGCGCTTGGCGAAGTGCTTCCTCCTTTGCACGCAGTTCCGCCGTCCGCTGCTCGATCTCGCGACCCAGGTTGGCGTTAAGCTCTCGCAGGGCTTCCTGCGCACGAGTCCGCTCGACGATCTCTTTTTGTGTAGATTGGGCCAGGCGCACGTTGTCTATGGCTACGGCTGCTTCGGCAGCAAGACCCGTCAGACCGCGCTCCGAGCGCTCTGTGAAAACTCCGACGGATGCGTGTCCGAAGAAAAGACCGCCAAGAACTTTCTCATCACGGGCAATAACGGGTACGGCCAGATAGCTGCGTACTGGCAGATGTCCTTCTGGCATCCCCTTTCGAGGTGCGTTACGCCCGTAGCGTGGATCTTTGGTGATGTCATCCGATCGAACGATACCTTCGCCATTGAAGGTGGGCGCAAAGACCTCAGTATTCCGAGGCATCGGAAACTTGGAGAACGCCTCCGCAGGAGCCCCCGAAAGAGTGTAGAGCATATAACTCTCGCCGCGTTCGTCCTCCACGTTATAGAAGAACGCGCCAAATTCGGCCCCCGTGAGTTTGACGCCTGCGTCAGTCACAACTTGGACGAGCCGATGCAAGTCGGTTTCAATGGCAAGCGCAGAGCTGGCACGGTTCAAGACTTCCAGCGCGCGCCGTTCTTCGCGGATCGTTTCTTCCGATTGTCGTTGCTGAGTGCGATCGCGCAGAATCTTCACGAAGCCGGCGGCCTCGCCCTGTTCCAAAATCGGCGAAACCTCACCCACTGCCCAGATCCGGCATCCGTCCTTACGCAGCCGCCATCCTTCCTCGCCACCGCCTCGTCCGTGTGAGATGGCATCGGCGATTTCGCGCTCGAGCTGTTTTGATCCGGTTGGGAAGATCCGTTCGAGCGTTTGCCCCAGCATTTCGCCTTCGCTCCAGCCAAGGAGCCGCCGCGCGCCGGCATTCCAGCTGGTGATACGTCCGTCGCGGTCGAGACTTATGATCGCGGTATCTGCAGCACTGTTGACGATCTGCCGCCACTGGGCTGCAGTAATTTGGGGCGTCCCGCCCGACTCTTCATCCTGCATATTGCCCTTTCAGTTCGGTCAGCGTGGGCTGTAGCCCGGCGCATTAGGCTTATTCGTGTTTCGCAACTAGGCGCAGATTACTTTAAGCGCCCTCCCGCTGACCAGCCGCAACGTAGAGCGGATGTTTTGGCCTGTTACCATAAGTACCGCACTCGAAATCACACGCGATAGCCATCGCGAGCTCCATCCGCGGCGCTTCGGCGAATGCTGCCGCGCATGCAGGGTGGGGCAGCTGACAAGGGCTGCAACGGGGTTAGCTGCTCGTTCCTTCGACCGGTGTGCCTGTACGTGGGCATGCAACAGCGGAATGGACAGCCCATCATCCGGAGAGGCTTCCCAGCCCTCGCGGGAGATCAGCTTGCCGTTGCGCAGGTTCCATCCGTTCCATGCGGGGTCCAGGTCGCCTAGGGTCTTCGGTCAGTACCATCGCCGCAGCCATGGGCGTCCGGGTGGCGCCGACTTCGATGAGCGGCTGGGGCAGTCATCTAGTGGGTTAGCACTTGGAATACCGCCAGTGCAAAGAACCATAAGAGCAAGAGACCGAGGCCACGACGGCTCGCACATCTACTGGCATGCCGATCCTGCGCTTTCGCCAGGCACCCCAGAGGAGCTGCGAGAGTACAAAAAGGGACAACAGCCCGCCGCCGATCTACCACATATTTCCTTGATAATGTTGCGCGATCATGGCTACGACTGATCAGCGGCTGGCAACGGTGGGGCAATGGTTCCAGCAGGCGACTTGCCGGCTGTGTTGGGACTTCCAGCGCGTCGCGGTGTTGAGAGACACACCGCAGCGGCGGCAATCTCGGGGGCTGGGATGCCCTAGCAGCAACTATTGACCCGCAGGTTCCGCATCTTTTCTGCGAGCTCGGGGATGCGCGCTGCGTCATCGACCTTCGCCATGCGCTGGAAGTCCAGATGCGTATGGCAGCTAATCCGGCGGCGCCCAGACCATGAGCGGTCACTTACGTTTGATCCCTCCAGTTCTCCGAAGCGCACCTTTACGCATTGCACGACCGGAGTGGACTGGCCTCCGGGCCGGCGCTTTACGCTTCGTTGCGGGTATAAGCCCGTTTCGTGCCGCGCGGGCTTTCCCTTCACGTGTGCGAGGCCCCGTGGCCCGTTCCTACGGACGAAGTTTCCGGATGATCGCCGGTTGTCGTCTGCGTCGCTCAGGGGTCCATCCATTGCACTGCCTTGAACCACGCCGATCCAAAGCGGGCCAACACTCGTTCATGATTTGATCGATCCACCTGATACGGACGGAGTGCCCAGGTCCGAGGGCCTTGAGTACCTGCTTCGCGGTGTACTCGGTGGTGCTTGCATATTTGGCTGATACGGATTCGTACTGCAGTCCGGTTATCCAGCCCCCAGCCTGCGCGCTTGTGCACCGGCTTACGTTGGGCAGTGGGCAGCCGACATTCCTTCAACAACTGCCGGGCCCGATAGACGCCGAGCAGATGCCCGAATCCCGATCTCGCGATCACTTGCTTCCTAGTCAACTCCGGGTGCTGCTTCCATAGGGCTTGTATACGGGCTCGTGCATCGTCGCGTCGCGGAGTAGCGATCGGCAAGGGCGCGTTCTATCAGAATGGCAAGCTAATCGCTCAATCGTCGTTGACCTCTAACGCACATTCCTATGCCGCGATAACAGTGCCAACCGCGGGCAAGTACACCTTCTCAGCGACGTTTCTGGGCAACAGCTTCTAAGTGAAGAGCACATCGGCGCCCCTGACGCTGACTGTGAAGTAGCTCCGGCAGCGCCGGGGGGGCTGAATAAAGGTGCTGCATCTAATTAAGGCTGCAGCAGAAGGATAGAACCTGATGGACTACGACGGCTCAGTCCTCAGGCGCTTGCTGCGGAGCCATGCCAGTGTTTGTCGAGGGGCCGGAACTCGATTTGGTTGCCTCCCATCCATTCTCCCTGGAATCCCCCGCCGCGACCGCTGCCTTTCTTGGCAGCAATTCCTATATTCAAAACTGCGCCTTTTGGGATTCTTGCCTCGCTTATGCGAGTGAAGGCGATCATCCTCTTAGGATCATCGACCGGGAGCGCTCTCGAGTCTGCTAACCCCGATTGAGTTTGGATTAGATCGTCCGTATCGAACAATACCCAAGCCCCTATCTCCTTTGAGGCCAGTCGGCCTTCAAATTCACGCCCTCCAGTGTGTACTCGCAAAGTCGAGACGGGATCGATCAAGCGGACCGTGACGTAGATCTGCAACAGCCAGGCGGTGCGGTCCCTCGAGCGTAAACCTGGAATTTCGGGAATCGCGGGCAACTCAAGGTCCTTTCCGCTGAACGTGAAGACGGCCATAATGAAATGCCTCGTAACCCGCTACTTTAGGACATGTCGGCTTAACAGCGCGCGCGATTCGACGACTTGTTGCGGATCCTGGCGGCGGTGCACTCGCAATCCTTTCACCATCTGATCCATCGCTAGGTCCGACCCTCGAGGGGATGAGGGGGGCACTAGTTAGGCAGTGGCACGAAGGCAAACCAGTTGCTCGAGAAGGGCTTGCTGACCGTCACACCCCCGTGTTGATCACACGCGCCCCCGGCCATGTCTCCCATGCCGGCCGGAGCGGGTCCGCCCGAAGACCCCCAAAAGTTGTTAGAGGCTTGCAGCGTCAGCTTGGGAAGCGGATCGCTCAGAGGAGGAACAGCAGCCAGAGCGCCAACATTCAGCACGCCGCAGTGAGCGCTAGGCCCGGGCTTATATGTCCCATTTGGGTCGGCCGGGTAGCTGATCGTCAACGAGGCAGGGCGATTTCTGTCATTTCCGTAAAAGTCGTTCTCGGCGAAGGAAGCGAAGCTCGGCTGCATATCGGCGGGGTCAGCGAAGCTCACGATCACCCCCGGCCCACCATTACCGGTTGCCACATTGCCCTTGAAGACGGTAGGGGGATTCCCCCCTCCCGGGACAACAACGAAACCTGCAGTCGAGTTTCCGGATGCCACATTATTCTCTATCGAACCGACGAAGAGAGCGGCAAAACCGATCCCTCCGGAAGAAGCCACGTTGTGCAGCAAGTGCACACGCGGGGCCCCATTACCGAGTACTGGATCGCCAACACCGGTGAAGCTCGAGAACGTTGCGAAGCCCGTGCTGGCACCTAAAGCAAGGTTATCCTGCAGGTCGATGTTGCTAGAAAAATTGTCGGAGTTATAGACCGCGAAGCCGGTGTCACCGCCTATGGCTGTATTTGCAGACACCAAGACGCGACCCTTGGGCACGCAGGGAGCGTAATCAGGACAACCCGGGCTCGGCTTATCAGGCTGTCCCTCAACGCTGAATCCAACTGGAATGCGGACAGTGATATTGCCGGTTACGGAAATAGGGTGCTGTAAACCCGTACCGTTTCCGCCGCCCTGCGGAAAGCCTACCGTGTCGTAATTGATGTCCACTCCGACCGGGCCACCGGATAGGGTGAAACCATGATCCTTTGATCCGAAGACTACGTGATCGCTCAGAACCTGCACGACCGCGTTGAAGTTTGGACTTCCTTCGATGATGGTTGCGGCTGTTCCGTTGTACGAATAAAAGCTCAACGGCTTTGTAATACAGACAACGCAGGACGTTTCGCCATTGCCGTAGTCCACGCCATGCTCATCGCCTGGATTGGTGAAGCTGCCGTTCCCATTCAAATCCCCATAGCGGCCGGCGCCAACCCAAATCGCATCGCCGTTAGCAGCGTTCTCGATAGCCTGGCTAATGGAGCGACAGGCATGATCCCGGCTATGCCCGCATGTGCCGCTGTCGGAACCGTCGTTCGCGACGTACCAGGTAGCGGATAGAGCACGTACCGGCAGGGCGCAACTCATCAGTGCAATCAGCATGGGAACCTTGGAGAACCGGCGCCTGAAGCTTCTGTCGTACATTGGCTCCTCCCTGCATAGTGGCTTCTTTTCGAGTTGTTAATGCGAATCGCGGACTCTGTGCCGCTGCCGGCCGCCTGCGATTCAATGGCTACGTTACGCCTTCTGAAATACGTGCGCCAACAAACATTCGGCGTACGGCGAGCAACTGTTTGCGGCTGGCAAGACGTTACGTCGAGCTCGTGCGATGTTGCGATGCGATTGAGTCGCTTTCGTCAGTGCGCAATTTCACGCACGCTCTTAGGTAATATAGAGCGACAGGCACCCTGACCATGGGCCTGCGCTTCCATCGTCGAGTGGATGTGCTGTCTGGCGTGCGCCTGAACGTCGGCACTCGGGGCGCATCTGTGAGCCTCGGCCATCGGGGTAACTGGCACGCTCGGCGGCATGGCCGGCGACGCGCGACGCTGGGATGGCCAGGAACTGGCCTTTCCTACTCGGCCAACGTTCAGCACAGCGGCAGCCGAAGCCCGCAGCGAGCGCGCTCAGCTGGCTGCTCGTGGTGAAGATGATCTTGTTCGCGGTGCTCGTCATCAGCCGGATGTAACGCAAGCATTCAGTGGCCGACTCGGCAACTTGGCGGCCCTTCTTGCGTTACCTCTTATGGGCAGTTTCGACGGAGGGCACCATGGACGAGAACAGTTTTGAAAGCCTGCGGCACCACATTACGCAGCTGCTACTCCCGCACGGTTTGACCGTAAACGTTGGCGGCCTGCCCAGCCATCCATCCGCGAGCGCGCACATTGAGGTGTACGTGGCCGACACGAAGTATTCGCCGTGTCACGAGGTGGCAGCGACCAAGCCCGAAGCGTTGTGCGATCAGGCCGGACATCTGGCGTTCAACGACTTCGTGCTGAACGAGGCCATACCGAAGCTCAGACCGAAGCGCTGAGGCCGCCAAGCCCCGGACAGCCGCCGTGACGATCGGGGCGGCTGTGGTCGCGCTGGAGACGACCGAGGCCGGTAACCTGCTGTGCGGCAATCTGGGTTCGGACGCCGAGGTAGATTCGGCCATCGATGACCTGAAGGCGCAGCTCGAGCGGGTGCGCCAGGACGCGAAGCTGCTCCTCAAGGGCTGAGGCGGACCAAATGGGTTTCCGATTCCCCTGCCGATCTCTTCGTATGGCTTCTGCTGGCCTCGATGGGCGCGGCGCTGCTCGGGCGTCCTCCCATGTTGGTGTGGATGCGCGCGAAAGGCTGGATCTGAAGAGGCGTCGTTGCCCCTCCTACGTGACCCTGTCGATCTCGATGAAGTACGGTATATCAACCGTTTCGCGATTGGACGCGGCAACTCGGCCTGCGGCAGGCGACGCTTGGGGCGCGAGATGCGAGGATCGACGCCCTTATCGAGCAGCTCGCGCAGCCGGCGCACCTCGTGGCGTGCGTCTGTCAGTTTGGTCTGCGGGAAACGGGGTAGTGGGAGCGTGTGATGCATTTCATTCTTCATTTTTGCGGTCAGATACAGAAAGGAGCGCGCGTCCGAGCCGCGCGCTTGGCGGACCTCGAGCGTTATGTGCCATAACCGGGCGCTGCCTCAGGCGGCCAATCCATGTGCCGTCGCGGGCGCGAGGATATCGGCTGTAGTGGCGATCCGAGCCATATGCTGTGTCCACCGGCTGGCTGATGGCGCCGTTGAGACCGCGAAAACAGGCAATCGTCCGCATCGATACAACCGTCCCTCTGGGCCTGCGAGACCATACGGCCACCCTCGCACTGCTGACCGAGCTCGTAGATCATAAATGCGCACATCCAACGGCAGCTCTGCCAACCAGCCGCGCAAACTCCGATCTTCCGTGCAATTTTCGTATGACACTCGCGCTAGTGCCTGACGCTGCGCCCAGATCCCGCGCGCATCGCGCTGCAGTCGACGCAGCCAGTTATACAACCGTCCGCTTTCGGCGACGTCGTTCAGCGTGCTCAAGAAACCGTTCAGATCATCGCTGACGTAAAGGCTAACGGCGGGATCGGGCAACACACACCAGACGGGCCCCGGTAATCCCTGACTGCGGGATGTCTCGGCGATCCAGCGACGGCCCTCATCGTCAATCGCCAACGTTAGACAAGGACGAAACACGCTGATGGGCTCCTCCGGATGCCACTGACTTGTGAAGTCAATCGTTCCAAATTCTGCAGCCGTAAGGCCGCAGGTTGTGCAAAGCAAGGAGCGCATCTCTGCAGTGAGTGTCCCGGAATACCTCGGTTCGAGCGCTTGTATAGCTTGCGGACTTAAGCCTGGAACAGAAACTAGTTTAGACGGACCGCAGGTAAGCGGCCTTACTGGTGCCGGGGAGAAGGGCACCACTGCGTCTCGCGTCGACATCATGGCTACCTCCATTAGATGATCTAGGGGTTCTGGAGCAGAAACTCTCCTGCATCCGGATCGTGCAGTGTTGGTCTGCCCAATGAACACACGTTCTCGGTTGCCGACTTGAATGCATGAGTTTGGAAGCGATTCAATGCAGAGGCTCGTTCAGTTTGGTGCAAAGTCGCGTACGCAACACAGGCGTCGGTCACGGGTCGGTCCGCGAGGTACGTACCACCTACGGGCGAAGGTAAAGACCTATGAGTGACGCTCGGCTTCGGAAATGAGACGGGCGTGGATGGCTCCGACTGCAGCAGTGCAAACATCGCCAGCAATACGCAACCCCACCAGCGAAAGTTATCCAACGGCTGAGCGCGATGGTTTCGAAATCGGCGTGCGTCCATCGTACTGTCCTCCACAATTCGATGTATTCGCTACACGGGAAAGGACGAGCCCTCGAGCCCGTCCATTCCTGCCACTGAATTCGTTTTTACGATATCTGCCTGATATTTAACCCTTTTAACCAGGGTCTTAGCACTTTGCTTCCTGCAGCGCCAATCATATTCACGGTGCTTGAAGGGTCAAGAGGGGCCGGTACGCCCGATGCGAAATCGGTCACTTTCTGCGCTGTAAAGCATGGGCCGAGGGCGCTCCTCAGCCAGTGTTCGCCTTAGCGCACGCAGTTGTCGCGATCGAAGAATACGCCGCGCGGCTCATGGAGTTTGCCAAGCTCATGAAAGGAGCAAAACACAAGTTCCGAATTGCGCTGCGCAGTCGTCCCAACATGCAGACAGTGTTCGAGATAGCTGCGACTGCAATCAACTGCGACATCCGTCAGAACTGACTCCCTGTGGCCTTCGGGTCGATCAACACTGTGGCGGGCGTTACAAGCTGTGATAGGGCTCGTTAAGATGCCGCACGATCTCCTTAATTAAGTGCATCGCCACACGCAACAATTCCCGCCGGTCGTCCCCGTCCGTTAGCGAGTTGCACACGCCGTCAATCAAGCTCACCGCAGCCTCCAACCGGAGGCTGGCCAGAGCAACCCGCAAGGGGAATACGGTCGCCATATCCAGGTTGGTCGCGCTCATAGCACCCTCCTCGAGCAAGGGATCAGGCTTGCAGCCCGCGGACCGATGTAAGGACGCCTGCGGAAAAATAAAGACGGCGCGGTTATCGGGGCGATGCGAACCCCAGCGCTCCGCCCTGAGAGCGCCTTGATGTGCTCCGCCGAAAATCACGTTCTTGGCAGCGCGCGCTAGACGGGGATCAGCATGCCTTTGACGGAGCTCGAGGAGCGTTTGCGCCCGATGCTCGCGTCCAGGCCCGGTGTACTAATCCAGGTTAGTAAGGCAGCGCTGACGCTTGTGCCGGAGGTCAGCTATCGTAGTTTTTGCGCGATAAGCAACGCGAAGGTATCACCTGGAGGGCGTGCATGCCTTTAACTGCCTTGGAGGCGCAACTGCGGCCGATTGCGCGTGAGCGCATCGCCCGGGGGGTTCTGCCCCGCGACGTGCCATCCCAGATCTGGGCCGGTAAGGGAAGCGGCAGGTGCTGCGATCTTTGTGATCAACCGATCGCGGCGGACGAAGTCGAGTATGAGGTTGAGCGGCTGGATGCCAACGCCCGGCGCAGCGTGTTTGTGTTTCACATCGTCTGTCAGTCGATCTGGCAGCTCGAGTGCGCACGCTACCATCACCTGAAGAAACAACAGCCGGCGAGCGCGCCCTAGCGGCTCGCTGGTCGTGCATTGCTCCGCAAGCGCACCAGCGGAGCCCTGGGCCGCGCCGTCTGGCCCCCACTGCCGGACATCCGGCTGCACAGCGGTGGGAACCCTGCCCGCCAGGGCGCGTTGCAGTAGCTGTTTGATTTTGACAGCAGAGTGGCTCCCATGCGCGAACCAAAATCCAACGACCCGGAACAGGTCACCAAAGATGCCGCGGATCTAGCAGAGAGTGCCGCGGCAGTGGCGAACCCTGGAAACTCAGCGCTGAGCCGGGCCACCAGCTCCGTGACCGGAGTAACACGTTTGGTCAAAGTGCTGCCGGCACTCTGGGGGCTCGCGAAGCGGCGCCCCGTCATAGCTGTTCTGGCCGCGACCGCAGTCGCCTCAGCCGTTTACTGGTCCCGCCCCAGCACCCGCTCGCTGCGCTACTGAGACCCACGCGTGGGTACGAAGGTCATGGCCGCCAAGTCCGCATCTTACGGCACGAGAGAGGATGCACGCTCCGTAGTGGAACGCGCCGGTCGTGAGAACGGCGATGAGAGTCGCGATCGTGAGGGTGGCCGCGTTGATGCGAAGGCGACGCGTGGCCGCACCGCTCGAAAACCCGAGGACATTCCCGCCAAAGGATGGTGGGACATCGTCTGGCGGGTCGTCAAACGCCTCGGTACCGACAATGTGACTTTGGTGAGTGGCGGGCTCGCCATGTACGCCCTGTTATCGGTGTTCCCCGGGCTTGCTGCCGCCGTCTCGATCTACGGAATGTTCGCGACTCCCGGGGACGTCATCAAGCATATGAGCGCGTTTTCCGGTGTGTTGCCCCCCGAGGTCTGGGACATCTTTCAGAATCAGCTGCAGAGTATTACGCAGCACGAACAGAGCACACTGAGTATCGCAGCGTTCACCGGTGTGCTGATCGCGGTGTGGAGCGCGCGCTCTGCCATGAGTGCACTGATGACAGCCACGAACGTCGCCTATGGCGAGCATGAGAAGCGCAGCTTTGTGCGACAAGTGCTGACCTCGTTGGTGCTGACCCTGGGTGCCGTAGTCGGCTTTCTGGCGATGCTCGCTTTGGGAATCGTCATTCCGGTTGCACTCAAGATCATCGGCTTGAGTAATCCGGCGCAGTGGGCCGCAGACCTGGTGCAATGGGTGCTGCTGTGGGCATTCGCTGCGGTGGGGCTGGCTTTTGTATATCGCTACGCTCCGGCCCGACAACCCGCGCGTTGGCGCTGGGTCAGTTGGGGATCGGCGATCGCGTCCACCTTGTGGTTGAGTGCCAGTGCACTGTTTGCGGTTTACGTGCGCACGTTTGCGCATTACGGACAAACTTACGGCGCCCTCGGTGGCGTAATAGCCCTGCTCATGTGGTTTTACGTCTCCAGCCTCATCGTGGTGCTGGGCGCCGAGATCAACGCCGAGATGGAGCGGCAGACCGAGAAAGACACGACAGAGGGTCCTGCCGCACCGCTGGGAGAGCGCGGTGCCTATGCCGCTGATACCGTAGGGCCGGCCGCCAGGGAGGGCGGTGATCCCCATAAAGATGTCCGCACCGGGCGCGCGAAATCAGCGTCCCAGCTTGCGCAACAGTAGCCTCACGTGGCCACTGGCGGGCGACAGCCGCAGGTCGACAGGCTAACCCCGGATCAACTTTCAGGCGGATCGGCAGTACGGCACGCGGCCAGCAACTCGCGCAGCCTGTCCCGATCAGCGATCTGCAGGGTGTGACTTTGTTCGGACTGCGAAAGCAGTTCGCGGGCGATGCGCACTTCCTGGCCGTTTGAGGCCATCTGTTCGATTCGATCGCGCTGACGCGCGAGGCGGCGTTCCCCCTCGGCCACCTGGCGCTCGGCCTCAGTCAGATGTTCGAGTATCTGCTCCCGGTCCATGCCTTCTGATCTGCCCCTAAGCGGCCCGCCGTTCGGTGCCCACCACCGTGCGCAGTCCACTCAGGAACGCGTCGACCTCGGGCTCAGTTCCGATCGTGATGCGGCACCAGGTTTCGAACGGCGGAAACAGTCGTCCCACCATGATGTTTTTCTGACGCATCCGCTCGGTGAATTGGGCCAGGGGCATGCCCGTATCGAAATACACAAAGTTGCCCTGCGGATCTGCAAAAGTCACCCCGAGCTGCCGCAGCTCAGCGGTGATGCGCTTGCGGCTCGCAAGGATGCGGCCGCGGCACTCGCTGAGAAATGCCTGATCGGCAAGACTGGCACGCGCGGCGCGCACGGCAAGAATGCTGGGTGAGCTCATACGCGCAGTGGCGATCTCGGCTGCAATGTCGGATCGCGTGATCGCATAGCCACAGCGCACCCCGGCCATGCCATGTATCTTGGAGAAGGTGCGCAGCACGACCACGCGGCGACCTTCCCTGACGAGGTCTACCGCTGACTGATACCCGCCGCCATCGACGAAATCCATGTAGGCCTCATCGATGATCGTGGTGATCTGATCGGGCACGGACTGCACGAAGGCACGGATCGCCGCAGCGCTCAGGGCGGTTCCGGTGGGATTGTTCGGATTGCACAGATAAATCGCGCGGCTGAGTTCGCTGACTGCCGAGCGCATCGCCGCCAGGTCATGACGCAGCTGGGAATCTACGGGGACGAACTTCAGTGCCGCACCGGACCGCCTGGCGTAATCGGTTAGTTCGGCGTAGGTCGGTTGCGCGGCGATGATCTCGCCAGCGTCGCGCCCATAAAGCAGGCCGAGGGCGCACAACAGTTCCCCCGAGCCGGTGCCGATGACGATGCTGTCAGATCCGGTGCGCTCATGTCGGGCAAGGTCATCGGTGAGCAGCTGGATATCGGCATCGGGATAGCGGCAGGACTCGGCAACAGTGCTGCGCAGGGCAGCGCGCGCCGCCGGTCCGGGCCCGTACGGGTTTTCATTCCAGCACAGCACTACGGGGCCGGAGCTGGCGCTCGCCTTGGTTGGGGGCGCTGCGGCCAACACGCTCTTAGGGCCGCTCAACACCAGCGCGGATGCAGCCAGCAGGTCACGGCGGCTCAATCCCATGGCACGACTCCCAGGCAGATCAGGACCGGCCTGCATTGTGCACCGGGGCCGGCGTCAGTACGAGATCATGCTGGGTCCTGGTCGCTGCCAGCTCCTGCAGGCTGATGGGCTGCAGCTCACCGTTCACGAAGCATTGCGCCTGCAACCCGGCGTCTGCGAAGCAGTCCACCATTGCAGAAGCGCCTTGACCTGCGAGCCGCAATGCATCCGGCGTATATTCCATCACGACGCAGCCGCAGCGCTTGAGCAGCTCCCCGGCGCCGCGCAGCGCGAAATATTCGTATCCTTCCACGTCGATTTTCATAAATTTCAGCGGTTGCCTGCCCAGTTGCTGCTGCTCCCAGATGTGGGCGAGGGTCTCGATCGAGACCTGCGCGATACCGCCTTCGCAATTCCCGCCGGCAAATAACGTATGGCAACCGTTGTTCTTGCTGTTATAGCGCCTCAGTTCCGCGGTGCCAGGGTTATCACCCAGCGCCAGGTTGAGCGCCGTCACGTGACGCGCCCGATTCAGCTGCAGATTCTCCTGGAGCAGGCGGAAGCTTTCCGGATCGGGCTCAAAGGCGAGAATACGGGCGCCCGGCAGGCTCAAGCGATCCAGCAGGACGCTATACCAGCCGAGGTTGGCGCCAATGTCGAGCGCGACGTCGCCAGGTCGCAGACGGATGTGTTCGAGCACGTAGCGCGTGACATGCGGCTCATGGGCTCCGAGACGGAAAATGTGGCGCGTGATGCAGTCAGCCGCAGGTCCGCGGAACGTCAGATCGAACGGGGCGGCACGCGCGGCGACATAGCCGTCGCGGGTTGTCATGCGTGCCAGCCAATACTGCACGCTGCGCAGAGCGCGTTTCGGCAGGGAGTGATGTAACGGGACCGTCGTCATGTCAACGCGCACTGCCGCAACCTCCCGCCGCGCAATGCCGGCACGGCTATAATTCTCAAGGCTGTGAACTCTGTTTTCATGAAATTCCCATCAGCAGCGGCTGGCCTGCGGGTCGGCCGGAACTGGGCAGCCGCCGATCATGCGCCAAACCCTCCCTTGAGGATCGGTCCCAAGCACATTATCGCGCGCCTGACGGTGCTCGGGAGCGCGCTGCTGGTGTGCGCAGGCATCGCTGCAAACGTTGCAGCCGCAGAACCGTTGCGAGCCGGAGCTGTGGCCGCACCCGATCGTTACGGCGCGCACGCTGCCGAGGCAATACTGCGTGCGGGTGGCAATGCCGTCGATGCGGCGGTCGCAACTACATTTACCCTGGCCGTGAGCTATCCGGAGGCCGGCAACATTGGCGGCGGCGGTTTCATGACGCTGTGGGTAAACGGCCAGGCGTTTTTTCTGGATTATCGCGAGACTGCCCCAGCGGCTGCTACGCCCCGCATGTACCTGGATCGCGACGGCACACCCACCAAACAAAGTCTCGTCGGCAATCTCGCCATCGCCGTCCCCGGCACGGTGCGCGGAATGTGGGAAGCACACCGACGTTTCGCACGCCTCAGCTGGCAGCAGGACCTCGCGCCCGCCATTGCTCTGGCCCGCCGCGGCTTCATCGTGCCACAGATGCTGATCACGGAGCGGGACGATGCTGCTGCCGATTTTGCCGCGGAGACGAATTTCGCGGCCTGGTCCAACCGCCTGCACGCGGGCCAACGCTTTGTTCAGCCCGAATTGGCCGCGACCCTGCAGCGCATCGCGGCGCGGGGCGCAGATGAGTTCTACACCGGAGTTACCGCCGATCAGATCATCCAGCAGATGAGCCGCGGGCCCGTAAAGGGACTCATCACGCATGCCGACTTGGCCCGATATCGGGCGATCTGGCGCGAGCCCCTATTGGGGTCGTGGCGCGGATTTGCGGTCATCACCGCTCCGCCGCCGAGCTCCGGAGGTGTGGCACTACTGCAGATGCTGCGGATGAAGGAGGACGCCCAGCGGCTGTTTGTGCAGCAGCCGCTCAACAGCGCGCCATACATCCATCTCGTAGCGGAGATAGAAAAGCGCGTATTTGCCGATCGCGCCGCCTACCTGGGTGATCCTGACAGGGTCGCAGTCCCGGTGCAGCGGCTGCTCAACCCGGACTACCTGTCGCAGCGCGCCGCCGAGATTGATCCCGTCCGGCCGAGCGCCACTTCAGCCGTGCAAGCCGGTCTCGAGAAGCCCGAGACGACGCACTTCTCCATAGTGGATCAGTCCGGCAATGCGGTGTCCAACACCTACACGCTCAATGGCAACTTCGGGGCAGGGGTGCTGGTGGAAGGAGGCGCATTTCTGCTGAATGACGAGATGGATGACTTCGCAGCGAAGCCGGGCGCACCGAACCAGTTTGGGGTTGTGGGAGGCGCAGCCAATGCCATCGCGCCTGGGAGGCGACCGCTGTCTTCCATGACACCCACGATCCTCGTAAAGGCCGGCAGACCACAGATGATCCTGGGCACGCCGGGTGGCTCGCGCATCTTCACCTCGGTGTTCCAGATACTGGTAGCGGTGTATGAATATCACCTGCCACTTGCGCGTGCGCTTGCCGAGCCCCGCTACCACCATCAATTGCTGCCCGCAGATACCATCTTCTGGGAACCCTATGCGGCACCCCCCGCGCTACTGCGCGGACAACTCGAGCGCTTGGGTTACACTCTTGAGGAACAGGATTTCAATGGCGACGTGGCCGCCATTGAGATCCTGGCAGACTCACCGCAGGTCGCTCCTGATCCACGCGGTCGCGGCGTCAGTCTCATCGTGCCAGGCCGTTGATCAATCGATCGCAACCAGCACGTTGCCGATGGCGCGGCCACTCTCCACGGCGATATGCGCCTGCGCCGTGGCTGCAAGCCCGAAGCGCGCCGCGAAGACGTGTTGGAGGCGATCTTCGGCAAGTGCACGGCCGATGAGCTCGCAGGCCCGACTGCGCTGGGCGGAGCTCAACAGATAGACGAGCAGCATGTGCACGGTGGTGTGGTTGAACATCAGCGGATAGAACGGCAGGGTAGGAGTTGGCTGTGCTATCGAGCCATAAGCGGCAATGGTTCCCCCGCTCTTCAGCACCTGGCGCGATACCTCGAGGTTGCCACCGAATTCGACCTCAACGATGCGATCGACGCCCTCGCCGTGGGTCAACTCGCCGACCCGGCTGACGACATCTTCCACGCGATAATTGATGACCTGGTCCGCCCCCGCCGTACGCGCGTGATCCGCCTTGGCCTCCGAGCTGACGGTAGCGATGACCGTTGCACCGGACCACTTGGCGAACTGAATGGCATAGTGTCCGACGGCACCGGCACCACCGGTGACCAGCAACGTCTGACCCGCGACAGACCCATCGCCCAGGGTCGCGTGACAAGCCGTCATCGCCGGAATACCGAGACAGGCGCCCGCATCGAATGGGGCGCCTTCAGGCAAGGGGACTGCCTGATGAGCCGGCAGACACACGTATTCGGCGCAGGTACCAAACGGCCGACGCCATGCGGCATTCCATAGCCAGACACGCTCCCCCAGACGCGCCGCAGCCACATCCGCTCCCAGCGCATCGATAATTCCCGCGCCGTCGGAATGCGGAATGATGAGCGGGTAGGGTGGCGCGCCGCGTGTCCCCGCACGTGCTTTGACATCGGAGGGATTGACCCCCGAGACATGCACGCGTACGCGTACTTCTCCGCGGGCAGGTTCCGGTGTCGGTTGCTCACCAACATGGATGACATCCGATGCCGGACCCGCTGAGCGATACCAGGCGGCCTTCATAGCTGCTTCGGGCACTCCTGCGATGGTCAGCGATCGATTCGGTAGCCGCCCCATTTTACCTGGGCGGCATTTCGTTTATGACAAATGCCGCCCATGACAGGCGGCGAGGGGGTTAACGTGCGGGATGCGGGATGTTGAACAATCAGCCGGGCTGCGGACCGGCGAGGGGATAAGAATGCGAGCGTCACCCACCCTGAGCGTGATTGGCGGCGTGCTGGCGGCCGTCCTGGTGCCAGCTGTCACGTCAGCTGCACAGTATACGTATACGGTCACGACGGTTGACTACCCGGGCTTCGCGGGCTACACGATGGTCAACGGTATCAATGATGCCGGCCGGCTGGTCGGCGACTTCTCAATTCCCGGGACGCAGCTGACGTACGGGTTCGCGCGTTCCGGCGCTCCTTTCTCGCTGCTGCCCAGCGTGCCCTGCACCACCGCGGTGTGCGAAACGACGCCGCTGGGCATCAACGCGCGCGGCGATATCGCCGGAGACTTTTCCGATAATGTGGCCCATCGCCAGGTATTTTTAATTCACGCGGGGGTGTTGCAGCTCATCGCCATCCCGAGTTCCAGCCAGATTGCGCTCTTCGGCGGGCTGAACGAGCGCGGCGACGTCGCGGGCTACTTTCAGACCAACCGCGGTGTCATTCACATGTTTACCTACAGCAAGTCGATCTTTACCGACATCCCCGTGCCCTCGGACTTTGTCGACGTCACTGCGACGGGCATCAACAACGGCGGCGACATCACCGGTGCCTATGACGACGCGCGCGGGTTGCACGGCTTCATCGATAAGAAAGGCCGCTTCACGCGATTCGATTTCCCGGGGGGCATCAACACCAGTCCAGAGGCCATCAACGAGCCCGGCGACATCGTCGGCAGTTATGCCACCGGAGGCGGCGTAACTCGGCACGGGTTTCTGCTCAGCCACGGTAAGTTCTCCAGCATCGATTTCCCCGGCGGGGCGAACACCATGCCGAATGTCATCAGCAACAATCGGACGATCGCCGGGATATATGAGAGTCCGCAGCTGGCAGCGCCGTTCAACACGCGCGCATTCGTTCTGCAGAAAGGCAGCTACGTCAGCTTACCGCTGCCGGGCGCTGCCATGGCCATCAGTGGCATGAATGCGAGCGGTGCGATTGTCGGCAGCTATTTCGATCCGAGCTGTCCGGTCAACTGCCGGGTGCACGGCTTCCTGGCGATCCCGGCGGCGAAGAAATAGCCGGCGCGCACAGCCGCGCGCCGCGTGGCGTCAGTCCCGTTCGTGCTCGTGTCCGTGACCGGAATTCCCGTCACGTTCGTGCTCATATCCCTGTTCGCGTTCGTGAACAAGCTCCTGACCCCGCGCACGCTCGTGCTCGTGAGCACGTTCATATTCATGGGCCCGTTCATGCTCTTCAGCGCGCTGATGTTCATGTTCGTGAGCCCGCTCATACTCGTGGGCCTCATGTTCGTGCTCGCGCTCGTCACGCCGCCACTCGTGTCGGGGCACATACACTTCGTTGTACCAACGCTGCGACACGAAATAGACCGGTCGTCCACAGGCATCGTACTCGCGACAGTGCCGGGCCCAGTGCTTCTCGTATCCGGGAGGCACATGCAGATACAGAGGCTCCGGGGGCGGCACCGAGACGGCAACCGGCGCCGGCACTACCATGACGGGCCTGGGCAGCAGCAGCTCAGGCGCCGGCAGCTGGCCAATGCTGACTTGTCCGTAAATGCCCGGCACGTTGACATTTACCGAGACCCCGACGTCAGCGGCGTATGCGGCGGGACCAGAGGCTAACAGCCCGACCAACGCAGCGGCGCACCTCGATCTCACGATTTGATCTTGCATTGCAGCTCCTTCGTGCCACAGCCGGACGGACGCAATCTTAGGAGGAGCGGGCAGGGGATTAGGCTACCGCTATCACAAAACATGCTGCTCGCGGATGACTTGACAGGGACATCACATAAATGAAATAGATGTCGCATGACACCGACAGCAGCGAAGCGGGCCGTGCTCACCGCACAGCCGCGGGAAAACGATGCGGGGGCAGTAGCCAGTCTGCCCTCACCACAACAGATTGCTGACATGCAGCGCGACGGCTATCTGGTGGTGCGGCAGTTCCTCAGTAGCGCTCAGCTGGAAGCTGTGTTGGAGTGGACGAACGAGCTCGAACGTGCACCTGAGGTGTCCGGGTGCCACTGGGTCTATCACGAGGACAGTCTGACCCGGCCGGGAGAGCGCCTGATTCAGCGCATCGAGAACTTCTGTCCTTTCCACGCAAAGTTCGATGGTTTCGTGCGCAGTGCGGCGCTGCTGGGCTGGGTTGGCGCTCTCATGGGCGGTCCGGTGGTGCTCTTCAAGGACAAGATCAATTGCAAACTGCCCGGCGGCGATGGCTTCAAGGCGCATCAGGATCAGCAGGCCGGGTGGAGTGCGTATGGCCCGCTATTCGTGACCTTGATGCTGACGCTTGATGCGGCAACTCTGGAAAACGGCTGCCTGGAGATCGGCAGCCGGCGCGAGGCCGGGCTCATCGGTGAGGAGTGGCGGCCCCTGGATGCGGGCACACTGCTGTTACAGCCGGTGCCGACGGCGCCCGGCGATGCTATTTTTTTTGACAGTTATGCGCCGCATGCCTCGCAGCCGAATCTCACCCGCTCGCCGCGCCGGGTGCTGTATCTGACCTACAACCTGCTCAGGGACGGCGATCATCGCGCGCGATATTTTGCCGACAAGCATGCCTCCTTCCCGCCGGACATCGACCGCCGGGGTGACCGGAAATATGTCTATCGTGTCTGAGCGCCCGCCGGCCACGGCCCGGCTCGTCTGCCTGCGGTTAGGACCCTGGCTTGCCGTCGCGTTCGGTCTGGGCGTAGCCGGATGGACGTTGCACAGTTACGGCACTGCGCACGTCGTGAATCTGCTGGTGCGCACCGGATGGGCGGGTGTGACGCTCGTCGTCTTGTTTCATCTGTTGCAGATGACCTGTTCAGCCTGGGGCTGGCGGGCGCTACTGGATGAGCGCAGCGCAGCGCCGGGGCGCGGCCGCTTTCTGTTGCTGCGCTGGGTGCGCGAAGCCGTCAACAACATGCTTCCATTTACGCAGATCGGCGGCGAGGTTATAGCGGTTCGTCTGCTCGGTCGGGCCCGCTTGCGGCTCAGCACCGGCATCGCCGCCACAGCGATCGATCTGGGTATCGAGGTGGCGACCCAGATTGTCTTTACGCTGACGGGTTTGGTGCTGTTGGTGGTATCCGTCGGTCCGAACGCATTCAGCGTCTGGTTTGGCAAGCTGCTGTTGTTGGTGTCAGCCGTCTTCGCCGTGGGCCTCATGGCGGTGCGACTCGGAGCGGTGGGCTACATCGAGCGTTGGCTGCTGAAAGCGAGCCGACGCTGGGGTTGGACTGCGGATCTGGAGGGCCTGCACACCGCAATATCAACCCTGCTGGCCTCGCCGCGCCGCATGAGTATCGCGAGTGCCTGGCACATGCTGTCCTGGCTACTGGGCGGAATCGAGGTCTGCCTGATCATGCACTTCTTCGGGCACGACGTCGGCCTCACTCAGGGCTTGATCGTGGAGAGTATCGGGCAGGCATCCAAGGCACTCGGTTTCGCGGTGCCTGCAGCTCTTGGCGTGCAGGAGGTCGGCTACCTGCTGGCCGCACGGCTGATCGGCCTGCCCGCCGAGCTGGGTCTGGCGCTATCACTCATGAAGCGTGTGCGCGAGGTGCTCTGGGGGAGTTGCGGTCTGTACCTCTGGCACCGGTTGGAATCGGCTGACTCCGACGTATCCAGGGCTCGGCGGGGCAGCACCCTCCTGAGCAGCGTCACAGGTACATCCTGGACCCATCTGCTGGCACGTCCGTTGGTGCGGCCACTGCTGGGCACTGGGGTGCGACCGAATCATCTGACGACATTGCGCCTGCTGACAGGTGTGGTGGCCTGCGTGGAGTTTGCGCGGGGTGACGGCAGCAGCGTGATGTGGGGAGGCATCTGGTGGGTGGTTTCGGCCTTCCTGGACCGGGCGGATGGGGAGCTGGCGCGCCTGGGCAACATGAGAAGCGTTCAGGGTCACCGCTACGACTACCTGGCGGATGTCGCGATCAACACGCTTTTCTTCCTTGCGATCGGTATCGGGCTCAGGGGTTCCTGGCTCGGGACTTGGGCTCTTCCACTGGGCCTGCTCAGCGGGCTTGCGATCTGGATGACCGGCCTGTTTGCCGAGTGGCTCGAGCAGCGCAGCCCGCCCGGAAGCAAGGCTTATAGGGGCCGGTGGGGTTTCGATCCGGATGACGCCCTGTACCTGATGGGCCCGTTTGCCTGGCTCGGCTGGCTTGCACCGGTCCTGCTCGGAGCGAGTGTAGGGGCAACGGTCTTTATGTTGATTACGGGCTGGCGGCTGCTGCGCGCGCGCCGGGAATCGCTGCCCACAGACTCGACCGGGTCTGCCTGCTGATATATCTATGACAGGAGGCCCTGCTGCGGTCATGCCGGACCGCAGCAGGGCCGGCCACAATCAAGAGGCCGATCCTGACTCGGTAAAAGATCGTGGTCATATAGCCTGACGTTGCGCCGCGGAAATTCCGCTAAGGCACCCGGCAGGCGATCCGTGGGCGGGCGTTCCCGGGTACACTGCAAGCATGCTCGGGCTGATGATCTCAGCGGTCCTGTCCATCACCGCGCTGGCCATCCTGGTTGGATACGCGCGCAATCGTCATTGCGACTACGGCTCCATCCAGGCCGCCGAGGTCAACCCCGATGTGGCCGCCGGCGAGACGCTCCTGCGCGAGGCGCTCGTGGCGGACGGACGCGGCGAGTAACCCCTCGCGACCGGACTCGGGGGCCTGGCGCCTCGCGAACGGCCTGACGGCTGCGGCTTAGCACAGCTGCAACTGTCGATCGAGGATCTCCCGCTCCACATTCAGCAATGGCAGTTGCTCGGCCAGACAGGAAAAGATGCGCGCTCGCTCAGCCTCCCGAGCGGCAGCGCGGTCGGCTACCCAGGCCGTGATCAGCATGAAAGGCAGGCGGCGCTCTTCGGCATACAGGAGGCGCAGCCATGCGTAGAGGGGCCGCAATTTGGGCGATTTGACCCACCAGGGTCGACTGTCCGGAATCCACACCTGGGCTGCATTGCAATGCTGCAGCAGCCGCCGCCGCGGATCGGTGGTCATGCCGACATAGCGGATAGCGCGCAAATCCCGGGGATCCGCCAGGGAATAGATGGCGTACCCGGCCGCCGGCAGGCCTGAATCATCACAGAGTTGGCCATCGATGCGCCGGCGCGTGTCCCGTGCAAACTGCGACCGGGTGATGTAGCTCGCAGGCATTTTTCGCATCATAGCGGAACGGGAGCCACTGACGATTGCCGCCCGCAGTCAGACCCCAGGGACACCGCGACGCCTTGACAGCGTCCCAGCCACCCCGCCAGCCGCGGCAGGCGTTATTGCTTGTCCCAGACGGCCACGTCGTCGTGCTTGGCGCCCGACGCATCGGTGTACTTCGTGGTAAGGGTCATCACTTTCCCGTGGGCCGATATCGAGCGGGTCGAATGCCCGACGACTTTGCCGTCCTTTTTCAGCGTGCTTTTCACGGTGGAACCATTGACGCGCTTGACTGCAAGGGTATCCCAGTGAGCCGCCCCGCTGAACGCATAGTCCTTGCCATCGTATTTGAACGCGCTTTGCTGGGCGATCGCCGACCCATCGGCGGCAGTCCCCTTCACGGTCAGGGAAATCTCATCGCCCTTTTCCGCGTAGGTGCGCGTGAGGGCTTTCGGCACCGGACCCGGACTGTACCTGGACTTGGCGACGTTCAGATTCCAGGTACCGACTGACAGGTCAGCCGCCGAGGTTGTGACGTGGGCCGTGATGGCGAGCAATGCAAGCAGGGTACTGAACAACAACTTCTTCATGAGCTTCCCCGTGTCGGATTAGTGTTGGTCTGCACGCGCAAAGGCAGGCGCGGGCGCTGCAGTATGCCCATGCCAGCATGGTGGACTCAACGGCTGGCAACACGTGCAGCTCGCCGGGTCTTGCAATTCTTGCGAGAAAGGCTGCGCACCTGGGGATAACCCCGGGAGTTATCCTCAAGCCGAGGGCATGTTATCCACCAGCGTATGGCGTTATTACAGTGTCAGTTTGCAAAAGATGCCGTTTTTTCAAACAGCAACCTGACACTACAACAGGCCGCGGGTGGCAGCCAGGCGATGGACATCCGGCTGTCCGTGACTTATATCCTAAGTAAAATCAAAGCCTAGTCGCCATTATCTCGAAACGACATGACCGTGTCCGGAGTCGCCAGGTAGACGCGGTCGGCTGGCGCGGGGGAGATATTCATCCCTCCGGTCAGGCTTCCAAACGAGGGCAGCACCAGATGCCCGGGTCGACGCCAGAACACCGGCACTCGCGTCCCACCGTGGCGGCGCCGCATCCGCAACACTGGATGCACGTGCCCGGCGAGCACATAACCCTTGTCACTGTCCGCGGGATGGTGTGCCAGCACGAACGGGGACTCGCTCACGTCGGCGCTATGCCAGCGGATATGAGCTTGCCACCGCTGCGGGTTTTCCCGCCTGTCGTGGTTACCGGCGACCACTTCAATGGTGAGTTGCGCATGGGCGCGCCTCCAGAGCGCGAAAGCATGCAGAAAGTCATCGCCGCTACGGGTGGCTCCGTGCACGAAGTCACCGAGGATGATCAGACGCTGGCAGTGATAACTCCGCAGCAGCTCGCTCAGGCGCTGCAGATCCGTGATCGCCGGGCCGCGCGGTAACGGTATGCCGGCGCGCCGGAACACATCATCTTTGCCAAAGTGCGTGTCGGCGACGATCAGCGTGGCGCGGGCGGGCCAAAGGAGCGCCCGGGCGGGATGCAGCAAAATCCGCTCTCCCCGCAGCGTCAGCTCGAGTGTTCCGTCCATCAGGCCGAGGCGGCTAACGCCTCATCCGCCGGGGCCTGCTGCTCGAGCTGCCGCGCCATGCGCTCGATGCGCTGCTGCCAGGACTCCGTGGAAAGCATCTGCGTCTGCAACCGACCCGCCCAGATCGGAAAGGCGAGGGGCGTGAAGCGCCGGGGCTGGGTGATGAGCAGCGCGCGCTTTGCCAGTCGCTTCAGGGCCGTGGAGACACGGCTGAACTCGAGTTGCGCTTCCAACACCTCGAGGCGCGCCTGGCGCAGCAGCAGGTTGTCCGGGTCATAGCGTTGCAACACGTCGAACATCAAGCCGCTGGATGCCTGCAGCTGCCGTGTGCTTTTGCCGTGTCCGGGAAATCCTTGGAATACCAGCCCGGCGATACGGGCGATGTCCCGGAACTGGCGCCGGCTGATCTCACCGAGGTTGACGCTCGCCAGCAGATCCTCGGCAAGGTTCTCCGCGCTCAGCGCCGCCGCCAGGCGTGCTTCACCGAGGGTGATCTGCGTGGGCGAGAGCAGCTCGAAACCATAATCATTCGTGCTGATGGAAAAGGTTTGCGGCTGCTCGCGCGCCCAGCGCGCCGCCACCAGCGTCGCAATACCCTCATTGGCGAGTCGCCCACAGAACGGATACATGAAGACATGAAAACCTTCGCGACTGCGCACCTGTTCGATCAGCATCTGATGCGGACCGGGCAGCGCTGAGCACTTCTCCTGCAGACTGAGGATGGGAGTGGCGAGCTGCATCTCCGGATGGGCTGGCCAGTCGCCGCGGTCCGCCAACAGTGCGAGCACCGCATCAGCCAGCTCGACCGACAGGGGCAGGCGGCCGCCCTGCCAGCGCGGTACACGACTAGGGCGCGCCGCCGAGCGCCGCACATAGGCGGTCATATCCTTCACCTGTACCAACTTGAGCACGCGCCCTGCGAAGCCGAACTCGTCTCCCGGTTTCAGGCGGCCGATGAAAGCCTCCTCCACGGAGCCCAGACGGGCGCCGTTCAGCCACTTCACCGTCATCTCCGAGTCACTCGTGATCGTACCGATGGCCATACGGTGCCGCCGCGCGGTGCCGGGATCGGCGATCACCAGCAGCCCGTCGGGCCCTGCAGCGACGCGACGATACTGTGGATACCCCTGCAGGGCATGGCCGCCGCGGGTGATGAAATCCAGCGCCCAACGCCACTCGCGGTCGCTGAGCTCGGCGTAAGACCCGGTGTGACGAACCTCATCGAGCAACTCGCGGGCATCAAAGCCCGGACCGGTGGCGAGGGTGACCATGTGCTGGATCAACACATCCAGCGGGCGGGCTAAGGGTCGGCGGGGTTCGAGGTGCCCGGCCTTTGCGGCACGTCGGGCGGCGGCGATCTCGACTAACTCCCAGGCGTGCGTCGGCACGCACCGTATGCGGCTGATGCCGCCAGGTCGATGAGCACTGCGGCCGGCGCGCTGCAGGAGGCGCCCGATCCCCTTCGGGCTGCCTACCTGAATCACCTGTTCGACCTGAGGAAAATCCACGCCGAGATCCAGCGAGGAGGTGCATACCACGCAGCGCAGCTGGCCCTCACGCAGCCCCTGCTCAATGCGCGCCCGCAGACGGCGATCAATGGAGCCATGGTGCAGGGCCACGGTGGTCAGCCAATCGCGCCGCTGTTCGATGAGCGCCCGATACCAGATCTCTGCCTGGGCGCGAGTGTTAGTAAAGAGCAGCGTACTGCGCGCGCCGTCGATGGCCTGGATCACATCCGGCACCAGGCTCGCGCCGAGGTGCCCGCCCCAGGGAAAACGGCGCACATCACGGGGCAGCACGGCATCGACGATCAGCTGCTTGGGCTGTCCGGCGCGGATCAGCCGGCCACAACCGGTGCCACCCAGTAGCGTCGCCATCGCCTCCTCGAGGTTGGGCAGAGTGGCGGACAGTCCCCAGGTGCGCAGCCCCGGGCTGATGCGCCGCAGGTGGGCCAGTGACAATTCGAGCAGCACGCCGCGCTTGCTCCCTAGCAGCTCATGCCACTCGTCCACGACGACGGCGGCCAGATGGCGCAGCTGCTCACACGAGCTTTCATAACTGAGCAGGAGCGAGAGGCTCTCGGGCGTGATGATCAGCGCGTCAGGCGGTCGCTCGCGCTGACGTCTGCGGACTGCCCCTGAAGTGTCCCCCGTGCGAATCTCGACGCTCCATGGCACCTGCAGAGCGCCCAGCGGCTCGCGCAGATGGCCGAGCAAGTCATTGGCCAGCGCCCGCAACGGGGTGATCCACAGAACGCGTGGTGCCGGGAGGCGCGCCTTTGCGTTGAGTCCGTGCCGCGCTTCCAGGACCGGACCGAGCCAGGCGGAGAGTGTCTTGCCCGTGCCGGTGGGCGCGTTGATGAGTCCCGACTCGCCGGCGAGATAGGCCCGCCACGCTTCCTGCTGAAAAGGAAAGGAGGCCCGTCCACCAGCTCGCAGCCATGCTTCAGCTGCAGCCAACTCCGCTTTGAATGAGTGACTCGCTGCGGGGCCCGATCCGGCCGCCGTGATCGCGGGCTCATGCACTGGGGCATCCAACATCGGCAGAACGTGGCGTCTGGGCACGGCTTTTACAAGTCGTGCCGCAGCCAGCTGGTATTTAATGCAGGTAACGGTCAAACCATTGCAACGTCCGCTCCAGTGCATCAGCGACGTGCGCCGGATCGCGCAGCGAGTGGCCCTCGCCCGGATAGACCATGATGGCGGCAGGCACACCCTGGCTCTTCAGGGCGCGCCAGAACTCGAGCGTCTGGGGCGCCGGGCATTCCAGATCGCGTTCACCGACATATGCCAATGTCGGCGTGCGCGCCTGAGTGATGAAACTGATCGCCGAGGAGCGTGCATAAACCGCCGGGTCGTTGTAGGCCGAGGCGCCGAAATACGGCAGCATCCAGGTGTCAATGCCGTTCTCGCCGTAGTACGAGATCCAGTTGCTGACACCTGCCGCGGCGACCGCTGCCTTGAAGCGCCGCGTCTGGGTCACGGCCCACATCGTCATGAAACCGCCGTAGCTGCCGCCGGTAATGCCAAGCCGTCTGTCATCAATCGGCGCTGCCTTTTCCGCCGCATCGATGCCAGCGAGGATGTCCCGCAGGTCGCCGTAGCCGAAATCACGGTAATTGGCGAGGGTGAAGCGTTCGCCCTGCCCGTAACTACCGCGGGGATTGGGTTGCAGCAGGGCGTAGCCCCGCTCCAGCAGGGATTCCGCGAGTCCCGGACCTGAGAAATACGGCCGCGCGGCGGCGGCGGGTCCGCCGTGCACGAGCGTGATCAGCGGCACCTTGCCGCTCACATTCTCCGGCAGCAGCAGCCAGCCCTGCACGTTGAAACGGTCGCTGACCCACTGCAGGCTGCGTACCTGCGCGTGCGAGCTGAGTCCGCTGTTGGCCGTCGTGATGTCATGCCATTGGCCGATGGGCCCCACGGCGATTTCCGGCGGCTGCGTGAATGACTCATGCACGGTTGCCGTGAGTGCCGCCTTGCAGGCAGTGGACAATAGCGCCTCATCACCTTCGAGCGTCTCTGCGGCGCGCCACAACACGCGGTTCTGTGGCGCACCCGGCGGACCCAGATCGGTCAGCTGCGTGCTGTCGCCGGCGAGAAACGCGACCAGCAGATGACCGCTGCAACCCCAGCTGAGCGAAGTCGCGGAAGCCAACACGCCCGGAGTCAGATTGGTCGCGCTGCCGCCGGCAATCGGCAGGGTGTAGACATCGCCACCGGTCGAGCCGAAATCGCTCATGATTCCGGCGATGAAGGCGACCGTGCGACCATCCGCGGATACCCGCGGATGTGCCAGCTGCTGATGAATGTCAATCGGGGTGTACAGGGTACGCGCGGCCTGGGCTTCACCAGCGAACTGATAAAGCCGTGCCAGCCACCAGTTCGCATCCCCGTCGCCGCTGGCAGCCGTGCCGACGAAATTCTGGCCGCCCGGCAGCCAATCGTACTCATACACGTACAGTTCCGGCGGTGACTGCCACTGCAGGTTGCCATGATCCAGCACCGCCAGGCGCTGTATGGGCGGCGTCTCATCCAGGTCCCCGGTCAGGGGTGCCGCAGCCTCCGTCGCGCCGGACTCTTTGCGGGCGGCAGGAGTGGCCAGCATCGCCAGCCGTCCGTCCGGCATCATGCGCAGGTCAACGATGGTGCCATCGAAATCGAGCATCTTGAACGGTTCGCTGCCATCGATGGCGGCACTGTATAGGGAGTAGCTGTGCTGGCCGGGGGTGCGCAAGGTGAAATACACATGCCGGCTGTCCGCGCTCCAGGCTGGCGAGCCCGGCCAGCATTCGCGCTGTTTGCCACAGGCGAGCGGCACATCAAGCAGTCCCTTGCCGTGCAGCGGATGCAACACGAGCGCCCGTGTCGGCGGATAGGCGCCGTCTGGCGGCGCATCTCCCTCGACCGCGGCAATCCACAAGCCATCGGGGGAGATCCGGGTACTGAGATAGCGATGCACCAGCCGTGTTGGGGGTGCAGGGCTCGGCATATTGTTGGTTTCAGGGGGCGCCGCGGGCTTGTTGGGTTGCGCCGGATCCGCCGGGGCCTGTGCCGCCACTGCCATCCTGCCGGCCAGTGCAGCCAGCGCCACCGCCGCAACTACAGCACGTCGCTGGCTGCGCGACCAGGGAACTACCGAAGCTTCGACCTCAACTTCCATAGTTGTAGTTGCTCCCGAAGGCGGCGCGTCAGCTGCGACGGGGAATCTCCAGTCCTCTGATAACAGCCGGGCGGGCCAGAAAACGCGCCAGCGCTGCCTGGACCTGCGGCAGCTCATCGAGCCCCACGAGAGCACCGGCGCCGTAAAAGACCGCGAGTCCGCGGATCCAGGGAAAGATGGCGATGTCGGCAATCGTGAATTCCGCGCCCATGAGCCACTCACGCCCCGTGAGCCGTTGTTCGAGCACATGCAACAGTCGGCGGGCTTCGCCGACATAGCGCTCGCGCGGTCGCGGGTCCTCGATGTCCTTGCCCGCAAATTTCACGAAGAAGCCGACTTGACCAAACATCGGGCCGATGCCGCCCATCTGGAACATCAGCCACTGGATGGTTTCGTAACGCCCGGCAGCGTTGCGCGGCAGCAGCCGTCCGGTCTTCTCCGCCAGATACAGCAGTATCGCCCCTGATTCGAACAACGCGAGGGGTACACCGTCCGGACCTGCTGGATCGATGATCGCGGGGATCTTGCCGTTTGGGTTCAGTGCGCGGAACTCGGCGGAGGTCTGCTCATTGCGCTCGAAGCTGACCAGGTGCGGCTCATAGGGCAGCCCGAGCTCCTCGAGCGCAATCGAGATCTTGACTCCGTTCGGTGTCGGCAATGAGTACAGCTGCAGACGCTCCGGATGCTGTGGTGGCCATTTGCGGGCCGCGGGAAAAGCGCTCAGATCCGCCATCGAAACTCCTCGGAGATTTCTGCAGGAATGCGACCGATCACGCTGAGGTCCGGGGGTTGCGCTGATCGATGCGGAGTATCTGGGCTTTGCCGGCACGCGGCAAGCTGCAGCCTGCAGCACACAGTAGACACACGGCACTGGCAAGCCACAGCCAGAATCCCACTGCCCGATGTGCGGCATGCGTGCCTGGCTGCGCGGCCCAATGCAGCGGCCCGCGGTCGAGGAAAAGCAACATCAGTCCGATCGCCGCCAGCGCTGAGGCAGCCGCGGGATACGGGCGGCGCCGCACGACTGCCAGCCAGCCGAGCAACAGCATTGGGTTCGCCAGCCATTCGATATATCCGTCCGCCAGGCCTCGCCAGCCCTGTAACAACAGAGTACTTCCCAAGGCGGCACCGGAATCAACGCGCAACGCCGGTGTCAGAAGCGCCGCAAGATAGAGGAGCACGCTGCCGATGAGGCCAGCGTTCCGACAGTTGGCGAGCCAGGAGCGATGACCCATATCACTTTCGGCGGTTGTCTTTCTCCCGGTCCCTATCTTTGTCCTTTTCTTTGTCCTTGTCCTTTTCCTTGTCCTTGTCTTTGTCCTTCTCTTTTCCCTTGTCCTTGGCCTTCTCTTTCCCGTTCTCTTTATCCTTCTGTTTATCCCTGGTGCCGTTAGCCGTTTCCTGGTTTTCGCGGTTGGTGAAACGCGCGTTGCCGAGCCCCGTGCCGATGGTGAGAACGCCCCAGTGCTCGATATCGCGCATGAAAGGCAACTGGCTCAGACCCTGGACGACGGCGTCGTTGTGCATGACCACCACCGTATCGTGATCGCCGATCTTGCCCAGTGCGGCGCGCAGCAGGTGCGGCAAGTTGAATGATTTCGTCTCCCAGTTGCCGGGCAGATTCTGTCCGCCACGGTCAATGCTGCCATCGGCGCGGATCACCCCCGGACAGCCGACGCCGATGAAGGGGGCGAGATCGTAGCCGTCCTTGGCGGCTTTGCGGATGAGATCCTGCAGAATCGCGATCAACCGCTCTACGGCATCCTCCCGTTTAGGATTGTCATCGACATGACGCCACAGCTCCAGGCGCGCTACGGCAGCTTCCGATAGATCTGCATTCTTACGGCGCCGGAAATCAACGATTCCAGCGCGGATGTTGCTGCCGCCAATATCGACAGCCAGGATGCTGTCGTGTCCCCCGAGCATCCACGAGGGAACCAGGTGCACACTGCCGATGAGGCCGGCATGATCGGGATCGTGGCGAATCGGATGCAGGTCGATCTCGTAGCCGGCGGCCTTGAGGATGACCGCAGTACGCCCGATGGCCAGCTCGCCGATGCGGCTCTGGCGCAGGCCGCCGCCGACTACGATCCGTTGCGTGTCCTTCCAGCTCTTCAGCCGCAGCAAGCGACGAATGACGCCGGCAAACTCCTGCGAGAACTCCTCGATAGCGCCGTGGATCACGCCAGCCGCTTCGGCGTCCCCCTGCGTCAACACCCTGTCGAGCTCCTTTTTGCTGATCTCGTCGCTCGGGTCCTCACCGAGGGGATCCTCGCCGACCTTACGGATCCGCTCGCGCCAGTCATCAAGGATGGCCTGGAAGGCCCGCTTGCTGGCGCGATCGCCGATGAAACCTTCCGATGAGCGCAGCTCGGCGTTATAGGCGTCGATCGTGACCAGCGGGAGATGCTCGGCACCGTGGGCGAGCAGGGGGGCTTCGGGACTATCTGCCATGAGTACATCCTGTGTGTGCTGCAGGGAAAATGTATGGGCCGAGCTTCCGTTCCAAGCTGTGCGGCGTAATGAGGCGGGCGGGACGGGCAAACTGATAAACTGGCCAGCAATGCTACGGAATACAGGGTGGATGACGGACGATGCCCCGGATGCGACCTGACTTACAGGCCGGCAACAGCAGATGAAGTCGAGTCACGGGACCTTTGCGGCGGTTGTCTGGATCAGCGCCGGGGCGCTGTTGTACAACACGGAGCCGGAGGCGCGCCTGTTCTCCTGGCAGACTCCCATTTACTTTCTGCCGGGAATGTTCATCGCTGCAGCGGTGCTCGGCGGTCTGTCCTATGCAGGCGTCAGAGGACTGACGCACGCCCTGGTAAGCACCCGGATTGTCACCGCGCCCACACGCCGCGCCGCCATCGGGCTGACGGTGGCGAGCTATGTCATCTTCGCCATCCAAGGCGGACTGATCTACATCGTGGCGCGCTGGACCATCCGCGCGATGTATCAACTCTCCGGAGCATTCTGAGCCAGAGCGGCCAGCGGACAGCGGACCAAACAGCAGCAAGATGCGTATCGGGCGCCGGCTGCTCAGCCGGATGGCTTCCAGCGTGCCCGCTCGATGGCGCGCACGATGTATTCCTGGGCCTCGTGTGCATCACCCCAGCCGGTGACTTTCACCCATTTGGTCGGCTCGAGGTCCTTGTAGTGCTCGAAGAAGTGCTGCACCTGACGCAGCGTAATCTCGGGCAGATCCGTGTAGTTGTAGATCTTCTCGTAGCGCCGCGTGAGCCGCGGCACGGGCACCGCAATAATCTTTTCATCCCCGCCGGCCTCGTCCTGCATCTTCAGCACACCCACAGGCCGCACGGCGAGCACTGCCCCGGGGATGATGCCGCGTTGATTCGCGACCAGCACATCACAGGGGTCGCCGTCATCGGACAAGGTGTGAGGAATGAAGCCATAGTTACCGGGGTAGCGCATGGCCGTATAGAGGAAACGATCCACGATCAGAGTCCCTGACGTTTTGTCCATTTCGTACTTGATGGGTTCGCCCCCGACGGGCACTTCAACCACCACGTTCACTTCCGACGGCGGATCTCGTCCCACCGATACCGACTCGAGGCTCATGCGATCTCCTGCTGAGGATGCTGGCGAGGCAGGCGTGATTCCCGGCCAGCGCTTGCCATCCTACCAAACAGCCCAGCGATGTTGCGTGCTGCTGACGGTTAAAGGCAAAGCTGGTAGCTTGCCGCCCATGAGCGCCGATGGCAGATCAAGCAATCCGCTGGCATTTCTGGCGGGCGGTGGCGAGGTGGGGTTGCGCATGCGCAACCTTGACTGGCAAGCGACGAATCTGGGGCCGCCGGAGCACTGGCCGCAGTCGCTGAAGACCATCGTGCGCGTCATGCTCGACTCGCGCTACGCCATGTGGATGGCGTGGGGTCCGGAGCTCACCTTCTTCTGTAACGATGCCTATCTGCCAACCGTGGGCATCAAGCGTGACTGGGTGCTGGGCGCGCGCTCGGATGAGGTGTGGCGAGAGATCTGGCCTGACATCGGCCCGCGCATTCAGCACGTGCTCGTCAACGGCCAGGCGACGTGGGATGAGGGGCTGTTGCTGTTCCTGCAGCGCAGTGGTTTCTCGGAAGAAACCTATCACACCTTTTCATACAGCCCGGTCTACGATGATGCGAGTCGCATTGCGGGGATGTTGTGCGTCGTCACTGAGGTGACCGACCGCATCATCGGCGAGCGCCGCTTGCGTGTGTTGCGGGATCTGGCGGCGCAGGCAGTTGGCGTCGAAACGGTTCCTGACAGCTGCCAGCATGCCATCCAGGTCCTCGCGCAACATCCGGCCGATGTACCCTTCAGCGCCCTGTATCTCATGTCTGCAGATGGCGCTGGCCTGCAGCGTTCGGCGGTCAGCCGCGAGTTACCAGTGGACTGGTTTCCCGAAAGCCTGCCGCTCAGTGACAGTGACTGGAAGCTCGGCGGGCAGCAGGGACATCTGTCGCGGCGAGTTTTGGCGCTCCCGCAGCTTGGATTACAGATCAGCGCCGGTATATGGCCCGATCCGGTGCCGCAGGCCGTGATTCTGCCGCTCAAATCCACGGCCGATGAGAGGCCGCTCGGCTTCCTGATCGCAGGCGTCAGTCCGCGGCGCATGTTCGATGAGGCGTACAGCTCCTTCCTGGATCTGGTCGCGAGTCAGATTGCCTCGGCCATCGCGAATGCGCGGGCCCATGAAACAGAACGCGAGCGCACCAGTGCACTGGCCGAAATCGATCGCGCCAAGACCCTGTTCTTCTCCAATGTCAGTCACGAGTTCCGCACGCCACTCACCCTCATGCTGGGGCCGGTTGAGGACATGACCACCGATGTCCAGGTGCCCGAGCAGACGCGCTCGCGCCTGGAAGTCGTGCATCGCAACTCGCTGCGTTTGCTCAAGCTGGTCAACTCGCTGCTGGAGTTCTCGCGCATCGAGGCTGGCCGTGTACAGGCGAGTTTTGAACCGACCGATCTCGCGCTGCTGACACGGGACCTGGTCAGCACCTTCAGCTCGGCGCTGGAGCTAGCCGGTTTGTCGTTCACGCAGCAATTGCCGTCGCTGCCCGATCCGGTGTATGTCGACCGGGACATGTGGGAGCGCATCGTCCTGAATCTGCTCTCCAACGCCTTCAAGTACACCCTGCAGGGCGAGATCGAAGTGCGGCTCTCGCAGCTCGTGGGCCACGTGCAGCTGAGCGTGCGCGATACCGGCATCGGCATACCACCGGAGGCCATTCCGCGTCTCTTCGACCGCTTCTATCGGGTCGAGGGCGCACAGGGACGCAACCACGAAGGCACCGGTATCGGGCTCGCGCTGGTGCACGAGCTGGTCAGGATGCACGGCGGTACCGTGAGCGTTGAGAGCGAGGTCGGGCGCGGCACGACCTTCACCGTGCAGCTGCCGCTCGGTCGTGCTCATCTACCTGCCGAGCGCGTCATTGCGGCGCGTCCTCTAACAGCCGGTCCACGTGCCGCACGGGAGTACGTGCAGGAAGCGTTGCGATGGCTGCCTGCTGCGCAGGCGCACGACACGGGGATTTTCTTACGGCGATCCGAGGGGGCGCTGGCGCGCAACATACAGCCAGCAGGTGTGATGGCGCGCGTGATCATCGCCGATGACAACGCCGATATGCGCTCCTACATACGGGAGTTGCTCGAGGGACAGTACAGCGTCGAGACCGTGTCCGACGGCGAGGCGGCGCTGGAGTCGGCACGCCGCGCGGTCCCCGACCTGATCGTGTCCGACATCATGATGCCGCGTCTGGACGGCTTTCAGCTGCTGCGCGCATTGCGCGCCGATCCCGAGCTGCGCGACGTGCCCGTGATTCTGCTGTCGGCGCGCGCGGGCGAAGAGGCGGTGATCGAAGGTCTGCAGGCGATGGCTGATGATTATCTGGTCAAGCCTTTTTCAGCCCGTGAACTGCTGGCGCGTGTGGGCGCCCAGCTGCAACTCGCTGCATCGCGCCGCGACGCCGCGGCGCGCGAGCAGGCGCTACGCCTGCAGGCAGAAGCGCTGCTGAACGAATCCCCGCTGGGTGTCTTCGTGGTCGGCGATGACTTCCGCATCCGCGAGGCCAACCCCACTGCGCAGCGTGTATTGCACAATCTGCCACCTTTGATAGGCCTGGATTTCACGACGTTCGCGCAGCAGCTGTGGCCGCCGCAATATGCTGAGCAGATGGTCGCCCAGTTCCGTCACACCATGGCGAGCGGGGAGCCCTGCCGCGAGCCGCCCCGTAACGAGCACGGCGGGGCAGCGAAACTGGCCGGATACTACGAGTGGCGTATCAGCCGCATTCCGCTGCCCGAAAACCGATATGGAGTAGTCTGCTACTTCACCGATGTCTCGGCGCACGTGGAGGCGCGCCTGGCGCTCGAGGCGGCGGATCGACAGAAGAATGAATTCCTCGCCATGCTCGCACATGAGTTGCGCAACCCGCTCGCACCCATCCGCAATGCCGGCGAGATCCTCTCGCGCACGCTACCTATGGATTCGAACGCACATGCCATCATCGGGATGGTGCGCCGGCAGGTCGGCCAGCTCACCCGTCTTGTGGATGATCTGCTCGATGTCTCGCGCATCACGCAGGGCCGCGTTGAGCTCAAGCGCGAGCCCCTCGAGCTGGGTGCGGTCATCTCGCAGGCGGTGGAGATGGTCGAGCCGCTGTTCCGCGAACATCAGCATGAGGTCGAGGTCGTCTCACGGCACCGCGCTCTGTTTGTCGACGGCGACATGACGAGACTCGTGCAAAGTTTGGTTAACGTACTCACCAATGCCACCAAGTACACCGATCCGGGCGGCCGGATCAGCGTGCACAGCTACGCGGCCAATCGGCACGCGGTGGTTGAGATCTCAGACAATGGCGCCGGCATCCCGCCTGAGCTGTTGCCGCGGGTCTTCGAGCTGTTCGTTCAGGGTGACCGCACCCTGGATCGCTCCCTTGGCGGACTCGGCATCGGTCTGTCCGTGGCGCGGCGGCTGATACAGATGCATGGCGGAGAACTCACCGCCGCAAGCCCCGGGCCTGGACAAGGCTCAACGTTCACACTGCGGTTGCCGCGGATCGAGCGCGCCAGCTCGCTGGGCGAGCAGCGTCCCTCACCGGCCTCATCCCCGAAGCGGGTGCTGGTGGTCGATGACAACGTAGATGCCGCTGACTCGCTCGCATTGGTTCTGGATCTCGACGGGCATACCTGTGAGTCGGTCTACTCCGCGCGGGAAGCGCTTGCCCGCGCGGCCGAGTTCAACCCGGACGTCATCCTGCTGGATATCGGTCTGCCGGAGATGAACGGGTACGAGGTCGCGCGGCGATTACGTGAGTTGCCAGCGCTGCGCGCGACCCGTCTCATCGCCTTGACAGGGTATGGGCAGACCGAAGATCTACACAGGGCCCGCGATGCGGGCTTTGATGATCACCTCGTCAAGCCCGTCGACTTCGCGACGCTCGGGCGATGCGTCGCCGGCTCGAAAGCCGGCGGGTTGGGGCGACTGAATCGCTGATCGAGCCGATAGCTTGTTAGGGTCGGATCGCTGTTAACGACGGCCCTCCGGCCGATGCGGATCACCATGAGGTGTTTCCTGCGCGCGCGGTTCGGGGCGCGCAGGTGCGGCGCGTTCCACGGCGGGGGCACGTTGCGGTACAGCTGCCCGCTCCGGGGGTGGCATCCGCTGGGGAATGTTCCGCTGCTCGCCGCCATTCCGGAATTCCGCGCGCGGTTCGGGGCGCGCAGGTGCGGCGCGTTCCACGGCGGGGGCACGTTGCGGTACAGCTGCCCGCTCCGGGGGTGGCATCCGCTGGGGAATGTTCCGCTGCTCGCCGCCATTCCGGAATTCCGCGCGCGGTTGCTCGTGAGACGGCGGGCGAGCGGATCCAGCCTGTTGCGCGCCCCTGTCACGAGCGGCTGCTGCGTTTTCATAGTTCGGCACCGGCCGGCCGCGATTGGTCATACCGGTGCCGGCAGTTGCTCCCACCGCCCCCGGCGGGCGGTCACTGCGTGACGCCGTGGGCACATGCTGTTCATGCGGCTGCGCAAGGGCGCTGTGGGATGGGCTGCCGCGCGAGTCAGTGGCGTGCGAATCAAGTCGCTGCGATTCGGCGCCGTGGGCATTCACGTTTCGCGGCTCAGAATGCACAGGACCACCGGCTGCACGCGCTGCGATGACGCCGCGACCCGTGAAGGCGGTCGGGCGTGCCGTCGCGGCAATTCGCGGACGACCTTCATTCACGGAAGCGCGTAGATCGCGATTGCTGGCGGCCATGTGCTCGTGTTCGCGCTGTACGGGAGTAAAGGCGACATGACGCTCGTGCTCGGCGGCGAGCTCGTCGGGGCGCGGTCGGGCACTGATGCCGCCATTGCCACCGTTGTAGCTGACGCGGTTAACAACCGTGACATTGTTCACCACTGTCCGGTTGTAAACGTTGGTGACGTGCACTTCCGACAGGTTCGATACCGAACGGTTGTAGTAGAAAGCCCCTCCGCGCCAATAGCCTCCCTCGAAACCTACACCGCCGTAACCGTAGCCATAGTTCACGCCGCCGTAGAAACCAACATGAGGGCCCCAGTAGCCGGCGTGCCAAAGATAAACGCCTTCGTTCCAACCCCAATAACCGGGAGTCCACAAGTATCCGATCTCCGGCGGCGCGACCCAGGTACCCGGCACCCAGTAATAGTCGCCGTCGTCCCAGGCCCAATAGCCGGGAGTCCAGATCCAGCCGACGACGGGACAGGGCGGCTGCACGTACACGGGTAGCGGGGGAGGGGCGAGGTTGACCGAGATGCCAACCGAGACGAAGGCGAACGCGCTCAGTGGCAGCAATGCGAGCAGCACTGTGGCAATCCAGCGATGATGGCTTTTTCCACGCATGTCAGGCTCTCCGCGATGGCTGGCTGAATGACAGCTGAATGACCGGCAGACTTACATCCATGCTCGTCACCCTAGCTCAGTGGAATGCAACGCGAGCTGAACGATAACGTTGACCGCGGGGCGGCCCCCGCGCGGCGAACGCGGGGCGGGTATACGTGGGTGATCGGACCGCGGGCGGGCTACACGCGGGGGCCGCCCCGGAAGCGGGTGAGGGGGACGGCGCCGCGGCTATTTGCTGACGAATGCCCGTTCGATGACGTAGTCACCCGGCTCGCCGATGTGCGGCGAGATCTCAAAGCCGCGCCCATCGAGCAGTGCACAGGTGTCCGACAGCATGCCGGGGCTGCCGCAGACCATCACCCGGTCGCTCTGCCGGCTGAGCGCTGGAAGGTTGAGATCCGCAGCCAGACGTCCGGAGTTGATGAGCGTGGTCAGACGCCCGTGATTGCGATGCGGCTCGCGCGTGATGGTCGGGTAATACGCCAGCTTGTTACGCACCGATTCGCCGAGATACTCGTGTGACTGCAGCTGCTGGATAGTATGTCGCACGACGGCAGTTTCGCGTTCCCAGCGCACCCCGTGCACCAACACGACCTGCTCGAAACGCTCATACACCTCGGGATCCTTGATGACGCTCATGAAGGGCGCCGCGCCGGTGCCGGTGCTGAGCAGATACAGCCGCTGGCCGGGCTTCAGATCATGCAGCACCAGAGTGCCAGTCGGCTTGCGGCTGATGAGGACCTGATCGCCACAGCGGATGTGTTGCAGGCGAGAGGTGAGGGGACCATCGGGAACCTTGATGCTGAGGAACTCCAGGTGCTCCTCGTGGTTTGCACTCGCAATGCTGTAGGCGCGCAGCAGCGGCCGCTGGTTGACCTCAAGACCCACCATGACGAACTGCCCGTTCTCAAACCGCAGTGCATCATCGCGCGTAGTGCTAAAACTGAATTGGGTATCGGTCCAGTGATGGACTTTGAGGACGCGCTCGGTTCCTATAGCTGCCAAGGCTGAGTCACCTGTCAAACGAAGCCGGCCGGCATGTTACTAAAAGAGCCGCTGCATGCCTCCCTATTTGCCGCTATGGATAAATAAGTGGCGGTTATGAGTTGGCCGGCGCCGGCTGCGGTATAGCCCAAGGGGATGGACAGCATGGTTGAGCGTTTGCAGTCATTGGCGGGTCGTACCCTGTTTATTACCGGGGCCAGCCGCGGGATTGGGCTGGCTATAGCGCTGCGCGCCGCTCGTGATGGCGCGAACGTTATCGTCGCGGCAAAGACGACCGAGCCGCATCCGCGGCTGCCGGGCACCATCCATACCGCCGCCAGGCAGATCGAGGCGGCAGGCGGGCAGGCGCTGCCTGTAGCGGTGGACGTTCGTGACGAGCAGCAGGTCGCGGCGGCGGTCGAGAAGGCAGTAGAACGTTTCGGCGGCATCGACATTCTCATCAACAATGCCAGCGCCATCAGTCCGACGCCGACCGCTGCGACGGACATGAAGCGCTACGATCTCATGCAACAGGTCAACACCCGCGGCACGTTCCTCTGCACCAAGGTTTGCCTGCCGCATCTGCTGCGATCCAGCAATCCGCATGTGCTGATGATCTCGCCGCCGCTCAACATGGAGGAACGCTGGTTCGCACCGCACGTCGCGTACTCCATCGCCAAGTACGGCATGAGTCTTTGCGTGCTGGGCTTCGCAGGCGAGCTGCGTTCGCAGGGCGTTGCGGTGAATGCGCTGTGGCCGCGCACGGTGATCGATACCGCCGCATTGCAGGTGGCATTGGCGGAGCAGCCGGCGGCGCTGCGCAGGCGAGTGCGCAAGCCAGAAATCATGGCCGATGCGGCCTGGCTCATTCTCACCGCCCGCAGCCGGGATTTCACCGGCCGGTTCTGTATCGACGAGACGCTGCTGCGCGAGGCAGGCGTCATGGAGTTCTCTGCCTATCGCGAGGCGGATGTTCGGGAGGAGGAGCTGCTACCCGATTTCTTTCTTTGATTCCGGGATGCGTGTTGCCCCAGAGCGCGGCCCGGAGGGGCGCGCGCGCACCGCTTTGGCACACAATCCTTTTGCCGCTGCGCTAAGTTACTGATCCGGCGACTCGCGGCAGTTGGCATGGCCTTTGCTCGTAGTTCCTCGGCGGTGTGTTCCGCATCGTGCCTGAGTACTCCGGCTCAGGTGCGCTCGGAACCACGTTCGCAGCGGCGGTTGACCCCTCATTCGTCGCCGCGGCGTTCAGGCGTGCGGGGTGGTAATCACCTCGCACGCTTTTTATGCCTGCGCGATGCGCTCCTGCAGGTCGATCCGCGCAATCTCAAAGCCTTTGCCGAAATCGCGGATGTGACGGGCCATCCAGGTGCGGGCTCCTTCGACATCACGCGCGGCCAGTGCCTCGTGAATACGCCGTTGCGCGGTCGCGATACGACTGCGTGCCTGGGGCACTTGGTCGATCATGACCATCAGCGAGGGCATCAACAACTGCAGCAGCGGCTCCTGGGCGAGCCCCAGCACCTGGTTATGAGTCGCCTGACAGACGCTGCGGAAGAACTCGACGGCGCTCTGCACGGCCGCCTGCGTCTGCCGATTGGTGCTGACAAACCGCTCACAGGCGTGCGCGATCCGCTCCAGATCCGCCGGCGAGCATGCCTGGGCCGCGGCCGCGGCGATCGGCGGCTGCAGCAGACTCAGAGCCTGCCACACCTCGTGGAAGGTGACATCGTGTAACAGCAGCGCGCGACTGACCCCTTCGGCGATATCGATCTGATGCGGCCGGCTAACCGACATGCGCCGGGATCCGGACTTACGCATGACGAGCCCGCTGCTCTCGAGCTCGCGCAACGCTTCGCGCACAGTGGAGCGGTTGACGCCGAATTGCCGTGCCAGCTCGAGCTCCGCCGGCAACCGCTCGCCCTCGCGCAGACTGCGATCGAGAATGCGCTGCTCGATGGCCGCGGCTACCTTGCGGTAGGCGGGCTCGATGCGGATCTGTTCAAAGGGCAGGCTCATGCAGCGGTTTCAAACAGCTCGCGACCGATGAGCATGCGGCGGATTTCCTGCGTGCCGGCACCGATCTCGTAGAGTTTGGCATCGCGCAGCAAGCGCCCGGCAGCGTAGTCATTGGTGTAACCGTTGCCGCCCAGGGACTGGATGGCCTCGAGCGCGCTGCGCGTTGCCTGTTCGGCCGCAAACAGGATGCAGCTCGCCGCATCCCGCCGGCGCACGGTGCCGGCATCGCACGCTCGGGCGACCGTGTAGACATATGCACGGCTTGCGCTCAGCGCAGCGTACATATCGGCGATCTTCGCCTGCATCAGCTCGAAGGTGCCGATCGGTTGGCCGAATTGCTTGCGCTCCCGCACATACGGCAGCACCAGGTCCAGCGCCGCGGCCATCAGTCCCAGCGGACCGCCCGCCAGCACCACGCGCTCGTAGTCCAGGCCGCTCATCAGCACCGCGACGCCGCGATTCTCGGCGCCGAGCATGTTTTCCGCCGGCACGGCACAATCCTGAAAGACCAGCTCGCAGGTTCCCGAGCCGCGCATGCCGAGTTTGTCCAGCTTCTGGGCGGTGCTGAATCCGGGGTAGTCGCGCTCGATGATGAAGGCGCTGATACCGCGCGGCCCGGCTTCCGCGTCAGTCTTGGCGTATACCACGTAGACATCGGCGTCCGGGCCATTCGTGATCCACATCTTGCGTCCATTCAGCACGTAATGATCGCCGCGGCGCTGCGCGCGCAGCTGCATCGACACGACATCGGAGCCCGAGCCGGGCTCGGACATGGCGAGCGCGCCCACGTGCTCGCCGCTAACGAGTTTTGGCAGATAGCGATCGCGCTGCGCATCGTTGCCGTTGAGCCGCAACTGGTTCACGCACAGGTTGGAATGCGCGCCGTAGGAGAGGCCTACTGCGCCGGAGGCGCGCGAGATCTCCTCCATGACGATCACGTGCGCCAGATAACCCAACCCTGCGCCACCCCAGCGCTCCGGCACGGTGATACCCAGCAGGCCCTGCGCGCCCATCGCCGGCCACAGATCGCGGGGAAATTCGTTGCTGCGATCGATCTGCGCTGCGCGCGGGGCGATCTCGGCATCGGCAAAGCGCCGCACCTGCGTCCTGATTTCCTCGATGCCGCTGTCCAGTCCGAAATCGCAGTCGGCTATGGCCATGGTCTTGCCTTCCGCTAATGTACGATCGTATGATTGTCCGACAAACCGGCAATCCACACAAGTATGTCCGCACTGAGCTCGCGCATCGACGTCCATTCACAGGAATTCGCCGAGAACCAGCGGCAGATGAGCGAGCTCGTCGCGGATCTGCAGCGCCAGGTGCAGCGGGCGGCACAGGGAGGCTCGGCCGCTGCGGTTAAGAAGCACCGTGCCGGCGGTAAGCTGACTGCGCGCGAGCGGATCCGCACACTGCTGGATACGGGCAGTCCGTTCCTGGAGTTCTCGCAACTGGCAGCCCATGGACTGTACGGCGGGGAAATTGCCGCTGCCGGCATCATCACTGGCATCGGCCGGGTGAGCGGCCGGGAATGTGCGATTGTCGCCAATGATCCGACCGTCAAGGGCGGCACGTACTATCCGCTCACGGTCAAGAAGCATCTGCGCGCCCAGGAGATCGCGCGGGACAATCATCTGACCTGCGTGTATCTGGTGGAAAGCGGCGGGGCGTTCCTGCCTGCCCAGGATGAAGTCTTTCCCGATCGCGAGCATTTCGGGCGGATTTTCTACAACCAGGCCACTCTGTCGGCTGCCGGCGTGCCGCAGATCTCGGTGGTGCACGGCTCCTGTACCGCAGGAGGCGCGTATGTGCCGGCGATGTCCGATGAAAACGTGATCGTGCGCAATCAGGGACGGGTGTTTCTCGGCGGCCCCCCGCTAGTGAAGGCTGCAACCGGCGAGGACATCGATGCGGAAACACTCGGTGGCGCCGATGTACATTGCCGCGAGTCAGGTGTCTGTGATCACTATGCCGAGAACGATACGCATGCGCTCGGCATCGCGCGACGGCTGGTCGCACATCTCGGCGCGCAGCGCAGTGCTGCCGCCCCGCAAAGCGTACGCGCGCCGCAGTTCGAACCCGCAGAGCTCTATGGCGTGGTGCCGGCGAACCTGCGCAAGCCGTACGAGGTGCGCGAGGTGGTGGCACGTCTGGTGGACGGCTCCGAGTTCGACGAATTCAAGCAGCTCTATGGCACGACCCTAGTGTGTGGTTTTGCGCACCTGGGCGGCTACCCGGTCGGCATCCTGGCCAACAACGGCATTCTGTTTTCCGAAAGTGCGCTGAAGGGCGCGCACTTCATCCAGTTGTGCACACGCGCCCAGGTGCCGCTGTTGTTTTTGCAGAACATCACGGGATTCATGGTCGGCCGCCGCGCCGAGGCCGGCGGGATCGCCAAGGATGGCGCGAAGCTGGTCACTGCCGTGGCGTGTGCGAATGTGCCGAAACTCAGTGTCATCATCGGCGGCAGCTACGGTGCGGGCAATTACGCCATGTGCGGTCGCGCGTACGCGCCGCGTTTTCTCTTTCAGTGGCCCAATGCCCGCATCTCTGTCATGGGCGGCGAGCAGGCCGCCAGCGTACTGGCGACCGTGAAACGCGACCAGATGAGAGCGGCCGGCACCGACTGGGAGCCGGCGGCCGAGGAGACGTTCAAACAGCCGATCCGCAGGCAATACGAGCTGCAGGGTCACCCGTACTATGCCTCGGCACGGCTGTGGGATGATGGTGTCATCGATCCAGCCGAAACCCGTCGCATCCTGACCCTGTGCCTCGCCGTGTGCCAGCAAGCTCCTGTGGAGCCGACGCGCTATGGCGTTTTCCGCATGTGAGAGCGATGCCGCAGATGATCGACAGTCTCTTGGTTGCCAACCGCGGAGAGATCGCCTGCCGGATTTTCCGTACTGCGCGGCGCCTCGGCATCCGCACCGTCGCGGTCTTCTCTGAGGCGGATGCGCAGGCGCGTCATGTGCGCGAGGCCGACGAGGCTGTGCTGTTGGGTCCGGCGGCACCGGCCCAGAGCTATCTCAACATCCCGCGCATTCTCGCCGCCGCCCGGGACTGCGGCGTACAGGCCATTCACCCCGGCTATGGCTTTCTGTCGGAGAACGCCGACTTCGCGTGCGCCTGCGCGCAGGCCGGTGTCGTGTTTGTAGGGCCACCAGCCGAGGCGATCGCCGCCATGGGATCGAAGATTCTCGCCAAGGCACGCATGCGGCGCGCAGGTGTGCCGGTGCTGCCCGGTTATGAAGGTGAGCAACAGGATCTCAGGCATCTGCAGGCCGAAGCGCAGCGTCTCGGCCTGCCGCTCATCATCAAACCTGCAGCGGGTGGCGGCGGAAAGGGTATGCGTATCGTGACTGCGCCCGGAGAGCTTGCGGAGGCGCTGGCGGGCGCACGGCGGCTCGCCGCCAGCGCGTTCGGCAGTGAAGCGTTGCTGCTGGAGCGCTACCTGGCTGCCCCCCGACATATCGAGGTGCAGATCTTCGCCGATCAGCACGGCAACTTCGTGCACCTGTTCGAGCGCGATTGCTCCATCCAGCGCCGGCACCAGAAGCTGCTGGAAGAAGCACCGGCGCCTGAGCTCTCGGAAGACATCCGTAGTCGGCTGCGGAGTGCGGCGTTGCTCGTAGCGCGCGAGATCGGTTATGTGAGCGCCGGAACCGTCGAGTTCCTCTTTGACGGCGGCGAGTTCTATTTCATGGAAATGAACACGCGCCTGCAGGTTGAGCATACGGTCACCGAGGCAGTCACCGGTCTCGACCTGGTCGAGTGGCAGCTGCGCGTGGCTGCCGGTGAGCCCCTGCCGCTTTCGCAGGGGGAAATCCGCTGTCAGGGGCATGCCATCGAGGCGCGGGTGTGCGCGGAGGATCCGGAGCGCGATTTCCTGCCGAGCGCGGGCAGGTTGAAGCTGCTCGAGTGGCCGGCCGCGCGCGCGCGCGTGGATGCCGGTTTCGAAAGCGGCGATGAGGTCCCGGCAAATTACGATTCATTGCTCGGCAAGATCATCGCCTGGGGAGCCACGCGCGAGCTTGCACGCCAGAGTCTCATCGGAGCGCTGCAGCACACCTATTGCGCGGGTGTTCATACGAATGAGCGCTGGCTCAGCCGCGTGCTCGCCAGTGACGACTTTGCAGGGGTGCAGCACAGCATTGCGTTTCTCGCGCAGCATGGCGAAGCGTTTCGCCGCAGCGGACAACCGCCGGCCGCAACGGTTGGACTTGCCGCCCTGGCGGTGCTGGCCGAGGCGCGCGGCGGCACGAGCTGCGATCCCTGGGCGGCAAGGGATGGCTTCACTCCAAACCTCGGAGCGAGCACTGAGCTCAAACTCACCCGAGCCGGACGGATTACCACCGTGCGGATCGAACATGAGCAGGGACGCGCTGTGAGCCTCGAGGTGCAGGTGCCCGAGGAACCTCGCGGTCCGCCACTTCAGCTGTCCGATGCGAGTAGCCAGGAGGCCAGCGTCGTAGCGGTTATAAACGGGCGGCGACATCGGCTGCGGTATCTCTGCGAAGGCGAGCGGATCCACCTCTGGGACGCCGACGCACATTACGAATTCCACCTCGACGATCCGCGCCGGCAGCAGTTCGCAGCTTCCCGCACTGCTGGCGGCCTCACGACGCCGCTGCCCGGCGTGGTCGCGGCCGTCAAGGTGAGGATCGGACAGCAGGTGAGCGCCGGGGAGGTACTGATGGTGATCGAAGCCATGAAGATGGAACACAGCATCCTGGCGCCCTATGCCGGTGCCGTGGCCGCCATTGGTTTTGCAGCCGGTGACCGGGTTCCCGAGGGCAGCCAGCTGCTGGAGCTCACGCCGCAGGAACAAAAACCGCTCGCGGGCTGAGATATTCGTACCCCTGCCAGCAGTGATCCCTGCGGCGGTTACTGTCGTCTGCGTGAGAGCGTTGTCGAGCGGCCGGCGTCGAAGGATTGCGGATCGCCGTCCGTACGATAGGGACCTAGCGTTTCTTGGTGCCTGGGACCGGAATGGGATTCCCCCCAGGGGCCCGATGGCAGGCGACAGTAGCTGCCGTCACGTCCGTAGCGAGAAGGGCGTGAAATCGGTCTTCCGGTCGTAGTAATCCTCATTCTCTGCGCGCTTCAGAAAGCCTACGAGCCGGTAGGTCGCCGGCGTCATCAGCACCTCCCACAGCGACTTCAGCACGTACTGGGTAAGGGTGACCTGCACCAGCTGCGCCGGAGTCCACACTCCGCTGAAAGCTATCGTATAGAAAAGGACCGAGTCCACGGCCTCACCGCACAAGGTCGAGCCGATGGTGCGCGTCCACAGCCAACGCCCCGCCGTAAGGATCTTGAGTTTGGCGAGCACGTAGCTGTTCACGAACGAACCGGACCAGAACGCCACAATGGAGCCGGCAATGATGCGCGGCGTGCTGCCGAACACCTGCTCCACGGCTACCTGCCGATCGCGCCAGAAGTCTGCGGGCGGCAGATGCACGATGACCGCGGACATCGCTGCGGCAAACAGCAGTGCGATGAATCCGCTCCACACCACGCGACGGTCGCGCGCGTAGCCGTATACCTCCGTCAGGACATCGCCGAAGAAATACGAGAAGGGAAAGAACAGTACGCCGGCGACGAATGTCACGCCCCCCAATCCAGGTACGTGAAGCGTGCTCACCTTGGCCGGTCCGATGAGATTGGCACATAACAGCACGCACACGTACGCGCCGAGCAGCAGATCGTAGTATTTGTATTGTCGCATTCCGCGCCAGAGCTCCGTATCGCGCGCGCCAGCGCAGCCGCGCGGATTATCGCCCAATGAGTGTTGCCGGATCAGCGCGTCGGCCGCGCATCCTGGCGGGTGCGGTCGACACGTAGGCGGAGGTGCGATCGAAGAAGCGCCACGGCTTGCTGGCCCAGACACCGGCATAATCCACACCGATGCGTGCGCTGCTGCCGATGCGGGCGGACCGGGCGGCACTCGGAGGATACTGGAGCCACAGCCGCCGGCCCGTCAGATCCTCGCCATTGAGGGTCCGATCGATGCCCATCGCGCGGCACAGCAGGCCAGGACCCCAGGTTTTGTCCTGGATACCTGCGACCGGCTCGAGCGCCCGCAACAGCACGGCATGCGGAACACCGGCACGCGCGGTCACCACATTCATGCAGTTCCAGAAGCCGTAGATGAAATAAATGTAGGCGTGTCCGGGTGGTCCAAACATCACCTCGGTGCGGGGTGTGCGCCCCCGCGCAGAGTGCGCAGCGAGATCCTCGGGCCCGAGATAGGCTTCGGTTTCGACGATACGCCCGACACGGCGGGTGCAGCCGCCCGGCTGGGGATGAGCGTGCACCAGGTGCATGCCCAGCAGCTCCTGAGCCACGAGCAGCGTATCGGCCCGGGCATAGAAGGAACGCGACAACTTGCGCGGCATCTGGTAGCCGGACGGCGCGCACTCCCGGGGCGCGCCGTCCACAGACGCGAGTTACTCCTGCTTGCCTTCGCCGCGCTCGGCAGTCGCAAGGCGCGTCGCGTTTTTCACACCGGCAACGCCGGGTACCCGCTTGATGTCCTCGATGGCACGGTTGACTTCGGCCTCATTCTTCGCCACGCCGGTCAGTGTCACGTTGCCTTTGTAGACCTCAATGTTGAAATCGCTGGCCGATACGGTGCTGTCCTTGACGAGGGCCGTGCGCGCGCGGGCTGACAGCGTTGCATCATCCACGGCCTGCCCGGTGGTCTCTTTGCCCTTCATCAGGTTACAACCTGAGGCAAGCACGGCGGCCGCCGCCAGGGCCGCTAATCTGATGGTTGGGTGCATGAACTCCTCCAGTGATGGGTACTAAGTGAGCTGCAGCAAGAGCGGTACCTGCAAGGCAGCACTCGGGCAGCAATTTGTCTACAATGCGTCCGGCCCCCAGTGGTGGTACCTCGAATTCATGAAATTCAAAGGCTTGCGAAGTTACCTGCAAATTGGACTGAGATCCGCGGACCCCGGCAAGCGCCCTGCGGGCGGCCGAAACAGGGCCCTCCACCTCAAGCTCGCCAGCGCGCTCCTGCTACTTGTGGCGCTACCGGATCAGGCTACGGTGTTCGACCTGCCGGAGAACGGCACCGCGGTCTTCGGCACCGATGAGCGTATCAAGTCCACCTACCAGGACACGCTGCTCGATATCGCCCGACGCTACAGCCTGGGATACGAGGAGATTATCCGCGCCAACCCGGGGGTCGATATGTGGCTGCCGGGCGAGGGCACCGAGATCCTCCTGCCGGGCCGCCGCATTCTGCCGCCGGGGCCACGCCTGGGTGTGGTCGTCAACCTGCCCGAGCATCGCCTCTACTACTATCCAAAAACCAACAGGGGCGAGAAGCCTGTCGTCATCACCTATCCGGTGAGCATCGGCAAGATGGACTGGCACACCCCGCTGGGCGAGACCCATATCATCGCCAAGCAGAAACATCCTTCCTGGTTTCCGCCCGAATCCGTGCGCAAGGAACACATCGCCAATGGTGATCCGCTGCCCAGGGTCGTGCCCCCGGGGCCGGACAATCCATTGGGCGACTTTGCCATGCGTCTCGCCGTCGGCGGCGGCAGCTACATGCTGCATGGAACCAACAATCCGATGGCAGTCGGCATGGCCATCACGCATGGTTGCATCCGCATGTATCCGGAAGATGTCGCGGCGCTCTTCCCGCTGGTTCCCGTAGGTACCCCGGTCTGGCTGATCAACGAGCCCGTGAAGGTGGCTTACGTGGATGGGGAGCTGCTGCTGGAGGTGCATCCTCCGGTAGATGCGGAGGGACAGAGCACGGATCCCGACCTCGACACGCTCGTGCATCTGCTCGACAAGGCAGTTGGCAATGACACCGCGGCCATTAACTGGGATCTCGCCCGGCAGACGCTCCAGGCGGCCAACGGCATGCCCGCGGTGGTTGGCTTGCAGGCAGATCTGGATGGCGCGCCGCAACCTCCTGGCGCTACGCCGCCGCAGTCACCGCCGGCAGCAATCGCGGCTGCCCCCGGGGCTTCACCGCGACCCTGATCGTTGAGTTATTCGTGGACTTGCGCGGTGGTGCCGCGTGCGCGCCGTGCGGCTCTGAGGCCGATATAGAGTGCGCGTGCTTGCGCGATCAGACGTAGCAACGAGCTGGTTCGCGAGGCGAGGGCCATGATCCCCGCTGCCCAACCAACACCCGGTACGCCTCCTCGGGCGCCGCCCTTCTTCCTTTTTCGACGCAGCATCATGAGCAGACTCGCGACACCCAGGACCCAGGCGAGCGGGTTTGGGCCGCCGCCGCCAGCGGCACGACGCCGACTCCAGGCGGTGAGCTGCGCTCGCGGACGCAGTTGCGAGAAGCGATAAGCCAGTTCCAGCCGCTGCTCCTCGCAGCGACCAAGCAGGACCAGTCGACGCGCCTCCAGCGCTCGCAGTCGCGCGCTACTCATGTGTGCGACTCATGCGGTGTTGATCGGTTTCCAGCTGCGTGAGCGTACCCTCCAGCAGGGCGGGCCGCCCCCGCAGGCTGCGGCTGGAGATCAGTGCGAACACCAGCGCCAGGACCAGAAAAAAACCGGTGCCGCCCAACAGGCCGGCGATCCGGTGGGTATCCCACAACGCCGCGATGATCGTCACGACTCCAAACACCACCGCGAGCAGTGCGCAGGCGAGCGCGGCCAGAGCCCACAGCAGCAGGCTGAGCAGTCGCAGCAGGAAGATCTCAGCCTCCACGCTCGCCAGGTCCAGGCGCGTCTTCAGCGTCGCCATGAAGCTGGTTATCAGTCCACGGATGACCCCCACCCGATGCGCATGGTCTGCACCCGCGGTGCTGCTGGAGCTGCCTGTCACTTGCGGCCCATGAGCAGGCCGAGAATCAGCGCAATCCCGCCGGCGACCGCAATGGCCTGCCAGGGATTGTCTTCGACATAATCACCGACCACCCGCGCACGTCCGCGCAGATCGCGTTCCACGCTCGCGAGCCGGGCGCGCACCGCACGCAGCGATTCTTCGGCACGCTCCCGCGCCTCACCCGCCTTCTCACCGGCGCTGTTGGCGGTCGCCCGCAGCAGCTCTTCGGCATCGCCTACTAGGGTCTGCAGATCGTCTGCCAGTTTGCCCACGTTGATTGCAGTCATCTTCCGCCTCCTCGATAGCTTGGACTCTATGTACGCGTTTGTGCAGGCAAGCATCGTTCCTGAGCCCTGCGGTGACAAGCGCTGCCTGAACCCAGCGGCCGGTGCTTCAGGGGCCGTGGACACACCGCCGGGCGGCTCTGACCAGCACGGACTCCTCATCGGTGGGAATGACGTGCAGCGCCACTGCCGATTCGGGTGAGCTGATGCGGGCGGCTTCGCCGCGCGCGGCTCCGTTCGCCGCCTCATCGAGCCTGACGCCGGCCCACTCCAGGCCTTGCAGGATGCGCTGGCGCACTGCCGGCACGTGTTCGCCGATGCCACCGCCAAAGACGATGCCGTCGCAACCCCCGAGCACCGCCAGGAATGCACCGACCGTCTTGCGCACCCGGTAACTGAACAGCTCGACGACGAACTGACACTGCGGGGATGGATCGGCAGCCAGTTTGCCCAGATCGGTCTGTCCTTGCGCCATTCCGGAGATGCCTGAACGCCGGTTCAGCAGCTCAATGATCTCATCCGAGCTCATGGCAAGCCGCCGCTGCAGGTAGGGCACCACCGCAGGATCTACATCCCCGGAACGCGTGCCCATCATCAGTCCTTCGAGTGGCGAGAAGCCCATGGTGGTATCCAGCGGCCGGCCCTGGCAGATCGCGGCGGCGGAGCAGCCGCCCCCGAGTTGCAGCGTGATGAGTCGTCCGCCGCGCGTCAGTTGCGGATGCAGGTGCATCCATTGATCGCACAGTGATTCATGCGCGATGCCATGGAATCCGTAGCGCCGCACGCCCTCATCCACACCATAGCGCGCAGCCAAGGCGTACTCGGCCGCAACCCGCGGCAGCTGCGTAAACCAGGCCGTGTCGAACGCGGCAACCTGGGTGACTTGCGGTGGCAAGCAACGCCGTGCCGCGCCGATCCATTCGAGCGCCTTGGGATTGTGCAGCGGGGCGAGCTCCGACAACTCTCCGATCGCCTGCACCACGCCCTCATCGAGCTTCACAGGGGCCGTGAAGCGCGTGCCGCCGTGCACCACGCGATGCACGATCACATCGGGCGCAGCACCCACGCGCTGTAGAAAGGCCGGCAGAATGATCTCGGGTTGCAGTCGCGTACCGGATTGCTGCTCATGCGCGAGCCGCTCTGCAGTACCGTTGTCGACAGCGTGCCAGGCCGCAAGCTTGATCGAGGTGCTGCCCGTGTTGACCGTCACCACCGTCAGTCCGTCATCGGAATGATTCATGCTGCATCCTGTATTCCCGCCGGCCGCCGCAAACTCGGCCTCTAGCCTCGCCCCATGGAGTGTGCCGATGTCTGTTGCCGATCCTGCACGCAAGAGCGCCGCCCGAACCGCTGGCCCGTTGAGCCCCCCTCAGGCGCAGCAGCTCGATGCCTGGTGGCGGGCAGCCAACTATCTCGCTGTCGGGCAGATTTATCTGCTGGCCAACCCGCTGCTGCGTGAGCCGCTGACGCTCGCGCACGTCAAGCCCCGCCTGCTCGGACACTGGGGCACGACACCGGGAATCAATTTCATCTACGCACACCTGAATCGCATCATCAACGAGCGCGACCGTGACGTTCTCGCAATCATCGGTCCCGGTCACGGTGGCCCGGCTCTGGTGGCGAACACCTGGCTCGAGGGCAGCTACAGCGAGCTGTATCCGGAAGTCAGCCAGGATGCCGCGGGCATGCAGCGGCTGTTCAAGCAGTTTTCCTTCCCGGGCGGCATCCCGAGCCACTGCGCACCGGATGTGCCGGGCTCCATCAATGAGGGCGGCGAGCTCGGCTATTCACTGGCGCACGCCTTCGGCGCAGCGTTCGACAATCCGGATCTGCTGGTGGCATGCATCATCGGCGACGGCGAGGCGGAGACCGGTCCTCTCGCCACGGCGTGGCATTCCAACAAGTTTCTCAACGCTGCACGCGATGGCGCCGTGCTGCCGATACTGCACCTGAATGGCTACAAGATCGCGAATCCGACGGTGCTGGCGCGGATCCCGCGGCACGAGCTCGAGAGCCTGCTCACCGGCTACGGCTGGGAGCCTTTCTTCGTCTGCGGCTCGGTTCCCGAGGCGATGCATCAGCAGATGGCTGCAACCCTCGATACCGTGGTCGAGCGCATCGATGCCATCCAGCTCGAAGCGCGCTCGCACGGAGCCACGGCCCGCCCGCGCTGGCCGATGATCGTATTGCAGAGCCCGAAGGGCTGGACGGGGCCACAGGTCGTGGACCACGAGCAGGTCGAGGGCACCTGGCGCGCCCACCAGGTGCCGCTGGCGGGACTGGCGAGCCACCCGGGCCACCTGCGCATGCTCGAGGAATGGCTGCACAGCTACCGTGCGCAGGAACTCTTTGATGAGCAAGGGCGACCGGTGCAGCTGCTGCGCGAATTCAGCCCGCGCGGAACCCGGCGCATGGGCTCGAATCCGCATGCCAACGGCGGGCTGCTGTTGCGCGATCTGCAGTTGCCGCCGATTCGCGACTACGCCCTGGAGGTGCGCGAGCCCGGCGCGACGATAGGTGAATCCACGCGCGTGCTGGCGGGCTGGCTGCGCGATATCTTCAAACAGAACGCGACGGCCGCGAACTTCCGCCTGTGGGGACCGGATGAGACGGCTTCCAACCGGCTGGATGCCGTGTTTGCCGCCACCGAGCGCACCTGGGTCGCCGAGCTGCGCGACAACGATACGCACCTCGCCATCGACGGCCGCGTCATGGAAGTGCTGTCCGAGCATCAATGCCAGGGCTGGCTCGAGGGCTACCTGCTCAGTGGGCGTCACGGGCTGTTCAGCTGTTATGAAGCCTTCATTCACATCGTCGACTCGATGTTCAACCAGCATGCCAAATGGCTCGAGGCCTGCCGGCACATTCCCTGGCGCCGCAGTGTCGCCTCACTCAACATCCTGTTGACCTCGCATGTCTGGCGCCAGGATCACAACGGCTTCTCGCATCAGGATCCGGGCTTCATCGATGTGGTCTGCAACAAGAAATCCGACGTCGTGCGCGTATATCTGCCGCCCGATGCCAACACGCTGCTGTGCGTGGCTGACATGTGTCTGCGCAGCCGCGACCAGGTCAATGTGATCATCGCCGGCAAGCAGCCGGAAGCGCAGTGGCTCGATCTGCAATCGGCCATGCTGCATTGTGCGACGGGCATAGGCATCTTCGCTTGGGCGAGCAACGATGACGATGGCGAGCCGGATGTGGTGCTGGCCTGTGCGGGCGATGTGCCTACGATGGAGACGCTGGCGGCGGTCAGCCTGTTGCGCCAGCATGCACCGCAGCTCAAGATGCGGGTCGTCAACGTAGTCGACCTCATGACGCTGCAGCCCGCCGAGGAACATCCCCACGGTCTGAAGAATCGCGAGTTCGATGCGCTGTTCACCACCAACAAACCGGTGATCTTCGCTTTCCACGGTTATCCGTGGCTGATCCATCGGCTGACCTACCGACGGCACAACCACGAGAATCTGCACGTGCGCGGCTATAAGGAGGAGGGTACCACCACGACGCCGTTTGACATGGTGGTGCGCAATGATCTGGATCGCTTTCACCTCGTCATGGACGTGATCGATCGCGTGCCCACGCTCGGCTATCGCGCTGCCGCCTTACGTCAGCTGATGCGTGGCAAGCTGACCCAGCACAAGGCGTATGTCGTGCAACGCGGCGAGGATATGCCTGAAGTGCGCGATTGGGTCTGGCAGGGCGGCAAGACCGCCAGTGCTCCCGAATGAGGGCTCGCATCGGGCCCGGTCGCGAGGGACAATACCGCCTGCCGATCCCACAACGCAGGTGATGACTGTGGCAACCAACCCTTTGCTCGAGCTACGCAAACTCGGTCAGAGCGTATGGCTCGATGACATCGGCCGGCGCATGCTGAGCGATGGGAGTCTGGCGCGGCTCATCAGCGACGATGGTATTGCCGGGGTTACATCCAACCCCTCCATCCTGTCTCACTCGATCACTACCGATCCGCAGTATGCCCAGGCGATAACCGAGCTGCTGCCGAAGGTCGCGAGCAGCATGGCGCTCTACGAGGCGCTTGCCATCCAGGATCTGCGGGCAGCGGCCGACCTGTTTCGGCCGCTCTACGAGCGCCTGCAGGGCCGTGATGGATTCGTGAGCCTGGAGGTGTCGCCGCATCTGGCCTTTGACACGCAGGGCAGCATCGCCGAGGCGCGTCGGTTGTGGGATCGGCTTGACCGACCCAACGCCTTCATCAAGATCCCGGGGACCGAGCCGGGCATCGCCGCGATCCGCCAACTGATTACCGATGGCATCAATATCAATGTCACATTGCTGTTTTCCCCGGAGCGCTATGCGGCCGTCGCCGATGCGTACGCGCAGGGACTGGAGGCGCGCGTCGCGGCCGGCAAGGCGGTCGCAAGAGTGGCCTCGGTCGCCAGTTTCTTCCTGAGCCGCATCGACAGCAATGTGGATCCGCAGCTCGATCGGCTGGCGGCTGGCGGTCAGGGCGCCGCGCGCACCCTGCGCGGCAAGGCGGCGATTGCCAACGCGGCGCATGCGTACCAGATCTACGAGGAGTCGATGGCGTCCGCCCGTTGGCAGAGACTCACAGAGCGTGGCGCGCACAGCCAGCGACTGCTGTGGGCATCGACCTCGACGAAGGACCCCAGTTACAGTCCGACCAAGTATGTCGAAGAGCTGATCGCGCCGGACACGGTCAATACGGCGCCGCTCGAGACCATCAACAAGTATCGCCAGACGGGTCAGCCGCAATTGCGGCTGCAGCGTCATCTGGCCGACTCGAGCGATGTGCGCACCGGTCTGTCACGGCTGGGTATCGACCTCGAACAAGTAGCGCAGCAGCTCGAACAGGAAGCGGTGAAGAAGTTCGTCGAGCCGTTCGACAAGCTGCAGGGTTGGCTGGAGGAGCGGCGCGGGCGCAAGTCCTCAGGCAATTGAACGCCAGTCGCTGCCGCCTGTCGCGACATGAATGCCTTCAAACCTTGTGGGGTTATCACCATCACCACGGACTTCGGCCATCAGGGCCCCTTCGTCGGGGTCATGAAGGGCCGCGTGCTCAGCCACTTCGCCGCCGCGCGCATCATCGATCTTACCCATGAGATCGTCGTGCACTGGCCGGCGGAGGCGGGCTTCTGGCTCGCCCGATCGTTCGAGTATTTCCCGGCCGGCACGGTGCATGTTGCGGTCATTGATCCCGGGGTCGGGACCTCGCGCGAGATCGTCGCAGTGGCTGCCCAGGGACATGTATTTCTCGCGCCGGATAACGGACTGCTGGCGCCGATTGCCAATCGCTACCCGGACGCGCTGCGGATCAAACTGGACCTGGCGCGCCTTGGCAGGCTCGGCGTGCAGCGGCCGAGCGCCACCTTTCACGGGCGGGACATCTTCGCTCCGGTGGCCGCCGGGCTGGCCGCCGGTCGTTGCGCCCCCGAGGAGCTCGGCACGGAGATCTCCTCACTCGTGCCTGCCTGGGTAGATGAGCCCACGGTGGAGGCGGGGAGTGTGGCCGGCGTGGTCATTACCATCGATCACTTCGGCAACCTGATCAGCAACATCGATGCGCCGTTGCTGACCCGCTTTCGCCAGCCCCTGGTGCAGGCCGCCAGTCATACTTTTCCGCTGCTGCGGACCTATGGCGACACCCGGCCCGGGGAGTACCTGGCACTCATCAATTCATTCGGTGTGCTGGAGATTGCCCGTGCCGAACAGAGCGCCGCAGACGGCTTGGGCTTGAGCCGGGGTGCACCGGTGGTGGTCCGGGAGGGGACCCGACGCAACTGATAGCGACCGCCGGGGTTGATCCCGGACGCGAATCGGATATAGTTCGCAGCCCTGCCGCGCGTGCGCGTCAGCACCTTTGTCCTTGATATAGCTACAAATTTAGTCCCCAAAATGTCGGAACGAGACAACGAGAACTTCGATCTCGACGATGAGTTTCTGAGCGGCCCGCCGGAAGACGGCACCGACTACGACCGCCTGCTCGATCGGGTGGACAAGCGGGTGCGCAACCAGGGCAAGCGGGGTAAGGCGGCCTGGAGCCGCCTGGAAGAGGTGCTCGCGGATAAGAAGCTCAAGAAGGACCTGCTCGATTTCGACGACGACGAGCTCTGAGCGCCTTGCAGTGCGCGGGCCTGAGCCCGCCCGAGAACAGACTCCCGTGACCCGCCCGTCTTCGGCCTGGATCGTTCTGAAATTCGGGGGGACCAGCGTCTCCTCGCTCGCTAACTGGCGCAACATTGCCCACGTCACCGCTGAGCGGCTGGGAACGGGCGCACGCGTGCTCATCGTCCACTCCGCCATCAGCGGTATTACCGACCGGCTGGAAAAGCTGCTCGATGCCGCCATGGCTCGCGCGCACGAGCACGAGCTGGCAGCAATCGAGGAGCGACACGTGCGTCTGGCGCGGGAGCTGGGCGTGCCGCTCGGTGCCGAGGTGGAACGATGTCTCGCGGAGCTGCGACAGATTGCTGCAGGTGTCGCGCTCGTGGGCGAGGTGAGCGATCGCACCCGGGCTCGGGTCATGGCAAGCGGGGAGCTGATGGCCACCGTGCTGGGAGCGCAGTTCCTTGCGCAGCAGGGTCTGAGCGCGCAGTGGGCCGATGCGCGCACCATGCTGCGCGCGGAAGACCGTCGTGCCGCGAACGTCAAGTCGAGCATTCTCTCGGCCACGTGCAACTTCGCACCGGATGAGGCGCTCGAGCATCGTCTGGATGAGCTCGGATCGCTGGTAATCACTCAGGGCTTCATTGCCAGTGACGATGACGGCAACACGGTGTTGCTCGGCCGCGGCGGCTCAGACACCTCCGCCGCCTATCTCGCGGCGAAAATCCGTGCCCGCCGCCTGGAGATCTGGACCGATGTACCGGGAATGTTCAGCGCCAATCCGCACTCGACGCCCACGGCCCGGCTGCTGCGCGCGCTGCATTACGATGAGGCGCAGGAGATCGCCACCAGCGGTGCGAAAGTCCTGCACCCGCGTTGCATTCTGCCCGCACGTCAGTACCGGATCCCATTGCATGTCTACGCCACCCAGGCGCCGCAGCTGCACGGTACGGTGCTGAGCGCTGAAGGCGGCGAGGGCAGTGCACAGGTCAAGGCCGTCTGCACCAAGAAAGGTCTGACGCTGATCTCACTCGACAGTCCCGGCATGTGGCATCAGGTCGGGTTCCTCGCCGATGCCTTCCAGGTGTTCAAGGAACACGGCATGTCGGTGGATCTGGTGTCCACCTCCGAGACCAACGTCACCGTGTCGCTGGATCCGGCGGCCAACACGCTCGACAGCACGCAACTGAATGCGCTGGTCACCGGATTGTCGCGGCTTTCCCGGGTACAGGTCATCGGTCCGTGTGCCTCGGTGAGTCTCGTGGGGCGCAACATCCGCGCCATCCTGCATCAGCTGGGGGATGCTTTCGAATTCTTCGAGGAGCAGAAGATCTATCTGGTGAGTCAGGCCGCCAACGATCTGAATTTCACCTTCGTCGTGGATGAAAACCAGGGCGACCGTCTGGTGGAGCAACTGCACGAGCTGCTGATCAGGCCGGTTCCCGCCGATCGCGTACTGGGGCCGACCTGGGAGCAGATCTTCTCCCTGCCGCAGCCCGAGGGCACACGCGTGTTGCCCTGGTGGCGGCAGAAGCGCCCACAGCTGCTCGAGACGCTCGGATCGCGGGAGTGTGCCTATCTGTACGACTTGCAGAGCATCCAGGAGGCGGCGCAGGCGCTGCGCGGCCTGCAGACGGTGAGTCGCGTGCATTACTCGATGAAGGCCAATCCGAGTGCACGCATCCTGCAGGCGGTGCAGGCGGCTGGACTCGAGTTCGAGTGCGTCTCCCGCGGTGAGGTCGAGCTCGTCTGCCAACTGTTTCCCGATCTGCCCGCGCAGCGGATCCTGTATACCCCTAACTTCGCCAGCCGCGATGAGTACCGCTGGGCCCGCGAGCGCGGCGTGCAGGTCACGATCGACAACACCTATGTCCTCACGGCCTGGCCGGAGATGTTTCGCGAGCAGGAGATCTTCGTGCGCGTCGATACCGGCGTCGGCCGGGGACACCACCAGCACGTCCGCACCGCAGGCACCCACTCGAAATTCGGCGTGCCGGTGGGCGAGTTGCGTGAGTTGGGGCGCCGTGCGCAGCTCAATCAGACTCACGTCATCGGCCTGCAGGCGCACATCGGCAGCGGCATCTTCGATGTGAGCAGCTGGGAGCACACTGCGCGGCAGCTCACCGCGATCGCGCCGCACTTTCCCGCAGTCCGCATCATCGATGTCGGTGGTGGACTGGGCGTGCCGGAGCGCGTGGATCAGCCCGGAGTCGACTTGCAGAAGCTCGACACGCTGCTCGCCGCGGTACGCGCCGAGCACCCGCATCTGGAATTCTGGATGGAACCGGGCCGTTATCTCGTAGCCCAGGCCGGCGTGCTGCTGGCCCGGGTCACGCAGCTGAAATCCAAGGGCGGCTTGCGTTACGTCGGCGTTGCGACCGGAATGAACTCACTGCTGCGCCCGGCGCTCTATGGTGCCTATCACGAGATCGTCAATCTGACGCGGGCCGACGAGCCGCCCACCGAGCTGGTGAATGTGGTGGGGCCGATCTGTGAAAGTGCCGATGTGCTGGGTCATGACCGGCTGCTGCCACCGACGCGGGAGGGTGACGTGCTGCTGATCGCCAACGCCGGTGCCTATGGGCGCTCCATGAGCTCCCGCTACAACCTGCGCGAGCCGGCACCGGAGCTGTTCCTCTGACAGCCGCAGGCACCTGGCGGACGCTGTGGCGTGTTCTGCTGTTGGCGCTGGGCGTACTGCTGCTCGCGATCGCGCTCTATGCCTGGCATCTCGATCGGCTGGTAACGCACCAGTTCGAAGGCCGGCGCTGGAGCTTGCCGGCACAGATCTATGCCGCGCCACTCGAGTTGTACGCCGGACTGCAGTTGTCGCCCGGTGAGCTCGAGCATGAGTTGCAACGCCTGCAGTATCTGCGCGTCGAGCGCATCGAACACCCCGGCACCTATCGCCAGCAGGCCGGGCGCTTCCAGATTGCACTGCGCGCGGCGCAGTTTGCGGATGAGTCACGACCGGCGCTGAATCTGACACTGGTTGCCGATGGCAAGGGTGTTCAGAGCCTGCAGGATGATCACGGCAAGGATCTGCCCATCGTGCGCTTCGAGCCGCCGCTGATTGGCAGCATCTTCCCCACCCATGGCGAGGATCGCATCATCGTGAAGCCCGGGGAGGTGCCGCCGCTGTTGCCCCGGGCGCTGAAGGCCGTGGAGGATCGCAACTTCGATACCCACCATGGCATCGATCCCGGAGGCATCCTGCGTGCCCTGTGGGTGGATGTACGGGCCGGACAGATCGAGCAGGGAGGCAGCACGCTGACCCAGCAGCTGGTGAAAAGCTACTTCCTGGACCCCCGACAGACTCTGTCACGCAAATTGCGCGAGGCCGTGATGGCGCTCGCCCTCGAGGCGCACTTCACCAAGACGGATCTCATGAACGCCTACATCAATGAGATCTTCCTCGGGCAGGACGGTGACCGCGCGATCCATGGGTTCGGACTCGCCAGCCAGTTCTACTTCGGCAAGCCGCTCGCGGAGCTGGATCTTCCGGAGGTGGCGCTCATGGTTGCCATCGTGCGCGGACCCTCCTACTACGACCCGCGCCGCCATCCAGAGCGCGCGCGACTGCGCCGTGATCTGGTACTGAAGCTCATGGCGGACCAGGGCATCGTGCGCACCGCAGACGCCCAGGCAGCCGCGCGCAAACCGCTGGGTGTGACGCTCAGAGCTGCGGGCAGCTACTATCCGGCGTACCTCGACTTCGTCCGGCGCACCCTGCGGCGTGATTACCGCGTGGAAGATCTCACCGGCGAGGGACTACGGATCTACACCAGCCTCGAACCGCGCGCGCAGCAGCAGGCCGAAAGCGCGTTAGAGCGCGAGCTGGATCGGCTCGATCACAGCCACAAGTATCCCAACGCTCATCTGGAAGGTGCGGTGGTGGTGACCTCCGCACACAGTGGTGATGTGATCGCCGTGGTAGGCGGCCGCAATGTGGGTTATGACGGCTTCAATCGCGCGCTTGATGCGCGCCGCCCCTTCGGCTCTCTGGTGAAGCCCTTCATCTATCTTACTGCGCTCGAGTCCGGTCGCTACAATGCTGCGACGATCGTTCAGGATACGCCCGTCAGCATCCCGCTCGTGAACGGCAAACTCTGGCAGCCAGAGAACTTCACACATCAGACCAACGGGCCGGTGCCTGTAGTGAAGGCATTAGCCGAGTCGCTGAATCTCGCTACCGTGCACGTGGGAATGGACCTCGGGCTCGCCAGGATCTCTGAGACGTTGCAGCGCTTCGGCCTGCCGCGCCCCCCGCCACAGGTGCCGGCGATGCTGCTGGGCGCGATCGATGTAACACCCATGGAAGCTGCCCAGATGTATAACGGGCTGGCGAACGGTGGCTTCAGTACGCCGCTGCGTGCCGTGCGCGCTGTCATCAGCGCTGATGGCAACAACATCCGCGCGTTTCCGCTACAGGTCTCCCCCGTGGCGACACCGGAGAATGTCTACCAGATCGACCGTATGCTCGAACAGGTCATGCAACGCGGAACCGGCAAGCCCGCCCGGGCGTTGTTGCCTGCCAACCTGGTGGTCGCCGGTAAGTCAGGCACCTCGTCGGATCTGCGCGACAACTGGTTTGCCGGCTTTTCCGGATCGCACCTGGCGATCGTGTGGGTAGGCTATGACAGCAACCTGCCGACGGGATTTACCGGCTCCTCCGGTGCCTTGCCGGTCTGGGCGCGTCTGATGTCAGGACTTCAGACCACCTCGTGGGATGCGCCCATGCCTGAGGAGTTGGCCGAGACTTTCATCGACTATGCGACGGGCGAACAGCTGACCGCGGGTTGCACTGGGGATGCCACGCCGATCGCGGTGCCGGTGGGCACTCAGCTGCCGGTGAAGCCGGGCTGCGGCGCACGGCCGAAAGACAACGGGCTGGACGCGGTCGTGAAGCGTGCCGGCGAGTGGCTGCGGGACATCATTCACTGAGGGGATGAGATTGTGAGTGGCGTGAAGGTTGTGAGTGGCGTGAAGCTCGCGGTTGCCGTGGCTGCCGTGGCGCTATTGAGCGGTTGTCCGTCCCTGCGCTCGCCGCCACCGTTCCCGCAGAATCCGCCCGCTCCCGGAGCGGGTACCGCGCAGCCGCCCGAGGCCACCCCGGTACCCCCCGCACGTCCTGCGCGTCAATTTCATCTTGGGCCGGCGGCGAGCTCACTGGTTACGCAGGCTCACAAACAGAGTGCCTCGGGCGATTACGGCCTCGCGGCCGCGACCGTCGAGCGCGCCATGCGCATCGAGCCGGACAACCCATTGCTGTGGATCGAGCTGGGCCGCGTCAGGTTGACCGCCGGTGACAACCGCCAGGCAGAGAGCATGGGCCGCAAGGCACTGGCCATGGCCACTGGAGATCCCCGGGCGCAGTCTGCTTCCTACCGGCTGATTGCCGATGCGTTGCGGGCGCTTGGGCGCAATGACGAAGCCGCACAGGCCGACCGGCACGCGAATGCCCTCGCACCCCACTGAGCTGTGCGCAACGGCCAGCGCGCCAGCTCTGCTAGCGCGCCGCATGGCGCGACTGCAGCTCGCGCACCACATCATCAAGGCTCAGGTGGCGGCTTTGCAACAGCACCAAAAGGTGAAACAGCAGATCCGCTGACTCACTGACCAGCTCCGCGTCACTCTGTCCGACCGCTGCGAGCGCCACCTCGAGCCCTTCCTCGCCGACCTTCTGCGCCATGCGGCGTGGACCCTGCGATACCAGTTGTGCCGTGTAGCTGCCGTCAGGCTGCGCGGCGATGCGTTGCTCGATGAGGCTGGCGAGGGTGGTCAGGAATGTCAGGTTCGCTGGGGCACGGCGCGCTGCGCTGTCGGTTACAGCATGTGCCGCGCCGAAGCAGCTGTTGGTTCCCAGATGACACACCGGACCGCGCGGTGTCGCCCTCACCAACAGCGCGTCACGGTCACAGTCGGTGCGCACGTCGTGAAGATCGAGGCTATTTCCCGAGGTCTCGCCTTTTTCCCATAGTCGCTGTTTGCTGCGACTGAAGAACACCACGCGTCGCCGGCTCAGCGTCTCGCGCAGGGCTTCGCGGCTCATGTAGCCGAGCATGAGCACGTCGCCCGTGCCTGCATGCTGCACGATAGCGGGCAGCAGTCCATCCATGCGCTCAAAAGCGAGCGACTCTATCTCCGCGAAGGTCACAGTCTCACCTCGATGCCGCGCACGCGCAGCGTTCGCTTCAGTGAGCCGATCTCGAGGGCGCCGGAGTGGAACGCGCTGGCCGCGAGCGCGCCATCTACGCGCGCAGCCGTGAACACCGCCCGGAAGTGCTCGGCCGTGCCCGCGCCGCCCGATGCGATCAATGGCACCCGGCACACGTTACGCACCGCGAGCAACTGCTCGATGGCATAACCTTCGCGCACGCCGTCGCTGTCCATGCAGTTCAGTACGATCTCGCCCGCGCCGCGCTCCTGCACCTCGCGCACCCACGCGAGCACCTCGCGACCGGAATCGCGGCTGCGCTGCGCATCGCCGGAGAACTGGAACGCGCGGTAGCCCCGCGCCGTAAGCTGACTGTCGATCCCCACCACCACGCATTGCGAGCCGAAGCGGCGGCTCAGACGGTCGATGAGCTCAGGATCAGTGAGTGCCGGTGAGTTCACGGAGATCTTCTCCGCGCCCGCATTCAACACGGCTTCGGCATCGGCTACCGAGCGGATGCCACCGGCGACGCAGAACGGGATGTCGAGTATGCGCGCTACCCGTTCCACCCAGCTGCGATCGACCGCACGCCCCTGCGGACTCGCTGTGATGTCGTAGAAGACCAGCTCGTCGGCGCCCGCTGCGCAATAACGCCCCGCGAGCTCGATGATGTCGCCCGCGACCTGCAGATCGCGGAAGCGTACACCCTTTACAACCTGACCGTCGCGAACGTCGAGGCAGGGGATGATGCGTCGTGCAAGAATGACCGCAGCTCCTCGGTAGTGATGTGACCCTCGAGCAGGGCTTTGCCACTTACGGCAGCATGGATACCCAGATCCGCAAGCGCGCGCAGGTCCGCGGCGTTGCGGATGCCGCCTGAGGCCTGCCATTGCAACCGCGGGTAACGCCGTTGCGCCTCTGCATACAGCTCGAGGTTCGGTCCGTGCAAGGTGCCATCCCGCTCGATATCGGTGCAGAGCACATGACGTAAGCCGACGGGAATGCGCTGAGCCAGCGCATCCCACAAGGTGAGGCCGCTGTCGTGTTGCCAACCTCGCGTGCGCACGGCGGGAACACCGGAAGCGTCGCAACGCACATCCACCGCGACGCATAGGCGCGTCGCGCCATAGCGCTTCAGCCACTCATGCAACTCTTCGGGTTGCTCGATGGCGGCACTGCCGATCACGACACGTGCGACGCCGAGCTGCAGCAAGCGCTCAACCGTCGCGGCATCTCGCACGCCGCCGCCAAATTGCAGGCGCACTCCCGGGATGGTGACCAACGATGCGATGAGCTCTGCATGCTGCAATTGCCCGCCCCGCGCGCCATCCAGGTCCACGACATGAATCCAGCTTGCTCCGAGCGCACGATACTGTTGCAAGCGCACGCTCGGTTCGTGTGGGTATCGAGTCTCGGCTGCGAAGTCTCCCTGATAGAGACGCACGCAGCGCCCACCACGCAAATCAAGGGCAGGAATCAATAGCATGACGCTCTCTTCCGAAGCGACCCGTGCACTGTTGCCTGCTTCATCGCCAGATCGTTCACAGGTGCAGATCGCTCACAGGCTCAGGAAGTTGGCGAGCAAACGGGCGCCTGCCGCTGCGGAGCGCTCCGGATGAAATTGCGTACCCCAGAAATTATTGCGCCGGACCACGGCTGCGAGCGGCCGGGCATAGTGGACTGTCGCGAGTGTGTAGTCATTCACGGCAGCGGCGTAGCTGTGCACGAAATAGAGGTGATCCTGCGCGCTCAGATTGGCGAGCAACGGATCGGCACGCAGCTCCGAGAGCTGATTCCAGCCCATGTGAGGTACGGGCAGCTGCGGCTCTGCCGGCAAGCGACGCACGCTGCCTGGCAGCACGCCCAGGCACGCCGTGGCGCCTTCTTCGGAGTACTCAAACAGCAGCTGCATCCCCAGGCAGATTCCGAGCAACGGTTGCCGCAGATCCGGCAGAAGCCTGGCCACTCCGCTCGCTTGCAGCCGGCGCATGGCATCGGCGGCTGAACCGACGCCCGGCAGGATCACACGCCTCGCCGCGGCAATCGCCGCCGGATCGGAAGATACCTCTGTGCGTGCCCCGAGACGTTCGCAGGCAAACTGCAGGGAAGCGAGGTTCGCGCCGCCGCTGTCGATGATGAGAGCGGCGCAACTCACAGCACCCCCTTGGTGCTCGGCAGCTCATCGCCTTCCTGGCGCAGCGCCTGGCGCAATGCGCGGCCCACTCCCTTGAAGCAGGCCTCGATCATGTGGTGGGTATTCTCGCCGTGCACACTCACGTGGATGGCCGCTCCGAGCCCATCGGCCAGCGAGCGGAAGAAATGCGCCACCAGTTCGGTCGGCAGGCCACCCACGCGCTCGCGCTGAAAGCGACCCTCGAACTGGGCCACAGGCCGGCCGGACAGATCGATGGCCACCCGCGCCTGCGCTTCGTCCATCGGCAGCACGAAGCCGTAGCGGCCGAGGCCGGTTTTCGCACCGACCGCCCGGCGCAACGCCTCGCCAAGTGCGAGTGCGCAATCTTCGACCGTGTGATGCTCGTCGACCTGCAGATCACCCTGACAGCGTAACTGCAGCGCGAATCCGCCATGCTTCGCCAGCTGTTCGAGCATGTGATCAAAGAAGCCGATGCCGGTCGTGATGGCGACCGGCTCGGAGACATCCAGACCGATCTGCACCTGGATGCTGGTCTCCCGTGTCTGGCGTGAAACGGCAGCCTGGCGCGTGGTGAGCGTGCGGGCAATGGCAGGCCAGCTTTGCGCGGGTGCGCCATGCAGACGCACAAGCATGCCGCGAACACCCAGGCGCCGGGCAAACTCGAGATCGGTCTCGCGATCGCCGATGACCGCACTGCGCGCAGGATCGATACCCGGCGTGCGCCGGTAGTCCTGCACGAGTGCGATTTGTGGTTTGCGGCACGCGCAGCCATCGGTAGCCGCATGCGGACAGATGAAGACGGCGTCAAACCGGATGTCCTGCGCAGCGAAAGTCTGCAGGATGAAATCCTGCACCTGCTCAAAGGCAGCGTAGGGATAGGCGCAGCTGCCCAGGCCGTCCTGGTTGCTCACCATCACGAAACGAAAGCCGCGCTGCCGCAGCAACCCCAGAGCCGCAAACACGCCGGGCATGAAGCGCACCTTGGCCAGCGAATCGACTTGCTCATCCGGGGGCTCCTCGACCAGCGTTCCGTCGCGGTCGATGAAGAGAGTGGGTGGCGCGCTCACTGCAGGGCCTCCAGCAGGCGACTGTTTTGCTCCGGATCACCCACGGTGATGCGCACGCACCCGCCGAGTCCCGGGTAACTGCGCACGTCACGAATCAACAGTCCTGCAGCTCGCGCACGTCGCAGGGTCTGCTGCGCATCCGCGCACTCCACGAGGAGGAAGTTGGCATCGCTTCCCCAGACGCGCCTGATACCGGGCATTACCGCGAGCGCTTGCAGTAGCCGGGCGCGTTCGCGCGCGATACTTTGCAGCCGTTGTTGTGCTACCGCGAGCTGCGCCGGGGCGAGGGCAGCCAGTACGAGCTCGAGGGTGGGCTGCGTGATGGCATACGGCGCGATGAGTTTGCGCAGCAGGCGCACCAGCTCGGGCGCAGCAAGCAGCGCCCCGCAGCGCGCACCGGCGAGCGCGTAAGCCTTGGAGAGGGTGCGCATCACGGCGAGCTGCGGTGTTTGCACCAGATAGCGACTCAGCCCGGAGCTGCCCGAGAACTCGATGTACGCTTCGTCTATCACCACGAGCGCTCTGCCGGCCAGCCGCTCGGTCAGCTGCAACACCGCCGCCGTATCCAGCAGGTTGCCCGTCGGATTGTTGGGCGAGCACAGGAACAGCAGTTTGACCTCGGGGGTGCAGTGTGCGAGCACCGCCTCGATATCGAGGCTGAATCCGTGCTGCGCCCGCAACGGTACCTGGATCACTCGCGCCCCCTGGATGTGCGCACAGACCGTATACATGCCGAAGGTTGGCGGACAGACGAGCAGGCTGTCGCGATAGGCGCGGCAGAAGGCGCGCACCAGCAGATCCATGACCTCATCGCTGCCGCGACCCAGCAGCACGCACTCGGGTGGCAGCTGATAGAGCGCAGCAAGCCGTTCGATGAGGCGCCCGGGCTGAGGCTCCGGGTAACGATTCAAACCGGCCGCGGAGTAATCGGTCAGTGGCCGCCAGGGCAACTCATTGGCATGCAAGCGCTGCAACTGCGGATCCCACAGCGCGTGCTCATAAGGTTTGAGCGCGAGGATCTCCGGACGCGCGAGCTCATCAAGCCAGCTCATGGGTGCGCGCCCGAGCTGAGGGCCCGCAACCGCTGACTGACGGCGCTGGCGTGCGCATCGAGCCCCTCGAGCCGGGCCAACTCCACGGCAGTGGGTCCCAGTGCGCGCAGACCCGCAGGCGAGAGTTCCTGCACCGTCATGCCTCGCACGAAGTCCTGCACGGACAAACCACTGTAGGCCCGCGCATAACCGTAGGTGGGCAGCACATGGTTGGTACCCGAGCAGTAATCCCCGAGTGGTTCCGGCGACCAGCTGCCCAGGAATACCGAGCCGGCGTTGACGACGTCCGCCAACAGGCGCCGCGGCTCGCGCACCTGCAGAATGAGATGTTCCGCGGCATACTCGTTGGCCACATCCACCGCACTGCGCATGTCGGGGACGAGAATGCAGCGGCTGCTTTGCAGGGAGCGGGCGAGAATGTCCTGGCGGGACAGGCGCGCGCTCTGCTGCGACACCTCGATGCCGACCGACTCGGCGAGGTTCTGGGAGTTACATACCAGCAGCGCCTGCGACTGCGGGTCATGTTCCGCCTGTGCGAGCAGGTCCGCCGCGACGAACTCAGCGCGCGCCGTTTCATCGGCGAGCACCATGACTTCCGAAGGTCCTGCCGGCAGATCGTACGCCGCGCCATCGGGGTCGCTCGCGACCAGCTGTTTCGCGGCGGTCACATACACATTGCCGGGCCCGAAGATCTTCGCAACCTTGGGGATGGTGGCGGTGCCGTAGGCGAGTGCGGCAATCGCCTGAGCGCCACCCACCTTGAAAACTTCGGTTACTCCACATAGCTCGGCAGCCACCAACACGGCGGCGTTCGCACGACCCGTGCGCTGCGGTGGTGTACACAGCAGCCGCGCCGGACATCCGGCAATACGGGCAGGAATGGCGAGCATGATCACCGCGGAGGGCAGGGGTGCCGATCCAGCCGGCACATACAGACCGACCGCGGAGATGGGACGGATCAGCCGCTCGCAGTGCACCCCCGACATGGTGTGCATGCTGAGCGGCTGCGGTAACTGCGCGGCATGAAATCGCTGCACATTATCGATGGCACGTTCGAGTGCGGCATGCTGCGGGGTGCTCAGTGTGGCACGCGCGTCCGCAAACTCTGCGCTCGTAACGGCAAGAGGCTCGGGCCGCACGCCATCAAACTGTTCGGTCAGGGCTTGAAGCGCGGCATCACCGTCCCGGCGCACGGCGGCGATGATCTCCTGCGCCTGGCGCGCCACGTCCTCGCGAGTGCGCTGCGCCGGGCGGCGCAGCGCCATCTTCCTTTCACTCGCCGACAGTCGGCTCCAATCGTAGATCTGCATCTCAGGCCAGCATCTTTTCCACGGGCAACACGAGCAACGCGCTGGCGCCGGCTTTCTTCAGGCTCTCGAGAGTTTCCCAGAAAACGTTTTCCCGGCAGACCGCATGCACTGCGACTTTCTCCGGCGAACCTTCCAGAGGAATGATCGTCGGCGATTCGCTGCCCGGAAGCAGGCGACGGATCTCCGCGAGCGCGGCGCGCGGTGCGTGCAGCATGATGTACTTGCTCTCCTTGACCTGCTGCACGCCCTCGATGCGCATCAGCAGGCGCTCCACCCAGTCGCTCTTTTCGTGCGGCAGCTGCAGCGGTGTGCGGATGAGCACGGCGTGGCTCTCCAGTACCGTCTCGACTTCGCGCAGATGATGGGCCTGCAGCGTCGAACCCGTGGAGACGAGATCACAAATCAGATCGGCACGGCCCAGTCGCGGCGCGATCTCAACCGCGCCCGAGAGGGTCACGATGTCCGCCTCGACTGCGCGCTCGCGCAGGTAGTGCTGCAGCAGAAAGGGGTAGGTGGTTGCGATGCGCCTACCGCGCAGCGACGCCGCGCCCTCGTACGGCACGCCCTCGGGTACTGCCAGCGATAACCTGCAACGCCCGAAATCGAGGGTGCGGATCTGCTGGAAGCGCGCCGTCTCACCCCGCGCCCGCAATTGCAGGCGCTTCTCCTCGAGGACATTCAGGCCCACCAGTCCCAGGTCGCAGACATCCTCCTGCACCAGATCGGGGATGTCGTCGTCGCGTACGAACAGCACATCGAGCGGCATGTTCTCGCCGTAGCCCATCAGCTGATCCTTGCCGCGCGAGAGCTTCAGTCCGCACCGCTTGAGGATGTCCACCGACGGATCGGTGAGCCGGCCGGACTTCTGTACGGCAATCTTCAGTCGCAACTCATCCATGGGAAGCGCCATTGCCGAGGCGGCGCACCGCGGTGGCATAGCCGCCATTGCCGCCGGCCAGAAAGCGGGCCACACGGCCGATCGTGGTCACGCTCACGCCGCTCAGGCGATGAATCTCCCGGTACGGCAGGCCGCGCTGCAGATACTCGACCACGCTCCAGCGATCAGCCATGGCCTGGATCTCGGCCGGGGTGCACAGATCCCGCAGGAAGGCGCGGCATTCCTCTACCGTCTGCAGCGCAGCCAGAGCGCAGTAGAGGTTGCGTTCGGCCAAGGCTTCCTGGCGGGCACTCAGCTGGCGATGGGCTTTCATTTACCTACCAATGTAATAGCACGCTAGTACATTAGCACGCGGCGCGCGCACGGCGCCAGCCGCGGGGCCGACGACACGGTGTCGCCGGCCCGGGGTGATGGCTCGGGCGGAACGCAGCAACCGCCGCAGATCGATGCTGCAAGGGGCCATCGCCTTGACCCTGATCCCCCCGCATCCTAGACTTGCGGCACACTCATCGAGACCGGCTGAGGGATAAGGCCCTTAGACGCCGGGGCAACCGCCAGGCCTAACCATCCTGGAAAGGTGCCAACTCCTGCGATTCGCAACATCCAGCGGCGGATCGACAGATGAGCGGTTTGCGTAGCTTCGCGGCCTTGCGGCGTGCGAAGTGGGGCGCAACGAACCCGCCGTCACGGCGGGCGCTCCGGAGGCCGGTGAGTCCGTGCCCTAGGTTTGCGGAGCGTGTTGATGAATGCCTCAGTTGAATTTCGCCCCGGCGCCCATGCGGGCCCGCCGCGCAGCGGCGCAGCGGTCAGCCCGCCCAGCGCCTTCGATCGACACACCCTCATTGATCCCGCGTCCCTGATTCGCCTGCAGGACGGTGTGCTGGACGTGCCGGGGGTACTCGAGCTGCATCACGGTGGCCGGCTGGAAAACGTACGCGTGGCGTGGCATCTCGCTGGGCCCGCCGGCGCACCGGTGATCTGTGCTCTGGGGGGCATCTCGGCGCACCGCCGCGTCTGCACACCTGACGGCTCGCAGGCCGGCTGGTGGGCGGACATCGCCGGCCCCGACCGAGCGCTCGATACGCGCCGCTACCGGATTCTGAGTTTCGATTACCTGGGAGGCAGCGGCGATACCACAGGCCCGACAGCGGCGGGCAGCTTTCCCGCTCTCTCGAGCTACGATCAGGCGCGGCTGCTGCTGCTCGTCCTCGATCATCTGCAACTGCCCTCGCTGCGCGCTTTCGTCGGCAGCTCGTATGGCGGCATGGTCGCGCTGGCCTTTGGCGAGTTGCATCCCGATCGCGTCAGTCAGCTCGTGGTGATCGGTGCCGCCGATCGTGCGCATCCCATGGCCACGGCGTGGCGCTCGGTACAGCGCCGTATCGTGCGCTTCGCCATCGAGTCAGGGCGCCCTGGGGAAGGGCTGCAGCTGGCGCGCGCGCTCGCGATGGCGACCTACCGCAGTGCCGAGGAGTTTGCCGCGCGCTTCAGCGCGCCGCCCCTGCGCGTATCGGAGCAGTTCGTGTTTCCAGTGGAGAGTTATCTCTTCGCCCGGGGCAGCGACTACGCAACGCGCTACCGGCCGGAATCATTTCTTTGCCTGTCCGAGTCCATCGATCTGCATAGGGTGGACGCCAGCCGGATCTTTGTACCCACCACGGTGGTGGGGGTGCGCGAGGACCAGCTGGTGCCGCTGACGGACCTGCGTGCCATGGTGGCGCGCATGCCCACGGCGCGCCTGTGCGAGCTGTCCTCCGTGTACGGCCACGATGCCTTCCTGAAGGAAACTGAGCAACTTCGCCGCGTTTTTGCCGCGGCGCTGGAGAATGTGTCTTGAGCGAGCGACCGAGCCAGATTACGCAAACCGTGCGCGCAGGTCTGGAGAGCGACGAGATCACCGGCGCGGTGGTACCTCCCATTCACCTGACCTCCACGTTCGCATTCCGTTGCTTCGGTGAGAAGCGCGGCTACGACTACACCCGTTCCGGCAACCCGACGCGCGACCTCCTCGCCGCTGCGCTCGCGGAGCTCGAGCAGGGCGCTGGAGCGGTGGTCACGGCCACCGGCATGGCCGCCATCACATTGGTGGGCTATCTGATCCCCGCCGGCGGCCGGATCATCGCCCCGCACGACTGTTATGGCGGGACCTACCGGCTGTTCGATGCCTGGCGCAAGCGCGGCGAGCGCCAGGTGGAGTTCATCAATTACGCTGACGAAGCAGCCGTGCGCGTTGCGCTCGCCAAGCCGGCCGCGTTGCTGTGGATCGAGACTCCAAGTAACCCACTGCTGCGGATCACGGACATCGAACGGTTTGCGGCCTGGGGACGCGCCAGCGGTGCGCTCACCGTGGTGGACAACACCTTCCTGTCTCCCGCCTGGCAGCAGCCGCTCGCCCTGGGTGCGGATCTCGTCGCTGCACTCCACCACCAAGTACCTGAACGGTCACAGCGATGTGGTAGGTGGCGCCGTGGTGGCTCGCGATCCGGCGCTCGTTGAGCAGCTGACCTGGTGGGCCAACTGCCTCGGGGTCACCGGTGCGCCGTTTGATAGCTTCCTGACGCTGCGCGGCCTGCGCACGCTGCACGCCAGGCTCGATCATCACGGTCGCAATGCGCTCGAGCTTGCGCAATGGTTGCAGGAGCAGCCCAACGTACGCCGGGTGTTCTACCCGGGCCTGCCGTCGCATCCCGGGCATGAGCTGGCGAAGCGCCAGCAGCGCGGCTTCGGTGCGGTCGTCAGCGTGGAGCTGGAAGGGGGCCACGATGCGGTGCGCGAATTCGTCTGCGACCTTGAATGCTTCTCACTGGCTGAGTCACTGGGCGGCGTGGAGAGTCTCGTCGCGCATCCGGCCACGATGACTCACGCGGCTATGGATCCCGTCGCACGACAGAAGGCCGGTCTGGCGGATGGGCTGGTGCGCCTCTCGGTGGGTATCGAAGGGCTGGAAGACTTGCGGCGCGATCTGGCGGCGGGGCTGCAAAGGGCGGCGCGCACCCTGCTGCCTCTGAAGCAGGCGATCTGAGCGCGGCCGCGCGCCGGGGCGAGCCGCCGCCAGCTGCGAGACAGCACTAGCGGCCGGGCAGGGCGCGCAGGACCGCATCGCCCGCTTCGCGGGTCGAGGCCACCTGGGCATCCGAGCTGGCCAGATCGGGGGTACGCGCGCCCCCGCGCAGCGCCTGGGCCACCGCCGCTTCCAGGGCATTCGCCTCTTTGGTGAGCTGCAGCGAGTACCGCAGTAACATCGCCGCGCTCAGGATCGCACCCAGAGGATTGGCGATACCCCGGCCTGCAATGTCAGGTGCCGAGCCGTGAATCGGTTCATAAACCCCGCGCCGACCCTCGCCGAGCGATGCGGAGGGTAGCAGCCCGAGTGAGCCTGCGAGCATCGAGGCCTCATCCGTGAGAATGTCGCCGAACATGTTGTCGGTCACCAGCACGTCGAAATCACGCGGCCGGCGGATGAGATGCATGGCGGCCGAATCCACCAGCATGTGATCGAGGGCGACTTCCGGAAACTCGGCGCGCATCACTCGCGTGGTGACCTCGCGCCACAGCCTGGAGGTTTCCAGAACGTTGGCTTTATCGATCGATGTCAGCTTGCGGCGCCGCTCGCGCGCCAGCCGGCCGGCAACGCGCACGATCCGCTCGATTTCGAACACGCTATAGCTGCACACGTCGTGTGCACCCTGCGCGTCGCGTCGCTTCTCCCCGAAGTAGATGCCGCCGGTCAGCTCTCGCACGAAAATAAGATCCGTGCCATCGAGCACGTGCGGTTTCAGGGTCGATACGTCGATGAGTGCCGAGTGCAGCTTCACCGGTCGCAGGTTGGCATAGACACCGAGCTCCTTGCGCAGGCTCAGCAGTCCCTGCTCCGGTCGCACGCTCGCCTCGGGCGCTGACCACTTCGGGCCACCGATGGCGCCCAGGAGTACCGCATCCGCCTCGCGACAGGCCTGCAGAGTGGCTGGCGGCAGCGGGTCGCCGCTGGCATCGATCGCAGCGCCGCCGAACAGGTACTGCCCGAACTCGAACTCGTGACCGAACGCGTTGCCGATCGCCTGCAGACAGCGCACCGCTTCGGTCGTGACTTCCGCTCCGATACCGTCGCCCGGCAGGACCGCGATACGGGCCTTCATGCGCGCTGTTGCTCATAGGCTTCGATCTGCGCGTGGCGCTCGAGCAGAAATCCCAGCTCATCCACACCATTCAGCAGGCAGTAGCGCGCGAATCCTTCCAGCGGGAACGGCACACGTGTTCCGTCGGGCAGACCCAGCGTGGCAGCGGCCACGTCAATTTCGAGCCGGACCCCCGGGTGAGCCAGCAGCCAGCGGCTGGTGTGCTCATCGACAACGATGGGCAACAGTCCGTTCTTCAGCGAATTGCTGCGAAAGATGTCGGCGATCTCGCTACTGACGACCGCCCGGAAGCCGTAGTCGAGCAGCGCCCAGGGCGCATGTTCGCGCGAGGAGCCGCAACCAAAGTTGTGGCCGGCCACCAGGATCTGGCAGCCGGCGGACTCGCTGCGGTTCAACACGAACTCGGGCCGCGGTGCGCCGCTCGCCTCATAACGCCAGTCGCTGAACAGGGCGCGGCCCAGTCCCTCGCGGGTGGTCGTGGTGAGAAAGCGCGCCGGAATGATCTGATCGGTATCGATGTTGCTCGCCGGCAGCACCACCGTGCACGAGCTCAGCCTGGAGATGGGGTTCATGACAGCAGCTCGCGGGGGTCCGTCACACGGCCGCGCACCGCGCTGGCTGCCGCGGTCAAGGGACTCGCGAGCAGCGTGCGCGCACCCATCCCCTGGCGGCCCTCGAAGTTGCGATTGCTGGTACTTACTGAGTAGTGACCGCGCGGGACCAGATCACCATTCATGCCCAGACACATGGAGCATCCGGACTCGCGCCACTGCGCCCCGGCTGCGAGGAATACCCGATCCAGGCCTTCCGCCTCGGCCTCGCGTTTGACCTGCTGCGAGCCGGGAACCACCAGCATCTGCACGCCCTCGGCCACCTTGCGTCCGCGCAGTACCTGCGCGGCACTGCGCAGGTCCGAGATGCGACCGTTGGTGCAGCTGCCGACGAATACCACCTGCACCGGCTGATCCTTGATCGGTTCCCCGGCCTCAAGTCCCATGTAGGCGAGCGACTTGGCGAACACCGGATCGCCCTTGCGGTCGGGGATGGCGGCGCTGATCGGAATCACCATCGCGGGATTGGTGCCGTAGGTGATCATCGGCTCGAGCGCCGCGGCGTTGAAATCCAGTTCCCGATCGAAGCGGGCACCGGCATCGCTGGGCAGCGTGCGCCACCGTGCGAGTGCCTGCTCCCACGCGTCTGCCTGTGGCGCGCGGGGCCGTCCGGCCAGGTAGCGGTAAGTGACCTCATCGGGGGCGATCATGCCTGCCCGCGCGCCCGCCTCGATGGACATGTTGCAGAGGGTCATGCGCTGATCCATGTCGAAAGCGCGGATCGTCGCGCCGCGATATTCGAGGACATGACCGGTGCCACCGCCCACCCCGATGTGGCCGATGATGGCGAGAATCAGATCCTTGGCCGTCACCGCCACGGGCAGCTCGCCGGACACATTGATCGCGAACGTCTTCGGTTTCCGCTGCAGCAGACACTGCGTCGCCAGTACATGGCCCACCTCCGTGGTGCCGATGCCGAAGGCGAGGGCGCCGAGCGCCCCGTGCGTGCTGGTATGGCTGTCACCGCATACCACCGTCTTGCCGGGCTGGGTGATGCCGAGCTCCGGGCCGATGATGTGCACGATGCCGCGCTGCGCGTGCCGCAGGCCGAGCAGTTCCACGCCGAATTCGGCGCAGTTCTTCTCCAGCTCGCGCACCTGCCGAGCGGCCGAGTCGACCGCAATGGGGGCACCGCCAAAGATCTGCTCGGTCCGGGTCGGTGTGGAGTGATCCAGCGTGGCGAGTGTCAGATCGATACGTCTCACCGGCAACGTGCGCTGCCGCAGCAGCGCGAAAGCCTGGGGCGAGGTGACCTCGTGCACCAGATGCAGGTCGATGTAGAGAATTGCCGGCGTATCGGCCGTCTCGGCGACCACCTCGTGCTGCCGCCAGACCTTCTCGAACAGCGTTGCCGGTGGGCCGTTCATACCGCAGCCTGCGCAATGCGGGCCGCCTGCAGGCGCTCATCACGCGCGCGCAGCCCGGCCTGTGCCAGCTCGATCCGGTTGATCACCTCGAGAAAGGCGCGCGTGCTGGATTCGACGATGTTGGTGCTGACGCTCGAGCCGCGGTAGGTGCGCTGGTTGTGCTCTACATAGAGTACGGCCTCACCTTGCGCATCCTCACCCGCCGAGACGCTGTGCACCTCGAACTTGCGCAGCGTAATGCCGATTCCGGTGGCCGTTTCGATCGCCTTGAAGGCGGCATCGACCGGTCCATCGCCCCGGGCCTGGCGCTCCACCATGCGTCCGTCGGTATGCTGCAGCCGCACGGCCGCCTCAGCTGCGCTGTGACTGTCGGCCGTGATGCGCAAATCTAACAGGCTCCACGGGCCGCTCGCCGCGCCTGCCGCCCGCAGCACCAGCGCCTCGATGTCGCCATCGAACAATTCCTTCTTCTTGTCCGCCAGCGTCTTGAACTCCTCGAACAGCCGGTCGAACTCCGCCTCATCGAGCTCGAAGCCGAGTTCCCTGACGCGGTCACGCAGCGCGTGGCGGCCACTGTGCTTGCCCAGCACGAGGTGACTGCGTGACAGCCCGACATCCTCCGGTCGCAGGATCTCGTACGTGGAGTGATGCCGCAGCATGCCGTGCTGATGGATGCCGGCCTCGTGGGCGAAGGCATTCTCTCCCACGACGGCTTTGTTGCGCGGGATCAGCATGCCCGTGATGCTGGAGACCAGTCGCGAGGTCGGATAGAGGCGAGTGGTCTGAATGTTGGTACGCACGTTGAAGAACGCCTGGCGCGTCTTCAGCGCCATCACCACCTCCTCGAGCGAGCAGTTGCCGGCCCGCTCGCCGATGCCATTGATGGTGCACTCGATCTGGCGGGCGCCGGCCACCACCGCAGTGAGACTGTTGGCCACGGCCATGCCGAGATCGTCGTGGCAGTGCACCGAGAGCCGCACCGCATCGATGCCGCGCACGTTCTTGCGCAGATAGCGGAACAATTCGGCAAATTCATCCGGCACGGTGTAGCCGACGGTGTCGGGGATGTTGACCGTAGTGGCGCCGGCCTCGATTGCCGCCTCGACGACCTGTACCAGAAACTCGAGCTCGGTGCGCGAGGCGTCCTCGGGCGAGAATTCCACGTCATCGCACAGCTCACGCGCCCGACGCACGCCGGCCTGGGCCGTGCGCAGGATCTCTTCCTGCGCCATGTTGAGCTTGTACTGGCGGTGAATGGCGCTGGTGGCGAGGAACACGTGCAGACGGCGATGCGGCGCCGGCGCCAGCGCCCGCGCGGCCAGCTCGATGTCCTCGGGATTGCAGCGCGCCAGCGCACAGATGGTCGCACCCTGAACCTCGCGGGCGACCGCCTGCACGGCCTCGAAATCCCCCCGGGAGGCGGCGGGGAACCCGGCCTCGATGACATCGACACCGAGCTCTGCCAGGGCGCGGGCCACGCGCAGCTTTTCCGGCTGGGTCATGCTGCAACCCGGGGACTGCTCCCCATCGCGCAACGTGGTGTCGAAGATCAATACACGGTCTGGATCAGGAGCCATGGTTTTCACCTGTTATGTCATCGCGGCTGCAACTACGCCCGCCGGTCGTTCAACCAGGGCATGCGCGCGCGCAATGCCGCGCCCACCTTCTCGATCTGCCGCCCGGTATCCTCATCAAGTAACTTCTGGTAGTTCCTGCGGCCATTCTTCTCGTTCTCCGCAATCCACTGTCGGGCGAACTTGCCGTTCTGCACTTCCTTGAGAATCTTGCGCATCTCGCCCTTCACCCGGTCGTTGACGACCCGCGGCCCGCGCGTGAGATCGCCGTACTTGGCAGTCTCACTGATGAACTCGTGCATCTTGCGCAGGCCGCCCTCGTGCAGCAGGTCCACGATCAGCTTCAGCTCATGCAGACACTCGTAGTAGGCGACTTCGGGCTGATAACCCGCTTCCACCAGCGTCTCGAACCCCTTCACGACAAGCTCGGTCGCGCCGCCGCAGAGCACGGCCTGCTCGCCAAACAAGTCGGTCTCGGTTTCCTCGCCGAAGGTCGTCTCCAGTACGCCGCCGCGGGTACCGCCGATGCCGTGCGCATAGCCGAGCGCCTTCGCGTGGGCGTTGCCGGTCGCATCCTGCGCAACCGCGAGCAGACACGGCACGCCTCGGCCCTGCTGATACTGGCGACGCACCAGATCACCCGGTCCCTTGGGAGCGATCAGCACCACATCGAGGTCCTTGCGCGGCTTGATCTGTTTGAAGTGAATGTTGAATCCGTGCGCGAACAGCAACGTGGCCTTGCGCCCCAGCGGCTTCTCGATGTGCTGATACAGCTCCTTTTGCGCAAGGTCCGGCACCAGCAGCGCCACCAGGTCCGCTCCGGCGACGGCCTGCAACGGTTCGGCGACGGACAATCCGTCCTTGCGTGCCTTCTTCCAGCCCGCCCCGCCCTTACGTACGCCGACGACGACATTGAAACCGCTATCGCTCAGATTGAGCGCATGCGCACGGCCCTGGCTGCCATACCCCAGCACCGCGATGCGCGCTCCCTTGAGAGCCTTTTTGTCGACGTCTTTCTGCCCGTAGAGCCTCATCTCATCTCTCCAAACGGCCTTCGGCCGCAGTACCCAACGTAAAAAAAACCCCGCAGCGGCGCTCGGCCGGTGCGGGGTTGGTGTTCTGCTCGCTGCTGCCCGGTTATCAGCTCAGGCGTACGAGTGCCCCGCACCACAGCTTCTAAGGAGCAGCAGGCCAGGCAGTACCCGCAGCAGGGGCGCGGCGGCCCGGGCGGAGGATGCGAGCTGACAGGAAATGACTGCGTCCATCGACAAGTCGAGCGCGGGTGAAAACGAATACTGCAAACCAAAGATGTCATCACACCGGCGGCGGCGTTGTCAACGCGCAGCCTTTCGGTAAGACTTCCGCCGTGCCGCAGGAAAACGTGTTGACCCCCCGCAGCTCCGCGAGCTGTCCCCTGTGGCTTCTGACCGAGGAGTCACTGCCGCGCTGGCTGGCTGAACAGCCCGCCGCCACCGCCGAGTGGGTCCGTCAGCATGGCTTTGCGGCGGAGAGACACCGCGTCCTGAGCCTGCCTGGCGAGCAAGGTGCGATCGGGGGAGCGCTGGCGGGACTCGGGTCTCTGCGCTCTGCCGATGAGATCAAGCTCTGGCATGTCGCGGGGCTTGCCGATCGGCTGCCGGCGCACAGCTGGCATCTCGCGGAGCCGCTGCGCGAACCTGCCGCCACGCACTTCGTGCTCGGCTGGCTGATGGGTGCCTATCGCATGGGCCGCTATCGCAGCGCCTCAGCCACCTCACCCGCTGTACGCGCGGTGCTCGTCACACCTGCGAATGCCGACCTGCGCTACGCGCAGGCCGCCGCCAACGCCTGCGAGATGGCGCGCGATCTCATCAACACACCGGCCAACGATCTGGGTCCCGCCGAGCTGGCAGAAGCCGCTACAAACCTGGCACGGCGCTGGGACGCGCAGTCACAGGTGCTGGTGGGCGATGAGCTGCGCAGCCACAACTATCCGCTCATTCATGCCGTGGGGGCGGGAAGTCCGCGCGCCCCACGGCTCATCGATCTGCGCTGGGGCAGCGGCTCGCGCAGCGTGACCCTGGTCGGTAAGGGGGTCTGTTTCGATACCGGTGGCCTCGATCTGAAGCCCTCCGCGGGCATGCTGCTGATGAAAAAGGACATGGCGGGCGCCGCCTGTACGCTGGCCCTGGCACAACTGCTGATGCACCTGGAGGTGCCCGTGCGCCTGCGCGTACTGATACCGGCCGTCGAGAACAGCATCGATGGCAACGCGTACCGGCCCGGCGACGTGCTCACCTCGCGCAAGGGACTGAGCATCGAGATCGGCAACACGGATGCCGAAGGTCGCCTGGTTCTTGCCGATGCGCTCTGCGAGGCCGATAGCGAACATCCGGATCTGCTGATCGATGTGGCAACCCTCACCGGAGCTGCGCGCGTAGCGCTGGGCCCGGAGCTTCCGGCCGCGTTCTCGAACGACGAGCGGCTGCTCACGCTGCTCAGAGAATGTGGAGAGGCGGAAGCGGACCCCGTGTGGCCGATGCCGCTGTGGCCCGGTTATGACGAGGAGCTTTCCAGCAAGCTTGCGGATCTCGGCAACGTGTCCTCGAATTCCTTCGCAGGATCAATCATCGGGGCGCTTTTTCTCAAGCGCTTCGTCACTCAGAGCCCACGCTGGTTGCATCTGGATATCTTCGGCTGGAATCCGAAGGAGCGGCCCGGTCGCCCCGTAGGGGCCGAGGCCCAGGGGGTGCGGGCTCTGCATCGATTAATCACCGCTCAATGAGCGGCGCCGCGATGCGGTGCGCCACAACACGGGGCCAGGTAAGGATGACGGCAAAAGTCAGAAGCAGGCGGCAGAGTGACCCTCGGGCGAGCTCGCGCCTCGTCGTTGACGGGCTGAAGCAGACTCCGGCCCGCGCCATGTTGCGCGCGGTGGGCTTCGAGGATGCGGACTTCGCCAAGCCGCAGATCGGTGTCGCATCGACCTGGGCGAATCTGACGCCTTGCAACATGCACATCAATGAACTGGCGCGTGAGTCGGTGCAGGGCGCGGATGCGGCCGGCGGCAAGGGTGTGCTGTTCAACACCATCACCGTCTCCGACGGTATCTCGATGGGTTCCCCGGGCATGCGCTACTCTCTGGTCTCGCGGGAGATCATTGCCGACTCCATCGAAGCGGTCGTGGGCGCGGAGGGATTCGATGGCTTCGTAGCCATCGGCGGCTGCGACAAGAACATGCCCGGCTGTGCGATGGCCATCGCCCGGCTCAACCGCCCGGCGGTGTTCGTCTACGGCGGCACCATCCGTCCCGGTGTACAGCGCCGCGATATCATTTCGGTGTTCGAGGCGGTCGGGGCACGCGCTGCGGGACGCATCAGCGATGCGGAGCTGTTGGAGGTGGAGCGCACGGCGATCCCCGGGCCCGGCAGCTGCGGTGGCATGTACACGGCTAACACGATGGCCTCCGCACTGGAAGCCCTGGGGTTGTCGCTGCCGGGAAGCTCGGCACAGGAGGCTGTGAGCGAGCAGAAACGCGCAGACTCTCGTCGCGCAGGTGAGGCCGTGGTTCAACTGGTGCGCGCCGGCATTCGGCCGCGCGACATTCTGACGCGCAAGTCCTTCGAAAACGCGATCACGGTATCCATTGCACTGAGCGGCTCCACCAATGCGGTGCTGCATCTGCTGGCCATTGCCCATGAGGCTGGCGTGAAGTTAGGTCTGGATGACTTCACCCGCATCGGCAGACGGGTGCCCGTGCTCGCAGACCTCAGACCGAGTGGGCGCTATCTGATGTCTGAGCTGATTGCGATCGGGGGCATTCAGCCGCTGATGAAGATGTTGCTCGAGGCGCAGCTGTTGCACGGTGAATGTCTCACCGTCACCGGTCAAACACTCGCGGAAAACCTCGCGAAAACGGGTATGTATCTTGCTGGACAGGAGATCGTGCGGCCGCTGTCCGATCCGCTCAAGAAGGACAGCCACCTCGTGGTGCTGTACGGCAACGTGGCCCCGGAAGGGGCGGTTGCCAAGATCAGCGGCAAGGAAGGACTGGCATTCAGCGGCGTGGCGCGCGTCTTCGATGGTGAGGAACGGGCGACCGAAGCGATCCTGGCCGGCGCGGTGCGCGCCGGAGATGTTGTGGTGATCCGCAACGAGGGGCCCAAGGGGGGACCCGGCATGCGCGAGATGCTGAGTCCCACCGGCGCGATCATGGGCTGCGGGCTGGGGGATAAAGTGGCACTGATTACCGATGGACGTTTCTCGGGTGGCAGCCACGGCTTCGTGGTTGGACATATATCACCTGAGGCCGCCGTGGGCGGTCCCATCGCTTTGTTGCGCAACGGCGACCGTGTCACGATCGACGCACGAAAGCGCTCGATAAACGTTGACCTCTCAGCAACAGAGCTGCGCAGGCGACGCTCGGCCTGGCGCCCGCGCAGGCCCTACGCGACCGGCGGCGTGCTGGCCAAGTATGCGCACCTCGTCGGCAGCGCATCGGCCGGAGCGGTCACTGCACCGCGGATGGCAAAGCGTGTCCGCTCTTCGACCTGAGGCGCAGTTGTCAGTGATTGGAACGCGGGTTAGAGTTCGGGACGTATCAATGACGTGCGCTGCTATTGTGTCGTGGTTTTGCAAGCGCGCGTCGCGATCGTCGAACTATTACAGGGGATATGAGCTCGCTGCGCGCCGCGGCCGGCGCTGGGACGTGCAGCCATCCGGACGCAGACTGCCGACAGGCGTTGCACACGCGCCTGCCGGACGGTTGACTTCAGCTTGCGGGCAGCGGCAAAGCCGGCTACTTTGCGCTGCTTGCGAGTGGAACTGAATTAGTACCGAAAAGTAACAACCCATCGCATCATCCACATGGCTGCATACGTACAAGATACGAATTTCTTCACGCGCCGCACTGTTGTGCTGTTCGCCATCGTCGGCCTGCACGTTCTCATCGCGTGGGCCCTCGCAACCGGACTTGCGCGCCGCGCAATCGAGCTGGTCGCGCCACCGCTGCAAACCGAGATCGTCGAGGAAGTGCAGAAGCGCGATGAGCCGCCGCCCCCGCCACCACCGCAGCTCGAGCGGCCGCCGGTGGAAGTGCCACCGCCTGATGTATCGATCGAGGTGCCGGTGGAATCCACCTCGACCGCCATCGTCGATGTGACGGACAAGAAGGTGACGGCGCCCCCGCCGCCGGCGCCGAAGGCCGTCAACCGTGTCGCTGGCGGTCCGGCGAAGGGCTTTCCCAACAGCGAAGACTACTACCCGTCGGCCTCCAAGCGCCTGGGTGAGGCCGGATCCGCCGCTGTGCACGTCTGTGTCAACACGGGCGGCAAGCTGACGGAGGAGCCGAGCATTCAGACTACCTCGGGCAATCCGCGCCTGGATGAGGGTGCGCTGAAGCTCGCCAAGGCGGGCTCCGGCCACTATCGTCCGGCGACCGAGGACGGCAAGCCGATTGATGGGTGTTTCGCATTCCGGGTGACGTTCTCGCTGAAGAATTAGAACGAGTATTCAATGCCGGGCACAGCCCGGCTTTTTGTGATCCGAGGAAACTATGGAAAATCAAGCCACCGCAACCGTCGATAATCCTTACGGCCTGCAAGCTTTGTGGGCGGGAGGCGATCCGATCGCCCGCGCCGTGCTCATCCTGCTGCTGATCATGTCGCTCGCTTCCTGGTATGTGATCCTCACGAAGCTGTGGGATCAGCGGAAGATGAAACAGTCAGCGCGCGTCGGCGGAAAAGCAATTCTGGACCGCCCCCTCGATCAAGGACGGGGTCGAGCGCCTGAAGAAGGGCGACGATTTCCGTTTCGTCGCGGAGGATGGTCTGCGTGCCGCCTCGCATCATGACGGTCGCCTGACCGACCGCATCGACCTGCATGAGTGGATCACCATGTCCCTGCAGCGGGCGGTGGACCAGGTGAACAGCAAGCTGAACACCGGTCTGGGGCTGCTGGCGACGGTGGGCTCCACGGCACCGTTCGTCGGACTGTTCGGCACGGTGTGGGGCATTCTGAACGCGCTGGTCGGCATCGGTATCGCCGGCCAGGCGAGCATCGACAAGGTGGCGGGTCCGGTCGGTGAGGCGCTGATCATGACCGCCATCGGTCTGTTCGTCGCCGTTCCCGCGGTCATGGGCTACAACTGGCTGCTGGGCCGTAACAAGGCCATTCAGGATGCCCTGCGGAACTTTGCCAGTGACCTGCATGCCTATCTGGTGAGTGGCGCCGCGTGGGTCGGCGGCGAGACTGGGTGGTGCGCGCCCGGTCGCGGCTCCGGCTGCCGCGATCCGCAAGTAACACGGATCAGGTGCCGTCGCGGCAGCGGCGGGACCCCCGCTAGTGGTGCCCCCGACGGTGTGCGCCTGAGGTTTGAGCAATGGCAATGAGTGTTGGTACTCCGGACGAAGAGCAGTCGGTGATGGCGGCGATCAACACGACGCCCCTCGTGGACGTCATGTTCGTGCTGCTGATCATCTTCCTCATCACCATTCCCGTGATCAACAAGACCGTGAAGGTGCGAGTTGCCCAAGGCTGTGAACATTCCGACGCAGACGAAGCCGGAGAACATCACGGTGGCGGTGGACAAGGACGGCAACATCTACTGGAATGACAAGAGGAGCCGAACCGCGACGAGCTGCATCGGCCTCATCAAGGACGCCGCGGTGCGCAAGCCGCAGCCGGAGATTCACATCCGCGCCGACAAGGAAGCCAAGTATGAGGCGTCGGTCGGGTGCTGTACGCGATTCAGCGCGGTGGCATCGTGAAGGTCGGATTCCTCACCGAGCCGGATCACGGCATTCGGGGCAGCCGCTAAACGGCAGCCGGGAGCAGATACGAATGGCAATGAGTGTAGGCGGTGCGGCCGGCGCACCGATGTGCGACATCAACACCACGCCCCTGATCGATGTGATGCTGGTGCTGCTGGTGACGCTGATCGTCTCGCTGCCCATCATGACTCACGCGGTCAAGCTTGACATGCCGCAGCCCAACCAGCCACCGCCGCCACAGGATCAGCGGCCCGAGGTCATCGACCTGGAGATCGACTTCGACGGCACGGTCGTGTGGAACGGCAACGTGGTGCAGAACATGAATCAGCTCGAGGGCTACTTCCGCGAGGAGAGTGCCAAGGAGCCGCAGCAGGCGGAGATCCACCTGCGGCCCGATCGGCGCGCCAAGTACGACTACGTCGCGAAGGTGCTGGCTGCGGCGCAGCGCAACCGCATGAAGAAGATCGGCTTCGTCAACACCGCCGAATTCAGCTCCTGACGAACTTCAGCTCCTGGACGAACTACAGCTCTTAATGACTTGAGATGACGACATACATGAATGCCAAGAAAGCTCTGAGTACGCTGATCCTGTGCGCTGCCATGACTGCCGCCGCGGGCCTGTTGCCCAGTCACGGCGCGCGCGCTGCCGATGAGAAGGAGAAGGAGAAAAAGACGGTCAGCAAGGACCTGGCCAAACCCCTGAAGGCCGCCCAGGATGCCTTGCAGCAGAAGAAATACCAGGATGCGATCTCCAAGCTGAAGGAAGCCGAGGGCAACCCGAAGAAGACTCCGTACGACCAGCACATCATCAACCAGCTCGAAGGCTATGCCTACGCGCGCACCAACAACTACCCGGAGGCCGCCAAGGCGTTCGAGGCGGAGCTCAATGACGGCTACATCGACCCGAACGATGTGCAGAGCCGCGTCAAGGCGCTCGCCCAGATCAACTACCAGCTGAAGAACTACGACAAGGCCATCGAGTACGGCAACCGCACCATCAAGGGCGGCTTCGCTGACGAGGAGATGATGACGCTGGTCGGTCAGTCCTATTACCTGAAGGGCGACTGGAAGGGCACGCAGAAATTCGAGGACGGTCTGATCGACCAGCAGATCAAGGCCGGCAAGACGCCGAAGGCCGAGGAGGTGCAGCTCGCCCTGAGCTCCTGCGTGAAACTGAACGACATGGATTGCCAGACGCGCGAGCTCGAGCGGATGGTGGCCTACGATCCGAAGCCCGAGTACTGGTCGAACCTGCTGGCCTCGCTGCGCAATACCCAGGGGATGTCAGACCGCAACACGCTGCAGGTCTTTCGTCTGATGAACGAGGTCGATGCACTCAAGGAGCCGAGCGATTACACCGAGATGGCGCAGCTCGCCATCGAGCAGGGCTCCCCGGGCGAAGCACAGCAGGTGCTGGAAAAGGGACTGCAGAAGGGCATCTTTACCGACAAGCGCCTGGAGGACAAGAACCGCCGCTTGCTGGATTCCGCCAAGCGCGCCGCGACGACCGACCAGGCGGGCCTGAGCAAGGCGGAGTCCGAGGCGAATGCGGCACCCACGGGAGACAAGGACGTGGCGGTGGGGCTCGCCTACCTCGGCTACAAGCAGTACGACAAGTCCGTGGACCTGATCAACAAGGGCCTCACCAAAGGCAGTGTGAAGAGTGAGCCCGAGGCGCGTCTGCTGCTCGGTATTGCGCAACTGAAAGCCGGGCACAAGGACGAGGCCATGAAAACCTTTCATGCGGTCAAGGGCGATCCGAATCTCGAGCGCCTCGCGAATCTCTGGAGCCTGCACGCCAAGCAGGCCTGATGCGCTGCGCCCGACGGCGCTGGTTTTACGGTAATGACGGGCCGGGAGAGCGATCTCCCGGCCTTTATCGTCTGGCGGGGCCGCGCGCTGACGCGCGGTGGTTTACGATACTGCCCACGTCGCATTGCTTCTCTTGAGGAGATTTTCTATGACCATCAAGGCCGGAGATCGCATGCCTGCGGGCAAGCTGAAGACCATGACGAAAGATGGCCCGAAGGATGTCACCACGGATGAGCTCTTCAAGGGCAAGAAGGTCGTGCTGTTCTCCGTGCCCGGCGCGTTCACCCCCACCTGTGATGCCAAGCATCTGCCGGGATTCGTGCAGCTCGCCGATCAGATTCGCGCCAAGGGTGTCGACACCGTCGCCTGCATGGCGGTTAACGATGTGTTCGTCATGAGCGCCTGGGGCAAGGCCTCCAGCGTCGGCGACCGGGTTCTTATGCTGGCCGATGGCAACGCGGACTACGCGCGCGCCCTGGGATTGGAGATGGACGCCAAGGGGTACGGCATGGGCACGCGTGGGCAGCGTTTCGCGATCATCGTCGATGACGGCATCGCCCGCTACGTCGACGTCGAGGCCCCGGGCCAGTTCAAGGTCTCGACCGCGGAGCACGTTCTCAGCCACCTCTGAGCGCTGGGACGGGCGCAACCCGTGCACAACGCCGGCGATCGCAATCAGCGCATTCTCTTCCGGCAACGGCCGGTCGGTACACCTGCGCCCGAAGATTTTGGCGCGGATGTGACGGCCATACCCACACCGGGTCCAGGACAATTCCTGTCGCGTACCCTATACCTGTCACTCGATCCTCACTATCGCGGGGCGATGCAGGGGGATGCGCAGCCTGCAGAGCGGCTGAACCCCGGTGATGTCATGAGCGGCGAAACCGTGGCGCAGGTGATGGAGTCTCGCCACCCCGATTACCGTCCCGGCGAATATGTCGTGGTACGCAACGGCTGGCAGCAGTTTGCGCTCTCGAGCGGGCAGGGCGTGCGCCGGGTCGATGCGCGCCGCGCACCGATCTCCACGGCGTTGGGTGTGCTCGGCTGGCCCGGCCTGGCGGGCTACACCGGACTCATCGAAGTCGGCCAGCCGCGCCCGGCCCAGACCGTGTTGGTTTCAGCGGCGACCGGGCCGGTGGGCAGCACTGCCGGGCAGGCCGCGCGCATCGTCGGCGCGCGCGCCGTGGGCCTGGCGGGCTCTGCAGAGAAATGTGAGTACGCCACGCGCGAGCTGGGCTATGCGGCTTGCATCAACTATCGGACGGGTGAGTTGGATGCACAGCTGCGCCAGGTGTGCCCCGCCGGCGTTGATGTGTACTTCGACAACGTCGGCGGTGTGGTACTAGCGGCGGTGCTGCGGTGTCTTACAGCCCATGCGCGCGTCATTCTGTGCGGCATGAGTGCTGCCTATAACGAGGACGTGCCGCCTCCCGGGCCATTCCTCGGCCCGGTGATCAGCGCGCGGGCCACCTTGCACGGCATCGTCGCGCAGGATCATGCGCACCGCTTTGCGGAACTGGAGAACGTGGTTGGCAGCTGGATCCGCGCCGGCCAGTTCCATTACAAGGAAGACATTGCCGACGGCCTGAGTCGGGCGCCCGAAGCCTTCTGCCGCCTGATGCGCGGTGAGAATTTTGGCAAGGCGCTGGTGCGGGTCGCGCCCGAACACCTCTGAGGGAGCTGTGGCGCCCGCGCTCAGCGGGCGATCAGCCGTTCGAGCTCCGGAACGACCTGGAACAGGTCACCGATGAGAGCAAAATCGGCAATCTCGAAGATCGGCGCTTCGGCATCCTTGTTGATGGCGACGATCGTGCGCGCATCCTTGATACCCGTGAGGTGCTGGATGGCGCCGGAGATCCCGATGGCCACATACAGCTCGGGCGCGATGATCTTGCCCGTCTGTCCGACCTGCAGCTCGTTAGGGGCGTAGCCGGCATCGACCGCAGCCCGTGAAGCTCCCACGGCAGCACCGAGCTTGTCGGCGAGGCTGTAGAGGATTTTGAAGCCGTCTGCACTGCCGAGGGCTCGTCCGCCGGAAATCACCTTCCTGGCCGTTTGCAGATCGGGGCGGTCGCTCTTGGCGGCCGATACCGACACGAAGCGGGTGGAGGACGGCAGCTCGACTTGGACGGAAGCCTTCTCGATGGGAGCCGACCCGCCGCCACCGGTCCCCTCGAACGAGGCGGTGCGCACGGTCGCGACGATCTTCGCAGCCGGATCGCTCTCGACCGTAACGATCGCGTTGCCGGCGTAGATTGGACGACGGAACCGCGTGGCGCTCTCGACGGCCATTACATCACTGATTTGCGCACTCTCCAGCAGCGCCGCCACCCGCGGCATCAGGTCCTTGCCGAAGGTGGTCGACGGACCCAACACATGCGTGAAATCCTTCGCGAGCGCGACCACCTGCGGGGCCAGGACCGCCGCGAGGGGATGTTCGTTGGCCGCATTCTCAACCGTGAGGACTCGATTCACGCCGGCCAGCTGCGCCGCTTCGGCGGCCACCGCTGCGGCGTTCGCCGCAAGCACTGCAACGGTGATCTGCGCATCGGGGATGCCGCGCGCACAGGTGACGCACTTGGCGACGCTCGCATTGAGTTTCGTGCCGTCGTGCTCGGCAATGATCAGAACCTTGGCCATCACAGCAACCCCTTCTTCTTCAGCGCCTCGACCAGCTCGCCGGCATCTTTCACCCGTACACCTTTCTGCCGCTGCGCCGGAGGCTCGAACTTCACCAGTTTCAGCATCGGTTGGGGTGCCACACCGAGGCTTGCCAGCGGCAGCGTCTCCAGCGGCTTTTTCTTGGCCTTCATGATGTCCGGCAGCTTCACGTAGCGCGGCTCATTCAGCCGCAGATCAGTGGTGACCAGCGCCGGCAGATCCACCTCCAGAGTCTCGAGGCCCGCATCGACCTCGCGCGTGATGCGTGCCTTCCCCTCACTCAGCTCGATCTTCGAGGCGAAGGTCACCTGCGGCCGGTTCCAGAGCGCCGCCAGCATGGGCCCGGTCTGGCTGTGATCATCATCGATGGCCTGCTTGCCCAGGATCACCAGGAAGGGCTGCTCCTTCTCGATCAACTTCAACAGACAACGCGCCACAGCGAGCGGCTCGAGCGGTGCGTCGGCCTGCACGTGCAGGGCGCGGTCGGCTCCCATGGCGAGCGCGGTGCGCAGCTGCGGCTGACAATCCGCGACACCTACGGTTGCGACCACGACTTCCTCGGCGCCGCCGCGCTCCTTGATGCGCAGCGCCTCCTCGAGCGCAATCTCATCAAACGGATTGATGCTCATTTTCACGCCGTCGGTAATCACGCCGCTGCCATCGGGCTTTACCCGGATGCGCACGTTGTAGTCGACCACGCGCTTGATTCCGACCAGAATTCGCTTCATTCGCCCACTCCGCCTCTGTCGCCGCAGGCCCCAGACCCGCGTCCGGCAAGTATAGCGGGCGCCGCCCGTGAAGTGACCGGCAAAGCCTGCGCCGTGTCGTGGGACTTCAGCACATGGGTGTGGCGTGGTATACCCCGCGCTGCCCGCTGCCACCAGGAAACGTTTGATGCTGCACTATGCGGCCCGGCGCCTGGCCGGAACCCTGCCGACACTGTTCATCATCGTCACCGCGTCCTTTTTCATCATCCGTCTGGCTCCCGGCGGGCCATTCGACCAGGAGCAGACCCTGAATGCACAGGTGCGGGCGAATCTTGACAGAGCCTATGGCCTGGATCAGCCGCTGTCCGTGCAGTACCTGCGCTATCTGCGGGGACTCGTCCACGGCGACTTCGGGCCCTCCTTCAAGCAGCGCGATTTCACGGTCAGTGAGCTGATTGCCCAGGGACTGCCGGTGAGCATGACTCTCGGTGGCGTGGCGCTGTTGCTGGCGCTGCTGGTGGGTTTGCCACTCGGCATCGCGGCGGCCGTCCGCACCGGCGGTGCGGTGGATGTCTCGCTGGGCACACTGGTGGTGTTAGGCCTGGCTCTGCCGTCCTTCGTGGTAGGGCCGCTGCTGGCGCTCGTGTTCGGCGTCTACCTGCACTGGCTGCCGGTCGCGGGCTGGCAGGAGGGCGAGGCGCGCGATGTCGTGCTGCCTGCGGTCACGCTCGCTCTGCCCGTCGCCGCCCTGATTGCACGGCTGATGCGGGGCAGTCTCGCCGAGGTGCTGCGGTCCAACTACATCCGTACCGCACGAGCGAGGGGCCTGGGTCGCTGGTGGATCCTGTGGCGTCATGCGCTGCGCCCGGCACTGCTGCCGGTCGTGAGCTATCTGGGACCGGCCGCGGCCTTCCTGGTGACGGGCTCGCTGGTGGTGGAAACGGTATTCGGCCTTCCAGGCACGGGCCGTTATCTCGTTCAGGGCGCCATCAACCGTGACTACACGCTGGTCATGGGCATGGTGATCGTCTACGGCGCGCTCGTATTGCTCTTCAACCTGTTGGCCGATCTGTTGTACGGATGGCTCGATCCCAGGGTGCGACACGGATGATCTTCGGTACGGGGTCGTGGGCAGACGCCTGGCGCAGGCTCGGCGCCGACCGGGGTGCCCGGTGGGCTCTCGGGCTGCTGGCGCTGCTGGCGCTGCTGGCTGCCGCCATGCCGCTGCTGAGCCCGTATGCGCCTGACGCCCTCGATTGGCAACACCTGGCCACTGCACCCTTGAGTGGGGCGGCACACTGGCTGGGTACGGATCGGCTGGGCAGGGATCTGTTCGTCCGCACGCTACAGGGACTGCGACTGTCGCTATTCATCGGTGTCCTCGCCACGGCGATCAGCCTGCTCATCGGGGCCACCTGGGGAACAATCGCCGGCTACGCCGGGGGTCGCCTCGATGAGCTGATGATGCGCTTCGTGGATGTGTTGTATTCGTTGCCGTATCTGTTCATCGTCATCATTCTCAGCACGCTCGTGCAGCGCGGCAGTCTTGCGGCGTTGTTTCTGGCGATCGGCGCAGTCGGCTGGCTCACCACCGCGCGCATCGTGCGTGCGCAAACGCTTGCCTTGCGCACCCGGGAGTTCATCGAGGCCGCGCGCGCGGTCGGGCGCACCACGCCTGGAATCCTGTTGCATCACATTCTGCCGAACCTCGCCGGCACGCTGGCCATCTATGCGACCCTCACACTGCCGCAGATGGTGTTGTTCGAGAGCTTTCTGAGTTTTCTCGGCCTGGGCACACAGGAGCCGCAGGCAAGTCTCGGCAGTCTCATCAATGATGGCGCCCAGGAGATGCAGACCGCGCCGTGGTTGCTGCTCATCCCGGCGAGCTGCCTGATCGTGCTGCTGGTGTGCTGTAACGTGCTGGGCGATGCGCTGCGTGCTGCCTGGGATCCCCGTGAGGAGTGAGCCCTCACCGGAGGATGCGCTGCTGCGCATCGAGCACCTGCAGGTGAGCTACCCGCGTGCGGCTATGCGCAGGCCGCCGGCAAGCTCTGCGAGTGACAGCGCGACGACGCATGCGGTACGGGATGTCTCACTGACGGTGCGCGGTGGCGAATGCCTGGGGATTGTCGGCGAGTCAGGTGCCGGCAAAAGTCAGATCTTCCTGGCAGCGTTGGGATTGCTGCCGGCGAGCGCACGCACTGCCGGGCAGGCCTGGTTTGATGCACAGCCTCTGCTGGGCCGGCCATCAGCCGAGCTCGACCGCATCCGCGGCGCGCGCATCGGCATGGTCTTTCAGGATCCGATGACCTCCCTGACCCCGCATCTGCTGATCGGTGATCAGATCGCAGAGCCCCTCGTGCGACACAGGGGCAAGGGCTGGAAGGATGCCCGCCGTGAGGCTCTGGAGCTGCTGCAGCGGGTGGGTGTGACCGATGCGCCGCGGCGCATGCATCAGTATCCCCACGAGCTCTCCGGTGGCATGCGCCAGCGCGTGATGATTGCCATCGCGCTGGGTTGCAAGCCCGCATTGTTGATCGCCGATGAGCCGACCACGGCGCTGGACGTCACCACACAGGCCCAGATCCTCGCTCTGCTGCTGGAGCTCAAACAGCAGTTGCGCATGTCGCTGGTGCTGATTACCCACGACCTGGGCGTGCTCGCGGGCGTCGCCGACCGCGTGGTGGTCATGAAAGAAGGCGGCATCGTGGAGAGCGGAGTTATCCGCGATGTCTTGCGCCAGCCCCGTCAGGCTTACACACGGGCGCTCCTGGCCGCAGTCCCGCAGATAACCGACTCGGTGCTGCACCCCGCATCAGACCAGGTTGCAACCGCAGCACTAACCGTGCAGGCCCTCAGTGTGAACTACCGGGTCAAGGTGCGGCCCTGGCAAAAGGCCCGCAGCCTCTCGGCCCTGGATGAGGCCAGCCTGACACTCCGCAGCGGCGAGGCCCTGGGCATCGTCGGCGAGTCGGGGTCGGGAAAGTCCACGCTGGCGCGCGCGGCATTGCGGCTGATCCCAGCTCAGGCGGGCCGGGTTCTGTGGCTGGGCCAGCCGGTCGCTGGAATGCGCTCTCGTGAGCTGCGTGCGGCGCGCGCCGGGGTTCAGATGGTCTTCCAGGATCCGCTGGCGAGCCTGGACCCGCGCATGACGGTGCGCGAGATCGTGGCGGAGCCGCTAGCCGTGCATCGGCCAGACCTGTCACGGGCTGCGCGCGCCGCACTCATATCCAGTATGTTGCAGCGTGTTGGACTGGATGACTCGCTGGGCGAGCGCTATCCGCATCAGCTGAGCGGCGGACAATGTCAGCGGGTAGGCATCGCGCGCGCGATGGTGCTGCAGCCGCGCGTGCTGGTTTGCGATGAGCCCGTCAGTGCGCTCGATGTCACGGTTCAGGGTCAGATCATCGAGCTGTTGCGCGAGCTCAAGAGCCAATCGGGGCTGGCACTGCTGTTCATCAGTCACAACCTGAGCGTCGTGCGGCGGATTTGCGATCGTGTCCTGGTGTTATATCTGGGCCGCATGATGGAGCTCGCGCGGAGCGATGCGCTCTTCAGTGCGCCGCTGCATCCATACACCCGCGAGCTGCTGCTGTCCGCCCCCATCGCCGACCCGGACCTGCAGCCTGAGCGGCTGCGGAGCACCGTGCCCGGGGAGGCTCCCTCACCGCTGCAGCCGCCGAGCGGCTGCGTTTACCGCACCCGCTGCGTGCATGCCACGGCTGTGTGCAGCACGAGCCGGCCAGCGTGGGACTGTGGTGACGGGGAGCAGGCTCATTGCGTCGCCTGCCATCACTGGCGCGAGCTGGCGTCACAATTCAAGCAGCGCAGCGCAGCGCGCTGAGAGCTGCTGGGCTATCCTTCCGTGTATGAAAACCGAGCTTCAGGTGCGCCCCAGCGAGGCGCTGCGCCACGTTCGCTACGAGATCCGCGGCCGGCTGGCGCGGCGCGCACACGAGATGGAGCGGCTGGGCTACGAGATCATCTCGCTCAACATCGGCAACCCGGGCGCGTTCGGCTTTCGCACCCCGGAGACCATGCGCCTGGCGATGATCGAGAATCTCGGCAACGCCGAAGGCTACTGCCATCAGAAAGGCATCTTCCCGGCGCGCGAAGCGGTGGTGATGCAGCAACAGGCGCGCGGCGTGAGTGGTGTTACCGCTGAAGAGGTTTTCATCGGCAACGGCGTCAGCGAGCTGATCGACCTGGCGTTGCGCGCTCTGCTGAATGACGGCGACGAGGTGTTGGTTCCGAGCCCGGACTATCCGCTATGGAGCGCCGCCGTCACCTTGAATGGCGGCCGGGCGGTGCACTATCCCTGTCGTCCCGAGCAGTGTTTCATTCCCGATCCGGCAGAAGTGGCAGCGCTCGTGAGCCCGCGAACGCGCGCGCTGGTGGTGATCAATCCCAACAATCCCACCGGCGCGGTCTATCCGCGGCCGGTGCTGCAGGCGCTGGCGCGCCTCGCTGAGGAGCGGGGTCTCCTCATCTTCAGCGATGAGATCTACGACCAGATGACCTACGACGGCGCCGAATTCGTGCCGATGGCCACTCTCGTGCACGATACGCTGTGCGCAACGCTCTCCGGACTGTCCAAGGTCTACCGTGCCTGCGGCTACCGCGTAGGCTGGGCGGTGTTCTCGGGTCGCACGCGTGCCGCTGCCGACTATCTGCACGCCCTGGAGCTGCTGAGCTCGCTGCGGCTGTGCAGCAGCGTACCGGCACAATGGGCCGTGCAGACGGCGCTCGGCGGACATCAGAGCGTGCGGGAGTTGGTCTCCCCGGGAGGCAGGCTGTACGAATCGCGCAGCGCCATTATCAGCGGCGTCAGCCAAAGCCGCTTTCTACGTCTGCAGCCGCCTGCGGGTGCCATGTATGGTTTCATCGGCGTCGATACACGCGAGCTGCCGGATTTCGATGACCAGCGCTTCGCGCTGGATCTGCTCGAACAGCAACATGTGCTGATCGCCCCCGGTGTCAGCTTCAATGTTCCGTATCGCACGCATTTCCGCATCACTAACCTGCCTGATGCCACGATGCTGAAAGAGGTGCTGGCGCGAATGGAAACCCTTCTCGGCAGCTACGTGAACGGCGGCGGCGCTGCAGTCGGCCGCTCCGGACCTGACAGTGCGCGCGTGGTCGAGGCGGGAGCACGCTTCAAGTCCTGAGCGGCAACTCGCATAAGGGATCGTATTGATCAGACTTCCAGAGGGGCTTGCGGAGAGCCTGGGCGCCGGCGCCACCCTGGTCGTCCCTTCGCGCCAACGCGCGTACGCGGTACGCCTGGCCTATGCCGCTCGCCAGCTCGCAGGCGGCGGCCGGGTCTGGAAGAGTCCGGATGTGCTGCCGTTTGAGGCCTGGCGCGTACGCGAGCGACAACCGCGCGCGCACGAACTGGAAGCGAACACGGCGCGGCTGCTGGCTCCGGGTGAGGAGTGGCTGTTGTGGCGCGAAGCGGCGGCGGAGGCCGCTCGTCATCTGGAGCTGCTGCAACTCGAGGCGCTGGCTGAGGGTCTGCAGCAGAGCTGCGCACGGGCGGATGAGCTCGCCATCGATCTGAACAGGCTGCCCCGCGATTCGACGCTCGAATTTCAAGTGCTACGCGCGGCCTGTGAGCACTTTGAGCGCCGCTGCCGCGAGTTGCATGCAACGCGTCTCTCCGCCCGCACGCCAGCGTTGCCGGCCGCTTGCGGCGCGCCGCTGCTGTGTGCGGGATTTGCGCAAACGCCGAGTCAACTCGCAGGCGCCATGCGCGTGCTTGCGAACGCGCCTGCCGATTCGCGCACGCCCCGCGTCGCCTTGCTGCCCACCGCTCAGGATGAGGCGGAGCAGATAGCGTTGTGGTGTCGTACCCGGCTGGCCGCCGATGCACGTGCCCGGCTGCTGGTCATCCTGCCAGGCTCTGATGCCGCGCGTGAACGGCTCGCGACGCTCATCCGCCAGGTGCTCTCACCGCAGGAGTGGCTGCAAGCTGCGAGGTCAGTCGACGTGGGCTGCCGTGACGAGCCCACCACTCCCGAGGTGTCGGCCGTGAGCATCGAGGGCGGGCGGCCGCTGGCCGAGTTCCGGGTCATCGCGCACGCGCTGAGCACGCTGCAGCTGCTGGCCGGCATCGAGCTGGAATTTGCACCCGTCAGTGCGTGGCTGCGCTCCTCCTGTTGGTCGAACGGGCCAGCTTTGGCCCGCCTTGATGTGTGGCTACGGGGCTCGTCCTCCACGCAAATGAGCAGCCGTGACTGGCCCGAGGTGTTGCGCTCGGTGCCCGCTGATCTCCTGCCGGCTGCGCACGAGCTCGATCGGTTGCTCGCTGCAGCGCGTGCCGCCCTGGCCGGCCCTGCGGCGGCACCCCGGGATTGGTCAGAACGCTTCCGCACGGCGCTGCAGAGCATCGGCTGGCCGGGTCGCGTGGCGCGCGATAACGGCGAGCAGCAGACGCTCGTGCGCTTTCACGAGTTGCTGGATGAGTTCGGACAGCTCTCAGGGGTGGCGCGCCGGCTCGCCGCTCAGGCCGCCGTACAACTGCTGACACAACTTGCGCGTCGCACCGCGTTCCGGCCCGCGGAGCTGGACGCCGCCGTGACTCTCTCGGGGACGTGGGCCGATCCGATCGTTGCTTATGACGGCATCTGGGTCGCCGGATTGCACGCCGACAACTTTCCGCGACCGGTGCAACCGGATTCCTTCATCCCGTTGCCGGCACAGCTGCAAGCCGGATATCACGCCGCGAGCGCGGAAGGGCGCCTGGCGGAGGCGCAGGGTTTGTTGCGCGCGTGGCGGGCCTCGACAGCCGATCTGGTGTTGAGTGCGCCGCGGCGCGATGGCGATCTGGAACTGTTACCGAGTCCGTTGCTGCAGCCCTGGCTGACGACGCGTGATGCCGGCAGGGCACGCCGCAGCGAGCCGGCGGGAAGTTATCGGGCCGCGCTCAGCGCATTTGACGGCGGCGCAGGAGTCTGGCTCGCCGTGCGCATGCATCGGGACAGTCTCCTCGAGAGGGTCGAAGACACCTGCGGGCCGCCCTGGCCACCGCATGCAACGCTGCCCAACGGCACCCGCAGCCTGGAGTTGCAGAATCTGTGCGCGTTTCGCGCCTATGGTGAGTTGCGGCTCGGAGCTTGTGAGCTGCACGAGCCGCAACGGGGTGTTCCGGCGGACATGCGCGGCCAGCTGTTGCATGCCGCGCTCGAGAGACTCTGGCAGCAGCTGCAGGACTCGGCAGCCCTCGCGGCGCACGCGCCCGCGCAGCTGCGTCCCCTGATCGACTCGGCGGTCCAGACGGCGGCATCTGACTTGTGGGGCGCACCCCGCGCAGCAGAGCCGCCGCTCGTGCGTGAGCAGCGACGCGCCGCCCGTCTGATCGCCAAACTCTGTGAGCTCGAGCGCCAGCGGCCCGCGTTCACGGTCGCCGCTCGTGAGCAGGATTTCACCGCCGAGTTGGCGGGCGCGCGGCTGAGACTGCGTGTCGATCGGATCGATCTGCTGCCGAGCGGTGCGCGCGCGATCCTGGATTACAAGAGTGGGCAGCCGCTCAAAGCGGACTGGTATGGGGAGCGGCCATCGCACCCCCAGCTGCTGGCATATCTGGCAGCGTTACTGGCGGATGGGACCGGCCAGCCTGTCGATGCGTTGGCGACGGCGAACATCACGGCACGCGATGTGCGCTTTGCCGGGGTGGCACGCGTGGCTGGGCTGCTGCCAAAGGTGGATGCCGTACAAGCGGCCGTCGCGCCAACGACCGAGGCCAACATCTGGTCGCAACGCACGCAGCAGTGGCTGCAACGTGTCGCGCAATTGACGCGTCAGTTTGTGGCCGGCAGCGCCGAGGTGGACCCCAAGGAGGGGGCGTGTGATTTCTGTCATCTCACCAGCTTCTGTCGCATCGCCGACCGCGGTCTGGTGACGGTCCAGGAAATGGTCGAGCGAGCCGCCCTTGTCCAGTCTGAGTGACAAGGTGCGCACGCCTGTGCTCGCAGCCGTTGCTCAACCGGTAGCCTCATCGGATGAGGAGGCGCGGGAGCGGGCCACCGATCCTGCGCGATCCGTGCTGCTGCAGGCACCGGCCGGATCCGGCAAAACGACGGTACTGACAGAGCGGCTGCTGCGGCTGTTGGCCGTCGTCGAGCGGCCCGAAGAGATCCTGGCCATCACCTTTACGCGCAAGGCGGCTGCAGAGATGCGCGCGCGGGTGTTGCAGGCGCTGCGCGGCGAGTCACCTGCGCGCAGTCCGCAAGAGCAGCGCGTGTGTAAGCTTGCGGCAGCCGCTCTGGCGCGGGCCGAGGAGCGCGGCTGGCAGCTGCAGCAGGATCCGGGGCGGCTGCGGATCCAGACGATCGATTCCTTCAACTTCCGGCTCGCCAGTCAGCTGACCCTCTCGGCCCGTGCCGGCGGCACACTGCAGGTGACCGAGCGGGCGGCGCAGCTCTACCGGCGTGCCGCCGGCGAGGCCCTGGCGGAAGCCGATCGCGATCCGCAGCTGGCCGCGGACGTGGGCCTGCTGTTCGACCGCCTCGACAACCGCTGGCAGCGCGTGCAGCAATTGCTTGCCGACATGTTGCAGCGGCGGGGTCACTGGTTGCGCTATGTGCTGAGCGGCGATCCGGACAGCCTGTGCGCCCGTGTCAGTGAGAGTCTACGCAACATCGCCGCGGATCATCTCGAGGCCGCCTCGCGGGCATTACCTGCCGTGCTGCGGGCGCAGGCGGCCCAATTACCGGGCATGGGCCCGCTGACTGCCCGACCTGAGGATCTCGGACGCTGGCAACAGCTCAGCAAGCTGCTGCTGACCAGGACCGGCGAGTGGCGCAAGCCGAACGGCCTCAACAAATCCCTCGGTGCGGGCTTCGAAAGCCGCGCCGGCAAAGAGGCGTTGCGCGCGCTGTTGGCACAACTCGATGAGCTGCCGGCGGCCCGACAGTCGCTGGTGGAGATTTATAACCTCCCGGGCTACGAGCTGTGCGGCGCGGATGCCAGCGCGCTGCAGGCACTGGCGCGGATGCTGCGCGCCGCTGCCGGACATCTGCAGCTGGAGTTTGCCGCATCAGGGCGCGTGGATCATACGTTTGTGGCCGGCGCCGCGCGTGCGGCCCTGACTGAGGAGAGTCTGCCCACCGATCTCGCGCTGCGCACCGGGCTTTCGTTGCGGCACATCCTGGTCGATGAGTTCCAGGACACCTCGCTGGCGCAGTTCGATCTGCTGCAGGCGCTCACCGCCGGATGGGAACCCGGCGACGGTCGCACCCTGTTCATCGTCGGCGATCCCATGCAGTCGATCTATCAGTTTCGCGAGGCCGAGGTCGGGCTGTTCCTGCGGGCGCGCGCGCATGGGATCGGCGCGCGTGCGCTCGAGCCCCTACAGCTGCGTCGCAACTTTCGCTCTGTCCGTGCGCTCATCGAGTGGAATAACCGGGTGTTTACGCGCCTGTTTCCCGCCGCGGACAACCTGCGCGAAAGTGCGGTCGCCTTTACAGCGAGCATGGCCGGCCGCACTGCCGCCGCGGCGGCTAGTGCGCTGCCCGCGCAAGCGGATCTTTTCTCCGCCTCACCACCGGCTGCACCGCCGCCGGCAAGCATCCTGCTGTTCGACGATGCCCGCCCCGGGGCGGAGATGGATGCGATCGTCGATCGCATCCTGGAGCTGCGGCGCGCTGATGTGACGGCCACCATTGCCGTCCTCGTCGCAGCCCGGACGCACGCCGCACCCATTATCGCGGCGCTGGAGCAGCATGAAGTCGACACCGTAGGGGTTGAACTCGTCGCGTTGCAGGAGCTGTCGATCATCCGCGATCTGGTGGCTCTGGCTCGTGCCCTGTTGCATCCGGGGGATCGGACCGCGTGGCTGGCGGTGCTGCGTGCGCCCTGGTGCGGCGCTTCGCTGCACAGTCTGTCGCTTCTGTCCCGGCGCGGCGATCCGCGGCTCGTATGGGAAGCGCTGCAGGATGAGGCCTGCCTCGAGCGTTGTATGCCGGAGGACTGCAGCCGTTTGCGGCGGGTTCGCGCAGTGTTCGCCGCGGCGCTCGCAGCTGTTGATCTGTATCCGTTGACCGAATGGCTCGAGCGCACCTGGCTGCAGCTCGGAGCGGCCGATTGCTACGAAGCGCGCGACCTGCGGCACGCGCGCGCCTTCTTTACCGCTCTGGGCGAGTTCGTCAGCGGTGGCGAGTGGCGTGACGTAGAGGACCTTGAACGCCTGGTCGCCGATCTGTACGCGCAACCGCAACCGAGCACGGCCAACCCCGTACAGATCATGACCATCCACAAGGCCAAGGGCCTCGAGTTTGATCACGTGCTGGTCCCCGCGCTCGGTCGGCAGCTCAACCGCGGTCAGGAACCGCTGTTACGCTGGCTGGATTTGCCTCGCGGTACCGGCGGCAGCGACCTGGTGATGGCGCCCATGCCGGCCATCGGCGATGACAACGGCGGAGAGGTGACGGCGTTTCTCAAGCGACTGATGCGCCAGCGAACGCTCAATGAGCAACAGCGCCTGCTGTACGTTGCAGCCACCCGGGCGAGGCGCACGCTGGTGTTGTCCGGTACGCTGGAGAACCGTGCGGATGGCGAGCCGCGACCTCGCGGTGGCACTTTGTTGGATGCACTCTGGCCGCTACCTGCGATGCCCGAGGTCAGCTACCTCATGAGTGCGAGCGCCGAGGCTGAGAAGACCGTACTGGCCCCATCCAAACTGGCGCTCCAGCGCTTGCGGCAACCGTGGTCGCAGCCGGTGCTCGAAGCAGCCCCGGCCATCGAGCCGCTGCCACTCGCACGCCGCGATCTCGCACCTCCTGAGTTCAGCTGGGTCGGTGAGACGCGGCGTCACATCGGCACGGTCGTCCATGGCGCTCTGGAGGCCTTGGCGCGTGAGAGCGTGCTGCCTTCGCCCGCTGAGATCGAAACACGCGCGCCCCGCTACGCGGCGCTGCTGCGCTGGCACGGCGTCCCGGAAGCGGATCTGGCGCGGGGCACGCGCGATGTCGTCGAGGCTCTCAGCCGCACGCTGACGCACGAACGCGGCAGATGGCTGTTTTCCTCCACGCACCGCGAAGCAGCCAGCGAGCTGGCACTCACGGGACTTGCCGAGGGTCGCCTCACCCAGATCATCATCGATCGGTCGTTCATCGACCGGCAGGGCACCCGCTGGGTCGTTGATTTCAAGACCAGCCGCCACGAAGGCGGTGGCCGGAAACAGTTTCTGCAGCAGGAGATGGAGCGCTACCGCACACAGCTGCGCACGTATGTGTCACTCGCGAAGGCCCTCGGGCCCGAGCCGGTGCGCGCTGCGCTGTACTTCCCGCTCCTCGGGGAATTTCTGCAGCTAGATGACTGATCAGAACGTGGCGGCGAACGAGAACAGGCGCCGCCCCTGCGCATCCGGTGAGCCCAGGAATTGAATTTCCTGTTGCAGCTCGGCGGCTGCCGTCGGTCGTGCAGCCACGAGGCCTTCCACGCTGACTCCGGGCTCCGGAGTGAGCCGCAGCGAGCCATCCACGGAAAGGGGTCCGCCCAGATCGCGCAGGTGGCCGACCGGCGGGCTGTCGGCGCCGGGCGGAAACTCCAGCGAGTAGCTGCCCAGCGGCTGGGCAGCGGTCCCTGCGCCCTGAATCAGATCGTGCACTTCGATGCGTCCCTGCAGCGCCTGGACCTGCTCACCGTGCAGCACCAGCAGCGGCAGATCTGCGTGCACGGTGCCACGCAAATCTCCAGGCAGCTGCGGCAGCAGTGTTGGATCGAGCGGCAGATCGGCCACTACATTGCGGGCGGTGACGCGCCGCCCGAAACCCGCATCCACCAGGCCCCGGGCGCTGCCGGTGCCGCGTACCAGAACGACGGAGACACTCAGCTTGCCGGCCAGCAGCCGCAGCGGATGCACCTCCCAGCTCAGATCACCATAGCTCTGCCGGTAGGCCGTCAGTCCTGTGCAGGTCCCGCTCCAAAGGGTTCCATCGATATCAGTGCAGCTCACCGGCGCCTTGGGGCTTGGCGCAATCCAACTGGCAGGCAAGCGGGCGATCACGAAGCCGAGAAAGGCCAGCAGCCCGATCAGAACCAGCCATACCGTTCTGCGCATGGAGGGAAGATTGCGGTGAGGTTCTTCAGCGCGCCTGCAGGGTCAGCGAGGCATTGACCATCCCGGGGCTGCCGGCCGTATCGATACTGGCGGCCTCGACCCGAATGCCATTCTGCTGCGCAAGGCGCGCCAGCCAGCCGATGATGCTGTCAAACGGCGCCTTCTCGAGCCGCACGCGCAGGCCATTCGGGCCGGCGGGCTCGCTGCCCGAGAGGGAGCTCCCCAGGCCTGACTCGCGTGCCGAGCGGTCCACGATCACGATTAGCGACTCGCCGTTGGTGGACCCCTGGGTGTTGTTGGCAAGCAGTACCGGCGTGACGTTGCGCATCCACTGCAGATCGGCCTGCTTCTGACCGATGCGCATGCGGGCCTGGGTCACGCTGTGGTGCAGTGGCAGCAACACCCCGAATACCAACACGAGCAACGCGATGATGGCGCAGATGAGCACCAGGCGGCGCTCGCGGGCTGACAGGGTCTCGAAGGAAAATGCCATGGCGTTCCGCCTTCAGTGCGATTTGATCTGGATGCGGCCCTCGTAGCCGGACCCGACAGTGTTGCCGGAGGTCAGCTCGGCACGCCAGCCGCTCGTTGTCAACGATTGACTCAGATGATCGAGCGTGGCCGCATCGGGCGCCGAGACTTTCAGATCGATGGCGCCATCGCGGAAGCTCATCGCCTGCAGCAGCATGCCGGGTGCCGTACCTTTCGCCTCGACCAGGGCCTGCAGGGCTGGCAGGAAGCCGCCGGCGTCGCCGCCATTGCGGATTGCATTGAGGCGCTGTTCCAGACGACGCCGCGCATCCAATGCGTTGCGCTCACCGGGCATCGCCTGGCGAAAGGTTTCACCAATGGAGGTATCCAGCTTTTGCTCATTGCGTTTCAGCAGCGTAAGTTCCGCCGCCTTGCCCACGACGTGCAGACCCACGAGACAGACCAGCAGGATGGCCGCCACGCGCCACGCCTGCAATCCGACCGAACGGGTAGTCTTGGGGGCGTAAGGGCCTTGCAGCAGATTGATGCCGGCAGCAGGTGGCAGCTGCTGGACAAAGAGCGCCAACGGTCCGTTGGTCAGCAGCTGGATCTTGATCCCATCGAAGCGCTCGCGCAGCGCTTCCACCTGGGCCGAGTGCCGATGCCACTCGGCCGCCCCGGTATACAACACGAGACCCCGCGTACCGGTCGCTGCCAGCTCGGGGCTGCCGGCCTGCTGCGCGGGAGGCTGCTGGGCGATGCTCAATGCCTCGGACAGGGCATCCGCCGGCAAGGTGACCGGAGAGGCGAGCGGCGGCCGTACCACGACCGTGTCCTCCTCGAGCAGTGCGACCGCCTGGCCCGGATTGTGCGGCAACAGGTCGCTGTCAGCGTACATGGACTCAGGCTCGATGCCGTTGCTGCGCAACATCGTGAGCCACTCATCCAGCAGTGAGCGCCGCACGACGGCCACGGGGGTGCGCGCGGAGTCGCCAGTCCGTTTGCCGAGGGCGAAATGCAACTCGTCGATGTCATCGGCGAGCTGCTCCTCGAGCGCATAGGGCACCACCTGCTGCAGTTTGGCTCCGGCCTTCAGCGGTACCTCCGGTTCCACCAGCAGCACATCCGAGCCGGGCACGAGCACACAGATATGTCGTGTGGCCGCGCGCGGTGCGGCAAGCGACAGCGGGCCGCTCTGGGGCGGGCCGGAGGGATTGCCCCGTGCATCCGCGGTCATCCAGGTTGCGCCCTGTTCGGCGCTGCGGGGCAGTCTGATCAGCAGCCACTCAGCCATGGTGGGGTACGGTCCGGGTTGATTGGGGTCTGTTCATCATCAATCAGGCGTGAAGGAGCGCGTCAGCACATGCACCCGCTGGCTCGAATCCACGTAAAGAAGACTGTACAAGTTGAATTCGGCAGTGCCAATAGTCACCAGGGTCGTAAGTCGGAAGTAGAGGGAGCTCGTGCCCATTCTGATGCCCTGGGGGCCCCCGTTGCTGCCGCTGACTTTCGTCCCATAAGTGGCCGCGGGCGGAAAGCACCCTGAGGCAGCGGTGCGCAGCTTCTCGAATGCCGCCTCGTCGTTGCCGTACTCTTCCTCTTTGGTAAAGGCATCCAGCAGCTTGCCATGCGAGCTGCAGATGTTGAATTTACTGTTGGGAGGCAGCGCGGTGATGTACGGTGCCAGCTTCTCGAAGCGCTCACGCCCGAATCCTGGCAGCGCCAGCAGCTCACTGGTGCTGGTGATGAACTGGTTGGCCGTCAGGTACGGCGGGTTCTGGCCGAGATAGGCGCTGTCCTCGGCACCATCGGGCAACGGCGTGGTGTTCTGGTCGATCCAGTCGACGATCATGTCCGTCCACTTCGGCTCGATCTGCAGCTTGGTGAGCAGCTGACTGAACGCCTTCACCGCCATCGGATTGGGCTGGTTGTTGACCTGCAGCCCCAGCCAGTTGAGATTGAAGCGGCCCTGCAGATCCTCGAGTTGCCCTTCAACCATCACGCCGGGGACGATCTCGGTTGGCGGGAGCGGTTGCGCCCACGGTTGCGCGGGGGTGATGTCGCCGCCGCCGCTCTGACCGCTGCTGTTCCGCTGGAACCACGCGCGTAACCCGTAGGCCGCAAAGGCCTCGACACCCTGGTCCACCAGCAGCGCTTGATCGAAGGCAAATGTGGAGGTGGAACGCCGCGCCGCCATGGCGCTCTCGTATGCCACCGCAGCGGCGATGATCGTACCGAGTGCGACGAGCAGAATCGCGACCAACATCGCCATGCCGCGCTGACGCTGCGGCAACCGTCCGGTGGGCTTCACAAGTCGCAACGGCAACATACTGGCGCCGACCCTCATCCCGGAATCTCTACGACCCGCACGATCTTGCCCCAGTCCTCGGTGTCGAGCGTGATCTCGACCGCGATGGGACGGCCGCGCAGGTCGGTGCTGACCTGGGCACGCGTCATGGCGGGCCATTGCGTTTGCCAGGTCTTACCGGCATCCATGTAGCGCAGCGTGACCGCCTTCAGGTGCGTGAGCAGATCGCGGCGCTGTGCAACGCTGCTCTGCGTCGGATCAAGCACGTTCCAGTGTTCGCGCCGCAGGGTGCCATTCTCGAAGAAGTACGCCACGCGCTGCAGCGTCGGCCGCTGCAGGCCGCTCGGATTGGCCCAACCGTTGCGGGTCAGCGCCGCGAACGGCTGGGAGGTGGCACTCGCCACCAAAGCGCCCTGGAGCTGATCGCCCACGGGCTGGCGGATCGGACGTGGCGCGAGCTGCGCGAAGTCCTGCTCCATGACGCGCACCGCGGTCTGCAGCTCCGCGAGCTTGCCCTGCTGATCCTGCAGACCGGCGCGGCTCTTCAGCGCCTGATTCACCACGCCATAGCCCATGGCGAAGATGATGGCCGCCACAAACATGGCCACCAGTAACTCGAGCAGAGTGAACCCACAGGCTTTGCGCTTGTGTGGCATCAGTTGCCGCCTGGGTTGGGCGGCGGCGTGCCGACGTTGCCGCTGCCATTCAGACCCGTGTTACTGGAGTTTCCAAGGCCGGTCGTATTGGGGCTTCCAAGACCGGTGGTGCTGGGGTTTCCAAGGCCGGTCGTACTGGAGCTACCCAGGCCGCTGTTGTTGCCCGAGCCGAGCTGCTTACCGGGATTGTTGCCTCCGGGAGTATTGTTGGTGGGCACAGTGTCCCACAGCGCACCCACCAGAGTTCCGGGACCGGCCAGAGCATCTCCGGTGAGGCCACTCACCGTGACGTACCAGCCGTCGTCCGCGCCACCCTTGGCCTCCTTCGGCCGCACCTTGACATCCAGGCGCATCAAACCCTGGATGGGTGTCGGCAGCACGTCCTGGCGCCAATGCCAGCTGCGCCCGGCAAAATCGGCATCGCCGTCCGTGTGGCCCTTCTGCGGAATCTGACCTTGTGTGAGCTGCAGGCGGAAGGTGGCAATCTGGTTGAGCGCGACCCACTCGGCGAAGCTCTTGTCGCGCATATAGGAGACGGTGTTGGCCGAGGAGGTGAGGGCACCCATCAGTGCGGCCATCCCGAAGGCCACGATCACGAGGGCGACCAGCACCTCGATCAGCGTGAAGCCCCTGTCGCCCCCGCGGCTGCAGCTCTGGCCGTCATGCAGCAGGAAGCTGCTGTCGCCACGGTAGCTCACAGCTTGCGCTCCACGAGCGGCTTCTCGATGACCTGACCTTTCTCGTCGATGGCGAAGGTGACACTGCGCAAGCCGCCATCACGCTCCAGGGTGAGCTCGAAAGAGCTCAGATCGCCGTTGGAGAAGATCATGACCTGCGGCGCCGGCGGCTTGTCCTCCCTCAGTGAACCGCTGAAATCCCCGAGCGCGCGGCCGCTGCTGACACCTTCCTTGAGCTTGCCGGCGTTCTGCGCCTTGAGAAGATCCTCGAGTGTTTTGGGTTTGCCGCTGGAGTCCTGGCCGGTCTTGTCCTTGTCCTTGCCGGCCGGCTTCTTCGCAGTGTCGGTCGGTGTCAGGATCACCGGTCGCGCATCCACCAGTAACCTGAAATCCAGTCCCGCGGGCAGGCGTCGCTGCCGCAGCGCATCGTCCTCGTAGACCTCGCGCCAGATACCGCGACGGTTGTCGTAGGCAACGAACTGATAGCTGTCATCGTGAACGATCACACCATATTCACGGGTCTGCAGTTCGGCCTGCTCGCGCGCATAATTGACCAGCGCGTACAGGCGGTCGCTCTCACCTTCCAGCTCGCGATCGCGACCCGTGAGGCTGATCGACAACAGTACGCCGGCGCTGATAATCCCGATGATGACGACGACGACGAGAATCTCGACCAGCGTGAAGCCGCTGGCGCAGGCGGTTGCCGGCCTCCTCGTCACAAAGCTCACTGCTCCCCGACGTTCCAGTTGCCGATGTCGGCATTGACGCCCTCGCCGCCAGGCTGGCCGTCCGCACCCAGGGTATACAGGTCATAGTCCTTGCCGTGCGTGCCCGGGAAAACGTACTGGTAGTCGTTGCCCCAGGGATCCTTGCTGACCCGCTGCAGGTAGCCGCCCGGGCGCCAGTGCCGGATCGATGGATCGGTGGGCTGCTGTATCAGCGCCGCCAGGCCCTGATCGGTCGAGGGATACTTGGAGTTGTCGAGGCGGAACATCGTGAGCGCCGTCTCGAGCCCCTGGATGTCGGATTTGGCCTTCGCGACCCGGGCCTCATCCACTTTGCTCACGACCTGCGGAACGACGACGGCGGCCAAAAGGCCGATGATGATGACGACCACCATGATCTCGATCAGGGTAAAACCCCGGCTGCGGCGAGCGCCGCAGGGCGGGCGCGGCAATCTGATAACCTGTCGGTCGTCCCGGAGTTGCTGCATGTTCGAGTCCTGATGGCGCGACATAGGCCGTTACGGGCGGCGGATCATAACAAAAGGGCGCGCTGCGGCCTGTGAACCGGGTTAGACAGCTGCTCACGTCTCTCAATTGCGACGGCGCTGCCGGTGTGGCGCTGCAGCTCACCGTTGCGCTGCTGTTGTTGCCGGAGCTCGGCGGCGATGCGGCCAGGCTGCTGCTGCGCTACGATCGCGCCGCCCTGGCAGCGGGGCAGGAGTGGCGGTTGCTCACCGCGCATTTGGTGCATCTCGACTTTGAGCATGCGCTGCTCAACAGCCTCGGGTTGATCCTGATGTGGGCGCTGTTTGCCAGAGACTTCCGGCCCCGACAGTGGCTCCTGATCCTCGCGGGCGCCATTGCCGCAATCGATGCCGGACTGTGGTTACGCGATTCGACCGTGCTGTGGTACGTGGGTTCCTCAGGTGCGCTGCATGGAGTGATGAGTGCGGGTACTCTGGCTCACGTGCGCCGGCGCGATCCCGACGCCTGGCTGCTGGGACCCTTTCTGCTCATCAAGCTCATTTATGAGCAGCTCGCTGGCGCGCTGCCATTTGTGTCCGCTCCCGCTGGCGTCGTCGTGAATGCACATCTTTACGGCGCCCTCGGAGGACTGGCGGTCGCATTAGTGCTGCGGCCACGGCGAGCCGCTGTAGGGTAGCGGTGCGCGCACGTTGTTTATAATGGCCGGATTTTCCCGGAGTGCTCATGGCCTTTGCATTCGTCTACCCAGGACAAGGCTCGCAGTCGGTTGGCATGTTGGCAGGCCTAGCGCACGGCACCGACGGGGTTCGCGCCACGTTCGCCGAAGCTTCCGGGGTGCTGGGCTACGATCTGTGGAAACGGGTACAGGAAGGACCGCGGGAACAGCTGGACGCCACCGAGTGCACGCAGCCGGCGATGCTGGCCGCAGGGGTTGCCACGTACCGGCTGTGGCTGCAGCGCGGCGGTGCCGAGCCGGCAGTCATGTCCGGTCACAGCCTGGGGGAGTTCACGAGCCTGGTCTGTGCCGGCGCGCTCGAATTTCCCCAGGCGCTGGATCTGGTGCGTTTTCGCGGCCAGGTCATGCAGAACGCCGTCCCTATGGGGCAGGGCGCCATGGCGGCGGTCCTCGGTCTGGACGACAGTGAAGTCACGATGGCCTGCGAGGAGGCTGCCCAGGGTGAGATCGTGGAGGCGGTGAACTTCAATTCACCGGGTCAGGTCGTGATCGCCGGCCATTCAGCTGCGGTGCAGCGCGCGGTCGAGGGATGCAAGGCCCGGGGCGCCAAGCGCGCCCTGCTGCTTCCTATCAGTGTCCCCTCCCACAGCAGCCTGATGCACGAGGCGGGAGAGCGGCTCGCGCAGAAGCTGGAGCAGGTGCGGATCGTCACCCCGCGCATTCCCTACCTCAGCGCAGTGGATGCCAGGCCTCACACGGAACCTGCGGAGATCCGGCAGCACCTGGCCCGACAGCTGGCCCGCCCCGTGCTGTGGACCCGGACCGTGCAGGCGCTGCTGGCGTGGCCCGTACAGCAACTGATTGAGTGCGGTCCCGGTAAAGTGCTGCTGGCTCTGAACCGCCGGATCGAGAAGCGCGCGAATGTCGGCTACTTCGCTCTGGAGGATGCGGCCTCCTTCGATGCAGCCCTGAATGCCACGCATGCTGGCGACGGAGGAGCACATGGCTGAGGCGGGCATGCTTGCAACCGACGTGGCACTGGTGACGGGTGCCTCCCGCGGCATCGGTAATGCCATCGCGCTGGCGCTCGCTGAGGCGGGGGCCACGGTCATCGGTACTGCCACCAGCGAAGCGGGTGCACAAGCGCTGTCCGCCAGCTTGCAGTCGCATCGATACAACGGCCGCGGTGCGGTTCTCAACGTGAGCGACGTGGCCTCCATTGACACCCTGATGAACAAGCTCGAGAGCGCAGGCCAGATGCCGACCATCCTGGTCAACAACGCCGCCATTACCCGCGACACCCTGTTGTTGCGCATGAAGAGCGAAGACTGGGATCAGGTGCTGGCCACCAACCTGACCGCGGTATTCCGCCTCGCCAAGGGTTGCCTGAAGCACATGATGAAGGCGCGGCGCGGGCGTATCGTCAACCTGACCTCCATCGTCGGACTGACCGGCAATCCGGGGCAGACCAATTACGCGGCGGCCAAAGCGGGGATTCTTGGCTTCACCAAGTCTCTGGCCCTGGAGGTGGCCTCGCGCGGCATCACCGTCAACGCCGTGGCGCCGGGATTTATTGACACGGACATGACCCGTGCTCTCAACGAAGAGCAGCGCCAGGCACTGCTGGGTCGCATTCCGCTCGGACGGCTCGGCGCCGCGGCGGACATCGCCGCAGCCGTGCTGTTTTTATGCTCGCCGGCCGCTGCTTACATCACGGGGGAAACCCTGCACGTCAATGGCGGCATGTACATGGCTTGAGTCGCGCCGCGGCACGCGATCGATGCGACTCCTGAACGTTGGATCAGCGCCACAGCGAGGTGCTGAGCGCGCCGTTACCCGGAAACCCCGGCGGGGAGTTTCGCGAGAAAAAACAATCACTCGCGGCCCGCTTTAAGTGGCAGCCGGGGGGGTGTTCCCCTACAATACCGCGCCCACCGCCGGCCTACGCAAAGACGCGGCCGGGGGCCTACGAGATCAACGACTACAAAAGGACAATGCGTAAATGAGCACAGTTGAGCAGCAGGTCAAAGCCATCGTTGCCGAGCAGCTGGGCGTGAAGCAGGAACAGGTCACGAACGATGCCTCGTTCGTGGATGATCTGGGGGCCGACTCGCTCGATACCGTCGAGCTGGTGATGGCTCTTGAAGAGGAATTCGAGATCGAGATTCCGGATGAGGATGCCGAGAAAATCACGACAGTTCAGCAGGCCATCGAGTACATCAACGAGCGCCGTACCAAGGCCTGATTACACCCGCAGCGGGCAGCCGGTCCGGCATCGGCCGCGACCGGCCTGCACATTTCCGCGCCTTTCAATTCCCCCGACTCTTCATACAGGTAGCGTGTGAGCAAGCGTCGCGTCGTCGTTACGGGCCTGGGTATCATCTCCCCCGTTGGCAGCACCGTGAAGTCCGCCTGGGAGACGATCCTGCGCGGGCAAAGCGGCATCGGCCCCATCAGCAAATTCGATGTATCAGCCTTTCCGGTGCGCTTCGGAGGCGCGGTACGGGACTTCGATGTGGCGCAGTACATCACGCCCAAGGATGCGCGGCGCATGGATGAGTTCATGCACTACGGCATCGCCGCCGGTATCCAGGCGATGTCTGACTGCGGTATCGATGTCGCGCAGGTCGATCCTAACCGCTGCGGTGTGGTCTGTGGCGCCGGCATCGGTGGACTGGGCACGATCGAATCCGAGTACGCGGCCTATCTGAAAGGCGGCCCGCGCAAGATTTCGCCGTTCTTCGTGCCCGCCTCCATCATCAACATGATCGCGGGCCATCTGTCGATGAAGTATGGCCTGAAGGGACCCAACCTTGGCGTGGTCACCGCCTGTACGACCTCCACCCATGCGATCGGCTTGGGAATGCGCACCATCCAGTACGGTGACGCCGACATGATCGTCGCGGGTGGCGGCGAGATGGCCACGACGCCGCTGGGTCTCGGAGGCTTCGGACAGGCGAAGGCGCTGTCCACGCGCAACGAGGCACCACAGGAGGCAAGCCGTCCCTGGGACAAGGACCGCGACGGCTTCGTGTTGAGTGACGGGGGTGGCGCTTTGATCCTCGAGGAGCTGGAGTACGCACGCCGTCGCGGAGCGAAGATCTATGCCGAGCTGGTGGGCTTCGGCATGAGTGGGGATGCGCACCACATCACCGCGCCGCCGGAAAACGGCGAAGGTGCGCGGCTGGCCATGGTCAACGCGCTCAATGACGCCTCACTCAACCCCTCGCAGGTACAGTATGTGAATGCGCACGCCACCTCCACACCGCTCGGAGACAAGGCGGAGACGCTTGCGATGAAGGGGGCATTCGGCGAATACGCCGGCAAGCTCGCGGTCAGCTCGACCAAGTCCATGACCGGGCACCTGCTGGGTGCCGCGGGAGTGGTGGAGGCCATCTTCTCGATCCTCGCGATCCGCGATGGCGTGGCTCCGCCGACCATCAATTACCACACGCCCGATCCGGATTGCGATCTGGACTACGTGCCCAACACCGCGCGCAGGATGGACATCGATGTGGCGCTGTCGAATTCGTTCGGGTTCGGTGGGACCAACGGCTCCGTGATCTTCCGGCGCTTCACGGGCTGATGTGATCTCTGGCCCTGGCGGCATCCGACACAACACCCTTTGACTGCGAGCTCGAGCTGCCCGCAGGCGCGTTGCGGCGCCTCGCCGCGCGGTTCCCCGAGCGTTACCCGGTGCTGTTCGATAGTGCCGCCGACGGTCCCCTCAGTCGCCACAGCATCCTGATCGCAGAGCCGCGCGCGGCACTCTGGAGCGATCGCAACGGCGCGGTGCATTCGCACGGTTTTCGCCACGATGGAGCTCAATTTCTCACGGCGCTCGAGAACTGGTGGCTTGCGGAGCGCATCGCTCCAGCGCCGGCCGTCGCGCACGAGCTGCCCTTCGCCGGCGGCTGGGCAGTATTCCTGAGCTACGAGATGGCCCAGGAAACCGAGCCGCGGCTGGTGCTGCCGCGCTCGGGGTTGCCGTGGCGCGCCTTTGCACTCCGCATCTCGAGCGCGTTGATCCAGGAGCGCGCTAGCGGGCGCGCCTGGCTACGTGCCGAGGAGCCGGATGAGCGCGCTCAGCAGCGGATTCGGGCCGACCTCGATGCCTTGCGCTCCTCGCACACCGAATCCGACGCGCATCAACAGCTCGCGATCGAGCGCATCGTGGAGGAAGACCCGAACGCTTATCTCGGTCGCGTGGCCCGTGCAAAGGAGTACGTGCGCGCCGGAGACATCTACCAAGCGAATCTCTCGCGACCCTGGCAGGTACAGTTCGCTCAGGACCCACCGCTCGCCGCTTTGTACGCACGGCTGTGCGCCGCCAATCCGGCGCCGTTCGCCGCCTTCGTCCAGTGGCAGGGTGTTGGCATCCTCAGCTCCTCGCCCGAACGGTTGCTGCGCATCCGTCGCCGGCGGATTGATACGCGGCCGATTGCGGGGACCCGGCCCCGCAGCCGCAGGCCCGGTGATGACCTGGCTGAAATGCGCGAGCTGGCGGCACATCCGAAGGAGCGCGCCGAGCACATCATGCTGATCGATCTGGAGCGCAACGATCTCGGGCGGGTCTGTGAAGCCGGCTCCGTGCACGTAGATGAGCTGATGAGCATTGAATCCTACGCACACGTCCATCACATCGTCTCCAACGTCACCGGGCAGCTGCGCGCGGACGTCACCCCCGTGGCCGCGGTGCGCGCCCTGTTTCCCGGCGGCACGATCACCGGCTGTCCCAAATTCCGCTGCATGCAGATCATCGCGGAGCTCGAGGGTACCGGCCGCGGCGCCTACACTGGCTCGCTGGGCTTTCTGGGACGCGACGGCTCGATGGACATGAACATTCTCATCCGCACGATGACGGTGATGGGGCGGCACGCGGAGGTGCGTGCCGGCGGTGGCATCGTCGCCGACTCCGATCCGCAGCGCGAGCTGGAAGAAACACGTGCCAAGGCGCGCGGACTGCTCGCGGCGCTGAGTACCGAGCCTGGCGGCAGCAGCGAGGCACCGTGAGTCAGGGCGAGCTGGTGTGGATCGATGGGCAGAGCGAGCCCGTTGCCGCACTCGATCGCGGACTGCATTTCGGCGATGGACTGTTCGAGACGATTGCCTGCGTGCGCGGTGCGCCACGGTTTCTGCGCCGGCACATGGAGCGCCTCACGCTCGGCTGCGCCCGTTTGCACATTCCGATCGAGGATCCAGCGCCGATCAGCACGCGCGTGTGTCAACTCGCACGAGCGAGCGAGCGCAGCATCGTGAAAGTCGTAGTAACTCGCGGGGTCGCCTTGGCACGCGGTTACGCCTATAGCGGCACGGAGAAGGCGAGTTGCATCACATTTCAGTATCCGGCGCCGCAGGATCACAGCGCTGTGGCGGACAATGGCGTGAAGGTGCAAACGCTGCAGTTACGACTCGGTGAGAATCCAGCGCTGGCAGGGCTCAAGCACTGCAATCGTCTCGAGCAGATCCTGGCGCGCGCCGAGTGGTCCGATCCAGCGGTTTTCGAGGGCCTGCTGTTCAGCCAGTCGGGTCATCTTGCCTCCGGTACCATGAGCAACGTGTTCCTGGTGAAGTCCGGCCGGCTGCTGACACCCAGCGTGGATCGTTGCGGAGTTGCGGGCGTGATGCGTGCAGTGGTGTTGAGCCTCTGCCGGCAGCTGGCTGTGCCTGTGCAGGAGTGCACCCTGGATGCCGCGGAGCTGCGGCAGGCGGAGGAGATCTTTCTGACCAACGCTCGTATCGGCATCCTGCCGGTCGCAATGTTGGATGAACGCGGGCTGAGTGTGGGACCGATCACCCGGCGGCTGCGTGCGGCGCTCGCTCCCTTGCTCGAGGAGCCGGTTGATGCCTAGCCGGGGATCAGGTCGGGCGCTGGTCCTGCTGCTCAGCCTGCTGCTGCTGCTGTCAGCTACCGCCGCAGTGGCTGCCTATTACTTCGCGCGCCACACGTTCGTCAGTCCAGGGCCCTCGCAAAGCATCAGCCGCATCGAGGTGGAGCAGGGCGCCAGCCTGCGCGCAGTGCTGGCCGCTCTCGCCCGCCAGGGCGAGTTGCGTTACCCGCGGCTGATCGAAGCCTACCTGCGCCTCTCGGCTCACCTGACAGGCCAGCCGCTGCGCATCCAGGCCGGCACTTACGAGATTCCGGCGGCCGCAAGTCCGGCCGAGATCCTGGAGCTGCTCGACCAGGGCAAGGTCGTGCTCGAACAGCTGACCGTCGTGGAAGGCTCGAGATTTGCCGACTTCCGCCAGGAGCTCGATCGGCACGCCGCCGTCACGCATACCCTGCGCGGCAAGAGCACCGAGGAGCTGATGAGCGCTATCGGCCATCCCGGTGAGCATCCCGAAGGCCGCTTTTTTCCTGACACCTACCGCTTCGCCGCGAAGACGCCGGATGTCGAGATTCTGCAGCTTGCCTACAACGCCATGCAGCGCACGCTCGAAGACGCCTGGCAACACCGGGGTGAGGATCTGCCTTTCAGTACGCCCTACGAGGCGCTGACGCTTGCCTCGATCGTGGAGAAGGAAACCGGACTGCCGGCGGAACGACCCAGAATTGCCGGTGTGTTCGTGAGTCGCCTGCGTAAGGGGATGCGGCTGCAAACCGATCCGGCCGTCATTTACGGCCTGGGCACAAGCTACGACGGCGACATCCGCACCCGCGACCTGATTACCGACACGCCATACAACACTTACACCCGCGCAGGTCTGCCGCCGACACCGATTGCACTGCCCGGACGCGACGCCCTCGAGGCAGCGGTCCATCCCGAGGAGACCGGCGAGCTGTACTTCGTGGCTACCGGAGAGGGCGGGCACCACTTCTCGAAGACGCTCGAGGAGCACAACGCGGCGGTGAAGAGCTATCTGGAGCACTTGCGCGCCCAGCAGCGAGCTGCGAAAAAGACCCCATGACACGGGGACGCTTCATCACGCTCGAGGGTATCGAAGGGGCCGGCAAGACGACGGTCGCGCAACTGGTCCGTGGTTGGCTTCAGGGGCGGGGCGTCACCACCTGCCTGACGCGCGAGCCGGGCGGTACGGCGTTGGCGGAACGCGTGCGGCAGATCGTGCTCGAGCGCGGCCCGGAAGCGGTATCTGGCGTCACAGAAACGCTGCTGATGTTCGCCGCGCGTGCCATCCATCTGGACAACCTGGTACGGCCGGCCCTCAGGCGCGGCGAGTGGGTCATCTGCGATCGCTTCACCGATGCGACGCGCGCCTACCAGGGTTACGGCCGGGGCATCGACCGTGACTGGATCGAGAATCTGGCGCAGGCTGTGCACGGCGATCTGCAGCCCGACTGCACGCTGTTGTTGGATCTGCCCGTAAGTGTCGGGCTTGCCCGGGCGCGCGCACGCTCGGGTCACAGTGCGGATCGATTCGAGACTGAACGCGAGACGTTCTTCGAGCGGGTGCGCCACGGCTACCTGCAAATCGCCGCGACCGAAGCCACTCGCGTCCGGATCATCGATGCGAGCGCGGCGCTGACTCGGGTACGCGACCAGGTGATTGCAGTCCTCGAACGGCTGCATGCCATGGAATCATCTTCGTGAGGATAAGGCTCTCGTGATCACGCTTCCCTGGCTGAGCGCCGAGCTCGCAACCCTGCGCGCGGCACACAGCGCCGAACGCCTCGCGCACGCCCTGTTGATTCATGAGGCGCCAGGCGCCGGCGGCGACTGGCTGGCCCGCTGGGTGACGCAGCTGGTGTTGTGCGAGCGAGGTGAGAGCGCGCCTTGCGGACTCTGCCCGGCCTGCAGCCGCGTGTCGGCCGGCCAGCATCCCGATGTGATCCGCGTGGGATTTGTCGAGGAATCGCGGCAGCTGCGCATCGAGCAGGTCAGGCAACTATCCGAGGAGTTGGCGCTGACCAGTCATCAGGGTGGCTTCAAGGTGGGCGTACTTTCGCCGGCAGATGCCCTGAATCGCTTTGCCGCGAACGCGCTGCTGAAGACGCTGGAGGAGCCCCCGCCACGCACCCTGCTGCTGCTCGTCGTGACGCAGCCCTCCCGACTGCCGCCCACCATTCTGAGCCGCTGCCAACGCATTCGCGTGCGGGCACCGCAACGAGCCCAGGCGATTGCATGGCTGACAGCTACCGCCGGCAAGGCGGACTGGGGCGGCGTGTTGGATGTGATCGGCAATGCGCCGCTGCTCGCCGCCGCAGCAGATCCGGCGCTCGTGGTACAGGTGAATACAGAAACCCGCCAGGCTCTGGAGGAGGCGCGCGCAGGCCGGCTGGACCCGACGGCCACCGCCGAGCGCTGGGCGCGTGCCGAGCCGGCGCTGCACCTGCGCTGCTTTGAGAACTGGCTCACGGAATGCATCGCTCAGAAATCCGGCGCGGCGGCCTTTTTGACAGAACTGCGCGCTGTCCCCTACTTGCCGCAGGCCCAGAACGTCTTGAATATACGGCGGCTATTTGAGCTGCTGGATGCGGTACGCGAACTGAAGTCCGAGCTCGACATGCCGATAAATCGAGGGCTGGCGCTCGAAGCATTGCTGCGCAGCCTGCAGTCCTCAGACGCACAAGGTTGGCGAAACGCGGGGTAATGAGTTGCGTACGGGTGGGAACAAGCCGGGTCTGCTGACGCTGACCATCAAGGACAAGAGCGCGCTTTATCTGGCTTACATGCCTTTCGTGCGCAATGGCGGACTGTTCATCCCCACCAACAGCAACTACCGGCTGGGCGATGAGGTCTTCATGCTGCTCAATCTCATGGGAGAGGATGAGAAGCTGCCGGTCGCCGGACGGGTGATCTGGGTGACCCCGAAGGGTGCACAGGGCAAGCGCACCGCCGGCATCGGCGTGCAGTTCAGCGACCAGGACCGCGGTCAGACGCAGAAGAAGATCGAGACGTACCTCGCCGGGGCGCTCTCGGGCGATAAAGCTACCCACACGATGTAGCAATCGCCTGATTCGATCCTGCACCCATTGGACGCGGGAGCATCGGCCTTCGGCGAGTCGATGCAACAGGCGGCCCTGGCGTACAACGCATCCGCGGCGGGTGGCTATGAGATCCCGGCGGTGCGCGGCTGCGGAGCTCGCTTGCCGCGCCTTCGCGGCGTTCGTGAGGGGTAAGCGGGAGGCGGTCTGGTCGCGCATGCCGCCGCAGCCGTCGCTCGCGATCGCACGGCGGCGGCAGCTGTAATTCACCAACGGACGCGGCGCCACGAGATCCCTGGACAGTCGGTTCCCGAGACCTCCTACGCATCGCCTCGCCGGATATAGCCGCACTGCGCGCACTCAATCTGCCAGATGGAGTGGCAGATGATGTGGAAGAGGAACACCTTCAGCAGACGGTCCTGGCCCAGATGGTGAACCTCGTGTTGGAAATCGTGAACCGGGATGGGCGCCCCGCACAGCGCGCAGGTTTTACCACTGCCCGGTCCGGTCCAGACCTGCGAGGGAAGAGTACAAGGCAAGCTCCCCTCGGCGATCCGTTGCCGAGCTATAGGCCGCAGTTCCGTTTCCTGAAAAGTCTGAGGCATGGGCATTCTCGCGCTTGCATGTGGCCCTCAGTGACTAATGTTGGAAACGGCCTCGGCGGACTCCGGTTCCTGCAAGTGCAAGTGCAGTCGCTAGCGGCGCGCCCGGCCTGCGTACACTCGTCCTGCCAGATGGCCTGGCTGATGTGGAACCGATAGGAGCGGGCATCGCCCGCCTTACGGCATTCGTACTCGACCTCGGCAATGACCCGACGTGCCAGGAGGCGAAGCCCCTCGAGATCAGAAGCTAGCATGCTTAGGTCCCCCGAATTCTTATGCGTCCCGTAGCGGCGGGCAATTACCGCGCCAGCCACATCGCGTCGTTAAGCCGTATGTGCGCTACCGTACAGTCCAGCGCCCAGCTCGGCGCCGTAAAATGGAGGCGAGACTACCGTTACCTCGTAAGGAGCGCGGATGGCGGAGGATTTAATGCCCGGCGGCGGCATGGCGGTCCTTTGGGACCATGAGTGTCCGCAAGCCATTCCGCACCTGCGCCAAGGCAAGCGACTGCCGATCGTCAGCTGTGTTAACGCTGCTGCGCTCACTGATCCGATTGAGCAATTCTTGAGCGGTTACCCGAGTCGTTCCTTGTAATTCGATCCCGCCGGGCGCACCTTGATTAATCTGGAATCCGCGGATCGCGCAGGCAAAGCCAACACCCGCCGAGGGATTACTAAACGCGGGTCACCCACACGATGTGGCGCCGGTTGCCGGCTGCCCGCACCGCACAGCGCTCGCGCTGCAGCGAGTGCGGTGCGAGCACCAGGCCGGTGCGCCTCGCGGGGCCGCCAAGGGCGGGGGGCGCGGAACGTCATCTCACTGCCAAGCCGACCGCGGTAAAATCCCACCGATGGCCGCCAATAAGAAACCCACACGCCGGGGTCCGCGGGACGCCAACGAGATTCTGTCCATGCAGATCCGGGCGAGCGAGCGGCATCGCGAGCTGCTGCACGAAAGTCGTGAACTACTGAATGCGGGCAAGGTGAGCGAAGCACGCAAGCGTCTGCGCCAGGCCGAGCGACTGCACGCGCAGATGCAGGCTTCTGACGAGCAGCGGCGCAGAGCGCCGAAACCGGGCCGATAAATATCCTTGGAATGCCGTGCCTCAGGCGTCGATCGAGAAATGCCCGCGAGCTGCGACGCGCAGCATGGCCTCCAGACTGCGTTCCACATCGGTATCCGTGGTGGCCCAACTGGAGACGCTGATACGCATCGCCGTCCGCCCCTGCCACACCGTGGCGCCACACCAGCAGGTGCCTTCCTGTTGCAGCTCTGCAATAACTCTGCGCGTCCGCTGTGCGTCACCGAAGGCGACCAGTACCTGATTGAGGACCACCTCGTTGAGGATGGCATATCCAGCGGCGCGCAATACCTCGGCAAAACGTCGCGCCTGGCGGCAGTTGCGTTCGAAAAGTTCCGCCATGCCCGCCCTGCCTAGAGAACGCAGGGCGGCCCATACTTCCACTCCGCGGGCGCGACGGGAAAGCTCCGGCGTGAAATCCGCAGGATTGCGGTGCGGGCTTGCGCTCGGCAGGTATTCCGCCGTGATGGCCATCGCCGCGCTCATCGCGTGCGCGTCCCGGCAGAAGGCCAGGCCACTGTCATAGGGCACGTTCAGCCATTTGTGCGCATCGGTCGCCCAGGAATCCGCTTGTTCGAGCCCGCGAGCCAGATGCGCCAATGAGGGCGCAGCCTTCGCCCACAGTCCGAATGCGCCATCAACGTGCACCCATGCGCCCCTGGCATGGGCCGCATCGATCAAAGGCTCGAAGGGATCGAACGCGCCCGTATTCACGTTGCCGGCCTGGACACACAGTATCGCTGGCCCGTTGAGCCGCGGCAGCGCATCGGCCCGCATGCGGCCCTGCGCATCGGCGGGTACGCGCTGAACGCGATTGCGTCCCAGGCCCAACATGCCAAGCGACTTGAGCAGCGTGGGATGCGCTTCCTCACCGGCGACAACGGTGATCGGCGGCGCACCGAACAAACCGTCGGCTTCCACATTCCAGCCGGCCTGCGCCAGCACGGCGTGACGCGCGGCTGCGAGTGCCGTGAAGTTGGCGGTGGTCGCTCCGGTTACATATCCCGCTGCGGTACCTAAGGGCAGCCCCAGCAGCTCGATGAGCCATCGCAGCGTAATCTCCTCGAGATGCGCTACGCCGGGGGTGACCTCGTACAACGCTGCGTTCTGATCCCAGGCGCTTGCCAGCCAGTTGGCGGCCAATGTCACGGGTAGTGATCCGCCGATGACGAACCCAAAGAAGCGCGCACCGGCCATCGCCATCGTGGCCGGAGACACGATCTGATGCAGCAACGCGATGGTCTCCGCCGGGTCGCCACACTGTTGCGGCAGCGGCTCCTCGAGCTTGCGCAGTGCCTCGATGGCGCTGGCATCGGGCACCACGGACCGCGAATCCAACGAATCCAGATAGTGTCGCGCGGCGCGGGCCGCCTCATCGAGTAATGCGTACATAGCAGGTCCTCCTGCCGGATCCTGAGGCAGAGTCGTGTGGGGGCGTCAGCAGCAGCGGGGTTGCCTGCTATGCGCCCACCGATACCCGTCGCATCTGGGTGTCAGTATCTTCCCCGAGAAAGCCGCCACTCTGCCGCGCCCAGAGACGGGCGTAGAGGCCCCCGGCGGCCAGCAGCTGCGCGTGAGTGCCCTGCTCAACGATAGCCCCCGCATCCAGCACCAGTAACCGGTCCAGCGCCGCGATCGTCGACAGGCGGTGCGCGATGGCGACCACCGTCTTACCGCGCATCAACGTCTCGAGGGTCTCCTGAATCGCTGCTTCGACCTCCGAGTCGAGTGCGCTCGTTGCCTCATCGAGCAGCAGGATCGGAGCATCCTTCAACATGACCCGGGCAAGTGCAACGCGCTGGCGCTGGCCGCCGGAGAGCTTAACTCCCCGCTCACCCACCAGTGCGTCGTACCCGCGTCCGCCGCGCGAATCGCTGAGCGAGGCAATGAATTCCTCCGCATGGGCACGTTTTGCGGCCGCATGCATCTGGGCCTCGCTGGCATCCGGACGGCCGTAGATGATGTTGTCGCGCACTGAGCGATGCAGCAGCGCGGTGTCTTGAGTCACCATTCCGATCTGCGCGCGCAGGCTTTCCTGGGTCACATGGGCGATATCCTGCCCATCAATGAGAATGCGACCTGACTCCACCGCGTAGAAACGCAGCAGCAGATTGACCAGCGTGGACTTGCCGGCGCCGGAGCGACCCACGAGACCAATCTTCTCGCCCGGCCTGATCGTAAAAGACAGATCATCGATCACACGTTTCGCAGCGCCGTAATGGAAGCGCACACGCTCGAACGTGATCTCGCCTCGGGTAACGCGCAGGGGCGCGGCGTCCTTGTGATCGAGCACGGCGATCGGCCGGGTCACCGTGTTGAGGCCGTCCTGTACCGTACCCACATTCTCGAACAGGGAGGCCAGTTCCCACATGATCCAATGCGAGATGCCATTCAGACGCAGTGCCATCGCCGTGGCGGCGGCCACGGCACCCAGCTGCACCTGAGCATGCACCCAGAGATATACCGCGATTGCCGCGGTAGCGGCGATCAGCAGCATGCTGAGGCAGTGATTGAGAATCTCGAAGCCGCTGACATAGCGGGTCTGCTGGCGCGCCGTGACCAGGAACTCATCCATCGCGTCGCGCGCGTAACCGGCCTCCCGGCTGGCATGCGCAAACAGCTTGATGATGGAGATGTTGGTGTAAGCGTCCGTGATGCGGCCGGTCATGAGTGAGCGGGCATCAGCCTGTCCGGCGGCGACCTTGGAGAGGCGGGGTACGAAATAAACCATCGCAGCCGCGTACACGATGAGCCAGCCGACAAACGGCAGCAGCAGCCAGAAGTCGAAGCCTGCGATGACAACCGCCACAGTGATGAAATACACCACGATGTACACGAGGATATCGGCCACCGTAATCCACGTGTCGCGCGCGGCCAGGGCCGTCTGCATCACCTTCGCTGCGACCCGCCCGGCGAACTCATCCTGAAAGAAACTCATGCTCTGCTCGAGCATCCGGCGATGGAATATCCAGCGCAGTCTCATCGGGAACACGGGCTGAATCGTCTGGTATTTGAACCAGGCGCCGAGCGCGACGAAGATCGGACTCACGGCCAGAATGATGGCTAGGACGAGCAGCTGCGCGCGATGCTCCACCACGAAGCGTTGCGGCCCGGACTGGGTCATCCAGTCAATCAGTCTGCCCAGCATGAAGAACAACAGCGCTTCGAAGGCACCGATGGCTCCGGTGAGCAGCGTCATCGCCAACAGATACGGGCGCAGCCCCTGGCTGCATTGCCACAGGAAGCGCAGCAGTTTTGCCGAGAAACCGTGATGAGCGGTACCCGGGTAGGGATCGACGCGATGCTCAAACCAACGCAGCACTACGGGCTCCGAGGCGCAGATGCGTGCATCACGCTAAAGCATGATTGGGAAGGCAGCAATCGCAGGCGGCGTCAGGCGCCATCGCACGCGGGGCCCCTGCAGTGGCAGATGACGCTCGGCGAGATCGCAGGGGGGGTCCAGTGATTGATTACCAATAAAGTGTATCTATATGATTCTCGGCAGGTAACCTCCCCGGACAGGAGTACTGAGGTTTATCGAGGAGCGTCACACCCCTGCGGACGCCAGCACCATATGATGCCTTGATGTGCGCAATTGCGGGAATCTGGCGACGCGACGGTAGGGCGGTGGACTCAGCGGTTCTGACCTCCATGTTGGATTGCCTCGAGCATCGTGGCCCGGATGGGGCCGGGTCTCACCTTGACCCGAGCCATGGGATTGCCCTGGGTCATCGCCGACTGGCGATCATCGATCTCAGTGACAATGCGATCCAGCCCGCGTGGCTTCCGGACCGATCGCTGTGCATGTTGTTCAACGGCGAGATCCATAACTACCTCGAGCTCGCCGCGGACTTGCGTGCGGCCGGTGCAGGCCTGCGTGCCCTGAATGACACGGAGGTGCTGTTGTGGGCTTACCGCATCTGGGGCGAGAGTTGCTTCGAGCGGCTGAACGGCATGTGGGCCGTGGCCTTCTGGGAGCCGGCGAGCTACAGATTACTGTTGTGTCGCGATCGGTTCGGCATCAAGCCGCTGGTGTATTCGGTGCGCGGCGAGCGCGTAGCCTTCGCCTCCGAGGCGAAGGCGCTGCTCGCGGGCTGCCCCGAAGAGCGTTTGCCGGATCTGGGCCGCGGTCGCGACTTTGTCATGCGCAGGCTGCCCGATCCGGACGGCGGGGAGCGGACATTTTTCCGCAACATCCACTGCGTGCCCCCGGGCGAGCTGCTGCGGATCCAGCCGCGGGGTGAAAGCCGGCAACGCTACTGGCGGTACCAGCCTGGGAGCGAGATGTCGCGCTCGGATGCCCCTGAGGCTTTCCTGGCTCTGCTGCACGATGCGGTGCGGCTGCGACTGCGTAGCGACGTACCGGTAGGCGTGACCTTGAGCGGCGGCCTCGACTCCAGCTCGGTCGCGAAGCTGGCTGCCGGCCAACTCGACAGGCCGCTGGAATGCTTCTCGCTGCGATACGAGTCGAAGCGCTTCGATGAGAGTGCTTACGCCCGTAGCGTGGCTGAGGATGGCACGCGTTTTCGCATCCATTGGGTCACCCCATCGGCTGACCGGCTGCTACCTACCATGGCAGCCATCGTATGGCACCACGATGCGCCGACTCCGATGCGCGGCCGCTATCCCCAGTGGCATGTCATGCAGAGCGCAAGCGAGTTTGTCACGGTATTGCTGGGAGGGCAGGGGGCAGATGAGCTGCTGGGAGGTTACGACCACTTCATCCTGCCATTCCTGCGCGATCGACTCGCGCGCGCTCTGCCGCGCAGACGCAGGGGCATGCCCCTGCTGTGGGAGCTGTTGAGGTTAGGACAGATCTCCTCCGGCATTCACCGGCTGCTGCCGCCTGTCCTGCTGGCGAGCGCCGTTCGGCAGATGCGCAGAGCCTGCTCCGCACGCCCCGCGAGCGCGCCCGCCGGGTGCGCGGAGGGAGAACCGATGGACCGCCCGTACCGCAGTCATCTGAACAACGCATTGTGGCGCGAGTTTCGCTATGTAGGATTGCCGGAACTGCTGCATGCCGAAGATGCCATCAGCATGGCGTTCTCGCTGGAATCGCGGCTGCCTTTTCTGGATCATCGACTGGTCGAATTCTGCTTCGCCCTGCAATACGATGAGAAGATCAGCGACGGATGGACCAAGTGGTTACTGCGCCGTGCCACGCGCCAGCTGCTGCCCGAGGCCGTACGGCTGCGACGCGCAAAGTTGGGTTTTCCGGCTGACCTCTCCAACTGGCTCAGCACTGGCCAGGGCCTCGATGGCGTACGTGAGCTGCTGCTGGACCCGAAGAGTCTGAAGCGCGGCGGCCTCGAGCCACGCTGGCTGCTGCACACCTTCGGCCGCTCACGCGAGCAGGCGGGTCACTGGATCCGTCGTAATCCCAGCTGGTCCTGGCGTGCCGCCACCTTCGAGTTGTGGTGTCGGCAGTTCATCGATCAGGAGCAGGGCCTACGTCCCGGCAGCTCGCGGCGCTCGGTGCCTGCCGGCTAAGTGCAAGTCGCCTGAAGAAGCGTGCATGCACCAGACGCCAGCACGAACCCTGCACCTGGGCATCTTCGTCGGCCAGATCCGGCTCGATCTGGGTACGCATTTCTTTATGGACGTGATCCTCGAGTGTTTTCGTGGCCGCGGTCACACCATCACTATCATCACTCCGCGCACCCCGGTGCCTGCTGAGCTGGATGCAGGGTTGCTGCACGTTGCCGCTACGGTCGTGCCGGCTAAGATCCTGGCGCGATTGCCACCGGGACTGCCGGTCCTCAATCAACGCGTGCACGATATCTCCAAGCGCCGCGTGAGTCGCATGCTGCTCAATCAAGGCGACGTTGTCAGCGGCCCGGTGATCGTCAAGTCCGATGCCAACTATGCGGGACTCAACGATTTCGCGCGCCTGGGCCGCCTGCGGCGCAGGTGGCGAAGCGTGACCACCCTGCTGCGGCATGCCCGGCTGCGCCCGGCAGCGATCCCGTATGAGATCTATCCAGCGCACGCCGAGGTGCCACAGCAGGTTTGGACTGACCGCACGCGCGTCGTCGAGCGCTTCGTACCCGAAAGGCTCAACGGCCGCTATTGCCTGCGCAAATGGGTTTTTCTTGGCGATGCAGACCAGCAGGTTATCAGCGTCTCCGATCACCCGGTGATCAAAGCGACCAATGCCACCCACAGCTTCACTCAGGAGCCGCCGCACGAAACCCTGCGCGCGGAACGCCGCCGGCTAGGTTTCGACTATGGAAAATTCGATTACGTGATGTTCGAGGGCCGCCCGGTGCTGCTCGATGCCAACTCAACACCCGGCATCAGTGCTCGCTCGCCGCAACTGCTGCAGTCGGCGGAGGTGTTCGCCGAGGCTCTCGAGCGCTGGGTATTGCGACGTTTGCAGCAGACCGTCGAGCTGCGGAGCACAGGATGCGCCCCTGTCTGACGTTCGCTGACGTCTCGCCCGAACAGGCTGTGGTCTCGTTCCGCCTGCACGACGGTACTGGCGCGTGGTTGCCGGTCGATGCCAGCACGCTTGAGCTCATGGCCGGGACACCGCTCGTCTATGCAGGCTCGCTGACGGTGCTCTGTCACCGCGGCAGCGCCACATCTGCTGTTTGCGAACTGCTGGCCAGCAGCGGTCATCAGCTGGCGCACCACCGCACCTATTCAGATCGCCTGGAGTTGGAAAAACAGCTGCGTGAATTCGCGCAGCAGGGACGGCGGATCGTGGTGTCGCATATTCCCGGCGCGGACGTGGTACCGCCCGAGGCGTATGTCGTACCTCCGTCACTGTTAGTCGAGCTGAATCACAAGGCGAACCTGCATCAACTCGTACCGCCGCAGTACGTGCTCCCGCGTTATTCGATTTCCCTGGATGATTTCCTCACGGAAAATCACCAGAGTATCGAGTTGCCAGCCGTGCTCAAGGCAGGTACCCGGCTGCCCACAGGCGCAGGGTTCGACGTTGTAATCTGTCGGGACGAGGGCGATCTCGCCCGCGCGCGGCAGACGTTCGCCAAGCTCGGGACCAGTGCCGAATGCGTGGTGGTGGAGCAATATCGGGATTTTCAGCGCAGCTGGTGCGCTCAGGTAGCCGTCGACACCACATCACTGCGCTATCTCGGATCCGCCGAACAAGTCTGCTCGGCAGCGGGGCGCTGGCTAGGGAACTATGTAGGCTCAGGTTACGAGTCACCCGCTTTGCTCGAGCCGCTCGCCGTCGCCATCGCGCAGGCCGGTCAGGCACGGGGATACCGCGGATTCTGCGGCTTCGACGTCGGCGTTGACCGGCACGGTCACTACTGGGTGTTCGACCTCAATTTCCGAGCGTGCGGCTCGCTGGTGCAGCTGCTGCTGCATCACGAGCTATGTACCGGCAGCGCGCGTGCGGTGAGTCGCAATGTGCGCTTCGATTCATGCCTTCCCATCGAACGGCTGCACAGCTTACTGCGGCCGTACATGCGCTCGGGTAACTTCGTGCCAACCTCGGCTTTCGATGGGGTCGCGTTAGGTCGTTCCGCCTCGTTGCTTGCCGGCTATCTGATGGCGGAGAACCCCGCGGAGATCGAAAGACTGCACGCTCACGTCACTGCAAGCCTGAGGTCGCAGCGCGGCGGCCTGCAACCGTAAGGTTGCTCCGAGGGTCGCGCACTTTGTCAACGCCTGAGGATCCAGAGGATCTCGTTGGCGGCTATTTCGATGGAGTGGTGTGCATGGAAAGCCCGTCGTAAGCTCCTGCGAATGTCCAGTCCGTCTGACCCGGAGGTCTCCCACATCTCCACGCCATCCCGCTGCAGCAGATCGTGCACCGAGCGCTGGTAATGCCGCAGCAGCAACAGCCGCAAGAGGGCAAGACAGCACGTTACACACAGAATCAACCCGAGTAGCTTCCAGCTCACCGGAGTTCCCCCTGACACCGCGGAGTCCGAACACGCTATCCATCGGACACACCAGGATCAATCTGCGCCCGAGGCCAAGTCCGAGCAATGCGGTTTGTACGTATCCCTATGTGCAGGTACTGCACAGCAGCATGCAGCGCCTGCGGGAGGTTTGAGCAGCCGCCGCCGTGCTAGATTGGCGTGCTGCATCGATGGGGGTCGTTCAGAACCTGAGGTGCCTGAAGATGCCATCGACGGATACGCAACGTCTTCCCAGTGCCATCGCCCCGGTGCTGATGTCGGCAGCCGCGCTACTGGTTGTCGCACTGCACGTGGCATTTGTGGGCATGCAGCGCGAGGCGGATGAGGGAGCTGCGGCGCACCTGTGGCAATTGCTGATCGCCCTGCAGCTGCCGGTCATCGCGTACTACGCGGCGAGATATGTACCGGCAGCGCCGCGGCGGGCGGGCAGGGTACTGTTGTACCAGGGGGCCGCGCTGCTGGCCGCACTGGCGCCGGTTTACCTGCTGCATCTGTGAGCGCAGTTCGCTGAGCCTGCAACCCTCTGCGGCCGGCGTGGATCAGTTCGAGCGCCGCAGCGCGATACTGCTGTTCGTGAGGCCGCCGGTCAGCACATAGGCCTCGAAACCGCGCTCCACAAGAATATAAGCACCCGCCGAGCTGCGGCGGCCCGTGTCGCAGTACACGACATAGGGAACCTTGCGATCGAGCGTCGAGAGTTTCAGGCGGATGAAATACAGCGGGATGTTGAGCGAGTTTTCGATGGCCATGTTCTGGTGCTCGCTCGGCAGACGCACATCCAGCCAGCGGCCCCCCCGCTGTACGATCTCGCGCGCCTGCTCATAGTTAACCCATTGCAGCAGGGGCTCGTTCATGAGCTCCCGGAAGTCCTGCTTGTTGAGGCGCATCAGTACCCCGTCGGTCAGCAGGGTCACCGTGGCATTGCGTTTCGCCTCGGCGATCAATGCCTCCTCGCCAAAGGTGTCACCCACGCCGAGCTCTGCCAGCTTGATGCCATCGCGGTTCAGAGGGGTCTCGCGAGTTACGATGCATTTGCCGCTGACGATGATGTAGAAATAGTCGCCCTCATCACCCTGCTTGATGACGACATCCCCGGCGCGCATCGGGGCCCGCTGCAGGCGCATGAAGATGGCCTGTATGTTGGCCGGCGGAATGCGATGAAACGCTTTGGTCTGCAGCAGGGTAGTCATCCAGTCATCGCCGCCGGTACCCTCGATGGACTCCTGCAGCTCGGCGACTTCATAGGTGCCGGTCTGATCCCAGGTGATCATCACATCGAGCAGATCGCTGTCGATCGACAGGTAGCTGATCTCGTCCACGGCTCGCGCGGTGACTCTGCGTGGCGTGCGCGGAAAGAGCGGATTGCGCGCCTCCGGCGTGCCGGCACGTATCATCGCAATCGTGCGCTCACCTTCCTTGATCTCCACCATGCCGCCCACGAGCCAGATGGTGCGCTTGTCGCTTTCACCCTCCTTGAACAGCACGCGGCCGGCCGGCATCGTTTTGACGCTGACCTTCTTGGAGAGCGCCGCGAGGTTGTCCCGCTTCAGACCATCGAGCGGTGCGAACGACTTGAGTAGTTGAACGCTGGCTCCGCGTTCTTCCGGCATTTCATCGGGCCCGACGCAGTAAAACCAGGGCTGGTGCGTCGCAATCCGCCGGATGGTAACACATGCGCTCGGAGGCGCTTGAACCGCTGTCACTCTTTGGCGGCCGCGGCGAACTGCGACCAGCCCGCATCGGGCCGGAAGCGCTCGCCGTAGCGGCTCGCCAACTCATCGAGTCGCTGCACCACCGTCTGCGGGCCGCGCTCACGCGCATACTGCAATGGTCCGCCCCGAAAGGGGGCGAAGCCAGTGCCGAAGATCACCGCGGCATCGATCAGATCGGCGTCGGCGGCGATCTGTTCGCGATAACAGGCGACACATTCGTTGACCAGTACCAGAATCAGTCGATCCTGCAGGTCAGCAGGGGCCGTCGCGGTGACTGCAGTTTTTTCGGGCTTGCCATGCTGCCAGCGGTAGAAACCCGCGCCGCTCTTGCGGCCCAGCTTGCCGGCGGCGACCCGCTGTTTGAGGTCGCGCAGATCCGGTGGTGCTCTTTGCAACTCCTCCGCGATGATCTCGCCCACGTGCGCTGCGACATCGAGGCCGACCACGTCCGCAAGCTCGATGGGCCCCATCGGCATGCCGAACTCGACGGCCGTCCGGTCGATCAGCGCCAGCGGCACACCCTCCTGGGCAGCGAACATCGCTTCGTGCAGATAGGGCATCAGCACGCGATTCACGACGAAACCCGGCGCGCTGCGACAGGGCAACGGCAGCTTGTCGAGCTTGCGTGCAAAGCTCACCGCCGCCTGCATGCAGGCCTCGCCAGTCTGTCCGGAACGGACGATCTCGAGCAGCGGCATCTGCGCTACGGGGTTGAAGAAATGCAGTCCCACCAGCTGCTCGGGCCGCGCGAGCTGCTGTGCCAGCGGTTCCAACAGCAGACTCGAGGTGTTGGTGCCCAGCAGTGCCGTGGGCTTCATGCGCGGCTCGAGGCGCGCATACAGCTCGCGCTTGGCCTGCAGGTTCTCGAATATTGCCTCGATGACGACATCCGCCTGCGCGACGCCATCGCCGCCCACATCGGCCTTGAGACGGCCGACAGCGGCAGCCACGTTCTCAGTTCCACGCAGGCGCTTGCTGAACAGTTCGCCGGCGCGCTGGATGGCGGGTTGCACGAGCTCCGCCGAGCGATCCTGTAAGGTCACATTGCAGCCGCGCAAGGCCGCCCAGGCCGCGATATCACCGCCCATGACACCCGCGCCCACGACATGCACGTGGCGGATGTCAGGCCCACCTTTCCCGCCGAGTGCCTTGAGGCGGTCCTGCAACAGAAACACGCGTACCAGGTTGCGCGAGCTGCTGCTGAGAAACAGCTGCGCAATCGAGCGGGCTTCAGCCTCGTATGACTTACCGCCGGCAGCCCACAGATCGATGATCGCGTAGGGCGCAGGGTAGTGCTCACGGCGAGCCTTGATAGCCACTTGCGCGATGAGAGTCCGCTTCACAAACGGACGAACCGGCGCCCAGCTGAGCACCTGCTCGGCAAACGGCGCGCGCCGCACCGCCGGTGGCGCAAGCGCCAGCTGCCGCGCGGCGCTGCGCAGCTCCGCAGCGCTCGTCAGGCGGTCGACGAGACCCAGGCGCAGCGCCTTCTCGGCGCGCAGCGGCTTGCCTGTCAACATCATCTGCATGGCAGGGCGCACCCCGAGCAGTCGCACCGCGCGTACCGTGCCCCCGAAACCCGGATGGATGCCGAGCTGCACTTCGGGCAGACCGAGCGAGAGGCGCTCATCCTGCACCGCGATGCGGTACCGGCATGCCAGGGCCAGCTCGAGGCCCCCGCCCAACGCAAAGCCATGCAATGCCGCGACGGTCGGGCAGGGCAGCGACTCCAGCCGGCTGAGCACATCCTGGCCGGTTCGGATCAGCCGATAGCCTTGCTCGAGATCGCCAATGCCGGTGAATTCCTTGATGTCGGCGCCGGCGATGAAGCCGCTCTTCTTGCCGGAGATCACGATCACGGCGCGCGGCGGCGCGCGGCGCAGTGGCGCAAGGAAGCCATCGAGTTCCTCGAGCACGGAGCTCGAGAGCACATTGGCCGAGGTACCTGGTTTGTCGATCGTCAGCCAGGCGATCCGGTCCGCATCCGTCTCCAGGCTCCAGGCGCCATTCGTATTCACCGCGACACCTCAGGCAGCCGTGAGGCGCGCCGCCGTCCCGGGGCGCACATGGAAATCACAGACCAGCGGACGGTGGTCCGAGAAGCGCACATCCGGCACACGAAAGTCCGTCACCTCGATCCCCTCACTCACCAGAATGAAATCAAGCTCCACACGCGGTACGCGCGCTGGGAAGGACGGCAGGCCGGCGGAGTTGGCGCTGCGCAGGCCTGCTGCGCGCATGAACAGATAGATCTCGTGGTTCCCCCAGAAGGTATTGAAGTCGCCAGCCACGATCACCGGCTTCGGCGATTGCATGATGAGATCGTGCAGAGAGCGCAACTGGTATTGCCGATGACGGAACTTCAGTGACAGATGCACGAGGAAGACGCATACATCATCGAGCTCCAGCTCGATGATGAGCCGCTTGATGCCGGTATCGAAATAATGAAAGCGCTCGCCATGCACGTGCGGCGCGGAGAGAAACGCGTTGGCCTGTTTGCGCACGATCGGCACGAGGTTGTTGATCGAGCCGGTACCGTACTTGCACTGGAAGGTCGAGTAGTGGCCCAGCGAGCCTGCAATGTGCTCGGCCTGGTTCAGCATGCCGGTGCGGATCGAGCCGGTATCCACCTCGATCAGCCCGACCACATCCGGATGCTCGGCGCGGATGAATTCGGTGATGCCCTGCAGAACCCGGCGATTGCTGCGCAAATAGCCCGCCCCGGGCAGCGGCAGGTGAAAGGAGGGGCCCGTTCCGGTGGCATAGCGAATGTTATAGACCAGCAGCCGCACTTCTCGCGTTCCTCATCGCAAACCACGCATTCTATAGAACGCATGAAGGGCACGGGGAGGCTCGCCGTGTCGCCGTCCGCACGCGGCGGCCTGAGTTTCGCTGCGGCCGCGCTTGTGCGAGACTCGTGGCTCATCCGCCCAGGGTTTGGGGCCCGACATGTCGCAGGCCAATCCGATTCGGCTGTTCGTCACGCACCTGTGGGAAAACAGTGATGATTACCTGCGGGTGTTCGAATACCTGGAAAGCTCGCGCAACTTCTTCTACCGCAACAGCAGTAAGCCCGAGAATCGGCCGCAAGGCGGTGACAAGGAAGCGCAGAAGGAAGAGTGGCGCAAGCAGATCACGGCGGTAGAGGTCGTCATCGGACTGGCCTCTCTCTACCAGCAATCCCAGGACCTGCTGACGTTTCAGCTGCTGTACGCGCAGGCGAGCCAGAAACCGGTGGTGCTGATGAAGCCTTTTGGCTCGCAACAGCCGATCCCCAAGGCGCTCGCAGACCTTGCCGATGAGGTCATCGATTGGGATGAGCGCGCACTGGTGGATGCCATCAAGCGCCAGGCCCGCCACGAGGACACCACGCGCTGGGACACCATCGAATTCAAGATGGACTAGCGGGCGTCCGCGCCAAGAGAGATTCTGGCGCAGCTTTCGGCCGTAACGGCTTGAATCTGAGTGCTCTTCGACGTTAAGCCTCCCTTCATCCCGCTTGCCGCGATCCACCGGCCCGCTTGCCGCGATCCACCGGCTGGGCCGCGGATCCCACATGAACGGAAGTTAACGTTTCGCCCATTGGGTCGAAAGCCGTCGCGCGTAAGGTGGTGACATCCTTCTCTTGCGGGGCAGACAGTGAGACATCCTCCGAGCATCGGGCCCAGGCAGCAGGCCGCCCGACCCGTAGGCATGCGCACGCTGAGCGTGCTTGCGCTGTGCGCGCTTTCGGCCTGCAGTCTTGGGCCCCGCTACCATCGCCCTGACATTGCACTTCCCGGGGCGTGGCGCGCCGATACGATCTCTACCGAATCTGAAGCCGCTGCGACGCCGGCGGCGAGCGCCGCCGTTGCGGATGACAAGCTCAACACCGGCGCCGGGCTGGCTTGGCCATCAGCGGACTGGTGGCAGGGTTTCGGCTCGGCCCAACTCAATGAGTTGATGTCGCAGGCGCAGCGCGCCAACGATGACCTCGCGGCGGCAGTGGCGCGCGTGCGGCAGGCGGAGGCGCAGCAGACGATCGCCGGCGGTGCCCTGTTCCCGGCGCTCGCAGCGAGTGCCGGCGCCACACGGACCCGGCAGAAGCTCTCGGCACTGGCTCCCAATTCTCCGCAGGTCACATTCAATCAGTTCAGTGTGCAGGGTAACGCCAGCTACGAGCTGGACTTCTGGGGCAAGAACCGCGCCCTGTTCAACGCGGCGCGCTTCGCGGCCAGCGCCAGCCGCTTCGATCGGGCAACTGTGGAACTGACAGTGATGAGCTCGGTCGCGACGACCTACTTCCAGGTACTGGAGTTACATGACCGGCTGGATGTGGCGGAGCGCGATCTCGGCACCGCGCAGACCCTGCTGAAAGATCTGAGCCTCGAGGCGACGGTCGGCATTGCGACCGCACTCGATGTGGCACAGCAAGCCACCACCGTCGCCAACGTCAATGCCACGATTCCTCCGCTGCGCCAGCAGTTGCGGCAGTCGCTCGACTCGCTGGCCATTCTCATCGGGAAGATGCCGCAGGATCTGGACACCCCTGCAGGCACGCTCAACGATCTGTCGGAGCCGCAGGTGGGTCTGGGACTGCCCTCGGAGCTGCTGGTGCGGCGGCCGGATGTGGCCGAAGCCGAAGCACAGCTGATGTCCGCCAATGCCAACATCCAGGCGGCCCGGGCGGCATTTCTGCCCAGCATCGATCTTGCCGCGGCCGGTGGCTTTGTCAGCACCGCTCTCGCCGGGCTGCTGACTCCGGCGAACCAGGTATTTTCCTTGAGCAGCAGTGTGACGCAAAGCATCTTCCGCGGCGGTGCGCTCGTGGGCGGCTACCGCCTGGAGCAGGCCCGTTACGCTGAGTTGCTGGCCGACTATCACAAGTCGGTGCTCTCGGCTTTCGGCAATGTGCAGGACGCGCTCGGTGCCGCGCAGCAGACGGCGGAACAGTACCGGCGCGAGCAGGACGCAGTCGCCAAAGCGCGGCGCGCTTACGAGATGACCGAGATTCAGATGCGCGCCGGTATCGTGAACGTGTTGACCGTACTCAACACGCAGACGACGCTCTTCAGCGCTGAAGATGCGCTGGTGCAGGCGCGCTTTGCGCACTTGCAGGCGCTGGTACAGCTTTTCAACGCGTTGGGCGGCGGATGGCAGCAGGGCGTCACGCCAGCGGACAGGAGTTCAAGTTGAGTATTTCTTTGCGAAATTTCGTGGCGCGCGGTGGCCGCTCGCGCACGATGCTCATCGGTGCGGCAGCGCTGGTCGGTGTGTGCGCGGCTTTCGCCTTTCTGATTTCCAGCACCCATGCCGCGCCCCCGTCTCACGCCCAGGAGCGAGTCGCGGTGGATGCCACAGCAGCCACCCGCGGGGACGTTCCGGTGTATCTCGACGGGCTCGGCACCATTCAGGCTTTCAACACGGTGACCATCACCTCGCGCGTGGACGGGCAGCTGCAGCAGCTGGGATTCGTCGAAGGGCAGGCGGTACGCAAGGGTGATCTGCTCGCGCAAATCGATCCACGACCCTTCCAGGCGGCCCTGGGCCAGGCGCGCGCCGCCAAGGCGAAAGACGCGGCGCAGTTGCGCAGTGCACGCGCTGATCTGGAGCGCTTCATTCAGCTTGCGCCGGAGAATCTTGCCAGCAAGCAGACCCTCGATGCGCAGCGCGCTACGGTCGCCGGCCTGGAGGCGCAGCTCAAGGGGGACCAGGCCAACATCGACAATGCCCAAACACAGCTGGACTACACCCGGATTACCTCTCCCATTGAAGGTCGCACGGGAATTCGCCGTGTCGATGTCGGTAACAACATCCATGCCACGGACACGAGCGGCATCGTGGTTGTCACGCAACTGCAGCCGATCGCCATGATCTTCACGCTGCCCGAGGAGGTACTGCCGGCGATCACGGCCGCGATGAGCCAGGGTGAAGTTGCCGTGTCGGCGCGGGCACGCGATGGCAGCGTCGAGCTTGATCGCGGCACACTCGCCCTGGTGGATAACCAGATCGACCAGAGCACCGGCACGATCCGCCTGAAGGCCGTCTTTCCGAATGCGCGCAACACGCTCTGGCCCGGCCAGTTCATCGACGCGCAGGTCCTGGTCCGCACGGAACGCAACGCGCTCATCATTCCCAACTCGGCATTGCAGCGGGGACCGAATGGTCTGTTTGCCTACGTTGTCAGGGCTGATGCGACGGTGGAGGCCCGACCGCTGCAGCTGGGCTCCGAAAGTGGCTCGCAGGTCGTCGTTCAGCAGGGCCTCAGCGCAGGCGAGCAGGTCGTCACCAGCAACCAGTACCGCCTGCAACCCGGCACCCAGGTGCACGTGACCGCGGCGGTCCGCGCGGCAGACCAGCCAGCGCCGCTGTCACAGCCTGCACGGCAGCCCCACCAGATCGCCGAGCTGATGGACAAGCGTGCTCCTACTGCGGGTGGCGTGGCGGGTGGCGCGACGACGCACCCATGAATATCTCCAGTCATTTCATCGAACGGCCGATTGCCACCTCACTGCTGATGGCGGGCATTCTGTTGGTCGGCATCGTGGCCTATCCCATGTTGCCGGTCGCGCCGTTGCCGCAGGTTGATTTCCCGACAATCCAGGTGAGCGGCAAGCTGCCCGGCGCGAGTCCCGAGACCATGGCGTCCTCGGTGGCGCAGCCGCTCGAGTATCAATTCGCTGCCATCCCCGGGGTTTCGCAGCTGACCTCCAGCAGCGTGTTGGGGACGACGCAGATCACGGTGCAGTTCGATCTGAATCGCAACATTGATGCCGCCGCCCAGGACATTCAGTCGGCCATTGATGCGGCCGGCGGTCAGCTGCCGAAGAATCTGCCCTCGCCACCTTCCTACAAGAAGGTAAACCCCGCTGACTCACCGATCATCATGTTCGCGGTGCACTCGGAGGTGCTGCCGCTCACGCAGGTCGATGACTACGCCGAGAACATCCTGGCGCAGCAGATGTCGCGCATTCCCGGAGTTTCGCAGGTGTCCCTCGGCGGCCAGCAGAAGCCTGCGATACGCGTGCAGGTCGACCCGGCCAAGATCGCAGCTCTGGGTATCCAGCTCGAGGACATTGCCAGCGTCATCAACGCAGCGACGGTCGATGCGCCCAAGGGCTCGATCAATGGGGTCAGTCACAGCTTTGCGATCTACGACAATGACCAGTTGCTGAAAGCCGAGCCGTGGAACGATGTCGTCGTGGCGTACCGCAATGGCGCCCCGGTGCGCATCCGCGACATTGGCCAAGCCGTAGAAGGACCGGAAGATCACCTGCAGCTGGCCTTCCAGAATGGCCGCAACGGCATCCTGCTGATGGTCTTCAAGCAGGCTGGCGCGAATGTCATCGACACCGTGAAGCACGTGCAGGAGCGGTTGCCGAAGATGATGACGGCGGTGCCTCCGGCACTCAAGGTCGACACGGTTCTGAATCGCACGACGACCATCCAGGCTTCAGTCCACGATGTGGAGTTCACGCTGGTGCTGACCGTTGCACTGGTCGTGTTGGTGATCTTCCTGTTCCTGCGCAGCTTCTGGGCGACCGTGATTCCGGGTGTCACGGTGCCGCTGGCTATTCTGGGTACCGCGGCACTCATGTACGGCGTCGGCTACACGCTGGACAACCTCTCGCTCATGGGTCTGACGATAGCGGTGGGCTTCGTCGTCGATGATGCCATCGTGATGCTGGAGAACATCTATCGGCACATCGAAGCGGGTATGAGTCCCAAAGAGGCGGCGTTGAAGGGCTCAAAGGAGATCAGCTTCACCATCATCTCCATCAGTCTGTCGCTGGTGGCCGTATTCATCCCGCTGCTGCTGATGGGCGGCATCATCGGACGGCTGTTCCGCGAATTCGCCATCACGGTGACCATGACGATCTGCGTTTCAGCCTTCGTCGCTTTGACGCTCTCGCCGATGATGTGTGCGCTGTTCCTGCGCGATGAGAAGCACCGGCGCCATGGGCCGGTCTACATGTGGATCGAGCGAGGCTTCGAGCGACTGCTGCAGGGCTACACGCGCGGACTGGACTTTGTGCTGCGACACCAGCGCGCCACGCTACTGGTGTTCTTAATGACGGTGGCACTGAGCTGCATCCTGTACGTGTTCGAGCCGAAGGGCTTCTTCCCGCAACAGGACACCGGCGTGATCGCAGGGGTCTCGGACGCCTCGCAGGATGTGTCTTTCGGACAGATGCTGCGTCTGCAGCACCAGTTGATGGATGTGGTCAACCAGGACCCTGACGTGGAAAGCTGGGCCACAGGTCTGGGCGGATCACGGCCGGTCAACAACGGCTACGTGATGATAGCTCTCAAACCGCGCAGTCAGCGCACATCGAGCTCAGATGAGGTCATCGCGCGCCTGCGTCCCAAGATCGCGCAGGTCAAAGGTGCGACACTCTTCCTACAGTCGGCACAGGATCTGAATGTCGGCGGACGCGTATCGCGTACCCAGTACCAGTACACACTGCAGGACGCCAACCTGCAGGAGCTCAATGAATGGGCGCCGCGGGTGCTGGCGCAACTGCAACATCTGCCGATGCTGCGCGATGTGGCCTCGGACCAGCAGACCAGCGGCTCGCTGCTGTCGCTGATCATCGATCGTGACCAGGCATCACGCTTTGGCATCCTGCCTGCAGTGATCGATGCGACGTTGTACGATGCGTTCGGTCAGCGTCAGGCGGCGCAGTACTTTACACAGCTCAACTCCTATCACGTGATTCTCGAGGTCGATCCGAAGTTGCAGCAGGATCCCGGGACGCTCGACAAGCTGTACGTAAAATCCTCCACCGGCCAGCAGGTGCCGCTATCCACCTTCGTGCACTACGACACGCAGCACACGGGCGCCCTGTCCATTTCCCACCAGAGTCAGTTTCCTGCAGTGACCCTGTCGTTCAACCTCGCTCCGGGGGCGGCGTTGGGCGATGCGGTAAATGCGATCGAGCGCGCCACGGCGAGCATCGGCGTGCCGGCGTCCATCACGCCTACCTTCCAGGGAACCGCCCAGGCGTTCCAGTCGTCACTGCAAAGTGAGCCCTATCTGATCCTCGCCGCCCTGGTGGTGGTCTATATCATCCTCGGCATGCTGTATGAGAGCTATATTCATCCGCTCACCATTCTCTCGACGCTGCCGTCTGCGGGCGTCGGTGCGCTGCTGATGCTGATGGGATTCCATTTCGATCTGTCGGTGATCGCCTTGATCGGCATCATTCTGCTCATCGGCATCGTCAAGAAGAACGGCATCATGATGGTGGATTTCGCCATCCAGGCCGAGCGCGAGCAGCATCTCACCCCTGAGCAGTCGATCCGCCAGGCCTGCCTGCTGCGCTTCCGGCCGATCATGATGACGACCATGGCGGCGCTCCTCGCAGCGTTGCCGCTGATGCTCGGCCACGGTACCGGCTCGGAGCTGCGCCAGCCGCTGGGGTACACCATGGTGGGTGGCCTGTTGCTCAGCCAGGCGCTGACCTTGTTTACGACCCCGGTGGTGTATCTCTACCTGGATCGACTCAATAACCGCTTGCCGCGCAAATCGTCGCAGGAGGGGGGCAGCCTGTGTCCGAGGCACACGGCGCACCCGGCGTAGCCACATGAAAGTGCTGCTGGTGGAGGACAACGAGCGAGTCAGTCGTTTCGTAGTCAAGGGCCTGCAGGAGGCCGGCCACGTCGCAGACCATGCCGACAACGGTCGCGACGGCATGTTTCTCGCCGCCAGCGAGCCCTATGACGTCATCATCATGGATCGCATGTTGCCGGGACAGATCGATGGACTGGCCATCATCGAGGCGCTGCGCAAGTCCGGCAACCATACGCCGATCCTGATTCTGAGCGCACTGTCGGATGTTGACGAGCGCATCCGCGGGCTCAAAAGCGGCGGCGACGATTACCTCACCAAGCCGTTTGCCTTCGGCGAGCTGCTCGCGCGACTGGATGCGCTGGCGCGGCGCGCTCAGGGAAGTGGCACGCAAACGAGTCTCCGGGTGGCCGACCTGCACGTTGATCTGCTGTCGCGCAAGGCCATGCGCGGCAGTCGGCCGATTGCCTTGCAGCCACAGGAATTCAAGCTGCTGGAATACCTGATGCGCCACGCCGGCCAGGTGGTCACGCGCACGATGTTGCTGGAGAATGTCTGGGACTATCACTTTGACCCGCAGACCAACGTGGTCGATGTGCATATCAGCAAGCTGCGCCAGAAAATCGAATCCGACTCGGAGCGCCCGCTGCTGCGCACGGTGCGCAACGCCGGCTACATGCTGACCGCGGAAGAGTAGCCAGCGATGAATCGCTTCATGCGCTCTTCAGCCTTCACGCTCGCCTTCAGTTACACAGCGTTCGGTCTGATCGCGCTGGTGCTGTTTGCGGTACCCCTGTGGTACGCCTGGCAGGTGACCGTGCAGGAGGGGCGCGCCGAGGTGCTGCGCACCGACATGCAGCGGCTCTCAGAGGTATTTCACCGCGAGGGTCCCACAGGGCTGGCCACTTTCATCCAGACGCGCGTCGGCATGCAGATTGCCAACGAACGGCTGCTGCTGCTGACCAATGATCGCATGCAGCGGATGGCCGGCAACCTGCCGGAGTGGCCGCGTGGCCTGCCGCTGGAAAGCGGCACTGCGGTCCGGGCCGTCGCCATCGCGGGGGTGCCGACACAGGCCATGTTTGCGCATACCGTACTGCCGGGGGGCTACCACCTGTTGGTGGGCCGGGATCAGCTGCTGTTTGCATCGCTTACGAAACGCTTCTGGTATGGGCTCGCAGCGGCCGTGGCGGTCCTGCTGATCGCAGGCTTGTTCGGTGGCTTCCTGATCCGCCGTGCCGTGCTGCTGCGCGTCGATAACATTCAGCAAACCGTGCTTGCCATCGTGCAGGGCGACTGGAGCCACCGGCTGCCAACCCGGCAGAGCAGCGACGAGCTGGATACGCTGTCGGGTACCATCAATGGCATGCTCGATCAGATCGAGCAGCTGCTGCACGGGGTGCGCGACGTATCCAACTCCATCGCGCATGACCTGCGCACGCCGCTGGCGGAGTTGCGCTCGCGTCTGGAGGAGCTGGCACTGACGCGGCCCGCTGCCGAGGAGACCTTCGCTGAGATCGATGCCGCCGTGGTCGATGTGGACCGCGTGATCCGCATCTTCAATGCGCTGTTGCGGCTTGCCGAGATCGACACGGGAATGCGGCGTTCTGGATTCGTGGCGGTCAATGCCGCCGAGCTGGCCCGGCAGGCGGTGGACTTCTATCAGCCGGCGGCGGAGCTCAGAGGCATTACTCTCACTTACCAGGGCAGTGCGCCCGCATCCCTGCCGGGAGATCCTGTGCTGCTGGCTCAGGCCATCGGCAATCTGATCGACAATGCGCTCAAATACACCCCTGCCGGCGGCAGGATTCGGGTCGAGCTCGACACGCTGGACGATGAACGGCTGCACATCAGCGTGATCGACAACGGTCCGGGAATACCGGATGAGGAAAAGCCCAAAGTGCGCGCGCGCTTTTATCGCGGCGATGCGAGCCGCGGCACGCCCGGGGTGGGCCTGGGCCTGAGTCTCGTCGACGCCGTGGCGCGCGTGCATGGCGGTACGCTCGAGCTGGCGGACAGCCAGGCGGGTGAGCGGGCATTCGGTCTGCGTGCGCAAATGATCATCGCCACCAATCCGCTCCGGGGCGCAGCGCTCAGCGGCGAGCGGCCGGCGGGTGCCGTGACCGGCAAAGAGGGTACGGCGCCGATTCCAGGCTGACGCGAGGGTAATACCACCTCAGCCGCTACTGGCCGCCGTCAGGCGCCGGGCCAGGGCACCGGCGCGAAAGGCGCGGTTGACTGCCGACAGCAACGCCAGCAGTGATGCGGTAATGATGTTGGAATGACGCCCGACGCCGAACAGCTGAAGACCACGGCTGACGGAGATTTCCACGTAAGCCACGGCGGTGGCATCGCTTCCTGAACCGCAGGCATGTTCGTGATAGCCCACGACGTCGATCGGCAGATCGAGCGCCCGCACGGCCGCATCGATCGGTCCGGTGCCGGTTCCATGCAGCGTGAGGGACGTCTTGCCCTCCAGCAGCTGCAGTGCGATCCGCTCGCGGTCCGCTCCGTCGCCGGAGATCGACAGCTGGTGCGCGCGGTAGCTCAGTGGGGCTGCCTCCGCAAGATACTCGGCCTCGAACAGCTGCATGAGCTCGTGGGAGCTGAGCTCCTTACCACTTGCATCCGCGGCTCGCTGCACGACCTGGCTGAACTCGATCTGCAACTTGCGGGGGAGCAGCAGCTGGTAATCCCGTTCCAGCAGGAAGGCGACGCCGCCTTTGCCGGACTGGCTGTTGACCCGGATGATGGACTCGTAGGAGCGGCCGACGTCGGCTGGATCGATCGGCAGGTAGGGCACCTCCCACTGAGCGGCCGGCTCGAGAGCGGCCAGTCCCTTCTTGATTGCATCCTGGTGTGAGCCCGAGAACGCCGTGAAGACCAGCTCGCCGACGTAGGGATGCCGCGGGTGTACCGGCAACTGCGTGCAATACTCGGCGCAGCGCGCGATGGCGTTGATGTTGGAAAAATCCAGCTTGGGATCGATGCCCTGGGTGTACAGATTCAGAGCGAGGGTGACGATATCGACATTGCCGGTGCGTTCGCCGTTGCCAAACAGGGTGCCCTCGATGCGTTCGGCGCCGGCAAGCAGCGCCAGCTCGGCAGCGGCAACGCCCGTACCGCGGTCATTGTGCGGATGCAGACTGATGATGACGCTGTCGCGACGTTGCACGTGACGGCAGAACCATTCGATCTGGTCCGCGTAGACATTGGGCATCGCCATCTCGACGGTGGCCGGCAGATTCAGAATCGCTTTGTGCTCGGGCGTCGGCTGCCATTCTGCCGTCACGGCGTCACAGATCTCCACCGCAAAATCCAGCTCGGTGCCGGTGAAGCTCTCCGGGCTGTACTGAAAGTGCCAGTCCGTGTCGGGCTGCTGCTGGGCCAGCTCCCTGATCTGCACGGCGCCCTGGACCGCGAGCTGGATGATGCCGGCACGATCGGTCTTGAACACGACGCGCCGCTGCAGTGTGGAGGTCGAGTTGTACAGGTGCACGATGGCACGACGAACGCCGCGCAGACTCTCGAAGGTGCGGCGGATGAGCTCGGGACGCGATTGCGTCAGTACCTGCACGGTGACATGGGCAGGGATGAGCTGCTGCTCGATGAGCTGCCGCACGAAGGCATACTCGGTCTGCGAGGCCGCGGGGAAGCCGATCTCGATCTCCTGGAACCCGATCGCCACGAGCTGCTCGAAAAGCCGCAGCTTGCGTGCGACGTCCATCGGCTCGATCAGGGCCTGGTTGCCATCACGCAGATCCACGCTGCACCAGGCGGGCGCCACCGCCGGGCTGCGCGTGGGCCAGTTGCGATCGGGCAGGTCGATGGGCTTGAAGGGTCGGTATTTGGCTGCGGCGTTACGGAGCATGACAACTCTCGACAGTTGACTCGTGCAAAACAAGCGTAATCCGCCATTTTTGCCGGCGGCACCTGCTGGTTGGGGTTCTGTCCGGTCTTGTTGGCGCCGACCGTTAGCGCATGGGGTTATTGCGCCTGGCGGCGCAGAAGCAGGAGCGCAAGCGACAGCGTCGGCAGAGTGCCGGGCGGCAAGAGGTCGCGATGGGCTGGCAAGCACATGGCCTGACCGTAGCATCGGCCGCCGCCGGTGGCAAGACATCCGTTGTGACTGCCGCCGCAAAGCAGGCAAGCCGCCGCACCTCATATAAACTCCGTGCCATGCGACCTGAAGCCGATGACAGCCTGCGCGAGAATGCAACGCCGCCTGCGCGCCAGCTGATCCTCGCGCTGGAGACCCGGGTGACCTGCCCGAAATGCGCCAGCCGATTCAGTCTGGAGCAGGGGTTTGCCCGCCAGGCGCTCGAAGAGCTCGAGCACGCCACCGCCGGTGCTCTGGAAACCCTGTTGGAGGACGAGCGTGCGGAGGCCCGTCGGCATGCGCAGCAGCTCGCTGCGCAGCGCGCCAAGATCGCCCAGCGCGAGACCGAACTCGCAAGCCGCGAACAGCAGCTCGAGATGCGCGTCAATCAGGAGGCACAGGCCAAGGCGCGCACCCTGTTTGCCGCCGACCGTCAGGCGCTCGAGCAGCAGCTGGCGCAACAGACGCGCCAGATTGCGGAGCTGCGCTCGGCCGAACTGGCCCTGCGGCGGGAGAAATCCTCGCTGCAGGATCGCGCCGCGGCCCTCGAGATCGAAGTGGCTCGCAAGCTCGATGCCGGGCGCGCCGAGCTCGAAGCGCGCGTGCGCGCTCAGGAACGCGAGCGGGCCGAGTTGGATAAGGCGGAGCTGCAGAAGCGCCTGGAGGATGTCAACACGCAGCTCGCCGAGGCGCAACGCAAGAGTCACCAGAGCTCGCAGCAGCTGCAGGGTGAGGTGCTGGAGCTCACACTCGAGGCGGGGCTTGAGAAAGCCTGCCCGTTGGATGTGATCGAAGAAGTCAAAAAAGGCGCGCGCGGCGGCGACATCATCCAGCATGTCATGACTCGTACGGGTCAACAGGCGGGTGTGTTGTTGTGGGAAGCCAAACGTGCCAGGGACTGGAGCGCGCAGTGGATTGGCAAGCTCAAGGAGGATATGCGCGGCTGTCAGGCCGACATCGGAGTGTTAGTTATCACGGGTACCGCGCTGCCGAAGGACTGGGACGACGGACAGCTGTTCGGACTCCACGAGGATGTCTGGGTGACCTGCTGGACGACCGCACTGCAGCTCGCGGCGGTGCTGCGGGCCGGACTTCTCGACATGCACAAGCAGCGGCTGATCTCCGCCAACAAGGGCGAGAAGATGGAGGCGGTATACGACTATCTCACCTCCTCGCAATTCGCTCACAAGTTGAAAGCCGTGTACGGCTCGTTCTATCGCATGCGCCAGGAACTGGAAGCCGAGAAGAGCCAGACGCTGCAGCGCTGGGCGCGCCGGGAAAAGCAACTGCAGAGCGGCATCGCCGAGCTCGTGGGCGTCGCCGGGGACATTCAGGGACTGGCCCAGCAGGACTTGCCATTGCTCGAGATGGGGGAGCCGGCGCAAACCGAGCCCCCCGCAAGGGAGGAGGCCGGCGGCGCGCAACTGGGCTTGCAGATGGAGCGCGACTGAGGGGCGAGTTCAGCGCTCAGGCGCAGGCCGGCGGCGCTGCGGCGTTATGCAGCAACCACTCCTGCAGCGCCCGGATTTTGGGAAGCTGCCCGCGCTCGGGCGGATAGATCAGGAAATAGGAGAGTCCCTGATCGAGCACCAGGTCGAAGGGGGCCACCAGCACTCCATCGCGAAGACTTTCCTTCAACAGATTGAGATCCCCGAGCGCCACTCCCTGGCCCCGGGTGGCGGCCGACAGCGCCAGCTCGAGAGTGTCGAACGTCTGACCCTGGCGGGGCGGAATCCATCCCACGCCTGCTGACTCAAGCCAGCGGTTCCAGGTCTGGACGGGTGGACAGTGCAGCAGGCGCACCGATTTCAGGTCCGCTGGCTGGCGCAAGCTCTTCGCGATCTCCGGTGAGCACACCGGTGCCAGGCGCTCGGGCATCAGCCGGATCCGCTCGACATCGGCCCATTCGCCTCGTCCATGGATGATCGCGGCATCCACGTCACTGCCTTCGAAGCGAGCATCCCGGGCATCACTGCTGGTAATCCGCACCTCCATATCCGGCATGACCGTGCGCAGGGAGGGCAGCAGGGGCAGAAACCACCGCGTGGCGATGGTCGGCGGCATGCGGATGGTCAGTACCTGACCGGCGCTGCGCAGACTGTCGCACATGCGAACCAGTCGAGCGAAGGCGTCCTCCACCACTGGTAAAAGTGCTTCGGCCTCGACGGTCAGGCGCAGCCCGCGCTTGTGGCGGATGAACAGCCGCAAGCCCAGATGCTCCTCCAGCTGCTGGATCTGGCGGCTGATGGCGCTCTGCGTCACGCGCAGCTGCTTCGCGGCCTGGCTGAAGCTTCCGCAGCGTGCTGCGACTGCAAAGACGCTCAGAGCGTGCAGCGGTGGTGGCCGTGCGGCCAGCTCACTGTCCGGAGATCCATGATCCAAAGTTATAGATGTCATGCGTAAAAATTGGATTTTCTTTGTGAAACCAACGGCGTATCTTCATCTGAACAGTAACCATCCACCAATCTAATTCACATATCGTCATTCCTCAATTCCCATGATCGATCGTCGCCTGGACATTCCCACTCTTGGGGTCGCGATCGCCCTGTACGCCGGCTTTCTGGCGCTGACCTGGTTTTATAACCAGCTCCCCTGGTGGGTCATTCTCCCCCTCGGGGGCCTGCTGCTGGCCTGGTGGGGCTCTTTCCAGCATGAAACGATTCATGGCCGGCCGACGCGATCGCGCCGCATCAACACGTTGCTCGCCAGTCCGCCGCTCGCGCTGTGGCTGCCCTACGAGGTCTATCGCGACACGCACCTGCGGCACCATCGGTATGGCGGCCGATATCTCACCGACCCGCTGCGGGATACGGAGTCGTTTTATCGCACGCCTGGATATCTGCGAAATGCCGGGACAGTGCGCCGCGCCTTGTACGCCGCCAATTGCACCCTGGCCGGTCGGCTGGTTTTCGGGCCGCTTCTTGGGGCTCGCAACCTCTGGGTGAGCGAGTGGCGCCGGATCCGCGCGGGTGACCGGCGTCGTCTGCTGCTCTGGTCAACACACTTCCTGGCGATTGCGCTGCTGCTCGTCTGGCTGGTGGGTGTGTGCAAAATCCCGCTCTGGAGTTATCTGCTGCTGGTGGTGTATCCCGGCTCCTCGCTCACTCAGCTGCGCTCCTTCATTGAACATCGCGCGGGTGGCGATCCCCGCTCGCGCACCGCGGTGGTCGAGGCTCATCCGCTCTGGGCCCTGATTTTTCTTAACAACAACCTGCACATTGTCCATCATGCGCATCCGCGGCTGCCCTGGCATCAGTTGCCGGGGATGTGGCGGCAGATGCGCGGGACCTCGCCGGGCGCACGCGCGATCGCCGACGGGCTCGTGTTCGAAGGTGGCTATTTCCAGATCGTGCGCAAGTACCTTTTCACGCCTGCCATCCCTATCGAGCATCCGTACGCCGCCGACGCGGGGATTCCCTGACGCTGGAGCGCGATCCCATGAAATGGACGCGTGCGCAACTCACCGTTGCCCTGCCCATGTACGACTTTCCCTATGTGGCGGCGGCTCACGACGCCTTGTGGAAGGGCCTTGCCGGGCGCCTGCGTGATCTGAGCATCCCCGCCGTGCCTACAGGGCTGACACGCGATCGCGCGCATCTGCAGGTGTGGAAGGACCCCAGCCTGCTGCTCGCGCAGGCTTGCGAGTATCCGCTTGCAAAAGGCCTCGCGGGGGATGTGCGCCTGCTGGCTACGCCGCGCTATTCGGCTGCCGGTTGCGAAGGCAACAGTTATCGCAGTGCCGTCGTAGTACGCGCCGGGGATTCAGCACAGTCGCTGGCGGCGCTACGCGGCCGACGTTGTGCCGTGAACGAGCTCGATTCCAACAGCGGCATGAACCTGCTGCGCGTCAGCATCGCGCCGCTGGCTGGCGGTCAGAAATTCTTCAGCCGTGTCAGTGTGAGTGGCTCGCATCGGGCGAGCGCTGCCATGGTTGCCGAAAACGAGGCGGATGTCGCGGCACTCGACTGCGTAACGCTGGCGCATCTGCAACGTCAGCAGCCCGAGCTGACCGCCGGTTTGCGCGTGCTTTGTTGGACCCCATCATCGCCCTGTTTACCCTTCATCACCTCACGACACCACGGGGAAGAAATCGTGCTGGCGTTGCGCCGTGCACTCCAGGACGTGTTGGCGGATCCCGCGCTTACCAACGTGCGTACGCAGCTGTTTCTGAGCGGCGCCGACTTGGAGGTAGACGAGAGCTACGCACGGGTCATCGGCTACGAGCGCCGCGCCGCCGAACTAGGTTACCCGGAGCTAGCCTAGCAGCGCGCTGGCCGCAGCAGGGAAATCTGCCGCTCGGCAGTAGCCGTAGGCGCTTTCAATCAGTAGGCTTCATCGCACAGTCGGATTCCACGACAGGTGCGCGCATTTCCATACATCCCCAGCTGCCCCAGCAGCCTGTGAGCGCCCACGCGGCCCCAGCCTCGCGGCGTCCATGCCGGGCGCTGCTGGTCCTGCTGCACGCCATGCTGCTGCTGCTGTTGGCACCTGCAGCCCTGGCAAACTGCGGCTCACGGCCGGTGATCGTGCTGGCGGGGCTCAACTGGGCGAGCGGCGAGTTCGTCACCGCAGTAATCCAGGAGATTTTGGAGCGCGGCTTCGGGTGCAAAACCGAAACCATCCCAGGCAACACGGTTACCTTCGAGCAGGCACTCGCGAACGATGACCTGCAGATCATTGCGGAGGAGTGGACCGAACGCAGTCCGGTCTGGCAGAAGTCCGAGGACGCAGGCCGGGTCCGTGCGGTCGGCCACACCTTCACCGGTGCCACCGAGGGATGGGCTGTTCCTGAGTATGTGGTGTCCGGCGACGCGAAGCGCGCTCTGCCTGCCCTCGCGCCCGAGTTGCACAACGTGGCGCAACTCCCCGAAGCCCGCTACGTGCACCTTTTCAAGGATCCCGAACAGCCCACACGCGGTCGTTTCCTCAACTGTCCTTCGGGCTGGACCTGCGAAGCCGAGAACAGCCGCAAGCTGCAGGCCTATGGACTGGAAGGACGCTATGTCGACTTTCGCCCCGGTACCGGGCCCGCCATGGATGCGGCCATCCTCTCAGCGTACATGCAAGGCCAGCCGCTGTTGTTCTATTACTGGTCGCCGAGTGCGATTGCGGGCCGCCTGCATTACCGCGCCCTGCAGGAGCCGCCGTACACGCCGGACTGCTGGGATAAGATGATCGGCACGCCGCCGCACCCGCAGGGTTGTGCATCGCCGCCCTCGAACGTGGTGTATGGCTTCTCGAGTGCCTTTGCCAGCGCTGCCCCCGATATCGTAGCCGCCATCGGCAAGGCGACGTTTCCACTGCAGCAGCTCAACGCCAATCTTGCCACCATGGCGCAGGAACAGCGCGCGGCGCGCACGCAGGCAATCGACTTTCTGCGTCACCATGCAGAGATCTGGCAACCCTGGGTGAGCGCTGACATCGCCGCGCGCATTCGTTCCGGGTTGGAGGCCTCCCAGGCGCGCGCGGATCGTCCCGGGGCGGAGGATGACAAGGAGTTGTTCCCGCAGCGGTTTGTGTTTTCGATCCGGCGTCCCGTGAACGATGCCGTAGCTGCGGTGGTGTCAGCGCATGGCGCTGCCTTTCGCAGCGCCTCGCACGCGGTGCTGGCCCTTATCATCGCCATCGATAACGTGCTGAATGCGATTCCGTGGTGGCTGCTGATCGCCATCTTCATGGGATTGGCCTGGCTTGGCACCCATCGACCCGTGCTGACGCTCGTGATCGGCGCGCTGATGTTCGTCGTGGGGGCGCTGGGACTGTGGTCATTGATGCTGCAGACTCTGACGCTGATGTTGGTCTCCAGTGCACTCGCGCTGGTGATCGGTCTGCCGCTCGGCATCCTCACCGCTAAATCGACCGTAGCGCGCGCGGTGATTCTGCCGATCCTGGACATCATGCAGACCATGCCGAGCTTCGTGTACCTGATTCCTGCGCTCATGCTATTCGGCCTCGGCAAGGTGCCGGCGATTCTCGCCACCGTGATCTATGCGCTGCCGCCGATGATCCGCCTGACGGCTCTGGGCATCGAACAGGTCGATGCCGAGATCAAGGAAGCCGCGACGGCATTCGGCGCCACGCCCGCACAAATGCTCATGACGGTTGAATTGCCGCTGGCCCGCTCGAGCATCCTGGCCGGAGTCAATCAAACCATCATGCTGGCATTGTCGATGGTGGTCGTCGCCTCCATGATCGGCGCGCGCGGTCTGGGCGAACAAGTGCTGAACGGCATCCAGACCCTTGATGTCGGACAAGGCCTGGAGGCGGGCATTGGCATCGTGATCCTGGCCGTGGTGCTGGATCGGGTGACGCAGGGCTTTGGACGGCGCACGCCGGGTGCCACGGGTCCTCAGCCGGGAGGGCGCCGTGGCTAAGATGGAAGTCCGGCATGTCTCGAAGGTGTTTGGACGCGAGCCGCAAGCGGCACTCGCGCTCGCGCGCGACGGGGTGGACAAGCTGCAGATCCTCGAACGCACCGGCTGCACCCTGGGGCTGAACGATGTCAGTCTCTGCATTCCCGCCGGAGAGATTTTCGTGGTGATGGGACTATCCGGCTCGGGCAAGTCGACACTCGTGCGCCACCTGAACCGGCTGATCGATCCTTCGAGCGGCGAGATCCTGTTCGATGACCGGGACATCATGCGATTTGATGCGCGCACCTTGCGCGAATTTCGCCGCCGCTCGGTGAGCATGGTGTTTCAGGGGTTCGGCCTGCTGCCTCATCGCACCGTTCTGCAGAATGTGGCCTTCGGCCTCGTCACGCGAGGCGAGGCGCGCAGCACGGCCTATCAGAAAGCCATGCGCTGGATCGAGACCGTAGGGCTGACCGGCTATCACGCCAAGTACCCGTCCGAACTGTCCGGTGGAATGCGTCAGCGGGTGGGACTTGCGCGGGCGCTCGCATCCGATCCGGATGTGATTCTGATGGACGAGGCCTTCAGTGCGCTCGATCCGCTCATTCGTCAGGAGATGCAGGGGCTGCTGCTCGAGCTGCAGCGCTCGCTGCACAAGACCGTGGTGTTCATCACGCACGACCTGGATGAAGCCGTGCGCATCGGTTCCCAGGTTGCCGTGATGCGCGACGGTCGCGTGGTGCAGGTGGGTGCACCGCAAAGCATTCTCCAGAATCCCGCCGATGAGTATGTTGCGCGCTTCGTGCAGCGTCAGAACACGCCACGTGCCGAGCATCCCGGCGCACCTGCCAATGTCCCCGAGGTGTGAAGGACATCACTGACCTGCTGTTCAGCCGCCTGTCGGAAATTGCCGACAAAGGCCACCTGCGCGTGCGGAATGGCGCGCAGTGTGACCTGCGGCGGATCACCCCCATGCCGGTGCCGATACCCTGCGCTCAGTGTTACTTCCTTGAGGCGCGGACCATGGCGAGCTCGACACTTCGACGGCATTGGACCTTGCAGCGCAGCGGCGCCCCTCTGATGGCGGTCACCCTTGCAGCACTGCTTGGGGGTTGCGTCATCCGGGTTGCATCACCGCCGCCTCCGGAGCCGCCACCGCCGGCGTACAACCCACCGCCACCTCCACCAGCCGAGCCCGTCGCCGAGGAGGGGGTTCAGGCCTCCGAGGCACCCCCGCCGTTACCGGAGTATGAGCAGCCAGCGTGTCCGGGAGACGGATATCTGTGGACCCCCGGTTACTGGCGTTGGTATGCCGGTGGTTATTACTGGGTGCCCGGCACCTGGGTCATGCCGCCCACTGTGGGCGTCTATTGGACTCCGCCGTACTGGGGTTTCGTCGGTGGTGTCTACGTGTTTCATGCGGGTTACTGGGGACCGCACGTCGGATTCTATGGCGGGGTCAACTACGGCTACGGTTATGGTGGGGTCGGGTTCGTTGGTGGCCACTGGGCCGGAAACTCGTTTGCATATAACCGTGCGGTAGTTAACGTCAACACCACGGTAGTTCACAACACCTACAACACCACCGTAGTAAACAACGTCACAGTGGTAAACCGCGTCAGTTATAACGGCGGTGCAGGTGGACTCACTGCCGTGCCAACCTCGCAGGAGCGCATCGCGGCGCGCGAGTCCCACGTCTCGCCGACGCCCCTGCAGCAACAGCATGTACAGCAGGCCGTGCGCAATCCCGATCTGGCAGCGCGTGCCAATGGCGGTCGTCCTGCGATCGCTGCCACGGTCCGGCCAGCCGCCTTCCACGGTCCCGAAGTCGTGGGTGCGCGCGGTGCGGCCAGTATGGCCGCAACCAACTCCGCAGCGCAGCGGCCCAACACCGCGTTCAATGCGCACAATGGCGTGAATGCCGCGGGTAACAACGCGCCGCCGGGTGCGCGCCCGCCAGTGCCCGGACAGGGTATTGCGGGGCGACCCGCAGCCCGGTACTCGCCGCCGCCGCACCCTGCGGGAAATGCAGGCCACACGCCCGCTACCACCCCGCGTGTGCCAGCGAACGGCGGTGGTACCGCAGCGACCGCTTACAACGCCAAGGGCTCGGGCGGTTACGCCCCACCGCGGCAGCAGGTGAATCGGGGCAACAAGGCTCCTGCCGCCAACCACGAGCACGAGCACGACCACGAGCGCTGAGCGCGGTCCGCACTCACCGGGAAGGGATCGGCGCGCCTGTTAGGGGCGCCGCTCCCCGGTCGGCATCCAATCGCGCGCGGCGAACTCAAACGTAGCGACATCTCGCTGCCAGGTCACACTCGCGGCCTTCACCGTCAGCAGCCAGGTTTGCCTCTCCAGCGGCTCGGGGGGCTTGAAGCATTGCGGACGCAACACCGCGCAAGCCGCTCCGTGTTCGCGATCGCGCACGGATTCATAGCGGATTGCCCCCAGGGCCGCCTCGCGGGCGATGGCAGCAAATTGCTGAGTGCCCGTATAGCTGACGGGATCGGTCCATACGCTGCGCTCCTTGCGAAAGGGTGTGCGGGTGAGATCTGCGCAGCGCGCGCTGACACTTGCCATGAACAGCGTTTGTGGCGAAGGTCCGAGGGACTCCAGGCCAGCACTGTCCAGCAGGAAACGCCAACGCCAGTAGCCGAGCTCGGCACACGCCGTGCGCTTCTGCTCGGCTCCATACCAGACGCCCGGATCCACGCTCGCGCGAAAACGCGAGCCGGAAGGCGATGGGTAGCGAAACGGTGTTGCCAGCAGGTAATGCAGGTGCACAGCCTGCGGCGGGACCTCGGGCTTGTTGGCTTCGAGAATACGCTCGAGGACCAGTTGCTCATCTAGGCTCTGCACCAGGCGCAGCGTAGAGGCGATGTGCTGGGCTTCCACCGCGCGCCACAGTCGGCGCCTCAGTCGGATCGCCTCAGACGCGACCGCGCGCGGCGTCCAGATAGTGGACGGCACGAACCAGTCCCTCAGTCGTGCGGATGATCTCGAGCGGAACTCCGCCCAAGCCGAGATTTTCACTGCGCAACCAGGCGCGGGCGGCCGCATCGTTGGATCCGACCAAGGCATCCAGAGACCGGAACAGGCGCACGAACAACGCGGCGAACTCCCATTCCTTCTTGTGCTGATCGAGCAGGTAGGCTCCATTGGCCAGGCGCGATACCGTGGGCGCGCTGAGCCCCAGCACATCGGCCAGGGTGGCTTGATTGAGACCCAGCAGGGTGCCGGCCCGCAGCACTGCGCCACCCAGTACGCGCGCGGGCTGTTCCTGCGGGGCCGGGGATGCGGGGCTCATCTGATTCCAATAGAAACAAAGTCGCGTATTTCATTCTATTGAAAGAATACGTAGTGGCGCAACCGGCCCGGCTGCCCCGCGCCCGGCACGCGAGCGGCGGCTGCTGCTGATATATCAGCAGCAACCAGCCCATCGTTCCCTGGGCACGCCGCGCACACGCTCTGCCGCAGTGCACGAGCTGTGTTAGTATCCGCACCGCTCGCAATAGCAGTCTGTCCGGAGAGAATCCGCCGAGTGCGGATCGCCGAAGGCGTAAGTTTCCGCCCGGAAACGCTCAGGCACCCAGACGGCAGACTCGGGAGACAAACCCAGGCGGGCTCTGGAGAGCGATGGTGCAGGCCATCCACCGAAGGGGAGCGACGCGACGCGTCTGATCTCTCAGGTTGCAGGACAGAGGGGCGGCAGATGCGACGAGCATCTGCCGCCTTTGTTTTGCGCAAAGCGGTGTTTTCGTTCGGGGGCGCTGATGGCGCTTCGCGACGCGTAGTCGTTCGCCAGGAGAATTGATGGCCCGCCGCACACCGCTGTTCGAAGTACACCGCTCTCTGAACGCCCGCTTCGTGGACTTCGGCGGCTGGGAGATGCCGGTCCAGTACACCTCGCAGATCGCGGAACATCATGCCGTGCGTCGCGCCGCCGGCATCTTCGATGTCTCTCACATGTGCGTACTGGATCTGCAGGGCGTGCAGGTCCGGGCCTTCTTACGCCACCTGCTTGCCAATGACGTCGACAAACTTAAGCAGCCGGGAAGTGCGCTCTACAGCTGCATGCTGAACGAGCAGGGTGGCGTCGTCGACGATCTCATCGCTTATTTCCTGGGTGCGGATCTCTTCCGTCTCGTGGTGAACGCCGGCACCCGGGACAAGGACTTGAACTGGATCCGCCGTCACGCTGCACCCTTTGTCGTGCAGCTGACCGAGCGCACCGATGTGGCGTTGCTGGCAGTTCAGGGACCTCAGGCGCGCGCGACCGTCGCGAAGCTTCTATCTGAGGAACGCGCCGCCACGCTGCTCAAGCTGGCTCCCTTCCACGCCGCGCAGCTGGATGAGTGGTGGGTCGCACGCACCGGCTACACGGGCGAAGACGGTCTCGAACTCGTGCTGCCGGCTGCTGCAGCCGAGCGCACCTGGCGGAGTCTGACCGAGCTAGGCGTGGTGCCATGCGGGCTCGGGGCGCGTGACACGCTGCGTCTCGAGGCCGGATTGAATCTGTACGGCCTCGATATGGACGACACAACCCATCCGTACGAGTCCGGACTGGGCTGGACGGTTGCTCTCGAGCCATCGCGCGACTTCATCGGACGCGCCGCGCTCGAGGCTATCAGACAACAACTGCCAGCCGTGAAACGGGTGCAGGCCGGATTGCTACTCGAGGAGCGCGGCGTGCTGCGTGCCCATCAGAGCGTACATGTCGATGGCGGAGGGCAGGGCGAGGTGACTAGCGGCACGTTCTCGCCGACGCTCGAGCGTTCTATCGCGCTCGCCCGTTTGCCGGCGCTGCATGGCCAGCACGTGCAGGTCGATATCCGTGGCCGGCTGCTGCCCGCCCGCATCGTCAAGCCGCCATTTGTTCGTTTCGGAAAATCCATGCTCGAACCGCCGGAGAAAGTGCAGTGAGCCAAGTTCCGCCCGATCTCAAGTACACCAAGACCCATGAATGGATCCGCACTCTGCCTGATGGCAGTGTCGAAATCGGTATCACCGAGCACGCTCAGGAGGCGCTCGGTGAGCTGGTATTTGTCGAGGTCCCGGCGAGCGGCCGGCTGCTTTCGGCCGGCGATGCGTTCGCAGTGGTCGAGTCGGTCAAAGCAGCCTCGGACGTGTATGCGCCCATGGCAGGAGAAGTGCTGGCCGGCAACGCCGAGCTGACCACTCAGCCGGAAAAGGTGAATGCGGAGCCGTATGGCGCGGGTTGGCTGATGCGATTGCGCCCGGCGACCGATGCACACCCTGAGGGATTGTTGTCAGCGGCCGACTATCAACGCTTCCTTGAGAGCGAGGGCTGATCGTGGCCTTTATCCCGCACACCACCGCGGACGTCGAGGAAATGCTGGCACGCATCGGCGTGCACGGCATCGAGGATCTGTTCGACGAAATCCCTGCCTCGCTGCGCATCGAGTCCCTGAATGAAGTACCGGCTGCACTGAACGAGATGCAGATCGGTCGGCTGATGAGCGAGCGTGCCCAGCGTGACGGTCGCCCGAGCTGTTTCATCGGCGCAGGTGCCTACGAGCATCACATCCCTGCTGCGGTCTGGGCCCTGACAACCCGCGGAGAATTCTACAGCGCCTACACGCCATATCAGGCCGAGGCGAGCCAGGGCACCCTGCAGCTCATCTATGAATACCAGACGATGATGGCAAGCCTGACTGCAATGGAGGTGTCGAACGCATCGCTGTATGACGGTGCCACGGCAGTTGCCGAGGCCTGCCTTATGGCCGTGCGCATCAACCGACGCTCCCGGTCCTTGCGCATCCTGATGCCCACCACGGTGCATCCTCATTATCGCGATGTGGCAAGCAACACCACCAGCAATCAGGGGTTGCGCTTCGAATCCATCCCGTTCAACGCTCTGCAGGGCCGGCTGTCACTCGATTCGCTGGCGGCCTATGCAGGCGCGGATCTCACTGCGCTGGTGATCCAGCAACCGAACTTCTTCGGTCAGCTGGAAGATGTCGATGCACTGACCGACTGGGCGCATGCCCATGACATGATCGTCATCGCCGTAGTCAACCCACTGTCATTGGCTTTGCTGAAGCCCCCTGGAGAGTGGGGTCACAGCGGCGAGCAGGGCCGTCGCGGCGCCGATATCGTGGTGGGGGAGGGGCAGCCTTTGGGCGTTCCGTTGTCCGGCGGCGGGCCATACTTCGGCTTCATGACGACGCGTCTGGAACACGTGCGCAACATGCCAGGCCGCCTGGTGGGTCGCACCCTGGACCTCGATGGGAAGCCGGGCTTCACTTTGACGCTGCAGGCGCGGGAACAGCACATCCGCCGTGCCAAGGCCACGTCCAACATCTGTACCAACCAGGGACTGCTGGTCACGGCGGCGACCATCTATCTGTCGCTCATGGGTCCGGTCGGCCTCGAGCGTACGGCAACAGCCTGTCATGCGCGTGCCGCTGAGCTCGTACGGGCATTGAGCGCGGTACCCGGTGTACGCCGCGCCTTCGATGGGCCGGCTTTTCACGAGGCGGTGCTGCTGCTGGATCGTCCGGTCGCACCGGTGCTGCGCAGTCTTGCGAGTCAGAACATCCTCGCAGGGTTGGATCTCAAGCCCTACTACCCCAGCCTCGGCGATGCGCTGCTGGTGTGCGCAACCGAAACCAAGACGAGCGGCGACATTGAGCGGTACGCGACCAGTCTGCGCAAGACGCTGACGGCAGCGCGGGCCGCGTAAGCACGGGCCACCAGAACAGGAAACATCATGCGAGCAGCCCAGAAAGTGGTATTCGAGCAATCCCGGCCGGGACGGGGCGCCTCCGATCAGTGGCCCGCACCGGAAGCGGACGGTGCGCTCGCGGATCTTCCCGGGGACCTGCGCCGCCGGCAGAAGCCATTGCTGCCGGAGATCAGCGAGCTCGAGACGGTGCGTCACTTCACCCGGTTGTCCCAACTCAACTTTTCCATTGATACGCACTTCTATCCGCTCGGGTCCTGCACGATGAAATACAACCCGCGGGCCTGCAATCAGTACGCCATGCTGCCGGAGTTTCTGAGCCGTCATCCGCTCGCACCGGAAAGCTGCGGCCAGGGATTTCTGGCCTGCCTGCATGAGCTGCAGGAGATGCTCAAAGCCGTGAGCGGCATGCAGGGCGTGGCCTTGAGTCCGATGGCCGGGGCCCACGGCGAATTCACCGGCGTAGCGATGATCCGCGCCTATCATCGCTCGCGCGGCGATCTGAAACGCAACGAGATCATCGTGCCCGAGGCGGCACATGGCACCAATCCCGCCACCGCCACCATGTGCGGCTGCGTGGTGCGGGAAATCCCGGTAGACAGCGAAGGGGACATCGATCTCGAGGTGCTGAAGGGCGTCATCGGACCCAACACGGCAGGCATCATGCTGACGAACCCGTCCACGCTGGGCGTGTTCGAGCGGCGGATCGAGCAAGTCGCCCGCCTCGTGCATACCGCCGGCGGCCTGCTGTACTACGATGGCGCCAACCTCAATGCGATCCTGGGCAAGGTGCGCCCGGGTGACATGGGCTTTGACGTCATTCATATGAACCTGCACAAGACGTTCTCCACCCCGCACGGCGGCGGCGGACCGGGAGCCGGGGCGGTCGGAGTCAGTGCCAGGCTCGAGCCGTTTCTGCCTATTCCGATCGTGGCACGCGCACCTGCGGGCGTTGACGGGCCGGCCGAAGCATACCGATGGCTGACCGAACAGGATCGTCCGCAGAGCATTGGCCGCCTGTCGGCTTTCGCCGGGAATGCCGGCGTACTGTTACGTGCGTATATCTATATGCGCCTGCTCGGCAGAGAGGGCATGAGCCGGGTAGGGGAATTCGCCACGCTCAACGCCAACTATCTGCTGCGGACCCTGCAGGCGGCAGGCTTTGAAGCAGCCTTTCCCAACCGACGTGCCAGTCACGAGTTCATCATCACGCTGAAGCGTGAGGCACGCGAGCTGGAGATCACCGCCATGGATGTGGCCAAGCGTCTGCTTGATTACGGCTTTCACGCACCGACGATGTATTTCCCGCTGTTAGTGCCGGAGTGCCTGCTCATCGAGCCCACTGAAACCGAAACCCGGGATATGCTGGATGCTTTCGCAGCAGCCCTCATACAGATCATCAAGGAGGCCGAGCAACAGCCGACGCTGCTCACTTCAGCGCCGCACACCTTACCGGTGAAGCGTCTGGATGACGTGCGCGCTGCCAAGAAGCTCGATCTCACCTGGAAGCCTCACACGGGTACACCGGCATAGGTCATGTTCGATTCTGTCCGCCAACTGCCGATTCCACTGCTCCTGCTGATGGCAACGACGCTCGAGGTGAGCGGCGATGCCATAGTCCGCCTCGCTCTCTACAACCGGGTGGGTCTCGGCCGGATGTCATTCCTGGTAGCCGGTGCAGCTTTGCTGTTAGGTTACGGCTCCTTGCTGAACGCCGCCCCGGTGGAGTTCGGGCGGATCGTCGGCCTTTACATTGCAACCCTGTTCGTCGTCTGGCAGATCATCAACTTCATCGTCTTTCGTTCCGTACCCGAGCTGCCGGTGTGGATCGGTGGCGCCCTGGTGGTCGCAGGGGGCCTGCTGGTCACTTTCTGGCGCGCCACCTGAGGCTGCAGGCGCGGCGCAAACTGCTTGTCAGCACGCCAGGAGGCTATGTGGGCGTCAACCTTTGTCGTCCTTTTTATCGTGATCCTCACTGCGTTGCTAGTCCATCGGATGCGTAAATAAAAAGCGCGTACCGCGACCGCGGCGGCTGCCATCCGCGCACGACTCATCGCGCACGACTCATCGCGCACGACTCATGGCGCACGACTCATGGCGCATGTCGGACCGCGGGGATGACTAACGCGAGATCTGCGTACGAGGGGCGAGGGCACGCAAGTGCTCCAGGCGTTCAGCGGTGGGCGGGTGGCTCGACAGATAGCCTGCCGGCGAGCCGGGATGCGCAGCGGCGAGCTTTTCGAGAACATCCGCCAACAATCCGGGTGACATCCCGTTCTGCCGCAGCAGGCTGGCGGCATAGTCATCCGCTTCACGTTCCAGGTCTTGCGAATAGCGCGCCTCGACGAGAGCTGCGGGGGCAGCCGCCAACAGCTGGCTCACGTCTCCTATATAGAAGGACCAGAAGGCACCCACAGCGGAAGTACGTAGCAGCAACTGCAGCCCGTGACGACCGTGAGCGTGCCCGAGCTCGTGCGCCAGCACCGCAAGCACATGGGCATCATCGCCCGCAAAGTCGATGAGATCATCCAGTACCACGAGGGTTCCATCGGGCAAAGTGAACGCATTGGCGCCAAGTTGCGGTGACCTGCGAAACAGCAGGACCGCGTCCGGATGCCTGCCGTCCGGCAAAAGCAAGCGCTGCAGCCTGTCAGTGAGTGCGTGCTGCCGCTCGATGCTGATCTGGCTCGGCAGCAGGATTGCGCCATCGAGAGTTTTCAGTGTCTGAACTGACAAAGTGTGGCCGATCGAAGGCGGTAGCCGACGAGCGCCTGCCTCGGCTGCCCACGGCAATGCGACTTTGTAGGCGACCCATGTCAACAGCACGCACGCCCCCAATGAAACGAGCACCACGCTCAGGCGGCGCTGCATACGATCAACGCGGCCCTCGGGATGGGAACTGAGCGCGAGCAACCTATCCAGCGCTGCAAGGTCGCGAACTTCGCAGAAACTGCCATCAGGCAGTCGCAGGCGGCGCGGCGCCCCGCCCAGGCGCTCATCCACCTTGACACTGGCGAAGGGGACACGCCGGTCGATGTCTGCGCCGGCGATGACCAACTCAGCTCCCAGCAAGCTCAGGCTGACCGGGTGCACGCGAGTCGAGCTGCCGTCGAAATAGCTCGCGGGCACCACGCAAGCCTCTCAGAGTGCAATATCGAAATCGAACAGGGCTGCCGCTTCTTCACCGACGGCGCCAGGGCTCTCTGGCGCTGCGTCGACAAACTCCTGCAGGTCGCTGGCCGGGAGCAGGCGCACGGACTCCACCTGGTATCGGGCCACCCGCACCATGGCCCAGGGGATATACAAACCCAGAGTCAACACCACGAGGATGACATTGCTGAAATTGATCCAGATGAACCTCACGGGTGACATGCGGCACTCCAGACGATGCTCACCCAGACGTGTATTGCTCCAGACCAGATTGGCGATCAATGCCCGCAAGGTAGGCCCTATGGATACGAGCAGGAGCAGGAAGGCGCCATAGATAAGGAGGACGGCCCGCATCACCAGGTGAGGATCGATACGGCCGCCGTGCTTTTGCACCTGGAATATGGCGCTCAACACGCTGCCCGTGCCGGCCATCGCCAGCAGGATCAGAAAAGCCAGAATGAGCGCCAGCGTGATCAGATAGACCAGGTAGAACTGCCCGGCGCGCGCGTGAAACGAGAAACGGGTCTGTCCGAACCAACTGTTGCCGTGCTGGTAAGCTTTCAGCCGCTGATGCATGAAGGGCGCGAGCACATACAGCGTAATCATGCTCAGCAACCCATTCAGCAGGAACACCCGATAGGCGCCGCCCAGGCTGCCGCGAAAATGGAAACGCGTGCCGCGCCAGCTCGCATTGTAGAGGCGGAAGCGGAACGAATTGCGCAGCAGCCAGGGCGTGATGAGGGCAAAACTTATCAGAATCACGATTGTCAGCGGCGAGTGCATACGCACCGAATAGCGGTAGAGCACCAGCAGTGCTACCGCCACCGCACGACCCACCAGGATACGTATCGGGCTGCCGTGAAAATCAAAGCTCGAGCCAGCGAGCTTGGTGTGACGGTAGAAATATTGCAGCCGTCGCACCTTGGCCCACGCCGAATAGATCCCCAGCGTGACGATCGTCAACAGCGCGTTGACGATCCAGATACCGAAGTATTCAGCGCCGGTGCCGGTGAAATGCAGTTGTTGAGGCGTGCGTGCCGGTAAGGCAGGCCGCGGCGCCAGGTCTGCGGAAACCTCGCTCATCGAGTCAACTCCCTGTTCTAGAGTTGAATCGAGGCTAGCACAGGGAGTTGTAGCGCCACGCGGTGGCGGTCACACCGGCTGGCAGAATGCGCAGGCAATGCCACCGGTGACCATGCCTGGCAGCGCTCGCGAAGTGACATATCGCTTCGCGCAATAATGTTGCATCGCGGGACGCCCGCGAGCAGGCTGAGGGATCAGCCCACGATGAATCAGCTCACGATGGATCAGCTCACGATGGATCAGCTCACGCGCCGGTCATGGCTTGTGCGCGGTCTCATGCGGGTCACGGTGGCCTCAGAGCACCTCGTGGCCTCGGAGTCTTCGTAACGTTGCGCGACCACGGCCATCTGTTCGTATCCGGCTGCGATGCTATACATCACCTGCTTGCAGCCGAGGTCACTCAGCTGCTCGCCAACTGCTTGTGCTTCAGCTGCGCGTATGCGCCAGTACTCAGCTGAGTTTTGCTCGGTCATGCGCCTGCGATCCGTGGCTGTTCAGTGCCAGTTAAGCAAGCCACGTACCGGGGAAACCCCCAGAAATTCGCCCAGGGCGTGGTTTTCGCGGATATGGCCATTTGCCGGGAATGTAAGGCGTTTGGCCGGTCCGGCTCACCTCCTCGACGCATCCTTACATGCGCATAATGTATATTATGTTAAATAACGGGTGAACGTTACGACGCCGGCCACGAGATATGCCGAGCAGACCCCCGGATTGGCCCTCCTTCACATTAGCGATAGTCGACATAGGTGTCGATTATGCGTAATGTCAATCCGTGTGGAACGACCGCCAGGCTATTGAGATCTTTCACCTGCTGTTCTTGCGGGCATTCGGCGCGCGCGTGGACAAAAAACTCTTCTCCCTCAAGGGTGGGTGCAATCTGCGGTTTTTCCTGAAGAGCATCCGCTACTCGGAAGACATGGATCTGGATATCCGGACGATGGGCACCGGCACCCTGGCGAACAATGTTAATCGCCTGCTCAAAGCCCCGGCATTCGCTGAGTCGCTGCGGGCGCAAGGCATCGAGATAACCAGAACTGCTCAACCCAAACAGACCCAGATAACGCAGCGCTGGAAACTCACGCTACGAATCACCGAAGCACACACCGAAGTGCCGACGAAGATCGAGTTCTCGCGCCGCGGCCTGGACGGCGAAAAGGCACTCGAACCTGTCGATGCGGAGGTCATCCGCACGTACCGCCTCTACCCCGTGATCGTGCAGCACTACTCCTTATACGCGGCCCTCGCCCAGAAGGTCTCCGCCCTGGCATTGCGCGACCAGGTGCAATCGCGGGACCTATTCGATCTGAAGCTGCTGCTCGATGCAGGAGCGGGCGAAAAGCCGCTACCCGCGGCAGCGGCTGACCACCTTGCCGCAGCCATCAACAATGCAATGGCGGTCGACTACGGCGCATTCGCAGGCCAGGTACTCGCCTATTTGGAACCTGAATACCAGGAGCACTACGGAAACAAGCGGACCTGGAACGAGCTGCAGGAGCAGGTAGTCAATGGCCTCGAGGCTCTGCGTCCATGAACCAGATCGAAGCCCTGCAGAAACTGCAAGCGCTCTCGACCCCGGTAGTGGAATCGCGTGACGTTGCCGCGCTGCTGCAGGTTTCAGCCAGCAACGCGACCACCATTCTCAGACGCCTCGCTGCCGAACGGATGATCGTCCATCTCAGGCGTGGTCGATGGCTGGTGAACCAGACGATCGACCGCCTTGCACTGCCCGAACTGATTCTGGCGCCGTACCCGGCCTACGTTTCATTGCAATCTGCGCTGTTCCATCACGGGCTGATCGAGCAGATCCCCTCGGTCATCTACGCCGTCACGCCAGCCCGAACGCGCCATCTCCAGACTCCGATGGGCACGATATCCTTCCACCGCATGCCCCCGGAGCTCTTCAAAGGCTTTCAGTTGTCGTCCCCGTCCGATGCCAAGATCGCGATTCCTGAGAAGGCACTCTTCGATCTGCTCTACCTCGCACCGGGGAGATCGCGCGTTTTCTCAACGCTGCCCGAACTGACGATTCCGCGCCGCTTTCATTGGCAGCGCCTGAATGAATACACTGAACTGGTGAAGTCGCCAGGTCGACAATCGTTCATTGCCCAGCGAATCAAGGAAATCAGAGCCGTATCCTCAAATTCATGACCGCTGGGCGTGCTGGCAGCCCACATACGCTGCGTGGTCTCGTCTCGAGGTGAGGAGAAACTCACGCTGGAAGGCGGCTCAAGCGCCGCGCAGCCACTGCAGCCACGATAACGATGAGATATCCCCATGCCACCGTGACGGCCATGGCAGCCCCGAGACCCGCCTGTACGCTGAAGATCCGTTCGCTGGCCAGGGCAACGGCCGTCGGGCCGATGCCTGCGCCGATGGCCACATTGAGGAAGAAGCTGATGGCCATGGCGAGCGCGCGCGAGCGGCTGGGTACCACATCGAGCAGTGTCGAGAATCCACAGGCCGTGACAATGCCTGAGAGCCCGAAGTAAAGCGGGATTGCCACGATGACGAGGCCGAATGCCCGGGCATCGATTGCGGCGGCAACTGGCAGGATCAGCAAGCCGGTGATCAGGCACACCAGCAGTTTGCGCGGATAACCGCCCGCGAGCGTGGCACGATCGGCCAGCCAGCCGCCCAGCAGCACACCGCCCCCAAATCCCGCGGTGATGAGCAGTCCGAGTTGCATGCCGATGCTCGCGGCATCGCGCCCGAATTGCCGTATCAGGAGCGAAGGAGCCCAGGCGCCGACGGCATTGTCGACCAGAGATGCCATGGCGACGATCAGGTACAGGGGTGCGGCCTTCGCGAGGCGTCCAGTGCTGGCGCTGGAGGTGGGGTCCACCACTGAGGAGACGAACTCGGTCCTGGCTTCTGCGCGGCGCCGCGGCTCGCGTATCAGCAGGATGACCAGTGCCCAAAGGAAACCAGGCGCGCCAATCAACACCAGCACGAGGCGCCAGGGCGACAGTGTTTGCAGCGCGGTGCCGGCAAAGACGCCCTGCTCCACCAGGTGCAGCACTCCGCCACCGATCAGGATCGACATCCCCAGCCCCATGGCGATACCGCTGAGGAATGTGCCCACGGCGAGCCCACGGCGAGTGGCCGGAAAATAATCGCTGATCAGGGATATCGCCGCAGGCGAGAGCACCGCCTCCCCCAACCCGACGATAATGCGGGTGGCGAACAGCTCGCCGAATGTGCGCGCGAATCCACACCCGAGAGTGCCCAGACTCCAGAGCACGACCCCGGCAAAGATGAGATTACGGCGCGAAGCGCGGTCGGCGAGATATCCGAGCGGTATTCCCGCGATGCCGTAGACGACGGCGAATGCGCTCCCCAGCAGCAGGCTGACCTGCGTGTCGGTGATATGCAGATCCGAGCGGACCGGATCGACCAGCAGGCTGAGCACCTGTCGGTCGGTATAGCTCAGAACGGCCGTGGCGAACAGAATCGCCACGACCGTCCACGCATAGCCGCGCGGCGGGAAGGCTGCGGAGTTCTCCACTCAGAATCGATAGCTCAAATCCACTCCCACTGTGCGCGGCTGGTTGACCGCAACCCGGTTGAGGATCGAGATGTTGGCCGACAGCGCTCCCGTATCGCTGAGCAGCGCCTTCTTGTTGGTAAGGTTGTCCACGAATGCAATCACGGACCAGCGGTCACTTTCGACGCCACCACGCACATCCATCAGATCATAGGACGGCAGGGTGTTGCGGGTGAAGGTGATGTCCTGGATGGAATCCACATAGCTGTTATTGATTCTCATCATGAGATTGAGGTTGCTGAGGAGAGGCTGCCGGTACGTGAGCGAAGTATTGGCGGTGACTTCCGGGACATCCAGCAACCGGTCGCCCGACACTACACCGGCTTCCTTCAAGGTGGTCGAGTTCGTGGCATGCGTATAGCCGAAGTTCTGGGTGAACAGCAGGCCCGGCACGATCACGATCGCGGCCTCCACTTCCGCGCCATACACTTTGGCCTTGCCGGCGTTGGTGGTGAACTTGTAACCACAGCCGGGCGCCACCTGCTGCTGCAGGTTGGACCAGTCCTCGTAATACACATCGCTGTTCAGCGACACGCGCGAGTCAAGCATCTTCAGCTTCTCACCCAGCTCATAGCTCCAGACGCTGTCGGGGCCGAACTGCGCAGGTGCCGGCGCGCATGGCGGCGGAATCGGCGAGTTGGGGCCGCCCGGACGGAAACCCTTCGCGGCAGTCGCATAGATATTGGTGCCGTCGTTCGGCAGATACGCAAGACTCACCTTCGGCGTGGCGCCGGAGTTCTGTGCGCTCCCGTACAGCGTCGCGCTGGTGCCGTTAGCGGAGATGCCGCTGACGGATGTGGCGGAGTTACTGTGATACAGGAAGTAGCGGGCTCCGGCCGTGGCCTTCAGATTCGCCGGCAGGAGGTAGGAAGCCTCGCCGAACAACGCATACTGATCGATATTCAGCAGACGATGGTTGTCTGCAAGGTTGTTCGAGCCAAACAGCGGCACGAATCCGTCATAGTAGGAGTACACATGCGAGGTCGCATGGAAGCTGCTGTAGTAACCACCAGCCAGCCATTGGAACGGGCCCTTGCCGGTGGATGCGATGCGCAGCTCCTCGCTCACCTGCCGTGTGTAGTCGTCCTCGGAGATCGAGCCAGGTCCAAGACCGCCGGCGGCGGTGTAGAAGGAGAGATCAGCGGGAGGGCCAAGGAAGCCCCCGATGTAGTCCTGCATCGCCTCCGAGATGTCCTGCGTCTGGTTCTCCTGGCGGCTCCAGCTGGAGGTCGCCGAGACGATCTGGAAGGAATCGAAATCGTACTTCACGGTCAGATCGCCGAGATTGAAGGTGTCCTTGAATGGCTCGGCGACGTCGAACGGCTGGTAGTGCACCTCATTGCCTGGCGGCACGTCGATCGTATTCGGGCCATCCTGGGTGATTCGCTGGTAGAGAAAGCCGGCCGTAACGCTCAGCCGATCGAACGGCTGCACCAGCAGGCTGGCTCGCCCGCCCTGGAGCTCTTCGGTATTCGACTCACTAAAGCGCTGCACGACCGGGGCAGCCGCTACATTGCCCCGCTGCGTGCTGTTATTGACCTCGGGCGGAAAGGGAAAGATCACATCCCGATCGATCCAGCCTGTAATGCGCTTGTCCGTCGCGACCAGCCGCAGCGCCGCCACATCCTCCACGAGCGGCAAATTCAGCATACCGTTCTCGGTGTGATTGAAACCGCCACCGTCGGTGCCCGAGCCGACCAGCTCGACGCTGGCACCGAACCGCTTCGGATCCGGCGCGTTGGTGATCAGCTTGATGGTGCCGCCCATGGAGCCGGCACCGTAGAGCGTCCCCTGCGGGCCGCGCAGCACTTCGATTCGGTTGAGATCGAACAGATTGGGATCGATCACCACCTTGCCGTTCTGTGCCATGGCGGGCGGAGTCAGCGAGGTCTCATCCAGATAGAACCCTACGGTCGGCGACTCACCACCCGTTGATGTCAGACCGCGCATCTCGAACTCGGTCTGCCCGGGGCCGGAGGTTTTGAACGACACACCTGGAACCTGCTGCGCGACCGAGACCATGTTGGACAGTCCCTGCGCCTGCAGCTCCGCACCCGTGATCGCGGTGATGCTGATCGGGGTGTTCTGCACCGTCGCTTCACGCTTTTCAGCCGTCACCACCACTTCCTGCAGGGAATTCGTAGCGGTTCCCGTGGTTGCATTCTCGTCCGCCGCAGAGGCGGGCCTCAGCACGAGCGTGGGGCCCGAGAGCAACGCCACGACGAGTGCCGCGCCGCTGAATGTCCTGCACGCGATCCCTGGGCGGCTCCGACGGCGCGGGCGCGCTCCGCCACAATCTGTTTCATTCTGCTTGTTCATCGCGCTCCCCTGTGTTGAGTTCGTATTTCATGATCCTGCCGTGCGGACCGGTGCGATCGCGCTCGAGAGCATACACATCACCCGCAGGTCCGCATCGCCGGGCGGTCACCGATTCGATGGCCGCCACGTCCTCCGGGCTCAGGCGCAGCGCATCGATCGCGCTGTGAGCCGGCAGGTGGACAGCGCTGGTCGCCCCAACGATCGCTGCCGCAACCTGTGGCCGGTCGAGTATGGCGCGTGTTGCTATGGAGGCGATGTCGGAGTGATGACGTGCGGCAACGGTCTGCAGCATCTGCAGCAGCTGCTGGAACATCTGCCAGCCGCCGAAGTCATCGATGATGAGCTTGTATTTGACCAGCGAGCGGTTCGCCAACGCGGTACCGGGCTCGGGCCGGTGCAACCAGCGCTCGGACAAAAAACCGCCACAAACGGTGCCATAACACAAAAGCCCGATACCCCGCGCCCGGCACAGCGCTGCCATCCCGCGCTCAGGCCGGTTATCCAGCAGCGAATACTGCAGCTGGTGCAGAACCACTGGTATCCCAGCATCCAGCAGTTCCTGCAGATGCGGCACGTCGAAATTGGTGACGCCGATGCGTCCGATCTTTCCGGCCTTGCGCAGCCGCTCCAGAGCGTACGCGGTTTCGACGTAGCGCGGAATCGCGAAGTCCCACCAGTGAAACTGCACCAGATCGAGCTGCTCGACGCCGAGACGGGCTAGCGAGCGGTCGATGATGCGCTCCACATAGCGGGGGTCGATGCGCTGCAGCTCGGACAGATCGGGAACGAACTTGGTATGCACCTGCACGTGGCGCGCGGTTTGCGGGTGTGCGCGACGAAACGCCCCGATGAGACTTTCGACACCCGCATAGATATCGGCGCAATCGAAGGTGGTGATACCGACCTCCACGAAAAGCCGCATGTCCTCGATCGCTTGCTGCAGATTGACGGCGCCGTGGTCGCCGGCGAGATGCCACCCCCCCTTGATGAGGCGCGAGAACGAATAGCCGTCCGCACATGCATGGCGCGAGATCATGGCGGCGCGGGCGGCAAGGGCGTCGCCGTGGTGTCGGCCCGCCGGAAGTGTCTTCTGCCGGTGCGCGTGATGCGGAAGCGGCTGGGACAATTCGGATCCGGACAGGCGATCTCGGCGTCCGAAGACATCCAGTCATGCGGATCGGTCATGCGCTGTTTAGCCGGCAGCAATGGCAGCAGGGCGGCCAGGGAGTAGATGGAGAATCCCTGCCCGGGAGGCAGGTGTAGCATCTCTCCGTGCAGCTCGAAGTGGTCTCCGGGCCGCGCGCCACAGTAGAAAGGCCGGTCCGCAGGCCCGACTACTTCCACCCGGAGGTCATAGAGCTCGAACCCCGGTTCTTCATGCGGCTGCTGCAGCGGCGGCGGGAGTCGGCTGTCGCTCACTTTTCACCTTCCTCTGCCTTCCAGAAAGAATCATCTCCCCTGAACAGCCCGGACCGGAGCGCGCGAGATCGTGAAATGAAATTCCCGATTGCGCTCCGAGCTGGCTTCCGAGATGTGCTGCGCATCCGTGCGACTCTGGGCCGCGATCAACGCCCGCAAGCGCTTGAGTGTCGGCGTGTCCATGTAGGACGCCGCGCGTGCCACGGCCAGCCTCTCGATGGCGAAACGGGCATCCATCAGAGCGCGCAGCACCGGGTACACCCTCTCCTGCACGGTCTGCCGGGCGATGGGCGCGAGAGCCAGTCTGGCGTGCACCCGCATGCGAACTCCCTGATCTTTGATCACGAATTTATAATCAAAATGCCGTACCGGCAACCGTGTCAGAGCCCATTCGCCCCGGACGGGCAGCTTGCTGAGATCGATGGACGCGCTACCTCACGGACATCAAACGACGGACCGCTCACTCGCGAGCGCGAGCCCGAGGTATGCTCCCGAGGGAATGTCCAATGACGAAAACAACACCTCATCGGCGCAAGCAGCTCGCGCTGCGGATGCGGCGGCATTCGATCCGAACAGGCTGGATCCGGCATTCTACGAGAACCCCTATCCGACTTATGCCGCGCTGCGCGAATTCCGTCCAGTGCATCGCTGTCCGGATGGCACGTATTTTCTGACGCGTTACGCCGATCTTGATCAGATTTATCGCGACCGAACTCGTTTCAGCTCGGACAAGCGTGCCGTATTCGGTGCGAAATTCGGCGTCGATTCCGCCTTGTACGAGCACCACACCACGAGTCTCGTGTTCAATGACGCGCCCTACCACACGAGAGTCAGACGCCATATCGTCGGGGCGCTCACGCCCACCGTGCTACAGGCAATGCAACCGCAGATTGTTGCCCTGGTCGAGGGCCTGCTGGACGGACTCGAGCAGCAAGGCCGATTCGACCTCATCGAGGATTTCGCGGCGGCCATCCCGGTCGAGGTCATCGGCAATCTCCTTAAAATCCCTCGTGAGGCTCGTGGTCCATTGCGCAGCTGGTCTCTGGCGATTCTGGGTGCCCTGGAGCCCACCGTGAGCGATGCTCAGCGTGCCTCGGGCGACCGGGCGGTCCGCGAATTCATGGACTACCTGCGCCTTCTGCTCGATGAGCGGCGGCGTCATCCATTGGAGAACGATCTGCTGACCCGCCTGCTGCGCGAAAAGGATCTTTCCACGACGGAGCTACTGCACAACTGTGTGTTCCTGCTGAATGCCGGGCACGAGACGACCACGAACCTCATCGGCAATGGGCTCAGCCTTCTGTTGAGCCATCCGGACTCCCTGCAGCGATGCCGCTCCACGCCAGAGCTGATTCCCAGCACGATTGAGGAGTGCCTGCGGTATGAAAGTCCCAACCAGCTGGGCAATCGGCTGGTTGTGGAGCGAGTATCCCTTCGCGGTGTCACATTTGAGCCGGGTACCTATCTGACGTTGTGCATCGGGGCAGCGAATCGGGACGGTGACGAATTCCCACAGCCGGATGTCTTCGATCCCGGGCGACGGCCGAATCGTCACCTCGCGTTCGCGGCCGGCGGTCATGCCTGTGCGGGCATGTCGATAGCCCGACTTGAGGCACAGATAGCGATACCCGGACTCATCCGGCGCTTTCCCGAGATGCAGTTGACCGGCAGGCCCGTGCGGGGTGGCCGTGCCCGTTTCCGTGGCTTCAGTTCGCTACCGGCACAGGCTGGCGAGTGAAACCCGTCAGGCCGGAACCGCAGCGGCAGGCTCGAGCAACAATCCCTCCAGCGCCGCCATTTCATAAAGATCAGGGCGTGGAACATCGTGCAGCGCCAACAGCGTCGCCGGCAGCTGTAACAGCTGTCCGTTCATGCGCCTGACCTCCCGCCTTATTCGAGGTCCGCGTGCGAGCATGAAGCCTCCGGCGCGGTGATTGCCGGTTCGCTCTTCCTGTACCGGAAGATGGATGCGACCCAGCCGGGGAGACTCCACGGTGGCGATAGGCGCCTCGCAGTTCCACAGTATCCCCAGATCCGGCAGCTCATGCGCACGCGGACCGGGGCACAGCTCCTGAATCCTGAAGATCCCCTGCACTGCCGGGCGGCCAGTGTCCACGTTGATCAACGCTCCGAACTCGCGCTCGAGATGGAGCAACAAAGCTTCAGATTCCTCGCCGGGTGTGACGGTGCCCGCCGGCTCACGACCGCGCAGATTCACTCGCAGGAAGCTGTTTCGATCCGTCGGCAGCTGGAACACGCGGTTCCTGCCCCAATCGCGCTCCGAGGCTGCGCCGAACCGATTGCGCAGGCTCCGTACCGCGGCCTGCGGCGCCGCTCTCTTCAGCACTCTGTGGAGCGCCGTGCGAAGTCGGCCTGCACGCAAGCCGCCTCTCCAGGTCCTCACGGGGGCACCATCGATCTGCGCGGCAGATACCGGTGCCCATAGCCCGAGCCGCTCCAATATCGGCAAAACGAATTGATCGCCTCGGTAATTGGCTTGCATGCCGTGTTCGCTGAACAGCACGAGGTTGTCGCGCGCTGTCACCTGTTGCGCGAGCGCGCCGAGGTAGCTGTCGATGAGTTGATAGACATCGCGTATTCCATCCCGCAGAGAGGGCTCGGCAGCAATGTGGTCCGGATGACCTGGATCCATGTACTTCCAGAAGTGGTGCCCTGCCTTGTGCGCCTCACCGTAGACGATGCATATGTGGTCCAGGTCGGTGCGCCCCAGCAACTGCGTTGCCAGCGCAGATTTCATCTGCACGGTTCTTTCGAGCTTCCGGCGCAGTTCGCGATGGCCATCCAGGCTGTTCACGGTCGCACCGAAGCCGCCGGTGTGCCGGAGCGCACCGAATTGCGCTACGAACTCCTGCCGTTGTGCCGCGGGCTGCACCGTGAATCCTGAGGTCTGAAACTCGCTGAGCCAGTCGACCACATGCAGGCCTCTGAAGCCGCGGATCGGCGTGACATGCGGAAAATCGATGACGGCGCAGCGTACCCCGTGCGCATCGAGAACGCCGTAGTACGGCATCGCTTCGAAACGATCGGCTTCGATAGGGTCGAGGTGATACGTACCGCTGGCGAGCTGGGTGAGAAAATACGTGCCGTGATGTCCGGGCGAGCGCCCGCTGACCAGATCGGGCCACAGGGCGCCCTGCAGCACGGCTGTCGGCGTCGAGAGTCGCACGAGGGTGCAGTCACGCAGTTGCGATGCGAAAAACGGCATTAAGCCTGCGGCCGCCCAGTGCTCGACCAGATCCAGGTCCAGCGAATCCACCCCGATAACGATCGTTCGTCCTTCGCTGGATGTGTTCACGATGATGTCGTCGCAGCTCGCATGCGAACGTTGCGGCCGAGGCGCCCTATGCGCACTCGGCCGGGCGAGCGGTTACGCGGACGACTCCGGCAGGATGCGCCTGGATGGTGCGACTCGGGTTCAATCGTGTGCTTCGCTCGATGTATGCCCCGACCTTGATGCCGGTCTCCTTCCACGAGTATCTGTGTTCCAAGGACTTGCGTCCGCGGGCGCCGAAGAGCTCGCAGCGTGCCGGATCGCTCAACAACAACTGCAGCGCATGTGCGAGCTCGTGGCTCTTACGGGGGCTAACCAGATAGCCGGACTGCCCGTGGGCAACGATTTCCGGAATCGCGCCGATACGGGTAGCGACCACCGGCAGACCGTATGAAAACGCTTCCAGGAATACCAGGCCGAACGGCTCGTTGAGCGTGGGCAGGCAGAACACGGAGGCGCTCCGGTAGTACCGTGCCACTTCCCCGAGCGGTACCCTGCCGACGACGCGCACGCCTCGCTCGCGGATCTCTGGGGAGCACCCTACCACCGTAAGCCGCACATCCGGCAACGTCTTGCGGAGCTTCCTGAAAGCATCGAGCAGTACCGGGCCGCCTTTGCGCTCCCAATCGACACCGACAAAGAGAATGTGCCTCCCGGCAAAGCGGCGCGCATCGACTTCTTCGGCTGCAGTTGGGCTGACATTACTGCCGGCAAACACGCAGGCGACCCGATCGGGGGCGCAGCCGTAGTCCTTGACCACCGAGCGCGCAATGTTGGCACTCATGGTGAAAACCATGTTTGCATTGTGGTAAGCGCTGCGCTCCAACTGTGCCCAACGACGCGATATGGGAAGTGCCGCAGTGTTGGCCGGATACCTCAGGTTCTCCAGATGGGTGTGATCGGTATAGATGAAATGCGGCGTGCCTGGAAAGCTCGCGTCGAACAGCGACTGCGTCTGAAATGTGAAGACGTGCTGACTAGCCTTCAGGCGGGACAATAGGGCAGCCCGAGCCCGCCTGTAGAAATACGGGGTCCTCACCAGGTGGCGCCGGATTCGCGGCTCGCTCAGGCAGGCACCGAGTCCGAACTCGCGAGCAACGGAACTCAGCAGCGGCAGCATATCCAGCGTACGGACGACCTTTAGATCGTTGAGGTCGATGACGTCCGCCCTGAGATCGGGGAAACGCGCCTGCAGCTGCGCGAGCAGCTGCGAGTTCGTGTGTGAGAATTCCCCTGTCTTGATAAAGGCAAAGCTGCGCGCTTTGGCACTCATTCTTCCCGCCAAGTCCGCTGCAGGACCATTTGTTCTGGAGCGGGATGCTCCTCTTGCCGCTGCGGGCAAAGCGTGACGGGCGTCTCGTTCTGTCGAGAAGCTCAGAGCGGGGCACTGTTATGTCATTTGCGGCCTCTTCCGCGCACGACTTGCGACGATCTCATATGAGCTTCTCGAAGAGCTCGACGATTGCAGCAGGCTTCTCAACGTGAGCATTGTGACCTGCGCCCGGCACTTCGTGCACCCGCTCGCAGAACGCACGCAATTCCGGGCTGCTGACCATCGCATCGTGCTCGCCTCGCGCAAGCAGGAGTTGCCCGTGAGCACCCGCGATGAGCGTGTTGAACGGAGCTCCCGCCACTGCGAACGTACGAGGATCCTGCGAAAGTCTCCAACCCTCTGCCTCGCGAGCGATACCGTGACGGAGCCACCCATCACCCGGCGCAATTCGAGCATCGAGACCGGAGACGCGCCGATAGTACTTATGGGCTTCTTCACTGCTCGCATACCAGCGAACGGGTCGCGTCGCGAGCTGCTGCGCGAATTGGACGTCCGCCGGTGGCCATGAGACTTTGGGGCCGAGCCCCATTACCGCGCGTACCTGCAAGTCTAGAGTGCCACTCGCGAGCGCGAGCCCGAGGTATGCTCCGAGGGAATGTCCAATGACGAACAGCTCCGGCTCCTCTCGGACAAGCCCCGCAAGTTGCGCGGCGAGTCCAGCGACGCTGTAGTCAGACAGCCGATCGGAGCGGCCGTGCCCGCCGAGATCAGGCGCTATCCATCTACCGATACGTCGCTCCTGGAGCACGCGCTGTACGCCACACCAGACAGCAGCTGTGGCACCCAAACCATGCAGGAGAAGGATAGCCCGCGTACCAACGCCGCCTTTTTCGCACCAGAGCATCTGTTGTCCCGGCTAAAACACGCGGTCAGATTATGCTCCACCTTGGCGGTGCTCGCTCTGTGGAGCGGGGCGGCGGGCGCGGCCGCAACCTATCCTTGGGAAAACCGCCTTCATGGCGATGCGATCGTGTTGCTGGGAGAGGTTCACGACAATCCTGTTCAGCAGCAACTGCGGCTCGAGATCTTGACGCGAGCGCTCACTGCGGGCTGGCGCCCGGCTATCGCGATGGAGCAGTTCGACCGCGAACATCAGGCCGACATTGAGGCGGCACGCCAAGAACGTCCGCTCGATGCGAACTACCTTATAGAGAAGGCTGCGCCCGCGCAGGGCAACGCGCGGACCGGGTGGAACTGGGACTATTACCGTCCTTACGTCGCGCTGGCGCTGCAATATCAGCTGCCATTGCTCGCAGCGAATCTATCCCGCACCGATGCCGAAAAGATCGTTGCGCATGGCTATGCCGCGGTGTTCGATGCTGACAGGGTTCATCTGCTGGGCCTCGACCATGAGCCAGCGTCCCGGCTTGCGGCTCAGGAGAAGGAGATCGACATAGGCCACTGCCATACCCTGCCCAAGCAATTGTTGCCTGGCATGGCAAGCGCGCAGTTGGCGCGGGATGCCCTGATGGCGTCGATCCTCCGCATGCATTCAGCACATGGATTCGTCCTGCTCGCCGGCGATGGGCATGTGCGTCGTGACATCGGTGTGCCCGCCTGGTTGGAGCCGTCGTTGCTTACACACGTGTTTACAGTTGGATTTCTCGAGCGTGGCGACGCCTCACACGCACACTCACGCTTCGATGCGGTGCTGATTACTGAGCAGGCCTCCCGTCCAGATCCGTGTGCGGCACTGCGGAAACACCGGCTATGAGGAGCTATTCGCGGATACCCACTCCGTGAACCAGGAGAACCCAGGCGATCAGCAACAGCACGACACCCGCTGCGAACATCAGCGAAATCGATACCCCGATGGCTACATCTGACTCACCGAGAAGGCCATACCGAAAGGCATTCACCATGTAGAACATCGGATTTGCGCGCGACAGGGTTTGTGCCCAAACAGGGAGTGTCGAGAGGGAACTGAATACACCTCCCAGGTACATGAGTGGCGTGAGGATCAGGCCCTGAATCATGAACACTTGCTCGAAGCTCTTTGCAAACAGACCGGTAATGAAGCCCGCCAACGCGGCCACCGCGGCGGCCAGTGCGATTGCCGTCAACCCCAGCAGGACTGAATGAACAGGTACCGGGGTAAAGCACAGTGTGATGACGGCCGCAGTCATCCCTACCAGAATTCCACGCGCCAGCCCACCCATCACGTAACCTGCCATGATCACCCAGTGCGGCTGGGGTGAGACCAGCAGTTCCTCGATGTACCTGAAGAATTTGGCTCCCAGAAACCCGCCCGCGGTATGGCCAAAGGAATAAGGGATGACCCACAGCACGATGATGCCGGGTGCCATGAACTGGATGTAATCGATGCCATCGATCGAGCCGATGCGCTTGCCGATGATTTCCCCGAAGACGATGAAATACAGCACGGTCGAGACGGCAGGCGGTGCCAGGGTGACGCCCCAGAAACGCACAATCACCGCGCACTCGCGCAGCAGTAGAGTTTTTAATCCGATCCAGCGCATGTCCGCTCCAGGGCGGCGCGTTGGCGCGACGTCGACTGTTGCCTGAGCCTCGCCCTACGGCTTATTTCGGGCGAAAGACCGCAAGCTTGCTGTACGTTCGCGATGCGAAATCCTCGCCGGTCGCTGCCTGCCCGCCGTCCTGGAATTTCTGCAGCAGAGCGGCGAACTCGGCGCTGGGCACCGCCGGACTATAGCAGTAGCCCTGGTACTGATCGCAGCCCAGGTTCCTCAGCAACTCGCGCTGCTCGGTGGTCTCCACGCCTTCAGCTACGACCTTGAGGTGCAGGCTGTGTGCCAGCGAGATGATCGCCCTAACGATGGAGACATCGTCGGGGCGGGACATCATCTCGCTGATGAACCCCCGGTCGATCTTCAGCTTGTCGATCGGGAAACGGCGCAGGTAGCTCATGCTCGAGTAGCCGGTACCGAAATCATCCACGGATACGATCACGCCCATGCGACTCAGCTGCTCCAGTATGCCGACGGATTCCTCGGGATCGCTCATCAGCGCGGTCTCGGTAATCTCCACCTCCAGACAGCGTGGGTCCAGGCCGGCCTCCTGTAATGCCTCGCTGATCATGCGGGGCAGATTGCCATGGCGGAACTGCAGGGCGGACAGATTAACTGCCACCCGTGTGGGCGGCGCGCCGTCCACCTGCCAGCTGCGCGCTGCCCGACACGCCTCGAAGATGACCCACGCGCCGATAGACTCGATGAGCCCGCACTCTTCGGCCATGGGGATGAAGTCGATCGGAAACAGCAGGCCGCGTTCCGGATGGCGCCACCGCACCAGCGCCTCGGCGCCGCGGATGGCACCCGTACTCGTGTCGACCTTGGGCTGGTAGTGCAGCTCGAACTGCTGCAATCCCAGGGCTGCGTGCAGATCGCACTCCAGCTTGACGCGCTCCTGGGTCACTGCGTTCATGCCGGGTGCGAAACATTGAATGTTATTTCGGCCGCGCTGCTTGGCACAGTACATCGCCGCGTCGGCATTGGCCATCAGCGCCTCGACACTCTTGCCATCCTGCGGATAGACCGCGATGCCGATACTCGCTGAAGTTCGCACATCGACCCCGCCGAGGCTGATGGGTGACTGCAATGCCTCCACTGCACGTTGTGCCACGTGCTCGGCATCAGCGCGCTGGGCGATCCGGTCCATCAACACGACGAACTCATCGCCACCCATGCGTGCCACCGTATCGGTGCTTCGTGCCACGCTGCCGATGCGCCGCGCTACCTCCTTCAAGAGCTCATCGCCGGCATGATGGCCGAGGGAGTCGTTGACGACTTTGAAGCGATCCAGGTCGAACACGGCCAACGCAAAGGACCGTCCGTCGCGCTCCGCATGCGCCAGCGCCTGCGCCAGCCGGTCATCCAGCAGGATCCGGTTCGGCAAGCCGGTCAGCGCGTCGTGGCTCGCCAGGTGGCGCAGCTGCTTGTTGGCAGCTTCGAGACCTTGCGTTCTTGCTTCCACCACATCCTCGAGTGTCTCGATCTGGCCACGCACAAACGACTCGTTGTCCCACTTCCGGGTGAGCGCATGGGCTGACTGCAGCACCTCGATGGCCTCGAACGGTTTCTTGATCACCAATAGCTTGTCCGAGTAATCGAGCCGCCTGATGACCTCGAGCCAGTCATAGTCGGAGTGTGCCGAGCAGATCACCACCTGAACGTTCGGATCGATCGCCCACAAGCGCTCGATCGTCTCCAGCCCATCCCATCCTGGCGGCATGCGCATATCGACGAACGCCAGCGCATAGGGCCTGCCCTCCTCCAGTGCCTTGCCGATACGCGCTACGCCCTCCTGCCCCTGCAGCGCCGAATCGATCTGGAACGGGGGTCGCGCGGTCTGGCGCGGGGGGGGCTCCTCCCCGAACAGCGCGCGCTCCGCGGCCAGCAGCTGGTCCTGCTCCGCACCTTCGCCTGCGAAGATCTTGCGAAAGTCAGTGTGTATCGCCTCGTTATCGTCGATGACGAGGATCCGATGGCTGATTAAGAGGTCGTGCTTAGGCATAGGGATTTCTAGGGTGGTGTAACGGGTAACTCCAACACAAACGTGGCTCCTGCGCCGGGTCCGCCGCTCTGTGCGCGCAGCGCTCCGCCCAACTCCCGGGCAGCCAGCGCGCCACTGTGCAGACCGAACCCGTGTCCGCTCTTCTTGGTGGTGAATCCGTGATTGAAGATGCGGATCATGTTCTCATGCGGTATCCCGACTCCGGTGTCGGTCACCGCGACCTCGACGCCGCGCGCGCATTGCGCGACACGCACGGTGACGCGTTTCATGACATCACCGGCAGCCTCGCAGGCGTCCTTGGCATTGCGGACCAGGTTGACGAGGATCTGCAGTACCTTGTGCTTGTCAACGGTGATCAGCGGCACGTCTTCGAACTCGCGCACCACTGTGATGGCGCGGCTTTCGAAAGCACTGAGATTGATACGCAGACTCTCGTCCACCAGGTGGGTGACGTCGAGAGTCTCGGTGACACCCCCTACACCGATCTTCGCGTAACGCTGTTGCATCGCGACGATCTCCTTGATGTGGGCGATGTTCTTCTTCAGCGACTCGATCTCGTTGAGCGTCTTCTGCTGGTCATTCGTGAGTTGCTTGGACAGCTCTGCCAGATAGAGCGGCAGATGGCGACCGCGCGGGTCGCCGTCAATGAAGCGACCCAGATCATCCGGATGCTCCTGCATGAGAGCAACCACCCGCTGCAGCCCGGCGAGGCGGCTGCTGCGGAGATTGCCGACGACAATGTCTGCAGAGACGTTGACGCTGTTCAGCACATTGCCGACGTTATGCAGCACGCTGGTCGCAACCTCCGCCATGCCGGCGTGCCGCGAAGCCTCGCGGACTCGCTGTTGCAGGATCTGCTCGCGCTCCTGGGCTGCCACCCGCTCCGCGATGTCCAGGTCGATGCCCACCAGGCGAGGCTGTGAATCAGCGGAATCGGTGGTCACCGCGGCCAGCGACTCGACGTGCCCGACGGTTCCATCAGGTCGCAAAATGCGGTACTGAGTCCGCAGGGCTTTGCGTTCGCGCAGCGCAAGGTTGATCCCCTCCTCCGCCGCCGCCCGATCTTGCGGATGGATCAGCTCGAGCCAGCTGGCCAGCGTCGGGCGGAAGCTCTCGGCTGACTGCCCGTACAGCTCATTCATCATGTCGCTCCACCAGACGCTCTTGCTTTGCTGCTGGATCTCGTAGACCCCGGCGCGGGCGGCGCGGGTGGCCATGCCGAAGCGGATCGAGAGCCTCTCGAGTTCGGCCCTGCGCGCACGTTCGATGTCAGCCTCCGCATCGAGCTGGCGTCGCAGACGGATACGGGCAGCGAGTACGAAGGCGACGGTCAGCAGCAGGCTGATAAGCAGCGCGAAGATGACCTGGTGCTTCTGGCGGATGGCGGATTCAGCCGCGTCGCGCGCCACCGCGGCATCACGATGCTCAAAGAATTCATCGATCTGACGCGTTTGCCGGTCCAGATCCGCGATCCGCCCACGCAGCAGCATCAACTTACTCAAAGTGTCACCGCTGTGCACCTGGGCGGCCAGCTCACCGGCCTGCCGGGGCGCGTCGGCGAGCGCTACGGCCTCGCCCCGCGTGGCGAGATCCTGGAGCAATCGAGCGCACGTCTGCAGCGCTTCGGCAGACTGATGGCCGAGAGTGCCGGTGTCGACCGCATCCGCAGCGCCGTTGGTGAAGGTGCGATAACTGGCGCGGATGTCATTCGCCAGGGTGCGCAACGGGCGCGATTGGGCCAGCGCACCGGCCCGACGAACATCCGCCATCATCTGTGCCAGCAAAACGAAAGCGATGGGCACGACCACCGCCAGAAACTGCAGTGCAATCAGGCTATCGGTTGAGCGTTTCACACGGCACGACCCCGGCTACCCACTCGTGCTCGGACAGCCGGCACAGGCGCGGACGCCTCGGGCGCTTGCTCGCCTGAGGCAAGCTTGAACACTCCCACGGTTCGGACCAGTGAGGCCGCCTGCTCACTCAGGCAATTGGCCGAGAACGCGGAAGCTTCCACAAGTTGGGTATTGCGGCGCGTGGCCTCGTCAACCTCGGTGATCGCACGGCCGACATTATTGATGTCGGTGCTTTGGGTGCGACATGCCGAGGAGATCCTGCCGATGAGGTGAGTCGCCTGCTGCACGGCTGCGACCACCTCGTTCATGGTCTCGCCGGCAGAACCTACGAGTGTCAGGCCGTTGGCTACGCGTCCGGCTGACTGACTGATCAACATCTTGATCTCGCGTGCCGAAGCTGCCGTACGACCGGCCAGGTTGCGCACCTCGGAGGCCACCACGGCGAACCCGCGGCCCTGCTCGCCTGCTCGCGCGGCCTCGACGGCGGCGTTGAGGGCGAGCAGATTGGTCTGAAAGGCAATCTCGTCCACCACCCCGATGATCTGCGCGATCTTCTTCGACGCTTCGGAGATCTCACCCATCGTACTGACGGCCTGTGTCATGACCGTGCCGCCACGGCTCGCCACACTGGCCGCCTCGGCGACGAAGCGCGCGGATTCCTGAGCATCGTCGGCGTTCTCACGCACCGTACGCGAGATCTCGCGCATCGCCCCACTGGCTTCGCTCAGTCGCGTCGCCTGGCGTTCGGCATGCAGGCTCAGCTCGGCGCTGCCGGTGGACAACTCAGTCACGGCCGCCTCGATGGTCGCCGCCGTCTGCTTGATCTCGCCAACCATCTCGTGCAGGCGTGTGACGGTGAGATTGGAATTGTCCTTCAGCGAGGCAAGGGTGCCGAAGTACTCACCGCTGATGCGTTCGGTGAGATTGCCTTGGGCGAGAGCCTGCAGCACACGAGCGACATCTGTGAGTCCGGTGCTGCTGGTTTCCAGCAGACGATTGATACTCGTGACCAGCCGCGTGATGAATTCGTGCTCACCGCTCGCCTGCCGGGTGACATCCATCGAGATGCGCTGCTGGAAGTCTCCGTTGCTGGCCGCCTCGACGATGCGGGCGACCTGCTCTTCGAGCGCTTCTTCTTCCGTGCGATCTTCCCATTCGAGCACGTAGCCGACCGTACGCCCGGCCGCATCGGCCACCCGATCCTCGGTGACACAGAACCTGTGGTCGTCTAAGGCAACACGCCGGCGCCGGCCTTCGCCTTGTGCCCCCGGGAACGCATCCAGCGACGTGCCGATCAACCCGCTGGCCGGCAGCGCCCGAGGTGCGGCCGTGGACTGCTCGAGCGAGCGCTGCAGCCGCTCGATGACGGAGGAGTTCGCATACACGATACGGTGTTCGGAATCGGTCACCATGATTCCGATACTGCAATTGTCGAGTGCGTTCTTGATTCGCAGATTGACGGCGGCGACCTGTTCTTCAGCCGCCAGTCGCGCGCGCATGCGCCGCTGCATCCGCAGCACCAGCACTGCCGTGAGGCCTACGCTGAAAGAGATGGCAACCGGCACCAGTACTTTCTCCAGTGCTGCCGATCGCAGCGCGCCGGTGAGGACCTCCTGGTTCTCAGTCGTCAGCGTGCCTTCCAGTTCCTGAGTCAGCTTGTCGGCGAGCCGGATCTTGTCCCGCAGGGGCAACAGATTGTCCAGCGCGCTGCCGCGGGTCGCGGCTCCCGCCAGGTCCGCGAGCACCTGTACGGTGTCTTGAAAGCGGGAGCCCGCACTGGAAGTGCGCAGATCACGACTGCGCTTGGCGGCCTGGGCGAGCGCATCGGCGGCCTGGCTGCCGAGCGCCCCACTGTCGACCGCGTCCGACACGCCGTTCTGAAAAGTTTTGTAATCGGCCCGCACCTCGTGTGCGAGCGTCTCCAATGGGCTCGAGCTTGCCAGGGCGGCCGCTCTACGCGCATCGGCAATCGTCAGTCCGATGAGCACCGATGTGACCGGCAGAACCACCATCAGGAACTGCACGGCGACCAGCCTGTCTGTCCAACGTTTCATGTTCTGTCCGTGGTGGTTCGCTAATAGGAGGCGACCGTCACTACACCGGCGGCCGGCTGCGTGCCTACGTAGCTGCAGGCGCCCGGCGTGCGCTTCACATACTCGAGCGCCTCAGCATCGCTGCCCTTGACGGGCGGCGGATTCGCGCCTTCCCGGAAGGACTTCTTGGTCCAGGCGACCGAGTACTTGGAGGCGTCCATCTTCAGCACCTTGCTGAGGAATGCGCCCTGCGCGGTCGCGTTGTCCGCGGGCAGCAACTTCACCGCGCCGGCAAACTGCTTGTCGCCCATGAAAACATCGCGCAGGTCGGCCGGCGTAAGAGTCACGCCGGAGTTGCAGATGACGTACAGATCTGCAGCCCGGGCGATATCCAGAGCGAGCAGCAGCAACAGCCATCTTGTCTGTTTGAGCATGATGGCCCCCTAGAAGCGAATGGCATACTGGATGAGCGCCTCACCAAAGTCGGTGGGACGCCGATCCGTAAGCTGCGTATTCGCGAACTCCACCTTCAGGGCGGATTTCACGTCGATATCGAAACGCAGCCCCAGTGCTTCCCGGTAGTACGACTGCCCGAAGTGTTGCGCCGCAAAGTACGGGTCGGACTGCTGCAGTGCGGCTCGCTCATAGCGTATGTAAGGTATAAAGCGCCCCGCGCGGTAACCGAGCTGCGCAAACCCGGCATCGCTGCGGTGCGTGCCGGTGTGGCCGCTCAAGTCCACATCGTGGAAGAGATAGAGCTCCGTGAGCACTTCGAACATGTCAGTATCGTAAACGCCGTACACCCCGTAGTTCGTCACGCGCGTAAACACCTCAGGCGCGACGTCCTGGATCTCGATTCGCGTGCTGAAGGTGCTGACGCCAAGCTTCAGGCCATCCAACGTGCCGCTCGGCAGCCAGCCCACGTTGCCGCCAACGATGAGTTTGCCGTTGGTGTTACCGGGATTACGCATGTCGATCGAGCCATTCGAGACGGCCTGGCTATTACCGGTGAACAGATCGTAGGTGATCTTGTCGTCTCCAAGCCGCTCGTAACCGGTCAACCAGGCACCAACCGTATGTGCCGGCATCACCCCGCCATGATCCTCGAACTCCAGAAACCGCGGTCGGCGCAATGACGTGGCAATCTCCTGACCATGATGGAAGGCAGTGTTGTAATAGCCGAAAGGCGTGTGGAATCGCCCCAGCCATACGGTGGCCGAATCAGCAAACTGGTAGCCGATGTGCGCGCGCTCGAGGTCGACGCCGACAGTGCCATCCTCGCCCACCTCGAAGTTCAGTTCGAACAGGGCACGGGTGCGCGGTCCAAGCCGCGGGGTCAGAAAGAAGTCGAGCTCTGCAATGTCAAAGCCCTTGTATTCCGGGAACTGAGCATTGTGGTTGCCCACGCCGACGTCAGCGAAACCGTGCATCGGCAGGCCCGAGTCATCGCTCGACCGCGCCGCGCCGGCGGCCATCTGGCTGACCTCCTGCTCCAGTGCGGCAATGCGAGCGGCACTTTCATCCGACTGCGGAGCCGCCGACGCCGCCTTTGCGCCGCCGGGCGCCGTGGCAGCGACCTGTGGGTTGCCAGCTGCCGCCTGCGCACCATTCGCCACCTGCGTCTCCAACTCATGCACCCGCGCTGAGAGCTCGCGAACCAACTCCAGGGTCTGATCGAGCTTCTGCTCCAGGACGCTGACCCGATCATCCGGCGCCGCTGCATGCGCCACCACGCATTGCAACAGTACCAGCAGTGCCAAGGCGGGCCGCCGCCGCGACTTCGAATGGCAGCGTGTATCCATGGTCATCAACATGCGTGCTCCATACTCAGTCATTCCGTTATCGATGCTTGCTGCGCGCCGGATCCCGGATCCAACTGCAACACTCCCTGCGGGTCGAGATACAGGATCCGACCGTCATGCATGACATGCTCGTCCGCCTTCCAGAACTCGAATCCCAACACCTGGGCAAACCGCGACACCTGTTGGGTTGAGCCAATCAGGAAATGCCAGTTTGCCCGTGTCAGGTGTCGCGTCCGGCGGTAGCGCCGCCAGGCAGCGGCATCGTCGCTCTGCGGGTCGTAGCCTACGACCACGAATTCCGCATGAATCTGCCGGGCGTCGAAGCGCGCCTGCAGCTGCTGCAATCTCTGCATGGTCAGCGGACAGATGCGGTGACAGGACGCGTAGGCCATGGTCAGGACCACTGCGTGGCCGTTGAGGCCGTGCAGGTCGAATAGGTCTCCGCCTTCGTCGCGCCAGGTCTGTGGCAGAGAATCCAGCAGCGGCCGCGTTGAGTTAGCGTGGGCTGCTGCGACCGCCGTCACCACGGCCATGAGTAACGCGCACGGCAGACCTGTCCCGCGCGGTCGCTTCGGCCTGCAGAAGTTGACGACTGTTACCATAAGTCGTCGCATGATCGGGTAAACACGCCCAGCTTTCGGCGTGCGGCTCGACACCTTTATCGTCTTGTTTTGACATCTTGTGCCAATTGGGACTCAGCTCTCAGTATGGCCCTGAGATGCTCAGGTTAGATCCGGCGCCCCGGTCGTTGGGTGTTGGTCTGATCTGCAATCACGATGGAGTAATCCACGGGACCCTCTCGCGTGCTCTGGACTTTTACGCTGCGATGCACAGTCATGCTGGTGTGCGCTGCCACCAGGGCGGTGGCGGCGGACTTCGATTTCGCTGCGCTACGCTCACTGATCGAATCGCGGCACATCCACTCGCTGGACGAGTTGTTACCGGCCCTGCCGGCCGCCCTGCGGTACCGTTACGCCCTGGTGTTCGCCAGTCGCAGCCTGCAGCAGGCGAGCTATCGCGATCCGCGTGTGATTCTCTACGGGACGGATGCCCGGCTGGTGCTGACCTTCAATGGGCAGCCCACTCAACGCGGCTACGAGGTGCTCGAGGCTGTTGAGTTCGGGCCCGACAAGCGCTTCCGCCTGCGCGAGATCCGTTTCCCCGCCGCCGGCTCAGCGGCTGAGGTGTTGTTTTCCGAGCCCAACCCGGCCACCTGTCAGACATGTCATGGGCAGCCCGCGCGCCCGATCTGGGACAGCTGGCCCCTGTGGCCGGGGGTATATGGCCAGCGCTATGACACCCCTCTGTCCACATCGGAGCGCGCAGGGCTGGAGAGCTTTCTCGCCGGGCAAGCTTCACACCCCCGGTACCGGCATCTGCTGAGTGTGCAACGACTGGCGGATCCACAGACCTTCCACGCCAGCAGCAGCCTGCGCTACGCCGGCGCGCAGCAGGAGCCGCCCAACGCAGAATTCTCGGCGCTTCTGGGCGATCTGCGCGCCGAATCGCTGGTGAGTGAAATGCGGGAGCAACCACGCTTTGCGCAGTTGCAGTACGCTCTCCTGGGCGCGGCGGGCGGTGACTGTGGGCCCGTTGCCGACCTCCTGCCCTCTGCCGCAAGACCCGCAGCTCAGACGGGTCTACGGCGACTCTCGAGCGCGAGCGAGATCGCGAACCGCTGGGCGGCGACACTCAAGGAGGAGCGCCTGAGAGCGGCCGGTGTCCTCACCCGCGGCACTCCTTTCCCCGCGCAAAGCGTGCGGCCTGCGGACCCGGCGAATGCCCTCGTACCGCTGCGCCTCGTGGCCGAAGCGGGCCTGGACATGCGCACTGACGCCTGGACTCTGGCCCTCGAGACGGGAACTTATGACCTCACCGCGGCACCTGGGGCGGGATCCCGGCTGCGCGATGCACTTCTGAATGAGATCGCCCCCCGGGACCCCTCTCTGGCCGCCCTCAGCTCCTACGCAACTTCCGTGGATGGTGATCGCTACTGTCGCTATCTGCGCCGGCGCAGCCAGGCGCAGCTGAGCTCCCCGGTCATGGCTGCAGTGGACTGGAGCCTGTCCGGACCTGCACGAGGCGCTACCCTGCCCGGCGCTTCTGCCAGCAGGCTGCCGCCCGCTGAACTGCTGCGTGTCTGCGCCGCCTGTCACGACAGTGCAGGCGCGCCGCAAATTCCCTTCCTGGAAGAATCCGCGCTCAAGCAGGCACTGCTGAGCGGAACTACCCGGCATGGACGCCTGCTCGATGAAGTCCTGTTCCGCCTCTCCGCGGATGCCGGCTATCGGCGCATGCCGCTTGGGATCGCCCTCTCCGCTGCGGATCGCGGCGAATTGGAGCAATACTTCGTTGCCCTGGGCGCGCACCCGCCCTAGGTCAGTTCAGCGCGGCGACCTTATCGATGTTGTCCTGGTGTGCTTCCAACATCTCGCTGAGGTCTGCTTTCAGGCTTTCGTCCTGAATCGCGGCAAGCGATTCGCGCAGTTTGCGGACCACCCACCCCTGGCCGCGATTGAGGAATGCCATGCGCTCCCGCAGATCCTCGATAGCCATAGCTTTGGCGAGGAAGGGACCGGCCTCCGACGCCGGCACGCCGCCCAGCCGCTTGATGTGACGGGTGAGCAGGTCGCACCAATGCGCCTCATCGCGATGAATCTGTGACAGGAGCGTCCCGTACGGCTCGCTGGCGGCCCGCGCGCTCTGCAGGCATACCCGTGCTCCGGCGATCTCGCCGGCCAGCAGCTCCTGTAGTAATGACAACAGTTCCGCTCGGCTCAAGCCCGCCGCGTGGCTCATCCGTGCCTCCAGTAACTACACCGTATTATATCATGCTGTGATATAACTTGGCCGCGCGGCAGCGGTAACGGAGCATTGGAGTGACTCGGGAGGACTACCTGGCCTTGTCGGCCTTCCGCTTCGAGCTGGCACGCTTCCTGCGCTTCAGCGAGCAGACCTGCCGGATGGCCGGTATCACGCCCACACAGTATCTGCTCATGTTGCACATCCGTGGCCACGAAGGACGACTGCCCGCAAGCGTGGGCGAACTTGCGTTGCGGCTGCAGGCAAGCCCGCACGGTACCACGGCGCTCATCGCACGAAGCATCAGGTCAGGCCTGGTCGGCAAGCGGCGCAGTGTGCAGGACCGGCGCCGTAGTGAAGTATTTCTGACTGCGCGCGGTTTACGTGTGCTGGCACGCGTCGCTGCGCGACACCGCGTACAGCTCAGAACCTTCAAAGACGTCTTCCGCGTCGCCCATGTCAGTTGAACCCGCACCCTGGGCGCGCAACTGCTGCTCGCCAGTCATCAGGGGGTGGCTCATCGACGACTGCACGGGGTATGTCTGCGTTGCCGCACGCGTCCGCCCGCCAGCGGTGCAACAGCGGTGCCCAGTGAGTCAGCACAGTGCGTCCTGCGTCGAGCGTGGCCGTATAACGGGCCCGGATGGCTGCAAGGCTTATCTCTGAGCATGCCGCCGATGATGGCTCAAGCCATTGAATACCAAGGCGTACTGGTCTGCGCTCAACCGGCCGGCAGTTCTGTCGGCTCAGTTCTCGAGGCCCTGGCACGGCGCCTGCATTATTCATCGCGTCGGGTGTTCATTCGTCCGATACACGCCGCCGATGCCCTCTTCGTGCCCCCTCGCGAATGGCCCGGCGGCGTTTTTTTTAGGACAACGAACCGTATACGGGTCGGTACGCAACTCGTTCGATGTGCGCGGCCACCTCCTGCGGTCGAGGCACCTGTGCCGCCTGCTCCGCGAAGATGTGCTCGGCGACACGGGTCGCCACAAACAGCGAGGCCTGCAGGATCTGACTCGGGGGCGGAAAGATCAGACCACTCGCAAGGCTCTCGTCGGTAACCTGTTCGGCGACCGCTTTGGCGGCTTCGATGAACATGGCGTCGGTGACACGATGCGGCTGGGTGGCATAGATCGCCATGCCGACGGCGGGAAAGATATAGACATTATTTCCCTGCCCCGGGATGAGGGTCGTGCCATTGATTTCCACCGGCGGAAACGGACTGCCACTGGCAAAAATTGCGCGGCCGGCGGACCAGCGATACGCCTCCTCAGCCGTGCACTCGGAGCGCGAGGTGGGATTGGAGAACGGGAAGATGATCGGCCGTGGATTGATCTCGGACATGGCCTCGATCACCGCCTGATTGAACAGTTTCGGAACCGTGCTGACTCCGATGATGCCGGTCGGCCGTAGCTCGCGCACCGCATCGAGGAAACTCCGCACCGGCGGGTGCTCGATCACAAACGGCCGCTGGAATTCGGCCAGGTCCGTGCGCGAGCGGACCAGCAGCCCGTTGACATCAAACAGGATGTTGCGCCGACGCGCGGCTGCAAGCTCCATACCCTGCAGCGCCATCGCCCGACTGATCAGCTCTGCGATGCCGGTCGCCGCGGAACCGCCGCCGAGAAACAGAAAGCGCTGCTCGGTCAGCGGCTGCCCGGTGATGCGCAGCGCAGCGAAGATCCCGGCCAAAGCCACCGCCGCGGTGCCCTGGATGTCGTCGTTGAAAGTGCAGAGCCTGCTCTTGTAGCGCTCGAGGATGGGTACGGCGTTGATGTTGGCGAAATCCTCCCACTGGATGCAGCAGTAGGGATACAGGGATTGCACCGCGCACACGAATTCCTCGATGAATGCGTGATATTCCGCCCCCCGTATGCGCGTCATGCGCAACCCGAGATACAGCGGATCTTCCAACAGCTGTTGATTATTGGTGCCCACATCCAGCGTGACCGGCAGGCAGTACTGCGGCGGTACTCCCGCGCAGGCCGTATAGAGCGCCAATTTCCCGATGGGGATGCCCATGCCGCCGACGCCCAGATCGCCCAGGCCGAGAATTCGCTCGCCATCCGTCACGACGATGAAACGCACGTCATGCTGCGGCCAGTGGCTGAGCAGCTCGCGCAGCCTGCCGCGCGCATTGATGGGCAGGTAAATGCCGCGGGCGGCCCGGAAGATATGATCGAATCTCTGACAGGCCTCCCCCACGGTGGGGGTGTAGACGATCGGCATGAAGGTCGCCGGGTCAGACATGATCACCGCATAGAACAACGTTTCATTGCGCGATTGCAGGTCAGAGAGCAGCAGATACTTCTGCAGATCGTTATCGAGCTTCGCCAGCGCTTCATGGGTGCGCGCGACCTGCAGCTCGAGGGTACTGACACCGGGTGGCAGGAGACCGGTGAGGCCGAGCACATCCCGCTCCGCCTGCGTAAAACCGGTACCGCGATTCTGCCGCGGGTTACGCAGCAGTTCGTAGCCGCGCAGCGTTAGCCGTTCTGTCATGGGCGGGCCTCGGCGCGCTGGTCCGCAGTGCGGCCGGAATCAGCCGCAGGCGTCTCGGACAGCAAGCGCACCTCCCGCTGCGGGAACGGCATGGAGATGCCGTGCGCACGGAAGGTGTTGAGTACCGCCGCCATGATCTCTCCCGGCGCCGGCACGTAGTCCCCCACCTGCACCCAGGGCCGGATGACGATATTGATGGTGGAATCACCCAGCTGCAGCGCCTGCACCACTGCCGGCGGATCCTTCAAAACCCTCGAATTGGCTTGCAGGATCTCGCTGATCACCGCAATGACGCTGTTGATATCGGTGTCATAGGCCACCCCGACACTGAGATCGAGCTGCCGGATCCGGCCATAGTTATGCAGGATCTCACCAACGATCTTGCGATTCGGAATGATTACGCGCGAGCGGTCCGTGTGCAGCAGCGTAGTGCTGAAGAGCGTGATGGTGTTGACCATCCCCTCTTCGCCCGCGATGGAGATCCACTCTTCCACCCGGAAGGGCTTGGCGAAGATGATCGACAGCCCCGCCACCAGATTCGCCAGCACACCCTGTGTAGCCAGCGCGATCCCGGCACCCGCCACGCTGATACCGGCGATGAGCGGCAACAACTCGACGCCCAGGTTCTGCAGCGCCATGACCAGGAACAACGCAAAGCTCAACACCCAGGCGATGCGCGCGAGCAGCGAACGCACCGGCGGCTCGAGCTCGATCCGCTGCAGAGCCTTCAACAACCAGCAGCTCACCCAGCGGCTGACGAACACGCCAGCCACCAGGATCAGCACGGCGACCAGCACCTTGGGACCGAAGCGGATCGCCAGATCGATGGCGGTGTTGCGGACTTGGTCGATGCTCGCCAGTTGGTTGTTCATCTCAGGCGCTCAGCCGGCTGAAAGCCGTATAGATGGTGCGCGCGGCCTCGAGGTGCTGCAACCCGTGCACTCCTACCCCCGGCCGCTGCGCGCATGGGGCAGGACCTCATAGCCGGGCGCCTCCGGCTCGTCGTCCACCATCTGAGCCGGAAAACCTTCCCCGAGGACGCGCACGCCGCAGGGCTCCTCAACACGCCGGATGATGTTGGGGGAGAATTCCCGCGCTCCGAAGCGCTGCTGGCCGTCCTTGAAGATGCCGAGTACCAGCGGCGAGAGTTCCACGGGCACCTTGAGCTCGTGCGCCAGGGCATCGAACAGCCCCACATCCTTCACCACCAGATCCATCGTAAAGCTGATGTCGCGGCTGCCATTGAGAATGACCTGGGATTCGGTCTCGTGCACGAAGGAGTTGCCCGAGGAGATGCGGATGCCTTCGTAAGTCACATTCATATCGAGGCCGGACACTTTCGCCACCGTCAGCGCCTCCGCCAGCGCCGCGAGGTGCACGGTACACAGATAGTTGGTGATCACTTTCAGGATCGAGGCTGAGCCGAGTGCACCGGTATGCAGGATGCGCCGGCCCAGAATCCTGAGGATCGGCAGCACCTGTTCGAACGCTGCACGCTCACCGCCCGCGAAGATGGAAATGTTACCGGTCTGCGCCCGGTGACAACCCCCGGACACCGGGCAGTCGAGCGCCAGGCCGCCGCGCGCCGTCACGAGCGCACCGAGCCGGCGCACTTCGGCTGCATCGGTAGTGCTCATCTCGAGCCATACCTGCCCGGCCCGCAGGCCGCTGAGCACCCCGTCGGCTCTCTCCATCACATCCGCGCAGGCTGCCGGCGAGGGCAGGCAGGTGATCAGCACGTCCACGGCCTGGATCATGTCTCGAGGCGACGCCGCTCTTGAAGCGCCGCGCCGTACGAAATCGGCTTCCCGCTGCGGGTCGAGGTCCCGCACGCTGAGGGCCATGCCCTGGCGCAGGAGGCTGCCGGCGAGCTTGCCGCCAACGTTACCAAGGCCAATGAAGCCGATTTTGCTATTGTTCATGGTGCGCAGGTCATCCGGAAGATCAAGGGGGCTCTCTGCTCGAAACTGAATCGACGCTGCCGGCCACGCTGCGAACGTCCGGCGAGGAGAGCATAACAGCGCAGCAGGCCTCCCCGGCGCTGCGCTGGTATGTGCTGATCATGATGTCCCTGGTCTACACGCTCAGCATCGCCGACCGCTACGTGGTCTCCACGGTGCTCGAGCCGATCCGCATCGAGCTGCGGCTGACCGACTCGGGAATCGCTTTCCTTACCGGTGTCTCGCTGGCGCTGTTCTACGTCACGTTCGGCTTCCCGATCTCGTGGCTGACCGACCGGCGCAGTCGCCGCAACATCATCAGCATCTCGCTCATCGTCTGGTCGGTGATGACGACGCTCTGCGGCGTCGCCCGCAACTACGGGCAGCTGCTGTTTGCCCGTATCGGTGTCGGCATCGGCGAGGCGGGCGGCACGCCGGCGGCCAACTCGATCATCTCGGACTACTTTCCGGCGGCACGCCGGCCGATGGCCCTGTCGATCTTTTCCCTGGGTGCCCCGTTGGGCGCCTGGGTGGGCTACAACATCGCCGGAGCGATTGCCGACCGATTCGGCTGGCGCGCGGTTTTTCTGGCATTGGGCCTTCCCGGAGTGATCACCGGGATTGCCGTCTTCCTCACGGTGCGTGAACCGCGCCGCGGTTGTCTGGATGCGCAGAACGAGGCCACCGCGCCGTCGTTCCTGCATACCATGGCTTTTCTATGGAAACAGCGCGCCGCGGTTCATGTCATGGCCGGCAGCGCGCTGAGCGCCTTGTGGGGTTGGGGCCTCACATACTGGACGCCGGCCTTTCTGATGCGCAACTACCATATCAGCGCGGGCGAGGCGGGTTCGATCACCGGCAATGCGCACCTGGTAGGCGGTACGCTTGCGACCATTCTGACCGGCTGGTGGGTCGCGCAGCCCTACATGACCTCCGATCTGCGGCGCATCGTGCGACTGCTCGGCTGGGTGACCGCCTTCGGGACGCTCGCCTCCGCGGTGGTCTTTGCCACCCACTCGCTGTTCGTGGCAAAGACCATGTTCTGGATCTTCATCCCGACCATCTACTTCTACCTCGGGCCCTCCTTCGGCCTGGTCAACAATCTGGCGCAATGTCGCATGCGTGCGATGTTCTGTGCGACGACGCTGTTCGTGGCCAACGTCGGTAACCTGGTGATCGCACCGCAGGCCGTCGGCTTTCTGAGCGACTGGTTTGCCCCGGAGCACATTCCCGACGCCCAGTCGCTGCGGCTCGCGCTCCTGTGCCTGGTACCGACCGGGCTGTGGGCGGCACTGCACTACTTCCTGGCGGCCCGGGACCTGGTCGCCAACTGCCGGCGGGCCGCGGGCACCGCAGACTGAGCCGCATGCGCAGTATCCTGCTCGCCCTGTCGCTGCTCGGCCTGCTGTGTTCCTGCGGACGGGTGGACAACAGCAAGCGCCTGCGCATCATTACCTGGGCGGACTACGTGCCCGCGGATGTGGCCGCCGATTTCGAGAAGGAAACCGGCATCCACGTAGAACTGACGCTCTCGAACAACGAAGAGATCATCTCCAAGCTGCACGCGACCGGAGGCGCCGGCTTCGATCTGGCGCAGCCTTCCCAGGATCGCCTGACCGGTGTGCAGCGCGAATTCGGGCTTTACAAGCCCATCGACCTGCGCCAGGTGAACCTCGCGCAGTTCCGGCCGGAGATCCTGGCGATCACGCGCCGCACGGCGACGCTGGATGGTCAGCTGTACGCATTGCCTTATCTGTGGGGCACCGAAGGACTGGTGGCTGACACGAGTAAAGTCAACATCCGCGATTACGGGGATCTGTGCCGGCCGGAACTGAAAGGCAAAACCTCGATGCGGCTGCGGCGGCCGACGCTGATGGCTTTTGCCTTCGCCTTGGGACAGGATCCGTTTGCACTCTATGACAACCCGAAAGCCTACGAGGCCCTCATGCAGCGCGTCGGCCAGAAGCTGGCAGCGTGCAAAGCCGTGGTGCGTTTCTTCTTTGACAACCGCGATCAACTGTTGAACGCCATGCGCTCGGGAGAGGTGGTCGCAGCGATGATGTGGGATACCGGAGGCTGGGGCCTCAACCGTGAGAATCCCGCCATGCGCTACATCGTCCCGGCATCCGGAGCACTCGGCTGGGTTGACACCTTCGCGCTGCCGTACAAGGGTCGCAACGATGCGGGTGCCTACAAGTGGATCAACTTCACCATGCGCCCGGAGATTGCCGCACGCATCACCAGGAAGGTGGGTAGCTGGACGGCGGCGCGCGGTACCGAGGAGCTGGTTGACCCGGTCATGCGCGCGCAGTTCAACGCGAGCTTCCCGCAGGGTGCGTTCACCGGCATCAAATGGTACCCGGCGATCCCGCCCGGGCTGGAGGCCTTCGAGGGCCGCATTCTCGATCTTGTAAAGGCCGCGGAATGAGTATCCCCGCCTCGCAACCCACACCGGATCTCGTCGTGCAGTCGGTGGTGAAGAATTTCGCCGGCCATCTCGCGGTGAACAATCTGTCCTTCAGCGTCGCGCGCGGCAGCTTCTTCTCCATTCTCGGGCCTTCCGGCTGCGGCAAGACCACCCTGCTGCGCATGATCGCCGGCTTCAGCGAGCCCGACAGCGGCGATATTCTCATCGGCGGCCGTAGCATGCGTGGCGTCGGACCCAACCGCCGGCCGGTCAACATGGTTTTTCAGCAGCTCGCGCTGTTTCCAATGATGTCGGTGGGCGAGAACGTCGCCTTCGGGCTGGCACGCCGCGGCGTCGGACGCGCCGAGCGCATGCAACGCGCCACTGCGATGCTGGAGCGTGTGGGACTCGCAGGCGCAGGCGGCAAGCGGGTGGACGAGCTCTCCGGGGGACAACGGCAGCGAGTCGCAATCGCCCGCAGCATGGTGCTCGAGCCGACCCTGCTGCTGCTGGACGAGCCGCTCGGCGCCCTCGATTTGAAGCTGCGCGAGCACATGAAGATCGAGCTCAAACAGCTGCAGGCCGCCTTCGGCACGACTTTCGTGTACATCACGCATGATCAGTCCGAGGCCCTGGTGCTGTCCGATCATGTGGGGGTCATGAACCAGGGACGCTTCGAGCAGCTGGGAACCCCGCAACAGCTTTACTACGAGCCGGCCACGGCCTTCGTCGCGGCCTTCGTCGGCTCCAACAATCGCATCTTTGGGCGTCTGCTCGGGAGCACAGAGCAGATTGGTGAAATTCAGACCGCCGACGGCTGGCGTGTCCATGCGCGTATCGGCGGACCCGTCACGGTGGGCAACCCTGTCGAGGCGTTCGTACGACCTGAGGCGGCAACCATCGAGCGCGACGCGAGCCGCCTGCCGCCGAATCAGCATCGCTACGTGGCGAGGGTGCAAAGCCTGCTGTTCGATGGCGCCAACTCCGCAGCCCTCCTGCAGGAGGAGCTGACGCGTTTCGAGTTCCGTGTCGCCCTCCCCCAGACCGGACGTTTCGCCGATCTCAGGATCGGCGAGCGTGTCCACTTTAGTTTCGATCCGGAACGGGCCATCTGCTTTGCGAGCCCCGGAGCAGCGCATGGCTGAGATGGCGGACCCCGGTATGCAGATCATGGCGCCCCCGCCGGCGCTGCGGCGCTCCGACGCCGTTCAACAATTGTGGCAGCGCCGTCTGCTGTTGCTGCTGCTGCTGGCGCCTGCCCTGTTGTGGCTATTGGCACTCATCGTCCTGCCGCACCTGCAGCTGGCCATCCTCTCACTGCGCGAGCGCATCGCGCCGCACACCTATGAGCCGAGTCTGGATCAGTTCCGCACTTTCTTTGCCGAGCCGCTCTACTGGCAGGTCTTCCTGCGCACCGCGCTGATCTCCATCGTCGCGACCGCTCTGACTTTGCTCGTGGCTTTCCCCATCGCCTGGGTGATCACCAAAGTCGCGCGCGGCCGCGCGAGCGCACTGCTGTTCGTGGTATGCCTCATCCCCTTCTGGGTGAGTGAAACGGTGCGGGCGCTGGGCTGGCTCATTCTGCTGCGCGAGTCGGGTGTCCTGCCGGCGCTGCTGGTGAAACTCGGACTGACCGCCACCGCACCCGAGCTGCTGTATCACGAAGCCACCATTCTCACCGGCCTCGTCTATACCTCGCTGCTGTTCATGGTGGTGCCGCTGGTGAGCAGCCTCGAGAGCCTGGATAACTCACTGATCGAGGCAGGCTACGATCTGGGAGCGAGCGGCTTTGCGATTCTGCGTCAGATCGTCATTCCGCATGCCGCACCCGGCATCACGGCAGGCTGCATCGTGGTATTCATGTTGACCTTAGGCAACTATCTGACACCGAACCTGCTCGGCGGCAAGAACTCGCAGTGGTTCACGGAACTGATCTACACGCAGTTCATCGTTCGCTTCAACTGGGAGCAGGGTGCCGCCTTCGGTTTCCTGCTGCTCGGTCTGTCCACCGCAATCGTGGCGGTCGGCCTGCGCCTGAGTGGCCAGCGCTTCGTCGATGTCATGCGACGCTCATGATCGCCTCGCTGCCGCGTCCAGCCTGGCTGCGCATCTCGACGGTAGTCTACGTCGCATTGTTTCTGCTGTTTCTGTTCACGCCACTGGTGGTCGTCGCGGTATTTGCCTTCAACAACGCCAACTACCCGGCCCCGCCCTGGCGCGGTTTCACGCTCGACTGGTTCACGGGCAACAATCTGCACGCTCGTGTCGGGCTGTTTCATGATGCGGCCCTGCTCGGCAGCATCTGGATCAGCGTCGTCGTGGCATTCTGGGTCACACTGCTGTCGGTCAGTGTCGGCACGGCCAATGCCTTTCTCATGGAGCGCCTGCAGTTTCCCGGCAAACAGCTGCTGTCGGTGCTGATGCTGACACCGCTGGTCATCCCGGGGGTGATCCTGGGTATCTCCATCCTCTCCTTTTCCAGCCGCGTCGCCGAGCTGGCCGACGATGTGTTCGGGCTCGATCTCGACTTTCTGCGCCCGGGGCTGCCACTCGTCGTGCTGGGACAGTTTTCCTACATCGCGACCATCGCCACGCTGATGATCAGCGCGCGTCTGAAGCGCTTCGACCGTACCCTGGAGGAAGCCGCCCTCAATCTGGGCGGCTCGCATGCGGCGGTGCTGCGCACCATCACTTTGCCCTACCTGCGGCCCGCGCTCATCGGCTCGGCAGCGATCTCCTTCCTCATGTCCTTCGAGAATTTCAACACCACACTGATGCTGGTGGGCTCGGACACGCCGCTGACGATCATGATGTATGGCCGCATGCGCGAAGGTGCTACCCCGGTGCTGAACGCCGTCAGCCTGTTTCTCATGCTGGCCTCGGCAGGGCTGGCCCTGACGCTCATGCGCGGTGGCTCGCGAGCGGGATCCGCAACCGGCTGAGTGCGATAGCTGCAGATATGAAACTCGTCGATATCCAAACCTTCGTGGTGGGCAACCCACCGCCGCACTACGGCGGCCGCTATTTCCTGTTCGTAAAACTCACCACCGATGACCGCGTGCATGGATTCGGCGAGGCCTACTGCGTGCCCTTCGACCCGCATCTGGTCGCACAACTGCTGCAGGATGTGTTTGCCCGTTTCCTGCTCGATGAGGACCCCCACGACATCGAGAGTTTCTGGCGCCGCGCCTACTCTGCAGGTTACACCCAGCACCCGGACCTCACGTTGATGGGGGTGATCAGTGCGCTGGAGATGGCCTGCTGGGACATCATCGGCAAGCAGGCCGGGCAACCGATCTACAAGCTGCTGGGCGGTCGCGTGCACGAGCGGCTGCGCACGTACACTTACATCTACGCGCGCCCGGCAGATCGCACCGATGTCTACATGGACCCGGATCTCGCGGCCGAGCGCGCTGTCGAGTACCTGGCGCAGGGGTTCACGGCGCTGAAATTTGATCCCGCCGGGCCCTACAGCGCCTTCGATGGCCGGCAGCTGGGTATGGCCGATCTGGAGCGGTGTGAGCGCTTCTGCCGCCAGCTGCGCGCAGCGGTCGGGCTGAAGGCTGATCTGCTGTTCGGCACGCATGGGCAGATGACGGCTGCGGGCGCGATCCGGCTGGCCCGGCGGCTCGAGCCATTCGAGCCGCTGTGGTTCGAGGAGCCCGTGCCGCCGGATGCCCCGGAGGAGATGGCCCGGGTGGCGCGGGCCACCGCGATCCCTATCGCAGCAGGCGAGCGTCTGGCAACCAAGTACGATTTCGCGCGGCTGCTGCAGCTTGGAGCGGCCGCCATTCTGCAGATGAATCTCGGCCGCGTGGGTGGACTGCTGGAAGCGAAGAAGATCGCTGCCATGGCGGAAACACAGCACGTACAGATCGCACCACACCTGTATTGTGGTCCGATAGTGGGCGCCGCCAACATTCAGCTCGCCACCTGCAGTGCGAACTTCCTCATTCTCGAGGGTATCGAGCGCTGGGACGGCTTCCATGCGCAGCTGTTGCAACGAGGCCTGCACTGGGAAGCCGGTTACCTGATCCCCCCAACGGAGCCGGGCCTGGGCGTCGAGCTGAATGAAGCCGTCGCACGCGCGCATCCCTACACCGACACGTCCCTGCATCTGCAGATGGCCGCACAACCTGTCGGCTGGAACGCTTGAGATCGGCAGTCTCGCTGGGCCGGGCGTCGGGTCTTCAGGAGCTTGTGGCGTGATCGGCAAGTATCAGGTCGGCCGCCTTCTCCGCCACCATCATCGCCGGCGCATTGATGTTACCCGAAGTCACATTCGGAAAGACGGAAGCATCGGCGATGCGCAAGCCGCGCAAGCCGTGCACCTGTAGCCGTGCTGATACGACACTCCGTGACGCATCGCTGCCCATCGCGCAGCTGCCACAGAGGTGATAGATCGAACCGGCTTCTTCCCGGAAGTATTGCAGCATCTCGGCATCACTCTGCACGCGCTCGCCGGGTCGTACCTCCTGCGCCGTGACGGCACGCAGCGCTGGCGCCCCGAATAGCCCCCGCACCAGACGGCTTGCCTGGATCACCTCCTGTTGATCGTGTTCGGTGGCAAGGAAGTTCAGTCGGATGAGTGGCGCATCCTGCGCACGGGGCGAGGCGATCTGCACGCTGCCGCGGCTGCTCGGGCGACAGGGTGAGAAGGCGAGCAGAAAGCCCGAATACGGCTCGGGCGCCAGGCTGTTGGAGCCATCGCGCGGAATGCTGTAGGACAGCGGGTTGAAATACAACTGGACGTTGGGAAACTTGGCTTCCGGAGTACCGCGAAAGAAGCCACCCGCCTGGTTGACGCTGAGCGCCAGAGGGCCTGCCCGGAAAAGCAGGTAGCGCAGCCCGGCGCGCAGTTTGCCGGGCCAGGTGCCGAGCTCATCGTTCAAGGTTGCACGCCGCGCCCGATAGTAATAACTCGCGCAAACATGATCCTGCAGTCGCTGGCCGACCGCCGGAGCGTGGTGAACCACGGCAATACCGTGCGAGCGCAGCAGCTGCTCATCGCCGATACCGGAGAGCTGCAGCAGTTGTGGCGTTCCAACCGCGCCTGCGCACAGGATCACCTCGCCCGAGGCCGAGCATTCGAAGCGGCCATCCTGTCCATTGGAAACGACACCGGTAGCGCGCCCGCTGTCATCGAAAAGAATCCGCTCTACCAGGCGCTCGCGCTCGATGCTCAGGTTGCGGCGCCCGGCAGCGCGGCGCAGGTAGGCGCGGCTGCTGGAATCACGCAGGCCGTTGCGCGTGTTGATGTCATAGATGCCGCCTCCTTCAAACTGCGCGCCGTTGAAATCCTGCGTGAGGGGGTAACCCAGCTGTTGGCAGGCAGCGAGGAAATCGTTGCACAGCGGATGCGCCTGTGAGCGCATCGGCGTCACGCGGATGGGTCCGTCCCCGCCGTGCCATGCGGATGCGCCCAGCGCGTGCGACTCCATGCGCCGGTAGTAAGGCAACAGCTTCTCGAAGGACCAGTCGGTGCTGCCGGCCGCCGCGCTCCAATCGCTGAAGTCCTGCGCCTGACCGCGGATGTAGATCATCGCGTTGATCGAACCGCTCCCCCCCAGCACCTTGCCGCGTGGCACGTACAGCCGGCGGCCATTCAACTGCGGCTCGGGCTCGGAGTAATACATCCAGTTGTGCTGCGGATCGTAGTACGTATAGACGTAGCCGATGGGCACGCGGAACCGCAGCGCGGCGTCATCGCCGCCAGCTTCCAGCAACAACACGCGGTGGCGACCGCTGGCACTCAAGCGGTCAGCCAGGATGCAACCGGCCGAGCCCCCTCCTACGATGACGAAGTCGTAGTTCACCGCCTGACATCCGGCCGGCGCAGGATTCGATCGAGGATCACGGCCAGCAGCACGATCGCCACGCCCGCCTCGATGCCCATGCCGACCTGCACGGAGTTCAGTGCCCGCACAACCGGTACCCCCAGTCCGCCGGCCCCCACGAGCGCGGCAATCACCACCATCGACAGACACAACATGATGCATTGACTGATGCCAGCCAGGATCAGCGGTGCAGCGCTCGGCAGCTCGACTTTGAACAGCAGCTGCCAGTTGGTCGCACCGAAGGCCTCAGCGGCCTCGCGCAGGGCCTGCGGCACACCCGTGATGCCCAGCTGGGTCAGTCGCACCGGAGCGGGCAGCGCAAAGATCACCGTCGAGATGAGCGCCGGGACCGTGCCCAGGCCAAACAACACCAGTGTCGGGATCAGATAGACGAACGTCGGCAACGTCTGCATCAGATCCAGTACCGGCCGCAGCCCTGCCGCAAGCGCACGGTGATGAGCTGCGGCAATGCCGAGGGGCACGCCGATGAGGGTGGCCACCAGCGCCGCCACCAGTACCAGTGCCAGAGTCTCGAGAGTCTGATCCCAATAGCCCTGATTCATGATCAGCAGCAGGGCCAGCACGACAAACAGCGCCAGCGGCCAGGAGCGCTGCAGACGCCAGGCAGCGAAAGCTGCGCTACCGACAATGAGCAGAGGCGGCAACATGCGCAACACCCAGGTGACCGCACCGATGCAGCCGCTGATGCCACTGGAGGTCAGCGCGAATACGGTGGCGCCATGCGCCCTGATCCACTCGATGAGCAGCGCCATGCCATCGCCCACCGGCAGCTTGTGCGCCTGCAGCCAGTTCTCAAAACGCGGCCCGAAGCTCAGAGCGTCGCGACCCGTGAGCGCCACACCCTGCTCCGAGCCGGCATATCTGTGTACACCCTGCAGCCAGCGCTGCTGCGTCGACTCATGCGCTGCGAGCCAGGCCGCTGCAGCCGCCGCGGGGGTCGCATGTGCCTGCAGCATGGCGGCCATCACTTCGCTTTCACCGCGCGTTGTGAAAACCAGATTACGCAGCAGCTGCGCGACATTCGGGCATTGCTGCAGATAGCCGGCGCGCACCACCGTGAGCACGCGCGCACCACCGTAATTTGGTCCGAAGGTCGCATCGCCGCCGCTCAGGTAACGCAGATCGAACTGCATATTCATGGGGTGCGGATCCCAGGCGAGAAATACGATCGGAGCATGGGCGGCAACCGCGCGCGCGACCTCGGCCAACATGCCCTGCTCACTCGACTCGACCAGATGAAAGCCGCCGAGGCCGTAGTCGTGCTGCTCGATCATGCCGAGAATGTGATGATTGCCGTCGTTGCCCGGCTCGATGCCGTAGAGGGTGTGGTGCAGCGGTTCAGCAAAGCGTTGAATATCGGCAAAATCGCGCAGGCCAGCCTCGTATGCATACGCAGGGGTCGCAAGGGTGTATTTGGCCCCCGTGAGATTCTCGCGAACAATCTCGATGGAGTGATCATCGAGGTAAGGCTGGCGATCACGCGTCTGGGCGGGCATCCAGTTGCCCAGAAACACATCGATGCTGCCGCTTTTCATGACCGAGAAAGTCACCGGCACCGACAGCAGCGTGGTGTGCGGCTGATAGCCCAGCTGACTCAGTACCTGACTCAGAAGCGCCGTCGTCGCGGTGACATCGGTCCAGCCGACATCGGCGAGCCTGACCGCGCGGCACGTCGCAGGATCCTGGGAGCCCCACGCGCTCTGCAGGCCTGCCAGCAACAGCAGGAGCGCGCTCAGCTGCGCGCTGCGCTCAAGCCAGGCGCGGGAAGCGCGCCATGTCCTCGAGGTCATTGAGGGACTGGTCATTGCGGATATAGAGCCGGCTGGCATCGCGTCGTGGCTGGTAATCCCACGGTTGATAGCGGCCCTGTCGCAGGGCGGCGTACACCAGATGACGCCGGCGCTGGCTCGCCAGGACCTCCTCGTGCACCAGCGACAGGTTCCAGCGCCGCCCGATCTCGGCGCGAAAGGCCTCGACCCTGTTGGCGCACGCGCTTTGACCTGCAAGGTTGGTGCGCTCATCCGGATCTGCGGCCACGTCATAGAGCTGATCAGGGTCCACCGGTGTATGGATGAACTTGTAACGTCCGCGCCGGATCATGACCAGGGGTGCGATTGCCCCCTCCCCCAGATACTCCCCAAGCACCTCATCGCGTTCCGCGGTTCCCTCGAGAACCGGAAGGAGGTTCTGGCCATCGGGGGTAGCGGCATATTCCGGCTCACTGCCGCCGTTGGCCATCGCGGCGAACGTCGGCAGCAGGTCAACCAGTGAGGCCGAGCCGCTCACACGCCGCGGCGCGAATCGGCCCGGTGCGTGCACGATACAGGGGATGCGGGCCGCGGGCTCGTAGAAGTTCATCTTGTACCAGAGGCCGCGCTCGCCCAGCATGTCGCCGTGATCCGCGATCAGCAGCACGACCGTGTTGCGATCCAGCTGCGCCTCGCCGAGCGCGGCGACCATCGAGCCGACCTGATCATCCACATAAGACACCGCCCCGTAATACGCACGCCGAGCCGCGCGGATCTGCGTCGCGGTGGGCCTGGCCAGATCCAGTCCCACGACGTGCCGCAGACGGCGGGCATGAGGATCGTCCTGCCCGGCCAGATCCGGCACGCGCGGCAAGTCGATTTCCTCGTCGCGGTAGCGGTTCCAGTATTGAGTTGGAATGACGTACGGATCGTGCGGGTGGGTCATCGAAACCAGCAGGCAGAAGGGTCGCCGGTCATGGCTGCGCGCCAGGTCGAACAGCTTCTGCCGTGCCGCCCCGACCACCTCGTCATCGAAATCGATCTGATTGGTGCGGGTGCAGGCACCGGCCTGCGTCACTGAGTCCATCACGTGATACCAGCTGGGACGCTGCGTGAAATTCTGCCAGTCGGGTGTCCAGCCGAAGTCTGCCGGATAGATATCCGTAGTCAGGCGCTCCTCGAAACCGTGCAGTTGATCGGGTCCGCAGAAGTGCATCTTGCCGCTGAGCGTCGTCTGGTAACCGAGATGGCGCAGATAATGAGCGAAGGTTGGAATCTGGGCTGGAAACTCCGCGGCGTTGTCATAGGCGCCGAGGCGTGAGGGCAGCTGACCGGCCATGAAGGAGAAACGCGAGGGGGCGCACAGCGGGCTGTTGCAGTAGAAGGAATCAAACACCACGCCTTCGCGAGCGAGCGCATCGATATGCGGTGTCCGCGCGACCTCTCCCCCATAGGCTTTCAGGACTCGGGGCGTGAGCTGATCGGCCATCAGGATCAGCAGATTGGGTCGGGCAGGTGCCTGCACGGCAAACCTCGCGCAGCGTCGGTTCCATTCAAGCTACCGTGCGTGGATGCGCACAAGCTTGTACCGGGGCGACGCGGCGACAGACGGTCGCGTCAGCACCGGCTTCAGCGCCGATGATTGCGCCGGCGCAGTCACCAGTGAGCCGCTCAGCCGACCGGCTCCTGGAGCTGCTCGCAGTTCCCGCCGAGTGCCTGAAACAGCGCGGCGGTGTCAGCAAATCGATTGGCCTTGGCCTGCGCCACGCTGAGCAGCGCCTGCTGATAGGTCTGCTGGGCATTCAGCAACGCGAGATAACCGACGCTGCCCAACTCAACGTTGCGCTTCACCGTCGCAAGGCTGTCACCGGCCGCCTTCTGTGCACGGCTACCGGCTTCCATGGCGGCTGCATCCAGTTGCAACGCGCTCAGCGAATCTGCAACGTTCTGGAAGGCGGTGAGAACCGCCGTCCGGTACTGGGCGCCCGCCTGATCGAGCGCCGCCCGCGCGGCGCGCTCCCGGTGCAGTAGCGTGCCACCTGCAAAGAGAGTTTGTGTCAGGGTAGCGCCGCCACTCCAGAAGGTATTGCCGGCAGCAAGCAGCTGACCGAGCTGCGTGGCCGCGCCGCCTGCAGAGGCCGTGAGACTGATCTGCGGCAGCATGTTGGCAATCGCGACGCCCACCTGCGCGCTGGCGGAGTGCAGCTGTGCTTCCGCAGCAAGCACGTCGGGCCGATGACGCACCAGCTCTGCAGGGACGCTCAGGGGTAGCTCCTGAGGCAGCGTCAGCGCGGTGAGCTCGAATTGGGGCTGTCCGGGCTCGCCTGGAAACACACCGGTGAGCACCGCCAGGGAGTGCCGTGCCTGCTCGAGCTGCTTCCGCAGCCCCGGCAGCGTCGCCTCGGTGGTAGCGAGCGTCGCCTCCTGAGCCATGACGTCCGTCATGGCAATGGAACCCAACTCATACTGCCGACGCAGAATCTTCAGCGCCTCCTGCTCGGCCGCAACGATGTCGCGGGTCGCTTGCAGCTGGGCACGAATGCCGGCCTCCTGCACGGCCGTGGTCACCACATTCGCGGCCAGTGTGAGATAGGTGGCACCGAGCTGGTACTGCTGCGATTGCGCCAGTGACAACAACGACTCCGCCTGCCGGCGCGCGCCACCAAACACATCCAGCGCATAGGTCACGCTGACCTGCGCGGTGTGCAGATCGAAGATGGACTGACCGGAGCTCAGGGTTGGCGAGAGTGTGCCCGTGGCATTGCGCGCGCGCTCGAAGGAATACTGCGCCTGTACGCTCGGATAGAACGTGCCGCGCGCGGCGAGGAAGTTCTCCTGCGCCTCGTGCAGGGCCGCCTGAGCTGCGGCAATCGTCGGACTCTTGTGGAATGCCGCCGCGATGAGATCGTCGAGCTCCCGTGAGCCAAACAGCTGCCACCACTGCTGCGGCACCGGCAGGTCAGCCGCAAAGTGCTGCCGCGCGGATTGATCGCCCTGCAGCTGCTCGGCTGCTGTGGGCTCCGGCAGATAGCTCTGCACCGCAGGCGGCGCCGGGCGCTGAAAGTTTGGACCCACGGCGCAACCGCTGAGCAGCGCAGCCAGCATGGCGATCGAGACCTGGCGCCTCACGGGGTAGCCTCGGCCGAGATCATATTCTCCTCGAGCGGGACACGGCGGGAGAACAGCAGCATCAGCACCGGCAGTACCAACAATACGAGGAGCGGTGTGAGCAACATGCCCCCTACGACTACGAGCGCGAGCGGACGCTGCACCTGTGAGCCGATACCGGTGGAGAGCGCCGCGGGAACCAGGCCGACGCACGCCACGACGCAGGTCATCGTTACCGGGCGCATCTGCACGCGACAGGTCTGCAACAGCGCGCCGATCCGATCAAGGCCATCTTCCACCAGCAGGTTGTAGTAAGAGAGCACGATGATGCCGTCCATGGTGGCAATGCCAAACAGCGCGACCATGCCGATGGCCGCTGAGACGCTGAAAGGCGTGCCCGTCAGCGCGAGTGCGAAGATGCCTCCAACCAGCGCCATGGGGATGACACTCATGGCCAGCAATACATCCACCAGAGAGCCGAAATTGACGAACAGCAGAATGCCGATGAGAGCGATACTCGCCGGGACAGCAATCGCAAGCCGATGTAATGCCTCCTGCAGATTACCGAACTCGCCCACCCATTCGAGCCGGTAGCCGCCGGGTAGCTGTACCTGCTCGGCGACTTTGCGTTGTGCTTCCAGCACCGCGCTGCCGAGATCGCGTCCCCGGACGCTGAACTTGATGGGTACGTAACGCTCCTCGTGCTCGCGGTAGATGAAGGAGGGTCCGGAGATCAGCTCCACGCGGGCCACATCGCCCAGCAGCACAGGGACCGTGGCCCCCGCATTCGAGGGGTCCGGGGCACCGATGCTGATGTGCCGGATCGCCTCCGGATCGCCGCGGTACTGGTGGGCGAGTCGCACGATCATGGGGAAATGCCGGTCGCTGCCGCCTTCGTAGAGATCTCCGGCTGCCTGGCCACCGATCGCCGCCTGCAGGGTCGCGTTGATGTCTCCCGGAGAGAGCCCGAGTCGTGCGGCACGGGCGCGGTCGATGTCGATGCGCACCGTCGGCTGGCCGAGGGGATTGAGTACCGCAAGATCGGTAATGCCCGGAACAGTCTGCAGCACGTTGCGGATCTTCTGTGCCGTAGCGGCCAACAGGGTGAGATCGTTGCCGAACAGCTTGACCGAGTTTTCCCCCTTGACGCCGGAGGCGGCCTCTTCCACGTTGTCCTGGATGTACTGCGAGAAGTTGAATTCAACACCCGGGAACTGGGCCTGCAGCGCCTCGGTGAGCTGCCGCGTCAACCCATCCTTGTCGAGCCCTTTCGGCCAGGTGTCAAAGGGCCGCAGCGGCACGAAGAACTCGGCATTGAAAAATCCCGTCGCATCGGTGCCATCATCGGGCCGGCCATGCTGCGAGATCGCCGTCTGCACCTCCGGGAAGCCGCTGATCGTGCGGCGCATGCGGTTGACGTATGCGTTGCCTTCCTCGAGCGAGATGGACATCGGCATGGTGGCGCGGATCCAGAAGTTGCCCTCCTCGAGCTTGGGCAGAAATTCCAGTCCCAGTCCGTGCAGCGCGAGGGCTGCAAGTGCCAGCAGTACCCCGAGTCCGCCCAGGGTGATGACCCGGTTCGCCAGCGCAAACTCGACCACCGGCTCGTAGACACGGCGCAGCCCGCGCACCAGGAAGGTTTCCGCCTCCGCAATGCTGTCAGTCAGCAGCAGCGCACTCAGTGCCGGGGAGATGGTAAACGTGGCCAACAACCCACCCGCGATCGCATAGCCGTAAGTCTTGGCCATTGGACCGAAGATGTGTCCCTCGATGCCACTGAGCGTGAACAGCGGCACGAAGCCTGCAATGATGATGGCAGCGGCAAACAGGATGGCCTGGTTCACCTCCGTCGCCGCATGCATGATGACGCGGAACTTGCCCCGGAAGGCATCGCTGCCGCGCACCATGTGCAGCAACGGCGAGCCCGTACGGCGTGCCTCGGCGCTTTCGCTCAGATGACGGAAAATCCCCTCGACCATGATCACCGAAGCATCGACGATCAGTCCGAAATCAATGGCGCCGACCGAGAGCAGATTGGCGGATTCGCCGCGCACGATCATCAGCACGATCGCAAATGCGAGCGCGAACGGAATCGTGCAGGCAACGATCAGCGCGCTGCGCAGGTTGCCGAGGAACGCCCATTGCAACAGAAAGATCAGCGTGACGCCGGCGAGCACGTTGTGCAGCACGGTATGCGTGGTCAACCGGATGAGATCCGAACGGTCATAGATGCGCTCGATGCGCACGCCCGGCGGCAGCACGCCGCTGCGATTGATGACATCGACCTCCGCCTTGACCCGTTCGATGGTGGGCATGCTCTGCTCACCCCGGCGCATGAGGACGATACCCTCGACGACGTCGTCATCCCGGTCTTGTCCTGCGATGCCGAGTCGCGGCGCGTGCTCGACACTGACCTGGGCCACATCGCCGATGGTTACCGGTATGCCGCGGCTCGAGGTGATCATGGTCTTGCCGATGTCATCCATGGAGTGGATCAATCCGACCCCGCGCACGACTGCGGATTGGGGACCGATGTTGACCGTCTGTCCCCCGACATTGACGTTGCTGTTGTTGAGCGCCTGCAGCACCTGCCCGAGCGCAAGTCCGTACTGCACCAGACGCCGCTGATCCACGCTAATCTCGTAGGTCTTGGTTTTCCCACCCCACCCGGTCACATCGATCACACCGGGCACGGCCTTGAAGCGCCGCTCGAGCACCCAGTCTTCGAGGGTCTTCAGATCGGTTACCGAGTAACCGGGCGGACCCGCCACACGGTAGCGATAGATCTCGCCTATCGGACTGGTGGGAGAGATCTGGGGCAGCGCGCCATTGGCGAGCACCGGTAGTTGTCCGAGGCGATTGATGACCCACTGCTCGGCCTGTTGATAGGTGAACTCGTAGGTAAATTGCACCTTGACATCCGAAAGTCCGAACAGCGAGATGGTGCGTACGGTCGTAACGTGCGGGATACCCGCCATCTGCACTTCGATCGGGATGGTGATGTAGCGCTCGATCTCCTCAGCCGACTGGCCCGCGCTCTGCGTGACGATGTCCACCAGAGGCGGTACCGGATCCGGATACGCTTCGATGTTGAGCTGGCGAAAGCCGAGAAAGCCGCCGACAAAGATGATCGGCAACAGCATGGCCACCAGGGTGCGCCTCTTGAGCGCAAATCCGATGAGGCGGTTCATCCCAGGGCCCGACTCCGCACTACACTGGCGTTCATCCGGGTTGTGCGGCGCGATCGATGAACAGGCTGCCGCGCGTCACGATGTGCTCACCGGCGCGCAGCCCGTCCAGCACCTCGACCATGCCGTTGGAGATGCGACCGATACGGATCTGACGCAGGCTGAGTTCGCGATTCTGCTCGATGACCCAGACGCGCGCGCTATCCCCCTCGCGCACCACCGCCTCCTCCGGGACAGCCAGCGCTTCGGACTCCCCGCTGGTAAAGATGCTGAAGGTGGCGAACATCTGCGGTTTGAGCTTGCCGTCAGGGTTATCGATCGTGGCTCGCACGGCCACGCGGTGGGTGACCGGGTCTACCGAGGAGCCCACCGAGGTGAGCTTCGCGTGGAAGGTCTTGCCGGGCAGTGCCAACACCCGCACAGCCACTTCCTGTCCCACTTCGATCAATGGCGCATCGACTTCCCGCACATCCGCAACCAGCCAGACCGTCGCGAGATCGCCAATCGTGTAGACCGGTGTGGCGCTGCCGGATTGCAGATATTGCCCGGGCCCTACCTGCCGGTCGGTAACGAAGCCATCGATGGGCGCACGCACCTCGGTCACCGGGTTGGGAACTTGCGCGTGCTCGAGCGCGCTGATCTGCTCACCGCTCTGCCCGAAGATGCGAAGCCGGTTGCGTACTGCATCCACGCTCGTCTGTGCCGCCACCAGATCAGCCTGCGCCTGCTGCCAATCCTGCAAGGAGCCACCCTTGCTGTCGTAGGCCGCGTGCCGCCGTGTTTCGCTGATGCGCGCCAGTTTCAGCTGCGAGAGCGCGTTGCGTAGATCACTCTGCGTCTGTGCAAACTCCGAGGCCTCGATCGCGAAGAGCGGTGCGCCGCGCCGCACGTGCTCGCCGATGCCGGCAATCACGCGGATCACGCGTCCCGAGTAGGGTGAGAACACCTGGGTCGCGGTATCGCTGTTCAGAGCGATGCGTCCGTCGGCGGTCTGCTCGGTGCGAAATTGCACACTGCTGACCGTCGCGACCCCAAGTGTCGCGAGTTGCGCTGCGCTCAGGCGCAGCTGACCATCGGCAGCAATACCTGAATCCGGTTCGGGACGTGTCGGTGCCGCACGCAGGTGGGAGGCGCCCCAGCTGATCGCGATGATCGAGGCTGCCGCAACGGCGGTGAGCAGAACGATTTGGCCCTGCCGGCGCAGTGGCAACGCACGCCCTTGTAGAGGTTCGGGAGCTTGAGGCATAAGGGCTTGCATTCCGCGGGACGGGCGCAAGTGTACTTTTGCAACGTTTCCCGCAGCTTTCCCCTGACTTTCGTCTAGCTTGCACCTGGCGGACTAGTGCGCAGATTCGGAAGGATGTGTCTCGCGGAAACACGGCTGAGGCGGCTCGATGCGGGTCAGTCGACACGCAAGTTAACAAGGATCAACCTACACAGCGGCGGTGGATCGAGCGCTAGTACGCGGGCCGACATGTGCGCTCTACAGCAGCGGACGCTGTCATCAGCCTCAGTCTGGTCAGCAGCCTCAGTTGGTCATGAGCCTCAGTCGCGTCCGCATGCTATGAGTGCCGAGGGTCCAGCGGCTGCACAGGAAATGTTGGTGTTGGGATGTCTCTGTCGCAGCGCGACAGATGACCGCGCAGCCCAAGCGTCGCCATTCAGCGACACCGTAGACGTCGCAGTCAGCGCAACTTCTGCAGCGTCCAAGGTAAACTTTGCAAGGATGCCGGCCACCTCGCTATGGGGGTGGCTGGCCGCTCGCCTGAGGGCAACGTGCGACTACCGTTCGGCAGTGCGCACGTGCGTAAGTCAGATCTTGAGCGCGTCCGGCGGTTCAGCCCTCGCTCTGGTCGGAACGCGAGACCTTAGCGTGACCTTCGGCGTTCGCCGTGCTGCCGCCACCATGACTTGCCTGTCCGCCCTTGCGACCGGCTTCGGCCGCGAGCTCGGGATTCTGCGAAAAACTGCGCTTCTCATCGGGAACGCTCTGTCCGCCCTTACGGCCGGCTACTGCGGCAAGCTCCCGATTCTGCGAAAAACTGCGCTTCGAGCCAGGCACGCTCTGTCCACCTTTGCGACCGGCCTCTGCGGCAAGCCGCCGGTTCTGCGAGAAGCTGCGCTTCTCATCCGGGACTGCCTTGCCACCCATGCTGGCGATCTGCCGCTGGCGCTCCTGGTTCATCGAGGCGAATCCGCGGTTTGACGTGCGGCCGTCCTGACTGGGTACGTGAGCCATTACTAAACTCCTCCAATAGCTGAATCGGTCTCGCATCGTAAGCGCGAGCACACACTGAGGAGACAGCAAGAGCCATGCCGGCTGCAAGTCAGCTCTGGCGCACAGCAAATCAGGGCGTCAGGCGATCGATCGTGACCTTGATGAGGCCGTCGCGGCCGACCTCGTAGCCGACCTCACCGAAGGGGTCGCCACTGGCCCCGATGGGATTGCCCGAACGCGCGATGCGCGCCACCACCTGCACCTTCTGGCCGGTCGTGATCGCGCGACCGGGCATCATGGAATCAGCGGCGGACAGCTCGACGGTCTGCGGGAAGCGACTTTCCAGGCGCTTGACGGCCAGCGGCGGCCCAGGACGCTGCGGATCTCGCACAAAGACGAACAGGGGTGATTGCGCGCCTGAATCAGCACTCAGATTGGCGGCCAGCGTCACCTGAACGCGCACCGTGGCTGACGGTGTGCCAGCAGTGGCAGTGGCGTTGCCAGCTGTCGACGCCCCTGCAGCGCGCGTCGTGTTGTTTGCACCCGTGGGGCCTCGCGACACATCGCTGGGTTGCGCGCCGCGTGTCAGTTGCTGATCGATCGCTGCGAGCTGCTGTTGCAGCAACGGTTTCACATTGGCGGGTGGATCCATCGCGAGCAGCTTACTGAAGCGTTCGCGGGCAAGTGGCAGCTGCCCGCGGCGCATGGCGGCGGCGGCACCGAAGAACAACGCTTTGCCGGAATCCGGATCGATGGCGAGCGCCTGTTCCACCAGCTTGCCGGCGCGGCGATCGAGTTCGGTCTCATCCGACAGCGCGAGCGCTTCCGCTTCGCCCACCAAGGCGTCCGCGTTCCGGCCGCCGGCCAGACGGTCAGCACGCTCGAAAGCACGTACAGCCAGCGGGTATTGCTCCAGTACCGTATACGATCGACCTAACATCAGCCAGCCGTTGAGATCCTCCGGATGCTGCTCGAGCTTACGCGCGAGACCCGCCACCATGGTCTGCGGGCTGTCGGCGGCGGTGTTGGTGTGCCAGCTCCAGTTACTCCAGGAGACATACAGGATCGCAGAGCCGATGACCAGCAGCACCGTAGCGCCCGATCGCTGCCCAGGGCGCCGGCGACAACTCGACCGGCGACTTCCGCAACAAAGGCACCGCCACCAGCGCCACGACGGCCACGGTCAGCACGGCCGCCAGCAACACAAAGCTGATCATGTCGGACGCAGGTCCTCTTCCACCGGGTCATTGTCATCGCTCACCAGCCGGCTGCGTTGCCGCACGATGCGCACGGCCACGATGGCACCGATGATCAGCAGCACTGCGGGCCCCAGCCACAGCCACGCATTGCGCGCCGAGAACCGCGGCCGAAACAGGATGAAATCCCCATAGCGCGCCACCATGTAGTTGCGCACATCCTCATCGGACTTGCCGGCCAGGAGCAGCTCGCGCACCTCGCGGCGCAGGTCGGCGGCCAGATCGACCGGGGAGTCGGCGATCGACTGGTTCTGACACTGCATACAGCGCAATTCATGAGTGAGTTCGCGGTAGCGCGCCTGCAGGGCTGGATCCTGCATCTCGATGGGATCGATCGCGAGAGCGACCGTGCTGCCAAATGCCATGCAGGCCAGCAGGGCCAGCAGCCAGCGGCGCAAGGTGGCGATCACAACCGTGCGTCCCGGCGCGCGGGCAGCCGCGGCAGGAACTCGCTCTGCCACGCGGCAAGGGTGAGAGGTCCGATGTATTTGTACACCACCAGACCCTGCGGATTCACAAGGAAGGTTTCGGGCGCACCGTACACACCGTAGTCGATGGCCGTGCGGCCTTCGCGATCAACGGCGACGGTGTCGTAGGGATTACCGAGCTCACGCAGCCACTGCAGCGCCTCGGCATCCGAATCGCGCCAATCCAGACCGATCACGGGCACGAGTGCCGTTTTCTGTATCTGCAGCAGGGTACTGTGTTCCTGGCGACAGCCGCCGCACCAGGTGCCCCACACGTTGAATACATACCAGCGGCCTCTGAGATCCGAGGCATGTAAAGTGCGGCTGGTATCGGTCAGCACGGGCAGCGCGAACTCCGGCGCGGGCTTGCCGATCAGCGGCGATGGGATATTGCCCTTGTCAGGGGAGTGCTTGATGCCGATCGCGAGTACGACGGCCAGCAGCACAAACAAACCGAGCGGCAAAAGGAAGCGCGCGCGATTCATGATGCCCCCTCCGTGGCCGTGCCGGTACCCGCGTCCACCGGGGCCGCGCTGGGCGCCGCCGCGGTGCGGTAGCGCCGATCGGTGGCAGCCACCGCCCCTCCCATCGCCATGATGAATGCACCCAGCCAGATGAAATTCACCAGCGGTCGGATCTGCAGGCGCACGCTCCACTTGCCGGCACCAAGCTCATCGCCCAATGCTACGAAAACATTGCTGCCATGGTGCATCTGAATCGCGGCCTCGGTGGTTACCGAGCGCTGTACCCAGTACTGACGCTTCTGCGGATACATCGTGCTGGTGGGCACGCCCCGACGGCTCAGAGCGACCGTACCCTCGATGCCCTGATAGTTGGGACCTTCGATAGCTCGGATGCCGACTAACCGGAACTCGTAATTGCCGAGCACGCTCGACTCGCCGGGTGCCAGCGCCACATCGCGTTCCAGTGTGAAGGACTCAACGCTCGTGACCGAGAGCACGAAGACACCCAGACCGATGTGGGCAATCGTCATGCCGATCACACCACGGGACAGGGACAGGCCGCGCCGCAGACGATCGAGCGGATCGAGCAGTGAGGAGAGGATGATCCAGGCTCCGAGCGTTGCCGCCACGGGAGTCAATACTTTGCCGTGTGAGTACACGGCGAATACCAGGATGCAGGCGGCGATCACCGCCATGATGAGTGTCAGCAGCAGACGTCGGCGCGCATCGGATAGCCGCCCGCGCTTCCAGTTGGCCTGCACTCCGACCGAAAGCAATGCCAGCAGCGGCAGCATCGACAGCATGAAGGTCGGATTGAAATACGGGGTGCCTACAGACAGCGTTCCGAGTTTCAACGCATCGGCGATGAGAGGCGCCATGGTGCCGCCCAGCACGGTGGCGGCGGCGATGACGAGCAGGATGTTGTTGAACAACAGAAATGACTCGCGCGCGCTCAGCTCGAAGCCGGCCTGCGATCTCAGCAGCGGTGCCCGCCAGGCATACAGTGCCAGCGCGCCACCGATCATGATGATGAGGAAGGCGAGTATGAAAATACCGCGCGTGGGATCCGCTGCGAACGAATGGACCGAAACCAGCACACCCGAGCGCACCAGAAACGTTCCCAACAGACTGAGAGAAAAAGCCAGCACGGACAGCAGCAGCGTCCAGCTCTTGAACAGGCCGCGTTTATCCGTCACGGCGAGCGAATGAATAAGCGCGGTACCCACCAGCCAGGGCATGAATGAGGCATTCTCGACTGGATCCCAGAACCAGTAGCCGCCCCAGCCGAGCTCGTAGTAGGCCCACCAGCTGCCAAGCGAGATGCCGACGCTGAGAAAGGCCCATGCCGTCGTGGCCCAAGGTCGCGTCCAGCGCGCCCAGAGCTGATCCATCCGCCCTTCCAACATGGCGGCACAGGCAAAGGCAAACGCCACCGCGAAGCCGACATAGCCGGTGTACAGAATCGGCGGATGAATGGCGAGCGCCGGATCCTGCAAAATCGGATTGAGATCACGACCATCCGGCGCAGGCGGATCCAGGCGCAGAAACGGGTTGGAGGTAGCCAGGGTGAACAGCAGGAAGCCAAAACTGACGACGCCCAGCACCCCCAACACCCGACCTGCGAAACGTCGCGGCAGTCGGGGCGACCAGAGCGCAACGGCGACCGTCCAGCAGCTCAACAGGAAGATCCACAGCAGCAGCGAGCCTTCGTGCGCGCCCCACATCGCCGTGACCCGGTAGAACAGCGGCAGTGCCGAGTTGGAATTCTCCGCCACGTAGGTGACGGTAAAATCGTTGCTGATGAATGAGCTGATGAGGCAGCCGACGGCCGTGGCAACCATCACGAACTGGCCCGCCACCGCCGGGGACACGGCGGCCACCCAGCGATCGCGCCCGAGTGCAGGGCCGGCGATTCCAAAAAAAGCCTGCAGCGCTGCGAGCAGCAGCGCAAGGATCAAAGCGAAAACACCGAGTTCCGGCAGCATCACGCACCCCCAGGGTGCGCGCTGGCCGTGGCATGCTGCTTTAGGGAGCGTGCCACCTCCGGAGGCATGTACTTCTCATCGTGCTTGGCGAGTACTTCGTCAGCCACAAAGGTGCTGCCGGACATGCGGCCATGGGCCACGACGCCCTGCCCCTCGCGGAAAAGGTCAGGCAGCACGCCGGTGTAGCTCACCGGGAGCTCGTGCTTGAGGTCGGAAACCACGAAGTGCACCTCCAAGCTCCCCGGGGTGCGCTGCACACTGCCCTTCGTGACCATGCCGCCAAGACGAAACCGCTCGCCATCGGGGACCTGACCTGCGAGTACCTGGGTGGGGTCGAAGAAGAAGGTCACATTCTCCCGGAACGCGCGCAGCGCCAATGCACCGGCGACGCTCACGCCCAGCACGATGCCCAGCACCAGAGTCATGCGGCGCTGTCTCGGAGTCATGTATCTCCCCGCATGGCCAGGCGCCGGCGCGCCTCTTCCCGCGATTTCAGTAACAGGCGCCGGGCCCAGACGATGTTCAGGATGATGACTCCCAGTGTGAGGCCGTACGAAGGCCACACATACGCGGCATAGCCGCCCATGGCGAGGAAGCCGGTCACGATGCCAGGGCCTCGCGGATCCAGGTGGCGGAGCGCTCGCGGTTGAGGATCTCGGCCCGCAGCCTGACCAGCAGCAGTGCCGCAAACATCAGCGTGAACCCCAGGAACATGATCAGCAGCGGAATCAGCATGGCTGCCGGCATGGTGGGGCGCCCCAGCTGCATGACAGACGGCGCCTGATGCAAAGAGTTCCACCATTGCACAGAGTAATGAATGACCGGCACGTTGACGATGCCCACCACCGCAAGAACCGCGCTGGTGCGATCGGCACGCTGCACGTCATCGATCGCCGAGCGCAGGCCCATGTAACCCAGATACAGGAACAGCAGGATCAGCTCCGATGTCAGACGCGGATCCCATTCCCAGTACGTTCCCCACATGCGCTGCCCCCAGAGCGAGCCGGTCACGAGCGCCGCGAACGTGAAGGAGGCCCCCACTGGAGCACAACTCGCGGCGACCGCGTGGGCGACTTTGATCCGCCAGATCAGACCGACGGCCGCCGAGAGGGCCATGGTGCTGTACACCATCAGGGACATCCAGGCGCTCGGGGCATGTACATAGATGATCCGGAAGTCATCTCCCTGCTGATAATCCGGTGGGGCGAGTACCAGCCCTCCGTACAGCCCTGCGAGGATCAGCAGCGCTGCACTCCAGGCGAACCACGGTGTCAGCCGGGCGGCGAGCCCGTAGACATATGGTGGTGAGCCGAGACGGTGAAACCATGTCCAGGTCATAGTCAGATCGCTACTCCAGGCTGATGCGCACCGCCGCCGCCGCTGCCAGTGGCGCGAGGGTGATTCCCAATACCGCGAGCGCGCCCAGCAGATACAGCGGCGCCGCGTAGCTATCGCCCTTGATGGCGAGCTCCGTCGCGCGGGCACCGAAAATCAACACCGGCATCGACAGTGGGAGTGTCAACAACGAAAGCAGCGCGCCGCTGCGTTTCACGCCGAGGGTGAGTGCCGCGCCGATGGAACCGATGAGGCTCAGCGCCACGCTGCCCAGGGCCACTGAAATGACGATGCCGTCGATCGCGCTCGCGGGCACTCCGAGCGATAAACCGGCCAAAGGTGCCATCACCGCGAGCGGCAGACCGGTCAGCAGCCAATGCGCGACGGTCTTGGCAAACAACAGCCAGGTCAGCGAGCGTCCCGAGAGCACGTGCTGCTCGAGCGTGCCGTCCTGGGCATCATCGCGGAAGAGAAATTCGAGCGCGAGCAAGGACGCCAGCAGAGCGGCAACCCACAACACGCCTGGCGCAACCTCACGCAGGCGCGTCAGCTCGGGCGAGATACCGAGAGGAAAAAGCGTCGTTACGATGGCGAAAAACGCGAGCGGCTGCACCAACTGTCCGCGTTTGCGCAGCGCAAGTCGCAAATCGCGCGCGACCATGAGACGTGCGGCCTCCAGAGCGGGGCTGCCATCGGGCCTGTCTTGTCTCACCAACGTGTCCATCACGTCGCGGTCAGCTCAAGAGTGCGGACGGTGTTGTTTCTGATTGGCAACTCGTGATGGATCGCCGCTATGACCACACCACCCGCGCGCAGCTGCTGTTCGATCAGCGTGCTGACCAGGCCCTGGCCTGCCGTATCCAGGTTGGTGGCCGGCTCATCCAACAGCCACAGCGGCGCAGCGGCGAGCAGCAGCCCAGCGAGGGCCACCCTGCGGCGCTGGCCGGCCGACAGGGTCCGCGCGGCACGGTCGAGGTACTCACCGGCACCCACCTGCTGCAGCGCGCTATCGAGGGTTTGCGGCGTGACCTTGCGCCGGATACCAATCCAGTAACGCAGGTTCTCCCGCGCGGTCAGGTCAGCTTTCAGGGGCGGCTCATGCCCGAGATAGCTCAGCGTGCCCTGATATGCCGAGAGATCGTCGCGGATGTCCCGTCCGACCCAATAGATCCGGCCCTCTTCCGGAGGCATCAGACCCGCCAGCGTGCGCAGCAGACTGGTTTTGCCCGCGCCGTTGCCGCCGGTCAGCTGCAGGCATTCCCCGCCCCGCAGCGTAAAGCGCAGGCCGCGCAGCACATGGCGGTCGCCGCGCCACAGGTGCAGATTTTCAGCTTGGAGATGGCGTTCTAGCATCGGGGAACGGCTGCAGGGGTCCGGTTACGCCAGAGACAGGGCGTGATGGCGCGCGAGTCTCGCAAATTCAGGGGCTTAGCGCCAGAAGGCTACCTGTCCGCAGATGGCGTCAACCGTCCCGGGCGTCCGATAATTGTGATCCAGGCACTGCCCCCGGGGAATCGGCTAACGCCAGGAGGGTGCTCAGTCGCTTCAGCCTCTACCCCCTCAGGTAGAATCCTCCGGCCCTGCCCTGCCCGGGTGGCGAAATCGGTAGACGCAAGGGACTTAAAATCCCTCGGGGGAAACCCCGTGCCGGTTCGAGTCCGGCTCCGGGCATCACATGACCTTCCGTGAGCGTCTGCCTACGTCATGCGATGTCGCACAATTCAGGGTTTTCCGAGCCATTTCTCGCTGTCAGCGTCCGTAGATATCCGTTGACAGCCCAGCTTCAGAGGGGGTCTTTTGGGGGTAACAGCCGCGATGTGATTTCCCCTGTTACCCCATATGCCTCTCACCAAAACGACTATTGAGGCCGCTATCAGGCGAGCGGAGATAGCCGGCAGGTCAGAGGCATCCGCCACCAGCGAACTGATGAGGATGCGCGATGACCCTCCCAAAGCCCCGCCGGGTCTTGCGCCTGCCGCAAGTGATTGAGAAAGCCGCTCATGGCCGCGATTCCACTTATCGCGGAGGTCGCGAGAGCTGGTTCCCGAAACACATCAAGCTGACCGAGCGTGCGTCGGGTTGGTTTGAAGATGAAATCGACGACTTCCTAGCTCGTCGCGCCGCCGAACGAGCTCCGATGGCATGGCTAGCAGACCAATTCCCTCCTGGAAGGGAGGGAAGCGGCGACCCCAAACCGTGGCAACGACGGCGTCGCCTTTTTCTCAAACGCACTGGCCTAGGCGAGACCAGAGCGGCTAAGGACCCTGACGGTACTGCGCCACCGGTCGCTCTCGCGAATCCTGATCTCCAAGGATCGTGCCCCCCCAGCGAGTCGTCTAAGGCAGACCTCAACTTGTTGTCGAAACCGCGGCCTTACCAGTTGCGAAACGGCGGCGCACACGCGAACGAGCCATCAGTGTCAGACTCAGTAGAGCGGTTTCGATTGCACCCAGTTCGCCACCGCCGTGACTTGGCGCTACTGGTGTGGCCGAGGCTTCATTAGATAGTGTGGAGACCCCACCTGCATCTACTCCAGCCACTTTGAAAAAGTACTGCTGACCGTTATTTAGTCCGGTGACTGATGCCGACGTGGTGGTCAGGCCGGCTACGACAGGCTGCGCTGCCTCTCCTCCGGCGCTTGATCCCTGGTACAGGTTATAGGTGGCAGCTCCGGTAGCGGCGCTCCAACTCAATGTGACCGAGCTATTGCTAGCGCTTGCGCTAAGTCCCAACGGAGCGGACGGCACTATCGTGACCTGCGCCTCGTTCGACGGGCTAGATGATCCCAGCGAGGACTGCGCTTCTATTTCAAAATAGTAGGTTTGCCCGTTTTGCAAGCCCGAGATGGTAGTAGAGTTACCGGTGGCACCGGCCTGCACAGGCGTTGCACCTTCTTGGCCACTTTGCACACCTTCAAATACGGCGAAGCTCTGCGATTTGGGGTCGCTGTTCCAGCTAAGAGTAGCACTGGTTCCATTGCCCTTGGCCGTCAGAGTTGTGGGAGCTGGGAGAGCAATCGCCAAAACGAGTTGGGTTGCATTGATACTGCCAATGCCCGATGCTAGGTCAAATCCGGCAGTAGCATCGTATTGAGCGCCGTCAGCCAATTCCATAATGCCATTGGTGTCTCCCGAAGCCGCCATACATGTACTCGATGGGGAACTTCCACTCGAACTGTATGAAGAAACTTGGCAAGGCATCGCGTTAGTTCCGGCGGTGAGATCGTAAAAAACGCAACCCGCGCCGATAGTTGATCCCAAGCTCGCGCTGCATTTACTTCTTGCTCCAGCCGACCCGTACTGCGATGCAGCTAGCTGATACAGCAGTGGATTGACAAGTCCTTGGCGCGTACCCATCGCCTGATCGAGCAGCGCAAATATAGCAGCGACCGCCGGGGCCGCCGCTGAAGTGCCACTAATGATGTCCACATCGGTTGGGGGATTGGTGGGGTCGCACGTCTGGTTATCAAACGAACAGGTGAGCCAAAAAGCAGCAATACTCGAAACGTCGGGAACCGTTCGAGTCGCCAAAGATGCCGACATGCCGTAAACGTTCTGCTGCCAAGATGGACGTGGATAGCCTCCCGCGCACGTACCGTCGCTGTTCAACCGAACGCAACTGCTCTGGCCGCCACCGGTTCCAGAGACTGTCACAAATGGGTTTGTCGTTGGACTAGTCTGTCCCTGTCGCGTGTACTGAGTTGTATTGCAAAATGAAGTCACATCGGAAATAGGGGTGACGATAATGCTGTTGAGAGCCTGGAGCCAAAGAGGGTTGGCACACGTATCGTTCCAGACCATCTCCGGGGTGTGCCCGACAAACGACTGCAACGTACCAGGCGCGTTCGTCTTATTTGCATTTAATGCCTGTGTGGGATCGAACTCGGTGCCCCCCACCGAGAGCACATACGGACTTGATGCGATCCCGTTAACGGCAAATCCGGTAGTAGAGAGCTCGTACTGTCCCTTGTTCTTGGGGTCACACATGGCGACACCGGCGTCGCCGGAACTAACCGTTATTGTCATGCCAGCCATTGCGGCCGCCTGTAGCGTGTCATAGAACCCGTTATCTGCATTCGCCTCGCAATCGCCGAATGAAACATTCACTATGTCTGCCTGATTATCGCTCTGAATCTGTTGAAGCACGTGCAGCAAGTCTTTACCCCGCACGAGCTGGATCTGAGCCCCCGGCGCGAAAGCCCCCGCGAGCTCAACGTCCAAATAAGCCTCATCTTCGTTCGTATCCTTCGTCTGCCCCGGGTCTGGTTGATTGACTACGTTCTTTGATGTGAACGAAGGCAGCGGCAGACCAAAAGCCGTCCAATACGCATTTGCAACGCTGACATTAATGTCGCTTAAACCTGCAATCGCAATGGTGACAGCTTTACCGGTAATCCCAGCCTTGTAGAGCGATGCCAAGTCATAAATCGCAATGAAATCCGATGGTCCCACAAACTGTCCTGCATCTGAACCACTTGGAACAACTGTGTTTGCGCGCGGAAGAAGTTTCTGCGAGATCCGTTTTTGCGATGGAACTGGCTCGAAGTCGTGGAGTCCATGTATGTGCGAAATAAGAGGTGCCACCACCGCCGGCACGGATGGGTTATTGATGATCGCGAAATGCTGCTTTCCGTTCTGAACGAACAAATGTAGCTGAACGCTGAACAACGCCTCGACCTGAGCCTTTGTGGCTGAGAAACCCAGATACGAGCGGCTGGCGGGCAATGGGTCAACCTGGACTCCGCCCGATTGCAACCACGATGCGACCGTTTGCACTGCAGCTGGACTTGCACCGAAGCGTCCTCCGTACTGCGCTGGTGTAAGCCAGTTGTGATATTGGGCGGACTTTTTATTCTGTTGTGCAGCCGCGAGAGTCTCCAGTTCTTCGCGTTGCGCCGTGGTTTTCGAAAATTCGACCTCCAGATGGTTCAGGGCAAGCGAGTCCGGCGCTTCACCAAGGTCAACGAGGTGACGAATACTTGGGTGCACATGGCCGGCCAGACGTACGCGCGGCGACGCCTCGGCTAGCTGCGAATGCGCCTGTGGCTCCGCCCAAGCGACGACATTGAAGCTCATAAGCATGGCACTCACTATCAGGCAAGTTAGCTTGCCAGCGCCAGATTCAAATGTGGCTCTTCCGTTGCTTAGGGTCATCTCCTTCCCCTCGGATCTTTTAGATTTTCTGTCTGAGTTAATTTCAGCCGCCGCTTGCCTGATGGTGGTTGGCGTGAGGCACTGGCTTTGATAGCGCGAAGTGGAGCTAGCCGCCTCAGCACGGGCATCATCGCGGACCAAGCGCGCCTAAAGGCGCTGATGGACTAAGTTGTTCTGCTGCCGGAGTCCGTGGCGGTTTCGCCGGCCACTCCGTGATGTTGGTCTGACCCTGTTGTTCATGATGAGGCTCGATGCCGAGTACCATGCTGTTCTTATCTGGAAGCTGACACAGCTTGGACGAGGTTCACGCGGCTAGTTGCCAGCGGCTACCTTCGGGTTCTTTTGCTGCTTAAGATCTGCGGATATTTTGCCGGCCGCCCCGTCCATGAAGGTCTGCACGGATTGGGACATGGCAATAGCTCCGCCGAGTCCCCAGCTATTCTTATCCGTTGCAATATGGCCTAACACTCGACCCGATTCGCCATCGGTGAGGTCAGTGACTGCCTCAAAGTGCGACATACCAGCCCCTGGCAGCATAAGTCGCGCCATCTTGTTGCCTTCACTAAGCCTCGTTATGCGTCCAGATACGATTAGCGCGCGCCCCTGGCTAGGGCCCCTCAGCACTTCGGCAAAGGCTTTGGAAGCCTGCACCTTCTGAGCAATCAAGTCCGGAAAAGCGTGAGTCGCGGCAACTACACTATCGCTGTAAGCCTTGAGCTGATCGGATTTCACTCCACTCTTGTCCGTCGCGTCGACGTAATCAAGGACTACAACGCGATCAAAGGCGCTAAGATCCAGATGTTGTTCGGGGAGGGACGTTGGCGCCCCATTTGCATTTGTATCAGGTTTAATATTGCTGGTACTTCCGCAGCCGCATATGACCACACAAACTGTTAGGCCGACGATCCGTGAAGCGTGCGACATGAGCACTCCCCCAGCGCGTTATTGTTGATAGCTGTTCTAATACTTCTTATGCAAGTCGTTTTCTGTAGAACTACCAGCAATGTTAGAAAAATGCAAGTCCTCCGTGGGCATGCTCAATACCATTCCTTGGTACAACACCTGACAACATCACGTAACGAGTGCGAGATCGCCGCTCTCCTCCAACTCAAATACTTGCGCTCGGGGCGAGTTCTGCCACGTAACCATCGGTCTCGAAAACATGCCAGACGAAGTTCATCTCATCGAGGACCGTAGCGTGGTAGCTGAACTTCCTTCACGGAAAGACGACGAGAATAGAGAGACGTTATGAACGTCCCGACCCATGTTGTTGATTTGCTTGTTGCCCGCAGCGGCAGCGGGGTGTTCGTAGCGTCTTCTCGAACCGTGCCCGCGGACCCAGCATCAATGGAACCTGATTGGACGACCGGAAATCTGTGTTGAGGTCGAACACATGCTGTTGCATTGCGGCAGACGCAGAAAATTCTCGCGCTCGATGACGGTGGATGTTCCCATCCTCCGCGACCGGATTGAGTCTCTGGTCAGACCCTAGAAGACCGGACAGATCGTCTACCTAAAGCAGAGGGAGTTACGATCCGAGCACCCTGCCAGGATCCTGTGGTGCTCGAGCAGTTGCGTCAGCTGGCGAGCGAACGACCGAGCTATGGCTATCGAACGGCTGTGGGCGCTGCTGCGTTCGGTATCGGCGCACTCAGCAGCTGCCAGCGGTCAATGCCAAGCGGGTCTACTGGCTCGTCGGCTCGTCAAGCCGTCAAGCAACATCACCGGCTGCTGCAACGCAATACCGGTAGCCCTCCGATGCAGCGCACGAAGACATCACAGTGGCGGTTGAGCGCAGCGATCAGCGCTATTGCTCGGATGGTCTGGAGATCGGCTGTGACAACGGGGGAACGGGTGCGGGTGACCTGCAGCCTGGATTGCTGTGACCGCCAGGCGATTGCCTTTGCGGCCACGACTGCCGGCATCAGCGGTGAGCTCGTGCGGGATGTCATGGTGCAAACGCTTCTGGAACGCCTTGACGAAGTTCCGCAGCTGCCACGCCCGGCCGAGTGGCTCAGTGACAATGGCGCCGGTTACATCGCTCGAGACACCCGGTCCTTCGCCCGGAATATCGGACTGATCCCGACGCACGCCGTACCGCTCGCCGCAGAGCAATGGCATGGCCGAGTCGTTCGTGAAGACCTTCAAGCGTCACTACGTGAGGATTAACCCGACCCCCGACGCCGCTACGGTGCTTGAACAGCTGTATACCTGGTTCACCGATTACAACCTCGTGCAACCGCATAGCGCCCTGCAGTACGTTCGCCTGAGGAGTTCAGAAAAGACCAACAGGGTCCATGAGCCTGTCCGGCTTCACGGGGTCAACTCCAGTCTCAGCGTCTGAGAGTACCGAGGCAGCGCCGCGATATGTCGCCTATTCCTCAGCTTCTACATTGCATTTCGCTTCGTCTAAGAGCTTTGAAGAAGCCTGTTCGAAGCGACCTAACGAAACGTTTACTGTCCACGCTGCACGCACTCCTCCATTAGCGCGCGTAATTGTCATCCTGTGATTCCAACGGTATAACCCTACCCATTGCAGCGGTTGTGTCCCTTGATAGCAGTATGGAGCAGACGACAATTCGTCCCCTTCCTTTAAATCCGAAACCACTAAGTGGTCTAGTACCATCATCCTTCTAGGGCCGCCATCCTCCTGACCGACGCTCTTGCTCAGCCACGCTTCATAATTACTGCCGCATCTGCCTGACGTGGTTATAAGCTCTATTTTATTGGCGCGAAGAACAAAGCCTTCGTAACTAGAGCAGTTGGCCTTTGGATGGCCGATATACGTCTTGCCGATTTCGGGATCCACATTCTCTCGAGGGGGAGATGTTGGAGGACCAGCAAGGGCTAGTATCGTCGTCCCGATAAGCAACCTCATCAGCTTCTCCTCGGATGTCCCGCTTATGGCTCTAGAATCGCATGGTGAAGCGGGCATTTTTTGAATACAGTTTTCGGCGACAACCGAACCGGCCTTCCTCCGGGTGGAGGTCGAACTAGTGTACGGATTTCGAAATGCAGGTGCTGATCGAGACCCCTCATTGTAGATGCGTTTCCGGAGTTGCCTGTTAGCCCTATTTGGGCTCCAGCCTTAACGGTATCACCAACGTTAACGACCTCCCTGCTTAGGTGGCAGTACGCGGCATATAAAATTCTTCGGCCGAAGGCGAAGCGCAACACAACCACTCGTCCGAAGCTGCGGGTATCACTGGCGTCCCCGTATATTGCCTCAACAGTACCGTCAGCAATCGCGAAGCACGGCGTTCCAGCCGGGGCGTAAAAGTCCCAACCCCAGTGCCGCCCACTCTCACGCTCTGGGAATCTGCCGAAAGTGTTGGATTCCTTGTTGCGCCGGATCACGTTTGTGACTAGTGGCCAGAGAACCATGGTCATATCGCACCCTCTAGACTATTGGTATTCGTATCATGTTCAAGAGGCAGGTGGCGGGACGTATCCCGGCCATTGATTCCAGCCGCTGACGGTCCAGCCGTCGCGAATAGTTGCCCGCTCCCTACTTCGATGTGACGATCTACGCCTGGCGCAAGCGGTTTGGCAAGCTCGAGGCGGTAGATGTGAAACGGTTGCGGCAGATTCGGAGCGAGAACGCGAAGCGCTGATCCCATGCTTCTTGGCGACCTCAGCCACTGGGGCCAAATCCGCTTCCCGCAGGATCTTCACCATCATCTCTTCGGTAAATCGGGTCTTCTTCATGGCTCCTCGCTCCCCGAGTCGCCATTTTCCGAAGTTTCAGCTGGTATGCAAATCGCCTAGCAGGTCACTGCTGAATAATTGTGCAACGCAGAAAAGCGGCATTCAACAGTATGTAGTGCAAACTCCGCTGCCGAGCGTGGACCTGACCACGTGCTATCGCAGTTCAATCCGCCATTCGCTCTATCCGCGAATTGACGCCTGACGACGTGCTATCCATTCCGCACGGCATGCGGAGCTGCAATCCCGCAAAGCGCAGCGGGGAGGCCGGTCCGCAAGTTACCGGCTGAGGTGCAATGGCTCTATGATGCTGCGTCATGCATACCCAAAGCTCTGTCGAACGCCAAGCGGTCCGCGTCGTTCTCATCGATGCGCGCGGAAGCGTACTGTTACTCCACACACGCGATCTCAGTGACAGGAAGTTCAGTAGTGCTTGGGAGTTGCCGGGCGGGGGAGTAGAAAAGGGAGAGTCTTTCTTTGCGGCTGTGTACCGGGAGATCAAGGAAGAAACGGGCATAGAACTAGACAAAGCAAGCGTCGCAGCACCTACGTGGCGACGGGATGTGCTGTACACATACCGCGGAGAGCGGCGGTTGCAACATGAATGCATCACGCTGGTCCGCATTCCGGATGCTGCCCCAGCCGTCTCCCTGAGCCAGCGAGTCGCGTTCGAGAGTGAGGATCATTTCGAGCACCGCTGGTGGTCACCACCAGAGATCGCTAGTGCTCATGAGCTGTTTTTTCCCCGCAGCTTGCCGACGCAATTGCCGCGCCTTCTGCAGGGTGAGGAAATCATCGAGCCGCTCGAGGTCTGGCCGGAAACATAAAAGTCGCATTGCGACGCGGGAAGCAACTGGCGATTTCTTTTATGTTGCGCCAGCGCCATGGTGCTTCGTGTTACTCAATCGCCCTCGGCCTCTTCCCACATCTCACCCGTAAAGGCTTGCAGCTCCGGCGGCAGGTCCAGCTGCAGGCGCACCTGGTCGCCGCGGATCTCTTTAACAGTGACCGTGAGCAGGCGTTGCAGCCCATCGATGAGTGGCAGTCTGGCCACGACCACGGATTCGCCTGACGCGCGTAACAGGATCATCCAGCCTCCAGGGCAAGCAGCGGTGCTATACTCACTTTGTGCTGCAAAGTTCAGCTTAACAATTTCTTACAACGCTTGCTAGGGCACGAAGGCGGCCGTCTCCAGCTCCTGGTCGTCAGAGGTTTTAAGAGAATGCGCGCGGGCACTCTCCGGCATCAGCCATTGTTCTAATGTTGCAGGGGAGGTTCCGCAGGCTGGATTTCCGCTGTTGAAGGAGGCGCCGTCGCTGGCGACTGCGCAGTGTTCCTCGGCTGTGCGGACGGCGGCGTCGCGGCCTCCGACGCGCCCGGCGCTGACTTCGTTGCGGCTTCGGGCGCCGTGTTGGTTTCTGTCCTCGCCGGCGCCGGAGTTAATTCCGCAGGAGCGGCAGGAAGTCTGTTTGCGGCTGGGGCGGCGGAACTCTCACCTTCGGAGGATGCCGTGCGCATTGCGCCCGCACCCTTTTCAGTGGGACTACCAGGTGCTGGCGCGGAACCCGCCGGTGAGGCAGAGCCGAGCCTCGGTGCAGCATCGTCTCCAGGTGCCTTTGGAGCTGAGCTCCCCGGTGCCGGTGCGCCTGCATCGGCGGCCCGGGCGGCAGGGGAAGCGGCAGTATCTGTGGGCGTATCGCCCACTAGAATGCCCGGCGTACCCTGACTCAGCTGTGCTGCGTAATCAGGAAACAGCTCACGACCTGAGGCCAGCAGGCTGTTCGCGACACTGGGACGATTGGCCGCCCGCTGGTCCGCAATGCGGTTCGCGAGCGTCTGGGCAAACATCTTCTCTGCAGCCGCGTAGTCCTCGCCTTGCGTCGTACGCAGCTGCTGTAATGCCAGCTTCTTCTGCGTCACGTTGAGAGTGACCGCACCCGCCAGCGTATCGTAGAACTCTCCAGCACTCGTGTAGCGCTGCTGCAGGACCTCCAGATCTTCCGAGCGCGGCACCTTACGTCTGCCCGCCTGCAGTGTTGTGAGTGCTGCGTCAACGTGCCCTTCGGCAAACTGCCGTCGCGCCAGATTCTGGTACGCGCGCGATAGGATATCCGGAATATCGTGCGCGACAAACACCGAGCCTGGCATAGCTTTGGCCAACTGCTCTGCGCTCGTGTTGGCGCCCACGATATCACCTGCAAAGGCCTGCTCGATCAGCTTGTCCTTCAGTGTCTCAGCAGCGATCTGGTTCTTGAGACTCTGATCCGGTGAGCGTGCGACCCGGCTGTCGCCCTTGGTTCGCTCGCGATTGAGGGCCTCCGTCTCCGCTGTTACCTCGGACGATTGCGCATCAAACGACTGCGCGGTCGCCAAAAAATCTGTGGCCTGGTTGTAGTCCTTGCGTTTGCGGGCCTCCGCGGCAGCCTGCGCAAAGGTATGTGCGCCGATAGTCTTAGCCTGCGAGATGCGCGGGTCGGTCCCAGGCAGGCGCGAAAGTTGGGCCGTCACCGCGCTCTGCCAGGCGGTCGCCGCCTCCGGATGCTGCAGGAGCTCCGCGAGCTGTCCCGCATCCGGATTCTCCGGAGGTGAACCGGGCGCAGCGGTTCCGCTCAGCCGCGCCTGCAGCGCACGCAAGTCCTCATCGTCGGGGAATAGATTCAGTCCGGAAGTCAGTATTTCCCTGGTCAGCTCTTGCTGGTTGCCTTCCGTTGCAGTACTGGCACCGCGGGCATACGCCCTGGCGACGGCGGGGTCGAGCAGCGCGCGGTTGGTAGGATCGAGTCTGGAGATGCGCAGTGTCAGGTCAGTGACGTTGGCCTCGCCCTGACTGGGGACCATGAGCGCTTTGCCGAGGGCTGCATCGCGTTCGGCCAGCAACTCCTTGACCTGTTGCGCCTTCTGCTGCTCCAGTCTGCGCGTGAGTTCCGTAGCCGCGGGGGTAGTCGGCATCAGAGTGCGCAGCTCCCGCAACAGGGTTGTAGCCTGAGCGTAATCTCCGGTGTCGATATCTTGGGCAGTCTGCGCCCGGAAGCGTTCGGTGAGCGCCGTACTGGTGGCATCATCTGCCAGCACCCAGTCCAGAAATAGTTGGGGATAGCGGTGCAGATCAGCCAACAGCTGGGGAAAGTTGTTGGAATCGGCAGCCAGGATCCGCTGCTGCACCGTGTGATACTGCCAGAACGCAAACTGCGCACCTGCGGCTGCCAACCCGATCAATAATATCGACGCCGCCAGGCTCTTCCACATCAATGGCCGACGGCTTTTCTGGGTCAGGTTCTGAACAAACTCAGCGGCGGTCGGTGTCCGCGCGCTACGCTCGAACGTGAGGCCGCGACGCAGGCCATGCCATTGCGCCCGTGACAGACCGCGCACGGGCGCCGGTTGCAGCCGCTGGGCGGCAGCTTTGGCCGCATCGATCCGATTGAAGGGATGATGACCGGTTAGCAATTCATAGGTTACGCACGCCAGCGCATAGATGTCGTCCCGTGGATCCGGCTCGGCTCCCTGCAACATCTCGAGGCTTGCGTAGGCTGGCGAGATCGCCCCGAGCTGACCCGCATCGAAAATGGTTTTCTCGCCTCGCTCCATCTGCGAGGGTGCCGCACGGGCGATGCCGAAATCCAGCACCTTGATACGATTGTCCTCCGTAATGAAGGCGTTGCTGGGCTTGAGATCGGAATGGACGATGTCCTGTTCATGGGCATAAGTAAGCGCTGCTGCCAGCGCCCGCACGATATCCAGCGCCCGCTTGACGGACATGCCGCTGCGGGCCTCCCCGTTGATGACCTGATCCAGCGAGCGTCCGGAGAGGTACTCCATGACCATGTACACGTTGCCGCGGTCGCGATCAAAGTCGTAGACCGTCACGATGTTCGGGTGTGCCAGCTTCTGGGCTTTGCGTGCTTCTCGTTGCAACGCACGCACCGCGAGCGGATGGCGCTTGAAATCCTCGTTCAGCACCTTGATGGCGACGAACGGATCGCGCAGCTCGGCCCGGGTACGATCATAGGCCTTGAAGACGACACCCATCCCACCACGTCCCAACTCCTCCGTCAGCTCAAAACGTTCGCGGAGTACCGACCCGGGGAACAGGGGCTCGGCGACCTCCGTGAGGCGTTCCACGCTGTCCCACGCCGAACCATTCGTGCCGCTGGTCGTGCGACCCGTCGTCTGCACTCCCGTGAGTCCGGCAACTGGATCGGGCATCGATTGAAAACCGGTAGGCGCGGAACGTGGCGCGTAGGAGTTGTCTGCGCCTGCGTCCGCGGCAGGAGGTTGTTGCCAGCCGGTAGATTCGACCTGCCCGGGGGCGTTGCGGCGAAACACCGTTGCGCTGTTGGGATCGAATCCCGTACGCAGCTGGGTGTGCGACGGAGGTAGATTGGCGCCCGGCCCAGGCGGACGGATGCGCGTCCTGGCGAAGCGCGGGCCCGTCACCTCGGCTATGTCGGAATTGATCACCGATTGCAGTCCCGCATCGATGACATTGGCGCGACGATAGGCTTCCGCAAGTGCCACGTAAGCCGAGGCGAGTAAGGGGTTCTGGCCAAGTGAATTGCGAATAGTGAGGCGCAGTTCGTCGGCAGGGATCTCGCCCGCGCCGTAGGCAGTAAAGCGTCGGCGTACTTCTACGGTATCCATGGGGTTTGATCTCACCTGCTGTGAAGCCCTCGGCGCGCTGGGGCCGTCGCTTCAATTTTTGGAAAGCCAGTCTACGGGCGGAAATTCCCGCGGTTTTCAGCCAAAATTACCACAATGCGCGCATGCACTGGTTACCGAATCAGCCAGTGATAGCGGCTGCCGAGCACGGCAATCAACAACAGCGCGAGCAGCGCTGCAGCCACCGTCCAGAACCGGCTACCCGCTTTATGTTGCGCTGCGTCCGCTACGGCAGCACCGCCTCCGCCTTGCGTCTCATCCGAGCTGCCGGATTCCGCAGCGCCAGCTGGGGTCCCTGGAATCAACGGGGCTGCTGCAGGCGTGGGGCTTGCCGTGGCTGAGAGAGGTCCCGCCGTAAACTGAGGCCGGGTGGTCACCGTCTCATCGAACTCAGCCCCAGCTCGTTTTGCAACCAGGAAATCCAGAAGTGGTGCACGCAGCTTGCGATAATCGAGCAGCCCCAGACGTCCCTCGGAATAATCGCGCGCCAGCTGACGCAGCCGCCCGGCAATGTCTTCGCTCATATACTGGCCTGCGATGGCAAGGTGCGCTCATCGGCCAACGGCCTTGAACCCTCGCCGCTATGATCAAAATACACCAGCACGACGCTGACGTTGTCCATACAAGCCCCGGAGAGTGCTGCAGACATGAGTCCTGTGCAGGCCTCGACCGGATCATCCCCATGCAGCTGTCCCGCCAGCTGACCATCGCTAAGTTCCCGGTACAGACCGTCAGTGCAGAGCAGATAGCGGTCCCCTGGCGAGAGTTTGCGCAACTCCAGATCCAGGAACAGTTCCTGTGAAACTCCGACCGCGCGCGTGATGACATTCTGCGCCTCGTGCTGCAGAGCATCGCTCGGGGTAATGGCTCCTTCGTCCAGCAGCGCCTGCACCTCACTGTGATCGTGTGTTACGCAGACCAGCTCATCACCCTGCAGGCGATAGATCCGGCTATCCCCCGCCCAGATGCTCAGTGAGTACCCACCGAACGCAAGCAGGACCGCAACCGTACTACCGCTGAGGCCCTGGCCTGTCTCCGTGGCTGCACGGAAGAGCTGTTCATTGACCCCGCGCAGACAATCTTCCACTTCGTCCAGCAATTCGCTGGGGCTATTGCGCGCACGCACGCGCGTGAGCGCCTCAACCACCATACCGCTAGCCACATCGCCACTGTTATGGCCTCCCAGACCATCAGCGACCGCCCACAGGCCGGCGTCCGGGAGCTCAAGCACTGCATCCTCATTTTGGGCGCGCACGTTGCCGCGTGCGCTCGCGCTGGCACTGCGCCAGCTAAAGGCGGCCTGCGACTCTGTGACGGTAATCATGGGCCACCTATCCTTTATGCTCAGTGAGGAGCAGTTCATCGAGTGCGCGGTGGTAGGCCTGCTCAAATGCCTCACCGAAGAGGCGACGAAAGCCGCCTTCGGTATGCACCGACAGCTTGCGGAAGCTTTCCCGGTAGAGCTCCCAATAGCGGGAACGCTGGGCTGGACCAAAGCTGCCCGCGTACTGACTATCGAGCAACTCGGGATTTAAGCGCTGCAATATGGCGTTGTAGCCGGCGCGGATGCCCGCCAGCATCGCGAACTGATGAGGATCCAGTTCGATGGCGGTGGGATCGATGCCCAGAGCGAGCAACAACGTCACTGCATCCTCCGGTGTCAGCGATTCCTCTTCTGCTGAGAGCGGGGGCTCAGTTGCCGGTGCCATGGCGGTGTGAGCAGCAGGAGCGACGCTCAGATCCTCGGGCAGATTACGGAAGCGGGTAATCTGCCAGTCTGTGGGCACGGCAATGCCACCCTGTGGGGACCCAATGGCGGCGCCGGGTGGCGGTCCCGCCTCGCCTGGCGGTGCGCGACCTTGATCAGCACGCAGGCGTGTCAGGCCCATGGGATCGGTTGGATCCTGAACCGTACGCTGCGGCTGTTGCGGCCGTGCCCCGTGGGCCCCCCGGGATGCCGCATCGCCATGTGCCTCTCGGGGCGGCTCGCCCGTTTCCAGCGCCGGGATCCCATCATCGATGATCTGCACGAGGATCTCGTACTCCCCGATGAGGATGTGGTCGCCGTCCTCGAGCCAATACCCCGCGTCGCGCTCGACAGGCTGCTCCCGAGTGTTGATGAACGTGCCGTTGGTACTGAGATCCTGGAGGAAGAACCCGCCGGATGCGAAATGGATCTGCGCATGACGGCTCGAGACGACCTTGGCCGGGTCGGGCAACGACCAGTCATTGGTATCCAGACGGCCGATCGTGCCGCCCCGCTCATCGAAGATCTTGTAGGCCGTTGGACCCATCCCCGCCCCGTGTGTGCTGACGACGCTCAGTGCGAGTAACACGATGCGTACCCGACCGCGGCTGCGCTGTTTGAGGGATTGCGGGCGATGACGAGAATCCCGCGCACCTCGTCCTGGCGCTCGTGGCGCAGGGTTCCCGAACCAAGCCGCACCAACTGCAGCCCCGCCTCCAGGAGCGTGCGGCCGACATATTCACGCGTGTGTTGATAGCGCCCATGCGGCTGCAGGATAAAACCTTCAGGCGTCGGGGTAGCCGCCGCGAGCTCTTCCAGAGAACAGGCGAATACCCCGCCGACACGCAGCACCCGGCACACGTTAGTGAAGGCCTCCCGCAGATCACCGAAATAGCACAGGACATCCGCGGCCAAGGCCAGATCGAAGGTCGTTTCACACTCAGCCAGCCAGCGGGTCAGCTCGGCGCAGTTGAGCTGATCGTAAATTGCTCGCAACGCCGCCTTCGACAGCATGTTGGGAGACAGATCCAGACCGACGAGGCGGCGGGCGCGCGAGCGCCACAACGGGCCACACAACCCCGTGCCGCAGCCCAGGTCCAGGACCGCCAACCGATCAATCTGCGGCAGCGCACTGCACTCCAATACCGCATCCAGAAGCAATTGCGGCGCGCGATAACCCAGCTCCTCCAGATTGCGATCGAAGCAATCTGCGAAATCATCGAACGTCGCCCGCACATAGCCATCCGAGGCACGCAGCGGACGCTCCGCGCCTCCCAGTGCCGCCAGCATGTGCCTGGGAATGGGATCGTCCGGCATGCTGCTCAACCACCGCCCATAGAACTCCAGCGCGTCGGCCCGCCGGTCGAGCCGATACAGCAGATGTCCATATGAGATCGCGACATTGCGCATCCCAGGTTGCAGATCCAGAGCTTTACCCCAGGCGAGCAACGCCTCCTCGAGAGCATTGCGAGCACGCAATGTCATTCCGAGGTTGGCCCAGGCGTTGGCGAACCCCGGTGCAAGCTCAAGTGCCTTGCGGGCACAGAACTCTGCCCGTTGCAGATCACGTTGACGAAAGTAGGCAACGGACAGATTGCTCCAGGCGTCCACGTAGGTGGGGTCAGCCTCGAGCGCAGCCACCATCAGTTTGACGGCTTCGTCGTACCGATCCTGATGCGTGCGCAGCAGCCCGAGAAAGTGCAATCCCGAGGGGTCGTTGGGATGCTCGCGCAGATGCTGGCGGTAATCGGTCTCCGCCGCAAAATGATCTCCGGCGCGATGCTTCGCGATGGCACCCTGCAGCAGTTGTGCAGCACTGTTCATGCGACGGGAGCCTCGCTCGCTCTGATGTCCACGATAAGAGCCGTAACATTGTCGCTGGCGCCGGCCTCGCGCGCGGCCCGGATGAGCGCATCGCAAGCGTCCTGCGGCGCGGGCAGGGTGAGTCCCGCAATGAGTTGTTGCTCATCGAGTGTCGTGTACAGTCCGTCACTGCAGAGGAGGAAACGATCGCCGGGCGACACGAGCTCCGATATCTGATCCAGCTCGAGTTCGTCATGTCCGCCGACCGCACGCGTGATTTCACTTTGTGGGCCTGAAACCAGATCGGCAAGTGTGGCGGCCTCTTCCTTGTGATCGCGCGTCAGCTGCTGCAGGGAATCCGCACGGAACACATAGGCGCGGCTATCTCCGGCCCAACACACCGCGCATTCGTTGCCGCGGATTGCCAGCGCGACTACGGTCGAGCCGCTGTCCGCGCCCTCTGTCGTCGACGCCTGCCGCCGAAGGTCGGAGTTGACGCGAGCGAGTGCGATGTTCATGGACTGCAGGCAGGCACTCAGGCTTGCCACCGGCTCGACCGCCTGGAGCGCATCGACCACCATGCGACTGGCAACCCCGCCGTTTTTGTGTCCGCCCATGCCATCCGCAACCGCCCACACTCTGTTGCCGTCGGCGAGCGCGTAATTATCCTGATTGTCTTGACGCACTGTTCCGGGATCCGTCGCCGCAGCGCTCAGCACTTCGAGCTGCATCACCTCAGCGAGTTCCTCTGCAGGTCGCTCCGGCAAGGCATGCACCTCGCCCTCCCAGCGGCCGTCGTCCCAAGTTCCAGCCAGCAGCGCTGCAAAGGAATCGGGCCGAGGTAGCGCCCGCACCAACAGCACACTCGGACCTACGAGCTCCGACCCTTCCGTCCACCACATACTCATGGGCCGCAAGGCGGCCTGAGCCAGCTGCATCAGCGGGGCACTTACGGCCTCACCAAGCGTATCGATGGAGTGTGTCGGCCAGTGCCACTGCGAGGCTCGGCCGGGGAAACTTTCCCTGACTGTCAGCTGGTCGGTTCCTTCCAGCTGCCTGCCGCTCTCCTGCAGCAGTGCATCGAATTGCGATAGCTCGAAGTCGGGATTCTGCAGCGCATCGGCACAGAGGTGCTCGATCTCCACGAACCAACTTGCGGCGCGCCGTGCGAACTCGAGCGCAACGGTCCCTACAGGCAACTCCACCGCCACGGTGAACGGGAAGTACCGGCCGACCCGATCGACACTCGGCAGCAACACTCCGGCATAACTCGCCGAGCCCGCCACGCCGTCGCTCAGGAAAAAGCGCCAGATAGGGCTCGTGAGATAGCAATCGAGCCAGCGCCCGCCGAGCTCCTGTTGACTCTCGTGCATGCAGTGCTGCATCCACTCATCCCAGGGGTCGCGGAATCCGCCGCTCAGCCGCCGCTCGATAAAGTCGCCGTGACTGGGCAGCTTGCCGAAGAATCCGATGTTGGCTCCCCACATATGCAGTGCTCCGCCGGCTCAGACGCTGCAGTGGAAAGCGCGCAGCTCGTTGCGCGAGAACGGATTACGCACCGAGGCCGCCTCGAGCAGCAGGCGCGCGCTGTGCCCGCCGGCACTGAGTCCAACCTGGTAGCGCACATCGGACTGGGGGGTGACGGTCGCTTCATCCAGCAGATGAAACAGGGCCCAGGGGCCAAGATACGAGCGGTTCGGGCCCGCACCGCCGCCCTCCTCGAACAGCACACTCGCCTGTCCGGGTGAGGGGCCGGGCCATGCCAGGGCCTGAGTGCGTTGTGGACCGTGACGATATTCGAGCAACTGGCCGTCGATCTCGATCGCCAGCCGGGGAACCGCACCATCAAGTCCCGTCGGGGTCAGACTGAAATGCAGGGTGGGCAGCTGCGCGCCGGGCGGAAAATACATCTGGCGGATCCGGTCCGCGGCCTGGAACTGGGGCAGCAACGCTGCGGATCCTGCGATACCGGTCGCGCCCTCCTTCCAGCGCCAGGGGTTGGTCGAGGTGTCGACAAGGGGGGCCAGACGTTGGCGAAAGAAAGTGTCGAAGACACCGGCGGGACCGAACATTCGAGCGAAATCCTGCAGCGCCACATCGTTGGCAGCACGGGCGGTAAAGGGGTAACGACCCGAAATCAGCTGCTGGCACTCGGCCGCTACTTCAGTCTGATAGCGCCGGGACAGTTCGGCACCGGCCTCGGTCTTTGCCACGGTCTCACCCTTGGTGCCGACGGCGGACACGATGCCGGATACCGGCGCCGGCAGCCCGCGCGCGATCTGACTCAACTGTTCCATGGCACTCACCTGGCCCGGCGAGGACACACTGTCGAGCGCGCTCGTGTCACCCAGTCCGCCACCGATCTTGCTGACCTGCTGCTGCACCTGGGAAACCGCCCCGAGCGCGCGATCGATCGGGGCACTCCCGGGTGGCCCATCGATGAGTTTGTTCACGGTCTCGAAGTGCTTGGTGATCCGCACCCCGGGTTTCTCCACCGCCGGAGTACTGTTACCCAGCATCTGCTGCAACGGCGCCAGTTTCGCGGCGATGGCCGCGGTGGCGCCGGCCGCTAGCTTGTCTGCCGGATCCGGCGGCGCCTTCTCTATGTTGGTATTGGCATCGACGACGGTAAGCAGGCTCTTGAGAGGAGAAGTCGGGCCGGCCAGAGCAGCCATGACCTCACTCAGATCGCGTGTGCCGTTGGTGGGCCGGACAACGACATCGGCCAGTACATTGTCCCAAACTTTGATGTAGTCATCCTCGTAGATGCGCATCATGTCCGCGCTCAGCCGCGGAATATCCGCGCCTGAGCTGACCCCCTCGCCGAGCACCCAGCCGTCGGCGAGGAAGTCACGGGCCACTTCCAGTTTTCCGGTTCTCGCAATCTTCATGAACACCGGGCGGGTATAGAGGGAGGGCACCGGCTCGGTCAGTGGCGCGCCGTTGCGCCGGACGAGCACCCGGTCACCGGCCAGACCCAGCTCCTGATCCAGATGCAGCGCATGCTCGGTATCGTTGGCGTAGTTGAGTTTCAGGCGGCTGTAGATGAGAACCGGCAGGGAGGCCTGGCGCAGCGAGACCCGCGCACGCTCGACGATATCGGTGTCCAGGTTCTGCGGTTCGACCCGGCTTTTGTCCTGCAGCAGAGATGCCACGTGGATCTGCAAGCGCTCGATGATCGACGGGTCGGCTTTGTAGCGCTGCCGCCATTCCTGGTCGGTCACGAACTGCATCTCCGCCGGCACCAGCCGCTCCGGCGATCCCAGCATCAGATAGATTTTGAGGTACTCGTAGAGCTTGTCCGGCTCGGTGGCGAGCTTGGTGATGCGCGTGCGCAGCATGCTTGCCACCGCGGGCATCAGTGCGGTGTTGAGCTCGCGCAAGTAGGCGTCCTGCGCAGCCCCGCCGAGGGAGCCACCCTGATAGAGGCCGGAACGCATGGACAACGGCACCTCGCCCTGATGCTGATTCGCCACGACCATCACATCGTGATAGGCATCCAGGCGCGGCAATTCCGCCGCCAGCGCCTGGGGGCTGGCCGGCGGCAGATTCTGCAAGGGCTCAACCGCCGCCTGGACCTGCGTCAGATACGCTCTGTTACGCTGGTAGCTGAGCGCCAGGGCCAGTATCCCCAGGATCGTCAGCACGGCGATGCCGACAAACAGGGCGGCCTGGGTGAGGATACGGCGTACTTCGGTACTGCGATTGACCCCGGCAAGACCGCTTTCCTGAAAAACAACATCGAGCAGCAACCGTTGGATGAAGAACGCCTTGCCGCGGCCGCTCTGACTGCTGATAGCACGCATCCCCAGCCCGAAGGTGCGTGCGAGTGACCCCAGCATGCGATCAACCGGCGTACCTTCCTGCGTACCGCTCGTAAAATACACACCACGCAGCCAGACCCCGCGTTCGCGAGCTGACTCACCGAAGGCCTGAGTGACGAACTCACCCAGAGCCCGCCGGGTTCCCGCCACCTCACGGGGAAAACCGAAGATCAGGGCGCGACGTTGCACGTCGCGCTCGCTTTCCATCCGCGCCAACACCCGGGTGTTAAGCCGATCCAGGAGCAGCGCGAACTCCTCCTGGAAGTGCTTGGCCGCCTCGCCGGAGCGCGAGGCCGCCAGCGCGAATGTCGCTCCCCACACCTGCGCGCGCCCGTCCTGATGCAGATCGTCAAAGAACTCATTAAATCCGGCGAGCAGGTCGCACTTGGTCAGCAGCAGGTAGACCGGCAGGCTGATTTTGAGCTCGCGATTGAGCTCCTGCAGGCGTGCCCGCACGGCCTCCACGTGCCGCATCCGGTCAGCCTCCGACTGTGTCGCGAGATCGACCACGCTGATGGCGACGAACACCCCGTTGATGGGCCGCCGTTTGCGATACTTGCGCAATAGACCCAGGAAGCCGAGCCAGCCGGCCGAATCGCTCGACTGGTCCGAATCCTGCGTCGTGTAGCGGCCAGCCGTGTCGAGCAGGATGGCCTGATCGGTGAACCACCAGTCGCAGTTACGCGTGCCGCCGACTCCGCGCAGCGCGGCCTTACCGAACTTCTCCGAGAGCGGAAAATTCAGGCCCGAGTTGTTGATGATGGTGGTCTTGCCGGCACCCGGCGGGCCGATGATGACGTACCACGGCAGATCGTAGAGGCTCTTGCGGCCCTTGGTGCTCTTCTGCAGCGTTTCAGTCGCTTCGTTGAAACGCTCCTGCATCTGCTTCGCATCGGCCGAAGCCCGGGCGTCGGTCGGGTCCTCCTGCTTGACGACCGCCTGGGCCAGATTGCGGGTCGCCAGCACGGCCTTGAACTCGCGTAACAGCGCGCGCAGCCCCCAGAAGACTACCAGCAACACGATAGCAATCGTGCGTGCTCCTTCGGAACCGAGCGGTGCGTAGTTGTTAACCGCGACGTATGGACCACCGAACCAGATGACGAGAGAAAAGAAGATCAGGGCCAGGATGACCAGAATCCATCTGGCGCCGAACAACGCTTTCAACGAGCACTCTCCGCCTGCAGCACCTGAATGATCTCGACGCGACGGTTGCGCGAGCGATTCTCGGCTGTGTCGGCCGGCTTGTAGCGCGGCTGCGTCGAGCCGGCGCCCTGCCACTCGAGGCGCCCGGGCGTCGTAAGTTCACCTTTGAGTGCGGTCGCGATAGCGACGGCACGGTCGCGTGACAAATCGAAATTATCAGCGTATTTCAGCGAATGAATCGGCAGGTCATCGGTATGCCCTACCACCACCACATGACCGGGCACCTGGTTCAGGGCCATGGCGATCGCGTGCAGCGTCGGGAAAATGGCGGGATTGGGCTGCGTGCTCGCGGACTTGAAAAGATCCGTTGAGTTGAGCGTAACGACGGCCTTGGTGCCAAAGTCTTCCACTGTCAGATGTCCTGCTCGCGCTTCGGGCGCAAGCAATTCCTTTAAGCGGCTGACACGCGGCGCCGCAGCGGGCGTCCGGGTCGGCTCCGGGTAGTCAACACTTTCGACCGTCCCGACCAGGCCGGCCTTGATGGGTTCGGCCTGCACACTGAGCCGCTCGCGCATCAGGATAAAGGCGCCCGTGAGGATCAACAGGCCAACACTGGCAAAAATCCACCAGGGAACATAGCGCACGATGGGGTTGCGCCGGTCCTCGACCCCACGCCAGTGAGGCGCGAGTTCTTCATCACGCAACTGGCGTTGCTCGCGAATGAGCCGGTACAGATCGTGCTGCAGGTCAGCCAGGTGGGCGGCTCCGCGTGGGTCCTGACCGTAACGTCCTTCATAGCCCAAGGAGAGGCAGATGAAGGCCAGCTCGAGCAGGTCGATGTAGCGGTTGGGATCGGAGCGTAAGCGGGCAATAATCTCGAAGAACTTCTGCCCGCCGGAAACTTCCTTGTGGAACATGACCAGCAGTGACTGACCGGCCCACGAGCCCTGTGAACCCCACGGTGTCTGGGCAATCGCCGTATCGACAAACGTGCAGAGCATGTAGCGGGCGACCAGACTGTCCTCGGCGGGAACCTTGTCGGCACGCAGGCGCTCCTCGAAGGCGCGGATCTCCTGCACGGCCTGCTGGCGCAGGGTTGCAATGTTGGCCTGCTGTATCGAACTCGCCAGGCGCGCACCCAAGGTCAGTAGCGGTGCACCGGCCTGCACGATGGGGTTACGCGCGCCGATGAGAAAGTCGGTGATTCGCGCGTTGCCTGCGCCGTGCGGCACCGATGAACCGTAAGTGGTCTGCGAGCCTGACAGCAGCGTGCGGCCGCCAGGGGGCTGCGGAGCACCCAAGCCCCCGGCTCCCTCAGGCGTCCCGGCGCGTCGGCCGGCGCCGGGACGCGGCCTCAGTATCGTGCCGTCCCGGGGCGGGGCAAATGGATCGTCGGAATTCTGGTCGCTCATGGCTAGGCCGCCCTGATGGCCCACAGCTCCATGGCCAGACCCGGAAAGGACTCCGGCACGTGGATGGCAATGGCACCGGAGGGTTTCAGTTCACGAAACAGGGGACTGGCACGATCCAGCTCGAAGTAGGTGAAGCCGGCGTGGAACGGAATCTGCCGGGGCACGACCGACAGCGGCTGCAAGGGCACGCCCGGCAGGTGGTAGTTGACCTTGTTGGCGATGTCAGAGGGAGTCGCAATGGTCGCCTGCGAGGGGAGCCCTCGGCGCACATCTTCGGCGGTCAGATCCGCCCGCGCGGCCAGCACGAAAGCCGAGTCGTCGAACAGGGACTTGTCATTCACCACGCCCACCGAGATATTGAAGCGCTTCTTCTCGAGTGCAATGGCCACTGCATTCTGGCGCAGCACTACGCTCAGTGAGGCCCGCAGAGCGACCATCAGAGGCTCAAAGCTGACGCGCAGATCCTCATGTTGATACGCCGGCATGCGCGCCAGGCGACGTGAAGTCGTCGTCAGCGTGGCCAGATCACCGGCGATCTCCAGGCACAGCCGGTAGAAGTCCTCTGGATGTACCAGGCGGCTTGCCATCACGTGATTGACCAGCGGCTCATAGCGGTTGACTGTCTGCAGCATGAGGAAATCTGCAATTTCCGCGGCGCCACCGCGCCCCGTGGCCACGGTCAGTGCGGCGAGCGCCTCGCCCTTCTGATGCAGCATGCCCTGCAATTCGCTCATGAAGCGCGCCAGCCCATTCGCCTGCTGGGCATTCAAAACCGTCGGCAGAAAGTTTTCATCCAGGCTGATCAACCGGTCAGCGCGACATTCCTTGATATGAGCGAGCGGCACACCGGCAAAATCCTCGCGTTGCTCGCTCTCGAGCATGAGCCGCGAGCGCAACGCACCGACTTCCAGGGCCGCGGTCGCATTGGAATCGGATGTGACATCGCGCGCATCAAAGTCCTGCGTGCGATACCTCACCACCGAGTCGGTCTGCTCGCGACGATCTGAATCGCGGGCGCTTTCGCGTCGCAGCGGAATCGCCAGATACACCCGCTGTTCGCGCACCTGTGAGGACAGCTCAAGTGGCGCAGGCAGCGGATCATCATCGGGCATGGCGAACGGTGTGCCATCCGGAAATATCCCAGCGGCCCGGCGCAGCTGCAGGCGCCCGATGTTGAGAAAATCCCGATCGAGCTCCAGGGACGTAAAGCCCCACGAATGCGAGCGCAGCTCACGGCTGCGGCCTTCGATGTAGCGTTCGAGGTGACGCTCCTGCTGCTGGAAGTGTTGTGGCCGCAGGAACAGACCCTCCGACCAGACGACACGATTATTTGAGGACATGAAGAACCTTCGTTTGCATCTATTTGGCGGTCATGATGGTCACTGCGGACTGCCCCACCGCGATGGTCGGTTTGTGCTTGCGGACAAAGTTCGCAAGACTCGCCTCGGGCGCATTGGCCACGGCCTTCCAGCGCGAGTTGTTGAGGTCGCGATAGCCGGCGACGACACCCAGTACCCGGGCTTCGGCCGGGATCTGCAGTTCGAGCTCGCGCGTGGCGCCCGGCTGCATCTCGTATTCCTCGCGCGATACCAGGCTGCTGCCGAGCGATTCCGACTCTTTGTCGACCAAGGCAAAATAGTTTGCATTGGCGAAAGCGCCGCCTTCCTTGAGCTGATAGATCCGGATCACGATCGGCGAAGGACGACCGTCACTGTCCGGATTGGCATCCGCACTGACCGTCAGCGTCGCTAGCGTCGGTGGCAGCGGCTTTGGCGGTGGTGGCGGTGCGGGAGTCTTGCTGCGGCAGGCCACGAGGCCCAGCGTCAGCAGACCGATGCATAGCGTTGTTCTGATCACGCTCATTGCTCCCCTGCTTCTTCCCTCGACCCGCCGGTAGAGCCGTACCGCAGCCCGCTCGGGTGTCAGTTCTTACCGTTCTTGGTTTCGAGCGATTTGAGTCGCTCGAGCTGTCTTTCATATGCCTCAGCGAAATCGTTGCCGAACAGCTGGCGGAACATGTCATCCGGATCGCTGCCCAGCTCGGCGAAGTGCTGCGCGTACAGTTCCCAGAATTTCGACTTGCCACCGCCGAAACCGCGCGTGCGCTTGCCCGAGCGCTCGAACATCGTCTCCAGCTCCTTCGGATCGAAGCGCTTCAACATCGCCTCGTAGGCGAGCCGCACGCCTTCCAGCATCGCCATCTGATGTGCGCGGATATCCGCGAATGCATCCTCGAACGACTGCCGTGTGCCTAAGTATCCCGGGTTACGCTGAGCCAGCAGGATGTTGAGCGCGCTTTCCACATTGGGCGCATGTTTGAGCGGATTGTTCTCCGTCGCCTGGATGCGGGTCATTGGCATGCGAAACTGCGACTTGATGTCTGCCCGCGCCCGCAGCACATCCATCACGCCCTGTACGACGATGCGGAATACTTCGCCCAGCTCGCGCATCGTTTCGGGTGCAAGGTGCTTGTCAGACAGCCCCGCACCCTGCATGAACTGTACGAAATCGGTTTGTGGCGCTGCGAGCGCTGCGGGTGTGGGCGCCGGTGCGCGGCTCGCAGGGAGCGCGGCGATGTCGGCGGCCATGACGCTGGCGGCGGGCGTAGCGCTGGCAACTGGTGCGGGAGGCGGCGGAGGTTGTGGCGCCATCGCGCGCACTGACTGCGCCGCTGGTGCTGCCCGTGGCTTCGGCGGCGGCATCTCGCGCACCGGTGCGCGCCCACCCCCGAGGCTCGGCCGCATCGCCGGTGCGGCGCGAGGGTCGTTGCGAGCCGGGCCGGGTGTTGGTCGGGGCGGCGCACGGGCGGCAGCATCTGCCTGCACCCGGGTGAAGTTGGTCTTATCCCAGTTTACGGGGATGGAGCTGCCCGGGTTGCGCGGCGCGGGGGCCGGGGCCCTGCTGCCCGACTGTGAGGTATCGAGCAGATCAACGGGCCGGGCGCCGGATCGGGAGGCAGGCACCGGGGGAGGTGCGAAGTGATCTTCCAGGACTGGGCTGCGATTCCAGTCGACACTGGGCAAACCCTCAGGTTTCGGTGGTGGCGGGCCACCGCCGATGGCCTTGAGCGGATCCAACACGTCGGTCTCGACCATCCCGCTCAGCGAGTCCGGCCAGGCACCGGGCCCACCCTGGCCGGGTTGTGTTATCACTCCCCGTGCGGGAGCTGCATTGTCAGCGAGGACCGCAAACGGATCCATGGCATCGGGTGGCACTACGCTGCCGCCCAGAACCCCATCGGTAATCATGCCAACGGGCGCCTCACCCTGCATGGCCGTTACGACAATCTCATACTGATCGATGAACAGGCGATCGCCATTTTTCAGGGGCTGCGGCTGATGCCCGGGAAGCGTGTTGCCTGCATGGCCCAGAGCGATGGCGTTGCGCCCCAGTCCTTCGACGAAAAACGCACCATCCACATAGGAAATGCGCGCGTGCTGTTTGGAAACGTAGGGGTCGGGGAACACCCAGTCATTGCCCGGCATCCGCCCGATCGTAAGTCCGCCAGTCCCCACGACCCGCCGTCGCTCGGTGCCGAGCGAGGCAGCCTGGGGACTTACGACTTCTAGCGTCAGGTACATGTCAGCTCGCCGGTGCAGCGCGACAGACCACTGTAGCAGCCACCGCTAACGATACCGGTACTGATGAGCTCGGGTATTGAATGACCGCGGCGCCCGATGCGGATAGAGCAAGGTGGCGAGGAGAGGCCGACTGCCACGCCCGTGCGTGGTAGCCCCACTTGCGGGGCTGGCGCTAGGCGGGCAATTCCACTAAACGCAGGCAAGCCTCCTCGTCCCGCGAAAAGAAATACAGCCCGTCCGTGTCCTTGCCCTCGGCAATGATGACGGCATCGGGCTTGTCGAACTTCTGCCGGGCGATCGTGAAAGAGGCTACTTCGTTGATACCGTGGGCTTTTACGTATTCCGCCCAGCGAGGATCCTTCTTCTCTATACGCTGGCCCGCATTGCCTGCGCGCCGCAGCAGCTCGGTGAACTGATAGTAGTCGCAGGAGATGATCTTGGCCCGGGCCACGCGAACACTCTAATTTTAAGGTTTTCTCGTAAGTACCTGAAAGTAGCAGGGAATGCAAGTTACCAACGGGGTCGCGGCAGAGCGGCGCAGTGGCGGTAAGCCATTTGATGACGCCCCTCAGGATCTCTGCGCCAACCAGGTGGCAAGGGTCACCACAGCGAAGATCGAGCCAATCAGGAACCAGGTCCGGGTGGCCGGTCCCACGGTGCGCTCGCGCAGCGATCGCCACGTTGCCAGACCCAGGAATAATAAAGACAGGCAACCCAGGATCCGCATCGCGCCCATGGCGCACCTCCCGTGCCTTATCGGCATGAACCGCGCTCATAGATTTGGATCCAGAGTCACATCCCCATAGGTCACGCCTGGTTTGGCGCCGTGATCCGTACTGTCATCGAGCTCATCCTGTCGCTGCTGCATACGCGCATTCGCGTCGGTCACCATCTGCGCGATGTCAGCGATGTCCTTACCGACCAGATCCTTCGCCAGCTGACTGGCTTCGTCGACCGCAATGGCTACGTGCCTGTCCTCGTGCGCGGCCAACTTCGAGATCATGCGATCCCACTCCGCCTTCACAGCACCAGAAGCTCTGGCGTATCCCGTCCAGGTCGGCATGCGCCGGACGAGATTGGCGTGCAGCTTCACTGTCAGATTCGTGGAGTTCCCGGCCGGGATCCGTTCGGCGCGTATCTGCCCCCCGCCCTGCCCCCATTCGAGCTGGCGGTTGAGTGCATTGAAGGCATCCGTCAGTGTGGTACCACCGACGGTGATGGCCGGAGAGGTACGCGGGTTGGGCGGATCCCAGTCCTTCTCCACTTTTGCGATGATGCGTGGGATGTCATCCAACGGGATGGCGCCCTGCCCGCCCAGGATGCCGGGCGGATCGCCACCCCCAAAAACATCGAGCAACAGATCGCTGTCCCGACCCGGGTGTGGCTCCGCCTCGGTACCGAAAATGCCGTCTCGTACGCCGCCCATCACGTCATTCCCGCAAGCTGACGCTGCTGACGCCAGGCCGGCGCGCGCCATTCAAACAGTGGAGCGCCTGGATTCAACAAGCAGAGGTAATAGGCGGCGGCGATACGCTGGCGCTGGAAGCCGTCCTTCAGCACATGCAGACAGTTATCCCGGTTGAGCGGCTCACCCATGAAGTAGCGCGTGCCCGGTTTGAAATTCTGCGCATTGGCGCGCCACCACGCCTTGATCTTCGTGACATCTGGCCACGGGAGGCCGTCATCTTCGTCCATGTCGACATTCGGGTCGTTCGGGTCGTCGTTGGGGCCTAGCTGGAATTCTTCGGGCCGAGGCCTATCCAATTGCTCCGCCGCAATATTTACACCGGTTACGACAGAAATTGACTCCCCCGCGAGGCGCGCGAGCCGTGCGTCTTCCATCTGACTTAGAAGCCACGGCACGTATCTCGCATCCCCAGACGCACCAGCGCCACGTATCAACATGCGAAGCTCGCTGGGATCGCTCGCCAAGTCTCGCAATAGTCCGTTAGCATCACTCGACGGTGACGACATTAGCAGCAAGTCCAGACTTTGAGTTCTAAAGCCAGACTCGCGGCATGCCAATTGCCTCAGAACGATAAAAGCGTTTGCGCGATCGCCAAGCAACAACGCTGATCTAGCTGCCCAGAACGAGACATCCGCATCTCGGTCCGAAACGCACCGTCGGCAAACGCCAAGCAGGTCGACGCGACCCAATTCTCCTGCGGAACGGAGAGCTCGTGCACGAAGGGGACCATCAGAATCCATTGCGGCAACGGCGAGGATCTCCTGAGCGTCCACTCGATGCAGACTGCACACGATCAGGCCGAGCAGCCGGCCACTGACACCCCGAAATTGCAACAAATCTCGAACGATCCCTTTCAGATTCCGCTCACTCACCCAGCCCATGGCTGATGCCACCGCCCGGCGCACTGAGGCGTCGATCTCAGCCCGGCGAAACAGCGTATTGAGTTCCTGGGTCACTTGACATTCCAGTGACAGCACGCTCTTCGCAAATATATCGCTTGCCGCGCTAACTTCACCTTCAAACAGGTTTGCACCTTCAGCATGTGCAACACAAAGGCCATCGAGGTGCGCCGCCAACCGCGCATCCAATCGGGTTAAGCTCACAATAGTACTGTTCGCGGCTCGCACAGCTCTTGCTCGCATCTGCCTAAGCCACGACGCCTCTTGCACATGCTGCGAGACTATTGAACGGATCGGCATGTTGACACGCCCCGATAACATGTCAGGGACTCCCATCCCCGATAAGCTCAAAACGTACTGACGAGATAAGATTTACGATCGTGTCGAATGTGACCGTTACCGTCGCCCCTCCAACGGTCCAAGACGCCACGGCGTCAAACTCATGTTCCTGCCACAGCTTCGGTGTCGTGCAGAGCTTGGCGCTGATGTTCCGCGCCGTATCGCTAAAGATCAGACCGCCTGGTAAATCCCCCTGCCAGTCGGCGGCGTCCAACACACGATGCCGATAAATCTCGCAACCAGCAAGAGACCACGTTATATTTCCTCGCTTAAACAAGAGACGCAAACCTGCCTCGCGAATCAGATTACACGTGCCATGATCCTTAATTTGAGCTACGGAACCTGCAGAAGCGGCGAGACCGTACAACCTGGACCTCAGCACAGGAGAATACCAACGCAAACCCATAAAGCCGCGGAGTTCCGAGAACCCAAGAGGCGGATTAGCGCGATTACGCCGGGAGGCCCTTTCGACGCTCATGAGTAGCGAGTCAATCGACGACACCTGATCATACGTCACGACGTAAGTGACACCACCGATCTCAAAAACATCACGCCGCCTCAAGCGCGCGGCGCTCGCCTTTGGCGCTAATTGACTCCGCACTTGGTCGCGCTTTTGCGCAAAATCCAAGCCTTCGGGTAGAGTGATTGTCGCGTCGCGCGACGGCCCGCGGTTCGGTGCATATATGCTCACCTGTTGTAAGACCGGAGCAGAATCAGCTTGTTTCCCCTCCGTTGCATTGAAGTATCCTACGTCCTCGAAACCGAGCTCTGTGTTAGCTACGGCTACCCAGTCGTTCGTTCGCAGATCGGAGACTTGAGGTCGCCACTGAACCCTCGGGCCATCCAACAACCTCGCAAGCGCCGGGTCCGACGCTTGTTTACCTAGTAGAGGTAGAAGATCGTCACCGGTCACGGCTCACTTCCGAGGTACGTTGACTTGCACAGTTGAGACTACCCCGCTGTCAGGCTCGTATTCGACCACTACGTCGAGCGGGCCGAGTTTCCACATGTCAATATTGAATCGCTTGTTCCGAAATGCGGGCGCGCCGAGTCGGGCAATTAATGCATCGCGAGTCTCTGTTGGCGTGATGCTCAATGGCAACTCGTTCTTCATCGCGCTGTGGGTGGCATCGCCTTGAGGGTACGCCGTGATGCTCGTCAGCAAGAGCTGCGGGCCGCCTCCGGCTTGCAGATCGAAGCGCATCTCGTATCCTTTGCTCGGGAACTGCAAATAAGCCATGCTGTCGCCCTGTGCAGGTTGAGGCTGCTTGTTGATCTTTTCCTCTCGGAAGAACTGTTTCAGCTTTGGATGGTCGAGCGGCTCACCCACTAAACCGATCAGGTCCATGAATTCCATGATGTCCTCCGGAATTGATCACTTCGGTGGCTTGGTTGCTAAGATACCCGCGAGCCAGTCTTCGTAGTCCTCGTCCGTCAATTTCTTTATCTTCTCAGCGGACCTCTTGTACTCTTCTGCACACTTTGGATCCTTTTTCTTGAGCGCCGCGTACATTTCGTCAGTATCCCGCTTGGCTGCCTCCTGCAACTTGGTAGAGTCCGACTCATACTTCGGTAGACCGTCATCTTGAATTTGAGCATTGCGGCCACCGTAAGTCGGGCTGACAGCCTGATGCAGACTTGAGGGAACGCAGATGCTGAGAGCCGAGTTGACAATCGCATCATGGTGAAACTGCGTGAGCTTCTTGGGATAGATCATCTCCTCTGCTTTTTGTAGGAGGGCTTTTTTCGAAGGTACGTGGTCGCGATCGACAGTTCCGTCTCCGGTGACGTCTTTCTGATGACCGTACGCACTGAGTTCACCGCACTTGAGCTCTTCCGGTTCTCGTACCGTAATGACCGCTTGCAGAACACCAGCTAGATCGGCTGTATTCTGATGATTCTGGTATTTTTTATCAGAGAATCGACAGACGTTGGCTCCTTCCATCTTGACGTCGAACGAATAAAGAATCCACGTAGACTCTTTTATGAACGTGTTCGAGGTTACACCGCCCAGACTGCCCGCTTCATCGCCGTTCGAGATCGAGAACTCGGACCCGTTGATGGCGATCATCATCCCCCCGTCTGCGCTGACAGTCGTAGTACCTTTTGCGAGCGTACTGGACTGAGAGATGTTGGGATAAGGCAGTGGAACTGGACCTCCAGGCGTAGGGGTTTTGCAAACATCAGGAATTGTTGCCGTCGATATGCCTGTACTGCCCTTGTGGACCAGGCTATTCGATGCGCCGTTCACCTTGATGGTAACCGGCATATCAGCTGCGCCCGGGGGCCACGAGCATAGCTGTGCGCTGACCCTCATCCGAAGCCGCCCATACGAGGGCTAGGTCACCTTCAGCGTAACGCTTTTCCAGTGCAATCACAGACAAAATCAATAGCAGAGGCAAGCTCGCCGCCGCCACGTCGCCCCAACAATCGGCAGGCGCCACGAAATGCGCGGGATTCCCAAAAAACCTCCTCGTTCGCAGGCAGGCAAATCCGTATTCGTCCGCTCGATAGGGTTCGCCGTTCATATCACAATACACGTCGCTCACACGACGCCCCGCGGGTAACGGCCGCAGAACTGCTCGGAATGCGCTTGTAAGACCTTCCCCTATGCATACCGCAGCGGTTCTGATGAGCTTGTCCTCCCGCGACTGTGCTAATGCGAGCACCTCTGCGAACGCATGGAATCCCCACTCCTTCGCCGTCGATAGTTGTGACAAACACAGGGCGCCAGCCGCTTCTCCGGGTATGAATCCCCATGCGTTGTTTAGCGATCCAGCACCGTGTAGCTGGTCGGTTTCCTCAAGCCATTCCAACGTTTCTGGTTCCAGGTAAGAATCGACTCCCGCAATCACGCAAATATCCAGTGCTCCTTCCACTATCTTTGCCCTAGCCATCTGGATTGCGCTCGAACCCGCTGCGTGCCCACCAGAAACGCATGCACACCCGGCAAGGACACCCCGATACCGCTGCGCAATGTGGCCTAGCAGTGCCGGCTCAAGTGCACGTGCTAATCCCGGTCGTGCTGAAGGTACCGCAACAGTCAGACCTATCTTCGCAGTCGAATATCTACCAAGCCTATCGAGGGCCTCATCGATCGACGCAAACAACAAATTCTCTACTCGATCTTCCCAACGCAATTCTCCGTCCAGCCACGGCGCTCGTGCCACCGTCATCGGCTTGCCCGTTGTGTCTATCATAAAAGGATGCTTGGAAGAGCCACTGATGCCGGCCCGAACTGCGGCCGCACTCGCCAGCGCACTTCTGCCGACGGATGTCGCTGCTCCGTAGGATATAACTTGCAACCCTAAGCTTTCCACGCGTCAGCTCTTGATCTCGCAGATGCCATTTCTGTGCTCCGACGGTTCCTTCATACGACAGACCGGACGCTAACCACAGTACCCTTGAGCTTCTGCACCTTACCGTGGCAGGGGAGTGACGTATGCCAAACGAGAGACAATCTCGGAAACTCTGGCTCAATGATGACCGTGTGAAGCTTCCGTCGCTCATGTACCGCACGTTCGCCATTTGAAAACAGTGTTTCGAAATGGAGCGAAACACGCGGAAGCACAAACTGTAGAAAGCCCGAGGGCGTCAGATTCTTTAGTCTGACCATCTCGCCCCCTTCCAGGAATTGGTCTGCTTGCTGATCCGCAGGCGCGGACTGGAAGAAACGCTCATCAAAATCCATTGGCAAAAGAGGCTGCCGCTCCTCCATCCATGTGTGATCATAAGTTCCCGCGTATCGCGCGCGCGACGACCAGTGACTGCATAGCGGGCCGTACCCCGCCGGCTCGGGGCGGTCTGACCATGTGTTGAATCGATTGTTCCCGTATTCAATGCTCGGTAATGGCCGCCCTTCAAGGTGGCCGCTCTCCGTCGCGAACCCCACACCTACCGGGTTGCGTGTATCCCACTGACGTTGTGGTGCGCCGCTTCCCTGATCTACCCCTCCGAACGCTCGTTCGTAGTCGAGTGGCATAGACACGAACGGCTCAGGACTGGATGCCGCACCGGATGACCAGGTACGAGCTCCGCATACATGAAGCTGCTTGTTGATCGGTCCGACTCCCATCTCAACCTGAAGCTCACTTACCGGGCGGCTCCCGGGCGCGTGCGCCTTTCCCAACAAGAGTATATCGGTCGTGGTTTTAGTCAGAACCAGGTCTGCGTCGTATTTAATGCTGCTTGAACTAGCTTCGCCGTAATGTAACGGTAGTCGCAGCACTTCAGGCTGCTCCGCCGCGATACTGCTGCTGCCGTCCGGAAGCACTCCAAAAGTGCACTTAACTACTACCAGCCATACTTCAGCACCATCGCGATCTCTTACCCAAGCGCGTTCAGCCGCGAAAGGGGTATTGTTTTGCAACTGCCACATACATCTGCCATCAATTGATGTCGACCGTAGCGCCTTTGATTCTGTTGTATCCTGTGGAATAACTTACGACGTAATTCCCTTTGATAAGAACCTTACCAGCGCGCGTCAGAGTGATACTTGAGTCACCACACTGCAGCACGATCTCTCGCTCCGCCCTGATTAGATAGCGGTCCCCGTCGACACGCACTTCAGCCGACTCCCTTTGTTGCACCCCACCTGACGGGCTCGCGGACGGCTTCTGCAGAACGCCCACAATAGCCACTTGATCGGTCGGCGTGCCTACTCGTAGCACGAGCACCTCATGCCCAAGGTCTGATGACGTTATTTGCACGATGGAACGCGCCCGCACAAGCTCGCCCGCACGATCTGGCAGTCCCACTATAAGGGGCGTCTCGTCTGCATCGAATGAATGCAGAGTTGCGATCGACGCAAGGTGCGTAAATGACTGCTGCTCAAGCAACTTCACTTCTCGATGCGCACTCCGCGGCACCGCTATTACTGACTTCTTCGCGAGCAACCCTGCTCTGATCTGACGACTGGACCTTGCTATTGGCATCTAACGCTCCAGCTAATTTATACCGACCTTGCTACCTTTGATTACTACATCACTTGACGCTTGTACTTCGATCTTGCCGCTGCCATCAATCACGATGTCCTTCCCTTTGATGGTAATCGAGCCATCCTTCTTCATTAAGATCATGGCATCACCGGTTACTATAGTGATCGAGTCCCCGGCGCTGATGTTCAGATTGTTGGCCACGCTCAACGCGTCGTCCTTGCCGATGCTTGTGGTCCTTCCTCCGCCAACTGACCACGCCTCGTCAGCACTTACACTCACCGTGTGGCCCGCACCAATCGTCACGGACTGATCGCTGCCGACGTTGATAGAGCGACTCGCCCCAATGTTATTTGTCTGAGCCGCCCCCACTGTCGTCGCCTGCACAGCGCCTACCGTGATCGTCTGCGCCGCACCGATATTGACTTCCTGCGCCGCTCCGACACTGATCGTCTCGTTGATACCGACGTTGTGAGTGCGCTGAAGTGCTACTGAGGCAGTCTCGCTGGCGCCGACCGATATCGTACGATTACTTCCGATCGTGATCGTCTCGTTGCTACCGACGTTTTCGACTCGATTCGAACCTATGGTGATCGTCTCATTCACACCGACCTTCTCGGTGCGATTGTTGCCGATGGTGATCGTCTCATCGTGTCCGACCGACTCCGTGCGGTCGTGACCTATCGAAACCGCTTCATCGTGTTCAACTGCAACTTCCTGGTCCTTCTCCGCATGAAGGGTGAGCATCTCCGAGCCCTTCTTGTCCTCAAAGCGGATCTCGTTGAAGTTCGCCTCGCCACCACTCTTGCTGCTGCGGCTTTTGATACCACTCTGCGTCGCATTCGCGGGGAGTGCGTAAGGGGGCATCGAATCGCCGTTGTAGACCCGGCCCGTGATGATGGGTTGATCCGGGTCACCCTCCAGAAAGCTGACGATGACTTCCTGGCCGATGCGGGGGATGTGAATGCCACCCCAAGCCTTGCCGGCCCATAGCTGGGAGACCCGCACCCAGCAGGAGCTCTTTTCGTCCTGCTTGCCGTAGCGATCCCAGTGAAACTGCACCTTCACCCGGCCGTACTTGTCGGTGAAGATCTCCTCACCGGACTTGCCCACGACCATCGCGGTCTGTGCACCCTGCACTGCCGGCTTGGGCGTCCGGCGCGCCGGCCGGAAGGGTGTCTTGAAGTCGATTGCCTCGATCGCTATCGAGAAATCCGCTCCGGTGTGCGTCCCGGTTTCAAACGCGTCTGCCGTCATGGAATACCTCGCCATGGTGGTGAGGTAGTCGATGTTGAGATCTTTGCGGGGGTACTTATCGAGCGTGAACTTCCAGCCCGCACCGAGGCCGGCCGCGTTACCGTCGCCCCTGGCCGTCAGGTAAGCCGTCTGCAACTCCTGGATGCGCACCTTGGCCACAACTTCCGTCTGGCTCGACTCCATCTTGCTGAGTTCGGCCGGATAGTCGAAGACCTCGAAATCCGCACGCACATGCTGCCGTGCCACCGTATCGCTGCCGCTCAATGACTTACGGGGTTTCTCGAAGTCGAAGTCATCTGTCGCATAGGTGCCTGGCTGGACCGATTTCGTCCACAGCCAGTTTTCGAGGTGGTCCCGTTCGCGCTCGTCCGCATTGCCGCCGGGCGCATAGTAGGGAACCTTCTCGTATCCCGGCCACGCCTGGTGCTGGCTCGCATCATCGACCAGCATCATGGTGTGCTTGTCTTCTTCATGCACGAAGAAGTAATAGATGCCTTCCTGCTCGAGCAGCCGGCTCAGAAAGTTGAAATCCGTTTCGCGATACTGGACGCAATACTCCCACGGCTCATAGCTGCCCGAGAGTTTGAGCTGGTAGTCCGTAAGGCCGTACTGCTTGACCACTTCCTCGAATATCTGCGGGACCGTCATCTCCTGGAAGATCCTGCAGTCTGCGGTGCGCGTCAGCAGCCAGAACCAGGGACGCACGATGGCACGATAGGTCGAGTAGTTCTGCACCCATGCTCCGGTCGAGAACTCGCTCACGAAGCCATGGAACCAGCGCTTCTTTTTGTTGGGCAGTGTCATGCCCACGGATATCTTATTTCCCAGCAGGTCATCCGGGTTGATGTCACCCTTCTCGCTCAGCATCTCCAGCGTCCACTCAAACGGATAACTCAGCGCCTCGACACCACGCAGGGCCTGCAGCAGCAGGGCGTCCTTGCCGAGCGGTGTGTCGAGCTCGAAGAGTCTGGAATCCTGAGTCGCGGGCGCCACGGCAAGCGGATCCTAGGTGAAGTCGTAAGCGAATTCGGAGTCCCTGACGGAAACACCGATCCGAGTGGTGGATTCGGCGCTTGCCATCCGTTGCAGCAACTCGCGACTTACCGCAGGCAACAGTCCGTTCGTCAGGATGGCGTCGATCATGCGACCTCCGCTCTCCGGCTCAGAACAACGCGAGGCGATCAGCCTGACGACCTCATCGTCATAACTGAGTTCTGCGTTGTGATTCTGCCTGATGCGCTTTACGACCCGCTCGAGTTGCAGCCGGATGATGGCAGACAGCACGGCATCGCTGAGCGGGTAGTAGGGAATCGTGATGATGCGGCCTAACAGCGCCGCTGGGAAGGTCTTCAGCAGCGGGGTACGCAGCGCCTTGGCGATCCCCTCCGGCTCGGGCAGCAGCTCGGGATCGCTGCACATGCTCATGATGAGATCGGTCCCGACATTCGTCGTCAGGATGATGAGTGTGTTCTTGAAATCGATGAGGCGCCCTTCGCCATCCTCCATCACGCCTTTGTCAAACACCTGGAAGAAGATTTCATGCACATCCGGATGAGCCTTCTCTACCTCATCGAGCAGCACCACACTGTAGGGGCGACGCCGCACGGCCTCCGTCAGCACACCGCCCTCGCCGTAACCTACATAGCCGGGAGGCGCCCCCTTTAAAGTGGAGACCGTATGGGCCTCCTGGAATTCGCTCATGTTGATGACGATCATGTTCTGTTCGCCACCGTAGAGCGCCTCGCTCAGAGCGATCGCGGTCTCGGTCTTGCCCACACCGGAGGGGCCGGCGAGCATGAACACGCCCACCGGCTTGTTGGGATTCTCGAGCCCTGCACGTACCGTCTGCACCCGTTTGGCGATCATCTCCAGCGCATGATCCTGACCGATGACACGCTTGCCGAGCGAGCTGGCGAGATTGAGAACCGACGCGACTTCGTCCTTGACCATGCGTCCGACCGGGATCCCGGTCCAGTCTGCAACCACGGACGCAACGGCCTGTTCGTCGACGCTGGGCAGCATGAGGGGCCGCTCGCCCTGTACCTCGGTGAGCTTCGCCTGTAGCGTCTTGAGCCGTTCACGCAACTCGAGCTGCTCGGTCGTGGATAGTGTGGCGGTCTGCGCCGCTTCTCCTGCGGCAGCCGATCCCGTCACTGCGGCAGCCGATCCGGCAGCTGCACCCGTTGAGCCCGCAGCAGTGGAAGGTGACCCGGCAGCGGCGCCGGCGGCAGCGCGCAGCTTCGCCCGCAACGCCAGGATCTCGGTAACAAGCTCCTTTTCCCGCGCCCAGTCCTGGTGCAGCTGGCTGAGGCGCTCTTTCTCCTGCTCAAGGGCAGCATCTACTTTGAGCGGGCGCTCTCCGACCTCCACACCTACAGCGCGCTCGCGCGCAATGATCTCACTCTCTGTGGTCAAGGCCTCGATGCGACGCTGACAGTCTTCCACTTCGGCTGGCGTTGCATGGTGACTGACGGCCACACGCGCGCAAGCCGTATCGAGCAGGCTGACGGACTTGTCCGGCAGCTGGCGGTCGGCGATGTAGCGGTGTGACAGTTTGACCGCGGATTCCAGTGCCGCATCCAGAACCTGGACGCGGTGATGCTTCTCCATCGCCGAGACGATGCCCCTCATCATCAGCACCGCCTTGTCTTCCGACGGCTCATCGATCTTCACCGTCTGGAAACGGCGAGTCAGGGCGGGATCCTTCTCGATGTGTTTCTTATATTCCGCCCAGGTCGTAGCCCCGATGGTGCGCAACGTCCCGCGTGCCAGGGCGGGCTTGAGCAGATTGGCGGCATCACCCGTACCGGCGGCACCTCCGGCTCCCACCAGGGTATGTACCTCGTCGATGAACAACACGATGGGACGGGTCGACGCCTGTACTTCATCGATCACCTGTCGCAGGCGCTGTTCAAACTCGCCCTTCATGCTGGCCCCGGCCTGCAGCAGGCCGACATCGAGGGTCAGCAGCGAGACGTCCTTGAGCATTGGCGGCACGTCGCCCGAGGCAATCCGGCGCGCGAATCCTTCGACGGCTGCCGTCTTGCCCACGCCAGCCTCGCCGGTGAGAATCGGATTGTTCTGGCGTCTGCGCATCAGAATATCGATGATCTGACGGATCTCATTATCACGACCGACCACCGGGTCGATTTTTCCCGCCCTGGCCTGTTCGGTCAGGTTGACCGTGAAGCGCTGCAGCGCTTCCTGTTTGCCCATCTGTGCCGGCGCCATCGCTCCGCTCGCCTCACCGGGCTGCGCCGCGCCGGTCAGCGATGAGCCGTCCTGAGCGGCGAGATCGGCCTCCGGCGAACCGGTGGTAAGCTGTTGCAGCTCATCGGCAAGTTGGTCCGGCTTGATCCGCTCGAATTCCCGCGACATGTTCAGCAGCACGCTGCGCAGGTCAGGCGTCTTGAGCAAGGCCAGCAGAACGTGACCGGTGCGGATCCGAGGCTCGCTGAACTTCAGCGTTGCCCACACCCAGGCCCGCTCGAACGCATCGGTAAAGTGATGGGACAGATCCGAGATGGCGGTTGCACCACGCGGCAGCCGATCGAGCGATGCGGTGATGTCGCGCGCGAGTTTCGAGGCATCCAGATCGAGGTGGCGCACGATCAATTGCAGATCTGAGCTCTGCAATTGCAGCACCTGGTGGACCCAGTGCACCAGCTCCACGTACGGATTGCCACGCAGTTTGCAGAACACCATGGCGCTCTCGACAGCCTTGTACGCCAGCGGATTCAACTTACCGAAGAGCGCTGCTTTGCTGATATCACTCATTCTTGCTTTCCTCAGGCGTCAGCCCGACAACGCAGGTTGCGATCCTTCAATCAGGGCGTCGCGGGCGATTTGGGTATGCGATCCCAGCCAACTGGTCCAGCCTAGCCAGCCTACTTCTCCCAGTTTCATGGGCGGCACCTGCTGCGGCTCGAGGAGCAAACGCACGTGCCAGGCCCATTCTTCGTTGGTATACAGCCGCACCAGAGCCTTCAGTTGCGCCAGGCCGCGCGCGCCGGGCAGGAAGTTGACGAAGTCGGTGATGCTCATCGGACCGAGTGCCAGCTCGAAGCGCGACTGGCTCTGCCAGGTCGCAGCTCCGAGTGTCGCGCCGACACCCAGCGTCGCATGCTCCGGCAAGACTCCCAGCCGGCAGCGCGAGTCGGCGGGGATCTGCAGCCAGCCGCCGACGAACGGCACCACCTCTGCCGCGAGATCGAAATAATCCGCGACGATGAGTTCCAGCGCCTCCGCCGATCGCGTCTGGGGTGCAAACAGGCCTACCCGGCTGAGCTTCGCGTAATCGAGCACGGCATCGCGGTTGCGCGCCGACTCCGGCCCTATGCCGATCAGGGCGCCGACAAACAGCCGGAACGCGTCCTCATCCGCACGATCGAAGCTCGCACACGGATCAGCATCGGCCCAGGCCCGGTAGAAAAGCGACGCGAAGCGATGCTGGAAGGCATTGACGAAATCACTGAGGGCCGGATCGTCGGCCTGCTGTTCGCGTGCCTGAGCCAGCTCGGTGAGATGCAGGGGCAGCGCGCCGTTGGGTCCGAAGACACCGAATCCATGTTGCTCCAGGCGCGGCGCGGTATCCCGCGTTGCCTCGAATGAAGCCACGTCTGCAGGTGCGAAGTACAGATGCGGCTTCTGTGCGATGCGCACAGGATCATCCGCCAGCCGGCGCGATCGGCCCAGCCGCGGGCGATCGCGGTGCTCCTGCTCGATCCGCCGCAAGGCGCTGAAGAGGGAATAGCGCTCGGGCCGGCTGTGCAGATCGTCCAGCATCACAGCACGTGCCTGCTGCCAATACGCACCGGCCACTCCTTGATCTGCCCCCGCGTCGCAGACTGCAGCCGCACCTGGGTGAAGGAGTTGAGGCTGACATAGCGGCTGAAGAAGCGCTCGAGCGCCGCCCCCAGCGGCAACAACCCCGTCCCCTCGAAGGCGTCATCATGCAGTGTCACCGTGATGGCGAGTCCCCGGCCGTAGCTGATCGGGCCTGCGAGCGGCAAGCGGCGCACGACCGGCTGCATGTCGATAGCCTTCAGTCCCTCGATTTGTCGCGTCGCTACGCTGTCATTGGGCCGCGCATACAGCGCGAGGAAGTCACGCAGCAGGTTCAGCCCCTCTTTCTCGATGGACAGATAGTTCAGAGACAGATGACTGATCACGCGCCAGCTGCTCTCACCCCATGCGGGAGCAGGCCGGGGTGGGGTGGGATTCACCACGCAGCGAACACAGTCGACCGGTGCACCGGTGTCCAGCACGAAGTCCGTGCGGCCCTTGCCAAAGGTCGCCAGGATCGGCAGATCGCGATTGGTGCACAGGGCAACGATGTCGGCATGCAACGGCGAGCTGCCCTCGAACCGCTGCGCCGTGTCAGCCACCGAGATGAAACACTCTGAACCCAGATAGGTGGTGCGTTCACCCGTGCGCGCCTGACGCATCGAGGTCAGTCGCGGGCGGCGTTGCAAGGTGTAGTAGGCGCGATCCTCGTTCGCTGCCGAGCGATGCGAGGCCGAATAGAACGGTGCGATGCGGAAGTTGTCCGCGCCGTCGCGGCCAATGCCGGTCACTTCAGTAACGTCATAGACCTCGAAGTCCTGCGGCCGGTTGCGATCGGGCAGGATGTGATAGTCGACGTCGCGTCCGTGAAGTTCGATGCGGCCACATGCCTTACGGAACAGGTTGATCACGGGCGTGCAGTGCAGGCGAAAATTGCCCGCATCAAGCGCATTCTCCAGCACCTTCTCGATGCGGTCCAGCAGCAGCGTAATCTCCAGGTCCTCGCCGGCAGTTGCGGCCGCGGCAGGGCCCAGGCCCTTCAGCCGGAAGAACATGAAGCGTTCGGGCAGGATGAAGTACTCCTGCAGTAGCCGGAACCCGCCAAACCCGGTGCGCGTCACCGGCAGCATTGCGGAGGCGTCGTCAAACCCGACCTCCTCCACGGAACCCGCTCCTAACCGGGTGTCCCCAACGGCCGCTGCGTGCCGTACACGTACACCGACACAACTCGAGTGGATCTGTTCATAAATCCGCGCCGCGACCCCAGGTGTGCCCTTCACGAAGAACGTCAGTGAGTCGAGTGGCAACGAGGAGAAAGGCATGCCTCCGACGGTGCTCAGGCGCAGACGGATGGCGGCCTTGGCGCGCGGCTCCGCCACGCTCCCCTGCTGGGTAACGGCGCCCGTGCCAGACAGATAACTGGCCTCGCTCACCTGCACGGGCCACATGACCACATCCTGGGCGCTACGGAATTCGCATGGCCGCTCTCCCTTCACGGGAGGCGTCCGAAAAGCGCTGTTACGAGCAAGCAACACGCCGCTCTTCAGCGTGCTCTCTTCCAGGTTCGGAGAGAGCTCCACGATCGCGGCGGACGGGATCGGCGCGAGCAAACCGGGATACACCAGCTCCATGAGTTGTTGTGTGAACTGCGGGTGCCGCGCATCGAGCTTCAGTTGCACTCTCGCGGCCAGAAACGCGAAGCCCTCCAACAGGCGCTCCACGTACGGGTCCGCACACTCCATCTCATCAAGTCCGAGTCGTGCAGCCACGCGCGGATACAGACGCGCAAACTCCGCGCCGGTTTCCCGCATGAACTGCAGTTCCCGCTGGTAATACTCGAGCAGGCGCGGATCCATCTAGCGCCCATCCCCCACGCGCCGCCCTTCGGTGACTGCAATGTCTCCGGAGATCGTGTCGATGCGTGTCTGCAGCTGCAACTGCTGCGGCGAAGGATAACCCCACAACTGCGCCTCGATATCAAACTCCAGGGTGCCGTCACCCTGTCCGTCAGGTACCGGTACCGGTCGTACACGTACGCTACTCAGGCGCGGCTCGAAAAACTCGATCGCGTGCCGCAGACGTTCCGCGGCTTCGCCTGGATTGATCGACGAGCTGGTGCGGCCGGCGAATGAAGGCATACCGAAATTCAGCACTGAGGCAGCCACGTGCGGCAGTTGCTCGAGCGACTGCGCGGAATCAAGTGACAGCGAATTGAACAGCCAGCCCAGATCGCGCAGCACACATTCGCGCAGCTTGCGCATCGACAGCACGCGCCGATCGGCGGATTCCAGCTCGCGGTTAGGGATTGAGGTGTACTGCACGGTCGCCAGACTCTGCAGTGACACGGCGGTTTTTGCACCGGGTGGTGTCAGCATGAGCGCCCGCAACTGCGCCGGGCTGGTATGCGGCCGCGTGGCAGTGAAATGCAGCTCGAGGGCGGCATCGCCAATGCGCTCCTGCTGGAACCTCAGGCCCTGTCTCCCCAGAAGCTCGATGACCCCCGGTACCGACAGCTCGTGCTGCTGCAGCGCCTCGGCATCGACGCTGATCACAAACAGTGCTACGGAGCGTTCGTCATCCAGCAATCGGTCCAGCAGCGCCGGTTGCAGACGTTCGTTGAAACCGGAATCTGCCATGGCCGTGTTGCTTCAAGCAGCAGCCTGCAGCAGCAGCTCCCGCGTTTCCAGCAGCGGCTTCTCTTCGGCGCTTGTCGTGAGCACACGCTGACCGCTGCCGGCAAACGCGTCCGCGCCGATTTCGGACCATTCCGTTCTGCGGCTGAGACGCAGCGCCGGGTCATTTCCCGCATGGCTACCGGCATAACGGCTCGGCACGAAGCCTACTGCCTCGCCACCATTACTCCAGGTAAACTGCGCCGGCATCCAGACCAGATCCCGCAGGTCCACAGGCGGCTCGAACTTGACAGCCGCGATGCGTTTGAAAGGCACCCAGAAATAGGAGCCGTTGAGAAACACCTCCAGCATCGGGCCCAAGCGCGAGTCCGCATCAGCAATCCATTCAAACTCGACGCCATCCAACTTACCCGCAGTGGGTGGCGCGTCGGCGAAGGCTTGCGCACGCAGCGCATCCGCCTGCTGAGCCTGGCCCGCAGCCAGCGCCGCAGCGGACTGCACCAGCAGTGCCATCCACGGTTCCGGTGCACCGAAGATCAGTGGCGAACGGCGACCTTGCAATACGCTGGTGCGCAGGCGCTCGCAGGCAATCGCCGCGGTATAGGTGCGCGCCATGGCGATGGAAGCGGCATCCATCTCGGCAACGACTTTCAGTTGCTGGATGGCACGATCCCAATCTTCCATCACCATCAGCAGCTGCGCGAGGAAGATACGCGATCTGCTGTCTCCCGGATTGCGCCGGACTTCTGCCTGCAGGTCCTGCAGGCAGCCTGCCAGGTCACCCTCGCGCAGCCGTGTTGCCGCCTCGGTCATCACGAATCCTAGTATTTGACGTTCTTGGCAACATCCCAGGAGAAATTGGCATTCTCTCCTTTGGCACCCTTGTCACTCTGCGTCCAGTATTCGGTCTTGATCTTCGCAAAATTGATGGTGACCGACTCCGAGGGTGTCGGACTCCCGTTGCTCCCCGAGACCTGATAGCCGGAGATCAGTACTTGCTCCAGGTCGACGGTGAAATAGTCGAGTGGATTCTCGCCGGCCTTGCGCACGGTGAGCTTTCCCTTGGCGATGTGTTTGCCGTTGGCGCACGCCAGCTGCAGGGTCGGTGAAGACTTGTCGACGTTTTTCATGACGGTGAGGTCGCCTATATCGACCTTGCCGGTGCCAAGCCCTGTGCTGCGGTTTCCCGAGCCAGTCTGCGCAAGACCCCATGAGAACGACTCGATGTCGATTTCTCCCTTGTGCTTGTCATCCGCTGATTCGCCCTTGATGCCATCCAGCATGAGAAACATGTCAACGGCCATAACCCGCTCCTCGCTCTAAAGAATGAAAGACACCCGCCCGCGCTGCCTCAGGCGGCCCTTTGTGAGGGCAGCCGCGAAACCAGGCTCAGCGTCACGTTGACGCCCTCGAGCTGGTAATGCGGCCGCAAATGGAAATGTGCGCTGTAGTAACCCGGATTGCCTTCGATCTCCTGAACCTTTACCTCCGCACCGGCAAGAGGTTTCTGCGCCTTGAGGGTATCGCCCGCATCCTCGGGATTGCCCAGCACATAGCCCTTGATCCAATCCGACAGGTAGCGCTCCATGTCGGAGCGTTCCTTGAACGAGCCAACCTTGTCGCGCACCATGCACTTCAGGTAGTGAGCAAAGCGGCAGCTGGCGAACAGATAAGGCAGACGGGCCGACAGCCGCGCGTTGGAGGTCGCATCCGGGTCGGTATATTCGGTCGGTTTCTGCAGCGACTGTGCACCGATGAACGCAGCGACATCCGTGTTCTTGCGGTGTATCAGCGGCATCAGGCCACAATTGGCCAGCTCCGCCTCGCGCCGATCGCTGATCGCGATCTCGGTCGGGCATTTCATATCAACACCGCCGTCATCGCTCGGGAAGGTATGTACGGGCAAGCCTTCGACCGAGCCGCCCGACTCCACCCCCCGAATCTGCGAACACCAGCCATACAGTTTGAACGAGCGGTTGATGTTGACGGCCATCGCGTAGGCGGCGTTCGCCCAGGTGTACTTGCTGTGCTCGCCGCCCGAGGTCTCCTCCTCGAAGTCAAACTCATCCACCGGAGAGGTTTTGGCCCCGTACGGCAGCCGCGCCAGAAAGCGCGGCATGGCAAGCCCTACGTACTTCGCATCGTCGGACTCCCGCATGGAACGCCACGCGGCATAGTCCGGGGCGCCGAAGATCTTGGCCAGATCGCGCGGATTGGCGAGTTGCTGCCAGGACTCCATTCCCATGAGAGAGGGCGCGGCACCGGCGACAAAGGGCGCATGCGAGGCTGCAGAGATCTGTGCGATCTGGCCCAGCAGCTCCACGTCCGGCGGCGTGTGATCGAACTGATAATCTCCCACCAGACAGCCGAATGGCTCACCGCCCAGCTGCCCGTACTCCTCCTCGTAGAGCTTCTTGAACAACGGGCTCTGATCCCAGGCGACGCCCTTGTATTTCTTCAGTGTCTTGCCCAGATCCTTCTTCGAGATGTTCATCACGCGGATCTTGAGCATCTCGTCGGTTTCGGTGTTGTTGATGAGGTAGCTCAGACCCCGCCAGGCTCCCTCCACCTGCTGGAAGCGCTCATGGTGCAGGATCTGATTCACCTGTTCGGTGAGCTTCTGATCGATCTCCGCGATGATCGCCTTGATCGTGCCGATCACATCGTCGGAAACCACCGCCGTATCGCGTAACGCCTGTTCAGCCAGGGTACGCACCGCCGTCTCAACTTCGGTCCGTGCCCGATCGGTCTTCGGCCGGAATTCCGTCTGCAGCAACGCGCCCAGCTGATCCACAGCAACTGCTGCGCCCCCGGTCGTTTCTTGTGCCTTTGCTTCAGCCATCGCCCTCTCCCGTTGCTGTTCAGTTGTGCCTGCGGCTTCGCTGTCTGGTTATGCCTGCGGCTTTGGTGTATCAGCCAGCGACTTCAGAAGCGCCGGGTCATTCAGTATTTTGGATATCAGCTCCTCGGCGCCCGCCTTGCCGTCCATGTATGTCATGAGATTGGCGAGTTGCGTACGTGCCTCGAGCAGCTTATTCAGCGCGTCCACCTTGCGCGCTACCGCCGCCGGCGAGAAGTCATCCATGCTCTCGAAGGTAATGTCGACACTCAGCTGACCTTCGCCGGTCAGAGTGTTGGGAACGCGAAACGCTACCCGTGGCTTCATCGACTTCATGCGCTCGTCGAAGTTGTCGATATCCACCGCCAGAAACTTGCGTTCCTCGACGTTCGGCAGCGGCTCGGCAGCGTCGCCGGACAGATCCGCCATCACTCCCATGACAAAAGGTACCTGCACCTTCTTCTGCGCCCCGAACAGCTCGACTTCATATTCGATCTGCACACGAGGAGCACGGTTGCGTGCAATGAATTTCTGACTGCTTGCTTTGGCCACCTTTCGAACTCCTCTAGTGTTGGAACGCTCAATCTATTGCGCCGCGTCCCTGTCCTCGGCGACGCCGCCGATCAGTCGTGCCTGACCCAGACTCTCCGGGACGATGTCCTGCAGGACTTCCATGAAACTCTTGTCCACCAAGCGCCGCGCCCGCTCCAGGAACAGGGGTACTGGACTGGAGGGTTCGTGCAGGCGAAAGAAGGCCGCTGCAGCGTCAATCGCGCAGATGGCTTCCTGACGGGATGTTATGGCACCCGTTCTTACAGCGTGATTCCCGGCAAGAGCGCCATTCTCCAAGGCCGGGGCCGAGACCGTCTGTGGACCCCCGCCATTCGCTTTCCCGTTGGCAGCCATCTGCGGGTGCGAGGCGGGAGACACGATGTCCGTCATCAATGTCTCCAGGCGCAACAACGGCAGCAGCAGCGGATCAAAGTCCGGCGTTGATTGCAGATCGGCCCGGCGTTGCATCATGTCACTGATCTGACGCAGGGCCACCGTCGTGTTGCGCACGGTATTCAGCATTGCATCCTGCTGATCCGCCGGCAGCGCTTTGATCGTCGCCTTGATCTGCTCCAGGTTGGGGCGATTGACATCCTTTTCGGTCGGTACGATCTTGCCGCACGCAAGCTCGACATCGCGCAGCGTGATCGCACCCAGTTGTCTGTGCGTCAGGAGCGTGGCGCGCCGCACGGCATCCACAACGGCCAGGCGATCCGCGAACAGATTCAGGGCGTTCCTGCGCAGCAGCGCATCCTCATCCACCAGGGGGAACACGGCATCCCAATGCTCTTCCAGCCAGCGCGCGGCAACCTGCACTAGCTGAGAGAACGTAAACAGGCCGTCGATCCGGACAACTGCCGCAGCGAGATACGCCAGGAAGCGAAGGTCGCGGCTACGCTCCAGCGCCTGCAGGGAACGATCTCTGACTTCCCGCCAGTCGACCTTCCGCTCCCAGTCTGGATCCAGTTGCCCCCAGATCCGGAAGCCATCGAAGCTCGCCATGAGCTGTGTGCCATCCAGATCGACGCCACATGGAGCATCGGACGCCATGGGATCGAGAAGACACTGCACTTCCAGTGGCATTGTTGTTGATTTCCGGCAGATCGCTGTAAGCGCCTACCCTGATGATGGGCCCCCTGAACGTTCGATTGTGTTGCAATTCGCTGAAATCTTCCACTGCAATCGCAATGACCTTCGATTGCAATCGTAACGTCCTAATGCATAACAACAATATCAGCGCAGCGATCTCTAACATCGAACTACACGTCCAACCCGCGGTGCAGAAGTTGGTTGTCGATGTCGCGCACATTCAAGGGAAATGCGACAGCCGCGTGGCGGGAGTGCGTTCCTGAGGTTTGCCGCGACGCAGCACTGCCGCGTGTGATGCGACCTGTCAGAACACTCAAGAAACACACCGTGGCCGCCGGAGTGGGCTCACGCGAAAACCTGATTGGTACCGGTAAGGACGATGTCAGCGACGTATTGGATCGTCGTGTCGAACTAAGGCCGTTACAGCCTTGCTAGCTGCCCCGGCTACCTCAATCCTTGCCCGCTGTTTCCTTAACGTGCAGGCCCTGCAGGAAATCGAGCGGCAGGACCGAGTCGGTCGGATGAGAAACTGCGCTTTCCGCGCCGCTCGCAAAACTCACGACCAGTGACCGCGGGTTGGGGACCATCGGAAAGAACACACTCCCGCTCTGCGTCTCGCCCGCTGCGAGCGTCAGCGGTAAAACGAGCCGGCGGCGCTTGAATTCCTTGGTGATCGACTTCTTGTTGTGGATGTTTATACCCAGGACGGTCGCGCCGTAAACAGGAACGGCGACCGCCGTGGCCGTGGCTACCGTTGCTGCGCCGGCTCCAGCCGCTGCCGCGCCGGCAGCGAGAGAAGGCTGTGCAGCAGTGGCCAGCACACGTGGCGCAGCAGCGCGCACCACGGTCATTCCCCCGTCCTTGTATCGTTTGGCGAGGCTCTTGCTTTCCCGCTCGAGTTTCCAGGGATCATCACCAGGCGCTTGCGAAGTCCCGGCAAAATCGACCAACTTCACTGAGCCGACTTGAAGCGGCTGATCACTGGGGTTGTGCAATGTCAGAACATACTCATCCCAGTAGGCTTCTCTCTTCCATGAGCCAGGTCCGTTGGGAATAATGACCGTGTTGAGATTGACATCCAAAGATGTGGACGGGAATTTCTTGTCGAGCGTCACCGCAGGCGGCGTTTTCTTGCTGGCATGCTTGTATCGCGGCGACAGGCAAGCCGTCGTGAGACACAACGTCATCGTCATCAAGGCGCCCGTCAGCCACATGGTTTGCGAAGCGCGTCTCGGTGCGCGACCGGTCGCGCAAGCTGATAAACGCTCTTCTGCTTCCCGACCGCTGTGGCGCACGCTTGGGCGCCCGTGCTGAAGTTGTAGCGGCTTGGCAGTCACCCCCAAGCAACGCGGAGGCGGCAATGAGGTTCCCGCCCGCAGGCTTCTCGATCACGCAAAACGACCCGCTGAGCGGCGCTCGGCTTTACTGCGCCTGCGCGGCGGGCACGCCGGTTTCCTGCGGCAGATACTGGTCAAAAAACGTGGCGGTGCGACGCTGATATTCCTGCGGCGCAAAGTTGTAGAGATCGACGTGTCCCGCGCTGGGTACCTGCCAGAGCTCCTTGGGACTGGATGCCGCTGCAAACACCCGCTGGCACTCCTCTGGCGTCGTTACCGGATCGCGGGCGCCACAGATCACCAGCGCGGCGGCCTGCAGGCGGCCGAGTTTGTCTATTGGCCGCAGCCGCTCGGGGTTGAGCGGCAGACGCGATTTGGCCTCAACGTACATCAGCGGCGTGACTACGGCCGCCAGCGGGCCGACTCGCCTGCGCACCCGCTCCGCAATGGCCTCCTTCAATGTCGGATACATTGAATCCAACACTATGGCATCCACATGCTCCCGGTCTTCGGCAAGCACGAATGCCGCAGCACCCAGCGACACCCCCAGTATCCCCAGGCGCTCATCCGGCAGCTTGTAATGCAGATACTGGATCGCCGCGGCAACATCCCGCGATTCCAGCTCACCGAAAGTCTGGCTCGCGCCGCGGGTTTCACCGTTGGCCTGGAAGTCGATCATCAGCACGGTGTAGCCCAGCTTATGCAGATACTCTGCCCGCGGCACCATCGCCCGACGATCGGCGCTCAGTCCATGCAACAGCAGAATGACGCCATGATCGGCAATGCCATGCGCCAGCCAGCCATGCACGAGATGGCCCGCCGAGCTCACCATGGTCACGTTCGAAGCCTCGAGATCCAGGGGGGGCCGGCCGATGTTGTGCAGCATGGGTTCGGAGAGTCTGCCGGCAGCGAACCAGGTAGCTCCGATGATCACGATCACCAGGGCTGCGAGCCCGGTGACGACGCCAAGCCAGACCTGCCTCACGCGGCTCACCGATTCAGGTACCGAACGGGATGGCGCTACTCGGCCGCATCGCCGATCTGCGACTGACAGTAGTTCTCGACACCGATGCGACTCAAGAGATCCAGCTGCGTCTCGAGGAAGTCGATGTGCTCTTCCTCGGACTTGAGAATGGCGCTGAAGAGCTCACGGGAGACAAAGTCCGAGAGCGACTCGCAGTCGGCAATCGCGGCCTGCAGATCGGTGCGCGCGGCCAGCTCCAGTTTCAGATCGCACTGCAGACACTCCCTGACGTTCTCGCCGATGAGCAGCTTGCCCAGATCCTGGAGGTTGGGCAGCCCGTCGAGAAAAAGTATGCGTTCAATCAAGCCATCGGCATGCTTCATCTCATCGATGGACTCGTCCTTCTCCGTATGCTCCAACCGCTCGAGCCCCCAATGCCCGAACATGCGCGCATGCAGGAAATACTGGTTGATGGCCGTCAGTTCATTTTTCAGCACCACATTCAGATGCTGCAGGATCTTGGGGTCGCCCTTCATAGCGTGGCTCCGGCGCATGCGGAAGGCGGATCTTGGGCGAGGCTCGTCGCAAGCGCAACGCGACGCAGCCGCTGCTGCGGCTCAGCCGTAAATGGAAATAATTGGGTTATTGCGCCCGATCGCCGGAGCCGGAGGATCAGGCCGGAGCAAGGCAGGGGGTGAGAGGCGTCGCGGCAGCCTGCTGAGCTTGGCCCAGGCATTCGTTGATCACGGCCTCGGCAGCGTCGCCGCAGCGGCCACAGCAGCTCGCGACGGGAAGCTCGTTCTGCAGCTCAAAGAGCGATGACGCCCCGCGATCGACGGCCTTACGGATGTCTTTGTCGGTCACGGCATGGCAGATACAAACGTACATCGGCCCCTCGGATCTCGCACTGGTGACCGAATGCTAAATGCTAATGAGAATGATTGTCAATTGCACCGGGCATCCCGAACAGGCCCCTGCCAACCACGTCACGCTCTGAAGTCGGCTGGGGTGATCATGCGTTGCATGGTAACGACGCTCAGCCAACGCTCCTGCTTACGCCCCACCTCGCGAAAGGTGCCCACCGGCTCAAATCCAAGCCGCGCATGCAACCGCACGGACGCCTCGGCCAAGGAATCAATGTGGGCGATCATCGTGTGCTTGCCGGCCTGGGCGGCCAGAGAAAACAGCGCTTCAAGCAGCGCACGGCCGATTCCGCGGCCGCGCTGCGCGGCTCTCACATGCACGCTGTGCTCCACGGTATGGCGATACCCCCAGCGGCTGCGCCACTCCGCGAAGCTCGAGAATCCGGCAATCCGGTCAGCATCCTGGGCCACCAGCACCGGCCAACCACCTGCCCTGCGGCTTTGAAACCAGCTCTTGCGCTCCTCAAGCGTTGAAGGCCGCTCGTCATAGATCGCGAAGGTCGTCGCGACGATCTCGTTATAGATCTCAAGGATGTCCTGGATGTCTGCATCGGTGGCCGGGCGAATGTGCATGCGCGGATCCTTGCAGGCCTTAAAGGCCTCTCTTATAGTGTATTTATGTCTACTATAGTTGACAAGATGACCCGCGCTCTCGCGCGGCGCATTGCGGCCGAGCGCGCCGACCGCGGCTGGAGCCTGGCCGAACTGGCCGGGCGTTCCGGGGTATCGCGGGCCATGCTCAGCAAGATCGAGCGGGGCCAAGCCAGCCCGACCGCCGCACTGCTCGGTCGACTCTCGGGCGCGTTCGGCCTCACGCTCTCGACCCTGCTGGCGCGCGCCGAGCGCTCGCACGGACGATTGTTGCGCGCCTCGGCGCAACTCACCTGGCAGGATCCGGAGAGCGGCTACATCCGCCGCCAGGTCTCGCCTCCTTCGGAGCTGCCGCTCGAACTCATCGAAGTTGAGCTGCCCGGGGGAGCGCAGGTCAGCTTCCCTGCCTCGTCCTACGCGTTTATCCGGCAGATCATCTGGGTCATCCGTGGTGCTCTGAGCTTCATGGAGGGCGCGGAACGGCACGAGCTGCGCGCTGGCGACTCATTGCTGCTGGGCGCACCGAGCGACTGCACTTTTCGCGTGCCGGGCCACGAACCGTGCCATTACCTCGTGGCGCTGCTCAAACAATAAGCCGTGCGCATGACAGCAGACGGGCTGCCGGCATGCGTATGCGTTAAATTCGATCCCGCCCGAATGGTACGGGCGATACGGCAATCGCAGGGTGCAGTGTGGCGAAAATTCCTCCTGGTGTCGGGCCACGATATCCGCAGGTGGTGGTGTTGTTTGGCGCGACCGGCGATCTGGCTCATCGCAAGCTGCTGCCCGGTTTGTTCTACCTGTCCAGCGCTGGCTTTATACCCGGTTGCCGCATCGTGGGCGTATCGCTCGATGAGCTGAACGCCGACAGCTTCCGCGAAACTTGGCGCAAGGCCTTGCACGACTACTCCAGCCGCACGGTCAGTGACGAGGCCTGGGAGTCTTTTGCCAGGACGCTCGACTATGTGCCGCTCTCTGCAGGCCCAGCGGCGCTGCGAACCGCGGTATTGACTGCCGAAGCGGCGCTCGGCGCCGAGTCACGCCGGCTGCATTACCTGAGTGTCCCACCCAACGCCGCGTTGTCGGCCGTACGCATGTTGGGTGCGGCGGAGCTGGTCGCCAACTCGCGCATCATCATGGAGAAGCCCTTCGGCACCGACCTGGCAAGCGCCGTTGCGCTCAATGCTCACCTGCACGAGGTGTTCGCCGAGGATCAGGTATTTCGCATCGATCACTTTCTTGGCAAGGAGCCCGCGCAGAACATTCTCGCCTTCCGCTTTGCCAACGGGCTCTTTGAGCCGATCTGGAATCGCAACTTCATCGACAACGTGCAGATCGATGTGCCGGAGAGTGTAGGTCTCGGCACGCGCACCGGCTTCTACGAATCCACCGGCGCGTACCGCGACATGGTCGTCACCCACCTGTTCCAGATCCTGGCATTCGTGGCGATGGAGCCGCCGACCGCGCTCGAGCCGGTGCCGATCAGCGAGGAGAAAAACAAGGTGTTTCGCTGTCTCGAGCCCATCCAGCCGAGCGACGTGGTTCGTGGGCAGTACAACGGCTACCGCAGCGAGCCGGGTGTCAATGTCGAGTCGGAGACCGAGACCTTCATTGCCCTGAAGTGCCACATCGATAACTGGCGTTGGGCGGGCGTGCCCTTTTTCCTGCGCACCGGCAAGCGCCTGGCGGAAGGCCAGCGCATCATTTCGATCGCCTTCCGTGAACCCCCGCGCAGCATGTTTCCCCCGAACTCCGGCGTCGGGGCGCAGGGACCCGATCACCTGACTTTCGATCTGGCGGACGCCTCCAAGATGTCCCTGTCGTTCTACGGCAAGCGGCCCGGTCCGGGCATGCGACTCGACAAGCTCAGCCTGCAGTTTGCGATGCACGATACGGGCTTCATCGGCGACGTGCTCGAGGCCTACGAGCGACTGATCCTGGACGCCATGCGCGGGGAGCGCACGCTGTTCAACACGGCCGAGGGTATCGAACGCTTATGGGCCGCCTCCACCCCACTGCTGGAGACTCCGCCGCCGGTGCGCATCTACGCCCCCGGCTCCTGGGGACCCAACGCTATCCATCAGCTGGTTGCACCTCGGGCCTGGCGCCTGCCCTTCGAGCGCGTCTGGCGCGATCCGAACAAGGTCGGCGCGTAGTGCTCAAGCGGCAACTGGGCCGTTCAGCCCAGCGCGCGCGCTACCAGCAATCGCACCGCTTCCCGGAGTTTCTCCGCCCGCTGGGCCTCCAGGTCAGTTACCGCTACCGCCGTCTGCGCATCGCGCAGCTGAATAAACAGATGGCGGGCAACCCGCAAAGCCTCCGCTGGCGTATTGCCCACGCCGGTGCACTGGGGATAACCGGCAATTTCCACCTGGTATACGGTCTCGTCCGCGCTGACGCATTGCACGACCTTGTGGGGTGGCAAGCGGGAATTGAGCGCCTCTTCCAGATCCATGCTCATACCCTCGCAACAGGCTGGACATAACACTAGCGCAGGTCAGCGCGACAGTATGTTAAGTACTTCTCGCTACCAACGACTTTCTGCCGCGCACCGGCCCGCACGAAGGTGGCAAGCTCAAACATTGTGACGGACATAACACGGCGACGCAACAGTCACGGTTGTGTTGTGTTAGTCCCTAACGGCCCGCACCCGCGTGTTTGTTGCCGGATGCCGGTAATTCAGTTGCGCTGGCGCGGATTGGCGGCGCGCCGGCGACGCTGACAGCGCATGAGCTGATCGGCGTGCGTTCGCTGCGCGGCGCGTGCGAGCGGCTCAGGGCGGTGGCGCCGGTGACGATTACAGAGGGCGAACTGGCTCGGCCTGCGAAGCCAGCGCAAGTGGGCGCAGCTCACGGGGCCGGCGTCCGGCGCGGCGGCAACCTTCGATAAGAGTCGGTGCACAGGTCCCGCACGATTTTTTCTTCTTGCTGCTGGACGAGAGGCTGATTGTAGGACTTGCCTGCGGTCGCAGCAACCGGCTCGCCGCGGGCGCCTGACTGGTCATTCGCGGGTGTGCGGCCGGCGGCCGCACACCCGCGTGCTGCTCAACCTTTGAGGCAAGTGCTCATGAAGGTTTTGCGCTCATCGCCCTTCAGGCCCTTGGTCTTGGCATCCGCGTTACATTGTTTCATCTTCTGCTGCTGCGAATTCAAACCTGAATCATTGCTGGCCGGTTGGTTCGACAGGCAGGTCTTCATGAAGGATTTGCGGCTGTCGCCGGCCAGGTTCTGCTCCTTGGCCTGCGTATTGCACTCCTTCATCTTCGTCTGTTGAGTGTTTTGCGCCTGGGCATGCAGGGCCGCACCGGCCAGCGCTACCGCCAGGATCAGTGAATACGTCTTCATTCGACGAGCTCCCCGGTTGTTTATGGTTAACACGTGCACCCTAGTCTAGGCCGGAAGCAGCTGCCAACGCTACGGAGCAAAGGCGGTGACGCTGCGGTAGCCATTCGCGGAGACGCGCACGCTTTGCCCGGAGTTGACGAGCCATCCTTGCGCGTGGCCCACCTCGGCCTTACCCCCTGCAGCTACCACCAGCACGAAGTCGCGGGCGCCGTGCAGCGTGTCGTCCCGGAACTCGACCATGAGTGACAATTGTTCATTGCTCGTGTTCTGGAAAGTGGCGACCATCCCCTGTCCCATGAAGGCTGGGCGAAAGGAGACGCGCACGGGTAACTCCGGCAGCGTCGCCTGCGCCAGTTGCGCATCCCGCGTCGCCAGCGCTGCGTTTTTCTCCTGCACGGCAACCTCCGCGGCCGTCAATTGCTCGCGCAGCTCGAGGATCCGGTGTGCCTGAGCACCGAGCTCGGCTCGCAGGCGCAGCTGCTGTTGCTCGAGCTGGCGCGCGTACCAACCGACCCCCACGGCCACGAGCACTGTCAGCAGCAGCGCTCCCAAAAGGCCACGCGAGCGCGCCGGTGCCGTAGCCACCGTACCCGTCACTGCGCCCTCCTCGTCCTGAGCTGCCATCAGAATGGATAGTTGATGCCCGTGAACACCGCCGCGCCGTCGCTGCCGTAACCGATATCAACATAACCGACCACGGAGGGGCGGGCGATACCGCGGAATCCAACCCCTCCCACTTTGTGCAACGCCCGGATCGGCAGCTGATCCGCATGATGGAACACATCCCCGACGTCGATAAAGGGAGCGATCTCGAGCTCGACGTGCGAGATGGCATCGAAGGTAAGCCAGGTGTGACGCAGCTCGGCACTCGCGGAGAACGAGTTGCGATCGTAAAAGCGACCGGCGCCATAACCGCGCAGAGGCTGCTCTCCGCCCACGACGCTCTCACCGCCGCCGAGACTGCTCAGTGCCCAGAATGGCAGGCGATGATACGTGGGCAGATAGCGCACAGACACGTGGGTCGCGAGTACGGTGCTCGCATCCAGCGGCAGGAAGTGGCGCCCGTCCAATCCCACCTCGCTGTACAGTGAGTCATTCAGCACACCCTTGCGACTCGCGGCGCCGCCATACAGCACCCACGCCGAGCCCTCGCGGGGCGCCGTAAAGTTGTCCCGCGAGTCATACACGATGGACAGCCGGTTGAGCTGCTCGTAGTTGGTGCCGATGCCGCGCAGCCCCGGATAAGCTTCCGTCAGCGAAGCGATGCGTGTCAGGGTGCCGGGGAGGACATCGATGGAGCGCAGGCGGGCGGTCAGCAGTAGCTGCCATGCGGGCGAGAAGTTGTACCCGAGCTGTCCCTGCAGCAGCTCCTGCTGCTCGGTGTAGTTGGATTCCGCGCGGCGTGGCGAATTGTTTCCAATGCCGAAGAAGCGCGGCTCCCCGGCCCGTTCGTAGATGACGCTGCCGATGAACGACCATTCATGCTGGCGCAGACGGCCGAGCTGGTACTCGGCATCGACGATCCGTTGCACACGCTCACTGATGCCCGTGATGAGGGACCACTGCCGGTCCTCGGATGGGTAGTCGTAGATGCGGCCGTGGAATCCGGCACCGAAATTCGGGTTGTAGATCAGATCGGGCGCGATGATGCGCCGGATCTTGTGCTCCTCGTCGGTGGACAGCCACACAGGCAGGATGCCGAGGGTCAGGCCGCTATCGGGATCCTGGCCGATTTCCGGCACCGGCAGAAACGGCAGATTCTCGGGGTTATACCAGTGCTTCTCGGCCAGCACGGGACTGGGGGCGGTCGGCTGCACACCGCTCGCATCAGGGGTCGGCACATTGGTGCCGCTTTCCGCCGCAACCGTTTGGGCACCCAGCACGCACAGGCCAGAGGCGAGCGTCAGAGCGAGGCGGCGAAGCATCGGAGCAGACGTTCGATATCGGGCGGTGTCACGGATAACTCACCCCCGGTGTAAACGGCGTTTTGCGCTGATCCTGAAGTTGCCGCTGCCGTTGCCGCAACACGCGGTCCGCCTCAGGCACCACGGCCGCGATCATGCTTCCCGCCACGGCGCTGCCTGAGCCGGGGAACGGCGCAGCGGAGGTCTTTGACGGCGCGTGCGAGGGTTGGACGGAGAATGAGGCGTTCATGATGCTACACCGGGCAGGGGTGGCAACTTCGGAAGCACCTCGCGTGCCGCGCGCGTAATGTCCTGCGGGAAGTCGATTTCAATCCACGGCCAATGACTCACATCGGCAACATCGAAGCTAGCGCCGCTCTCCTGGAGTACATCGCGTACGGCTTCCTCATGGGGTAGATCCGCGCGACCGCTGGCCACGTAGTCGGCGACGCGAGCGGCGAGACGCTGCGCGATCCCGGGACTGAAGCGAAAGAAGCCGACCGATTCTCCGATGGTGTCATAGCGCAGCTCGGCTGCGACCTGCTTGCGCAGCTCCACCGGTACCCCGGCACGCAGGCACAACTTGACCGGCTCATCGCCGGGCTCGAAGTGCTGATCGATCAGCACGCGGTTGAGCGATGCGGCACCCGCCACCAGGGCTTGCATGATGCGCTCGTGATAGAGCACGTCGGCATCCATCAGCAGCACATCGCCACCCCGGGTGAGCGCATCCGCCACCGTATGTACGGTCAACACGCTGCCCAGTTCGAACTCGGCGTTCAGGACGATGTGCGGCCGGGGGTGCCAGTCGAGCCGATCGAGCTCGGCCTCCACGAGCTGATGTTGAAATCCCAAGGCGAGTACCACCTCGATGACGCCGCACGCGCGCAGCAACCGCAGGTGGCGCTCGAGCAGAGTGCGATCGTCAAACCGCAGCAGGCATTTCGGCAGCTCCTCTGTGGGTGTTTGCTGCAGGCGTATACCGCGACCGGCGGCGAGAATGATGGCGCGCATAGTCTCCTTAGGAATCCAGCATGGAGCTCACGGGGGCATCGCGACGGCCGGTGCGCTCGGAGTGCTGCAGGTACAAAAGGCCCGGCACACCGAGCAGGACCTCGCGTGCTCGCTTGGCGAGCGAAAGCGCCAGCGCAGTTTCCGGTGCGAGAGCGGCCAGCGGCGCAAGCAACAGGTAGCCGCCCTCCTGGACTCCGAGCGAAGCCGGGATCGCAAACCCAGCGGCCCGGATCGCCTGCCCGAGACTCTCCAGTAGTAAGGCGTGCGCCCAGTCTACCGGCGTGTGCAGCAGATACAGAATCAGGTAGATCTCTGCCGTACCGATGAGCCACGCCACCAGGCTCAGTGTAAAGCTGACGGCGACGGCACTCCGACGGCCGTAGGCCGCAAGCACCGCCGCATCGATCGCCTCGGCCTGAGTCATGAGCTCTGACCAGTCGCGCTGGCCTGCCAGGCGCGCCGTGACACGCAGTAGCTGCCCAAACAGTCCGCGCCGCTGCATCAGATAAAAGCCCGCCAGGCAAAAAGCGAGCACCGTGCCTGCCAGCAGTAAAGGTGTGAGAACTGCGCTTTGCGAAGAGCGACTGGCAAGCATGCCGAGCAGCGCAAGCCCCAGCAGTGCGAAGATCACCTGGGCCAGCGTTTGCATGGTGGTGCTGACCGTTACGGCTGCCGCCGCCTCCGCGGTCGGCATGCCGCTGCGCGCGAGGAAACGCGACATTACGACCGGACCGCCGATCGGGCCTGCGGGCAGGAAGCTGTTGGCCGACTCGCCAAGCCAGCGCGCGATGAGGGTCGCGCCTGCCGAGGCGCGCGGGGCGCCGCCGCGGAAAAGCACGCTGATGGATGCGGCATCGAGGACGACGGGGACCAGATGCAGCAGCGCAAGCCACAGCAGTCCCCAACCGGCGACGGCGAGGCTTGCCATCACGGCTGACACGCCTTGCGACACGAGAACCACTGCAAACAGCAGCGCGCCAGCGGATAACAGCCAGATCGCCGCGCGGTTCATGAAGATACCGCTGCGCCACGGGATGGTGCAGCGACTGTCGCTGCGGCAGCTTGCGCAGTTGGCTCAGCGGCCGGCCTGCGGCGTCGGCCGAATACCTGCCGCAGACCGAAGTACCCGACCGCATCCTTGAAGTTGGAGATCAACCGCCACCCGCGGTGCATGCGCGCATCCGTCACATACTCGAGCGTGAGAGATACGCGCTCTTCGCCGTCGCCGAGAGGCGAGATCCGATGCCGCAGCCGATCACCATCAAATACCACGAGGCCCCCGGGAGGGATCTGCACCGAACCGCTGATGACGCTCATGCCAGGTTCGCGGGTATGTAACTGGTAATCCAGACGACAGGTAGAGCGATCGAGCACTCCGAGCAGCACGGTGTAACGCCGCCCGCGGTAGTACGAGGTGTCATAGTGCCAGCCGATGTGATCACCCGGGCGGTTGTAGTAGTACAGCGCATAGGCATGCGGATCTTCGGGCGGTGCAAGCTGCAGCCGCTCGCCGCAGATCGTCTGGAGCCAGCCGGTGAATGCCGCGGAGCGATACAGCGCGGCGATCAGCGGAGCGCGCTCGTCGATCAGATAACGCGAGACGCTGCCACCCTGCTTGTGTCCCGGCAGGTAGTTGCGATGTACGAATGGGACGAGCGCGCGCGCGTAATCGACCAGCTGCGCCGTCATTTGCGCTGTCAGACAGTCGGGCAGGTACAGAAAGCGGCCCTGCTGCATGAATTGCGTGCGCAACGATTTCGGGTCCAGCTGCTGCAGGCGGGCGTCGAGCGCCAGCAGGGCACGCCCGTCGGGTTGCGGCGCCTCACAGCCGATTTCTGCCACCGTGCGTGATCCGTGTTCCGGTTGGAGCGTGGGCGACGTGCTCAGACCGCCCCCGAGGTCGTGCCGGAGCGCAGTGGCTGACGAAAGATGCGCCGATAGTCCGCGATGATCCAGAGTGCGAACAGGGGCGCACCGATGGCGGCGGCAACCAGGAATACCGCGGTGCCATTGAAGAGCGTGAATAGTGGCAGCAGGTATAACACGTCTTCGGACTCGAATCCCATCGCGCGCCCCTGCCGGCTGGCTTGTTTGCCGGCCCGCTCCTCGATACGCATGCGCAGGAAGAAGATCAGCGCCGTGGCGATGCCGGCCAACAATCCGAGTAACAGCGGTGACACGGACAGCAGCAGCTCAGCCCGCGTGCCCACGCCATATCCGATCGCAGCGAACAGCAGCACCGTGACCAGCGCATCACAGGCGAGGTCATAGTAATGACCCCACCGCGTGCCCTTGCCGCTCAGGCGCGCAAGTTCGCCGTCCGTATGATCGAGAAAGTTCGACAATACCAGTAGCAGGGCCGCCGCATTGTTCCAGCGGTAGGTGCCGGGCAGGAAGGCGAGCGCCGCCGCCACTCCGCTCAGCAGACGTAGTGTCGTCAGATGGTTGGGCGTGACCTGCGTGTTGCGCACAGGCATGACCAGCCAGCGCGCCAGCCGCGCATCCCACGGGCGACCCGCATGATCCGGCAATGTATCGAGCGGAAACTGTGGCTCCGGCATGAGGCCTGGGTGATGAATCGCTTGCAACGACGCACGCGAAAGCCGCGCATTTTACGCCCTCCGCCGCGGTCATCAAAATGCAATACGGCGGCGGTGACAGTCCTCAGCGCAAGGCCCCCTGCTCGCGGAACCAGGCGATTGCATCACGCAGCGCTTCCAGTGGGGGCCGCCAGCGGTAGCCGAGCTCGCGGGTCGCCTTAGCGCTCGAGAAATACATGCGCTTGCGCGACATCTTCACGCCCTCAACGGTGATGCGCGTGCTGCGGCCGCTGACGCGAGCGAATAACTCAGCACCGTATGCGATCGGCAGAATGAGGGCTTGCGGCACTCGCACGAGGGGTGGTCGGCCGTCGACCAGCTGCGCAATGCTGGTGAGAATCTGCCGCAGGCTCAGATCCTCGCCGCCCAGAATGTAGCGCTCTCCCACGCGGCCACGTTGCAAGGCGAGCAGGTGACCCACCGCGACGTCATCGACATGCACGATGTTGAGTCCGGTGTCGACGTACGCCGGCATGCGGCCGGCCGCGGCATCGAGCACCAGCTGACCCGTCGGGGTTGGCTTGACATCACCGGGGCCCACCGGCGTCGACGGATTGACGATGACGACGGGCAACCCGGAACGGGCCGCATCCCGGACGACCTGCTCGGCCAGGAACTTCGAGCGCTTGTAATGGCCGATCATATCGGCGAGTCCAACCGGTGTGTCCTCATCACCTGGCGTGCCATTGCCCGGTATGCCCAGCGTGGCGACACTGCTGGTATAGACGATGCGCTCGATGCGCTGCGCGTGGCAGACCTGCAGCAAATTGCGAGTACCATCGACGTTGGTTTCATAGAGCTGCTCGGGGTTCCGCACCCCGAGCCGATAATCCGCCGCCACATGAAACACTGCGCTACAACCCGCGACGGCTACGGCTAACGAACCCGCATCGCGCAGATCCCCCTCGACAATCGTCACATCAAGCGCGCGCAGGTTGCGCCGATCCGAGCCTTTGCGCGCGAGCGCGCAGACTTGCCAGCGCTCGCGCAATAAAGCGCGGGTCACCGCTGCACCGACAAATCCCGTCGCTCCGGTGACCAGCGCCTTCACCTGAGTTGCCCCCTGCTCTTCACGTCCACCGCGGCAACCGTGTCCTGCACGTCCAGTCGCGCCAGGCTTGCCAGCACACGGTCTGCCGTGCGGAAACGGCGCCCGAGTCGCGCCACCGCGCCGAGCTGCCTCGGCGTACGCGCCAGCGTCAGAAGCAGCCGTCCAAGCCGCAACTCGCCATATTGATCCGCCGCCTGCCGGATCGCCGCGGGCAGCTCATCTTCAGCGGTGTCGATGATCACGCGCAGGCAGACGAACGGCAGCGCGTGCTGTTGGGCGATTTGCGCCGTGATGAAACTCTCCATGTCAACGGCAGCGGCGCGGCTGGTGGCAAACAGGCGCGCTTTTTCCGCGGCGGTAGCGATCGCAGTCGGGCTCGTAAGCAATGCACTGCTTAGGTGCCGATGCCGGGGGGCGAGCGCGCTCTGCAGAGCACCGCGCCAGGCTTCGCTCACCGCGATCCGTGCACCGACCGTGTTGAGAATCTCCGCTGGCAGCAGCACTGCGCCACATTTGAGCTGTGGGTCCAGTCCGCCCGCAAATCCCCATCCCAGGATGGCGTGCGCACCCGCCGCAATCAGTGCATGGGTACCCGCGGCAGCCGCCGCAGGGCCCATGCCGGCGACACTCAACAACATCCCGCTCTTCAGCTCGGTAACCCCAGCTGAGATCTGAGCGACGCGCCGGAAGTGCCGCGCCTCATCGCGCAGCGCGCAGACGATCCCGATCCTTCTCAGTGCCAGTGAGCCGCGCCCGGACGTGCGAGATTGCGATAAACGGCCAGCGCCCATAACGGAAAGTATGCGCAATAGCCGTGATAGCGCAGGTAGAACACGCGTGGAAAGCCCGGTGCGGTGAAGTTTGGATCACTCCACAGTCCGTCGGTCTGCTGGGAGCGCAGCAGGTATTCGATTCCGCTGCGTACGACCGCGGTGGCGGCCTGTCCCGCCGCCATGAGTCCCAGCAGCGCCCAGGCGGTCTGATAAGGCGTGCTCGCGGCGCGCGCACCGCTCTGGTGTGCCGTGCTGGCCGAACTTCCTCCGAGGTTTGCCGGATACAGGTAGCCGTCGTTGCTCTCGCCCCAGCCGCCATCCGGATTTTGCTGCTCGGTGAGCCACTGCACCGCACGGCGCACACTCGGGTCCTCGGCCCCAATGCCCGCATGGGCGAAGGCGGTGAGCACGGACCAGGTTCCGTAGATGTAGTTGGTACCCCAGCGACCAAACCAGGAGCCGTGCGGGGTCTGCTCGGCCCGCAGATAAGCGATCGCACGCTGCATGGCCGGTCGATCCTGCGGCCGCTGCGTGATGGCCATGGCAGTAACCACCCTCGCCGTGACATCGCTGGTCGGCGGATCCAGCAGCGCGCCATGATCTGCGAACGGAATGTGATTCAGGTTGTAGTGCACGTTATCGACATCGAAAGCCGCAAATCCGCCATTGGCGCTTTGCATGCCTGCCAGCCAGTCGAGTGCACGCTGCAGACTCTCGCTGTGCTTGCCATCGGTGTTAGCGCGCTGCATTCCCCAGACGATCACCGCGGTGTCGTCCAGGTCCGGGTAGTGCGGATTGGCAAACTGGAACGCCCAGCCGCCACCGCGCAAGTGCGGCCGCTGTGCCTGCCAGTCCCCTGGCTCATCGGTGAGCTGTTTGGTCTTGAGCCACTCGAACGCGCGCTCGGCAGCTGCGATGGCCTGCGGGTCACCGCTCTCCTGCATGGCGAGCGCTGCGAGCGCCGAATCCCACACCGGGGAGACACAGGGCTGGCAGTAAGCGCTCGCCCCGTTGATGACCACCAGTTTCTGCAGGGCGCGCTTCGCGGTCACACGGCGGGGGTCATCGCTCGGATAGCCCAGGAATACCATGGCTTCCAGCGCATTGACCATTGCCGGAAAGATAGCGCCCAGGCCGTCCTCACCATTCAGGCGTTCGACAAACCACTGCTCGGCGCGCCGCGTCGCCCGGCGGCGCATGACTTTGGGAATCAGCGGATCCAGAACGCGAAAGATTCGATCGATTGCCAGGAAGGCCTTGACCAACGGCGCCGAGCGCTCCGGTCCGAAGCGGAAATAGTGGCGTTCACGCTCGGGGTGAACGGTAAACAGCTCCCGAATGCCGATGCCGCGCGGATTCTTCGCCGGCGGCTTGTAGGTGCAGAGAATGAAAAGCGGCACCATCACCGTCCGCGACCAGTAGGACACCTTGTCGAGATGGAATGGGAACCACCGCGGCATCAGCATGATCTCGACCGGGATGTACGGCACGGCTCGCCACGGCACCTGGCCAAACAGCGCGAGTGCGATGCGCGTGAACACGTTGGCACACGCTGCCCCGCCACGGGCAAGGATTGCCTCCCGGGCCCGCACCATATGCGCAGCATCCGGACTATCACCGGCGAGCTTCAGCGCGTAGTACGCCTTCACGCTACAGCTGATGTTGAATTCCCCGCCGTGATAGAGCGGCCAGCCGCCATGCTCCGCCTGATGCGCACGCAGGTAATGCGCGATCTGCCCCTGCAGCTGCAGGTCGATCTCGTCCAGGTAGTGCATCATGAGGATGTATTCGGCCGGAATCGTGCAGTCCGCTTCCAGCTCGAACAGCCAGTAGCCCTGCTCGTGCTGCAGCCTGATCAGCGCATCGCACGCCGCGCTGGTCGCGCGTTCCAGACTTTCCGGATCGCCCCGGCGCTCGAGTCTGGCCGCGAGCAACTCCTGGCGACCGGCGCGTTTGCCGACGATGCTTTCAAGAGCGCTTGAGTAGCGGCTCACAGAGCGGATCTCCCTTCGGATCGACGGATGCCCCGCTCCACGCTCATGTGGCGCGCGGGGGGGTTGTATTCAGTGGTCGGCGTGACCGCGCTCAAGGCGGGTCGCCGCGCGAGGACGGCTGGAGTGAGCGGCAGCCCGCGGGCTGCTGCGTTGAACAACCGGCGCAGCACCCAGTTGCTGCGCAGCGCGAGGTTGGTCGAGATGCGGGTCGCAGCCACCGCCGAACGGCGGATCTTCACCTGCTGACCGCTGGTGAATCCCGGGTTGGCCACGATCTTGCGCAGCGTCAGCACCGCAAGCCCGATAGCCCAGAGCAGGAAGCGACGGATGCCGGTTTCGCGGGCAGGGATGAGCAGCGTGTAACTGAGTGCATTGCGCAGGTGAGCGTGCGCCACCCCGGTCAGCTCGTGCATACCCTCATCGAACCCCACATCGTTCTGGCCCGGGGCAATGCGGGCCAGATCCACGCCACGGCGGCTGAAGACTTCCTGCGGCAGCCAGCAGGCTCCCCGGCTGCGGTCTTCCCACACATCTTTCAGGATGTTGGTCATCTGCAGACCCTGCGCGAAGGACACCGCCAGCTCATTCAGCTGCGCACGGTGCTGCTCGATGGCGGGGGAGTAACTGCAGAAAAGCTCCGTGAGCATCTGGCCGACGACACCGGCCACGTAGTAACAATAATCATCCAGGTCGGTGAGGCGTGGCAGGCCACGCAAACTCGCGGTCTGCTGGAACTGATGCATGCCCGAGCACATGATCTCCACACAGCGTTTGATGGCAAAGCGCTGCGCCTCCGGCAGGCGCGCGGTCACGCGCACCACCCGCTCCATGTGCCGCACCAGATCCCGCTCGGCGGCCAGTGTCTGTTGCGACAGATGGGGCAGCAGATCGCGCGCGAGTGCCGCGGCCGGTTCGCCTCCCGCCAGCACGGCAACGAACCGGTTCAGATACACCAGAGTGGCGTCCGCCGCGAGCGCAGGCTCGTCCTCGATCGTATCGGCGATGCGGCACAGCAGGTATGCACTGGTCACCGAAGTACGCAGCGCCGCGGGCAGCTGCGGAATGGTCAAGGCAAACGTGCGCGACACATCCGGAAGGATATGGTCCTGATACGCCTCATCGGCGGATTCGCGGGTTGTTGCCAGGGGGTTCGCCGGCATGGTCAGACTGAAGCTCCGGAGCGCGGCTACCGGCCGCCACTGAGGTGACTTTAACATGTAATCAAGTGGTTACGCTTCAACCCGCCCCCCCACGCCCGCTGATCCGGTATGGGCACATCTCAGTAGTGTCGGGACAACAACCAGTCAGCGAGATGGCGCAGATCATCGGCGCGGCTGCCGAAGAGGGCCAGTGCCTCGATCGCCTGCGCATGCAGCATGCGCATCCGCTCCTGCGAGGCGGCAATGCCCAGCAGTGCTGGGTACGTGGGCTTGGCGCGATCACGGTCGGCACCGGTTGCCTTGCCGAGAGTCGCGACGTCACCCAACACATCCAACAGATCGTCCTGAATCTGAAACGCCAGGCCGATGGGCTCGGCGAAGCGCTCCAGGCTGCGCAGCAGCTGCGGATCCAGCGCGGGCTGACAAACTGCCGCAAGCAGCACGCTCGCCCGGATGAGCGCCCCGGTCTTGCGCATGTGCATGGCTTCGATTTGTGGCAGATCGATTTTCTGTCCCTGCACGGCCAGATCGATTGCCTGTCCCCCGGCCATGCCGAACGAGCCGCTCGCTTCTGCAAGGATCTCGACCAGGCGGAGCCTGACCGCAGGAGATGCCGGCAGTTGCGGATCCCGGGTCAGCACGAGAAAAGCCAGTGTCTGCAACGCGTCCCCGGCCAGAACGGCGGTCGCTTCGTCGAAAGCTTTATGACAGGTTGGGCGGCCGCGTCGCAGATCGTCATCGTCCATCGCCGGCAGATCATCGTGCACCAGTGAGTACACGTGAATCAGCTCGATTGCGCACGCGGCCCCTTCCACCTGCTCTTCGGCGAGTCCAACGGCACGCGCGGTGGCAAACAGCAGCGCGGGGCGGATGCGTTTGCCGCCGCCGAGCACGGAATAACCCATTGCTTCGTGCAGCCGCGCCGGGCTCGCGGCAGGTTCGGGCAGGCGCTTCCTGAGGGCGTTCTCCATGCGGCTCTGCCAGGCCGAGAGCTGATCTCCGAATCCGTTCGGATGACTCGAGCCCCGGTGCGCGTTGTGACTGAGCTGCGGGGCGCTGCTCACGCGCGGCTATCCAAAACCAGCGGCTCCCGCAGCATCATTGCGTGCTGGAAGGCTGTCCCGCAGGAGCGCGGCTCGAGCGCTTGATCTCGGTTACCGGAACACTCGCCACCGTGGCGCGGCGGCGCGCGCCGTCGGCGTAAAGCACGGGCAATTCGGGCGCCATGGGCCCGCTGAGTCGCGGACCCCGCAATGCGGTCTTCAGTGCCTTCAGCGGATGCGAGAACGCATCGTCAACAGCGGTCCCCTCGAATCCACAATGGGCCATGCAGTTGTCGCAGGCCGGGTTGCGGCCGACGCCGTACTGCTCCCACGGCGTATCGTCCATGAGTGATTTGAAAGTCGGCGCGTAACCTTCATCGGTCAGCAGATAGCAGGGACGCTGCCAGCCGAACAGATTGTAGGTGGGCGTACTCCAGGGGGTGCACTGGTAGGACTGGTTACCGGCAAGAAAATCAAGAAACAGCCCGGAGTGGTTGAATGACCAGCGACTGCGGGTATCGCGTTTGCCGGCGCGGGAGCGCAGTCCGCGTTTGAAGATTTCGCGGAACAGGCGCTTGCTTGCGCTGCGGCCGAGAAACACATCCTGCCGCGGCGCATGATGATAACTGTAGCCCGGTGACACCATGATGCCTTCGATGCCCAGCGTCATGGCTTCATCGAAAAACGCGGCGACATCATCCGGATTCTCGCCACTGAAGAGCGTGCAATTGATCGTGACCCGGAAACCCTTACCGCGTGCCAGGCGGATGGCCGCGACCGCCTTGTCGAACACGCCTTCCATGCAGACCGACTCATCGTGCCGCTCGCGGCTGCCGTCGAGGTGAATGGAAAAGGTCAGATAAGGCGACGGCTGGTATTCGTCGATATGCTTTGGCAGCAGGATGGCGTTGGTGCACAGGTAGACGAACTTCTTGCGGGCGACGATGCCGGCCACGATCTGCGGCATTTCCTTGTGGATCAGCGGCTCGCCACCCGGGATGGATACCATCGGTGCGCCGCACTCATCCACAGCGCGCAGTGCCTCCTCGACACTCACCCGACGCTGCAGAACCTCCTTCGGATAGTCGATCTTGCCGCAGCCCGCGCAAGCGAGGTTGCACTGGAACAGCGGCTCCAGCATCAGCACGAGCGGATACCGCTTCACACCCCGCAGCTTGCGGCCTGCAATATATCGACCTACCCGGTATGCCTGAATCAGTGGAACGCCCAAACCATCACTCCTATTGCAGAGCGGAAAGCTCGGCGCGGTGATCGCGCCATATCCGCTCCCACTCCATGATGAACCACGGTGTAAACCGCCCGGCACTCGGCCCGGCCAGCTCCCGCTGCAGCGCAGCCGGGCTGATCCAACGCCAGGCCTGCACCTCCTGCGGATCGACCCGCGGGGCAGCGGCGCAGCGGCCGATGAAAACCGAACACAGCTCCTGCTCAGCACCCGCTGTCTGGAACTGAGCCTGATACTGGAACTTGAACAGAAAATGCAGCGGACAGCGCAGTCCCAGCTCCTCGTAGAGGCGCCGCTGAGTAGCACTCTCCATGGTCTCGGCGCGACGCGGATGGCTGCAGACGCTGTTGGACCAATACAGGGGCCACAGCCGCTTGCCCGCCGCACGCTGCTGCAGCAGCAGATCGCCGTCGGCGTTGAAAATCAGCAAAGAGAAGGCCCGGTGCAGTACTCCGTGTCCGTCGTGACACCGCGCCTTATCCAGATGCCCGACTTCCCGATCGGACTCATCCACCAGTATCAGCGAATCGGATTCGCCGCCTGCTGCGCTACCGCCTTGCCAGCTCTCGTCAACCGTCAATGCAACTCCCGCTGTTCGGTTCGTCCCAGTCGCACATAATAGCCGGCTGTCGGCCATCCGCCACAGCATTATTAAGCTTCCGGTCCCGGCCGTGGTCTCCCTTTAGAGCCATTGACGCATGTCCGAGCGTAGCGGTGCTTGCACTAACGCTGTTGCGCGGCGGGATTTCGAGCTTCGGCAGGGATGGCTCCATCAGACCGCGCGGCCGCGTTACGGCAAATCGGCGATGCGCGTGACCTCCACCGTGACATGCGAGAGCGCCGGGAAATGCTGCAGCTGGCTGCGGTAGTAAGCGGCGTCCCGACTGCTCACCGTGGCCACCTCGACCACGGCCGCCAGATGTCCCGGTCCAACCCGCCACATGTGCAGATCGACCACCTGATCGCCATCGCGCTCGATGGCATTGCGCAGCCGCTCGCGCGTGCGATCGTCCGGACAGACATCGAGCAGAATCAGGCTGGTGTCGCGCATCAGGCGATACGCCCAGCTCGCGATGACGAGCGCACCGATGATGCCGGCCACCGGGTCCATAAACAGCCACCCATAGGTGCGGGCGAGCAGCAGGCCGACGATCGCAACGACAGAGACTGCCGCATCTGCCACCACGTGGATGTAAGCAGAGCGGATGCTGTTGTCCTGATGTGCGGCAGCCGCCAACACGTGATGCTCATGCCCCACGTGACCGGCCTGCCCCTCATGAGCGCCATGCCCGTGGTGAGCCAGTCCCTCGTGCCCGGATACCTCTGGGGAGTGCGGGTGAGCAGGGTGCGACAGACCGTGATCGTGGCCATGGTCAGTGCCGCTCAACATCCACGCACTCACAATGTTGACCACCAGTCCGAGCGCTGCGATCGGTATAGCTTCGGCGAACGCGATCGCGACAGGCGACAGCAGCCGCGCGATCGCCTCGTAAGCGATCAGCACCGCGATCAGGGCGAGTACGATGGCGCTGGTAAAGCCCGCGAGGTCTCCGAGCTTGCCGGTGCCAAAGCTGAAGCGCGGATCATCCGCGTGGCGGCGCGCGTACGTGTATGCCAGCGCTGCGATCAGCATGGCGCCAGCATGCGTCGACATGTGCAGTCCATCCGCGATCAGCGCCAGAGAACCAAACAAGGCGCCGCCGACGATTTCCGCGACCATCATCAGGCTGCAGAGCGCGATGACACCCCAGGTCTTTCGCTCAAACTCTTCGTGCCGGGAGCCCAGGAAAATGTGGCCGTGGCCGGCCGCTTCAGCCGCCTTACCGATGGATTCCATTCCTTTATATTACCGCCACCATGAGCCTGCGGCGCAGCTGTAGTAAGATCATCGCTCGTCCTGGGCTGCTAAAAGACACACGCGTTACGACGCTCAGGCTGATGCCGGCGCCGGCGTGTCCGCCGGGGGAAGCTGATGTTGACCATGCGTCTTGCGGCGCTGACCGCGCTGCTGTTGTTGAGTGTTGTTCCGGGTATTCGCGCTCAGGCGCTCGCCGCGGATCACCCCGCGCCCTGCAGCGGCTCGGACCCCGAACCCGCCCGCAGCGGCATGTGGCGGGTCGCCTTCTGTAATCGCACTGGCCATGACCTGGTGCTGGAATTCCGCGACAATGACTGTCCCGCGCAGGACTGGAGTCACCGCGGGGATGTCTACCGGCGCAGCATGCGCCGCGACGAGTCGAGCGTTTTCCCGCTGTGCTACGCCAATGAGCGCCAGGCGACCCCGCCCGCTCCGGGTATCCCGCAACTGCGTATGCCGGGGGGCAAAGGCGTCGTGACGACATGGAGCATCGTCGGCGACTGCGGCGAACACAGTACACCGCTCTACCTGGACGCCCGTACATTCTACGACCGCGGCGACTACCAAAGCGGTATCACCCTGATGCAGCACCCGGCCGGAGCTGGACATTGCGCGCCGGGCGCTGCGGGGACACCGGCATCCGGCGCTTCTGCAACGTCCAATGCGGCGCTCGGGGCCGCTGCGCCCGCTGCTCCCGTCGCAACCGCACCGGCCGCTAAACTGCTGCCAGTGCCGTCGGCCCCGCCGGCCCCACCACCGGCCGCAACGCCCGCATCACCCGCATCACCCGCATCACCCGCATCACCCGCATCACCCACAGCATCAGCACCAGCAGCACCGGCGTCCTCCAGCGCCGCTGCGGTGGCATCCCAGGCAGGTGAGGCCCCGCATCTGTACGCAAAGGTCGATAGCAAGGATGTCCTCGCGCGCAGCGTGCAGGTTTATGCGAGCAAGGATTCTGGGGAAGCGGCGTATCAGTGCAGCTTTACCCTCGTGCTCGGTTTCTCTGATGGCGGTAGCTATCAGGACCACGTGAAGAGTGCTGATGTCAGGCCGGGTCAGCAGGAGGCGGTCATCACGACACGGAAATACTTCAAGTCCGTAGTCAAGGTTGACCTGGCGGCGCAGCGCTGTACGGCACAATGACACCCCGATCAAGTTATGACTGACCAGAAGACCCTGAGCGATAACACGCCATTGCAGCGGGTCGCTGCTGAGCGGCGCCGTTACCTGACCGTGGACGTTTTCACCGACCAGCCCTTTGGAGGCAATCCACTGGCGGTGGTGCTGGAGGCGGAAGGACTGACCCCGGCACAAATGCAGGCCATCGCAATGGAGTTCAACTACTCGGAGACCACCTTCGTCCTGCCCCCCGAGGATCCAGCCCACACGGCGCGGGTGCGTATTTTCACCTCTCGTTCCGAGATGCCCTTCGCCGGCCACCCCAATGTCGGCACCGCGGCCGTGCTCGCATGGGAGCTGCAGCGGCAGGGACGCACGCTGCCTGAGCGCCTGCTGTTCGAAGAGCTCGCGGGACTCGTAGCCATGGAATTGCTGCGTGATGGCGATCGCATCGTGGGCGCTGAGCTCACTGCCCCACAGCGCCTGAGCGTCGGTGCCGAGTGTCCGCTGGAGCAAGCCGCCGCGTGCCTGTCACTGCCCGCGAGCGCCCTCCGTGCAGAGGTGCATCCCCCCAGAATTCTTTCTGTGGGGCTGCCCTTTCTCGTTGCCGAGTTGGCTTCCCGCGAACAGCTGCAGCGAGCCAAGCCTGATGTGCGCGTGCATGAATCGGTGCTGCCACCGCTGGGCACCGATGGGGTGTACGCCTACTGCCGGGGTGCAAACCCGAATGAGCTGCATGCGCGCATGTTTGCGCCGCTTGACAACACCGTCGAGGATCCTGCCACCGGCAGTGCCGCTGCAGCCACGATCGCGCATTTGGCCGGCTTTAATCCTCAGCCGCTCGTGCGCTGGCGGATCGCCCAAGGTACGGACATGGGTCGCCCCAGCCTGATCCTCGGCACGACGCAGAAGCGCGGCTCAGATCTCGCCGCAGTGCGCGTGGCCGGCCACGTGGTGCCCGTCATGGAGGGGAACCTGCAGCTCTTCAGCTGAGAGGCCACGGCGGCAGGCGGTCCCACTTGATGATATCTTCTTCAGACAATGCACCAGGGCGTGGTAGTGCGTGAACTTTGAGGCACGAAAAGCATCGCTGGTTGAGGGCTGGAGCCAGTTCGAGGGGCAGCTGGTCGATGGCACCTATCCTTTGCGGCGGTTCCTGGGCGCCTCCGGTCACAGTGCGGTATTTCTCACCGAGACCCGCGCTGACGAGTTCCTGAACGCAGCCATCAAGCTTATACCCGCGGAAGGTTGCGCGGCAGAGGTCCAGCTCGGCCAATGGCAGACTGCGCAGTCACTGGTGCATCCCAACCTGCTGCGCTTGCTGAATTGTGGGCGCTGCGAGCTCGGCGGCACCGCCTTTCTGTACGTCGTGATGGAGTACGCGGACGAGACGCTCTCGCAGATTCTCCCTATCCGGGCGCTGGATCCGGAGGAAGTTCGCGAGCTGCTCAATCCAACTCTGCAGGCACTCTCCTATCTGCACCGTCAGAATCTGGTACACGGCCAACTACGCCCGTCGAATTTCCTCGTCGTCAACGACACCCTGAAACTGGCCAGCGATACGATCCGCGGCATCGGTCAGCCCGCCGCGCGCCCCAAACCCCAGACGCTGTATGACGCGCCCGAAGCAGTCGATGGCCGCATCGCAGCCGCAGGCGACATCTGGGGCCTGGGCATTACGATGGTGGAAGCGCTTACGCAGTATCCACCTGCGACGATGGAGGAACGCTCGGACGTCGTGTCACTTCCGGCGAGCGTTCCACCGACGTTCGTTTACGTCGTACGACAATGCCTGAACCGCAATCCTGCCAATCGTCCGACAGTCGCTGACCTGGAGGGTCAGGTCAGCCGGGCTGCGGCCGCGGCCACCGCGGCACCTGCGCCGATTGCAGCGCCAGTCATGACACCCAGATCGGGCGTTGCCCGCGCGTCAACGGCGATTCAAGCAGAACGTACCGGCGGCGGCATTTTCCGGGTGCTCATCGTGCTCGTGGCGCTCGTGGCCGGATCCTGGTTGCTGTGGCAACACTATTCGCCATCGTCGCGCAGCAGTCGCATTCCTAAGGAACCGAATGCAGATCTCAACGCGGCCGCGCCAGCTTCCGGCGCGCCCCCGATAGCCGAAAACGCCGTGACGCCGGCTACATCAACCAAGCCCACAGCATCGCAAACGCCGCCGAGCTCTCTCGCATCGACACCCGTGACACAACCCGTGGCACAATCCGTGGCACACGCCACCCCTCCTTCCAACACGCCTGTACCGGTAACTCCCGCCACCAGCCCGGGAGCGAACAATCGCACTGCGCAGACTGCGAGCAGCAACCCGATCGATGCCAGCGGCTCAGGAGTCCTGCATGAGGAGATGCCGGCGCCTTCGGCCAGTGCGCGGGATACGATCCACGGCCACATCAAGATCTCGGTGCTCGCAACGGTAGACGCTCGGGGCAATGTGACAGATGCGGTGTTGCAGGAGCCTGGACCGAGTAAGTATTTCGGCCGTCTGGCCGTGACTGCAGCCAACAAATGGAAGTTTGCGCCCGGCGGTGACTCCCGTCAGTGGCTGCTGCATTTCGACTTCAGCCGCGACGGTGTCAGCGGACACGCTACGGGTACCTGACCTGCCTGCATCCGCCGAGCCCCACCCTGACCGTTCCGCCGCCGCGGTGAGTCACAGCGCACTGACGCGTGCAGATCAGCAGCAGCACAACCAACTCCCACGGTGTAAGGGTACCGCCACCGCCGCCGGAACTTGCGGGCGGAGAGCTCGGGGCAGCCGGCTGATCTCCATTCACCGTTACGGTCATCGTGGCAGGCGCAGAGCGACCACCACCATCGACCGCCGCGATGGTCAGTTTCACGGTACTGCTCGCCCCATGAGCGGTGGTCACCACCAGAGTGCAGCTCAGGATGGAAGATCCACAGGTGGAAGGCGCGATGGTGACCCCAGGTGAGCCGCTGCTGACCAACGCACCCGGGATCAGGGTGGTGTTGCTGCTGGTTACGGTGAAATGCAGCGTCCCGATGCCTGTTACGTTGAACGGATAAGCAGAACTGCTCGAGGCCGCATTCAGCGTCGCGTCAGGCAGGGAAGTCATCGTGGGCCCGGGGATCGTGCTGAGCGCACCCTGCGCATCGACCCGACCATAACCGAATGCGGGGTCCGGCACCGTGCTGCCGAGCTGCACAGCTCCTTTCTGCAGCGCAGATAACACCTGGCTCGGGTTGAATTGTGGGAAGGCCGCACGAATCAGTGCGGCCACCGCGGCGGCGTTCGGACTGGATGCCGAGGTGCCATAGAAATTGCCGTCCGGAAACAAATACGGTGTGAAGTATGTCCCTGCGGCATCGACGGAGATGCCATCGGGCGCGACCAGAGTCGGTGCCTGGAATTGTGCCGCCGCCGGATATTTCACCGTGACCGGGCCTACGCTGCTGAAGGACTCGATGTGATTGCCGACTCCATCGGAGCCATTGACCGCCCCGACACTGATAGCTCCGGCTGCATACGTCTGGGGAGTGACCACACTGCCGGGGCTCGGCACCGAAATCGTCGTGAGACCATCACCACCAATCCACAGTTTGACGAACTTGCCGGCCGCGGATGTGTCCGGTGTCGCGATGACCAAGCGGTAGCTTCCTGCCTGAAACGCGACGTTCTGCGCGATCTGGCTGCTGCTGCCAGAACTGCCGGAAAGACAGCCACGCTGCACACCGCTGGCAGCATCGAACCAGTACAGATCAAACTGACTGGCGTTCTTGCCGGGCGGGTCCGCCCACGTCAGATTGATCGGGAACGTGCCCGTCTGCGACACCGTGAGCTGCTGAACCGACTTGCCGCTGAAGGTCGTTGCGTATGGATCGCTCTGGGCCGGACTGACGGCATTGCAGCTGAGCGTCGCGATTCCCAGGGAGGTAGCGCTCACGGGTGTGTAGGTACCCTCCCAATAGCTGCCGTTATAGTTGCCGGCTGCGGTAAATAACATGACCGAAGGATGCGCCGTCAGGATCTGATTCACCGCCTGAGCCTGCGGACTATCGCTGGACAGCAGCTCGCTGGCGGGAAAGGCCACATCGTCGGCCAGGATCGTGGCGCCGGTGGCGATGAGCTGGTTGAGGCAGGAGGTGTATTGGACAAAGGTACCCGGTCCGCAGTACGCGAGCGCCGCCCCCGGAGCCACCGCGTGCACTTCCTCCATCAGGATCGTGCCTTCGTCGGCGACCCCGGCGCTACTGGAGCCGCCAGCGGGATCGACGACCGTGACGGCTGGCAGCTCGCCGCGTGATTCGATAAGGGCGAGGCTCGCAATACCTGCCGACTGCACGCCCACCCTCACGCCAGCGCCAGTCACATGGCTCTGCGCCGCGAACTGATCGGCATGCATGATCACAACACCATTGAGGTCGATTCCGTTAGCGCTTGCAGCCTGGATCTGGGCGCGACCTATCGGTGCATTGATGTTTGTGCCGGCGCCGCCTGTTTGTCGCGGCTGGTGGGGCATGGCGTAACTCGGCAGCTCTACCCGCTCAACAGCTTCCACGGCGGCGAGCGCCGCGAGATCAGTCGGCCTCAACCAGCCTTCAACGACGCAGAACGTGCCCAGATGCACCGCATCAGCGATATCCAGTCCCGTGGCGGCCAGCGTAGAAGTGGGGGCAGCGCGCGAACAGTCGTACCAGGCGTCGACCTGCACCCGGCCGTCGCCGTCGATGCGCATGGAGGCGCGATCGATGCCCGAAATGGTGAGAGTCGAGGCGTCCTGGGCTCCCTGCCTCTGTGGTGCGCTCGAGGCTGCGTCATAAATCGACAGCAGTGGAGCGGCAACGTGCCCTCGCCAGCCGACATCTGCTGCGGCCCAAAGCGAGTGCAATGCACCGGCCGCCGCCAACGCGCACAGGCCTGACAACCGGCTGCTTATCCCTCCCATCCACGCTATTGTGCCTTACGGCTCGAAGGGCCGCCGACCTGCCTGGGGAATTTCCGGCAGATCTCCTCGATGCGATTTACGGCGCTGCGCTCGCGTCAGGGCGATGCGCTCACGCTCGGATCACTTCGCCTTACTGTAGTCATACCAGACGGCCTCAATGTTGTTGCCGTCGGGATCGTAGACGAACGCGGCGTAGTAACCGGGCCAGTATTCACGATAACCCGGGCGACCATTGTCCCGGCCGCCGGCTGACAGCGCTGCCTTGTAGAAAGCCTCCACCTGCTTGCCGTCTTTGGCCTCAAAAGCGACATGCACGGGCGTGACAGAACCGGCCTTGCTGATCCAGAAGTCGGTATTTTTGCCGTCGTTGAAACCCGCCGCTTCGCCGTACTCCATATTGTTGGAATAGCCGAGAGGCGCGAGCGCCTGGGTATAGAAACTCCGGGCCTTCTGATAGTTGCTAACGGATAAAGACGTGTGCGCAATCATGTGCAGTCTCCTTCGCAGAGCATGCACTCATGTTGCCGGGAGTGCCGGTGATGTGCAAAGGCAGGACTGCCACGCTTGCCGCAGCACGCCGCACGGCTCGAAGCGAGCAGCGCGTCAGGTATCGTCGCGCGGCGCGGCAACCGACGGCTGGTTCTGCGATTCCTCTTCCAGAGCAGTAATTTTCTGGTGAAGCTCCTGGGCTCGCTGCAACAACTTGCGCGCCTCGCGCACCTTCCCCGCAGCCAGCAGGTCTCGGCCCTCCTGCAGCAGCTCGCGATGCCGCACCGTGGCCTCCATATGCATGACAAGCATCTGGGTAATGTCAGACTGAGCGCAGGGCGTCCGGCTCGTCGGTTTATTCTTTGCAGCCATGGCCAAAGCATAGCACCAGCAGGGGGATGCGAGCATCCGACCGCAGGCAAATTGCGGGAGGGTACGGCCAGCCCGGACGCAGGAATCGGCTGTCCGCGAACGGTTGCGTCTGGCTTGCTCAGGCGCGTATTGTGCCGCGGCGCGCGTTCGGGACAACTAACGAGACGAGACACGATCCGGCGCGCGCTTGACCAACGTTCAGCGGGGAGGGTCTGTGGTGATGCGCGCCCATCGCAACTGGCGAGCCGCGTTGTGGCTCGCAGGACTGGCTGTTTCGGTAACAACCACGGCCTCGAACGCTCCCTACCCGGCGAGCTCGGTGATTAACGCGAGCTGGGACCTGTCCTCGCTCGCTACCTTACGCAAGGCCCCGGGGAGTGACATCTGGCCGGTGACCTGGGGTGCGGATGGCAACGTCTATAGCGCTTGGGGCGATGGCGGTGGTTTCGCCGGGACGAACAACGTTGGGCGCGTGAGCCTTGGATTTGCCCGCATCAGCGGCACGCCCGCGGACGGTGACGCCGGCAGCTTTCTCGGCACGAACGTCTGGGGCGCTGCGCCACAGTACGCCGAGAATCCAGCGACTTTCGGCGGCAAAGTCGACGAGCTGATCTCAGTCGGCGGCGTACTGTATGGCGTGGGCGGATTGTGGACCGCGGACAATTGCAGCTGTGACCCCACGCAACAACCGGGCGCAGGTCCGCTGCGAAAGCTGACGTGGTCTTCCGATCTGGGCAAGAGCTGGCAGATTGCACCCTGGAACAGTTCGATCGATCCCGGCACCTTTCTGCAGTTTGGCCGGGACTACCAGGGCGCCTGGGATGCAGCGCACGTCTATCTGTACTACCAGGGAGACGTGAATGCCGATCCGACACATATTTATCTGCGGCGCATAGCGGTCAGCAACATGACGGAGGATCCCGCCACGCCGGGACACTTCGAGTACTTTGCCGGTACCGATTCGACCGGCGCTGCGCTCTGGACCCCTACCCAGGGCAATGCGCAGGCCATTTTCCACGATGCCAACGTAGCCGCCGGAATCTATTCGGTCAGCGGCGCGGTCTACGACGCGCCGCTCGGTCGGTATCTGCTGGTCACCTTTCACGGCGAGGGTACGGGCCAACTTGGGGTATTTGAGGGGCCGGATCCCTGGGGGCCCTGGGCCACAGTCGACTACGAGGACGACTGGGGCGGACTGAACGAGACTGCCGGGCCCGGCAACGGGCTGCAATTTCCCGCCAAATGGATCAGCGATGATGGCAGGACGCTTTGGGCGGTGTTCTCCGGAGTGGGAACATTCGACTCCTTCAACCTGGCGGCGCTGAAACTGAGCACGAGCAACTCGATACCGCAGATCACCGCGCCAACGTTGAACAGCGTGCTGTCCCCAGGCGCGACGGTCACGGCTACCGGCACCGGAGATACGCTCTCCTGGTCGGTGGCCTACGTGGGTGGTGCAGGTATCGCCACGGGCGGCGGCTCAGCCTTGACGTTTATCGTGCCCGCCGACGCTCAGCCCAACCAGCTGATCCGCATCACGCTGACGGATTCCGTCGGCCAGATCTATCGCGACTTTGCGGTTGGCAATGCCACGTTGAGCCCGGCTGCCACACCCGCATTTACTCCCGTTCCCGGCAGCTACTCCTCTGCGCAGTCGGTGACGATTACGGACTCCACTGCGGGCGCGACGATTTACTTCACCCTGGACGGTTCTACGCCGAGTACCGGTTCGACGGTGTATTCCACGCCCATCAATCTCACTGCCACACAGACCATCAACGCGATAGCCGCAGCTCCCGGCTACACCACCAGTGCGATGGGGTCGGCGACCTATACTATTTCCATCCCCGCCGCCGCGACACCGACTTTCTCGCCCGCTGCAGGTACCTACGGCAGCGCTCAATCGGTGCAGTTGAGTGACTCGAGCCCGGGCGCCACCATCTACTACACAACCGACGGCTCGACGCCGACCGCCGCATCACCCGTTTATTCCGCACCGATCAGTGTTAACACCACAGAGACGCTGCGCGCCATAGCAACAGCGACGGGATATACGACGAGTGGCGTCGGCTCGGCCAGCTACACCATTTCGCTGCCGAGTGCGGCAAGTCCCTCATTCTCTCCAACGGCGGGCACGTACGGCGCTGCTCAGTCAGTGACAATCAGCGATGCAACGCCGGGTTCCACCATCTACTACACAACTGACGGCTCGACGCCGACCCCGACGTCCTCGGCGGTGTATTCCGCTCCCGTGACGGTCAGCAGTACTGAAACACTCAAGGCGGTCGCCACGGCCAGCGGGTACAACGACAGTGCCCTGGCGACAGCCGCCTACACGATATCTGTGCCGACCTCGGCCACCCCCACATTCTCGCCAGCTGCGGGTGTGTACAGCAGTGCTCAGTCGGTCACGCTCACGGACAGCACGCCAGGTGCCGTCATCCACTACACAACGAACGGTTCAACGCCAACCCCGAGCTCACCGGTCTACTCCGCCGCCATCAATGTCAGTTCGTCTGAGACGCTCAAAGCCCTGGCCGTCGCCCCGGGAAACAACAACAGTGCCGTGGCTTCCGCCCTGTACACGATCAATAGCGGCACGGCACCGCTGGTGAACTACTCGACCGGGTTCCCCTCTTCGGCAGGATTGAGCCTCGTCAAAGCGAGCGTCAAGAGCAATGCACTCGTGCTGACGGATGGGGGGCATAGCGAAGCGCGTGCCGCCTGGTACGGCACCCCGGTGAACGTGCAGTCCTTTAGCACCAGCTTCACCTTCCAGCTGACCGCGGGTAGCAACATCGCAGATGGCTTTACATTCACGCTGCAGAACGCCCGCGGCGGCGCAGGCTCGGTCGGCGCCCTCGGCGGGTCTCTGGGTTACGCGGGTATCGCTGCCAGCGTCGCCGTGAAATTCGATCTGTACAACAACGCCGGCGAAGGATCCAACTCCACCGGCTTCTACACCAAGGGTGCTACTCCGGAAAAACCAGCGCTGGATATGACATCGTCAGGAGTAAACCTGCACAGCGGCGATGTGTTCCTGGTCCGCCTGACCTACGATGGCGCCACGCTGCGGATGAATATCACCGATACCAAGACCTCTGCCAGTTTCGCTGCCTCGACGGCGATCAACCTGCCTGCGATCGTCGGTGCGAAATCGGCTTATGTGGGCTTTACTGCTGGCACCGGTGGATTGGGCGCAACACAGAAAATACTGACCTGGACGTACTCGGTCCCCTGACGCGCCGGCGCTAGAGGCAGCACGCTGAATAGCGAACACCAGCGCAAGCTGGCGGGTTCGGACCAGGACGCTGATGGGCGTCCATGAAGGCTAGGGTCGGAATCTTCTCCCACCTTAAGCCTCTGATCTGACAGGTAGTTTCGCTGCCCTTACCCTCACCTACCCCACTCGCTACCCCTGCGGGCATTTGGCCGTCCAAGAGCGGCGCCCGCCCGTGCTATCAACACGAGCGAGCGCCTACCACAACCGACCTGGTTTGGAGGCCGATCATGGGTTCCAGAAGCAAATCTAAGTCTACCCGCGCGCGAGGCGCGGTGAAGTCAGTCGATACCGACGACACGCTCTCCGAGGTCTTGCATCACTTCAACGAGGCGCTGGCGATTGTCGAGACCGTCGCGAGAGCTTTTCACGCGGCTGAAAACAGTGGGGAATGCGCGAGCACAGGCTCGGAAATTGCCACGCTGCGCCAGGGACTCGTAGCGCTTCAAGCGGTTTACAACGAGTTCGATCTCGCCATTGGGAGGTCGGACGTATGAACACCTTCGATCATCGTACGGTGGCGTTGGCGTTCGGATCAGTCCTCAAAGCCCAGCGACAGGGCTTGACCATGTCTCAGGAGCAGCTCGCAGAGAAAGCGGACCTCGACCGCACGACACCGAGCCTTTACGAACGCGGTCTTCGGCAACCGACGATCTCCAGCCTGATCGCAATCGGGGCTGCCCTCGGCTGCGATCCCTGCAGCCTGTTGTGCATGACGATCGCCAGGCTCACGGCATCACGTCCGTGAATATTCCAGGGGATGCAATACGGTTCGCCGCTGCTGAGCGGCTCTCCGTGTTGCATCCAGTCGCTCCGCGTACGCCGGGACGTCCTTAAACAACTAAATGCCAGTCAAGTGGGTAGTTGTATTGTGGTTGATGCCGTTTCTAACTTTCAATTTCGTTGCTGCAGCAGTCGCACTGTTCATCAGCGTGGAACGGCCCACTTCCACGCAGACTTTCTGATTTTGATATCCATTCACGAAGCTAACCCAGGATGCTGTCATGACACCAACACGTTCATTGTATTCAATCAAGGAAGCCCAGGAGCAGCTCGGCGGAATTTCCCGCAACTCGATCTACAAGCTTCTCAATGAGGGAGGTCTCGCCAGCATCATTCTCGGATGCCGTCGCTTCGTTCCCGCCACCGCAATACTCGAGCTGATTCAAAAGAAAGCGGCCACCTCCGAAAGACCGGCCGACAAACCGGCCCGAGAACCGATTGCAAGATAGCCACGCCAGCAGCTCGAGATCTGGCAACTCCGCCTTTCGGAAACCGACCGGGACCTTGTGACCGTGGCCACAATCACGCTTGCGCATCCTCCTGACTGGTCACTCCCGGGGCGGAGTTTCTTTTGGTCTCTGCCAATTCGGCGTAGACATCCAGCAACCCACTCGACAAAACTCTGCTTCAAGGCCGGCGAGCACGGTTGGAACAGTTGGTTCCGAGTTGATGGCAGGATAGCGGAGTGCCCGCGTTTTGCAGCACACGGGGAACCAACCTCGTGAACACCGCTGCATCTCCGGGTCGGATGCCGACGATCACCGTCCGGCTTACGCCCGCCGAGAAGGAGCGCTTCGCCGCCCTCGCCGCCACTCACGGCATTTCCGAATCGGCTCTTGCTTTGATTGCGATTCGCGGCCTGCTGAATTCGAACGGTTACGTGGCGAGTCTGCAGACGTCTGGTCGAGAAACCGGGTCCGACCGAATCACAATCCGGCTCCGACCGGGCGACTGCCAATGGATTGCGGACAGAGCGGCGAAGCGCGGAATCAAAGTCTCAAGATATTTGGCCGCGCTTGTCAGAGGGCATGTCGCGCGCAATCCGCCACTGACTACCGACGAGCTCGTTGCGTTGAAGACGTCGGTTTCGGTGCTAGCGGGCATTGGAATGGTTCTGCGAACCATCCTGCGTTCGATCGCGACTGCTACCCCGAACTCGGTAACGCTGATTCAAGAACTTCGGCGGGCCCAGGCCGCGGTCGCTGACGTCGAACGGCAGGCTCACGACCTGGCACGCTCGGCATTGATCAGTTGGGAATCTCGATATGACTAGGAGAGTCGTCCGGCTGTTGAATGGGCTGCCATTGCTGGACATCCGAAGCCTTGGTTACGGAATGAGTGGCGGTCATCGCTTTACGCCTGCACAGGTGGCGCAGATTGCCGGGACTGTACGGGGAACGACCGAGGTCATGGTGAAAGTGACCGGCGGCGCGAAATCCTCTCGGTCGGCGCTCGCCCATCTCGACTACCTCAGTCGCAAGGGCGAACTGGATATCGAGACCGATACTGGCCACCGCCTCACCAGGAGCGAGTACAAGGCCTTTCTCGACACGTGGCACCTAGAGTTGACCGCCGGCCAATATCGGCACACAGCGCCCGGTAGGCAGCCGAAACGGAAGACCAAGCTGACTCATAACGTCGTCCTATCAATGCCCCACCCTACGCCACCCGAAAAGGTTCTCCCGGCTGCCAGATCTTTCGCCAAGACGAACTTCCCGCAGCATCGATACGCGATGGTCCTCCATACCGATCAAAAGCACCCTCACGTGCACCTGGTCGTGAAGGCTGAGAACGAGCTGAGCAAACGCCTGCACATCGACAAAGCCATGTTGCAAACGTGGCGGGAGCATTTCGCTCAGTTGATGCGCGACCAGGGAATCGCCGCCAACGCCACCCGTCGGTTCCTCCGTGGGCAGAACAAGCGCAAGAACACCGACAAGATGCAACGCGCGTTGCGGAGCGGCCGGTCCCGCGTCATGGTTGAGCGTGTGAAATCGGTCATTGTAGATCTCTACGATGGCAAGGACATGCGCGACCCTGCACGAGAGAAGCTGATTCAGACGCGGAAGGCCCTCGTCGGACAATGGATGACCGCGGCCGACATCTTGAACAAACAGGGCGAAACAACTCTCGCCCGCGAGGTCCGCAACTTCGCGAGTCATCTTCCAACAGTGCTCACCAATCGGGAAAAACTCACTGGAGACTATGTGCGTCACAGTCAGCGGGCAACAAACAAGGTGGACGTTGATCCGAATGCTCAGCTACAGCAACGAGACGATCTGACCCGTTAGCAAACTCTGCAGTACAACTGAAGGACGACATGGTCCTGTGGTCCTCCCCCAATTGTCCTTGCTGCTCGGCCGCGCGGCTCTTTGAGCCGATCCTTCGATTCGGCAAGTTCGCCCTGCATCGGCTGCAGGTTACTCGGCGCTCACGCTGCCTCTTAAACCAGATACTGTATGCATAACCAGCGACAAACCACTGACCCAAAGCGGGAATGCCCGTCCGGCGTGTCCAGGGGCTGCAGAACGAAGAAATCTGCTACAAGTCGCGTTGTGCGTCATAGCTAATTGCATATAATGACCGCCAGCGCATTCGACATCTGTGAGAACGCTGCCGCTGATCTGGATCGGCTCTGGGACAGTGACCCCAGGGCAGCGGCTGCCGTTGTGGTTGCCCTGGATGAAGTGCTCGCGGATCCGGCATTGATTGAAAAGCTGACGACGCAGGGCGATGCCCAGTTCAAGACTCAGCGGCTTGGAATCAAGAAATGGCGCGAAGCGCAGCGGTCCCCGAACAATTTATGGCGCTTTCGAATCCTGAATACGCCGGCAACCAGCTACCGCATCGTCTATGGCTTTCACTGGCAGTTCCGTCATGTTTGTGTCCTCGCGATTGCGCACAAGGAAAAGTTGAACTATGACAACCTTGACGAAGACCTCTCCGAGCGCATTCTTTCCGACTGGTCCGAAATCACCGGCGGACAAGACACCTGAAAGCTCTCCGAGCGTAATTGTCTATGGTGAGTTTGCTCCGGTGCCCCCGCCGTCCCTGCCTGGCACAATGCGGCTTCGGTCCGTACTGCAGAAGTATGAAGCCGATCCACAAAAAGCCGCGCTGATCAGCGATGCGCGACGACAGTTTTCTAAAGCGGTATTGGGCAGCGGCGACCATCAGTCCCTCCGGTCTATGCGGCTCGAGGCCGGCTTATCCCAGGATCAACTCGCTGCGAAGTGTGCGACCGCCCAGTCGCACATCGCGAAGATCGAACTTGGTCAAACAGATCCAGGGACGGACACTATCGCGCGCATCGCAGAATCTGTAGGTCAACCGGCGGACCGCGTGTTTGCTGCAATTAGGTCCCTCCGCACGAAGAGAGCCGGTTAAATGAACGAGGGCAGATTCCTTGTTGCACTGTATTGTGACGATGTGCGCGCAGAGGTCGGAAACAAGCTGACCCTTGTCGGTTGTTATGGTACCGATTTGCTTTTAAACACGTTCCCGATTGTCCTGCCGAAACTGGCTGTATATGTCAGGGCATATACGCCGGCCGCAAAGCCTTTTCAGAAGTTGATCCTTCGGCTCCGTCAGAATGACGAACAAGTCATCGGAGAGCTGGACTTTCCTTCGGAGCAATTGGCGGCGGGGGCCGAGTCGAACTCGTCCAATCACAGGTGGCAAATAATTCAAGCAGTTATGTTCGCATCGCCCCTGCTCGTCCAAAACTCCGGATTTTTGCGACTCGACGCGGAAACCGAGGATGGGCCGTTGATTGGCTCGAAGTTGGTTATTCACGCAATGAGCAGTCCGTCATCGATTGCGGAGGTGACTGGAATTGAAGCCAATCCAACGACTGCGCTCGACTAGATTATTTAGTCCATCGGGCACCGCGCGTGCGCCGCACGCGCCGTCCAGTCGAAAGGGAAAGAAGAGATCGCGGCTATGATAGGTGGCTCTGTCGGCAGTTTCGAAGAATTGACTCGGGCTTGGAGCGAATTCGAGGCCTACATCCCTGTCAAACTGCGCACGATTGAGAACGAGCGCAACTTCCGCGCCACTGTCAAATTTGTGGAAAGGCTCGTGGATCGAATCGGCGGCCGGGAGAATCATCCGCTAATGGGACTGCTTGATGTCGTGACGGTCTTCTTACGCGACTACGAGGAACGGAATGTCGGGATCACCGACGCTAGTCCTTCCGCGGTACTCCGATTTCTCATGGAGCAGCACTGTTTGCGACAAGCCGATCTCGCTGGTGAATTCGGGTCCAAGTCCAACGTCAGTGAGGTATTGAGCGGCAAGCGCGAGATCAACGTTCGTCAGGCTCGAGTGCTTGCCAAGCGGTTTGGCGTATCACCGGCGGTGTTCATTTAATCACATGCCGCTCACACCAGCACTCAATCGCCTCGACCGGAATACAGGGACGAACGTCGTGGAGAGGCATAGAGGTGAAATCCTTCGGCTCACCGCCACGCTGCGTGAACTGGAGGAACAGCGGGACAATCTCGCCCTTCTCGTGTCGCTACAGAAAGATCTCGTGCGGCTTGTTCGAAGGTCGGAGAGTCGCATCCGCAGATTGCGCCGCCTGTCGGCCGCGGCAGCGACGCGGCTCAAAACCCGAGGGCTGGCAAAGACGGCTCATCGCGTCTGCGCGCGAAGATCGCAAAATACAAAGAGCGTCTGGAGGCTTATCGTTACCTCAAGTTCATCTGGAAGTGCTTCGGCGATGGCATTGCCTTCACGTATCTCGACAAGTACACGCTCAAGCATATGTTCTACGACACGAAGGACTATGTGCCGAAGCCTGACGCCGGCGCTCTTTCGGGGAAGACCGGATTCAAGAAGGAATGGGAACTTTTGGAGGCTGGTCGGAAGGGGTTTCCCGGCGATGTTGTGCGACATTACAAATGTCCTGCGCTACGGCGATATCTGCGGCCTTATGGGACCCGACCCTTTGCCCGTGGAGGTGAAATCAGGCGGCAAGCTCAATGCGCGCGGAAAGAAGCAGATCGCGCGGCTTACAGCACTAGCGAGCTTTTACCAGAACGACGAGGCCCGAGACTTTCGCGGCGTCCCCCACACGCGCCGCGTTGTGCTTGGGAGTGTCTCTGATCCTGTGCACATGGACGCGCTTGCCCGTTGCATCCGGGAATCTGAAGCCAGGGAGGTGGCGAGCGTGACGCCTGAGCCCGGTCTGCGATACATCTGCGTTCGGGGCGATGGCGGCTTCGAAAATGAAACGCTGAACGCTGACTTCATTGCATGCATGCTGAACGACGCCAAGAAAGACCAGAGCTGGCCGCCATTGTCGCGCTTCACGTCAACTTGGACAAAATTGCTGACTTAACAAAGGAGACTTCGTCCGCTCAGGCCGCCTCGGTAAAACGCTGCTGATTGATCATTTTCCGGTGCGTACGAGCCGCAGCGATTCGCCGCGCACGCTCCTCTCGAACTTCCTCGGGCTTTCCCCGGTGCCACGTAGCAGGCGTCATGTAGCCCAGCGTGGCATGCAATCGTTCCTCATTGTAGTGCTGCATCAGCTTCGCGATGATGGCTTCGGCCCGCAAGTAGTTGCCGCCATAGTCGTTGTCTGTTTCGTCGCGTACAGTGCCGTTGAAGCGCTCCACGATGCCATTGGATTCAGGATGCCGCGGTCGCGTCCGGATGTCGATGAGGTTGTGAGCTTTGATGACCGCTGCGACGTCACGGTTGACGAACTCACTTCCGTGATCGTGCACGATCCGAGGTTGCATGCCTTCGTTGGCTTCCAGAGCCGCCTGCAGCTCCGTAGCCACCGATTGCCCATCGAGTGTCATCAACAGTCCGGTGGTGCACGACATACCGGCTGAAGGCATCCACAAAGCTCAGCAGGAAGTAGAACCGTGCAGCAACCCATACGTACATCACGTCTGTGTGCCACTGTTGGTTCGCAAGAGCGCTTTTGCTCTGATGGCGGTACCCGGAGTAACAGCCATACCGAGCGCCGTCCCAACCTGTCTGTCGTGAGAGACATATCCGGGTTGCTGTCAGTCATGACAGCCGTGCGACAACACAGACATTTTGCAAGTTGACTTTTTTGCTGGCTTACTCCATCCACGCAAGGGCAAACCCATCGCGAGATGGGGGCGCGAAGCCTCCGGTGTCGACTGACACGCTCTATCAGGATCTCGAGTGTTCGCGGGTCGTACACGCAACTGTCGTAGAAAAACTGACGCAGATACTCGCTCGGCTTCTTGCTGATGTTCCTGGTCGTATACGGTTTGTCAGTCACATTCCGGTCGAGGCGGCCCATGTAATGGGGCATATATCCACCTCCATCGGCCATCACGATTCGCACATCGCGCAGCGCGCCGAGGTTACGGACCCGGCGCCGGACCAACAGTCTGCGTCAGCTCCCTATCCAATGACTGGCCACTCTCGTCCGCGAGTGCCGCTTCTCGCAGGCGCGCGAGAATGTCGGCTGCATCGGAATTGCTGCGGATCGGCCGCAGACTGGAGGTGATCCGGTTGAAATTACGCATGCCGCGCTCGCGAGCGTCGCCGTACCCCTTGATCAGGCGTGGACAGCGGGCGAGCTCGAGCGCCAGGCTGTACTGGCCGCTGGGTATCTCCGCAAGATCAGCCAGCCAGCTCTCGATCGCGGCGTTCTCGAGCTGAAAGCGCAGAGTGCTGCGGCGCCAGCGCCGCAAGCGAGACAGCAGAAAGAGCAGTAGGAAACCGCTGAGAGCCGTCGAATGAATACGGCGGCCCGTGTTGAACAGGGTTGACAGGGCGCGCCGCCAGAATCGAGAGCGCAGAACAAATCGCCCGACCGGGGCCGGCAGGGTATCGCAGACCTCCTGCAGCCGCGGGTGCATGAATTCCGCCAGATAGACAATTTGCCCCGGATCGGCGCGCACCTCGACGCGACATTTTTCCAGCCGCTCGGCTCGGATTTTCAGGTCGGCGACGCGAATGGGGTCCTCGAAACTCATCCACAAAGCAAGGTAACGCGCCGTTTCGCGAGTCAGCAAAAAACCATCATGGCCCGTATCCAAGGCGAGAATGGGAAGCAGCCGCTTCAGATACGAACGTGCATAGTCGCCGTCCTGATAGTCAGCGCAGCGGCGTGCCCCCTGCAACACCATGTCTTGCGCTGGCTGCGGAAAGTGGCGGACGATTTGCGCAGGAATTTCCCCGTTTGCGCTCTGGCCACGCCACAAATTGGCAGCCGGCGCACCCTCGAGGGCCGCCGCAGGGACCGATCCGGTCGCTCCGGGATTGGTCGCAATGTCGAAGGTCGCCGCGAATGTTGCCAGACTCGTGTCCACTCCCACCCCGCTATGCTTGATCGCGTCCTCGTAAGCGGTGCGAGGAAATGGCAATGCGCCCGAAGCCGCTATTGCCCCCAACAGAGCCGCACTGATCACACTGCCATGACGCTCGGCCATGGCCTGCATATCAAAACAGATGAACCGGTTGGCCGCAGCTTTGCAAGCGGCCATGACGGCCTCGGAATCGGCGGTTCCGTCTCCAAGTGCAGATTTTTCCGAAATGGAGTACTCACGGTGCGAAGCAGCGATCAATGTCGTCCGGTCCGGAGTTACGACACCCCGTGCCACGGCGCGGCCCGCCTCGATGAGCTCAGAGGCGACCACGAGGTCCACGTCCCCTGGCATCGGCATCAATGCCAACACGGGATCTACGCGCACGGCTTCTGCTTGTGCACGCGGAAAGATCTCGATGTAGTACACGGTCGCGCCCGTGCGCTGCGCAACGCCGGGCACCGACGTGGCCTGTGCCAAATAACCGTTGTGCTCGGCCAGCTCGACGAGCCAATCAGCCAGAACTCCACCGCCCTGTCCTCCCAGGCCGTGAAACGAAATCGAGAGCGGCTTGTTGCTGCGTTCGGCCATCTGTTCGCTCCTTAGAACGCGCGCTGCCGTCGCAATCGCTCATCGTGTGCTTGGAAGAACCCGATCACCGCGCGGCGTAACCCGAACAACAATCGATCCCATCGAGTCGGGTTGTAAATCAAGCGCGCGCGATAGAAGGACGGGCACAGCACGGCGGCGTGCGCCACGGTCCCGCATAGACCGCAGCCGACACAACCATTGTTGACGTGAGCAACTGGATCGAGCCTCAATGGGTCTGGATTCGGCTTGACTGTCAGTGACGGACAGCCGGACAAACGGATGCAGGAGTGATCGCCCGTGCAGGTATCGGCATCGACGCCGAAGCGCTCCCGGATCAGTCGCCTGCCCTTCTTCAGTGCTGCATTGAAGAGCGGCTTCACTCGCCGCTGCTTATTCAACATGCATTCTGATTCCGCCACGATCACCTTGGGTCCCCGTGCCCCTGAGGTCATGGCCTCTCGCAAGGTAGCGAGCATCTTCGGCACATCATACGTACGCACGGTACGTTGCCAGCGGACGCCCACTCCGCGCAGCGCATTCTGGATTCGATGCCCCGTGCTCCTCACACGGTTCACAGCGAGTGACGATAGTGTCTCCTGGCCACCGGTCGCGGCCGAGTACCCGTTATCGACTATGACCAGTACGTTGTCATTGCGGTTGAATACCGCGCTGCCAACGCCGCTAGTCAGTCCGTTATGCCAGAAACCTCCATCGCCCATCACGCTGATGGTGCGCCTGCTGGAGCTCGAGTCATTGAAGGCCGCGGCTCCTGCCACTCCAAGTCCGTACCCCATCGTAGTGTTGCCGATGTTGAAGGGTGGAAGAATGGAGAACAAATGACAGCCTATGTCACAACTGACATGTACCTCGCCCATCTCTCGCATCAACAGTTTGATTGCGGTGAAGATGGGCCGCTCGGGACAGCCCGTACAAAAACCCGGAACCCGTGGTGGCAACGTGTCAATGGCTGCGGGAAGCACCGCGGTCCGCGGTGGGTGTGCGAGAGACGAGCCGCCTGGATCGGACGGCGGTCGCACCGGGGCCGACTGCGCAAACTGTCGCATGAAGCTCGCGATCCCCTCGCGAAGCACGGCTCCCGTGTATTCCCCTGCTCGGGGCAGGATTTGTTTGCCCAGCAGCCGGGTTTCACTGTCGCTCTGGCGCAGCATGGAGTTGATAGCGTGCTCGATGAACTCGGGCTGTCCTTCCTCGACGACGAGCACGGCACGCTTGCCGGCGCAGAACTGCCGGATCTGCGCATCGATGAGCGGATACGTCACGTTGAGGACCAGAATCGGCAGATCGCAATGGCCAAAGTCATCCGCCAGTCCCTCCACGGCCAGCGCCCGAATCAATGTGTTGTAGGTGCCGCCGGGAACGATCAGGCCCAGATCGGGGTATTTGCCCGATCCGGCAAGCATTTCATTCAGGCCATGATCCACTATGAACTGTACGGCCTTGGGCCAACGAGCTTCGACCTTCTCTCGCTCGTGCTGGAAGTTCATTGGGGGGAGCACGATGCGACTCAAGTCGCGCACGGGCTGCTCCATCGCCGCCCGCAGGGTCATTCGCGGCCTCACGTTGTCCTTGGCTGTAAAGCGGCCATGCAGATGACACGCCCGTATGCGCAGCTCGAGAAGCACCGGCGTGTTGCTGGCCTCCGACAGCTCAAAGCCCTGCTCGACCAGATTGACGATAGCGGTTAGATTCGGACGCGGATCGAGCAGCCACAGTTGCGACTTCATCGCATATGCGTAGGTGCGCTCCTGCATGATGCTGGAACCCTCTCCATAGTCCTCCCCTATTATCACCAACGCACCGCCCGTAACACCGCTGGATGCCAGATTTGAGAGCGCATCCGCGGCGACATTGGTACCCACCACGGACTTCCATGCCACTGCGCCTCGCAGGGGGTAGTTGACCGAGGCTGCGAGCATGGCACCGGCAGCCGCCTCATTGGCGCTGTGCTCGAAATGAACTCCCAGCTCGCGCATGACATCCTGCGCGTCCGCGAGCACATCGAGCAGATGGGAAATCGGCGCGCCCTGATAGCCGCCGACGTAGGCGATGCCAGACTGCAACAGCGCCTTGGTCACGGCCAAAATACCTTCGCCGCGAAACTCCTGCCCGGTGCCCAGGCGCAATTTCTCCACCTCGGCAGTGAATGATCGCTCGGCCATGTCATCTCCCAGCTATTATCAATAGCTAATCAGCAGCTAGACTTCGGGTACCAGGGCCAACACACGCAGAGGGCTTCCCGAGCCCGCCTTGATCTTCAGTGGCGCTGATAGAACAACGGCCCCCACGGGAGGAAGCCGATCGAGATTGGTCAGGCACTGCAAGCCATAACGATTTGCGCCATGCATGAGCGTATGGCAGGGATAGGGTAGCGGCCATCGAAAAGACTGCCCCGCGTCGGTATTGATCGTCTCGACGCCGAAGCCGAGCACCTGTCGCTCATGGATCAGCCATTCCACTGCCGCTTGCGACGGTCCGGGTGTGTGTGCACCGTCCTCGCGCATGTTGACGAACTCCGCCGGCATGCGGCGTTTGGACCAATCGGTGCGAAACAGCAGCCACGACCCAGGCTGAATCCGCCCGTGCATTTCCTCCCAGGCGCGCAGCCGATCAACGCTCAATACCCAGTCGGCATTCGCGGCTGCCTCGGCCGAGCAGTCCACCACCGCTGCGGGCGCTATGAATGTCTCGACGCGCAACGTGTCGACCGTATTGTTAGGATGATCCTTGCCGCTGATCCAGTGCGCCGGCGCATCGAGGTGCGTGCCGGTATGCTCGCTGCACGAGATTATTCCAGTACCAGCCCGGCCCAGGCGTATCGTAACGGCTGATCCGCTCCTGCTTGAAGGCCCATGCCTGGCCGAATTCGGGCGGCAGCTGCAGAGCTGGAAACTCTGCGGACAACACGTGCGTCAGATCCACGACCCGAATTCCTCCGGAGCCAATCATCGCCAATAGCTCGGACAATCGCTCTCTCGCGGCGCTCATGTACAATCTCCCCTGCTCTTATCCGCGCCGTGCCAGCAACTCAGCCACCATGTATCCGGACATCCCCCCCAGCCCTGGGCCAGGATGAGTAGACGCGCCGATGTGGTACACGCCTGGGACGGGCGTTGTGTGATTACGCGTGGCGCGCAACGGTCGCCACAGCATCGATTGATCGATGGAACATCGTCCGGAATAGGGATCTCCCCCGACGAGATTCGGGTTCAATGCCTCCAGGTCGGCCGGCGAAAACACCCTGCACCCCACGATATGTGCCTTCAGATCGGGAATGTGCAGGGTCAACCTGTCCACTATGCGATCCGCATAGCGCTCACGAACCTGTTCGGTCCATCGTCCGTCACCCACCGGTATCTCTCCGAGAGCGTCTCCCTTGAGCACACGTGGCAGCTCCTGCAATTGAATCCACAGAATCCATTTTCCCGCCGGAGCGCGGCTCGGATCGAGTCCGACGGGCTGCCCGACCACGATGGTCGCCTCCGCGGGCAAGAGCCCTCTTTCGGCCTCGCCTACTGCACGCGAAACGCCATCAATTCCCCGAGTGATATGCAGTATGGTTACCTTTTGCAGGGCAGGATCATTCCAACGGGGCGGAGAATCCAACGCGAGATGGATCTGCATATCAGCGCGCCCATATTGGAACGCAGCGGCTTGTTTCGCTACCTCCTCCGGTACTAACTTGGAACTCAACAGGCGGCCATATAATTGCGTTGGCGTGACGTTGCAAACCACGGTGCGGGCAGAGAATTCCCGTCGATCCCGCAACCGGACTCCGCTCGCCGCTCCGTCGCGTATCGTAATCTCGACGACCTCCGCGTCCGTCAGCGCAGTTCCGCCCTGACTCTCGATGAGCTTTGCAAAACCCTCGACCAACCGCGCACTGCCGCCCTTGACCAGCGGAGCGCCGGCAGCCTCGAGTGTGTACATGATGAGCCTGCCCATATACGCGGACAGCGCATCTTCCGGGCCCAATCCAACATGCAGCACCCAGGGAGCAAACAGTGCTTTCGCCAGCTCCGACTCGAAATCATGCTCGAGCCAACTGCGGCAGGTCTGCATCGCCCGGCCGAAATAACTGGCCAGCTGGAGGATGCCGCCCCGAATCAGGCGACGAACGAGCACCCGCAGCGTAGCAAGCCGGTACAGCTCGTTGCCCAGCAGCGGGAAACTCAGGTCCGCATCCTCTTCGATCAGGCGCATGGCGGCGGCATGACCCGCTCCATCCCCTGGCGCCAGGGCAGCGAGTGCCGCGATGTTCGCAGCTCGCGAAGTCGTGAACACGAGCGAACGGTTATCAGGCAGCAGAACGCCCGTCGGAGTCGCGCTGTTGAGGAATTCCACGCCGTACCGCGTGAGATCGTCCTTCAGCCGCGGGAAATAGGGCGAGGTGATAAACAAGGAATACACGCTCGACAAGGTGTCGTGCATGAACCCGGGCTCAGTCAACTCCTCCGTGCGTATGCAGCCACCCAAGATCGGATTTCTCTCGAGGACGCAGACCTTCTTGCCACGTTTGGACAGCAGCGCTGCGCAGACCAGGGAGTTGATCCCGCTGCCAACAATGATGACATCGAAGTGTTCCATCGAGTCCGCGACCTGCGCCTATGTGAAGCCGACGGTCAATATTTCCCCGAGAGCAGCGCTCCGCCCAAGGGGGCGCGAGCTTCGAGTCCCAAGCGCTTCAGTATTCGATATGCGGTACAGACCGCGGCCGAGACTACCGGGACACCACATTCCTGCTCGACGGGATCGATCGCCGCCAGAGAGGGCATTTGCACGCAGGCGGATAGCACGAGCGCGTCGATGCCACTGCGATCCAGCCGCTTGTAGATTTCGAGCAGCCGGCGCGGATCCTGGCGCCCAACCTCGACATTGTCGGGAATTTCCAGAGCGATGTAATCCTTGACTTCGATTCCCTCGGCTTGGATGTAGTCGATCACGAGGCGGGCAAGCGGCTTCATGTACGGGCATACAATCGCCACCCGTCTGGCACCCAACGCCCTGACTCCCTCGATCAAGGCTCCCGCACTGGTCACGACAGGCGCGGGCGCCCCATTCTCCCGCGAGCGCTGCTCGAGGCGCGCCTCGGACTCACGATGATAACCCTGCCCCTGGCTCATGATGGCCACGAGACAAGCGTAAGCCAACACATCCAGGCGTGCATCGGACAATTCCAGCGCACACCGGGCGCTGTCCCCGTCCATGGCCTGCAACTCTTCGCGGGTGACCCGCTTCATCCGCATGCGACTGGAGTGAAACGTGAACCGCTCGGGCAGCACCGCTTCCCGGGCGCGCAGGATTGCCGGAATTTCTGTTTCCATTGTCGTATTGGACGAAGGCACGATTTGCCCAACGCGTACGGCTCGGTTCGACATGTGCTCCTCCTAGATCGCTACCACGGAATGGCGCAATGTGCCAATACCATCCACACCCGCCTCGATGACATCCCCGGGCCACAGCCACTCTTGTGGCGTGCGCCCGGCGCCCACTCCCTCGGGCGTGCCGGTCGCGATAATGTCACCCGGCTCCAGGGTGATGCCTGCGCTCAGGTCGGCAATCAGATGATCGATGTCGAATATCATGTACCGCGTGTTTGACTCCTGTTTCGTCTGTGCGTTCTTGGTGAGCCATAGACGCAGATCGTGGGGATCCAGAATATCGTCCGCCGTCACGATGCACGGCCCGAACGGCGCGTAGGTGTCCATTCCCTTCGAGATGATCCACTGTCCGGAGCGCCGATTGTCTCGGGCAGAGATATCGATCAGAACCGAATACCCGAACACATGAGAACGCGCCGTGTCTGCCGGAACGCGCCGTGCAGTCCTTCCGATGACGACAGCCAACTCGACTTCCCAGTCGAGCTGTTGAGTCAACTTTGCGTCATGATGGATCGACTCTCCAGGACCGATGACGGTGGTCGGAGGTTTGCTGAACACCACCGGCTGCGTGGGAAGATCGGCGGCGGTGCCGAGAGTCCGCGCCGACTCGCTGACATGGGCACGGTAATTGAGTCCGATCCCGAAGATGTTCTTGCGCGGGCGGGGGATTGGCGCCAACAGCTTGACGTCCTCTATCGGCAGCGCCGACCCCACAGGATATTTCCCAACCGACCGTGCGATCAGCTCACGCAAGACCGGTAGTGCGGTGGCGTTCGCATCGATCAATGACAACATGTCGTTTGGCAACGTCGCGCCATAGGCGGCGCCAAATCGCTCCACGTCAATGACCAAGCCGTTCGTCAGCACACCCGCGCGTGCCGCTTCATTACACCTGCGATAGGTCACAAGCTTCATCTGTCATGTGCTCCTGAGTCGTCGCGGTACGCCTCTTCGCGATAGAGTCCGAGGGCTTCGATGACCGGTAGATCGTGGAAGGAAAACAGGCAGGCATCATCCGTGGCGGATGCGTTGGCATGTTCATGCCAGGCCCATGAGGGCACACAGAAGATGTCGCGCTCCCGCCAATCGAAGCGCTTGCCGGCGATGACCGAATAGCCCGTGCCCTTGGCTACCTGGTACATGAAACTACCGGTATGGCGATGCGCTCTGGTGTGCTCCAGGGGACGTAACATCTGCATGGATGCGCCAAGGGTCTGCATGACGTGACCGCCGGTGACTGGGTTTACATAGTTCATGCGGATCCCGTCGAACGGCGATCCTGCCGTGGTGCGCGCAAATCGTTTTAGTCCCTCGTAGGTCGGTTGCCATTCGTACTTGTAAAGCGGCGAGTAGCTCCGCGACCAGGCGGTCGCACTCGGAAGGATGCCGGCGTTACCCCAGGTGTGAGACATATCGTCGCAGGCGAATTCGACTGGCTGGCGAAGCTGCGGATGCACCTCGTAAAAGTTTGCTTCGAGCGCGTTGACGAATGGGATGTCCAGGCCATCCTGCCAAATGCAGGCCGTACCTCCCTCCTCAACGCCGTGTTCGTGCCATGTCCCGTTCGGCGTTAGTACGACATCGTTGGCTCCCAACGTCATCCTATGTCCGTCCACGATTGTGTACGCGCCAGTACCTTCCATGATGAAGCGAAGAGCCGCCGCCGAATGGCGATGCGCGGACGCGCGCTCCCCAGGGAGCATCACCTGCAACCCCGAGTACAGCCACCCAACCGCCGCACAAACCTTTTGCCGGCCTGGATTGCGCAGGTACACAACGCGGCGACCCGCCCTCTCTGGCGTGACGAGCTCGACCGAACGCAACACAGGCGCCCTGAGGTCCCTATATCGCCAGATCACGGGCACGGATTGCGACTGTGGTTCCCATGGCTCGATATCATTGGCTACCGTCCATAGTGCACCCGCCTCGAAGCTCTCGAGGTCCGCGTAGAACGCTTCGAGCTCCGGCGTGTCCTCAACATTCGCCCTGCCTGCTACATTTTCTCGCATCTGGCTTCTCGCATCTGGGCCTCACTCCGCCGTCACGCTTCCCGACTCGGAAGCCGAACCCGCCACGATTGCGCAGGCATCCTCGCGCGCGACATCTTTGACTGCCTCGTCCCACGCCGCAAGCGGCGATAGCGGGCGTCTATTCACTGTCAGCTGAAAAATGTCGAACCGGTTGTAGTGCCCGACTATGTCGTGCATCTGTCGAGGTTGAATGCATCGAGCCAAGTCGATCTCGGCATACACGATGCCTTCGTCGTCGATCAATGGCTTGCCGACCAAGCGCCCATCGGGGCCGACGACGCCCGAGAACGCGCTCGAGCGACGCTCGAGCCGGACGCCGGCATTCGGGACTATGTCGCACAGCGTTGCGACCATCTGGGAAGACACCGTGGAGCAGGAAACCACCGTGTAAACCTTGCCTTCGAATGAATGCGCCATTGCCCGCAACTTGATGGCCTCGGCCATATTGTAATCCTCCGGTGCGACCGGCAATGAGATATAACTCGCCACGTGCACCAGCTCGCCCTGCGAAAGCAACGCGAAGCGCGCGAGAGTGTTGGTGTTCTCGCCGCAGGCCAGTCCTCCCAACGGTCCGATCGGGGTCGAGTAGACTTTCAGGCTGGAGCCGTCCCCGCCCGCCCAGGTCAGTTTTTCGGCCCAGGTCGGCACGAGCTTGCGATGCCTGCCCAGCAACGATCCGTCCGGACCGATGAAGACCATGGTGTTGTAAAGGCAACCCAACGAGACCGGCGAGCGTTCATTGACACCGATCACGACGCACGCTTGCGCCTCGCGCGCCGCGCGCTGAATGACGGCGATCTCCGGACCGGGCACGAGTACCGAAGCCCGAACGAGCCGCTCGAACCACACACTGCCGGTCAGAGGATCCGTAAGCCAGTTCCAGTAGGGATATCCCGGTACGAAAACCTCGGGAAAGGCGATGAGGCTCGCGCCGTTTCGGGCTGCCTCCCGGATCAAAGCGGCCGCTTTGTCTACTGTCGCGGGCGCGTCCAAATAGACCGGGGCGGCCTGCACTGCGGCCGCCTTGAAACGCGGCAGCTCGGGCCTCGAGTCTCTCCGCTCGCCGTCTGCGTCCATGCGTGAGCTCACGCGGCCAACCTCGAGAGGAGATCGGCCGCCTCGGCTCGTGAGACCCGCGGTCGACCCGGAATGAGCCAGCGACGCAGGCAGCGCATCGCCATCGGGTGGGCAATCGTCATGCCGCCAACAACTTCGCCCCGCGTCAGGTAAATCGCAGCAGTTCGGACGGGCTCACGCGGGCCGCACCACACAATCTCGTCGACTCCGGCCGTGTTGCCGGCGAACTGTACGTTTAAACCGAACTGGTCTGTCCAGAACCACGGCGCCTGAGGTGCCGGTACCGACGGATCTTCCGCTATGAAGGCGGCGAGACGATCGGCTTGCACCTCCGCGTTGTGCCAGGTCTCAAGGCGCGCTCCGTCACGATCAGGAGCAGGCCGCACGTAGGCGGCATCACCCACAGCGAATACGTCGGGGTCGCTGGTTTGCGCGGTCATGTCCGTGACAACGCCATTTGCAACCTCAATGCCGGCGTTTGCGGCGAGCTCCGTGTTCGGTTCAACTCCAATAGCCACGACCAGCACACCGCACGGGAAGCAACGCCCGTCCGCCAATTCCACGGCCAGACCGCTCGCACCCGTCTTGATGGCCGCGATCCGGGCGTTGTAATGACAACGAATGCCCCTCGTTTCCAGAAGGCCGGAAAACAGCGCTGCAACCTCCGCTGGCACCACGCGCGCGAGCGGGCGATCGAAGGCCTCCAGGACAAACGGCGCACAACCCCGCTCCAGTGCTGTCGAGGCCAGTTCCAGACCAATCAGGCCGGCGCCGATGATGGCGACGACCTTGCCTGGACTCAGATACTCCCTGAGCCGCTCCGCATCAGATAGCGTGCGCAGCGTGAATACACCAGCGATGTCGCAATCCGCGGCACCTAACCGGCGTGGGCGCGCACCAGGAGCCAACACCAGCTTTTCGTATGGAATCGTCTCGCCATCGGCGAGAGCAATGCGTTTCTGTTCGCGCTCTATCCCTACAACTCGCGAGCCGACCCGCAGTGTGACGCCATTTGACGAATACCACGAGCGCTCGCACAGATGGGTCTTCTCCGCGGGAACACGGCCCGCGAGCACGGACTTGGACAAGGGTGGTCGCTCGTACGGCGGATCCATTTCTTCGCCGATGACTGTGAGGCGCCCCTGGTAACCCCTCGACCGCAGACGTTGAGCGAGTCGCCCGCCGGAATGTCCGGCGCCTACTACCACAACTCCGGCGTGCACCGGACTCATTTGCTTTTGCTCCCCGCGGGATCGCATTCACCGCCCGTGACCGCTTCTTCATCGCCCGCAGGTAACTCAACCTCTATTCTCCCGAGGTGCGTTCTCGCTCTGTAACAGCGCAGATCGCTGCCGAATGGCCCCAGGCAGCGTCCGTCCGTAACCTGGAAGCGGGCACCGTGCAAGGGACACTCAACTATCCCGCCCTCGACCCAACCTCCGGAGAGAAGCGCGAATTCGTGGGTGCAGATATCGCTGGTGGCGTACACAGCACCGCCGAGACGGTAAATCGCAATATGCCGGTCACCGATCTTGACCCCCTTGACCGTGCCTTCGGCAACATCGTCTGCACCGGCGTCGGTCCATTCAACCAACATGGGTGTCACCTGAAACTCTTTGTTTCGCCAGCATAGCGCTCACGATGCGTCTGGCCTGCAGGCCTCCCGCATCTCCATTTACGTCGACTTGCCGCGCTTGCGGATGAGCCGCAATGGAGAGCTGCTGGGCCTCGAAAACTTTTGCGTCCTGCATAAAGGCCGTTCGGACATCCTCGAATATCATGTCCGTCGTCGCCTGATTGCCGACATCAAAGTCATGGCATTGCGCCCACAGATAGTGAGTAGTCTCCTGCGTTTCAGGAGTAACGATGTTGAGATTGCGAAGCGTGATCTTCTTTGCGCCGGGATCGCTGCCACGACCGGTATCACAGCCGCCGGTTTCCAGGCGTATGAACCCCGGGGGCTCGAAGTTGATGAATTGCCACCGATCGATGTTGCCCTCAAAACGGGCTGCCTTCGCGTAAGTCGGCGGCGGGGGTGAATTCTCCATCACGCGCGTGACGTCAACCCTGTCGGGGCCGCGCTGGAAGCTTACCTTGGCAGAGTCAACAACCGCCGCGTTGCCGATCGTGCTCGCATGCACGAAGGCGAGGTGCGTCAGATCGAGAAGGTTCTCGACAATCAACAGGTAATGAGCCTTGACGTGGAAGTAGGCGCCCTTCGAGCCCCACGCGGGGTCGGTGATCCAATGGTAGTCTGGGATGGTGCCCGGGTCGGCCAGAGCGGCACTACCCATGAATACCCACACGAGTCCGTAGCGCTCCACACTCGGATAACTGCGTACGTGCGCCCCAGGCGGAATGAGGTCCTGACCGGGGACTTTCACACAGCCGCCGCTGGGCTCGAAGGTAAACCCGTGGTAACCGCACTGCAGGTGATCGCCTATCACCTTACCGAGATGCAGCGGCACACGCCGATGACAACAGCGATCCTCCAAGACGACCACGGTCCCCCGTTGCGTTCGATAAAGTACCAGCGGCTCGTCACAGACTACACGGGCGAAAGGTTCGCGCCCGATGTCGGCGGACCAGGCAACGGCGTACCAACTGTCAAGTAAGAAATTCGTCAACGCCGTGTCCTGCCGCCCCCTGATGTAATCAGCCTATAAAGGCGAGATGACTACGGTCAATCCAGGCCGCACGAAGTAGTCGCTTTACCGCCATAGCGCGCGCTAATCGCATATCTCGAGTCGATCAGCGCGGCCTCACAGGCGTTGCAGGGCTGGCGCGACAGCGGATGATTGCTGCGCTTTACACATGCACTCTGCGCGCAACGAATATTGCCTGGCAGGGAACTCACGTAGAGTCGTAACGACAGTGCACGTGATCTGCGTGCCACGACCATTGAGAGCACTGCATACCAAGTTGCCACAGGGTGCGTTTCCGACTGTCGGCGCTCTCGATCGGTACAGACAACGAACTTCGCCCCGGGGGGCTCATGCGATCACGCTTCATAAACACTCCAGAATTTACGGCTCGAGGCTTGCGCGCGGCCGCGATGGCTATCGCGTCATTGTCGTGCCTGCCCACACCGGTCTTGGCTCAGAGCGCAGATACGGCGGACAGCCAGCTGGAACAGGTCGTCGTTACGGCGCGGAAGCGCGAGGAGAACCTGCAGCAGACGCCGATCTCCGTCGCGGCGTTCACTTCAGCGGCTCTGCAGGCGAGACAGGTGACCAACATTGCCGAGATCGGCAAGTTCACGCCCAACATGAGCCTCGAGCAGGGTGCCAGCGTGTCTGGGGCCAGCTTTGCAGTCACCACTTTTATCCGCGGTGTAGGACAGACCGACTTCGACCTGACCATCGATCCTGGTGTCGGTCTATACGTGGATGGCGTCTACGTCAGCCGCTCGGTGGGCGCCCTTCTCGACACGACCGACGTGCAAAACGTACAGGTGCTGCGAGGACCGCAGGGCACCCTGTTTGGAAAGAATACGATCGGCGGCGCCGTGGTCGTGACCTCAAAGGACCCCACACGCAACTTTGAGGCCGGGACAGCGGTGACGACGGGAGCGTATGGGCGGGTGGATTTCCGCGGTACAGTGAATCTGCCAGTCAATGACGTCGTCGCGGTCCGCGCCACGGTCTCTCGGCAGAAACGCGATGGATATGTCCAGCGGCTGAGCGACGGAGGCGTTATGGGCGATGTGAACACCACCGCCGCCCGGCTTCAAGTGGCGATCGAGCCCGTCAGCAACTTCAGCATCCTGCTTTCCGGCGACTACACGCGTACGCGCGAGGAAGGGCTGCCCTCGATTCTCCTGGCGACGAATCCAACCGCGCAATTCGCGGCCTTCTACAACTTTGTCACCGCAGGAGCCGCCTGTGGCGCCAATCCGTTCGCCCCGGTTCCGCAATGCTACAACTCCCAGTGGATCACGGGAAACAAATATACGACCTGGTCTACCAGCGCCAATCGATCCGACCTGGATCTGTGGGGTACCTCGGCGGTTCTCAAATGGGATCTGGGCTGGATGGAGGCGAAGTCCATCAGCGCGCTGCGCGGGTTGCGTAGTCATTTCGACATCGATACCGACGCCTCGCCGATCGATCTGTCGAACACGGCGAACGATTATAGTCAACGCCAATTCAGCCAGGAGTTGCAGTTCACCGGGCGGGCCCTCCAGGGGGATCGACTGAAATGGCTGGCCGGCCTGTACTACTTCAAGGAATCCGGCACCGACCGCAACTACCTCGAGTTCTCCATCGCGGATTTTCTCAGTGGCGGCCTCGTGGACAACAGCAGCTATGCCGCGTTCGGCCAGTTGACCTATGGCCTCACCGACAGACTCAGCCTGACTCTCGGCGGCCGTTACACCTATGAGAAGAAGGGCTTCCTGCCCGATCAGATCATTACCCGGGACAACACGGGCGGCAGCCTGCTGGCCCTCAGCCGCGCTCTCATTCCCGATCCGGCGCTCAATCCGGACGGCCACCGCATCCTCCCGCCGATAGACGGCACGAGGTTATTCCACGAATTTACTCCGGCTGTGACGTTGGATGAGCGGTTCACGGCGAATGTCCTTGGCTACGTGAGCTATTCACAAGGATTCAAGAGTGGTGGATTCACGCAGCGGGTATTTCCACCCCTGGCCGTCATCCCCAATTTCGGCCCGGAGCATCTTAGGAGCTACGAGGCCGGACTGAAGACCGAGTTCTTCGATCATCGCCTGCGTTTGAACGGAGCCGCATATCTAGCCAACTATGACGATATGCAGATCGTCATTCTCTACGGCGCTGCGCCCACCACTCGCAACGCAGGGGACGCTCGTATCAAAGGATTCGAGCTCGAGACCGAGGCGGCGCTGGCAAGTTGGCTGCATTTCAACGCCGGACTCGGCTACACGGACGCCCACTATCTTTCGGTCTCTCCCCTGGCCGTCGGCGTAACTCCCGCGAGCAAGCTGCCCAATGCCCCGAAATGGACCGCGACGATGGGCGCGACGGCGGACTTGTATCACTGGAGCGCCGGCACTATCAGCTTGCGCGGCGATTACTCTTACAAAAGCGCACATTACCTCACCGCCGACAACTCACCGTATCTGTATCAGATGGGGGTTGGCCTGGTAAACCTGACCTCGATATTCAACGATGCGAGCGGTCACTGGTCCTTCAGCGGCGGCGCCACCAACTTGACGAATCGGAAATATCTGCTCTCGGGCCTCGATCAGCTCGCGTCGGTCGGCATCGCGGAAGGCACCTATTCGCGACCGCGAGAGTGGTTCCTCTCGGCGCACTATGACTACTGATCAAAGCCGACCGATCGACTCCAATGCCCACGAAGGAGACCGACACCGCGTTCTTGCGCGAAATCCCAGTCCGGTTCTGCCACTGTGATCCGGGTGGCTGGGTTTTTTACCCGCGCTACCTCGAGATGATCAGTTGCTTCGTAGAGGAATGGTTCGAGGATGCATTGCGGCTCAGTCTCTGGCGGTTGGGTCACACGCGGCAGGTCATGACCCCGACGGTTCACCTGGGTGTCGACTTCGCGGCGCCCTCCCGGTTCGGCGACCGGCTCACATCCCGGTTGTGGGTTGTCAAACTCGGACGCAGCTCCTGCGAGCTTCGCATCGAGCTCTCCAAGCTGGGTCAACTGCGCTTGACCGCGCATCAGGTGCTCGTGTTCATTGACGCCAGGCGCGAGCGCGCTGTTGCCATTCCGCCCGCACTCGCCCAGCGCATGCGGCGTTTCCTGTTGAGCCGGTAGGGGAATATGGCACCATTGAACAGACTCCGGCGTTCGAACCGGCGTTCGGCTGAGCGCGCTGACAGTCTCTCTACCGCTACCGTGAGGAAGTAGACATGGGGTCACAGAGCAAAGTCTTGGGCGGACGCGAAGTGGTCCGCGTAGCCATCGCACAGCATTCACCGGCGTTCATGCAGACTGAGACCTGCGTGACCCGGGCCTGCTCCCTGATTCGCGAGGCTGCCGCCAACGGCGCCGAGCTGATCGCTTTTCCAGAGGTCTGGCTATCCGGCTATCCATTCTGGACCGAAGGCTGGGATAGCCCCCTGCAACGTTGGATCGATGGGCGCATGCGATTCCGCGACGCGGCCATCATGGCACCGGGGGAGGAGACCGAGAGAATCGGCGACGCTGCGCGGACAGCCGGCGTCTACGTGATGATGGGTTGCAACGAGATGGACTCCCGGCCCGAATGTCAGACGATTTACAACACGCAACTTTTTTTCGGGCGCGATGGGTCGCTCATCGGCCGTCATCGTAAATTGATGCCAACCTTCACTGAACGGGTATTCTGGGGTCAGGGTAATGCATCGGACCTGTGCGTGTGGGAAACCGATCTCGGCCGGGTGGGTGCCCTTACCTGCGGCGAGCACGTAATGACGCTCGCCAGAGCAGCACTCATCGCGCAAGGCGAGGACTTCCACGTAGCCGTCTTTCCCGGAGCCTTCGCGCTGCACACCGGGCCCCAGCTGGAAGAATTGGATGCCGACGGGTCGTCCTTCTGGGGCCACACGATGGTGCGGGCACACGCGTTGGAAGCCGGCTGTTTCGTTCTGTCGGCCTGCGGATACCAGGATGAAAACGATGTTCCGGCTGACTTCCCGTACAAAGAGAACATGAACATGCGTTATGCCAAGGGCGGCAGCTCGATCATCAGCCCCCTGGGCATTCCGCTCGTACCTCCCACTCTCGGGCCCAAGATATTGTACGCCGATTGCCACGCTTGGATGATCAAGGCCTTCAGGTCCATCGTGGACACGGCCGGGCACTATTCTCGTCCCGACATCTTCAGGCTTCAGGTCAACGGCGAGGACGGCTGGGGGCGGGTTCGCGGTCCCGAGGTTGCCCCGATCCTGCGGGCGACACCCGCGCAAATCCGTGCGGCGGCGGAACGCCATGAAGTTGACAGCAGCAAGGTGGAATCCCTCGCAGAGCAACACAAACTGCTGCGCTGAGGTGTTTGGTCACGGACGAGCGGGACTCGCTGTGCGCAACGTTTCGCGGGGCAGCTCGCCGAAGCGATGGCGATAGTCGGAGGCAAACCGGCTGAGGTCCGTGAAACCCCAATTCAACGCGACGTCGCGAATGCGCTGTGCCTCGGTCGGAGCAAGGAGCCACTTGCGCACCTGGTCCAAGCGGTAATCGCGCAGATACGCCATGGGCGTAGTGCCACGAAAACGCTTGAAGCCGGTCTGCAAGCTGCGCACACCGATGCCGGTAGCCCTGGCTATTTCCTCCAGTGTGGGGGCCTCCTTCGCCCTGGCCCGCATGACCTCCTCGGCCCGACGCACGTAGCGTGGCGCGGGCGGTTTCACGGGTTGACGCAGAAGCTCGGAATAGTTGTGAGGCTGACCCATTAGCAGCATCGTGACGAAACATTCCACCATCGGACGGTTCACGTGCGTGCTGGCGTACAGGGTGGCAGGATCGTCTGCCGCACTGAACATATAATTCAACATGGACTGCAGTGTTGGTCCGCCACGCTCGCCGAACCGCAAGCCCAGATCGAATTTCAGCGGCGCTGTCAACGAGCGATCCAGCAGGCGCGCCAGTTGGCTTTCGACCACGGTCTGATCGATTCGGAGCATCAATTTGCGGCAGTCGGCCGACCACCTGATGTTCAGTGCGCGATCGGGGGAGATCACGCAACCGCACTCGGAGGTACCCTCAGCGTTATCCGCTCCGGCGCGTATTTGCGATCTGCCAGAGAGCGGTGTCTCGATCAGGAAGAAGCCGCTCAGGTAGGTATCGATCGTGATGTCGCTGCCGTATTGCAGATAATTCAAGGACAACGCACCCAACACAGCATGGTGGTGGCGGGCGTCGAAGTTCGCGACCGAATCGTTCACGACGAGTTTGTGCTCGCAAAAGAACGGTGAGATCCCAGCGCGAGCTTCCTCCAGGCGCCGCGATCCGAACGTTCGGCAGTGTGCCAGCGGTAGCAAGGATCGACTCCGACGAATTACCCGGCGCGTCACCGGACGACAAATAGTAGGCCAATCCTAGGCCAATCCCGTATGCCATACAAATTTGTTCGCGGCTCCCCCTTCCCCTTTTGCCGATGAGCGGGCGATCAGGCCAGTGTCAGGGCGGCATGAGGGGGAGTCCGGGACGGGGGCGGGAGTTTGTCGGTCATGAGCAGGTCGTCGCAGATGGCCGCCGACACGTGCGGCGTGGGTGGTCATTTTTGTTTCGCTTTACGAGGCAACGCTGCGTTTTTGCGGCAATTCCGATGGCGGCACGCTTGACCAAAACGCCACCGGCCCTAGTATTCGCTTACTGCCTTGCGCAAACCAGGAACCAACATGGACTCTCCCCCCTCTCCAGCCGAGCTGTTGCGACCGGAGGAAGTTCACCAATCGGTCTACACCAGCCCCGCCATCTTCGAGCTCGAAATGGACAGGATCTTCGGCACCGCCTGGATCTACGTCGGTCACGAGAGCCAGGTCAAACAACCGGGGGATTACATCACGACCCTCATCGGCAAGCAGCCGGTGATTATGGTACGTACCAAGACCGGTGCGATCCAGGTCCTCTACAACCGCTGCCCCCACAAGGGCGCGCAGGTGGTCACCGAGCGCTGCGGGCACGCCGCAAGAATGTTTCGCTGCCCCTACCATGCCTGGACTTTCGACCATGACGGCACGTTGTTTGCCACAACGTTCCGCAAGCGCTACGAAGGTACGGGATTCGACAACTCAGACCCCCGGTTTTCCATGACCCGGGTAGCCCGGGTCGCCAGCTATCGCGGCTTCGTGTTCGGCTCCCTCGCCAGTGAGGGGCCCGACTTGCAGACGTTTTTAGGGGGTGTTGCCAGCTCGCTCGATAACTTCTGCGATCGGGCGCCAACAGGCGAGGTATCGGTGGAGGGAGGTGTGTTCCGGGTCCTGCAACGCTCGAATTGGAAGATCTTCCTGGAGAACCTGAATGACACCGCACATGCCCAGGCAACCCATGAGTCATCCTACATGGCCGCGCGAAAAGTCGGCAGTGCGCGGGGCGACTCCCAACTGCCTTTCGAGTTACACATCATCGAGGGTAACGGCGAGCCCAACGAATTCTGGGAGCGCATCGAGTGGTCCGCGTTCGACTATGGCCACTCTTACATGACCGCCATCTTCAACGCTCCGCGCGATGAGCTGACACAACGGTATCTCGCAAGTCTCACCGAGGTTCGCGGCGAACAACGCTCGCGCGAGATCGTGGCCGTCAACCGTCACAACACCACTATCTATCCAAGCTGCTCCCCCCATACCTCATTTCAACAATTGCGCGTGATCCGTCCCATCGCGGTAGATCGGACTTTGGTGGAGATCTTCACGTTCCGTCTCCAGGGTGCGCCCGCAGGCTTCTTCGAGCGGACCCTCGCGTACAGCAACATCATCAATTCCCCGTCCTCGGTCGTCATGGTGGACGACGTGGAGTTGTATAACCGTACGCACGAGGGAATGCAGGCGCACGCCGGAGAATGGGTCAGTCAGCACCGCAGCGCCGGCCACGAAGAGTCGACAGCGGCAGGGCTCAGAGCGGACGGTGTCAGCGAGATGCCGATCCGCAACCAGTTTCGCGCCTGGCGCCGGTACATGACGGGGAATGTCTGACATGATGCGCTCTGCTTCCGCCAAAGATATCGCTCTTCAGACACAGCTCAGCGTGCAATCGTTCCTGCATCACGAGGCAACTCTGCTGGACAATCGTGCGCTGGCCGAGTGGAACGGGCTGTTTACGGACAACGGGATTTATTGGGTGCCCCTGAGCTTCGATCAGCCCGATGCCGTCAATCACGCGTCCCTGTTTTACGAAAACGCCATGATGCGGGAAGTGCGCATTCGCCGGCTCGATCAGGTGCGCGCATGGTCCCAACACCCGCGGACCCGTACAGCCCGCCTCATCGGCAACATCGTCATCGAGCCGTGCGCGGGACCTGTGGAGGAATTGACTGTACGCTCCACGTTCCATCTGCTGGAGTGGCGCAAGGGACGGGAGCTGCGACTCCTGGGCGGCGGCTATACACATACCCTGATTCAGGAGGGCGGCAGCTGGCGGATCAAGCTCAAGCGAGTTGACCTCATCGACCGGGACGGCGTCCATGAGCCGTTCGAAATGTTCATCTGACCGCAATGAGCGCGGCCGCCCTTCTCGCTCTGCACTACCAAAACGATGTTCTGCATAGTAGCGGCAAGATTGGCCTCGGCCTGACACGGAATATTGCAGCACGGGACGCTTTGGTCGAGTCGGCCAGAGGTTTGCTGGCGGCGGCGCGCGCCGCAAACGTCATGGTGGTCTCTGTGGGCATCGAAATGCCCGCGCACCTATCCGATCCAAGCATTTTGAACGCGCCCCTGCTACGCACCGCCGCTGCAACAGGAGCCATGGCTGCCGGCTCGTGGGGAGCTGAGTTCTATGAGGGCCTGCAGCCCCTCCCCGCAGAGCCGCTCGTCAAGCACAACCGGATCAATGCTTTCTACGGCTCCAATCTGGAGACCGTCCTGATCGCTCGCAGGATCATCGACTTGTACGTCTGCGGAGTAGCCACGAATTCCACCGTGGAGCATACCGCTCGGCACGCAGCCGATATGGGCTATCGCGTTTTCGTAGTGTCGGATGCCTGCGGATGCTCCATTCCCCATCTTCACCAGGCATCACTCGAGAATCTCGCATTCGTCGCGGAGATTTGCACGGTGGCAGAGGTGACTGGGCGCTGGCAGGGCAAGTCATGAAGATCGACCTCACCGGCAAAACAGCCATTGTCACCGGAAGCACGAGCGGTATAGGGCTTGGGATCGCTCGCACGTTGCATGGTTGCGGCGCTAACATGGTATTCCTCGGGCGTGATCCCTCAGGGCTCGACTCTGTCAGGCAAGCATTCCCCGAGCGGTCTGTGCATTGCGCGGTGGATATTGCCAAGGATGCCGATATCGAGGCCTGTATTGCCGCGACCGTGGCCCGCTTTGGGCGCATCGACATCCTCGTTAACAACGCCTGTACTTACGCGGACGCGGGGTTGGATTCAACGCGCGAGCAGTGGCTTCATACACTCAACATCAACCTGGTCGGCGGCGCCATCTTCCTCCAGAAGTGCTTGCCGCACCTCAAGCTACATCGTGGAGTCGTTGTGAATATCGGCAGCACGGGGGGCAAATTTGGCGCAGCCGGACGCGCCCTGTATCCCGCCTCGAAGGCGGCGATCTTGCAGTTGACGAAGAATGAAGCGGTCACCCTGGCGCCGTTCGGAATCCGAGTGGTGTCAGTCTCTCCCGCTTGGACGTGGTCGCCGGCCATGGCGGCCATCGCGGGCTCGGTCGAAAGGGCCGACAGCGTGGCGGCGAAACTACATCCTTTGGGCCGTGCGGGTCGGGATGAAGAGGTGGGCCAGGTGGTTGCCTTCCTCTGTAGCGACCTCGCTGGATTCATGACGGGCGCTGACGTAGCGGTTGATGGTGGCTTTTCGAGTCTCGGCCCTGACCAGGGAAGATCGCCCGGGCATTGGTTCGCCGCCAGCGGCTCGTCAATTCATCTGAACCCAGAGATGGCAAAGCTCGATGTCCTGTAGGCCATTCGCCCGCGCGTGAGAAGAACTCAGCATCGCCAACTGTTGCTTAGTGTCGTTCTGTTGCAGTTGCAGAAGGTCTTTGGCGGTCCAGCCTGCCTCTTTTGCGACGACTAAAGCGTTGATCCATTCTGCGATACGCGTGTCCCAGAAAGAGCACGTCTCCTTCTGGACATAACCAATGATGGCTGCGAACCTGTGCTCGGCACCGTGATGACCCGCCTTGTAGCGCTGAATGCCACCGGTGCTGCCATGTCTATTGAAAACGTATTGACGCTCGTCACGCTCACTGTCTTTTGGCGTTGGAAGACGTTTGCACTCAATTGGGAGGAGAGTATCGAAGTCAACATGGCTGCGACCGTCAACCCATATTTTTGCGGCAAGCGGGGCTGCTACAAGATCGATCTTTCGGCCCTTGGTTTTCTCGTCCGGCTCTTCGGAACGAAATTGAAGAATATCCCAGCCACGAGAGCTGTGCGCTGCACTATTTAGGTGAGCGCACAAACGAGACGTTAAGACAGTCTCAGACGTCTCTGGCTTTCGATCGGGGCGGTCGCGCCAGCGAGGCAGCTCGTCAGCAATGAATTTTACTAGTTCATGCAGGAATGATGCGGGCTTGTGCACGTGCCTGGCGAGTAAGCCCAGATGTCTAGGCCTGTGTTCGGAATCTGCCAGCATCCCTGTCAGTACCCTTGTGCGCGAAGGTCCACAAGTGCGTCATCGGCATCGCGCAAGGCGACAGACCGCAACCAGTAACGCAGACGATTCGGCTTCAGTAGGAAGATGAAGCCATCCTCATACACTCGTGCAATTCTGGTGACCTGAAGCGTCGCGCCGTGTTTCTCCTGGAACAGCACGTTGAGCTTGTCTTACAGCTGGGCGGCCCCTTCCCAGTCGACATCGCCAGAACCAAAGACGAATGGCTGGCAAGTGGCTCCCGGCCAGGTCTGCACCGAGAGCGCTCGCAGAGACTTGCTGCGGCCATAAATAGTGTTGATTTGAGTCAAGAAGACGGTCGCGAAGGCAGCGAGGTCGACGGCCTCCACCTTTCTCATTGCAGCAGCATCCTCGCCGTATCTGACGAACTCTCGTTGATACGTTATGATGTCGTCAGCAAGTATTTCTTCGTTTGCGCTCAACCCCAAAGAGCCAGGGTCGGGATATGGAAGCGCCAGTTGTGTAGCTTCATCGACTTATGGACAAACGGCTGTGCAAAAGATGAGAGACTTCGCTCTGCGTAGGGCAGCCCGCACAGAGGGCGGAGCGGATGAGCAAGCGAGAATATCGCCGATTCACGGCGGAGCAGAAGATCGAGATTTTCCGTGAGGCGGATCAGCCAGGAGTGACCGTGAGCGAGGTATGTCGGCGCCATGGGTTGTCGCCGTCAGTGTTGTACCGGTGGCGAGCTGTGGCGCAAGGCGGTTCGACCGTGGCGCTCAAGCGCGATGCGCAGCGAAAGCCGCGCAAGGACGATGCTGAGGCGCGGCACAAGGCCGAAATCGACCGGCTGCGTGCGGTGGTGGCGGAGATCACAGCGGAGAACCTGGAGCTGAAAAAAAAGATCTGAGGTTGGAGGATCTATCGCGAGTGCCGGGGCCGAGCAAAGCAGAAGTGATCCGTATCGTCAAACAAACCAAGCAGCGCTCCGAGTGGCCGGCACATCGCACGCTGGCCGCCCTTGGAGTGCCTCGGAGCGTGTATTACGGCTGGCTGCGGCGGGAGAGCCTGGAGGATCGCGTAGGAGCTCCCTGCCGGGTCGTATGAGGTGCTGGCTGAGGAGCGCGCGGCGATCTGCGAGTTCGCACTGAGGTACCCCAAGATTGGTTATCGAAAGCTGACTTGGATGATGGTGGACGCGCAGGTGGTGTGCGTTGGGGAAAGCACGGTTTATCGAGTCCTGAATGAAGCAAATCTGTTATCGCGCTGGAAGCGCTCGGAGCGATCCAGTGGTGAGTACCATTTCCGTCCGACTGCACCGAACCAACAGTGGCACACAGACGTGATGTACGTATGGGTCGCTGCCAGGTTCTATTTTCTGTTGAGCTTTGTGGATGCCTTCAGCCGCTATGTGGTGCACCATCGGCTCTTGATGAATTTGGACGGGCAATCCGTGGCCATCGAGCTGCAAGCAGCGCTCGAGGCCAATGAAGGCAAGCAGCCTCGGATCGTACATGATCACGGAAGTGAGTTCGTCAATCGAGACGTGGTCGCCGTGATCAAGGCCCACAATCTCATCGATATCAAGACCCGACCACGGCATCCGGAATCTAACGGGATCGTCGAACGCTTCAATGGCACTGTACGCGATGAGACGGACAACGACTACGGCAGTAATTACTTGCGGGCCGAAGCCATCATCGCGAAGCTGATGCAGCACTACAACGAGGAGCGACTGCATGCGACCCTGGGTTACATACTCCGGCAACCTGGCATCGTGGCAAGCCGGATGAAGTTCGAGAGGAGCGTGCGCGGCGAATCGCTGCGGCCCGTACGCAGCGTAAAATGGCCAATCAGCAGCGGTTTACCGAGGCAGCCTGAGCAGAAGAAGTCTCCTTTGTTAGGTCAGCCATTTTGTCCAAGTTGACGTGAAGCGCGACAAGAGCCGCAATGAATGCAGCAGCAGCAAGTGACCCACTAAGTAGGGCGCTAGATTGCAGGGTTTGTTTGAGTCAAGGCGGTCGACACGCTCCCGGCTTCGGTGTGCTTGCTGGGTCAATGCGGCCGACAGCGGACGCTTGCAGTCGATGTCTCGTCCGGCAAGGATCTACGTCGACAAACGGGTCAGTGTACAACCTGGATCAACGCTGCAATTCTAAGTATCGGCGTGAGTAGTTAAATCAGCGACTAAAGCAGATCTCCCGCTCCGCCTTCCTTGTCGAGCGGGAGATATTCGCGATCTTTCATGTGTTGACGAGTTGCTTTTCGGCTTCAACGGTCATTGATGCCGTTCGGTGTACCGCCCGACCGCGCAGTTCGTCCAGGTAGTCCGACCATGTCTGCATCATCGTGCGACGCTCTGCCAAACGCTGCGCCTTGTTGTACGCCGCCCGTACCTTGTTTCTTTCCACGTGCGCCAACTGCAGCTCAATCACATCCGGCGGAAAACCCTGCTCGTTAAGCAGCGTGCTCGCCATACTGCGGAAGCCGTGCCCGGTCTGATCATCGCCGCTGTAGCCCATCCGCCGGAGCGCGGCGTTGATGGTGTTTTCCGACATGGGTCTGTCCGGCGACAGCAGCGACGGAAACACGTACTTCCCCGTCCCTGTAAATCTTTCCAACTCCTTCAAGATCTCAACTGCTTGATACGACAGCGGCACGATGTGGGAATCGCCCATCTTCATTCGAGCCCCCGGTATCCTCCACAGACTATTGTCGAGATCAAACTCCGTCCATTCAGCTCCGCGCAACTCTCCAGGACGTACGAAGACAAGCGGAGCCAACTTCAACGCCAGCCCTGTGATCGGTTGACCGGAGTATCCGTGAATCGCACGAAGCAACTCCCCTGCTTTCACCGGATCGGTAACCGACGCGAAGTTACGGGTTGCAACAGGCGCAAGCGCATCCTTGAGATCCGCTGCGACATCATGCGTCGCGCGCCCCGTAGCCACGGCGAACCGCAGAATCCGCCCAGCCAGCGACCGAACGCGATGCGCCGTCTCATTCCGCCCCCGCGCCTCCACCCGTCGGAGGACGCCCAACAGCTCCTGCGCCGTTATGGCTGCAACCGGACGGCTTCCCAAGTAAGGGAGCAGGTAACTCTTCACCCGACTCTCAAGAATCGAAACCGTCTCGTCAGCCCAAGTGACCTTATGCAAGTTGAGCCACTCGGTAGCGATAGCCCCGAAGGTGTCGACCGCGGCATTGCGCTCGGCCTGCCGCTTCACGCTGGGGTCGACGTTATCCGCCACCAGCTTCCGCGCGTCATCGCGCTTCTCCCGCGCACGCTTCAACGACACATCGGGGTACTTTCCCAGCGCGAGGAGCTTTTCTACCCCACCCATCCTGTACTTGAACCGCCAGAGCTTGCCCCCGGTCGGAGTGACGAGCATGTACAGCCCGCGTACGTCAAACAACTTGTACGGCCTATCCCCTGGCCTGGCCGCACGTATGCGGACTCCGTGAGTATTGGCATCGAGTGGGGTATCCAACTCCCAAAGTGGGAAGTACCCCACTCGTGTACCCCTCTGCATGATAAGCTGTCAACGGACCAAGCCAAGTGCCAGCACGTAGCTTTTTGCCGGAATTTAAGGGTTTTTCGTGACGTCGCCAGACTGCACGCGACACCTCGGGATGAGGTGGTTGGAGGCTAGGGTCGGAATCGAACCGGCGTAGACGGCTTTGCAGGCCGCTGCATGACCACTCTGCCACCTAGCCACGAAAATCAAGAAGCCCCGGTGGGCAGACCTCCGAGGCTCGCAAATACGCCGAAGTCCGCGGCCCGAGCGGGCTGTCAGGGGACCTCGAAGCGGCGGCGATGATACCGAAAAACCCCCACCCGGCACAGGGCGCCGGCGCTACGCCGGCACTTGTAGCAGTTTATTGGCAAAGTACTCTAAGTACCGGCAGATGCAGAAAAAAGTTTCGATATGACGGGCTACTTTCCTTGACTTCGCGCCCTACGCTCTTACAATCCCCGCTCGCTCGGCGCGAAATGCGGGAATAGCTCAGTTGGTAGAGCACGACCTTGCCAAGGTCGGGGTCGCGAGTTCGAGTCTCGTTTCCCGCTCCATCTCTTCAAAGCCGGCTCACTCAATGCATCTGAACGCCGGCTCTCCGGGTTCATCGTCTGAGCTCGGGCCACGCCGCACGCAGGTACGCCACCATGGAATACAGGGTGGCGACGGCTGCGATCTCGGTAAGCACTACACCGATGCGGTAGATCGGCAGCCCCAACAATGGCAGCCGGAACAGCATGAACGACAGTCCGACGATCTGCAGGATCGTCTTGTATTTACCCAGCTGAGAAACCGCGACCTTCCGCCGCTGCCCGATCTCCGCCATCCACTCGCGCAGCGCCGATATAGTGATTTCGCGGCCGATGATCACCGCCGCCGTGAGGGCAATCAGGGCACGCGAGTCCTTGCTGACCAACAGCACGAGCGCCACAGCGACAATGAGCTTGTCGGCAACCGGATCGAGGAACGCGCCCAGGCGCGAGGTCTGTCCCCAACGCCGCGCCAGATAGCCATCCAGGGAATCGGTAATGCCGGCGGCGGCAAACATCAGCCCCGTCGCCGGGTCTGCCCACCAATAGGGCATGTAAAACAGCAGCACGATCAGTGGCACCGCGCCGATGCGCAGCCAGGTCAGCGTGTTGGGTAGATTCCAGGGCATCACACCTTCGCCGTCGATTACACCGTGGCACTTCGCGCGCCTGCCGCGCGATTCAGCTGCGCCACACCGTTCCGTCATCGCTTGCGATGAGTGCGTGGCAGTTCAGGCGCCCGGGTGCAGATGATCATAAAGGCTGCGCGCGAGCGCCGCCCCGATTCCGGTGACCTTTTCGAAATCAGCGATGCCGGCACGCATCACCCCCTGCAGTCCGCCGAAGTGCTTCAGGAGCGTGCGTCGTTTCGCGGGCCCAAGACCGGGAATAGCCTCCAGCACCGACTCGTTGTAGCGCCGTGCGCGTTTGCGACGGTGTCCGCTAATGGCGAAACGATGAGCCTCGTCGCGGATTCGCTGCACCAGACGCGACGCCGGCGAGTGCGCTTCGGGAATGTGCGGCTGCTCCTCGCCATAAACGAAGAGCCGCTCCTGACCGGGCTTGCGGTCAGGTCCCTTGGCGACACCAACCAGCACCAGGTCACCGAACCCCAGCGCTTGCAGCTCCCCGTGCACCTGGTTGATCTGACCGAGGCCGCCATCGATCAGGAGCAGGTCAGGCGGCGGAATCTCCCCATCGCGGATGCGGTGATAGCGCCGCTCGAGCGCCTGGCGCAATGCCCCGTAGTCATCTCCGGGCGCGACGCCGCGTGATGTTGAAGCGTCGATACTCCTTCTTCAGGGGCCCCTCGGGTCCGAATACCACACAGGAGGCTACGGTGCCCTCGCCCCCCGTGTGGCTGATGTCGAAGCATTCGACGCGGCTGGGCACCTCGGGCAAGTCAAGTTCCGCGGTGAGTGCGGCAAACATCTCATCGAGATCCTGTCTCTGCGACAGACGCATGCGCAGTGCTTGCGTGGCATTCTCCTGCGTCAGCTGTACGTAACGTACGCCCAGGCCGCGCACCGGACAGCGCACCTGCACACTGTGGGCCGCGCGCTCCGCGAGCGCCTGCGATAACGCCTCTGCATCCTCGAGCTTGCGGCCTACCAGCACCTCCGCAGGAGGCTCTTGCGAGGCGTAGTACTGCATGACAAACGAAGAGAGCGCTTCTTCGGGCTCGGCAAGCGTCGCTCGCGGAAAATAGCTGCTCGTCCCGAGATTGCGCCCGCCCCGCACCAGCATCACGCTCACCGCATATTCCCCGGGCTCGCCGACGATGGCGAATACATCGACATCGCGCTCACCCTCGGCGGTGACGATCTGCTGTGCGAGCACGCGCTTCATGGCCGCGAGCTGATCGCGAGTGACCGCAGCGCGCTCGAACTGCAACTGCGCGGCCGCTTGTTCCATGCGTGCCTCGAGCTGCGCGGTCACCTCCTCGTCGCGTCCTTCGAGTACCTTCACGGCAGCATCAATGTCCTGCGCGTAGCTCTCCTTGCTGATCAGCCCGACGCAGGGAGCCGAACAGCGGCCAATCTGGTGCTGCAGACAAGGGCGGCTGCGATTGGCAAAGAAACTGTCCCGACAGTTGCGAATGCGAAACAGCTTCTGCAGCTGGCGCAGCGTGTCCTTCACCGCGCCGGCGCTGGGGAAGGGCCCGAAGTAACGGCCGGGTGCCGAGCGCGAGCCGCGATAAAAGGCAAGTCGCGGAAAGTCGTGCGTGTCCTGCACCTGTATGTAGGGAAAGCTCTTGTCATCCCGCAGCACCACGTTGAACCGCGGCTTGTGCGCCTTGATGAGGTTGTACTCGAGCAGCAGCGCCTCGGTCTCGGAGTTCGCAACGGTGACCTCGATGGCTGCAATCTGCGCGACCAGTGCCTGGACTTTCGGATTGACGTTGCTCGCAGCGAAATAGGTCCCGACCCGGTCCCTGAGATTGCGCGCCTTGCCGATGTAGAGCACCTCATGCTCGGCGTTGTACATGCGGTAGACGCCGGGGCGCCGGGGCAGCGACTTCACGAACTCCCGGGCATCGAAGCGCTGCGAGCTCATGTCAGACCCGCCAGCTCGCAGGCGCGTTGTACGACGCTCGCGAACATCGAGGCCGTGAGTACCCGTGTCTGCGTGTTGTAGCGACTGCAATGATAGGAATCGAGCAGGCGCCGTTCCCCGGGCAGGACATGCTCGCGTCCATGCGCGAACGCAAACTGACTGCGCTTCATTCCCAGTGCCAGCAGCACGCTGTCGTGAGCGATGCGTCCCAGCGCGAGCACGACGCGCACCGAAGCTAAGCCCTCCAGTTCCGTCTTGAGATAGACGTTGCAGCGGCGAATCTCATCGGGCAGCGGTTTGTTCTGGGGCGGGACGCATTTGACAGCGTTCAGAATCCGCGCATGGCGTAGCTTCAGACCATCATCCATGGCCGCCGATTCGCGCGCGCTCGCGAGCCCGTGCGCATGCAGGGTCTCGTACAGCAGGATGCCGGCATAGTCGCCGGTGAACGGTCGGCCGGTGCGATTCGCCCCATGCATTCCCGGGGCAAGCCCAATGATCGCGATGCGCGGCGCAGCCGCGCCGAACGAGGGCACCGGTCGGGCCCAATAGAGCGGGTAGCGTCGATGGGTCTCAGCCAGAAATTCGGCAAGCCGCGGGCAGCGCGCGCAATCCGGATCATAAGCATCCGTTCGCGGCAGCTTGGCGGGGCGGGAGGATTCAGTCATGGCCGCTCAGTGAATCGCAGCGGCCGAGCGCTTTTCGACCCACACGATCTCCGTCAGGAGCGGCTGCAGGGATATCCGCCGGCGAAATCAGCGTGCCGGTTCGGCACTCGCTGGCTTGCGCGCTGCGCGGCGGCCGCCGCCGGCCTCGGCAATCAACATGGCGAGCTCGAGCGCCTGCTCGTGATTCAGGCGCGGATCCACGCTCGAGCGGTAGGCACGCTGCAGGTCATTGTCGGTAAGCCCGCGCGCGCCCCCGGTACATTCGGTAACATCGTCCCCGGTCAGCTCGATATGCACGCCTCCCAGGCTCGAGCCCATGTCGGCATGGATGCGGAAGGCCAGCTGCAGCTCGCGCAGGATATTCTCGAAGCGGCGAGTCTTGAGTCCACCGGTGCTGGTCTCGGTGTTGCCATGCATCGGGTCGCAGACCCACAGCACGGTGTGTCCGGTTTCCCGCACCGCCTCGATTGCGCGTGGCAGCGCTGTTTCGATGTCCTTGGTGCCGAAGCGATGGATGAGCGTGAGGCGTCCGGGCTGATTCTGCGGATTCAGCGTGCTCACCACTCCCTGCAGCCAGGTGGCGTCCATGGCCGCCCCAACCTTCACGGCGACGGGATTGGCGATGCCACGGAAGTACTCGACATGCGCGCCATCGAGCTTCGCCGTGCGCATGCCGATCCACGGGAAGTGCGTCGAGAGGTTGTACCAGCGGTTCTGTCGCGGAATGAAGCGGGTCTGCGCCTGTTCATACAACAGATGCAGACCTTCGTGACTGGAGTAGAAACTCACCAGCCGCGCATCCTGTACCGACTGGCCGCTCATGCCTTCGAAGAAATCGAGCGCATCACCGATCGAATCGACGATGCGCTGGTAGGCATCCTTCAGCGGTGAGTGCTTCACGAAGCCGAGGTCCCAGTACTCCGGGTGATGCAAATCCGCGAAACCGCCATCCACCAGCGCACGCACGAAGTTGAGTGTCAGCGCCGCCCTCTCATAGCCACGCAGCAACAGCTCCGGGTCGGGCGCGCGCGCTGCGGCGCTGAACTCCGGCCGGTTTACCAGATCGCCGCGGTAAGCGGGCAAGGTCACCCCGTCGCGCGTTTCAGTGTCCGCCGAGCGCGGCTTGGCGTACTGACCTGCCATCCGCCCTACCCGCACGATCGGCTTCTTCAGACCGTGCAGCAGCACGATGCTCATCTGCAGGAGGATCTTCAGCTTCTTGGCAATCTGGTCGGACTCGCAGTCCGCAAAGGCCTCGGCGCAATCTCCGCCTTGCAACAGAAACGCCTGACCGCGCTGGGCCGCCGCCAACCGCTCCCGCAACGATTCGATTTCCCAGGACACGACGATCGGGGGCAGGCGCGACAACTGCGCCACCACCCGCTCGAGCGCCTGCGGATCGGCGTAGACGGGTTGCTGCATTGCAGGCCGGGTCTGCCAGCTGGCGCTGTGCCAGGAAGTCGTCTCGTGAGCTCTCATTGCTCAAAGGGTAGCATCGGCGGCCCGCGTTACCCAAACAGATCCTGTTAAATCCGGCGCTTGCAGCATTTCCGGGCCGGCGCCAGGGCCTCGTGGGCGGGGTGGCATTGTGAGGCTCTTAAGGAGAGAATGCGCGCCTTTTCGGGCGCCCCGGTTGCGGCCGGCCGCCCTCTCATGAGGGGTATTTCATGCACCGCGTACTCATACTCGGCGCCGGCAAGATCGGCGCATTGATTTCCGGCCTGCTGGCGGAGTCCGGCAGCTATTGCGTGCAGCTCGCCGATGTCGATGGCGCAGCCGCGGAGGCGGTCGTGAGGGCGCACGGGGCAGCCGACCTGCAGTCCTGTGCACTCGATGCCAGCAGCCAGCCGTTGCTGCTGCAGCACCTGAGCGCGCATCCCGTGGATGCCGTGATCTCGAGCCTGCCGTTCTATTGCAACGTCGCGGTCGCCGAGGCGGCGCGCAAGGCCGGAGTGCATTATTTCGATCTCACCGAGGATGTGGAAGTCACGCGCGCCGTGCGCGCCATCGCCACGGGATCGGACCGGGCCTTCGTACCGCAGTGCGGGCTCGCCCCGGGCTTCATCAGCATTGCGGCCGCAGAGCTGATCACGCACTTCGATGAGCTGCGCAGCGTGAAGCTGCGCGTCGGCGCATTGCCGCAGCATCCCAACAATGTCCTCAAGTACTCGCTGACCTGGTCGACCGAAGGTCTGATCAATGAGTATGGCAATCCGTGCCAGGCGATCGTGGAAGGTCGCATCCAGGATCTCGCACCGCTCGAGGGACTCGAGGAGATCGAGATCGATGGCACGCTCTACGAGGCTTTCAACACCTCCGGAGGACTCGGCTCGCTGGCCGACACCCACGGCACTGACTGCGAGCACATGAATTACAAGACCATCCGCTATCCGGGGCACTGCGAGCAGATGCGACTTCTGATGAATGACCTGAAGCTCAATCAGGATCGCACCACTCTCAAGCGCATCCTGGAAAACGCCGTTCCGCAGACGCTGCAGGACGTGGTCATCGTCTACGCTGCAGTAACCGGCAAGCAGGCTGGCGAGCTGCGCGAGGAGAATTACGTCAACAAGGTCTACCCGCAGGTCATTGCCGGCCGGCTGTGGTCGGCGATCCAGGTGACCACGGCTGCCGGCATCACCGCGGTGGTCGATCTGGTGCTGGAGCACAAGGGCGTGTTCAGTGGCTTCGTGGCCCAGGAGCAGTTCCGCTTGACAGACATCATCGCCAACCGCTTCGGCCGCTACTACGCGCTGGGCGGCACCAAGGATCTGTCGGGGCAGGTGGTGGTCTCCGGCAAGGCTGGCACGCAGCGGCGTCTCAAGGTGGTGGCCTGATGAGCGCTCCCGACTTGAGTGCGCTGCTGCGGCGGCTGGGACTTTCCGATCTCAACGCCGGCGCCTGGTCCGGCGAGGGCGGCTGGTCCAAAACCCAGGATACGACCGTCGTCAGCGTACGCAACCCTGCCGATGGCTCGCTGCTTGCACAGTTCCGCCCCGCAAACAGCGACGACTATGAGCGGGTGTTACGTTCGGCGAGTGCTGCTGCGGCACGCTGGCGCGCGGTACCGGCCCCCAAGCGCGGCGAAGCGGTGCGGCTGCTGGGCGAGGAGCTGCGCCGACACAAGACGGATCTAGGCACGCTCATCTCGCTCGAGAACGGCAAGATCCTCGCAGAAGGCCTGGGCGAAGTGCAGGAGATGATCGACATCGCCGACTTCGCCGTGGGCCAGGCGCGCATGTTGTATGGACTCACCATGCATTCCGAGCGTAGCCAGCACCGGATGTACGAGCAATGGCATCCGCTGGGGGTGGTCGGGATCATCTCCGCTTTCAACTTCCCGGTAGCAGTCTGGTCATGGAACGCGTTTCTCGCGGCCATCTGCGGCAACATCTCAGTGTGGAAGCCCTCCCCCAAGACGCCACTCACGGCACTGGCGGTCCAACAGCTGTGCAACCAGGTTATGGAAGAGCAGGGTCTGCCGCCCATCTTCCAGCTGTTCATCGACTCGGGCAGCGAGCTCGCCACGCGGTTCGTTGAAGATCCGCGCGTCGCGCTGGTCTCGTTCACCGGCTCGACGGCGGTGGGCCGAAAGGTCGGCGAGCGCGTGGCGGCTCGCCTGGGCAAGTGCCTGCTGGAGCTGGGTGGCAACAATGCCGTCATCGTGGATGAGACGGCGAACCTCGATCTCGCCGTACCCGCCATCGTCTTTGGCGCAGTTGGTACCGCGGGCCAACGCTGTACCACGACGCGGCGCGTGCTGGTGCACCAGGCGATCAGCGCAGAGCTGCAGCAGCGTCTCGTGCACGCGTACAAGCAGGTCAAGATCGGCAATCCACTGGACCCGACGACGTTGATGGGCCCGATGATCGACCGCAGCGCCGTCGAGCGCTATACGGTCGCCATCGAAGAGGCGCGCGCCGTTGGCGGGGAAGTGTTGTATGGCGGCAAGGTACTCAGCCGGGCCGGCAACTTCGTCGAACCGACGATCGTGCGGGCGCGCAATGACTGGCCGATCGTGCTGACGGAAACCTTTGCGCCGATCCTGTATCTCATCGAGGTGTCATCGCTGGAAGAAGCCATCACCCAGCAGAACGCCGCTCATCACGGGTTGTCTTCGGCGCTCTTCACCGATCGGCTGCAGCACGCGGAGCTGTTCCTGTCGGCGACGGGCAGCGACTGTGGCATTGCGAACGTGAATCTCGGCACCTCGGGGGCGGAGATTGGCGGAGCCTTTGGCGGCGAGAAGGATACCGGCGGTGGTCGCGAGTCGGGCTCGGACGCGTGGAAAGCCTATATGCGCCGCCAGACCAACACGATCAACTGGAGCCGGGAGCTGCCACTCGCCCAGGGCATCGAATTCAACGTCTGATCATCTGCCCGGCAGCCGGAGGCGAAAGCGCGCGCCGCCAAGCGGCGAAGCGTCGATCACGAGGCTGCCGCCGTACATCTCGATCGTATCCTGCACCATGGCGAGCCCGATGCCGTGTCCGGGCACCGTCTCATCGGTGCGCACGCCGCGTTGCCCGATGCGCGCGCGGTCGGCCGCGGAGATCCCGGGTCCGTCATCTTCGACCATGAGGAGCAGTCGCTCACGCACGGGAAATGTCGGATCGACGCTCGCTTCGACCCGTACCGCGGTGCGGCACCATTTGCAGGCGTTGTCGAGGACGTTGCCCAGCAGCTCGGTCAGATCGCCGCGGTCGCCATTGAAATGCGCCGGACCGGCCGCGCTGACTTCGATCGAGAAATCTTTGCTCGCATACACTTTCAGGAGTGCCGCGCGCAGCTCAGTCAGAATCGGCATCACCTCGACCGGCGCCTGACCGAGGAGTGCGCCGCCGGTCGCAGCAGCGCGTTTCAGCTGATGCTCGATGATGCCGTCCATGCGATCGATCTCCGGAGCTAGCGGCGTCACGTCACTCACAGCGTCTGCTGAGATGGCCGTGCGCATCACCGCGAGCGGAGTTTTCAGGCTGTGCGCCAGGTTGCCGAGCGTGTCCCGGTAACGCGCCACGCGCTTGCGCTCGCCGATCAACAGCGTGTTGAGGTTATTGACGACCCCGCTCAGTTCCCGCGGGTAGCCGCAGCCGAGCTGCTCGCTCTGCCCCTCCTCCATCGCGTGGATCTCGCGCTCCAGGCGCCGCACGGGAGCCAGAACCCAACGCAATAGCGCCGCGAGCACGAATAGCAACAGCAGCATGAGTCCGATGAACCAGCCGAACAGCGAGCGGCGGAAGCGCCAGAGCTCCTGCTCATAGGGTGCGAGGCTGGCGGCGACACTGAAGGTGAACTCCCAGCTGCCCTGCCGGTCCTCGAACTGAATACCGCGACTTTCGATGGCGATACGCTCGTTGGCGCTACGGTCGTACAGCACTCGGCGCGCACCCGGATCCAGCGGCGGGCCGAAATCAATCGGCGCCCCCGCGGTGGACGGCGAGCGCCACACCGATGTGCCACCGGCGGAGCGTATCTGCGCGTACAGGCCGGAGCGCGGCGTGCGCAGACGCGCGGCGAGATCACTCGCAGGCGGCGCATAGCCGCCATTGGGTTGCGGTTCGGCGGCCGCGATCAGCGCCACCATCTGCGCATCGAGCAGTTCCTGCAGGGAGCGGTCGGATAGCGCCCGGAAGCTGGTATCGAGCACCACCACCATGATGCCGAAAAACAGCGCCAGGGGCAGCGAGACGGAGATCAACAGCCGCCGGCTGAGCGAATGCACGGCAATCTGTCAGGTGTTTGCCGAGCGCGCCAGCGCGAAGCGGTAACCGCGCCCGCGCAGCGTTTCGATCGGGTGCAGGCGCTCCTCCGGATCCAGCTTGCGCCGCAGGCGTCCGACCAGCACCTCGATAACATTACTGTCGCGCTCGGACTCCTCGTCGTACAACCGCTCGGTGAGCTCGGTCTTCGAGATGACCTCGCCTGCCCGCAGCATCAGATGCTCGAGGATGCGGTACTCGAAACTGGTGAGCTCGACCGCGGCGTCGTTGACTTTCACGGTCTGGGCACGCGTGTCGAGTGCGATCGCACCACAAATCAGCTCCGGGCTCGCCCACCCGCCGGAGCGACGCAACAGCGCCTGAACGCGCGCCAGCACTTCCTCGAAATGAAACGGCTTGACCACATAGTCGTCCGCGCCCGCCTGCAGCCCCTCCACCTTGTCCTGCCAGCGGTCGCGCGCAGTCAGGATCAGGATCGGATAGCTCTTGCGCTGTCCCCGGGTGCGCCGGATCACCTCGAGCCCGGAGAGCTTGGGCAGGCCGAGGTCGATGATGGCGACATCCAGGGGTAACTCGGTGGCGGCGAACAGACCCTCCTCGCCGTCGGCAGCGACATCCACTGTAAAGCCGGCCTCCTGCAGGCGGCTGCGCAACTGCTCGCGCAGCGCGCTTTCATCTTCGATCACCAGAGCTCGCATCGCTCGGACTCCCTACAACAGTGTGCCGCTGTTGGCATCGACGCGCACCGTCCACACGCGTCCCCGGTCATTCAGCATGCGCAGGACATAAACCGGATGTTCGCCACTATGATCAGCCTCGGCGCGCACGACGCGGGCTTTGAAATGCTGTTCCGCCATATGCACGGCCTGCTCGAGTGTGAGGGGCTTGCCGGCTCGCGGCGCCGCGGGATGAACCGGCGCGGCGGTTGGGGGCACTGCTGTCGAAGGCACGGCTGTCGAAGGCACGGCTGCCGAAGGCACAGCTGTTGGGGCCACGGCGCCCGGCGGTGTGGACGTCGGTGCTGCTGCGGGAGCCGCACCAGCCGGAGCGGCCGGCGGATCAGCCACAGCAGCAGCTAGGAAAATGCCGGCGCACAGCGTGCCCAGCACTATCCCCAATGTCAGCAAGGCTCGCGGCGGGGGCATGTGCAGCAATTTCCCGGAAACTTCGGCCTCAGCCTAACGGAGTTCGCGTGAATGCGGACTGAACCGGATCCGGCGGCCCTGCTATCCCTGTTTGGCCTTCATCCACAGTGCGTCCCACTCCGCCGCCGTCAGCGTCCTCAGACTCACCCCCTGCGCCGCAGCCCCGGCTTCCATGTGCCGGAAGCGCCGCTCGAATTTGACATTGGCACGGCGCAGCGCCTCCTCCGGGTCGACGCCCAGATGCACGCTCCAGTTGGCGAGCGCGAACAGCAGATCGCCCAGCTCCTCGCTGATCTGCTCCGGTTCCTCAAGTGCCAGCGCGGCGTCGACTTCCTGCAACTCTTCCAACACCTTGGCACGCACCTGCGCAGGCTCCTGCCAGTCGAATCCCACCCGCGCGGCGCGCTTGCCGATCTTCGCCGCCCGGCTGAGCGCCGGCAGTGCCTTGGGAATTCCGGCGAGCACACTCGCATCGCGGCGCGTGGCATCTGAGGCCATCTGCGCGCGTTCCGCAGCCTTCAGCTCCTCCCACAGGCGGCTCTGGCTCTGGGCGTCCGCAACGTGCGCTTCGCCGAACACGTGCGGGTGGCGGCGCATGAGCTTGCCGTGAATGGACTGCGCCACATCGGCGAAGTCGAACCAGCCCCGCTCGCGCGCCATCTGTGCGTGGAATACGACCTGGAACAGCAGATCGCCGAGCTCGTCACGCAGCTGCTGGGGATCGCCCGTATCGATCGCATCGGCGACCTCGTAGGCCTCCTCCAGGGTGTAGGGCGCGATGCTGGCAAAGGTCTGCTGCAGGTCCCAGGGACAGCCCTGTTGCGGGTCGCGCAGTCGCGCCATGAGCTGCAACAAGGCGTGCAGAGCCGAGGCGGGATCAGACATTCGCCGCCGGCCTTGCGACGGTACAGATCTGGTACAGATTGAGCAGCATGCCGGCCGTGGCCCCCCAGATGTTGTGTCCCTGGTACTGAATATCCCAGACCTCCAGATCGAGCGTCGCCCCGTAACGGCGGCGCCGCGAGCGGTGATTGGTCGGCTCGAAGATATGACTCAAGGGCACCTCGAAGGTATCTTCTACCTCCTCACTATCGAGCAGCAGCTCGAAGCCCGGCTGGACGAACGCGACCACCGGGGTGACGCGAAAGCCGCTGAGCAGAATGTGGTCCGGCAGATAACCCACCACCGAGACGTAACCCTCGGCGAGCCCGATCTCCTCGTGCGCCTCGCGCAGCGCTGCGGCCCGCGGACCGTCGTCCTCCGGCTCGATACGCCCGCCGGGGAAGCTGATCTGGCCCGCGTGATTTTTCAGCTGACTGGCGCGCTGCGTGAGCAGCACGGTCAGCTCCTGCGGCCTCTCGACCAGCGGTACCAACACTGCCGCGGCGATCGGCGCCGGCGGAAAGAAAGCGCGGTTCGCACGGCTCTGCTCGGCGCTCAACCCCGGAATGAGCCAATCCTCGACGGCGTGGCGCGGCTCGCTAAGTGCCAGGCGCTCGATGATGCACGCGCGCCAGTCAGGCGGGCGCGGCCGCTCGCTGTCGCCCTGCACACCCGTCGGCGGCATCGGCCCGGTCAGGTCAGCCCCCGCCGCTCGTGCCGCCCTTGATACCGCCGCGCGTCAGCTCCGCCGGATCGAGTAGCGCTGCGAGCTGCTCGCGTGGCAGATCGGTCATCTGTGCCGCGACCTCCCGGATCGGACGGCCGTCCGCGTAGGCTTTCTTGGCGATCGCAGCTCCTTTCTCGTAGCCAATCACCGGATTGAGGGCCGTGACCAGGATCGGGTTGCGGTCGAGCGCTTCAGCGATGCGTACCTCGTTGACCTTGAAGCCGGCAATAGCACTGTCCGCCAGAGCACGCGCGGCGTTGGCCAGCAGCCGGATGCTTTCCAACAGGTTGTAGGCGATCACCGGCAACATGACGTTGAGTTGGAAGTTACCGGACTGTCCCGCAATGGTGATGGTGGTGTCGTTGCCGATCACCTGCGCGGCCACCATGGTGGTGGCCTCCGGAATCACTGGATTGACCTTACCGGGCATGATGCTGCTGCCCGGTTGCAGGGCCGGCAGGGCGATCTCCCCCAGACCGGCCAGCGGGCCACTGTTCATCCAGCGCAGGTCGTTGGCAATCTTCATCAGGCTGACGGCGATCACCTTCAGCTGTCCGGAGAGCTCAACAGCCGTGTCCTGGGACGACAGACCCTCGAAGAAGTTGCGTGCAGAGGTGAAGGCCACGCCGGTGAGGTCACTGAGCTCCTGAGTGAAGCGCAGCGCAAACTGCGGATGGGCGTTGATCCCGGTACCGACAGCGGTACCGCCCTGGGCCAATGCATGCAACCGCGGCTCGACGGCCGCCAGACGCTCGAGTCCCTGCTCGATCTGGGTGCGCCAGGCCGATAACTCCTGCCCGAGCGTCACCGGCATCGCATCCATGAGATGCGTCCGTCCGGTCTTCACAACGCTCCCGACTTCGCGCTCCTTCAGGCGCAGTACATCACGCAGATGCTCCAGCGCCGGCAGCAGCTCGCCGCGCAGACTGAGCGCAGCACTGACATGGATGGCTGTTGGAATCGAGTCGTTGCTGCTCTGACCCATGTTGACGTGATCGTTCGGGTGCACCGGCCGCCCGAGACGGCGCGTGGCCAAGGAGGCGATCACCTCATTGGCGTTCATGTTGGTGCTCGTGCCCGAACCGGTCTGAAACACATCGATGGGAAACTGACTATCGTGCCGGCCACCGGCCACATCCGCTGCCGCCGCATCGATGGCCTGAGCCACCGGCGCTTCGAGCAGCTCGAGGCGGGTGTTGGCGCGCGCCGCCGCCTGCTTCACCAGAGCCAGCGCCGCGATGAAGGCGCGCGGCAGGGTGAGGCCGCTGATCGGAAAATTCTGCACCGCGCGCTGCGTCTGGGCGCCCCAGAGCGCATCGGCGGGGACCTGCAGCTCGCCCATGCTGTCCCGCTCGATCCGAAACGAATTGGTCATGAAGGCACTCCGCCAGGTCGTTGCGTTATCATGCAAATCGTAGCACCTCGAGGCACTTCAGACGCATGACGGCTCCATCCCGCGACACGCTGCCGGCACTCGAGGCACTTTCGCCCGTAGATGGCCGGTACCGTGCGGCGACGGCAGCGCTGCGCCCGATTCTGTCGGAGGCGGGTCTCATCCGGGAGCGCATCCGCGTGGAGGCGCGCTGGCTGCTGCACCTGGCGGCGGCCGTGCCGCAGCTCGCCGGTGCCTCGATGCAGCCGGCGGTGCGCGAGCGCACCGAGGCGTTGAGCCGCGAGCCGCCGGCCCAGGCGCCCGAGGCGGTCAAGCAGCTCGAGTCGCAGATCAATCACGATGTCAAAGCCATCGAGTACTACGTGCGTCAGCAGCTGCAGGCGGCCGGCGCTGCCGAAGCAACGCTGGAGCTGGTGCACTTCGGCTGCACCTCGGAAGACATCAACAATCTCGCCTACGCGCTCATGATGCTGAGTGCGCGCGGCAAGCTGCTGGAGGTGTTGCAGGCGCGCCGCGCGGAGCTCGTCGACTTCGCCCGGCGCTACTCGGACCAGCCGATGCTTGCCCGCACGCATGGGCAAGCGGCCAGTCCGACGACACTCGGCAAGGAGTTCGCCAATGTCGCGGCGCGACTGCAGGCGGCAGCGCACCGCTTCAGTGCGCAGCCCATTCTGGGCAAATGGAATGGCGCGGTCGGCAATTACAACGCGCACGTGGCCGCCTTGCCCGAGGTCGACTGGCAGCGCGTCGGCGGTGCGTTCGTCGAGTCCTTCGGACTGCAGTGCAACCAGTACACCACTCAGATCGAGCCGCACGACTGGCTGGCGGCGTACTGTGATGCGCTCGCGGCAATCAATGTCATCCTGATCGATCTGTGCCGCGACTGCTGGGGATACATCGCCCTGGGTTACCTGCGCCAGCGCGCCGTGGCGGGCGAGGTAGGCTCCTCCACCATGCCGCACAAGGTCAACCCGATCGACTTCGAGAATGCCGAAGGCAATCTCGGCGTGGCCAATGCGTTGTTGCGTCACTTCTCGGACAAGTTGCCCATCTCACGCTGGCAGCGCGATCTGACCGATTCCACCGTGCTGCGCAACGTGGGCGTCGCACTCGGGCACAGCCTCATCGCCTGGAGCGCGCTCGGCCGGGGACTGCAGAAGGTGGCGGCCGATCCGGTCCGCCTGGATGCGGACGTCGGCAATGCATGGGAAGTTCTCGGCGAAGCGGTGCAGACCGTGCTACGCGCCGCGGGGGCGCCGGGAGGTTACGAGCGGCTGAAGGATTTCACCCGCGGCCGTGCCATCGATGCGGCCACGCTGCATCAGTTCATCGACACGCTGCCGCTGCCCCCCAGCGAGCGCGAGCGGTTGAAAGCGCTGCGGCCTGAGACTTACGTCGGTCTCGCCGCGACGCTGGCACGCCAGATCGAGGATTAACGACCATGGGGTGAGTGCACGACCCGGCAGTCCCTTGGAAATGAGCCGCCCGTCTCAGCGCTGCGCCGAGGAAACGTGACGGGTTCGACACGGTACCTGCGGCTCGCCTCTCTAAGATCCCGCTTGCCTGCGTTCACGCAGGCGTAGCCGGCATTCCGCGTGGACATCATCGGGGAATCAGACGCCAATAGCACTCTCGCGCAGCTCGCCAATGCGCGTTATGTCACTGAATCGGGTGCGGGCGCAGAGGCGGGAAATTCGGGCCGTCAGGGCTCGGAAACGCTGAGCGTCCTGACCTCCCTGGCCGAGGTCCGTGCCGCCGTCATCGAGATCGCCTCGGGCGCGCGCCGGCTGATCTCCATCTATACGCCGGACCTCGAGCCGGACCTCTACGATCAGTCGCGCTTCCTCGAAATAGTCAAGCAATTCGTTCTAACCCGCAGTTTTTCCAAGGTTCGTGTGCTTCTCGCTGAGCCCAACAAGGGAATCCGTGAAAGCAACCGCTTCGTGGCGATGGGGCGGCGACTGTCCAGCTGCATCGACATCCGCTATGTCGCCGCTCAGGCTCCACAACGCGCCTCCGCCTACCTCATCGCGGATGACCGCGCCATCATGTACCGCATGCGTGCGGATACCTGGGAAGGCATCGCCGATATCAACAATCCGCCGGTCGCGCGACTGTATCTGCAGGAATTCGACAGCATCTGGAATGCCAGCGCCGTGGATCACGGCCTGCGGGTCAGCCGTCGCGGCTGAGGGCGTTGGCTATACTGCCCTGCGTGGGCAGTCAGCACCAACCTGAGATCACCGTTGCCGCCATCGCGGAGTCTGCCGGCCGCTTCCTCGTCGTCGAGGAACGCATCAATAACCGTCTGGTCATCAACCAGCCCGCAGGCCATGTCGAGCACGGTGAGAGCCTGCTCGCGGCGGTCATACGTGAGGCGCGCGAGGAAACCGGCTGGCGCTTTGCGCCCCAGGATCTGATCGGCGTCTATCGCTGGACCAACCCGCGTAACGGTCAGTCGACGATGCGGTTTGCCTTCGGGGGCACGGTCGCCGAGCACGATGCCGCGCAGCCGTTGGACGCAGGTATCGTGCGCACCCACTGGTTGTCCCGCTCAGAGCTGCTGCAGCGTCAGGACCGGCTGCGCAGTCCGCTCGTCATGCGCTGCATCGATGATTATCTGCAGGGCAAGCGCGCCCCACTGCGCGCGGTAGCGCATCTGGACCTATTGAGCGCACGGTCATTCGACTCGGTCGAGGTCTGATGTCAGTGCCCGCTGGCGCCGCCGGGCGCAAAGTCATCGTCGGCCTCTCGGGCGGCGTGGATTCCGCGGTCGCCGCTTTGTTGTTGCAGGAGCAGGGCTGGGACGTGGAAGCTCTCTTCATGAGCAACTGGGATGAGGCGGACAGCTACTGCACTGCGGCCGCGGATTTTCAGGATGCGCGTGCCGTAGCCGAGGTGCTGCAGATCCCGCTGCACCCGGTGAGCTTCGCCGCTGAATACCGTCAGCAGGTGTTCGAGTATTTCCTGCGCGAGCAGCGCGCGGCCCGCACGCCAAACCCCGATATCCTGTGCAACAGCCACATCAAGTTCGGCGTGGCTCTGCGCTACGTGCAGCGGCTCGGCGCCACTCATTTCGCTACCGGTCACTATGCAACATTGCGAGCTGGCCCCGAGGGCACCGAGCTGCACAAGGGTGCCGATGCCAGTAAGGATCAGAGTTATTTTCTGCATGCGGTGGAGCCGTCACAGCTGCGTGCGGTGCTGATGCCACTGGGCGGTCTGCTCAAGCACGAAGTGCGTACGCGTGCCCGCCGCGCAGGTCTGCCGGTGTGGGACAAGCCTGACAGTACCGGCATCTGCTTTGTTGGCGAGCGGCCGTTCCGCGAATTTCTCGCGTGCTACCTCGAGCCGCAGCCCGGGCCTATCGAATCCGCCGATGGTGAGCTGCTCGGCACGCATCAGGGACTCGCGTTCTACACCCTCGGGCAGCGCGCCGGACTGCACATCGGCGGACGTCGCGGCCGTGCCGAACAACCCTGGTATGTCGGTGGCAAGGACAGCGCCCGCAATGCATTGATCGTAGTGCAGGGGCAGCACCATCCGCTGCTCTACAGCACCGCGCTGCACACCGAAGCGCTGCACTGGCTCATGAGACCGCGGCGCTGCGCCTTCGAGTGTGCGGTGAAGGTGCGTTACCGTCAGGCCGAGCAGGCTGCATGGCTCGAGCCGCAATCAGATGGCACGGCGCAGATCCGCTTCGAACGGCCGCAACGTGCCGTCACACCCGGGCAATTTGCGGTCCTCTACGAGGGCAGTCGCTGTCTCGGCGGCGCGGTGATCGCAGCCACTGACGCTGCGAGCATGACATCGGCCGCCAGCGGCACCTCTCCGGGCGCAAAGCCCCTCACCACGACGCCCCCGCCACGACGTAGCTGCGGCCGCGATCCGCTATAATTGGCGGTTGCCCCCCAGGGCACTGCGTTTCAGCGGAGTCAGGTTACGGCTCGCTGCGCTCTCATTGCGGAGGAATCCATGACCGACAGCTTCAAGGCGCGCACGGCACTCAGTGTGGCAACTCGCTCCTATGAGATCTGGAGCCTGAAGAGCCTGCCTCAACAGCAGGTCGCCCGCCTGCCCTACTCGCTGAAAATCCTGCTCGAGAACCTGCTGCGTTTCGAGGATGGAGTCAACGTCACGCGCGCGGATATCGAGGCCGTGCTCTCCTGGGATCCGCAAGCCACACCTGCCTACGAGATTGCCTTCACCCCCGCTCGGGTGATTCTCCAGGATTTTACCGGCGTGCCCTGCGTCGTGGATCTCGCGGCAATGCGCGATGCCATCGTGCGGCTCGGCGGTGATGCGGACAAGGTCAACCCGCTGGCTCCCGCGGAGCTCGTGATCGATCATTCGGTACAGGTGGATGAATACGGCAAGCCCGGGGCGCTTGCCGCCAACACCGCAATCGAATTTGCGCGCAATGGCGAGCGCTACTCCTTTCTGCGCTGGGGTCAGACCGCGTTCCGCAACTTCCAGGTGGTGCCGCCCAACACCGGCATCGTGCACCAGGTGAATCTCGAGTACCTGGCGCGCGTGATCTTCGACACGCCGGTGAATGGCGCGGTGCGCGCTTACCCGGACACTCTCGTGGGCACCGACTCGCATACCACCATGATCAACGGGCTCGGCGTGCTCGGCTGGGGAGTAGGTGGCATCGAGGCGGAGGCGGCGATGCTGGGGCAGCCGATCACCATGCTGATTCCGCAGGTCATCGGCTTTCGGCTGAGCGGGCGGCTGCGGCCCGGTGCCACGGCCACGGACCTGGTGCTGACGGTGACCGAGATGCTGCGCAAGAAGGGCGTGGTAGATAAGTTCGTCGAGTTCTTCGGCGACGGTCTTGCGAATCTGCCTCTGGCCGATCGCGCCACGATCGCCAACATGGCGCCGGAGTACGGCAGCACCTGCGGCATTTTTCCGATCGACGCCGAAACCATCCGCTACCTGGAGCTCTCCGGCCGGCCGGCCGAGCGCATCGAGCTGGTGCGCGCGTATGCGCAGGCGCAGGGCCTGTGGCGCAACAACGGCGATGCAGCGGCGGTGTACACGGACGTGCTGGAGTTGGATCTGGCCCGGGTCGAACCCAGTCTCGCCGGACCGCGCCGGCCACAGGACCGCGTGCCGCTGACCCATACCAAGGCGGTTTACGAGAGCAATGCCAAAAAGACTGCCAGCGAGCGGGCGACCCACGCCTCGGCGGGCAAAGGCAGTGCCCCGCTCACTCTGGATGGCAAGAGCTACGAGCTGCGCGATGGTGCCGTGCTGATCGCTGCCATCACCAGCTGCACCAACACCTCCAATCCCTCCGTGATGCTCGGTGCTGGCTTGCTTGCACGCAAGGCGCGCGAGCGGGGTCTCGCTTCCAAGCCGTGGGTGAAAACGAGCCTGGCGCCAGGCTCAAGGGTGGTGACCGACTACCTGACCAAGGCCGGCCTGCTCGATGATCTCGCGGCGCTTGGCTTCGACCTGGTTGGATACGGCTGTACTACCTGCATCGGTAACTCCGGGCCGCTGCGGCCGGAAATCTCCGCTGCCGTCAAGGCGGGAGACATCACGGCCTGCGCAGTACTGTCCGGCAACCGCAATTTCGAGGGCCGCGTGCATCCGGAAGTGCGCATGAACTTCCTGGCCTCACCACCGCTGGTGGTCGCCTATGCGCTGGCGGGCACGCTTGACATCGACCTCACCACCGAGCCGCTCGGTACGGACCGAACCGGCAAGCCGGTAAAGCTCGCCGATATCTGGCCGAGCGATCACGACGTGCAGGCGGCGCTTGCGCAGTCGATAGACTCCGAGATGTTCCGCCACAGCTATGCCAGCGTCTTCAGAGGCGATGACAACTGGACCCGCATCCAGGTGCCACCCGGCAAGCGCTACAGCTGGGATGCCAAGTCCACCTATGTGAAGAACCCACCCTACTTCGATGAGATGACCATGACTCCGGCGGCGCTGGGAGACATTCACGGCGCGCGGGCGCTCGCGCTGCTCGGCGATTCGGTCACCACGGATCACATCTCACCGGCCGGCAACATCTCGCGCAATTCACCGGCTGCACGTTATCTCATCGAGCAGGGTGTGCAGCCGGCGGAATTCAACTCCTACGGCGCCAGACGCGGCAATCACGAAGTCATGATGCGCGGCACGTTTGCCAACATCCGTCTGCGCAACCTGCTGGTGCCCGGCGTGGAGGGCGGCGTCACCATCCACTTGCCAAGCGGTGAGCAGACCTCGATCTACGACGCCGCGATGCGTTACAAGCAGGAGGGCACGCCGCTCATTGTGATCGCCGGACGCGAGTACGGCACCGGCTCCTCCCGAGACTGGGCCGCCAAGGGTACGATGCTGCTGGGCGCGAAGGCCGTGCTGGCCGAGAGCTTCGAGCGCATCCATCGCTCCAACCTCATCGGCATGGGTGTGGTGCCGCTGCAATTCCTGCCTGGTGAAAATGCGCAGACCCTCGGTCTGACGGGCCATGAGGTGTTCGACATCGTAGGTGCGAGCGATGGGCAGGCGAAGCAGGTCACTGTGACGGCGCGTGCCGCTCAGGGTAAGACCCTCAGCTTCCAGGCGCGGGTGCGCATCGATACTCCCAAGGAGCGCGAATACTACCGCCACGGTGGCATCCTGCACTTCGTGTTGCGGCAGCTGGCCGCTGCGGGGCGCGCGGCCTGAGAACCGCCGCGGCGCAGTCCGCAGTAGAGCTGGCTGTCTTCGATCTGGACGGCACCATCACGCGCCGCGACACGCTCGCGCCCTACGTTTTCGGCTTTCTGCGCCGCGCCCCGTGGCGGGCGCTCGGGTTGCTGACATTTCTGCCGGCGCTGCTGCTGTTTGCGCTCGGCTGGCGTGATCGCGGGCAGCTGAAGTCAGCTTTCATCCGGCACACGCTGCGCGGCTGCCGGCGCGCGGAAATCGAGCTATGGAGCCGCGAATTCGTCGAGCGGCTGCTGGCTGGCCGCACCGCCGGCGGGGTATTCCGCGATGCCCTCGAGCAGATCGCGCGCCATCGCGCCGCAGGTGCGCGCCTGATTCTGCTCAGCGCGAGCACCGATCTGTATGTTCCGGAGATCGGCCGCGCACTGGGATTTGCGCAAGTGATCTGTACGGGGGTGCGCTGGGACGGGCAGCGACTGGATGGGCAGCTGACGACGGCGAATCGCCGCGGAGCTGAGAAGGTGCGATGTTTCCTCGAGCTGCGGCAGCAGTACCCGGAATTTGCCGCCGCGGCCTATGGCAACACCGGGACCGACCTGCCGCACCTGCGCCTTGCCGAGCGGCCGCTGCTGGTCAACGGCTCAGCGCGGGCACGCCGGCAGGCGGCGCTGCTGGGTGTGCCCTGCGCGAGCTGGCACTGAGGCTACATCGACGTGCGGACCTGCCACAGCTCGGGGAAAAATTTGAGCTCCAACGCCTTGGCCAGATAGGACACGCCCCCGGTACCTCCCGTGCCGGGCTTGTAGCCGATGATGCGCTCCACGGTCTTCAGATGATGACAGCGCCACAGCTGGAACTTCTGATCCAGATCCACCAGGCGCTCGGCGAGCTCATACAGGTCCCAGTCCTTCTGGGCATTGTGGTAGACACCGAGCCAGGCGCCGGCTACCTGCTTGCTCGGCACATAGGGCTGGGTGAAATCGCGCGTCAGGTATTCCGGCGGAATTCCGTAGCCGCGCCGGCTCATGAGACTCAGGACCTCGTCGTACAGCGAGGGCGCGCCGAGGGCGCGCTGCAGTTCCGCGTAACCCTGCGGATCATGACGATGCACCTCGATGAGCTGCGCCTGCTTGTTGCCGAGCAGAAACTCAAGCATGCGGTATTGCAGGGACTGGAAGCCTGAGGAGCGGCCAAGGGCATTGCGAAACGCGGAGTACTCGAACGGGGTCATGGTGGAGAGCACGTCCCAAGTCGCGATCAGCTGCTCCTGCACTCGCGCCACCCGCTGCAGCATCTTGAAGGACGGATCCAGATCGTCGCGGCGCACACAGTCAACCACGCCGTGCAGCTCCTGCAGCATCAGCCGCATCCAGAGCTCGGATGTCTGGTGCACGATGATGAACATCATCTCATCGTGCTCGTAGGTCAGCGGCTTCTGCGCGCCGAGAATCTTGTCGAGCTGCAGGTATTGGCCGTATGAAAGCGACGAGCCGAGCTCCCAGTGGATCGGCTCATCGGAGAGGTCCAGGCGACCGCTGCCCGGCTCGTTAGGCTTGCTCATAACTTGAAAGCTGTCCGGCTCATGTCTGCTATTCGTCGCTGAACACCCAGGCGGGCACGCGCCGCCAGCCATCCAGCAGTTCGCGATCCAGGCGACCGTAATCCGGGCAATATCTGGCGACGATCTGCCAGAAGCGCCGGGAGTGATTCATCTGCACCGTGTGCGCGAGCTCATGCACCATGAGGTAGCGCACCACGGCGGCTCGCTGAAAGAGCAGGCAACAGTTGAGGCTGATCGTGCCGCGGGTCGAGCAGCTGCCCCAGCGCGTACGTTGCCGGCGCACCAGCACGCGTCGGAAGGAAAACCCGAGTTCGGCCGCGAGCCGCTGCAACTGCGGTGCGAGCACCGCTTCTGCCCGTTGCGTCAACCAGGCGCGCAGCGCTTTACGCACGGCCCGCATATCGGTCGCATCCCCGCCGAGCGCGAGCAATCCGGCAGCGATGCCGTGCACACTCACGCGCCGAGTAGCTCCCGCGGCGAGATAGATTCTCCAGCGCTCCTCACAGGCGGCGAGATCGATCGCAGCCGGCGGAAAGGGCATCACCGGAACGGCACGTTCGCGCGCTTCCTCGCGCTTGCGCTCGATCCAGTGACGATGGCGCTCGAGAAAACGCTCGACCGTCAGTTGCGAAGTGCGCGAGGGCACGACGACTTCAACGCGACCGGTATGAAACACACGCACGGTGAGACGGCGGGCCCGCTCGCTCTCACGCAATTCCCAACCCTGCACGCGCTCCTTGTCAGACCACAACGGCAACTGGGACGTAACCATACCTCGCGTACGCTAGACTACGACGGTGAGTGAATTCATTCTCGAAGGATGCGAGCTCGTCAAGCAGTACCCAGCCACGCGCGCGGTTGATGGCGTCACGCTGCGCGTGCGCCCCGGCATCTGCTTCGGTCTGCTCGGACCCAACGGCGCCGGCAAGACCACTGCGATCGAGATCATGGAAGGTATTCTGCCCGCAACCTCCGGCGAAGTCCGCTACCGCGGTGCGCCCCTCGGCGCACAGTTCCGCGCGCAGACCGGCATTCTCTTTCAGAAGACGGCACTGCAGGACTTTCTCACCGTACGCCAGAGTATCGCGCTGTTCCGCGGTTTGTACGAGCGCGGTCTGGATATCGAGGAGGTCATCCGCCTGTGCGCGCTCGAGAAGCTCACCGGGCGTGACAACCGCAAACTCTCCGGTGGTCAGCAGCAGCGGCTGCTGATGGCGATCGCGCTGGTCAATGATCCGGCATTGCTGTTTCTTGATGAGCCGACCACCGGCCTTGACCCGCAGGCGCGCCGCAACTTCTGGGAGCTGATCCAGTCAATCAAGGCCCGCCGCAAGACCATCATCCTCACAACGCATTACATGGAGGAGGCTGAGCTGTTGTGCGATGAGATTGCGATCATGGACAAAGGACGCATCATCGCCCAGGGCGCGCCCCACGAGCTGGTACATACCCACTTCGAGGAAGTCCTGCTCGAGCTGCCGCACGCTGATTTCCCGGCCGCAGCCCGTACCCTGCCGCTGCGAATCATCGAGGTACCCGGGCGGATCGAGATCACGACCGATGATCTCGACAGCACGCTGCGCACTCTCATCGACGCGCACGTGCCGCTGGCCAACCTGAGGATTCGCCCGGCCAATCTCGAGGATCTGTTCCTGAAGCTCACCGGCGGGGAGTTGCGGGCGTGATGGCCCGGTTGCTAGCCATATGGCACGCCCGCAACCTCGAGTTCGTGCGCGACCGCCCGGCGCTGTTGTTCACCATGCTGCTGCCGGTCATGCTCATCATCGGCATGAACTTCGTGTTTGGCGGTCCGCAGCGGCCCTTGTTCAAAGTGGGGGTGCTGGGGCACGTGCAGCCCACGGCGCACCCCTTTCTGCAGGAGCGCTATATCGACTTCGTGCCCATGGCGAGTCTCGCCGAGGCCATGCCTAAACTCACCCATCAGCAAATCGACCTGCTGGTTGACCTGCAGGGCGAGGGCCGCTACTGGGTGAATGCCGACTCGCCACGCGGACACATCAGTGAGCGGCTGCTGCTCGCCTCTGCGCCGCATGCGCGGCGGCAGCAGGTGAGCGGAGCTGCGATCCGCTATATCGATTGGCTGTTCCCGGGCATCCTGGGCATGAACATGATGTTCAGCTGTCTGTTTGGCGTCGGTTACGTCGTGCTGCGCTACCGTAAGAGCGGCTTCCTGAAGCGCCTGCACGCCACACCGCTGAGCGCCTTTGAGTTCCTCGCAGCACAGGTGCTCTCGCGCCTGGGGTTGATCCTGTTCATCACCTGCGTGCTCTACGCCGGCGTCAGCCTCATTCTGCATTTCCACAATGCGGGCAGCTGGGCACTCCTGCTGCTGCTGACCATCCTGGGCGCGTTGTCGATGATCGCCCTGGGTCTCACGATCGCGGCGCGTTTCTCGAGCGAGGAGCTGGTGGGCGGTGTGCTCAACCTGCTCAGCTGGCCGATGATGCTGCTGTCCGGTGTATGGTTCTCGCTCGAAGGCTCACCGCGCTGGGTACAGTGGTGCGCAGAACTGCTGCCGCTCACTCACCTGCTCACTGCCGCGCGGGCGGTGATGCTGGATGGCGCACACATTGCGCAGGTTGCGGGTGACTTGCTTTATCTCGGCGCGACCACCCTGCTGTTTTTGCTGCTGGGCGCCTGGTCCTTCCGCTGGCGCTTTGATTGATGGGAGAACAGAGTGCGTTTCTACAGTGACAACACCGCAACCATCGCACCGGAAATCCTCACCGCCATTGCAGAAGCCAATCGCGGCGTCGCCATTGCGTACGGCGATGATCCGTGGACGCAGCGTCTGGACCCGATGTTCAGCGAGTTCTTCAGCACCCCGGCGCGCGCCTTCGCGGTGCTGACCGGTACCGCCGCCAACTCGCTCATCCTTGCCGCCCTGAGTCCCCCTTATGGCGCCATCTTCGTGCATGAAGAGGGGCACATTGCAGTGGACGAATGCGGCGCGCCTTCATTCTTCACCGGGGGTGCACAGCTGATGCTGCTTGCCGGTGAACACGGCAAGGTGACTCCCGCGGTGCTGCGCGCGGCGCTCGATGCGCATCCGCCGAGTGTCCACTCTGTGCAACCTGCCGTACTCTCGCTGACACAGGCCAGCGAGCTCGGCACGGTTTATCGGCCCGAGGAGGTCGCGGCACTATGTGAGCTCGCGCATGCCCGGGGCCTTACGGTGCACATGGATGGCGCGCGCTTCGCCAATGCGGTGGCCTTTCTCGGCTGCGAGCCGGCGGATATCACCTGGCGAGCTGGCATCGATGCGCTGTCATTCGGAGCAACCAAGAATGGCGCGCTCGCCGCCGAGGCCGCGATATTCTTCAACCCGCAGCTGGTGCGTGATTTCGAGCTGCGTCGTAAACGCGCCGGGCACCTGCTGTCCAAATCGCGCTTCCTCGCCGCGCAGCTGCTGGCTTATGTCGAAAGCGGCCTGTGGCTGCGCAATGCGCGCCATGCCAACTCCATGGCGCAGCGCATCGGGAAGGCGGCAGGCGCCGCGCTATTGCATCCGGTGGAGGCGAATGAGGTCTTCCTGAACCTCGGCGATGCACGCAAGGCCGCCCTGCGCACGCAGGGCTTCGAGTTCTACGACTGGGGAGCAGCCGATAGTGGCCATGCGCGCGTGGTCGCCGCCTGGGATCACCAGGAAGCTGACGTAGCTGCGTTATGCAAAGCACTCACCGCTGCGGGTTAGCCCCTCCACTGACTGCGGGTTAGTCTCCGTAGCGACCCCGAGCGGACGCCGATATCCTCTGCCTGCCGGGATGCCTGATGGCATCGCCGCTGCACTCGACAATAACAACACCAAGCAGAGCTGCAAAGCGTGCGTGCTGTACCGACCCGTGTGGCTGGCCTCGGCCCCTCTTGCTATCGGCTGTCATGCCATCTGCTTGCGGCAGCGGCCCTGGCCTGCGGATCAGCGACTGCGTCTGCCGCCATAGACAGCAGACTGTCCGAGACGCTGCAAGTCGAGCTGCAACCGCTGATTGCCGCAGCCGCCGCACACCCCACTCAGTTCGCCGTTAACATCCCGCACCCGGTGTCCGTTCGCACGCAGGGCAGCTGGGAGCACGTAGCGGGGCGCTCCCGCTGGCATTACACACTACGCATTCCATCGGCTATCTCCTTATCGCTGCACGCTGCGCAGGTGAGATTGCCGGCTTCCGCGACCCTGACTGTAGCGACCCGCCAGGCAGCGGTCACCTATACTGCCCGCGAGATAGGGCGCGACGGTCTGTGGACGCGTCCACTGCTCGGCGATGCTCTGAGCATCGACCTTACGCTGGATACGGTGGATGCAGCCGGGCTGCAACTGCAGATCGAGTCCTGGCAGGCAGGTTATCGCGCGCTCGGGGGCGTCGTCCCCGACCATCCTTACTACCAGCGGCTGCATGCGCAGAGTCAGACGGGTGCCGGCAGCTGCGTGCAAAACTATGCCTGCCTCAGCACCCCTGAGAACGCGGGCGCCGCCGCTGCGACCATGGCAGTGGTGGTCTCCGATCTGTATCAGTGCACCGGCACGCTCCTCAACAACACCCGGAACGACAAAACGCCATATATCCTCACGGCACGCCACTGTCAGACCGGGAAACTTGGCGGGGGCGATCCCGAGGCGGCGGCGCGGGTGACAGTCTACTGGGATGCGGTAACGACCTGCGGAGTCACACTCGGCTCGATCTATGATGGCACCGCCCTCTCGCAGACCGGAGCCACGACGCTGGTTGAGCAACAGGACGCATGGCTGCTGCGCCTTGACGCGCCTCCTCTGGCGGGCGACGCCGCGTATGCAGGCTGGGATGCTACCGGTGGCACCTTCGTTGGCGGCTACTCCGTGACGCATGCGCTCGGAGACGACAAACAATACATCGGCTGGTACGGTCAGCCGGTGCTGCAGCATCTGAGCGGGCAGCAGCTGCAGGTCGGCTACCAGTCCACTTTCTGGGGGCTCGTCAACCAGCTCGGCAGCAGCGGCGGCGGTGCGTCGGGCTCCGCGCTGTTCAACCCGGAGAACCGCGTCGTGGGTAGCGCCAGTCTGGCCGTATTGCCGAATGGGGATGGCAGTGCGGGCCTCTGCCCGGCCACGGCACCCGCTGCCCCCGCCGCCAACACCGTCACGGCGCAGTACACGGCGCTCGCCGCGGTATGGGCTTCCCACAGTGATACGACCAGTCTCACCGCGGAGGCCACCCTGCAATCCTTTCTCGATCCGGCCGGAACCGGGCAGCTCGTGCTCAGCGCATATGGTCAGCCAGCGGCCCCCAGCAGCTCCTCGGGCGGCACAAAAGATACGGCAACCGGCAACAGCGCCAGCGCAGGAACGGGCGGCGGTGGCGGCGGAAAACTGGACGGGCTGCTGCTCGCCGTGCTCGCTGCAGTCACCACGGCGAGCCGGCTCTCGCAGCGCAGGACTTGCGAGTCGCGCAGCCTTACAACTCGCGCAGACTTGTGGTGACCGGCAGGCGCGCCGCGCGCAGCGCCGGCAGAAGTCCACCGATCATGCCGATCACGAGCGCGATGGCCAGGCCGCGTCCCACCAGTTGCGGTGTCACACGGAAGCTGAAGACCACCTGGGTGAAATTCTGACCTAGCGTGGACACGGAGAGATTGTTGAACAGCAGATAGGCGAGCACCGCACCGAGTAGTCCGCCGAGCAACGCAAGCAGCAGGGCCTCGATCATGACGGACACGACGACCGGTGTGCCGCCGAAGCCGATGGCGCGCAGCGTCGCGATCTCCTTGCTGCGGCTCGCCACTGCCGCATACATGCTGTTGAGCGAGGCGAACGTAGCCCCGAGCGCCATGATGAAGGTCACAACGCCTGCGAGCAGCCCGATCGTCTTGCGAAACTGCCGCGTCTGCGCGCTGAAGTAGTCCTGCTGAGTTTTTACATCTACGCTGAGACGCGGCTCGGCAGCCACGCTGGCCTGGAGCGCCTGCAGGCCCTGCGGTCCATCGAGCGCCACCAGCACCGAGCTCGAGCCCGTGCGCCCGAAGGTGCTGCGCGCCACGTTGACATCTGCCCACAGCTCGCTCTCATAGGCATCACCTGACTCGAACACGCCGACGACCCTCCAGTCCGAGCCGCGCATGCGCACCACCTGGCCGAGTTCTGCGCCCTTGAACTGCTGCTGCACACCCCGGCCGACGATGAGTTCCCGCACTCCGCTCGCAAAGCGACGTCCCGCGACGATCCGTACCTGAGGTCGCAGCTCGAAGCCCTGCGGCTCGATGCCTCGCAGGGTGATGTTGGCGCCGCTTTTCACATCATCGCGACGGATCAGCTCGGCGATCACCATCATCTCCGCGGAGGCGAGCGGCCTGCCGTCCCGACCCGTACGAATACCCCGCGCCTGCTTGATCAGATCAGTCGCCTCGCGCTCCAGCCCCGAGTTGAGCTCCACGTCCGAGCCACCGCGCAGCACGATCGCTTCATCCGTGCGCCCGGTGGCCTCCAGCGTCTTCTGAAAACCCGCCGCCATGGCCAGCAGCGCGGTGAACACGGCCACGACGCCGGCAAGACCGATGACGATGACGAGTGAGATCGCCCAGCGCTGCGGGATGCTGCGCAGGCTGATCGCGGTGATGGCAGTAGCCTGATTCAACATGCGGCAGGCGCCCTGATAGCCCGAGTCACCATGCAGGGGCGCCCTCAGCGGCCCGCCAGCGCATCGACGATGCGCAGCCGCTGCGCTCGCAATCCCGGCAACAGTCCGACGGCGAGGCTCATAAGCAGAATCGACACCACACCGATCATCCATACCCACGGAGTGGCGCGCAGCTGGAACTGGCCGCCGCTCGCCTGCTCCACGAACGCGCCGAGGATGCTCGCGAGCGTGAGGCCCACCAGCCCCCCGATGAGACACAGCGCCAGAGCCTCGGCCAGCACGAACCACAGCACACTGCGATCGCTGAAACCCAGGGTCTTCAACACCGCGAGCTCTGGCACGCGCTCGCGCACGCTCTGCGCCATGGTGTTACCTACGACCAGCAGCAGCGTGAAGAACACGGCGAACAGAATCCAGCGCACGATCAGGCCGATATCGCCGATCTGCTTGAGGAAGCTGATGTTGAAATCCTTCTCGGTCTGAGTCTTGGTCTCATCCGGAGAGTTCTCGAACATGGCATCGACCGTTCTGCTGACGGCCTGCGCCTGCGCGCTGTCCGTAAGCTTCAGCGTGAAGAAATTGGCGCGCCCGTGGTAGAACAGGTTGGCCTCATCGAAGTAGCCGAAGTTGATGAGCGACTGGTTGGTGCGGCGCTGCCAGCTGTCATCCTTGCCGTCGAAGATGCCGACCAGATCGAACTGCCACGACTTGCTGCCGTCCTTCTGCGGGAAGATGTTGGAGCTGATCGGAATCTTCTGGCCGATGCGCCAGTGATACTGCTCCGCCACCTGCCGGCCGGCGATCATGCCGGTGCGCGTCCGGGCAAACGCCTGCCACTGCGCCTCGGGCAGGACGAATTCCGGATAGGTCTCGTGGTAGCGCTGTGGGTCCACGGCAAACACGAACAGCGGTGTGTTCTCCTGCCACACTCCGCCGAACCATTGCGAGTACGACACCCGCTCCACGCCGGGAACGGCCTCCAGCTTCGGTACGATGCCGATCGGCAGCGGCTGGGTATAGGACACGCGCGCCTGGGTGATCAGGCGTGTCGCGCCGACGAAATCCGCGCCGGCACTGAAGACGCTGTCGAGCGACTGCAGCAGCCCGAACAGCAGAAACGCCATGATCACCGAGAGCAGCGTCAGCACCGTGCGCGTCTTGCGGCGGAACAGGTTTGCGATGACGAAACCGGTCCGGGTCATGGGCGTGTCAGGCAGCCTGCTCGAGCAGCTGGCCCTTCTCCAGGTGCAGCGTGCGGTTGGCGAACTCCGCCGCCTTGGGATCGTGAGTGACCATGACGATGGTCTTGCCGTGTTCGCGATTCAACACCTGCAGCAGGCCGAGAATCTCGTCGGCGGTTTTGCGATCCAGGTCTCCGGTAGGCTCATCGCAGACCAGCAGCTGCGGATCCGACACGAGTGCGCGCGCGATCGCGACGCGCTGCTCCTGACCGCCGGAGAGCTCCTTGGGTTTGTGACGGGCGCGGTCGGCGAGACCGACCACCTCGAGCGCCACCGCCACATTCTTGCGGCGCTGCGCGGCGGACAGCTTCGTCAGCAGCAGCGGCAGCTCCACGTTCGCCTCGGCGGTGAGCACCGGCATGAGGTTATAGAACTGGAAGACAAAGCCGACGTGATTGGCCCGCCAGCGCGCGAGCTGCCCGCTCGAGAGCTGGTCGATGCGCACACCGCCCACGCTGATCTCGCCGGCGGTCGGCTGATCCAGGCCACCGATGAGATTGAGCAGGGTGGTCTTGCCTGACCCGGAGGGGCCCATGAGTGCCACGAAGTCGCCCTGCGGAATATCGAGGGTCAATCCGTGCAGCACCTCGACCTTCTGCTTGCCGCGCTCGTAGATCTTGGTCAGGCTGCGAACCGCCACCATAGACTCGCTCATGTCATTCCCCTGCTCTGATGCGCGCACCGTCCGTCAACGTTGCGGGCGGATTCACGATCACCACTTCCCCGGCTGCGAGGCCTGAAAGCACCTGCTGTCCGGATGTCAGCGCCCCACCGGCGGTGACCGTGCGACGCTGCGCGGTGTTGTCTTTAACCACGAACAAGACATCGTGCCCACCGTCCTTCAGCAGCACGCCGGGTGGCACGATGACAGCGTGGCTGGCGGAGTCCTGTCTTACCGGCTGCTGCGCTTCCAGGAAGGACACCCGCACGCCCATGTCCGGCACAATCCGCGCATCCTTCTGGTCCAGGCCGATGCGCACTTTCACGGTCGCCTTGGCACGATCTGCGGTCGGAATGATAGCGATGACATGTGACGGAATACGCCACTCCGGGTAGGCATTCAGTATCGATTCCACCCGCTGCTGGGGCTGCACCCTATTTATGTAGGCCTCGTTGACGTCCACTTCGACCTCCAGCGATTCCATATCGACCAGCGTGCCGATACCGGTACGGGTGAACCCGCCGCCCGCGGAGAACGGTGAGACGATCTCCCCCACCTGTGCCGCCTTCGCAATGACCACGCCGGTGAAGGGTGCATGCACGGTGCAGTATTCCAGCTGCACCTGCGCTGAGCGCACATTGGCGGCGCCCACTTCGATCTGCCGGCGTTGGCCTTCGACTTGTGCGACCTGAGTGTCCACGAGCGTCGTGGCCTGCTCAACGGCCTGCGGCGACACGAGCCTGCGGTCGAGCAGATCCTCAGCCCGCTTCTCATCCCGCCGGCTCTGCGCGAGCTGGGTCTCGTACTGCGTCAGCAGCGCCTGAGCGGCGTGTAGTTCGGCCTGTGCCTGCGCCAGGGCCGCACGCTGCGAGGTATCCTCGAGGCGGGCCAGCACCTGGCCTTCCTTGACGTGATCACCCTCCTCGATGAGCACCGCGATGAGAGTGCCGGTGATCTGCGCTGACACGGTAGCGCGGCGCTGTGCGGTCACATACCCGGTGGCATCGAGCACGGAGCTGCTGGCGGCGCTCGGACCCACGGCTTGGGCACTCGCCACGTGGACCTCCAGCGGGCGTCGTGCGAAGTGAAAGTAAGCCCAGGCGGCGCCGAGAAGTACCACGAGCAGCAGCAGCGCACCGCCCACCCAGCGCGGCCGAGTTGGTGTTGCGACACCTTGCGGGTCGCGGTGCTCGCGATCGATGCGCAGCTGGCTCAGCAGCCTGACTTTATCGCCCTGCTCGGACACGTGCTCCTCGCGCACTCTCAGGAGGTGAGTTTCGACATCAGCTGCCGCGCTTCGAGATATTCCGGGGCCAGCAGCAGTGCCCGCTCCAGCGCATCGCGCGCCTGCAGCGCGGCACCTTTCTCGAAGTAGCCGCGGGCAAGGTACACGTACACCTCGGCTGCACCCCAACCCGGGGTGTGCTCGGGCTGCTGTCGTTCCTCCTCGAACGCTGATGCCGCGCGCCTGAGGCCATTCAGAGCCTCGTCGCGGGCAGGCGTGCCCGGCTTGGCGTGCTCATAATCGGCGACTGCTGAGAGCAGCAGCGCGCGGGGATTGTGGGGCGCGAGCTGTTTGGCCCGCTCACCCTCCGCACCACTGCGCGTTGCGGCGAGCGGTGCCCGCCAGGCCTCAAGTCCAGCCAAGCACTCGAGACACGCGGCATGCAATGCCAGCGCGTCAGGGTCATCCCGCTGTGCTTTCAACACCTGATCAAGGCTCGTGACACACTGCTGTGCCGCCTGCCTGGCGGCCGCGCGCTCGCGCGTACCGCTGAGCTGCGTGAGCCGATAGTTAGCCAGCCCGTTATAGTAGTTCCTGTCACGACCGCCGCCCTCCGCGGCCGCGAGCAGCGCCGCCTCTCTCTGCAGCGCGCGCGTGTCCTGGGTGTAGTAGGCATACTGAATGCGACTCTCGATGTCGAGCCAGTTGAACTCGGTAGCCGCCAGCGCGGTAGCGCGCCAACCTCCGCAGCTGATCGCAACGCAGATGGCCAGCCAGCCGGAGATGCGACGCGCGCGGGGCCTCCGCCGTGAAGCAGCCGCTGCCACAGGCACCTCACCGATGCCGCAGCGCGCACAGCGCGAGAGCTCACGGACCTTGTGATAGCTGTCCATCGGATGTTGATGCGCCTGTAGAATCATGCGCGCATGCTCAAAGATATCACAGGCGGCAGCGGCACCATCGCCGTCGCTGCGGCAGGTCCCCCAGCGCTCATCGACATCGGCGTCAATCTCACGCATGACAGCTTCGATGCCGACCGCGAGGCCGTCATGGCGCGCGCTGCCGGGGCCGGTGTCGTGCAGATGGTCGTCACCGGATCGGACGCGCACTCCAGCCAACAGGCCATTGGACTTGCGCAGGCTCATCCGGGCCGGCTGTTTGCCACTGCCGGCCTGCACCCGCACCATGCCGCCCAGCTCGATGCGCCACTGGAGGAGCAGCTGCGCGAGCTCGGTCAGCGGACCGAGGTCGTGGCCATCGGCGAGTGCGGGTTGGACTACTTCCGCAATTTTTCCCCGCCGTCGGCACAGCGGCTTGCTTTTCAACGTCAGCTGCAGCTCGCGGCGCAGCTGCAGAAGCCGGTGTTCCTGCATCAGCGCGATGCGCACGCGGACTTCAGCGCCATGGTGCGGGAGTTTCGCGGCCAGCTGCGCGATGCCGTGGCCCATTGCTTCACCGGCACGCAGGAGCAACTGCATGACTACCTGGAGCTGGGACTCGCCATCGGCATCACCGGATGGATCTGCGATGAGCGGCGGGGCCAGCATCTGTTGCCGTTGCTGCCGGAGATTCCTGCGGGACGGTTGCTGCTGGAAACGGATGCGCCGTACCTGCTGCCACGGAACGTGCAGCCCCGACCGACTTCGCGACGCAACGAGCCAGCCTGGCTGGCTCACATCGCAGCCACGGTGGCGCGAGCACGTAATGAATCACTGGCCAGCATCGCCGCCAGCAGCACGGCGGCGGCGCGGGCGTTTTTTCAGCTGCCCACCCCTGCCCTGGTGCCAACCTGATCAGGGTATCCTGCGAGGACCTATGCAAACTGAGCGCCTGCACAGCGACATCGCCGCCAATTGGCGCGACTCCATCCTGCCGGAGCTGCAACGCTACGTGCGCATTCCCAATAAATCGCCCGACTTCGATGTGGACTGGGAGCGCCATGGGCACATGGAGCAGGCGGTGCAGCTGCTGGCGAGCTGGTGCCGGCAGCAGCCGCTCCCCGCTGCCCGGGTCGAGATCCAACGCCTGCCCGGGCGCACCCCCGTCTTGTTGGTGGATATACCCGGCGAGCTGCCGGGCGCGGTGCTCCTGTATGGGCATCTCGACAAACAACCGGAATTCACCGGCTGGCTGCCGGGTCTCGGGCCATGGCAGCCCGTGATACGCGACGGCAAGCTTTACGGCCGCGGCGCTGCGGACGATGGCTACGCCGTGTTCAGCTCGCTCGCCGCCATCGCTGCGCTCAAAGCGCAGGGGCAACCCCTTGCCCGCTGCGTGGTGCTGATCGAGGCCTGCGAGGAAAGTGGCAGCGTGGATCTGCCCGCGCATCTGGAAGCGCTGGGTGAAGCGATTCCCGAGCCCTCGCTGGTGATCTGCCTGGATGCGGAGTGCGCCAACTACGAGCAGCTCTGGAGTACGACCTCATTGCGCGGCTATGTCTCCGGAAATCTACGCGTGCGTGTGCTGAGCGAGGGAGTGCATTCCGGTATGGCGACGGGCATCGCTCCCACGCCCGTGCGAATCCTCGGCCAGCTCATCGCACGTCTGGAGAACCCCGTGACGGGGGACATTCTGCTCGAAGAGCTGCACGTCACCATCCCGCGCGACCGGCGCGCCCAGATCACGGCGGCCGCCCAGGTGTTGGGCAGCGCCGTTGCCGGCAAAATTCCTTTCGTGACGGGGGCCGGTGCCCTTTCCAACGACCCCGCGGAGTTGCTGGTCAACAACACCTGGCGTCCCACGCTCGCGATCACCGGTGCCGACGGGCTACCGCCGATCGAGTCCGCTGGTAACGTGCTGCTGCCCGAAGTCACGCTGCACCTGTCCATGCGACTTGCACCCACCACCGACCCGCAGCGCGCCGCGCACGCGGTCAAGGAAACGCTGCTGCGTGATCCGCCCTATGGCGCCGCAATCAGCTTCGACGATCTCTCGTGCGCGCCCGGGTGGAATGCGCCGTCGCTGGCACCTTGGCTCGAGCAATCGCTGCAGCGCGCCTCCCGCGCGGTGTATGGGCGCGATGCCATGTACCTGGGCGGCGGGGGCTCGATTCCCTTCATGGGCATGCTGGGCGCCCGCTTTCCCAACACGCAGTTCATGGTCACCGGAGTGCTGGGCCCGCACGCAAATGCGCACGGACCCAATGAATTCCTGCATCTGGATTACGCCAGGCAGCTGACGGTGTGCGTCGCCATGGTGCTGTCGGATCACGCGCGCAGCAGCACCCCGGGCGAATAGACGCGCTCAGCGCATGTTTGCCATGTAGCTCGGCGTCACCGCGGTCTTCAGTTTTGCCCAGCCTTCGTTGAACTGCGCCAACGCCGAGGCACTCGCCTGCTCGACACTCGGAAACTCGGCGCTGAGAGAATCCACCATCAGGGTGTATTTCGGCAGGCCCTTCGGGAACTTGCCTCGCCGGGTGAAGACGATGCGGCCCTCCACCGGCACATCGCCCGCGACTGCGCGTACCGCCGCGATGCGATCGTACAGCGCGCTCTGCGGGTTCGTGAAAGTCGTGCGCCGCGGGCCGTCCATCACCGTCCAGTCGGCCATCTGGTCGCCGCCGAAGATGTTGCCCTGGACGTCGCGCAGATCGATCACCAGGATGCCGCGGGTTGTGAGCAGCAGGAAATCAACATGGAATCCGCCGCCCATGCCATCGGGCACGAGCATGTCGACCAGATGGTCCGATCCGGCTGCGGTCACCGCGGTGCGCAGCGCGGCCCGCAGGCGGTACTGGCGATACCAGCGCCACAGCCAGGCGGCGAGGAAACCAAACACCGCGGCGGCAGCAATCAGTGCCCACGCGGTCGGTGACAGCTTCTCGAGCTCCTCCACTACTCTCTCCCGCGCAGAGCGCTGCGCAACGCACCGAGCTGCGGCTCGATCTCGATGCACTGAGTCTGCCGTGCCAGCAGTGCCGCCAGCGACTCGGGCACCGCGACCGGCTGTCCGATGAGCGGCTCGACGATCTCCGCGAATTTGGCCGCGTGCGCGGTGGCTACCAGGATCCAATGCCCGTCGCGGATGAGACCCTGCATGCGCAGCCGCGAGAACACCTCGGCACCGGTGGCGGTATGCGGGCACCAGATCTGCCCGTACTGCGAAAAGCCGCTGCGGATACGCGCCCGGATATGCTCATCATCCACGCTATCCGCACTGACTGCCGTGCGCAGCTCGCTGAGCTGCGGGAAGAGCGCGCGCAGCCGCTCCATGTTGCTGGGCTCCCCGACATCCATGGCCGAGGCGAGAGTTGCAATGCTGGCACGGGGCTGCCACGAGCCACTCTGCAGAAACTCAGGCACCGTACGGTTGGCGTTGTGCGCGAGCACGATGCGGTCGATCGGCAGGCCCACCCGCCGCGCCCAGATGCAGGCGAGCGCATTGCCCAGGTTGCCGCTCGGGATCACGTAAGAGGCGGGCTCGCCATAGCGCTGCCACACCTGCAGACTCGAGGCGGCATAGTAGACGGCCTGGGGCAGCAGTCGTCCCAGGTTGATACTGTTGGCCGAGGAGAGCTCGCTCTCGCGTCGCCAGCGCGCATCCAGGAAGGCCTGCTTCACCAGACGCTGACAGTCATCGAAGGTGCCGCGCACCGCGCACGATTGAACGTTGTCCCCCCAACAGGTGAGCTGCCTCTGCTGGATCGGTGAGACGAGCCCTTTGGGGAACAGGACGCCAACTCTGACTCCGGGTCGGCGATGAAACGCCGCGGCCACCGCACCCCCCGTGTCGCCGGAGGTGGCAACCAGGATCAGCAGCGGAGTGGTCGCGGTGGCGCGCAGCCGGGCAAAACTCGCCGCCAGAAATCGCGCCCCGAAATCCTTGAATGCCGCAGTCGGTCCATGAAACAGCTCGAGCACTGACAGCGCGCCATTGGCCTCCAGCTCGACCAGAGGCGCCGGAAAGTTGAATGCCTCGGTGACGATCGGCTGCAGTTCAGCCAGCAGCGGATCATCCCCCAGGAACGGTGTCAGCAACTTGCGAGCGAAGTCGGTCAGCCGGGTGGCGCCGGTGAACTCCCGTGGGCTGAGCTTTGGCCAGCAGGTGGGCACGTACAATCCGCCATCGGGAGCCAGGCCCTGCAGCAGCGCCTGCGAGAAGGGCACGCGCGCCTGCGGGTCACGCGTGCTGTGGTAGCGCAGCGCCGGCGTCTGGGCCGTGACGGGTACGGAGCTCACGCGATCACCCGCGCGCCGTTATTCTCGATCGGCACGATCCATTCATCGACTTCGATGCCGCGATTGGCGAACTGCTGGCGCATCGCATCGCGCACGCCGGGTGCATGCGGCAGCCGTGCCCAGGCGAACAGGGTCGGCCCGGCGCCGGAAATCGAGCAGCCGAGCGCGCCGGCCTCTATGGCCGCCTGGCGCACCTGCTGGAAGCCTGGGATGAGCGCCTGACGCTGCGGTTCGATGACGACGTCCTCGAGGGAGGCGCGGATCATGTCCAGATCGTTGGTATAACAGCCGGAGATGAATCCGGCGAGGTTCGCCGTCTGCCAGACGAAGTCCGACATCTGCACCGTCTGGCGCAGTATGGCGCGCGCTTGTCTGGTCGACAGGAACATATGCGGGTGCAGGATCACCGCGCGCACCTCCGGTGGCACCGGGATCTGTTTGACTCGCGGATGATCGATTCCCACCGTGAGCACCAGCCCGCCGAACAACGACGGGGCGATATTATCAACATGCAGCGAGCCGCTGGCCACCGCCTCGCCCTGCATCGCGAATTTCAGCAGCTCGAGTTGACTGCACGGCTGCGGCAACAACGCGTTGGCGGCCACGACAGCCGCCACCGCCGAGGCGGCCGAGCCGCCCAGACCTGAGCCCAGGGGAATCCCCTTGTCGATCTCCATGGCGAAACCGCAATCCAGCTGCAGCATCTGCTGCATGGCGAGCAGCGCCTGACCGGCCGTGTTGTGCTTCGGATCGGTCGGCAGCTCCCCGGCAACGCCGCTGATGCGCCTGATGACCACGCCTGAACCCGGCACGCGCGCCACGGTGACGCGATCGCCGAGCGCATCGATGGCGAATCCGAGGATGTCAAAGCCGATCGCGACGTTGCCCACCGAGGCTGGCGCGAAAGCGGTCGCCTGCTGCACGGCTGCATCGTCAGAGGCTGAGGAGCCGCGGCTCACAAACGCGCTCCAAGGTAGGCAGACAGCCGCAGCAGATCCGCGAAAATGCCGCCGGCAGTGACTTCCGGGCCTGCCCCGGGTCCCTGCACGATGAGCGGATTGTTGCAGTACCGGCGGGTGACAAAGCGCACCACGTTGTCGGTGAGCGCGATGTTGGCAAAGGCATGCCGGCTGCCGAGCTCGACCACGCCCACGGTCGCCGTGCCATCGGCGGTTAGCCGCCCGACGTAACGTAATACCTGGCCGCGCTCGCGTGCGCTCTTCAGTCGCGCGCTCATGACCGCATCATGCTGCGGCAGGCGTCCCATGAACTCCTCGATCGAGCCGCTCTCCAGTCCCGGTGGAATCAGGCTTTCCACTTTGACATCGGCCAACTCCAGCTCGAGCCCCATCTCGCGCCCGAGGATGATGAGCTTGCGGGCGACGTCCATTCCGGAGAGGTCATCGCGCGGATCGGGCTCGGTGTAGCCGCGCTGCCGCGCATCGCGCACGATCTGCGAAAACGGTGTGCGACCATCATAGGTGTTGAAAAGGTATGCCAGGGTTCCGGAGAAGATCCCCTCTACGCTGCGAATCTCGTCCCCCGTTTCACGCAGGTCACGCAGCGTCTGCACCACCGGCAGTCCTGCGCCGACGGTGGTCTCGTAAAGGTAGTGAGAGCCGCCACTGCGTCGCGCCGCATGCAATGATCGATAAAAGGCAAGATCTGCGCTGTTGGCGCGCTTGTTGGGCGTCACGATGTGGATGCCAGCGCGCAGCCACTGTGGGTAGCACTTCGCCACCTCGCCGCTGGCAGTGCAGTCGATGAGCACCGTATGCGGCAGGTAGTCGACGCGAATGTGCTGCATGAAGCGCTCGGTATCGGTCGCCTGCTGACTCTCCTGCAGTAGCTCACGCCAGCGGGCCAGATCAACGCCGCTGTCCGAGAGCACCATGTGCCCTGAGCTGGCAATGCCGCGTACGCGCAGGTCGAGTTTGAACTGCTCGCGCAGTCGGGCACTTTGCGAGGCCAGCTGATCGAGCAGCACCCTGCCAACCGTACCGGGGCCAATTACGCCGATCGAGATGGTGTGCGGCGACAGGTACAGACCCGCATGCACCGCACGCAGCGCGCGGGTCGCCAGCTTGCCTTCCACTACCACCGAGATGTTGCGCTCGGAGGCGCCCTGGGCAATGGCGCGGACGTTCACCGCGCTTGCGCCGAGGGAGTTGAACACTTTCGCGGCAATGCCCGGTTTGCCGGCCATGCCATCTCCGACCACCGCAAGAATCGCGAGCTGCGGGTCGATATCGACGTTCTGGATCTGGCCTTCCTTGAGCTCGCGCTCGAAGGCCCGGCGCACGATGGTGGCAGCGCGCTCGGCCTGTGCCTGCGGAATGGCGCAGCAGATCGAATGCTCGGAGCTTCCCTGGGAGATCAGGATCACCGAGATGCCCTCTTCGCGCAGCGCGCCGAACAGGCGGTGCGCGGTACCGGGCACCCCGATCATGCCGGCGCCTTCCAGATTGATCAGGGCCACCTGCTCGATGCTGGTGATGCCCTTGACCGGCAGGCTGGACTGCGGCCGGGCGCAGATCAGGGTGCCGGGCTTTTCGGCCGCGAAGGTATTGCGGATCCAGATCGGTATCTCGCTGCCGATGGCCGGCGCCATCGTCTGGGGATGGATGACCTTGGCCCCGAAGTACGCCAGCTCCATCGCCTCGTTATAGGAGAGCGAGTCGATCACCGTGGCATCGGGCACCCGGCGCGGGTCCGCAGACAGCACGCCGTCCACATCGGTCCAGATGTGGATTTCGCGTGCCTCCAGAAGTGCACCGAAGATGGAGGCGGAGTAATCGCTGCCATTGCGGCCGAGCGTGGTCTGTACGCCGCGCTTATCGGCTGCGATGAAACCGGTGATGATGAGCGTACCGCTGTACTTCGCGGGTACCAGCGCGCCCAGACGCGTGCGCGATTCCTGCCACTGGATGGCCGGCCCCAGGGGTCCCCATTCGACGATGACGACCTTGCGGGCATCGACCCATTGGAAAGGTCCGCGCCGGCCCTGGCGCTCCTGCATGAACTGATGGAACAGGCGGGTAGACCAGATCTCACCGTACCCTGCGATCAGATCGCTCACGTTCGAGGCGGCGGCACGAGTCAGTTTGACCGTGTGCAGGATACCCTCGAGGTCATGACAATCCCGGTCGAAGGCGGCTAGATAAAGCCGAGCCGGTTCGGCCCTGAGGAGCGACTCGGCGATCTCCGCGTGGCGTGCGCGCAGCGCGGCGATCTCGCGCAGATAGCCATCGTCCTGGGCCTCCGCCAATGCCACCAGCTTCAGCAACGCATCCGTCACTCCCCGGCAGGCTGACAGCACGACACCCAGGCGCGGGCCCGGTTGGGCGTCCAGGATGCTCGCCACGCGCCGGAAGCAGTCCGCGTCGGCGACGCTCGACCCTCCGAACTTGTGCAGAACCCAACGTTCGGTCTTATCCATCTTCAATTGATCACGCGAGCCCGCTGGGCCAGGTTACTGATATCAAAGGCCGTGCGACTGTACTGACGCGCCCGGGCGCACGCAATGACAGAGTTCTGAGGTGCGTGGCACGGCCCGAATCGGCCTGAAGTTCGAAGGTGGCATAATGGCCGCCTGTGGAATCTCTTCTCGACCCTCTTCTGCCGCTGTTCAAACGTGAGCGCGCGGCAGATCGCCCTGTCGCGCTGGGCATCCTGACACACACGTCTGGTTCGACCTACCGCAAAGCGGGCGCCCTCATCCTGGTCGCTTCCAACGGAGAGTATGCGGGCCTGCTGTCCGGCGGCTGCGTGGAAGGCGATCTCGGCCAACATGCTCGCGAGGTGATCGCTTCGGGCCGCGCGCGGCTCCTGACCTACGATACCCGCGGGGGCGACGATCTGATCTGGGGGCTGGGACTGGGCTGCGAGGGAGCGATGCGCATCCTGCTGCTGCGGGTTGGGCCCATCGAGCACTGGCAGCCGCTAGGGCACCTGTGCCAGGAGTTCCTGAGCCGGCAGCGAACAGCCGTGGGCATCGTGTCGTCCTCCGCGCGGCCGGATCTGCCCGAAGGCACTCTGCTGCTGCCCGATGGACGTGCCCAGCTGCCTGGCGGAGACGCCCCGGCGCCCGAAGCACTGAGCGCGCTGCGCAACGCCCTGGCCGCACTCGGCACGGCAGAAGCATCCGGCCGGCCGGGCTGGTTTTCTGCGGACGACCGGGAGCGCACGGGCGCGCCGTGGTCGGTGTTTGCCTTGCCCCTGACGTTGCCGCCGCAACTGCTGCTACTGGGCGCAGGCCCGGATGCGGCGCCCCTGGTCGAGTTCGCCGCCCGGCTTCACTGGCGAGTGACGCTCGCGGACCATCGGCCGGTATATGCTCAGGCCGCCCACTTTCCAGCGGCCGACCGCGTCGTGCTCGCTCCCCCGGATGAGATTCTGCAGCATGTCGATCCTGCGCGGTTCGAGGCGGCGGTCATCATGAGCCATCACTTTGAGTCCGATCTCGCTTATCTGCGGGCGCTGGCCGGTACCTCGATAGGCTATGTGGGGCTGCTCGGGCCTGCGGTGCGGCGCGAGCGGCTGCTGAGCGCGCTGGGGCCCGAAGGCGACAGATTGCGCGGGCGCCTGCGCGCACCGGTCGGACTGCCACTCGGCGGTCGCTCGCCTGAAGAGGTGGCTCTGGCCATCGCTGCACAGATCCAGGGCTTTCTGTACGAGATCCGGGGGACGGCACGCGAGGATACCCGGCCACTGACTCTGCCGCTGCCTCTGCCGAGCGCAGGCTCCCGAGCATGAATGAGCTTGAGCTGCTGCGCGGACAGCTCGAGACCGAAATGCGCCATTTCAGCGCCGTCATGTGCGCCTGTAGCGAGGTCCTACAGAAGCCCGGCCGTGGCAGCGAGGAATTCCTGCGCGCCGGCCTGGAATATCTGGCTTTCGCCGTGGAGCGCCTCCAGGGGGAACGCGATCCCGGCGATCCCGACCCCGAGCTGACGCAAGCCTTACGCTCGGCGCAGCCAGCGAGTGGCGCTCCAGCAGTCAGCGGCACCCCACCCGTGAGCGGCACCCCACCCGTGAGCGGCGCCCCACCCCTGAGCGGCGCTCCCGCTGCCACTCATTGGCAGCGCTTTGCCGCTTTGCTTGAACGACAGTTGCAGACCCGTCAGGCTGCAATCCAGGCTGCGCGGCAGCGCGGCGCTACGATCGCGGAGTGGCGGGCGGTGGCACGGCTGGATGCCGACAGCATCGTTCGCGAGCGCGAGCAATACCAACTCCTGAGACACAGGCGACCTGCTTATCTGACTACGGAGCTGGGATGAGTGAGGGACTGCTCGATGGGCTGCATGGCATCGTGCTGGCTGCCGGCGCCGCCACGCGATTTGGCTCGCTGAAGCAGCTCGTGCGAGTGGCGGGCCGCCCGATGTTGCACAACGCAGTAGCCCGCGCCGTCGATATTGCAGGCAGCAGCGTCATCGTCGTGTTGGGTGCGCAGGCCGCTGAGCTGGCGCCCCTCCTACGCCATACCCCAGCGACGGTCATCGTCAACCGCGAATGGCGCGAGGGAATGGCGAGCTCGATTCGGGCAGGTGTTGCGCGGCTGCCGGCTAGTTGCACCGCGGTGCTGATCAGCCTGGCTGATCAACCCGCGGTGACGACCGAAGACCTGCGTCGTCTGCGAAGCGCCTGGCAGCGGCAAGGGGATTTCATCGCCGCGGCATTTCATGAGGCCACCGTGGGTGCTCCGGCGATCTTTCCGCGCTCCATGTTTGCCGAGCTCGGCGCGCTGCGGGGCGATGTGGGAGCGCGACAACTCCTGCAACGCAACCCCGATCGGGTAGTGCGCGTTCCCATGGCCAGTGCGGCCATCGATGTGGATACTCCGGAGGATTTGCTGACACTGGGCGGCGGGCGTGAACCCGATCAGCCGCCCTGAGCAGCTGCTGCCTGCCCCAGGATCCTTTCTGCCTGCAGCAGATGCGGCCGGTCGAGCATCTGTCCATCGAGACTTACGACACCGGCGCGGCTCGACTGGGCGAAAGCGGCGATCACTTTCCGCGCCCACTCGAGTTCCGCAGCTGCCGGCGCGAAGGCTGCGTGAAGGGTCTCGAGCTGTGCCGGGTGAATCGCCAGCTTGCCGGTGAAGCCGTCGCGGCGGGCACTCTCGGCATCGCGCCGCAGTCCCTCGGTGTCACGAAAATCCGCGTAGATGCTGTCGATCGCCTGGACCCCGAGCGCGCTGGCGACCACGGCGCAGAGCGAGCGCGCCATCTGGAAGGTGAAGGTCAGCGAACCATGGCGGTCCATCTTGTTCATGATGCCCATGGCCGCCGACAGATCCTCGCCGCCCCAGGTGAGTCCGGCGAGCCGCTCGCGCGCCGGCGCATGCTCCGCCAGAACCTGCGGATAATCCCGCAGCGTCAGTAGCGCGCGCGGTGTTTCGGTCGCAATGACAATCACGCGAGTCGCGTATGGCTTGCAACCTTCCCGCATTTCGAGCGCCGCAAGGTAATGGCACAGCTCTACGAGCTGCGAGGGCGACTCGGCCTTGGGCAGCACCACGCCATCGGGTGCACCGCTGATGATGGCGGCCAGATCCTCGAGCAGCAAACCACTGGAGAGTGCATTCACACGTACCCAAAGCTGCTGTCGGTCACGCTGCCGCCGGGCTTGCAGCAGCTCACGTACGCGCTGGCGCGCGCCGGCGCGCTCCTCTGCCGCGACCGAGTCTTCGAGGTCGAGAATCAGCGCATCGGCCGCGCTGGTGAGCGCCTTCTGTTGCTTGCGCTCGCTGTCGCCGGGCACAAACAGCAATGAGCGCAGTGCCGGGAGCCCGGGGCTGGCAACGCTCACTCCGACCCCCGCGCCGGCTCCCAACCCGCGGCGCCTGTTAGCCCATCGCGTATTTGACCCATTTGACCCCCTAACGCTCCGGCAACGTGATCCCTTCGAACATGGCGGCGACCTCCTCAGGCGAGGTTGCGCGGTGCGCACGATCCACGAGACGGCGGTCGAGGTGTGGCGCGAGCAGTTGTGCGAACTCGTACATGTAGCGACGTAACAGGGTACCGCGCCGGAAGCCGAGCCAGGTCACGTGCGCCGGAAACAGATGCGAAGCCTCGATGGCCTTCAGATCCCTGTCATCATCATCGATGGCCATGTGCGCAACGATGCCCACTCCCAAGCCGAGTCGGACATAGGTCTTGATGACGTCCGCATCGCGCGCGGTGATCGCCACATTGGGTGTCAGGCCGCTGCGTGCAAAGGCATCCTGCAGCGATGAGGGACCTGCAAAACTGAATGTGTAGGTGATGATGGGGAAGGCGGCCAGGTTCTTCAGCGTCAGCCGGCCGGCGCTGGCGAGCGGATGCTCGCGCGGCACCACCACCGTCCGATGCCAGCGATAACACGGCAACAGAGTCAGATCGTTGAACAGCTGATGTGAGCCGGTGGCGATCGCGCAGTCGATGCGATCGTGGGTGACCATCTCGGCGATCTGCTCGGAGGTGCCCTGGTGCAGGTTGAGCCGCACATTGGGATAGCGGCCGCGAAACTCCCGGATCACATCCGGGAGAACATAACGCGCCTGTGTGTGTGTGGTACCTATGGACAGACTCCCGCGCCCCTCATCCCGCAGTTCCGTGGATAGATCCTTGATGCTCTGCGCCTCCTGCAGGATGCGCAGCGCTCGCTCGATGACCTGCTGACCCACGGGCGTGATGCGGGTGAGATTCCGCCCCTCGCGTACGAAGATCTGAAAGCCGAGCTCATCCTCCAGCAGCTTGATCTGCTTACTGACGCCCGGCTGCGAGGTGTGCAGCTTCAGTGCGGCGGCCGTGATATTCAAACCGCTCTGCGCCACGGCAGCCAGGTAACGGAGCTGATGCAGTTTCATGCTGCAAGCCTAGCGCAACCTTGCGCGCTGCGGGTAAGCGCTGCGGGTAAGCGCTGCGGAGGCACGCCGGCTCAGGCAACCGGCCTGTGATGCGGGCGTAACCCGTTTATAACCACAGCGGAGTGCTTCAGAAGCATTGCTTCGTTCTGTGACCCGCCCCCCCGCCCTATAGTCGTTTGGACCATGGGAGCCGTACCTTCACTGGAGCTGGAACAACGCGTGCGCGGGGTGCGGCAGCAGCTCGCCGGCGCGCTCGAGCGTTTCGGTCGCGTCGTGTATTCGAACAGCCTCGGTGCCGAGGCGATCGTGCTAACCGACATCATCTGCAGCTACGTTCCTGGCATCGAGATCTTCAGCATCGATACTGGACGGCTGCACGAAGAGACGCACGAGTTGCTGGAGAAGCTGCAGCGCCGCTATCGGCACCGCGTGCGCGTGGTGCATCCGGATGCGGCACAGCTGGAGGCGCTCGTCTCGGGCCAGGGCATCAATGGCTTCTATCACAGCCTGGATGCCCGCCTCGCCTGCTGCCGGATCCGCAAGGTCGAGCCTTTCAAACGCGCGGTTGCGGGTTACAGTGCGTGGGTTACAGGGGTACGCCGCGAGCAGTCAGCCACCCGCGCGCAGGCGCGGCCGCTCGAGTGGGACGAGGAGTACCGACTGTATAAAGTCAGTCCGCTGCTCGAGTGGCAAGAGGAACAGGTGTGGCAGTACATCCGCGCGCGCCAGCTGCCGTACAATCGACTGCACGATCGTCAGTTTCCCAGCATCGGCTGCTCACCCTGCACACGGGCGATACAGCCGGGCGAAAGCCGGCGCGCCGGTCGCTGGTGGTGGGAACAACCCGAGTCTCGTGAATGCGGTCTTCATCCCAAAGCTCGCCAGATGAGCGCCCAGGCCTGAACGGCCTCCGGCCCGGTATGGACTATTTTCCGGTTTTTCTGCGCTTACAGTCCCGGCCGGCTGTAGTGGTGGGCGGGGGCCGGGTGGCCGCCCGCAAGATCGAGCTGCTGCGGCGGAGCGGCGCACAGCTCACGATCGTGGCACCCGAACTGCTCCCCGAGCTGTGCGAACTGCGCGCTCGGGGTGAGCTGCAGCACATTGCCGCGCCGTTCGAGGCTGCTCATCTCGATGGGGCGGCCGTGGTGGTCGCGGCGACCGGCATTCGTGAGGTCAACCGCGAGGTGTCTGCGGCCGCGCGGGCGCGCAGCATCCCGGTCAATGTAGTCGACGATCCGGATGCCTCGAGTTTCATTTTTCCCGCAATCATCGATCGCTCTCCCCTCATCGTCGCCGTGAGCTCCGGCGGGCAAGCCCCGGTGCTCGCCCGCAGCATCCGCGAGCGGCTCGAGGCATTGCTACCCGACAGGCTTGGAATTCTCGCGCGCTTCATGGGAGCACGGCGCGAGGTCGTTCAACAGGTTTTGCCCGCGGCGGCACGCCGGCCTTTCTGGGAGCGTGTGGTCAGTGGACTGGTGGCGACACGGGTGCTTGGCGGTGACGAGGTCGCAGCCGATGCCGCGTTTCAGCGCGAGCTGCGCACCTCGCAACTGACGCGCTCCGCCGCCACAGGTGGGCGTGCGTTGGGCGAGTGTTATCTGATCGGCGCAGGTCCGGGAGACCCGGACCTGCTTACGCTGCGTGCCGTGCAACTTCTGCAACAGGCCGATGTGATTCTCTATGACCGGCTCGTGCCTGAGGCGGTGTTGGAGCGCGCGCGGCGCGATGCGGAACGGATCTTTGTCGGCAAGGAAGCGGGTAATCACACCGCGCAAGAGCGCATCAACGCGCTGCTGGTGTCCTATGCGCGCAAAGGATTGCGCGTCGCGCGCCTGAAAGGCGGCGATCCCTACATCTTCGGCCGCGGGGGCGAGGAAGCCGAGGTGCTTGCAGCGCATGGCATCCCCTGCGTGGTCGTTCCGGGTATCACCGCCGCGCTGGGCGCCGCGGCTGCAGCCAACATCCCGCTGACGCATCGCAAACTCTCGCAAAGTGTGACCTTCGTGGCCGGGCACGTGTTGGACGACAACTCACTCGACTGGCAGGCGCTGGCGCGTCCCCATCAGACGGTCGTCTTCTACATGAGCGTTGGGCATCTGCCGCAGATCGTCGCGCGCCTGCGCGCCGCCGGCGCAAGTGAAGCGCACCCTGTTGCGGTCGTGGAGCGGGCAACGCTTGCGGAGCAACGTGCCCTGCGCGGGACCCTGGCCGACATTGCGCAGCGTTGCGAAGCTGCCGGCATCTCGCCTCCTGCCTTGCTGCTCGTGGGCGAGGTGACGGCATTTCTGAGTGACGGCGGTGTTGAATGTGATGAGCGCCTGCCGACCACCTGGCCGCATCTTGCCGAGCAACTCGGCGCATGAGTATTGACGGGTTTTCCGCAGCCGTAGGTAACACCCCGCTGATCCGGCTGCACCGCCTCAGTGCACAGACCGGCTGCGAGATCTTCGGCAAAGCCGAATTCATGAATCCGGGCGGCTCGGTGAAGGATCGCGCCGCGCGCGCGATCGTCAGCGCCGCGGAGCAACGCGGGGAGTTGGCTCCGGGCGGCACGGTGGTGGAAGGTACGGCCGGCAACACCGGCATCGGGCTCGCACACGTGTGTAACAGCCGCGGCTATCGCTGTGTAATCGTGATGCCGGATAACCAGTCCCCCGAGAAGTACCGGCTGCTGGAAACTCTGGGTGCCGAGGTGCACAAGGTACCGACGGTGCCCTACAGCAACCCCAACCAGTATCAGAAGGTCGCGCAGCGGCTCGCCGCATCGCTCCCCAACGCGATCTGGGCCAACCAGTTCGACAACCCCGTCAACCGGCAAGCGCATCTGCAGACCACCGGCCCGGAGATCTGGGCACAGACCGGTGGCCGGATCGATTGCTTTACGGCCGCCGCGGGCACCGGCGGGACGTTTGCAGGGGTAGCGCAATTTCTGAAATCGCAACGCGCCTCGGTGCGCTGCGTGCTGGTCGACCCTCCTGGAAGCAGCCTGTATGAGTACGTGCGCAGCGGAACTCTGCGGGCGACGGGCTCAGGTTCCATCACGGAAGGCATCGGCATCGGACGCATCACGGTGAACATGCAGGATGCACCCATCGACGCCGCGGTCCACATCGAAGATCAGGACACGGTGCGCTTTGTCTACCGCCTGCTGCGCGAAGAAGGTCTGTTCTTGGGCAGCACCAGCGGGATCAACGTCGCCGCCGCGGCGCGCCTGGCCAGTGAGCTCGGCCCTGGCCACACCATCGTCACGGTGCTGTGCGATGGCGGTGCCAAGTATCAGTCGAGGCTCTTCAACCCGCAGTGGTTACAACAGAAGGGCCTCGAGGCATGCGCAGGCACCCCGCCCGAGCGGCCGCCGATCAGCCTGGATCAGGCACTCATCGGCTAAACGCCGCCTGTTCCGGCCGCTCCGCGCGCCCCGCAGGCTTTGCGCGCCTGCGCGTGACCGGCGTCCGTTCAGCCGGCTCGGTTCCGCCCTTGACGGCTTCCACCGGACCGAGCACCGCCTGCAGCGCTTCCGCGACGTGCTCCACCCAGATGAACTCGAGCGCCTCGCGCGCACTCGCCGGGATATCTTCGAGATCGCGCCGGTTGCGCGCCGGCAGGATGACTTTGCGGATGCCTGCGCGCGCCGCCGCGATGGTTTTCTCCTTGATGCCACCGACCGGCAATACCACGCCGCGCAGACTGATCTCGCCGGTCATCGCCACGTCCGCCCGCACCGGCTGATTGCGCAGCAATGAGGCCAGCGAGACGAACATGGCCACACCCGCACTCGGTCCGTCCTTGGGGATCGCCCCGGCGGGCACGTGCACATGGATGTCGCTGCGCGCGAATTGCCGTGGATCGATGCCAAAGTCTGCGGAGTGTGACTTGACGAGGCTCAGCGCCGCCTGCGCACTCTCCTTCATGACATCACCGAGCTGACCGGTCAGGATCAGCTTGCCGTTACCTGGCAGGCGCGCCGACTCAACAAACAGAATATCGCCGCCCACTGGCGTCCATGCCAGTCCCGTCGCCACACCCGGCACCGAGGTGCGCAGGGCAACGTCGTTCTCGAAGCGACGCGCTCCGAGGATCTGCGGCACATCCTCAGCATCGAGTATGACCTTGCGCACCTTGCCCTCGGCAATGCGCATGGCTGCATCGCGCAACAGCGCACCAATCTCGCGCTCGAGATTGCGGCAGCCTGACTCGCGCGTGTATTCGTGGATGATCCGCTGCAGGGCTGCATCGGTAACCTCCACGGTGTCAGCCTCAAGACCGTTCGCCTTGAGCTGCCGCTGCACAAGATAGCGGCGCGCGATCTGCAATTTCTCCTCTTCCGTGTACCCGGTCAGCTGGATGACTTCCATGCGATCCCGCAACGGACCCGGAATGTTCTCGAGCACGTTCGCCGTGGCGACGAACAACACGTGGCTGAGATCGAAGGGCAGCGCAATGTAGTTGTCGCGGAAGGTGCTGTTTTGCTCCGGATCGAGCACCTCGAGCAGCGCCGAAGCCGGGTCACCCTGGTGGCTTGCATTCACCTTGTCGATCTCATCGAGCATGAAGACCGGATTGCGCGTGCCCGCCTTGCGCACTCCCTGGATGATGTTGCCCGGCAGTGCACCGATGTAGGTGCGCCGATGGCCACGAATTTCCGCCTCGTCATGCACGCCGCCGAGACTTACGCGCTGAAACTTCAGACCCAGCGCGCGCGCGATACTCTGGCCGAGAGAAGTCTTGCCCACGCCAGGCGGCCCAACGAAACACAGGATCGGGCTGCGACCCTGCGGGTTCAGCTTGCGCACCGCGAGGTACTCGAGGATGCGACGCTTCACCTTGTCGAGTCCGTAATGATCCTCGTCCAGGATGCGCCGCGCGCGCTCGAGATCGATGTCCTCGACGTCGGACTTCGACCAGGGCAACGCCACCAGCCAATCCAGATAGCTGCGCAGCATGCCGTACTCGGGGCTCGCCTCGTTCATGCGCCGCAGCCGCTTGAGTTCCTTGCGGGTGTGTTCGACCGCATCCGCCGGCATGCCGGCCGCCTCGACTGCCTTCTCGAGTTCGGCCACTTCGCTGTCCGTGTCATCGCTGTCACCCAGCTCTTTCTGCAGCTGCCGCAGCTGCTCGCGCAGCACGGCCTCACGCTGTCTCTCGCCGAGAGCCGTCTGGGTCTGCTCGGTGATGTCGCGCGTGATCTTCAGAACCTCGAGCCGGTTGGCCAGCAGCTGCAGGACCTTGTCGAGCCGCTGCTGCAGATCGAGCGTCTCGAGCATCTCCTGCTTGTCCTGCGGCTTGACGTCCATGAAGCTGACGATCAGATCGGCCAGCTGGCTGGCAGAGTCGATCGACTGGATGGTGCGGGTCAGCTCGGCCGGCACCTGCGGCAGCAGCGACAGGGCCTCCATGGCGCGGGCCTTGAGCACGTCCAGGCGCGCCTCGACCTGCGGGCCACTGGTGTTGGTTTCGCGCAGAACCTCGATCCGCGCCGCCAGATACGGCTTCTCCTGCGTGAACTGCAGCGCCCGAAAGCGGCTCTCGCCGTTCGCCACCAGATGATGCGTGCCATCCGGCGCCGTGACATAACGCACGACGCTTGCGAGGACGCCGATCTGATGCAGATCGTGGGCCGTGGGCTTCTCTACGGCCGGATCATGTTGCAACAGCAGGCCGATCTTGCGGCCGCTGCGTATCGCCTCCTGAGCCGCCGCAATGCTCTCCTCGCGGCCAAGCGAGACGGGCACCACGATGCCCGGAAGCAGCACTACATTGCGCATGGCAATGATCGGAACGGCATCCGTTGTCGTCTGCGGCTCAGCGCCGTCAGGCACCGGCTGTGCAGCGGCAGCCGGCGCGCCCTCGTCTTCAGAGGCAGCGTCAGCGCGCAGAGATGCCGGAGTTGTGTCAGCTTCGCGTATTTCGGACATGATTTACTCGCGTTCCCGGGAACCGGCGCGGATCAGCCGGATCTCGAGGCAACCATTCACATAACGGGTATCGGCCAGTTGCAGCGTCGCGCCCGCAAGGGCAATGCGGCGGCGGAAGCGGCCATGGGGGATCTCGAGGCGTCGTATCACCGATCCCGGAGCCCCCAGGCGCGCGGGCCTCACCGCGACGACGCTGAGCGCGTTGTGCTCCAGTCGGATATCGATGTGGGCCGGGTCAACTCCCGGCAGAGCGAACACGAACTGCAGCCCCTCTGGAGTCTCCTGAATATCAACTGGCGGCTCCCACACGGGCGCATCTGCATCCGGACGCACGTAGCGCACGAATTCGCGCTGCATGCGGTCGGCTCGATCCAGCAGCTCACAGGCCTGGGTCCACGTCCAGCCAAACTGGCGATTGATACTCATATCAGGTCGACGCCCTAGCTTCGCGACGGTCGCGGGTTGCAACCGCATCTGCGGGACCGCCTTCCGGGGAGGACCCGTAGCACCGAGGTGTGGGCAATCAGGTGGTTGTCAAGGCTCTGGCCGCCTGCCGGGCTGCCGTGCGACATTGCTGTGCCATGCGCAACCCTGACCCTTGCCGCATCCTGCCGCCGCTGCCATGGCCCAGCCCCTGACCCCGGCGGAGTGGGATGCGATCCGGCTGAGCCTGGAAGTCGCAGGCCGCAGCGTCTTCTTCAGCCTGCCGGTGGCCATCGTGATGGCCTGGTTGCTGGCGCGCGGGCGCTTCGGCGGGCGCTGGCTGCTGGATGCGCTGGTGCACCTGCCCCTGGTACTGCCTCCCGTAGCCGTGGGCTACCTGCTGCTCGTGCTGTGCGGCAATCGGGGCCCGATCGGCGGCTGGCTCTACGAGTGGCTGGGAATACAGCTGGCTTTCACCACCGCCGGAGCTGCACTGGCCACCGCCGTGATGGGATTCCCGCTGATGGTGCGCGCGATCCGGCTTGCGCTGGAGAATGTCGATCCGGGCCTGGAGGCTGCGGCACGCACCCTGGGCGCGCGTCCCTTCGATTGCTTTCTCACCATCACCCTGCCTTTGATGTTGCCCGGGATCATCGCAGGGGTCGTGACCGCGTTCGCTGCGGGGCTGGGCGAATTCGGCGCGGTCATTACCTTCGCGGCCAACGTGCCCGGCGAGACGCGCACCATCCCCCTGGCGCTCTACAGCGCCATTCAAACCCCGGATGGCGATGCTGCCGCGCTGCGTCTGGCGGTGCTCTCGTTCGCAGCCGGGCTTGTGGGACTGTTGCTCGCCGAGCTGCTGGCGCGGCGTGTGCGGCACTTGCTGGGTCGCTGATGCTGCGGGTCGACGTATGCAAGAGCCTTCCGGGCTTTGAGCTGCAGGCTCACTTCGCCGCACCGACACCGGGAGTCGTTGCACTGTTCGGCCGCTCCGGTTGCGGCAAGACGACGACCATCAACCTGATCGCCGGATTGTCAGGAACGGGTACGGGACGCGTGGAGCTGGACGGGGAAGTGCTGGCGGACTCGCACCGTTGCATCAATCTGCCCCCGGAGCAGCGCCGTACGGGCTATGTGTTCCAGGATGCGCGCCTGTTCCCCCACCTGAGCGTACTCGGCAACCTGCGTTATGGAGCACGGCGCGCGCGCACCAACACCCGCGCCATCGACTTCGACCACATCGTGGCCCTCCTAGGTCTGCAGCACCTGTTGCAGCGCAGGCCCCATCAACTCTCCGGGGGCGAGCGGCAGCGCGTTGCCCTCGGCAGAGCGCTGCTGTCGCAACCGCGACTGCTGCTGCTCGATGAGCCGCTCGCCTCGCTCGATCTGGCGCGGCGGGATGAAGTGTTGCCGTACCTGGTGGCGCTGCGCGATGAGCTCGCCATCCCCATGGTGTATGTCAGTCACCAGTTTGCCGAGGTGTTGCAACTGGCCACCTATGTGGTGCTGATGGACGCCGGCCGGGTGGTGGACCAGGGGGATGTGCGCCAGATCAGCCTCGTTCCTGCCCTGCGCCACATTGTCGGGGGCGAGCAGGTTGGTGCGGTGCTCGATGGCGTCGTCACCGCAGCGGACCGTGCCGCGGCGCTGGCCGTTGTGCAGATCGGTGATGCGCGCATCACGGTCAATGTGCGCGACGCGGCGCCCGGTGATCGCCTGCGCCTGCAGCTGCTGGCGCGTGACCTCGTCCTCGCGACCGAGCAGCCCGGCAAGCTCAGCTTGCATAACCAGCTGCGCGGCACAGTCACGGCGATTACCGCGGATGAGCTCGATGCGCTGCTGGTGCAGGTGGATGTCGGCGGTGCAGCGCTGCTGGCGCGGATCTCACCCGAAGCGGGCCACGCGCTCGCACTCACCCCGGGTATCCCGGTATGGGTGCTGATCAATTCCCTCTGCACGCGCGGCCATGTGTTCAAGCTGGGTGCGCGGTGAGCCGCCAGTCAGCCCGACCGCCTGCGATCAGCGCTCTTTTTTGCGGTCGCGGATCGCCTGCAGTCGCTCGCGTACATCGCCCAGACGGAATCCGAGAAACTCGAGGGCCAGTGAGGTATCGAAGGCCGGGCCCGCGGAACGCAGCCAGTTGTTCAGGGCATATTTGGTCCAGCGAACTGCGGTAGGGCTGCTGGCGGCGAGCCGGCGGGCAGTACTGAGCGCGGTCGGATAGACCTCCGCATCATCGACGCAGCGCGCCACCAGGCCGATGCGTTCCGCCTCCTCTCCCGAGAGCGGCTCGTTGGTGAGCAGGTAATAGCGCGCCTTGGCCAGACCGCACAGCAGTGGCCAGATGATGACCGCATGATCCCCAGCTGCGACACCGAGCCGCGTATGACCATCGAGTATCCGCACATCGCGCCCGGCGATGGCGATGTCAGCAAGCAGAGCAACGGCGAGTCCTGCACCGACTGCCGTGCCGCGGATTGCCGAGACCACGGGTTTGGAGCAGTTGATAAGGTTGTAGACCAGGTCGCCGGCTTCCTTCCACACTCGCAGCAGCGTTGCCTCGTCGGCGATCATGCTTTCGATCAGCGTGAAATCACCGCCGGAGCTGAAGTGCTCACCCTCACCGCGCACCAGGGCGACTTGTACCTCATCCTCGGCATCAACCGCGCGCCACAGTGCGGCCAGATCACGATGCATGGCGGCATCGGCGGCGTTCAGCCGCTGAGGATTGCCGATGACAATCTCGAGAATGCCGCGCTCGGGCTCCAGAAACTGCAGGCTTGGAAAGCGCCGCCGAAACCGCTCGGGAAGCGAGCCCGTGTCAGGGCCGGACGCCGGCGCAGTATCGCAGCCAGGTTCAGTCATCGCGTTTCAACTGGGCGCTCGCCGCTGGCAGCGGGCCGCTCGCCGCTGGCAGCGGGCCGCTCGCCGCTGGCATCGGGCACGCTGTGCTCGCTGACCATGGTAAGGACGTCGTAGAGGGCGACCGTCTCACCATCCTGGTTGCTGATCTCGGTGTCCCAGCGAACCTCACCATAGCCCTGCCCGGCCCGCCAGGATTTCTCCTTGCATGTCAGGCGTACGCGGATCTGATCGCCAGGCTTCACCGGCTTCATGAAGCGCAGCTGGTCGATGCCATAGTTTGCCAGCACCGGCCCGAGAGGCGGATCGACGAACAGCCCGGCCGCGGCGGCGATCAGGAAATAACCGTGAGCGACACGTCCGCCAAACAACGGATTGCGCCGAGCGGCCGCCTCATCCATGTGGGCGTAGAAGGTATCACCGGTGAGGTGCGCGAACTGCTCGATATTCTCCAGGCTGACGGTACGCATGCCGGAGCGGAAGGTGTCACCGATGCGCAGTACGCCGAAAGTCTTGCGAAAGGGGTGCACGCCGGGATCGAGTTCGACCGCCCCGCGCACCCAGCGGCCGCTCACCGCGCTGAGCACATCGGGTGTACCCTGGATGGCCGTGCGCTGCATGTAATGCAGCACGCCGCGGATCCCTCCCAACTCCTCGCCTCCACCTGCGCGGCCCGGCCCGCCATGCACCAGGTGCGGCAGCGGCGAGCCGTGACCTGTGGACTCAGCCGCACAGTGCCGGTTCACCACCAGCAGCCTTCCGTGCCACGGTGCAAGCCCCAACACCAGACGGCGGGCCAGTGCGTTGTCCTGAGTAAAAATCGAGCCTGCGAGGCTGCCTCCTCCCTGTCGGGCGAGTGCAATCGCGCCGTCCACGTCGTCATAAGGAAGCACCGTACAGACCGGCCCGAAGGCCTCCACCACATGGACCGCCCGTGCCGCGGCCGGATCCTTACAATGCAACAGGGTGGGCGAGATGAAGGCGCCGCGCTCGGCATCGGCTTCCTGCAGCGACTGCGCTGCATCGCCGCCGAATACCACGGTCGCCTCCTGACGCAGGAGCCGCAGCTGCTCGTTGACTTCGCGACGTTGCGCGAGTGAGGCGAGCGGGCCCATCCGCACAGTCGGCAGGCGCGGATTGCCGACCGTAATGGACGCAAGAGCAGAACGCAGGGCCTCGAGCACCGTTGGTGCCAGCGCGCGCGGCACGATCGCCCGGCGGATCGCGGTGCACTTCTGCCCGGCCTTCACCGTCATCTCGCGCACCACTTCGCGGACAAACAGCCCGAATTCGGCTTCGGCAGGGCTGCCATCGGCTCCGAGAATGCACGAGTTGAGCGAGTCGGTCTCAGCGGTGAAGCGCACCGCATTGGCGAGAATCGCGGGATGGCGGCGCAGCTGACTGGCAGTCGAGGCGGAGCCGGTGAAGGCCACCGCATCCTGACATGTCAGGTGCTCGAACAGATCACCCACCCCACCACAAATGAGCTGCAGGGCACCGGCCGGCAACAGTCCCGAGGCGATGATGCGGCGAACCACGCGTTCGGTGAGATAAGCCGTGGCGGTTGCTGGCTTGACGATCGTGGGGACACCGGCGAGCAGAGCCGGGGCGAGTTTTTCCAGCATGCCCCACACGGGGAAGTTAAAGGCATTGATCTGCACGGCGGCGCCTTCGAGCGGTACGTAGATGTGTTGCCCGAGGAAGCGCCCCGATTTGGAGAGCATCTCCACTGATCCGTCGACATACACGTGTCCATTCGGTAGCTCACGAACGCCCTTGCTGGCGTACACAAACAGTGTGCTGATGCCACCGTCGATATCGATCCACGAATCGCTACGGGTTGCGCCTGTGGCATAAGACCACTCATAGAACTCGTCTGTGTGCTCGCCCAGGTGCTTGGCCAACGCCTTGATCAGTGCCGCCCGTTCATGAAATGTCAGCGCGCGCAGGTTCGGGCCGCCGACCGTCCGGGCGTGCTCGAGCATTGCGCGGTAGCTGAGCCCGCCGCGTGCCGCGCGCGCGATGACCTCGCCACTGGTGGCATCGCGCAGGGCGACCGACTCACCGCCGCCGGCCTGCCACTCGCCCGCCACGAAGCTTTCCAATTGCATGCCGAGTGACGCGCTCATCCGTTACTGCCCGCTGAAGTGAGGCGTACGCTTCTGCGCGAAGGCAGCGACGCCCTCGGCATAGTCCGCGGTAAAGCCCAGTTCCCGCTGATAATCCCGCTCGAGATCGAGCTGCTGCTCCAGTGTTTGATTCCAGCTTTGTTGCAGAGCCTGCCGTGTGCGCGCCAGGCCGCGCGTGGGTGCGACGGCAAGTTGTCGCGCCAGCTTCTGGACGCCCGCTGCGAATTCCGCATCTGGCAGGCATTGCCAGATCAGTCCCCACGCCGCGGCCTGCTCTGCGGAGAGTTTGTCCCCGAGCAGACTCAGGCCCATGGCGCGCGCCGGCCCCACAAGCCGGGGCAGAAACCAGGTCCCGCCGCTGTCCGGAACCAACCCCAGCTTGCAGAACGGTTGCACAAAGCTGGCCGATGCCGCAGCGATGACGAGATCACAAGCGAGTGCGATGTTGGCGCCCGCGCCGGCGGCGACTCCGTTGACCGCGGCGATGACCGGCATGGACAGGGCACGCAAAGCGAGCACCAGCGGCTTGTAATGCCTCTCGACGGACTCCCCCAGGTCGACCGCCCGACCACCCGGCGCTACCGCCCGGTCGCCCAGATCCTGCCCGGCACAGAAGCCGCGGCCTGCTCCGCTGAGCACCAGCACACGCGCGCCAGAGTCCGGCAGGCTTTCGAGCGCCGCGCGGACCTCGGCGTGCATCGTGGTATTGAAGCTGTTGAGGCGATCAGGCCGGTTCAGGGTGAGATGCGCTATGCCATCCCGCACGTCAAACAGTATGGTGTCGTAGCTGCGCACGGGGCGTCCCTCAGCGTTCGTCGTAATCCAACTCGAGCTCACGGCTCTTCACGCGCGACTGACACGCCAGCACGTAGCCTTGCTCGAGCTCCCAGTCCTCCAGCGCATAGTTCTGCGCCATCTCTACCTCGCCGCGAACGACCTTGGTCCGGCAGGTCGAGCAAACTCCTGCGCGACAGGAGAACGGCAGGTCCAGCCCCGCCTCCCCGGCGGCGTCGAGGATGGTCTCCTCGTTCATGCGCATCGCGAAAGACCTGCGCCGGCCATCCATGAGCACGGTAACCTGCGCAAGTTGCGGATCAACCCTGGCGGCGGGTGCGACGGATGGGTCGACAGATGGTGTACCGAGCGCAACGGACGGTGTACCGTTTCGCACTGGCTCATCCGCGAAGACTCTGAAGTGCTCGCCGTGAATGCATTCGGGCGCAACTCCCAACGCGCGCAATGCCCCTGACACCGTCTCGATCATGTCGCCTGGGCCGCACACAAAGTACTGGCTTATCTGTTGCGGTCGAAACAAGCTCTGCGCCACCGCACGCACCCGCTCAGCATCGATGCGGCCGTTGTAGATCGCGGCCTCCTGCGGTTCGCGACTCATGATGAAGTGCAGCGCCAGGCGCTCGAGGTGCTGATCCTTCAGCGCCTGCAGATCCTCCAGACACATCGTGCGTCCGCTGCCCGTATTGCCATAAAAAAGGATGAACGCGTTGTGCGGATGCCGCCGCAGGACTTCGCGGGCAATCGCAAGCACCGGAGTGATGCCGCAGCCGGCGGCAAAGCCGACGTACAACCGACCCGCTGCTGCGTGCGCTGAACTCTCGTGCACGATGAGACTGCCGTTGGGAGGCAGTACATCGAGGTGTTGTCCAACCTGGAGCTGGGTTGCGAGATAGCGCGACACGACTCCGCGCTCGTGTACACGCGCGACGATCCGCAGTGGCAGCTCACCCGGGAGACTCACCAGTGAATAGGTACGGCGCTGTTCCGCGTCGTTGATGGCGGTGCGCACCACGACGTGCTGACCCGCCTGCCCGGCGAACTCGTTACGCAACTCCGCCGGCACATCGAATGCGATCGAAACCGCATCCTCGGCCTCGGGCCGCACCTCTGCTACAGGTAACGAATGAAACTTCAACATGCCGCGTGTCGCGATTGCATCTTAGATGCACTTGAACTGATCGAAAGGCTCGAGACACGCCTGGCAGCGGTAATGAGCCTTGCAGGGGGTCGAGCCAAACTCGCTGATTCGCTCGGTACGAGTGCTCGAGCAGCGTGGGCAGAGGACCGCGGCGGGTTTGAGCAAATGACGCACCCGATCCACTGTCCGATCCGGAGGCGCAATGCCGAATGCGCGCAGTTTCTGATGAGCACTCTCGCTCAGCCAGTCGCTGGTCCACGCAGGAGCCAGCACTTCGTCCAGCACCACATCCGTATAGCCGCGCTGCCGCAGGGCGCGATACACGAACTGTCGGATGACCTCCGTCGCCGGGCAGCCTGAATAGGTCGGCGTGAGACCCACTCGCACCGCGGCTGGGCCGTCGCCGTGCGGCTCACACTGCACGTAACGCACTACACCGAGTTCCACAATGCTCAGGATCGGAATCTCCGGATCCATGACCTGCCCGAGCACGCTCCACACCTGGCGCTCCAGGGTATCGGCGCCCGATGTATCGGTGTCCGATGTATCGGTGTCCGATGTATCGGTGTCCGATGTATCGGTGTCCGTTTGGTGAGGCCCAGACAGCTCACCACTGCACTCCCGGATAGGTGCGCTGCAGGTGTTGCATCTCCGTCAACAGATGGCTCAGATGCTCGCTGTGCACGCCCTGTTTGCCATACCATGGGTATGGCACGGTCGCGGGGCGCCGCAGCGTGGCGCTGCGCAGAAGTTGATCCATTTGCTCGTCCCAGGAACGCTGCACCAACCGAAGGTGGGGGGCGACACCGGCGCAGGCCACCTCCTCGTCGATGGCGTCAGCCGTGAAGAGCTCGATGGTGTATTGCCATAACTGATCGAGCGCCACCTGGACACGCCGGTGACTCTCCTCGGTGCCATCTCCCAGGCGTAGGAGCCACCCGGAACTGAAGCGCAGATGGTAGCTCGTTTCCTTGAGCGCCTTCGCGGCAATCCCGGCAAGCTGGCGGTCGGTGGAAGTCGTGAGACCCTCATACAGCCGCAACTGCCACGCATCCAATAGCACCTGGCGAACGATCGTCCTGCCGAAATCGCCGTTCGGCTGCTCAGCCAGCGTGACATTGGCGAAGGCCGGTGCATCGCGCAGGAAGGCGAGTGCGTCCTCATCCCGGCCCTGTCCTTCGAGCTGACCTGCATAACTGAGCAGCAATCGGGCCTGGCCGACGAGATCGAGCGAGATGTTGGCCAGACCGAGGTCTTCCTCCAGAGCAGGTGCATGACCCACCCACTCGGCCAGCCGCTGTCCGAGGATGAGACTGGTATCTGCCAGCCGTAACACGTAACGCAGGTGGGATGCCGGGCGCACGCCCATTGCGGCCGAGCTACCCAGCGCTGCTGCACTCACAGGTTCTTCACCTCATCGGGAATGCTGTAGAAGGTCGGGTGCCGATATACCTTGTCCCTCGCCGGCTCAAACAGCGCATCCGCCTCTGCCGGATCGGAGGCAAGCACCGTGCTCGAGCGTACGACCCAGATGCTTACGCCCTCCTGACGTCGCGTATAGACGTCGCGCGCGTGCTCGAGGGCCATCCGGGCGTCGGCAGCATGCAGGCTTCCAACGTGCCGGTGTTCCAGACCGGAACGAGAGCGGATGAAAACCTCAAACAGCGGCCATTCGGCCGTGGTGCTCTCACCCGCTGCGCTGCGTGCCGCAATCGTGCCTTCAGTCGGAGTCATGCCGCAGCCCGCGCCTGCTGTTTGGCGGCATAGGCGCTTGCTGCCTCGCGCACCCACGCGCCCTCCTCGTGCGCGCGGCGGCGCGCAGCCAGGCGCTCGCGATTGCACGGGCCGTGCCCCTGCAGGACGGCCTGGAATTCTGACCAGTCAATCTTGCCGAAGCGGTAATGCTCCGATTCGGCATCCCACTTCAGCTCAGGATCCGGTATCTGCAGTCCGAGGAACTCGGCCTGCGGTGCGGTGACGTCGATGAACTTCTGCCGCAGCTCGTCATTGGAGAAGCGTTTGATCTTCCAGCGCATCGACTGCGCTGAATGTTTGGAATCGCCGTCGCTCGGGCCAAACATCATGACCGACGGCCACCACCAGCGGTTGAGCGCGTCCTGGGCCATCGCGCGTTGCTCAGCGCTGCCGCGCGCGAGGGTGAGCATGATCTCGAAACCCTGCCGCTGATGAAAACTCTCTTCCTTGCAGATGCGCACCATGGCGCGGGCGTAAGGCCCGTAGGAGCAGCGACAGATCGGGATCTGATTCATGATCGCGGCGCCATCCACCAACCAGCCGATCGCACCGATATCCGCCCAGGTAAGGGTCGGATAGTTGAAAATGCTGGAGTACTTGGCGCTGCCATTCAGAAGCTGCTCCAGCATCTGGTCGCGGCTGATGCCGAGCGTTTCCGCGGCGCTGTAGAGATACATACCGTGGCCGCCTTCGTCCTGGACCTTGGCGATCAATACCGCCTTGCGGCGCAAGCTCGGCGCGCGCGTAATCCAGTTGCCCTCAGGCAGCATGCCGACGATCTCCGAATGCGCGTGCTGCGAGATCTGCCGGATGAGGGTGCGCCGGTAGGCGTCGGGCATCCAGTCCTTGGGCTCCACCTTGTCATCGGCATCGATGCGCTGCTGAAAGCGCTCCTCGAGCCTGGCGGTATCGGCGCCCGCCGTATGGACGCAGTCCTTGCCGAGCGAATCGAGTCCCTGGGTGTACATGCATGACCCCCGCTTGCTATGTGTTCTAATCTGACACATAAATCGCTTTGTCGCAAATATTTTTGTGTCAGAATGCCCCATGACCCGGGATGACTCCAATGCACGACCGGCACGGCGCGTGGCGGCGTTGCTGGCACGCTTTCACGAACAGAAGCCGATCCGCGCAGGTTCCCTGCTCGTCAGTATCTTTGGCGACGCGATTGCGCCACGTGGCGGCGCGGTGACACTTTCCAGTTTGATCGCGCTGGCCGCGCCATTTGGAATCAGCGAGCGCCACGTGCGCACGGCGGCCGGGCGCCTGGCCCGGGAAGGTTGGTTCAACGCCCGTCGCGCCGGTCGCCGCGCCGAGTATCGGCTGACCGAGCTTGGCGCTGAGCGCTTCCACGAGGCAACACAACGGATTTATGGACGCAACCCTGCCAGCTGGGACCGGCACTGGAGCCTGCTGCTGCTGGGCGAATGCGCGCTGCGCGATGATGTGCGCCGGCAGTTGCACTGGCTCGGCTTCGGTCAGCTGCAGCCTGGCGTTTTCATTCATCCGCACAGCGAGCTCAGCCAGCAGCGACAGTGGCTGGAAGAACTGCGCCTCGACGACAGCTCGTTGCTGTGCAGCCGCAGCGAAGGCCTTGATGCGGATCGCCGTTTGGTAGCACGAGGCTGGGATCTGCAGCAGCTCGCGCGCGGTTATCGGCGCTTCGTGAATGCTTTCGCGCCTTTGCAGAGCAGCCACGCGGCAACCCTCTGCCCTCGCGACCACTTCATCGTGCGGACGCTGCTGATCCACGACTACCGCAAGATTCATCTGCAGGATCCGCTGCTGCCACCGAGCCTGTTGCCGCACGACTGGATCGGCAGCGCGGCGTACGAGCTCTGTGCTGCGCTCTATGGCCGGGTATTTGCGGGTGCCGAGGAGTTTCTGTCCGAGACGGCCGGGACGATCTCGCAGCCCCTGCCGCCCCCTGTACCGGTGACCTACCAGCGCTTCGGCGGGCTTGCCGTCAGCCGGCCGGTGCCTGCAGTTGTTGCACGAACGCCTGCAGAAAGCGGTTCGCCCGATGGCCATCCATGACCCGATGATCGATGGTCAATGTGACGTAACAGCGCGGCTGTATCCCAACTTCGTCCTGTGCGCCGCTGTTGACCACGACGGCGCGCTTCTCGAGCTTGCCTACCCCGAGGATCGCTGACTGCGGCTGGTTGATGACGATGGGAGCGGCCAGCAGGCTGCCACTGACGCCGTGGTTGGAGATGGTGAAGGTACCGCCGCGCACATCGGCAGGCGCGAGGCTGCCGCTGCGCGCCCGGCTGACCAGCTCCTGCAGGCCGGCAGCTATCCCGAACAGGTCCAGCGACTGCGCACCATGCAGTACCGGCACCACGAGCCCGGAATCCGCCGCAGTGGCGATGCCGATATGCATAGCTTCGAACACTTGCAGCGCGCTGTCAGTCCAGCGGCTGTTGGCTTCAGGCACCGCACGCAACCCAGCGACCGCAGCCTGTACGAAGTAAGCGGTGAGGGTAAGAGCCACGCCGCGGCGCGCGAAATCGGCCTTGAACTGCTCACGATGGGCCAGGGTGTTGGTCATGTCGACATCAAACACGGTGGTCACATGCGGTGCGGTCTGCAGCAGACTCTGCACCATGTGCTGCGCGATTCGTTTACGCACCGGCGTATGCGGCAGCCAACGGCTCGGAGCTGCGGAGTCCGTATCGGCAGTCGACGCGCTGGTACCCCCGCCGTCAGTGGTCGCACGTCGTTCAGCATGACCGAGCACATCCCTTACGGTGATGCGTCCGTCAGGGGCACTTGCCCGCACGTCCTCGGGCCGCAGCTTGTACTCGCCGAGCAATCGCATTACCGCAGGGCTCAGCGACTCACGGCGCCGCCCACCAGCGGATCGTGTGGGGGCCACCTGGCTGACCGCGCCGGAGTTTGGATCAACCGCTGCCGCCGAAGTGACCCTCTGGGACGCGGGGTCGACAGGGGTCACAGAGGTCACAGAGGTCACAGAGGTCTCGGCCTCGACCGCGATACGCCCGAGGAGCTCTCCTGGAGCAATCTCCTCCTGCTCGGCCTTCAGAATCTGCTGCAGAACCCCGGCACCCGGCGCTGCGACCTCCACGGTAACCTTGTCGGTCTCGATCTCCAGCAGCGGTTCGTTCTCGGCGACCGGCTCGCCCACGGCTTTCAGCCATTGCAGCACGTGCGAGCGCGTGCCCTCGCTCTGGTCCGCTGGCGCGCGTACTTCGATTTCACCCGCCACGATCAGACACTCGCCAACATCTGGATGGTCTCGGTAATCTGCGCGACGCCTGGCACGGCGCGCTGCAGCAGCAGCGGACTGTGTGGACTGGGAATATCCGGCATCGTCAGTCGCTCGATCGGTGCATCCAGATCGAAGAATGCCTCCCTCGCGAGCGTCGCTGCAATCTCGGCCCCGAAACCGGCTGTCAGGTTGTCCTCATGCACGATCAGGCAGCGGCGGGTCTTGCGCACCGAGTTCAGCACCGCCGCTTTGTCCCACGGTGACAACGTGCGCAGGTCCAACACCTCGGCGTGTACCGCCGAGGCGCTCGCCGCCTGCTCGCAGCGCTCGACCATCGCGCCCCACGTGACTACGGTGAGCTCCTCGCCAGGGCGAATCAGCCGCGCCTTGCCGAATGGCACGACGTACTCATCGCCCGGGTAGGGTCGGCGAGCCCAGGCGCCATCGAGCATGGCGCGATGCTCGAAGAAGATGGTTGGATCGTTGCCGCGCAGCGCGCTGCGCAGCAGCCCCACCGCATCCTCAGCGTTGGACGGAAAGGCAAGCCGCCAGCCAATGCCATGAACCCAGGTGACCTCGCTGGTCTGGCTGTGCCACGGATCGCCGCACTTGAAGAACCCGCCGGGCATTCTCACCACGACGGGCGCGGCGAACCGATTGTGAGTGCGCCAGCGCAGGGTGCCGCAGTCGGTGAGCTGCTCGGCCGCCGGTTCGGCGTATTTGCGAAACTGGATCTCGGCCACCGGCAGCAGGCCCGCAAGTGCCATGCCGACCGCGCGACCGATGATGCCCTCCTCGGACAGGCTCGTATCGAAGACACGTGACCTTCCGAACTTGTCCTGCAGGCCGACGGTCGCCCCATGGACGCCGCCCTTGGGTCCGACGTCCTCGCCAAACACCAGCATCCGATCGTTAGCTGCCAGCTCGACCTCCAGCGTGCGGCGGATCGCCGTCAGCATGTTGATGCGCACGCCTTGCGGGGCGGCCGTGGTGCTGGAGCGTGCGAAGCGGTGACCCCGCGGAGCGAGCCCGCCTTGTGCCGGTAGCTGCGGGGCTGCCTCATCGCCCTCTGCGAACACGTAGCGCGTGAGCTCGGCAGGATCGGGTTGGGAGCGCGCCATTGCCTGCGCGACAGCATGCTGGACGTCGGCCTGCGCCTGCTGCGCAAGGGTCGCCCACTGGGCCTCGGCCAACCGCTCCGGAACGAGGAACGACTGCAGACGCCGCAGCGGATCGCGAGCCTGCTCGCGCGCGATGAGCTCGGCTGACTTGTAGGCCTGGGTATCCTGCCCGGAGTGACCGGAGAGCCGCGGCACCGTAAGGCGTAGCAGCAGTGGTGTGCGCTCGGTGCGTACCCGCTCGACCGCGCGCTGCGTGAGATCGGCAGTCTGGGCCGGATCGGTACCGTCGCCTTCGAGAATATCCAGACCCGAAAACGAGCGCAGATTGGCCGCAATGTTGCCGCCGGGGGTTTGCAGCTGCGAGGGCACCGATATGCCATAGCCGTTGTCTTCGATATAGAACAGCAATGGCAGGCGCTGCGTGGTTGCAATGGTGAGCGCGGACCAGAACCCATTGGTTGCGACGGAGGCATCTCCGCCAAGCACGACCGCGATACTGCGCTCGTAGCTGTGGTCCTGGAGCACTTCACTGTGATAGCGAATGGCCTGCGCCCAGCCTGCCGCCGGGGTGTACTGCGTACCCACCCCGCCGCAGGCGGGCAGCACCGTCGCCCCGCCCCGACTGGGCATGTTGAATACTACGCCGATGTCACGACCGTCACTGAAGGAGCCGCTGCGCGCCAGCGGCCCGGCCGCCGCATCTTCCAGGCTGATCCCCAGCGACAGCATCAGCGGCCGCGAGCGATAGTAGACGCCCACGCCGTCGTGTGGATTGTTGAGATGCAGACCGAGAAGGATCTGTCCGAGCTCATGTCCACGCGCACAGAACTGATACAACACCTTGCGTTCGGGCAGCAGGCGGGTCTCTTCCAGGTCATCGAGCGCCCGCGAGCTCAGTAGCAGGTAACTGACACGTTGCCAGTCGATGTTGTCATTCTGCTTAAGCGCTGCGCGCACAGCCGTTGCTGCCGGTGCCACCATCTGCATCCCCCCGCGAATGTGCCACCCGCGTGTGCCGTGAACGTGACGCACAGTTTATGCTGCCCACACAGCAATAAGCTTGCCTGAATTGCCGCATTCGTGCTCTGCTGCGCAATAGTATTGCTTATTGGAGACGGTCGGCCGTGAGAAAGCTGGATCGACTGGATCGGCGCATTCTGCAGGAGCTGCAGGGCGACGCCCGCATCGCCAATCAGGAGCTGGCCAAGCGGGTCGGCCTCTCACCCGCTCCCTGCTGGCGGCGGCTGCGCCGCCTCGAGCAGGAGGGTTTCATAGCCGGCTATGCAACGCTGCTGGACGCCTCGAGCGTAGGCCTGCCGATTCTCGCCTACGCGCTGGTCTCACTCGAGAACCATCACCCCGAGACGGTGCGCGAGTTCGATACCCTGATCAAGGAGCGGCCAGAGGTGTTGGAATGCCACTCGATGAGCGGCCCCAACGATTATCTGCTGAAGATCGTGGCCGCCAGCATGGAGGCCTACGAGCATTTCATGTCAGCGCGGGTACTGCAGGCGCGCGCGGTGCGCTCGGTGAATACCAGCTTCGTGCTGCGCACCAAGAAGCTGACCACCCGACTGCCGGTGGCGTGAGTCCATTACGGCAGGAGGTGGCGTGTACGCAGCTCTTCGGCGATATGGCGGGCGGACTCAGCAGCTGTCGCGCTGCGTGTATCGATGACGATCTCGGCATGCTCCGGTGTTTCGTAAGGCGAGTCGATGCCGGTGAAGTTCTTGATCTTGCCGGCCCGTGCGCGCGCATACAGTCCCTTTGGATCGCGCCGCATGCACTCCTGCAGCGGTGTGTCGACGAAGATCTCGACGAACTCCCCCTCTTCCACCAGCTCGCGCACCATCTGGCGCTCCGCGCGAAAAGGGGAGATGAACGAACACAGCACCAGCAGGCCGGCATCCACAAAGAGCTTCGCTACCTCACCCACCCGGCGGATGTTCTCCACGCGATCGGCGTCGGTGAAGCCCAGATCGCGATTCAAGCCATGGCGGACATTGTCTCCATCGAGCATGTAGGTGTGCGCACCGAGGGCGTGCAACTCGCGCTCGAGCAGGCTTGCGATCGTGCTCTTGCCCGAGCCGGACAGTCCCGTGAACCACAGGATGGCCGGGCGATGGCCGTTGCGATGCAGCCGCGCCGTCTTGTCCACCAGCACACTCTGGCGATGAATGTTGGTGGCGCGACGCAGAGCGAAACTGATCATGCCCGCGCCAACCGTGGCGTTGGTAAAGCGATCGATCAGGATGAAAGCGCCGGTGCTACGGTTCTGCTCATAGGGATCGAGGGCGACCGCGGTCGAGGTGGCGAGGTTACAGACACCGACATCGTTCAGTGCGAGCGTGCGCGCGGCAATGTGCTCCAGGGTATTGACATCCACCTTGTGCCGGAGGCTCGTGATGCGCGCAGGCACGAATTTCGTGCCGATGCGCAGCAGGTAGGAGCGCCCGGGGAGCATCTCCTCATCCGCCATCCACAGCAGATGCGCGGCGAACTGATCCACGACCTCCGGACGATCATCCGGATGAGCCAGCACATCGCCGCGGGCGATGTCCACCTCATCTGTGCAGGTCAGCGTCACCGCCATCCCGGCGGTTGCCTCGGTGAGATCACCGTCCGCAGTCACAATGCGCGCAATGGTCGTCTCTTGCCCCGATCCGGCGACTATCACTCGCTCCCCCGTGCGCACCGCGCCAGAAGCCACGGTGCCTGCGAAGCCGCGAAAATCAGCATCGGGACGATTGACCCACTGCACTGGGAAACGCAGCGGCAGCTCGCCCTCACTGCCGGTGACATCGAGAGTCTCAAGCTGCTCGAGCAGCGTGGGACCGTCGTACCAGCGGATGCGCTCGGAACGCTGTGTGACATTGTCACCAAAGCGCGCCGAAAGCGGGATGGTGACTATCGAGCTGAAGCCCAGCGACTGGGCAAAACCGAGGTAGTCGGCGACGATGTGATGAAAGCGCTCGCCGGAAAATTCCACCAGGTCGATCTTGTTTACCGCGACGATGACATGGCGAATGCCGAGCAGCGCGCAGATATAGCTGTGGCGTCGGGTCTGCGTCAGCACGCCGCGGCGCGCATCGATCAGAATGATGGCGGCATCGGAGTTGGACGCGCCGGTGGCCATGTTGCGGGTGTACTGCTCATGTCCAGGCGTGTCGGCCACGATGAACGAGCGGCGTGGCGTTGCGAAGAACCGGTAGGCGACATCGATGGTGATGCCCTGCTGCCGCTCGGCCTCGAGCCCGTCGACCAGCAAGGCGAGATCGATGTCCTCGCCGGTCGTGCCGTGCTTGCGGCTGTCATGCTCGAGAATCTCGAGCTGATCCTCCATGATGAGCCGGCTGTCGTACAGCAGCCTGCCGATCAGGGTCGACTTGCCATCATCCACCGAGCCACAGGTGAGAAAGCGCAGCAGCCCCGCGGACATCAGAAATATCCTTCGCGCTTCTTGCGTTCCATCGAGGCGGCTTCGTCATGGTCGATGAGACGCCCGTAGCGCTCGGAGGTGCGCGTGCTCAGCATCTCCTCGATGATCTGCTCAACGGTCGCGGCCTGACTCTCCACTGCTGCAGAGAGCGGATAGCATCCCAGCGAGCGGAAGCGGACCGTGCGGGTCTCCTCGAGTTCTCCGGGCCGCAACGGCATGCGCTCATCGTCACGCATCAGCCACACTCCATCGCGCCGCACGACGCGCCGCGGCGCGGCGAAATACAGCGGCACGACCGGAATGTTTTCCACCCGGGTGTATTGCCAGATATCCAGTTCGGTCCAGTTCGACAGCGGGAATACCCGGATGGTCTCGCCACGGTTGATCTTCGTGTTGAAGAGCTGCCACAGCTCCGGGCGCTGGTTGCGCGGATCCCAGCCGTGACCCGCCGAGCGAAACGAGAAGATTCGCTCCTTGGCGCGACTGCGTTCCTCGTCGCGGCGCGCGCCGCCAAAGGCGGCGTCGAACTTCCACTGGTCCAGCGCCTGCTTGAGCGCTTCGGTCTTCATGACCTGGGTATGCAGCGCCGAACCTGAGGTAATGGGATTGATGCCGCGCGCCACCCCGTCCATGTTGGTAAACACGAGCAGGCGCAACCCGTAGCGCGCCACCACCGCTTCGCGGTGCCGGATCATGTCGCGGAACTTCCAGCCCGTATCCACGTGCAGCAGCGGGAACGGCGGTTTGGCGGGATAGAAGGCCTTCATGGCCAGGTGCAGCATGACGCCGGAGTCCTTGCCGATGGAATACAACATCACGGGATTGCGGAATTCGGCCACGACTTCCCGCATGATGCCGATCGACTCGGCTTCCAGGCGACGCAGCTGCGACGTGCTCATCGGCTCACGCTGCCAGCGGCCGCGGCACGAGCGTTCCCGTGGCGACGAAGTTGGAATTACGGAATCCGGGTTTGCCGTAGCGCAGCGGCCGTCCGTCAGGCGCCAGCACCTGGCCTCCGGCCGCAACCAACACCGCGTGCCCCGCCGCCGTATCCCATTCCATCGTCGGCCCAAGGCGCGGATACAGGTCCGCCTCGGCGGCAGCGACCAGGCAAAATTTCAGTGATGAGCCCACCGAGACGCGCTCTGCGATCTGATAACCGGCGAGGTAAGTGTCCGTCTCGGGTGTGGCATGCGAGCGGGAGGCGACCACCGTCAGACCGCGGCTCGGCACGGTACGCACGCGAATCGGCTGGCGCGCGCCTGCGAGCGGCTGCTCGGGATGCTGCTGGCTGTAGAGCGCGTGGCGCGCCAGCACGTCACCGGCATACAGACCGTTGCGCGCCGGTGCATACACCACCCCAAGCACGGGCTCACCAGCGCGGATCAAGGCAACATTTACAGTGTAATCGCCACGGCGGGCAACGAACTCCTTGGTGCCATCCAGTGGGTCGACGAGAAAGAACTCGTTCGCGATGGCCGGCACGCGGCCGGCAGCGACTTGCTCCTCCGCCACGACCGGCACATCCGCTACCGCTCGGGCGAGATGCTCGAGAATAATCGCTTCGGCGGCGTGGTCCGCCGCCGTCACCGGCGACGCATCGGCCTTGCGGTGCACCTCGAACTCGCCCCGATAGATTTGCTGGGCGGCGCGCCCCGCCGCCAGGGCGGCCGTCATCATGACTTCCAGAAGTGGATTCAACGTCACCGCGCCGCGAACAGATCAGCCGGTGCGGATGCCTTCCACCTGGATCTGCAGTTTGACGTCCTGATGGAAGCCGTACTTCTCCCCGAAATTGATGCCGAAGTCGCTGCGATTGAAGGTCCCGGCGGCATCGGCCCCGCACACTTCCTTTTTCGACACCGGATTGATCATGCACTTGAACTGCCGGATGGTCAGGGTCACCGGTTTGGTCACGCCGTGCAGCGTGAGTTCGCCCTTCACTTCCGAGGGAACACCTGCCTTGAATTTCTCCAGCGTGCCCGTGTAGGTGGCCTCCGGAAACTTCGCCACGTCAAACAGCTCCGCCGAGCGCGCATGCTCATTGAGCTTCAGGTTGCCGAAGTCGATCGAGCCGGCATCCACCTTGATGTTCACCGAGCCCTTGCCGGCATCCTTGTCCAATACGATCGTGCCGGAGCTCTTGTCGAACTTGCCGCGCCAGACCGACAGGCCGTTGAAGTGATCGGCCTCGAAGCTGGGATAGGTATGATTCGGATCGACCTCGTAGGTGACCGAAGCGGCCCACGCCTGCCCGGTGGCTAATGCCAGCATGACAGCCGGCAGCGCATATCGCATCTCAATTCCTCCCATAAACGACACATTGCGCCATAACTGGCGGCCCGTGCCGCAGTCCGCTGGCGTGCCTAGCGTACCACCGTCAGCGCTGGCGGATGCGCATCGAAGCCGAGTGCGCGCGCGACGACGTCGTGAGTGATCTCGCCCGCGTGCACATTCAGGCCGGCGGCGAGTCCTGCATCGCGCTTCAACGCGGCCTGCCAGCCGAGGTCGGCCAGCGCCCGCACGTAAGGCAGGGTTGCGTTAGTTAATGCAAAGGTGGAGGTACGCGGCACCGCCCCGGGCATGTTGGCGACACAGTAGTGGATGACGCCATCGACTACGAAAGTCGGATCGGCATGCGTCGTGGGGCGGCTGGTCTCGAAACAGCCACCCTGATCGATCGAAATGTCGACCAGCACCGCACCGCGCTTCATCGTGCTCAGCATGGCACGCGTCACGAGCCTCGGCGCGGCTGCGCCGGCGACCAGCACGGCTCCCACCACGAGATCGGCATCGCGCACCAGGCGCTCGATGGTTTCGGTGGTGGAGTAGGCGGTCAACAGGCTTGCGCCGAAACTGCTCGACAGCTCGCGCAGGCGCTCGAGATTGCGATCGACGATGGTCACATCGGCGTGCAGGCCAACGGCCATCTGCGCTGCATGCCGGCCAGCCACGCCGCCACCCAGAATGACAACCTTGGCAGGCTGCACACCCGGCACGCCGCCGAGCAGGACGCCAAAGCCGCCATGGGCCTTCTGCAGACAAGCGGCGCCGACCTGAATCGACATCCTTCCGGCCACTTCGCTCATCGGGGTCAGCAGCGGCAGCGAGCCGTTGGGGGCGGTGACCGTTTCATACGCTATGGCGGTCGCGCCGGACTTCATCAGGCCCTTCGCCTGCACCGGGTCGGCAGCAAGATGCAGGTACGTAAATAACACCTGACCTGCGCGCAGCATGGCGCATTCCGCCGGCTGGGGCTCCTTGACCTTGACGACCATCTCGGCGCGTTCGAACACTTCCGCAGCGCTGCCGACAATCGTGGCGCCGGCCGCGACGTAGGCGGCATCTTCGACACCGATGCCGGCGCCGGCGCCCGTCTCTACCGCAACCGCGTGGCCGGACTGGGTAAGCTCGCGGACTCCCGCCGGTACGAGGCCAACACGATATTCGTGAACCTTGATTTCCTTGGGCACGCCGATGCGCATGAGCAGCTCCTGGCAGGTTGGGACGTTCAGGGTGGGGCCTGCAATGGACCCCGGGGCTTTTGCAGGCAGCTTAGGGCGAGCGCCCGCGCGCGCCCTTGCAAAATCTCCTGAAACAGGCTTGGCTGTGGCAGAATCTGCCGCTAATCTGCGCATCCATGCAGGAATATTGCGGCTATGGAACTGGATCGTTATGACCGTGCCCTATTGCGGCTGCTACAGCAGGACGCCCGCCTGACCAATACCGCGCTCGCCGAGAAGGTGAACCTGTCCGAGTCGGCTTGTCTGCGGCGGGTGCGCGCGCTCGAGCAGAGCGGTCTGATCCAGGGCTACACGGCCCTCATCGACCAGCAGAAGGCCGGCTATCCGGTGAACGTCTTCGTCAGTATTACGCTGGATCGGCAGAGCCAGTCAGGCCTTGAGGCTTTCGAGAACGCCGTGCACAAGGTGCCGGAGGTCATGGAGTGCTATCTCATGACCGGCGAGCATGACTACCTGCTTCGGATAGTGGTTGCTGATCTGGCGGACTTCGAGCGTATTCACAGTCAACACCTGACTCGGCTCCCCAGCGTCGCGAGCGTGCAATCGAGTTTCGCCATGCGGACCGTGACGCGCGCAACCGTACTGCCACTCAGATGAGCCTGGGCTGACAGCCTGATCAGCCCTGGTAAGCCAGGGAGCCGCTGCGACCCGGAACCGTGCCGGCCACCAGCGGGCAGCGTGGCAGTTGCGCGCGATCCAGGCTCGCCGCGTAGCTGGCCATATCCGTCAAGCCGATTTCCTCGGCCTGCCATCCGCGCAGCAGCCGCTCGAAGGACTTGCTGAAGAGCCCGCCCTCGAGCTCGGCATGCAGGGTATAAACGTGATCCCCGCGGTCGGAGTGGGTTGTGCGCGTCAGGGCCAGCAGATGGTCCACCGGTTCGACACCGTCGAGGTCCTCGCGGCCCACTAACTCATCGAGGGTCGGCAGCGTGGTGGGCAGCTGCGGCACCGGCACCTCGATACCCTGTACCAGCGGCATGAACGGACCCACGCCGCGGGCGTCCGAGGCGTACTGAAAGCCGAACTCCTGCTCGAGCTGCGGTACGAACTCATTCACCTGCCAGCCCGCAGCTCCATGGACGAGCGGCGCGCGACCGAAGATCTGCGTGAACTGATCGTGCGCCAGCTGCAACTCGCGCCGTGTCCAGGCAGAGTCGGCGCGCGCCACGCCGTCCTGCCACCTGACATGATTGTAGGTATGCACCCCGACTTCGAACCCCTGCCCGGCTATGGCCCGCATCAGTGCAGCACGGCGCCGGCCGATATGCGGGCCGGGCAACAGTGTTCCATACAGCAAGGTGCGTACGCCGTAATGCTTGACGACGGAGGTGCGGCGCACCTTGCCGAGAAACCCGCGCCGGAAAGCGCGTTTGATGGCGCGTCCGGTTTGGTCAGGTCCCAGACTGAAGAGAAAAGTGGCCCTGACATCGAGCCGCTCCAAGAGACTCGCAAGCCTCGGCACTCCCTCGGCCGTGCCCCGGTCGGTATCCACATCGATCTTCAGAGCAATGCGCGTCACGGACGACGCTCAGCTCAGCATCAGAGGGTTGCGTTCAAACTGGGCGGCCGTCTGCTCCAGATCGAGCGGCCCCTCGATGGTGGACACTGACAACAGGCGCAGCACGCGCCCATCGATGCAGCGCACGTAGCATTTGCCATTGCTGGCGAAAAGGCGGGGACGAGCCCCACCAGCGGCGCTTGCATCCGACCCGGGTGCCAGCTGCACATCAGGCTCTATGCAGGTGCGGTTGATGCACCAGCGTTGCCCGCAGACCTCGGTAAAAGCGCCCGGAAACGGCGGCGCCACCGCGCGTACCAGGTCATGGATTTGTTGCGCCGGCTGCGTCCAATCGATGCGGCCGTCTTCGGGGCGCCGACGGCCGAAGTACTGTCCAGACTGCAGTGGCTGCGGATGACGCGCAGCGGTACCGGCTAGCAGTGCCGGCAGCGAGCGGGCAAGAATGACCTCAGCGGCGACCGTCACCTTTGCGAATACCTCCCGCGCCGTATCATCGGCGAGGATGGGAACGGCGAGCTGATCGACGATATCGCCTGCGTCCGCCTGCTCGACCATGTAGTGCAGTGTCGCGCCTGTTTCACGCTCGCCGCGCAGGATCGCCCAGTTGACTGGCGCCCGGCCGCGATACTTGGGCAGCAGGGAGCCATGGATGTTGAGCGCACCGCGCCGCGCAGAGCGCAACAGCGAACTGCTGAGCAGCGAGCGGTAATAGAAAGAAAAAATGAAATCCGGCTGAAGAGCTGCCACGCGCTGCTCGAGCCCATCGCCCGCCTCTTCCGGCATCGTTACCGGAATGTTGTACGCCGCCGCAGTTGCCGCGACGCTGGCGAACCACTGTTGCTCAGCTGGATCGTCCGCGACGGTGACGACCAGAGGCACCCGTACGCCAGCGGACAGCAGTGTCCTCAGACACCGCACTCCAACATCATGATAGGCAAACACCACCGCAGCGGGTGTGCTCACCAGCGGCTCTCCGAGACCTGTTCGGGCGACCGGCCGATCTCCGCGGATTCCACCGCCGGCTCGGGGGCGGCCGGCGGCGGCAGTGCCGGCCGTGATTGCTCGGCGGCATCCTGCTCCAGCAGTGCGGCCACGGTATACCGGGGTCGCTGCCTGACCTGCTCATAGATGCGCCCGACGTACTCGCCGACCACACCCACACCCATCAGCAGTACGCCGATCAGAAAGAAGGCGATGGCAAACAGCGTGAACAGACCTTCAGCTTCCGGACCGACCACAAAGCGTCTGATGGCCAGCCCGACGAAACCCACCAGCGACAGGAGCGAGATGGCCATCCCCGCCATGGAAAAGAACTGCAGCGGCATCACCGAGAAGCCGGTCATGAGGTCGAAATTCAAACGGATCAGCCGATAGATCGAGTATTTGGATTTGCCCACCGTACGTTCGGCGTGCGCCACCTCGATCTCGACCGGATTGCGCGCGAAGGTATACCCGAGCGCCGGCACGAACGTGCTCACCTCCACACAGCTGTTGATGGCGTTCACGATCGCGCGCTCATAGCCGCGCAGCATGCAGCCCTGATCGCTGATGCGAATTTGCGTGGTGCGCTCGCGAAAATGATTCATGAGCCGGGAGGCGGCCTTGCGCCAGTAGACATCATGGCGATTGCGCCGCACGGTACCCACATAGTCCGCCCCGCCGTCCATGGCGGCAACAATCTGCGCGATCTCCTCGGGCGGATTCTGCAGATCTGCATCCAGAGTAATGACGTAGTCGCCCCGCGAGTGCAGGAAGCCTGCCATGATGGCCATGTGCTGCCCGACATTGCGCGCCAGCACCACCACGCGGGTCGCATCGGGACGGCGGGCAAACTGCTCCCGCAGTACCGCGACGGAGCGGTCGGAGCTGCCATCATCGACAAAGATGACCTCATAGGGCCGTCCCAGCTGCTCCAGCACCGGGTACAGGCGGTCAAACAGATGCTGCAGACCGCCCTCCTCGTTGAATACCGGAATGATGATGGAAAGAGAACGGCTCATCGCCATGACTCCCGGATGACCCTCGTCGCCGTCTCGACTACACGGTCGACGTCCCCCAGTTCCATCGTCGGGAACAACGGCAAGGTGACCGTCTCACGCCCGATGCGCTCAGCATGGGGAAACTGACCTTCGCGATAGCCTAGCCGCCGATAGGCACTGAACAAGTGGATCGCCGGATAATGGATACCCACGCCGATGCCCTGGCCGGCCATGGCAGCGATGAACTCAGCGCGCGAGAGTCGCATGCGCTCGAGCGGCAGCAGCGGCGCGAAGATGTGCCAACTATGTCCGTCATCACCCCAGGTGGGCAGACGCAACGGCGGGTTGTCGCTCCACAGCGCGAAGTAGCGCGTCACCAGGGCGCGGCGCCGCGCATTGAATTCCTCGAGACGTGCCAACTGACCGATGCCGACCCGGGCCGCCACATCCGTCAAATTCGCTTTACCGCCTGCGAACAGCACGTCCACGTCGACGCCTTGCTTTTCGAGTCCATGGAAACGGTGCAACTCGAGCGCGTGGACTTCCTCCGGGGCGCCACCACTCACCGCCCCACCCTCGATCGTGGTGATGTTCTTGTTGGGATGAAAGCTGAAGCAAACGAGATCGCCGAAACTGCCGATGCGCTTGCCGCGCCACGCCGAACCGATGGCATGCGCTGCGTCTTCCACCACACGCAGCTGGTGCCGATGTGCGATGTCGTACAAACGGTCCATGTCCACCGGCAAGCCCGCAAAATGCACCGGCAGGATGGCGCGCGTGCGCGGGGTGATCGCGGCCTCGACCGCGTCCAGATCGATGTTGCGCGTGTCCAGACCGACATCGACGAACACCGGCCGCGCGCCCGTCCGCACTATCACGTTGGCGGTAGCCACGAAACTCAGTGCCGGCGTGATGACCTCATCACCTGCCCCGATCCCACAAGCCAACAGTGCCATCTCGAGGCTCGCGGTAGCCGAAGTCTGGGTGCGCACCGGGCGGCCGCCGAGATACTGCGACAGGGCGGCCTCGAATTCTGCCACCCGGGGGCCGCTGGCAATCCAGCCCGAGCGCAATACCTCGACCACACCCTGAATGGTTTCCTCATCCAGCGTGGGGCGGGCAAAGGGCAACATTTTCTTCATGGCAGATGCCTCACGAGCGGGCGACCAGAACGACACCGGTGATGATGACCGCGATACCGATGACCCGCTGCGCGTTCGGAGCCTCGCCCAGCAACCACCAGGCCAGTCCGATGTTGAGCACATACCCCATGGAGAGCAGCGGATACGCCTGCCCCACCGGAACGCGCGATAGACCCACCAGCCACACGACGACGCTCAGGCCATAGGCGGTGAGCGCCAGCCAGAGCGAGGGGACCGTGAGCAACTCCAGCGCGCGGTTCAGAGTCTGTCCGTCCTGGGCCACGAGCGGGCCTGTGACGCGGGTAGCGGCTTTGAGCCCCAACTGCGCCAGCGCGTTGAGCAGCACCCCGAACAGCAAGACGGAGAAATCAATGGGTCTCATGTACGACTCAACACCACAGTGTCATGATCCGCGCCTATTACCCGCCCGGCCAAACCTCGCTGTCGCCAGCTCTCCAGCAAGCGCGGGCTGAGGAATGCGACCGCATCATGCGCCGCGTTCCAGCGGGCGAGAAACTCGGCATCGCTCAGCGCGGCGGAGGAATTCAAACTTAATCCGAAAGCCAGCTCACCCTCGAAATCCACGAGCGTCAAGGTCCTGCCCAGATATGGCGAGATGGTTTCGCGGTACTGCCCTATGCTGAACAGCTCGGTCTGCGGATGAATCTCGTGGCGCACGGTTGCCACCAGCGCAGACGCCGAGCGGGACGGCAGCTCCGCAAACGCGCTCAACAGGCATTGCCAGCCGAGAATGGCCAGAGCCATCGCCGCCCACCATTGCCGTGTGGCTGCACGGCGCCGGAAGCCGACACTCGCCGATCCGATGGCAGCTGTCACCGCCGCCCCGACCAGCCAGGCCGCCGTCGCCGCCGGCAGCTGTGCATAACGATGCATCGCATAGAACCACAGCCCTGCGGCCAGGACCAGCAGCAGCAGGGCCACGGATTGTGCCGTGAAACGCAGGAAACCGGGATTTCGGCCAGCGTGCACGCCGACCAGCACCGCAAGCGGTGGCATGAGTGGCAGGATGTAGGAACCGAGCTTGGAGTCGGACAGGGAAAAGAAACAAAAGGTCACGGTGCAGAAAATAACGCAGAATTTCAGTGCTTTGAAAGATTTATCTTGATTTGATTCGAGATAGGCAGCCGCGATCCCGCCGGGTAGCCAGCGCAGCCAGGGCAGCGCCGCAAGCAGCAGCAAGGGCACGAAGTAGTACCAGGGCTCGACCCGCTGATGCACGGTGGTGAGGAAACGCGCGAAGTGCTCGTGCACGAAGAAGAACCGCGCAAATGACGGATTGCGCAGACTGACCCACACGAACCACGGAGCCCCGATCAGCAGAAAGAGTGCGAGCCCGGGGCCGATGTGTAAGCGGCGCCATGGCCGGGTATCTCTCTCGAGCAGGCTGTACAGCACGAGCGAGCCCCCGGCCAGCACGCCCACCACGATTCCTTTGGTGAGTACCGCCAGCGCCGCAGCGCTCCAGGCGATCAGCATCCAGGGCCGCTCGGCAGCCGAGCGCTCCGGTGCCGACTGCGCGAGTGCGAAAGCAAACACGGTCAGGGCCAGCCAGAACGAGAACCCGGCATCCAGCAGGTTCAGATGCGCCAGCAGCGCGAAGTAGGGACTCGCCGCCAGGGCCAGAGCTGCCGTCGCGGCGGCATCCGCTCCGTACAGGCGACGCGTAACACCGAACGTCAGCGGCAGGCAAAGAAAACCGAGGCCCACCGTCCAGAGCCGCGCGCTCCATTCACTGAAGCCAAACAAGGCGTAGGCGGCCGCCGTGGCCCAGTATTGCAACGGCGGCTTCTCGAAGTATGGCAGTCCATCCAGGCGCGGGGTCACGAAGTCTCCCTGCGCCAGCATTTCGCGCGGAATCTCGGCGTAGCGGCCTTCGTCCGGGTCGATCAGCGGATGCCAGGGAACGGCTGCAAACCACACGAGTGCCAGTGCCACCCACAGCAACCCGCCGGAGCGGGCCAGGCGCCACCCCTCCTGCGCAGCTGCAGACGGCATCACGAGCAGCCGTTGGCGCCCTAGATGTTACTCACGGCCCGAGTACCGAAACCTTCCTGGTTCACGTAGTACTCGATCGTCCGCCGGATGGCCGTGTCCAGATCGGTCGTCGGCTGCCAGCCGAGCTCGCGCCGCGCCGCTTCGATGGCCGGCACGCGCACCTGGATGTCCTGGTAGTACTTGCCGTAGTACTCGCCAGCGGAGACATCGGTGATCTCGATCGCCCGGGCATTCTCGCGCAGCACCGGAAACTCCTGCGCGATGCGGATGGTACGTTCGGCAAGATCGCGGATCGATACGCAGTTGCCCGGGTTGCCGATGTTGAAGATGCGCTGTGAGGCACACAGGTCCTTGTTTTCCAGGATCGTCAGCAGCGCCTCCACGGCGTCATCGATATAGGTGAAGGAACGCTTCTGCCGGCCGCCGTCCACGAGTTTGATCGGCCGGCGGTACAGCACATTGGAAAGAAATTGCGTGAACACCCGCGAGCTGCCTTCCTTCGGCTCCTCGACATTGTCCAGGTTCGGCCCGATGAAATTGAACGGACGGAACAGCGTGTAGTCGAGGTTGTCGCGCACGCCGTAGGCATAGATGACCCGGTCGAGCAGCTGCTTGGAGGCTGCGTAGATCCAGCGCTGCTTGTTGACCGGGCCGTATACGAGCGGACTGCTCTCCTCATCGAGCACACTGTCTTCCGACATGCCGTAGATCTCGGAGGTCGAGGGAAACACCAGACGCTTGTTGTACTTCACGCAATAGCGCACTACGGCGAGATTCGCCTCGAAGTCGAGCTCGAACACCCGCAACGGATGGGTCACGTACTGCGCAGGGTTTGCGATCGCCACCAGCGGCACGACGACGTCGCACTTCTTGACATGGTATTCGACCCATTCCTTGTTGATCGTGATATCGCCTTCGACAAAGTGAAAGCGTTTCGTGGCCGGCAGATCGCCCAGCTTGTTGTCGGACAGGTCGATTCCAAACACCTCCCACGAGCGGCCGCGCAGAATGGCATTGGTCAACGCACTGCCGATGAAGCCGTTCGCTCCGAGGATCATGATCTTCAGCGACATGGAGATACCCTGCCCGGAGGGTGTTTGCGGGGGCCGCAGCTTACCATGGCCGGCGCAGCGCTTCCTCGGTACCCTTGCGCTCCGGAACCCATGGTTTTGCCAGGAGCCTTGTTGATGCGGTCCCTTGCCGGTCGCGAAGCGCTATTCAGCCTTGGAGCCTTGCTGCTGAGCGTGATCATCATCCAGACGCTATACGCCACAGTGATCCGGCCGCGTGCCGCAGCGATTCTCGCATTGCCCGAGTCTCGGGAGCGTGCCCCGGCGAATAGTGCCGCGGCGCAAGCGCCAGCCAGCCGCAATCTGCGCTCCGTATTCGTGATTCTCAAGGACTACGAACAGGAGAGCGCGCTGATCCTCGCCTGTTGGGCGCTGGCATTGATTGCGCGCCAGGCACAGGCGACCGCACGCAATCGCCGGCTGCTGCACAAGGACTACCTGGGTGTGGGTGAGGGCTACGTGGTATTGCCGGAGGACGCGCGGGCCTACGCGCGACCGCTCGAGAGCCTGTCCCGCGAGGAGCAGGACATGTTGCTGCCGCGCGCGCTGTTGGTTGCGCTCAACCGCTTCGGTGCCACGCGCAGTGTGCAGGATTCCGCCGAAGCGGTGCGTGCCGAGTGTGAGAACGAGCTGGACCGGCTGGACGCCCAGTTGTCCATGGTGCGTTTCACGGCGTGGGCTATCCCCGCGGTAGGTTTCGTCGGCACCGTGCGCGGCATCGGGCGCGCCCTGCAGGAGGCACAGGGAGCGCTGCAGGGTGACATCTCAGGCGTGACACTCGGGCTCGGAGTCACTTTCAATGCAACCCTGACCGCGCTGATCGCCTGCATCCTGGTCATGTTCTTCCTGCACCAGCTGCAGCAGGCACAGGATCGACTGGTGCTCGATGCCCGCATGTACATCGATCGCCGCCTGATCCGGCACATGCGCGTGCCCTAGGCCAACAGCTGTTTGAGGGCTGCGCGATAGCGCGCTGAGATGGCATCACGGCGGATGTGCCGACCGCCACTCACGACCTTCTCACCCGCCCGCCAAACGCAATCCACCGAACGTTGTCCCCCGGAGAACACCCAACTGTCGAGCAGCGCATCGCGTTGCCGCTGACTCAGTATGGCCTGACCCGCCTTCAGGCTGACGGCATCGAACCACTTGCCGCGAGCCAGGCCACTCGTGCAGCGCAACGCCTGTGCACCGCCAGCCAGCGTCTGCTCGAACAGCGCGCGACCTGTCGACTGGTCGGGGCCGCCGGCCAGTACATTGCGCCCGCGCAGGGTCAGACGTTGGCTGTATTCCAACAGCCGCAGTTCCTCCGCGGCATCGATCAGCACGTTGGAATCCGAGCCGACGCCGAAGCGGCCGCCCAGGGCCAGGAACGCCGCTGCAGGAAAGATTCCATCACCAAGGTTAGCTTCAGTGACGGGGCACAATCCCACCACCGCGCCACAGCGCGCCACATCCTGCAATTCGGTTTGGGTTGCATGCGTTGCGTGGACCAGACACCAGCGCCCATCCGGAGCGGCATGTTCCAGCAGCCACTCGAGCGGACGTCGTCCCGACCAGCTCAGGCAGTCGTCTACCTCGCGTATCTGTTCGGCAATGTGAATATGCAGCAGGGTGTCGTTGAAGACCGCCCCGAGCCACTTCAGCTCTTCAGGCGTCACCGCGCGCAAGCTATGCGGTGCGATCCCCACGGTTGCGCCGCGCAGCGGCTCGATGACGCGGCGGCAGCTCTCGACGATGGCTGCAAAGCGGTCGCGGTCGTTGATGAAGCGCGCCTGGCGGGGCAGCGGCTCGCGGCCGCCAAAACCGCTATGCGCATAGAAAGTCGGTAGCAAGGTGAGTCCGATGCCGGTGCTCGCGGCGGCCGCCACGATGCGCTGGGCGAGCTCAGCGGGATTGTCGAAGGGCGCGCCGCCGCGGTCGTGGTGCAGATAATGGAACTCACCCACATGCGTGAAGCCCGACTCAAGCATTTCGGCGTACGCCAGGGCCGCGATGGCCTCGAACTCCTCGGGTCGTACCCGCTCGACAAACTGGTACATCAGCTCTCGCCAGCTCCAGAAGCTGTCACCTTCAGGACCGCGGCGCTCCGTAAGACCAGCGAGACCTCGCTGGAAAGCGTGGCTGTGCAGGTTGGGAATGCCCGCAACCGCTACCGCGTGCCGCTCGTCGCCCTCGGCGGGATCAACATCGCTCGCCACCTGTGTGATGCGTCCTGCGCTCAGAGTGAAGCGCACGCGGTTGGCCCAGCCCTGCGGCAGCAGGGCCGAGTCGAACCAAAGCGACAGATCGGGAGCTGTGTCCATCGGCGATCCGCTATTCTACCCGGGTGAGCACAGTATCCCACCCAGCCTGGCTGACCATCCGGCGCGGTGAGCTGCCACTGATCGCGAGCATGCCGCATACCGGGACCGAGATTCCGGCAGACCTCGAGGGCCGGCTGCTCTCAGCGTGGCTCGCCCGAAAGGATACCGATTGGTGGATCGATCAGCTCTACGCCTTCGCTCACGAGCTGGGCGCCACCGTGGTGCGCACGGCGGTCTCGCGGAGCGTCATTGATGTGAACCGCGATCCCAGCGGCGCCTCGTTGTATCCCGGGCAGGCAACCACCGAATTGTGTCCGACCACGACCTTCGATGGCGAGCCGCTATACCGCGAGGGAGCGACTCCCGATGAGGCCGAGATTGGGGCGCGGCGCAGGCAATATTTCACGCCATACCATGAGGCATTGCGCTGTGAGATCGCGCGCTTACGGGCGCGCCACCCGTGCGTCGTGCTGTATGACTGCCACTCCATCCGTTCGCGCATTCCGCGGCTGTTCGTCGGCGAACTGCCAAACTTCAACATCGGCACGCACAGCGGTGCAAGTTGTGCGCTGGCGCTTACCGATGCGGTCGCAGACGCTTGCGCCACACACGAGTTTACCCGCGTCGTGAATGGTCGCTTTCGCGGCGGCTACACCACACGGCACTACGGCCAGCCTCATCAGGGAGTGCATGCGCTGCAAATGGAACTGGCCTGTCGCAGCTATCTGCGCGAGCCGGAAGGTGCGGTGAGCGAGGCAAACTGGCCAGTACAGTTCGATGCGCAGCGCGCGCTGACCGTGCAGCACATCCTGCAGCGAATCCTGCAGGCGTGCCTGCGATTTGCAGCCTCGCCGGCCTGACCGCCGCTAACTTCCCCGGCGCAGCCGCCTACGAACTGCCGCGGTAATTTCCTGCAACTCTGCGATGCCGCTGGCGCTTGCCACGGCGATGAACCCGGCGGCGGCGACGGCGATGGTCAGCAGTAGTGCCGCCAGCTTGGGCCAGAACGGTTGTGAGGCCCAATCGGCCAGGAGATAGTGACTGCCGAGCCAGCAGAGGCCGGCGAGGACTGCGGCCCCCGGGAGCAACCGCGCCAGCAAGCCCAAAAACAATCCGGTATGCAGCCGACGCAGCTCGGCGCGCATGAGTATGTAAAGCAGCAGGAAGTTCGAGGTGGCGAGGCATGCGGTGGAGAACGCCAGGCCCCGATGCCCCCAGCCGAGCTCGCGGGTGAACACCCAGTTGAGCAGCAGATTCAGCGCCACGGCGCTGAAACTCACAAACATCGGAGTCTTGCGCCGATCGATGGCATAGAAAGCATTGACCAGTATTTTGAGTGCGGCGTAGGCACTCAGGCCGAGTGCGTAGTAGCGCAGCGCCGCGGCCGCCTGGGCCGCTTCCATTGCCCCGAATCTGCGGTGTTGATACAGCACGGAGATGATGGGCTCGGCGAGCATGATGAGTCCGATGCTGGCCGGTAGGGTCATGAGGAATGCGAGTCGCATCCCCTTGGCGAGCTCATTGCGAAAAGCCGTCATGTTGCCGGCGGCTGCCATGCGGGCCAGCAGCGGCAGTGCCACGGTTCCCAGCGCCACCCCGAAGATGCCAAGCGGCAGCTGCATGAGACGGAAGGCAATCGACAGCCAGAACGTCGGGCCGTCGCCCAGCTCGGATGCGAAGATGGAGTTGATGAGCACGTTCACCTGCGTCGTGCTCGCGGCAATCACCGACGGGCCCATCAACTGCAAAATGGCCCTCACGCCCGGATCGCGCCAGCGCAGATCGTAACGGTACCGATATCCGGCACGTCGCAATGCCGGCAGCTGCACGCCGAGCTGCAACGCACCACCGATGAGGGTGCCGATCGCCGCGCCGAGCAGCGCCCTGGAACCGAAACCGGGGTCGAGGTACCACCCGATCAGTACCCCGCTCATGATCGAGCCGAGATTGAAGAAGCTGGATGCCATGGCCGGGACGCCGAACACATCCCGGGCGTTCAGCATGCCCATGACCAGTGCGGCCAGCGATACCAGCAGGATGAAGGGATACATCACCCGGGTCAGGGTGATAGTGAGTTCGGCCTTGTCGCCGCTGAAACCCGGCGCGAGCACGTGCACGAGCCAGGGCGCGAGGATGATGCCCAGCACCGTAAGGCTGCTGAGTACGACGGCGGTCAGCGTCGCGATCTTGTCGGCGAGCCGCCAGGCCGCCCGGTCGCCGTCAGTGGCGATTGTCCTGCTGAAGACGGTCACGAACGAGGTGGACAGTGCGCCTTCGGCGAACAGGTCCCGCAGCAGATTGGGGATGCGGAACGCGATCGTAAAGGCATCCATCAGCCGTCCGCCGCCAAACAGCGCGGCGAAGATCTGCTCGCGCGCCAGCCCGAGGATGCGGCTGCACAGCACCGCGAGCCCCACCACGCCTGCCGCCCGTGTATTGAGCTTTTCGGCACGAGCCTCGCGCGCGGCGACGGGCGCGTCGCCGGGGGTGTCATCCGCTGTCTGCATGGCGGGACGGTAGCACGTCACGGCTATGCTTAGACCGCGGTGATGCTATATTATTACCACCATAATATTTAAAGCGCACCGCCGTAGGCCACCGAGGTACTTATGAATCCCGAAGTGATGATCACCTGCGCCGTCACTGGCGATGACACCAAGGTGACGAAGAGTCCGTACTGCGCCATCACTCCCGAGCAGATCGCCGCGACCGCGCAGGAAGCGGCCCAAGCGGGGGCCGCCATCGTCCATATCCACGTGCGCAATCCCGAGACCGGCGTTTTCAGCATGGAGACGCGCTACTACCGCGAGGTGGTGAAGCGCATCCGCGAGAGCGGCGTGGATGTCATCGTCAATCTCACCTGCGGCATGGGCGGTTACATCGTCGCCGGCGAGAAGGGACTGCAGGATACACCCGGTCCCGGCTCGGACTTCTGCAGCCAGGAAGATCGCATGCGACACGTGATCGACCTGTGTCACGAGGGCAAGTACCGCCCTGAGATGGCCACACTCGACTGTGGCAGCCTGAACTTCGGCGACGGCAACCGTGCCTACGTCTCGACCCCCAACTATCTGCGCCAGGGTGCAGCGATCCTGCGCGATCTGGGAGTCAAGGCGGAACTGGAGATCTTCGACACCGGCAATCTGTGGTTCGTCAAACAGTTGATCAAGGAGGGTCTGATCCCCTCCCCAGCACTGATTCAACTGTGCATGGGCATCCCGTGGGGAGTGCCGGCAGATGTCGGTCATCTGCTTGCGATGGTCAATTCGCTCCCTGCGGATGCCATCTGGACCTCCTTCGCCGTCAGTCGCATGCAGATGCCCTGGGTGGCGCAGTCGGTACTGCTCGGCGGCAACGTACGGGTCGGGCTGGAGGACAACCTCTATCTCAGTCGCGGTGTGTATGCCAGCAATGCGCAGCTGGTGCAGAAATCGCGCGCCATTGTGGAAGCGATGGGCGCTCGCATCCTGAGTGCCGCGCAGGTGCGCGAGCGGCTGAAACTGGGATGACTGCGCCAATCATCTATCGAACGGGCATTGATCCAGCGTGGATTGACTACAACGACCATCTGCGCGATGCCTACTATGGGCTGATCGTCAGCCTTGCCGTCGATGGACTCATGCATCGGCTGGGTCTGGATGAGGCCTACCGGAGGCAGACCCGCAACACGCTGTTCACCCTCGAGCAGCACATGCATTTCCTGCGCGAGGTAAAGGGCAGTGAGACGCTTGAGGTGAGCGTGCGCATCCTCGGGCTGGACCGCAAGCGGCTGCATGCCGCTTTCGACCTGCGCTGCGCCGGGCGCCCGGAGGTGGTGGCCACTGCCGAGACGATGCTATTGCACGTGCATCAGGGCGCGACGCCTGGTGCAACCCCGTTTCCTCCTGAGATCTTCGCGCAGTTGAGGGCGTTTGCGGAAAACTCGCGTGCCCAGCGTACGCAGGCAGCCGGCGCTGTGGCGCCCGGCTCGCGCCGCATCGAGCTGCGCAGCCCCTCGTCATGAACCTCAGCCAGTCTGCGCCGGGCATCGACGCTGCGCGTACGGGCAGGCCGGCGATTGAGCGCTTGTTGGCGCCCCGTACACTCGCACTGTTTGGAAGCGACTGGGCCGACGCCGTGGCCGCCGCGGCGCGCGTGATCGGCTTTCGCGGTGAGATCTGGCGCATCCATCCGAGCCGCGCTTCCACAGCGCAGCAGCATTACTTCCGCTCGGTCGCGGAGCTTCCCGGCGCACCGGATGCTTCGTTCGTGGCGGCGCCGGCTGCAGAGGTGCCGCGCATTGCAGGTGACCTGCGGCAATGTGGCGCGGGAGGATTTGTGTGCTTCGCCGCGGGGTTTTCCGAGCTGGCCACGCCAACGGGCCGGCAGCTGACCCGGCAACTCGTAGCGCAGGCCGACGGCCTGCCGTTCTTCGGTCCGAACTGCTATGGCTTCATCAACTTCTTCGACCGGGCCGCACTCTGGCCCGATCAACTTGTCGGCGGCGCGCTCGAGCGCGGTGTTGCGATCATCTGTCAGAGCGGCACCCTGGCGCTGAACCTGCTGTTCAATCAGCGTTCCGTGCCGCTCGGTTACGTGCTGACCGTCGGCAATCAGACTTGTCTCGCGGTCGAGGACATGTTGAACCTGCTGGCCGATGATCCGCGCGTCAGCGCCTTTGGCCTGTACGTCGAGGGGGTCAAGGATATCCAGGCCTTTGCAGCGGCGGTGGCCAAGGCTCGTACTGCTGGAAAACCACTGGCGCTCGTCAAGGCGGGGCGCACCGAGACCGCCGCGCGTACCGCCCGCACCCACACGGGAGCGCTCGCCGGCGCCGACCAGGTGTTTGATTCCTTCTGTCGTCAGGCCGGCATTGCCCGGTGCGAGTCACTCGCAACGCTATGCGAAACGCTCAAGGTATTGCACACCGGCGGACCGCTGCGCGGACGACGATTGCTCGTCATGGGAGCCTCCGGCGGTGATATGGCGATGACCGCAGATGCGGCCCGCGAGCTGCAGCTGGAATTTCCGCCGTTTCCGCCCGGTCCGGAGGCCGAGCTGCGCGCGCTGCTCGGCGAGCGGGTCACCGTCGCGAATCCCTTCGATTTTCATACGCACATCTGGTTCGACGCCCCGGCGATGCGTGCCATGTTCGGCACCGTGAATCGCGCTGGCTTCGATGCGACGGCCTTCATGGTCGATTGTCCGCCGGAGGGCGATGCGCGCGCCTACATCGATGCGATCGATCAATATCTTGCCGCCCACCCCGGTCCGCCAGCACGCAGCGCACTGATCTGCTCGCTTCCGGAATCCATGGCCGCCACCACGCGAAAGAAATGCCTGGATGCCGGTGTCATACCTTTGCAAGGGCAGCGCGAAGCGCTTGAAGCACTGCACCTGGCGGCGGGCATCGGTGAGGCCTGGGATACGCAAGCCCCTCTGCAGCTGCGCATCCCGCGCATGCCGGGGCAGGCCCAGGCTATACGCAGCCTCAGCGAATACGAGGGCAAGGCCGCGCTGGCCGCCGCAGGTGTAACGGTCCCCCGGTCGCTTCTGGCCGCGCCGCATGAGGCAGTTGCCGCTGCGCAGCGCCTCGGCTTTCCGGTGGTCATGAAGGCGAACAGCGCGCACCTGGAGCACAAGAGCGACGCGGGCGGCGTCATCGTCAACATTCGCAGCGCCACCGAGGCCGCCGCCGCGGCGCAGCGCCTGAGTGCCCTTTCGCAGGAACTGCTGATTGAGGAGATGGTGAGCGACGGCGTGGCGGAGCTGCTCGTCGGCATCACCGTCGATGCGCAGTTCGGGCAGATACTGTTGCTTGGCGCAGGTGGCGTACTGGCGGAACTACTGCAGGACACCGTGACCGTGCTGCCGCCTTACAGCGTTGCGGCCATTCGGGCGGCGTTGCAGCGGCTGAAGATCCAGCCTCTGCTGCGTGGCTATCGGGGTAAACCGGCTGGCGATATCGATGCGCTGGCCGCGGCGGTGTTGGCCTGCACGGGCTACGCTGAGAAGAACCTCGAGCGCCTGACCGAGCTTGACATCAACCCTATCATCGTCCGCCCTGCAGGCTATGGGGCGGTGGCGGTCGATGCTCTGATTCGCCTGCGCGAGGATCACTGACATGTCCGAACTGCAATCCACTCAGGACGGTGTGCGCACGGCGTGCGATGGCGCCATTCTCGAGGTCACCCTGGACCGACCTAAGGCCAATGCCATCGATCTGGCCGCCAGCCGCCGTCTGAACCGTATCTTCCAGGCGTTTCGCGACGATGCCGCGCGGCGCATCGCCATCGTGACGGGGGCCGGGGAAAAGTTCTTCTCACCGGGCTGGGATCTGAAGGCGGCAGCCGACGGGGAAGCCTCGGATTCGGACTGGGGCGTGGGCGGCTTCGGCGGACTCAACTATCCGCGTAACCTCGACAAACCCATCATTGCCGCCGTCAATGGCATCGCCTGTGGCGGCGGGTTTGAGTTGGTACTCGGTACCGACATCATCGTCATGGAGGAACAGGCACGCTTCGCGCTGCCGGAGATCAATGTCGCAGTGCTGGCGGACGCCGCGACCATCAAGCTGCGGCGACGCATTCCTTACCATGTCGCCGTGGAATTTCTGATGACGGGCCGCTGGATGGACGCTGCCGAAGCAAAGCACTGGGGACTTGCGAACCACGTCGTGCCGACCGGACAGGCTCTGCTGAAGGCGCGCGAGATTGCGCGCCAGTTGGCCGCGGGACCGCCTTTGTTGTATCCGGCCATCAAACAACTGCTGCGCCATTCGGAGATGGTGGCCGAGCACGAGGCGTTCGAGCTGCACGATGCGCTGCATGCCGTGCAGCAGGTTATTCGCTCGGAGGACCTGCGCGAAGGCGCGCGCGCCTTCGCCGAGAAGCGCAAGCCGGTCTGGCGCGGGCGCTAGAGGGGGGCGCGGACCCCGGCACAGGCTGCAGCGCGAGGCACCGCCGCGCGAGCTCGGCCGCCCGGCTTAGCCCCCCAGCGGTCTCAGCATGGCCCTGGATATGATGTGACGCTGCACCTCGCTGGTGCCTTCCCAGATTCGCTCGATGCGCGCGTCGCGCCAGATCCGCTCGAGCGGCAGATCAGCCATGAGGCCCATGCCGCCGTGGATCTGCAGCGCCTCATCCGCCACGAAAGCCAGCATCTCGGATGCTTTGAGCTTTGCGATCGCCATGTCCATGTCGGTGGCGTGGCCCTGATCCATCTTCCAGGCCGCCTGCAGCGTCAGCAGCTCGGCGGCCCGCAGCTCGACCGCCATGTCGGCCAGCTTGAAGGAGACACCCTGGAATTTGCCGATCTGCTGACCGAACTGCACGCGATCCACCGCCCATTGCGCGGCGAGCTCGAGGGCGCGCTCCGCCCGCCCCAGACAGTTGGCAGCCACCTGCAGGCGTGTGGCTCCCAGCCAGGTGTTGGCCACCTCGAAACCGCGGTGCACCTCGCCGAGCACGGCCGAGCGTGGTACCCGGCAATCGTTGAACTCCAGGATGCTGTTGTTGTAACCCCGGTGTGAGACATTGCGATAGCCCGGTCGCACGACAAATCCGGGCGTCCCCATGTCGATCAGGAATGCCGTTATCAGCTTGCGCCTGCCGCGCGCGGATTGCTCATCGCCACTGGCCGCGAACAGAATGACGAAGTCTGCTTGGTCGGCGTGACTGATGAAGTGCTTGGTGCCGTTGATGATGAAATCATCGCCATGTGCCACGGCGCTGGTCTTCATGCCGCGCAGGTCCGAGCCCGCGCCCGGCTCGGTCATGGCCAGGCATTCCGTGCGCGTACCGCGCACGGCCGGCAGCAGATAGCGCTCGCGTTGCTCGCCCTCACAGGCGAGCAGAATGTTCGACGGCCGCGCGACACAGCCGTAATGCAGGATATAACTGGCGCGTCCGAGCTCCTTTTCGTACAGGATCCACGTGAGCGTATCGAGGCCTGCGCCTCCCACCTCCACGGGCATATTGGCAGCGAACAATCCGGCCGCCATCGCCTTGCTGCGCAGCTCGTCGCGCACTGTTTCATCGAGCCGGCCGGTCAGCTCGACCTGCTGCTCCTGCGGATACAGCTCGGTCTCCACGAACTGCCGCGTGGTACGCACGATCAGCTGCTGCTCTTCGGTCAACGCAAAGTCCATGCAATACCCCCTGCCGCTTCAGGCGGCCGATGCACCCGGGCTCGGCACTTTCCTGCGGGCTTTTTCCGTCACGGGCTGCGTGATGGTGCCGAGTGCCCAGGCATGCAGCAGCTGCAGCTGCATGCGCAGTTGCTCGAGCTGTCTGGCCGCCGGCCAGTCCGCGGCACTGACGACGGCACTCGCCGTGACACCATTGATGAAGGTCACGACCGAGCGCAACACCTGCTCGCGTGCCGCCGCGGCAAGCTGCGGCCAGATGCTCCAACCTTCCGCCAGGCAGCGCTCGAAGAGCCGCATGTACTCCTTGTGCACCCAGGCGTTGATGCGCTTCAGGCGCTTGTCGGCGCAGACCTGGCCCCAGAAGGCAGTCCAGAAGGCGCACTCGATAAAGCGCTGTTCATCGACCGGCAGAGCTTCGGACAGCGCCGTCAGCAGGTCGGCCTGCGCATCGCCTGACGGGCGCGTGAGGCGCCCTTCGATGCGCCGCAGGATCAGTCGCAGGGCCGCGATGATGATGTCCTGCTTCGTGTCGAAATAGTGTGCCACCATGCCCGTGGTGTAGCCGGCCTCACGGGCGATCCGCACGATGGTGGCCTGATCGAAGCCATGCTCGGCCACCACGCGGCAGGCAACCAGCGCAATCTGATCGCGACGCTGATCGTGATCGACGATCTTCGGCATGTTTGTTACCTCGCCATTCCCACGTAGCGGCCCTTCTGGGGCGGGACTGGAAGGTCGGCGTGTGCTGCCTGCAGGGCCTGGAGGCGGCGCTGCAGCGCCGCAGCAAACGGCGTTGCCCTCCCGGCCGCCGAGTCGACATGCAGATAGATCTGCTCGCCGGTCGCGAGCAGAGCGTCGTCGCGCTTGCGTCGCAGCCAGTGAAACAAATGCACCCGCTTGTCATCTACACTCAACAGCTGCGTGTCGACGTACACGGCTTCGAGCACCTTCGCCTCGGCCTGATGCGTCACATGGGTCTCGACGGTGTACAGCGCAAGTCCGCCCTTGCGGTAGGTTTCGTCGATTCCCACCTGACGAAACAGCGCATCGGTGGCATCACCGAACACCTGCAGAAAGCGCGAGTCGGTCATGTGCCCGTTGTAGTCGACCCATTCGGGACGCACTGCGGTTTCCACCAGGCGCAGCGGCGCCTTGTCCGTGCCGGCCTTGGTAGCCGCTTGAGCGCTCGCGGCGGCATCCTGGTACAGGCGTGCCTCGAGCGCCCGTAACGTCGCGCCGGCGCCGATGTCGTAGCGCCGCAGCAGCTGTTGGATGTCCACCAGATAATCATCGCGCAGCCGCTCGAGTTCGCGGATCGAGCGCTGCCCGGCCTGTGCCTGGGTGCCCTCCACCATCCGATCGATCAGCTGTTCAGTCAGCTCGGGGGCCTCGAGGCGGGTCCAGGGCCACTTCAGACAGGGCCCGAACTGGCGCAGCATGTGACGCATCCCGGGTTCGCCGCCGGCCAGGTGATAGATGAGGTTGGTCCCCATGCCGGCCCAGCGCAGGCCGGGACCGTAGATGATGGATTCATCCAGCTCGCCTGTGCTGGCCACGCCATCGTTCACCAGATGCAGGATTTCGCGCCACAGCGCCTCCTGCAGCCGATCGGTGAGGTGACCCGGGATCTCCTTGCGGACGTGCAGCGCGTGCATGCCAATGTAAGTGTAGAAACTTCGTGCCGCCTCAATCGTCGCGGCAGCCGTGTGCGTTCCACCCACCAGCTCGACGAGCGGCAGCAGGTAGACGGGGTTGAAGGGGTGCGCGACGAGGAAGCGTTCCGGTGCGCGCATGGAGCGCTGCAGATCCGTCGGCATGAGCCCCGATGTGCTGGAGGCGATCACAACGTCTGGCGGAGCAACCCGGCTCACATCGGCGAGCACACGCTGTTTCAACTCGAGCTGCTCGGGGATGTTCTCCTGGATGAAATCCACCTGGCGCGCCATCTGCAACAGGTCAGTGGTGAACATCAGCTGCCCCTTCCCCGGCAGGGGCGCCAGGGTGAGGCGCGACAGCGCGCCCTCGGCATTGCGTACGGCGCCGCGGATCCATTCTTCCATTTCCGGCTTGACGTCCGCGGCGATGACGTCGATGCCAAAATGCAGCGCCCGGGCCGCCCAGCCGCCGCCGATCACACCGGTACCCAACAGTCCGAGCGTTCTCACCTGTCGCATGGGCTGCACCCGCGTTCGCTTTTATAATGTCGTCGTCATAATATAACAAAAATCCGCGAGGGGTGGCCGGTGGCAAACGGCAAGCGCATCGAGAAACGTTCCATCGACTATGTGCCGTTGGCCGAGCGGCACGGCAAGGTGTGGCACCTCTGGCCGGTCTGGTTCTCAGGCGATGCCCATCTCGCTACCCTCGCAGTGGGCATCCTCGGCATTACGCTCGGCGGCAACCTTCTGTGGACCGCCGTTGCGGTCGTGGCCGGCTGCGCACTGGGTACCTTTTTCATGGCCTTTCACTCCACCCAGGGCCCGCAGCTCGGCCTGCCGCAGATGATCCAGTCGCGCCCGCAGTTCGGTTACATCGGCGCCCTGCTCGTCTGGATCGTTGCACTGCTCGCTTACATCGGCTTCAACGCTTTCAACCAGGTACTGGCGGCACAGACGCTGCATCAGTTGTTTCCGGCGCTGCCGGCCAACTCGCGAGCCGTCATCGGGCTGTTCGCGCTGCTGGCGCTCGCCCTCGCCCTGCTCGGCTACGATCTGATTCACCTGGCGCAGCGAGCCTTCGCGTATCTGATGCTCGCGATCCTGATGATGTTCTCTGTTGGCGCCGCTTTCACCCTGCAACTCTCACCAGGGCAGTGGGACCCCGGCGGCTTCAGGCTCGTGCCGTTCATGACCGAGCTGTTCGCCGCTGCCTCTTATCAGCTGGCATGGTCGATTTACGTCTCGGACTACTCGCGTTATCTGCCGCGCGATGTCGGTGTTCGCTCGGCGTTCTGGTGGACGTACCTGGGTGCCTTCGTCGGCGGGACCTGGATGATGCTGGTGGGCACAGTGGCGGCCGCGGCGGCGCCGCGGCTCGAACTGGCCGCGGCAATGCAGCATGCGGCCGATGCGGTTTTCCCGGGCTTCGGCCTCGTGCTGCTGATTGGCGCTCTGCTCGGTTTACTTACCATCTCGGCGCTCAACTTCTACGGGGCATCGCTCACGCTGTTGAGCGTAGCGGATACGTGCAAACCGCTGGAATGCACCGTTGCCAAGCGCATTCTCAGTCTGCTCGTTGCGGGTATTGCCGCCACAGTGATTGCCCTGAATTCATCCGGCAGCTTCGTCACGGCCTTCGGCAACTGGCTCGCGCTGCTGCTGTACCTGTTCACGCCGTGGACGGCGATCAACCTCGTGGACTTCTACTGGGTCCGCAAGGGACATTATTCGATTCGTGAGATCTTCAATCCGCGCGGCATGTATGGCAGCTGGAACTGGCGCGGTCTGGTTGCCTATGCGATCGGCTTCATTGCCATGATTCCCTTCTTCAGTGTGGAGGGTTTCTATCAGGGCGCCGTGGCTCGCGCCCTGGGCGGCACTGACATCGCGATGCTGGTCGGATTGCCTGTAGCGGCACTGGCCTATGTGCTGGCCTGCCGCTCAGTGGATCTCGAGTTGGATCGGCGCATGGCCGCCGCGGCGGACACCGGACTTGATCCGGCGCTGCCGCAGCAGCCCTGAGCCAACTCGGCCGTACAGCGCGTGGATGCGTACAGCGTGCGGATCCGTACAGCGCGCCCGCAGCGCCAGAGGTGCGGGCGCTGAGCTCAGCGAGATGCGGTCGCCGTATCCAGGTCATCGGTCCATTGCAGGTACGAGGGCCGCTGACGGCGATACTCCTTCACCACCGGCTCGCTCACCTTCCAATGGCGCGGCAGCGCATGCAGCCTGGCAATTCTTACCAGGCTCTGCAGGCTCTGCTCTGCGGATTCTTCCAGCTTGTCATCCGAGGCGGTCCACCGCCGGATGAAGTCAGCCTGGGTGGTGAGCGTTGCGCGCAGCCGCTCGACATAACGCCGCTCGTCTGCGCCGCCGTCGCTGCGCACACTATGATCCGCCTCCCGAACGAACTCAGCTATGCAGCCCGGCGTGAGGGGAATGCTGACGCCGCAGGCACCCAGCGCGTCGCGGAGCCAGCGTTTCGGTGCGCCGCGGGCCAGAACGATTGCACGAGTCATGGAATCGAAGGTCTTCATGGACTTCTCCCCGTCTCCTTAACTTTTTTGGGGTCTCGGGTGTTGACCGCGGCAAGACACTGTTATGTCATCCCGCGACCGCGCCGCCCTGAGTACCCAACCCTCAATCTGCAGGCTTCATGCCAGGAGCCCTGGAGATCGAAGGGAGAGCAGTCTACCGCCGTAGGGGACGGGCCAGACGGCAACTCAACTTATGAACGCAACGCCTGCGCAAAGGGCGCGGTGCGTCGTTGTTTCTACGCATCACGCCGGGCACGCGATGGCGAAAACCGACACCGGACATTCTGTAATGCAAGCGGCGCAGCGCTGTCAGCCCTCATCGGCTATGAGTTCATGCGATCCGGTGGCTCCGCGTTGCCAATAGCCCGCGGCCTTGATCCAATGTTTGCCCAGGCCGCGTTCATTGATCAAATAGCGCCTGATGGCGCGCGCGGCTTGCGATTCTGTTGCCACCCAGACGAACACCTGACCTGTCGGAAAGGTCACCTCACGAAGCGCCGCCAGCAGTTCTGCTCCCGGCTGCGTGGCACGTTGATCTCTGACGATGTCAATACGCTGGAAGGCGGCCGCGCTCTGTAGTGGATAGGCGGCCACATCCCCGTCAGACTCGATGATTACCAGGCAGGTGTGGCCCGACGGCAGCTCTTCGAGGCGTCGAGCGACCGCCGGCAGGGCGGTCTCATCCCCCATCAGGATGTGACTGTCGATTCCGTCAGGCGCAATAACGGCTGAGCCTCGCGGACCCGCTACGGTCAGTGTCTGTCCGGCGCTCGCCTGTGCAGCCCAGCTGGCTGCGGGGCCGATGGCATGCAGGTAAAAGTCGATCCACAGTACCCGTGCCGCGATATCGAAGTAACGCGGCGTGAAGTCCCGCGATACGGGCGGCTCTTCGGAAAAGAACACTTTGACATGATCATCGAATCCCAGTGAATTGAAATGGGCGAGATCCTCACCCGTCAAAACGATGCGCAGCATTTTCGGCGCGAGAGGTTGCACCTTCGCAACGGTGAGTCGCCTGCGCCGGGGCTCGTGACGAACTCGGGTGATCCGGGGTTCCACCGCGCTACTCACGATCAGGGTTCTTCGCGATGGCCTGCGCAGCGGCCTCGATGATTTTGCACACCCGCTCAACTTCCCGGGTACCCCAGCCGCCGCGGTGAAACATCAACGCGCCCTGCAAGGTATGCATTGCATGGTGCAACTCGGCCGGCGGCGTTTCGCCTGCCAGCGCGCGGGCAGCCATCTCCATCCGGGTCAAGGCGCTGTTGAGTGCAGCCTCATTCTCGCGCAGGTAACTGCCGCCTGCGGCGGTGATCTCGAACAGCTTCTTGGTTCCCTCCGAGCTCGCGGAGCGGATCAGTCCCTGCTCTTCGAGCAGCATCAGCGTCGGATAGATGGAACCCGGGCTCGGGGTGTAGGCACCCGCAAACTTCAATTCGACATCCTTGATGAGCTCGTACCCGTGGCGCGGCTTGTCAGCGATCATTGAGATCAGCACGAGTCGCAGGTCCCCGGGTCCGAAGACTCTTCCCCCGCCGCCTCCGGCTCGGCCGAAACGACCTCGGCCGAAATGGTGCGTACGGTCAGTATCAGGCTCCCTGGAGCTGCGATCGCTGCGGCCGCGGCTGCCCGGGCGGCCCCGATGCAAAAAGTGGCGCAGCTGTCCGCTGCGCTGGTGGCAAAACTTTCTTAAACGCATATGTATCTCGTTACAGACTTATATATGTTACGAACGATATATCGTTCTATGAATCATGTCAAGGCCCGGCCCTACCCCTTGGTCTGCCGCGGAAGCAAGCAGCCCGCCCGGCCCTAGGGGCTGTCACGACGATAGCGGGTACGCGCGTAATCGTTATAGGGTGCTGGCTGCACGGTTGCACGCAGTCTCGCGTAGTTCAGACCGCTCTGCGCCGCAGTACCCGCTCCTGGATGCTGACCCCAAAGCATCTCTACGGGCGTTCCGGGATCGGTACCGAGTACCTCACGCACGTCGTCCGGATTCAGCACCAGGGTAACTTTCCGGCGCGCGACTTTGTTTTGAGTCCCCTGCAGCGCCGTATCACCGATAAACCTGTGATTGAACCGGATCGATTTGCCGTAACCGAGCTCGTAGGGGTTGACGTAGTAGTCCTCGATGTTCTCGGAGAAGAAGCTGCCGTGCAGAGGCTTCTGACCCTCGTATGAGAACAGGCTCAGTGCGCGTCGATAGTCCTGGAGCTCTGGAGCCGAATAGATCCCGGCGGTGGGCGTTGGAATCCATCCGCTCTCGATGCCGTTGGTGCTGTAAGCGAGGCCTCCGACGCGTACCAAACCGAGCGGCTTGCCGGCGCTCAGCAAGGCGTCCTCCACCGCCGCAGCATCCGATGAACTCATAGCCTGCCTGGCCCGCCATGCCGTGACGCAACGCGCGCACCTTCTTGCCGGCGAGCGAAACGCAAACCGAGTGGAAGAACCGGGTCGGCGGCACGGTGACGATGAAACCCTGAGGGGTGACTGGCACGAATTGCTTCGCCTGCCCGATAGCGAATGACTCGTAATCGTTGGCGCTCACGGCCGCCAGCAGGCGCGTCGCACCCGGACCTTCGACAAACAGATCGGACATGTGATGCGACAGGTCAGAAAGGGCCACACCTGTCGCCCAGGCCGCCTGTTCCTCGCGCCAGCCGCAATACTCCGGCGCAACCACGGGCACCTTGAAAGGCGCAGCGTTCGGCTTCCACAACAGTCTTATTGGCGACCCGGCGCGCTCGATCGCATCCTGAAGACTGGGTCCTGCCCTCAAAGCCCGTCCCCTCGCTGATGCGTTGGATGTCGCCACCAACCTGAACTGCCCGCGGTAATGGTCGGCCGCGACCTGGTTGGGGTCAACCCAGTTTCCGTAACCTTAGTGTTGCAGCAGATGCAACTTCACCGCGATTTCGACTGTTGGATCCGTGCTGATGCGCTGCGCGCTTATTAGAGCGAGAGGGGTCTTGGGCCGTGCGCGGATCGAACGCGCGACCAACAGATTAAAAGTCTGCTGCTCTACCGACTGAGCTAACGGCCCGCAGGGGTCCCGCATTGGGACCGGCTGAGGCGGTCGCGAATGCGGGCGCGCATCATACTACAGCGCCGCTCAGCGCGGCGGGGGCGTCGCCGGGATCCGCTTGAGCCGGTCTGCGGCCAGCCGCGCCGCATCACTGTCCGGATACTTCTGCATCACATCCTGCAGCGTCTTTTTCGAATCCGCGTAGTGCTTCTGCTCGAATTGCGTGAACCCCAGCTTGAGCAGTGCGTCCGGTGCCTTGCGTGATTCGGGCCACTTCTGCAGCACCGTATGAAATGCGTTGGTCGCATTGTCGTAATCGCGGGTCACGTAGTAGGCCTCACCGAGCCAGTATTGGGCGTTCTCATCCAATGCGCTGCTCGGGTAGGAGGACAAAAAATCCTTGAACCCCGTGATGGCGACGGAATAACTGCCGGCCTTCAGGGCATCGAAAGCCTGGTTGTAGACCGCCTGCTCGACCGAGGAACCGGCTACCGGCGCGGCGGTGCCGGCAGCACCGGCGGCAGCTGCGGCGCCAGCGGCCCCCGCAGCACCGGCCGCGCCGGCCGCACCGCCCGCTCCGAGGCGCTTCTCCAGATCGCCGTACAGGTCGCGCTGCTGCTTTTTCAGCACCTCGTTGGAATTCTCGAGCTCCTCGATACGGCCGCGCAGCTGACGGACTTCGCCCTGCACCGTATCGAGGTTCTGGGAGAGCTCGACCAGGCTCTGATTCGCCACCACGCGCTCGATGCGTGCGACCCGCGCATCGAGGTCGCGCAGCTTGAGCTGCATGGGATCATCCTCCGCCGGCGTGGAAGCACAGCCGCCGAAGCAGGTCAGCAGGGCACTGACCGCGGCGCCGAGCGATAGCCGCAGACCTGCACTTGCCATGGTCGTAGCCATAAGTGTCACCTTGGTTGGTTGGCAGGCGCCGCAGCGTTCGGATTGAGATACACGATCTCCACGCGACGATTCTTGGCCCAGGCGCCCTCATCGCTACCCACCACGGCGGGCCGCTCGGCGCCGTAACTGACGGTCGTCAGCTGGGCCTCGTTCGCGCCCTGAAGCAACAGCGCGCGCCGCACCGCCTGTGCCCGGCGCTCACCCAGGCCGATGTTGTACTCGCGCGAGCCGCGATCGTCCGTGTTGCCCTCGAGCCTGATCCGTGTACTGGCATGATTGGCGAGATATTTGGCGTGTGCTGCCACGATATCGTTGCCTTCACCTTTGATTTCGCTGCTGTCGAAGTCGAAGTAGATCACGCGCTTGGCGAGCAATCCTGCCTGTGGGCCTGCGGCCTCATCCTCAGAGCCCACCATGCCCGCGTTGGCCGCGTCTGTGCCGGCGCCGGAGGCATCCGCCGCCCCGTTGTCGATCTGAGTTTGTGACTGAGCCGGGCCGGGCTTGGGTGGTTTGTGTTTGCAGCCCACGGTGGCCAGTGCGAGGGCCATCAGCATTACGATCGCTAGCTTTTGCATATGATCTCCACCCTTCAGCCGCTCGAGCGGCTATCGATTTCTATTGCGTGAACGGGCCCCAGGCTGGCTCCCTGACCTCACCGGACTCCGACTTCAACCGGAGCCCGGTAAGTCCATCGACCGACACCGTTGCCAGCGACCCATGATTGCCTTCACGTTCGGAATACATCAGCGTCGCCCCATTCGGAGCGAAGCTCGGGGACTCATCCAGATGCCCATGCGAAAGCACGCGCACGCTGCCATTGCTGAGGTCCTGGACCGCTATGCGGTAGTTGCCGCCATCGAGCGTCACCATCGCCAGTTGCGTCCCGTCAGCCGAAATCCGCGGCCGCGCATTGTAGTTGCCCCCGAATGTAATGCGTTTCGGACGGTCACCGGGATTGAGCCCGATGCGGTAGATCTGCGGGCCCCCGGCGCGGTCTGACGTGAAGTATAGAGACTTTCCATCGGGAGCCCACGCCGCCTCGGTGTCGATGGCGGGGTCGTCGGTAATGCGGATCAAGGCTTGTGTCTGCAGGTCCAGCACGAAGATATCCGGATTGCCACCGCTGCCGCCCAGAGTCAGCGCGAGTTTGTGCCCGTCGGGGGACCACATCGGGGCGCCGTTGATGCCCGTGCGCGCCGAGACCTGACGCCGCTCACCGGTTCTGACCAGTTGCACATAGACGGCCGAGCGCTTGTTCTCGAACGACACATACGCGAGAAACTGACCATCCGGCGACCATGAGGGAGACATCAGCGGGAAACGCGATTCCAGTACCAGATGCGGATTCTCGCCGTCGGCATCGGCCACGATGAGCTGGAAGCGCTGAGCGGGTGGCTGGCCCTGCACTGAGACGTAGCAGATACGCGTCGCGAAGGCCCCGCGGATACCAACGATCTTCTCGTAAATCACATCACTCACCCGGTGCGCCGCGTTGCGCAGCGCACCGGGGGTGCCGATGAAGCGCTGGCCGGCCACATGCTGGCCAGTCAGCGTATTGAGCAGATCGAAATCCACGGCGATGTTGCCAGCATCCAGTGGCAGCACGCGTCCCACAACGATGTAATCCTGACCTGCGTTCTTCCAGTCGGCCAGCACTATCGAGGCGGGCTGAGTCGGGGTGGCGGGCATCTGCGCGCGCTGCAATGCGCGGAAGCGTCCGCTGCCCTCGAGATCGTGCTGCACGACCTGGGCCACATCGAGGCCGTTGCCGAGCTGGTTGGCATTGGCAAACGGGACGATGGCGATGGGTACCGGGTCCGTGACCCCCGAGGTCACTTCGATTTTGAGCTGGGCGTGCGCCACCGGGATGACAGCGATCGAGCCGGCAGCAAGTAGCACCGCCGGCAGTAGCCGCGCGGCGCGCAGGAATGAGACTGTGTTGCTTATCATGGCCTTACTGTTGGATTGTGACATCAATCGGGCTTGAATGTGATTTCCAGATTGCGCTCGAACAAAGCAGGGTCGGGTGGCGGCGGCAACGGCGATGCCCGGTAGGCAGCCGCTTCAATGGACTCGCGTACCGCCTGATCACCGTTACAGGATCCGATCTGCACATTGGTGACGGCGCCGCCGGGCACCTGCGTCACATGCAATACGCATTCGATACCGGAACGTGCTGAGGGCGGACGCAGCCAGGCGCGCTGGATACGCGCCGCGATCTGTTGCTCCCAACTTGCGAGCGCCCCACTGTTGCGGGCCGCGGCGGCTCGCGCCTCAGCCTCCAGATCACTCTTCAGATCGGCTTCACGCTCGGCGAGCGCGCGGGCATCTGCTTCGCGCTGGGCGGCCTCGGCGCGCCGCTGTTCGGCCAGTCGCTGCTCCTCGTGCTTGCGGGCTTCGGCGGCCTTGCGCTCAGCTTCAGCCTTCTCCTGGGCCTCGCGCTGGCGTTGCTGCTCCAGGCGTTTCTGCTCGGCTTGTTTCTGAGCCTGCGCACGTTGTTGTGCCTCGAGCTTCTGTGCCTGCTCCTGCGCCACGCGCGCTTGCTCGGCCTGCTCTTTCTGCTGCTGCTCGGCCTGCGCCTTCTGCGTCTGCTGGCGCTGAGCCTCCTGTTGTGCGGCCTGCTCTTTGGCAGCTTGCTCCTTGGCCGCCTGATCCCTGGCCGCTTGCTCGCGCTGCGCAAGTTCCTCCGGCGATGGCTCAGGGGGTCCGGTGGGCTCGAGGGGCTCCGGTGCAGGTGGCGGCGGCTGAGGCTGAGGTTTGGGCGCGGGCGGTGTGGGCTTGGGCAGCGCACCGCTCAAGGAACGCGCATCGACCACGGTCGCCTCGATTGCCAGGGTCGGCGTCGGTCGGGTCTGGCGGTAGAACAAGAAGCCGTATACCAGAGCACCGATGAGAGCCGCATGCAGCAGGATCGACAGCGCCGCGGCCACCCAGCCGTCACTGCTTCGTTCCTCTATGTTACGTGGCAACAACAACTCGCCGTCAGTGCCCACGCTGCGTGGGTTGCGGCAGCGGATCGGTGACGAAACCGACCTTTTTGGCCCCTGCCTGTTGCAGGATCACCATCGCCCGCACCACGCTGCCGTACTCCACATGAGTGTCTGCCTTTACCAACACCTGCCGCTCCGGATTGCTCTGCAGCGCATTACGGGCCCGTGCGAGTACGGCATCAGGATCAAGGATGGCCTTGGGATCACCACCGACATTCAGGGACACGCGGCCGTCACGATCGATAGACAGTACCAGGGGCAGCGAGTTCTCAGGCTTGAGCGGCTCCGCCCCGGCCTTGGGCAGCTCCACCTTCACTCCCTGAGTCAGCAAGGGCGCCGTGATCATGAAGATGATCAGCAGCACCAGCATGACATCGATGTAGGGGACGACATTGATCTCACCCATCAGGCGCCGGCCGCGAGACACACTTGCCATCGAAGACTCCTGTGTTGGCCTGCGTTACAGGGATGCTGCCGCCGAGACGGGGGTACCGCCCGTGAGACCACGGGACGCATGGCGTTGCAGGATGGTGGAGAACTCCTCCGTGAAGGCGTCATAGCGCATCTCCAGGCGGCTCACCTGGTCGGCAAAGCGGTTGTACGCCACCACCGCCGGGATCGCTGCGAAGAGGCCGATGGCCGTGGCGATCAGTGCCTCGGAGATACCCGGAGCTACCATGGCAAGCGTGGCCTGCTGCACGTTACCGAGGCCCGAGAACGCACTCATGATGCCCCACACGGTGCCGAACAGACCCACATACGGACTGGTCGAACCGACGGTGGCCAGTGTTGCCAGACTCGCCTCCAGACGGTCGATCTCCTTCAGCTGGGCGACGCGCATCGCACGGCGTGCGCCCTCGAGCAGCGCATCGGCGGCAATGGTGCCCTGTTGACGCAGGCGTGCAAACTCCCGGAAGCCAAACTCGAAGATGCTCGCCATGCCGCTGGCGCCGCCCCGCTGCTCGATCGCCCGGTACAGCTGCGCGAGGTCCCCACCGGACCAGAAACTGTTTTCGAACTGATCGGCACTGCGACGCGAGCGCCCGATTACCAGCCGCTTGCGGAAGATGATGGCCCAGGATGCCAGCGAGGCCAGCAGCAGGATGGCGATGACGATCTGCACCGGTACACTTGCGCCGGCGATGATGCGAATGATCGAAAGCTGTTCACCCATTCACGCACGCTCCTGGTTGACCGCGAACGCTGCGGCACCGTCGCGCAGCAGCACATCGCTGAGAAATCCGGGCAGACGACGCGGCCGCAAAGTGCGCGCATCGATACAGGCCACCTGTAGCTGCGCCCGCACCAACAGGTTCCCGGACGTCGCAGCGCCTCGATAGACGTCCTGCTCAAACAACAACCGTACCTGCCCGGCGGGCTCTGCGCCGCAGCTCACCTGCAGCTCGTCATCCAGGCGTGCCGGACGGCGGTACTGCACCGAGACGTTCACCACGGCAAACAAAACGCCCTGCTCCTCGGCCAGTGCACGCTGGGAGTAGCCCAGCGAACGCAGCCACTCGGTGCGTGCCCGCTCGAGAAAACGCAGGTAGCTCGCATAGTAGACGATGCCGCCCGCATCCGTATCTTCCCAGTAGACGCGCGTCGGCCACATGAATGCCTTCACCGCCCATCCTCGAACAGCTGCAATGAGGCTGCCGGGCGATCCGGAGCTCGCAGGCCGAAATGCAGATAGGTTGCCCGCGTTGCCATCCGGCCGCGCGCCGTGCGCACCAGATAACCCTGTTGGATGAGGAAAGGCTCGATCACGTCCTCGAGGGTGTCGCGCTCCTCGCCGATGGCCGCAGCCAGACTGTCGATGCCCACCGGCCCGCCGTCGAAGCGCTCGATGATGGTCGTCAGCAACTTGCGGTCTAGGGTGTCGAAACCAACCGGGTCCACCTCGAGCATGTCGAGTGCGGCCTCGGCGATCCCCGCATCGACGTGCCCCTCGGCCTTCACCTGTGCGTAATCCCGTACCCGACGCAACAACCGATTAGCGATGCGCGGGGTGCCGCGCGAGCGCTGCGCGATGCGGCGCGCGCCCTCCGCATCGGTCGGCGTTTTCAGAATCGACGCGGAACGGCTCACGATGCGCTCCAGGTCATCAACACCGTAGAACTCCAGGCGCTGCACGATCCCGAAGCGGTCACGCAATGGCGAGGTCAGCAGTCCCGCGCGCGTGGTGGCGCCGACGAGTGTGAATGGCGGCAGGTTCAGTTTGATGGAACGCGCCGCCGGCCCCTCCCCGATCATGATGTCGAGCTGATAGTCCTCCATGGCCGGGTAGAGAACTTCCTCCACGACAGGCGAGAGCCGGTGGATCTCATCGATGAACAGCACGTCGCGCGGCTGCAGGTTGGTCAGCAGCGCGGCCAGGTCTCCCGGGCGCTCGAGCACCGGACCTGAGGTCTGGCGCAGATTGACGCCCAGCTCAGCGGCGATGATGTTCGCCAGCGTGGTCTTACCCAGCCCCGGTGGGCCGAAGATGAGCACATGATCGAGCGGCTCGGCGCGCTGTCGCGCAGCGCCGATGAAAATCTCCAGCTGCCGGCGCACCGGCGCCTGCCCCACGTAATCCTGCAGCCGCTTGGGCCGGATGGCACGCTCGACCGCCTCATCATCGGAGGCGCCACTGGCACTGATGAGACGTTGCGCCTCCATGGTCATATCGCACCCTGCAGAGCTCTGCGGATGAGCTCTTCCGTTGAGTACTCGCCGGACCCTGCGCCCTTCAACAATCGGGTGGCCTCCGCCGGCCGGTAACCCAGAGCGACGAGCGCACCGAAGGCCTCTGCCTCGGCGCTGGCGGGCGTGGCCTGCGGTGGCAGTCCGGCGGAGATTTCCGGATTTGCCACCCGATCGCGCATCTCCACGACCAGCCGTTCAGCGGTTTTGCGCCCGATGCCCGGGACCCGGGTCAATGAGCCGATATCCTGGTTCTGCACACACAGCGCAAAGGCCTCCACGCTGATCCCCGACAACAGGGCCAGAGCGATCTTCGGCCCGACTCCGGACACTTTGATGAGATTGCGGAACAGCCGCCGCTCATCCTCGGTAGCAAACCCGTACAGGATGTGTGCGTCCTCGCGCACGACCAGGTGTGTGAGCAGACGCACCTCCGCGCCGATGGGCGGCAGCGTGAAATACGTCGACATCGGCGCCTCCAGCTCATAGCCGATCCCCGCGACCTCCACGATAAGTTGCGGCGGTATTTTGGCCGCGAGCCGCCCCTGGACCGATCCGATCATCGCACTATCGAACCGGCACGGCTGCTGGCCGCCTGCGCATGCGCCAGTTGCTGCAGGCGCCGCGTATGGGCGTGGCATACCGCGATGGCCAATGCATCGGAGGCATCGGTCTGAAGGGCGACCGGCAGTCGCAGCAGCGCGCGGATCATATGAGTGACCTGGGCCTTGTCTGCGCCTCCGGAACCCACCAGTGCCAGTTTGACGGCGCGCGGGGCGTATTCAAACACGGGCACACCCTGGGGCACCGCGCACAGGGCGGCCCCACGCGCCTGACCCAGCTTCAAGGCGCTGTCGACGTTGCGATTCACGAACACCCGCTCGATGGCGATCTCCGCAGGGGTATGCTCGCTCACCAGCTTCTGCAGGGACTCGAAAATGCAGCGCAGCCTCTCCGCCATCGCAAGTCCTGCCACGGCAATGCATCCATGTGCGATGTGCCAGTAGTCCGCGCCGCGACATTCGATGATGCCAAAGCCGGTGCGCTGCGACCCCGGGTCAAGTCCGAGGATGCGCACCTGCACCGCTGTGACGGGCCGCGGCGCGACCGACGCGGGCAGCGGGTGCTGCCCATCAAATGCTCGCCAGGAGCGTGTCCGATATCTCGGCATTGGTATAGACGTTCTGTATGTCTGTCAGTGCGCGCAACGCCTGCAGCATCTGCTGCAGCCGGTATGCATCCTCACCCTGAACCGGTATCAGCACGGCGGCCCGCCAGGTGATCCGGGCGTCGGTGGCAGTGTATCCGCCCGCACGCAGTTCCGATTCGATCCGTGCAAAATCCAGCGGATCCGTCAGCACCTCCATTGAACCGTCGCTGCGCGTCACCACATCCTCCGCGCCAGCCTGCACGGCGCGATTGAGCAGACGCGACCCGGCCTGAGAGGGCGTAAAGCGCAGCGCTCCCACATGATTGAACAGATAGCTCACCGAACCTTGCGCGCCAGTATGTCCCCCCCAGGCGCGGAAAATCTGCCGCACCACCGTGGCCAGTGGCTCGTTAGCTGCGGCATCCACCAGTACCGCCGTCCCTCCAGGGCCATAGCCCTCGTAGCGGACCGTGTCACAAGCTTCCGGCACCGATCCTCCCGTGAGGCAGCTAAGCTTCGGCACCGCCAAGGAAATCAGGCAGGTATGATAGCGGCAAACCCTTTGCGGCGACACGCCGCCAGCGCTGACAGCCGCCGTTGAGTGCGCAGAAGGCCGGCCGTGCAGACTCATCAGCTGTGTCCGTCACCGATCCGACAATCTATCGCGAAGATGCGCGAGGAGCTGGCGCGGGCCACGCAGATCGAGCCCCAGCGACTCGCGCTCGGTGCTGAGGCGGCGGAAGTCATCGGCGCTCTCACCGGCGATGAGGTGCTCGCCAGCGCGTTGATGGCCCAGTCAGCGGCAGATGTCGCTGACCTGACACCCGAGAAGCTCACGCATGTGGTGGGCGCCGACGCCGTTGAAACCGGCCACGCGCTGGCTCGGCTTGGGGAGCTCGGATTACCGCAACACTGGTCGCCCACCGACGGGCTGAACCCACGTCAGGCCGAGACGCTGCGCAAAATGCTGCTGGCAGTGGTCAGCGATCCACGCCTGGTCCTCGCGAGGCTCGCCGAACGGCTGGTGCAGCTGCGACATGCGCGCGGGCTTGCCGCGGCGGAGCGCGTGCGACTGGCTACTGAAACCCGCGTGGTCTTTGCGCCGCTCGCGAATCGGCTCGGTGTCTGGCAGCTGAAGTGGGAGCTGGAGGATCTGGCCTTTCGCTATCTGCAGGCGGACGAGTACCGCGACATCGCAGCGGCACTCAACGAGCGGCGCGAGGATCGCGAGCGGTACATCGAGTCGCTCTGCAGCTCGCTGCGCGCCGAGCTGCTGCGCACGGGCATCAGCGCCGAAGTCTATGGTCGACCGAAGCATATCTACAGCATCTATCGCAAGATGCAACGCAAGCAGCTCGCCTTCGAGCAGCTGTTCGACGTACGCGCGGTGCGCGTCATCGTCACCACAATTGCTGAGTGCTATGCCGCTCTGGGAATCGTGCACGGGCTGTGGCATTACATTCCCGGCGAGTTCGATGACTACATTGCAACTCCGAAAGGCAACTTCTATCGCTCCATCCATACCGCCGTCATCGGTCCCGGCGATCGCAGCGTCGAGGTGCAGATCCGCACCCGCGAGATGCACGAGCATGCGGAACTCGGCGTGGCGGCCCATTGGACCTACAAAGAGGGCGGTGCCCGCGATTCGCAGTATCAGCGCAAGATCGAATGGGTACGGCGGCTGCTCGAGCCGCAGGACAGCTCTGCCGACGGCTCCCAGGCTGACCGCGATTTTCTGGAAAGGATGCGCAGTGAGCTGTTCGAGGACCGCGTGTATCCGCTCACGCCGCGCGGCGAAGTCGTGGACCTGCCTCATGGAGCGACGCCCCTGGATTTCGCCTATCAGGTGCACACAGCCCTCGGCCATCGCTGCCGGGGCGCCAAGGTCAACGGCCGCATCGTGCCCCTGACCCACGCGCTGCAAAATGGCGAGATCGTCGAGATCATCACGAGCAAACAGGAATCCCCGAGTCGCGATTGGCTGGCACCCGAGCAGGGCTATCTGCTCTCCCCGCGCAGCCGGGCGAAGGTGCGCGCGTGGTTTCGCAGGCAGGATGCGACTGACAATCGCACCGCAGGTCGTCTCATTGCGGAGCGCGAGCTGGCGCGGACCGCAGTGCGCCCGGAGCAGCTCGCTGCCCTTCTCGAAGCGCTCGAGGTGAGAGACAGCGAGCAGCTCCATCAGCTGCTCGGCGAGGGCGAACTGACGGTGACGCAGCTGCAGCAGGCTGCTGAGCGTGTCGCTGGAGTCGCTCCCGAGCCTGCCGTACGCGCCCCGCGCGGGCGCTCGGCCCGCAGCGACTCGCCGGTAGAGATCGAAGGCGTAGGCGATCTGCCGGTTACGCTGGCACGCTGCTGCGCGCCGCTGCGGCCGCAACCCATCGTGGGATACGTAACACTCGGTCGCGGCGTCACCGTTCACAACGCACACTGCGCAAGTCTACTGCGGATGCGCGCCAGCCGACCCGAGCGGCTCCTCAAAGTGCAATGGAGCGAGCGCGCCGAGAGCGGCGTGCGCGTGCAACTGGCCGTCACCGCCATGGATCGGCGCGGCCTGGTACGCGACGTCACCGATGTACTGGCGTTCGAGCGGCTCAGCATCGAGTCGATGACCACCACGACTGACCGCAGCGCAGGGAGCGCCGCTGTGTCGCTCACCGTTTCTGTACATAACCTGGACCAACTCGCGCGTGTGCTGCGTAGGTTAAATGGCGTCGCAAGTGTGATCCATGCACGGCGCGTGAGCTGACCTGTTATGTCAGCTCCGCTACCGGCCTGCAGTCGCAATATGGAAACGTGATCTGCCGCTGCGCCGGAAAGCAGGCCGGAACGTTTACTAGCGGTCATGCGCGTACTCGTCGTCGACCAGGATTCCACCAGTAATCTGGCGATCAGCCGCTCGTTGCGGGATCGCTATACGGTCGATGCTGTCGGCAGCAAGGCGGCTTGCCTGGACCTGTTGCGCTCCAACACTTTCGAAGTGATCGTCGCCTGCGAGCGCCTGGAAGACGGTTCAGGCCTCGAATTGCTCGGTCAGGTTGCCAAGCGCTGGCCGAGGATGTTGCGACTGTTCGCTGCAGACCGGGGGCGGCTGAAACTTCTCAGGGGCAGACTTGGACCCTTCGAGCTGTTTCAGACGCTCCCCTATCCCATCGAGCCGGAACGTTTGGGCAGCGCGCTGGGACGCGCTGAATCCGGCGGTAAGGCGGAGCCCGAGCCCTCCGCCGATGCGCTGGAAGAGCAGGAGCAGAATCCTTTCCCGCCGCCGCAGCCCGCACCGCGCATCGCGCCGCCTGCTGCCGCGAGCCCGCCACCCCGACCCGCCCGTCCGCGGCCGCGTGTCGGGGGCCGACGGGTACACGCGCTGCCGGTCAAGGCATCGCAGCCCGCCTCCGGCGCTTCGGATAGCGAACCCAACAGGGCGCGTGGCCGGCCGCGTCAGGGGAGCGTGAGGTTTCCGCAGCTCGACCGGCCTGAGAGCACAGCAGCCACCCCGGTTTTTCTCGGCAGCGGCTCGCTGCGCCGCAAATCCAACCAGCCCGCTGGCGTGGTGGCGCTGGGACGCGCCGCGACCTCGCTGCCGCTGCGCGCCGACTCGAATCTCGAATCTCCCCGTCTGCCCTGGCTCATTGGCGGCGTAGTCGCGGCATGTGGCGCCATACTCATCGGCGTGGCGCTGTTTCGTCCGCATTCTGCCCCGCCGGTCGCGGTATCGACTGGCCCGATAACCAGCGCGCCCATTGCGCCTCAAGTGAGTGAGCCAGCCCCGCTACCTGACAGCAGCGCCCCTGCAGCGCCCGTCGAGTTGCGTAAGGGCGCACGCCCCGTTACCCATTCGGTCGCACATGCGAACGCAAAATCGCCGCTGACACCTGCTGCGCCCGCGGCTGGGTCGGCCGCTACGCCGGCCACATCGCCGACCGCTACGCCGGCCACCCTGGCCGGCACGCCGCAGCAGGCTTTGTCTGCGGAGACTCCGGCTGGCTTCACGATGATCGCTGCACAGACCTCAGGTGCCGCGCCGGCATTGCCGGCAGCAGCGCCAGAATCGAGTCACCCGCCTGCTTCACAGAGCACGCAAGCGGCCCCCAAACCGGAGTCGGAGGCAACGGCGGGCGGATCGGCCGGCGAGAGCCATCGCTCGCGAGCCGACTCTGGCGAGCCGCCGCCGGTCGTACGCGAGGCGAAGCTCATTCGCCGCGTCCGACCCGACTACCCCTCTGCCGCCCGTCGCGAGAGCATCGTGGGTTCTGTCGATCTGGATGTCACGGTCTCATCGCGCGGCGAGGTCACCAACATCGCCGTGCTGCGCGCGGACCCACCCGGCCTATTCGAGAAGTCCGCCGTGAATGCCGTGCGCAAGTGGAAGTACGATCCACAGTACGTGGATGGACTTCCCGCGGATGCACATCTGAACGTGCACCTGGATTTCAACCCGGGCTGATTGAATCTCGCTCGCCGCGACAGCGCCGAGGCGCATCAGCTCGCGCCCAGGAGCGCGATGAGCTCTTCGCTGTGACGGCGCCGTGCCGTGTCCAACGCATCGATGCGGTCGTTGTTGCGCAACCGCGCATCGGCGCCGGCATTCAACAGAACGCGGCAGACACCGGTGTGCCCTTCGCGCGCCGCAACGATCAGTGCGGTATTGCCGGCACGGTTGCGCGCATCGAGGGTTGCGCCACCCTCGGCCAGGATACGGACCATGGCCTCGTTTCCCAGGGCTGCCGCTGCAATCAGAGGAGTGTCCTGCCCGGCGCCGCGAGCGTTGGGGGAAAGTCCCTTATGCAGCAGGTGCTCCAGCATGGCAGGCTGTCGCGCCTGGATGGCCGCAAATAGCGGTGAAGACTGACGGCGGTTGGAGTCAACGGGCGCTCCTGCACTCAACAATGCATCGGCGGCGGCAGCATTGCCGGCGTCGGCGGCAAACCAGAGCGCATCCCGACCCGTTCGGTCCTCGAGCTCAACCTGCGCTCCTGCCTTGAGGAGTGCCACCACCAGCTGCGGATCCGGGCGCGCCGCAGCGAGCATCAAGGCGGTCAACCTCGCGTTTGAAGTCGCGTTCACGTTGGCGCCGGCCGCCACCAGCTGCTGCACCGCCTGGAGGTCGGATGCGCGGCTCGCGCGCATCAGCGGCGGCTCCTCCTCAGGTCCATGCGTGTCAGGCGGCACGGCTTGGGCAAGCAGCTCCGCAAGCACCTCGGCTTCGCCATGAGCGGCTGCGTAGGCCAGCGCCGTCTCACCCCGGGCATCGGTGAAGGCGGGATTCGCGCCCGCCTGCAGCAGCGGCCCGATGAGCTTCGCGGCCTGATTCCTGACCGCGATCAACAGTGCCGTGTCCCCCTGTGCTGTCGGCTCGTCGGGCCGCGCGCCGTGGCTCAGCAGCTCGCCCACCCAGCGACGGTCACCTCGGCTTGCTGCAATCGCCAGAGGCGGCCAGCCGCGATACAGCTCCCCGGCGCGGGTTGGATCGAGTCCGGCACTCTCGCCGGCGATGACAGCTTTCGTATGAGCGACGGCTCCCGCGCGGGCAAGCACACGAGCCGTTTCGGGCTGAGCGCTGCGCAAGGCAACATCCAGTGCCGTCCAGCCATCCGCATTGACGACGCTGATACTGGCGCCCGCCTCGAGCAGATGTTGCACATTGCCAGTGCGTCCCGCTCGCACGGCATAGAACAGCGCTGGGTTACCGGCCTGGTCGCACGCCTCCAGTTTGGCCGGGGGTTGCAGCAATAATGCCAGCACCGTTTCACTGTCAGCCTCAGCGGCGAGCATCAGCGCCGTCACGCCATACCGGTCCGCATGTTCCGGATCGGCCCCGGCCGCCAGCAGCTGGCGCACAGCCGGTTCCGCGCCCTGCATGGCTGCATGGGCGAGCGGAGTGCGGCCGAACTCATCGGCACCGTCGATCGGCACGGACTTGCCGAGATCGCCCAGCAGGGCATCCTCATGATGGCTGATCGCCCACAGCAGCAGTTCGCGGGCCAGCATCGGATCGCTGCCGGGATCGCGGACTGCTGCCAGTGGCAACTGCTTGCTGTCGCGCAGCTGTGTCGCGAGCGGGTGACCCTCATTGGCTGCCTGCTCGAGCCAGCGCCGTGCCTCGGTGCGGTCCTCGCCCGTACCCACGGCGAGCAATCCGGCTAAAGCATAGGCCGCTGACGGGTTGCCCCTGTCAGCGGCCGCTTCGAGCCAGCGGCGCGCTGCGACTGGCGCAGGCGGCTCGCCCAGCCCTGCTGCATACATGAGTCCCAGCAGATACTGGGACTGCACATCCCCCCGACGTGCGGCCGCCTCGAGTGTCTCGGTCGCGACACTGAACAGTTTGTTGCGCACGGCTGCCTTGGCAACCGCCGCCGGCTCGCTGTCGTGAGGATAATGGACTGACTGCGGCCGCGCGTGAGCCAGGAAAATCTGGCTCGTGAGCACGCCGCTCGTCAGGATGCAGATGAGTCTCATGCGGTGCCGAACCTGCTCTCAACTTCGATGCCCACGCTCTGCAGGAAGTCGGTGGGCACAACGCCGCCTGCGGCAACGATGACGCTCTCATTGGGAATGCGCAGCAGCTTGCCGCGCTGCTCGACAACCACGGCCTCCGGCCCGATCTCGCGCACATTCGAGTTCATGAGCGCATGCAGACGGCCACGGCGGCGAGCCGCCTCGAGCCGTTGGCGATTGCGGCTCTTGGCGCGGATGAACGATGTGCCACGGTAGCAGATCGCCACTCTGGCATCGGTCGCCTCCGCGATATCCGCGGCCGCCTCGAGCGCCGTATCGCCGCCACCAACCACCAACACGCGCTGACCGGTGTACTGCTGCGGATCGATCAGCCGATACACCACCTTCGACAGCTGCTCGCCTGGAACTCCCAGCTTGCGTGGTGTGCCCCGCCGCCCGATCGCGAGCAGCACGCTCGCCGCCGCGTAACGCGTCCGGGTCGTCTTCACGATGAATCCACCGTTACGGGCCTTGATGCTCTCCACGCGTTCCTGGTAGCGGATTGCGATGCCGGTCTGCCGCTCAGCGCGCTGCCAGAACTGCAACAGCTCTTCCTTCGACGTCGAAGTCAGTCTGAGTTTTCCCAGCAGCGGCAGCTCGACCGGCGTCGTCATCACCAGCTTGGCGCGCGGGTACTGAAAAACGCAACCGCCCAAAGATTCCTGCTCGATCGTGATGTAGCTGAGCCCAAGTGACTGTGCGGTCAGCGTGGCGGCGAAGCCGGCAGGACCTGCACCGACGATCAGCACATCGGCCATGCCCTGGCGCCGCGGGCGGCGGCGCGCGATCGTCTCCACGGCCTGCACACCCTGTGTGAGCGCATTGCGGATGAGACCCATGCCGCCCAGCTCACCCGCGATGAAAATACCCGCCACGTTGGTTTCAAAATCCGCTGTCAGCACCGGTAGCTCGACACCGCGCTGTGCCGTGCCGAATACCAGGCTGATGGCTCCCACCGGACAGGCGGCCCGGCAGGCCCCGTGACCGATGCAATCGCCGGCACCCACAAGCTCAGCCTTGCCATCGACCATCGCCAGAACATTGTTGCTGGGTGTCTCGGGGCACGCCTTGACGCACTCCCGGCATCCAACACACAGCGCCGCATCGATCAGCGGATGCAATGACACGGGCTCGCCCGCGGCGGGCGGTTGTGCCGGGCCGCCGGTGGCGGCTCCCGCCAGGACTCGGCGCCGCGAGCGCAGATACCAACGCCAGATCAGCAGCAGCGGCAAGGGGTAGACAATCCAGGTCCAGGCAGTCATTGACGCCGCTCGCAATCGGGCCCGGGATGGGCCGGCCGCCGGGGATACAAGTTACCCTGCTGCAGTGGGCACGACCAAGCCGTCGGATCACACCGACAGCGCCGCTGCTCATGAGTGTGAGGCGGCCCGCAGATTTGCCCGCCGTCGGCAAAAGGCGACGCTCGGACCCATTCTGCTTAGCCACCCGGGACTGTTCAATCAACAGTCGGCCACTCACGTCCCAGCCTATGTCACATCGCGATCTACCCATGCAACAGGCCCGCCCCCGCATCACCTTTGAACAACTGATCTTCGCAGGTTCGGCGCTGGTGCTCGTAGCTGGAATGCAGCTGCCGATGGCGCACTACATGAGCCCGAAGAGCGGTCTCGGCTATGCCATCGGCATCGTCGGCGGTGCACTCATCCTCATGCAGCTGCTATACGCGGTTCGCAAACGCGTGCGCGCGCTGCGTTTCCTTGGCAGCGTGCCGCGCTGGTTCCAGACACATATGCTGTTCGGTGTCGTAGGACCGGTGTGTATCCTGCTGCACTGTGGCTTCAGTCTCGGCGCCACCAACAGCAACATCGCCCTGTTCTCGATGCTGGTCGTCGCCGGCAGCGGCATTTTCGGCCGCTATTTTTATTCGAAGATTCACCATGGCCTGTACGGCCGCAAGGCCACGCTCGCCGAGCTGCAGCAGCGCGCCCAGGAGCTGCGTGAGCGGGGCACCAAGATCATGATGCTGCCTGAGCTGGTGGCGCAGCTGGAGCGGGAAGAGCGGCGTCTGCTCACGATCGGTAACTGGAATGCCGGCGGCACGCTGCTGGCGCCGGGGTTCATTGCCGCACGCTACGCCGCCTCCGCGACGCGGCTGCGCCGCTATGTGCACGCTGCTGTTAACATTACCGCGCAGCGGCACAAGGCCGTCGCGAAGCAACGTGAACGCTTCGAACGTGTGACGCTTGATTACGTGACCCGACGGCTGAAGGCGACCCGTCAGGTCGTCGAATTCCGTATCTACGAACGCCTGTTCTCGGTGTGGCATGTCTTGCACATGCCCCTGTTTCTGATGTTGATCGCGGCCGGTATCGTGCATGTGATCTCCGTGCACGTCTACTGACGCCGTGACTGCATGCGCGCCTCACCATTCTGTGCGCAGGCGCTGCTCTGTTTGCTGATCGGCTGGCCGCTGCTGCAGCCCGCGAGCGCTGCGAGCATCGAGAAGCTGATCATGCCTGGACCGGTGACGCAGGCGCATGCGAAGCTGGAGAGCGATTGCGGTCTCTGTCACGACCGCAGCAACCGCGATGCGCAGCGGGCGCTGTGTCTGGATTGTCACAAGGAAATCGCCGCTGACGTCCGCAGCCGCAGCCGCTATCACGGCCGCATGTCCGGTGCCGCGGAGGGACAGTGCCGCGGCTGTCATACCGAGCATCTCGGGCGCAGCGCCGACATCAACAAGCTAAGTCTGACCGGCTTCAGTCACGAACTCAGTGAGTTTCCCCTGCGCGGGGCACACGCCCCACTGGCGTGCGTGAGCTGCCATGCAGCGGCCCAGGCCTATCGCAAAACCCCGAGCAGCTGTGCCGGCTGCCACCGCAAGCAGGACGTGCATCGCGGAAACCTCGGCAGTGACTGTGCCGCCTGTCACGAGGCCACGCAGTGGCTGGCGACCCGCTTCGACCACGGCAGCACGCGTTTCCCCCTGACCAACAAGCATCAGACGGTGAGCTGCGCGGCCTGCCACGCGGGCGAGCGTTACCAGGGTACACCCGGGCGCTGCGTCGGTTGTCATCAGCCCGATGACGTCCATCGCGGCAGTCAGGGCAGTGATTGCGGTAACTGTCACACGACCGCGGACTGGTCATCGCGGCAGTTCGATCACACCCGCGAGACCGGTTTTGCGCTGCTGGGTCGTCACGCGCACATCTCTTGCGCCGCCTGTCATCGCAGCGGCGATCTGCATGCGCCACTTGCCAAGGACTGCCACGGCTGCCACGTCTCCGATGATCGTCATGCCGGCCGGCTGGGCACGAGTTGTGATGACTGCCACGGAAATGAGCTGTGGAAAGTGGCGGACTTCGATCACGGTCGGCGTTTCAACTATCCGCTGCAGGGCGCCCACGCCACCATCGACTGTCACGCCTGTCACAGCGCGGTAGCCAGCGAACAGCACCTCGGCATGGCCTGCGCAGATTGTCACCGGGCCACTGACTCGCACGGCGGCAAGCTCGGGGCACAATGCGAGCAGTGTCATATGGTGACGCGCTGGCAGGAGGTGCGTATCGATCACGATCTGACTGATTACCCGCTGACCGGCTTGCACGTGATGGTCAGCTGCGCGCAGTGCCATTTGAGTCAGCGGTTCAACGACGCAGCCCGTGATTGCCATGGCTGTCACGCCCGGGATGATGCGCATGCGGGTGCGTTGGGTGAGGCCTGCGCCCTGTGCCACAGCCCCAACGGCTGGAAGCAATGGGACTTCGATCATGCTGCCCACACCCGCTTCCCGTTGCTGGGCGCACATGCACTCGTGGGCTGTCCGGACTGCCACCTGCGGCCCCAGAACCGGGTGAAACCGTCGATGGTGTGCGGCACCTGCCACGCGGGCGATGACATTCATCAGGGCCGCTTCGGCCCGAATTGCCAGCAGTGTCACGACACGGGCTCGTTCCGACGCCCGCGGACGCGGTGAGTGGGATGATCAGCGCGCCCGGTCACCGCGCCGCACTGGCCACCCTGTGCGCCTGGTTGCTCGCACTAGTGGCTGCGCTCGGGGGACCGCGCGCCGCCGCGGTGCAACTCACTCAGTTCGACCATCTGACCACCAGCTATGAGCTGCGCGGGATTCACCGCGACCTCTCCTGCGAATACTGCCACGTCAACGACGTGTTTAAAGGCACACCGCGTAGTTGCTCGGGTTGCCATACGCTCGGCACGCGTATTAATGCGACGCCACGACCTGTCAGGCACATCGCCGTTCGTGACCAGTGCGAATCCTGCCACACCCAATTCAACTTTCTGCCCCTCGTCAGGATGGACCATTCGCTGGTAATCGGCAGTTGCTTCAGCTGCCACAACGGTGTCGTCGCGCAGGGTAAGAAGCCGGGACACATCCCGAGCAACAACGATTGCGATGCGTGTCATACCACCAACGCCTTCAACCCCCAGCGGGTTGAGCACGCCGCACTGCTCGCCGCTGCGACGAGTTGTCGGGGGTGTCATAGCGGCGTGCGCGCCCAGGCGGTACCGCGCAACCACCTCGCCACCGCGCAGCAGTGCGGCGACTGTCATTCCACGCTCACCTGGTCGCCCGCGCGCCTGGAGCATGCCGGCCTGACCACCCCCTGCAGGGGTTGTCACAACGGCCAGACCGCCACCGGTTTGCCGATTGCGCACATGGCAAGCTCGCACGACTGCGCCTCCTGCCACCGCTACCCCCGATGGAGTGCTGCAGGGTATGTCCACAGCGCAGCCTCCTATCCTGGCGAGCATCGCGGCTCAATGCCCTGCAGCGCCTGTCACAGCGCGCTCGGCGAGCAGGTGAGCTGGAAGTCTCCTGCCTTGCAATCCTCGTGCGCCGGCTGCCATGCCAGTCTGTTCCGTTCACAGAGTCATCCGAAGACGGTCGCCGGACTGACCTACAGCCTGAATGAGCTGTCGAACTGTACGGCCGCCTGTCATATCTATAGCGATGCGCGTATGACGGCGGTCGTGCGCATGCGGCCGGCGGGCCATCACAAGGTGAGTGACAGTGCGTTTCACTAGCGCGCTGCTCGCCGCACTCGCGACGCTCTGCACGCCATCGGCGGACGCGCAGCTGCGCGGCATGCTCCTGCACGCGCCCTCCGCCGGCGTTCCACCAACCCGTAGCAGCAGTCCCCTGGCCGCGCCGGCGCCCGCACGTCTCATCGAGGTCATCGATGTGGATGAACGGGATAGTCAGATCGATATCACCCTGCAGTTCAACTGCTCATTACATTACGCAGGGCACGCCCCGGCGAGTGAAGGCGCTGAGCTGCGGCTGCGGCTGCGGCTGGACCGGGATTGCGGAGCGGCGACTGCCACGGCTGCGCAGGGCGGTTTTGCCGCGGAGATTCCACCGGTGTCCGGGCCGCACGGCATCATCGATGCGGCCCATCTTGATAGCTCACTGGGTGGGGAAGTGACACTCACCCTGAACTGGGCGCGTCCCGAATCCTTCGTCGTCGCTCAAGGGGCGAGCGCCACCGGTCTGCACATCCGCCTGCTGCGCTCGCACGAGGAGCGGCCGCGCATTCTGGTCGCCGACCGTGGCGACATGGCAAACAACTTCGCGGTCAATCTGGAGTCGCAGCGTCAGCCTTTCGATGCCGCGGCGCTGGAACGCGCCGCCAGGCGCCTGCAGACCGCAACGTTCGTCTCCGAGATCGAGGTGGCGGATGAGACATGGTATCGGCTGCGCGCCGGGCCATTCGACCAGCGCGCCATTGCCGAGAGCGTGTTGCGTGCAGCGGCCCGCGACTACCCGCGTGCCTGGCTCGCAGTCGGCGATGACTCGGTCACCAGCGATCCGAACTCGGTGATCACCGCGCCGGCGCTGCCTGCCGTCGCGCCGATCGGTAGCGATCCTGACCTGCCGGCTGCGGAGCGTGCCACGCTGCTCGAGGAAGCGCGACAGGCGCTCGCGGCACGCGACTTCACTGCGGCTATCCAACGGCTGACCAAGTTGCAGCGCCAGGCCGAATACCCGCAACGTGCACAGGCGCAGGAGCTGCTGGGGCTGACACGCGAGCGGGCGGGCGAAGTCGCCCAGGCGAAGGCGGAGTACGAGGAGTACCTGCGCCGCTATCCTCACGGACCTGCGGCGGAGCGCATCAAAGAACGGCTCAGGATGCTGCAGGGGGCGGCTGCCACCGCTCGCTCCGGGGGCCTGGATGCGGCCGGCAGCGCCGATCATGGCTGGAAGATCTCCGGCGGCGCTTCGCAGCTTTATCGACGCGACAGCTATGGCACGGAGCTGAACGGGCCGCTTTACTCCACCCTGGTCGAAAATGCCGTATTTACGGACGCCGATGTGTTCGTCCATCGCAACGGCGAGCGCCTGCTCACGTCGTTTCGCTCGGACTTCGGTTATGCGAAAAACCTGCTGCCCACGGATATCCAGGGTGCCGATGACCGCGTGCGCATCACCACAGGGTATCTCGACCTGGATGACCGCGTGTCAGGTCTGCGCGGCCGCATCGGCCGGCAGCTGGCCAGTGGCGACGGCATTTTCGGACCGTTCGATGGGGCCGTGGTGTCCTACCAGTTCGCGCGCGCCTGGTCCGCGCGGCTGATAGCCGGTCTGCCCGTCGAGGACTATGGCCAGGGAGTCAGGACGACGCGCCACTTCGGGACGGCCGCCATCGAATTCTCACCGTATCTTTCGCATTGGGATGCCAGTGTCTACTTCACTCAGCAGCAGTTTGATGGCATGCGTGACCGCCGCGCGTTCGGCACCCAGGTGCAATACGCTGCGCCGCGTCTGAATCTGGTGAGCTATCTGGATTACGACACGGCCTACCGCTCGCTCAATGCCGCGGTGCTGACTGGCAGCCTGCAGCTGCCTGCACGCTGGCAGTTGACGGCCGATGCCGAGTGGCGCAACTCGCCGTTGCTGAGCACGCGCAACGCCCTGATCGGACAACCGCTGGACTCGCTTCAGGAACTCGCGCAGGTCTACAACCTGCAGCAGATCTACACGCTTGCCCGTGAGCGGACTGCGCAGCTCACCACATACAGTGTCTCGGCACTGAAGCAGCTGGCAGAGCGGTTTCAGCTCATCGTGGACGTGTTTGATACCACCCTGTCGGCGACTCCCGCCTCGGGCGGAGTCGTCGCTTACCCCGGCACTGCAGGACACGATCGCTCCTACCAGCTGCAGTTGCTCGGTGAGAGCCTGCTGCGCACGGCGGATTTTCAGCAGATCGTGCTGCGCTACGATGCCACGCACGATTATCACGCGATCGGGACGCAGTTCATCAGCCGCTACCCGTTGTTTGGCGCCTGGCGCTTCGGTCCGCGGGTGCTCATCCAGCGGCGCCAGACCGACACGGGTTTCACCCAATATGTGTACACACCTTATGGGCGTGTTGACTGGCAGCGCAACGGCCGCCTCCTCGAGCTGGAGGCCGGGGCCGAGCTGGGACACAACCCGCCGGCGCTGCAGATCGGCAACAGTCAGCGACTTTTCGTGAGCATCGGCTACCGGATCAACTTCTAAAGATGCGTCTCCTCCCCCTCCAGCTGTTATGTGTCCTGTCGTGTGCACTGTGTGCCTGCAGCAGTGGTCCGCGCGCTGCCGATGAGTATCTCGATGTCCAGACGGGTGCCACGGTGGCTCAGGTGCGCGCGCCGCTCATCTTCGCCCGGGCCCATCCGGATGTGGCCGCCAATGCACGCCAGTACGTCAACCTCGTGGCGGTACGCATCGACCGTAGCGGCCGCTATGAGTACCTGCTGCTCGTTTACAACTGGACGACGGTGGATCCGCGGTTGGGCGCGGGGCGGCGCTCGGGGGACACGCTGCTGCTACTGGCGGACGAGCGGCTCATCCGGCTGCATCGTGACAGCCGCAGTCTGCACGAGGCAGGAATCGAGCGGCCGCCGCTGGTGCCGCTGCACTACCGGGGTCAACCCTGGTTATATGTTGCAACGGAAGACGAGCTGCAGTTCATCGCACGCACCCGGCGGCTGCGTCTACAGTTCGACGCCGACCCGGACAAGCGACCATTTGACATATGGCAGGATGGTCGTCGGGCCCTCGCAGGGCTCGCCGCCAGCTCCAACTGAGGTCTCCTTCATGAAGTACAGCATGATTGTCGCTGTAGCCCTGCTCGGGGCAGCCGCGGGGAGCGCGGGGGCCATTCCGCCGCATGAGCCGAGCCAGCACGCATCGCTCAGTCGCGTGCGGCAGCCTGCAGGTCCTCCGACGAAAGTAAGCAGTTTCGTACCGCACCCGCTCAATACCCGCGTGTTCGGCGCCCCGATCCAGCCGCCAATCCTCTTCCGGTCTGCGACCCGCCGCAACGGACCCAAAGACTGACTCGGGTGCTTCTAAAGACGCCGCAACTCCATCAGATAGTGGTCTGCCAGCTGCGGCAACGGCCAGCAGCGCTCCACGGCGCGCTCGAGCCGCTGCAGTCGCCGCAATGCACCCTCCTTCCCTGCCCAGCGCGCCTCTGTGTACGGCGGCGGCATCAGCGCACCGATTGCCGCCACGCGCAGGGGACGGAAATACGGCGCGAAGGCGCGGCGGGTGGCTGCAATCGAATGATAGTGAACCTCGAGACCGCGCCAGCGTATCGGACGCCGCAGCCGCCGGAACGCCCGACCCCAGTCCGCGCGTCTCAGGAACCAGAGCCATTCCCACGGAACCAGCGGCCCCATGATGCACAGCACGGCCACCGCGCCCGGCCGCAACTTGTCAGCGAGTGCACGCGCCGCACTGGACAGATCCGCGACACAGTTGAGTCCACCAAAGTTGGAAAGCGCGCCGTCAAACCCGGCATCCTCCAGGGTGTGCAGCTGTTCCCACGCCAGGCAGCGAAACTGCGGCGCATAGACCGGCGAGGAGCGCGTCCGCACTGCCCCACCGTCCGCCGCAGCGAACTTGCTCTGCGCAATCCGTAGCATGACGGGCGAGACGTCGGTTGCGAGTACTTCGATACGTTGCTGTGCCAGCCAGCGCGCGTCCTCGCCCGTCCCGCAGTTCATCTCGAGGATGCGCGAGCCCGGAGAAAAGCGAGCTGCGCAGCGCGCCCACACGATCTCGCGCATCATCCGTCCGATGCGCGTGTGCGTGAAGTGTTCATCGTAGTCTGCAGCCAGCGGATCAAATGTCTCCACCGGAATGCGTCCCACCGGCTGCCCGATTCCGCAGCTTCGAGGGCTGGTGCTCACGCTTCGGTCTCGGCAGCGGTAGTCGCCATGTCCTGCCGGGCTCGTGCCGCCGCCTCATAGCGCAACGCAGCGGCTGCCGGGTCATGACCATTCAGGCGCGCCGCTGCCACCTCGTTGTGTAACCATGCATCGGCGTGCCGGTAATACGCGCGCGAATGACGGCCGCGGAGGCGGTAATCCCGATCCGTCGCCTCCTGCCAGGGCCGCTCGCTGACGATATCCGCCGCTGCTTTGCGGAAGAAACCGGTGTTCTTGATGGGATACGCGACGGTGGTCAGATAGATGTCCGGCTGACACTGTTTGACGAACTCAACCGTTGCCGCGATGTCCTGCAATTGCTCGCCGGGGTAGCCCCACATGAGGAACAGCCCCACCTGAATACCATGGCGGCGTGCGGCGGCCGCCGCCCACAGCACCTGCTCCACTTTGACGCCGCGTTCCATGCCATCCAGGATCCGCTGACTGCCACTCTCCGAGCCGATCCATATGCGGTAGCAACCCATCTGCGCCAGCGTCGCGAGCACCTCATCCTTCATCATGCGATCGGCACGCGAGATGGTCTCGAAGGGCACGCGTAGATTGCGGCGCTTGAGTTCCTGCGCGTAGCCGTACAGCCAGGGATGACTGATGGTGAATACATCGTCGGCGTACCACACCTGGTCCGGTCGGTACGCTTCCATGATATGGGCCAGCTCCGCGGCGCAGTCCATGTAACTGCGGCGGCGATGCGTATAGCCGAAGACCGCGTGGGAGCACCAGTTGCAGCGGTAGGGGCAGCCGCGCGCTGTGATCATGTTGACGCTGCCCATGCCGTGATGATCGCGCCAGATCTGGACGTAGCGCGCCTGATCAATGCGCGCGCGATCGGGCCATGGCAGCGTGTCGAGATCGGCAATGAGCGCGCGCTCGCCCGTGGTGACGACCTTGCCGTCCTCATCGGTGAAGGCGATGCCACTGACATGGTGCAAGACGTGAGCACCACTCTTTGCCAGTGCCGGCAGCAACTCGGCCAGTGCTGCCTCCCCCTCACCGCGTACGACCACGTCGGCTCCCGCGAGCAGGTACTCCTCCGGATAGTTGCCTGCCTCGGGACCACCGAGTACGACGGTCCAGCCGCAGCTCTTGGCACAGCGTATGATCTCCAACACCGGTCCCCGGGTCATGAGGTTGGTGTAAAGGCCCAGCACGCCGCGACCGCAGGCCAACCGCGCGAACAGCTGCTGACGTTGCGCGAAGGTCGAATCGAAGATCTCGACTGCAAATCCCCGCTGGCGCAGATAGGCCGAGATGTACAACAGGCCGAGCGTCGCGTAAGGACGCATGATCTGCTTTTCCTTCTCGTCCTCGAACAGGAAGTAGCCATGAGTCAGCAGGAGGTCACTCATCCGTCGCAGTTTAGATGAGCGCTGAGCGCCGCAGCACGGGAACGCGCTGCGGGGAACGGCAACCTTACACCGTCAGCGATTGATGGAGTCGATCGCTCGCTTATCGACGGCGAGTGCCGCTTCGTGCACGGCTTCCGCCAGGGTGGGATGGGCATGGATGGTTCGCTGCAGATCCTCGCTGCTGGCCGAATACTCCATCGCCAGCACGGCCTCTGCGATCAGCTCGCCCGCCATGGGGCCAATGATGTGCACCCCGAGAATCTCATCATCGTCCTGCGCCGCGAGAATCTTGGCGAAACCCTGTGCCTGCTCGAGCGCGCGGGCGCGGCCACTGGCGAGGAACGGAAATACGCCGCTCTTGTAGGGCCGGCCGCTCGTTTTCACCTGTTCCTCGGTCGCACCAACCCAGGCAATCTCCGGGGCCGTGTAGATGACCGAAGGTACGACCTTGTAATTGACCTCGGCGTAGCGGCCTGCGATCAGATCAGCGACCATTACACCCTCTTCCTTGCCCTTGTGAGCCAACATCGGCCCGCGCACTACATCGCCGATCGCCCAGATGCCGTCCACCGCGGTGCGGCATTCCTGGTCGACCTTGATGAAACCGCGCTCATCGAGTTGCACGCCACTATCCGCCGCGAACAACTCGCGCGTGTAGGGCCGGCGGCCGATAGCGACCACGAGTTTGTCGACGGTGATGCTCTGCTCGCCCTTGGGGTCGGTATAAGTCAGATTAACCTCAGCGCCGGTAAGGCACGCGCCAGTCACCCTGGATCCCAGCCGGATGTCCAGACCCTGCTTGCGGAAGTGACGCAATGCCTCCTTGGCGAGCTGCTGATCGGTAATGGCGAGGAAGTCAGGCAGGGCCTCCAGGATCGTGACCTCACTCCCCAGCCGCCGCCAGACACTGCCCAACTCCAGGCCGATCACCCCGGCACCAATCACGCCCAGACGTTTCGGTACGGCATCAAACTCCAGAGCGCCCCACGAGTCGACAATGGACTTGCCGTCAAACGGCGCGGAGCGCAGCTCCAGGGGCACTGAGCCCGAGGCAAGCACCACGTTCCGCGCGGTCAGCTCGCGCCGTGTACCATCATGCGCGGTGTATTCGACGCGGCGGCCTGACAGCAGCTTGCCGTGACCCTGAAGCGGTGTAACTCCCGCTGCCTTGAACAGGGCCAGGATGCCCTGCGTCATGGTTTTGACTACCCCCGCCTTGCGCTTCTGCATCTGCGCCAACTCCAGGCCGACACCACTCAGCTTGATGCCATGCGTGGCAAATTCGTGCTGGGCACGATGCAACAGCTCCGAGGACTCGAGCAGCGCCTTGGAGGGTATGCAGCCGGCATTCAGACAGGTGCCGCCGAAGGCGCTGCTGCCATCGTGATTCTTCCATTCATCGATGCAGGCGACGGAGAGTTTGTTCTGAGCTGCGCGGATCGCAGCCGGATAGCCGGCCGGGCCGCCGCCAATGACGACGACATCGAACGAATCAGCCATATGAGCTCTCCATCAAAGGCAGGTCGCAGCGTAACGCCGCCGCCGCAGGGGCGGTCTCAGATGCCCAGCAACATGCGGCCCGGATCTTCCAGGCACTCTTTCACTGTCACCAGAAACTGCACCGCCTCGCGGCCATCGATGATGCGGTGGTCATAAGTGACCGCCAGGTACATCATCGGCCGGATCGCGATCTGTCCGCCGACGACCATGGGGCGATCCTGGGTCTTGTGCATCCCGAGTATCGCGCTCTGTGGCGCATTGACGATCGGGGTGGACATCAGCGAGCCGAACACTCCCCCATTGGTAATGGTGAAGGTGCCGCCGGTCAGGTCCTCGAGCGCAATGCTGCCTTCGCGCGCCTTGCGGGCGTACTGGGCAATTTCCGTCTCGATGGCAGCGAAGCTCTTGGTATCGGCATCCCGGATGATCGGCACCATCAGACCCCGGTCGGTGGAGACGGCCACACCGATGTCGTAGTACTCGTGATAGATGATTTCGTTGCCATCGACCGAGGCATTCACCGCGGGGAATTTCTTCAGTGCCTCGATGCTCGCCTTGACGAAGAAGGACATGAAGCCGAGTTTGACGCCCAGCTCTTTCTCGAAGCGCTCCTTATGACGTGCGCGCAGCTCCTGCACCGCGGTCAGATCCACTTCGTTGAATGAAGTCAGCAGTGCCTGAGTCGACTGCGCTTCGATCAATCGCTGTGCGATGCGCTGACGCAGCCGGGTCATGGGTACCCGTTGCTCGTTACGCGCAAGACGTGCTGTCGAGTCCGGAGATCGAGTTGATCGCGCGACCGGCCCAGGAGGCGCGCCGACTGAGGGTTCGCGGCGCACTGCCGCTTCCGATGCGGCTGCCGGCGCAGAGCCGTCGCCGTTCACCTGCCGTCCCAGAAAGTCGACCACGTCGGACTTGGTTAGTCTTCCATCCTTGCCGGAGGCAGGGATCGTGCCCGGATCCAGTCTGTTTTCCTCGAGCAGCCGGCGTACCGAGGGGCTGAGTTTGCCGGCAGATGCGGCAGCCGCCGTTGCATTGCCTTCGCTCGTCGGCGCGCTCCCAGCCGATGCCGTTGCAGCCGATGGTGCTGCAGCCGCCGCGGATGGCGCCCCGGTTGATGGCGCCGATGCGGAACCGGATGCGGCCGTTGCCGTCTTGGCTGGAGCTGCGGAGGCATCGTCGATCACGGCCAGCAGCTGGCCGGGCGTTACGGTGGCACCGCTTTGAATCAGGATTTCGCGCACTATCCCATTGCGCGGAGCAGGAACCTCCAGAACGACCTTGTCAGTCTCGAGGTCTGCGAGGTTCTCGTCGCGGCTGACCGCATCACCCGGACTCTTATGCCAGGCCACTAGAGTGGCGTCGGCGACCGATTCAGGCAGTTGCGGGACGCGGATTTCAATACTCATGAGCTCTTTCTCTTCACCGTGGCCGGCGGTGTGACGGCAGAGGCCGCAGCGATACCAGCTACCCCCTGGGCCGGGGCACTGCTGACCGCCACGGCTCCCGTGAGGCGGGTGGTCTCTCGCGCCGAATCCTCGGTAGCCGTCGCATTCAACGCCGCATCAATGAGCAACTGCTGCTCGGTTTCGTGGATCTTGGCAATGCCCGTGGCCGGCGCTGCCGCCGGTGCGCGACCGGCATACAACACCTGATGACGCGCTCCGAGCAGCTCCTGCAGGCGGTGGCGGATCTGATACCAGGCGCCCTGATTCTGCGGCTCTTCCTGGCACCAGACGAATTCCCTGGCGTTCGCATAGCGATTCAACACCGCTTCGTACTCCTCGCTTGGAAAGGGGTACAGCTGCTCGATGCGCACCAGCGCGACATCCCGCTGACCCTGCTTGCGACGCGCTTTCAGCAGGTCGAAATAGACCTTGCCGCTGCAGAACACGAGGCGCCTGACCTGTGATGGCGGCAGATCGTCGACCTCACCGAGCACGCGCGCGAAGCTGCCACGGGTGAGCTCCTCGAGAGCGGAAACTGACATCTCATGACGCAGCAGGCTCTTGGGAGTCATCACGATCAGCGGCTTGCGGAACGGCTGCAGCATCTGACGCCGCAACATGTGGAACATCTGCGCTGGCGTGGACGGCACGCACACCTGCATGTTCCATTCCGCACACAACTGCAGAAAGCGCTCCAGACGCGCGGAAGAGTGCTCCGGACCTGCCCCTTCGTAGCCATGCGGCAGGAACAATGTCAGGCCGCAGAAGCGCTCCCACTTGGCCTCGCCCGAGCTGATGAACTGGTCGATGATGACCTGCGCGCCGTTCGCGAAGTCACCGTACTGCGCTTCCCAGACGACGAGCGCATTGGGCTCGGTGGTGGAGTAGCCGTACTCGAAGCCCATCACGGCCTCTTCCGAGAGCACCGAATCGATCACCTGCACGCGCGGCTGATGCTCACGGATGTGCTGCAGCGGTATGTAGGTGGCGTCGCTGTTCTGATCGTGCACCACCGCATGGCGATGGAAGAATGTACCGCGGCCGCTGTCCTGGCCTGAGATACGCACCGAGAAACCATCTTCCAGAAGCGCTGCATAGGCCAGCGTCTCGGCACAACCCCAGTCCAGCGGCTGCTCGCCTGCCATCATCTTCTTGCGATTCAGCAGGAGCTGCGCAACCCGCGGATGCAGGCTGAAGCCATCCGGGTAGTGGGTGAGCCGCTCGCCCAGGTCGCGCAGCCGACGCAACTCCACGCCGGACTGGATCCGTTCGGTCCAGTCGATCTGTGCATAGGGTGCCCAGTCGACGGTGTACTTGTTACCGATCATCCCCAGCGCCGCGCGCGCCTGCGGCCGGCCCTCGTCCAGCCCGGTGCGATATTGCTCGATCAATCCAGCCGCCTCATCCGCCGATAACACACCCTGCGCAACCATATGGTCGGCGTACAGCTTGCGCACCGTTGGATGTTGCCGGATGACGCGATACATCACCGGTTGGGTCGCCGCCGGCTCATCCGCTTCGTTGTGGCCGTGACGGCGATAGCACACCAGATCGATGACCACATCCTTGCTGAATTTCATGCGATATCGCAATGCGAGCCGCGCGGCGAACACCACGGCTTCGGCATCATCAGCATTGACGTGAAAAATCGGTGCCTCGAGCATCTTGGCTACATCGCTCGAGTAGATCGTGGAGCGGGTATCACGCGGGTCGGAGGTCGTGAATCCCACCTGGTTGTTGATGACCACGTGTACCGTGCCGCCGGTCGAGAAGCCACGAGCCTGTGACAACTGCATGGTCTCGGTCACCACGCCCTGCCCCGCAAAGGCGGCATCGCCGTGCACCAACACCGGCAGTACGCGCGCGCCCTGATGATCGCCGCGCCGCTCCTGGCGCGCCCGAACGGAGCCTTCGACAACCGGATTGACGACCTCCAGATGCGACGGGTTGAAGGCAAGCACAGTATGTACGTTGCCGCTCGGCGTGCGCAGGTCAGCCGAGAAACCCTTGTGGTACTTGACGTCTCCCGAGCCCTTCAGATGACTGAGGTCATAGCGGCCTTCGAACTCCGAGAACAGTGCCGCGGGCGCCTTGCCCAGCAGGTTGACCAACACATTCAGCCGGCCGCGATGAGCCATGCCGATGACGACCTCCTCGATGCCAGCGGCGCCGCTGCTTTGGATGAGATCGTCCATCAACGGCACGAAGGACTCCGCGCCCTCCAACGAGAAACGCTTCTGGCCCACGTAGCGCGTATGCAGATAGCGCTCGAGACCTTCGGCGGCGGTCAGCTGCCAGAGAATGTTGCGCTGCTCGTCAGCCAGGAAGCGCTGCGTGAGGCGGCCCGCCTGAAACTGATCCTGCAGCCACAAGCGCTCCTCGGATTCGGAGACGTGCGCAAACTCGGCGCCGATGGGGCCGGCGTAGATCTGCTCGAGCTGACGCAGAATGGCGCGCAACGGCATCCGTCGCGGCACCGCATCGATGCGACTACCCGTGAAGAATTCGGTATCCAGATCCGCTTCGGAGAGGCCGAAATAGGCGAGCTCCAGTACCCGCGGTCGCGGACGGTTGAGCAAACCGAGCGGATCGACCTTCGCGATCAGATGGCCGCGATTTGTCCAGATCTGCGTGAGCCGCGACACGGCGGCCTGCTTTGCGCTGCGTCCATCGTCCTTAGCCAGGCGTCCATCCCCGATCGCCCCGCTGCTGCCGATGGCCACGTTCCGGTCAGCTGACGCTTCAGTCAGGCTCCGCGGAGCCCTCGCGCGCTCCGCCAGGCTGGCCTGAAGTGCCCTGCGGCTGTGCTCACCGGCAGGAGGCGCCAATTGATCGAAATAGTGCCGCCAGCGCTCATCGACACTGGCCGCATCGCGGAGGTACTGCTCGTAGAGTTCTTCGAGAAGCTCGGCGTTGCCGCCGTACAGGGGTGTGGGTTCAAGCATGGGGGGCCGGGACAGCGAGGGTTTAGTTTAACGGAATGCACCGTGGGTGGAAAACGAGCGCCGCGATGCTTTGCCCGGGACGCACGCTCACGCTCCCTGCACGGCCATCGGACCGCAGCAGGCAGATATGGCGCCACACCCGGTGAGGTCAAGGCGGCGGCAGAATCTCATTCAGCAGCCGCACCTCATAGATAATGAGTGCACCGTAGCCCGCCAGCACGATGTAGAGCATCAGGCTGACCGGTATTCGCCCGAAAGCCCGCAACCGGGCCAGCAGCGTCAGCATGACGACCCCGCCGGCGGTCAGCCCGATCTTGACGATCGTGAAGGCAAGCGTGGAATCCCCGATCAGCGGCGCCATGAGCGGATTGACCTCGTAGGCTCCGTGCGAGACCAACACGATGGTGAGTGCCGCATCGATACACGAGAGCATGACGATCAGCATTCCCACGGCGAGCCACTGGGGATGGTGCCAGTCCAGGTCGCGCAACCTCACCGGGCCGCCACGCCGAATATGTCGGCGGCGGGGATTGAAGCTGCCATAGAGGATGGAGCGCACGGTGCGGATGCGCCGGTCTGAGCTCAGGCGGCGCTCTTCGTTCTTCTCGATGGTCACGCGGTCCCTCCCGCCGCCATTGTACTGATGCCGCGGGCAGGCAGGCGCGAGACCGGCGTGACCCCAATCACACTCCCGGCCGGCCTACGTCGCGCACCCGTGCAGCGCCGGGGGGCACCTCCCGCGGCAGCCGCCGCGAAGCGGAACCGGCTGAGCTGGTAACCGTTGCCTGCTAAGGAGGGCTTATGACACCAGTGATCGTAGCGCTATTTGACGATTTCGGGGTCGCGACCCGGGTGCGCACGGAACTCGTGAGGGATGGGTTCCCGACCGACCGGGTGGAACTCACCTCACGGGCTGAAGAGGGCCAGGCCGACGCCGAGCCCGGCGAGTCGTACTGGGAAAGAGTGGCGAACTACTTTCACGCGATTTTCGATCAGGCGAACGACGGCACGGCAGCGGATGAGTTTGCCGAGCGCGTGCGACACGGCGACTCGGTCATCACCGTGCATCCCCGGAGCGACGATGAGATCGACAGCGCGCGGACCATCCTGCGTCGCAACGGGGCGGTGCAAGTTCGAGAGCATTGAGACGCCTTACCCACGGAGACCGCCTTACCACGGCGACGCGTTAGCACAGGGTGGCAAGGGCTCCTTCCGACTCGCCACCCCAGTGCCGAGTGTTAGCATCGCACCGATGCTGGCTGCGACATCCGCTGAAATTCATTTGTGGTTCGTCTTCTGTGACGAGCTGCGAGATGGCGGCATGCTCGCGCGCTGTCGCGCCGCCCTGCTGAGCCGCACTGAAGCCGAGCGGGAATTGACATTCCATCGTGTCGAGGATCGTCACCGCTATCTGCTCACGCGGGCAGCCATCCGCTGCATCCTTTCGGAATATGCACCTGTTGCACCAGCGAACTGGACGTTTGTGACCGATGAGCGCGGTCGCCCGCAACTGCGCAATGCGCCTGAGTCGGCACGCCATCTCAGCTTCAACATCTCGCACACCGACGGAATCATCCTCGTCGCGGTCACGGCCAACGCCGCTGTGGGCGTGGATGTCGAGTGGCATGACGCTCGGACGCGTCGCATGGCGCTGGCCGAGCGCTATTTCGCACCTGCCGAGGTGGCCAGCCTGCGCAAGCTGCCGGCAGAGCGGCAGCTCGCCGGGTTCTTCGATCTATGGACGCTGAAGGAGGCGTACGTCAAGGCGCGGGGCTCCGGTCTCAGCATCCCGCTGCGCAAGTTCGCCTTCGCGGTAGACGATCCGCACATCCGTTTCAGGGCAGATCCGTCGATCGAACCCGACAGATCGAAGTGGCATTTCTGCCTGTTGCACCCCGCTGCAGACCACAGCGCCGCGGTCTGCGTCAGCGGCGTGGGGCCGCACCGCCTCGTGTCGAGAAAGATGATTCCTCTCGGTGGCTATCAGCCTTTTCAGGGTATAGCGCTGGCTGCTTCAGGCCCCGGCATAGGCTGATAGCAAGCCCACTCGCTGCATCAGCCGGGCTGCCCGGTCCGGCATCACCGAGCGCAGAATGTCGCGGTCCGATCCGGACAATGCGGGGGTGCGCACATACAGCAGCGCCGCAGGCACAAACACAGCCAGTCCAACCGTGAGCCGGATCAGCGGCGAGGGTGGCAAGAGCCACTTGGTACCCTCACATACGGCAACCGTCGCAGCCCACAACACCGTACTCGACAGCAGCGCGGCGCGGGCATTCAACCAACGCGCGCGCTGTCGCACGCGCCACCAGATGAACAGCGTTTTCAGCGTCTGCGCGCTGCCGCTGGCGATCGCTGCGCCGAGGATCCCGAAATAAGGCACCAGCGCCAGCATGGCGAGCACGTTGTAGCCGGCGAACACCTTGCTCACCAAAAGCGTGCCCGCTTTCTCCTCGTACTGCGCGACGAGAGTTACCGGATCAGAGACGGTATTGCAGAGCCCCACCAGCATCAGCACCGGGAACAGCCAGGAATACTCGACAAACTTGCCGTGAAATACCAGCTGGACCAGCTCGCGGTGATAGGCAACGCTGAAGGCGAACGCCGGCCAGAGTACCAGCAGGTTCATGTTGAACAGAAAGGAAAAGTAGCGCGGAATGTTGCGATCGGCCTGCTCCGCAGGGATCGAGAAGAACAACGGCTGCACGATGTTCTCGAACTGCTTCGCGGGCAGCGCGTTGAGCACCATCTGCCGCAGGCGTGTATAGAAGGAGAAGATGCCCACGGACACGGTATCCAGGAATGCCGCGATGAAGAAGTTGTCCATCGTCGAATACAGGAAGAACACACCGGCGTCGTTGAAATTGTTCAACAGCCCATAGCGCAACAGACGTTTGCGCTCTGCGGGCTCAGGACGATAGCCGCCTCGTGCGTCCTGCGTCAGGCAGCGCCGGTTGTACATGATGCGCATGGAAAGATAGGCGCAGGCATAGCCCAACAGATCCGCGGCTATGGCGCTCTGCAGTGAAAGCTTGTGGGTGAGATACAGGACGGCGTACACCAGGGTCTTGATGATCGTCAGCAGGCTCATGGAGCCGACGCTGAAGCGATGCATCATGTGCGAGCCCAGCGCGAGCTGCAGGATGCGCGCCTGAAAGTGCAGCAGGATCAGAATGGAAAAAAATGCAAACAGACCCCGGTACGCAGTCAGCTTGAACAGCGGCGCGATCCAGCCCCAGCACGACAGCACGATCGCGATGACGACCACGTTCGCCATGAAGCGACCGGAGGCGATGGTCCGCATGAGCCACGCTGCGGCCCGTTTGTTCCCGTGACGCAGGTACTCCGGCTGATAGCGTTGCAGGACCTGCTCGAGGCCAAGGGAAAGCAGCGTACCCACCACGGAAATGAAGGTGTACAGCAGGCTGTAGACTCCGAACTGCTGCTCGGAGATGCCACGCACCAGGATCACCATGCCGAGCATGGTGGCCAGCTGCGACAGGACCCGGAACGAGACGGTATCGATCAGGGACCGGCGCGCGCGACCGCGCGTATAGATAGTGGTATCCACGCCGCGGAAATTACACGATCAGATCAGAGGTCACCTGTCTGCTAAGAAAGCGACCGCACGGTGTGTGCCTGACGGACATCTTGCGCTGCGTCAACGCGGGTGATTGACATATTCCTCCATCCGTCAGCTGCCAGGGTAGTCATGCTACAGCGGAACGGCTATGCTTGCGGCCTGGCTGATAACAACAAGACTCAGGCCATCAACATGTCCGAGTATCCACTGCACACCGACCTGCAGGAGGCGCTGGCGCTGCATTTGAAGGCCAGCCACAGGCGAGACGAGCTGCTTTCACGCGCCGAGGCATTGCATCAGGCAGGTGAACTTCGGCAAGCAGGCGCACTTACCCGCGAAGCCCAGACCATCCAGCGCTGGCTGACCGCGCTGGAGGGCAGCTTCAGGGAGGGACGTCGGCCCAGCTAACGTACCGAGGTCAGTACTGGTACCGCCGGGCGATGATTTCGTCGACCTCAGCCTCGGCGGTCAGCCAGTCTGCAACCTCGCCGCCGGGAGCGAACTGCCGCGCTTCAGCACGGTGATAAGCCGCCTCGCGGATCATCTCCTGGCGCAGTACCGGGGGAATATCGGTCATTCGGCGACCCACCACCGAAACGACCGTCGGCTTGGGGAAGGCAGATTGGCGTCGTCGCTCATTCGACAGACGCGCAGGGACCACCCCCCCTCTGGGGCGAACTCGTGCGGAGTCAGCGGCCATCACACTCTCCACCCGCTCCATCATGGAGCATCGGAAGCTAGCCGCAAGATTCGTTCCCGAAATCGCGCGCGTCGGTCAGCCGGGGGCGGCCCGGCGGGAGGTCCATGACTGGAGGATGCAGCGAAGCAGCTTCCTGGCCGCCAGCAGGCGGAAGCTCGGGTCTCGCCAGATACGCTGCAGCATGCCGTGGTAGTCAGCCTGCTTCTGGAAGCGCTCGAAATCGGTTACCGCAGCAAGACGCCGCACCGCTTTCACGCGCGCGCGCAGACCCGCAGCCCACAAAGGGTTCGCACGCACGCGTGGATCCAAAAGCAAGGCATGTGTATGCCGATACATCGCATGGTAATCCAGACGACTGCGCGACAGGTTGGAGCTGCGACCCGTATAGAGATAACCCGGCTCTTTGACCAGGAGATAGCAGGCACCGCACAGAAACGCGTGCGCCAGCAGCAGGAAATCTTCTCCATGACGCGATTCGACCGGGTATCGCAACTGATGCTCGCGCAGAAACTCCGTTCTGAACAACGGTTTGAGCAGACCCCAATCCACCTCGCCGGTGAACGGACGCGCGTGCGCGAGAAATTCGGCAAACGAGACCTGGGAGACCCCGCTGCCGATGGCCAGAACCGGCGGACCGGTCACGCCGGTTAGCGCATTGTAGTAACAGAAGTTATCGACGATAACGTCAGCATGCACCGGCAGCAGTGCATAGCGCAGCAGCGTTTCCAGCCGACCCGACACAAAGGCATCGTCCGCATCCAGTATGGCAACCCATTCCCCGCGGACCTCGGCGAGTCCTGCGTTGCGGGCGGCCGCAGGTCCGCCATTCTCCTTGAGCGTCACCAGGCGGATGCGAGCATCGCGGGCCATCAGCTTGCCGATAACCGCCACCGTGTCGTCCGTAGACGCATCATCCACGATGATGACTTCCAGCGGCGCTCGAGACTGTATGAGCGCTGATTGCACTGCGCGCTCGAGAAAGGCCGCTGCATTATAGGCGGCAATGAGCACGCTCACTGTTGGCTGCAGCGGCGAGGAGACGCGCTGGGTCATCCAGTTGCCTCGGTCGCGTGAGGATAGCCGAGTGTCAGGTGGTCATAGAGCCGCTCGAGCTCGCCCGTGCAGCGGCGCAGATCGAACTTCGAGAGGATGTGACGGCGCCCGGCGTACCCCATCCGCTCGGCCGCTTCGCCGTCTCGTAACAGATACAGAAGATGCCCGGCCAGGGCATCGACGTCTCTTTCGCGGAACGCGAAGCCGGTGGTGCCGTCAACGATGCCTTCGTCCACTCCGCCGCGGGCCGAAGTCACCACCGGCACACCGCAGGCCTGGGCTTCGAGGATCACGATAGGCAGGCCCTCGGCGTCGCCATTTGCAGCCGTAACGCTAGGCGAGCAAAAGACCCGGGAGCGCTGCAGCTGACGTTGAACTTCGTCGCTGCTTTGCGCGCCAAGGAAACTGACCGGCACGTTCAATTGCGCCGCGAGCTGCTGCAGCCCGGGACGCAGCGAGCCATCACCGATAATCACGAGCTCTGCACTGCTCAATTGCTGCTTAACCTGAGCGAAGGCACGGATGAGATGTTCTACGCCTTTCTTCTCACTCAGACGCCCGGTGAAGAGCACGGTCGGAGTACGTTCCTGCAGCGGCGGTCCAGTCCGCCGAAACAAGCGGGTGTCAACACCAATGTGCCGGACCGAGATGCGCTCGGGCGCAATGCCCCAGTCTGCAGCCCGACGCGCGATGGCCTGACTGACCGCCACAAAATGCACCCGCGGATCCGCGGCCATTTGCAGCAGGCGCCCTGGATAGCGACGCCGTGCGGGCGACTGCCCGGGATCTTTCCACCAACGTCTGCTGATATTGATGTCATAGCCATGCAGCGTGATGACGATGGGCACATCGAAAGCCCTGATCCAGTCCCAATGATCCACGGCATCGGTGCCGAAATGCACATGAATCAGCGACGGCGACTCACCCAGCAGGCGGCGCCGAATTCCCGGCGGAGGAATTTGCAGCGAACGCAGCACTTTTCGATAGGCACGGGCTGCGATGGTGCGACTGCTGGGCAGTAGCCGGACACGCAGATCTTCGGTGGGCAGTCCCGCCACCCGCTCGAGTCCGACCAGCACCGGGCGCCAGTTGACATACGAGAGCACCTGTTGTCTGACAAAAGTCTCGGAGTAGCGCAGCAGCTCGGAGCGCACCACCAGTACCGTCTTTGAGTTCAGTTGTGGAAGCGCATTCATGATGTTGTGAGCGTTCCTCTTTCAAATAGCTTTCACTATCTGTATGCACATACGACACGAGCGGCACTGTAGCCTGCAAATAACAGGCCCGGTGCGGGTCGCTGCCTTGCGACAGCACAGCTGCCTCTGCGTGCCTGCGCACATCACGCGGAAAGAAGCCCCTGGCACGGGTGTTGCGAAGACCAGCCCTTCGCGACCTTTGCCGCATCCGTGACGCAGCGATGCCTGATGTAACTACAGTGCCGGTGCCCGGTTCCCCGCCCCGTGGCGCCGCAGACGATGTCCGGCGCGTGGTCAAGCTGGGGCTTGTTTCTGCCGCGCTCTACCTTGCAACTCAGTTGCTGCTGTCCAGGCTGGTGCATCTGGGAACCGCAACGGTGCAGCCAGCGTGGCAGGCACAAGCGCTGCCACGGCTCATTCTGCTGCTGCTCGGCTACGTCGCAGCGATTCTCGCTACCACCTGGGCGTACCGCTGCGTCGTGACTCTGGCAGCGCACAATCTGCTGCGCTCGCAGCGCGCGCGCTTCTGGGCGCTGGCGCTGCCTGTTGGGTTGCAGGTGTTGTTGCTTTGTTGGCCGCCGCTTCTGTCGCAGGATGTATTCAGTTACCTGGGCCACGGTCTGCTGGCATCGCTGCCGGGCGGCAATCCTCTGCTGCAACCGGTGCAGGAGATTCGCAACAGTTCATTTGCGGCCGCGTTTACCACCGTGGGATGGAACACGTGGCCGGGAATCACGCCTTACGGAATTCTCTGGACGCGTCTGGAAATCGCGGTTGCGATGCTATGTGGAACGCATGTGCTGGCGGCCGCGTATGTCTTCAAAGCCATTGCGATGCTGGCAAGCCTGGCGACCGCGCGCATGATTTGGGATGTGCTGGGTAGACTGCAGCCATCCGTCCAGCTGCAAGGTACGCTGTTGTATTTGTGGAATCCGCTGGTGCTGTTCGCCTTTGCAGCGGAAGGTCACAACGACTCGCTGATGATCCTGCTGTCCGTTACCGCGCTGACGCTGTTGATCAGGTCGCGGCCGGCGGCAGCATTCTTTGTGCAGCTTCTCGGCGTGATGACGAAATACTACTGCGTCCTGTTCCTGCCGGCGCAGCTGGCAGTGTCGTGGCGCAACCGTCGGCAGCTGCGCAGTCCGGGATTGCAGCTCGCCGCAGCTTCCGTGGCCGCAGGCGTTGTGGGGGTCGCGTTGTACGCGCCGTACTGGGCAGGCATGCGCAGCCTGCAGGGAGTTCTGCAGCGCGGCTATCCCTACGGTTCGATCACGGTTGTCGGTGTTCTGCGCTGGTTCGCACGACACGCCCATCTGCAACCGATAGCAGATCTGCTGGCGCAGGGGATCGCCGCGCTGGTGCTATTGGCATGCATCCTCTGGTGGACGCGGCGTGTGCACACGATGGCCGACTATGCCGCGAGTTGTGCCTGGATTGCGCTTGCCTTTGCCCTCGTCTTCTCACCGGACTACTGGTCCTGGTATGCCTGTATGCCGCTCGCCTGGATAGCGCTGGGCGAGCCTCGCCGCCTGCAGTGGCTCGCGCTACTACTGAGCGTATGCGGACGGCTTACCGATCCGTTGAATGTCTTGCGCCTGCAGGGCTGGATGAGCTGGAACGTCTCCAAGGGTTTGACGACAGCACTCGGCGCACTGTTGCCTTTGCTGATTTTGCTGGCCTGGAGTGTCCGGCAGCGGTGGATCCCGGGCTCGCCCGCACTGCGGGGAACCGCAGGATGACTGGCATAGCGCACTTACCCGCGAGCCCCGCTGAGCTACTCGCGTCAACGGCACGAAAGGAGCGCGCCTGGCGAGTATGGGTTTTGCTGGCCGCTTACGCTGCTCTCAACTGCTACCTGCAGCGACTACTTTGGCGCGCCGCTGCTCAATACGAACACCTGAGCTCACTGCTCGTCCTTACCATCTTCGCCGCGGCACTCGTCACCGTCGTCGCAACCGCGCAGCTGGCACCCCTGATGCTCGAGCGGCTCGGTTTATCGTTCGGCACCCTCGTGAAGCGACACGAGCGATTGCTGGCAGCCGCCTTGGTGGCGTGTGCGGCTCTCCTGCCCGCATTGATTGCAGGGGTTACGCTCGACAGCTTTCCTAACTCCGGTGACGAATATGCTTATGCATTCCAGGCCGAGCAGTTCGCGCAGGGGCGGCTCTGGGCGCCCGCGCCGCCGGCTGACTACAGTCTGGTTGCCTACCGTACGTGGATCATCGGTGACAAATGGGTGAGCCAATATCCGCCCGGCTGGCCTGCCTTTCTGGCACTCGCTTTTCGCCTGCACCTGCCCGGATGGGCCGCCAGCAGCACGCTTGGGGCCATCAGTACGGCCTTGCTGCTCGCGGCGTCCTGGCGCAGCAGCCTGCCAGCCGTGCGCCTGGCAGCAGCCGGTCTTTATGTGCTGAGCCTCTTTTATCTGTTGAACGCGGCATCCTTCTACTCGCACATGTTGTCGGCAGTCCTGATCACGCTGCTGTGTCTGACTTGCATCGGGTACCAGCGCACACAACGCCCCCAGGCGTTGCTGCTGTGTGGCGCCCTGCTCGGGCTGATCGCAATCACGCGCTACTTCAGCCTGGTGCTGCTGCTGCCGGCCTTGGGTTGGTTTCTGGTCAGCCAGCGGGGTCGGCCGGCACAGCTCATCGCGCTCATCGTTGTGGGTGCGCTGCCGTTTCTGGCTGCATTGCTGGCGTACCAGGATGTGATCACCGGTGATCCACTACGCAGTAGCTATTCCTTGATCGCCGATCGCGACATCGCCCTGTCATTGCAACCACAGGCGGTGCTGCGCGGTCTGCAGCTGAGTGCGCATCAGCTCGCAGAGCTTGGCTTGTGGAGCACACCCCTCTTGCCAGTCGCACTGCTCGTCTGCCTGAGCGCCAAGTGGCAGAGCCGTTCGCTCGCCTTCCATGATCTGATCTTGCCGAGCTTCGTCCTCGGGTATGTCTTCTTTGCCGATCTCGGCGGCAATCGTTATGGGCCTCGCTACTATTTCGACGCCTATCCCCTGCTGCTGGTCACGCTGTTTTCGACGCGACCGCTGCAGAGCGGCTGGACGGCACGGCTTTTGACCGCGCCCGTTCTCGTAAGCACGGTGCTGGTCAGTGTGCTCTACATGCTCGTTGCCATACCCCTGGCATTAGGCGACTACCACGAGCAGGTCCTCCAGCGGTCGGAGGTCTATCGCCTGAGCAAACAGCAGGGTCTGCAGAATGCCGTCGTAATCGTCGAGAATTCAGCCAGCCCCGGGCTGCGCGCCGTGGACTTGGCGCGCAACGATGCGCAGCTGAACGGCAGCGTGCTGTATGCACGACCGGACGCTTCGGTGTCTGAGCTGCAGCGAGCGTTCCCGAGGCGGTCCATCTGGGCCTATCGTCACGACAGGACTCGAGCCTACCTCTGGCAGCTCGCCGCCCCTGCGCACTGACCGCGTCCGCTCGTTGCAACACCGCAGCGCTCGCTGCAACACCGCAGGTTGAACCACACAGTGCTGCCAGGGCACTCACGCTGCAAGCGCGCAAGCATGCCTGCTGCCGCAGTGGATGCCCTATGCTCTCGATCCTGGTTTGCCACTCCTATTTTCTGCAGTTCGATCCAAAGCAGGCGGCGCGCGGCAAGCCTTATCCCCCACTGGCCACCTTGCAGGTCGCAGCGCTGCTGCGCGCGGCGGGCCATCGGGTAGCGCTTTTCGATGCGATGCTCGCGAGCGGCCTGGCCGACTACTACGACACATTGCGTACCAGCCGGCCGCAGGTCGTGGTGCTCTACGAGGATCATTTCAACTTCCTCAGCAAGATGTGTCTCGGCCGGATGCGTGAGGCCGCCTGCCGGATGATCTCTGCGGCGGTCGCGACGGGTGCCCGCGTTATCGTTGCCGGCCCGGATGCCAATGATGCCCCGGCGCCGTACCTGCATGCCGGTGCCGATCTCGCCTTGATCGGCGAGGGCCTTGCTGCGCTCACGGGCGCGCTCGCGCGGCTGAACCAGCAAAACTATCTGGCTCCGGCGGCGCTGCTGGCGGATCTGCCCGGGGCGACCGCGCTGGTGGAGGGACGAATCGTCCGCAGCAGCGGCTCAGGCCAGCAAGCTGCAAATGTGCAGCCGGCTGCGATGGCGGCCTGGGATCTCGTCGACATCGAGCGCTACCGCGCCATCTGGCTGCAGAAACAGGGTTACTTCAGTCTCAACATGGCAGCCTCGCGTGGCTGCTCGTTCCGTTGCGCCTGGTGTGCCAAGCCGATCTGGGGCAATCAGTATCTGCAGCGGCCGGCGTCCGCGGTGGCCGCCGAGATGGGCTACCTGAAACGCACCTTCGCACCGCACCACCTGTGGCTCGCGGATGACATTTTCGGCTTGCGTGTCAGCTGGGTCAAAGAATTCGCTGCGGCGGTTGCGGCCAATGATGCGAGCGTGCCGTTCACCATCCAGACCCGGGCAGATCTGATCAGCGTGCGGATGGCCGAAGCTCTGCAGGCGGCCGGTTGCCACGAAGCGTGGCTCGGTGCTGAAAGCGGCAGCCAGCGGGTACTGGATGCCATGCATAAGGGCACCACCGTGGAGGAGATCCGGCTGGCACGGCGGCGACTGCAACAGGTGGGCATCCGCGTCGGCTTTTTCATACAACTGGGTTATCTCAATGAGCAGCTCGTGGACATCCTAGCTACGCGGATGCTGCTCGAATCGGTGCGGCCGGATGATGTGGGTGTCAGTGTCTCCTATCCCTTGCCGGGTACGCCTTTCTATGAGCTCGTCAAAAGCCAGCTCACGGCAAAGACGCACTGGCAACACAGCGGTGACCTCGAGATGATGTTTGCCGGGACGTACACCAGCGAGTTCTATCGAGCCGTCCGCGATCTGATGCATGCCGAGGTCTCTCTGCAACAGCTCGAGGTCGCGAGCCCATCCCCGCGGCATCGGCGTGCACGACGTGCGCTCGAGCGCCGCTGGACACACCTGCTGTCGCACGCGCAGGACTTCTTGTCGCCCCGAGCAACCCCAAGTGCAGCGGTCGCGGCCGCAGTCGCTGCGACCGGGTGAGCTGTGGGTGCCGCTCGCGTGCGCCCTGAGCTGGCAGCGCCGCCCTCCCCGGCGACGATCGGCAGGATTCTGCGATGCACGACCGAGCTGCTCGCGCAGCAGCTGGCCGGCGCAGACGTAGTGCGGCCCGACTGGTCAGCACTGGAGTGGGACGTGGCTCGCGCAGTGGCTGCCATGCACGGTGTCTCGGCGCTGCTGGCTACACGACTGCCGTGGCGCGGACCCTACTGCTGGCAACATTTTCTCGGGGATCAAACACTGCAGATCGCGCGCCGCCAGCAGCGCATGCAAACCTTGCTCGTCGAGCTGGAGCACTTTTCGCAGCAGAGCGGGGTCGCGCTGGTTGCCCTCAAAGGCGCAGCGCTGTACGCGCGCGGACTTTATGGCAATGGACTGCGCCCGATGGCTGATCTCGATCTGCTCGTGCGGGGGGCACAGCTCAACCTGGCGAGCGCCCTGCTCGAGAAGTTGGGATTCCGGCAGTGTTTTGTCAGTCAACGCGAGCGCATCTTCATTCAGGGCAACGGCCGCGCGGCGGCACTCGGTGAGCACGCGGACAATCCATTGAAGATCGACCTGCACGAGCGGGTCGGTGAATGTTTGCCGCGGCGGCGCATCGATCTGACCGCGCAGATCCTCGCCGACAGGCTGCAGCCAGGAGTCAATCCATACCGCTCGACCGCTGTCCTGATGGCACATCTGCTGCTACACGCTGCGGGGGCCATGATCAACCGAACTCTTCGCATCCTGCATCTGCAGGACATCGCTTTGCTGGGTGCGCAGATGAGCGACGCGGATTGGCAGGAGCTGCAACACTACAACGGCCCGGTGGGCGACGATTGGTGGCCCGCACCTCCCTTGCAGCTCACGGCTCGCTATCACCGCGATGAGCGTCTGCTCGAGGCGCTGCGCCTTTTCAGCGCACGCACACCCCGCACCGTGCGCTGGCTGATGCAAAGATGGCAGATAACGGATCTGTCGCTGTCCAACCCCCGGATCTACGCATTCCCTGGCATAGAATGGTCGTCATCGATCGCAGATGCAGCGCAGTATGCGTGGCAGCGGCTGCATCCCAATGAACAGCTTCTGGCGGAGCGCGATTATCTCGCCAGCACCGCTGTACCCCTCGCGTCCAGTTCCTGGTCGACGCTGTCCCAACGGCGACGCATGCTGCGCTGGCTCACCGGCCGGCCGCTGCGGCCGGACACGCTGCATGCGGTGGGCGCGGTCGCCGCGGCGCCTACAAGCCTGCGAGCCGGGGGTCCCACAAGCGGATGAACTTGCGCGCCGCATTGAGCTCCCACGGCTGTCCGTAGCGGCGATACCGGTAGCGCCAGGCGGCCAGTCCGCGTAACGTCACCTTGCCCCACCGTGGTGCGCGGATGTCCGTTGCGGTAGGAAACCGGCACCCCAGCACCGTAGTGAAGTCGCGGATCCGCTGGCGCAGCTGCGGTGTCAGCCAGGGCACATCGCGGTGGCACCAGTAGTCGATCCACTGCGGCTGCGCCCATGCGCTGGCCGTGTCGGGAAAGCTCAGCGGCGCGCCGCTCCCATCGCGTAGCTGCGCGAGGCTGCGCTGCACGTGCGGACTGGGAGACCCGGGCGCCGCAGGCAATGGAGAGTAGACGTACAGCATGATCTCCGTAGTCGGATGGGCGCGTTTGATCTGGCGAATGTAGGCAAATGTCCGCTCGGTCTCACCGGCTGGGTCCTGTGGCGGAGCCAACATGAAGGACAGCTCGGGGATAACGCCATTACGCTGGCAGAGTTCGACCGCGGCGGCCGTCTGGTCGCGGCGGGTGCCCTTTCTGACATCATGCAACAACCAGTCGCTGGGCGATTCCGCCCCGATGTAGGTCATGCGCAGCCGGCTGCGCCGGATGAGTGACCAGGCGCGTTCCGACAGATTCAGCAGCGCATCCGAGCGCGCAAAGCACCACCAGGGTAGCCGATGGCGCGCCAGGACCTCGAGCAGAGGCAGCGTGTCCTCTTCGCGGTCGAAGAAGTTATTGTCATAGAACTGCACGGAGTCCACACCGTACCGATGTACCAGTCTGTGCAGCTCCGCATCCAGGTGTTGCTCACTGGGGAGCGCGGTCCGACCGCGGAACATCGCGGCCACTCCACAGAACGTACAGCGAAAGCGGCAACCGAGCGCTGCCTGATAGCCGGCGGTGCGCGCCCCCAGAAAGGTGCGCTGCAGATAAGTGCGGGGATCATAGCCCAGCCGTTCGTACGGAACCGCGCGGCGCGCTCCGCCAGCCGAGAACGCGCGGGGCGGGTTGTGAGTGATCCATCCCGCGGCGCGCCAGGACAACCCCGCAATCTGCTGCAGCGTCACGCCGCTGTCTTCCGCAAAATGGGTCGCGAGCAGCTCGCGCAGAGTGTCCTCGCCCTGGCCGCGTATCGCGTAATCCACGAAGTCCTCTTGCAGAGCAGGTTCCGCGCAGATCGTCGGGAAGTGGCCGCCCCAGATGATGGGCTTGCCGGGAAAATGCCGCCGAATGGCGCGGGATGCCGCGATCGCAGTCGGCAGCTGCGGGCCGCCCATCACCGAAAGTCCGACCGCATCGATCCTCTGCTGCCCGAGGAGGCGCAACGCCGTATCGATGAAGTCGCGATCCACATTGCCATCGATGATGGTGGAGTCGTAATGTCCATCGAGCGCGGCGGACAAATTGAGCACGGCCAGCGGAAAACGCGCGCTGCGCCGGGGGGCGATCGTCGGGTTGATGAGCAGCAGGTGTCGGCGCGAGCTCGTCATGGCTAAGAGAGCTTTTGGGCGGGCACCAGCCAGCGGCTGAATAACATCTCGACCGGCCAGCGATAGTAATTGCGCTCGCAACGCAGCCGCGCCAGCTGTTGCAGCGGCTGCGAGCTGCGTGATCTGCGCTGCCATGCGAGCTCGTGAAAGAATTTGAAGCGCTCGATCAGCCGGAACTTCTCCGGCGTGACCCACGGTCCGGGCAAGCCGGCGACGAAGTCGAAGGCCGCCCAGGCCTGCAGCGTCTCTGGCAGCCGGAATCCGCGCGCCACCGCCTCGCTGACCAACTCGCTGCCCGGATACGGTTTGAAATAGAAGATCGGCGTCTGGAAATCCGCGCTCATGGCGCGTAGTCGCCTGGCGACATCGAGACTGGCGCGCACGCTGGCATCACTCTCCTGCGGAAATCCGACGATGAACGGAAAGCTGCCGGCGATTTCATGACGCAGCATCTGCTGCGCCGTGGCAAACACCTGCTCGATCCTGATGTCCTTGCGAATCCGGCGCAGCATCTCGTCCGAGCCGGATTCAACGCCCACCAGCAGCCGACGCAGGCCGGATTGCTTGCAGCGCTTCCAGATCTCATCCGGCAGACGTACGCCCTGATCGGCGCGCATGGTCGCAGCCCAGGTATATCTCATGTCTGCCGCCAGCAGCTCATCCGCGAACGCGCTCACGCGCTCGCGACGGGTGAAGAAGGTCTCATCCTGAAAGTTGACGTCATCGAATCCATAGCGCTCCCACAACTCACGCAACCGCAGCGCCATGCGCGCAGGCTCGAGCCCCACCCATTTGCGCCCGTAAACGAAGGGGTCCGAGCAGAAGGCACAACGGAAGTTACAGCCCTGTGACGAGATGAAATCGAGCTGCCGTTTGCCCTTGAGCGCGAAATATCTCTCTACCGGAATGAGCCGGTAGTCATGCGCGCGAAAACGCTCCACGGACACGAGCGCCCGTGGCGGATTCTGCCGGATGCGGCCCCCCGCCTCGCGCACCGTGCAACCCTCGCAGCCCTCCAGAGTACGTCCCGTTGCGAGCCGTTCCACGATCTCGGCGAATGTCAGCTCGCCCTGCCCTTGAACAGCGACATCGACGCAAGGCTCCTCGAGGCATTCACGGGCAAACATGGAGGGATGCCAGCCCCCCCATACGACCGGCAGCGTCGGGTAGGCGCGCTTGGCAGCTCGCGAGACTTGCAAGGCATCTGCTATTGGCGCACCCGTCAACACCGTGACGCCCAGGCAGAGAGCGCCATCCAGCGCCTCGATCACGCGTCGCTCAGCGTCCGTACCCTCAAGTCGCGCATCGACGATGACCACTTCGTATTGCTGCGGATCCAGCTCTGAGCCGATGGCGAGCAGTGCCAGCGGCATGGTGAAAAACACCGCCTGTGGGTTGTAAAGCACTATCCTGGAACGCGGTCGCAGCGGCGTGCTCATCAGGCCGCCCTCCCATCGGACATCGGCATCTCGAGTCCCGGCTCCGTCAGAGACGAGCGCACCAGCGCGGCCACGACACCCGCCGGCAACAGTTTGGCCGAGCCATCCAGCCGAATGCGGCTCCAGTATGCCCGGGAGGCGAGCTGTGCCGCGTACTCCTCATCGGCATACATCGGCACGCCTGCGCTCAGGACCAGGCGAATGGTCGAGCGCCGCGTCTGCGCGAGGGCCGTACCTGATGGCAGAACCAATAGGTCGGCGCGATAACCGCGGCGCAAGACGCCGCAATCTTTCAGGCGCAGCAGCTGCGCAGCCGCGGTGGTCACCAGCTGCTCCAACTCGTCCTGCTGCACGGTGCAACACCGACGGGCGATCTGTAACTCCTCCAGCAGATCACGGGCTCCGCTGAGGCGCGAGTCCGTACCCAAGGCAACCCGGCCGCAGGCGGCAAGCTCGTCCACCTCGGCCGTCCGCCCGAAGAGGTACTCATTGGAGCTCGGGCACCAGATCAGACCGGCACCGGCCTCAAGCAGGCGCTTGCGCTGAGCCTGCTCGAGCGCAACGCCATGCACCAGCAGAGTGCGGGGGCCGATGCATCCGAGCGCATCCAGCGTATCGAACTCCTGCGCCGCATCGCGAGATACCCCTTCAGCCGCGTGAATGATCCAGGGGTCCGTCTCCCGCGTTGCCACGAAGGAGTTGAGCACCGCCGCCGCACCATCGAGATATAGCGAATGCGCCCAGCCATAGTGCTCCAGTACCCGGATCGGGAACTGCGGCTGCAGCAGCTCAGGATACAAGGGGTCGTGGTGCGCGACCGTCGTGACACCGCTGAGCAGATTCTTGATTCCACCATGGAAGAGTCTTTGTGCCCGCTCGACGCCTACGCACAGCTGGAAATGCCGTTCGGTACGCCGCCGCTCGCTGGTGGCGGCGATCCACTCCCGCACGTGACGATAGCTGCGAGTTGCTGCGGTGGCCGGCATTGAATTGAGGCCAAGGTGATCGTGCGCATTGATGAGCCCGGGTAACAGCCGATCGCCATGCAGGTCAACAACCAAATCTCCGCGGCGCGGCAGCTCGTTTACGGCGGCGATGGCCGATCCCTGTATACGCACTGCGTGCACGCCGTCGCGGCCTGCCGATCCGCCAACGAAGCAGACGCCTGCGCCGCTGTCCGCCGCGAACCATGGCTGCGCGATGTCAGGCTTCATTTGCACGCGCGGATCACGTGAACGATCGGCAGCCCATGCCACTGCCGGTAAAACGATTCACTGCCGGCGAATGCCTCGCGCAGTTCCCTGCCAATGTGCACCTCAAGGATTCGCTCGAGCCTGAACCCGGCGCAGTCGGCGGCGCGCCGCTGCGCCTCCAGCTCGTGTATGTGATGAGGAACCGTACAGCTGATGCCGCGCACATCCTTGAAGCTTCGTGTCATGCCCGCTCGGGCCGCCTCTGGGTGAAAGTCGGAGTACAGCAGCTGACCGCCGTCGCGCAATATCCGATGCATCTCGGACATCCAGCCCTGGAGGGATCCGGTGTGGCCAATCGCGAGCCCGCAGATGATCGCATCGAAGGTCTGCTCTGCGAATGGCAGGCACATCATGTCGGCGCAGACACGCACCGTCCCTATCAACTCTACGTGCCTCAACATTGCAACGCTGAAATCGACCGCCACGACCAGCCCCGCGCCATCGTGAGAGAGCTTGCGTGCGTAACGGCCGCTGCCGCAGGCGAGATCCAACACACGTTGCCCGCGCAGGTCCGGCCAAAGGCGCGACATCGCCACCTCTTCGGCGCGCATCAAGGGGTTGTGGGCGACGGGCGGATAGCACGCCGCCCAGCGCTCATATAACGTGCGCGTCGGATCCGGTTCGCACTGCAACTCTGCGCTCACCACCGCAAGTCACGCGCCGATTCGGTCGGTTGCCGATGCAGTGAGCACACGCAGGTCAGGCATTCGGGTCGACCCCCGTCGCGGATGCGAGCGCGCAGCTCAATCATGCTATCGCTGTTGAGAGTTTCGGTAAGCGTCGTACCGCGACGCGTCTGCGGGCCCGGGATGAAAAAGCAGGGCTGTAACTGCCCGTGCGCATCCATCACGGCTGAGAACTCCGGCGCATTGCATTTCACACGTGGATAGGCCGCCCGCCCCTGAACCGCAGCGAAGTACTGCCACATCCGCCGTAGTTTGCCGGGAGTTTGCGCGATGAAGCCGCTGCTGAAGTCCGCCGCCCGGTTGCGCTCGAGATCTGCGATCAAGCGCTCGAAGATGGGCAGATCGTCCACGCTGAGGGCGAGATCACCGCATTGCCGCTGCACACGACCAAAAGCGTGCGGGTTCGCGACATCAACCGTGAGAAAGGAGATCTCGCTGACCGCCAACTCGTGTGCAAGCGCGACGAACTCATCCAACTCGCGGTAATTGGCCCGCTGCAGGGTCACGCGTAAGGTGACACGCACCTGCTTCGCCACTAGCGCTCTGATGCCACGGCAGACGTGCGCATACGCATTCACGCCCCGTATCGCCGCATAGCTCTTTGCGTTGGCTCCGTCCAGGGAGACGGTGATGACATCAAACAGCGCGGCGGCGCGTTCGGCGTGCTTGGCCAGCGCCAGGCCGGCGGTCAGCAACCACACCTTAAGGCCACTACCGCGCAAACATTGCGCGATGCTTGCCCATTCGGAGTGCAGCAATGGCTCGCCGCCGGAAAGCACTACCAGGCGGGTCCCCAGTGTTCGCAACTGCGGCAACAGTCGGACAACCTGTTGCAGTTCGATGTCATCGCGACCGGTACGCCAGTAGTCGCAGCTGACACAGCGGGAGTTGCACCGCTCGGTGAGATAGAGCGTAATCAGAGGTAGCTGCCGCAGGATCGCTCCCGATTGCGGCGGCAGCTGCAACGCAGTGTTCCCGAGCAAGCTGTGCCCTCCGCCACGCGCGGCTACTCGCGCTACAGGCAGCTTGCATCAACTGCGGCAAGCGGCCCAGTTGCGGGAACATGAAGATGATGGCAATCGCTTGTGGCGCTGTTCCTCTGAGCTTCGCGAGCTTTTCGCGAGCTATGGCTGCGAGCTTTCGCGAGCTATTCCTACGAGCACCGGCGGCGCGTGCGCATGCTGATAGTCTTCGGCGGGAACCGCGGCGCCGGCAACGGTATGTAACGGCAGCACGCCAGCCCAAACCGGCCAATCCAGATCGCCTTCCGGATCGTGCGGGCCGCCGGTCCGGACTTTGGCAGACGCCTCATCGATCGGCATGCTGAGCACGCGAGTCGCAGCCATTTCCTTTTTTGTCGGCGGGCGCAGACTTCCCCATCTGCCCGGCAACCAATGCTCGAGGAAATGTTCCAGAGCCTGCATCTTTTGCGTCGCGTCCGTAATCTCCTGCGGATGTCCGAAACACATGACGGAGCGATAGTTGATGGAATGATTGAACCCCGAGCGCGCCAGTACAAAGCCGTCAATCAAGGTAGCTGTCAGACAAACCTCGCCGCCCGCGGTATGCGTGCTGAGCATGCGGCTGGCGGCGCTACCGTGCCAATACACACGCTCAGCATGCCGCCAGTGCAAAGTCGGCGTCGCCACCGGGCGGCCATCGATCAGGTGAGCGATATGACAATGTGTCGCCGCATCCAGGATCGCGTAGAGGCTCGCGGCATCATAGCTGCCGCGCTTGGGCAGGCGGCGCACCCGGGTGAAGGCCGTTGGTCGACGAACGGAGGATGAATTTTCAACTATTCGTTTTGCCTTATTCACTCAGCTCCTCCGTACAACAGCCTGCCGGTCAGCGCGACCGGATGACCGATGCGCCCCCGGCCGGAGTTGAACCGACGACCTACCGCTTAGGAGGCGGTCGCTCTATCCACTGAGCTACGGGGGCAGCGAACCTGGAATTCTAGCGTCCGACCTGCGTTATGTCGCGGCGGCGCCCCCAACCGGGCTTCCACGCTTTCACCTGCGCGGCGCTTTGGGGCTTGGGCCGCACCGGCTGGTGCCGACATGGGCGGCCGGGCGTCCTGTGGCCGCTCGTATCACTTGTTCCAGGCCGGGGGTCGCGCGTTGCTGGGTCCGCTTGCGCCCGCAAAACCGTTCCAACCCTTTTCCGCCCTTTTCCCACAAATCTTTGCACAACCGGGATTTCCCAGTCGATTCAGAGCAATGCAGCAAATAGCGCCTCGACGGCTCTTAACACGGGGCTGGACGGTACGCAACTTGCGAGTAGTCTGGAGCACTAACATTAAGTGCGCCCAAAAAAACCCGAAAGTCGGATGAAAGACTTGAGCGGGCCATGCAGAGCCAGGAGTCGGCAGCGATGCTCGTACATGATGCAGGTAAGCTTGAAACCCAGCAGGATTCGCGCACGGAGAAAAAGTTGCGGCCGGCGGATGATTACATGCGACGTGCACCCATGGTGCGCGTGCTGCGCACCATTGGGCAGCTGTTTCCGGGGGAGTACCTCAAGACCGCCTTTTATCTGAACTGCATCGATCGTCCGCGGCGCCTGTTGCGCGACCTGTTGTTCTCGTTCTACCGGTACGACCACGTCTATGCCGTGTTGCGGGAGTTCGCTGAAATCCCTCATGGCGACTTCTCGGTGCTGGAATTCGGCACCTCCGATGGCTACTCCTTCATCAAGCTGCTGTATGCGACACGCTACCTGCGCCTGGAAAAGCGTGTGACGGTACACACCTTCGACAGCTTCGAAGGCATGCCCGAAAGCAATGACCTGCGCGATCGGGATTTTGCGACCGGCGATGACTGGGCGGCCGGTCAGTTCCGCGGGAACTATGAATCGCTGCTGGCTTACTGCGCCGAGCATTATTCGAACTACCACATCCATCGCGGGTATTTCGAAGACTCCATCGATGCGCCATTCCTGGCCTCGCTGCACGATCGGCCGCCGATCCTCATCTGGATCGACTGTGACTATTATTCCTCGGCGAAGACCATTATGGCGCGCCTGATCGACCGCATCCCGAATGGCGCCGTCATCTATTTCGATGAGTACGACAATCTCAACTACGGCTCGCGCCTGACGGGCGAGGCGCGCCTGGTACATGAAATCAACACCGGGCTGTTCGGTGACAACGTGGAGTTGATACCGGATAACCGCCTGTCGCTGCACTCTCGCCGGATCTATCGCTTCATGCGTGTTCCGCCGAATCGCATCCTGCGCCAGCCGACCGAGAGCAACAGCGGCGAGATGGTTCGGCATCGCTCGGACGGCTCGCCGCTGCCTTAACTCCCGGGCAGCCAGCTCGGAGTGCGGCATCGATTCAGCCGCTCGCGTAACTCCTTGGGGATACAGCGGTTGGAACACTCCTCGGGAGTCATGCCGCCGTGCGGCTCCTCACACTGCACCGCACATTTCGTGGAGGCCGCCGACATCTCCTCGATGTCCGCCTGGGCGCGATCCTGTGCGGCGCTCACGGCACGCGCATCCAGCTGTTTGCGGCGGGGAGCGAGGAAGGCCTGCAGGCGATCCAGTGCCGCATGGCGGGCCGCGATCGCCTTGGGCAGTTCCTCCCGAGTGTTGCGCAGCGCCTTCAGGATCTGCTCGCGCACCTGGGCCGGCAGATCATCCGGATGAGCAAGCCCGGCATCAGTCGTATCCAGCATCTGTTGCAGTAAGCGCAGATCATTCTGCAGCACGGGCTCACAGTACGCAGCCTGCAATTCGATGCGGTCAGCAGACTCCCCCTCCGCCGCACCTGACACCGATAAAGCCGCCATCCCGCACAGCAGAACAGCCACGCCCACGCCACGGTACCGCCAAGGCCAGCAAGCGGAATGTGGAGCGGAAGGGAATCGAACCCTCGACCTTCGCATTGCGAACGCGACGCTCTCCCAACTGAGCTACCGCCCCCCAGGCAAGGCGCGCGATTCTAGCATCGGTGAGTTCGATACGTACTAGAAAGGACTGCGCTGCGGCTATCATGGCGTACAGTCCCCGCCAGGCTGAGGAGGATGCTGCATGCTGGCTATCGGCGCGCGCGCACCGGAATTCACCCTGCCCGATCAGGACAATCGCCAGGTGTCGCTCAGCAATCTGCTGAACAGCGGTCCGCTGATCTTGTACTTCTACCCTGCCGACTTCACGGCGGGCTGTACGCGCGAAGCCTGCATGCTGCGCGATCTGCACGCCGAGATCGTCAGCTCAGGGCTGAATGTGGCCGGAGTGAGTCCGCAGTCTCCCAAGCGACACCGCGAGTTCCGGCAGAAGTATGCCCTGCCGTTCACGCTGCTTGCCGACCGCGCCAAGGAAGTCATTCGCATGTACGAGGTGAACGGACCGCTGGGGATTGGTGTGCGCCGCGCGACCTATCTGATCGACCCGACGCGCACCATCCGCAACGCTGTGCTGGCAGACTTCCGCATCCGGCTGCATCAGGAATTTGTACAGAAAGCCACCGCCCTCAACGGCAGCGCCCGCACCCGCAGCCCCTGACCCGACAGGGCTCAGATTCAATACTGCAGGCGCAGCAGATTGGCGTGGCCGAAGCTCGGGACACTGACCACGTACAGCGTGCCGTACTCGTCCTCAGCGATCGGTGCGACCTCGATCGAGGCCAGCTCGCGTATCAGCGCCGGTATCGTGTTGCTGTGCCCGACGACGAGCACCTTATCGCCACGATGCTCGCGCAAGATGCGCGCGGCCGTCGCTTTGATATCCCCCTGCTGCACGGCCACGAGCGGTTCTCCGAGGCGTTCGGCGAGCGGGGCAGCGGTTTGCTGAGTGCGTCGCGTGGGGCTCACATAGATCGCATCCAGATGCCCGGGTCCCGCGCCGCGGGCAAAAAGCTGTGCGAGGCGCTGAGCCCGCCGCTCGCCATCCTCGGAGAGCGGCGGATCCTGGATGCTGTTGATCTCTTTCTCTGCATGGCGGGTCAGCACCACGACAGTGGTGGTAGCCGAGCGATAAATGAAGAGCGCAACGACCGCGACGACGAGCAGGGCGAGCAGCGCCGCAAAAGTCAGCCATACCGGCAGCAGAAACGGCCTGCGGGCACGGGGCAGAACAGCCGGGGGTTCCATGGCGCGAAGTTTACTCGATTGACCGTCGGGTTCATCGCCGGCTGCGTGGCGAAACTTCGCGCACTCCAATGCAACCCCTTGGCACACTTGCCGCTTTGCGGACAGGCCGGTTCGCTGTCCACATGGTTATGCACAAAGAATGTGGATAAGTGAGCCCCGCCCGGCGCGCGACCGCGACTGCCGGTGCCGTCGCGCGGTGGCAAGCCATCTGACGATGTGTGAGACTTCCCGGAGACTGCTTCGCGTGCGCAACCATGAAAAAAACAGGTCCTGACACGCCGCCCACACCCGAGAGCCACGAGCTTCCGATCGGTGATCCGTCTGCCGAGTCCATGGAGCGGGCCCGGCTGCAGGCCGACGTGGCTGCGCAGCAGGTGCGCCTGGCGAAAGACGAGCTGCGACGCGCACGCAAGCGGCTGAAAGAGGCCAAGCGCGATGCGAGACGCGCGCGACGCGAAGCGAGCCAGGCGCGTAAGGCCTGGAAACGCACGCGGCGACGGGATCGCCGCAAGGGGCGAGACACCAAACTTGCGGTTGTACAATCTCCGAAGCCACCGCTTCAGCGCGCGAAGGCCCCTGCCGCTCGCGAAAAGGTGCCGCGAGCCGCAAAGCGGCGCAAGCAGGCTGCGGCACGTTCCGTGCGACGCCGGAACAGAAGGGAGCGTGGGAGCACTTCCCGCGGTTGATCGACTGCATCGAAGGAAGCTGCATGCAAGACCTACCTTCCAGCCAGACGCCAGCCCCCGGGCAACGATCCGAGTCGGGCACGCTGCCGTCCACTTCAAGGATGATCACCAACTACCTGGCGGATATCGAATATCTGCTCGACTCCCAGCGCTGGGATCTGGCGCGTCGGGATGCCCTGGAGCTCCCCGCCATCGCCGTAGCCCTGGCCGATGCTCAGCTTTCCGTTTCGGCGGCGCGTGCTCGCGACTGGTGCGAACGCTGGCTGCCCGAGAAGGAGATCAATGACGATGGGGGCGGGCGCGAGTCGATCCACGCAGCCGTTGCGGCTCAGGCACAGACACCTCCCGCGGTTCAGGCCGACAGCGTCGTGTCCTCGAGCAGCCCGGCTGCGGGACTGACCGCACCCCGGGTACCGTGCCGAGCGTTGCGAGGTCTGCGCCTGAGACGGCATGCGCGCGCCAGGCCGCGAGGGGTGAAGCTCCGCTTTGGCAGCGGTGCGGGGCACCAGGCGGCCGAGACCATCAGAATTTGCACAGCGCTGATCGAGGCGATTCGGCGCTGGTACGCACACTCGGCGGTGCACGACGATATCGTCCAGCGCAATCTGGCTCGGCTTGCCGTGCTGCGCTGAGCCCGGGCGTGCGGCGATCGCTCCGCCGCAATTCACTGAACAGGCATTCAATCGCGCCGGTCACCCGTAGAGCTGGGGTGAGACTCCGCAATTCCTTCCTATGCGATTGAAAACGCAATGGGCCCGATTCGTTACGCTTTGGTTCTTGCATCACAAGAAGCCTTAGGGGAATATAGCCGCGCGAGGGGGCTCCAACACATTGAGTGCCCGTTCAATGGCCCAATCAAACGGTTCGCAGAAACCCGTGTCGAGTCTCGGTAGTCACCGTGCGCCGCTGCGTGTGGGGATTATTCTGGCCGAGCACTTCACGTTGTCCGCGTTCGCCGTGTTCATCGACCATCTGCGTCTGGCGGCGGACGAAGGCGATCGTAGCCGGCCGCTGCACGTGCAGTGGTCGATCATGGCTTCGCGCCACAGCTCGATCCCTGCCAGCTGCGGCGTCATGATCGAGCCCACGGGCGGCTTTTTGAATGCTGAAACCCTCGACTACGTCGTGGTCGTCGGCGGGATTCTGCACGCGGGCCCGCAGGTGGATGAGGCAACGTTGCGCTATCTGCGCGAGGTCGCCGCGACCGGTGTACCGCTGATCGGTATTTGCACCGGCAGTTTCATACTGTGCCGCGCCGGCCTCATGAAGGGCCGTCGCTCCTGCGTCAGCTGGTACCACTATCAGGACTTCCTCGAGGCCTTTCCCGGCCAGGATGTCGTAGCCGACCGTCTGTTCCTGGCCGATGGACCTCGCATCACTTGTGCCGGTGGCGCCGGCGCTGCCGCACTTGCGACGCATCTCATCGAACAGCACCTGGGCCGCGCAGTAGCGCAGAAGGCGAGTCAGGTTCTGCTGTTCGATCGCGAGCGCTCGGGCAGCGATGCACAACCGCACCCGCCGCTGTCTGAAACCGTGCGCGAGCCGCGCGTGCGGCGCGCGTTGCTGCTCATGGAACAGAATCTGACGCGGCCCGTCGCGATCGCGGCGATTGCGGATGAGCTGGGCGTCTCGGTGCGTCAGCTGGAGCGCGTATGCCGCGAGCATGTCGGCATGGGACCCGCATCCCTGTACCGTCAGTTGCGCATGCGCTACGCGCATTGGCTGGTCGAGAACACAGACCGCTCGGTGACTGAAATCGCGATCGAGGCAGGTTTCGCCGACTGCGCGCACTTCTCGCGCCAGTTCAAAGACGCTTACGGCCTGTCGCCTTCCACGCGCCGCCTGCAACCTAACCGCACGAGCTACGGCGACGCGGCAGGCGCGCGAGTCTTCGAATAGCGTAGTTTTACGCCAGCTTCGGCTGCAGTGCCATGGCGCGGTGGACGCATCCATCACAGGCCTATGGCGCCTGCGTTCAATCAGCGACGGATGACGCCGGAGAAGAATCCCGGCGGTCACATATGGCCGTGGTTGTGGCCGCGTTGGACAGGCACCGCTGCGGTGTGCAGACAGGAATACAACAATGCAATCCAAGGTCTCCTATGCGGTCGCGGCGATTCTGGGCACGGCATCATTTGCCGCATCACCGCTGGTGCGAGCGGCAGATGTTAGCGACAGCAGCGCGAGCGGTGGACTGGAGGAAATCACCGTCACCGCAGAGCGCCGCACGCAGAGCATTCAGGATGTGCCGATCGCGATGCAGGCGTTCACCGCTGAGAATCTGCAGCAGTTGAACGTGCAGACCTTCGATGACTACATCAAGTTCTTGCCGAACGTCACCACCGCCAACAATGGCCCCGGCCAGAACGAAGTGTTCATGCGCGGTCTGAGCGCAGGCTCGCAGCCGAGTCAGGGAAGCGCCTCGACAGGTCTGTGGCCGAACGTTGCGATCTATCTGGACAATCAGTCCGGCCAGCTGCCGAACCGTAACCTGGATATCTACGCCGCCGATCTCAATCGCATCGAGGTTCTGGAGGGCCCGCAGGGCACGCTCTACGGCGCTGGTGCCGAAGCGGGTGTGATCCGCTACATCACCAATCAGCCGAAGTTGGATGCGGTCGAGGCCAGCGTCAAGGCCGGCTACAGTGCTACCGCCCACGGTGACCCGAACGCCGACGTCACCGCGGTGCTCAATCTGCCGCTGATCACGGGCACCCTGGCAGCCCGCGGAGTGATCTACGACGATCATCGCGGCGGTTACATCGACAACGTGCCGGCGAAATTCACGCGCAAGAACACCGACATCGGCATTCACTATGCGAATTATCCGGCCGTGAACGGGCAGTGTCCGGATGGACTGCCGAATTCCGGCTACTGCGTACCGCCGGGGGCGCCGTCCATCAACAACTACAACGTCACTGGCCGGGCCATCAACCCGGTCACTTACAAGGGCGGACGCGCGGAGCTGTTGTGGCAGATCAACGACGAATGGGATGCATTGCTGACGCAGTCCTACCAGGACATGAACTCACAGGGAGTGTTCTATCAGCAGCCCAACGCCTCGGACGGACAGCCGCTCGCGCCCCTGCAGGTGACGCTGTTCAACCCGTCCTTCGATAACGATCGCTTCGAGAGCACGTCGCTTACGGTTGACGGCAAAATAAGCGTTCTCAAAGCGGTGTACACCGGCGGTTACCTGATCCGCAATGTCGATCAGGTGGGCGACTACACCAACTATGCGCGCGGTGTCTACGCGGACTACTATCAATGCTACGGACCGACGGCCTATCACTCCAGCCTGACGCCAACCTGCTTTTCGCCCAGCGCCACCTGGCGCTCGGCGGAGCGAAACGTCCACCAGCAGCATGAGTTCCGCCTGAGCACGCCCGATGACTGGCGCCTGCGTGGCATCGTCGGCGCATTCTGGGAGAAGAACTCACTGTACGATCAGAGTGCCTGGAACTACAAAAACGTTCCCAGCTGCACCGCCAACGTTGCGCAGGACACCCCCGGCAACACCGGCTGCTTCGCCAACGTCGGCACCATTCCCGGATCGAGCGTCGTCAATCCCGGCATACAAGGGGATCACACCTCGTTCTATCAGGACACGGTGCGCAGCATCAAGCAGACTGCCTTTTTCGCCTCATTCGACCTGGACTTGATCCCCAAGGTCTGGACGATCACCGCCGGTACGCGCCACTTCCGCTTCGACTATTATTCAGCCGGCAGCGTGCTCGCGAGCTTCGGTTGCTTCGAGGGCGGCGCACCGCCGACCGGCTGTCACGTCACACAGGACTCCGTTGCGGCAGGCAGCCCCTACTACTACAGCTACAACCTGAACGCTGCCAACCTGCGCAACAGCGAATCCGGCTTCAAGAGCCGCATCAACTCGACCTGGCACATCCTGCCGGACGTGATGGTCTACTACACCTTCTCGCAGGGGTATCGGCCCGGCGGCTTCAATCAGAACGGCAGTTCGCAACACGCTTTCACACCCGGCATCGTCGCGCAGTATCTGGTGCCAACCTCGTACTCTTCCGACCGGCTGACGAACAACGAGATCGGCTGGAAGACGGAATTCTTCGATCACCGCCTGCAATGGAACGGCGCCGTGTACCGCGAGAACTGGGACAACGTGCAGGTGGCCTTCTTCGACCCGGGAGTCGTTGGCAATATTTTCTTCAACACCAACGGCCAGAATTTCCTCATCAAGGGCATCGAGACCTCACTGATGGCGAGAGTGGTGAGCGGCCTGACACTGCAGGCCGCCGCTTCCTGGAATCAGAGTCGCCAGACGAATTCGCCGATCCTCTACAACAACAATCCTGCGAGCCCGACCTTCCGGCAGCCGATCACCAACGCGTGCAACTCCTTCGGCGGCGGCTGCGCCCCGGTGACGAACCCCTTCGGACCGGTCGGCTCACCCAGCGCCGATGCGCCGCCCATGCAGTTCAGCGCGCGACTGCGCTACGACTGGGCGCTCGCCGGCGGCTATCTGCCGTTCGTGCAGGCCAGTGCAACTCACAGCGGTCATTCGTTCACTCAGGCCGGATCCAACCCGACCATCGCCGAGGCAGGCATATCCACGGGCCGGCTGCGTTTCGAGAACCCGGCCTACACCACCTTTGATGCTTCCATCGGAGTGTCCAAGGACAACTGGACACTCACCGCGTACGGCGAAAATCTCAGCAACTCCAACAAGAGTGTGTTCGTGAGCACGGACCAGTTCATCGTCGCGCAGACACCGCTGCGACCGCGGATTCTCGGGGGATCGTTCATCTACAAGTTTTGAAGGCCGCTCAGCACTCCAGCAGCACGGCGGCATCGGCTGGCCAGCTGACGTAGACCTCATCGCTCCAGTCGATCGACCACTCGGCGGTGCGGCGCTCGTTCTGGGCGAACACCGTGACGAGTTTGCCCGTCGTGGTCTTGATCTGATACGTGGAGCGGTTGCCGAGATAGCCGAGTTCCCAGACCATGCCCTTCAGTTGATTCACCCCGGGCGCCGCCGCGGGCTGCTTGCTCAGGCGGATCTTTTCCGGGCGCAGCGCCACCCACACGCGCTGACCGGGGGCGAAGCGCCCGCCGGCATCGACCAGGAGATCACAGCCAGTCTCGGCGCAGCTGACACGGGTCAGGCCGGCGGCGCGATCTCCCACCTGTCCCTCGAACAGGTTCGTGGTGCCGACGAAGTCCGCCACGAAGCGGCTTTGCGGAAACTCGTAAATCTCGGCGGGCGTGCCCACCTGCACCACCCGGCCACAGTCCATCACGGCGATGCGCGTCGCAAGTGCCATCGCCTCATCCTGATCGTGGGTGACTACGATGAAAGTGATACCCAGCTGATGCTGCAGATCCATCAGCTCGAACTGGGTCTTCTCCCGCAGTTTCTTATCGAGCGCCGAAAGCGGCTCATCCAACAGCAGCACTTTCGGCCGGCGGATCAGCGCGCGCGCCAGCGCGACACGCTGCCGCTGCCCGCCGGAGAGTTGGTGCGGCTTGCGGTCCCCGAGCTGACCCAGCTGTACCATATCCAGCGCTTCCTGCACTCGCTGCCGCCGCGCGCTGCGCTCCAGGCCGAGACGCTTGATGCCGTAGTCCACATTCGCTGCCACACTCATGTGCGGAAACAGCGCATACGACTGGAACATCATGTTGACCGGCCGCTCGTGCGGTGGCACTCCGGCCATTTCTACCCCATCGATGCTGATGCGGCCGGCGCTTTGGGTTGCGAATCCGGCCAGCATGCGCAGCAGCGTAGTCTTGCCACAGCCGGAGGAGCCGACCAATGCAAACATCTCGCCCCGATAGATCGAGAGCGTAACGTCGTCGACCGCGGCGAAGCCGCCATAGGTCTTAGTGACCCCGTGGATCTCAATCTGCGGTCGGGCGCTGGCGTCAAGCCAGGGACGCTCCGCCACCGACTGCTGCGGGCTGCTGATCATCGATGAGCTAGAAATCTGCCGGTGGCGTAAACCTGCGGCGTTCGGGCGCAAAGAACGGCCGCTCGACGACCGTGGCACGGACCAGGCGTCGCTCCCAGACCAACTCCCGATTCAGATAGATCTCCGCCCACAGCCGCGTTCCGGTCTTGAAGTATGGCGCATCGAGCATGGCGAGTGCGATATTGCGCTTGGTCGTCGGCGACCAGGTCGCCGAGGTCACACTGCCGATCTGGCGACGGCCAGCCCGGTCGGCATACAGCAGGGCGTTGTGAGCCGGATGGTTTCCGGCAACATCCAAGCCGACGAGACGCCGCGCCGGCCGGCCCGCCTTCTCTTTGAGCAGCGCGCGGCGCCCGGTGAAGTAGGCCTTGTTGAAATCCAGCAGCCACCCGAGTCCCAGCTCGAGCGGCGAACGGGCCGTTCCCGGCCGCTGCGTGTGCGCACTCGAGATGAAATCGACATGCGGCATCAAAAAGCCTGCCTCGAGGCGTGCCATGTTCAAGGCGCGGTGGCCGATGGGGCGGATACCGCGCGAGCGCCCCGCGCTCATCAGCAGATCCCAGATCCGTTCCGCATGCTCCGGATTCATCCACAGCTCGTAACCCAGATCGCCCGTGAAACCGGTGCGCGAGATGGTCAGATCGCACTCGGCCATGCGGTATGAGCCCACAGCAAAGGGCGTTAGCCGTCCCACTGTCGGTACCCCGGCGGCGCGCAGCACGGCACAGGATGTCGGTCCCTGCATGGAGAGCGCCGCGATCTGCGCGGTGACCTCCTCGATTTCCACCGCCGTAGCGCCTGCAAAACCGACCGCGCAGGTGAGCAGCCAGTCGAGCTGGCGTTCAGCGGTGCACAGGCGGTACTCGCTGTCCCCGAGGCGGAACAGCGTACCGTCATCAATCAGACAGCCGGCATCGTCACACCAGATGCAGTAGCTCACTCGCCCGACCGGCAGTGCCGTCACATCACGCGTGAGCAGCCGGTTCAGATAGGCGCTCGCGCCAGGACCTGCGATCCGGTATTTGACCATGGGTGTCAGGTCGTACAGGGTGGTCGCATTGCGAATCGCAAAATACTCGTGCTCCACCTGCGAATACACATCGACGGTGGTGTAGCCCGACCACGGAATGAAACTATCGAGCTGACTGGCCTCGCGCGCCCGCGCGTGGAAGGGGGACTGCAGCAAGGGCTGACGGTAATGGGGCGCCTGCGGCTGCATCGAAGTTCCGACATTGCGGATCGAGCCGACGCCCGACTCCAGCACTGATCGTTGCATCATGCAGCCTTCTCCAGAATCTGTCGCGCCGCGTTGCGACCTGCCGTTCCCATGACCCCTCCTCCGGGATGGCAGCCTGCACCACACAGATACAGACCGTCTACCGGCGCGGCGTATTGCGTGGCGCCGGGGACGGGCCGCAGGATGAAGAACTGATCGAGTGCCAGTTCGGCATGATGCCAATGTCCACCGGAGATGCGGAATTCCCGCTCGATGTCCGCCGGCGTCAGCAGTTCTGCCGCACGCACCATGCGACCGATACCCGGAGCATGCTGCTCGAGCACCTCGAGCAGCACCTGCAAGAAGGAGTTGCGTGCGGCCTCCCAGCCACCCGCCAGATCGTAGGGCGCGTACTGCACCAGCGCCGACAGCACATGCCGGCCAGGGGGCGCGAGGCCCGCATCATTCACCGTAGGCACGCTGATTTCGAACGCCGGCTGCATCGAGTACTCACGGTACTTCGAGTGGTTGAACGCACGCTCCAGGTAGTCCAGAGAGGGAGCGATCAACAGCCTGCCGCTCAGCTCCTGCAGCGCAGTCTCGGGAAAAGGCGGCAGATCATCCAGCGCCAGATGCAACTTCGCGCACAGGCCTCGTGTGCGCAGGTGTGCGATGCGTCGCGTGAAGCCGGCATCCAGATGCTGGGCGCCCAGCAGCCGCAGAAAGGTGGTCTGCGGATCGGCATTGGAAATGACGATCTCTGCGGCCACCGTCTCGCCGCTCGCCAGGCGTACGCCGGTCGCTCGGTGATTCTCCACGAGGATCTGCTGCACGAGGGTGCCCGTGCGGATCTTGGCGCCTGCGGCAGTAGCTGCCTGTGCCAGCGCGGCGGCAACGCTTCCGAGACCCCCCTCGGGCTGCATCAGGCCGCGGGCGCCAGTGACGCCCGCGCGATATCCCGTCGCGAGCCGGTACAGGAGCGTGAATACCGATCCGGGCGAGCGCGGCCCAAAGTTGCTTCCCAACACCGCATCGAAGGCGAGCGTTCCCTGCAGCAGCGGGGTCTCGAAGTGCTCCTGCATGAGGTCGTACACATTCATGCCGGCAATGCGCAGCAGCTCGCGTAAGTCAGCGCGGCCCAAACGCCGCAGCTGCCATCCGATTCGCAGCCAGGCCTGCCGATCGGCCCAGCGAGCGCTGCCGAGCCGCGGCGGCGCACTGAGTAACAGCGGCTGCAGCGCGGCCGCGAAACGATTCAACCGATCGGTATAGTGCGCATAGGCTGCCACATCACGCATCGAGCCAGCGCTCGCAGCGCCCCTCGCAGCGCCCATCGACATCAACCCTGCCGCCCCGAGACGCAGGTGCGGTCCCGCTCGCTGCAGCGCCGTGGTCGGCAGCTGACTTGCTGCCACGCGCAGACCGTAATTTTCGAGGCGCAAATCCTCAATCATCGCACTCGACATCGGCTGCAGCAGATGCGCACAGGCGGACACTTTGAAACCCGGTGCAAACTCGCGCGTCACGGCGGCGCCGCCAACCTGCGGGCCGGCTTCGAGCACCAGTACCGAACGACCGCTCCGGGCCAGATAAGCGGCGCACACCAGCCCATTATGTCCCGCGCCGATCACGATGCAGTCGTAGCGCATGCGTTCCGAGCTCATCACGCCACAGCTTCGAGACGCCGAGCGCGTCCCAAGTCGCGCAACACCGCCGCGGCCGCATTGAAACCCGGGGCACCCATCACCCCCCCGCCTGGATGGGTGCTCGACCCGCAGAGATACATTCCCGACACCGGAGTGCGGTACTGGGCGTAACCGGGAATGGGACGATTGAACAGCAGCTGGTCGAACGTGAGCTCACCCTGGAAGATGTTGCCCTCGCTGAGGCCGACTTCGTTCTCGATATCCCACGGAGTGCGGATCTCGGCATGCAGCACCAGATCGCGGAAGTTCGGGCTGTGCCGGGCGATGGTGTCGATGACGGTGTTGCCGAAAGCCCGCCGCGTCACATCATTCCATTCCCCCTGCGCGAGCTTGTAGGGGCAGTACTGTACGAAAACCGACATGTAATGTTTGCCGTCGGGAGCCATGGTCGGATCGATTTGTGACGGGATGAGCATGTCAATATAGGGCGCGCGCGACCAGCGGCCCTCCTTCCAATCATCGTAGGCGCGTTCGAGCATGTCGATAGTGTCCGTGACATGCATGTCACCGCGCGTGCAGGGCGCATCCGCTGGTATCGCCGGGAAGCTCGGCAGACCGTCCAACGCGATGTTGAGTTTTCCGGACGAACCGCGGATCTTGAACCTGCGTACCTGTTGCAGGAACTCCGCCGGCAGGTCGCTCGCGGCCATCGTCTTGAGGAACGTGCGCTTCACGTCCATGTTGGACAGCACCAGGCGCGCGTGCAATTGCTCGCCGCTCGCCAGTGCGACGCCGCTGACGCGTCCATGGCGCACCAGAATCTGCTCGACCGCAGCGTCACAGCGGATCTTGCCGCCACTGGCCGCCAGTGACTGAGCCAGAGCCCCGGTGATCGCGCCCATGCCGCCGCGGGCGAAACCCCACGCGCCAACCGTACCGTCGATGCTGCCCATGTAGTGATGTAGCAGCACATATGCGCTGCCAGCGGAGCGTGGACCCAATGCAGTACCGATGATGGCGCTGCCGGCGAGATGCGCTTTGACGATGTCGCTCTCGAAGTATTCATCGAGCAGATCCGCCGCACTCATGGTCCAGAAGCGCACGGTGTCATACATCTGCGCCTCGCCGAGCTGATGGAAATGCCGCCCCAGATACAGCAGCTCCATGAGATCGCGGGGTTTGAAGGATGTCGGATCGGGCGGCTCGCGCAGCAGCAAGGGCTTGATGAAGCGACAGTGGCGCAGCATGTCGCGCACATACCGGTCATAGGCCTCGCCATCACGCCGCGAGTGCCGCGCAAACTCGCGGCGCAGCGCATCGTGGTTGTCATACAGCGCCAGATGCCCGCCATCGCGCATGAGCGTGCAGCCGCCTTCGTACGGAATGATCTGCAGCCCGTACCGCGGCAACTCGAGCGCGCGGATGATCTCGGTGCGCAACAGGCTACACACATACGAGCAGTTGGAATAAGTGAAGTCCTGATAGAGCCTGCGGCTGACCGCGGCGCCGCCCACGAACGCGTTACGCTCGAGCACCAGTACATCCAGGCCGGCACGTGCCAGGTAACAGGCGGCCACGAGGCCGTTGTGGCCCGCCCCGATGACAATCGCGTCGTGTCTGGGATGCGCTGCAGTCACGGGACCTCCCGGCGCCGGCGCGCCAGCTCACTGATGATTACGGTGCGGCCGATCGTCCTCAGGCCGGTACTTTATGCGTGGCCTTGCTGCTACGCAGTGTGGTGTCGATGGCCACCTCGAACGCTGCCAACGTCTCGCTGAGGCAGGACTCATCGTGTGCCGCAGACACGAACCACGGCTCGCGTGAATCGGGCTCGCACAGGATGTGCTCATCGTGCAGCACCCGCGCTGCTGCGTCGTAGAAGGAATAGTCACTGCTCTTCCAGTCGCGGTAGTTACGCGGCGGTTCGTGCGCGAAATACAAGCCGCTCATCGAGGGATGCCCGACGAAGCTGTGCGCGATACCGCGTGCCTTGAGGATCGAGCTCATGCCGCTGCGCAGGCGCGTGCCGTAGTCAGCAATTCGCTCGAGCGCATCGGTCTCATCGAGAATCTGCAAGGTGCGCTCCGCTGCCGCAAGCGACACCGAGTGGGCGGTATAGGTACCGCCGTGAGCCACGCCGCGCCCGATCTTGCGCATGATCGCCTCGCGTCCGGCGAGCACCGCGATCGGATAGCCGTTCGCCATGGCCTTGGCAAAGGTGCACAGATCGGCCTGCACGCCGTACAGCTGTTGCACGCCGCCGCGCGCGACGCGAAAGCCGGTCTTGACCTCATCGATGATCAGCACCACGCCGTAGCGATCGCACAGCGCGCGCGCGGCACGCAGGTATTCGGGCTCGGCAGCGATGCCCAGGCAGTTGCCCATGATCGGCTCGATCAGCATGCAGGCGATGCGATCCGCGCGGCGCCGCAGCACGTCTTCCAGCTGGTTCGCATCGTTTGCCTGCACGAAGTGTGCAAAGCTGCGCGTGCTGACGGGAACGCCTTCGCTATAGGGTCGCACCTCAGGATCCCCGACCTGTGACCACTTGTCCATGGGGGTGTACCACATGGCCGCATCGAACAGCCCGTGGTAGCTGCCCTCGAGGATGATGTAGTCATCCCGTCCGGTGTAAGCCCGCGCCAGGCGCAGCGCCGCCATCACCGCTTCGGTGCCGGAGTTGGAAAAGCGTACCAGCTCGGCGGCAGGCACCATCTTCGCAATCTGCTCCGCGACCCGCAGCTCGCGCTCGGTCGACAGGGCAAAGACGCCGCCCACCATCATGCCCGCGCGCGCCGCTTCGTCCACGCGCGGGTCGGCATAGCCCAGGATGGCCGGCCCGTAACCGAGTCGATAGTCGATGTACACATTGTCATCGAGGTCCGTCACCCGCGCACCGCGACCCTGCTTGACGTAGATGGTGCGTTCCTCGCCCCAGTAGCGGAAGTTGGATGCGACGCCAAGAGGCAGGCGCTGCAGCGCGCGGCGGAAGTGAGCATGATTTTTAGTCATGGTGCGGGACATGACGCGCGCTCCGTGCAGGGTTTGTGGACACCCTACCACCGGCTGCAACCGGAGTCTATATGACCATATAAATTTTTAGGCTATACTTGAATGGCCATATAAATGGGAGAGCGCCCGTGAATGCCGAACTTCTGCAGCCCGCCACTGCGCCATCCACGCCAGCCCCGCACGCTCTGCCCGCCTGGGTCTATGGGCATCCGCAGCTGCATCGCCTGGAGTACGAACGCCTGCTGCGCCCGAGTTGGCAGATCGTCTGTCATGTCAACTCGATTCCGCAGCCGGGTGACTTCTGCACATTGGAAATCGGCACCGAAAGCGTGGTCGCGATCCGCGATTCGCGCGGTGACATCCAGGCCTTTCACAATGTCTGCCGGCATCGTGGTGCGCGACTCCTGCAAGGCAGCGGCAGCTGCCCGGGGGCCATCACCTGTCCGTATCACGGCTGGTCCTACCGCCTGAGCGGCGAGCTGATCGGTATGCCCGTGCGGGAAAGCTTTCCGGGACTGGATCGCAGCCAACACCCGCTCAAGCCGGTGCACATGAGCATCTTCTGCGGTTTTGTGTTTGTTTGCCTGGCGGGCGAACCCCCACCCCTCGAGAGTGTGTGGGGACCGTTCGCCGAGGATTTCCGCGTTCATCAGTTCGAGAGCCTGCAGCCCCTGGGACCGCTTTACCTCGAACACTGGGACGTGGACTGGAAGATCGCGATGGACAACTACCTGGAGTCCTATCACGTGCCGATCGGTCATCCCGGCCTGTTTCGCCTGTTTACACCGGACTATGAGGATCAGACCAACCTGCCGGGAGTCGTGCGCGGGATCAGCTGGCTGCGCGAGCGTCCCTCCTCCCGCTGGAGTGAGCGCATGTACCAGCAGATGATCGGCGGTCTCAGTGAGCATCTGCCTGCCGAGCATCGTCGGCGCTGGACCTTCTACAGCATGCTGCCGAATCTTGGCATCGACGTGTTTCCTGACCAGATGGATTTCTTCCAGGTACTGCCCCGCGGCCCAGGCAAGTGCACCATCCGCGGCGGCTCCTTCGCCCGCCCTGACAGCCGCCGCGAGATGAAGGTGGCGCGCTACCTGGCGGCACGCATCAACCGCGCGGTGCAGCGTGAGGACGAATTCCTCTGCAGGCGCGTACAGCAAGGGCTCGCCTCGGCAAGCTATGAGCCTGGACCGCTGTCGACGCTTGAAGGGTGCATGCTCGAGTTCCACGACCTGCTGCGCGAGCGCATCCCAGAGGTGCGGCTGGCAGCGCCGCCCGCGCAGTTTGCCTGAACGGCCGCTTTCAGCGCGCAGGGTCCGCGGAGTCGGACAGCAGCGCTGCGATGGCGCTGCGGAATCTCAGCAGCTCCGCGGAAGGTGGCACCGCCTCTGCGACTTCAATCGCACCGGCAGCGAGTCCCTTCTGCATCGACTCCGCCACCTCGATATCCTGCTGGATCCAGGCTGGCAGCGTGCTCGGCACGGGAGCGCGGCGGCTCCCTCCTGGCTCATTCCTGACATAACTGAGCACCCGCAGATGGCAGCTCTGCGGCCCATCCGGCAGCACCTGCAGGATCAAAGCGCATTCGGGACCGAATTGCAGCAGCTGGTTGGGATGCAGGAAGGTCTGGTGATCGCGCCGCGCGGGCGCATCGAACCACTGCTCGACCAGCAGCTTCCAGTTGGCTGCGACCGCCACGAGTTGCACCCGTCCGGCTGGCAGGCTGTCGGGCAGATTCCACTCACCGGCCGGTGGTGGCGCATCGATGGGGTGGTCGGGGGTACGCACCAGCAGGAAGCGCCCAGGATGCTCCAATGCGAGAGGCGCAAGGGCGCTGCGGGTCGCGGTGGCGCCGGCTGCAGAGGTGCCGGCTGCAGAAGTGCCCGCAGCGTCGGTGTCTGCAGCGCCGCGCGACTCGCCATCCAGCCCGTAGCTGAGCCCATGGAACTTGCATTCAATGGCCCCGGCGAAGTGGCCCCGGGGCTCGGTCACCAGGGCGTGCGGCCGGCGTCGGCAGAGATTGCGAAAGGCGTGGATGCGCTGCTCGTTATCCCGCACGACGAGTGCCCGCTCCCCCGACAGATCAACGGCCAGGAAATCGCCTGCGTGAGGCACATCGGATTCGTGGCCGACGATCTGCCAGGCCCCGCGAAACAGCTGCTCCCGCTCACGCAGCAGCAGCGCCGCATCGGTATACCAGAGCTCGGAAGGTACACTCGGCGGCATTCGCCGCGGCGCTGCCGGCGCAAACTGGCGGGGAAATACCGAACGCAGGTAAGCCAGCGAACGTCGCTTCGCTCCCGCCCGGTCAATATCCTGTTCCGTGGTAAAGGCGATACCCTGCCAGAGCACCTCCAGGACCCCGATCAGTCCGAGTGCGACCGCATCCGCATCGAGGTGCGTGGCACCCGATATCCGGATGGTGCGCTCGATCAGGTCGAGCACCAGCGCTGCGAAGTCATCGTCCTTCTGCCCGCAGATCTCCAGGTATTCCTGGCGCGAGCTGGCTTCGCCCCAGAACGAGTACCAGACCGACACCTTGCGCGAGCTGGCGATCTCGGCATCGAGATACAACTCGACCAGTGTCTGCAGCGCATGGACCGGGGTGTCCCTGAGCTCGGCGACCGGCACCATGACGCGCGTCTCGAATTCCTGCGCCAGGTAGGCCAGCGAGGCCAACAGCATGGCGTCCTTGGACTCGAAGTAGAAGCGCACGATGCCAGGTGACATATCGGCCAGCGCCACCACCTTCTCCACCGTGGTGTGTGAAGGACCATGGATGTGCAACGCCGAGATGCATGCCTCGATGAGGCGTTGCCGCTGCCGCGCCCGACTTGCCCGCTCCCGGGGTGGCGGGGACGACTTACCGGGGCGCGTTCTTTTTCTGCGCGGCACGGTAAAAACCATCCTCTCGCATCAAACGGGCGTGTGAAGGTGATGCACGCTGTGCAGTGTATCGCGCACAATAGCCGGCAGGCACCCTGCAGATGCGCCGCATGAGACCGTCAGAGCGTCCGGGCCGCTGGCTGATCATCCTGCCACCGCTGCTGTTTCTCACCGTCTTCTTCCTGGTGCCGTTCGCTTTTGCTCTCAAGATCAGCCTCGCAGAGACCGCAGCTCATGTGCCGCCGTTCACTGACCTGCTCAGCCGCGCAGCCGATGGCCGCTGGCACCTGTCTGTCAGCTTCGACAACTATCGCTACCTCTTCAGCGACGAGGTTTATGGTGTTGCCTATCTGTATTCGCTGCGCACGGCGTTCTTCGCGACGCTGATCTGTCTCGCGCTGGGATATCCGATGGCATACGCGATCGCGCGCGCCTCGAAAAGCACCCAGAGTCTGCTGTTACTCATCATCATCCTGCCCTTCTGGACCTCCTTCCTGCTGCGGGTTTACGCCCTGGAAGGCATCATCCGTGATGGCGGTCTGCTCAATTCGGTCCTGCTGCATCTCGGGCTGATATCTCACCCCCTGCGGATCATGCGCACCGGCACCGCGGTCTACCTCGGCATCATCTATTCCTACCTGCCCTTCATGGTGCTGCCGCTGTTCGCCACGCTTGAAAAGCTCGACCCCACCCTGCTCGAAGCGGCGGCTGATCTGGGTAGTCCGCCGTGGCGCGCATTTCTGGATGTCACCGTGCCACAGTCGCTCCCGGGTGTGATTGCCGGATGCATGCTGGTATTCATTCCGGCGGTGGGAGAGTTCGTGATTCCCTCGCTGCTCGGCGGTCCCAACAACCTCATGATCGGCCGCGTGCTCTGGGATGAGTTCTTCGGCAACCACGACTGGCCGGTGGCGGCGGCGGTGGCCATCGCATTCCTGGTGCTGCTGGCGGGGCCGCTTGCCATCTACCAGTACTATCACGTGCGGCAGCTGGAGGGCTGATGGAGCGGCGCTTCTCGCCCGTGCTGTTTGCCGCGCTCTGCCTCGGCATCGCCGTGCTGTACGTGCCAATCCTGGTGCTGATCGGCTATTCGTTCAATGCCTCACCTCTGGTCAATCTCTGGGGAGGCTTCTCGACACGCTGGTATTCCGAGCTGTTCCACAATCGCCAGGTATTGCAGGCGGCCGCCCTGTCGCTCGAGGTAGCGGTTACCGCCTCCACTGCTGCGGTACTGCTGGGCACGCTCGCGGCGATCGCCTTGGTGCGCTTCGTCCGATTTCGGGGTCGGCTGTTGCTCACTGGGATGGTCAACGCCCCGCTGGTGATGCCTGAGATCATCACCGGCATCACGCAGCTGCTGCTGTTCGTCTCGATGCTGCAGATGTTGGGGTGGCCACATCGCGGCTTCACCACCATCGTGATTGCCCATGTTGTCTTCTGCACGGCCTACGTGACCGTCACCGTGCAATCCCGGCTGGCGGGCGCCGACCGCTCGCTGGAGGAGGCGGCCATGGATCTGGGGGCCACGCGCACACAGGCCTTCGTGGAGATCACCTTGCCGATCATCTCTCCCGCATTGATCTCAAGCTGGCTGCTGAGCTTCACGCTCTCGCTCGATGATCTGGTGATCTCGAGTTTTGTCTCGGGTCCCGGCGCCAGCACACTGCCGATGGTGATCTACTCGAAAGTGAAACTCGGCGTCAGTCCGGATATCAACGCCCTCGCCTCGCTGATCATCTGCGTCATCGGGCTGTGCATCATCGGTGCGGGCTACTCCATGCGCCGCGCTGAGCAGCAGCGGCAGCTGGAAATGCAGCAGGCCGGACGCGCATAAACAAACGAGGTCAGCAATCAGGCCGGCAATCAGATCCCCGGGGCGTCGTTTTGCTGCGTGTAGCGCGGGTCGTGTGCCTGGCGACTGAAGATGCGCTGCACGTACGGCTCGAAGGTTTCCAGCGGCAAGGTCGGATAGTCCGGGTCGAAAGAGCATTGATCCCAGCGGTGGCAGAAGGACGCGCACGCCTCATACCATGGGTGGTTGCGGTATCGGTCGCGCATGAAGCGGTCGCCGCCATTGTGATGAACGTAGTAGTAAGTCTGGAACAGACCGTGCTGCTCGACGATCCAGCTGACCTCCGCGCGCACATACGGGCGGATGATGGACGCGGCAAGCTCAGCGTGGTTGTAGGGCGCGAGCTCATCTCCTACATCGTGGATCAGCGCCGCCACGATCAACTCCTCGTCGGCGCCGTCGCGCAATGCGCGCGTCGCCGTCTGCAGTGAGTGGGTCAGACGGCTCACGGCATAGCCCTGGAGCGCATGATCCAGACGCCGCATGGCTTCCAGCACCCGCTGCGGCAGTCCCTGCGCATACTCGCGCTCGGAGCGATCGAGCAACTCGTAATCCTCGCGCGTACCGTCTTCCATGCGCCGGAAACTGACGATCTGTCTTGCGTTCATGTGCTGCTCCCGTTGGCGGCCAGCCGCCGTCGCAGAACCCGGTACTGACTGCGCGGAGAATCCAGGTCGATATAGCATCCCTGCAGATGGCGCAGCCCCTCGCTCGGATCGAATCCGGTGCGCCCGTGCAGCAGGCGCCGGTTGTCCATCATCATCAGATCGCCGCTGTTCAGCAGGAAGCGGATCTCGAATTGCGGCGAGCGCAGCAGTCGGTCGAGCGCACGGCGGGCGCGGAAGAATGCGCTCAGCTCCTCAGGCGGCTTGAGGGGTACGTAATCCAGCCGCGGACTGAAGTTCACGGCCTGGACGCGCCCGGCGCCATCCATCTCGATGAGCGGCGAACTCGCCACCATCTCCGTGCGCGCATCGCGAAAGCGAAAGCGGATCGGTGTCTGCACCAAGATGCGAAACGCCTCCGCATCGGTCTCGCGCAACCGGTGCGCCGCGGCAAACCCATCTACCAGGGTGGACAGTCCGCCGCGGGTCTCGTTAGTCAGGCAGTGCAGCAGCTGCACGCCCGGAACCGGCGAGCGGTATGGGTTGTCCGTGTGCGGATCGAGGGGGATCGAGGTGTAGGCCAGATCGTTGGCATCCGGAACCGAGCGCACATCGAAGAGCAGTCCGAAATTGGTGTCGCGCGTGTAGCCGAAGGCCGCAGCTACTTTCAACAGCGTTCCAGGTGCGGTCGGCACGCCCTTGAAGATGATGAATCCCAGCTCGAGAAACTGCCGCAGCCAGGCCGCTTTCTGCTCATCGCCGGGGGTTTCTGTCCACTCCGCCCGGGGCGGCTCCCCCAGGCTGGACGTCCACAGCTGCGCCGGCGGACAGTCGTGGTCTCCGGGTGGCAATGCGGCCTCGAGCAGGATCTCGCTGCCGGAAAACTCCGCTTCGTGGCCATCGGAGAAGCTTACGCGGAACCGGCCCGGCGCGCTCTCCTGCACCGCGGTCAGGGCGAGCTGTGGATCCCAGTCGGAGGGGTCCTGCCAGCGCTGGCCCGTCTGCAGATCGATCGTTTTCGCATCCTGACAGCGCTCGCGCAGCCACAGCGGATGAATGGCAAAGCGCTGTCCCCCGGCGAGCTCGATACTCAACTCGTTCGCAGCGGTCACCTGCAGGCGTGGCATGAGAACCTCTTTAGTCAATGTGCAGTCTTGATGCGCGTCCAGGTGCGCGTGCGGATGCGCTCCAGCGCGGGTGAGACTTCGGCCGAAGAGTACAACCTCGCCTGCACCTCCGGCGTCGGATAGACCGCCGGATCGTGCAGGATACGCGGATCGACGAATGCGTTGGCAGCGAGATTGTCGTTGCCATAATGAATGTCGTTGGTGACGGCAGCGATGACCTGCGGCCGCAGCATGAAATTCAGGAACTTGTAGGCCGCATCCACATGGGGAGCATCGATGGGAATCAGCAGGGCATCGAGCGAGCCGTTCGCCCCTTCCCTGGGAATGGTGAACGCCAGATTCACATCCGTGCCAGCAGCCTGCGCACGCGCCTTGATGGTCGCGTAGTCGCCCGACCAGGACATGGAGATGCAGAACTCTCCGTCCGCAAGTCCATTCATGTACTCACTCGAATCGAACGCACGCACGTACGGACGTACCGTCATCAACAGCTTCTCTGCCTGGCGATAGTCGGCGGCGCTAGTAGTGTTGGGATCGAGGTGCAGATAGTTGAGAGCGAGCTGCAGCACGTCCTCGGCGGAATCGAGGAATGTCACGCCGCAGTCGGCGAAGTGCGCAATGATCTCGGGCTTGAACAGCATATCGAGACTGTCGGTCGGTGCATTGGCCAAACGCGCCTGCACCTGATCCACATTGTAGGCAAAGCCGTTCACGTGCCGCAGGTATGGCATCGCATGCCGGTTTCCCGGATCGGCGCGAGCCTCGAGCGCCAGCACCTGCGGGTCGAGATTCTTCCAGTTGGGCAGGCGGCTGCGATCCAGTTCCTGGTAGATGCCGGCCTTGATCTGGCGGCTGAAGTAGTCGGTTGACGTGCTAACGACGTCATAGCCCGAATCCCCGGCCATCATCTTCGCTTCCAGCGTCTCATCCGCATCGTAGGTGTCATAGACGACGCGGATGCCGGTTTCCTGTTCGAACTGTGCCAGGGTCTGCTTACCGATATAGTCAGCCCAGTTGTAGATGTTGACCACCTGCTCGGAGCCGCCGGGCTTCGCGCCGCAGGCGCAGCAGCCGAGCACGCCCACCATCGTGACGCAAGTGCGCACGCGCCTGCGTCCCGTCATGCCATTGACCTCGCCCCGACCACGCGGCGGATATTATTGGCGCGATAATAATTCCGTTGCAAGCTGGGAAGGGTGTGAGCTGCGGGTCGCTCAGCGCTGGCTGTGCTGCCAGTCCGGGGCCAGGTAGCTGGGAGCCTGCGAGGGTGCGAGCAGCGGCTTGCCGAGAATATGATCGGCGGCCTTCTCCGCCAGCATGATGGTGGGGGCGTTGAGGTTGCCGTTGGTGATCGTCGGCATGATCGAGGAATCGACGACCCGCAGTCCGGCTAATCCGCGCACGCGCGTGGACGGGTCAACGACCGCAAGTGGATCATCGGCATCGCCCATCCGGCAGCTGCAGGAGGGGTGATAGGCGCTTTCCACGTGCGCGCGCACCCACTGATCGATCTGCTGATCGGACTGTACGGCGCTGCCGGGCTGAATCTCACGCCCACGGAAGCGATCGAAAGCCTGCTGCGCGAACACCTCGCGCGTCAGGCGCACGCAGGCGCGCATCTCCACCAGGTCATCGGGCTGGGATAGGTAGTTGAAAAAGATGCGTGGCGGATCGCGGGGATCGGCCGAGGCCAGCCGCACCCAGCCGCGGCTCTTGGAGCGCATGGGCCCAACGTGCGCCTGAAAGCCATGCTCGCGGGCAAGTGATGAGCCGTCATAACTCACGGCCATCGGCAGGAAATGAAACTGAATGTCAGGGTAGCGTATGCCGGGGCGACTGCGGATGAAGCCTCCGGCCTCGAAGTGATTCGTCGCTCCCAGGCCGGAGTGCGTCAGCAGCCAGCGCGCGCCAATCCACGCCTTACCGAGCGGGTTCATGTACCGATAGAGCGTGATGGGCTCCAGACAGGCCACCTGGAAATAGAATTCCAGATGGTCCTGCAGATTCTCACCGACTCCGGGCAGGTCGTGTACCGGGCTGATGCCATGCGACCTGAGCTCCGCCTCGGGACCGACGCCGGAGAGCTTGAGCAGCTGAGGCGAATTGATCGAGCCCGCACACAGAATGACTTCACGTTTTGCGCCGACGGTAAGCTCGCGGTCAGCGTGCCGGTAGACCACGCCGGTCGCCTGCTTGCCTTCAAACAACAGGCGTGTCACCAAGGCGTGTGTCTGCACCGTAAGGTTTGCTCGCGCCATGGCCGGAAGCAGGTAGGCCCGGGCCGCGCTGCAGCGGCGTCCGTGACCTACGGTCATGTCCATCCGCGCGAAACCCTCCTGTTGGAAGCCGTTCATGTCATCAGACAGCGGGTAGCCGGCCTGGCGTCCCGCTTCGATCCAGGCGGGATTCAGCGGGTTCTGCAGCGTGCCGGTCGTCGTGTACAGCTTGCCGCTGTCGCCGCGATAGGCATCCCCGCCTGCAGCGCGCCGCTCGGCGCGCCGGAAGTAGGGAAGCACGTGCCGGTAAGCCCAGCCCTGCGCGCCGCTTTCCTGCCAATGGTCGAAATCCAGCGCATTGCCTCGTACGTAGACAAGTCCGTTGATGGACGATGAGCCGCCCAGGACCTTGCCTCGCGGTGTGTGCAAGCGCCGGCCCCCGAGGCCCGGCTCAGGCTCGGTGTGGTAACCATAGTTGTACTTCGGCATGTTCATCGGAATGGACAACGCCGTGGGCATCTGGATGTAGATCGAGCGGTCGGAGCCGCCATTCTCGAGCACGAGCACGCTGAAGGTCCCCGACTCACTCAGGCGGTCAGCCAGCACGCATCCTGCGGAGCCCGCCCCAACGATGATGTAATCGAAGCTGTCCGGCAGCAAAGGCAACCCCTGTCAGTATGGCGAGTCGACGTCGCCCAGGGCGACATAGACGCTTTTCAGTTGCGTGTAGTGCTCGAGCGCCGCACGGCCATTCTCCCGCCCGATGCCCGAGAGTTTCACGCCGCCGAAAGGCAGCTCGATGGGTGTGATGTTGTAGTGATTGATCCAGCAGGTTCCGGCCTGCAGCTGCGCAATCATGCGGTGGGCGCGGGTCAGATCGTTGGTGAACACCGCCGCCGACAGGCCGTAGGGCGTGGCATTCGCACGCTGCAAGACCTCGTGCTCATCCTCGAAATCGAGCACGGTCATCACGGGGCCGAAGATCTCATCGCGCGCGATCGCCATGTCGTCGTGACAGCCATCGAAGATCGCTGGCGCGACAAAAAAGCCCGCTGCCAGATCCCCGCTTGTCACCCGTTGACCGCCGAGCAGAAGGCGCGCGCCCTCGGCCTTGCCGCGCTCGATGTAACCCAGCACCTTGTGCAGGTGCGCCTCGCTGATGAGGGCTCCGACCTGGGTGGCCGGATCGAGCGGATTGCCGATCCGCAGCGCCGCCGTGCGTTGCACCAGCTGCTCGAGGAAGGCTGCCTTGATGCTGCGATGAACGAACACCCGCGTACCGTTCGAACAAACCTCGCCGGCTGAATAAAAATTGCCGAGCAGCGCACCGGAGACGGCATTGCGCAGGTTGGCATCCGCGCACACGATGAGCGGCGACTTGCCTCCGAGCTCCAGAGTAAGTTGCTTGAGGGTGGGGGCCGCATCAGCCATCACCGCCTTGCCGGTCTGCACGGCGCCGGTCACCGAGACCTTGCGGATCTGCGGATGCCGCGTCAGCAGGCGGCCGGTGGCGATCGGCCCCTGCACTACCTTGAACAATCCCTCGGGTACCCCCGCCTCGGCCATCACCTCCTCGAGTTTGATGGCAGTCAGGGGTGTGAGGTCGGCCGGCTTGAAGATCATCGCATTGCCGCAGGCGAGCGCCGGGGCGCTCTTCCAGCAGGCAATCTGCAGCGGATAGTTCCAGGCGCCGATGCCGGCGACGACCCCCAACGGCTCGCGGCGCGTGTATCCGAACGCCTGCCGACCCAGATCCAGATGCTCACCGGCAATGGTCGCGGCAATGCCGGCAAAAAACTCGAAACATTCCGCGCCGGAAGCCACATCGACCACGTTGGTTTCCTGGATGGGCTTGCCGGTGTCCTGCGTCTCGAGTCGCGCGAGCTCGGCATTGCGTGCGCGCAGCAGATCTGCCACCCGCTTCAAAACCCGGCCGCGCTCGGCACCTGTCAGCTCTGCCCAGCGTTGCTGGGCTGCCAGCGCCCGCTGCACCGCTTTATCTACTTCCGCAGGTCCATCGACCGGCAGCGTCGCCAGCACTTCGCCTGTGGCCGGGTTGATCGTGCGGAATGTGCCGCTTGCCGCGGCCGCTGGCGCAATGGAGCTCGTCGAGGATGTGGCCGATGCCGTGGCGACGGCGCTTTCTTTCAGGCGTGCATCCACAAAAGCGGTAACCAGCGCGCGGGCCCCATCCGCGTCAGCCTCCGTCCAGTTAGATAGCGCCGCACGCAGATAAACGCCGTCGATCATCGCTGCAATCATCGCCGCGAGGCTGCGCGCCTCGCTCGTGGAGATCAGCCGATTCAGTGCATGTCGCAGGTTGGACAGCGTGCGCTTCTGATAGGCATCCTGCACCCGCTGCAGGGCGTGCTCGTGCGGCAACTGGCCCCAGAAGGCCAGCCAGGCCGTGCCGGTGCGCTGCGTGAACTCAGAGGGAGCAAGATAAGTGTCGATGATCACCTGGATACGTCCGCGGGGGGTGTGCGCCGCGCGTAGCTGGACACGCACTCGCTCCGCAAGCATGCGTCCGAGCGTGCGGAATGCTGCTTCGAAGAGTTGGTCCTTGTCTTCGAAGTAATGCGCCACCAGGCCCGGGGAGACCCCGGCACGCTGCGCGATCTGCGCAAGGGTGCTGCCGACATAGCCGACTTCGGCCAGACTGTCGATGGTGACCTCGATCAGCTGGCTCCTGCGCAGCTCTTCCAGCTCATCACGGGGTACGCCGGTGGTGCGTTCACGGTCGCGGCCGCCGCCCTGATGAGGCGTTGATTGCTTGTTCAATGTGATGCTCCGGACGACCACGGCAGGGGCCGCGGCGCCGCACCTCACAGGCCCGGTAGACCCGCTTCTTTCATAGAGTTGCCAACTTGACAGGGTCTCTGTTAAACGTCTATTCAAGACCCGTTGCAGGATGATGTCGTCGCGCTCGCAGGGGGTCAAGTCCAGCTCTGCGCCGACGGATTTCGGAGCTCGCATGTCGGCAGCAGACAATCACACCCTGTGAAGGGCGCATCCCGCCTCTGGCCGACCGCCCGGTGGGTTGCAGCCCTTTGGCTTGCCGCCCTCGGCCTCGGCGGTGCGCTCCCGCAGAGCGCTGGTGCAGCTGCGCCAGCCGCTCCCGCGGCAACTGCCACCGCCCCGGCCGCGACCGCCGCAGCTGCGACCCGAGATCCTGCCGCCTGTGGGACGGTGCGCATCGCAGACATCGGCTGGACGGACGTAACCACCACTACGGCGTTATTCAGCGCGCTGCTGCGGCAGCTGGGCTACCGGCCGGCGGTGACACTCCTGTCGATTCCCGTGATGTATGCCTCGATGAAGAACAGCGACATCGACGTGTACCTGGGCAACTGGATGCCCACGATGGCGGTCGATCGCAAACCGTATCTTGAAGATGGCTCCATCGAAGTCATCGGCGCCAATCTCGTCGGCGCGAAGTTCACGCTGGCCGTGCCCGACTATACGTATGCGGCGGGGCTGCGCCATTTTGCCGATATCCAGCGCTTCGCCGCGCAGTTGCATCACTCCATCTATGGCATCGAGCCGGGCAACGATGGCAATCGCCTCGTGCTGTCGATGCTGCAACAGAATCTGTTCGGACTCGGCGATTTCAAACTGATCGAGTCCAGTGAGCAGGGCATGCTGGCGGAAGTCGAGCGGGCGACGCGCAATCACGAGCCGATCGTCTTTCTCGGCTGGGATCCGCATCCCATGAATATGCGCTTCCGGCTACGCTATCTGCAGGGCGGCGACGCCGTATTCGGACCCGACTCCGGCAGCGCAACGGTCTATACCAACACCCGCGCCGGCTATTCGGCCGCGTGTCCCAACATCGGGCACCTGCTGCGAAACCTCAGCTTTACCCTGCAGGGAGAGCGTCAGGTGATGGATGCCGTCCTGAACCAGCATCAGCCAGCGCAGGCGGCGGCAAAGACCTGGGTAGAAGCCCATCCGGAAGTCGTGCACAGCTGGCTGCGCGGTGTGCTGACCGCCGATGGGCACGATGCTCTGGCCCGGCCGGCCGGCCAGGGCCGCAGCGCCTCACTCAACTTCGAGCAATGGATCAGCGAGCACAAAATCCCGCTCGGCAGCGCCGTGGCAGCGATGATTGAATTCATCAAGGCTCACGGCCGATTCGCCTTCGATGGCATCGCGGCCGTGATGCGCGGCAGTGTCGATGGACTGACGGCCGGACTGCGCGCAATACCGTCCCCCGTGCTCGTCATACTGCTGGCAGTATTCACCTGGCTGCTGCGACGCTCGATCCCCCTCACCGTGTTCGTACCCGCCGCCCTGGTATTCATCATCAATCAGGGGTACTGGGATGCGACCCTCGAAACGCTCTCACTGGTGATTGTGGCAGCAGCCCTGTCAGCTCTCATCGGCGTACCGCTCGGCATCGCCGCGGCGCACCGACCGCGGCTGTTCGCGGCGCTGCGTCCGGTGCTGGATCTCATGCAGACGCTGCCGACTTTTGTGTACCTGATTCCAACGCTCGTGCTGTTCGGTCTGGGCGTCGTCCCCGGATTGATTTCCACCATCATTTTTGCGCTGCCGGCTCCCATCCGCCTGACCCACCTGGGTATCAGCTCGGTACCGAAGCCGCTGCTGGAAGCGGGCGAAGCCTTCGGTGCGACCCGCACTCAGACGCTGCTGAAAATAGAGCTGCCGAGCGCCGCCCCGACCATCATTGCCGGCATCACCCAGTGCATCATGCTCAGCCTCTCGATGGTGGTCATCGCTGCGCTTGTCGGTGCCGGTGGCCTCGGTGTGCCCGTGGTGCGCGCGCTCAACACTGTGCAGGTCGGCATGGGATTCGAAGCCGGCTTCGTCATCGTGCTGCTGGCGATCATGCTCGATCGGGTCAGCCGACCCGCCGATCACTCCTCGCAGAGCCCCTCATGAACACCGCGCTCGAATTTCGCAACGTCGACATCCTGTTTGGCAACGCTTCCGGACGACGCGCGACCACACTCATGCAGAGCGCATTGGCTGCACTCGATGCAGGCGACAGCCGCGCACAAATCGCCGAGCGCACCGGCATCGTCGTCGGCGTGGCGAATGCCAACCTGCGGGTCGAACGCGGTGAGATCTCGGTGCTCATGGGACTGTCCGGCTCCGGCAAATCCACACTGCTGCGTGCTGCGAACGGCATCACTCCTGCGACGCGCGGCCAGGTGTTGGTCACCGATGGCGACACCTCGGTGGATATCGCCACCTGTGATGCCGCAACGCTGCGACGCGTACGTCGCCTGCGCATCGCAATGGTCTTTCAACAGTTTGGGCTGCTGCCCTGGCGCAGCGTGCGCGATAACGTCGGCTTCGGACTTGAATTGCGCGGTGAGCCGCTGGCCACGCGACGCCGCATCATCGCGGAGCAGCTCGAGCTCGTCGGACTGTCACAGTGGGCCGACCGGCAGGTCGGCGAGCTCTCCGGCGGAATGCAGCAGCGTGTCGGCCTCGCGCGCGCTTTTGCCACCAACGCCGATGTGTTGCTGATGGATGAGCCGTTCTCGGCGCTCGACCCGCTGATCCGCCGCAAGCTGCAGGATGAGCTGCTCGCGCTGCAGGCGCGGGTGCGCAAAACCATACTGTTCGTAAGTCATGATCTCGATGAGGCGCTCAAACTCGGCGACCACATCACGATCCTGGAGGGTGGCCGTATCGTGCAGACCGGCACCGCCGAGGACATCGTGGTGCGGCCGGCCAACGACTATGTGGCCGAGTTCGTCACGCATATGAATCCGCTGTCGGTGCTTACCGGCATGATGGTCATGCGACGTTGCGCGGAGTTGCCCCGTGAGCAGCGCGCGTTGTGGCTGGATGAGCAGCACCGCTACCAGGTGCTGCTCAATGACAACGATGAGCCGCGAGGGCTCGCCATCGATGGGCAGACGCAACCGCTTGCGCATATCCCGGAGGGTGAGAGCTGGCCGTCCCAACAATCGGGTCTGGCGGTAACTCCTGCCTCGAGCCTGCTGAGTGACATCATCAAACTGCACACTGCGAGCGGACATCCGGTGCTGCTGGTGGATGAGGGCCGGGCCTGCGGAGTATGCGGCGAGCTGGAGATCCTGCGCGCCCTTGCCGGGGAGCGTCGCAACCGCGCCTGACACTTCCTCCCGGGCTCTCGCCCGATGTCGTGCTTGTTCAAATGTCGCGGCGTGCCGGTGCTCGTGGAGCCGCGGCACCGGAGGGCATGATGCCGCCGCGCAATCCCAGCAGGTACTGCCTTGTATGCAGCGTTTTTCGGCCCTGTCACTGCTCAAGCGGGGCCTGTCCGGCCAACAGGGCTGGCAACCGCAGTGGCGCCGTGCGGAGCCGCGCAAGGGTTACGACGTCGTGATCATCGGCGGGGGTGGCCACGGTCTGGGCGCGGCTTACTATCTTGCCAGGGAGCATGGACTGCGCGCCGTGGCCGTCGTGGAGAAGGGCTGGATTGGCGGCGGTAACACCGGCCGCAACACCACGATCATTCGCTCCAATTACCTGTTTGATGAGAGCGCAGCGTTGTACGACCACGCGCTCAAGATGTGGGAAACGCTTTCACAGGAACTCAACTACAACGTGATGTTCTCCCCGCGCGGCGTAATGATGCTTGCACATACGGTTCACGATGTGCAGGTGTCGAAGCGGCATGTGCACGCGAACCGCGCGAATGGCGTCGACAACGAATGGCTCGATGCCAGGCAGGCGCAGGAGTTCTGTCCGCCACTGAATATCAGCGACATCCGCTACCCGGTGCTCGGAGCTGCACTGCAGCGGCGCGGCGGTACGGCGCGGCATGATGCGGTGGCGTGGGGATATGCGCGTGCTGCGGATGCACTGGGCGTCGACATCATCGAAAACTGCGAAGTGACGGGCATCCGGCGTGACGGCAACGGTGCTGTCGCAGCGCTCGAGACCACAAGGGGTGTGATCGAGGCGCGACGGGTGGGGGTAGCGGCCGCCGGCAATACGAGCGTGGTCATGAAAATGGCAGGCGTCAACCTGCCGCTCGAAAGTTACCCCCTGCAGGCGCTCGTCTCGGAGCCCGTGAAGCCCGTGTTTCCCTGCGTGGTGATGTCCAACACCATTCACGCCTACATCAGCCAGTCTGACAAGGGCGAGCTGGTCATCGGCGCCGGCACCGATGCCTACAACTCCTACACGCAGCGCGGCGGGCTGCATATCAGCAGTCATGCCCTGGAGGCCATCTGCGAGTTGTTTCCGCGCTTCCGCCGTCTGCGGATGCTGCGTAACTGGGGCGGCATCGTCGATGTCACGCCGGACCGCTCCCCGATCATCGCCAGGACTCCGGTTCCGGGACTGTATGTGAACTGCGGCTGGGGCACCGGCGGCTTCAAGGCCACGCCGGGCTCGGCCCACGTATTTGCCCACACCATTGCGCATGACACCCCGCATCAGATCAACGCGCCCTTCACGATCGAGCGCTTCAGCTCCGGCAATCTGATCGACGAGGCTGCTGCGGCAGCCGTGGCGCACTGAGGTCTGCATGCTGCTCATTGCCTGCCCGTATTGCGGCGAGCGTCCGGAGCTCGAATTCCAACACGCCGGCCAGGCGCACATTGCGCGCCCGGCGAACCCCGCCGAGACCGACATCGCCGACTGGACACGCTTTCTGTACCTGCGCGACAACACTCGCGGCCTGTACCGCGAGCGCTGGCGTCATGTCCACGGCTGCGGCAAATTCTTCAACGCCATCCGCGATACCACGACCGATCATTTCGTGCGCAGCTACCGCATCGGCGAGCCCGCATGAGCGCCTCCCTGCAGCCGCGCACCGCGCCGCGGGAAACCGCTGTGGGCCCGGAACATGAGCCCGGCGGCCAGGTGCCGGCAGAGACCTTCGCTGCTCTGAGCAGCACGGGCGGCCTATACCGCACGCCATCTGGCGGCCGGATCGATCGCAGCCGCGTGTTGAGCTTCACTTTCGATGGGCAACATTTCACGGGTCTGCACGGTGACACACTCGCGGCGGCGCTGCTCGCCAATGGCGTGCACCTGGTGGGACGCTCCTTCAAGTACCACCGTCCGCGAGGTATCGTCTCGGCGGGAGCGGAGGAACCCAACGCGCTGTTGACGGTGTACCGCGATGCGGCGCGTTACACACCCAATCTGCGCGCCACGCAGGTGGAACTCTACGCAGGGCTGCAGTCCGAAAGTCAGAACCGCTGGCCGAGTCTTGCCTTCGATGTTGGGGCAGTCAACGACCTCCTCTCACCCTTTATCCCCGCCGGCTTTTACTATAAGACGTTCATGTGGCCGCGCAGTGCCTGGCACGCCCTGTACGAACCGCGCATCCGTGCCACAGCCGGCCTGGGGCGCGCGCCCGCACTGCCGGATCCAGATCGCTACAGCAATCGCTTCGCCCATTGCGACGTGCTGGTGGTCGGCGCCGGGCCGGCTGGCCTGAAAGCTGCGCTCACCGCAAGCCGCAATTCGCAACGCGTCATTCTCTGCGACGAGCAGGCCGAGTTGGGCGGCAGCCTGTTGTCCGAGCCTGCCACGGGCGGCGTATCGATCAACGGTGAGACGGCAACCCAATGGATCCGGAACGTCGTCGGTGAGCTCGCCGCAAATCCCCGAGTGCAGCTGCTGACGCGCACGACGGCTTTCGGATATTTTCCCCACAATCTCGTTGCGCTCAACGAGCGCCTGACCGATCACCTGAGCAGCGCTCCGCAGCATCTGCCGCGCGAGCGCACCTGGCAGGTGCGCGCCGGCGAGGTGGTGCTCGCTACCGGGGCCATCGAACGTCCACTCGTGTTTCCCGGCAACGATCGTCCGGGTGTGATGCTGGCCGGGGCGGCACGCACTTACGTTAATCGCTATGGAGTGCTGCCGGGCCGCACCGCGGTACTCCTGACAGCGCACGATGAAGGTTATCGTGCCGCGCTCGATCTGCACGCTGCGGGGGTGGACATACGGGGAATTTTCGACGTACGTCCGCGAGCGGACGGTGAGCTGCCGAGTGAGGCACGCAGCAGCGGTTTGCCGGTGCAGACCGCGACCACTGTCATCGGCACGGGTGGCCGGTTGCGTGTCAACAGCGTGCAGCTGGCGCGCATCGATGCACATGGCGAGGCCGCCGGTGGTGGCGACACGGTCGTCTGTGATCTGTTACTGATGGCAGGCGGTCTCACACCCACTGTCCATCTGTTCTCGCAATCGCGCGGCAAACTGCGCTGGGCCGAGGATCTGCAGGCGTTTCTTCCCGGGGAGCCCGCCGAGCGCACGCGATCGGTGGGCGCCTGCGCCGGTGAGCTGGACCTCGCGGTCGTGTTGGGAGACGAGCATTCCGTGCACACACTGCGCAGCGCCCGTGAAGGTCGGGTCGGCGCCCTGCCCACCCGCCCGGACGCCGCTCAGAAGGCCTTCGTTGACTGGCAGCACGATGTCACCACCCGCGACCTTGCGCTGGCTACGCGCGAAGGCTTCCGCTCTATCGAGCACATCAAGCGCTACACCACCACTGGCATGGCCACCGATCAGGGCAAGACCTCCAATCTCAACGCGCTGGGTGTGGTCGCCGCACAGATCGGCAAGCCGATACCGCAGGTGGGCCTCACTACGTTCCGCATGCCCTATACCCCCGTCACGTTCGGCAGCTTTGCCGGATTGCAGCGCGGTCTGCTGTTTGATCCGGTCCGCACGACGCCGACCCACGCGTGGGCCACGGCGCGGGGCGCCGTGTTCGAGGATGTCAGTCTGTGGAAACGGGCGCGCTATTTCCCGCGCAGCGGCGAGGACATGCACGCCGCGGTAGCGCGCGAGTGCCGCGCCGTGCGTTCGGCCTGCGGCCTGTTCGATGCCTCGACCCTCGGCAAGATCGAAGTCGTCGGCAGCGATGCCGCCACTTTCATGAATCGCATGTATGTGAACAGCTGGTCCGCTCTGGCTGTGGGCAAGGCAAGATATGGCCTGCTGCTCCGTGACGATGGCTTCATCTACGACGATGGCGTGGTCGCGCGCACCGCGCCGGATCGTTTTCACGTGACGACCACCACGGGGGGCGCAGCGCGCGTGCTGGGCCTGATGGAGGATTATCTGCAGACTGAGTGGCCTGAGCTGGATGTCTGGCTGACCTCGACCACCGAGCAGTGGGCAGTGATCGCCGTGCAGGGTCCCAGTGCTCGCAAGGTTCTCGAGCCGCTCGTCGAGGGAGTCGATCTGTCCGCCGCGGCCCTGCCCCACATGAGCGTGACGCGCGGCCGCATCTGTGGCGTGCCGCTGCTGCTGTTCCGGGTGAGCTTCACCGGCGAGCTCGGTTTTGAGATCAACGTCCCCGCAGACTATGGCCTCTCGGTATGGGAAGCGGTTTATCAGGCCGGCCAGGCGTATGGCATCACCGAATACGGCACCGAGAGCATGCACGTGCTGCGCGCCGAGAAGGGGTACCTCATCATCGGCCAGGATACCGATGGCACCGTGACCCCGGATGATGCCGGACTCGCCTGGGCCATCGGCAAGAACAAGGAGGATTTCGTGGGCAAACGCTCGCTGCTGCGTGCAGCGATGAGCGCACCGGATCGCAAGCAGCTGGTGGGCCTGGCTACGACAGACCCGCAGGTGGTGCCGGAGGAAGGCGCGCAACTCACCGCCAGCTCCGGGCAAAAGCCGCCATTTCGTCCGTTGGGGCACGTCACCTCCTCCTACTACAGTGCGGTGCTCGGGCGTTCGATTGCACTCGCCATGGTCGCCGGCGGCCGCGCCCGTCAGGGTCAGACCCTGTATGTGTCCATGCCCGAGGGTGACATCCCGGTCCAGGTGGTGGCCCCCGTGTTTTACGATCCCAAGGGGGAGCGGTTGCATGGCTGAGCCCGCCGCCCGCCGCTTACCTCCGCCACTGACATTGGGTCCGCTAGTGCGGCTCGCGCCCGCCAGCGCGCGTTTTACCCTGCGAGGCGCTGGGGCAGTCAGCCAGGCGGCCGGGACTGCCTTGGGATTCGAACTGGCACAACAAGCCTGCCGCAGCGTCCGTCAGGGGGAGCACGCCGCGCTCTGGCTGGGGCCGGACGAACAACTGCTGCTGCTGCCGGAATCGCAGGCCGAAACGACGCTCGAGCGACTGCGCGCGGCCCTGCACGGTACCCGCCATTCGCTGGTGGACATCAGTCATCGGCAGCTCGCCCTGCAGCTCGAGGGCGCATCAGCCGCGCTCGCCTTGAACGTCGGCTGCCCTCTGGATCTGGATCCGGCGACTTTCCCGGTCGGGATGTGCACGCGCACGCTGCTGGGCAAAGCCGAGATCGTCCTGTGGCGCACCGCTGCGCAAGCGTTTCATATCGAGGTGTGGCGCTCTTTTGCCGACTACGTGGTGTGTTTCCTGAATGAGGCAACGCGCGAGCTCGCCTGCTGAGCCCGCTCGCCCGCATGCAATACCAGCGGTGCGGCCGCTGCACTGGCGGCGCCCTGCATACATACGGAGAATCTGCTCGTGAAGACTCATGTTCGGGTGTTGGTCATCGGGGGCGGCGTCGTCGGTGTGAGTACGCTGTATCACCTGACGAAGAAGGGCTGGAACGACGTGGCGCTCATCGAGCGCAGCGAGCTCACCGCCGGTTCCACCTGGCATGCCGCAGGCCTCCTGCCGCTGTTCAACATGAGCTACACCGTAGGCCAGCTGCACAAGTACTCCGTTGATCTGTACAAGCGGCTTCCCGCTGAAACCGGCCAGGACGTGAGCTTCCACGTCAGTGGCAACCTGCGTCTGGCCACCAACCGCGCGCGCATGGACGAGTACCGCAAGTATTGCGGTACAGCCAACACCATCGGTGTCCCCTTCGAGGTGATCTCGCCCTCCCGGGTGAAGGAGTTGTGGCCGCTCATCGAGCTCGGCGGCCACGGTGATACTCCCGCCATCATCGGTGCCCTCTACCACCCCGATGACGGTCACATCGCCCCCGCGGATCTCACGATGGCCCTGCGCATCGGCGCCCGGCGCGCGGGCGCCGAGATCTACGAGCAGACCGAGGCCCAGGCGATCGAGCGCACCGCCGCAGGCGAATGGAAAGTGCGCACCTCCAAAGGTAGCGAGATCGTTGCGGAGCACCTGGTCTGTGCCACCGGCAACTATGCGCGTCAGACCGGAGCGCTGCTCGGCATCAACGTGCCGGCCATTCCGGTGGAGCATCAGTACATCGTTTACGACGAATCGGCCGAGCTGCGGCAGTACCGCACGGGCGGCGGGCGCGAGCTTGCAGTGCTGCGTGAGTCAGATGCGTCCTATTACCTGCGCGAGGAGCGCATGGGCTGGATTCTGGGTCCCTACGAGAAGGGTGCGCCCGCACGCTTTGCCGATGGCGTGCCGGATTGGTTCGGCAGGAGTCTGTTCCCCGGCGACCTCGATCGGCTGTTGCCGCACGTGGAGGCGGCACAGCGGCGCGTGCCGCCGCTCGAGAACTGCGGCATCAAGGACATCGTCAACGGACCGATTTCCTACACGCCCGATGGCAGTCCGCTGATCGGTCCCGCCTGGGGATTACCCAATGTCTGGTTGAACGAAGGCCACAGTTTCGGCATCACGGCGGCCGGCGGCTCGGGCTGGCAGCTGGCGGAATGGATCGTGGAAGGCGAGCCTGGCATCGACATGCTGGCGGTGGATCCGCGTCGTTATGGCGCCTACACCGGCAAGCGCTACACGGTGCTGAAGAACGAGGAGACCTACCGCAACGTCTTTACCATTCATTTTCCCGACGAAGAGCGCGAGGATGCGCGCCCGGCGAAAACCAGCCCGGTGTACGACAAGATCGATCGCATGGGTGCCGTGTGGGGTCAGCGCTATGGCTGGGAACGCGCCAACTGGTTCGCACCTGCGGGCGTCGCGCGCCAGGACCAGTGGAGCTTTCGCCGTACCAACTATTTCGGGCACGTCGGCAACGAATGTCGCCTGATGCGCGAGCGCGTCGGCGTGATCGATCTCGGCCCCTTCACTAAACATGAGGTGAGCGGTGCCGGCGCCGAGGCCTGGCTCGACCAGCTGGTCGCCAACAAGGTTCCCGCTCGCATCGGCCGCATCGCGCTGTGTCACGCCCTGACGCGTCGCGGCGGCATTCGCTCCGAGTTCACCATTACCAAGACCGGCGAGCGGCAGTTCTATGTGGTAAGCGCCGGTGCGGCTGAGCGCTATGACAGCGACTATCTGCAGAAGATGCTGCCGCGCGATGGCTCCGTCAGCTTGCGCAACATTACCAGCGCGCGCGGCTGCTTCGTGGTGGCAGGGCCGCGCTCGCGGGAGCTGCTGGCAAAACTGACTGACACGCCGCTGGATAATGACTCATTCCCGTGGCTCACGGGTAAGACCATCGAAGTCGGTCTGGCCGTGGATGTGCATGCCCTGCGCGTGAACTTCGTCGGTGCCCTCGGTTGGGAGCTGCATTATCCGATCGAGTACGCGCATCACATCTTCGATGCCGTGTTTGCCGCTGGCAAGGAGTACGGCATCGGCATGGTCGGCATGCGCGCCATGGAATCGCTGCGGCTGGAGAAGTCCTACCGCATGTGGGGCAGCGACATGACGCCGGACTACACACCTTTCGAGACCAGTCTCGATCGCTTCGTGCGCATGAAGAAGCCCGACTTCATCGGCAAGCCGGCCCTGGAGAGCCAACTCGCCAGTGGCGTCCCGCACCGTTTCGTGACGCTTGAAGTGCATGGAGTCACCGATGCAGACCCGCTCGGAAATGAGCCGTTGTTTGCCCATAAGCGCATCATCGGACGCGCCACCTCGGGATATTACGGGCATTGCGTGCGCAAGAGTCTCGCGATCGGCTATGTGAAGCCCGACTACATGCAGCCGGGTACTGCGCTGGAGATCGAGATTCTCGGCGAGCGCAAGGCCGCTACGGTCATCGCGGAATCGCCCTACGATCCTGACAACAACGATCTGCGCTCATAGGGTTGCCGTTCAGGCGTGCTCGGAGCTGTCCAGAGTGGGGCCGTCCACGACCTGCAGCTCCGGCGCGCGGGCCAGTGCCTCGCGTAATTCGATCAGCATGCGCTGATCGGTCACCGCCGCCTGGGTGGGCTCCACGGGGTAGCGTACGGTGCACTGCAGCCCCTTGGCGGTCAGCCGTGCGTACACCTCGGGGCGCGGCATGGCGGTTTCGAAATCGATGAAACGCTGCAGCGCCGCGTGCTGTCGCTCGATCACGCCGCGATACTTCTCGTAAACCGACTCGGCCACCGCCGACAGGTGCTTTTCCGCGGCCTGCACATCGACCGTGCCGGCCAGTGTGAGTGTCAGGGTGTGCCAGTCATAATTGCTTCCCGGCATCTGTTTGAACAGTGCCGAGGGCTGAAACAGCACGGCGTTGGAGAGCACGACCATTCGTCCCGAGGGTCGCAGCTGCGGCCCGGTTAGCTCCATCAGATAGATGCGCACCAGGCCGATCTCGACCACCCGGCCGGTGACGCCGGCGAGGGTGATGTGATCGCCGACGCGCACGCCATAGCGTCCGATGAGGAAAAAATAGGCGACCACCGCAAGAATTACGTTTTGCAGCGCCACGGCAAGGCCCGCTGTGATCAGTCCGGCATAGGTCGCAAGCGAGCCCACTTCCGAGACGAGTCCGAAAAGCACCACCAGTGTCAGCGCGATACCGATGGCAACCCGTCGCAAAGCCAGGAATTGCTGGCGGCGACGGGCATCGTGCAGATAGCGGAAGGTGGCACGGCGCCAGATCTCGGAGATGAACAGCACCACCGCGACTGAGCCCAGCAGGATGCCGAGCCGCAGAGCGAGAAAGCGCGCGACGGAAGCATCGCGCGCCTCGAGCGAGTCCCGCCATTGCCCGAGAATGGTGCGCGCATTCGAAACACTGATGCCCTCTTCGCCGATCGGCACGAGCAGCGTCGAGAGCTGTTTGAAGCGCGTCATGGCCGCATCCAGTTGCTGCTTGGCCTGCGCCAGCTGCGTCACATCCATGGTGGAGCCGAGCAGATCCTGACGCGCGAGGATGCGCGCATCCTGGGACACATCGGTACGCAGGCTGTCCAGCTCCTTCACGAGTGTATTGGTCTGTTTGATGGCATCGGCCAGCTGGCGGCGGTTGCTCTCGAGCGAAAACCATTTGCCCACCAGTGTGATGACGCCGGCGGATTCGGGCCGGAAGGGCGCAGCCGGCAGCGCGGCGGCTGCAGCACTCGATCCGGATGCCGGCGCGGAGGAGGATGCGGAGGAATTGGCTGCGGGCGAGGCGGCGGATGCCGATGTGCTCGCATTGGGCGACGCGCCAGCATTGTTGCCCGCCGTCCCGGCAGTGCCGGACGCAGCGGCCGTGCTGCGCGTGCCGCCGTGACGCGCTTCCGGTACCGAGCGCTCCAGGTCCGCGATCTGCGCGGCCAGGCCGCTGCCCGCTCCACTCGGGGCCGTCTCGGCATTCTCTTCAAAGCGTTCGATCTGCTCTATCGTCCCCTGCACTTCGCGGCTGAGATCCAACGCCGCCGCCACCTCGGCGCGTTGCGCCCGCAAGGTCTGCCGTTCTTTCGCCGCGGCACGCGCCAGCCGTTGGTCGATATCGGCCACCTGTGACTGCAGAGCCGCGACCCGCTGTGCGAGACGATCGGCGATGCGATCCAGCTCGCCAGCCTCCCCCTGGGCATCCGGAGCACTGCTGCCGTTGTTGCTGTCCGGATTGGCCGTCGCCGAAGTCGGTTTGGCGCCCGCCGCAGCGCCGTTCGCAGGCGCGCCGGGGGGTGCTTGATTGCTTGTGACCGTCGCCGCCTTGCTCTGCAGGACGGCCGCGGCATGGCCAAAATCGAAGGCGAGCTGTACGCCCATGAGCGCACTCTTGTTGAGTCGATCGCGCGGCACGACGTCTTCGGCATCGGCAGGCAGCTGCTGCAAGGCGCCCAGGCGCCGGTACCAGGCGATGGCATGGGTCACGTGCTGCACCACCCGATCGGCGGCAATCGGCAATCCCGCCGCGACTGCCTGCGGAGCGGAGGCAGCCGCGGTCGGATCCGCAGGGCTCGCGAGGGCGGTCGCCAGGGCAGCCTGCCGCCACGTGATGTCCGCCTGCAGGCTGAAGGCCGCGAGAGCCAGGAAGAGGGCGCGAAAAAGCCGGATGGATGGGTTCACTGCCCCATTAATGGGATTCCCCTCAGATCGTTCCACGTGCGCTGGCGCCGCTCCCGGGGTCAACTATCGAAGCTACTGTAAACATTCGATAAGTTGAAGTCTCAGGTGAGCACACCTGCGCGCGACCGGACTTAGGCGCTAGGATGCACAGATGAACTCCGCGGCAGTCGACGCCCCGAGGGGCTCGCAGGCAACCCTCACCCCCTCCGCACTCCGCGAACTGGAGATGCGAAGGACGACTGTGGCGACTGCGCTGCGCGCCATTCTGCCTGAGGGGTGCCTGCTCACGCGGCCTGCGGAGCTGCAGCCCTATGAGTGCGACGGCCTGACGGCCTTTCGCCAGCCGCCCCTGCTCGTCGCCCTGCCCTACACGGAGCAGCAGGTGCAGGATGTGCTGCGCTCATGCCATCGACTCGAGTGCCCGGTGGTGGCGCGCGGCTCGGGGACTGGCTTGTCGGGCGGGGCAACGCCGCATGCCGCAGGCGTGCTGCTCTCGCTGGCGCGGCTGAACCGGATTCTTGAAATCAACACGCTGTCACGTACCGCGCGGGTCCAGCCCGGCGTGCGGAATCTTCAGGTCTCCGAGGCGGCCGCGCCGCACGGGCTCTATTACGCTCCCGATCCTTCCTCGCAGATCGCCTGCTCGATCGGCGGCAACGTGGCTGAGAATTCCGGTGGGGTGCACTGTCTGAAGTACGGCCTCACGGTGCACAACGTCATGCGCATCCGTGGCTACACCCACGACGGCGAGCTGCTCGAGCTGGGCTCGCACGCGCTGGATGGCCCGGGACTGGACCTGCTCGCGCTGGCTATCGGCTCGGAAGGCTTGCTGCTGGTGGTTACCGAGGTCACCGTGAAGCTGATTCCGCGGCCCCAGCTCGCGCAACTCGTGATGGCTTCCTTCGATGATGTTGGCAGAGCCGGCGATGCGGTCGCGGCCATCATTGCAGCCGGCATCATTCCGGCAGGGCTGGAGATGATGGATCGTAAAGCCACTGCGGCCGTCGAGCCTTTCGTACGCGCCGGCTACGACCTGAATGCCGAGGCTATCCTGCTCGCCGAGGCGGACGGCACGCCTGCGGAGGTTGCCGAGCAGGTGCAGGAGATCGAACAGGTGCTGCGCGCTGCCGGCGCCACCGCGGTAACGGTGTCCCGCTCCGAAGAAGAGCGGTTACGTTTCTGGTCCGGACGCAAGAACGCCTTTCCCGCAGCCGGCCGGGTCTCGGCGGATTACTACTGCATGGACGGCACCATACCGCGCAAGAACGTCGGGCGCATGCTGCGGGCGATCGAGCAGATGGAGCAGAAGTATGCTCTGCGCTGTATGAATGTCTTTCACGCCGGCGATGGCAATCTGCATCCGCTGATCCTCTTCGATGCCAACATTCCGGGACAGTGGCAGCGGGCCGATGAGTTCGGCGCCGAAATCCTCGAGCTGTGTGTGCAGCTGGGCGGCACGATCACCGGCGAACATGGTGTGGGCATCGAAAAGATCAACTCCATGTGCGTGCAGTTCTCGCCACGCGAGCGCGAGGCGTTCTTCGGCATCAAGCGCGCGTTTGATCCGGCCGGCCTGCTCAATCCCGGCAAGGCCATTCCCACACTCGCCCGCTGCGCCGAGTACGGCAAAATGCACGTGCGTGCCGGGCAGTTGCCGCATCCGGAGCTGCCGCGCTTCTGACGCTCATGGAGGAGGAAGCTCTCAAGCTGCGCGAGCAGGTGCTCACCGCCCGCCGCACGCGCTCGCCACTGCGCCTGCATGGCGCACGAACCAAAGACTTTTACGGTGCGACGACGGCTGCAGGCACGCCCCTCGATCTGCGCGCTTACCGGGGCATCATGGATTACGAGCCCTCCGAGCTGGTGCTGCGCGCCCGCTGCGGCACTCCTCTTTCCGAGATCGAGGCCGCGCTCGGGGAACATCGGCAGTTTCTCGGATTCGAGCCGCCGGGCTTTGGCGCCGATCCGACGCTGGGCGGCATCGTCGCAACCGGCCTGTCCGGCCCGCGCCGTCCGGCAGTGGGGGCGGTACGCGACTTCGTGCTGGGCACGACACTCATGGCCAGCGACGGTGAAACGTTGCACTTCGGCGGACAGGTGATGAAGAACGTGGCGGGATTCGATGTTGCGCGGCTGCTGTGCGGCTCGCTCGGGATTCTCGGCATTCTGCTGGACATCTCGCTCAAGGTGTTGCCCCGTCCGCGTGCGGAGGAAACCCTCCGTCTGGAGATGACCGCCGCGCAGGCCATCGAGGCTTTTAATCGCTGGGCCGGGCGACCGCTGCCGATTTCGGCCACCGCATGGCACGAAGGTGCCGCGTGGGTGCGGCTTTCCGGGGCCGAGCCAGCGGTGCGTGCGGCCGCTGCTGAACTGGGCGGGGATCGCGTCTTTGCCGTACTCGCCGCGAAATGGTGGGATGCCTTGCGCCACCATAGTCATCCCACTTTGACCGACCCGCGGCTGTGGCGTCTCGCGGTGCCTCAGGCGACACCGCCGCTACCGCTGCCCGGTGAGCCGCTGATCGAGTGGGGCGGAGCGGTGCGCTGGTACGCCGGAGATGCTGCTGATGAGCAGCTGGTCCGCGAAGCGGTGAGCGCGGTCGAGGGGAGCGCCTTGCGCTGGCGCGGCCCGTCCAGCGGCGGCCGCTTCCATCCGCTCGCGCCGGCAGTGCTCGGGATCCATCGCCGGCTGAAGCAGCAGTTCGATCCGGAGGGCATCTTCAATCCCGGCCGGCTGCTGGCGGAGCTGTAATGGAAACCCGACTTGCAGACTGGGTCCGCGCAGGCCCGGACGGTGCCACGGCCGACCGCATTCTACGGGCGTGTGTGCACTGCGGCTTCTGCCTGGCTACCTGTCCAACCTATCAGGTGCTGGGTGACGAGCTCGATAGTCCCCGGGGACGGATTTACCTAATCAAACAAGTGCTCGAGAGCGGCAGCGCCACCCGCGAGACGCAGATTCATCTGGACCGCTGTTTGACCTGCCGCAGCTGCGAGACCACCTGTCCCTCGGGTGTCGAGTACGGCCATCTGGTTGACATCGGCCGTGCAGCGGTCGAGGCGCGGGTGCGTCGGCCGTGGACGGAGCGGCTGTATCGATGGTTGCTGCGCGAAGGGGTGTCGCGACCAGGCCTGTTTGGCGCTGCGATGCGGATCGGGCGGCTGATGCGCTGGGCGCTGCCGGCAACGCTGCGTGCCAAGCTCAGTCCTGATCGGCCTTCGGGCGCATGGCCCGGCAGGCGCCACAACCGCAAGGTGCTCCTGGCCCGCATCTGTGCGCAGACGGCCTTGTCACCTTCGATCGATTTCGCGACGGCGCGGGTGTTGGATCGGCTCGGCCTGCAGACCGTGGTGATCGAAGGGAGCGGATGCTGCGGCGCCATTCATCAGCATCTTGCGGACCATGCCGGCGCGCAAGCCCGCATCCGCGCCAACATCGACGCCTGGTGGCCCTGCATCGAATCCGGGGAGGTCGAGGCGCTCCTCGTCAATGCCTCGGGTTGCGGCGCCATGATCAAGGATTATGCCCACCTGATGCGCAACGACCCGGCATATGCGCAGAAAGCCCGCCGGCTGGTCGAGCTGGTGCGCGATCCCGCGGAGTTTCTGGCCCCCTGCCTGGCGAGCACCGCGGCTACGGTACCCGTCAGCGCGGCCACGATACCCGTCGGCGTGGCCCCGAAGCCGCCGATGAAGATCGCCTTCCATTCGCCGTGCACCCTGCAGCACGGCCTCGGGATACGCGGCGAGGTGGAAAAGCTGTTACAGCGTCTCGGCGCCGAGTTGGTCCCGGTGGCCGACGGCCACCTGTGTTGCGGCTCGGCGGGCACCTACTCGCTGCTGCAGCCGCAGCTGTCAGCGACCCTGCGGGCGCGCAAGCTGGCGTGCCTGCTCGAGGCACAACCGCAAATGGTGCTGTCCGCCAACATCGGCTGCATCGCTCACCTGCAGCAAGCCACCACGGTGCCGGTGCGACATTGGATCGAGTGGGTCGATGAGAGCCTTGCGCCGGCACCGTGAGCCAGCGCACAGCCCGGATAGGCGGATGTCGCAAATAGATAACCAGGAGTATCATGGGCAGCCGTGCCCGATACCAAGAGCCGCTTTGCATTCCTGACGTTGCCGCGCTATTCCATGATCGCGCTCACCAGCGCAGTCGAGCCGTTGCGCATGGCCAACATCCAGACCGGCAAACCGGTGTACGAATGGTGTATCGCCAGTCTGGATGGGAGTGCCACCGAGGCAAGTAACGGACTGCAGCTCTCACCCACGGTCGCCCTGAGCACCATCAAATCGGTTGACATCCTCTTCGTATGTGGCGGCGTCGAGGTACAGTCGGCGGTCAGCCCACAGCTGTCCGCGGCCTTGCGGCGCTTTGCCGAGCGCCGTGTGCCGCTTGGCGCCCTGTGCACGGGCGGTTATGCCCTCGCCAGAGCCGGGCTGTTGGATAAGTATCGCGCCAGTATCCACTGGGAGAATCTCTCCGCGCTGCGCGAAGAGTTCCCGCGCATCCTGCTGAACGACCAGCTGTTCACCATCGATCGCGACCGTTTTACCTGCTCCGGCGGCATCGCGCCGCTGGACCTGATGCTCAATCTGGTGAAAGCCCGGCACGGCGCGCGCATCTCGCAGTTGATTTCCGAGCAGTTCATCCTCGACCGGGTGCGCAACGACCGCGACCGGCAGTACGTGCCGCTGCGTGCACAGATCGGCGTCAGCCACGAGACCCTCATCCGGGTCGCGCAGATCATGGAACAGAACATCGAGAAGCCGCTGTCGCTCGATGAGATTGCCGCGGCGACTGAGCTGTCACGACGACAGATCGAGCGGCTCTTCAAACGACACCTGAGCTGCGTACCGAACCGTTATTACCTGCAGCTGCGTCTGCGGCGCGCCCGGGAGCTGCTGTTGCAAACCTCGATGCCGATAATAGACATAACGACGGCCTGCGGCTTCCAGTCGCCGCCGCATTTCTCCCGCTGCTATCGCGCCCAGTTCGGCTGTCCGCCGAGCGCCGAGCGCCTGATCCGGCCGACGCGGCATGTCGCCGGCGGGCACGCCGTGGTCGCGAAGCAACCACTGCAGGAACAACCCCCCACATACCATCGCGGCGACGTACCTGGAGATTGAGCATGGCAGACGGGCCCGAGGCCGAGTTCAATTTACGCGACCTGAACGATCAGGAGTTGACCGAACAGATTCATGACGATCTGTACAACGGTCTGAAGAGCGAGGTCGAGGATGCCACCCGCATCTTCCTCGAGCGCGGTTGGAGTGCGGAGAAGGTACTGAACGATGCGCTTGTCGAAGGCATGCGTATCGTCGGCATCGATTTCCGCGACGGCATCCTGTTCGTGCCCGAGGTGCTGCTGGCGGCCAACTCCATGAAGGGCGGCATGGAGATCCTGCGCCCGCTGCTTGCAGAGACCGGCGTGGAGCCAATCGGCAAGATCGTCATCGGTACGGTCAAGGGCGACATCCACGACATCGGCAAAAACCTCGTGTCCATGATGCTCGAGGGTGCAGGCTTCGAGGTCATCGATCTCGGTATCAACAATCCGGTGGAGAAGTACCTGGCGGCACTCGAGCAGCACAAGCCGGACATCCTGGGCATGTCGGCGCTGCTGACCACGACCATGCCGTACATGAAAGTCGTGATCGACACGATGAAGGACAAGGGGATTCGCAACGACTACATCGTGCTGGTCGGCGGTGCGCCGCTCAATGAGGAATTCGGCAAGGCCGTCGGAGCGGACGCCTACTGCCGCGATGCGGCCATCGCCGTTGAGACCGCCAAGGGGCTGCTGGCCGCCCGGCGTGCGGCGCGCGCCCACTGATGCGAGCTCGGTGTGGACAAGCCAGCACGCGTCCTGATCATTGCCTGCGGTGCGCTCGCGCGCGAGATCGCCGCGCTGCGCCGGCTGAATCACTGGTCGGCAGTGGATGTGCAGTGCCTGCCGCCGGAGCTGCACAACCGCCCTGAGCGCATCGTGCCCGCGGTGCGCGAGCAGATTCGCAGACAGCGCGCGAGCTATGAGCAGATCTTCGTCGCCTATGCCGACTGCGGCACCGGTGGACAGCTGGATGCGCTGCTCGCTGAGGAACAGGTGCAGCGGCTGCCCGGAGCGCATTGTTACGAGTTCTTCGCCGGCCGCAGCGACTTTGCCGAGTTGCACGAAGCAGAGCCGGGCACCTTCTACCTGACCGATTTCCTGCTGCGACATTTCGAGCGGCTGGTCATCCAGGGGCTGGGTCTCGACCGCCATCCGGAGTTGCTGCCGCAGTATTTCGGCAACTATCGGCGCCTCGTGTACCTCGCGCAGGCGCCCGAGCCGCGTGCCATCGATGCGGCGCGCGCAATCGCCGCTCGCCTTGGTCTCGAATTCCTCTACCGGGAAACCGGTTACGGCGAGCTGGGGTCCACCCTCAGCGCCTTCATCTCATCGCCCGCTGGCGCCACATGGCAACATTGAGCGTCATTTCCTGGCGCGACATCCCCGCGCAGGTGGTGGGCCGCCGGGGTCGCATTACGGCCAAGGTGCAACTGTCGGCGCGCTTTCAGGAGGCCGTGGACCGGGCCGCCATGCGCGCCGGCCGCGGCAGCTCGGATGCATACCTGGCCGACTGGAAACGCAGCGAGCCTGCGCCCTGCGATGACAATATCGAGGCCGCCGTAGCCGCACTCGCCGCGGACCTCGAAGCGCGTTATTCCGACGCCGACCTCGAACGTCTGATCAAAGCCAAAGGCTTGGAGCAGGCGGCCGCTGCAGCGGGCGGCGGCGCGCCGCCATCCGCCGAACCAACAGGTCATTGATGTACGCCCTGCGCCGCTGGTCGGTGCGCCATGCCCGCGGCTTGAATGCCTTCTACAAGGGCTTCGAGGCGTTGCTGGTACGGCTGCATCCGCTCTGGAGCAGGCTCGGGTACGAGCGCCTCGAGCGGCCGGTCGCCGCCACCGAACGTGTGGTGAAGGGACTGCTGTTTGACTGCCGCATGTGCGGCCAGTGTGTCCTGAGCTCAACCGGCATGTCCTGTCCGATGAACTGTCCGAAGAATCTGCGCAATGGACCGTGTGGTGGGGTGCGCACCAACGGACGCTGCGAGGTTCGTCCGGAAATGCAATGCGTCTGGGTGGACGCGGTTACCGGCAGCGCGCGTATTCCGGGCGGTCGCGTGGCTCTCGAGCAGGTGCAGCCGGCCGTAGACCGCCGCCTGCAGGGGCGCTCCTCCTGGCTGCGGGTCGCGCGCCTGCGCAACGGGGAAAACGCATGAACTTCGAGGACGAACCCGTCCCCGGCTATCCCCTTCCCATCCTGCCGGGACACACCTCACCCGGAAGGTTCGAGCGTGTGCTGCGTGCCGGGCAGTTTGCGGTCACCACCGAGCTCGCACCGCCCGACTCCGCGGATCCGGAAGAAGTCTTCGCACGCGCCCGGATCTTTGATCGCTACGTCGATGCCATCAATGCGACCGACGGCAGCGGCGCCAACTGTCACATGTCGAGCCTGGCCGTTTGCGCCCTGCTCACCCGGATGGGCTATGCACCGGTGATGCAGATCTCCTGTCGCGACCGCAATCGCATCGCCATCCAGGGAGACATTCTGGGCGGCGCGGCCATGGGAGTTTGCAACCTGCTGTGCCTGTCGGGCGATGGTGTACAGGCGGGTGATCATCCCCAGGCGCTGCCGGTGTTTGATCTCGACTCACTCTCGCTGCTCGCCACCGCGCGCACCCTGCGCGACGAGCACCGTTTCCTGAGTGGTCGCAAGATCACCTACGCGCCGCGGGTACTGCTCGGCGCGGCGGAGAATCCGTTCACCCAGCCGCTGCAATGGCGCGCCCAGCGCCTGGCCAAGAAAATCGCTGCCGGGGCGCAGTTCATTCAAACGCAATACTGTTATGACGTGCCGCTGCTGCGGCAGTTCCTGACACAGGTTGAGGACCTGGGTCTGCTCGGGGAGATTTTCATTCTGGTCGGTGTCGGCCCGCTGCGCTCGGCCAAGGCCGCAGAATGGATGCGCACCCATGTACCCGGGCTGCACATCCCCGATGAGATCATCAAACGCATGGCCGGCGCCCGCGATGCCGCGCGCGAAGGCCGCCAGCTATGCATCGACCTGGTGCAGGAGATCCGCACGCTGCGCGGGGTGGCCGGTATCCACCTCATGGCCTATCGCCAGGAAGAAAGCGTCGCCGAAATCATCGACCGTTCCGGGGTTCTGGGAGGCCGCATCCCCTGGTACCCGGGACGTGACAATCCGACAAACCTCAACAGGATTCCCGCATGACCGACACCATCATCAGCTCCGCCACCCGCGAGGTCGTCATTGGCTTCGAGCGACCTTTCGTCATGATCGGCGAGCGCATCAACCCCACCGGACGCAAGATCCTCGCCGCGGAAATGGCCGCAGGAGACTTCAGCCGCGTGGAGTCCGATACGCGTGCGCAGGTCGCCGCGGGCGCCCAGATGCTGGATGTGAATGCCGGTATTCCGCTGGCCGACGAGCCGGCGATTCTGGCGAAAGCCGTGCAGCTCGTGCAGTCGATCACCGACGTCCCCCTGTCCATCGATTCCTCGATCGTTGCGGCGCTCGAAGCGGGCCTTGCCGTCTACAAGGGCAAGCCGCTGGTCAACTCCGTCACCGGTGAGGAAGAGCGTCTCGAGTCGGTACTGCCGCTGGTCAAGAAGTATGGCGCGGCGGTCGTGGCCATCTCCAATGATGAGACCGGCATCTCCGAGGATCCGAACGTGCGCTTCGAGGTTGCGAAGAAAATCGTGCAGCGCGCGGCGGACCACGGTATCCATCACAGCGATGTGGTGGTCGACCCGCTGGTGATGCCGGTAGGTGCCATCAATCAGGCTGGCGTGCAGGTCATGCAGCTCGTGCGCCGCTTGCGCACCGAGCTCAAGGTCAACACGACCTGCGGGGCGTCCAACATCAGCTTCGGACTGCCTGCGCGCGAGGGCATCAGTGCCGTGTTCCTGAGCATAGCGATTGGTGCCGGCATGACCTCGGCGATCATGAATCCGATGCATACCGAGATCGTCAAGGCGTGCATGGGCGCTGACGTCATGATGGGACATGATCCGGATTGCGCTCGCTGGATCCGGCGTTTCCGTGAAGCGCCCACCCTGGCAGCCGGTGGCGGAGTAGCGCCGGCCGCAGCCGAAGGCGGCGCGCGTGGCCGCCGCGAAGGCGGACACCGTCGACGCCCCGCCCCGTCCGCATGAACGATGCACTCGTAGTCTTTACTCCCTCGGGCAAGCGCGGCCGCTTCCCGCGCGGTACGGCGCTGCTGCAGGCAGCCCGTACCCTGGGCGTAGATGTCGATTCGGTGTGTGGCGGCCGTGCCCTGTGCGGCCGATGTCAGGTGCTCGTCATGGAAGGCGACTTTGCCAAGCATGGCGTCAACTCTCGTGCCGGCAATCTCTCGGAAGTGAGCGCTGCGGAACAGCAATTCGCCCGGCGCCGCCCGCTTGCGAGCGGCCACCGACTGTCCTGCCAGGCCCTGATCGAGGGCGATCTCGTCGTCGATGTGCCGCCCAGCAGTCAGGTGCACCGACAGGTCGTACGCAAAGCCGCCGACGCGCGTGTCATCACGCTGGACCCGGTGGTACGGCTGCACTATGTCGAGGTGCAGCCGCCTGACATGCACGACCCTGCTGGCGATCTGCAGCGGCTAGCCGGTGCACTCGAGAAGGAATGGGGTCTGCGCGATCTGGATTGCGACCTGCGCGTCCTGCAGAGTCTGCAGACCGCGCTGCGTGCCGGGGACTGGAAAGTCACGGCGGCTGTGCATGCTGGCTCCGGCATCATCGCCGTGTGGCCCGGCCTGCACGAGGATGTGTACGGGCTTGCGGTCGATGTCGGCTCGACCACCATCGCAGCTCATCTGTGCAACCTCGAGTCCGGCGAAGTGGTCGCCTCCAGCGGACTCATGAACCCGCAGATCCGCTTCGGTGAGGATCTGATGAGCCGCGTCTCCTATGCCATGATGAACCCGGGTGGCTCGCAGCAGATGACGGCGGCGGTGCATGCCGCGCTGAACACGCTCGCGACAGAAGTGGCGCAGCAGGCCGGCATCAGCGTGCAGGAGATCCTCGAAATCACCCTCGTCGGCAATCCCATCATGCATCACCTGTTCCTCGGCATCGACCCGGTGGAGCTAGGTGGCGCACCCTTTGCACTCTCCACCGATGGCGCGGTGACGATCTGGGCATCCGAGATCGGCCTGCGGCTGCATCCGAACGCGCGCACCTACGTGCTGCCGTGTATTGCGGGCCATGTAGGAGCGGACGCCGCTGGCATGATCCTCGCGGAACGTCCGGACCTTGCAGACGAGCTGACACTGCTGGTGGATGTTGGAACCAACGCGGAGATCGTGCTCGGTAACCGGCAACGCCTGCTGGCCTGCTCGAGTCCCACCGGGCCTGCGTTCGAGGGTGCGCAGATCAGTTGTGGACAGCGCGCGGCGCCCGGTGCGATCGAGCGGGTGCGTATCGACCGCACCACGCTCGGCGCCCGCGTCAAAGTCATTGGCTGCGAGCTCTGGTCCGATGAGCCGGGCTTCGAGGCGGCCGTCGCCGAGACGGGCATAACCGGCATCTGCGGCTCAGGAATTATCGAAGTGATTGCCGAGATGTATCTGAGCGGCATCATCAACCAGGACGGTGTGGTCGATGGCGCGCTCGCAGCGCGCAGCGACCGTGTCGTTCCTGCCGGCAGAACCTTCAGCTACGTCCTGCATCGCGGCGCGGTGACACTACACATTACCCAGAATGACGTGCGTGCCATCCAGCTCGCCAAAGCTGCGCTGTATGCCGGCATCCGGCTGCTGATGCAGCACCTGGGAGTGGAGCATGTCGACCGGATTCGTCTGGCCGGCGCCTTCGGCAGTCACATCGATGTCAAATACGCCATGCTGCTCGGCATGATCCCGGATTGCGACCTGACCAAAGTCGGCTCGGCCGGCAATGCGGCAGGCAGTGGCGCGCGGATTGCGCTGTTGGACAACACCTCCCGCCGTACCATCGAGCAGCTCGTGCGTCGGGTGGAGAAGATCGAGACCGCCATCGAGCCGCGGTTCCAGGAGCATTTCGTCCAGGCGATGGGTATTCCGCATTCCACCGCACCGTTTGAACATCTGCGCAAAGTCGTGGACATGCCGCCGCCCAAGGCGAGCCCACCGCGGACTTCGGGATCGCGGCGGCGGCGGCCCGGCTGAAAGCCAGCGGGCTGCGTGGTTCGTCTAGGCGCGCGATTCGTTCAGGCGACGCGGCTCGTTTGAGTTGCGCGTGACTCAGACGTTGGAATCGGCGAAGGAGCCTTTGCGGCGGTTGATGAAATCGAGCAGCGCCTCATCCACGGCCGGATCCAGCGCAGGCGCCTCGTATTCGGCCAGCTGCTTTTTCCACAGCGCATTGGCGCGCTTGTTCATGTCGGCGCCGCCCTCTGCCTCCCATTGCTCGAAGCTGTTGTTGTCCGCCAGGGGCGAGCGGTAGAACGCCGTCTGAAAATTGGCCTGCGTGTGACTGCAGCCGAGAAAGTGCTTGCCCGGACCGACCTCACGGATGGCATCCAGTGCCTGGCCGTTGTCCGTCAGATCCACGCCGGCGAGCAGGGTGTGCATCATGCCGGCCTGGTCCGCATCCATCATGAACTTCTCGTAACCCATGGACAGGCCGCCTTCCAGCCAGCCGGCGGTATGCAGCACGAAGTTGACTCCGGCCAGTACCGTAGGAAGCATGGTAGCGGCCGATTCATAGGCGGCCTGCGCATCGGCGATCTTGGAGGCGCACAAGCCGCCGCCGGAGCGAAATGGCACACCCAGCCGCCGCGCCAGCGCCGCCATGGAGTACAGCACCAGCGCAGGCTCCGGCGTGCCGAAGGTGGGCGCGCCGGATTGCATCGACAGCGAGGAAGCGAAGCTGCCCATCACCACGGGCGCACCCGGATTGATGAGCTGGGCGAGCGTCATGCCGGCGAGCGATTCGGCCAAAGTCTGGGCGACCGTGCCGGCGACGGTCACCGGCGACATGGCGCCGGCAAGAATGAACGGCGTGACGATGGTGGCTTGGTTGGCGCGCGCGTAGGTCTTCAGAGCGCCCAGCATCGTCGCATCGAAGGTGAGCGGTGAATTCGCATTGATCAGGCTGATGATGCAGGTCTTCGGCTTACCGCTGGTCGCATCGAGGAATTCGTCGCCAAACAGGATGCGAGTCATCTCGACCGTGTCCTGTGCCCGCTCCGGATGCGTCACGGAGCCCATGAAAGGCTTATCGCTGTACTTGATATGCGAGTACACCATGTCGAAGTGCCGCTTATTGACCGGCAGATCGACCGGCTCGCAGATGGTGCCGCCGGAGTGATGCAGCGAGTTGGCCAGGTAAGCCAGCTTCACGAAATTGCGGAAATCCTCGATCTTCGCGTAGCGACGGCCTTCATCGAGGTTGCGCACGAACGGCGAGCCATACGCTGGGGCAAACACCGTGCGATTGCCGCCGATGATGACCGAGCGGGCGGGATTGCGCGCATGCTGCGTGAATTCCCGGGGCGCGGAGCTGCTGACGATCTTGCGGCACATGCCACGGGGGAAATGTACCCGCTCGCCGCGAACATCCGCGCCGGCCTGCCTGAACAGCTGCAGGGCCTCGGGATCGTCGCGGAAGTCAATGCCGATCTCCTCCAGAATCGTATCGGCATTGTGCTCCATCAGCTCGAGGCCCTCGGTCGTGAGCACCTCGTAGTAGGGGATCTTGCGGGTGATGTATGGGACGAAGGACACGCTGCGCGCCGTACGGGCGGCTCTCTTGGCTTCGCGCCCGCCGGCGCGGTGTCTTCGCGAGGCCTGACCCAGCTGCTCCTCCATAGACAATCTCCCCCGGTAAATGCCGCAACGGGAACACCCGCGTTGATTATGGGAGTGACCCGGGAAGGCGACTGGTCAATTTGCGCCGTGGACTTGCGCGGAAACGCCGGGTCGAACCCCGCCGGGGTCAGTCTACCTGGATTGGGGGACCACGGCCTGCGGGGTCGCGGGCCGTCGTACCGATATCGAACAGACTGATCGCGGTCATCTCGAGCACGGTCAGCTGCTGCTGGTTGCTCAGCACCCAACGCGAACGGATCACCCCGGTGACACCGTTGCGTGCGAGGCGTTTTTCCAGAAATTCAACGCGCAGGATTAACTCATCACCCGGTCGTACCGGATTTACCCACCTCAGCTGGTCCACCCCGGGGGAGCCGATGGATTCGGACTCAGCGAGGATGAGCTTGACCGCCATTTCCATCGCAACCGCACAGGTCATCCAGCCGCTGGCTATCAACCCTTTCCAGCGGCTCTCCCGGGCGCGTGCGGCATCGATGTGGAAAAACTGCGGGTCATAGCGCGACGCGAACGCGATGATCTCCTCCTGCGTCACGCGGCGCGGACCCGACTCGAGCCGCTGTCCGACCTGCATGTGTTGGAACAGCATCCGCTCAGCCCTTGCCGGTGATATCTTTGCCGGGAACTCGGTTACGGCGCGCAGCAGCGCCCGCCTTAGCCGCTTCACCCGGCACCATAGCCTGCTGGATCGCGCGGCGCGCGAGCGGCTCCATGACGCCATAGGCTTCACTGTTGGGGTGCACACCATCGCTCGCGAAGGTCCGCTTCATAGCGTCACGCTCATCGGCCAGGACTGCGTGATAATCGACATAAACCAGACCACGCTCGTGCGCGAAGCGGCGCAGCCAGCGGTTGAACTCGACGATCTGCGGTGCCGGATCCAAGACGCCGGGACGCCACGGGAAGGCTCCGGCCGGCGGCACCGAGCCGAGAACCACCCGGATGTCGTTGGCTTTGGCAAGCTCTACCATCGAGATGATGTTGTTGCGCACCGCCTCCATCGAGGTGGGTCCGCCGTTTCCGGCGAAGTCGTTGGTGCCGCCGAGGATGTGCACCACCTGCGGCTTAAGCGCGATGACATCCTGGCGGAACCGCACCAACATCTGCGCCGTGGTCTGGCCTGAAACGCCACGGTCGACATAGCCCTCGGTGAAGAAATCAGGATGCGTCGTCTTCCAGTACTCGGTGATGGAGTCGCCCAGGAAAACCACGCGGATGGGGCCGGCGTGATGCACGGTGCTGTTCTCTGTCTGGTAGTGGCACAAACCCGCCCAGTCATCGCGCTGCGGATCGTAAGCTGCACACGGCTGCTCCACCACGCCCGTGGCTCGCTCGCCAGTCGCATCCCCGGCAGCCGCCATCGAACACAGCCCCAGCAGCGTTATAAGGAGCGAGGGTCGGATCGTCTTCACGGGCACCGAGACTACGGGAAGCTTGCTGCAGCGTACAGCTACGGCGCAAACCGCCGGCGGCCGCGCGGACGCGGGGGTCCGGGCGGCCGCCGCAATGTGCTGCTCAGAATCGGCCGCTCTGGAAGTCGCTGATCGCCTGCAGAATCTCGGCGCGCGTATTCATGACGAACGGTCCATAGCGCTCCACCGTCTCGCGCAGCGGCCGTCCGGCCACGACAATCAGCCGCGACTGCTTGGCCGTGCCGCTCAGAATGAGTGTCTCGCCCTCGCCGAGCACCGCCAGATGACCGGCCGTGACGCTCGAGCCAGTCTGCGGATCACCGACGCGCACCGCGCCTTCGTAGACGTACAGAAACGCCGCCTGGTCAGGCGGCAGCTCGTGTTGGAACGTGACGCCTGCCTGCAGCCCGACATCCAGATAGGTCGGCTCGGTCGCAGGCTGCAAGATAGGTCCGGTCACCGTGCCAACGGTACCGGCAATGACTTTCACATCGACACCCGGCGCGGGAGTCGCTACCGGTATGCGATCGGGACCGAATTCCTGGTACTTCGGCGCGCTCATCTTGTCGCGAGCCGGCAGGTTCAGCCAGAGCTGGAAGCCGCGCATCGCGCCCTCCTCCTGCTCGGGCATCTCGGAATGCACGATGCCACGCCCGGCGGTCATCCACTGCACACTGCCGGGGACGAGGACGCCTTCATGACCGTGATTGTCGCGATGACGCATGCGCCCATCGAGCATGTAAGTGACCGTTTCAAAGCCGCGGTGTGGATGCGACGGAAAGCCGGCGATGTAGTCACCGGGACGATCGGTGCCGAATTCGTCCAGGAGCAGGAACGGATCCAGCTCCGGAAGCTGGGGTTGGCCAATGACGCGGCGCAGTTTGACGCCGGCGCCATCCGAAGTTGGCATGCCCTGGACGGTGCGAACGACTTGGCGGACGGCGGGAGACTCGCCTGAGCGGCTGGACACTACCCTCTCCTGTAAGTTGCGGGTCGTCGCGATATTGGGCCGGCTCGCGCCGGTATCAAGCCGCCTAGGCTCCAGGTTGGCGGAGCTCGCCGGGTTATTGCCGCGGCTCACGTGGCGACGCCGCAAAGCGCGCCGCCGGCTGCACGGGCTGCGGTTCGGGCCGGATCATCACTTGTGCGCCAGGGCTTCGATCACCCTGATCAGGCGCGCTGCCTCCTCGCGCGTGTTGTACATTGAAAATCCAACCCGGACCAAAGCGGCGCCGGGCACCTTGAGGATGCTGACCGGCCGGGGTGCGTAGAAGTTGCCGTCCCATACACAGATGCCGACCTTCCCGAGCGCACGAGCAATGTCTGTGGCCTCGTGACCGTCGAGAGTGAACGAGACGGTCGGGGCACGCTCGCGCTTCTCGAAGCCCTCACCCCACAGACGCACTCCACGAATTGCACCGAGCGCCGACCAGAGAGAGCCGGCGACTTCGTGCTCATACGCCGCGATGCCTGTCATGGCGGCTAGCAGCGCTTCGCGCCGTGTGCTGCCCCGGCCGAATTGCGCCAGATAGTTCACAGCCGCCGCCACGCCCTCGATGGCCGGATGATTCAACGTACCGGTCTCAATTCGGTACGGTGCCTCGTCCTCCTGGACGACGAGCTTGTCGGTGCGCAGTGCCTCCAGCGCACCGGCTCGGGAATACAGAATCCCCACATGCGGCCCGTAGAACTTGTAGGCCGAGCACAAGAAGAAGTCCGGGTCGAGCTCCGCGACGTCGACGGGAAAATGCGGCGCATAGTGGACGGCATCGAGGATCAGTAGCGCGCCGGCGGCATGCGTCAGCTTGCGTGCCAGCCGCAGATCGTTCACCGTGCCGATGGCGTTGGAAGAGCAGCCGAGCGCCAGCACTCGCGTCCGAGGCGTGATGAGCCCCCGCAGAGCCTCGTAATCCAACCGGCCGGTGGGCAGCAAAGGCACCTCTCGCACCAGGACGCCCTGCTGCTCCAGCAACTGCCACGGTCCCCGGTTGGCCTCATGATCCAGCTGCGTGATCAGCACCTCGTCGCCGTTACGCAGCTGCCGGCTGAGGGCTCGTGAGAGCGCGAAAGCCAGCGTGGTCATGTTCTGACCCAGGGAAATCCGCTCCGGGCCGCTGGCGCCGAGAAATTCCGCGATCGCCGCGCGCGCGCCCAGCACCGCCTCGTCCAGCTCCTGCGAAGGCGGGAAGTTTCCATGGGTGTTGACGTTATGACGTCGATAGCTGTCGGCAATCGCCTCGATGACCGCATCCGGCACCTGCGTACCGCCCGGGCCATCGAGAAACGCCACCGGCTGGCCGCCGAAGGTGCGCCGCAGAGAGGGGAAATCTTCCCGACAGCGATAGCAGGCAGCTTCGTCAAACACCTGCGAACTTTTCAAGCCTGACATGGTTTTCCCCCTGCTTTTCTGTACGGTAGAAGTAGTATGGCTCAGGGAGCGGCCGCGGCTGCCGCCACCTGCGCCCCTCCCAGCTGTCCGTTGATGCTGGCTTCGGCCTGTGCCAGGCCCTCCGACCAGCGGATTTGCAACGAACCGGAAGCCGCCGGCGCTCCTCGCAGCTGCAGCTCTGCATGCCCCGCTCCGCTGCGCCCGGGCCAGTCAACTTCACCGGACACGCGCAGATCCTCGGTCCAGCGCACCTCCCGCAAAGTAATGTGATAGCTGGCGCCATCCGTCACCAGCGCCCCACCGGCTTGTGGCTCCGGTCGTGCAAGGCTAAACGATCCACCTCGCAGTCCCACACCGCGGCCCGACGTGTTGACACCGAGCCGATCAATGACGTCTGCGATCGTCAGCACTGCGGCCGAGGCCGCGCGTAGCTGCGTCTCATTCGCGCTGTTGCCGGTAACCGCGGTTGCAGGTGGCAACTGATCGAAGTGGCGAGCGAATTGAGGAAGCAGACGAATCTCGGGAATGTCCTGGAGGCAGCCCGTTTCACCGGTCTGACCGGTGGCTATGAAGTGACGCGCGATCTGTGCAGGGCACCCGCTGCGTGCGTGAGGCAACGCATTCACATGCAGCCCGTTCGGAACGACGACTTGTACGCCCCGGGCAAATTTCGCGGCGGCGAGCGCACCGTCAGCGACGGGCGTCATGTTGTCGAGGTCTCCGGAAATGACCAGCGTCGTAACGTCGGGGATGGGCATGCGCTGCACATCCTGCGGCGAGCCGCTGCCACCGGGCGGCATCCGCGGCCAGCGGGCACATTCGTCCAGAAATGCGTAATCCAGCGGCATGCGCCGGTATTCGGCAAACGTGAACGGCGCGTACAACTGCGGCTGCAGCCGTTCGCGCTGCGCAATGAGCGCATCGCGGTGAGTGATACGCACCGCTACCGGCTCGCTCATGTCATAAATCTGCGGCGCATCGTGACACATCACAACCGCCGCAAGCCCTGCGCTGAACTGCGCCGGCGAGCGAGTCGCATCGCGCGAGTCGACACTGACCTGCGTCTCCGCCATCAGACGCAGCAGGGGTAAGCGGTCTCCATCAATGAACGCGCGGGCCGCCGCATCCAGCTCGCGCAAGCTCGTATAGGCCGGCGAGCTGCCAAACATCACGATCGCCAGCTGCGTTGCATTAGCCTCGAAGTGCACAGGCTGGCCGTTGCCCGCAGCCGCTGTGGCCTCGAACGGGTTGCGGCGCAGGCTCTGCAGCAGGCGTTCCAGCCGTTCCAATGCAGTACCGGGCAAATCGCGGCAGGCAGCGGAGCGCTCGCAGGCCAGGTTGAACTTGGACCGCATCGCAGGTGCGTAGTTGGGATACCACGCGTAGCCCTGCGCATTGAGCGGATACGCACCGTCCAGAACCAGGGAGCGCACGCGCCTGGCGTGGCGCACAGCAAACATCTGGGCGAAGAAAGTGCCCGAGGAGTCACCGTACAGATCAATCGGCCCGAGCTGCAACGCATCCAACAGCGCCGCCAGATCGTCAGTCGCCATCGCATCACTGTAGAGAGCGGCACGCTCGCCCAGCTGCGCTGCGCAGGCCCCGATGTTCTCCTCGGTGATGGCGGGGTCGGTCTGCAGTGGTCTGCAATCGATCGGCGCCGAACGCCCGGCACCGCGATTGTCCATGAGCAGAACATCGCGGGTTGCCCGCAATGGAGCGTACAGCGCCAGATACTCCTGGCGCGATTCCGTGGCCGGATACCCCGGCCCCCCCTCGCTGGCGACGAGCGTACCCTGCGCGCGCCCCGGCGCCGTATGCGGATAAAATTCGAAGTAGATCTGAATGCGATCCGGCAGGCGCCCTGTCGGATCCAGTGGCCGGTCCAGCGAGCCACACCAGGGGGCAGGTGTTGAACAGCGTTGCAGCGTCAGCGTCCCAACGCGCAGCGTCTGCGCAGCAGTCGCGGCATTTCCAGGCGGCACCGGCATGGGAGCGGTGGACCTGACACCCGCTCGTGCGACCGTGAGAGGCAGCGCCAGCGCCACGAGCAGGACCGCTTGATGCCAGGCCATTCAGATTTCCTGTGGCTGGCCGAGCGGCAGTGCGGCAGGGGCCTCGTCGCTGACTGCTCGGGAGGCATCGATTCCCAGCCACGCCAGGGCGCCGAGCAGCGCGCTTGCGGCGCCGATTACAAACGCAGCCGACCAATGGCCATGCCCGGACAGATACGCAACGATCGGAATGCCGATCAGCCCGCCACCGTTGCCGCCGGTGTTGAGTATGCCGCCCGCCGCCATGGCGTCACGACGGCCGAGCTGCATCGAGGCCGCCCAGAAGGGACCTTCGCTCAACTCAACGACGAGATACGCCAGTGCGAGCGCGCCAACCGCGGCATAGGGGTTAGCCAGATGTATCGTGATTAAGAGCAGAATGCCGGTCGTGGGCAGTGCGACCATGGGCACGAGCTGGAAGCCGCGACGCTCGCCATATTTGCCGCAAGCGCGCGTTACGAGCGGGCCTCCGAGCCCTGCGCCCACCCCGGCTGCGAGCGGCGGCAGAGTCGCAAGCCAGCTGCTCTCCAACACGTTGAAATGTCGCTCCTGCACCAGGTACAGGAAACACCAGTTCGAGATCAGGTAGAAAACATAGTTCATGCAGACATACGAGAGCGTCAGCAACAGGATGGAGCGATCGTTGAGCAGACGACGCAGCCGTATCCAGGTCAGCGGCGTGGGCGCGACCGCATGACTGCGCCCTATTTCCAGCAGTTCCTCGGTGCTCACACGCGAATGCTCCGCCGGTGCGTTGCGGCCATACCAGGCCCAGAGCCCCACCACCAGCAGTGCCGGCAACGCCGGCCAGAACAGCGCCCGCTGCCAACCCCAGCGGACCATGAGGTAGCCCACGAGCGGCGGCGTAGCCGCCGCCGCGAACTGCAGCGCCGCCGACTGCAGTCCCTGGATCAGCGGCCACCGCTCCGGGCGAAACCAGGCTTCCATGACCCCGGAACTCACGGGGAAGATCGGTCCCTGGGCGATGCCAACCAGCAACTGCAGCAGCAGGAGCGCCGTATAGAGCGCCATGCCGCCGAGCGCGATGGGTGCAAGTGGGGTCAGAATCGTTCCGGCGAATGCCAGCAGCCCGATGATGACGAACGTACGGCGCGCTCCGAGCGCCTGGCCGAGAACGCCGCCCGGAAACTGACAGGTTGCGTAACCGAGCACGAAAGCCCATTCCAGCCAGCCGATCTGCATCTGATTCAGCTGCAAAGCCGGCATCATCTGCTGGCCGGCGACCGTCAGTCCCTTCTGCTGCACATAGGCGATGAAGCCGAAAGCGAACAGGAACGCGAAGATCCGCCAGCGAACCCGATGGGTCAGTGAGTGCAGTGGCGTGACGCCCGGGCTGTTCACTTCGCGGCTATCAGCCGATCCGCTGCCGCGCCCAGCCGCTCTTTCACGTAGCGGCGGATATCGAGGCTGTAATCCTCCATGGGGGCATAGTAGCCGTGCTCATGTACCCGGCTGCTCATGCCAAGCTGCACCGATTCGCACATGGCCCAGTCCTGGCGGTTGACGATATCCCAGAAGCTGGCGGTATCCATCGGATCAAATCCAGGCGCGCTGATCGCCTCCGGCTCGAACAGAAAGTGGCAGATGATGTCAGTCTGGACGGCGCTGCGCGGCTGGAGGATGAACACCGCGGCGTGGTCGCACGCAAGACTGAGAAACAGATTGGGGTAAATCACCTCTCCCTTGTGACGTACCCGCTCGTCCGCGTCGAGGCCAGGAAAAGGACGCCGGCTCGTAGTTCCGCTCGCGGTAAATGTATAAGCCCCCGCACGGTGCGGAATCCCCCCGAGCCAGTCGAGCCCTGCCCCACCGCCATCACGAAAAGCCGGCACCACGGCGCACAACTCCGGATGTACACCGCCGCAGTGATAACACTCGTTGTAGTTTTCGCAGATGGCCTTCCAGTTCGCCGCAACGCTGTAGCGGATCGTATGACCGATCCGCAGCGTGGCGAGCGGATAGCGCTGAATGCGCCCGGGGATCTCACCCAGCTGTTGCTCGAGCGGCACGGCATCCTGTGGAGTCAGATTGAGGAACACGAAGCCGCCCCAGCACTGTAGCGCTACGGGATAGAGCTGCACGCGGCTCTTGTCGAAGCCTGCAGCGTCCGCGAGGTGTGGCGCGGCACTCAGCTGACCGTCCAGATCATAGGCCCACTGATGATAGGGACAGAGGATCAAGCGGCCAGCCACCACCCCGCCGCGCACCGCGAGCCCGACCGGCGCACTGGCATCCTCGCGACACAGGCGCGCGCCGCGATGCCGGCAGACATTGTAGAAAGCCCGCAGCGCCCCTTCGCGATTGCGCACCAGCAGGACACTCTCCCCGAGAATATCGAGCACGCGGTGATCGCCGGCATGCGGCAGCTCCTCCTCGCGCGCTGCACTGATCCACTCGCGACAGAAGATGCGTTCTTTCTCGATCCGGAAGATGTCGGCGGACCGATACCACTCCGACGGCAGAGTCGGCTCTAATCCGGGGATCGACGCTGTGGGTACCATCGCCGTCATGCCAGCTGCTCCTCTCGCCCCGGATCGTAAATTGACGGGGCACTCTCCACAATCGGCGCATCACGATGATAGAGGTCCTTTCCTGGGTCTGTATCCAGCTCGCGCGCGAAGCGATGCGCATGATAGATCGCATGGGCGATAGCTCCCGGCGCGAGCGCATCGCCGGTGCGGTCTACGGATTGGATACCGGCTCGCTGCAGATCATCCGCCCGCGCGGTAAGCCCCTGGTATAAATCGTCGCGCGCCAGCCGTGCGCCGACGATGACCAGGGAGCGGCAAGGGAGACGGCGCTCGGCACCGGTGAAGAGATTTGCGATGAGAAGCTCGCCGCCCTCGAAGCGAACCACCTGCGCCAAGGTGTGCAGCTCGATGTTCGCAGCCGCGAGGGCGCGGTGCACTTGCGGCTGCTCATTGGTCATGATGGTCCAGGCGGATGCGTGGCCCGCGGGCGTGACGTAGCTGACCGAGCTTGTCGCGGCGAGCTGCACCGCCAGCGCGCCGCCCAGGTAGTAATTGTCGAAATCAAACACGACCACGGGACCTTCCGGCCGCACACCCGTGGCGAGCTCATCCGGGGTATAGACATTGGGTGCCGCGAGCTCGCTCACCGGCAGTTCGAGCGTGGAATACAACATGCGTGTCCAGCGGGCACCGGTTGCGATGACGACGCGCTGGTGCTCGAGCCCGAGGATGTCCTCCACGGACAGCTCATTGCCGACATACAGACTGACGTTGTCCAGGCGCTGCAGCTGGCCCAGCCTCCAGTCGAGCACGCGTCCCCAGGTCGCAAGACCGGGCAACCGCGTCTCGAAACGCAGCCGGCCACCGAAGCGGTCGGCAGCCTCGGCGAGCGATACCTGGTAACCGCGCCGTCCCAGAGTGAGCGCGCATTCCAGGCCGGCCGGACCCCCACCGACGATCAGCACGCGGCTGCTGCTGCCCGCCGGCGCAACACGCTCGGGATGCCAGCCGCGACGCCACTCCTCACCGATGGTCGGATTCTGGGTACAGCGCACCGGCACGCTGTCATGCCAGCTCGAAATGCAGATGTTGCAGCCGATACACTCGCGGATGTCCTGCTCGCGCCCTTCCTCGATCTTGCGAGGCAGGAACGGATCGGCGATTGAGGGGCGTGCCGCGCCGATCAGATCCAACACGCCGCGGCGGATCTGCGACACCATGGTATCCGGTGAGGTAAAGCGGCCGACCCCGACCACCGGCTTGCGGGTGATCTGCCTGACAAAATCGATCACCGGCTCGTGGCTGGCTTCGGGACTGAAGCGGGAAGGGGCGCAGTCCGTCGGGCTGGAATCCAGCTTTACATCCCACAGATCGGGCACCTCGGCGAGCAGCTCCACCACCTCATGCGCTTCAGATGCGGCCTTCTCGCTGCGTCGTGCGCGCAGTTCCGCAAGACTGATGCGCAGGGCCACCGCGCAACTTCCTGCCACTGCGTCGCGAGTGACCTCCAGCAACTCACGCACGATGCGCACCCGATTGCTGACCGAGCCGCCGTAGGCATCGGTGCGCTGATTCCACTCCGGCAGCAGGAACTCGTAGGGCAGATAGCCCATCCCGGCATACACGTAGATGATGTCGAAGCCGGCGCGCCTGGCTTTGCGAGCCGCTTCGGCCTGCCAGCGCAGCAGGTTGCGCACATCGGCCAGATCCATGGCTCGGGAGCGCTGGTTGCCCATGAAACCGACATGCGTGGCCATCCATGACACCCCTGAAGGAGACAAAGGGGGCAGCCGGCTCGTCTTGTTCGACACCGAGCCGCCGCCATGCCAGAGCTCGATGCCGGCCAGCGCGCCGTGGCGGTGCACCTCGTCAGTCATCAGCGCATGCGCGCGGACGTCGTTCTCATCCCACAGCGTGGCATATGGCAGCGGCGAATCGTCGGCGCTCGGGTGTACCGACACATAGCCCGTACAGACGACGCCCCAGCCTCCCTCCGCCTTGGTACTCCGAAAGCCGGCGCGCATCCTGGGCATCGTGTTGGTCATGCCGCTTGCATGGGGCACCGCGTAAAAACGATTCTTCGCAGTGACCGGACCGATCCGGACCGGCTCGAACAGAATGTCGAATCGGGAATGCCGCGCCATGAAGACCCCCGCCTGGCTCGATCTGGAAATATAGGGCCTGCAACGGCGCGCGTCACTATTTATCGATCGTTCAACAAGCTAAAATCGCCGCATGCAGACCCTGGCATCCCTGGCCGGTGCGCTCAGCGCCGGTCGTCTCAGCAGCCGTGCACTGGTGGATCGCTATCTCGAGCGCGCCGGTGATGTTGACGGTTCCGGGGTTTTCATCCGGCTCAACACGGCGCAGGCTCGCAGTGCAGCCGATGCGTACGATGCGCTGCGCGCCTCCGGAATAGCTCTGCCTCGTTATGCCGGCATCCCGCTCTCGGTGAAAGATCTCTTTGATCTCGCCGGTGAGACCACCCTGGCTGGTTCTGTACTTCTGCGCAACGCGCCGCCTGCCTCCGAGGATGCCGTCTGCATTGCACGCCTGCGGGCGGCGGGATTCATCGTTCTCGGTCGCACCAACATGACCGAGTTTGCATTCTCAGGCGTTGGCCTCAACCCTCACTACGGCACGCCGCTCAACCCGTGGGATCGGCCTTCGCAGCGCATCCCCGGCGGATCTTCATCGGGGGCCGCGGTATCCGTGGCCGCGGACCTGTGTGCCGCAGCTATAGGTACGGATACCGGTGGCTCATGTCGGATTCCGGCCGCGCTGTGCGGCATCGTAGGCTACAAGCCGACTGCACGCCGCGTCCCGACAACTGGCACTTATCCGTTGTCGACCACGCTGGATTCGATTGGTCCGCTCGCGCACAGCGTTGACTGCTGCGCCATACTTGATGGCGTGATGTCAGGCCACGCGGATGTCGAAGCCACTACGGCGGCCTACCCCGTGAGCGCGCTGCGCCTGGCTGCTCTCGATGCCTATGTTACCGAGCAACTCGATCAACACGTCGCGGCGAGCTACAGTCGCGCGCTGCAGAAGCTCGCCGCAGCGGGAGCACGACTCACTGACATCAGAATTGCCGCACTCGAGCAGCTATCTGACATGAACGCTCGCGGCGGCATCAGTGCCGCGGAGGCACTGGCGCATCATCAGCAGCAACTCTCGCAGCATAAAGACCAGTACGATCCACGGGTGGCCGCGCGCATCCTGCGCGCACGGGAGATGAGCGCCGCCGAGTACGTAAGCCTGCTGGCCCGCCGCGCGGCCTTCATCAAGGCGGTCTCATCACAGATTGCAACGTTTGATGCCGTGTTGATGCCGACCACACCCCTCATAGCGCCGCCTCTCGCGGAGCTGTCTGCTGATGAGGGCTACTGGCGCATCAACGGCCTCATGTTACGCAACACGAGCATTGTCAACATGCTGGACGGCTGCGCCATCACCCTGCCCTGTCACGACCCCGGTTCCGCCCCGGTGGGCCTCAGTCTGTTTGCGAGTGCGCTGCATGATGCACGGCTGTTTGCCGTGGCGAGGGCAGTCGAGGCATACCTGCTACCACGCGCCGTTGCAGGCTGATCGGCTACAGTTGCAGCGCGAGATATTGCGTCCCCGGAACCGGATTGTAGCAATACGCGGCGATCGGCCTGAAACCCAGCGCACGGTACAGCTGCTGCGCCGGCAGCATGGTGGGTAGCGTGTCCAGATAGATCTGCCGGTAGCCCGCTGCGCGGCCTTCCGCACAAACCCGCTCGGCAAGTTGCCGCCCGACATCCATGCCGCGCGCCCGTGAGCGAACATAGAGACGCTTCATCTCGCAGATGCCCGGGGCAAACGGCCGCAAGGCAACGCAGCCCAGCGCCTCTGATTCCTGCCAGGCGAGCAGCAGGCGGCCTTGCGGGGGTGCATAGACTCCCGGCAGACCCTGCAGCTCAACCGCGAAGTTTTCATAGTCGAGACTGCTGCCGAGGCCGTCGGCGTACTCCCGCATCAATTGACGTATCTGCGCCAGATCTGCGGCAGAGCGCACCTCGCGAATCACAGCCACCGTGGCACCTGCATACCCCTACTTGCCGCTGCCAATGCAGCGGCGTATGGTTTCTTACCAGCGCTGCAGCGGCGCGGGCTGCGAAAATATGACTAATAATAATAACATTAAGTCAGAAGTGCTCCTGCTGCGTATCGATCCTGTCGAGAAAGAGCTGCTGCTGGCGGCGGCTGCGCATGTCGGGAAAACCCTGACTGAGTTCGTCACAGGCGCAGCGCTGCACCAGGCACGCAGCAGCGAATGTGCAGCGGCCGCTCCCGTGCGCGACGGTGTTCCCGGTTGGTTTCGCGACCTGTGTGATCGCGGCACGCTCGGCGGTGCCTACGATTACGCAACCGCAGGCTTCGAGCTGGTAAACGCTCTGCTTGCTGTGGATGAGCGCATCGAACGGCCGCATCGCAAAACTGACAGTGAGTGGCAGCAGCTGTTGCGCGAACTGCATGGGATGCTGCGCAATCACATCAGGGCATCGGACCGGCGCCTGGAGATCGGCAGCTGGCTCGATACGCATCTGCCCAATTATATGGCGCTCATACCGGAGCGCCGCCGCATCGCTTTCATGACTGGCGTGCTGTTATACAGCAGACAGTATGGTCGGAGCCTGCCCTAGTACGCCTCTGCCCGGCTCAACGAATGCCGCATCATGTAACCCCTTCAGGCAGCAGGCAATTCGAGCTGCCAGATAGCAGTGACGTGAAAGCGATAGGTCACGGCGCAGTCAGCACGCGCCTCGTGAATTTCGTACTCAACCTCTGTGCTGGTGATCGACCTGACGCAAAGGTCGCACAGTTTTCCACAGCCCCAGCCGGCCAGAATCTGTCGTGGTCGCGCTCGCGGCAGCAGCTGTGTCGCGATGCGCGCCCGGGCGACCGGTCGCAGCTCTCGTTTCACACTTGAGCTCGTCATAGCTTGTCCTTGGTACAGTTTGACGCTGCACCGTAGCACTCCCCCATGTACCGCTTTGTAAGTCACCTTGTCGAAAGGTCCGCTGTGCATCGGCGGCTTGACGTTCAGGGATTCGCAGCAGCTGCAGCAGCCTGCCGCAACACGGGCTTCTGCGGCGCATCCGCGACTTTTGCGGTAAGCGCGTAGAAAAATCGGTTGAAGGTCGCTGCCGCCACGAAGTCAATGGGCTGTCCCATGTCATCCTGCGGCCGGTGATATCGGATGTTGTACCACTCACGGTAGCGGCGCTCCGCTTCGCTATCCCGATCGTACGCAAACACAAAAGTGGTGGCCGGTATGCCCACCTGCAGAAAGGGCCAGTGATCCGCGCGCTGCAGCAGCCCTCGCTCAGGCTCCCGGTCAGAACGGATCTCGATATGCATCGCCTGGGCAACCGACTCGGCGGCGTCAGCCAGTGTGGAACGGTCTCGGGCCAGCATGGTGAGGGCCTTCAGGGGAAACAGCGGCCGCAGCATGTCGAGGTTGATATCTGCCACCACGCGCTTCTGCTCCATGGGCGGATGCCGCACGAACCATGTCGAGCCCAACAGACCTTTTTCCTCGCCAGCGAACGCGCCAAACAGGACGCTGCGCCTGAATCCATGGCCATGACGCTGCTCGGCAAGACGGATCAATGTCGCTACATAGGCGGCATCGTCGAAGGCACCGTGGTAGAGCGTGTCACCGGCAACCGGCGCCCCGTACCCGTAACCGTCGAGGTGAGCTGACACAACCAACACTTCATCCTGGAGCTGCGGATCGGTTCCGGGCAGCAGAGCCAGGACATTGGCAGCGGAGTAGGTTCGCTTCGACAGCCGCAAGCGCGCCAGCAAGCGTCCGGGAATCTCGAGGCTGTGCAGCGGCCGTTGCGCTGCACCGGCATCGAGTATCTCAGCGGCGTTCAGCCCGGTTCCGGAGAGCAGCTTGACGAATCCGGCACCGCTGAGACTGAACACCGCCAGATCATCTGCCGCTGGCGGCGGATCTGCGGCGATGCGCACAGAGCGCGCATAGGCTGCCGGCCAGCGCGCAGGCTCAATAGTAAAGCCCGGATCATCAACACAGATGATCGCGATCGCTCCGGCCCGGGAGGCAGCGTTGATCCGCTCGGCCTGGGTGGGCAGGCCCTGCCGCCGCGTCGCGAAGCAGACAGCGATTCTGCCTTTCATGTCAGCACCGAGCTCGGCCGCCGAACAGTAGCCCCGAAAGCTGAGGGGACCTTCGATGACCGCCGGCAGGCGATCCGTAGCCCGCACGGTAATCTCGTGCAGAAACTCAAAATCTATCGCTGCGGCACCTTGCCGCCTCACCTGAACGACGGCTCCCTCCGCCTCCACCTTCACCTCGGCCAGAGGAAACGATTGCAGCCAGCCGTCCTGATCGCCGACGGGCTGCAGACCGGCCTGCTGGAAATGCCTGGCGACATAGCTGGCAGCCCGCTCATAGCCGGCGGAGCCCGTGTCGCGCCCCTCCATGGCATCGTCGGCCAGCGCCGCAGTCGTCCACCACCAGGCGCTGGTATCGGCATCCGTGCCCGGAGGTGGCGAGGGTGCCGCAGCCAGCGACGATTGCACGGCAGCGAAAACCGCGGCAATGATCAGCACGACCCGCAGCAACCGCGTCCGCGCGGGCAGTGCCGAGGCGCTCATCCGACTTACTCCAAAGGAGCACATTTTTTTATGAGCAGGTGGCGGAGAGGGTGAGATTCGAACTCACGAGCCCCGTGAAGGGCCTCCGGTTTTCAAGACCGGTGCAATCAACCGCTCTGCCACCTCTCCGCCGTATTTAAATCAACGACTTAACTCTATTTTGCCCTACTCAGCTGGTATTTACAGCCGTCAATGTCTTCATTTTGTTGCCACTGCCGCCCATAACCCTTGGCGAATGAGTGCCGCAGGTCGTGGAAGCGTACTTGCCGCAGGCCCGCCCTGCGCAAGGCTGAATGCAGGCCCGTCCGGAGCAGGTCCGAGCTGTTCTTGGTTTGCGGTGCAGGCAGCCATGTCGCACACGAAGGGAAAGCGCGCGCGGCACGGAACGGGCTTTTAGCCGCAACCATGCGTCGCGCGCGGAGGTCCGTCCAGCGAGCACGACCTCAACGTGCCCCTTGCAGAAGTGGTGGCAGCAAGCGGAAGTGACCGCACCTTGTGCGTTTTCTGCGTAGCGAGCGTCAAAGCCCTACAGCTTGCCCTAACTCCTCGTAAAGCCGCATGTTTGTGAGCGCTACGCCCGCCGCGTTAGCGAGCGTCTGTAATGTGTATTGCTCATTCCATGAAGCTTCATGCCGGTCCGCCCAGTAGACGCCAATCGCGGCGACGGGTTTCTCTTGGGGCACGGGTACCATCGCGAGGCTTCTGACGAACGTTGGTCGGTACGCATCGTGTGGAATCCTCGGATCGCTGTAGATGTCGGGAATCAGAGCGATCTGTGCATGTAGCATGACCCAACCCGAGATGCAGGCAGCGAGCGGAAAGCGGCTCCCCTTCCAGAGCGGCGCAATCGCGTCCTCGTCGAAGTAATGACACTGCTCACCTTCCCGGAGCACAAGGGTCACACCGTCAGAAACTACGAGGCGACGAGCACTGGCACGCATTACACGCGCCACGTCATTGAGGGTTTTCGCGGCGGCGAGCGCACCGATGGTTTGAACTAGCGCATCTTTCGAGTCACGCATTAGGGGCTTCGACGCTCCTCAAGATCAGCAACCCAACATAATCATGGTGCAATCGATTAATTTACGCGACCTCATCATTGCGAGATGTGAGATCGCGCACGCCGGTAATGCTGCTATGGCTTAGGTATAGACGCCGCTGATTCTGCGTTTCTGTCAGCATCGGACGGATTTGCCGGCGGGCACCGACATCAATCCTTCCCGTATGGTGACCGCATACCAACAATGGGCCCATGGGCATGAGATCAACCGATACTAACGTACTCTATACTCATCGGAAGATCCGTGTCATTTTGAAGTCGGAGTCATCTGGGCACGCTGCGTTCGATGCGTGCAAAGACTTTTTTTTGGACTTCAAGAGGACCTCCTATGAAACTCCAGGTGATCTTGCCACGCGCCGCAGCCATTTTCCTGATGACAGTCGCAGGCTCCTCGCTCGCCGCGGAGAGCTCCGGTGCCCAAGAGGCTAAAGACTTGCTCAACAAAGCGGTCGCCTACCTGGAGAAGGAGGGTTCGGCAAAGGCTTTTTGCGCGTTCAACGACCCCAGCGGAGAGTTTCACAAAGGACCTTTATATGTATTTGCTGTAAGCATGGATGGAGTCTATTTGGCGCACAGTGCGGCCCCGACGCTAGTAGGAACCTCGCTACACGATACGAGAGATGCCGCGGGCCAGCCCGTTGGCAAGGACATCATGGAGCTCATTTCAACTCGAGGCGAGGGTTCGACTGAGTACATGTGGCTCAACTACAGTACCAACAAGGTTGAAAAGAAGCATACTTTCGTTAAGCGGGTGAGAGATTTTGTGCTCGGGGTGGGTTACTACAGCAAGTGACGCGGAGACGGGTGCCGGTCCGATTGAGCGCGCCTCACTTCGCGATTGTTCGATGGCCATAGTCTGTTAGACGTAGAATGCCTGTAGACGTGCTGTCACTTTATGAGGGGCGCGATGGAAGGATTCAGCGCTCGGTGGCGGCATGACGGTCATTTGGGATCATGAGTGCCCGCACGCCATCGCTCATTTGCGTTCGTTTTTGGGGCGGCTGAACTCCCGGAAGCTGACAGCAGTTGAAGATCTGCTGTCGCCCGCGCGCGGTCGCTACGTCATGCTGAAGATGCTCCACGGGTCCGAAGAGATTGCGATTCGCTCATTGGACGAGCCGGAGCGAGTGGTTGCGGACCTCCGCGGTCTATTTGAGTCCCTGGCGAGGGGGGGGCAGGCCGCTGCCGATCGTCAGCTGCGCCAATGGACCTGCGCTGACCCATTCGATCGACCAATTCTTGCGCAATTACCCCACTCGATCTTTATAACTCGGCTCGTTGAGAAAGTGAGAAAGCGGGTCTGTCCAGATTGGATTAGCTTCCGAAGGCTGCCGCATTTGCCCGGCGTGCGCTGCCCGTAACCCGACTTGCCGGCTAACGGAAGGTGCACTGATCAAGATCAGGCCACGATTCCTACAACATGGCACTCCCGGACTGACGGTGACAAGCGACCTCCTCCTATGTGCGCGCCTGCTCCAAATGTCCAAGCTACCTCTCGGGTTGTAGTGAAGGGATCTGGATGATCCTTGTTGGTGCTGCGGATCTGAACGGATTTTATGAGCCTCCGCACCGGCGCTCTGGCTTCTGTATCGGCGGAACCTCCCGGCCCTCCGGTATAGGGCCAGGGCCTTTTCGCAGTCCCGCAGGAAGGCATGCGGGCATGTCGGGCACGTTGACCCCTTGCTACCGCGTAGATGACGGTCGCGCCCAGTATCAGGGCGCGTCGCCACCTCTCCGCGTTTATCGAGGGCTCAGAGGCGTGCCTGCCATTTTGCCTCCCCGCGTGGCCATTGGAGGTTCGATTGCGGAAAGCCGCAATGCCAGCTGGCCGCTGCGCGCGTAAGCTGCGAGGCGGGTAGCCGGAGAAAAAAAGCAATAAACAGGGGCTGAGGGTTGCAGCAGCATTCCGCGCCGGAGGCAGCACGAAGCTTCGCAATGTTATTTAACTTTAATCCGGTGGCAGCTGTTGTCCGCTGGGCAAACGGTCTGCTCGGTCGGCGCGCCGAAATGGCCGGCCGCATGCGCCAGAAGCTGGAAACCACGTTGACTGCGGTCGACGACGACCTGCGCGCATTACCGGCTGCCATTCTGGCTGCCAACCAGGTGCGGCAATCCGTGGCAGCCACCGGCCAGCCGGGGCTGGCGGAGGCGATCCGGCAACAGTGCGATGCGGATCTGGTGCTGGTCAGACAGCTCGCCTTTGCGGTCACCGGCCTGCGCTCGCTCCCTGAACACGCCGACATCGAGCTGCTGGAACAACGCCTCAGGGAGGCGACCGCCCTCACAGACCGGATCGCGCGTATGAAACGTCGCTATGAACTCGTCAGAGCTCAGGACGAACGGGAGCGCGACACCATCGCACAGCAACGCGCTTGCGCGCTGACGGAAAAACAGACCGAATAACACTCGGCGCCGATCTCGACCGGACGTTCACTGCTCTTCTGCGTGACGACTCGCGTAGCTAAGATGAGCGCTCACGATGTCCGAGAACATCTCCACCTGGGATCTGATCGCCAGCGCCGATCCGACGCTGAGCGGAATTGTCTGGCTGTCTCTGGGCATCAGTCTGAGCGCCACGCTACTTGCGACGCTGCTTGGCGCACCGCTGGGCGCGATCCTGGCACTGACGCGCTTCAGAGGGCGCGCGGTGCTTATTGTGTCGTTCAACGCCTTGATGGGACTGCCACCCGTCGTTGTCGGGCTCACGGTGTATCTGGCTTTGTCCCGATCGGGTCCACTGGGATCGTGGGGCCTGCTCTTCACGCCGGCCGCCATGGTGATCGCACAAACGCTGCTGGTCACGCCCATCATCGCAGCACTGACGCGCCAGACGGTTGAGGATTACTGGCTCGAATACCGTGAGGAGCTCGCCGCCATGGATGTAGGCAGGTGGCGGCGCGTGATCACCTTGCTCTGGGATGCCCGCTTCTCACTGGTGACGGCGGTGCTGGCGGGATTCGGTCGCGCAGCGGCCGAGGTGGGCGCGATAATCATCGTTGGCGGCAACATCGCAGGCTATACCCGTACCATGACTACCACGATCGCGCTGGAAACCTCCAAGGGCAATCTCTCCCTTGCCATCGGTTTGGGCATCGTCCTCATGCTGGTCGTGGTCACGGTGAGCACGTTGGCCTGGGGAATTCGCCGCCTGGGTGAGCGACTCGCGGGATGAGTGCGGACAGCTCGGAGCTGCCTATCGAGCTGGCCGACGTCTGTCTCGAGGTGGGTTCCGTGCGCATCCTGGATCAGGTATCGCTCAGTTTCGCTGCCGGTCCTCCCACACTGGTGCTCGGGCCGAACGGTTCGGGCAAGACCACGTTGCTGCGCGTGGCAATGGGCCTGATCGCCCCCTCGAGCGGCAGCATTTCCTGGGGCGGCCGGCGCTCGGCACGGATCGGGCGTCGGGCAATCGTATTTCAACGCCCAGTATTGTTGCGACGAAGTGCGCGCAACAATGTGCGTTACGCGCTCGCCGCTGCGGGCGTGCCGCGGTCACTGCGAAGTGCGCGCACGGACGAACTCCTCCTCCGGGTCAACTTGCAGGCTGTGGCCTCGCGAGCGGCCAGGCGGCTGTCGGCTGGCGAGCAGCAGCGACTCGCGCTGGCTCGGGCTCTGGCACGCGATCCGCGCGTGTTGTTTCTGGATGAACCTACCGCCAGCCTGGACCCGGCCAGCGCCAAGGCGGTCGAGGATATCGTGCACGAGGCTGCGGCTCGCGGGGTGAAAGTCGTCATGGCGACGCATGATCTGCACGCTGCCAGACGGCTGGCTGGCGAGATTGTCCTGCTTCACCGCGGCACCCTCATTGAAGTCGGCATGGCCATGAAGTTTTTCACCCAGCCCAGGACATCGGTGGCACAGCGGTTCCTGGCGGGCGAACTGCTGCTCTGACCCGGAGGATCCATGCAAGCTCTGAAGTATGCGCGGCTGGTGCTGTTGCTGATCGTCGCCACCGCAGCGTGGGGCGCTCCTCAGCCGCAGCAGTACATCGTGCTCGCCTCAACCACCTCTACCCAGGACTCGGGTCTGTTCGATTACCTGCTGCCGCTGGTGCGGAAAAATACCGGTATCACGGTGAGGGTGGTGGCCCAGGGTACCGGCCAGGCACTCGACACCGGTCGCCGGGGCGATGCGGATGTCGTGCTGGTGCATGCCAGGGACGCCGAACTGAGGTTCGTGGCGGAGGGGGACGGTCTGAAGCGCTATCCCGTGATGTACAACGATTTCGTGCTGATCGGCCCGCGCAGCGACCCGGCGCAGGTCGCAGGCATGCCTGATGTGACTCAGGCCCTGCGCATCATCAGCAGCCGCCATGCTGCCTTCGTCTCCCGAGGGGACCGCTCGGGGACCCATCTTGCGGAACTCTCTCTGTGGCAAGCCGCCGGGGTGGACATCGAGCATGCACAGGGCAGCTGGTACAAATCGATCGGCCAGGGGATGGGGGCCGCACTGAACTTCGCTGCGGCTAGTGCCGCATATGTACTGTCCGATCGCGCCACCTGGCTGCATTTCGCCAACAAGTCGGAGCTGCAGATCGTGGTCGAAGGCGATCGGCGTCTGTTCAATCAGTACGGGGTGATCCTGGTCAATCCGGCGAAACACCCCAACATCCGTGCGGCGCTGGGACAGAAGTTCATCGACTACCTGATCTCGCCGGTCGGACAACGCGATATCGGCAACTATCGGCTCAACGGTCAGCCGCTTTTTCATCCTGACGCCGATAATCCGGGAGCCTGAGGCACCTCACGCAGCGGCGGCGCCTACCTCAGGGGAGCCGGCCGCGCTCGACGCCGCTGCCTTCAGGCGGCAAGTCCGCGGGTCATCGACCAGTCGAGCGCCTTGCTGATCCAGCCGCCACCGAGGCTCGCGCCCGTCACCTGATCGAGGCGGTACGGTACGTTCTCGAGGATCGCCTCGGCCGCACGGATGCCACTGCGGATGGCAGGCCCGATGCCCTCGGCCATGTCGCGCGTGGCCAGTCCGGCCGCATCACCGGCAATGAATGCATTATCCCGCCGCACCACTTCCACCCGGCCACGCAGGTAGTAGCTGTAGCCGGTGGGCTCGTAGTGCGCCCCGGGAGCCAGACTCTTTTGCAGGTTGGCGGTAAAACGGCTCCAGTGCTGTTTGATGTCCGCGCCGCTGCGCTTCATGCGCTCCGCCATTCCGCCGATCCCGACGTTGAGCCAGCCATTCTCCTTGGGCACATACCAGGAGTAGCCGGGCAGTCCGCGGTCGAAGAACCATAGATGGCAGGTCGGATCCTTCCAGTCGTAGGCGAACTCGTGCTCGAGAGTCACGGTCTGCAGCTCGACGCTGCGCGGATTCAACTCGCGAAACAGCGACCGGTACACCGGACAGCGGGTGCCCCCGGCACCGATCAGATACCTGCAGCGGAACTCGTCATCGACGACATACCCCTGTGCCTCTGCACGGATATTGCGCACCGTGTGACGCACGACGGGAGCACCCGAGCGCTCGAGCAGCCATTGATCAAACTCAAAGCGGCGGATCGAATGCTGCACACTCGGTATGCGGAAGCCGAGTCCTTTGATATGAATGTGCAGCCGCTCGAAGGTGAGAAAGCGATGCGGGTAGCTGGCCCGGTCCATCTGCAGCTCATGCACCACCTCCGGTGTGATCCACCCGGCGCAGAGCTTCAGGCGCGGGAAGGCCTCCTTGTCCAGCACGAGGGTGTCTACGCCGCGCTGCACGAGCTTGCGCGCGGCTGCCGAGCCTGCCGGTCCGCCACCGACGATCAGCACCTCACAGCTGCGCACGAACGCTCCGCCAGGTTGTCAACGCGCGTAGAGGTAGTCCCGCGTCCACGGGACGTCGTTGCTGTTACCCGGCGCAAACACCACCTGGAACAGCTGCAGTGTGCCCGTGGTGAATGCAGCCAGAGAGCCTGCCAGGTAGAGCCGCCACATGCGCACGAAACGCTTGTCGAACATCTGTGCCACGCGGTCCGTGGCACCTTCATACAGCTCGCTCCAATGGTGCAACGTCCGGGCGTAGTGTAAGCGGATGTTCTCCACATCCAGAACGGACAGATTCCAGGGTTCGAAGATCTGCATCATCTCGCTCAAGGCCGGCGGATGCGCTCCCGGAAAGATGCGCTTCTCGATCCAGGGATGCATGGCCGCGGGCCGGTTACGGCCGATGGAGTGAATCAGTCCGCGCCCGCAGCCGCCCAGCACTCGGTCAATCACGCGACCCAGGCCGCTGTAATGCTCGACACCAACGTGCTCCAGCATGCCCACGGACACGAACGCATCGTAGTGCCCAGAGATGTTGCGGTAATCATCTTCAACGTATTCAACCTGCGAACCCAGACCCTCGCGCTCGGCCTTCTCGCGCGCATAGGCGATCTGCTCGTGGGAGATGTTGAACGCGCGCACCTTGACCCCGTATTGACGAGCCATGTGCAGTGCGAGCGTACCCCAGCCACAGCCAGCCTCGACCACGCTCTCACCGGGCCGCAACCGCAGCTTACGGCATACGTGGTCCATCTTGGCGACCTGCGCTTCATCGAGCGATGCGGTGGGCGTGGGGTAATAGGCGCACGTATACGCCATCGTCCTGCCCAACCACAGCGAGTAGAACGCGTTGCCGATGTCGTAGTGGCGATGAATGTTGTCCCGCGAACCCGGCAAGGTGTTGACATGCCGTCGTCGCATGCGCTCCACCAACCGGCGCAGCACCGAGGAATTGCGCGAGGCCTGGGTACCGGAGCGATAGATTTCCTCCAGCAGGCGCACCAGATCGCCTTCAACCTCGATGCGGCCCTCGCTGTAGAAGTCCCCGAAGCGCACCTGCGGATCCGCCAGCAAGCCGTACAGTGTGGCCCGATCCTGGATGCGGATGCGCGCCACCGGCTCCGCGCCGCTCTGCGGAATGCGCTCGCCATTCCACAGCACGAATTCGATGGGAGGATGACCGAGAAGACGCAGCAGCCGCTCGAGGAAGCGGGCATCCATCGACTGACGGGCGCTAGCAGCCTGGGCCGGCAACGGAACGGATGCAGGCGCAGGATAAGGCTGACGCAGACGTCCCGAATCGGACGCCACGCGATCTTCAATGGCATTCACCGGTAAACTCCCTCCACCCAAGTCGCTAATTTAGCAATGAATGGGCCCGCCGTAACGTCCTTCCGCACCGGGCGGCTGCCCCGGGTAGGTCCGGCGGGAGGGTTACGACACGGGCTGCAGGCGCTCCAGGCCGCCCATATAGGGCCGCAGCACCGCGGGAATGCGCACCGAGCCGTCCGCCTGCTGATAATTCTCCAGTAACGCTACCAGCGCGCGGCCTACGGCAACGCCAGACCCGTTCAGGGTGTGCAGCGGCTCCGGCTTGCCGCTCTGCGGGTTGCGCCACCGCGCCTGCATGCGACGCGCCTGGAAAGCCTCGAAGTTGGAGCAAGAGGAGATCTCGCGGTAGCGATCCTGCCCGGCCAACCAGACTTCGAGGTCATAGGTTTTAGCGGACGCGAAACCGACATCCCCCGCGCACAGCGCAACCACGCGATAGGGCAGCTGCAGCCTCTGCAGCACCTGCTCGGCATTTGCCGTGAGCTCCTCCAGGGCCTGGTAGGACTCGGCGGGCCGCACGATTTGCACGAGTTCGACCTTCTCAAACTGATGCTGGCGGATCATGCCGCGCGTGTCCTTGCCGTGTGATCCGGCTTCGGAGCGAAAACACGGCGTGTGCGCCACGAATCTCAGGGGCAGCTCGCGCGCCTCCGTGATGGCGTCGCGCACCAGATTGGTCACCGGTACCTCAGCGGTCGGGATCAGGTAACGCGCGCCGCCACCGTCCGGCTCGGCAGCGGCGGTGCTGCCGACTCGGAACAGGTCCGACTCGAACTTCGGCAGCTGGCCGGTACCCTGCAGTGCCGCGGCATTGACGATGTAGGGTACATACACCTCGCAATAGCCGTGTTCGCGGGTGTGCAGATCCAACATGAACTGGATGAGCGCGCGGTGCAACTGCGCCAGCTGCCGGGAGAGCACGACGAAGCGCGCGCCGGAGATGCGGCTCGCTGCTGCAAAATCCATCATGCCCAGCCGCTCGCCAATGTCCGTGTGATCACGCGGCTGAAAGTCGAAATGGCGGGGCTCGCCCCAGCGTCGCAGCTCGAGGTTTGCTGTCTCGTCACGGCCTTCGGGCACCGATTCGTGCAGCAAATTCGGCAGGCCGAGCTGCCACTGCTCGAGCTCTTCCTGCACCGCCGTGAGTGACTGCTCGGCACCCGCAAGTTCCGCCGCCAGCCCCTCGCTGCGCGCGATGAGCGCCGCCGTATCCGCGCCCCTGCCCTTGGCGATGCCCACGGCCCTGGCGTTGGCGTTGCGCTCGGCGCGCAGCCGGTCCGCCTGCACCTGGATGGGCTTGCGCTTATCCTCGAGGGCGCGCAGCGCCGCAACATCGAGCCGGAAGCCGCGGCGCGCCAGGTTCTGCGCCACCCGGTCCGGTTCCGCACGCAGCAGTTTCAGATCGATCACAACCTCTTCCTTCGCTCAGACCAGCCGCGCGAGCGACATACCGAGCATGGTGCCAAGCAGGCACAACAACACGCTGATCAACACATTCAGCAGCGCTGCGAGGTAGCCGCCCTGCAGGAGCAGGCCGATGGTCTCGAGCGAGAAGCTGGAGAAGGTAGTGAAGCCACCCATCACGCCCACCATCAGCAGCGCACGCAAGTGCAGCCGCGGTTCCGCCGCACGCTCGATCAGCCAGATATACAACAGCCCGATGAGAAAACAACCCAGAATGTTGACGCAGATCGTGCCGAACGGAAAGTTGAGCGTGCTGATTCTCTGCACGGCGCTCGCCATGAGATAGCGCAATACGCTACCTGCAGCCCCGCCGAGCGCCACCAGCAGCACCGCGTTCACGAACCCTCCTTGCTGCCGGGCGCACCCGCACCCGCACCGGCTGCAGCGCCGGGTGCCTCAGCGGTCGCTGCATTCTGACTGCGCATCCGGGCCAGCGCCTCACCGATCCGGATCTCCAGCCCGCGCGGTACCGGACGATAGTAATGGCGCTGCGGCATCTCGTCCGGCAGGTAGCGCTCGCCGGGAACAAAGGCCTGCGGCTCATCATGCGCATAGCGATAGTCGCGACCGAAGCCCAGATTCTTCATCAGCCGGGTCGGCGCATTGCGGAAGCGCAAGGGCACATCAAGTGTGCCGTACTTCTCCACATCCGCCATGGCTTCGGCCATCGCGACATACACCGCGTTGCTCTTCGGTACGCAGGCGAGATACACCACCGCCGTGCCGAGCGCCAGCTCGCCTTCGGGGCTCCCCAGCCGCTCGTAGGCTTCCCAGGCATCCAGGGTGATGGCGAAGGCGCGCGGGTCCGCAAGCCCGATGTCCTCGCTCGCCATGCGCACCACCCGCCGCGCGATGTACGCGGGGTCGCAACCGCCATCGAGCATCCGGCACAGCCAGTAAAGCGCGGCATCCGGATCGCTGCCGCGCACTGATTTATGCAATGCCGAAATCTGCTCATAGAACTGATCGCCGCCCTTGTCGAAACGCCGCCGCCCACCGCTGGCGACTTCCTGAGCGACAGTGAGCGTCAGCGCCCTGGCCGAACCCTCAGCCTCGGCGACGCCGGCTGCCAGTTCCAACATGTTGAGTGCGCGTCGCGCATCACCATCTGCAGCGCGTGCAATGAGCTCGAGCGCATCCGGCTGCACAGTGAGCTGCTCGCGCCCGAGACCGCGCTCCTCGTCCTCGAGCGCCTTGTGCAGCAGCGCAACGATGTCCTCAACGGACAAGGCCCGCAGCACGTAGACACGCGCCCGCGAGAGCAGCGCGCTGACCACCTCGAAGGAGGGATTCTCAGTGGTTGCACCCACGAAAGTCAGCGTCCCATCCTCGAGAAAGGGCAGGAAAGTGTCCTGCTGGGCCTTGTTGAAGCGATGCACCTCATCCAGAAAGAGCAAAGTGGCTTTGCCGCTGCTGGCACGCGCGGCACGGGCGCTCTCTACCGCCGCCCGGATGTCCTTGACGCCGGCCATCACCGCCGACAGAGCGATGAAGTGGGCATCGGCACGCTGGGCGATGAGCCGCGCGAGAGTGGTCTTACCGGTACCGGGCGGGCCCCACAGGATGAGCGAATGCAGCTGCCCGCCCTCGATCGCGCGTCGCAGAGGTTTGCCCGGGCCGAGCAGCTGCGGCTGACCGATGAACTCGGCAAGCGAGCGCGGCCGCATGCGATCAGCGAGGGGCCGCAGCGGGTTCATTTCTGCGGCGTGCCGATCACATCCACCCCCGCAGGCGGCGTGAAGCTCACGGCCTCCGGCGATATCGGCACATTGCGCTCCACGTGATCGAATGTCACCGTGGCGGTCTGACCCAGCTTGTCCTCCAGAATCATCCGCTTCAGCTCCTTTCCCTGAAAGCCGAGCAGCGCCTGGCGGAAGTCCGCTTCGGTGCCCTGCGGGCTGACCAGTACCCAGTCGAGCCCGTCACGAGGCGGTGCCGGCGCGATGTTGAAATTCTTGCGGAAGTCGCCGCTCCCGGACAGCAGCATTGCCGGCGTAGCTGACAGCGCCGCATCGACGGGTTTCACCGTCACCTGCTGCAGCTCGCGGTCCAGGAACCAGAGGTTGCGGCCATCCGCGACCATGAGCTGCCCGCCATCCGATTGCGATGCCTGCGGATGAATCTCCCAGCTGAAGCGTCCGGGTCGCACCACGATCAGTACGCCACTTGAGCGATCGATCTGCTTCCCACGCGCATCCACCAGCGTCTGCACAAAGCTGGCGCGTAGTGTCCTCAGATCATCCAGATACGCATCGAGCGCAGTCTGCGCTGCCCTCGCGGCGGCAAGCGCAAGGCCGGCCTGGCCGGCCAGCAGCAGCATCGGCAGGCCGGTACGCAGCATGTGGCGCAAGGGTCTCACCCTTCCGGCGGCGCCGGCGCCAGCACCTCACGCGCGCCGTTGGATTGCAGCGGACCGACCAGTCCGGCGGTCTCCATCGCCTCCAGCAGACGCGCGGCACGGTTGTAGCCGATTTTCAGACGCCGCTGCACATAGGAGATGGAGGGCTTGCGCTCGGTGGTGACAATCCTCACGGCCTCGTCGTAGAGCGCATCCGCCTCCGGATCATCCAGCACACCTCCCCCCTCGCCTTCCTCAAGCGGCAGTCCCGGGATCGGCGTCTGCGGCCCGGACAGCACCTCTTCGATGTAGTTGGGAGGCGTCTGGGTCTTGAGAGCATCCACGACCCGATGCACTTCCTGGTCGGAGACGAAGGCGCCATGCACGCGCGTCGGCATCGAGGTCCCTGACGGCAGGTAGAGCATGTCACCATGCCCCAGCAGGGTCTCGGCGCCCATCTGATCCAGAATGGTGCGCGAATCGACTTTGGCGGAGACCTGAAAGGCGATGCGGCACGGGATGTTGGCCTTGATGAGGCCGGTGATGACATCCACCGACGGCCGCTGTGTCGCAAGAATCAGATGGATGCCCGAGGCGCGCGCCTTCTGCGCAAGCCGCGCGATCAGCTCCTCGACCTTCTTGCCCACGATCATCATCAGATCGGCAAGCTCGTCGATCACCACGACGATATAGGGCAACGGCGTCAGCTGGGGAATCTGCGATTGATCCATGCCCGGATCGTTCGCAGCCCTGAGCATCATCACCGGATCGAGTATCGGCTTGCCCTCATCGATCGCATCCTTCACCCGCCGGTTGAAGCCTGCGATGTTGCGTACCCCGAGAGCAGCCATGAGCTGGTAACGGCGCTCCATTTCCGCGACCGACCAGCGCAGCGCGTTGGCCGCCTGCTTCATGTCGGTCACCACGGGTGCCAGCAGATGCGGGATCCCTTCATAAACCGACAGCTCGAGCATCTTCGGGTCGATCATGATGAGGCGCACGTGTTCGGCCGTGCTCTTGTAGAGCAGCGACAGCACCATGGCATTGATGCCCACCGACTTGCCCGAGCCGGTGGTGCCGGCAATCAACAGGTGCGGCATGCGGGCGAGGTCTGCCACCACCGGTTGCCCGCCGATGTCCTTGCCGAGCGCCAGCGCCAGAGGTGAGGTGACCGCGTCATAGGCGCGGGACTTGACGATCTCGCCCAGGGTCACGGTCTCGCGCTTCTCATTGGCGATCTCCAGACCCATCACGCTCTTACCGGGGATCACCTCCACCACGCGCACGCTCAGCACTGAAAGCGCGCGCGCCAGGTCTTTCTGCAGACTCGTGATCTGGCTGGCCTTGACGCCGGGCGCAGGTCGCAGCTCAAAGCGCGTGACCACCGGACCAGGCTGCACCGCCACCACCTCGGCGTCGATGCCGAAGTCCTTGAGCTTCATTTCCACCAGGCGCGAGAGCGCCTCGAGCGCTTCGGGCGAGTACAGCGGCTCGCGCGGCGGCGGATCATCGAGCAGCTTCAGCGGCGGCAGCTCATTGGCACCGGGTGGATCAAACAGCGGCACCTGCCGCTCCTTTTCCTCCCGCTCGCTCTTCTCGAGGATCGGCTGCGGCGCCTCGATCCGCGGCATGGAACGCGCCGGTGTCTTCTTCTGTTCCGCCTTGACCGCCTCCTTGCGGGCAGCCTTGCGCTCGCGTCCTTCGGTCACTTCGCGCTTGGTGCTACGCCAGTCGCGCAGCCACTCGGCGCCGCGCCATACGCCGGCGCCGAGGCGGTCCATGATCGTGAACCAGGAGACGTGAAAGGCGAGTGACACCCCTGCCATCCATGCGGCGATCAACAACAGCGTCGCGCCGAGAAACCCCAGGCCCGTGCTCAGCCGGCTGCCGATGCTGCTACCGACAATGCCACCTGCCGTCTGCGGCAGGCTACCGGGCGACCAGTGCATGGCGGTGAGCGCGCAGCTCGCCATCAGCACCAGCAGAAAGCCCCCGATACGCACCGCCGTATTGGCGCGCGAGGAGTGCTCGCCTGGACCGCGCCGAAACAATGCCCAGCAGGAGAGCGTCAGCAGGATCGGGAACAGGTAGGCGGGATCGCCGAACAGGAAGAAAAACATGTCAGCGAGCCAGGCGCCGACCGGCCCGATCCGGTTATGCACCGCGACGGAATCGGTCGTTGATGAGAAGCCGCGGTCAGTCGGGCTGTACGTGAACAGCGCCACGAACAGCACCAGCGCCACCACGCCCATGATGATGAGAGCGCTCTCGCGCAGCCCGCGGGTAACGGCGGCGGTAAAACGCACGGGATTGCGCATCTGCGCGGAATGTTCGGCCAAGTCCTGCGAGCTCCGGCTACGGCTGGGTGCGATCCCCCATTATAGTCCGCTGTGCTGCAGGTCCGGCACAAGGACGGCGTGGCACGCATCCGCTACCATGCCCGAGGGTACTCAACAGGATAGGCTTCACAGCTTGCGGGCAGTCCATGGCAGCACGACATCACCGCCTGATCATCATTGGCTCAGGGCCCGCCGGCTACAGCGCGGCAGTTTATGCAGCGCGCGCCAATCGCGCGCCACTGCTCATCACCGGCGTCGAGCAGGGCGGTCAGCTGATGACCACGACCGACGTGGACAACTGGCCCGGAGACGTCGAGGGTCTGCAGGGTCCGGCGTTGATGGAGCGCATGCGCCGCCATGCGGAGCGCTTCGCGACGCAGATCGTCAACGACCACATCCAGTCTGTCGATCTGTCGGCGCGTCCCCTGCGGCTGCGGGGCGACACGCACGAGTACAGCTGTGATGCGCTGATCATTGCAACCGGTGCGGCTGCGAAGTACCTGGGTCTGCCTTCCGAGGAGAAGTACCGCGGGCGCGGCGTCTCGGCGTGTGCCACCTGCGATGGTTTTTTCTTTCGCGGCCAGAAAGTCGCGGTTGCCGGCGGCGGCAATACCGCGGTGGAGGAAGCGCTGTATCTGTCGCACATTGCACAACATGTGACCCTGATCCATCGTCGCGACAGGCTGCGCGCCGAGAAGATTCTGCAGGACCGGCTGTTTCGCGAAGTTGAGAGCGGCAAGATGTCGGTGATCTGGAATCACACCGTGGAGGAGGTGCTGGGCGATCAGCATGGTGTACATGGCGTGCGTTTGCACGCGGTGAGCGGCTCTGGCCAGCTTGAGTTGCCCGTGACCGGCCTGTTCGTGGCGATCGGGCATTCGCCCAATACGGCGGTGTTTGCGGGTCAGCTGGAGATGCGCGAAGGCTACATTCGCATCCGCAGCGGCACCGAAGGGGATGCCACGGCCACCAGCGTCCCAGGGGTGTTTGCCGCGGGTGATGTGGCCGACCACGTGTACCGCCAGGCGATCACCTCAGCCGGTGCAGGCTGCATGGCAGCCCTCGATGCGGACAAGTATCTGGAGGCGCTCGACGCCGCCAGTCATTAGATGCGCGCCAAAACCCACAAGAGCATCGATGAGCTGACGCCGCAGGAGTGGAATGCGCTGTGCGGCGCGGACAGTCCTTTTCTGCGTCATCAGTTTCTGGCGGCGCTCGAGCACACCGCGTGCGTGGGCGGCACTACCGGCTGGGACCCGTGTTATTTCACGCTGAGCGACGGCCGGGGACTCGCCGCGGCGGTGCCGGCATTTCGCAAGTCGCATTCCTACGGCGAATTCGTGTTCGACTTTGCATGGGCCCAGGCGTATGCCCGCTTCGGCAGCCGCTACTACCCGAAGATGACCGTCGCGGTACCCTTCACCCCTGCGACCGGCCCGAGACTGTTGCTCCGCGAGGATCTGGATCCGGTGGCGACCGCGCGACAGCTGCTGGTTGAGATGGAGAGCTATGCTGGCAGCCATTCCATCTCATCTATCCACGCGCTGTTCATCGATGAACCGGCCCGCCAGGCGTGCGCACAGGCTGGCTGGCTCCTGCGGCGCGATTGCCAGTTTCACTGGAGCAATCACGGCTACGAATCCTTCGAAGCCTATCTCGCCACCTTCACGGCCGAGAAGCGCAAGAAAGCGCGCCGCGAGCGGCGTCGCGTGGCCGAGGCCGGCATTCACTTTGAAACCCGCATCGGCGCGGAGCTGGATGAGCGTACGCTCGACTCTGTGTACGCATTCCACCGCGACACCTTCCTGCGTCACGGCCACGAGCCTTACCTCACGCGGGAATTTTTCAGCGAGGTGGTGCGTACCATGGGTGATGCGCTCATGGTGAAGATCGCCGTGCGCGGACGCACTCCGGTGGCCGCCGCGATCTTCTTCTGGTCACCGCAGGCGCTCTTTGGCCGCTACTGGGGTGCGGCAGCGGATTACAACAGCCTGCACTTCGAGACCTGCTATCACCAGGGAATCGAATTCTGCATCCAACGCGGCGTGGCCCGATTCGAGCCGGGAACGCAGGGCGAGCACAAGGTGAGCCGCGGCTTCGAGCCGGTCCTGACCTGGTCCGCGCACTTCATTGCACAGCGTCGCTTCCGCGAGGCGATCGGTGAGTACCTCGCGCGCGAAGGCGAATCCGTGGATGCTTACACACAGGAAGTACAGCTGCACGTTCCCTACAAACGGGTCTGCGGCGACGAACGCAGCCCCTGAGTCAAGCCGATGAGATCCATCACCTGGCTGTCGCCGCACGATCCGCCCGAGGCGTTTCCGGCACCTGATCAGGCGCTGGAGGATCCACGGGGGCTACTCGCCGCCGGCGGCGATCTGTCCCCTGCCCGCTTACTGGCGGCCTATCAGCGCGGCATCTTTCCGTGGTACTCACCCGGCCAGCCGGTACTGTGGTGGTCTCCCGATCCGCGCGCAGTGTTGTTTCCGGAAGAATTCCGCCTGAGCCGCAGTCTTGCGAAGACGCGGCGCAACGGCGGCTTCAGCGTCGCGATCGACCGCGACTTCGCCGGCGTCATCGATAGTTGTGCCGCGCCCCGCGATCACAGCCCCGGCACCTGGATTACCCCGGAGATGCGCCGCGCCTATGTGCAGCTGCACGAGCTCGGCTACGCGCACAGCCTGGGGACTTACCGAAACAACATGTTGGTCGGCGGCCTGTACGGCGTGCGTCTCGGGGGAGTGTTCTTCGGCGAATCCATGTTCAGCCGCGAGCGCGATGCCTCCAAGGTCGCGCTCGCCGAGCTCGTCGAGCTGTGCCGCCAGAGCAGCATCGCGGTCATCGACTGCCAGCTGGCGTCACGGCATCTGGACAGTCTGGGCAGCCGTGCCATCGCGCGCCATCAGTTCCAGGCGCTGCTGCGCGAGCATTGCCATCTCGAACCGCAACCGTTGCCATGAAAAGCAGCGGAATTTGCCGTGGAAAATTGCATTGCCGGGCGCCTTTATGCAGAATTCGCGCCCCTTGAGTCGATTCGGGCTGTATGTCGAAAGAAGACGCCATTCAGATGGAAGGCGAGGTCGTGGAGACCCTGCCGAATACCACGTTCCGCGTAAAGTTGAAGAACGGACACGTGGTAACGGCACATATATCCGGCAAGATGCGCAAGAACTACATCCGCATCCTCACCGGTGATGCCGTCACCGTGGAAATGACCCCCTACGATCTGACCAAGGGTCGGATTATCTACCGCGGCCGCTAAACGGCCGGAACCACGCCGGGGCGCCCCCCAGCCCTCCTCAGACCGTCACCGCCGGCAGACTCGTCGGCGCGCAATCCAGCTTCAGCTCGGTGCCATCCTGGCTCACCGAGACGTTCACCTGGCCGCCGCCGACCAGCTTGCCGAATAGCAGCTCCTCGGCCAGCGGTCGCTTGATGTGCTCCTGAATGAGCCGCGCCATGGGGCGGGCACCCATCTTCGGATCGTAGCCCTTGGTCGCAATCCAGTGGCGCGCCGCGTCGTCGAGCGTAATCGTCACGCCCTTGGCCTCGAGCTGCGACTCCACCTCGACGATCAGCTTGTCCACCACGCGCTCGATGGTGAGCGGATCGAGCGCCGCGAACTGGATGACTGCATCCAGACGATTGCGGAACTCCGGCGTGAAGATCCGGCGGATCGCTTCCATCCCATCGGTGGTGTTGTCCGCGTGCGTGAAGCCGATCGCGGGACGGCTCATCTCCTGGGCCCCGGCGTTGGTGGTCATGACAATCACCACGTGGCGGAAATCCGCCTTGCGGCCGTTATTGTCCGTCAGCGTGCCATGATCCATGACCTGCAGCAGCAGATTGAACACATCCGGGTGCGCCTTCTCGATCTCATCGAGCAGCAGTACACAATGCGGATGCTTGGTGATCGCCTCGGTGAGCAAACCGCCCTGATCGAAACCGACATAGCCGGGCGGCGCACCGATGAGGCGCGAGACGGTGTGGCGCTCCATGTACTCCGACATGTCAAAGCGCAGGAACTCGACGCCCATGACAATGGCGAGCTGGCGGGTGACCTCGGTCTTGCCGACACCGGTAGGTCCTGCGAACAGGAAGCTGCCGACGGGCTTGCGTTGGTCACCCAGCCCGGAGCGCGCCATCTTGATGGACGCGGCGAGCGATTCGATCGCCTTGTCCTGGCCAAAGATCACGAGCTTCAGGTTGCGTTCCAGATTCTTCAGCACCTCGCGGTCGGAGGTAGAGACACTCTTCGGCGGGATGCGCGCCATGCGGGCGACGATGTCCTCGATGTGCCGCACCTCCACGACCGGCTCGCGCTCGGCAATCGGCTTCAGCCGCTGCCGCGCGCCGGCCTCATCCACGACATCGATCGCCTTGTCGGGCAGATGGCGCTCGTTGATGTGACGGGCAGCGAGCTCGGCGGCCGCCTTGAGGGCATCGTTGGCATAAGTAATGCCGTGATGCTCCTCGAAGCGCGGCTTGAGGCCCATCAGGATCTCGACCGTCTCGGCCACTGAGGGCTCGACCACGTCGATCTTCTGGAAGCGGCGCGCGAGCGCGTGGTCCTTCTCGAAGATTCCACGATATTCCTGATAGGTAGTCGAGCCGATGCAGCGGATCTCGCCATTGGTCAGCACCGGCTTGATCAGGTTCGAGGCATCCATCACCCCGCCCGAAGCCGCTCCGGCGCCGATGACGGTATGGATCTCGTCGATGAAGAGGATGGCGCCGGGCTGCTTCTTCAGCTCCGTGATCACGCCCTTGAGGCGCTTCTCGAAGTCACCGCGATACTTGGTGCCAGCGATCAGCGCACCCATGTCGAGCGCGTAGATCGTGCAGTCGGCCAGCACCTCGGGAACATTGCCTTCGACGATCAGCCGTGCCAGACCCTCGGCGATGGCGGTTTTGCCGACGCCGGCTTCACCGACGTACAGCGGGTTGTTCTTGCGGCGGCGGCAAAGGATCTCGATGGTGCGCTCCACCTCGAGTTTGCGGCCGATGAGCGGATCGATACGCCCCTCCTGCGCCATGCGGTTCAGGTTGGTCGTGTATTTCTCCAGCGCGCTGCCGCCCTCGGGATCGCGCTCGGTATCCGGCTGCGCATCCTCCTTGTCGGAGGTCTTCTCCTCGGCAATCTTCGACAGGCCGTGCGAGATGTAGTTGACGACGTCGAGCCGGGTCACGTGCTGACGGTTCAGCAGGAAGACCGCATGGCTCTGCTTCTCGCTGAAAATCGCGACCAGTACGTTGCCGACGCCGACTTCCTTTTTGCCGCTCGACTGCACATGGAACACCGCGCGTTGCAGGACGCGCTGAAAGCCGAGCGTCGGCTGCACTTCGCGCTCCTCGCCCTCCTCCAGGCGCGGCGTGGACTGATCGATGTGCTCCTTCAGTTCCTGTTTGAGCTTGCTCAGATCCGCACCGCAGGCGCGCAGAATCTCGCGCACCTTGGGCGTGTCGAGAATGGCGAGCAGCAGGTGCTCGACCGTGAGGTACTCGTGGCGTGCCTCACGAGCCTGGTGGAATGCATCGTTGAGGCAGTATTCAAGCTCGTTGGACAGCACTTTCGTCGAACCTCATTTTCCAGGGCAGCCGCATCAGGCCTCTTCCAGCGTGCACATCAGTGGATGCTGATGATCACGGGCATACGTGGTCACCTGCGCCACCTTAGTTTCTGCAATCTCGTATGTGAAGACCCCGCACACACCCTTACCCTTGGTGTGCACCTCGAGCATGATCCGCGTCGCCGTCGGCCGGTTCAGGCTGAAGAACTTCTCCAGCACATCCACGACAAACTCCATCGGCGTGTAGTCATCGTTCAGCAGCACGACCTGATAAAGCGGCGGGTGCTTGACTTGTGGCCGCGACTCTTCGACGACGACGCCGGTGTCGGGACGCACAGGGGGCGAATCAGGCATTACGTCTTTATAGGGGTCGCGAAACGGCAACACAAGTGCGTCATTGCGGACCTGGTTTTAATTAGGAGAAACAAGTGCTTGTGAGCGTGCTCTACAGGCTCGTATGATTGCGCCGGCGCCATCGCAAGGCTGCATCGTGGCGCTACGGTTGCAACCCGGTCGCACTTACCGACCGTGTCGCGGTCTTACTGATCTGCCCGCGGGGCACGAGGATTCGTCCGGCTCATGAACGCCGCTCCCTGGCTCGAAGGACTGCCGCCGCCGGACAAATGGCGCGCGCTGCTCTTGACCCATGGACCTCGCCTCGCGACCTGGACACTCGCGCTGCTGCTCGGCATCCAGGCAGCGATCATTCTCACCAACCTTGCAGGCTCGGATAAGGCCCCGAAGGTGGTGGCGCCTCCAGCTCCGGCCGCACGTACCCAGAGCGTGGACGTTGCCGCCATCACCAGCACGCACTTATTCGGTGCACCGCCCCTGCAGGTCCAGGCGCAGGATGCGGCCAACGCGCCGCAGTCGAACATCGCACTGGTATTGACCGGCATCATCGCCGCGGATGATCCCCAGAATGGTCTGGCCATCCTCGGGGAGAACGCGGCCGCTGCGAAGGTATTTGCCGTCGGCGACAACCTGCCTGGCGGGGTGAAACTGCATTCGGTCTACGCCGAATACGTGGTGATCGATCGCAGCGGCACGCTGGAGAAGCTGGTGCTGCCGCGGCAGCTGCAGAACGTGTCCGCGCCGCCTGCGCCCTCCACCGCGGCTGTGCCGACGCAGCCGGCCCTGGATCGCATGCGCAGGCTGATCAGCGATGAGCCGGGGCTGATGGCGGACATCATGCGTCCGCAGCCGGTCTTTGCGCAGGGCAAGCAGAAAGGATACCGGGTCTATCCGGGCCGCAATCGCCAGGCCTTCTCCCGGCTCGGACTGCATGCGGGGGACCTGGTGATGTCGATCAACGGCACCCCATTGGATGATCCAGCTCGCGGCCAGGAGATCTTTCGCACACTGGGATCCTCCAGTGAGGCACACATCACAGTCATGCGCGCCGGTCAGCAGCAGGATCTCACATTGAACATAGCTCAAGTCGCGCAGGAAGCCGAAGGGCTCGCTGGGACGCAGGGTGCGAGCCCAGCCGATCAGGCGCCGCCCGTCCCGCCCTCACCGGCGGAGCAGGCCGGTCCACTGCCTGACACTTCGCAGTAACGCCGGTATGCCGGCTCCGGGGGTCGTCTAGTGAATGGTTTGGGGTTTTTGAGTGCGGCACGCCGTGCGCCATCCGGTCCGCCTGGGCGCGTGCGGGGATTGCGGCTGCGCCTGCTGATGCGTTGTGCGCCAGTGCTGCTCGCCGTGATGTCGCTGGCCTCGGCCCAGCAGGCCGGGCGCATCACGCCGAATTTCAAGGATGCGGACATCACGCAGATCGCCGAGGCGGTGAGCGCGGCGACCGGCAAGAACTTCATCATGGACCCACGCGTGCGCGCGCAGGTCACGATGCTTTCCTCCACACCCATGTCGCCGCCGGCCTTCTACGAGGCGTTCCTCGCGATCCTGCAGGTCCATGGCTTCATAGCCGTGCCTTCGGGGGATGTCGTGAAGATCCTGCCCGATGCCAATGCACGGCAGATTCCTTCCGTGGATTTGCCGGATCATGTCAGCTCGACCTCGGATGAGATCGTCACGCAGGTCATCGATGTCAAAAACGTGAGCGCTGCGCAGCTGGTACCGGTGCTGCGGCCGCTGATTCCGCAGTATGGCCAGCTGGCGGCCTATCCCGCCTCCAACATCCTCATCATTTCCGATCGCGCCAACAACGTGAATCGCATCATCCGCATCATCCGCCGCATCGATCAGCGCGGTGACCAGGATGTGGAAGTGGTGCCGCTGCAGAATGCCTCGGCCGCGGAGATCGTGCGCGTCATCAACTCGCTCTATCAGGGCCAGCAGGCCGCGGAAGGCGGCGTCGCCGCCAAGGTGGTCGCTGATGAGAGATCCAACAGTGTGCTGATCGGCGGTGATCAGTCACAGCGGCTGCGCATTCGTGCCCTGGTAGCGCATCTGGATACACCGCTGGAATCGGGCGGCGACACGCGCGTGCGCTATTTGCGCTACGCCGATGCGGAAAAGATCGCTCCGAAGCTCAAAGAGCAGATTACCGGCGTCGCCCAGGCCGCGGCCGGTGCAGCCGGAGCTGCCGCCGCCAACTCCCCGCAGGCCCAGGCGGAGAAGAGCGCGATGGTCTGGGCCGACCCGCAGAACAACGCCCTCATCATCACCGCCCCTCCGAAGATCATGCACGCGGTGATGAACATCATCGACAAGCTCGACATCCGCCGGCCACAGGTGTTGGTCGAGGCGCTGATCGTCGAGGTGAATGCCGACAAGACCTCCGACTTCGGGGTCAACTGGGCGGAATTCACCAAGGGTAACGGCTCGATCCCGGCCGGCGCCTTCATCAGCCCGGTGGGGGGCAGCTCGATCGTCGATCTGGCCAGCAGCGTACTGGGCGTAGTGAACGGCACGAGCACCGGTACAGGTACGGGCACCAGCACCGGAACGGGAACCACGACGACTGGCGGTCTCACGAGCGCGCCGGCGCTGCCCACCGGGACGACGCTCGCCGTCGGTCGTATTGCAGCGGGCGGTCTCAACTTTGCCGCCATGATCCGCGCGGTGCGCGGCGATACGGACAGCAACGTCATCGCGACACCGTCGACCGTGACGCTGGACAACCAGGAAGCGGAGATCAAGGTCGCCGACGAGGTTCCCTTCATCACCGGTTCATTCTCCAACACCGGCACCGCCAGCAATGGCTCGGTCAATCCGTTCCAGACCGTGCAGCGTGAGGAGGTCGGCACCATCCTCAAGGTCACGCCGCAAATTGCCGCCGAGGGCAATGCGGTCGTGCTGAAGATTGCGATCGAGAGCTCGAGCGTGCTGCCCACCTCCGTCTCATCGGTGGACATCACGACCTCCAAGCGTACTATCACCACCAACGTGCTGATTGACGATGGCGGCATCGTGGTGCTCGGCGGCCTCATTTCCAATTCGAACCAGAAATCCGATCAGAAAGTACCGCTGCTGGGCAGCATCCCGGTGCTGGGCAACCTGTTCAAGACACGTCACGCCGAGGCAACGCGTAACAACCTGATGATCTTCATTCGCCCGAAGATCATGCGCGACCAGACGCAGGCCGCTTTCGAGACCGATTCGAAGTACAACTACATGATCGACCAGGAGAAGTCCTACAACCGGCCCGAGCACGACATTCCGATCCTGCCGCATGTGAAAAAGCCGCTGCTCGATCCGCCGCCGGCACCCCCGCCCGGGGGTACCCCCGTGGCCGCCTCTCCAGATGAGAAGGAGCGCCAGGCCCGTCAGCAGGACGAGGCGGACCGCGCCGCGCGCAAGTCCCGCGGTCAAGGCACCAACCCTGCACCCGACAGCTCCGGGAAACCGGCATCGGGCACCGAGCCACCCTTCGGCAGCGATGCCACGAGCCATCCCGACGGCAGCGAACCGCCGTTCACACCTGCACCTGCGCCCGCACCGGCGGACAGCACGTCGCCGAGCCCGCCTCCGCGAGGTAATCCGTGAACACGGCGATGGCCGACAGCGCTGCAGCAGCTCCGACCGCGGTAGTGCACGCGGACGATGGTTCCGGCGCGACCGAGCGGCGTCCCTCGTTCGCCTTTGCCAAACGCCATGGCGTGCTCGTCAAGCGCGTAACCGATGGGGTCGCTGAGTGTGCCTGCCGCGAGAACGCTACACCGCTGACCATCGCCGAGCTGCGTCGTTACATGCGCTTGCCTTTGAAGCTCGAGCGCGTCCCCGAAGCCGAATTCGACACGCTGCTGCGTCTCGCCTACGAAGGCGGCTCGTACACGATGCACGCGGTGGAAGGTCTGGATGAGACGACGGACCTGGCCCACCTCGCACAGGATCTGCCTGAACAGGCCGACCTGCTCGACAGCGATGACGATGCGCCGATCATCCGTCTCATCAATGCCGTGCTCACCCAGGCGGTGCGCGAGAACGCCTCCGACATCCACGTCGAGCCGTTCGAGAACCGCCTCGTAATCCGCTTCCGCGTGGACGGCATCCTGCGGGAGGTACTGCAGTCCAAGCGGGCGGTGGCACCCCTGGTGGTCTCGCGTCTGAAGGTGATGTCGAAGCTCGATATCGCCGAGAAGCGCCTGCCCCAGGACGGTCGCATCAGCCTGCGCATCGCCGGACGGGCCGTCGATATTCGCGTATCCACCATTCCCTCCGGCCACGGCGAGCGCGTGGTGCTGCGTATCCTCGACAAGCAGGCGGGCCGGCTCGATCTGAATGCACTGGGCATGGTGCCGCAGATCGCCGCGCTGATCGACGACCTCATCCACAAGCCCCACGGCATCCTGCTGGTTACCGGGCCCACCGGCTCCGGCAAGACCACTACGTTGTATGCAGCCCTCGAGCGGCTGAACGACAACACGCGCAACATCATGACCGTGGAGGACCCGATCGAGTACTACATCGACGGGATCGGACAGACCCAGGTCAACACCAAGGTGGAGATGACCTTTGCCCGCGGTCTGCGCGCCATCCTGCGCCAGGATCCCGATGTGGTGATGGTCGGTGAGATCCGCGACCTGGAGACCGCACAGATTGCCGTCCAGGCGAGCTTGACCGGTCACCTGGTACTCTCGACGCTGCATACCAACACTGCGGCGGGCGCCATGACGCGCCTGCGTGACATGGGCATCGAGCCCTTCCTGCTCTCCTCAAGCCTGGTCGGCGTGCTGGCGCAACGCCTGGTGCGCGTATTGAATCCCGAGACCAAGCAGCCCTTTCAGGCGGGGGAGTATGAGCGTCGGCTGCTGAACCTGCGTGCCAGCGAGCCCGCGCCCATGTTGTATCGCCCGGGCCGCGATGGCGGCAGTGGTTACCGCGGACGCTCGGGTATCTACGAGCTCATTGTGGTGGATGACCAGATGCGCACGATGATCCACGATGGCGCCAGTGAGCAGGACATCGAGCGCTATGCCCGCCAGGCGACGCCTTCGATTCGCGACGATGGCCGCGCCAAGGTGCTGCGGGGCGAGACGACGATCGAGGAAGTGCTCCGAGTGACGCGCGAGGATTGAGGGCGCCATGGGCGCTTTCGAGTACACAGCCCTGGACCATGGCGGCCGTGAGCGCCGCGGCATCCTCGAAGGGGATACACCTCGTCACATCCGCCAGCTGCTGCGCGAGCGCCAGCTGCTGCCGGTCACCGTCAGTGAGGTGGCCGAGAAAGAGGCCAAACGGCAGCGCTCCTTCTCCTTCGGACGCGGCGTGTCCGTGGCGGACCTGTCGCTTTTTACCCGCCAGCTCGCAACGCTGGCGCGCGCCGGGCTGCCGTTGGAAGAGGCGCTGCTCGCCGTATCGCAGCAAACCGAGAAACCGCGCGTGCAGAGCATCGTGCTGGGAGTGCGCGCACGTGTCATGGAAGGCCATACCTTGGCGGACGGTCTGGCGGAATTTCCGCGCGTCTTTCCCGAGATCTACCGCTCCACGGTGGCAGCCGGCGAACAGTCGGGCAAGCTCGACGGTATCCTCGAGCGCCTCGCCGACTATACCGAGGGCCGCGAGCAGATCCGCCAGAAGGTGATGGCGGCGATGTTGTATCCCATCGTGCTGTCGGTCATGTGCTTTGCCATCGTCTCGGGCCTGATGGTGTACGTGGTGCCGAAGGTGGTCGCGGTGTTCGAGCAGGCCAAGGGCAAGTTGCCGCTGATCACCCAGATCCTGATCGCCGTGAGTGACTTCGTGCGCAGCTACGGCCTGTACATGCTGATCGGCGCCGCTGCACTCGCATTCCTGTGCAACCGCTGGCTGCAGGCCCCGGCCAATCGCCGCGTGTATCACCGTACGCAGCTGCGCCTGCCGCTGGTGGGCAAGCTGACGCGCGGCTTCAACACCGCGCGTTTCACGCGCACCTTCAGCATTCTCTCGGCGAGCTCGGTACCGGTGCTCGAGGCGCTGCGCATCTCAGGTGAAGTGGTCACCAATCTGCCGATGCGCGATGCGATCGCCGAGGCCGCCGCGCGGGTACGCGAAGGTGCGCCGATCGGCCGCTCGCTCGGTGTCAGCAAGATGTTTCCACCGATGACGATCCATCTGATCTCCAGCGGCGAGTCCAGCGGCGAGCTCGAGAGCATGCTCGAGCGGGCCGCCATCAGTCAGGAACGCGAGCTCGACAGCCTGCTGGCCGGCATGGTGGGCCTGCTCGGCCCGCTGCTCATCGTCGGCATGGGCGCATTCGTGATGGGCATCGTTTTTGCAATGTTGCTGCCGATCTTCGAGATGAATCAGCTCATCAAGTGATGTGCACCGTTGCAGCGCCCGCGCAAACGATTTAAGTTCGCGCCGTCAACGAGTGCCAAGGGGCGGTGCTGGTATCGCGCATGAGCGAGAAACCCGAATCTGACGAGTTCGAGGACGAAGAGGACGATGAGCCGGTCGCCGGCGATGCCGACGTCGATCTGGATCAGGTCATCAAGGATCTGGATCTGGCCAAGCGCCGCGGCCAGAAGAGCGGCGATCCGGCGTGGCGTCGGCTCGAGCGGCTGCTCGAGGACAAGCGTACCGCGGAGCTGACCAGCGACTTCGAGGACTACGACATCGGCATCGGCGAGGAAGCCGACGAGGATGACATCGAGGCAGCGGACTAACGCAGCGTCGGCCGCGGCCGATACTGACTCATATTGATCAGATGCCGCTGCAGCAACGTCGCGGCGCTGTCCAACTCTCCCGCCAGCATCCGATCGAGGATGGCCACGTGCTCGCTGCAGGCGACGCGCGCGCGTTGCGGATCATGGCTCACCAGATAACTGAAGAAGCGCCGTAGGTGGCTCTGATGAATCACCGCCTGCTCGAGAAAGCGGTTACCCGAGCAGCCGGCGATGAACTCATGGAATTCAACATCCAGATCGAGGAAGCTGCGTACGCTCAGCTGGCGCAGGCCACCCGCCAGCAGTTCGACATGCGCCGCGCGCAGGCGCTGTGCCCTGGCGCGATCCAGACGGAAAGTCGGCTCGCGCAGACTCGCCGGCTCGATCAGCTCACGGAAACGATAACTTTCAGCGTGCATCTGCGCCGAATCGAGCGCCGGCAGAAAGCGCCAGCCGTTGCCGCTGCGCCGTTCGATCACACTGTCCTGCGCCATGCGATTCAACACGCGGCCGAGCACGCGGCGCGTCAGCTGGTAACGCCGCAGCAGCTCGGTTTCCGACACCTGGTCGGGTAGTGCAGCGGCAAGACGATCGGCAGCCATGCGTTCGATGATGCGGTCGTCATCGTCGGCCGCCCCGCTATAACCCTGCAGATCCTGTTCGCTGATGGCCCGTTTCAGAACATAACCCTTGCGCGGCACTGCGCCCAGGATACCGAGCCTGGCCAGCTCGGCGAGCGCACCGCGCACCGGGGTACGCGACACGCCGAAAACGTGTGCAAGCCCGTTCTCACTCAACCATGCGCCAGCGCCGATTCCCTGCTCGCGCACGTGAGTCAGTATTCGTCCAGCAAGATGTGCCTGCAGTCTGCTCATGCCGTACGGTTCCATCTCCGGCACGGTCCCCGATGATAAGCGATCAGTGAAAGTCGCGCGAGCGAGTCAACAGCTCACCGAGCAGGCGGGAGCGATCCAGCAGCCGCCGGGCTATGACGTGCATGACACCCTGCTGCCGTTGTAACTCCCCGTGCACCTCGAGCAGCCGCGCTTGCAGCAGCGGACGGCGCTGCTCACGGCCGACGCTTTCCCAGACAATGACATTGACCTGACCGCTCTCATCCTCCAGTGTCAGGAAGGTCACTCCTTTGGCACTCCCCGGACGCTGGCGCATCAGCACGACCCCTGCCGTGCGCACCGCGCAGCCATGAGCGACCTCACCCAGCTCGATGGCGGCGAGCACCCGTGCGCGTGTGAAACGCTGGCGCAACAGAGCCATGGGATGGCGACCGAGCGTCAGACCGAGGGAGGCATAGTCCGCGACGATCTGCTGGCCCTCGCTCGGGGCGGGCAGCAGCGGCTGGCCTTCCTCCAGGGGCTCCACGGGTTTATCGGCAGCGGACAGCGGCAACGGTTTTTCGGTGCCGGCCACTTCCCAGTAGGCGTGGTGCCGATTGGCGCTCAGCGCTGCGAGCGCTCCGGCCGCAGCGAGCGCTTCCAGATCGCCACGATCCAGGGCCGCACGCTGCGCGAGCTGCTGTACGCTGGCAAACGGGATCGTGCGCGCCGCCACTAGACGTTGCGCGCCGACCGCGGACAGCGATCTCACCATCCGCAGTCCCAGGCGCAGGGCCGGCTCGCCATCGGCACGCCGTTCCAGGGTGCTCTCGTAGGCACTCGCCTGCACGTCCACCGGCCTGACTTCCACACCGTGCAGGCGTGCATCGCGAACCAGCTGTGCGGGCGCATAGAAACCCATCGGCTGGCTGTTGAGCAGTGCGCAGCAGAAGGCGGCCGGCTCGTAGTATTTCAGCCAGCAGGAGTCGTACACCAGCAGCGCAAAGCTGGCGGCATGACTTTCGGGAAACCCGTACTCACCGAAGCCCAACATCTGGCGATACAGCCGCTGCGCAAACTCCTGCGGATAATGGCGGGCCGCCATGCCGCGCAGCAGCTTCTCGCGGAAGTGCTCGATGCCGCCGCTGCGTTTCCAGGCGCCCATCGCGCGGCGCAGCTGATCCGCCTCACCGGGCGTAAAGCCCGCCGCGACGATGGCGAGCTGCATCACCTGCTCCTGGAAGATCGGCACACCCAACGTGCGTCCCAACACACCGGCGACCTCTGCGTTGGGATAGTCGATCAGTTTCGGATTGGCGCGGCGCTGCAGATAGGGATGCACCATGTCGCCCTGGATGGGTCCCGGGCGCACGATGGCCACCTCGATGACGAGGTCGTAGTAGCAGTTGGGTTTCAGACGCGGCAGCATCGCCATCTGCGCGCGTGACTCGATCTGGAATACGCCGACGGTATCCGCCCGGGAGATCATCCCGAACACCTGTGGATCGGCGTCGGGCAGCCCACCCAGGGCATGCTGAGTGCCGCGGAAATCGTTCACCAGCGCAAAGGCGCGTCGCAAGGCGCTCAACATGCCCAGCGCGAGCACATCCACCTTCAACAGGCCAAGATCGTTCAGGTCATCCTTGTCCCACTGAACCACGGTGCGCTCGGGCATGGTGGCATTCTCGACCGGCACCAGCTCCTCCAGCAGCCCTTCCGAGATGACAAAGCCGCCCACGTGTTGCGACAGATGCCGCGGAAATCCCGGGAAGGCCACCAGCTCGCGCGCCAGCCGCACGATGGCGCCGAGCACCGGAGCGGATGTGTCAAAGCCTGCCTCGCTCACCCGCTGTGGCAGGGTGTCGCTGCCATCCCACCACTGCATGACCTGGGACAGCCGGGTACTTTCGGCAGGATCCAGTCCGAAGATCTTCGCCATGTCGCGCAGCGCACTGCGCGGCCGGTACATGACGACCGTGGCAGCGAGCGCGGCGCGTTCGCGACCGTACTTGCGATAGATGTACTGGATGACCTCCTCCCGGCGATCGTGCTCGAAATCAATATCGATATCGGGAGGTTCGTTGCGCTCGCGGGAAATGAAACGCTCGAACAGCAGGGTGGCACCGCGTTCAGGATCCACCGCGGACACTCCAAGGCAGTAACAGACGAGTGAATTGGCGGCCGAGCCCCGACCCTGACAAAGAATTCCCTGGCGGCGCGCGAAGGCGACGATATCCTGCACCGTAAGGAAATAGGCCTCGTAGCGCAGCTCACCGATCAGCTGCAGCTCATTTTCGATACTGGCACGATTGCGGGCGCTGATCCCGGCAGGCCAGCGCCAGCGAATCCCCTGCTCCACCAGCTTGCGCAAATGACTGCCCGGCGTCTCACCGGGGGGCACCAGCTCATGCGGATACTCATAGCGCAGCTCGTCCAGCGAGAAAGTGCAGGCATGGGCGAGCGCGACGCTCTCCTTCAGCAGAGGCGCAGGATATAAGCGGGTGAGGCGCGCCAGCTCACGCAGATGCCGTTCGCCATTGGGATATAAAGCCCAGCCGGCCGCAGCGATCGGCGTATTCAGCCTTACGGCGGTGAGCGCATCCTGCAGCGGGCGACGTGCACGCACATGCATGTGTACATCGCTGCTGGCCACCAGCGGCATCTGCAGCTGCTTCCCCAGCTCGGTGAGGGCGGCAAGACGCGCGGTGTCATCCCCATCGCAGAGCAGCTCGACCGCCAGACGCGCGCGGTCTGCAAAACATTCTCGAATCCAGCGACCGTTTTCCTGCAGCGTGTCACGATCCGTCCAGTCCGCAGAGGGAAGCCAGAGAATGAAACAGCTCTCGAGCCCGTTCGTCTCGACATCCTGACGCGTAAGGCGATACTGTCCCTTCACTGCGGCCCGCCGGCCGAGCGTGATGAGGCGACACAGACGGCCATAACCCTGACGATCGATGGCGAGAGCTACGAATTTCAGCCCGCATTGCAGCCGGAACTCGGCGCCGACCAACAGCTTCAGCTGGATGCTTTTGGCGGCAGTATGTGCCCGCACGACACCTGCCACCGAGCATTCATCGGTGATGGCGAGCGCGGTATAGCCCAGCTCGGCAGCCTGCTGGACCAACTCCTGTGGATGTGAGGCGCCACGCAGAAAAGTGAAGTTGGTCAGACAGTGCAGCTCGGCATACCTCGCACCTTGCGCATCCGCTTCCTGAGCTCGAGCAGTCTGCATGCCGCTCATCCGAACAGACCATGCAGGAACCAACGATGGGGCTGGGTGCGTTCCCGGAAGATCCACAACCGTACGCCGTGGACATCCTGCGCGTGGTAGTAATCGCGCCCGGCGTCCTGTCCGTCCCACCAGCCGCTTTCAATCCGTTCGGCAGCGGCGGACACCTGCAGCGGGCCGCCACGCTGTGGCCAGCCCGAACGCTCCTCGAGGAGCTCCGGCTCCGTCAGCAGCCAGAAAGGCCGCTGTCCCGGTCTCCACGGTCTGTGCGCGGTCGCTGCCAGGCGGCGGGTGGCCTGACAGCACTGCCAGCTTTTCTCCGGTCGGTGATCTGCCAGCAACTGCAGCGTGCAGATCGCATCCGTACCGAGCCGGGCCTGCAGACGCTCCAACAGATGAGGAGATTCGGTCCCAGGACCGCCACCCTGCTCGCCGGGCTGCCACAGCTCGCCCGATGACAGGCTCTGCAGTACGAGCTCACCGGAGCGCAGCTCGCAGGATCGCACCGGCTCGGGCAATGCCAGCTGGCTCAGCCGCTCACCCAACAGCTCGGTCAGGTGCGAAATGTCGGCGGTGGGTGCCGCAAGTCGCAGCGGACAGCGCGTAGGGCCGGCATGACGATGGCGCAGCACGCATTCGATAGCGGTGACCGCGCATTGACGCACCCGCAGAAAGTGCTGCAGCTCGGCCAACAGCGGCTGCAGCACGCCCAGCAGCACGGTGTTGCTTTCAGCTTCGAACGTAAGCTCGCGCCGGCGGCGGAAGCGCTCACGCGGCTTGAAAACCGGCCGCAGATCCGGACTTCGCCCGGTGAGCCGATCGAGCTCAGCCAACTGCAACACGCCAAAACGTCGCACCAGACCCGCCCGCGGCAGGCGCAATACCTCGCCGATGGTGCGCACTCCCATACGCGCGAGCCGCTCCAGCACTTCCGCCGGCCATCGCAAGGCCGCCAACGGCAGCGGGGCCAGTTGTCCGACGAGTTGTGCCGGACTGGTGATGATGAGCGTCTGCCCGGCGCGCGCCGCTACGAGGGCAGCAAGCGGTGTAGGTGCCACCGCGCAGGTGTACGCCTGGTGCCGTGCTGCGCAATCGTCGGCCAGGGCCTGCAGCAGGCCGGCAATTCCGTTGAACAGATGCAGGCTGCCCTTGACCTCGAGTAACAGTGCATCCGGTGGGACCACACTGACGCGCGGGGTAAAACGCTGAGCGCGCTGCGCCAGCTGCTGCAGATCCGCGCTGGTTTGTACGGCCAGCCACAACTCCGAGGCCTCCACCGGCGCGGCGCCCTCGGCCATGACGCGCAGGGTGTGAGCGGAGCGCCGGGAGCGCGGCGCACGGGTTGAGGTCGTGGCTGGCTGTGGCGGCCCGACATCCGGGCGCTGCGTTTCAGAGACACGCGCGTTCATCAACACATCTCCGCAGGCAGGTGCAGCTCAAAGGCTCCGCGCACGCCTCCCCGGCTTTTCAACAGATTGGCGCGCATTCCGGTGACGGCAGGCTCGAGCAACATGCGTAAAGCAGCGTGCGAGGCTTCCCTGCTGCATTTATGGGGGCGGAACAACACACCCAGAGTCCGGCCGCGCTCAGCTGCCAGCTGCAGGCGACGGATATCCCGTGCTGTTACCCGCTCCAGCCAACCCAGGGCGATATCACAGGCCCCTGAGCCCAGCACCTGCTCGAATGTCCACAAGGCCTGGGAACCCGGATCGCGCACCAGCAGCAGCCGTTGCAACCGCACCCCATGAGCTGCGAGCGCGGGAGCAAATGGCATCAGAGGTGGGGCGATCCAGATGCACCAGCGAGCCAGGGGATGTTGAGTAGCCGCTGCCAGCGCGGGCACCATCACCGACAGCTCGCCCACCCCTGCGCGCGGCAGGAGAATTTCGATCAGGCCGCTACGCGGCCAGCCCCCTCCGGGCAAGCGTTGATCCAGGGCAGCAAAGCCAGTGGCAAGCACCTCGGTCTGCGCCACGCTCGAGCCACGCCAGATGGCCGGATGCGCCAGCAGCGAGTCCAGCCCGGAATCGGCACGCTTCGCCGCCACAGCCGATACCCATGCAAACCAACAGTGCGCCGGGACAATACGAGCGCGTGGCGCTCACATGAGACCGGTGGTCTTGCCGCGTCGGACGACGCCGACGACGATCCCTTCGATCAGCAGCGGCTCGGACTTCAGATCGACCTTGATGGGTTCGAAGTCGGCGTTCTCGGGCATGAGCCACACGACCGAGCCTTCCTGGCGATACCGTTTGACCGTGACCTCGTTTTCCAACCGGGCCACCACGATCTGACGGCTGCGCACCTCGGAGGTGCGATGCACGGCTACAAGATCGCCATCGAGAATGCCGGCATCCTTCATACTCATACCCATCACCTTCAGCAGATAATGCGGCCGAGGCTGGAAAACGCCGGGGTCGATCTGCAGACGGGACTCGAAGTTTTCTTCCGCGAAGATCGGTTTACCGGCGGCCACCCGCCCGATGAGCGGCAGACCGATCTGCTCGCGAATGGTGTCCTTCAGCTGAATGCCACGGGAGGTACCGGGCACCAGGGCAATGACTCCCTTGCGCGCCAGTGCCCGCAGATGCTCTTCGGCCGCATTGGCTGACCGAAAGCCCAGCTCCCGGGCGATTTCGGCGCGGGTGGGCGGCATACCGGTATCCGCGATGAATCGCTGTACGAGACGCAGGATCTGGGTCTGGCGCGGCGTCAGGTCGGACATGGCACACCTGTTTATCTATACAGTCACTGTGATTATATCCAGATTGGTCGACCGAGCAAGCCTCTGGGCTGCTGCAGCGTGTCAGGGTTTCGGCATTCCGGCTGAAGCACTCCTTCCCCGATGCGTTTGCGCCACATTCGCACCGCACTGCTGTTTCTTGAGGAGGACCCTGACCTCGGGTTTCTGCGCGTCGCGCTGCGCGTTCACTCGCGAAGCGCCCAGTCTGCCCTGTCATTGCGCGTTCATCCGATTGCCTCTACAACATCACCTCCGCGTGCGCCGGAGCAAACAATTTGCAACCCGGGCTCGTATCAGGACTCGATGTTTGCGCGCATTTCTCTTAGCATGTCGTCGACCCGCGTGCCTGCTGTCGCATCAAACCGACAGAACGCAAGCTGCAGTTGCATTCCCAGCGATAAATTTGGTGGCATTGCGCGCTTGCGATGAGGCATGGAACTTGCGTGCCACTTTGGCATTCGTTCCAGGGACCTCCCGAATCAACAACCCAGAAGGGGACGTTTATGAAGCGCGCGATCGTTTTGAAGGTGGCTGCCGTGGCAGTCGTGGCCGGGCTTGCAGGCTGTCAGGATCTGAAGCCCCTCCAGGCGGATATCGCAGATCTGAAGTCACAGGTGGCGAAACTGCAGTCGGATGTGTCGTCTGCGAAGTCGTCGGCTGATCAGGCCAACAGCACGGCACAGGCCGCGAACCAGTCGGCGAGCAGCGCTCAGAGCACTGCCAACCAGGCGCTGGCTGCAGCCCAGGCCAGCCAGTCGGCAGTGGATGCCACCAACGAGAAGATCGACCGCATGTTCAAGCGCTCCATCTCGAAGTAAGAGCGCCTTCTGTGTCGGGACGCCGCGCAGTCTCGCGCGGCGTCCTTCATAAAGCTGACGACGAGCAGCATGACGCGGCCCGGGGCACCGCGAACCGAGCTTATTGATCCCTGATGCGCTCAGTAACGCACGAGCGCCGACCCCCAGGTAAAGCCCCCGCCGAATGCTTCCAACAGCAGCACGTCGCCGCGCTTGATGCGGCCGTCGCGCACCGCGATATCCAGTGCCAGGGGTACCGAAGCCGCCGAGGTATTGCCCTGATCCTGAATGGTGACCACCACCCGCTCCATGGGCAGGTCCAGACGCCGGGCGATCGCTTGGATGATCCTCAGGTTGGCCTGATGGGGCACCAGCCAGTCGATGGCGGAGCGCGATAGCCCGTTGGCCGCAAGCGTTTCATCCACCGCCTTGCTGAGCGTGCTGACCGCCATTTTGAACACTTCGCCGCCCGCCATGGAGATGGCCATTCGCGCCTCGCCCGTCCCGAAGCCGCGCGAAACCCCACTGCCGCAATAAAGCATCTGGTGGTAGCGGCCATCGGCGTGCAGATGGGTCGACAGAATTCCCGGTTCGCTCCCCGGGGTCAGCACCACCGCCCCGGCGCCATCGGCGAACAGGATGGCCGTAGAGCGATCATTCCAGTCCGTGATGCGCGACAGGGTCTCCGAACCGACGACCAGCGCGCGTTTCGCCTCCCCGCAGCGCACGTATTTGTCGGCGATCGAAAGCGCATACATGAAGCTGCTGCAGGCGGTCTCGACACTGAAAGCGGCACCCCCGTGGCAACCGAGCCGCTCCTGCAGCAGTACCCCACAGTTTGGAAAGATCAGATCGGGGGTCGTGGTGCCGAAGGCGATGAAATCAACATCTTCAGGTCGCAGGCCAGCCGCTTCCAGTGCCCGGCGCGCAGCATGCTCGCCCAGATCGAGCGTCGTCTCGCCGTCGGCCGCAATATGCCGCTTCTCAATCCCGGTACGCTCGCGGATCCAGGTATCGCTCGTCTCGACCATCTTCTCCAGATCGGAGTTGGTGAGCACCCTGGCGGGCAGATGCGAGCCCGTACCCACAATGCGCGAATGGATCAAAGGCAACCTCTGTTATGGAGCACCACGGCGTGCTCAGCCGGTGCGGCTGTGCAATGCCTGCTCGATGTGCGCCGTGAGTCCGCGACGCGCCGCGACCGCAGCGGTCGCCACCGCGCGCGCGAACGCAACGCCATCCGCACGACCGTGGCTTTTTACCACGACTCCGGCAAGGCCGACCATGCAGGCACCGTTGAAGCGGTTGGGATCCAGGCCCGCCGCCACGCGGCGCAGTACGGGACGCGCTGCCAGGCCGGCAAGCTTCGTACGCCAGGATGCGTTGAACTCACGACGCATGCGATCTGCAATCAGATGCGCCGCGCCCTCCATGGTTTTCAGCGCAACATTGCCCGTGAACCCATCCGTCACCACGACATCCACGTCGCCGGAGAAGATGTCATCCCCCTCGACGAAGCCTACGTAGTTGAGATCGCTGCCCGTCAGCAGCGCGTGTGCGGCCTGCACCACCTCATGGCCCTTGATGTCTTCTTCACCGATGTTGAGCAGACCGATGCGCGGATTGGCCAGACCCTGGATGTCGCGGGAGATGATGGCACCCATCGCGGCAAATTGGCGCAACTGCTCGGGGCTTGCCTTGGTGTTGGCACCCAGATCCAGCATCTGCGTATGCCCGTGCGCAGCGGGGATGGCGGAGATGATGGCGGCGCGCTCCACCCCGCCAATGGTCTTGAGAACGAAGTGCGCCATCGCCGTGAGGGCGCCGGTATTGCCGGCGCTCACGCAGCCGCCAGCCCGATCCTGCTTCACCAGATCGATGGCGATACGCATGGAAGAGTCCTTCTTGCGCCGGATCGCCTCCCGGGGTGAGTCTCCCATCGCCACGATCTGCGCGGCCTGCACCACCTCGATGCGCGAGCGCAGCGCCGCGGACACTGAGGTGAGATGCGGCTCGATCAGCTCGGGCCTGCCGACCAGCAGAGCCTCGAGATCCGGATCCTGGGCGAGCGCGTGCACCGAGCCGGCGACATATTCGCGCGGCTCGTGGTCGCCGCTCATCACATCGATGGCGATGCGCACCACGCGGCAACCCTCTCAGCAGGCGCTGCCTATTCCTGCTCGTCAGTCTCTTCGGGCTTCTCGATGACGCGCTTGCCGCGATAAAACCCATCGGGCGTGATGGTGTGGCGCAGGTGGGTCTCGCCGGACTGCGGGTCGGTCGAGAGGGCAGGCTTTGCGAGCCTGTCATGCGACCGATGCATGCCGCGCCGGGACGGCGTCTTGCGGCTCTTTTGCACTGGCATGTCGTAATCTCCTCAAGCGCCTCGAGCGCTGTTCAAAGCTCAGGATCGTTTGAAGAGCTCTGCCAGCTTCTCAAACGGTCGCTGCGTCTGCTGTGGCTGCTCGCCGCCGCTGCGGTCGAGACTTGCGTCCGCGCGAGCAGCACATGCGGCCGGCTGCGCGTGTGTAGACACGATCGGCAGCGCGAGCAACAGCTCTTCTTCAACCAACTCACCGACACTGATTCGTCCCTCCGCAGCCAGTACCGGTTCCAGATGCTCCGGCACGCGCGCAACGTCGGCTTCGGTGATCACGAGTGCGATGCGCGCGGCGCTGCTGACCGGTTCGTCCATCGGCTGCAGGCATCGCTGACACGTCACCACAGCCGTGCCGTCGAGTGTCAGATCGGCGACTGCAAACCCCGCATCGCGCCCGAAATGCACACGGCCGCGGACCTCGCCCGATACTCCGGCAATCCGGGAGCACAGGCGCGGCAGCTCGGCGAGGGGCACGGCGAAATCGACGTCAGCCCCGCCGTCCGCCAATCGCGCGACATCGAGCGGCTTGGACCAGGGTGGCGACACGGGGCGCGTATAATAGGTAGCAGGTGCCCCCAAGTCAAAAGCCCATCACAGGCTTAAACCATTGTTTCTCGTAGCTGATTTGGCCAGCCGACGCGGCCCGCCATGAGCCCGCCCCGGCTGATCCTGGCCTCCACTTCCACTTATCGGCACGCGTTGCTGCAGCGCTTCGGACTGCCATTCGAGGTCACGCGGCCTGAGGTCTCCGAAGCTCATCTTGACGGCGAGCTGCCACCGGACCGCGCGGCGCGGCTGTCGCTGGCAAAGGCTCAAGCGGCAGCGCGAAACCATCCCGATGCCGTCATCATCGGCAGTGATCAGGTTGCTGCCTGCGGGCATACGGTACTCGACAAGCCCGGCACCGCGGCGCGCTGCCGCACGCAGCTGATGCAGCTCAGCGGCTCGGTCACACGCTTCTACACGAGCTGTACGGTGCTCGCCCGCGAGCTCCGCACGGTTCATCTGGACACCACGACGGTGGTCATGCGTTCACTCAGTGCGCAGGAGATCGAGCGCTATGTGCAGCGGGAGCGGCCCTTCGACTGTGCGGGTGCGTTCAAAGTGGAGAGCCTCGGGATTGCTCTGTTCGAAAGTGTCGAAACCTCCGATCCGACGGCCCTGATCGGCCTGCCGCTCATCTGGCTTGCCGGCGCACTGCGCAGCCTGGGCTATCCCCTGCCCTGAGTTCGGCGCCTGGCCTCGGGCAGGCGATCCAGTACTGCCGCCAGCTCTGGCGGTAGCGGCGTGTTGACACTGAACTCGCGGCCCTCGGGCCACGGCATGCTCAAACTGTGTGCATGGAGAAACATGCGCCTGAGCCCGATCGCGCGCATCTCCTCGTTGAACGTGGCATCGCCGTACTTCTCGTCGCCGGCGACCGGATGACCGGCGTGCTGCGCATGTACACGAATCTGATGCGTCCGGCCCGTCAACAGGGAAACCTCCATCAACGTGGCACGCTTGCCAAAGAACTGCACCGGCCGGAACTCACTGATCGATTCCTTGCCTCCGGCGGCGGCGCGCACCGTTCGTTCCCCACTCACGCGCACATCGGTGCGCAGCGGCACATCGATCCGCTTCTCACCCAGGTTCCATTTGCCCTTCACGAGCGTCAGGTAGCGCTTCTCCGAGCGCCCCTCACGCAACAGCGCATGCAAGGTGCGCAGCGTCCGCATATCGCGCGCCACCATGAGGCATCCGCTCGTATCGCGATCCAGGCGATGGATCAGTTCCAGTGTTTCGTGCGGACGCAGGGCGCGCAGCGCCTCGATCACTCCCCAGCTCACACCGCTGCCACCATGGACCGCGATGCCTGCGGGCTTGTCCAATACCAGCAGATGCTCCTCCTGGTGGAATATGGCCGCAGCCACTTTCTCCAGCAGGCTGCTCGCCGGACCGCTGATCTGAGGCTCGGTCTGCATGCGGATAGGCGGCAACCGCACCCGATCATTTACTTTCAACCGGCTTTCCGGCCCCGCGCGGTGACCGTTGATACGCACCTCGCCTTTGCGGATCACGCGGTAGATCCGGCTGCGCGGCAGGTCCCCGAGCTGCCTGCGGACGAAGTTATCCAGGCGCTGCCCGGCCTCATCCTCCGTGACGGTTACATGACGAACAGCCTGCGACGGGATGGCAGCTTCTGCGGGCGGCGGGTTGATCTCACCGTAAGACATTGTTTCTACGTAATGTTTTAGGTTATACTTCCAGACGTCGTCCGCAATCGGACGGCCACGGTTGGCGTCCTGCCGGATCACATTCATGGTAATCCCGAGGCGCCGCATGTTAGTTGGTCCTCCATAACGAGGCCATCGTATTGGGCCGACAAGATCGCGTCGTCTGCGTCGCACGTCGAGTAAAGACTCCGCAGGCAGCGCCGTCGGTTGAGTTCACCGAAGGTTTCCGGCGCTCTGCCCATTGGCAGGCGGGCATCGCATACATAACGAGACGTTCGCGCCTTTGATCACAGACCGAAATCTTCGCTGCTGCGCCGGTTCGCCGGCGCGCGCGACCTCTGCGTCGCGCCCCGCCGTCCTCTTGCCGGCCCCTCACTGCACAGTAGGGGCACATGAAAAGAATGCTGGTGAATGCGACTCAAGAGGAAGAGTTGCGCGTCGCTCTGGTTGATGGACAGAAACTGTTTGATCTCAGTATCGAGCTACCTTCCCGCGAACAGAAAAAAGCGAACGTTTACAAAGGCCGTATTTCCCGCGTCGAGCCCTCCCTCGAAGCCTGTTTCGTAGACTATGGCGCGCAGCGCCACGGCTTCCTGCCGCTGAAGGAGGTCTCCAAGGAGTACTTCCGCCTGCAGCCGCAGGGCGGCCGCATGAACATCCGCGAGCTGCTTGCCGAAGGGCAGGATCTGATCGTGCAGGTCGAGAAGGAGGAACGCGGCACCAAGGGCGCTGCGCTCACGACCTTCATCAGCCTCGCAGGCCGGTTTCTCGTGCTGATGCCGAACAACCCACGCGCCGGCGGCGTCTCTCGCCGCATCGAGGGGGAAGATCGTGACCAGATGCGCGAGGTCATGAATCAGCTGCAGATCCCCGAGGGCATGGGTGCCATCGTGCGTACGGCGGGCGTCGGCCGCTCGGCCGAGGAGCTGCAGTGGGATCTGGACAACCTGAAAACGCAATGGGAGCAGATCGCGGTGGCCGCAGCCGACCGCCCTGCACCGTTTCTGGTCTTCCGCGAGAGCGACGCGGTCACGCGCGCGATGCGCGACTACCTCTCCGACGACATCGGCGAAGTGCTGGTCGATGACACCGGCGCGTATCAGAAAGCGCAGGAGTACATGCAGCGCTTCATGCCGGCCGATGCACAGCGCAAGCTGAAGCAGTACGTGGATGACATCCCGCTGTTCACCCGTTTCCAGATCGAAAGCCAGATCGAATCGGCGTATGCGCACAAGGTGCAGCTGCCCTCCGGCGGCAGCATCGTGATCGATTACACCGAGGCTCTGGTCTCCATCGATATCAACTCGGCACGCGCCACGCGCGGCAGCGATATCGAGACCACCGCCCTCAACACCAATCTCGAGGCCGCCGACGAGATCTCCCGGCAGCTGCGCATTCGCGACATCGGTGGACTGATCGTGATCGACTTCATCGACATGGAGTCGACCAAGAACCAGCGTGAGGTCGAGGACCGGCTGCGCGATGCGGTCAGGATGGATCGCGCCCGGATCCAGATCGGCAGGCTGTCGCGCTTTGGTCTGCTGGAGATGTCGCGGCAACGGCTGCGTCCCTCGCTGGGTGAATCCAGCCACATCGTCTGCCCTCGCTGTGTCGGCATTGGCAGTATCCGCAGTATCGAATCCATGACGCTGTCGATCCTGCGCCTCATCGGTGAGGAGCTGCGTAAGGACCGCACTGCACGGGTCATCGCACAAGTGCCCGTGGAGGTGGCGACTTACCTGTTCAATGAAAAGCGTGAATGGCTGCGGACGCTGGAGGAGAAAAGCGAAGCCGAGCTCCTCATCGTCCCCAATCCCAACATGCAGACGCCGGAATACACCATCCGACGGATTCGCGACGACGAGATCGAGCTGCCCGAGAACAAGCAGCTCAGCTACCTGATGCCGACTGCGGCCGCGGTATCCGAGCCAGGAAGCGCCCGGGACAAGAAGCCGGCCGCGGAGGCCGCTGCCGTAGCGACCTTGCTGCCGTCAATCCCGGCACCGGCGAGCCTTCATCAGCCCACAGCGGCCCCCAGTCCGGTGGCAGCCGAGACATCCGTGGCACAGACGCACCGCTCTGGTGGCATTGTTGGGTGGTTCAAGCGCGTGTTCGGTGGCGAAACTGCGCCGGCCATCGCTGCTGGGTCGCCTGAGGCTACACCTGCTCCCGGGGGTCATCCGGGAGGAACCAGCCGCGGCTCGCGGGATCACGGCCCGCGACGTCGGGACAGTCGTGGTGAGCATCCGCGGCGACATCGCCACGCCGAAGCCGGCCCCCGGCGGGAGCGCAGCGATCGTGATCGGGGTGAGGAGCGCGAGCGGTCGGACGGCCGGGAGCGCTATCGCGAACGCGACACGGAGCGCCGCCCACGCGAACGCTCTGCCGAGCGACGGCCCGATCGGGAGGGTCAGAATCGATCCGAGCGGAACGACCTCGGTGCCCGCAATGAGTCAGGCACTGCTCGCAGCGACACCGCGGTCACCTCTGCGGATGATCTGGGTAATCGCCTTGACAACAGCCCTGTCGCCGAGACTCGCGCGGACGGCCCCGGGTCAGAGCGCAGCGAGCGAGGTGAGAGAGGTGAACGCCGCGGTCGTCGCGGTCGTCGGCGCGGCAGGCGTGGCGGTGGCGGTGGCGGTGGCGGCCGCGACAATGCCGGGCGGGACTCCTACGGGCAGAACGGCTCGTCATCCAGTGCCGGGTATGAGGGCGATGAAGGGAGTGCACCAACCACCTCACCGCAGGCAGTCCCGGAGCACGGATCTGGTGGTAGCACCTCCGGCGGCACAGCTGCGGGGTTCGGACCAGAGTCTCCGAGCGGCAACCCGGGTTGGGCCACCAATCAGAGTTCGGGCGGCAATCTGGGTTCGGGCGGCAATCCGACTTCTGCTGGCGACCGGTCCTCTGCGGGACGCTCGGAGAGTGCCGCGGCGGAAGCTCCAGCGCATGCCGAGCCCAAGCCGATCGCCCACTTCGAACCCACGCCGGCCGCGACTCCGGTGCCAGCCCCCGCGACCGGAGCATCGAATAAGCCCTTCGTCGTGTGGTCCTCGGCCCCGTCTTCCGGGGATCGCGGGCGGGAGGAGTAATCCGGATCCGGCTGGGGATGCTGCAGCAGGCTATGCGCAGCCCTGCTTAGGGTTGCGAGCCTGAGGATCTGGTTGCAGCGGACGTCGGAGCGCCCGCTGTCGGAGCCGCCTGCTGCGCGCGCCGCAGGTGCTGCAGGAGTCCGCGGGCGGCGACTTCGACCAGATCGAGCACCTCTTCGAAGCCATTCGCGTCGCCATAGTAGGGATCCGGTACCTCGGCGCGGCCGGTGCCCGGCGCAAATTCCATGAACAGCCGGATGCGCTCACGGACCATGGCGGGTGCGCGCAGCCTGAGCGTGTCCAGGTTGCTCCGGTCCATCGCAAGGATCAGGTCAAAGCGACTGAAGTCCCGCGGTTCGAGCAGCCTCGCGCGCAGGGAAGACATCTCATAACCACGGCGTCGGGCCGCAGCCTGGGTGCGTTGATCCGGAGGATGGCCGACGTGGTAATCGGCAGTTCCGGCCGATTCAACCTGCAATGCCAGCTCAGGCGCCTCCCGCGCCGCTATTTCACGCAGAACGATCTCGGCAGTGGGTGAGCGGCAGATGTTGCCGAGACAGACGAAGAGAATCTTCATACCGTTCGGGCCAGATCATACGACCGCCGATCACTTGACGCTATAACCGCGCCCCTCCAGACATGCGCCCAGCGCACGCTGATATTCCGCACGCTTCGAGCCCGCGAACTCAGGCGCTACGCCGCCATTCACCTGGGTCGGATCGAATGCGGACTCGCCCTGCGCCCATTTGTGGCATTCATATTTGTCCTGCGCCTGCTGCTCCTCGGATTGACCGCTCTTCGGGTAAACGAACACATCATCGTGCGCGCTCGGCGGCGGTGGAGGAGCTTCGGTACTGGCTGCCTGCTCATCAGGCGGCGCGACCACCTCGTATTGTCCCTCACTCTCGCGCCACTGATAGTAGGCGTCGTTGGCGTAGTAATACGGCACGCCAGCGACCCATACCGTGGTGTAGTACGGCGGCAGTACCGGAACAAACAATCCGATTGGCGCTCCGACCACCACATAGCCGCGCGGACCCCAGTCGTACCAGACCCCGCCGGAATAGAAAAAACGCCCGCGCGGGCTATTGATGATCACGCGATCACGCGGCAGATCGTGCGCAACGTAGCCGCGGCCGGGATAGTAATGGTTATGGTTGAAGCGCGAGTCCATGTGGTCCCATCCCGCGCGCGGTGCTTCGCGACCTTCATGGCCTCCATGCGGTGGCTCCGCACTCGCTGTTGAGACAAACCCCGCCAGGAGTACGGCCACAGCCGCTGCGCGCCACGTTGTCGAAAACCTGCGCAAAGCTGAGCACTCACGTTGATAGACCGTAGGCATGTTCATTTGACGCTGTAACCGCGTCCCTCGAGGCAGGCGCCGATGGCGCGCCGGTAGTTGGCTGCCTTCTGATCCAGCATGGCTGCTGCACGTGCATCCTGTGAGCGTGCCTGTTGCATCTGCGCCTGTTGGTTCGCGGCATTGACCGCATCGCCGGTGGAACCGACCGCGGCACCGGTGACGCCACCGGCCACCGCACCGAAACCTGCATTGCGCGGACCGGCCAGAACCGCGCCCAGCACTGCGCCGGCTACGGCGCCGATCGCCGTGTTGGTACCCGGCGGCGGCCCGGATGCCACCGCCACGCGGTCATGAGGGGGCGTGCCTGGAGCACTCGGATCGAAATTTGTCTGCTTCACGGCCCACTCGTGACACTCGAATCGGTCGCGATCCGCCTGCTCGGGCGTCTGGCCCTGCTGCGGGTAGGCATAAACCTCGGTGAATGCCTGCGGCGGTGGCGGCGGTGGCGGCGCGCGATACGGCCGCGGCGGCGGTGCTTCCACGCAACCGGCAAGCACAGTCAGCATCGAGGCCAGCAGGACGGTCCACGTTGCCCCCGTCGTGCTCCAACTGCCCATCCAATCCATTTGTTTCATGCTCATAGTTACTTCCAGCCCTGCGGCCGTTGATGGAATAACGCAAGGTTGCCTCTGCGGTTGACCGGGCGTGGCTGACCGATGCTGCAACTCCGCGACTTAGCTTGGATTCTCGCATGCGCACGCAGTTCAACCAACGCTCGGGTTAACCTCGCTGCCGCCCTGCTGCGCCTGACCAACATCCGGCGGTAAACAATTGTAAAAATGTGCGCCGCGTCCGGGCGCAAGGCTCAGCGGCCGTGGCGCCGCAACGCTGCGCTGACGCGCTCCAGATCTGCGGCCGTGTTCACATCCGGTCCGGGCTGTTCCTGCGCTTCCGCGACGCGGATCTGCATGCCATTCTCCAGGGCGCGCAATTGCTCGAGCCGCTCGGTCTGTTCCAGCGCGGTTGGCCGGAGCGATGCGAGCTGCAGCAGCGAGCGCACCCGGTAGGCATAAATTCCGATGTGCCTGCGAGCGGAGCCGTAGCGTTTCTGACTCGTCATTCCCGCTGCGGCGCCATCGCGATCCCAGGGTATGGGCGCGCGGCTGAAATACAACGCCCGGCCCATCGCATCCGTCACGACCTTGACGACATTCGGGTCCAGCAATGCCTCGACCGAGCGAATGGCCGAAGCCAGTGTCGCGATGTCAGCCTCAGGATGTCGCTGCAGCAGCTGTGCCACCTGATCCAGAAGCACAGGAGGCAACAGCGGCTCATCGCCCTGCACGTTCACCACGATATCGGTGTCAGGCCAGCCACGGACGCGCGCCACTTCCGCGATGCGATCGGTGCCGGATTGGTGCGCCGCCTGCGTCATCACGGTCTCGGCACCGAATGAATGTGCGGCGCTGACGACTAACAGATCGTCGGTGGCGATGAGCACCTCAGCGGCCTGTGAAGCACGCGCACGCTCATACACCCACTGCACCATAGGCTTGCCGCCGATGCTGAGCAACACCTTGCCGGGCAGGCGGGAGGAGGCATACCGGGCCGGTATGACAGCGCGAAACATAAACGTCCGATCCTAACGCTCGAGCATCGGGTCATCGGCCGCAAGCTGCCGGGCTTCCTCTTCCAGCATGATGGGCACGCCGTCCCGAATCGGATACGCGAGGCGATCGATCCGGCACACGAGTACCTGCGCATCACGGTGGAACTTGAGCGTGCCCTTGCAGATCGGACAGGCCAGAATCTCCAGCAAGCGGGTATCCATCATCCTCCTCCGGAAGCGCGCAGCGGCGGCAGCAGGCTGCGCGGGGACAGCCTTTCAGCAATCAGATCGAGCAACGCGCTTTGCTGCGCCTCAGCGAAGCGGGCGACGACCGGAACGTACCAGAGCCGCGGCGCGGCCAGAGAGCGGCATTTTACGGCATCCTTCTGGGTCATGAGCACCGGCAGTGCGTCGGCGAATTCAAGGTCGGCCGCGCTGAAAGGATGATGATCGGCAAACGCGTGCGCTACGACCTCCAGGCCCTGCGCCTGCAGCTGCCGGAAGAAACGTTCCGGATGACCTATGCCCGCAACGGCGTGCACGCGCTGGCCGCGAAATGCAGCCAGCGGCCGGGGCGGCTCCAGTCCGTCGAGGCGGTGAGCATCACTTCCTGTCAGGTCCATGCTGAGGCGCTGCGGAATCAGCGCAGCCAGCGAGGTCAGTGAGAGATGCTCCGCAGGACCATTGATGACCAGGATGCTCCGCGTTGTGAGTCGCGTTAGCGGCTCGCGCAGCGGGCCTGCCGGAAGCAGTCTGCCGTTCCCGAAACCCCGTGAGCCGTCAGCGACGACGATTTCGCAGTCACGCGCCAGGCGCAGATGCTGCAGTCCATCGTCCGTCACGATCAGATCGATCCCGTGCGCGACGAGCGCGCGGGCGCCTGCAACCCGGTCGCTTGCGACCAGGGTTGCGCAACCTGTGAGCTGATGTAGCAACAGCGGCTCATCGCCCACCTCGCGCCAATCCGAATCAACTCGTACCCATTGGGGCTGCGCGGCGGAGCGTCCATAGCCTCGAGACAGCAGACCCACCTTCAGGCCGCGAGCTGCGAGCTGCTGCGCAAGCCAGGCCACCAGCGGCGTCTTGCCGGTGCCACCCACGGTGAGATTACCGACGACGATCACCGGCTTACCCATGCGCTGGGCCGCAAGAAGGCCGCGCCGGTAGCTCTCGCGGCGCGCCTGGACGATCCAGCCGTAAAGTTGCGCCAGCGGCTGCAACAACGAAGGGGGCGCGTCGTGCCGGTACCAGTTGCGCGTGAGGCGCTCTGCAGTCACGGGCGCATCAGTCGTTGAACTGCAGCCGATGCAACTGGGCATACAACCCACCCTGCGCCAGAAGCTCGGTGTGCGTACCGCTCTCGGCGATCATGCCCGCGTCCAGCACGATAATGCGATCGGCCGCCTCGACCGTGGACAGCCGGTGTGCAATCACCAGCGTGGTGCGATTGCGCACCAACTGCACGAGGGCCGCCTGGATCTGGCGTTCCGCTTCGGTATCGAGCGCCGAGGTGGCCTCATCGAGGATGAGGATTGGCGCATCTTTCAGCAACGCCCGTGCAATGGCAATGCGCTGGCGCTGCCCGCCTGACAGCAAAACGCCGCGGTCCCCGACGAGCGTATCCAGGCCCGCCGGCTGCTCGCGCACAAAGTCCATGACATTGGCTGCCGCGGCTGCCTGTTCCACGGCATCTGGTCCGACCGCACGGCCGAACGCGATGTTGTTGCGAATGGTGTCATTGAACAACACCACGTCCTGACTCACGACTGCGATCTGTTCGCGCAGGCTGCGCAGCTCAAAATCCCGCACATCCACGCCATCTACGCGTACCGCCCCGGAGGCCACGTCGTAGAACCTTGGCAGCAGATTGACCAGCGTGCTCTTGCCGCTGCCCGAGCGCCCCACGATGGCGACGTTTTCACCCGGGCGCACGTGCAGCGAGACTCCGCGCAAGGCCGCCCCCTTGCCGCTCGGATAGCTGAACGAGACCTCCTGGAACTGCACATCGCCGCGCACCCTCTGTATGGCCTCGCCACGGCCATGCAGCTCGGCCGGCTCATCGAGCATATGGAAGATGCTCTGCCCCGCGGCGATACCTTGCTGCAGCGGACCTGCGACGTTCACCAGATTGCGCAGCGGCTGCGCGATGTTGATCAGGGCGGCGATGAACTCGAGCAGGTCCCCTGCCGTCATGACCCCGTGCACGGACTGCGCGATGGCAATCGAGATGACCACTGCCGCGCCACTTGCGGTCACCAGCTGCACAACCGGGTTGGCAAGCCCTTTCGTCAGGATCAGCTTCATGTTGGTGCGGCGGTTGTACTCGTTGACCCGCTCGAACTGCTCGCTGAGGTGCCGCTCTGCGTTATAGACCTTGATGAGCCGCGGCGCCTCGAACACCTCCTTGGCGACCCGGGTCACATCGGCTATCGAATCCTGCAGGCGACGGCTGTAACGACGAAAGCGCCGATTGATGAGCGTCACCAGCCAGGCAACCAGCGGCCCCAGCAGCAGCGCGATGATGGTCAGTTTGAGATTCAGCCACAGCAGGATGCCGATCGAGCCGAGCATCGTCAGGCTCTCGCGCAACATCACCGCGAGCGAGTCGGTCGCCGCCTGGCCGATCTGCTCGGTGTTGTACGTCAGCCGCGAGAGCAGCACTGCGGCGGCATTGCGATCGTAATAGCCCACAGGCAGCAACAGCACGCGTTGAAACAGCTCGTTGCGCAATTGCGTGACGATGCCGCGGCCGACGTAGCCCATGAAATACGTCTCGGTGAAGTCGCCGAGGCCGCGCAGGATGAACAGACCGATGAGCGCGAGTGGTATCCACACGATCATGCGCGGATCCGGATGGGTAAAAGTGCCATCGCCGAATATCTTGGCGAACGGCGCAAAACTCACCATGCTGATGGAGAACAGGATGCCGCCCGCCATCGCCAGCGCAAACTGGCCGCGATACGGTCGCAGGTAGGTCAACAGCCGCCGGTAAGTGCTCAGCGCATCGGGAAACGCTCGCGCCTCGGCGCTCACGAGGTCTTTCAAGGCTTGCCCGCCGACTCATCCCTGACGGTTGCGATGTTGACTTCGGCAAACCCCAGCCGCCCGAGTACGTCCATCGCGGTGATGACAGCCTGATGCGTGGCATGCGCATCGGCGCGGATCGTGATGTGCTGCGAGCGACTGGTGCCCGCCTCCTTCAGCAGTGCGGCGCGCAGGGTTTCCGGACTGGAGTTGATCAACTCGCGCTCGTTGACCCGATAGGTGCCCTGCGGGGTGACGCTGACGACCAGAGGTTCAGCGGCAGCTTTCGCGGCCGGCACGGCGCTCGCCTGTGGCAGATGCACCCGCAGGCGCCCTTCGTCGGTGAAACGGCTGGAGAGCATGAAAAACACCACCAGCAGCAGCACCACATCGATCAACGAGACGACATTGATCTCCGGCTCCTCATGCCGGCGCGGTTTGAGGTTCATGGCTGCTGCGAGCCGGTCGGGATCACGCCGCCGCCCGCTGCCGGGTGTCGGAAGCCTCGACCGCATCTGCCATGCGCATGGCCTGCTTTTCCATCTCCACCACGATGCGCTCCACGCGGCCGCGCAGGTAGCGGTACGCGATCAGCGAAGGAATGGCGACACACAAGCCTGCCACGGTTGCAATCAGAGCCTCGGCGATGCCGCCTGAGAGCGCGCGCGGGTCGCCCATGCCGCCCTGCTGGATGGCGTTGAAGGAACGGATGATGCCCGTCACCGTGCCGAGCAGACCGAGCAGCGGCGACACCGCGGCGATCGTGCCGAGCGTATTGATGTAGCGCTCCAGCTCGTAGACTACGTGACGCCCCGCATCCTCCAACCGTTCCATCAGGATCTCCCGGGGGCGATGCCGGTTGGCGAGACCGGCGGCGAGCAGTTTACCCAGCGGCGAGTTCTGCTCCAGAGCGCCGATCACCTTGTCATTGACCTGATTGGCCTCGATGAGCTGCCAGACTTTCTGTGGCAGCTCGGGAGGCAGGACGCGCCGATCCTGCAGCGTCCACAGCCGCTCCAGGATGATGGCGGCGGCGGTAATCGAGCAGAGAATGATCGGCCACATCAGCGGGCCGCCCGCCCGCACAATTTCCCACATCCAGCGACCCCAAGCCGTTGAAGACGACGCGGCATATTACAGGACAGCCCTGCACGCTCAAGGCGATGCGCCGGGGGGCTGCCAATCCACCTTTACCCGGGCCCGAACCTTGCCCCTGACTCAGGGTCCGCCGCCTTATGCCAGCGGCTGCCGCGCTGGCCTGGGCGCTGCAGCGCAATTGTGAGCAATTGTTTCTGCTAGAGTGATTTGCAGCCATAATGTCGCGTCAATTGATCAAGCGCTTCTGCCCCTCCCCGGCATCCCTGAAGGGGCACTGGTTCCTGCGCCTGTTCGGCAGCCGGATTACCGACCCGCGCCTCTGGGGCCTGTGCCGCCATGGGGTGACGGCAGCATTTGGCGCCGGGCTCGCCATCTGTTTCATTCCGCTGCCGGTGCACTTCATCGTCGGCACGCTCGTGGCGCTGCTGTTCCGGCTGAATATCCCCGTGATCCTCGGCACCGTTCTCCTCATCAATCCAGTGACCATCGTGCCGGTCTACTACGGCGCCTATCGGCTCGGGGCGTTTCTCCTCAACAGCCCCCCGCATCACTTCCACTTCCACATGAGTTGGGACTGGCTCGAGCATGGGCTGGGCCCTATGTACAAACCGTTCCTCGTCGGTTGCCTGATCTGCGGCGTCGTGAGCGGCGTGCTGGGATACATGGCGCTCGAGCTCGTGTGGCGCTGGCGGGTCACTGCACGCTATCGCACCCGCCATGCGACCTCGACCTTGAGGACGACCTCGAGCCTCTAGGCCTGCCCGCGCAGCGCGCCCTCTGGCTCGCGAGTCGCTCCCTCCTGTGCCCGAGACGCTGCCCGCTCGCGCAACACGCCCCGCTCAATCTCCACGATCCGCTCCATGCGCTGCGCCAGACGCAAGTCGTGGGTTACCACCACCAGGCTGGTTTCGAGCTCGCGGTTTAGCTCAAGCATAAGCTCAAACACCGCGGCGGCATTGCCACCATCCAGATTGCCCGTCGGCTCATCGGCCAGAATGATTTTCGGGCGGGTCACCAGGGCACGGGCCACGGCAGCCCGCTGGCGCTCTCCGCCGGAGAGCTGATAGGGCCGATGCTGCAGGCGCTCACCGAGACCGACTCGCTGCAGGATCTCACGAGCACTCTGGCGGGCCTCGGCCGCGGGTAGCCGCCGCACAAGCAGGGGCATGGCGACATTCTCCAGCGCCGAGAACTCGGGCAGCAGATGATGAAACTGGTAGACGAATCCCAGCGCGCGGTTGCGCAGGACGCCGCGGGCATCCTCGCTCAGCGCGTGGATGTCATGACCATCCACCAGCACGGACCCGGCGCTGGGACGATCCAGACCACCGAGGATCTGCAGCAGCGTGGTCTTCCCCGAGCCCGACGCCCCCACGATGGCCAGCCGCTCGCCTGCCTCGACCCTGAGCATGACACCCTGCAGCACCTCCAGCGTCACCGGCCCCTGGCGGAAGTGCTTCTGCACCTCGCGCGCTTCCAACACCACGTCACTCATGTACCCTCACTCATGGCGCAGCGCCTCGGCCGGAGCGGTGCGTGAGGCGCGCCACGCCGGATAAATCGTCGCCAACGCACACAACAGAAAGGCAACACCACACACCTGCAGCACATCCAGGCCCTCCACGTAGGCCGGCAAATCACTCATGTAATACACGCTGGCATCCAGAAAGTGCGTGTTGAACAGCCGCTCGAGCGCTGCCACGAGCGCTTCGAGATGCTTCGACAGCAGCGCGCCGAGCAGCGCGCCGAGCAGCGTGCCCGCCAGTCCGATCATGACTCCCTGCAGGGCGAATGTGGCCAGCACGTTGGACGGGCCCGCGCCCAGGGTGCGCAGGATCGCGATGTCCGCCTGCTTCTCTTTGACGATCATGACGAGCGTGGCCACGATGTTGAAGGCCGCCACCGCCACGATCATCAGCAGGATGACGAACATCATCGACTTCGTCAGCTCAATCGAGCGAAAGAAGTTGACGTGGTTACGGGTCCAGTCACTGATGTAGAAGCCACCGCCGAGACTGACCGCGAGCGCACGCACCACGGCGGGGGCCTGCAGCGCATCGTGCAGCGCGAGCCGCACGCCGGTGACCTGGTCGCCGAGCCGGTACAGATGAGCCGCATCGCTCATGTGCACCAGGGCGAGCCCACGGTCGAATTCATACATGCCGGACTGGAAGATCCCGCTCACCTGGAAGCGCCGCATGCGCGGCACGACGCCGGTGGGTGTTGCACTGCCTTCGGCAGCGATGACGATCACCGAGCCGCCCACTGCAACGTTCAGCTCACGCGCCAGTGCGCTGCCCAGGATGATGCGATAGCTCCCCGGCTGCAGATCCTCGAGGCGGCCGCTGCGCAGCCGGTCGCCCAGACCGGTGGCGCGGCGTTCCTCCTCGGGCAGTACGCCGCGTAGCGTGGCACCTGCAATATTGCGACCCGCCGCGAGAATGGACTGCTCCTCGATGTAGGGCACCGCGGCAACGACGTCCGCTCGCTTCTGGGCCGCCGCCTGAACCTCTCGCCAGTTCTCCATCGGCCCCTCGATGGCACTCAGGGTCGCGTGCGAAGTCACGCTGAGGATGCGGCTGCGCAATTCGCGCTCGAAACCGTTCATCACCGAGAGCACGGTGATGAGCGTCGCCACCCCCAGCATCAATCCAAATACCGACATCAGCGCCACGAATGACACGAAGCCACGGCGGTGGGTCGAGCGCAGATAGCGCGTACCGATCAGCCACTCATACGGCACAGCGCGCATTAGCTTGCCCCCCCGCGCAGGGCGCGTAGCGACACTGCGCGGCTTAGCGACACTGCGCGCGCGAGTGGCACTGCAGGGCCGCGGCGAGCGTCTTCATTCATAACGCAGCGCCTCCGCCGGCGCCGTGCGCGAAGCGCGGATGGCAGGGTAGAGCGTCGCAGCTCCGGTCAGCAGCAACGCGCACCCGGCAATCAGAACGATGTTTGGCCAGCGGACGTCCGAGGGAATCCGCGTCATGTAATAGACATCCGCATCGAAGATCTGAAAATGAAAGGTCTGCTCGAGAAACGGCACGATCGTATCGATGTGCAGCGCGACGCTCAGGCCAAACGCGACCCCGAGCCCTACGCCAAGCCAGCCGATCACCAGTCCCTGCGTCATGAACACGGCCATGATGCGTTGGGGCGAGGCGCCGAGCGTGCGCAGGATGGCGATGTCGGTACGTTTGTCGGTTACGACCATGACGAGCATCGACACGATGTTGAAGGTCGCGACCGCGACAATCATCATCAGAATGAGCGACATCATGGTTTTTTCGATCCTCACGGCCCGGAAGTAATTGGCATTGTCCTGGGTCCAGTCAAAGAGCTCGAACTGCGGCGGCAGTTCACGGCGCAGCTGCGCGGCCAGCGCAGGCGCTTCCAGAGCATTGCGGAAGCGGATGCGCAGGCCCTCATCACTGCTGCCACCGGGAGAGAGCGCGCGCACATCCTCGATGTTGGCGAACACGAGCGTGCCATCATGCTCGGCCCGGCCCACCTCGAAGATTCCCGCCACGCTGAGCTCACGCAGCTTGGGCTCCGGCGCGCCACTCGCGGCCACCGACGGAATGAGGACCGTGAGATGGTCCCCCGGCGCAAGGCCGAGTCGTTCTGCGATCACCTCCCCAACGATGACGCGCTCCCTACCGGGTACCAGGTCTTTGAGGCGTCCCTGTGTGACTGAGCGGGCAAGGTCGGTGACACTGGACTCGCTGTTGGGATCGATACCGCGCAGGATGATCGGCAACATCTCCGGCGTATGCACCGCCAGAGCCTGAATCTCAACATAGCGGGCGACGCCCAGCACGCCCACGCCCTGCCGCAGTCGTGGCAGCAACCGCTGCCATTGCGCTTCATCCGGCTGGCCGGTGATCGCCTGCCCTGGAGCAGCTGCGGGTGGCCGCGCAATCACGCGCGCATGCGCGCTCAGAGAGATCAGCTGGTCGCGCAGCTCATTCTCCAGGCCATTCATCACCGACAGAATGACAATCAGCGCGGCAACACCCACGCACACCCCGGCCACGGACGCCCAGGTGATGAACGACACGAAAAACTTGTGGGTGCGTGCCCGCACATAACGCAGGCCCACGAATAACGGCAGGGGTTGGAACATCGTCGCGATTTAACCACACCTGGCGTCGCCGCCGTGGCAGCGGCGACCTGCGTCACAATCTGCAATACCCGGGCGGTGCGCGCGGCTTAACAGATTCGGTCCGATGCTATAGTTCTGCGGACTGCTTGCGCGGCCCCCTTTGCCGGGCCCGCGTACTATCCGGTGCCTGAGATAAGGATGATGTCGATGCGGATGATGACTCATTTGCTGGCTCGTCTGGCTGAAGTGAGCAGTTCGGCGGCGCAGCTCTTGCTGGCAGCACTGCCGGGTGCCCCGGCGCTGCGCCATCGACCGCTGCCGATTGCTCGGACCCCTGCGCGCAAGAGATCACGGTCATGAGAGTGCCTCTGCTGGTTGGTTTGCTGTGCGGCCTGGCCGGTACCAGCGCCGCTCTCGCCGAGACTTTGGTCGTTGACGATCAGGTTACCCTGCGCGACTCCGCCGTCGAGCGCCCGAAGCGTGGCAGTACCATGGCCGATGTCGAGAAGCACTTCGGCGCCCCGGCGGAGAAGCATGCGACCGTCGGTCAGCCTCCCATCACGCGCTGGGACTATGCCGGGTTCGCCGTGTTTTTCGAGCATGATCGCGTGATCCACGCGGTAGCCACCGCACAATAGACCGCTCCCCGCTGGCGCCGCGCGCATCCCGTCCCGCAGCTCCTCGCGCACGCCGCTTTCCTGGTCCCTGCGCCTCAGCTATCCCCTGCGCCCCAGCTCTCTCCCGCCCGGGCTGAGGTGGGCAATGCCGCGCGCGGATGATAGCCTTTGGTCGCGGGTGACATATCGTGAAGAAACAAGGGGATCGACCGTGGCGACTGACGAGTTTCTGAGGACGCGGATCGAAGCCCTGATGCGGGCCGGGGCGGTGCGCCGCAAGGTCGCAGCGGCTCAGCTCGAAGAAGAGATCCGGCGTCGCGAGGAAGCCATGCGCCAGACCTTCCGTCGCTACGTCTCGCCGCGACTTGCGGACAAGATTCTGCAGGACTCGCAGCTGCGCGACAGCCTGCTGTCCAGCTCAGAGGTGCGCACGCACGCGGTCGTGCTGTTTGCGGACCTGCGGGGCTTCACGGGCATGTCCGAGCAGCTGGCACCGCACGAGGTGGTGCCGCTGCTCAATGAATATTTCTCGCTGCTCACCGAGATCACCTTCCGCCACGATGGCACGGTCTTTCACATGGCCGGCGACTGCCTGATGCTGGGCTTCGGCGTGCCACTCGAGCAGAAGGACAGCTCGACCCGCGCGGTCAAGACTGCACAGGAGATGCTGAATGGATTTGCGGCGCTGGCCGAGTCCTGGCGTGACCGCTACCAGATCGAGGCGGGACTCGGCATCGGCATCAACGAGGGTGATGTCGTCGCCGGGAACATCGGCTCCACGGCCTATATGAGCTACACCATCGTCGGCGATGCCGTGAACGTGGCCTCGCGCCTGTGCCAGCGGGCACGCTCGGGCGAGATGTTGTTTTCCGCCGCCATCAAGCAGTCGCTGGATGCCCACGGTCTGGACATCGGCGCGCAGCCGCTGCCGCCGATGATCCTGCGTGGTCGCACGAATCCCATCGACATTTACTGCGTGCCGCTACACTCACGCCTGCAGGTCGGCCCCATGCCGACGGAGGCCTGAACTGCTCACCCTGCGCCTGGCGACGGAAGCCTGACCCACGCTGAATGTCCTTGCTCCTCAAGCCTCCGGTTCCCACCTCCAAACAACGACACCTCCGCTGGCACCAGCTCTACGGTAGCGCAGCGGCGCTCGCGCTTGCGGAGGCCACCCGTTCGGATCAGCGCCTGTACGTGCTGGTTGCCGATGATGCGCGTGCCCTGGAGCGAGTCTCTGCGGAACTGGAGTTCTTTGCTGGCGAAGGACTGCCCCTGCTCACCCTGCCCGACTGGGAAGTGCTGCCGTACGACCTCTTCTCACCCCATCCAGACATCACCTCGCAGCGGCTGCGTACGTTGTTCGAGCTGCCACGTGTGCAACACGGATGCCTGGTCGTCACCGCCGATGTGCTCATGCAGCGGATGCCGCCGCGCAATTACGTGCAGGGACGGGCCTTCGAGCTCGCAGTGGGTGAGCGACTCGCGGTCGAGCCGTTCCGGCAGCGGCTGATCGAAGCCGGCTATGCGAGCGTCAGTCAGGTAGCAAGCCCCGGAGAGTACGCGGTGCGCGGCTCGTTGCTCGATGTGTTTCCGATGGGCAGCAGCACCCCGCTGCGCATCGATCTGTTCGATGAGGAAATCGAGGGTATCCGGAAGTTCGATCCGGAGACCCAGCGCTCGCTGGACAGCCTCACGAGCGTACGTCTGCTGCCGGCGCGCGAGATTCCCCTGGATCCGGACGGCGTGCGCGAGTTTCGCAGACGTTTCCGGACGCGCTTCGAAGGTGACCCCACGCGCACCTCCATCTACCGGGGCGTCAGTGAGGGGATTGCTCCTGCGGGAGTCGAGTTCTACCTGCCGCTGTTTTTCGAGGACACCGCCACCCTCTTCGATTACCTGCCGCAGAACGCCATCCTCGTGCACGATGCCGCCCTTGACGGCGCGGTCGGTAGGGCCTGGCAGGGTGTCGAGTCGCGTTATGAGGATCGCCGTCACGATCTCGAACGCCCGGTGTTAACCCCGTCCGAGTTGTGCATCGCGCCCGATGAGATTCGCAGCCGCCTGGCGGTGTTCGCCTCCATCACTCTCGAGGTGTTCAAATCGGACACCGAGTTGCAGGGTGCGGCAGACATCCGCAACTTCCCCTCCGCCGCGCCGAGTGAGCTGCGCATCGATGCCCGCGCGGAGCATCCCTTCGCACCGCTCGATGTATTTCTGAACCAGTTCCATGGCCGGGTGTTGCTCGCCGCGGATTCCCCCGGACGCCGTGAGGTGCTGCAGGACATGCTGCGGGGCCATGGTTACGAGATCGCCCTGGTCGCGGGCTGGGATGAGTTTACCGCCGGCACTGCCCGACTCGCCCTGACGGTGGCGCCCGATATCGGCGGCCTGACACTCACCGATCCACCGGTCTCGATCATCTCGGAAGCCCAGCTCTTCGGCCCGCGCGCGCGCCAGGAGCGCCGGCGCAAGCGGGCTGCAGTCGATCCGGAAGCGATTCTGCGTGATCTGCAGGACCTCGCTCCGGGCGCGCCGGTCGTGCACCAGGACTACGGCGTCGGACGCTACGTCGGACTGCAGGTGATGGAGATTGCCGGCCAGGAGAACGAGTTCCTGGTGCTGGAATATCTGGACGGCGATCGCGTGTACGCACCGGTGCAGTCGCTGCATCGGGTCAGCCGCTACACCGGTGCTGCACCGGAAAGCGCGCCGTTGCACAAGCTCGGTACCGACCAGTGGGCCCGCGCCCGCAAGCGCGCCGCGGACCAGATCCGCGATGTCGCCGCCGAGCTCCTCGATCTGTACGCGCGGCGCAAGGCGCAACAGGGCCTGCGCCTCGCGCTGAACGAGGCTGACTATCAGGGCTTCGTGAACGCCTTTCCGTTCGAGGAGACCCCGGATCAGGCGGAGGCGATCCGCCAGGTGCTGGCTGACCTGCAGAGCGATCGGCCGATGGACCGCATCGTCTGTGGCGATGTTGGTTTCGGCAAGACCGAAGTGGCGATGCGCGCAGCTTTCGTCGCCGTCGAAGCCGGTAAGCAAGTCGCCGTACTCGCGCCCACCACACTGCTGGCCCAGCAGCACCTGACCAACTTCCGCGACCGCTTCGCCGATTGGGCGGTGCGGGTCGAGGCGCTGTCACGCTTCGGCAATTCCAAGGAGACGCAGGCCACTATCGCCGGGGTGGAGAGTGGCGCGGTCGACATCGTCGTCGCCACCCATCGGCTGCTGCATTCGCACGCACGCTTCAAGGATCTTGGACTGCTCATCATCGATGAGGAACATCGCTTCGGCGTGCGCGACAAAGAGCGGTTGCAGGCGCTGCGCGCCAATGTGCACGTGCTCACACTGACGGCGACTCCGATACCGCGCACACTCAACATGGCACTTGGAGGACTGCGCGATCTGTCCTTGATCACCACGCCTCCCGCCGAACGCCTTGCGATCAAGACCTTCGTCATCGAATGGCATGGTGCGACGCTGCGCGAGGCCTCGCTGCGCGAGCTGCGCCGCGGAGGTCAGATCTACTTCGTGCACAACGAGGTCAAAACCATCGAGAAAATCGCCGCTGAGTTGCAGACACTGGTTCCCGAAGCGAGCGTGCGCATCGGACACGGGCAGATGCGCGAGCGGGATCTCGAACAGCTCATGGTGGACTTCTATCACCGCCGTTTCGACATGCTCGTCTGTACGACCATCATTGAGAGCGGCATCGATGTACCCACGGCCAACACCATCATGATCAACCGTGCCGACCGCATGGGGCTGGCGCAGTTGCACCAGCTGCGCGGCCGCGTCGGACGCTCGCATCATCGCGCCTATGCCTACCTGCTCGCTCCGCCCCGCAAAGCGCTGGCGGGCGATGCAGCCAAGCGCCTCGAGGCGATCGAATCGATGGAGGAGCTCGGCGCAGGTTTCGTGCTGGCGACGCACGATCTGGAGATCCGCGGCGCTGGCGAGCTGCTCGGGGAGCAACAGAGCGGGCAGATGACCGAGATCGGGCTCGCGCTGTATCTGGATATGCTCGAGCATGCCGTCACGGCATTGAAGCAGGGCCGCACACCGGTGCTGGATCGTCCGCTCGCCGCCGAGACGGAAGTCGAACTGCGCCTGGCCGCCTTCCTGCCCGAAAGCTACGTTGCCGATGTGCACGTGCGGCTCGGTTTGTACAAGCGCCTGGCCGCCGCGGCGAGCGCTACCGATCTCGAGGAGATGACCGCGGAGCTCTATGACCGCTTCGGTCCCCTGCCGCCGGTGGCCCAGAACCTCCTGCGCGTCGCACAGCTGAAGCTGGATGCGCGCCAGTTAGGCGTGCGCCGTCTGGATCTGGGCCCTCAGGGAGGCAGCGTCACGTTCGAGGAAGACAACCGCCTCGATGCGGCGACGGTGGTGCGCATGGTGCAGAAGCAACCGCGCGAGTACCGCCTGGAAGGTCCGTTGAAGCTGCGCATCTCACGGCAGATGCCCACCGAACAGGGCCGTTTCGAGTTTGGCGCCGAGCTGCTCAAGCGCCTCGGCACGAACTCGAAGCGCATCTCCTGAGCGCTCACGTAGAATGTGCACATGACACGACCTGTCTTCACCGAATGGATCGTGCTGCGCGCGCGCGCGTGGGCGATGGCCGGCCACTCAACCTCGCAACGGCGCCTGGGGCCGCTGCGCATCGCGCTGCTGGCGCTGCTTTGCTGTGTGCTACCCGCGTGGGCCGAGGATGCTGCAGGTCCGGTCTATCGCGTCGAGCTGTTGATCTTCCGGGCGCTGTCCGCCCAGGGTGGCGCGGAGAACTGGAGCACAGAAGGTGCCACGGCCAACACGGTCGGTGAGGAATCAGGCAGCGGCTCCGCACAGGTGGGCCGCTTCGTGGCGCAACTGCCGGCGGCCGATTTCCAGCTCAGTGATCTGAACAGCAAACTGCACAGCAGCGGTGCCTTTGCACCCGTAGCCCACGTGGCCTGGACGCAGACCGCCAGCGCCTGGGGCACGCGCGCCGGCTTTCCGCTGCAGAAGCTCGGGGTGGACGTACCGGGCCTGTCAGGTACGGTGTCGCTGGAGCGCGGGCAGTATCTGCATCTGGGACTTGCGTTGAGTTATGTCATGTCTGCGCCGCCGGGCGGGCTTGGTGCGGGCTCCGGGACGAGCTTCTCACTGAGCGAGAACCGCCGCGTGCGCTTTTATGAGCGCAACTACTATGACAACCCGGCCTTCGGGGTCATTGCGCTGGTCAGCCCTGCCGAAGGCTCCCGCCCCGCCGGCCGCTAGTGGAAGTCGCCGGCCTCGGCCGTGCAGATGCTGTTTTTGCCGCGCTTCTTGGAGCGCCGCAACGCGGCCGTGCACGCCTTCAGCAGCTTCGCCAGCGGTAACTCGCGCGGCGGTACGAGGCTCGCCACCCCGGCGCTGATGGTGACATAGCGTTCAGCACCGGCGCGCGGATGATGCATCAACAGGTCCCGTACGCGCTGGGACACGACTTGTGCGTACTGTGAGGCCTTCTCGGCAGCCTCCCCTTGGGTCAGCACCGCGAAGGTTCCACCCTCCCACCGGCCTACCAGGTCGCCGCCGCGACGATAGGAGGCGCCGATGACGCGCGCGACCCGGCGAATGCAGGCATCGCCACCGCTCTTCTCGAATGTTGTGTTATAGGCCGCCAGGTCATCGATATCGAACAGCGTGAGACCAATCTCGTGCGAGTCGCGCTGCGCCAGTATCCAGTCGCGCTGCAGCAGCTCCTCGAAGTAGGCGCGCGAGTGCAAACCGGTGAGCCGGTCCTCACGCAACCAGGGTGGCAGCCCCGAGCTGGTTTTTTCGGCATTTTTCAGCCGATCGCTGGCATCGCGATGGTAGCCGACGAATTGCGTGACCTTGCCGCGGTCCTTGACCGGCTGGATGACGATCTCGTTCCAGAACAAGGTGCCATCTGGCCGGTAGTTGCGCATCAAGACGCGGGCTGACTCGCCCTGCTCGAGAGCCTCGCGCAGGCGGGTGCGCGCTTCCTGATCGCGATCGTTGCCCTGCAGCACCCGCAGGTTGGTTCCGAGCAGCGCACTGAGGGGATAGCCGCACATCTGGGCGAACGCGGCATTGGCGTAAATGACAGGATGATCCGGGACCGTCGCATCGCAGATGACAATGCCTTCCGGCGCGTTGTCGATGACACTGCGCCACGCTTCCGCGGACCAGTTGTTCATGAGCTACCGGCCTCCAGTTTCAACGCCGGCGCTGCCATGCAGCGTTCCAACAGCTCGCGGCCGCGCTGCCATTGCGGCAGGCCCGACAACTCCTGGGGCGCCACACCATCCTTGCCATGCAGGCGCACCAGACGCAGCCGCGAAGCGGGTTCCGGCTCGATCTTCAACCTGTCGAGCAGCGCCACGACACTCGCCCGATCGTTGCATACCGGCAGCATGTCGCACCCGGCCTCCAGGGCCTGGCGGGCCCGGGACACCACATCGCCGATGGCCGCGGCAGCACCGCCCATCGACAGGTCATCGGTAAACACTACTCCCTGGAACCCCAGCTGACCGCGCAGCACGTCGCGAATCCAACGGCCCGAGAGGCTGGCGGGGGCCGGATCCACGGCCGGAAACAGCACATGGGCGACCATGACGGCCGGCAGGCCGTTGCCGATCAGCCGCCGATAAGGCACCAGATCGGCCGCCAGGTCGGCGAATTCGCGCCGGTCCACGGGCAGGCTGAGATGCGAATCCGCCACGACCGCCCCGTGGGCGGGGAAGTGCTTGGCGGTCGCCGCCATGCCCGCATCGCGCATCCCGGACATGTAAGCGATGGCCAGCTGCGCCACGGCATCGGGCCGGGCATGGAAGGCGCGGTCGCCGATGATCTCGCTCACACCATAATCCAGATCCACACAGGGGGCGAAGGAGATGTCCACCCCGTGCGCCCGCAGCTCCGCGGCCATGAGCCACGCCAGCCGGCGTGCCATGTCCAGCCCCGCGCGTGCGTCCAGGTCGAATTCATGACCGATACGGCGTAGCGGTGGCAGCCGGGAAAAGCCCTGGCGGAAGCGCTGTACCCGGCCGCCTTCGTGGTCGACCGACACGATCAAAGGTGGCGTGCGTTGCGCATGGATCTCGGCCACCAGCTGGGTCAGCTGCTGCGAATCAGCGTAGTTGCGCGTGAAGAGAATGACACCGCCGACGAGCGGATGCTGCAGCAGCTCGCGCTCCTCGGGTGTGACGCAGTAGCCCTGCAGATCGATCATGAGCGGACCCAGGCTCACGGGCGCCGCTCCGCGCCAGGATGGCTCTCGAGCAGTACCAGCGACTCGACATGTGTCGTATGGGGAAACATATCCAACACTCCGGCGGCGCGCACCACCATGCCATGCTCGTGCACGAGCGCTCCAACGTCCCGGGCGAGGCTGCCCGGATGGCAGGAAATATACAACAGCCGCGTTGCGGGCAACTGCGCGATGGTACGCAACATCGCGGCCGCACCGGCGCGCGGTGGATCAAGCAGCACGTGTGTGTATGTCCGGCTCAGCCAGGAAGACCTTGCCGCAGGCGGCTGAGCCAGATCGGCGTGATGGAACTGCACGTTGTCGATGCGGTTATGCCGTGCGTTCTGGCGGGCCCGCTCGACCAGTGCCGGCTCCCCTTCAACACCCACCACCTGAGCTGCGCGGCGTGCAAGCGCCAGCGTGAAGTTGCCAATGCCGCTGAACAGATCCAATACCACCGACTCGGCGGTCAGATCGAGCAACTGCACGGCGCGCGCTACCAGCGCCTCGTTGACGCTGCGATTGATCTGTATGAAATCGGTCGGCGCAAACTGCAGCCGCAGGCCGAACTCCGGCAGCGCATAGCTCAGCAGTGCCGAGGGTGCCGACAGCGGCTGCACACTCTGCAGTCCGCCCGTCTGCAAGTACAGCTGCACCCCCTGCGCGCGCTCGAACTGCAACAGGCGAGCGCGATCTTCGGCGGACGGGTTTTGCAGGATACGCAGCACCAGGGCAACCGCATCGTCAGCTACCGCCACCTCGATCTGTGGAATCTGATCGCGCACGCTCAACTCGCTGAGCATTGCGGCCAGCGGCGCGATCAGCGCACCGACCGGCGGCGCCAGGACCTCGCAGCGCTGTACGTCTGCGACATACGGTGCGGAGCGCTCGCGAAAACCCACCACTACGCGTCCCTTACGGGTCACGAAGCGCGCCCCAAGCCGCGCACGCCGCCGATACTCCCAGACCGGCCCCCGCAGTGGCGCCAGCCACTGCGCCGGCGTGACGCGCGCGACGCGCTCCAGGCTGTCGCGCAGCTCGGTCTGTTTTACCAACAGCTGCGCCTCGGGTGACAGATGTTGCAGTACGCAGCCACCGCACACGCCGAAGTGCGCGCAGCGCGGCGCGACCCGCTCAGCGGAGGCGGATAGCACCTCCAGCAACGTGCCCTCATCGTGTTGCTTACGGCGCCGGGTGCGGCGGAAGCGGATACTCTCGCCCGGCAGCGCGCCCGGCACGAACGCGGCCTTGCCCTCGCGGACGATGCCGGCACCTTCATGAGTCAGTGCCGTGACCGTACCCAGCTCCGGCTCCGCATCGATGCGGCCTCTCAACCGCCGCGCTCCCAGCGCTGCAGATACTCGAGCAGGTGCGGCTCGGTCGCAAGGCGCAGCAGACCCTTCACCTGCTCCACCTCGGCCGCATAGCGCTCAGGGCTGAAATGCGCGCGCATGAGCTCGAAGCGCAGGTAGATGAGATAGGTGTTGAGCACATCGGTCTCGCAATAGCGACGGATGCCGCTGAGATTGCCGCTGCACCACGCATCCCAGACCTGGCCGCCGGAGAATCCCATCTTGCCCGGCAACCCGAGCAGCGCGGCGGTGTGAGTCAACGAGGCGCGGGCGCGGGCCTGGTAGCCGGACAACACGTCCATGAGATCGATGTGGCGCCAGTGGAAGCGGCCGAGGTAATTGTTGTAGCGGAAGGCGTTGTCCTCATCGCCCGTCTCCCAGTAGCGGGCGGCCTGCACCCCTGCGAGCAGCGCGCGGTAATGCAGCACCGGCAGATCGAAGCCGGCCCCATTCCAGGAAACCAGGCACGGCGAGAAGCGCTCGATACCGTCGAAGAATCGCTCGACCAGCTCGCTCTCCGGTGAGCTCTCATCTCCCAGGCTCCAGATGCGCAGCCCGTCCCGGCTGCGCAGCACACAGGAGATGGCCACGATGCGTTGCTGCTCGTGCGGCAGAAACTCGTTGCCGCTGGCCTGGCGGCGCAGTGCAAACATCGCCTTCGCCACCTGCGTGTCGGGGAGGCCCTCGAGGCCATGCAGTCGACGGCCCAGCGCGACATCCGGCACGGTCTCGATGTCGAACACCAGGATGTTCACTGCATCGCCTTCAGCAGGACGGCGACTGCGACGATCAGGCCCGCTTCATCCGTGAGCGTGACGTGGCCTTCGCCCACTCCCAGGCCACGGCGCACGGCCTCGCCGCGCGCCGAATAGACAACCTCGGGCTTGCCCCAGGCGTTCTGGACGACACCGACGTCGCGAATCCAGACGCCGTGGGCAAATCCGGTGCCCATTGCCTTGACGATCGCTTCCTTGGCCGCAAAGCGCATCGCGATGAAACGTGCCGGCCGGCGCGTGCGCGCCAGCTGCAGCCGCTCGGCCGGCAGCAGCAGATGATCGGTGAAGCGCTCGCCGAATCTCTCCAGGGTGCGCGTGATACGCGCCTGCTCGAGCACATCCACGCCAATGCCGAAAATCACGGCCGCGCCGCAACCATCAGCGCCTTCATCTCGCGCACGGCCGCGTGCAGGCCGCTGAAAAGGGCGCGCGCAACGATGGCGTGGCCGATGTTGAGCTCCACGATCTCACCGATGGCCGCGACCGGCTGCACATTGTGGTAGTGCAAACCGTGCCCTGCATGCACCTCGAGCCCAAGTTGCGCCGCCTGGCGCGCGGCGGCGCGCAGGCGCTCCAGTTCCTGTGCCTGGCGTGCACCATGGCTGCCGGCGTATGCGCCCGTGTGCAGCTCCACGACCGGTGCGCCAACGCGCGCCGCTGCCTCGAGCTGCGCGGCATCCGGATCGATGAACAGCGCGACGCGAATACCTTGCGCGCTGAGGCGCGCCGTCGCCGTCCGTACGCGCTCCGCCTGGACAGCCACATCCAGCCCGCCCTCGGTGGTGATCTCTTCGCGCCGCTCCGGTACCAGACAACAGTCGGCCGGCCGCACCTCGCAGGCGATCGCGACCATCTCGTCGGTTACCGCGAGCTCGAGATTCATATGAGTCTGCAACAGGGTGCGCAACTGGCGCACGTCCTGATCCTGGATATGACGTCGATCCTCCCGCAAGTGCAACGTGATGCTGTCAGCCCCGGCCAATTCCGCAGCCAGCGCGGCATGCACCGGATCGGGATAGTGGCCGCGGCGCGCCTGCCGCACGGTGGCAACATGGTCGATGTTGAGTCCGAGAGCGATGGAACGGTAGCTCATCGCGCACTCCCGCGGCCGCGCAGCGCCCGCGCCACGACGCGGGTGCTCAGCTCGCGCCCCTCCAGACAATGCGCCAGCGCGGCCTGCAACAGACGGCGCGCATCATCCTGGGTGCCTTCATCCTCCAGCTGCTCCTGCGCAAGGCCGAGGAGCGAGCGCCCGGAGATCGCCCCGGCGGTGCCGGCCACCGCCGGAAACAGTCCCTGCGCGGGTCGGAACTGATAGAAATCCTGCGGCTCGAGCGGCTGGCCGCTTTGCGCCTGGCTGAGCTCGATGCCATAGCCGAGCGCCTGCAGCAGCCGCTTCTCGAAGATGCGCAGGGCCGGCTGCAGGGCAGCGCCGTTGCGCAGCGCGTTCAGGGCCTGCTGGTAGTGATCAAACACCTCGGGCACCGGATCGTGTCGTAATGTCAGTTTGAGCAGCAGCTCATTGAGATAAAAAGCCGCCAGCAGCGCCCCGGCGGGCAGGGGCGCTTCGTGCAGGGCGCTCTCGGCGCCGGTCAGCTGGGCGGCCTCTCCCCGGCCGCTAAAGGACAGCAGCAGCAGCTGGAAGGGCTGCAGGGCCGCGGCGAGCCGGGCGTGCGGACCCCGCACGCCCCGTGCGAACACCGACAACCGACCGTGCTCGCGAGTCAGCACCTCGAGGATCCGGCTGGTATCTCGATACGGTCGATGGTGCAGGATGTAGGCCGGTGCCAGCGCGACGCGGCGGTTACTGCGGCTCATTCCACTCCCAGCTGTCGCAACGCCCGGGCGTTGTCGGCCCAGTTCTCACGGATCTTCACCCACAGGTTCAGGTGCAGTCGCCGTCCGAGGGTGTGGTTCAGGGCGAGACGTGCCGCCCGTCCGACCCGCTTCAATCGTTCGCCCTTTGCGCCGATGACGATGGGTTTCTGGCCCTCGCGATCCACCCAGATCGCCGCGTCCACATTCAGCTGCCCGTCCTGCTCGGCGAGCTGCTCGATCTCCACGGCAATGCCGTAGGGCACTTCCTGATTGAGCTCCAGGGTCAGCTTCTCGCGGATCATCTCTGCGATCCGGAACTCGAGACTGCGGTCGGTGAGATCACCCTCGGCATACATGGGAGGTGCCACCGGCAGCTGCGCGGCGATGGTGGCGCGCAAAGCCGAAACGTTGTCGCCCTTCGATGCTGACAGGGGAATAAGCGCTGCGAACCGATACCGCTGCCCGAGCTCTGCCAGGTATGGTAGCAGGCGCTCCCGCGGACGTACGCGATCGACCTTGTTGATGGCTGCCACGGCAGGCAGTCCGGACTCCATCACCCGTTCCAGAACCAGATCGTCCTCGGAGGTCCACTTCAGAGCCTCCACTACGAACACCAGCACATCCGCATCGCTCAGTGAGCTGGCCGCGGTGCGATTCATGGCGCGGTTCAGCGCGCGCTGCCCATGCTGATGCAGACCCGGAGTATCGACGAAGGCGATCTGGGCGTCGGCAAGATGTGTAATACCGACGATGCGATGGCGAGTGGTCTGAGGCCGGGGTGTCACGATGCTCAACTTCTGCCCGACGAGCGCGTTGAGCAAAGTCGACTTGCCCACGTTGGGGCGGCCGACCAGTGCGGCGAAACCACTACGGAATCCAGCCTCCGTCATTCCAGACCGATCTCCTGCAGGACTCGTTCGGCGGCCTCCTGCTCAGCCCTGCGACGACTTGAGCCGCTGCCCAGGGCGCGGCTGCCAATACCCGGTACATCGCAGACTACGTGAAAGGTCTGCTCGTGCGCCTCCCCCTCGGTATGGTCGACCGAATAACGCGGCAGTGCGAGCCCACGGGATTGCAGATATTCCTGCAGGCGAGTCTTGGCATCCTTGAGCGCTGCCGGTGCGGGGAGCGCGGCCATGCGCGGCGCGAACAAGCGCTGGATGACTGCCCCGGCGGCATCGAGGCCGCCATCCAGAAAGAGTGCCCCGCACACCGCCTCGAAGGCGTCGGCGAGAATCGACTGGCGGCGGAACCCGCCGGTCTTCAGCTCGCCCGAACCCAACTGCAACACCTCTCCCAGTCCGATGGCGCTGGCGACCTCGGCGAGCGGCTCACTGCTCACCAGGCGCGAGCGCAGGCGGCTCAGATCCCCTTCCGAGGCCTCGGGAAACGCAGTGAACAGACTTTGCGCGACGACCAGGTTGAGCACCGCATCGCCGAGAAATTCCAACCGCTCATTGTTGGCTCCGGCGGCGCTGCGATGGGTCAGTGCGGCGCGGAACAGTTCAGCCTGGCGCAGCTCGTACCCGAGCCGCTCGCGCACCCAGTGCATCGGCCACTCTGCCGTGCTCATGTCGGCATGCTGGCACCGCTTGCGGGCGCGCTGCCGCACCTCATGGGCGCATCAGAAGCTGCGCGTTCAGTCGCCCGCTCCGCCGCCACCGACGTGGACGACTTTGTCGAAACTGACGAGGATGAAGATGTTGTAAAAGAGTGGCGCCTGGTCGTCATAGGCTGCCTCGAGCAGCCAGCCGCGGCCATCCTTGGTGATCTTGATGTCCTTGAGCGTCGGGTAATCCACGCTCTCGATATCCAGGTGCTTCTCCAGAGCATTGCGCAACGTGCCGGAGTTGGCGGTCTCGCCGCCACGCACTTCGGCGGCGACCTGATCGAGACTGCGCGCGACCTTCATGTAGTTGAGATAGACGGGCGTCAGACGGATGCCCGCATAGCCGACGACCGCCAGCGGGATCAGCAGGATGATCCAGCCGATGAGCGTGATACCTCGTTGTTGCGAACGCATCGATGCCTCCCGCCGTCGCCCCCGTGACCCCGACCCCATGACTCGCCCTACTGGATGGCGGAGCCGATCCGACTCCACGCCGGCCCGCCGCTGCGTTTGAAGTCCCAATTGAACCAGATTCGCGTCGCCTTGCCGACCAGGTTGGCCTCGGGCACGAAGCCCCAGACCCGACCATCCTCACTGTTGTCGCGATTGTCACCCATCATCAGATACTGACCGGGCGGCACATCCTTCACCAGGGGCGGCGGATCGCTCAACAGTCCGCCGGCCGCCTCTTGCACACAGAAATAGCCTCGCGACTCGCTGCGATTACAACCCGCTGGCGCAAACGGCCGCATATCCAGGCGTCCCGCGCAGCGCATGGCTGCGTGCTCATGGTCGCCCAGCGCCTCCTCGGCGAGCTGGAAGTTGAGATAGCAGCCATCGTTGTAGGGATGCAGCACTTTGAACGGAATCGGCTTGCCGTTGATGACCAGCTGGTCATTGTGAATCTCCACATGGTCACCCGGCAGCCCGACCAGCCGCTTGATGTAGTTCACAGACGGATCAAGCGGATAGCGGAACACCACCACATCTCCCCGCCGCGGCTCGCCCGTGGCGAGAATTTTGCGATTCAGTACCGGCAGGCGCAGGCCGTAGGAAAACTTGCTGACGATGATGAAGTCCCCGTCCAGCAGCGTCGGCATCATGGAATCGGAGGGGATGCGGAACGGCTCGAACACGAAGGCGCGCAGCACCAGCACCACAAGGGCGACCGGGAAGAAGCTGCGGGCGTAGTCCACCGTGCCGGGCTCGGGAATGGCCGCAGGGTCCTTGCCGGCGGCGCGCGCGGCGGCCGCCCGGCGCCCGCGCAGCAGCAGCACATCGAACAGCCAGACCAGCCCGGTCACGACCGTGATGCCGCATAGCACCGCACTGAAATCAAGTCGCTCCGCCACCAGCAGCCGCAGCACCGCGGCCAACACCAGGATCGGCAGCAGTGTGTAGCACAGGCGGATGAAGGGCGGATCGCGCGGCGGCTGCGGCGCAGCCGCGATCTGCCGCCCGGGTCGCACGAACCAGTCATCCCCGATGACCAACAGGCCCACCGGGAGGGCCAGCCAGGCGAGTACTGCCGCCAGTTGCATGAGCATTGTCATGGCGAGCTAGGACTTGCGCCCGACTTGCAGCACGGCCAGAAACGCCTCCTGCGGTATCTCCACATGTCCAAGCTGCTTCATGCGCTTCTTGCCTTCCTTCTGTTTCTCGAGAAGTTTGCGTTTGCGGCTGACATCCCCGCCATAACATTTGGCCAGCACGTTCTTGCGCAGCGCCTTCACCGAGGCGCGCGCAATCACCGCGCTGCCGATGGCCGCCTGCACCGCCACCTCGAACATCTGCCGGGGTATGAGCTCCTGCATCTTGTCCACCAGCTCGCGGCCGCGCTGATAGGCATTCTCGCGGTGGACGATAACCGAGAGCGCATCCACGCGGTCGCCGTTGATGAGGATGTCCAGCTTCACCAGCGGGCCGGGTTCGAAATGACTGAACTCGTAGTCGAACGATGCGTAGCCGCGGCTCACGGATTTCAGCCGGTCAAAGAAATCGAGCACCACTTCCGCCAGCGGCAGGGCGTACTGCAGCGCAACCTGCGTGCCCAGGTACTGCATCTTCTTCTGCGAGCCGCGCTTGTCATTGCACAGTTTCAACACCGCGCCCACGTGATCCGGGGGCACCAGGATATTGGCGGTGATGATGGGTTCGCGGACCTCCTCGATCTCGTTCAGCGGCGGCAGTTTGGCGGGATTGTCGACGTAGATGATCGCGCCATCGGTGCGCGCGACCTCGTACACCACGGTCGGGGCACTCGTCACCAGCTCCAGGTTGTATTCGCGTTCCAGGCGTTCTTGCACGATATCCATGTGCAGCAGGCCGAGAAAGCCGATGCGGAAGCCAAAGCCCAATGCGCCCGATACCTCCGGCTCATAGTGCAATGCTGAATCATTCAGGCGCAGCTTCGCCAGGGCATCACGGAACGCCTCGTAGTCCTCCGAATTGATGGGGAACAGACCGGCAAACACGCGCGGTTTGATCTGCTTGAAACCCGGCAGGCTCTGCAGGCTCGGCCGGTTGTCGAGGGTGATGGTGTCGCCCACCGGGGCGCCATCGATCTCCTTGATCCCGGCGACCACGAAACCGACGTCGCCGGCCGAGAGCTCGCGCAGCACCACGGGCTTCGGAGTGAATCGCCCCAGCTTGTCTGCCGTATGACTGCGTCCGATCGACATCACCCGGAACTTGTCGCCGGTCTTCAGCCGCCCGTTGACCACCCGCACCAGCGAAACGACACCAACATAGTTATCGAACCAGGAGTCGATGATCAGCGCCTGCAGCGGCGCCTCCGGGTCGCCGCGCGGGGCCGGGATGCGCTTCACCAGCGCCTCGAGCAGCTCATCGACCCCCGCCCCGGTCTTCGCGCTCACCTGCACGGCATCCGTGGCATCGATGCCGATGATCTCCTCGATCTCCTTGCAGACCCGCTCCGGATCTGCGGAGGGCAGATCGATCTTGTTGATGACCGGCAGCACCTCGAGCCCCTGCTCGATAGCCGTGTAACAGTTGGCCACGCTCTGGGCCTCGACTCCCTGCGAGGCATCAACCACCAGCAGCGCGCCATCACAGGCGGCCAGCGAGCGCGAAACCTCATAAGAAAAATCGACATGGCCGGGCGTGTCGATCATGTTCAGCTGGTAGCGCTGCCCGTCGCGCGCCTCGTAGGAGAGCGTGACGCTCTGCGCCTTGATCGTTATGCCCCGCTCACGCTCAAGCTCCATGGAATCGAGCACCTGCTCCTGCATCTCCCGGTCCTGCAGCCCGCCGCAGAGCTGGATGAAACGGTCAGCGAGAGTGGACTTGCCATGATCGACATGGGCAATGATCGAAAAGTTACGTGTCAGCAGCATGGATCCGCAGTCTGTCGCGTGCGCCGCGCCAGAAACTCAGCGGCGGGCGGATTATAGGGAAGCTGGCGGCCGGGGACCAATTGACGGACGGACGGTGCGCGGGCGGCGCCCTGGCTCAGGGGCCGGCCGCGCGGAAGGGCCGCAGCAGTCGGCGCAGCTCCGCGGCATCCAGCCGATGTCGGCAAACCACGCTGCCGTCCAGCAGCAGCACCGGCACGTGCAGTCCGTGCCGCCGTTGCAGCTGCGGATCGGAATCCACATCCGTAACCCGCAGCGGGGGTAGCGGCATGAGGCGCCGCAACTGCTCGAGTTCGGTGAGCATCTGCTCGCACAGCTCGCAATCCTGGCGGCTGATCACGACCAGTTCGGCGGGTGAGGACACAGCAGCTGCCGTTAATGGTGCACGGTATTCAGCGGCTGTGGCGGCGCCGAGGTAAAGGAGCCGGCAATGGAGCGCACGGTCTCCGGCGGCACTTCCCCGACTGCGGTCACTTTGCGCCCACCCATCGTGGTGGAGAACACCGATGAGGAGCCCAGTCGCACCGACTCCTCGCTCACCGACTGCTGATTGGGGGGATCACTGTTGGCGTGGTTCTCGACAAACACCGAGACCGAGGCCAACCCATCGGTGAACACTAGATGCGACACCGGGTCGCTCGAGCCCGGCATCACCTGTGCCGAGCGAGCCGTCATCCGGAAGCCCGGGGGGAGCGTGGTCTCGTTCCAGGCGGGGGTGGCACTGGTGGTCGACTCGTTCACCGGCGGCGACTCGTTGCGCAGCCACTGGAAGCCTTCGGTCGACACATCCGGCCGGAAGTCCGCATCCGGAATGTGCGCCACCATGCGCAGATCCGCAAAAACGATCTGCTCGATGACATGACCGCGCGCATCACAGAGCTGCGTCTTCAAGGGCATGGCAGAGGTTTCATCGATCCACAAGCGGTAACCGTACCGGAAGCGGTCCTTGGGCAGCACCGCGATCATGTGGGTATCGCGTCGATTCACGCGGGTCTGACCGGTTTCCCGAATGTCATAGAAGCTCGCGGTCTGGGGGTTCAGGACCGGAAAGCCGCTGAGCAGCGATTGCCCCGCCGGGCGTCGCTCGACCAGCACGGTCTTCTTATCAGGCAGATAGCAGGCCAGATCCGATCCCGTGCGGATGAACTCACGCCCGGAGCCGTCCAGGGACACGAGCCGCTCGCTCACTGCTCCATCCTGCACGCGATGGATGATGCGCAGCATCTCCACGCGCCCGCCGTGCCAGTGCGCGAACGTCCCGTCGTAATTGCGCGAGGTGAGCGCCTGATTCATGCGCTCGAGCCAGCGGGCCGGCTCCTCGGCCGCCGCGGCGCTGGCGAGCGCCAGTGCAAAGGCAATCCAACCCAACCGGCCGTTACTTCGCCGGCGCAGCATCGTCGTCCGCTTCCTCGACGGGCTCTTCTGAGCCGGCAGAGCTCACCACGGTCGGTCCTTCACCTGCCATCAGTGCCGAGAGCAGATGGCCGCGGTTGATCGGAGAGGAAAACTCGCTGTGAGCGACGACATAGTTGGCCAGCTGCATCGAGGGGAGCACCACGCGTCGCGCACTTAGCCGGGGCACGACATAGCTATCCGCCGGCGGCTCGGCAGTGCCGCGCACGAGCGCGGGCTCCTGCACGCCGGCGGCCCGATCGATACGGGAGGCAGAGATCTGTACCGGTCCCGCCTGCAGACGCAGATACAGGATGGCGACGGCCGCGACGCTTGCGGCGAGCGCCATACCCGTCAGTGGTCGCCACCAACGCAGGGAGTCACGGCGGCGCGCGTGCGGCACGGCCTCCTGAATCACCGGTTCGGATGAGATCGCCGCACTGACGCGCCGTGCCATGTCCCCGTTCAGGCGCACGCTTCCCTCGGCCCGGATGGTCGCGCCAATCGCGGCATAACGTCCCCAGCGCGACTTGAGCTGCTCATCCCGGGACAGCCGGCGCGCGAGCAGCTCGCACTCCGCGGCGGGCAGCTCATTGTCGAACATGGCAGACAGCTGACTGTCGAGCTCCTCGTTCATCCGAGCTCCTCCGTGCGGCCCAGCCCGCCTTCGAAAACTTCCCGCAGCCGTCGATCGATGGCCTCGCGCGCGCGGAAGATCCTGGAGCGCACGGTGCCTACGGGGCAATCCATGGCGGCGGCGATCTCCTCGTACGACAGGCCATCGAGCTCACGCAGCACGATCGCGGTTTTCAGATCCTCGGGGAGTGCATCGATGGCCTCCTTGACGGTGGTGCGGATCTCATCCGTAAGCACCAGCGCCTCGGGCGTCTCGGAATCCTTCATTCGGCCTTGCATGTCATAGGACTCTTCGGTGTTGCTGCGGTCGAGGTCGTATTCGATCGGGCTGCGGTCGCGGGAGACGACGGCATTCTTCGCGGTGTTGATGGCGATGCGGTACAGCCAGGTGTAGAAGGCGCTGTCACCGCGGAACTGCGGCAGGGCGCGATACGCCTTGATGAACGCCTCCTGGGCGATATCTTCGGCTTCCGCCGGATTACGCACATACCGCATGACGAGCTTGACGAGTTTGTGCTGGTACTTGAGAACCAGCGCATCAAAGGCGCCCTTGTCGCCGCGCTGCACGCGGCGAACCAAACTGAGATCACTGACATCGGCGCTCATGGCGCCCTTCACCCCCACCCGGACGACGGCCGCCACGTCGCGACCTGAATAGACACTGAACTCCTGCGGAAGTTCAGGCCACTCTCCGGTAGTGTGCCGTTCGATCTTAAGGGACGGCGGCGTGCCGTGACCATGTCAAATCGCGCCGATGCGCAGCACGAGTGCCGCCAGCGCGGCATCGGCCGGCTGCTCATGACCCAGCAGGTAGTCCGCCAACAGCGGATCGGGCAGCTGCAGCAGTCGTTCGAACGTCTGGCGTTGCTCCGCCGAGGCGGCCGGCAGGTGCGCATGGGCGAAGCGCTCCAGCAATATGTCCAGTTCCTTCATGCCACGGCGGCAGCGCCACAGCAGCCGGCGCGCTTGCGGATCGGAAAGCGCCATGCATCCCTACCCCTGACGCTCCAGCATCATCTTCTTGATCTCGGCAATGGCGCGGGCAGGGTTCAGGTCCTTCGGACACACATCCGTGCAGTTCATGATGGTATGGCAGCGGTACAGCCTGAAGGGGTCCTCGAGCTCATCGAGCCGCTCGCCGGTCGCCTCATCGCGGCTGTCGATGATCCAGCGGTAGGCCGCGAGCAGTGCTGCAGGTCCCAGGAAACGCTCGCTGTTCCACCAGTAGCTCGGACAGGCCGTTGAGCAACAGGCGCAGAGGATACAGGCGGCCGGACGGTCGATCTTCTCCTGCTCCTCCTTGGACTGCAGTCGCTCCTGGTCAGGAGGGGGTGGCGTGCGCGTCTGCAGCCAGGGTTTCACGGAAGCGTACTGGGCGTAGAAATGGGTCAGGTCGGGTACCAGATCCTTCACCACCGGCAGATGGGGCAGCGGGTAGATGCGGATCTCCTTGCCGAGGTCCCGGATGGCCGTCGTGCAGGCGAGGCAGTTCACACCGTCAATATTCATGGCACAGGAGCCGCAGATGCCCTCGCGGCAGGACCTGCGGAAAGTGAGCGTCGCATCGACCGTGCCCTTGATGAGGATGAGGGCATCCAGAACCATCGGTCCACAGGCCTGCAGATCCACCTCGAAGCTGTCGAGGCGTGGATTCTCCTCGCCATCCGGATTGAAGCGGTAGATGCGGAACGTGCGCGGCTCGCGCGCCTGCGCATGCCGGTGCGCCCGGCCGGGTTGCACGCGGGAATGAGCTGGAAGTCGTAAATCAGCCATGGCACCTCACCGATGATCTGCCCGTCACACCCTGCAAGCCCCTCACACTGTTCAATAAGTGCGGGCCTTGGGTGGCACGGATTCAACCTCGTCCGTCAGGGTGGCCAGGTGCACTGGCCGATAGTCAAAGCGGGTCCTACCGGGACCCTCGACCCACACGAGCGTATGTTTCAGCCAGTTCTGATCGTCGCGGTTGGGAAAATCCTCGCGCGCCTGCGCGCCACGGCTTTCGGTGCGATTGGCCGCCGCGTGAATGGTCGCGGTCGCCTGCAGCAGCAGGTTCTCGAGCTCCAGTGTCTCGATGAGATCGGTATTCCACACCAGCGAGCGGTCGGTGACGCAGACCTCAGCAAAGGACTCGAAGGTGCGTGCGAGCTTGCCGATGCCCTCCTCCAGGCTTGCCCCCGTGCGAAATACCGCTGCATCGAGCTGCATGGTCTTCTGCATCTCCAGGCGGATCTCCGCCGTTGGCCGCGATCCCTGGGCATGACGCAGCCGGTCCAGGCGTGAGAGCGCCACATCGCCGGCATCCTTGGCGAGGGGCCGATGAGTGCTGCCGGCGCGGACCATCTCGGCGCAGCGTCGCGCGGCTTCGCGACCAAACACCACCAGATCCAGCAGCGAGTTGGATCCGAGCCGGTTGGCACCGTGCACCGAGACGCACGCCGCTTCCCCGACCGCCATGAGCCCCGGCACGACGGCATCGCGATCCGCCCCGCGAGGGGCAATGACCTCGCCGTGATAGTTGCAGGGGATGCCGCCCATGTTGTAGTGCACGGTCGGCTGCACCGGTATGGGCTGTCGCGTGACATCGACCCCTGCGAAGATGCGCGCGGTCTCGGCGATTCCGGGCAGCCGCTCGTGAATGACGTCGGGACCCAGATGCTCCAGATGCAACTCGATGTGGTCACGTTCGGCACCCACGCCCCGACCTTCGCGCACCTCCACGGTCATCGCGCGACTGACGACATCGCGCGAGGCAAGATCCTTGGCATTGGGCGCATAACGCTCCATGAAGCGCTCGCCCTTGGCATTGGTGAGATAGCCGCCCTCGCCGCGTGCCCCTTCGGTGATCAGACAGCCTGCGCCATAGATGCCGGTCGGATGAAATTGCACGAATTCCATGTCCTGCAGCGGCAGCCCGGCGCGCAGCAGCATGGCGTTGCCATCACCCGTGCAGGAGTGCGCCGAGGTACAGGAGAAGTAGGCGCGGCCATAACCACCGGTGGCAAGGATCGTCATGTGCGCACGGAAGCGGTGCAGCTTGCCCTCCATCATGTCCAGCGCCAGCACGCCGCGACAGACGCCATTCTCCATGAGCAGATCGATGGCAAAGTACTCGATGAAGAATGTGGCCGAGTGGCGGATCGACTGCTGGTACAGCGTATGCAGCATGGCGTGTCCGGTCCGATCCGCAGCTGCACAGGTGCGCTGCGCGATGCCCTTGCCGAAGTGCGTCGTCATGCCGCCGAAGGGACGCTGATAGATCCTGCCGGCTTCAGTGCGCGAAAACGGTACCCCGTAGTGCTCCAGCTCGATGACGGCAGCGGGCGCCTCCTTGCACATGAACTCGATCGCGTCCTGGTCGCCGAGCCAGTCCGATCCCTTGACCGTGTCATACATGTGCCAGCGCCAGTCGTCCTCCCCCATGTTGCCCAGCGCGGCGCTGATGCCACCCTGCGCAGCCACCGTATGGCTGCGGGTCGGAAACAGCTTGGTCAGACAGGCGGTCGACAGGCCGGCCTCCGCAAGACCCAACGTGGCACGCAATCCTGCGCCGCCGGCGCCCACCACGATCACATCATAGGTGTGATCGACAAAGGGATACGCGCTCATCCGGCGCCCCCGAATGCGACCTTGAGTACGGCGAAGGTGCCTGCCACCGCCACCAGCACATGCAGGAAAGTGATCACGACGAGCAGCAGCGTCTTGCTGCCGCCGTGCACGTAGTCCTCGATCACCACGCGCACACCGAGCTGCGAGTGCCACGTGCCCACCAGCACGAACAACACCAGCAGCAACGCCGTCCAGCTCTGCGCCATCCAGGCGACGACAGTCACATGATCCAGCGCGTGCAGCGACAGCAGCGACACGGTAAACCAGATGGCAAGCGGTACCAGCGCGATCGAGGTCAGTCGCTGCAGCCACCAGTGATGGACGCCATTGCGCGCCGAGCCCAGTCCGGTGACCTGGCCTAAGGGCGTGCGCAGACTCTTCATGTGCCGACTTCCTCCCGGCCGCGCCGCGCCGCGCTCATCCGCCATGCGCAGCGCCATGCGCAATGAACAGCCAGTATGCAGTGCCGATGAACAGCAGCCCGCTCACGATTGCCACCGCCCAGGCACTGCGTTCGGACTGGGCACGCTCAAGTCCACGGCCCGTGTCCCAGACGAGGTGTCGAACTCCGGCCACGGTGTGATAGCAGACGGCAAAGAGCGCCGCCGCGTACAGCAGCTTGCACGCAGCGGATGAAAGAATCTGCAGCGCGTGCTCATAGTTACCCTTACCGCTGGCAACGGCCATCAGCCAGTAGCTGAGCGGCAGCAGTGCGACTGACAGCACAACTCCGGTGACACGATTCAGGATCGAGGTGGTGAGCGTGTACTTGAAGCGGTACACGGACAGATGAGGCGACAGCGGGCGTTCGCGCATAGGGCTGCGTGGTAGCGACCGGCAGCAGCTGCCGGCCGTTTCAGTCTCCCGGTGGCTAGAAATCGATGCAGCGGCCGTTCTTTTCCCAGTCGCCGTAGCGCGTGGGCTCAGGTCCCGCGGGTCCGCCGATCTCTCGTACCCTGGCCGTGCCGGGGGTCGTGTTACGCGCCGTCACCGGTTCGCAAGCGGTACCAGCACTCGCACCTGGATCCAGCGCAGCCGGCGCCTGACCATCCGGATCAGCGACATTCTGCATCGGGGACAAGTCTGCCAGAATTCGCCCGCCACCACCATTGCGAGCACTGGAAATACAACGAGCAAGGCCCTATGAACGCAGCATCGTATGAGTCCTGTCGGGGTTGATGTCCATCATGGTTGAGCCCTGGTACGCCGTTGGGTTGCCGGATCTCGGCGTGCTGCGCGTTCGCGGGCCGGATGCCGTGCGCTTCCTGCAGGGGCAGCTCTCCTGCGATGTCACGCGCCTGAGTCCGCAGCGCACGCTGCTCGCCGGCTACCACAATCCACAGGGGCGTGTCATCGCCGTGTTGCGCCTGCTGCTTTGGGAGCAGGACGATGTCGTGGCGATTGCACCGCGCGAGATCGTGTCGGTGACCCTGACGCGCCTGGCGCGATATGTGTTGCGCTCCAAGGTGCGGCTCGCCGATGAATCGCAACAGTGGGCGATCCAGGGCTACCTGTGCGGCGAGCGTTCCGAGCCGGGCTCGGCACCGCAGGCCGCTCCGGCCCAACACTTACCCGCTGCCGTTACGCTGCCCGCGGATGAGTCGCAGTGGCGCTCGCCGGATGTGCTGTGGATGCGACTGGACGCGCAGCGTTTGCTGTCCGCTACACCTGCCGCGAATGAGCAAGCCGCAGCTGATGACGCCGCATTGCATAAGTGGCACGCGCTCGCCATCGCCGCCGGCGAGCCGCAGGTGCTGAGCGCTACGAGCGAGGAGTTCGTCGCCCAGATGTTGAACCTCGATGCTCTGGGAGCAGTGGCTTTCGACAAAGGTTGCTACACGGGGCAGGAGGTGATCGCCCGCGCGCACTATCGGGGACGGATCAAGCGTCGCATGCAACGTTTTCTCACGCAGGACCTGTGCACATTGCATCCGGGAGACAGCGGGGTGTTGGCGGACGGGCGCGCCTTCAAGGTCGTCAGGGCAGCGCAGAGGGCAGATGGCCGCTGCGATTTTCTTGCGGTTGCGCCAATGAGCACCGACGTTGCCGCCGACGCACGGCCGCACTCAGAGGAATTTCAATCTACGGCCAGTGCGAACGCCGCGACGCGTGTGCTCGCCGCGGCTCTGCCGTTGCCCTACCCGCTGCCCGAGTGAGGGTCAGACCCGGGCACCGCAGCAATCGCCGCCGCGCGCCGACCCTCACACTCTCACGCTTACTCGATCTCCGGCCGCATGTGCGGGAAAAGGATGACATCGCGGATCGAGGGCGAATCGGTAAAGAACATGACCAGCCGGTCGATGCCCACACCCATTCCCGCGGTGGGCGGCAGCCCGTATTCCAGGGCGCGCACGTAGTCCGCATCATAGAACATGGCTTCTGCATCGCCGCCCGCCTTACGCTCGGCCTGCGCGCGAAAGCGCGCGGCCTGATCTTCAGGATCGTTGAGCTCGGAGAAGCCGTTGGCGATCTCCCTTCCGGCCAGAAAGAATTCGAAGCGATCGGTGAGAAACGGATCGACATCGTTGGCGCGTGATAGCGGCGAGACCTCGGCGGGGTAGGACAGCACGAACGTCGGATCAAGCAGTGTGTGCTCGACCGTCTTCTCGAAGATATCCAGCTGCAGTTTGCCGGCGCCATCCTGCTGCCGCACCTCGAGGCCGAGCTTCCGACAGACCTGCTGCAGGTAGCCGACATCGCGCAGCGAGTGCGCCTCGAGAGCGGCATTGCTGGCGAGAATCGCCTGTTCGAGGGTCACCCGCCGGAAAGGTGCCGACAGGTCATATTCACGCCCCTGGTAGGTGATCTGCTGCGTGCCGTAGAGCGTGCTCGCCAGGCCCCTGGCGGCCTTCTCCACCCAGTCCATCAGATCGCGATAGTCCGCATAGGCGAGGTACACCTCGAGCATGGTGAACTCGGGGTTGTGCCGCGTGGAGACTCCCTCGTTGCGGAAGTTGCGATTGATCTCATAAACCCGCTCGAGGCCGCCGACGACCAGACGCTTCAGGTACAGCTCCGGCGCGATACGCATATACATGTCGACGCCGAGCGCATTGTGGTGCGTCACGAAGGGCAGCGCCGCCGCTCCACCGGGCAGCGGTTGCATCATCGGCGTCTCGACTTCGAGGAAATCCAGCGCATCGAGGAAGTCGCGCAGATAACGGATGATGCGCGTGCGCGTGCGAAAGACGTTGCGGCTCGCCTCGTTGACGATCAGATCGACATAACGACGGCGATATCGCGTTTCGGTGTCGGCAAGTCCATGCCACTTATCCGGCAGCGGACGCAGTGACTTCACCAGCAGACGCAGCTGCTGCACGCGCACCGACAGCTCGTTGGTCTTGGTTCTGAACAGCACGCCGCTGGCACCGATGATGTCGCCGACGTCCCAGCCGCGAAACTGCTCATACACCTCGCCGAGCGCATCCTGCTGCAGGAACAGTTGGATCTGCCCGGTGCGGTCGGCGATCTTGGCGAAGCTCGCCTTACCCATGACGCGCTTGAAGAGCATGCGGCCGCCGACCTGCACGTGAGTGGGATTGGCCTCGAGCCAGGCGGCATCGCGCGTGCCGAAGGCCTCATGCAGCTGGCCAGCCAGGGCATCGCGTCGGAAATCGTTGGGGTAGGCGTTATGGCCCCCCACAGGGTGCGCGCGCCACTGCGCGAGCTTTGCGCGTCGCTCAGCAATCAGCTTGTTCTCATCTGCGTTGTCGGGAGTCAGATGTTCCACATGTATGCCTTTTCACGGAAGCGGGAGGATCGTCCGATCCGTCTGCAGTGCCGTCAAGTGTCGCGCGCCAGCGTCAGCCCTCAAACGCCCGCCTTGAGCGAGGCCTCCATGAACTGATCCAGATCGCCATCGAGCACGGCAGTGGTGTTGCCCACCTCCACGCCGGTGCGCAGATCCTTGATGCGCGATTGATCGAGCACGTAGGAGCGGATCTGGTTGCCCCAGCTCACATCGGACTTGGAGTCCTCGAGCACCTTGGCGGCCGCGTTGCGCTTGTTGACTTCCAGCTCATACAGCTTGGCCTTCAGCATCTTCATCGCGGTAGAGCGATTCTTGTGCTGACTGCGCTCGTTCTGACACGCAACGACGATGCCGGTCGGCAGGTGCGTAATGCGCACCGCGGACTCGGTCTTGTTGACGTGCTGCCCTCCGGCCCCGGAGGAGCGGTACACGTCGGTCTTGAGATCGGCAGGATTGATGTCAATCTCGATGGCTTCATCGATCTCCGGGGAAACGAACACCGAGGCAAAGGAGGTGTGGCGGCGATTACCCGAGTCGAAGGGCGACTTGCGCACCAGGCGATGGACGCCCGTCTCGGTACGCAGCCAGCCATAGGCGTACTCGCCTTTAACCTCCACCGTCGCGCTCTTGATGCCCGCGACCTCACCGGGATTGGAGTCGATGACCTCGCAGCTGAAGCCGCGTGCCGCCGCCCAGCGCAGGTACATCCGCAACAGCATCTGCGCCCAATCCTGCGCCTCGGTACCTCCCGCACCGGCCTGGATATCGAGAAAGGCGCTGTGGGAATCCATCTCCTTGTTGAACATGCGCTTGAGCTCGAGACGGCGCACTGCGCTCTCGAGCCCGCCGGTGTCCGCTTCGATGTCGCGCGCCGCCGCGGCATCTCCTTCCGCCTCGGCCAGCTCCAGCAGCTCGGCGGCATCCGCCACGTTCTTCGTGGCGCGATCCATCTCTTCCACATCCGTCGTGAGCCGCGCCCGCTCGCGTCCCAGCTCCTGCGCGCGCTCCTGGTTGGACCAGACGGCCGGATCCTCCAGCTCGCGTGCTACTTCCTCGAGCCGTTCCTTCTTGCGCTCGTACTCAAAGAAACCCCCGGAGAGAGGCGACACGCTCTCCCAGATCTTTGAGCTGACGTTTGAGCTGATTGACTTCCATCGATACCTGCCTGTCAGAAACGGCTGCCGGTCCCGCCTGTCAGCGCGGGCCTGAGGCCGACCTGCGCATTTTATGCTGTCGCCTCGCCTGCGGGAATCACGTGGTCCACCAGCAGCTGCAGGCGGCGCTCACCCTGGAATTCGTTGACATCCAGCCGGTAGACCAGCCGCACCGTACCGTGCGGCGGATCAAAGCGCGCCGGCTCATCCACATGGTTGAACGCAATGGCATCGAAGGAGCGCCCGCTGCGAGGCACCTCAACCCACATCTTCAGATGCCGCTCCCCGACGATGCGCGCGCTGCATATGGTGAAGAGGCCATCGAAGCACGGCTCCGGGAAAGCCTGGCCCCAGGGACCGCCGGCGCGTAGCGCACACGCCGTTTCCAGAGCGATCTCGTGCACCGAGAGCTCCCCGTCAGTCTCCACGGCATCGGTGCGCGCGCCAGCTGCCCAGCGCTGCACTTCGGCATCGAAGGCGCGCGCGAAGCTGTCCAGACGTGCGAGCTCCAGGGTCAGACCTGCAGCCATAGCGTGCCCGCCGAAGCGCGTGATCAGTTGTGGATTGCGCGTAGCGATGGCATCCAGCACATCACGGATGTGGATTCCGGAAACCGAGCGTGCTGAACCGCGCAGCTCCCCGGGAGCGCCAAGTGCGAAGGCGATGACCGGGCGGCGCAGCCGCTCCTTCAAACGGCTCGCGACCAGACCGATCACCCCCTGATGCCACGACTCGTTGTAGAGACAGACACCGCTGCGGCGAATCAGGTAGGGGCCCGGTTCGGTGAGCCGGCGCACCGCGCCCAGCGCATCCTGCTGCATGCGCGCTTCAATCGCGCGACGCTCCTGATTGAAGGCTTCGAGCTGCTGCGCCAGGCCGGCCGCTTCGGCAGGATCATCCGCAAGCAGACAGCGAATGCCCACGGACATGTCATCAATTCGTCCGGCCGCATTCAGGCGTGGCGCGACCGCAAATCCCAGATCGGCGGCGGTCAGATCAGCGCCCGAGCGATCAGCGAGCCGCAGCAGTGCGCTGATGCCCGGAACGCAGCGTCCCGTGCGGATACGTCTGAGTCCCTGCGAGACCAGTACCCGGTTGTTGGCATCCAGGGGCACGACGTCGGCCACGGTGCCCAGTGCAACCAGATCAAGATATTCAGCAGCACCGGGCGCACCCGCAGGCAAGCGGCCGAGCTCACCGAGCCGCCGCCTGAGCGCTGCGATGACATAGAAGGCGACGCCTACTCCCGCCAACGCACGGCTGCCAAAGCCGCTGCCGGGCAGGTTCGGGTTGACGATGACATCGGCGGGCGGCAGCTCGCTTCCGGGCAGGTGATGATCCGTGATCAGCACCGCAAAGCCATGGGAGCGCGCGGCGCTGACCCCCGCGACACTGGAGATGCCGTTGTCGACGGTGACGATCAGCGTGGGTGCGCGTTGCGCGGCAAGCGCGACGATCTCAGGGGTGAGTCCATAACCGAACTCGAAGCGGTTCGGCACGAGGAAATCGACTGAGGCAAACCCCCAGGCGCGCAGCGAGCGCACCATCAGCGTCGTGCTGGTGGCGCCGTCCGCATCGAAGTCGCCGACGATGAGCACCCGGCCCGCCTGGTGAGCGAGCAATAGCTCCACCGCGGGGCCGATACCCTCGAGAGTGCTGAGCGGCAATAGCCGCTCGAGCGAGAAGTTCAGATCATCGGCGCAGCGGACGCCGCGCGCAGCATAAACCCGCTGCAGTACCGGATGCAGTCCGAGCAGATTGCAATCGCTCAGCGTTCCCCGGCGTACGACGCGCAACGCGCCGAGCGCTTCCGGCCTTGCACCCGGGCTTACCCCACCGGCGGCAATCTCAAGGGGCAGCGACTCAGTCAAAGGCTGCAATTCCACTGCGGGAGCGTCGCCAGATTTTGCAGCGGTCACGGGCGCGCAGCTCGAGCAGACGGTCATTGGCCAGAATGCGCAGCGCGGCCAGCTTGCGCCGCCGCATCGCGGCTATCGCCGGCGCCACGAAGTCTTGATCGATCTGCACCAGAGCCTCCCCAAGCCCCCACTGCGGATGTGCGCGCAGCGCAGCGCCGATCTCTGTCACCAACAGGACGCGGCGCGCGAGAGGATACCCGAACAGATCCGTCAGTTGTCGTGGCACGGGATGAATTTCCCCTACCGCACTGAAAAGGCCCTGCAGCCAGGCATCGCTGCCGAAAGCGCTGAGGTCGCTCGCGGCAGCTGGACGACGGCTGTCTGCAACGATTGGCAGTGCGCCTCCGCCCCATACCCACAATGTGGTGATCGGCAGCTCGCCGCGCTGCTGCCGCGCGGCATTTGCAGGCAGCGCGTGCAGCCACATCTCCACTTCAGCACCCAGTCTGCGCACGGCTGCGGAGTCCGGTCCGTGAGGCAGCCCTTGCGCGATGTCAGCGCCCACGCTGCGCGCCGGCTCGCGTGCGTTCGCTGCAAGCGACGGCCCAAACAACAACAGCTCGCCAGTCGGCAGCGCCCGCAAAGCAAAGCCCGAATCCGCAAACACGCCGGCGAATTGCGCCGCCAGCTCTTCTGCCTCGCCGGGATCCAATCGCAGCAGGCCGCGGCGATCCAGATGCACACTGCTCAGTCCCGCGAGCAAGTGCACGGGTGTGGCAAACCAGACCATCGCGGCCGCGGGCCGCGCTGCAGCGAGCAGCTGTGCAGCCACACTCGCCGGCGCAAGATCGGCTGTCTGCTGCAGCACGGGTTCGTTCGCAGGCGCAGCCGATTCCCGCAGCCAGCGCATTACCCACTGCCGCCAGTCGCCACAAGGCTGCGAGCTGCCGAAGCGGGCCATGGCGCTCAGACCCGGTAGCGCAAGCGGGGCAGACCCGCCGGCAGAGAAGTACAGGTCGCTCAGGACCAGGGTGATTTCATGCACGCGACGCTATCGTACACAATGCACTCACTGTGAAATTTACGCTCGACACCGGCTCCAGCCCGAACCTGATCCGCAGCTATTCAGCCGGCAGCATCCGCGTCGCCGAGCAGCTTATTCAGCGCAGCTGTCTGATCAGCGCGCAGACCCTGATAACCGACTGGGAACCGCAGAGTCTCGATGAGCTGCAGCCCTCACATCTGCAGGCGATCTTCGATCTGCAACCGGAGCTGGTGGTGCTGGGCACCGGCCCGCAGCACCGCTTTGCGCCGGTTGCGATCCGCGCGGCCTGCAACACGCGCGGTGTGGGCCTGGAATCGATGGAGCTGGGAGCGGCCTGCCGGACGTTCAACGTGCTGGTGCAGGAGGAGCGGCGGGTGGTGGCGGCACTGTTCCTGCGCTGAACGAAAAAATTCAGGGCCGCGGGTGCGGCCTCAAGAAGACACAGGGGGAGGGCTCAACCAACCAAACAATCATTCGAAGCTGACAGACTCGAACAATTGCCCACTGTTATTTTTCTTGTCGCACTTGTTGCTTTTGTTTCAACTCCCCTCCTCCCTGTGTCTTCTTCAGTCCGCGCCCGTCCAGGGAGCTGTCGCCGTTCCGCGACGAGGGGGATGTTATACGTCACATAGATTGTGACGCAAGCTCTTTGCAACGATTGGGGTTTTTCCCCCTGCGGCCCGCTCGGATCGTGCCCGCAGGTGGCTGCGCGGGGCTGTTTTCCCGAGTTTTTTCCCGCCAAACCGGCCTGCGTGTCTACTTTGAATTCAAATGATGTGATTTCAATATCTTATCCTCACATCCTGATGCATAAACTCACATCGTACCACCGAGCAATGGTACGAACGCCACAGGCCCCAGAGCTTCCCGGTCGATGCGTTGCTCGCGACGCGTGAAGCGAATCAGGTGTTGCTCACCTTCCGGACCGACCGGTACGAGGAGCCGCCCGCCGACCTTGAGTTGCTTGAGAAGGGGCTCGGGGACAGTGAGCGGAGCGGCCGCCACCAGGATGCCGTCGTAGGGAGCATGCGCCTTCCAGCCCTGGGTGCCATCGCCGAAGCGGCAGCGTACGTTGCGGATGCCAAGCTCCTTGAGTCGCTCCCGGGCGCGAATCATCAGGGGCTCGATGCGCTCGATGGTGTACAACCGCTGCACCAGCGGAGCCAGCACCGCGGTCTGGTAACCGCAGCCGGTGCCGACCTCCAGCACGTTGCGCAGCTCACTGCCCTCGAGCAGCGCCTCGGTCATGCGCGCGACGATATAGGGCTGCGAGATCGTCTGACCGAAACCGATCGGCAGTGCGGTGTCCTCGTAGGCCCTGCTGCCGAGCGCCTCGTCAACAAAGATGTGCCGCGGCACGTTGCGGATGCGATCGAGGACGACCTCGCTGCTGATGCCCTGCTCCCGCAGTCGCTGCACGAGTCGGTCGCGCGTGCGCGCGGAAGTCATGCCGATGCCGGTCAGCCGCATATCAGCCATCGATGCCCTCCAGCCAGCTGCCCACCAGATCCAGAGCGGCGTGGCGTGTCAGATCGATCTGTAGCGGCGTAACCGACACGTAACCTTCGGCTATCGCGTGAAAGTCCGTACCCGGCCCGGCCTCGTTCATGGGCCCGGCGGGCCCCACCCAGTACACGGGACGGCCATGCGGATCCTGCGCCGGCACAACCGGCTCCGAGGGATGACGAAAGCCCAGACGCGTCGTTCGAAAGCCGCGCAGAGTGCTCAAGGGCCTATCCGGCACGTTCACATTCAGAATGAGCGCCCGCTCGAGCGGCTTGCGCAGCAACTGGGCCACCAGGCGCCGCGCCACTTCCGCTGCCGCCTCGAAATGCCGGCCGCTGCCCGGGCCGGTATTGAGCGAGATGGCAAGGGTAGGCAGCCCGAGGAACCGCCCTTCGATTGCCGCCGCAACCGTCCCGGAATACAGCACATCGTCGCCAAGATTGGCGCCGTCGTTAACTCCGGAGACCACCATGTCGTGAGCGAAATCGAACAGCCCCGAGATCGCCAGATGCACGCAGTCGGTGGGCGTGCCGGGCACGAAATAGACGCCGGCCTCGGCCTCGAAAACTCTGAGGGGCACATCCAAGGTCAGCGAATTGCTCGCGCCGCTGCGGTTGCGATCCGGTGCCACCACGGTGACCTCGGCCAGCGTCAGCAGGGCCTCGCGAAGGCGCCGGATGCCCTCGGCGCGGAAACCATCGTCGTTGCTGACCAGTATCTTCACAGGTGGATCGTGGGCTTGAGCGAACTGCAGCCGAAAAGGCGCGTCACTATACTGATTTGGCGGACGAAAGTGGCCTGCGAGAGGAGCTTATGGGCGAGCCCGAAGACGATGATGCGGAGCTATTCCGCGCCGCGGTGCGTGGCGTCAAGCGGCTGCAGCAAGGCGGCAGCGCTCCCGCCAAACGCCCAACCCGACCGCTCGCCCGTTTTGCGCGCGCCGACCGGCTGGCGGTGCTGCAGGAATCCATGACGCTCGATACTGATGAGCCGGCGCTGGCTGGCGGTGAGGTACTGCTATTTCAGCGGGACGCAGTCTCGGCACACGTGCTGCGCAAGCTGCGACGCGGTCAGTATCGCGTGCAGGCCGAGATCGATCTGCATGGCCTGACCGTCGCGCAAGCCAAGGAGGCGCTGCGCGAATTCCTCGCCGATGCCATCGAGCAACACCTGCGCTGCGTCAGGGTGATTCACGGCAAGGGCCGCCGCTCGGGGCATCGCGGACCGGTGCTGAAGGGTGTCGTCAGTGGCGTGTTGATGCGGGTCGGAGCCGTGCTGGCTTTCGTCTCCGCCCGTCAGGTAGACGGGGGGACCGGCGCGCTGTACGTCTTGCTGTCAGGTCCCTGACCGACCGCACCGCCGTGCTCGCGTCCCGAAGTCTCAGTCGCCATCGGCCTCCGCGTCCTCGGTATCCGTAAACAACTCGATGATTTCCCGTAACACGGTCGTCGCATAGGCGCCCCGTCCCAGCCAGAAGGAGAAGTTTACGGCGCCCGGCTCCACACCGAACTGCAGGTTCGAGACGCCAATTCGCAGACTGCGCCGCTCCTGCCTCATGCGGGCGTCGGTGAGCAGAGCACAGGCGGCAGGCAGTTCGGCTGCGACGCGCTCTTCCAGCTCACGCACCGGGCCCGAGGTTGGCGGAACACCCTCGCCCCAGAGCGGACCCGTCGGATGAATCTCCAGATGAAGCAGGCGTGCAAGCAACGCTGCATCCGGCTCTCCCACCGCGAACACACTGCCGCGGTTATCCAGGTTCGCCAGATCACCCGCCTGCAGCTGATTCCAGATCCCCGCGCGCACCCGCTGCGCGAGAACGCGATTGAAGATCCAGCTGCGCGCGGCCGAGAGCACGTAGCCGCGGCGCGCAGGATGCAGCTCGCGAACGTGCGTGGGCAGCTCGCGCAGATTGGCCCCGCCGCGTCCGAAGCGCTGCGGACCGAAGTAGTTGGGAATCCCCTGCTGCTGTATGGCCGCAACCCGTTGCGCCAGCGGGCCCGGTGCAAGCTCACAGTCGCGGATGCGGATCGTGAACTGATTACCCGCCAGCGCGCCGCGCGGCAGTTTGCGGTGATGCGCGTGTGCCTCCAATACCGCGAAGTCCGCCTCCTGCAAGCCTGACCAGTCTGCAAGGCTGAGCGGGGACTGCGGCACTGAAAACCATTGCACGGCTATGGCGCGACGGTCCTTGATACCCGCGTAACCCACTGCGCTCTGCGGGCAGCGTGCGAGACGCGCGAGGTTGCGCGCCACCCAGGCGGTATTTGCATCGCGCTTGCGCACCCGCAACAGAACGTGCTGTCCCGTGCCGTGTGGCAGGAACCCGAGCTGCTCCTCAACCCGGAAATCCTCGGGAAGCGCTTTCAGGCGACCCCTGCCAAGGGGCACCCCGTGCGCCCGGGGGGGCAGAAGCGCATCCTCCTGACACAGCGGCTGAGCCGTCTCATCAGGCTCCGGCGACACCGTCACCTCCGGATCAGGCCTCGAGTAGCAGTACCACCGCTTGCGCAGCGATGCCTTCGGCGCGCCCGAGAAAGCCGAGCCGCTCGGTAGTGGTGGCCTTGATGTTGACGTGCTCGATCGGCAGCTCGAGAAGAGCTGCCACCTGTTGTCTGATCTGATCGCGCACGGGGCCGACCTTGGGAGCCTCCGCGAGTACGGTGATGTCGGCATTGCCGACGCGCAGCCGGCGGGCGCGCAGCATCGCCATCACTGCCGCGACGAATTGCCGGCTGTCGGCGCCTTTCCAGCGTGGATCGGTGTCGCGGAAATGTTGCCCGATATCGCCCAGTCCGGCGCCGCCCAGCAGCGCATCACACAGGGCATGCAGAATCACATCGCCGTCGGAATGGGCCAGCACCCCGCGGGTGTGCGCCACGCGCACGCCACCCAGCATGACGAAATCTCCGGGACCGAAACTGTGCACATCGATGCCTGAACCCACTCTCATGGAACGCTCGCCTCCGTTGTCGGCCGCTGCGGCGCCGCCAGCAGTGCGCCGGCAACCAGCAGATCGTCGGCCCCCGTGATCTTGATGTTGGCTGCCGAGCCCGGCACCACCAGGGGGTGCTGCCCTACCCATTCGAGCGCCTGCGCCTCATCGGTCGGCACCCGTCCCGCGCGCTCTGCCTGATCCAGCGCCGCAGTCAGTTTGCCGAGCCGGAACATCTGCGGGGTGAGTGCACGCCACAGCCCTGCGCGCTCTACGGTAGCGATGATCTCACCATCGTCGCGCGCCCGTTTCAGCGTATCCGCCGCGGGGACGGCGAGAATCCCTCCCACGGGATGGCCCGCCGCGGCGCGCAGCAGCTGCCCGATGTCCTGTGGCGACACACAGGGCCGGGCCGCATCATGGACCAGTACCCAGTCGTCCGGATCCGCTCTGCCGGCCAGTGCGCGCAATCCGTTACGCACCGAGCCGCTGCGCTCGGTGCCGCCCGCTGCGTTGGTGAGTCCCGGCATTCGCGCAGCGATGGCCGGCCAGTAGCGATCCTCCCGGGCCGTGACCACCACGACCCCGAGGCAATGCGCATCGGCGAGAAAGGGGGCGAGTGCCCACTCGAGCACGCTGCGGCCGTGCAATTCAGCGTATTGCTTGGGGAGCGCCGAGCCGAAACGACGGCCGACTCCGGCGGCCGGCATGACCAGCCAATACCGCACTGCCGGGGACATCAGAGTGCCGGGGCGCAGTTAGCGCGAGGCGGTCCGCGTGTTGGGGGAGTCGTTCGCGGCGACTGGGCCCGGCGGCGGCACGACCTGATAGAAGGTCTCGTTGGCGGCAATCATGCCGAGCTCGCTGCGCGCACGTTCCTCCAGCGCCGCCATACCGCTCTTCAGATCCCGCACCTCCGCCGCCAGCTGACGATTGCGCTCGGCGAGCTGCTCATTTTGTGCGCGCTGGGTCGCAGCGGCCGCGGAAAGCCGCTCGAGCTCGCGTACGCCATCTTCCGACAGCCAGATGCGGTACTGGAGCAACAGGGCAACGACGAGCAGGGCGGCGGCGAGCCATTTCATGAGCGCCATAGCCTACCAGACGCCGCCGCATGGGAGTAAGGACTAAGCGTGGCAGGTTGTGTGCGGGCATACTTTGTTGCGCATGACTCAGCTTCGAGGCACAACCGTTGATAGGCTGCTGTGTGTGACGCTGCTGATCATTGCCTCGTCAACACCGCCGGCCCCGGCCGTGGCCGCCACCGATGTAACACCACAGCAGGCCGGGCAGGCTGCCGATGCCCCGGTGGCCGAAATCGTCATCGCGGGCAAACATGAGGGTCCGCGCATGTGGCGGGTCACGCGGGGCGATCACGTGTTGTGGATTCTCGGCACGATCTCACCGCTGCCGCGCAAGATGGAGTGGCAGTCCGACTCAGTCGAAGCCGTGTTGCGGCAGACCGACGAGGTGCTGCCGGCATGGCCCTCTATCGGTGTAGGTGCCAATCCCTTCACCGCGCTGCGCCTGTACTTCACCTGGCGGAGCATCCAGAAGAGTCCCGATCACATCACACTGCGCGCGCAGGTGCCCGCGGAACTCTATGCGCGGTTCGCGGCGCTCAAGGCGCGCTTTGCGCCACGGGACACGAAGATCGAAGAGCTGCGCCCGATGCTCGCCGGCGGGCGACTGCTGGACGAGGCTTTCGCCGCATCAGGCCTCACCCTGCACAACGAGGTACAGCAGACGGTTCTGAAGCTCGCCGAGAAGCACGGCGTGAAAGTCCAGCAGACGCACATCAAGGTGCAGGATCCGGTGCAGGTGCTGAAGGACCTGGGCGGGACGCCGCAATCCGGCGAGATCGCCTGTCTCGCCGCCATCGTGACGCGGCTGGAGACCGATCTCGGACCCATGCAGGCGCGGGCGCGCGCCTGGGCACTCGGCGATGTCGCGACGCTGCGCTCCCTGCCACATTCGGTCGATGATCGCGTGGCCTGTCTTTCCGCGATCTCGAACTCCGCGCGGATCCGCGAGCTGATCGTGCGTGCCCAGGACGACTGGCTGATCGAGGCTGAGCAGGCGCTCGCCGCCAATCGGGCTACGCTTGCCGTGCAGTCAATGGACCGGCTGCTGGGCGAGCCGGGCATTCTCGCCACACTGCGCGCGAAGGGCTACGACGTCGAAGGCCCCTGACTGTTGGCTCGTCAGGTCGCGACCTTGACCGGAAAAGCCTCGGCAGCCGCGTAACGAACCTTGCCGAGTTCCGCTTCGATGCGCAGCAGCTGGTTGTACTTGGCCATGCGATCCGAGCGCGACAGCGAGCCGGTCTTGATCTGCGTGGCTGCGGTGGCTACCGCGAGGTCGGCGATCGTGCTGTCCTCGGTCTCGCCTGAGCGGTGCGAGACGACCGCGGCATAGTGCGCACGATCGGCCATCTCGATGGCCGCCAGCGTTTCGGTCAGCGTGCCGATCTGGTTGGGTTTGATCAGAATCGCATTCGCGACGTGCCGCTCGATGCCTTCAGCCAAAATCCTGGTGTTGGTGACGAACAGGTCATCGCCGACCAGCTGCACCTTCTCGCCGAGCGCCCGTGTCAGCAGCGTCCAGCCGGCCCAGTCGCCCTCGCTCATCCCATCCTCGATGGAGATGATGGGATACTTGGCGGTGAGCTCGCCGAGGTAACGGCTGAATTCCGCGCTGGTGAAGCGCCGCTGCTCGGACTCGAGCTCGTAGTGACCTTCGCGGAAGAACTCCGAGCTCGCGACATCAAGTCCAAGGTGGATATCCTTGCCCGGACGATAGCCAGCCTTGTCGATGGCCATGAGGATCACCTCGAGTGCCTCCTCATTCGAGGCGAGATTCGGCGCAAAGCCGCCTTCATCACCGACTGCGGTGGCCAGCCCCCGCTCATGCAACACCTTCTTCAGGGTGTGGAACACCTCGGCACCGTAGCGCAGCGCCTCGCGGAAACTCGGCGCGCCGACCGGCAGGATCATGAATTCCTGGATATCCAGGCTGTTGTCTGCATGCGCCCCGCCGTTGATGATGTTCATCATCGGCACCGGCATGACCGGTTCGCGGCCCTTCCCCAGGTATCGATACAGCGGCTCACGGGCGTCACGGGCTGCCGCGTGTGCGGCGGCCAGCGAGATTGCCAGCAGCGCGTTCGCGCCGAGCCGCGCCTTGGTTTCGCTGCCATCGAGCTCGATCATGCGCTGGTCGAGACCGGCCTGGTCACGGACATCGCGGCCCACGAGCGCCTTGCGCAGCTCGGTGTTGATATGCTCGACGGCCTTGAGCACGCCCTTGCCGCCGTAGCGCTTCTTGTCCCCATCGCGCAGCTCCACAGCCTCGCGCGTGCCGGTGGATGCGCCCGAGGGCACGGCAGCGCGGCCCAAGACGCCCGAGTCCAGCAGGACATCAGCCTCCACGGTCGGATTGCCACGTGAATCGATGATCTCGCGGCCGCGGATGTCGGCAATTTGGCTCATAACAGACTTTCCTCGAGGGGCTGGGCTTTGACGGCCTGATCCAGCGCGCATAGGGTCGCGAGCAGCGGTTCCATGCGGGCCAGCGGCCAGGCATTGGGGCCGTCCGAGAGCGCTTTGGCCGGATCCGGATGAGTTTCCATGAAAAGACCGGCGATGCCGGCGGCGACTGCGGCGCGCGCCAGCACCGGGATGAACTCCCGCTGGCCTCCCGAGGCACTGCCCTGCCCCCCCGGCAGCTGCACCGAGTGCGTCGCATCGAACACGACCGGGGCGGCCGTGGCGCGCATCACCGCGAGCGAGCGCATGTCGGAGACCAGATTGTTGTAGCCGAAGCAGAAACCGCGCTCGCACACCAGGATCGCCTGGTTGCCGGTGGAGCGTGCCTTGTCCACCACGTTCTGCATTTCCCACGGCGACAGAAACTGCCCTTTCTTGATGTTGACCGGCTTGCCCTGCGATGCGGCGCTCAGGATGAAGTTGGTCTGGCGGCACAGAAACGCCGGTGTCTGCAGCACATCAACCACGGCAGCCACTTCCGCGAGCGGCGTGTCCTCGTGCACGTCGGTGAGCACCGGCACGCCGACCACGCGCCGCACCGTCTCGAGCACTTTCAGTCCGGCGCTGATGCCCGGCCCGCGATAGCTGCGGCTGGATGAGCGATTCGCCTTGTCGTACGAGGCCTTGAAGATGAACGGGATCTGCAGTCTTGTGGTGATCTCACGCAGTCGGCCGGCGATCTCCTGCGTCAGCGTATCACCCTCGATGACGCACGGACCGGCAATCAGGAAGAAAGGCCGCTCGAGTCCGATGTCATGGCCGGCGAGCTTCATGCCCCGGCTGCTTGCGGCAACTGTGCGGCCCGCTGGGCCCGCGCCGCGCGGATGAATCCGGTGAACAGCGCATGCCCGTCACGCGGCGTGGAGGTGAATTCCGGGTGGAACTGCGTCGCGACGAACCAGGGGTGATTGCTGAGCTCGATGACCTCCACCAGACCGTCGCGCGAGAAACCGGAGAAGCGCAGACCCGCCTGACGAAACCGATCCAGATAGTTGTTGTTGAACTCGTAGCGGTGCCGGTGCCGCTCCATGATGATGTCCTTGGCAAAGATCTCACGGGCGTGCGTGCCCGCCCCGAGCAGCACCTCCTGTGCACCCAGGCGCATGCTGGCACCTTTCACTGACTCCTCATCGCGCGTCTGCGTGCCCCGGAAGCTGTCCTGCCACTCGGAGATCAGTGCAATGACCGGATGCGGGGTCACACGGTTGAATTCCGTGCTGTTGGCATCGTCCAGCCCCAGGATGTGGCGGCCATACTCGACGATGGCAACCTGCATACCCAGGCAGATGCCGAGATAGGGTACGCCCTGTTCGCGGGCGTAGCGCGCGGCCAGAATCTTGCCTTCGATGCCGCGCTCGCCGAAGCCGCCCGGCACGAGGATCGCATCCATGCCCTGCAGCGAGTGCGTCCCATGCTGCTCGAGTTGCGTGGATTCGATGTAGTGAATGTTGACACGCGTGCGGCTCTTCAGCCCCCCATGCATCAGCGCCTCGTGCAGCGACAGGTACGAATCGCGGATCTGGACGTACTTGCCGACCATCGCGATGTCGACCTGCCCGTCCGGATTCGCCTTGGCCGTCACGACCTGGCGCCACTCGCCCAGATCAGTGGGCGGGACATCCAGTCGCAGCTTGTCCACCACGATGTCGTCCAGCGCCTGCTCGCGCAGCAGGATGGGAATTTTGTAGATGTCATCGGCGTCGATTGCCGAGATGACCGCACGCTCTTCGACATTGGTGAACAAGGCGATCTTGCGGCGTTGCTCCTCCGGCAGCGGGTGCTTGCAGCGGCACAGCAGAATATCCGGCTGGATACCGATGCCGCGCAGCTCCTTGACCGAATGCTGCGTCGGTTTGGTCTTGATCTCGCCGGAGCCGCCCACGACCGGCACCAGTGTCAGATGCATATAGACACAGTTGCTGCGACCCAATTCAACACCCAGCTGGCGGATCGCCTCGAGGAACGGCAGCGACTCGATGTCGCCCACGGTGCCGCCGATTTCGACCATGCAGACATCCGAGCCGTCGGCGCCGAGCTTGATGCTGCGCTTGATCTCATCGGTGATGTGCGGGATGACCTGTACGGTCGCACCCAGGTAGTCGCCGCGGCGCTCCTTGGCGATCACCCGTTCGTAGATCCGCCCGGTGGTGAAATTGCTGTTGCGGCCGGTCGTGGTGCGCACGAAGCGCTCGTAGTGTCCCAGGTCCAGATCGGTTTCCGTGCCGTCCTGGGTCACGAACACCTCGCCGTGCTGAAACGGACTCATGGTGCCCGGATCCACATTGATATAGGGATCGAGCTTCACCATGGCGACCCGAAGCCCGCGGGCCTCGAGAATCGCCCCCAGGGAGGCCGAAGCGATGCCCTTGCCCAATGAGGACACGACACCGCCGGTGACGAATACAAAGCGCGTCATATGGTTTTAGAGGATTTCCGTCGCGAGGGACCGAGCCGTGAAGGCTGCATTGACGACGGGCGGGCAGGTTACCACAACCGCGCCCACCCGGCGACCGCCGCGCGCCCCCGCCGCTAGAGGCTCCAGCGAAATCTGCCTCTTGGCCGCACCGGCTGCCGGGGACTGGTGGTCTCTTCCGCGACGCTATCGGCCCGAATGGAGGCATCGACCCACCAGGCTCCCGCCGCAAGCAGTTGCTTGCCTGCAAACAGCAGCGGTACACGCGCGCGCACCGCAGGTGGCACCGCGCTCTCCTGCAGCAGCTTCTTCAACGCACGCCGCCCGCCCCGGGGCGTCAGACGAAGCTGCTCGCCTCCCCGGCGCCAGCGCACGGTGATGGCAGCTGGAAGCTTATCCAGCGCGACCGGTCCGTGCCGATCGCGTCGCAGCTCGAGCAGGCCACGGCCATCTGGCAGTTGCAGCGTCGGTCGTGCACGCCAGTCCCATTGAATCGGTGTGAGGGGTTCGCTCGTCACCCTGGAGCTGCGGTCGCTCGCGAGGGAGGAAGGGGTTGCGGCAACGAGCGTCAGCCGTCCCGCGTGGCGCTGCACCTTTGCTCCGGGCCAGCTTACGAGCGGCTTTGCGTCGGCGCGCGCTTCCAACACCGGCCCGCTGAGCTCCTCCAGCCGTCGCGCATCGGGGGCGCGCACGCCACGACTCACGATCCAGAATCTCAGGGCATTGCGACGGCGGGACACCGACAGCGCGCGCAGCGCGCCGACAGAGAGATCGGCGCCGTCGGCAGCGCGCTCCACATCGCCACGCGCCACGATGTCGAGCAGCTGCTGCGCCTCGGCGGCATGGCGGGCGCTGCGCGAGACGGCGGCCGCGGCGCCAGGCCAGCGTTTGCGAATGAGCGGCAGGACGGAGGCGCGCAGGTAGTTGCGATCAAGTTGCTGATCCTGATTGCTGGAATCCTCGAGCCACGTCAGCTGCTCGCGGCGCACCCAGGCCTCAAGCTCCGTGCGCGCACGCGACAGCAGCGGCCGCAATAGCAGTCCGGAGCCGAAGGTGGCGCACTCGGGCATCGCGGCAAGACCGCGCACGCCGGCGCCGCGCAACAGCTGCAGCAGCACGGTCTCGAGCTGATCATCCTGTTGATGGGCGGTCAGCAGAACTTCCCCGGGACGCAGTACCTGCGCCAGCATCGCGTAGCGCGCGCGCCGCGCGGCCTCCTCGAGCGAGGTTCCGGCATCCCGCTGCACCTGCACGTGGTGCACCGTAAGAGGCGTACGCAACTGGCGAGCGATTCTGCGGCAATGCTGTGCCCAGGCGCCGGCCTGCGGATACAGCCCATGGTTGATGTGGACCGCCCGCAGCTGGAAGGGGCGCGGACCTTGGGCGAGTGCGCCGAGCAGCGCAAGTGAGTCAATCCCGCCGCTGAAGGCGACGAGCAGCTGAACCTGTGGAAAGGCTGGCAGGAGCTCACTGAGCCGCTGCACGAGCCAGGCCGTACCAAAGCTTGGAGGTGCCGCTTTTATTCCGAGCCTTCCGAGAAGACACCAAAGGAGGCGATGCGCGCCGTGCGGGCCGCACGCAGCTCATCGCGGGGGATCGCTTCGAGCTGCTCCAAGTGGCGCACCAGCGCCGCCTTGAGGCGCTGCGCCGTTTCAGCCGGATCGCGGTGCGCACCGCCCAGCGGCTCCTCGATCACTTCATCGAGTAATCCCAGCTTGTCGAGGCGCGCGGCAGTCAGATTGAGTGCCTCGGCGGCAACCTCTTTCTTGTCCTGGCTCTTCCACAGGATCGACGCGCAGCCCTCCGGGGAGATCACCGAATAGGTGCTGTACTGAAGCATCATCAAGCGATCGCACACGCCGATCGCCAGCGCGCCGCCCGAGCCGCCCTCTCCCGTCACCACCGTGACGATGGGCACGCTCAGCACAGACATCTCGAACAGGTTGCGCGCGATCGCCTCACTTTGGCCGCGCTCCTCGGCACCCACGCCCGGATAGGCGCCCTGCGTGTCGATCAGCGTCACGATCGGCAGGCCGAAGCGCTCGGCGAGACGCATCAGCCGCAACGCCTTGCGATAGCCCTCGGGCTTGGGCATGCCGTAATTGCGCCGCACGCGCTCTTTGGTGTCGCGCCCCTTCTGATGGCCGATGATCATCACGGCACGCTGCTCGAGGCGCGCCAGCCCGCCCACGATCGCCAGGTCATCGGCGAACATCCGATCGCCGTGCAACTCGTTGAACTCCGAACAGATGAAGTTCACGTAGTCGAGGGTGTAGGGGCGGTGCGGATGGCGCGCGAGCTGCGTGATCTGCCAGGGCGTCAGGTTCGCGAAGATGCTGATCGTCAACTGCCGGCTCTTCGCCTGCAGCCGGCTGATCTCATCCTGGATATTGACCTCGGTGTCCGAGGTCACGTGCTTCAGCTCCTCGATCTTCGCTTCGAGCTCGGCGATGGGCTGTTCAAAATCGAGGAAGGCAACCGCCATGGAGACTTACCGTCACAATCTCAATGCTGCGCGAGGTTACGCAAGCGGCGCCCCGGGAGCAAACCGAAGGCTGCCCGTGCACTCAGCGGGCGTCCTTAGCGCCCGCCCTCAGCGCCAGTCCTCAGCGCCCGTCTGCCGAGGCTTGCGCCGCACTGAGCGCCGGCGGCGCGCCGTAAACGACCTGCACGCCACCCTGCCCGATCAACCCTTCGAGCTTGTCGAGCAGCTCGCGACTGGCACGCACCTTCCACTCCTCTCCCAGTGTGAGTGCGCCACTGGCGCGGTCTGCGGTGTACTCGATGGTGACCGGACATGAGCCGGGTGCCAGACGCAGGATCTCGGCCAGCCGCTCGGTGGGCAGTGACGCACCGGCGCGCGACTGCCAACGCAGTACCACGCGCCGCGCCTGTTGCTCACGCGCCTTGTCGAGCTCGCTGATGCGCCGCGCGGACAGCCGCCAGCCGTCGCTGAATTCATCGAAACGCAGCATGCCCTCGATCAGCACCAGCGCATCCTTCGCCACGAGCTCGCGATGGCGCTGGAACACATCTTCAAACAGGGTGACCTCGAGCCGGCCGGTGCGGTCATCCAGCACCAGAACGACCCGCGTGCCGCGCTTCTTCACCTCATCGATCAACCCCGCCACGGTGACCGATTTGCCACCGCCGAAGCGTGCCGGCTCCATGGGCCGGTCGCTGATGAGATCCCCGATGCGGTGGCTGACGAAACGCGGCAGCGCCTCTTCGTATTGCGCGATCGGATGGCCGGTCAGATACAGGCCGAGCGTTTCACGCTCGCCGCTGAGGCGCACCGCCTCGCTCCACTCGGGCTGGCCGGCCGCTGCAGGCCCGGCGCGCAGCGGGCGCTCCTGGGTCGCAAGCCCGAACAGATCGTTCTGGCCAGCCTCGTGGGCCTTCGAGTTCTGATCGCCGAGCTGCATCGCCGCCGGCAGCCGCTGCATGAGCGTGGCGCGGTTGACGCCCAGCCCATCGAGACTGCCCGAGCGGATCAGCGCCTCGAGCACGCGGCGGTTGACCTTCTGCAGATCAAGCCGTCGGCAGAGATCCTCGATGCTGGTGTAGGGTCCACGCGCCACGCGCTGCGCAATCAGCTCTTCCACCGCGCCACGGCCGACGCCGCGCACCGCACCCAGCCCGTAGCGGATGGTGCGCTCATCGCCTACCGCGAACTCGTACTCGGAATGATTGACATCGGGTGACCTCACCCGCAGGCCGAGGTTGGCGCACTCCATGATCAGCGTGACCACCTTATCGGTGTGGTCCATGTCCGCCGAGAGCACCGCGGCCATGAAAGCCGCCGGATAGTGAGCCTTCAGATAGGCGGTCTGGTAGGACAACAGCGCATAGGCGGCCGAGTGCGATTTGTTGAAACCATAGCCGGCAAATTTTTCCATGAGATCGAAGATGTGCGCGGCCCGCGCCGGTTCGACGCCGCGCGCGACTGCGCCGTCGACAAACACCGAACGCTGCTTCGCCATCTCTTCCGGCTTCTTCTTGCCCATCGCCCGGCGCAGCAGATCGGCGCCGCCGAGGGTGTAGCCGGCCAACACCTGCGCGATCTGCATCACCTGCTCCTGGTACAGGATGACGCCATAGGTCGGCTCGAGCACCGGCTGCAGACTTGGATGCAGATAGTCGATCGGCGCCTCGATGCGGCCGTGCTTGCGATCGATGAAGTCATCCACCATGCCCGACTGCAGCGGGCCGGGACGGAACAGGGCCACGAGCGCGACGATGTCATCGAAGCGATCGGGCTGCAGGCGGCGCATCAGGTCCTTCATGCCCTGGGATTCGAGCTGAAACACTGCCGTGGTGCGCCGCGCCTTGAGTAGCGCGTAACTCTCGACATCGTCCATCGGCAGGGCATCGATATCGAGCGGCGACTCACCGCGTACGGCGCGCGCGCGGTTGATGTGCGCCACCGCCCAGTGAATGACCGTCAGCGTGCGCAAACCCAGGAAGTCGAACTTGACCAGTCCGGCCGCTTCGACGTCATCCTTGTCGAACTGGGTCACGACGCTGCCACCGGCAGCATCGCAGTACAGCGGTGCGAAGTCGGTGAGCACCGAAGGTGCGATCACCACGCCACCGGCGTGCATGCCTGCATTGCGCGTCAGGCCTTCCAGGGAACGCGCCAGATCGATGAGGTTGTGCACTTCCTCCTCAGCGTCATACAGCCGCCGCAGCTCCGGCTCCTTGCCGAGCGCGTCATCGAGCGTGATACCGAGCTCGAAAGGAATCAGTTTGGCGATCTTATCGACATAACCGTAGCTCATGCCGAGCACGCGCCCGACATCCCGCACTACTGCCTTGGCAGCCATGGTGCCGTAGGTGATGATCTGCGAGACCCGCTCGCGTCCGTATTTTGCGGCGACGTACTCGATCACGCGATCGCGCCCGTCCATGCAGAAGTCGACGTCGAAGTCGGGCATGGAGACGCGCTCGGGATTGAGAAAGCGCTCGAACAGCAGATCGTGATGGATCGGATCCAGATCGGTGATGCGCAGACTGTAGGCGACCAGCGAGCCCGCCCCGGAGCCGCGGCCCGGCCCGACCGGCACGGCATGCTCCCGCGCCCAGCGGATGAAATCGGCCACGATGAGAAAGTAGCCGGCGAAGCCCATCTGACAGATGACATCGAGCTCGAGCTCGAGTCGCGCCTCGTAGGCCGGATGTTGAGTCGCAGCGAGGGCGGTCAGCCGGCGCTGCAGACCGGCCCGACTTTCCACCCGCAGGTAGTTCTCGGTGGTGACCTGTCCCGGCACGGGATACGGCGGCAGCCGTGCCTCGCCGAGCTTGAGCACCAGCGTGCAGCGCTGCGCGATGGCCACGGAGTTGGCAAGTGCCTCCGGGATATCCGCAAACAGCGCCGCCATCTCCGCGGGCGTGCGCAGATACTGCTGCTGCGAATAGCGTCGCGGCCGCCCGGCATCGGCGAGCAGCGTGCCGTCATGGATGCACACGCGCGCCTCGTGCGATTCAAAGTCATCCGCTCGCAGGAAGCGCACATTGTTGGTTGCGACTACCGGCACGCCGCGACGGCTGGCGAGCGCCACGGCTGCGGCAATGTACCCTTCCTCATCCGCACGGCCGAGCCGCTGCAGCTCGACGTAGAAGCGGTCGTCGAACAACTCCAGCCACGCATCCAGCGCCTGCTCGGCCTCACGCTCGCGCTGCTTCACCAGGGCGCGCCCGAAGTCGCCTTCTGTGCCGCCAGACAAGGCCACCAGTCCCGCCAGGCTCGCGCGCGACAGCCAACTTCGATCCAGCAGCGGCACGCCGCGCTGCTGACCTTCCAGATAGGCGCGGCTGACCAGCCGCGTGATGTTGCGATAGCCTTCCTCGGACTGACATAACAGGGTCAGTCGTGAAGGCGGCTGCCGCTCCGCTGCTGCGCGCATCAGCAGATCCACACCGATGATCGGCTTGACGCCGCATGCCAGCGCGGCGCGATAGAACTTCACCATCGCGAACAGGTTGCTTTGATCCGTGACTGCCACGGCCGGCATGCCGGCTGTGGCGACGGCATCCACCAGCTCCGGCACGCGTACCACGCTGTCGATCAGCGAGTACTCGGTATGCAGCCGCAGATGCACGAACTCAGTCATAGAACAGATCGGCAACGGCAACGGGGCTGAAGGTCCTGCGATGCTGCGGGGTGGGCCGGTTGCAGCGCAGAGCTTCCAGATGCGCCGGCGTGCTGTAGCCCTTGTGAGCCGCAAGGCTGAAGCCGGGGTAGCAGCGGTCCAGCCGCTCCATCATGGCATCGCGGCAGGTTTTGGCGAGAATGGAGGCAGCGCTGATGGCGGGCACGCGGGCATCCCCTTCGATGATCGCCTCGACCGTGCATCCCAGGCGCAGATCATGAATCTGCGGCAGCTGGTTGCCGTCGATGCGGATATGTGTGGGGCACACCGGCAGGCGCAGCAGCGCGCGACGCATCGCAAGGAAAGTGGCGCCGAGAATATTCAGGCTGTCGATCTCATCGCGGTCCGACCAGGCCACCGACCAGGCGAGCGCGCGCTCGCGAATGATCGGTGCCAGGCGCGCGCGCTCTTCGGGAGTGAGCGCCTTTGAGTCGGCAAGTCCGTGGATGCGCCGGCGCGGATTGAGGATCACGGCGGCCGCCACGACCGGTCCCGCCAGCGGTCCGCGGCCGGCCTCATCCACCCCAGCGCAGCGGATCAGATCCAGGCCGACACGACGCATCAGGGCGCTCCCGAAGCGGGTGCGGGGGATGCGCGGACCCTCTCGAGGATGGCGCTGGCAGCGCGCGCCGCGCCGCCACAGCGCAGCAGCTCGTGGATGCGCCGGAATTCGCTCTGCAACTCGCGCACATGGGCCGTGTCCGTCATTTCGCGCAAGAGTGCCTCACCGAGCGTGCCTCCCCTCACCTGCTCCTGGAAGAACTCGGGCACCAGTGGCCGCCCTGCCAGCAAATTCGGTTGCGAGAAGTATGGCACCTTGACGAGCCCGAGTGTGCGCAGCAGAAACGCCGTGATGCGGCTCAGACGATACGCGACCACCATCGGCCGGGCGGAGAGCAGAGTCTCGAGGGTTGCGGTACCTGAGGCCACGAGCACACCATCGGCGGCGGCCAGCGCACGTTGTGCCTGTCCATCGAGCAGCTGCACCTCAGGCGGGCGCGCCATCTGCGCCAGGGCCGCCTCGAACGCGGCGCGCACGCGCCCGGAAGCCATCGGCGCGATGAAGCGGATATCAGGGCGCTGCTCGGCGATCCAGCCCGCTGCCGCAGCGAAATCGGCGCCCAGACGGGTTACTTCCCCGAGCCGGCTGCCCGGCAGGAGCGCCACAACCGTCGCACCGGCATCGATGCCGAGGAGCGCCCGCGCGCCACTCCGATCGACGTCCAGCGGGATCTGATCGGCGAGCGGATGTCCGACGAACACTGCCGGCACGCCATGGCGCACATAGAAATCCGTCTCAAAGGGCAACAGGCACAACACCAGATCACAAGCTGCGCTCATGGTACGCACGCGACTCTGGCGCCAGGCCCACACCTGCGGGCTCACATACTGCACCGTGCGCAGGCCTCGTGCCTTCAGACGCTGTGCCAGCCCCAGATTGAACTCGGGCGCATCGATCCCGACGAACACATCCGGCCGCAGCACCTGGAAACGCGCGACCAGCGAGCGACGCAGGCGCAGCAGCCGTGGCAGATGATGCAACACCTCGGCAAGTCCCATGACGGCGAGCTCCTCCGCGCTGGCCCACGCCTCGCAGCCCGCCGCAATCATCCGCGCTCCGGCGACGCCTACACAACGCACATCCGGCACCTGTGCCCGTAATGCGCCGATGAGGGCTGCGCCCAGCTGATCGCCTGAAGATTCGCCCGCCACGAGGCCAACGGTCAGCGGCCGCGGATTTCTGGTTGCCGGGGCGGCCGTCGGGCCGCTGCTCGTCATCGCACCAGGCTTCGGGTCGAGCGGTTGATGAAATCGACGAAGCTGCGGATCTCCGCGTGACTCTCGGCGAGCTGTTCGAGCTGGCTGAGCGCCTCGGCGAGCCGTAGCTCCGAGCGGTACAGGATGCGATAGGCCTCGCGGATGCAGCGGATCTGCTCTTCGCCAAAGCCGCGGCGCTTCAGACCCTCGGCGTTGACGCCATGGGGCTCGGCAGGATTGCCCGCTGCCATGACGTAGGGCGGTACGTCACGCGTAACGATCGTGCCACCGCCGAGAAAGGCGTGCGCGCCAACGCGTGAGAACTGATGGACGGCGGTCAGACCGCCGAGGATGACCCAATCGCCGATCTCCACATGACCCGCCAGCGAGGCGCAGTTGGCAAACACTGCGCGGTCACCAACCTGACAGTCGTGCGCCACGTGGGAGTAAGCCATGAAAAGGTTGTCGTTGCCGATGCGCGTGACGCCACTTGCGTGGGCGGTGCCGCGGTTGATGGTGCAGCTTTCACGGAAGGTGTTGCGGTCGCCGATCTCGAGGCGCGTGGGCTCGCCCTGGTACTTCAGATCCTGCGGCGCATCGCCAATCGAGGCGAACTGATAGATACGGTTGTTGGAACCGATGCGGGTGTTCCCGGTAATCACTACGTGCGGTCCGACGACCGTGCCGGGTCCGATCTGCACTTCCGGTCCGATGATACTGAAGGCCCCTACGCTGACATCGGCTGCAAGCTGCGCTTGAGGCGCAACCAGTGCGTGCGGGTCGATCACTTGCCGGTCTCCGGCGCCACCATCATCTCGGCATGGGCGACTTCGACCTGACCCACCAGCGCACTGGTGGAGAACTTCCAGATACCCCGCAGCGAGCGTTCCAGCTGTGCGGTCAGCAACAGTTGATCACCCGGCTCGACCGGTTTGCGGAAACGGGCTTTGTCGATACCGACGAAATAGAAACGGGTCTCCTCGTGCGGCACGATGTTGGAGGAGACGAAGGTCAGGATGCCGGCGGCCTGGGCAAGGGCCTCGATGATCATCACCCCGGGCATCACCGGGCGGCCCGGGAAATGGCCGGGAAAAAACGGCTCATTGTAGGTGACGTTCTTCAACGCCCGGATGCTCTCGCCGGGCTTGACCTCCAGTACCCGGTCGACCAGCAGGAACGGGTAGCGGTGCGGCAACAGTTTCAGAACCGCGTGGATGTCCAATTGCGTGGGGTCAGTCATCATCCTCGTCCTGCTCGGCATCTGCGGCGCGCTCGAGTTTTCTGACCCGTTCGGTCAGGGACTCGAGGCTGCGGAAACGGGCGACCTGGCGGCGCCACACCCTGGATTCTTCGATCGGTATGCCGCTGGAGTATACGCCTGGCCCGCTGAGGGAGCGGCTCACCATGGCAAAACCAGTAATGGTGACACCATCGCCGATAGTGAGATGACCGGCGATGCCCACGGCGCCACCGATGATGCAGCCACGACCGATGATGGTGCTGCCCGAGATCCCCGTGCAGCCGGCAATCACCGTATGCGCACCGATGCGCACGTTGTGACCGACCTGGATCTGGTTGTCGAGTTTCACCCCGTCCTCGAGCACGGTATCCTCGATCGCTCCCCGGTCGATTGTTGTGTTGGCGCCGATCTCGACGTCAGCACCGATGCGTACCGCGCCCACCTGCGGGATCTTCACCCAGCGGCCCTGCTCGGGCGCGAACCCGAAACCATCGCCGCCGATCACGACGCCGGGCTGAATCACAGTGCGTGCCCCGATGTTGACTTCGCGACAAAGCGTGACGGATGCCACGAGCGTCACATCCTCGGCAATGCGCACATCGTCCTCGATGATGCAGCCGGCACCGACGAGCGTGCGTGGGCCGATCGTAACCCGCTCGCCGACGACCACCATGGCACCGATGCTCACACTCGGATCGATATGTGCACTGGCGGCGATGCTGGCACTGGGATGCCGGCCGCCCGGCGGCCGCGCCGCCGGATGCAGCAGCGTGACGATCCGCGCGAAGGTGGCGCGCGGGTTCGCGCACACCAACGCCGCGGTCGGACAGTCAGCAGCCGCCTTCGCGTCCAGCACGACGGCGGCGGCGGCGGTGCCGGCTAGCTCACGTCGGTTGCGGGATTCTGCGAGAAACGCGAGCGCGCGCGCATCGGCGTTGGCGAGCGTAGCGACCCGCTCCACCACGGTGTGCGGATCGCCGCGCAGCTCGCAGCCGAAGCGTACCGCGAGCTCCCCCAGCGTGACGGCCATGGTGGGGACGCCCTGTCAGAGCCGCCGAGGGATCAGTGCCCGCTGGACTTCGGAGCGGGCGTGTTCGTCGGGGCCCCCGAACGCGCCGGCGCCGGCGGCAGCGGCGTATGGGATGCCTGCAGCTGCGCGAGGATGGCCGGCGTGATGTCGATCGTCGGGGTGGAGTAGATCACTCCATCGGCAATGATCAGATCGTAGTTCTGCGCCTTGGCATAGATGCGTACCTGCTCGATGAGGGCCTTCTGCAAACGCGACATCTCCTCGTTGCGCCGGGAGTTGAAATCGTCCTGCACCTCGCTCTGCTTCCTCTGCAGGTCGCGGTAGCTGTCGCGCAGGTCCTTCTCGGCAGCGGTCCGCTGATCCTGGGTCATCGTCGCGCCGTCCTTCTGCAGACGGTCTTCCTTCGACTTCAGGGAGGTCTGCTGTGCCTGCAGATCACGCTGCCGCGGCGTGAACTCGGTGCGGATGGATTCCAGTGCGGCCTTCGCCTGCGGTGACTCCTCCACCAGCCGGCCGTAATCCACCACGCCAATCTTCAGCTCCGCCCAGGCAGGCCCGGCCCCCAGCGCCCCGAGCGCCGCAACTACCCACATCAACGACTTGAAACGCATCACGTCCATCACAGAAACACCCCACCTCGTATAAGGCTTGAGAAAGCTCTCCGCCTATTGTGGCCTAAAACGCCTGCCCGATGGAGAACTGGAAGATCTCGGTCTCATCCCCCCAGCGATCGGTGAAGTTGCTGTGGGTGGGATTGAGCGGATATCCCAGGCTGAACCGGAACAGCCCGAGGGGCGCCAGCCACTCGACCGAGATGCCCGTGGACATCTTCACCTGGCTCAGACTGAAGTTGTAGTTAGCGGGCGAAGCCCGGTCCGGTCCGTAGAATTTGATCGATTTGTCGGTATAGAACACGTTGCCGGCATCGAAAAACAGGCTGACGCGGGCGGTCTGGCGCCACTTGGCCGGCATCGGCAGGATGAACTCGTTACGGTTTACGACCCGCATGTTGCCGCCATAGGGGTTGCCGAACTTGTCCTTGGGTCCTAAGCGCGACTCGCGGTAGCCGCGGATGCTGTCCGGGCCGCCGCCGAAGAAGTTACGGTAGGGCGGAATCGCCGTCGTGCCCCGGAACGGTCGGCCGTAATCCACCGACAGGCTGAACGCGAGCGCGGTCGGGTTGATGAGCGGCACATAGCGCAGGAAGCTGTAGTTGGCGACCCAGTAATTGACCTGGCTCGGCCCGGGGATCGATGAGGACAGGGAGATGGCCTGGCGCATGCCGCGATCGGCGAACAGCGTGCGGTTGCGGGTATCCCAGCCCCAGCCGATCAGGCCCTCCAGAGTGTGGAAGTTGGAGCCGAAGAAGACGTATTCGTTGCCCGTGGTGTCATCGTGTGCCAGGCGCTGGTAGGTGTGCCCATTCTGCTGCACCCACTCCTGGGCCTGCAGCGCGCTGCCCAGGGAGTTGGTGAGCAGCTGCGAGATATCCACCGTGCCGCCAACGCGCAGGTATTGGTATTCGGTCAGCGGATAGTCGAACGTCAGTCCGCCGCTGGCCGTCTTGGAGGAGAAGTTCGACGAGGCGGACACGAACTGCGTGACATCGCGGTAGGTGAGCGATTCGGTGCGCGACACCCCGTCGATGCTCGTGTAGGGATTGGTGTGCTGCAGGCTGTATACCTTGCTGAAGGCACCGCCGTTCAGCTCGAGCGCGATGCGCTGGCCGCTGCCGAGGAAGTTCGCATCGGTGAAGTTGCCGTTGAGCTGGAACTTGTAGGTCTCCGAATAGCCGATACCGCCACCCAACTGCGCGCTCGGCCCCTCTTCGAGCTTGTAATTCACATCCACCAGATCGGGCGCGCCGGCCACGGGAGTGGTCTCGAAGGTCACGTTCTTCACGTACGGCAGGCGCTGGATGCGCTGCTTGGAGCGCTCGAGGGAGGTATTCGACAGCCAGCCGCCCTCCAGCTGACGCATCTCGCGCCGCAGCACCTCGTCGTTGATGCGCGTCGAGCCCGAGTAAGTGATGTTGCGTACGTAGACGCGATTGCCCGGATCGATGAAGAAGGTGAGCGACACCTTGTGAGTCGCATTGTCCGGCGTCGGCACCGGATCCACCTTGGCAAACGCATAGCCGTCCTGGCCGAGCCGATTCTGGATGAGCTCCTGGGTCGAGGTGATCAGCTTGTGGTTGAACGTCTGCCCCGGCTGTACCAGCACGAGCTTCTCGAGCTCCGGCTTGGGCACCACGAAGGTGCCGGCGAGCTTCACGTCCGAGATCTTGAAGATCTCGCCTTCCTCGAGGTTGACGGTGATGAAGATATCGTCCTTCTCCGGGGCGATCGCCACCTGGGTGGAGTCGATCTGGAAGTTGGCATAGCCGCGATCCATGTAGAAGTTGCGCAGCTTCTCCAGGTCGCCCTGCAGCGACTCGCGCGAGTAGCGGTCGTCCTGCTTGTACCAGCTCTTCCAGTTGGGCGTCTGCAGCTCGAAGGTGTCCAGCACCTCCTTCTGTTTGAAGCGGGTGTTGCCCACGAGATTGATCTGACGGATCTTGGCGCGCTTGCCTTCCTTGATCTCGATCTTGATCTTCACCCGGTTGCCGGTCTCCTCCTCGACGTGCGTATCAACGCGCACCGCATACTTGCCGCGGCTGTAGTACTGGTCGGTGAGGTACTGCGTGACATCCTCGAGCACGGAGCGGTCGAAGGTCTTGCCCGTGGCAAGTCCTACATTGCGCAGCGACTTCTGCAGATCCTCGGTCTTGATGTCCTTGTTGCCGGTGATCTCGAAACTCTCGATCGAGGGTCGCTCCAGCACCACTACGATGAGCGTGTTGCCCTCGCGGCGCAGCTGCACGTCGCGGAAGAATCCGGTGGCGTACAGGGCGCGGATGGCCTCGCGTACGCGCGTGGGGCTCAGATGATCGCCGATGTTGACGGGCAGGTAGTTGTAGACCGTGCCTTCCGAGACGCGGGCGAGGCCGTCGACGCGGATGTCGCCCACCGTGAAATCCGCATCACTCGCCGGGGCGGCTGCCGGTGCCGGCTGGGCAGGCACGAGTGCCTGGGCCATGACTGCTGCGGGAGCGGCCAGCAAGGTGGTACAGAGCAGCAGGGCGCGAGCCTTCATTCTTCTCTCTTCATGCGCAACGCGCGTTCTTGCACGGAGGCCCGGCAACAGTGCACCCCGTCCGGATAGCGGCGCCCGGCGCCGGCGGACCATGATCACGATTCAATCAACTTAACTGGCGCGCGATGTCGTTGAAGAGCGCTACACCCATCAGCAGGATGAGCAGCGCGATACCGATCTGCTGGCCGAAGACCTGGGCGCGCTCGGACAGCGGGCTGCCCTTCAGCCACTCGACGGCCTGGAAGACGATCTGGCCACCATCGAGGATCGGGATCGGCAACAGGTTCAGGAAACCGAGCGATAGGGAAATCAACACCAGGAAGCTCATGAACGAGGCAACCCCGGCCTGCGCCGAGTCACCGGCATACTCGGCGATCGACAGCGGACCGCTCAGATTCTTCATCGAGACTTGTCCGAGCAGCATGCGCCAGAAGAGCCGGCCCTGCAGCGCAGTCATGCTCCAGGCTTCCTGCGCGGCGCGTGCCAGTGCGCCGGATACGCCGAGCTGCGTATGCCGCAGCATGCTGTCCGGATAGCTGATGCCGAGCGGCTGCATCACATGGATGCGGCCGATACGCTTGCCGCCGGCTTCCTCATCCGCCACCGCGACCCGCACGTTGCCCTGCGCGCCATCGCGCTGGTAGCCAACGGCCAGGCTCTCGCCCGGATGCGAGCCGATGCGCGCCTGGATATCCCGGAAATCGGTGACCGGCTCGCCCTCGATGGCGAGGATCCGATCGCCGCTCTTCAGACCGGCGCGCGCGGCCGGGCCACCGGGCTGCACCTCGCCGAGTACGGGAGGAATGGCCGGCGTCCAGAACTGAAACCCCAGTCCCTTGAACAGCGCGGCGGGCTCGGTGAGCCGCACCCGCTCGTCGCGGTCTGCCACCGTGAGCTGCGCGTGCCGCTCGCTGCCATCCTTGCCGCGAACCTCCAGTTGCGCCGCGCCGCGCGCGCTCACCGCATCGAGCAGATCGAACACCACGTCGCGCTGGCCGCCGACTGCTGCGCCGTCGATGGCGAGAATCTCATCGCCGGAGCGCAGTCCCGCCCGGGCCGCCACCGACTGATGCACTACATCGCCGACGACCGGCTTGAGCTCGGTGATCCCGCTGCTCCAGAACATGGCCCATAGCACGAGGATGGCAAAGGCAATGTTGAATCCGGGGCCGGCGAGCAGCACCAGGATGCGCTGCCACGGCGGCCTGCGGGTAAAGGAGCGCGCCAGCTCGGAAGCGGGCACGGGACCTTCGCGCTCATCGAGCAATTTGACGTAACCGCCCAGAGGGATCGCCGCGACGACGTACTCGGTACCGTCGGCGCCGATGCGCTTCAGCAACGGCCTGCCGAAGCCAACCGAGAAACGCAGGACTTTGAAACCCAGGCGGCGCGCCACCCAGAAATGACCGAACTCGTGCACCGTGACGAGCAGACCCACGGCCACGATGAACCACAGCGCGTCGTGCCAGATCACATTCATGCGTGCGTGTTGTCCTTCATAGAGCTCCCAGACTGGACAGCCGCTCGCGAGTGTAGCGGCGCGCCTCAGCATCGGCTGCCATCACATCATCGAGACCACCGATGGCTCCGGCCGTGCTTCGCGTCAGCACTGCTTCAATGACCGCGGCGATCTGAATAAAGTTCAATCGGCGTTCGAGGAACGCCTCTACGGCAACCTCATTGGCGGCGTTGAGCACTGCAGGCTGCAGTCCTCCAGCCCGAGCGGCAGCCTGGGCCAGCCCCAGGCAGCGGAATTTATCGTGATCCGGCGCGCGGAAATCCAGGCGGGCCGTGCGGATCAGATCCAGGAATTCTACACCGGAGCTGATGCGCTCGGGCCACGCCAGCGCGTGCGCAATCGGCGTGCGCATGTCAGGTGAGCCGAGCTGCGCCAGCACCGAGCCATCGAGGTACTCGACCAGGGAGTGCACGATGCTCTGCGGATGCACGAGGATGTCGACCTGCGCCGCTGGCAGGCCGAAGAGAAAACACGCCTCGATCAACTCCAGTCCCTTGTTCATGAGAGTGGCGGAATCCACCGAGATCTTGCGTCCCATCACCCAATTAGGATGGGCGCAGGCCGCCTCGGGTGTTACCTCCTCGAGCGCTTCCAGCGGCATATCGCGAAACGGCCCGCCCGAGGCCGTCAGCAGAATGCGGCGCACGCCGGGTGGGGCCTCGCCCGTACGCACCTGCGGCGGCATGCACTGGAAGATCGCATTGTGCTCACTGTCGATCGGCAGCAGCGTAGCCCCTGACTGGCGCACGGCAGCCATCAGCAGCGGCCCGGCCATCACGAGGGATTCCTTGTTGGCAAGCAGCAGCCGTTTGCCAGCTCGAGCCGCCGCCAGAGTTGACGGCAAGCCCGCCGCGCCGACGATGGCGGCCATCACACAGTCAGTCTCGGGCAGCGCCGCTATTTCCAGCAGGGCATCCGGCCCTGCCAGCAGGCGGGTGCGCGGTGCACGATTCCCCAGGATCTGGTGCAGGTCGCGCGCCGCGTTGGTGTCGGCAAGCACTGCATAGGCGGGGTGCCAGCGCAGGACCTGCTCGGCAAGCCTGGCAGCATTGCGATGCGCCCCAAGCGCCACGAGTCGGAAGCGCTCGGGGTGGCGCGCCAGCACATCCAGGGTGTTCTCGCCGATCGAGCCGGTCGACCCCAGTACGCTCACGCCGATCATGCGGTCACTCCCAGCGCGGTCAGCCCCAACAGCAACACGGGCGCGGCACCCGTCACGCTGTCGATGCGGTCCATGATCCCGCCGTGCCCGGGAAACAGGGTGCCACTGTCCTTAAGGCCAGCGAAGCGCTTCAGCAGACTCTCGGTCAGATCACCGACGATCGAGAAGCCCACCACGGCAATGCACAGCGGCACGAAGCTGCCGAGCGGCAAGTCAAACCACAGCCCGCCAAGCAGAGCAACCAGCGCGCCTGCCGCCGCGCCGCCGAGCACGCCCTCCCAGGTTTTGCCGGGCGAGACGTGCGGGGCCAGGCGCAGCCGGCCGAAGCGATGTCCGGTGAAGAATGCGCCAATGTCCGCCGCGAATACCAGCAGCAGCGTGAACATGATCCATTGCGCGCCGTGAGCCATCTGCGCCCGCATGTACACGAGCGCCAGCCAGGCCGGCAGCAACGCCAACGCTCCGGCGACAGCGGCCGACCAGGGCGCCACGCGCTGCGGCGCGAGCGCCACCCACACCAGCGCCCCCATCCACCACACCAGCGCGGCCGTGAGCACCAGATGGCGCCCCCCAGGAGTCGAGGCCAGCTGCCACAGGACGACCATCAGCGCCGCAAGCGCTGCGACATAACCGGCGCGCAAGGCCGTGCCGGATACGCGCAGGAACGCCGACCACTCCCAGGCGCCGGCCAGTACGGACACGGTCAGCACGATCACGGTCGCGATGGCCGGCAAAAACAGGATGATGACGGCGAGGGTCAATCCGAGGATGACCGCCGTGATGATCCGTTTGCGTAGTGCTTCATTCACGAGCGTTGTGCCGGGCGCAGCCCGTCCCCGCGGGGCAACTGCTCGTGGGTCTGCCCAAAGCGGCGCTCGCGGCCGGCGAAGAAGGCCAGGGCCGCTTCAAACTCTGCCACGCTGAAATCCGGCCACAGGACGTCAGTGAAGTACAGCTCGGCGTACGCCGCATTCCACAGCAGGAAGTTGCTGATGCGCTGCTCGCCACCGGTGCGGATCAACAGATCCGCATCAGGCACGCCGGCGAGCTGCAGCGCGGCGGCGAAGCGCTCCTCGTCGATGTCGCGCGGTTGCAAGGCACCACTCGAGCATTGTCGCGCAAGCTCTTGACACGCCTGAACTATGTCCCAACGACCCCCGTAGCTCATCGCAATCTGCAGCTGCAGCCCGCGGTTCGCTGCCGTGCGCTGCTCGGCGGCCACGATGCGGCTCTGCAGGCGCACAGCCAGGGGTACGCGGTCGCCGATGAAACGGACCTGCACCTGATTGGCATGCAGCTCATCGATCTCGCGGTCGAGGGAGTCGACGAACAGCGCCATCAGGCTCGAAACCTCTTCCGCGGGGCGCTTCCAGTTTTCGCTGGAGAACGCGAACAGGGTCAGGGCGGATATCCGTCGGCGACTGCATTCCTGGATCACCATGCGCGTAGGCGTAAGCCCGGCGCGGTGGCCGGCGGCGCGCGGTACCCCTCTGGTGGCGGCCCAGCGACCATTGCCATCCATGGTGATTGCAATGTGCCGCGGCAGCGCCATCAGACCTGCATGACCTCTTTCTCTTTCGCAGCCATGATCTGATCGATGTCAGCGACGTGTTTGTCCGTGAGCTTCTGCACCTCGGTCTCGGCGCGCCGCTCATCATCCTGCGAGATCTCCTTCTCCTTCAGCAGCTCCTTGATGTCGCTCATCACATCACGGCGCACGTTGCGCACGGCCACGCGCGCGTTCTCGGCGTCATGGCGCAGGACCTTGGTAATGTCGCGGCGTCGCTCCTCGGTGAGCGGTGGCATCGGGATGCGGATCACGGTTCCGGCCGTCATCGGCGTCAGTCCGAGATCGGACTTGTGGATGGCCTTCTCGATGGGCTGCACCATGCTCTTCTCCCAGGGAGAAACCACCAGCGTGCGACCATCCTCCACCGCGATGTTGGCGACCTGCTGCAGCGGCGTATCGTTGCCGTAATAATCCACTTTCAGATGCTCGATAAGGCTGGGATGCGCCCGGCCGGTGCGCAGCTTCTTCAGGTCGCTCTGGAAGTTCTGCACGCATTTCGCCATGCGCTCACGCGCGTCTTTCTTCAAATCATCCAGCATCAGCGTCTCCTCGTGGGCGGCGCGCTACTCGAAGGTGACGGTCGTGCCGACGTCCTCGCCCTTTACGATGCGCGTCAGGTCTCCCGAGTTGTTGAGATTGAACACACGCAGCGGCAGGCGGTTGTCACGACACATGACAATGGCCGTCGCATCCATCACGTTGAGTTTGTCCGCCAATACCTTATCAAAGGTGAGCGTGCTGTAACGCACCGCAGCTGGATTGCGTACCGGATCATCCGAATACACGCCATTCACCTTGGTGGCCTTCAGCAGCACATCAGCATTGATCTCGATGGCCCGCAGCGAAGCTGCCGTATCGGTGGTGAAGAACGGATTGCCGGTGCCGGCGGCGAAGATCACCACACGGCCTTTCTCCAGATGGCGCACCGCGCGACGGCGGATGTAGTCCTCACAGACCTCGTTGATGCGGATCGCGGACATGACCCGCGCATGCATGCCGAGGCCCTCGAGCGCATCCTGCATCGCCAGTGAATTCATCACCGTGGCCAGCATTCCCATGTGGTCGGCCGCCACCCGATCCATGCCGGCGCGTGCCAATCCTGCGCCGCGGAAAATATTGCCGCCGCCGATGACGACCGCGGTCTGCACACCCATGCTGATAATGTCCTGCAGCTCACCGGCGATGCGCTTCAGCACCGCCGGATCAACGCCGTAGTCGGCTGATCCGAGCAGCGCCTCGCCGGATAGCTTGACGAGGATGCGGGTAAAACCGGGTCTGGCGGCCTCACTCATTTTCCGTACCTCAGCGGCTCAGGCCATTTAAGCGGCTCCGGCCATTTAAGCGACTCAGGCCCTTTAAAAAGAACCCCGCACTGGGCGGGGTTCTTCCCGGGCGCACCGGCGCTCAGTGGGAGCCCCTGACCTGGGCCATGACCTCGGCCACGAAATCTTCCTGCTTCTTCTCGATGCCGGCGCCCACCTCAAAGCGCTCGAAAGCGGTCACTTCGGCGCGGGCGTTCTTCAGCAGCTTCTCGACCGTCATGTCGGGGTCTTTCACGAAAGGCTGCCCGAGCAGCGTGATCTCCCCGAGCGCCTTGCGCAGGCGACCTTCGACCATCTTCGCGACAATCTCTGCCGGCTTACCCTCTCCCTGGGCCTGCTCCGTCAGGATCTCCCGCTCCTTCGCCACCACCTCCGCGGGCACACTCGCCGCGGACAGATGCTTCGGATTGCTGGCCGCGACGTGCATGGCCAGATCATGCGCCAGGGCCGCATCGCCGCCCCTGACGATGACCAGCGCACCAATGCGGGTACCGTGCACATAGGCGCCGAGTTGATCGGCGCTGTTGAGCACCACGAAGCGACGCACGCTGATGTTCTCGCCGATCTTCGCGACCAGCGCACGGCGGCGCTCCTCGATGCTCTCGCCGCTGCTCAGCTTGCTGCCCAGCAGCGCCTGCAGGCTGTCCGGCCGGCTGCTGAGCGCAGCTGCGGCCACTGCCTGCGCGAAGTTACGGAAGTCCTGCTCACGCGCCACGAAGTCGGTTTCGCAGTTGATCTCGATCATGGCGGCGGCGTGACCGTCGCTCGCCTTTTCGAGCACGATCACGCCCTCGGCGGCGACGCGGGCGGCTTTCTTGTCGGCCTTCGCCAGACCCTGCTTGCGCATCAGCTCCGCGGCGGCATCCAGATCACCCTGCGTCTCCACGAGGGCCCGTTTGCACTCCATCATTCCCGCACCAGTGCGCTCACGAAGCTGCTTCACTGCATCTGCTGTAATCGTCATGGCAGTTACTCTCGGCCGTTCGCGCCTACACCGCCGCGGCCGCCGCCCTTGCCGCGGCGTGCGCCGCTCGCGGGGCGACGCTCGGCGTTGGCGGGAGCGGGCGGAATCGCGACGGCCGCATCGGCGACGTCTTCCACATCCAGATCATCTTCCGCATCGGCAACCAACTCCGGGCTCTCGACGACCGCTGCGGGAACCGGCGCACGCCGTCGGGCGGGCGCCTTCTTGCGGACTGCCGCCTGCGGGCGCTGCCGCGAGCGTGAGGCCTTCTTGCGTGGCGCACCGGCCTCGTCGAGCTCGACGAACTCGTCTTCGCCGACGGCAACCGTGGGCACGGACTCTTTGCCCTCGAGCACTGCATCAGCCATGCCGGTGGCATAGAGCTGGATCGCACGCATGGCGTCGTCGTTGCCCGGAATCACGTAGTCGATGCCATCCGGTGAGCAGTTGGTATCGACGATCGCGACCACCGGAATGCCGAGCTTCCTCGCCTCGTGAATGGCGATCTTCTCGTGGCCGACATCCACTACGAACATGGCATCGGGCAGCGACTCCATGTTCTTGATGCCGCCCAGGCTCCTCTCCAGCTTTTCCATCTCGCGGCGCAGCTGCGTGGCTTCCTTCTTACCGCGCTTCTCGAGCGCACCGGAGGTGGCGAGATCGCTGATCTCCCCCAGGCGCTTGATCGATTGGCGGATCGTCTTGAAGTTCGTGAGCATGCCGCCGAGCCAGCGCTGATTGACGAACGGCTGACCGGCGCGCTCGGCCTCCTTCTGCACCGCTTCGCGCGCGGAGCGCTTGGTGCCCACGAACAGCACCCTGCCGCCATCGGCCACGACGCTTTTCACGAACTGAGCCGCATCCGCATACAGCGGCTGCGTCTTCTCGAGGTTGATGATGTGGATCTTGTTACGCTCACCGAAGATGAAAGGAGCCATCTTCGGGTTCCAGAAGCGGGTCTGATGTCCGAAATGAACACCCGCTTCCAGCATCTGTCGCATGGACACGCCGGGCATGAAAATCTCCTGTTTGGGTTGGGCCTCCGCGCATCCCGGTCGGCCACCCTTGACGTCGGGCTTTGCAGCCTCAATTGACGTCCGGGCACCCAGCCAGCCGGTTAAAGCGATGCGCGTGTGGGGTTGCGTTGCTAAAAAAGCGGCGGCTTTATAGCATGGCAGGCGAGTCTGAACAATGCCTTACGCGCGCTGCAGGACGAACTATTACGCTATTTATGCACGTGACGATCAAGAGCCCCGAGGAACAAGAGAAGATGCGCGTCGCCGGACGCCTCGCTGCCGAGGTGCTGGACATGATCGGCGAGCACGTCGTTCCCGGGATCACCACCGATGAGCTCGACCGGATCTGCCATGACCACATTGTCAATGTGCAGCGGAGTATTCCGGCGAACCTGAACTACCGCGGCTTTCCGAAGACCATCTGCACGTCGGTCAATCATGTGGTCTGCCACGGCATTCCCAATGAAAAGCGGCTGAAGGCCGGTGACATCGTCAATATCGATGTGACCGTGATCCGGGATGGTTTCCACGGCGATACCAGCCGGATGTATTACGTGGGCAAGCCTCCAACGCATGCTCAGCGGCTGGCCGAAACCTGCTTCGAGGCGATGTGGCGCGGCATCGAGACGGTCAAACCCGGCACGCGGCTGGGGGACATCGGGCATGCGATCCAGTCGTACGTCGAGGAGCGCAACTATTCGGTGGTACGTGAATACTGCGGACATGGCATCGGCCGCGTGTATCACGAGGATCCGCAGGTGCTGCATTATGGCGAGCCAGGCACCGGCCTCGAGTTGAAGCGCGGCATGACCTTCACCGTTGAGCCGATGGTGAACGCCGGCAAGCGCCATGTACGCCTGCTGCCGGACGGCTGGACCGTCATCACCAAGGACCATTCGCTCTCGGCACAGTGGGAGCATACGGTGCTGGTTACCGACAGCGGAGTCGAGGTCCTGACGCTCGGCGTCGCTGGCAAGCATTGAGCGCGCTCGGGCGGCACTGACCATGCCCGGCGACCTCGACATCCTGGAAGAACCCCTGCCGCCCCCTGCGCGGCCGGTGCCGTGGCCCCTGCTGGCGCGCCTGCCGGCACTGGCGACCGAGGCACGGGATTCCCCCGGCGCTCATCGCGAGTTGCTGCGCCAGGCGCACGAGGAGCTGAAAGCCCGTTTCCTCGCCGAAGAACCGATCGAAGAGCTGGTCCATGCCCGGGCAGCGGTCATCGATGTGGTGCTGCGCGCCGCCTGGAATCATCTGCAAGGGGTGAACAGCAGCGCCTGGGCGCTGATCGCCGTCGGCGGCTATGGCCGCGGCGAGCTGCTGCCGTGCTCGGACATCGACATCCTGGTCTTGGTGCCGCAGCCGCCCGATGCCGCAGGTCGCGACGTGGTGGCCCGGCTGCTGGCGTTTCTCTGGGATATCGGCCTGGAAGTCGGCCACAGCGTGCGCACGATTGAAGAATGTGTGCAGGAAAGCGCCGCCGACGTGAGTGTGATGACGACGTTGCTCGAGGCACGACTGCTTTCAGGCAACGCCCCGTTGCTCGAGCAGATGCGCGCCGCGCTGCAGCCGGAGCATGTCTGGCCGGTGCGCACCTTTTTTGATGCCAAGGTGCGCGAGCAGCACGAGCGTCATCAGAAAGCGCATGACACTGCCTACAACCTCGAGCCCAACGTCAAAACGGGACCCGGCGGGCTGCGTGACATCCAGACCATCGCGTGGGTCGCCAAGCGCCATTTCGGCTCTGACACGCTCGATGGGCTCGCGACCCGCGGCTTTCTCTCGGTCGCCGAGTTGCGGCGCCTGAAGCAGGCACAGGCTTTCCTGTGGAAAGTGCGCTTCGGGCTGCACGTCATGACCGGGCGGCGCGAAGACCGGCTGCTGTTCGATCACCAGATCAAACTCGCCGTCACCTTCGGCTACGAAGATGCCTCGTACACCCTGGCCGTCGAGCAGTTCATGCAGCGCTACTACCGCAATGTCATGGATGTGAGTCTGCTGAACGAGCTGCTGCTGCAGCTGTTCCGCGAGGCGATCCTGACGGAGAGCGAGCCGCCGCGTCCGCTCAATGCCCGCTTTCAGGTGCGCAATGGCTCGCTCGAGGCGGTTAGCGCGGAAGTGTTCGCACGTACGCCCTCGGCGCTCCTCGAGCTGTTCGTGCTGCTGCAACAGAATCCGGAGATTGACGGCGTACGCGCCTCGACCCTGCGCGCAGTCGCGCGCTCGCTGTGGCTGATCGATGAAGAATTTCGCCAGAACCCGCGCAATCACCGGTTGTTCCTCGAGATCATCCGCGCACCGGTCGGCGTGACGCATGAGCTGCGGCGGATGAATACCTATGGCGTGCTCGGACGCTACATACCCGCGTTTGGCCGCATCGTCGGCCGTATGCAATACGACCTGTTCCACGCCTATACCGTCGATGCGCACACGATCTTCGTCGTAAGTAACCTGCGACGCTTTGCCATCGCGCGCTATGACCATGAGCTGCCGGCGGCCTCGCGCATCATGCAGCAGCTGCCCAAGGCGGAGATTGCCTATCTGGCGGCGCTGTTCCACGACATCGCCAAGGGACGTGGCGGGGACCACTCGGAGCTCGGCGGTGTTGATGCAGAGGCGTTCTGTCTCGAGCAGGGACTGTCTCCCTACGATGCGCGGCTGGTCGCCTGGCTGGTGCGCAATCACCTGATCCTGTCGATCACGGCGCAGAAGCAGGACATCTCGGATCCTGAGGTGATCACGGCTTTCGCCCGCAACGTGGGCGATGAGACCCATCTGGATTATCTTTACGTGCTGACGTGCGCCGACGTCCGCGGCACCAATCCGAAGCTGTGGAACTCCTGGAAGGCTTCGCTGTTTCACGAGTTCTACAGCCGCGTGAAGCGCGCGCTGCGGCGCGGCCTGGAGAGCCCGATCGATCAGGAGCAACTCGTGCGCGAGACGCAGGAAGCAGCTCGACGCCTGCTGCTCGAACAGGGCATTTCCGAGGCGGCGACCGCGGCCGCCTGGGTGCGGTTTGCGACCCCCTACTTCCTGCGCCATACGCCCGATGAGGTCGCGTGGCATACGCGCCTGCTGGCCGAGCGGGATACCTCGGATGAACCACTGGTGGCACTGGATCCGCATGGCGCACGCGGCACCACCTCGGTGTTGATTTTTGCGCGCGCTCAGCGCCACGGGTTCGCCCGCACCACCGCCGTGCTGGATCAGCTGGGGCTCAACATCGTCGACGCCCGCATTACGCCCACTGGCGATGGCTACAGCCTCGATCTCTACCATGTGTTGGAAAGTGACGGCACTCTGATCACCGATGCGGACCGGCTGCGGGAAATCGAACATGCGCTCTGGCGCTCGCTGCAGCGTCCCGAAGACACGCCTTATGCCGTGACCCGCCGCGCGCCGCGCCAGGCGCGCATGTTCCACACCCCCACCCAGATCAGCCTCAGTGTCGATGAGCGCAACAGTCGCTCGGTGCTCGAATTGACCGCGGGCGATCGTCCCGGTCTGCTCAGCGACATCGGTAAGGTGTTGCTGGAGGAGCGCTTGCAGCTGCTGGACGCCAAGATCATGACCGTAGGTGAGCGGGCCGAGGATGTGTTCTACATCACCGACTTCGAGCAGCGGCCGCTGGCAGAGGCGGCAGAGCAACAGTTGCGCGAGAAGCTGATGCTGGCACTCGATCGCCGGCGCGCGGCCTGAGGATGCCTCTGCGGTGAATCCTCGCCTTGCGCGGCTGCACGCCTACCCGTTCGAACGGCTCGCGGCTCTCAAGACCGGCGTGCTGCCGCCTGCCGGGCTGACTGCGATCGGTATGTCCATCGGTGAGCCGCAGCACGAGCCTTCGGAGTTGGTGCTGCAGGCACTACGTGACAATCTGCACCGGCTCGGCAGCTATCCCGCTACCGCCGGGCTGCCGGAGCTGCGCGCCGCGGCGGCGCGATTCCTGGAACGGCGCTTCGGGCTGCGCGGCGCCAATGAAGCAGAATCTGCAGCACAATCCGGTGCCATCGACGCCGGAAGGGCAGGCGTCATCGATCCGGAGACGATGGTACTGCCCGTCAACGGCACGCGGGAGGGTCTGTTCTCTTTCGTGCAGGCCGCAGTGGACAGGCAGAGCGAGCCGCTCGTCGCCATGCCCAATCCGTTCTATCAGATCTACGAAGGGGCCGCATTGCTGGCCGGCGCCGAGCCGCTCTACCTGCCCGGCCTTTCCAACCATATGCCCGACCTGGAGAGCGTGCCGCAGTCGCTCTGGGAGCGCTGTCAGGTGCTGTTCCTGTGCACGCCCGGCAATCCGAGTGGTGCGGTTCTTCCACTGGATTACCTGCAGCATGCTCTGCACCTGGCCGACAAGCATGACTTCATCATCGCCTGCGATGAGTGCTACAGCGACATCTATCTCGATGAACAGGCGCCACCGCCGAGTCTGCTGCAGGCAGCGCGCGCGGCCGGACATCAGCAGTTTGAGCGCTGTGTGGTATTCCACAGTCTCTCGAAGCGTTCGAGCGTTCCGGGTCTGCGCTCAGGGTTCGTCGCCGGGGATGCGCACATCATGCAGCGCCTGCGGCTCTATCGAACGTACCATGGCTGTGCGATGCCGGTGCCGACGCAGCTGGCGAGTATCCCCGCCTGGCAGGATGAGGCTTACACTGCGGCCAATCGCAAGCGCTACCAGGACAAGTTCGAGCAGGTGATCCCGATCCTGAGTCCCGTGTTACCCGTGGAGCGACCTGCAGGCGCTTTTTATCTGTGGATCCAGGTCCCCGGGGATGACGAGCGTTTCGCGCGTGACCTTTTTGCTCGCTGCAACGTGACGGTACTCCCCGGCAGTTACCTGGCCCGCCCGCAACCTGCGCTGAGCGCGGCGCGCGCTACAGCATCGGTCCGTTCTGGAGTCAATCCCGGCGCGGGACGGGTACGCATCTCTCTGGTCCCGGAGCTCGCGCAATGTGTTGAGGCCGCGCGGCGTATTGCTCACTTCGTACCGGGATGGCCCTGACATGTCTTCGAAAGCCGAGCTGCAGTCGATTATTGAGGGCGCGTTCGAACAGCGGGCGCAGCTGACGCCGCAGAACGTGACGCCCGAACTGGGTGATGCGCTGGATGAGACGCTGCGGCTGCTGGATAGCGGCGCGGTCCGCGTCGCCGAGCCCTCCGCCTCCGGCTGGCTCGTCAATCAGTGGCTCAAAAAGGCGGTGCTGCTGTATTTCCGTACCCATGACAACACCGTGATGGATGCGGGCTACACCCGCTTTTTCGACAAGGTTCCTTTGAAGTACGTGCATACCACGGATGCCGAATTCAGGGCGGGCGGCGCGCGCGTGGTTCCGCATGCGCTCGTGCGCCAGGGTGCGTACGTCGCCTCCAACGTAGTGCTGATGCCCAGCTACATCAACATCGGCGCTTACGTGGGCTCGGGAACCATGGTGGACACGTGGGCTACCGTCGGCTCCTGTGCGCAGATCGGGCGTAACGTGCACCTTTCCGGTGGGGTCGGCATCGGCGGGGTGCTCGAACCGCTGCAGGCAAGTCCGACGATCATCGGGGATGACTGCTTCATCGGCGCGCGCTCCGAGATTGTCGAAGGCGTCGTGGTCGAAGCGGGCGCGGTGATCTCCATGGGCGTCTTCATCGGCCAGAGCACCCGGATCTTCGATCGCACCACGGGGCAGATCCTGCAGGGCCGTGTCCCGGCAGGCTCGGTCGTGGTGCCCGGCACCCTGCCATCGGCGGATGGTCAGTACGGCCTCTACTGTGCCGTGATCGTGAAGCGTGTGGATGCACAGACGCGCGCCAAGACGTCCATCAACGAGCTGTTGCGTGCGACATGACCATAACTGTTGGTTCGCAGCTGAGCACTCGAAGTTGCCGTTGAGTCCCTGCGGATAACCGCACTGTTACCGGCTTCCAACTGACTCGTAACCAATCGCTCCCTAGCATGTCAGACGCCTGAGCGCGGCCGTGCATATCCGTACGCCCGTGGAATCACGCTGCTGGAGTGGTTGCATGCGCGTACGCGCCTCGCTGACGATCCTGTTCGCGGTTCTCTGGATACTGCCGGCGCAGCTCGCCCGCTCCCAGCAGAACCCGCCCACTGACGCTGAAGTGCAAAGCCTGCGCGAGGCGTTGCAGAAACAGCAGCAGCAGATACGTGATCTGGAAAGACGATTGGAAGCCCAGGAGGCCCGCGACTCAGCGACCGCTCCGAGCGGGGCTACCGCCGCGGCGGCACCCGCGGCCGCGGCCGCGGCGCCAGCTACGCCACCTGCGGCCGCGACACCAGCTACAGCTACACCACCTGTGGCTGCGGCTGCCAAACAGCCGTTGCCGCCGCTGTTAGGAACCTTCGGTGACACCGGCTTACGCATTGCTAGCGCAGACAGTCAGAACACGTTACATGTCGGCGCGAACCTCGCGATGGATTACCGTTACTTCGATGATGCGTATGACCAGCCCACGGCTGACACCTGGCTGGTACGCAAAGCGCGACTTGTGCTGGAAGGTGAGCTCGACGGCCGCTATGACTTTCGCTTCATGCCGGACTTTGGTCAGGGCAAGACGCTGATCCAGGATGCCTGGGTCGCCGGCCGCGTCGCTCCGTGGCTGGTGTTGACGGCCGGCAAATTCAAAGCGCCGGTCGGTCTCGAACGGCTGCAGCTCGAGCAATATGCGCGGTTCATCGAAGCGTCGTTGACAGCGGATCTCGTGCCGTACCGCGATTTGGGCGCTCTGGTCAGCGGTACCGTGCAACACGGGTTGCTGAGTTACCAGCTGGGGGTGTTTGACGGTGCGCCCGATGGTGGCAGCACCGATGGCAACGCCATTCCGGACAGCAACTCGTCCGGAAAATTCACCTGGGACGGGCGTGCCTTCACGCAGCCCTTCGTACTGAGCCCAGTCGAGCTGCTCAAAGGTCTGGGAATCGGTGTCGCCGGCACGTATGCCAACGTCAAAGGCACCGCCACGACGACGACGAACTCGCTGCTGGCGGCGGACAAGACCACCGGGCAGCAAGCGATGTTTTCGTATCGGGCTAACACCTCTGCCCCCTTCAACAATGCAACCGTGGCGCACGGGACCGAGCGCCGGCTCGTGCCGCAGGCGTACTGGTATTACCGTATGGCCTACCTGATGGGGGAGTACGTCGGGGAAAACCAGCAGGTCTCCCGGCAGACCGCCCGCGTGCTCAACCGCAGCGCAACATTGACGCACGAGGCGTGGCAGATTCAGGGTGGCTTCTATCTCACAGGGGAGCCTGAAAGTTATGACGGCAATCCCGTGAATCACCCGGTCGGTCGCGGCGGCTGGGGAGCCTGGGAGCTGGTAGCGCGCTATCACCAGCTGCGTTACGACCCTGCAACGTTCACTGGTGGCCCGGGGTCATTCGCCAATGGCACCACGGCGGTGCAGGCCGCCTATGCCCGTGGGGTTGGAGTGAACTGGTATCTGACACGCGCCTTCCGCATGCAGCTGGACTTCGAGGACACCACCTTCAGGGGAGGCAGCGCAGCCGGAAGCCGAGCGGCGGAGAAAGTGCTGACCGCACAGGGAGCGCTTATTTTCTAGCTCGCGGATGCTGCGCTGACGCAACAACTGCCGGAAATAGGCTGTAGCGAACCGCTGACATCTTTCTGCAATCTTTCCGGACTTATAATTCTGCTCTGAATCGGGGACCGAGTTGGGCCCTGACAATCTTCGCCGCGTATTGCGCCGCCCGTGAATGTTGCAAGAAGCAAACAACAGGCGGGGGCAAGCGTGTAAAATCCGCAACCTTTCCGCCAGTGGAGGAGCAGCCGTGGCTAATGTGCCTTTCAACCAGAAGTCCCAGCCGCAAGCCGGTGGATCGAAGAGGCCGCTGCCCCGAAGCAGACACGGACTGGTCAAGGCAACGTGCGCGCTGACCGTGGCGAGCCTCTGCACGCTGCCGGCGTTCGCCGCGGACGCGGCCCCCGCGGCCGGGGAGACACTCAGCTGGAAGGGCATTACGCTCTTCGGCATCGTCGATGTTGGTTTGCAATACGACACGCACGCCGCGCCGTTCAATGACTACTTCATGGCAGGCAGCGCCGACATCGTACAGAAGAACAGCCGCACGTCGATCTGGGGCGTCACGTCCAACAACCTGTCGCAATCGCGCATCGGCCTGAATGGAACGGAGCCGCTGAGCCTGCTGGGACTCGATACTGACCTGGCAGGCATCTTCAAGCTCGAAACCTTCTTCAATCCCACCAGCGGCAACATCAGCGATGCGCTGCACTCGCTGGCGCAGAACAACGGCCGTTCGCTCGCGAATCAGACCACCAACCTGGACTCGAGCATCGCCGGCCAGGTGTTCCAACAGGCGTTCGCAGGCTTCGGCTCACCGACCTTCGGTTCCCTCACGTTCGGCAGGCAGAACACGCTGCTGGCTGATGGCATCGCAAAGTACGACCCGAATGCCGCCTCGCAGGCGTTCTCCGTGATCGGTCTGTCGGGAACCGCCGCCGGCGGCGGCGACACCCAGGACCGCCGCCTCGATTCATCGCTGAAGTACACGTTTGGCTACCAGGGTATTCATGCGGGGGCCATGTACAAGTTCAGCAATGCCAGCACAAGCGCCAACAGCGCATATCAATTCACCCTCGGCGGCGAGTTCGCGGGTCTTTCGGTGGATGCGTACTACGCGAAGGTGAAGGACGCCATAGCCGCGGGAGCCCTGTCGGCCGCCCAGGTTGCGGATCTGCCCGCGCTCGGCTTCTCACCCAGCAACTCGCTGGCGGGCACGGTGACCGACAATACGACCTGGAGTCTGCAGGGCCTGTATGCGCTCGGACCGGTGAAGCTGTTTGCGGCCTACGAGAACATCAAGTTCCAGAATCCCCAGACGCCGCTGCCGGTCGGCTTCGATGACATCGGCGGCTACAAACTCGCGGTCGTTAACAACACGTCGTTGCCGCACGAGAAGATTCTGCAGGTGTACTGGGGTGGGGTGAAGTACGCGGCGCTGGCCAATCTCGATCTGACGGCCGCCTACTATGGCTATCACCAGAGCAGCTTCGCCACGGGTGCCAACGCAGGCTGCACCACCACGAAGAGCGGCCAATGCAGCGGCAACCTGCAGGCGATCTCCTTTGATGCGGTCCTGAAGATGAGCAAGCATTTCGATTCGTTTGCAGGTCTGATGTGGTCCGCGGTCCAGGACGGGCTCGCGAATGGCTACATCTACAGCAAGAACAACATCAATCCGACCATCGGAGTGCGGTTCCGCTTCTAGTGTCCCTGCCGCGACCCGCTGCTTTGGTGCCGCTGTGCTGCGCAGCGCTCCTCAGCAGCGGCTGCGGGGTGGCCACGGTATTGGCCCAGTGCGGCTGGTTCGGCTGTCCCGGGGATCAGGCGATTTCCGCCCGCGTGCGCGCGCGCTTCAACGCCTATCCGGGGTTGCAATCCCCTAATAGCATCAGCATCCAGACGCTGGATCACGTCGTCTATCTCAGCGGCCTGGTCAGCACTGACACAGACAGGGTACTGGCGGCATGTGTCGCGGTGCAGGTGAAGGGCGTTTCCCGTGTCGTGAACAACGTCGCGGTGACCTATTCGGGCCACTGATCCGGGACTTGGTCAACTGTGCTTGTCAACCTGCTTGCAAACGAAAACAATAGGCGCAGGGCAGGCAGGAGAACAGCCAATGAATACCCCACCCTCACAGGCCGAGCGTTGGAGCTGGTGGTACCTGCTTTTTGTTGTGCAGTTCCTGGTCGTGCTGTGGGTACCCTTTTACAACAAGGCAGAGCCTGCGTTGTTTGGCCTGCCGTTCTTTTACTGGTTTCAGCTGTTATGCGTGCTGCTCGCGGCGGTGTTCAACGCTTCGATCTACCTGGCGACACGTCAGCGCTGAACGCGCCGTCAAATTAATAGGCCAGTGATGAGTCGCTGTTGAGCCCGGCAGCCTGCCACCCGCAGGCTCTGCAAAACAGCAACAAGGGGGATGCAGTGGAACAGATCGATTGGGTTGCGCTGGTCGTCTTCGTGCTCCTGTTCGCACTCATTACCTGGCTGGGCTTCGCCGCCGCCCGCTGGCGGCGCGGCGACCTCGATCAGTTGCACGAATGGGGGCTCGGGGGACGCCGCTTCGGCACGCTCATCACCTGGTTCTTGCTCGGCGGAGATGTCTACACCGCCTACACTTTCATCGCCGTGCCGGCGCTCGCCTTTGGCGCGGGTGCACTGGCGTTCTTCGCGGTGCCTTACACGATCATCATCTACCCTTTGCTGTTTCTCGTATTTCCCCGCCTCTGGCACGTCTGCCACAAGAACGGCTACATCACGGCCGGCGATTTTGTGCGCGGCCGCTTTGGCAACCGCTGGCTGGCCTTGGCGATCACTGCTACCGGCATTGTCGCGACGCTGCCCTACATTGCGCTGCAGCTGGTGGGCATCCAGGTCGTGGTGGGGGCGCTGGGCATCTCCGGAGCGGGTCTTGCCGGCGATCTGCCGCTGATCATCGCATTTGTGATTCTCGCGGCATTCACCTACTCGAGCGGGTTGCGTGCGCCCGCGTCCATCGCGATCGTCAAGGACATCCTGATCTACATCACGGCGCTGGTGGCGGTCATCGTCATTCCGATGCAACTTGGAGGTTTCGGCAAGATCTTCGCCACGGTGCCTGCTGCCAAAGTGCTGCTGGCCACCCCGGGCCCGCATAGCACGGGTGCCTACAGCGCCTATGCGACCCTCGCACTCGGCTCCGCTCTGGCGTTGTTCCTGTATCCGCACTGTTTTACCGCCATACTGAGTGCCAGCAGCGGCAAAGCCATCCGCCGTAATGCCGCCCTGCTACCCGGCTACACACTGGTGCTGGGCTTGCTCGCGCTGCTGGGCTTCTTCGCCATTGCTGCCGGGGTCAAGGACCTGCCGCAATACGCGCCTGGCTTTGCGCAGTTCAAGAACAATTTCGCCGTGCCGGCCCTGTTCCTGCACTCCTTTCCATCCTGGTTCGTGGGTGTTGCCTTTGCAGCGATAGCGATCGGCGCGCTGGTACCGGCCGCCATCATGTCAATCGCCGCCGCCAATCTGTACACGCGCAACATCCATCGCGAATTCATCAATCGCAACCCCACCGACCGCCAGGAGGCGCAGATGGCGAAGTGGGTGTCGCTGGTGGTGAAGTTCGGCGCACTGGTCTTCATTCTGTTCGTGCCGACCGAGTACGCCGTGCAGCTGCAGTTGCTGGGTGGCATCTGGATCATCCAGACGTTGCCTGCCGTGATGCTCGGTGCCTACACCCGCTGGTTCAACTCCTGGGCGCTGCTGATCGGCTGGGCCGCTGGCATTCTGGCGGGAACCTGGATGGCTTACAGCGCCCAACTGAAACCCACCTTCCCTCTGGCCGTGGGTGGCTGGAGCTTCCCGGGCTACACCGCGCTCTACACCGTGGGACTCAACTTGCTGCTGGCAGTCATCCTGACTCCCCTACTTGGCGGCAGGAATTCCAACGGCGCCGATACGACCGCGGCGACCGATTACTACGGCTGAGGCGTGTCATCCAGCGCCCGATCGTGACTCAACAGGCGGTGAAACATCGCTAACACGACGGGCTGCGGAACGTAAGGCGGTGGCAGCGTCTGATAGTCCTGCCAGCCGCCGCCCAGGCTTCGATATAGCGCCACGAACTGCTCGGCCACTCCCACCTGGGCATCGGTGTACTGCGCCTCGATATCGTATTGCTGGCGCTGCGCGTCGATGACGTTGAGAAAATCAGTCAACCCGCGGTCGTAGCGCTCGGTGGCGAGTGTCACGGCGCGCTCGCTGGCCGCCAGGGCGTCAGCGAGATCTCGTAATCGCGTCTCTTGCGCACCAAAGCTACGGGCCGCCGTATCCACTTCACGCACGGCGTTCTGAATGGTGCGCTTATAGGTCACGAGCTGACTGCGCGCCTGCAGATCGGCAATCTCTACCTGCGCATCCAGCGCTCCGAAATCCAGCAGTGGCCAGATGGCTCCCGGCCCGGCCGACCAGACGTGCCGCCCCACCACGGGTGCCGCGCCCAGTCCCTGACGTTGGTAGCCGATCGCCGCCGACACACTGACCTGCGGGAACAATTGCGCGGTGGCGACACCGATGCGCGCAGTGGCGGCGGCCAGATCGCGCTCCGCCTGGATGATCTCCGGACGACGGCGCAGCAGCTCGAGCGGCACTCCTGTGGAGATCGCCGCGGGTACGGCCGGAACCATCGCAACCGGTGTCAGTTCCCCGACGAGATCTTCAGGATACGCACCCAACAACGTTGCGATCGTGTACTGCGCCGCACTGATGGCCGCTTCTACGGGTGCAAGCTGGGATCGCACCAGCGCCAGCTCCCGATCCGCAAGCGTGACATCGAGCTCGTTAGTAAGTCCGCGGTCGAAGCGCTCGTGCGTGATGTCAGCGGATCTCTGCAGGTTCTGCTCCGCATTGCGCAGCACCGCTGCACGGCTCTGCAGGCCACGCAGATCCACATAGCCGCGGGCGACATCGGCAATCACCGCCACCAACACGGCATTACGCTCGGCCACCCGCCCCTGGAAGTTCGCGCGCGCCGCCTGGATCTCCCGGCGGTAACGACCAAAAAGATCGATTTCCCACACGGCATCAAAGCCTGTCAGTACATTGATATGCTGCAGACCACTCGCGCTGTCAGCGGAGTTGAGGCGCTGTGTTGCCCGGCCGCGGCTCAGATCAGAGCCGGTGCCCCGGGCGACCGCACCGCTTGCTTCGACTTCCGGCAGCACGGCGCCGGTAACCGCAATCTCATAAGTGCGCGCCGCCTGCAGACGGTCCAGCGCCAGCTGCACGTCCGGGTTCGCCTTCACGGCGCGGTCGATCAGCGAATCCAGCTCAGCATCGTGCAGCGTATGCCACCAAGCAACCACATCGGGCGCCACGCCGCTTGACCCGGCCGCAGCATTCCCCGCAGCGGAGCTGGCGTCGCCGGAATCAAACCGCGCCGGCAGAGCGCTGGCGGGGGCGTGATAGTTGGGGCCCACCGCACAGCCCTCGAGGATCGCAAGGCCGATCAGCCCGCTAAGCAGCCGTTGGAGAGCGGCACCCATGATGTCAGTGCGTCGCGGCCACGGCGGGCGCTGCGGCATAAGGTACTACCGTGGGATGCACGACCTCGCCTGCGGTAACCTGGGTGCTGAGATTCAGGGCAATTCGGTCGCCTGGTTGTGCGCCCGAGTCCAGCTCGACCACGCTGCCGTCGTCACGCGCGATGCTCACGGGCTGAAAGCGCACGTGACCGGATGCGTCCACCGCGGCCACCTGCGGTCCGCCACTGCGGAAATTCAACGCCGCTGCGGGAATTTCCACCGCGCCGCGCGGCTGCAGCGCGAATGACACCTTGACATACATGCCCGGGACCAGCGTCTGTTCCGGGTTGGCCAGATCCACTTCCATACGCATAGTGCGCGCCTGCACGTTGATCGCCCCCGAGCTGCGCGTAAGGTGCCCGCTGTACGTGTGCGCGCTGCTGCCGCCAGCCTGTATGTCCACCGCAGCGTTCTGCGCACCGAGCTCGGCCGCGGCTCCCTGCGGCACATCGACAAACACGCGCATCGGGTCATTCTGACTCATGACATAAAGCGGTGTCGTAGCGCTCGTGCTGCCCGCGGTGACCAGGTTGCCGACGTCGATCTCGCGCTGCGTGATGAGGCCATCGTAGGGCGCGACCACCTGCTTGAATTGCGCCATCGTTCGGTACTGATCGAGGCGCGCCTGGTCCAGGGCCACATCCGCCGCCGCGGCCTTCAGCCGTGCCACACTGCTTTCGTAATCTGCCTTCTTCTGCTCGCGTTCCTGCTCCGAGACCACGCCCTTGGGTGAGTCCCGCCAGCGCTCGTAGGTCGTACGGCTGAAGTCGGCTTCTGCCTTGCGAGCCAACATCTGTGCCTGCGCCGCTTGCAACGCTGCCCGTGCTCCAGCCAGCTCAGCATCCAGATCCGGGGTTTCGATGAGGGCCAGCAGCTGTCCTTTGTGCACGTGATCCCCGATATCGGCGATCCACTTCTCGACGTAGCCATTGACACGGGCAAAGATGGTGCTCGCATGCCACGCGGCAGTTTGTCCGGGCAAGGTAAAGCGCTGCGCAGCCGCCACCGGTCGCACCTCGATGACATCGACGGCGCGCGGCGCGGCCGCCGTGGCCTGCGTTTCGCGGGCTACCGCGCGATCCTTGAAGAAGCGGTCGATGCGCACCGCAATAAACATCACCAGCAGTATCGTGACGAGTACCCCAACCGCCCGCTTGAGCCGCCGCCCCGTATCCGGACTGAATTCCGTGGACACCATCGGGATATCGTGACCTGCAGGTTCCGGCGGATCGAAGGACTGCTGGCCCGGGCCGCTAGCGCGCTCAGGCTGATGTTCTCGGGAGGCGTCGTTCATAGCGGAGCTTCTCAGACTTGAGCCGGGCTGGCGGCAACCGCGAGGTGCGCGCTGCCGGGGCGGCGGCGTAACAGTCGATACATGGTAGGCACGAAAACCAGGGTGGCGAACGTCGCAAACAACAGTCCGCCGATGACAGCCCGGGCCAGCGGCGCATTCTGCTCGCCGCCCTCGCCCACGCCGAGCGCCATCGGTACCATGCCGAGGATCATCGCGCCCGCCGTCATCAACACCGGCCGCAGGCGGGTTACCCCGGCCGTGGCGGCGGCCCGCAGTGGATCATCGCCTGCCTCCATTCGCTGATTGGCAAAGCTGACCACCAGGATGCTGTTGGCCGTCGTCAATCCGATGCACATAAGCGTGCCCATCAGCGCCGGGACGCTCAGATGCGTCTGCGTGACAAACAGCATCCACATGACGCCCGCCAGCGCAAACGGCACGGCCATCAGCACGATGAGCGGATCGATCCAACTCTGGAAGTTGATGACCAGGAACAGATAAATCAGGACCACCGCGACGGCGATGCCCGAGAACAGGCCGGCATAGCTCTCGCGCATCGTCTCCACCTGCCCGCTGAGAGTCACGTGGATGGCCTGAGCCGCAGGTGGCTGGTTCGCCGCAATGACGCGGTCGATGGCCTGCGCGACCGAGTACAGATCGCGACCCTGCACATCCGCCTGCACATCGAACACCGGGCGGATGTTGAGCTGTGAGGTGACCATCGGGACCTGCTGACGCCCGAGCGAAGACAGGTTCATGAGCAGCTGTGCCTCACGACCCTGCTGTGCGGCTATGGGCATGGTGCGCAGATCCTGCGCGGAGGCGAAGCTGTAGGTGGGTTGCTGAACCACCAGCGGATAGCTGACATTGTTGCGCGGATCCACCCAGAAGTTCGGCGAGCTCTGTGCGCTGGAATTGGCAGCCACCAGGACATTGGCAGCGGCCTCCTGCTGGGTTAAGCCCATCTGGTTGGCCATGGCTCGATCAACGTCCACGGCGAGAGCCGGCGCATCGGGTACCTGAAACACATGAGCATCCACGACGCCGGCGACGTGAGCAATCAGGCCACTGAGTTTGGTCGCGAGCGCATAGGCACTGGCGGTATCGGAGGCCGAGACGCGGATGTCGATCGGCGCCGGTTGGCCGAAGTTCAGCACCTGATCGACGATGTCGGCCGGCTGGAAGAAGAACTGCATCTGCGGGAAGCGCTTCGGCAGCTCGCGGCGCAACCTCGCAGTCAGCTCGGCCGTTGGCGCGTGCTGCTCGCGCAGCGCCACCAGAATCTCACCGTCCATCGGTCCGACCGTCGCCGAATCGCTCAAGGCGATGTTGATACCGCTGTAGGGCAGACCGATGTTATCGAGTATGACGTTGATCTGCTGCGCACCGACCAGCTTGCGGATGGCGGCCTCGACGGCCGCAAAATCCTCCTGGGTAGCTTCGAGTCGTGTGCCGGGCGGCGCGCGTACATGCAGCCGCATCTGGCCGGCGTCCACCTGGGGAAAGAAATCCCGGCCGATCAGCGGAAACAACAGCAGTGAGACGACCATGAGTACCAGAAAGGCGATCACCGTGGTCCTCGCCTCCGCCAGCACCCAGGAGAGCGCATTGCGATAGCTTTCGCGGAAGCGCCGGAAGCCGCGCTCGAAAGTCAGATGCAGCCGCTTGAAGGGATGGACCCGGCGCGGGGCGCTCGCGGCCACAGCAGCCTGGGGCCGCTCGTCATCGTGCAAGTGACCGCGCATCAGGTAGCTGAACAGCACCGGCACCATCGTGAAGGACAAAGCAAGACTTGCCAGCAGCGCGACGATCACCGAGACGGACAGCGGGGAGAACAGGTACTTCGCGGTCCCTTGTAGCAGGAACACCGGCACGAACACGATGCAGATGCACAGCGTGGAAAGAAACGTGGGCACGCCGACCTCTCCGGCACCGTGCACGATCGCCTGTGACAGCGTGGCGTGCAGCGCGATGTTGCGTTCGATGTTTTCGATCACCACGGTGCCATTGTCGACCAGGATACCCACGGCGAGTGCGAAACCCCCCAGGGTCATGGTGTTGAGCGTCTCGCCGCCAGCGCCCATCAGCAGCACAGCGGTGACGATCGACAGCGGAATCGCGGCGAGGATGATGAGCGTCAGGCGCCAATTGCCGAGGAACAGCAGGATCATCAGCGCGGTCAGGGCCGCTGCCATGCAGCCGCCCATCACCACGCTGTTGAGAGACGCCTTGACGAACACCGACTGATCGAAGATTGCCTTGATGGCGACCCCGGGGGGCAGCATGTGCTGGATATCCGGCAGCGCGGCGCGCACGCCATCGATCACGGCCAAAGTGGAGATGCCACCGGTCTTGCGGATCGTCATCAGCGCCCCGGGCACGCCGTCGACGGCTACCGAGTTGGTCTGTACCTGGAAGCCATCGTGCACGTGAGCCACATCCCGCATGAACACGGTACGCCCGTCGATCTGTTTGATCGGAAAAGAGTTGATGGCCTCGATCACATCCGGGCTGTTGTTCATCGACAGCAGGTAATCGCGCCGGCCGATCTTGACGTCGCCGGACGGCAGGATGACGTTCTGTTTCTGCAACGCCTGACTGACATCCGCAGGGGTCAGGCCGCGAGCCTGCAGCGCCTGCGGATCGAGGTCCGCCATGATGACGCGCGGCTTGCCGCCGTAGGGATACGGCACCTCCGCGCCGTGCACGATGGCGAGCGCCGGGCGGATGATGTTCTGGCCGAGATCGTTGAGTTTGCGTATCGGGCAGCGAGTTGCTCGAGAGGCTCAGCTGAATGATGGGTACGTCAGTGGCGCCGTAGCGAATCACCAGCGGCGGGGTGATGTTCGGCGGCATGTACTTGAGAACCACCAGCGCGCTGCTGGCGAGCTGCGACACCGCGCGCGAGACGTCGGCTCCCTCGTGCAAGTAGACCTTCTCAACTCCCACGCCCTGGTAACTCGTCGCCTCGATCCGCGCGATGTCATCCACCAGCGAGGCCATCTGCCGTTCATGCAGGGTGAGAATGCGATTCTGGATGTCGGTGCGCGGACATGCCGGCATAAGTCCATACGACGCTCACCACCGGAATGTTCATCTCCGGAAAGATGTCGACCGGCATGCGCAGCGCTTCGGCGATACCCAGCAGGCCGATGAGCATCAGCACCGCAACGACGGTGTAGGGACGGCGAAGAACGTACTGCACCATGGACTGATACCCGGCTAATGAGAGACGACGGCAGGCAAGGTGGAATCCACCGCGAGCCGCTGCCGGATCCGAAACGAGCTGCCGACGCCGGGCACGCTGCTGACATCCACGCTTGCGCCATGCGCGGTGCAGATCGACTTGACGATGGACAGCCCGAGGCCTGCGCCGCCCTGGCCACGCGAGCGCGAGTCATCCACCCGATAGAAGCGCTTGAACATGTGCGGCAACGCCTCCGCAGGAATACCGATGCCGTTGTCCGATACCTCGAGCAGCGCCTGATCATCCTCGCGGCTGATCTTCAGCTGTACGCGACCGCCGCGCGGTGTGTACTTGATCGCGTTATCCAGCAGATTGACGATGACCTGCTTCATGCGCGCCCGATCGCCCTCGACCCAGACCGCGGCCGCGGTGTTGCACACGATCTCGACATCCTTGTCCTGGGCGAGCAGGCTGATCTGCTCGGCGGTCGTGGCGGCGAGCTCGCCCAGATCGAAGCGCACCCGCTCGGAGCTGGGCTCACCGGCATCCAGGCGCGACAGCGCGAGCAGGCTCTCCACGATCTTGGACAGCCGGTCCACTTCCTCCAGCAGACTGCCGAGCCGCTCGCGTGCCTCAGGAGGAAATTGCGCATCCTGCGCAAGACCTTCGAGCTCACCCCGCAGGACCGTGAGAGGCGTGCGCAGCTCGTGTGAGGCATCGGCCACGAAGCGCTTGGAGCTCTGCACGGCATCCTCCAGGCGACTGATCATGTGATTCAGCGACAGTGACAGCCGTTCTAGCTCGTCGCCGCTGTGCACCACCGGTAAACGCTCACTCAGGTTGTGTTGGGTGATGGCTTCGGCCTTGCTCGCGATGCCGTCCACCGGCTGCAAGGCGCGCCGCACGAGCACGAGTCCACCGGCCGCCGCGACCGCCAGCGCCACCGGCAGGCCCATGGCGAGCAGCAGCAGAACCTGCTGCACGATCTGGTCCGTCCGCAGCGCGCTGATGCCGACCTCGACGATGTAGGAATCGCCGTTGCCGGCGCGATGGCGGACAGCGCCGATCAGCAGCGAGCCACTGGGCAGCGAGACGCGGCGCACACTGGATGGGGCGTTAGCGAGCCTCGCGGCCGGAACGTCCGCCGGCACGAAGCTGCCATCGTGCGGAGCGGGCGATACGTAGACCGGCGCCCCGTCCGCACGCTGAATGCGAATGAAACGGTCGTTGGCCTCGGGCGAATACAAGTCATCGACCTGCTGTGCGAGCGCCTGCTCGCCGCGCTGCTGCAGAGTGGGCAGCAGACTGTCGGCGATCTGGCGCGCGCGCCGCAGCTGGGTATCGAGTACACCGGCCTGCAGATAGTGACTCAGGAAGAAAGCCGTCAGGGCCCCGAGCACCACAAACACGAGCAGCAGGATCAGCGCATACCAGCTCACCAGGCGAAAACTCAGGGAGCGCGCGTTCACGCGGCGGACTCCTCGCTCAAGCCATAGCCGACTCCCCGCACGGTCCTGATCAGCTTGGTGGCAAAGGGATCATCGATCTTGCTGCGCAGATGGCGCACGTACACATCGACGATGTTGGTCAGTCCCTCGAAGCTTTGATCCCAGACGTGCTCGATGATCATGGTGCGCGAGAAAACCCGCCCGGGATTGGCGGCGAGGTACTCGAGCAGCGCGTATTCCTTCGGGGTCAGCTCGATGCGCCGTCCCGCGCGCCGTACCTGCTGCGAGAGGCGGTCGATCTCCAGATCACCCACCCGCAGCACACTGGAGCGGGTCACCGGTCCTCGCCGCAACAGTGCCTTGACGCGCATCAGCAGTTCCGCGAAGGCAAAGGGCTTGGTCAGGTAATCATCCGCGCCAGCTTCGAAATTCCTGACCTTCGCGGACGTGGCATCCTGCGCGGTGAGGATCAGAATCGGCACATTGCTGTTCTTGCGGCGTACGCGCTGCAGCACCTCGGTACCGTCCATCCCGGGAAGCATCAGGTCGAGAATGATCAGGTCATACTCGAACGACTCGGCCATCTGCCAGCCGGAGGTACCGTCTGCGGCCGCGTCCACGGCATAGCGCTCGGCCTGAAGTGCACGCACGATCAGGTCAGACAGTTTCTGCTCGTCTTCGACTATCAGGATGCGCATAGGGCGGATTCCGCCGCTAGCTCACCACAGCGGGATTAAGCCGCGGCCAACGGCGCATTAAAAACCATTCAGAATCGACCCCACCACGGCCGAGATGGAGGTTGCTGCCGTACGCGCAGCTTAGCAGCTTGGGCGGGGCGGCCTAGCCGCAGCGAATCCGGCTGCTGGCGTCGCGGTACCCTCCACGCCGACGGCCATCTCCGCCGCTCCGCCCTGGACGAGCTTGACCTGCCGCGCAATGTTGCGGGCGTGGTCTCCCACCCGTTCCAGCGACTTCAGCACGAAGGCGGCCTCGAGCGCCATGCCGACGGCGCGCCCATCCTCCATGGCGCGCGACATCAGACGACGCAGGCCATTGGCATACTCCTCATCGAGCTCTGCGTCGCGCGCGATCACATCTGCAGCGACGAGGGAGTCGAGCCGATCGAAGGATTCGAGGGCAAGGCGCAACAGGTTCACGGCCAGCTGGCCGAGATGCCGCACGTCGCGCGCGGTACCTGCACCGGGCTGCGGCTCATGCCGGATCACGGCGCGCGCGATCTTCTTGGCTTCATCGCCGGCACGTTCCAGCTCTGCGGCCACCTTGGACATGGAGATGATGGCCCGCAGATCACCGGCCACCGGCTGGCGTCGCGCCAGTAGTGCCAGCTGCTCGGCTCCGAGTCGTTTCTCATAGTCGTTGACGGCGGGCTCGCGGGTGAGCACCAACTCAGCCGGCTGTGGATCCCAGTCCGTGTAGGCCCGCGCCGCCTCGCGTACCTGATCCAGGACGAGCCCGCCCATCTCCACGACGCCAATGTGCAACGCGGCGAGTGAGCCATCAAACGCCTTGCTGATGTGTCCTTCGCGCATGGGCTGTGCGGGCCGTCAGCCAAAGCGACCGGTGATGTAATCCTCGGTGAGTCGGTGGCGCGGGTTGGTAAATACCCGATCCGTCTCGCCGACCTCGATCAGCTCGCCCATGTGGAAATACGCGGTGCGCTGGGAGACGCGGGCCGCCTGCTGCATGGAATGCGTCACGATGACAATGGCGTAACTGGCGTGCAGCTCATCGATCAGATCCTCAATCCTGGCGGTCGCGATGGGATCGAGTGCCGAGCACGGCTCGTCCATCAGAATCACCTCGGGCTGGATGGCGATCGCGCGGGCAATGCATAGGCGCTGCTGCTGCCCACCGGACAGGCCCGTGCCCGGCCGGTTCAGACGATCCTTGACCTCATCCCATAATCCGGCGCGCTGCAGGCTGGTGCAGACGATCTCATCCAGATCCGCGCGACTGCGCGTGATGCCGTGGATCCGGGGGCCATAGGCAACATTGTCATAGATCGATTTCGGGAACGGATTCGGCTTCTGGAAAACCATGCCGACGCGGGCCCGCAGCTGCACGACGTCCTGCTCTTTCGCGTGGATGTCCTGACCATCCAGACTGATGCGCCCGGTGACGCGCGCCCCGGGGATGGTCTCGTTCATGCGATTGAGGCAGCGCAGGAAGGTTGACTTGCCACACCCGGAGGGTCCGATCATCGCCAGTACCTGGCGCCCGCCGACATCGATACTGACCTTCTTCAGCGCCTGCTTGCTGCCGTAGAAGACATCCACTTCGCGGCACGACATGATGGGGTTCTCGAGTGTCGCCTGGCCTACCGTACCGGCGCCGGTGCTGCGAACTTCCAGCGCCGACTGGGTATGCACGCGGCCACTCGGCTTGAGATTCAGCCCGCCTTCCAACTCGCGGCGACGTGGGGAACCTTCAGAGGCGCTGCGGCCATCCATCCGGTGCTGCTCCTGTACGAGCCCATTGACGCTGTCGTTCATCAAGGATCACCCGAATCTTCCGGTCACATAGTCATCCGTTCTGCGATCGCGAGGAGCCGTGAACAGTTGCTCCGTGGGACCCATCTCGATCAGGTCTCCCAGGTACATGAAGGCGGTCACGTTGGAGACCCGCGCGGCCTGCTGCAGGTTGTGCGTAACCACGGCGATGCAGTACTTCTCCCGCAGGCTCTGCATCGTCTCCTCGACGCGCAAGGTCGAGATCGGATCGAGCGCGGCCGTGGGCTCATCGAGCAGCACCACCTCGGGCTCCACGGCGATGGTACGCGCCACGCACAGCCGTTGCTGCTGTCCGCCGGAGAGCCCCCGGCCATCCTCATGAAGCTTGTCCTTGACCTCATCCCACATGGCAGCGTCCTTCAACGCCGATTCTACCCGGTCCGACAACTCGTCCCGAGGAATACGCCGCGCCAGCCGCAAGCCAAAGGCGACATTGTCGAAAATGGACATGGGAAAAGGCGTCGCCTTCTGAAACACCATGCCGACGCGGAAGCGCAGGCTGGAAAGATCCACCGTTGGCGCCAGAATGTCCTCGCCATCCAGCAGCACCTGACCGGTGGCGCGATGTCCGGGATACAGGGCATACATACGATTGAACACGCGCAACAACGTGGACTTGCCGCAGCCGGAAGGTCCGATGAACGCCGTGATGCTGCGGTCGGCCAGTGTGAGGTTGATGTTCTTCAGCGCGCGGGTCGCGCCGTAGTAGAAGTCGAGATTGCGCACCTCAAACTTTGGACCGTGCTGGCGGGCCGCGGTGCCCTGGGCGGATGCCTCGGGGACGGATGCCGCGGTGCTGGCAGCGGCATTCATCGTTTACCCGCCTCAGCCGGGTTCAAGGCCGACAACACCAGCCGTGCCGTGATGCTGAGCAGCAGGATGGCCAGGGTAATCAGCAGCGCTCCTGCCCAGGCGAGCTGTTGCCAGTTCTTATAGGGACTGAGCGCGAACTGGAAGATCACCACGGGCAGGTTGGCCATCGGCGCGCGCAGATTGCTGCTCCAGAACTGGTTGTTGAGCGCAGTGAACAGCAGCGGTGCGGTCTCGCCGCTGATCCGCGCGATCGCGAGCAGTAAGCCGGTGACGATACCGCTGCGGGCAGCGGGGTAGATGATGCTGGTGATGGTACGCCAGGGATAGGCGCCCATCGCGGTGGAAGCGTCCTTCATGCCCTGGGGCACGAGATTCAACATGTCTTCGGTGGTGCGTACGGTGACGGGAATGGCGATGACCGCGAGGGCCACCGCACCAGCCAGCGCCGAGAAATGACCCATGTTCACCACGAGAATCTCGTAGATGAACAGGCCGATGATGATGGATGGCGCACTCAGCAACACATCGTTTACAAAGCGGATCACGGAGCTCAGGCGCGCCGTGCGGCCGTACTCTGCAAGGTACGTGCCGGCGAGCACGCCGATCGGTGCACCCAACAGGATCGCGATGACCGTCATGACCACGCTGCCGTAGATGGCATTGAGGAGGCCACCGGTGCTCCCCGGCGGGGGCGTGTTCTGCGTGAACAGTGCCACGGACATGCCGGCAAGACCGCTCGATAGCAGAGTCCAGAGAATGGCACCCAGGAAAAACAATCCCACCACCGTGGCCAGGGCGGAAAGCGCGAGTGCAAGCACATTGACCAGCTTGCGACGACCGCGGCGATTCATGAGAGGCGGCCCGGCACGAGGTTCGCGACGGCGGAGCTCATACTGAGGAGAGCGCGCGCCGATTCAGACGCAGCAGCATGAAGCGGGCGGCGGCGATAACGGTGAAGGTGATCAGGAACAACAGCGCACCCAGGGCCACCAGCGAGGAGGTGTACAGATTGCCGACTGCCTCGGTGAATTCGTTGGCAATGGAAGCGGAGATTGTCGTTCCGGGTGCCAGCAGCGAGGGACTGACGCGATGCGCGTTACCGATCACGAACGTCACCGCCATGGTTTCTCCCAGAGCGCGGCCGAGGCCCAACATCACGCCGCCCAGGATACCCGCACGGGAGTGCGGCACGATCACCTGCCAGATCACCTCCCAGGTGGTCGCTCCCAGTCCGTATCCTGACTCCTTCAGCACGTCAGGCACGGTTTCAAACACGTCGCGCATCACCGCCGAGATGAACGGTAGCACCATGATGGCCAGGACGACGGAGGCGGTCAGAACTCCGATGCCAAACGGTGGTCCCTGAAACAGCTTGCCGAGCAGGGGCAACGGACCGAGCCAGGCAATCAGCGCCGGCTGGATATGCCGCTGCAACAAGGGTGCGAGCACGAACAGCCCCCAGATGCCGAAGATGATGCTCGGCACCGCGGCGAGCAATTCGATCGCCACGCCGACGGGGCGCTTGAGCCAGGGAGGCGACAGCTGGGTGAGGAATATCGCGATGCCGAAACTGATGGGAATCGCCAGCAGCATGGCAATGAGCGAGGTCACCACCGTGCCGTAGATCGGGGCCAGCGCGCCGTACTGGTCGGTCACGGGATTCCAGATCTCGCGCGTGAGAAACTGCAACTTGAAATGTGACAGAGCGGGCCATGCACCGCCTACCAGCGATACGGCGACCCCGCCCAGGATCATCAACACCAGCAGCGCGGCCGCCAGGGTCGCACCGCGGAACACTCGCTCTCGTAGCCGCTGGGCCGTGGCTTGACTGGATGCGGCGGCGATGACGGCGCTGTTCATGATCAGGCGGCGGTCAGGTCTGCATCACAGACCTGCCGCTTGGGAATGTGGCGCAGTGATCTGACGTGCGCCACGGCAGTTACTCCGCGAGCGCCGGTACGCCCTTGATGTCGGACTTCCACGTCTGGCGGACTTGCTGTACGAGGTTCTCAGGCAGGGGGACATAATCGAGATCGGCGGCCATCTTCGCGCCGGTGCGATACGCCCAGTCGAAGAACTTCAGCGCCTCGCCCGTCTCGGCGACATTGGGTGGGTTGGCATACAACAGGATGAAACTGGCACCGGTAATCGGCCAGCTCGCAGCTCCGGGCTGATCCGTGAGAATCAGATAATAGCCGGGCGCGTGTGCCCAGTCGGCACTCGCCGCGGCGGCCTGGAAACTTTCGGCACTGGGCGCCACCGCCTTGCCGCCCTTGTTGATCACCAGCGTGTAGGCCATGTTGTTCTGCTTGGCAAACGCATATTCCACGTAACCGATGGCGCCGTCGGTCTGCGTTGTCATGTTAGCCACACCCTCGTTGCCCTTGGCACCGATCCCTGCCGGCCATTGGACCGAGGCATTGGCCCCCACGGACTCCTTGAACTTAGGACTCGACTTGGACAGATAGTCGGTGAAGAGGAAGTTCGTGCCCGATCCATCGGAGCGGTACACCGGCGCGATCGCCCCCTCGGGCAGGGTGGCTTTCGGGTTCAGCTTCTTGATGCGCGCATCGCTCCACTTGGTAATCTCGCCGAGATAGATGCTGGCGAGGGTTGCGCCATCGAGCGTCAGCTCGCCGGCCTTGATGCCCTTGATGTGCACGACCGGTACGACGCCACCGATGATCATCGGAAACTGAACCAGGCCCGCCTCCTTCAATTCCGCGGGCTCGAGTGGCTTATCGGACGCACCGAAAGTGACTGTCTTGGCCTTGATCTGCTTGATCCCGCCGCCGGAACCGATGGACTGGTAATTGAGCCCGACGCCCGTCTGCTTCTTGTAGGCATCCGCCCATTTCGAGTACACCGGATACGGGAAAGTCGCCCCGGCGCCGGAGATATCGGTGGCCGCCAGCGCGCTCATCGAGAGCGACAGCGCCGCGATGGCTGCGAACATGCCCTTCATACGAAACTGATTCATCGCCTTGCCTCTTGAGCCTATGGTTGCACGAGGATCGCGCACGGCAGGGGCGCATTACATGACCGAAATGTGACGGTTTGATGACAGGCCGCCGAGGCCCTCCGAGGCCGCTCTCAAGCTGCTTGCCGGGCGGCCGCCGGAGGCCGTATAACCGCTGCCATTTGTGCCGCCGCGAGCTCACTGTTGATGTCGCAAACGCTTGATCTGGCAAAGAACCTGCTAGCCCGCCGCTCGGTGACCCCCGCCGACGAGGGTTGTCAGCAGTTGATGGCTGAACGGCTGGCGGCGGTGGGTTTCCGGATCGAGCCGCTACGCTTCGGTAATGTCGACAACCTGTGGGCGCGGCGCGGAACCGCGGCCCCCCTGCTGTGCTTTGCCGGCCACACCGACGTCGTGCCGACCGGCCCACTCGAAGAATGGCGCACCGACCCCTTCGTGCCCGTCGTCCAGGACGGTCAGCTGTATGGACGCGGCGCGGCGGACATGAAGACCGGCCTGGCAGCCATGTTGACCGCGACGGAAGAATTCGTGCGCGACTGCCCTGATCACCAGGGCTCGATCGCTTATCTCATCACGAGCGATGAGGAAGGTCCCTCGGTCGATGGCACCCAGCGCGTGGTGGAGTTGCTGACAGCACGCAACGAGCGCATCGACTGGTGTGTCGTGGGGGAGCCCTCCAGCGAAGTTGAGCTGGGAGATACCATCAAGATCGGGCGCCGCGGCTCCTTCAGCGGGCGCCTCACGGTGCACGGCATCCAGGGTCACGTCGCCTATCCGCAGCTTGCCGAAAATCCGGTGCACACTCTCGCCCCCGCGCTCGCCGAGCTCACGAGCCGCACCTGGGACGCAGGCAACGAGCACTTCGATGCAACGACCTTTCAGATCTCCAATCTGCACGCGGGAACCGGCGCGCCGAACGTGATCCCCGGGGAACTCAAGGCGCGATTCAACCTGCGCTATTCACCGGTGCAGACACAGCAAGGACTGCGGCAGACAGTGGAAGGAATCCTGCGTAAACACGGCGTGCGCTTCAGCATCGAGTGGTACGTATCGGGCGAGCCGTTCTACACGCCGCCGGGCAAGCTGTCGGAGGCTGTGGGCGCGGCCATCGCCGCAGTCACCGGTCGCAGACCCAAGCTCTCCACCGGAGGAGGTACCTCCGACGGCCGCTTCATCGCACCCCTGGGTGCTCAGGTCGTGGAACTCGGAGTGGTCAACGCGAGCATCCATAAGGTGAACGAGTCGGTGCGCGTCGCCGATTTGGATCGCCTGCACCAGATCTATGTGAACGTGCTGCGCAACCTGTTGACCTGAACTCTCAGGGCTTCGCAGGCGGTAATGCGGCAGCCGCCTGCGGCCGCAGCCTGCGGCCGCTGTTGGTCCGCACGCCCGTCACTCCCAGCAGCAGTGCCCAGATCAACACCCATGCGGGCATGGTCAGTCCGAGAAAGCGCCAGTTGATCTGGCTGCACTCACCGCTGCCTGTCAGCACTTTGCGGATCACCTCCGTCACTGGCGTGAACTGCAGCAGCACCTCCAGGGGTGCGCCGCAGGCAGCGAGCGTGCCCGGCGGCAAACTCTGAACATACAGGTGCCGCGCAGCGACCCCGATGGCGGTTAACGCGGCGATGCCGATTAATACCGCATAGACCGCGGAACCCCGGCCGCGCGGGTTGTGCAGTCCGGCGATCAGGAACACGAGGCCGAGCGCTGCCAGGGCAATGCGCTGGAAGATGCACAGCGGACAGGGCTCAAGTCCGAGCCGGTACTGTGCGTAGTAGGCGTAGCCCAGCAGAGCGACGACGATGATGAAGCCGGCGAAATTCAGCAGCCGGCGATTCGCAGGGTGGGTAAGGAGCACGCGCCGATGCTAACCGACCGGCGCGGCTGCGGCATCAGGAACTTGCTGAATTGAGACCGCCCGACAGACCGACCCGCTGTTCGCGCAGGTCGCGCTCGACGTCATCCAGCGAGGTGTGGCGGATGTCCTTGCCGTGCACCATGTAGATGACGTACTCGCTGATGTTCTTCGCATGATCACCGATGCGTTCCAGGGCGCGCACCACCCACATGACATCGAGCGCGCGCCGGATGGTGCGCGGATCTTCCATCATGAAGGTGATCGCCTGGCGCTGGATGGCTTCATACTCTTCATCGACCAGCCGGTCCTGGCGGGCAACCCGCAGCGCCGAGTCGGCATCCATGCGTGCGAAGGCATCGAGCGCATCGTGCACCATCTCCGAGACGACCCGGCCGAGGTGCTTGATCTCGCGATACTTGTCCGCCGGGCGCTCCATCGTGGCGAGCCGCGAGGCGATGTAGCCGATCTTCTCGCCCTCATCGCCGATGCGTTCGAGATCGGTGATCGTCTTGATGATGGCGACGATGACCCGCAGGTCACCGGCAGCGGGCGCACGCGTGGCGAGGATGCGGCTGCATTCCTCGTCGATCGAAACCTCCATGTTGTTGACCTGATAGTCATCCATCGCCACGGATTCACCGAGCGTGCTGTCGCCTTCCACCAGCGCGGTGACCGCCTTATGCAGCTGTTGCTCCACGAAGCCGCCCATGCTCAGCACCCTGCTGCGCACGCGCTCGAGATCCTCGTTGAAGCGTCGCGAAATGTGATGACTGAGATCAGCCGTTTCCATTACTTCGCATCTCCGGCACCGCCTGCGCGTCCGCGCGCGGCACTGCGCGTGATCATGATAGCCGAACCGCGTTCACTCAGCGCGGCGCGCGCCGCGGCGGGAATCGGCTCGAGCCCCGCCAGAAACTCGTCGGTGGCCGCTTGCCAGGTAAAGTTTCTGGCGCGCTGTGCACAAACTTCCCGGTCCAGCCGCAGCGCGCCAGATATAGCAGCACTGAGATCTTCATTCAGGACGCCCGTCACACCAGGCGAGATGACATCAACAGGCCCAGGTACGGGAAAGGCCGCTACCGGCAAGCCGCAGGCCATCGCCTCGATCATCGCCAGCCCGAAGGTATCGGTCCGGCTCGGAAACACAAACACATCTGCGGCGCTCAGCAGTGCTGCCAGCTCGTCACCATAACGATATCCGGCGAATATCGTCCGGGGATAGCGCGCCATGAGAGCGGCACGTTGCGGACCGTTACCGATAATGAGCTTGGTGCCGGAGACTTCAAGGCGCAAAAACGTCTCGAGGTTTTTCTCGACGGCCACCCGACCCATGTACGCCATGATCGGACGCGGTACCCCGGCCAGCTCCTCGGGAGCCGCACCTCGGGGCAACGGCCGGAACCGCTGCAGATCTACGCCGCGCCGCCAAAGATGCAAGTTTCCGAATCGGCGTGAACGCAGCTGTCCGCGCAGACTCTCGCTGCTGACGAACGTTCGGGCTGCGGCACCATGGAAGCGTCGCAGCCATGCGTAGCTGAGCCGCATCGGAATCGGCCAGCGGGCGCGCAGATACTCCGGATAACGTGTGTGATAGGAGGTCGTGAAGGGCAGCCCGTGACGGCGACAATAGCGGCGCGTCGCCATCCCGATCGGACCCTCCGTGGGCACATGGATGGCGTGCGGGCGGAAATCACGAATCTGCCGCGCGATCTGCCAGCCGGGCGCCAGGGCCAGACGGATCTCCGGGTAGCTCGGCGCCGCAATGCTGAGGCGCCCCTGAGGCGAGATGACGCGCACTTCGTGGCCGCGCGCACTGAGTTCGGCGATCGTCGCCTTGAGGGTGGTGACGACGCCGTTGGTCTGTGGATCCCAGGCGTCAGTCGCGATTGCAATCTTCAAGCGGCATCCATGACCAGCCGCGTCGTCGAGCGGCGCGCCGGATACCGACCATCTGGCCACCTCAGCAACTGCAGGTCGCCGTCCAGGGTTTCGATCAGTGCTGAGCAGGATTCAACCCAGTCCCCGGTGTTGCAATACGTCGTGCCTTCAATCTGGCACAGGTTGGCGCGGTGGATGTGTCCGCACACGATGCCATCATAGCCTGCGTTGCGCGCATGACGGGCGGCGGTGTGCTCGAAGCGCTCAATGTAGCGCACGCTGGCGGTGATCCCCAGCTTGATCCGCTCGGCGAGCGGCCAGTAAGGCTTGCGCAACACGCGGCGCGCGTTATTCACAGCATGACTCACGGCGACCGCTATGTAATAAAGGGCATCGCCCAGCCGCGTGAGCCAGGGGGAACAGCTGAGCAGGCCGTCGAACCTGTCACCGTGCAGCACCAGCAGCCGCTGTCCCCGCCGGGTGCGGTGAACCCACTCGCGGTGTACTTCAAACTGCCCCGCCAGCAGCTCGGCCAGCATACCCAGGCTCGCGTCATGGTTGCCGGGGATGTACACCAGGCGCGTCCCGGAACGGCGCTTGGCAAGCAACTGTCGCGCGACACCGGTGTGCCCGGCGGACCAGAAGAACTGATCGCTGAGGCTCAGCACATCGATAATGTCGCCCACCAGCACGAGCTGCTCAGCCTCAATGCCCTGCAGGAACTCGGCGAGTTCCAGCACCCGCGCCCGACGGTATCCAAGATGAATATCCGACAAGAACAGGGTACGTACGCGGAACGGTTGCGCGGGCCCTTTTCTCATGCGGAACAGGGTCGGCGGCGCATGTGTCGCTGCGATGACAGTCCAGAGAAGTATTTATGAGATAGGGACTTACGCCCGAAATCTGATGCCGGATCGCGGGGATTAGACGGGGATTAGACGGGGATTAGACGGCAGCGCTGCTCGCGGTGCGGGCAGGCGGCGCCTGCAGGCGAGCCGCCGGAAAATGACAGGTGAAGCGACTGCCCTGACCTAAGGTGCTCTGCACCTCGAGTTCTGCACCGTGTCGCTGCAACACGTGTTTGACGATGGCCAGTCCCAGTCCCGAGCCTCCCGTCGCCCGCGAGCGTCCGGCATCGACACGATAGAAGCGCTCGGTCAGCCGCGGGATAAGCTCCGCAGGAATACCAATCCCGGTGTCACTCACGCAGAAGTGACCACCCTCCTCGTCGACCCACCAGCGCATCTCCATGGAGCCGTCCGGTGGAGTGTATTTGGCGGCATTGTCCACCAGGTTGGAGAAGGCAGAGTGGATTTCCGGCTCATCACCGATCAGCTGTGCATCGGAGTCCACTCTGATGCGCACCTCACGCGGCCGGACCGGCCTCGCGAGCGCATCTTTCTTCAGCAGCGACAGCAGGGCTGCGACGTCCAGCGGCTCACCACCGAGTATCTCGTCAGTCTCCTCCAGGCGCGACAGCTCGAGCAGATCACGGATGATTGCGGTCATCCGCTCCGCCTGGCGACGCATCTCCGTGACAGGTCCCTGCAGGTCCCGATCGAGGGCAGGATCCTGACTCAGGGTTTCGAGGTAGCCGGAGATGACGGTCAGTGGCGAGCGCAACTCATGCGAGGCATTCGCGACGAAATCCTTGCGCATGGCCTCCAGGCGCATCTGGCGCGAGACATCGCTGACCAGCAGCAGCTGCTGCCCCTCGCCATAAGGCACCATCTGCAGCGACAGATAGTTCTCCACCACCGAGCTGCTGCGGATGACCGTCGGATTGGCGAAATCGCCGATCTCGAGATAACGCGCGAACTGCGGCTGCCGCAGCAGGTTCTCGATGCGCAGCCCGAGATCCACCGTGCGGCGCAGATCCAGCAGGCGCGCCGCCATGCGGTTGAACCAGATGATCTCCCGTTGCGCATTCAGAATGACCACGCCATTCGGCAGCGCGGCCGTGGAGCGCTGCAACTGGCGCATGAGCTGCACGAAGCGCTGCTTGTGGAAGCGCTTGCGGCGGTGCAGGCGCACGATCTGGTTGATGATCTCGCCAAACACGCCGCCGACATCGGGTGGATCGGCAAAGCTGCGATGCCGCAACCACCACTCGAGGCGGAACAGGTTGAGCAGCTGCCAGCCGAGGTGCAGCGCCAGCGCTACGCCCAAGCCAATCCAGGCATTGCCGAGCAGCCAGCCCGCGAGCAGGCCCAACAGCATGGTGGCGAGCATGCGCCCCGCCGCAAACCACCACGCCTGCGTCCCTGGTTGCATTGAAAGGATCAACTCGATGGCTGCTTAAAGCGTCCGTGCCGAGAAACGGTAGCCCGAGCCCCGCACGGTCTGCACGAAGCGATCGTACCCGAATTCCTCGAGCGCCTTGCGCAAGCGGCGGATGTGCACATCGATGGTGCGCTCTTCAACGTAGACGTTGCCGCCCCAGATCCGGTCCAGCAGCTGGTCACGGGTATAGACGCGCTCCGGGTGCGTCATGAAGAACTCCAGCATCCGGTACTCAGTCGGCCCCAGGGCAACGGTCCGGTCGGCCACCACGACGCGATGGCTGGCCTGATCGAGCGCGAGGCCCTCGAACTCGATTAATTCGTCGCTGCCATTGCCGGCGGAACGGCGCAGCACGGCGTTGATGCGCGCGAGCAGCTCACGTGGCGAGAAGGGCTTGGTGACATAGTCATCCGCGCCGCCCTCGAGGCCTGCGACCTTGTCACCCTCCTCGGCCCGGGCCGTGAGCATGATGACCGGCAGCTCGCGTGTCTCGCGGTCGCGTTTCAGGGCGCGAGTCAGCTCAAGGCCACTCATATCGGGCAGCATCCAGTCCACCAGCACCAGATCCGGACGCTGGTCGGCCAGGGCCGCGCGGCCGGTGCGGCAGTCTTCTGCCTCACGCACCTCGAATCCGGCGCGCTTCAGTCCGAAGGCGATCATCTCGCGAATCGGACGCTCATCCTCGATGATCAGAACCTGTTTAACGGGCATGGGTCGCCTTTACGGGGCCGCGCGTATTACAGAGTGCGCATGTTGCAGATTCATGACGATCGGCGTCCCTGACATCTAAATGTCATGGCGGCGGGGGGGGCCGATCAGCGCCGCGCACACCTGCCCGCGCATCGGGTTGGCCATACGAGCGAGTTATCGCGCCTGCGGCCGCGCGACGTCATCGCGCAGATAAACCGGCAGCGCGTATTCCGCGCCAACCATCCGACCGGCCTGATATTCCGCGGCGGCCAGCTGGACCACCTCACGCGCATCCGGCAGCAGTCGTTCCGCCAGGAAATTGAGGCGTGGCGAGAAACGCGTGCGCAGCCCCTCGTACACAGCGAAGCCCCGCCCGGCTCCCGCAAAGCTGTGCCAGTCGCTCGGCACGGTAACACGGTCGGGCGGCGCCACGTGCTCGGTGCCGACCGGCTTCATGAGGCCGTTGTCCCCGCGCGCATAGCAGCCCCAGTACACCTCCTGCATGCGGGCGTCGTTGCAGACCAGTACGCACGGCGGGGGCTGCGACGGCTCGCCCGGATGCGCGCCTCGCCACAGCTGCTGTGCCACGGCCTGCAGATCGGAAATCGGGATCACCGGCAGGCCGGCACCGAAGGCGAGACCCTGGGTCACACTCGCCGCGAGTCGCACGCCGGTGAACGAACCGGGCCCGCGACCAAAAGCAATGGCATCGAGGCTCCCCAGCCCCACGCCACACTCGGCGAACAACTCATCGACCATCTGCAGAATGCGCTCGGCATGCCCGCGCTCGCTCTCTGCCGAGCGCGAGCGTAACTCGCTGTCAATCCGGAGGGCGGCCGAGCACCCTTCCGTCGCGGTATCGATGCCGAGCAGTTTCACACCGCCTCGGCGCGTACGACTGGCAACCTTTTGACATGCTTGCGCAGAAAACGGATGGCCTGCTGCTGATCGCCTGTGACGGTCATCGGCGGCAGCGCGGCGGCAAAAGTGCGCCCGTAGCCCCGGCCGGTGAGCCGGGGGTCGCAGATTGCGACCACGCCGAAGTCCTCTTCACTGCGGATCAGGCGTCCGACACCCTGCTTTAGCGAAAGTGCCGCTTCAGGAAGCTGATAGTCGCGGAAGGGATGGCCACCGTTCGCCTGCAGATACTCGATACGCGCGCGGACCAGGGGATCGTCAGGGGATGCGAAGGGCAGCTTTTCGATGACGACGAGGCGCAGCGCCTCGCCCTTGACATCCACTCCCTCCCAAAAGCTGGTCGTACCCAGGAGCACGGCGTTGCCGTCCTCGCGAAATTCGCGCAGCAACCGCTCACGCGGCGCTTCTCCCTGGACGAAAAGCCGGTAAGGCTCCGCCTGTGCGGCCCCCTCTGCGAGCGCGCGGCGCCGCCAGGCTGCACGCAACAACTCCGCGCCCTGGGTCAGAGCACGATGACTCGTGAAAAGTACGAAGGCGCCGCCACAGGACGCATCGATCAGCGCAACGGCGGTGTCGATGACTGCCGCGGTGTAACCCGGGGCTGCAGGCTCGGGCAAGCCGGCAGGCAGATATAACAGTCCCTGCCGCTCGTAGTCGAATGGACTGTCGATTTTGAGAGTGGCGCTCTGCGCAAGCCCGAGCCGCTGAGCGAAATGGCTGAAGTCATCACCGATGGATAGGGTGGCGGAGGTAAAGATCCAGGAGCAGCGGCGTGCGGCGAGCAGCGCCTGAAACCTGGCGGCGATATCAAATGGCATCAGGCTGAGCGTGAATCCGCGCGGTGTGACTTCCACTGCCCGCGCCCCCTCAAGAACATCTACGGCGCTGATGCGCTCGAGACCGGCCGCGGCATCGGCGGCGCGCTCGCACAGCGCCCCCGCGGCGCCTTCGGCGTCCAGGCCTTGTAACTGCTGCTGCAGCCTCTGCAACGCATGCGCGAGGCTATCGACCCCGTCCTCCAGTACCGGGTGTCGTGCGGGCCAGCTGATGCGGCCTGGCCGGTTACCGATGGCGGCGGTGAGTTGTTGTAGCGCTTCTTCCAGCTGCTTCAGGGCATCGCGCAGCTCCGCCGTACCGGCTGCGGCCAGCTCGAGCTGCGTATCCCGGATCAGCCCCTCGATGCGACGGCTGCCGACACTGGCGCCGAAGAACTGCGTAGCCAGATCAGGTATCTGATGCGCCTCGTCGAGGATGATGGCATCTGCGGTGCCGAGCAGATCCCCGAAGCCATCCTCCTTCAGCGCCAGATCGGCGAGCAACAAATGGTGGTTGACGATGACGATGTCTGCATCGAGCGCCTCGCGGCGGGCAGCCAGCACGTGGCACCTGGCAAGATGGCTACAGCGCTGACCCAGGCAGTTCTCGCGCGATGACGTGACCAGCGGCCATACCGGATGCGAATCGGACAATCCGCGCAGCTCCGCCAGATCTCCCCTTCGCGTGGTGCGCGCCCACTCGCCTACCCGCTGCAACATGCGTCCCGACGTGGCGGCCGCGCCGATGAGGGAGAGCTGCTCGGCAGGCTCCTGGGCCAATGCCAGCCGATGTTGACAGAGGTAATTGCTGCGTCCCTTCAGCAGTGCAATTTTTGCAGGTCGTCCCAGCGCTGCCGCGACCAGCGGTACGTCCTTGGAGAACAGCTGGTCCTGCAACGTACGCGTGCCGGTGGAGATGATCACACGGCGGCCCGATAGCAGCGCCGGCACAAGATATGCGAACGTCTTGCCGGTCCCGGTACCGGCCTCGACGGTCAGGACCTGCGCCTCAGCCACCGCGGCCGCGATGCGTTCTGCCATTCGCCATTGCTGCCGCCGCACTCGGAAATCGGGGAAAGCGGCGGCCAGTGGCCCTTGGGGGCCGAAAATGTCCTGCAGATCCTGCATCGCAGGAACGCTACCGAAGCAGCTGGGGAGTGTCGAGCCGCCTTTTGCGGGGCGATGGCCCCAACCGGAGCCGGCGTGACGTACGGTTACAGAACAGATGGGCGTACATTGTCCTATCCCTGCGGGGGGCGGGTGGTGGAGCGCTATAATTATGCGAGCCAGAAGAAGCCGGCTGAGTCCCGGGAGCCGGAAACGGCCCGGATGCAGGCCGCGATCTGATGAGGATAGCCCATGGCCACTGCTGCTCACCTGTTGACCCCGCTTTCTGAACTCAGCCCGGAGGTTGCCGGGTGGGTGAGCTCGGTGCGCGAGCTGACCCAGCCGCGAGCCGTGCACTGGTGCGATGGCTCGGAACGCGAAATCCGCGAGCTCACCGCGCAGATGCTGCGCGATGGGGAGCTGATCAGCCTGAACCGCGAGCAGTTTCCGGGCTGTCACCTCTCGAGGAGTCAGCCGAATGACGTCGCGCGCGTCGAGCACTTGACTTATATCTGCACGCCGCGACAGGAAGATGCCGGACCCAACAACAACTGGATGGAGCCGGGCGAGGCGCACGCGAAGATGCGCAATCTGTTCCGCGGTTGCATGAAGAACCGCACCCTGTATGTGGTGCCGTACTGCATGGGCCCGCTGAGCTCACCCCTGTCGCGTTGCGGAGTGGAGATCACCGATAGCCCCTACGTGGTACTGAACATGTCGCTCATGACGCGCATGGGACGTGCGGCGCTGGAACGCATCGCGCGCGAAGGCACGTTCGTTCACGGTCTGCATTCGATCGGCGAGCTCGATCCGGAACGCCGTTTTATCATGCACTTCCCGCACGAGTTGAGCATCGAGAGCTACGGCTCGGGCTACGGAGGCAACGCGCTCCTCGGCAAGAAATGCCATGCCCTGCGCATCGCCAGCTGGCAGGCGCGCACCGAAGGCTGGCTGGCCGAGCATATGCTGATCGTGGGTCTGCAGAATCCGGCGGGTGAGACTCATTACCTCGCCTGTGCCTTTCCCAGCGCCTGCGGCAAGACCAACCTCGCGATGCTCATTCCACCGGCATCACTGCCGGGCTGGAAGGTTTTCACGGTGGGGGATGACATCGCCTGGCTGCACCCCGGAGCGGATGGGCGCCTCTGGGCCATCAATCCCGAGTCGGGCTATTTCGGCGTGGTCCCGGGCACCAACCCGCAGACCAACCACAATGCCTACGACATGATCCGGCGCGATACGCTGTTCACCAATGTCGCGCTCACGGCAGACAATCAGCCGTGGTGGGAAGGCCTGCAGCACGGCCAGCCGGTAACGGACTGGCAGGGCCGACCATACGATCCGGCGCGCGGGCCGGCCGCGCATCCCAACTCACGCTTTACCGTCTCCGCGCGCCGCAACCCCAGCTATTCACATCGCTCGGAAGATCCACAGGGGGTGCCCATCAGTGCGCTCGTGTTTGGCGGGCGGCGCCGGGACGTAGCACCGCTAGTTTACGAAGCTTACGACTGGCAACACGGCGTGCTGGTCGGCGCTTCGGTGGCCTCCGAGACCACGGCGGCGATGGTCGGTCAGGCAGGCGTCGTGCGCCGCGACCCCATGGCCATGAAGCCCTTCTGCGGTTACAACTTCGGTGACTACTGGCGGCATTGGCTCGATCTCGGGGCCAAACTGACGCGTCCGCCGCGGATCTTTCACGTCAACTGGTTCCGCCGCGATCAGCAGGGGAAATTCCTTTGGCCGGGCTTCGGCGAGAACCTGCGGGTGCTCGAGTGGATGCTGCGACGCTGCGCGCAATCTGTGGATGCCGAGGAGAGTCCCATCGGCTACCTGCCTCGATCCCAGGACCTCAACACGGAAGGGTTGCAGATCGGCGAGGCCGAGCTGCGCGGACTTCTAAGTATCGATCGGCAGCTGTGGACCCAGGAAGCGGCAGAGATCCGCAGCTACCTGCAACGCTACGGGGAGCGGTTGCCCCCTGAGATGCTGCAACAGCTGGAGCGAATCGAGAGACGGCTCGGCAGCTGAGGACCACCGGGTTACCGGCGGGTATCAGTGGTCTTCGCAGACGAAGCGGATCGTCTGCGGAGAGTCCTGCTCGGGTAGCCGGCCGAGTCCGATCATCCCTTCGCCCTTGATCTGCAGGCTGTCGCGCCTGACGAAGGATTCCTCACCGTCCTCGGTCTGCACGAAGGTGCCGTTGGTGCTCTGATCGATCAGCACGAACTTGCTGCGATTGATCTCGATCCGTGCATGCAGACGTGAGATCAGATTGCCCTTGATGACCACGTCGTTGTCGTCGGCGCGGCCGATGGTGATGCTCGAATGCTGCTCATCGAGGAGCACCTCGCGATCCTGATGTTGCAGGCGCAGGCGCATCAACCGCACCGGGCGCGAATTGAGCGCGATGGCCGGCACCATGCTGGTGACATCCTCGGACTGCCACAACACCTCGTACAGCGTGACCTCACTCCCCTGCCCCTTGAGGGTCGCCACGTCGATCTGACGGCACGAGGCGCGCCACTCCGGTGAGAGACGCTCCACCGTCGCCGCCGTGGTGATGATCTGATTGGCCTTGGCCTGGCTCGTCATGCGATTGGCGGTGTGCACCGTGGACCCGAAGACATCGCGGGCCTCCAGCACGACCGGTCCGAAATGACAGCCGATGCGGATCGCCACGGCCTGGTTGTCCACTTTCAGCTGCGCATGCGAGGAGATCTGCTGCTGCATCTGTGCGGCTGCGTTCAAGGCGTCGTCTGCGCTGGGAAAGGTCGCCATGACCTCATCGCCCATGGTCTTGATCACGGTGCCATGGCGTTGCTCGGTGGCGCTCCGCATGACATCGATGCAGATGGAGACCATATCCCGCGCCCGCAGGTCGCCCATCTGCTCATACAGTCGTGTCGAGCCTACGACGTCGGCAAACAGGATGGCGAGTTCGATGTCCTTTCCCATGCAGATGCGACCGACACCAGGTCGGCGCAAACTCCCGGCCACTCAAGCGATTACGGGGATTATACGCGAGCGCTTCGCGCTCGCTAGCAAGCTCACGGAGAGCGGGCCCGGGCACTCGCCAACGTGGTCGCCGAGTGCGACGCCTCGGATTGAAAGTAGCCCGTGAAGCGCGCGGTTTCAGCGGTTTTGAAGGGGCGCAGATTCTCAGCCCAGCGATAACCGATGGGCTGATAGCGCAGCTCGACCTCGACCTCAAACGGTCCGGAGGCGCCTGCGGTGTCAACCGACAGCTTGATCCGATGGCCGCCGCCGCTGAACCCCGGATCGGTCTGCGCGGCGCCCTGCACGGCGACCTCCCGATCCGCGGTGGTCTTGTCAAAGCCATGCGGCAGCAGGCGATTGTCCTTGAGGTAACGCACCGCGGAGAGCAAACCGGTGGTGACCGCGCCGTGGGCGTCGCCGAGGATTGACTCATAAATCTGTACGTCCCCCGGCTCGCGGATTTCCTGCAGATGATGCGCATAACGGCCTGGATCCGCATCGTTGGGATTGCCCTCGATGGCGCCGTCAGCGCGCAGGGCACCGGACTCGAACACACGCTCCCCGTGCGTATTCGTCACCAGGATGTGAAGCCAAGCCCGTCGTGACGGGAAAGCCGTCGGTAGTTTGTGTCCCCCCAGATTTTCCACGTCGATCTGACTCTCCAGGCGTCCCGCCACGAGCTGTGGTGTGCTCAGGCGCACACGCGCCGCGGCAGACTGCAGGTAACGCTCAGTGCGATCGGCGGCCGCTGCATACTCCTGCGCCGGTGCCACCGCGCCGAGCTCTTGCGCATGCTGACTGAACAGCCGCTGCATGATGAAGTCGGCCGCAACGAATTCATGGCGTGCCATACCGATGCGCGGCTGTCCGAGAACGTGCGTGATAGGCGCCTGACCTTCAACGGCAGGCATGTGACAGGACTGGCAGGAACGCTGGTCGCGATAATCGCTGTGCAGCCATTCCTGGTATGGCATCTGTTCGGGCAGTGTGCCGATCACTGCGCCGTCCGGGGCAAGCGCGTTGGTTTTAAGGGTATGACACGTCGCGCAGAGCTCCGAGGCGCGGATGTGATCGCCACGCATCGGCTCATAACCCTCACTCGAGCTGCGCATCACCTGCATCAGCCCGGTGTCGATGTCGAAAGGTCCAAACTCCGGATGCGCACCGTCGGCGCCAGCCCCATGCACGACGAACTGACCGTTGTAGCTTTCTTCCGTGCCCAGATTGTCCGGGCGGATCTGATGGCAGACCGAGCATGACACGCCGTCGGAAGCCTCGCGGTCTGCTCCGGCACGCATCGGCAGGTGCTCGAACACCCTGGCCGGATGACCAGACTGCCTGGCCAGATAACGCGCCATCGGCATGTGACAGATCGAGCAATCATCCTGGATGACCTCGCTGGCGACCGCGTGCTCCTGGGTCTCGCGACGCACGCTCGCCTGCCAATAGGGATCACGCGCCGAGTTCGCCATGAGAGAGGTGCGCCAGTCGATGCCAATCGACACATCTTCGCCACGCTCGCTGAAGAGGCCGTTGTGGCAGGCGAGACACCGATCGGAACTCTGGAAGGTTGCGGTTCCTGCCGTCCGAGCTAGCGAGCGATCGTGATTCGGCATGGTGGGTTGCGCATCGTCGCAAGACGCAATCGCACAGCGGCATAACAGCGCAGCGACTACCAGCCGCCGCACCCACCGTCCGCGAAGCCTGCCCGCCGCTATCATCTACCAGCCCTCGAAGAGGCCTCCGTCGAACCAGTCCCACAATACGTAGAAGGCAATCTGACGGGAGCGGCCAGCGGTGTCGTTCAGCGGAACGTCATAACCTAGTGATGCGATCACATGCTGACGCCGGCTGAGGGTCACCTGCACTTCCGTCACCGCGTCGTAGTCCGTGGCTGCCCCTGCGGTCAGCTCATGATTCGCGACCAGCTCGATCATCGGCGTCCACAAACGCTCACCCCAAGGCCCCTGCGTAAATGTTTTGCCTAATGCACTGCGCAGATACGCGGAGCGCGCCGCGTGGGTCGCATGCAGGGGCAGTTCGGCGCCGCCCTGCAGCTGCAGAAAACTCTGCGCTGCAAATAGCTGGTCGTATGCTGCGAATACCCCGAAACCGGGTTCGCCGTTACCGAAGCGATGCCGCCAGCTGCCCGTCGGCAACAGCACCTCACCTTGCACACTCAGAATGCTGCCCGTACCCGAGGACAGCGGCGCATCCTCTGCTGCCTGCAAGTCCGCGAACAACACATGCTTCACTCCGAGCGCGATATCGCCGATACCACCGGCTGAGGCGCCATTCTCCTGACGTGCCCAGTCAAAGGGCACGGCGACCTCGAGCTGGTCACGCTTACCGAGAATACGCTCATAGGCCAATTCATTAATCACTCCTGCAGTGCCGGAAGTGTTGATCCGGCTCGTCAGGACAGTCTCGCTCTCGGGGAAAGCTTTCTCGGTGAGCAGTGCTCGGGGCACATTGAGCTCGCCGGGAGCCCACCCCGGCTCCTTGCACAAACTGCGCAGGTACCTGACTACCGCGTCTACCTCTTGGGGGGTGAGCACGCCCGAGAAAGACGGCATGATATGCGAGAACCCTCGCGCCGCGCCCCCTTGCAAAATCACCGCTTTGTAATCACGCGTGTATTCCGGCAGGCTCTCATTGCATTTATTGAAATGCGGAAACGTCGAGGGTTGATCGAAGCCGGCCTGCTCGGTCGGCGTACCCTCACCGTGCTGACCATGACACGCAGCACATGCCGCCTGGTAGATGTCGCGCCCGCTCTTCAGCCCGAGCCTGGCGGGCAAATCCTCTGCACGCACGGCGACGCCGCCAAGCAGGAGCAGCAGCAAAGTGATCGCTGCGCAGCTTCGCGCCCCGGCGTCACATCTCGCTGCTGTCATCACCGCCTTCGGTAAGCAATTGCCATTCCGCACCCGCGGACGCGTACGATGCGAAGTTTGCGGGCGCACCAGACGCAGCGCCATAAAACAACGGCACCACACCATAAAATATGGCCACCCAGGGTCGACCGTATTTGGCCCGCTGCGTTGCCACCGCGAAGCTCAGGGTGGTCAGCTGAGAGAACTCACACGGGAAGAGCGGACGATGCCGCCGCCGCAACCGTGCCGGCGGCCGTCAGCAGCTCGGCCCCGGCGCCCGCTGCGCGCGATCCCTCGCTGAGAAACCGCCGAAAGTCGCGCGCGCCGGGTTTACCCGCGTAAAGACCTAACATGTGGCGGGTGATCGCCGCGAGGCGCGAGCCGCGTCGGATCTCATCTCTTGCGTACTGCGCCATACGCTCAAGATGCGCCTCGCGGCTCAAAAAATGTGATGGTGCTGTGGGATACAGAGCCGCGTACACCTCGCTGAGCACATAGGGTCGGTGGTATGCCTCACGGCCCAACATGACACCATCACACCAGCCCAGAGCGCCCAGGACCGCCGCGGTGTCGCGCAGGCCGCCGTTGACGACGACCGGCAATCCTGGGAAAGCGCTCCTGATCTGACGCACGACATCGTATCGCAATGGCGGAATCTCTCTGTTCTCCTTGGGGGACAGTCCGCCCAATACGGCCTTACGCGCATGGATGATCGCCACATGGCATCCCGCCTGTGCAACGAGATCGACAAATCGATGCAACGCCTCATAGTCGCGTTCATCAAACTCACTGAGACTTCCTCGCCGGGTCGCGTGCAGCCGATGCGGGGCCGATGCGCTCACCACAACGCCGATTCGCATCTTCACGGTGACCGGCACGCGAACAGTGGCACGCATGGCAGCCACGCAATCGGCGACTCTTGCAGGTTCGAGCATGAGAGCTGCGCCAAAGGAGCCGCTCGCGACGCGGTCACTCGGGCAGCCACAGTTCAGATTGATCTCATCATAACCGGCCTCCTCGCCTACCCTCGCAGCCATGGCGAGTTCCGCCGGGTCACTGCCGCCGAGTTGCAAGGCCAATGGATGCTCCTGCGGATGAAACTGCAGAAGCCGCGCGCGATCGCCACGGACAATGGCGGCGGCGGTGATCATCTCGGTATACAGCAACACGTTGGGCGCAAAGCCGCGCAGAAAATACCGGCAATGACGGTCCGTCCAATCCATCATCGGCGCACAATTTATTAATCTATTCAATATGTTAATAGTGTTACCTAGGAACAATAATAGATCATCTAGGTCGGTATTATCGCGTATTAGTGGGAATTGATGCGCATTCTTGGGAAATCAGCATTGAGGTGCCGCGACGATTGACACAGCGACACACCAAAGCAACTGGACAAGAGCCGGGGCCCGAACTGTCAGTTCGGTCTTGCTTTGTCGCACAATATAGGTGAGACGAGTATTCAATAGGCCGCGCCGCGCGAAGGCTCTATTCAAACGCGGTGTCCTGTTAGGACAACTCTCGCAGCATCCGCGCTCTACTTGCGTGCAGACACTGATTTATCCTTACTCTCGGTCATATCAGTTCCGCTGGGCGGCCACTTTTGCGCATGAGCTAAGCATGACTAAGCGCCTGATCCACATCCATGCGCAAATCCTCGAAATTCTCGATCCCGCAGGAGTACCGGACCAGAGACTCCGGGATTCCGAGGCGGGCGCGCTCCTCTGGCGAGCATTCGACGTGACTCGTTGTGCGCGGGGGCCCGGCCAGAGTATTGACAGAACCAAGACTGGCCGCGCGTTGCGCCAGCTGCAGAGCATTCAGAAAGCGTGTGGAGGCGTCGCTACCGCCTTTCAGCGCAAAGCTCAATACACCGCCGTACCCCGACATCTGACTTGCTGCGATGGCATGGTCGCGATGTGATTCGAGACCGGGGTAAAACACCGATTCAACTGAACGATGTGCGCGCAGGAACGTTGCCATAGAAAGCGCGGTTGCATTCTGGCGCGCAACTCGCAATTCGAGCGTCTTCAAGCCGCGTAGCAGGAGGTAAGCCGACATCGCACTCAGGCAAGCCCCATTGATTTCGCGATAGTGATGCACCTTTGGCACGAGATCCGAACGTCCAGCCAAAATGCCGCCCATTGCATCATCATGACCACCCAGGAACTTGGTCGCGCTATGAACGACAAGATCGGCTCCCAGGCTTATTGGCTGCTGGTTGATCGGCGTCGCAAAGGTGTTGTCTACCACGGTTATCGCTTTGACGCGCTTCGCGGCCGCAATCGCTCGGCGCAAGTCCACAATTTTCAACGTGGGATTTGTGGGGGTCTCCAGATAGACCACCTTGCAACCCTGAGCAATCGCGGCATCCAGTTTGGCGTGATCTCCGGTGTCCACCAGATCAACCTTGATCCCCATCTCCGGCAGGAAATCGAGAAAGATCTTCGACGTGCCGCCGTAAGTATCCGTTACGGATACCACACGATCGCCAGGGCGCAGTAGAGCGAACAGAGTATTGGAGATCGCCGCCATGCCACTGGAAAAGGAAGTGGCCGCGGCAGCACGCTCGAGCAGCCGAACTTTCTCTTCGAAAACCGCTACGGTCGGGTTGCTGTTACGGCTGTAGATGTGACCCGCAACTGTTCCCAGCGCTACCGACTGCCATGCCTCGACGTCTGCATAGGCGAATGCTGCGCTCTGGAATATGGGCACCTGGGCAGCGCCAAGCATCGCGCGCTCCTCACCGCCGTGAACCGCCAGGGTGCCGTTCATAAAAGGGGGCGAACTCATGCGACCTCCGGATCGATTGAACACAGGCTCATAAGTTTACGGGGGCCGCTGGTGCTCAGCCCCCCAAACCACCGTATTGTGGCGTAAATCGCCAGCCAGAGCCCGAGACTGGCAGAATTTACCAAAGCATTAGTCCAGACGGCGGCCAACTTGAAACGCCTGGATCGTGTCGACGAAAAAATCCTAGCGATCATGCAGTCCAACAATCTGCTCACCTGCCAGCAGATGGCCGAGATGGTGTCGATCTCTGCATCTTCCTGTCGCCGAAGGATAGACGCGCTGCGACGCAACGGAACCATCGTCGCCGATGTCTCCATCATCAACCCTGAGGCTTTCGGCGAACGGATCATTGTCCTTGCGTTAGTCACCCTCGAACGTGATACGCCGGACGGCCACGCCGCGTTTCGACGGGCGATGCTAGCCCCTGCCACAAGTGCTGGACTGCGAGTACGTCGCAGGACATTGCGACTACGTCATACGCTTCAAGCTGTCTTCGATGGCGCAATACGAGACGCTGACTGACCGCCACTTCACAGCCGACCCGACGGTCAACGATGGATTCTTTGGTTGTAAAGAAGGCATTCAAAGGCTCTGATCAAATCGCTCTTCCCCAATCACCTGGCGGGAAAAGCTGATTGATAGTCCATGGCCTGTCGGTAGCAGACTTCCCGCATCTCAGCCGGATGAAAAAGGCATGAGTCGCTCCGCGGAATGGGTGAAGTTTGAAGAATCGCTGAGTAGCCTACGCGCACGAGATTCGCGAACGCCTGCGCAACGGGCACTTGGATTGCACGCTAATCACCTGCGACGCAAAGTTAGCACGCTCTCATGGACACCGGGCGCGAGTGGAACTGAACAATTAGGGGGTCGAAGCTTTCGAACGAACGAGGGCCAAGTTCACGGTGAGTAGTCTTGCTCCCGACAGACTGCAATCAACGGCCAGCTAATGCTGCTGTCGGTACGCTCGCCAGGCGCAATCCAGCACGTAAGCGTGGATGTCGTCCGCTTCCGCTACGCTAAGAGCCTCCATGGCTGGCACCTGCGAGGGCACGCCAAAAGGCATCATCCCCTGTTGACGATGCGAGCCAACCAGCACGATCGCATTCCATTCCGCGTGGGCCTGTGTGGGCATGTACCGCAGATCCGGAATGCCGCCGTCCAACACCCAACGACCAGCACCGTCGAAACCCGGTGAATGGCAGTCCGTGCAATTGTGAGCATCAGCGAGTGCTGCGCCGCGCCGTACCTGTTCTGACGTGTAAGCGGTTTCAGGGGGTCGCGGTACTGGCGGCGGCTTGATCTGCGGAACTGGAAAGCTCTTGCCGTCAAGTCTGAATGCGACCAGGCGCGAAGGTCCGTATTTGGATTGCGGAGTGACATTCATCGTAGATGGAGACCAAAGCCGAAAGGCGCCTCCCCAGCCAACAGGTATGATTACGAACTGTTGCTCTGCAAGCTGGTAGGTTACGGGTACCGCATTGATCGCGGAGCCTGTCTGCACTGACCAGAGTTTCCGACCACTATCAGCCGCGAAGGCAGCAAATTCACCGCCTCCCTGACCTTGAAACACGAGGTTACCGGCCGTCGAGAGAACGCCGCCGTTGACCATGACGGGATACTCGACCTGCCACCGCGCTTGCTGTGCCTCAGGGTCCCAGGCGAGCAGCCGACCCACCATAGGCAGCGCATCCGCCTGCTTGGCTGGGTGGCTGCGTCGATCCATCACAGGGATGTACATCAGCCTGGTAACCGGGTTGAAACTCATCGGCCACCAGTTGCGAACGCCGAAGCAGTTTCCACTACAGTCCTCTACGCCGTTGACGACAATGCCGGGATAGGCCATTCGCGTCCCAGCCCAACCCTGCTGCACCAGTGGATGCTGACTGATCAGCGCTCCGGTCGCAGCATCCAGCACATAGAATGTGCCATTGCGCGCAGAGCTCATCGCTACGTGTCGCGGGCGCCCGCCGAGCTCGATGTCACCCAGCACAATATGAAAGTTTTCAGTCTGGCGTTGAGGTGTACTGGTCTGAAAGTGCCAAGCGTACTCACCGGAGTCTGCGTGCACCGCCACGATGCTTCCCGAATAAAGCTTCGTGCCACCGCTCATGACTTGCCCGTCTGCTCCCCCGCCGCGAAACGCTTTGGAGGTGCCAAAGAGCAACAGGCCCGTCTTCTGATCGTAGGTAATCGGGTCCCAGACCGCTCCCCCACCCTGTTTCCACCAATCCGATCCCGACCACGTCTTCGCGGCCGCCGCCATGGCCGGCGATTCGAACCCCAGCGCCGGATCTCGCGGCACCGTCCAGAAACGCCACAGCAGTTTGCCGCTCTCCGCATCGAAAGCAGCGATGGATCCCCGCACCTGTTCGTCTGACCCGCTGTGACCGATGAAAACCCTGCCACCTGCCACGCGCGGAGCGCCGGAAATGCCATTCAGGCGCGGGTCGATCACCTCAGAACTCCAAAGCTGCCGCCCGGTGGCGGCGTCTATCGCGATCAGTCGCCCGTCCCCCGTACCCACATACACTTTCCCTTTCCACACCGCCACACCGCGATTGACGCGCGCGACCGAGGAGTTTCCCATGGAGTAATCCAGGCGAACCTGCGGATCGAATGTCCAAAGGACCCGTCCGGTCGCGCCATCGACGGCGCGCACGATCGACCGCGGCGCGCTGATGTAGATCGTGCCATCCACCACGATTGGCTCTGATGCCAGACCCATCGGATCGTCCATTTCGGCGATCCAGGCCAATCCGAGCCTCGCTACATTGCCGTCATTTATTTTTTTTAGGGGGCTGAACTGCTGCTGATTAAAGCCGCCGCCTTTCACCAACCAGCTCGCTCCGGACTGATCGCTCAGGACCCTCTCTTGAGTAACATCCCCGGCGCCCGCCGCAGCGACGGCATGCCAAAACGCAAGACCACCTGCCAACAGGATGGTTTTAAAGCGCTTCAGCCGGCGTGGCTGGGAACCGTCATGGGACTTCGAGCCACCGCCTGCGCAAAAGTGCCTCGGGTGAACTAACTGCAACATCCGCATCACTTGGTCGTGAAAGATCATCAGAATGCCACAAAAATGCTACATAAGCATTGGAGGCGACGTAGCCCAGTGATTTGGGGAATCCAATCAGCAACATCTGTGCAGTCCATCATCGCATGCGAGCTCACTGAGTCTCTCGCCTTCTCACCCATCAGCACCTCGCCAACTGTTCCCTGCTCTGCACGGAGGCACGTGGCATCAGGACCGAACACCTGATTGCCAGTCAGATGCTCTAGGCTTCCATCGATATCGCCTGTATCCCGGGCGGACTGTTCAAGGCGTCTTGAGGTTCTTTCGAGCGCTCAGCGCAGCCATTGCACGCTCACCAACGTGACTGGTGGCGGGCGGGCTTTCAAGGCCCATTAGAAGCTATGGCCAAAGTGAAGCGTATGTCGACCGCTCGTCCACGGGGAGCCGCTACGGCAAACCAGCCCGTGCGGCAGGCTGCAAGTCAAGTCTCGAAAAGGACGCTGCACAGTATCCAAACCAAGTACCGGGCGTCCCTAAAGCGCCTTGCCAAAAAATAGAGCACTTCACTAATGCCTGACTCCGGCGGATGCGCTAGAGGCGCACGAACTTGTGCTCCATGGCGGCGGCCGCCCTGGCATTCCCAACCAAGGATCGATCGGGTGAGCGCATGGGTCAACACAGCATCCGGATCAACAAGCAGTGGCGTATCTGCTTCCGATGGAAGAACGAAGACGCGTTCGATGTCGAGATCGTCGACTGCCACTGAGGCGGCGCGGAGGAGACTTCGACTATGGCGATGAAGAGACTTCGGCCCGTACACCCGGGCGATATCCTGCTGCATGATTTCATGCAGCCGCTCAAGCTGAGCTCATACAAGCTGGCCAAAAGAGCTCGCTGTGACAGCACCATCGATCAATGAGATCGTGCGCCGTCGCCGTGCGGTAACGGCTGAGATGGCCTTGCGCTTCGCCCGGTATTTCGGGACTTCGGCCCAGCTATGGCTCAATCTGCAGTCTCAATACGATCTGGAGATCGCGAGTCGAAAAATTGGCCGCCGATTGGAGCGGGCCATCATCACCTATCTCGCCCGGACCTTCCTGAGCCCCGTCCTGCCTGATCTCGGGAGCCAGCTTCCTGTGCCACAAGGTGGCGGGATTTTCGGATTCTGCTCCTTCTGTCTAAAGGCGGGCACCGAGCACCATGGCAGTCACCAGACACAAGAGGCCGTTGAGAGATCCGTGCAAGCCGTAATTCGCCTACCGCTATCAAAACAACGGACGATCAATGGGTGTGACGCTGGCACTGAAAATCCGCGGCGCCACCTTGGACCTTTGCGCTGGGCAGGCCGGCGCCTGTGGAATTTCGCCGTGCTACAAAAGTGCTACACGCCCTCTGGCCCGTTCTAAGTACTTGTTTGGTCAGTTTGTCTTGCTGACTTCCGTCCACTCCATCATGGGTGCAACGGCTACTTTTCGATCGATCGAACGCCTTGTTTTCCAGGCGTTTTTGCACTTTTTTTCGCGTTTTCTACGCTCATCTGTTTACCGGCTGTTTCTGCGGATTTTACTGCGTTCTTCTGTTGACGGAGATCGTGTCCCGATCGTGGTGTACGAGTCGTGATTTCTGGACAGGTTGGACTCGTGCTCAGCGGACCACGGCGGACAGCCGAGCGGGTTGATTGTCGGTCAGAGTCTGTAAGCCTTCAAGTTGCCAATAGCGGCGCTGCAGCGCCCACTCGTCGCTCTGCTCGAGCAGCGATGCGCCGACGAGCCGCGTAATCGCGGGCTCGTTGGGGAAGACGCCCACGACATCGGTGCGGCGCTTGATCTGCGCGTTAAGACGCGAGGGGGTTGGTAGAGTGGATCTGTTTGCTGTGGGCTTTGGGAAAGCCCATGTATGCGAGCACATCGGACTCGGAGCTGCTCATGAGCGTGGCGAGCTTGGGAAACTTCGCGCGCAGCTGATCGGTGACGGTGCGGCACTGGGTGTCTGGCGACAATTAGATTTGCCGGTAGGTGTCGCCGGGTACGTGCGCGGCAGGCAGCCTGACGACAATTAGATTTGCCGGTTTTCGAGCTTCACGAAAGGTCTGGTGTACTGGCCTCCAAAAAGGGGGCCGGCGTGGTAACAGACGAACAGGTGAGGCTACTCATGTCTTTGATAAATCGAGGGGTTCCGCAGGTGACCGCGGCAGCGAAGGCCGGGATGAGCGAGCGGACGGCGCGCAAATACGCCCGCTCGGGCCGGGCTCCCTCCCAGGTCCGCGTGCCGCACACCTGGCGCACGCGCCCGGATCCGTTCGAGCAGGTTTGGCAGGAGGTGGAGAGGCTGTTGCGCCAGGATGGCGGGCTGCAGGCGAAGACGATCTGGATGGAACTCAACGAGCGCTACGCAGGACGCTTCAGTGCCGGACAGTTGCGCACGCTGCAGCGGCGCGTGAGAGCGTGGCGAGTCAGGTGCGGTCCGGATCGCGAGGTGTTCTTCCCGCAAACACACATCGCCGGTGAGCAGGGCCAATCGGACTTCACAGACATGCGAGAGTTGGAAGTGAGGGTCGCCAACCAGCCCTTCCCGCATCTGCTGTATCACTTCGTGCTCACGTACTCGAACTGGGAGTATGCCTCGATCTGCCCGAGTGAGAGCTTTGAGTCCTTGAGCGCAGGTCTACAGGGGGCGCTGTGGCGGCTGGGAGGCGTGCCGCTCGAGCATCGCACCGATAACTTATCCGCCGCGACGCACGAGCTGCCTGAGAGCCGTGGGCGAGATTTTACCGAGCGATACCGCGAGCTGCTGGAGCATTATGGGCTGCGCGCCTCTCGCAACTTCCCCGGCAACGCGCACGAGAACGGGGATATCGAGTCTGCCAACGGTCAGCTCAAGAACGCGATCGATCAGCGTTTACGTCTGCGCGGTTCGCGCGACTTTGCCTCACGCGATGCGTATGAGGGGTTCCTGGAGTGCTGCATCCAGGGACGCAATGCGACGCGCCAGTTGCGGATCGATGAAGAGCGCGCACAACTTCGAGCGCTGCCGCAGCGGCCACTGCCAGCATATCGTGAGTTTTATGCCACGGTCTCGCGCGCCAGCGCCGTGCGGGTGCTCAGGCACTCGTACTCGGTGTCCTCACGGCTGATCGGCTGTCAGCTGCGAGTGCGTCTGCATGCGGACATCGTCGAGCTCGATTACAAAGGTGAGCGCGTGGCCGTCATGGAACGCCTCATCGGCCGGGAGCCCAACCGCATCGATTACCGGCACATCATCCACACGCTGGTGCGCAAGCCCGGTGCCTTCCGGCGCTATGTGTTCCGGGAGTCCTTGTTCCCCACCCTCGAGTTCCGCCGCGCCTACGATGCACTGGTCGCGGAAGGCACCGACCGAGCCGATCTTGATTACGTTCGGATCCTGCATTTGGCGGCCAGTGATGGTGAGCAGAGCGTGCGGGCCGTGCTTGAGGAGTTACTCTCGAGCGCAACCCTTCCGACCTACGAAGCCGTCCGTGCTCGGGTGCGCGGTCCCCACACGCCCGAAGGGATCCCGTGTCTGAACGTGACGGCGCCTGATCTGACGCTCTACGATCGTCTGCTGGGCCGACACGCTGAAGCGGTGAGCGCATGAACGCGGCCAGCATCACGGGGGAAGAGACGCTGCGGTTACGTCTGCGCGCGATGCACCTGCCATCCTTCATCGAGCACTACGCAGATCTAGCGCAGCGTGCCACGAGCGAAGGATGGCATCCTGTTCGATACTTGACCGAGCTCGTAGCCCTGGAAGCCAGCGATCGTGCGGACCGGCGCATGACACGGCTTCTCAAGGATGCGAAGCTCCCGCGCGATAAGACGCTCGCCACACTGGATCTGAACCGCTATGCCGCACCACTGCGCGGGCAGATCCGCCAGCTGATGCGCGGGGACTTCCTCACCGGTGCCACCAACATCTGCCTGATCGGTAGGCCAGGTACGGGAAAATCGCACGTCATGGCCGCCTTGGGCCGGGCGCTGGTGGAGCGCGGCCATCCGGTCCTGTTTACGGCAGTGGCACGACTGGTGGAGCGCCTCCTGGATGCCAAACGCAACTTACGACTGGCTCGCGAGCTCAAGCGCCTCGATGCCTTCGAATGCCTCGCTCTTGATGATATCGGGTATGTGCAACATGACCGCGCGGAGATGGAAGTGCTGTTCGCCCTGCTGGCTGAGCGCTACGAGCGCAAAAGCGTGATGATCACATCGAACCTGGTGTTCTCCAAGTGGGACCAGATCTTCAAGGATCCGATGACCACCGCCGCGGCCATCGATCGTGTCGTGCATCACGCCATCGTTCTGGAGTTCACAGGGCCCAGCCTGAGGGCTGAGGCAGCCGAACAGCGTGCCGTTGCAGCCAGACGCCACTCAGCGGAAGTTGAATCAACCTGAAAGGAGCTTCTGCCGCCGAAACGGCGTCAGACTGAGCTATGGGGAGCGATAATGAAGCCGACGAACCGGAAGAAATGACTGTCGCCAACGGAAAATGTAGTTGACGCCGAA